>NZ_AP022600.1:2400000-4800000 GCF_010725885.1 Mycolicibacterium tokaiense | reverse complement strand
GCCGATGCTTGCGGGCCGGCCCACGCGGGGCTCGCGATGCCAGCGCAGAACATCGACACCAGGGTGCTCACAGCAACGAGACGTCGGCAGCTCATGGTCGGCAGTATGCGTCAGCGAGTACCGCCCCCGGACGGTAACTCGGCGATTGCAATCCGGTGACGATCACGCACGTTTCCGCCGCAGATGCTGAAGGCGGGAATGCCGTTGTGATGACCTGGATATCAATGGCTACTTCCCGCATGGTGCTGACATCCTTGGCCGCTGCTGGCGCCGTCTTCGCGGCGCCCACCGCGAACGCCGCGCCGCCGTCCGACGGCCAGGGGTACCTCGACTCGACGGCGCGGTGTACATCAGTGGCCGACACTGTGGTGTTCGGCAGTACATCGACCTCGCGGGTCGCGATCTGCGAGACGGCAGACGGCCTGCAGTACCGCGGTGTGCGGGTGCGCGACGGCGCCCGGTTGATTCTGCCCGCAACCGGATCCGGCGGCAGCTATACCGCGACCCGGGACGGAGTCACCTACACCGTGACCTCCGCCGCATTGAAGATCACCAGCGGTTCGCAGACACTGCGCTCCGAGACCATGTTGGATTTCCACGGCACCGCCACACCGGCCGCGCCCGAGGCAGCCCCGGCCGAGCCCGCCACACCCGTTGACGACCGGCCGCCGCTACCCGCCGAGGTGGGCGGCAGCGGGAGCTGACGCCAACAGGGGAAGCACACCGCGTCCGACGTGGTCGATCTCGACCGATTGCGGATACCCCGACAGGATGAACTCGGAAATGCCCAGCCGGCGGTATTCGTCGAACACCGCGGCCACCTCCTCGTAGCTGCCGATGGCGGCGGTGCCGGCACCGTCGCGCAGCAGGCTGGGCCCGGCCCACAGCCCGGGGTGGACCTCGAGGCTGCGCGCATCCACCAGCTCGCCGGTGGTCAGCGCCGCCATTCTGCGCTGACCTTCGGAACCGCTGGCCAGGTACCGCTCGTGGGTGGCACGCACTTTCTCGGCCGACAAACCAGCGATCAACTCGTCGGCCCGCTGCCAGGCCTGCTCGTGGGTGGGCCGGGCCACGGAGTGCAGTCGCAGGCCGAACCGCAGCGTCCGGCCGTACCGGGCGGCGGCTTCGCGCACCCGAAAGATCTTGTCCGCTACCTGATCCGGCGGTTCACCCCAGGTCAGGTAGACATCGGCGTGCTGGGCCGCCACCTCGATCGCCTCCGGCGAGGACCCGCCGAAGTAGACGGTCGGCACCTGCTCGATGGGATAGGCCGTCGTCGCGGCGGTCACGTCGTAGAACTCACCGCGAAAGGAGAATTCGGGGTTGCCCCAGATCCCGCGCACGACGGTGAGGAACTCTCCGGTGCGACGGTACCGCGCGGCCTTGTCGATGTGGTCGCCGTAGCGGTGCATCTCGGTATCGTCACCGCCGGTGACGATGTTGAGCGCCAACCGGTTCCCGGTGAACCGCTGGTAGGTGCTCACCTGAGCGGCCGCCAGGCTCGGTGACAGCACGCCCGGCCGGAAGGCCACCAGGAACTTCAACCGTTCGGTGTGTTGAGCCAGGGCTGCAGTGGCAATCCAGGAGTCCTCGCAGTGCGAGCCGGTGGGCGTCAGTACCGCTTCGAACCCGAAGTCCTCGGCCGCTCGGCTGAGCGCCGTCAGGTTTTGCAGCGTGGGTTCCAGGTGAGACCGGCTCCGCACCGCGGCGGTCCCTCGGTTGTCGGCAATGGTGGTGGTGTCGCCGTGTGTCGGCAAGTACCAGTGGAACTTCGGGCTCACGACGCCTCACTGTTCGGTTCTGTTTGATGACAACTGCTTTCACGCTAGCGGACCCACAGCCCCATCCCCGGCAGTGGTGAACCTCACGATCCACCGTCCGCGCAGCTCATCGGCGTTGCGCGGGCACCTCCGCGCCGTCGTTGGAATCAGTGCGATTCCTACTCTTCTCGGCTGTGTGACAGCTGCGTAGCTTGGGCGGCTGTGCGCCTGACCGGCCACGCAAACACACGCGCCCACAATTCCTTTCGACAAGAGAGCGTTCATGATCGAGATCGAGAACCTGACCAAACGGTTCGGGGACCGCACTGTGCTCGACGACATCACCCTGTCGGTCGGCAGCGGGGAGATCCTGGCGGTGGTGGGACCCAGTGGTGCCGGCAAGAGCACCCTGTCCCGATGTGTGAGCTTTCTGGAGCGCCCGACCAGCGGCACGGTCCGAGTGGACGGCAAGGACTTCACCCGCATCGACGGAGCCGAGCTGCTTACCGCACGTCGTAGCGTCGGGGTGATCTTCCAGTCGGCACCGCTGCTGCGCCGCCGCACGGTCGCCCAGAACGTCGCGCTGCCACTGGAATACCTGCACGCCACCGACAATGCCATCCAGTCGCGGGTCGCCGAACTGCTGGATCGGGTGGGTCTCACCGATCGCAGCGGGTTCTATCCAGCCCAGCTCTCGGGCGGGCAGAAGCAACGTGTGGGCATCGCCCGGGCGCTGGCGCTGGGGCCCGCGAATCTGCTCTCCGACGAGGCCACCTCCGGCCTCGATCCGAGCACCACCAAGCAGATTCTCGGGCTGCTGAGCCATCTGCGAGACGAGTACGGGCTGTCCATCATCTTGATCACGCACGAGATGGAGGTGGTCCGCGAGATCGCCGACTCAGTGGCCCGCATCGACGACGGACGGATCATCGAGAGCGGGTCGGTCGAGGACGTCATCCTGGATCCGACGTCACTGCTCGCACACGAACTGCTGCCGGACCGGCCGAGCGTGCCGGTGCGCGGCGACGGCGAGGTGTGGGAGGTCTCTTACGCCTCACGGGACGTACCGCTGGACTGGTTGACGACGATCTCCGCCGCTCCGGGGATCGCCGACGCGACAGTCAGTGTGCTCAGCGCCAGCGTCGAGGCCATCCGAGGAATCGCGGTGGGTCGCGCCGTGCTGGCCATTGCACCGGCAGCACCGCGGGGCTTCCGTGACTACCTCACCGATCGCGGACTGCACGTGCGCGCCACCACAGCACCTGTGGCGGAGGCCGTCGCGTGACGACCCTGCTGGCCATCGAGGATTTCAACACCCCGTGGGCGAACGTGCCCAGCCTGTTGCTGCCGGCCTACGGCCAGACCTGGGTGATGGTGGCGGTCACCATGGCGCTGGTGGTGCTGATCGGCACCCCGGTGGGCATCGTCCTGCACAACACGTCGGGATTGGGTCTGTTCCCGGACCCCCGGGTGTTCCGGGTGCTCAACACGATCGTCAACATCGGGCGCTCGCTGCCGTTCCTGATCCTGATGGCGGCGATCATCCCGGTCACCCGCTTCATCGTGGGCACCACCATCGGCATTCCCGCCGCCATCGTGCCGATGACCGTTGCCGGCGTTCCGTTCTTCGCACGGCTGGTGCAGAACGCGTTGCGTGACGTCCGCCCCGACGTCACCGACATGGGGCAGGCCAGTGGCGGTTCGGCGGTACAGGTGATCCGCTCGGTGCAGCTGTCCGAGGCGCTGCCCGCACTGGCCGGAGCGCTGACGGTCAACACCATCGCCATGATCGAATACTCGGCCATCGCCGGATCCATCGGCGCCGGCGGCATCGGCAACCTTGCAATCACATACGGCTACAACCGTTTTGACGACAACATCATGATCGCCACGGTCATCACGTTGATCGTCACCATCCAGGTCGTCCAATTTGTCGGTGACCGCGCGGTCGCCGCACTCACCCGTTAGGAAAACTGTGACCATCGCGATCGAAACCAAGAAGCGTGGCCGCAGGCCGCTGGTGTTGAAGCTTGCCGGTGGCGGGGTGGCCATTGCCGCCGTCGTCGGCGGCATCATCTACGCCAACACCTCCAATGCGGATCAACCTTTCGGCACCAATCTGAAAGTGGCCACCTGGAGCACCGACATCGCCGCTGAGAACCTGCTGCAGTTCATCAGCACCGAGGTCGCACCCGATCATGGCATCACCATCGAACCGGTCCAGATCGACAACCTGATCGAGATCAACCGCGCCGTCGACGCCGGCAACGTCGCCGGCAACTTCTTCGAGCACCAGCCGTTCCTCAACGACGCCATCGCCGCCAACGGTTTCGAATTGACCCTGGCTGCACCGACATTCACCTGGGATCAGGCCACCTACTCGAACAACTACCGCAGCTGGGATGAGTTGCCCACAGGGGCCAGCATCGCCCTGCGCGACGACCCGGCCGGCCAGGCCATCGCCCTGCTGGACCTCGCCGAGGCCGGTCAGATCACACTGAAGCCAGGTAAGGACACCATCGACGGCCTGCCGCAGTTGGGCGACATCGAGTCCAATCCGAAGAATTACGAGTTCGTCCAGGTGCCCATCGGCCAGTTGGCGCGCAGCCTCGCCGACGTCGATGCCGTCACCGTGCACATCTCCGACGTCTACGCCGCCGGTCTGACCGAAGACCAGATCCTGGCCCGCCACCCCGCCCCCGCGGGTAGCGAGGGCGGACTCGTGGTGAGCAACAAGCACCTCGAGGATCCGAACGTGCAGAAGCTGATCGAGACTTTCCAAGACCCCAAGATCGCCGAGTTCCTGGAGACCACCGACAACGCCCTGATCCGCGACACGCTGGGCCCCATCGGTGGCTGACACCACGAGGCCGCTCTACTACTCGGCGTTTGTCATGAACACCGCTTCTCATGTGCTGCACGGACTCTGGCGGGCACCGGAAGCGCAGAACCACAAGTTCAACGAACTGCGGCACTGGACGTCGCTGGCCGCGCAGGTCGACAAGGCCGGCTACGACCTGTTGTTCTTCGCCGATGTCTTCGGTCTGCGCCAGACGTGGAACGGCAATTGGAGCAAGGCCGTCGAGGCGGGCATCCAGATACCGGTGAACGACCCGTCGGTGCTGGCTTCGGCGCTGGCGGCGGCCACCGAGAACCTGGGCATCGTGTTCACCAGTTCGATCATCCAGGACCACCCGTTCGACTTCGCCAGGCGGATGTCGTCACTGGATCACTACACCGACGGCAGACTCGGCTGGAACATCGTGACCAGCTTCAACGAGAACATGTTCCGCAGCTTCGGTCACGAGGGCACCCTCGCCCACGACGAGCGCTACGAATGGGCCTATGAGTACGTCGAGGTGGCCTACAAGCTGTGGGAGGGTTCCTGGGACGACGACGCCCTGGTCCAGGACAAAGAACGGGGAATCCACTCCGACCCGGGCAAGATCCACAAGATCAACCATGTCGGCAAGCGCTACACCGTGGAGGGCCCACACTTTTCCTCGCCGTCCCCGCAGCGCACCCCGGTGCTGTTCCAGGCCGGCTCCTCGCCGGCCGGGCAGCTGTTCTCGGCGCGCAACGCGGAGGGCGTTTATATCAGCAGCCCGAATCCCGAAGCCGCGCACACACTGACGACGGAGACGCGCCGACTGGCCGCAGACAACGGACGCGACCCCGACGACATCACCTTCGCGCAGGGACTGTCCTTCGTCATCGGCGACACCCACGCCGAGGCGGTACGGCGCAACGACGAGATCAAGCGTTACCTCGATCTGGAAGGTGTTGCGCTGCATGCCCTCGGTGACGCCGGCATCGACGCGGGCAGCCATCCGCTCGACACCCCGCTGAGCGAACTGGGGGAGTTCACCGGAGTGAAGAGCTACGCCCGGTGGGCCGCGGAGTCGTCGGGCAATGCGGAGCCGACCATCCGGGATCTGGCCTGGGTGATGGAGGGTGCCAACCGCGTGGTGGGCACCGCCAGTGAAATCGCGGATCGCCTCGAAGACTGGCGCGACGCGGGCGTCAACGGCATCAACGTCTACCACGCCACCGTTCCGGGCTCATTCCAGGAAGTGGCCGACCGGCTGTTCCCCACGTTGCGTGAGCGTGGCCTGATCACCACCGAGAAATCGGGAACGCTGCGGCACAAGCTGCTGGGCAAGGGGGACAGGTTGCCGGACTCGCACCCCGCGGCGGAGTTCCGCGGCGCCTTCGCCGACAACAACCTGCGCAACGGAATCCCGCGGGTCAGCTGACCGTCAACACCGCCTTTCCCGCAACGCGGCGGCCCAGCAGCGCCTCGGCGGCGTCCGCAATGGTGTCCCAGCTGTCGCGTAGACCGATCTGCGGGTCCAGGTCGCCGCGTTCCAGCAGCGTCAGCAGGTGGTTCAGATCGTCGCGCAGCGGCAGGCGCACGGTGAACGGTTCGATGCGCTTGTGCACGCCGAGGCGCCGGTGCGCCTCGAAGTCAATCGTGGTGGGTCGCCCGGACGCCATCCCGATGGACTGCACCGACCCGCCTTCGCCGACCAACCGGAAGGCCTCGTCCAGCAATTCGCCGCCCACGTTGTCCAGTACTCCGAAGACCGGCTGGTCGACTTCGGCCAGGCCGACGACAACCTCGTCCGCGCCCAGCTCGGTCAGTCCCGCCCCGCGCGCCCGGCTCCCCACCGCGGCGATGACATGGGCGCCGGCCCGGGCCGCTATCTGGACCGCGAAGCGACCGACACCGCCCGAGGCGCCGGTGATCAAGACGCGGCGCCCGACGATCGGACCGAGGGCGCGCAGCGCCTGCAGCGCCGTGACGCCGGCCACGGGTACCGCCGCCGCCTCCTCGAAGTCGACGCGGTCGGGCAACGTAGCCAGGTTCTGCGTCGCCACCGCCCGGCGCTGCGCCCATCCCGCCGCCGGACCGAATCCCACCACCCGGGTGCCGGGCGGCGGACCCGAGCCGTCGGCGGCTGCCTGCAGGACCACACCCGCACTGTCCCAGCCGGGAATCTCCCCAGGCTGCCGGGCGAAGTCGACCCAATGGATCTCCCCGAAGTTCAGCCCGATGGCTCGCACTTCGATGAGGGCCTCATTCGCCGCCGGCTGCGGTTCCGCGACGTCGGCGAAGTCGAGATCGGCTCGGGCGCGGGGGTTGTAGACGATGGCTCGCATGTGTCCGGCAACGTCACCGGATAGTGGTTATTCCCTGTGAACACACCGCCGGGGGCGCGTCGGGGCACCGCGACGCCACCCCCTCGCTGGTATCGTCCGAACCGCCGACGCCGAATCGAAACCTGCAGAAATCCACACGAAAGAGTCTTGTGCGCACCGGAGAGATCAAAGCCCTGTCCGGCTTGCGCATCGTGGCTGCCCTATGGGTTGTGCTGTTCCACTTCCGTCCGTTGCTGGAGCAGGCAGCACCTGGTTTCCGCTCCGCGCTGGCACCCGTCCTCAACAGTGGCGCCCAGGGCGTGGACCTGTTCTTCATCCTCAGCGGGTTCGTGCTGACCTGGAGCTACCTGGACAAGATGGGGCCGCATTGGTCCACCAGAGCCACCCTGCACTTCCTGTGGTTACGGCTGGCCCGCGTCTGGCCCATCTACCTGGTGACCATGCACCTGGCTGCGCTGTGGATCATCTTCACCCTCTACGTCGGCCACATTCCCAGCGAGGCCGTCCACGAACTCACCGCCGGTAACTATCTGTCGCAGTTCTTCATGGTGCAGTTGTGGTCCGTGCCGTTCTTCGACGGCACCAGTTGGAACGGGCCGGCCTGGTCCATCAGCGCAGAATGGCTGGCCTACCTACTGTTCGGGGCGCTGATCCTGGTGATCTTCCGGATCAGCCAGGCCACCCGCGCCCGCGGGCTGATCCTGCTGGCAGTTGCGGCGTCGCTGCCCCCGATCATGCTGCTGCTGGCCAGCGGCTACTTCTACTCGCCGTGGAGTTGGCTGCCCCGCATCGTCATGCAGTTCACCGCGGGGGCTCTGGCCTGCGCCGCGGTCCGCAAGCTGCGGCCCACTGACCGCTCCCGCCGAATTTCGGGCTGGACCTCGCTGGGACTGGTGGCGGCCATCGTGGGCCTGCTCTACTGGTTCGACGCCAACCCCTCGCCGCGGATCTACGACTCGGTGGGCTTGGTGGACGTGCTGTTCGTCCCGTTCGTGGTCGCGCTTGCCGTCGGCGCGGGCAGCCTGCCGACTCTGCTGTCGTGGCGGCCGATGGTCTATCTGGGGCACATCTCGTTCTGTCTCTACATGGTGCACGAGATCGTGCACACCGCCTGGAATTGGGCGGTGCTCCAGTTCGAGATCGTGCTGGTGCCCAGCTGGTGGGCCAAAGGGGTGGTGGCGGGGTTGATCCTCGGGGCCCTGGCCGCCTCAGCGCTGCTGTATCACTTCGTCGAGGAGCCGGCCCGGCTGTGGATGCGCCGGATGATCGACGTCCGCAAACTCCCGGTGGACATCCGCACCGAAAAGGCCGCGCACGGCACCCTCAAATCCGCTTAGTCGGTGTCCGCACTCTCGGCGTCGGGCAGCCCGTCCGGGGGCGGGGTCGCGTAGGCCGGATTGGCGGGCGGGACGTCCGCGTCGTGCTGATCGGAATCAGGGGAACCAGGTGCAGTCATCAGCCAGCGATACCCGTTCAGCGGCGCACTATGCGGATACGCACCGGTCCACGCCACTGTGCGTCGGGATCCAGCACCTCACCACGCTGGGTGATCTCCACCTGGCCGGCTCGGGCCAGTTCGCGCGCGCAGTCGCGGGCGTCGTCCATCAGGTCGCGCCAGTCCTGGCCACCGACAGCCCGCGCCGCGTCGGAGGGGCAGATGCTGCTTTCCGGGCCGCGTGCGGTCGCCATGTCCCGGATGCTGTCTCGCAGCTGCCGTCGAAGCGATGCCACCACGCCGTCGCGGATACCCGGTTTCCGGTTCGGGCCCGCAGGCTATCCACAGCGATGCCCGAGCTGACCGACGACGGTCACCACTTCCTGATCGACGGCCGCCGGTGGCGTGCGACGGACCCGATGATCCCGGAGGCGCGCCGAGCCGAGCTGACCCGCGTGCTGATGGCGTGGCGACGGGAGGTCCGTCGCACCAAGGGCACCGAGGGCGAGGCGGCGGCGCGGGCCGGGGTGCAGGCCGCGAAGGTGGCTCTGGGGGAGCGCGGGAGCCCGCCCTGGTGGGAGCAGACCGAGCAGCAGCGCCGGCGACGCTGGCAAGCCCAGGTGCCCGATCCCGGGTGAGTCCTCAGGGTGCGGCGATATCGCCGGCAGCGGCGCGCAGCGCGGCCACCACAGCGGTCAGAGACGGCGCCGGGTCCTCCCGAGTGAGCGCCAGGGTGGCCCGGCCGCTCCATCCGGCATCCCGGACCCGGAGGACGGCCACGCCCGCGGGGACCGAGCGGGCCGCCAGCTCCGGGAGCAGGCAGATCCCGAGTCCGGCTGCGACCATGCCCAACCGTGCCGGCCAGCCCCGCAGCCGATACCTGATCACCGGATCAGGCAGCGTGGGCCAGGCGCCGAACTGGGGTTCAGCTGTGGAACCGGTTCCGGCGATCCAGCTTTCATCGAGCAGTTCCCGGACGTCGACCTCGGCCGAAGCGGCCAACCGGTGGTGCCGGCTGACGGCAACACACAGGTCGCCGGCGTACACCCGGTGCGACCGGAGTCCATCGAGGTCATAGTCGGGCAGACCGGCGCCCACACCGATCACCACCACATCGAGACGGGCGGTGCGCAAGTCGCGCAGCAAGGCGGGGGTGGCTGCCTCCGTCAGCGCCACCCGAAGCCCGGGATGCTCACCACCCAGGTGCGCGACCGCCAGGGGCACCAGCACGGCCATGGCCGCGGGGAAGGCCCCCACCGACACGCGTCCGGTCACGCTGTCACCGAGGCTCTCGAGGTTGCGCTGCAGGTCGGCTACGTTGCCGAGAATGCGCGGCGCGTGTTCGAGCAGCACGGATCCCGCCGCAGTGAGGTTCACCCCGCGCACTTCGCGGATGAACAACTGTTGTCCCACAGCGCTTTCCATGGCGGCCACCTGACGTGAGATGGCCGGCTGGGAGTAACCGAGCGAGCGTGCTGCCGCACTGAAGGACCCCAGGAGTGCGATTTCCCGGCACACCCGCAGGCCTTCGAGCGTCACTTCGTCCACGGGCTCCACGGTAGCCATTCATTTTACGTATGGGTACTCGCCGAACTTCTCATAACCGGAATGGATAACAACGGTCCCGCGCCCGGTTGACTTGTATCAACAGAGAGGGATTCACATGACCACGACTTGGTTCATCACCGGCGCCTCCCGCGGTATGGGGCGGCTGCTGGTGGAGCAGGCGCTCGAACGGGGCGACACGGTGGCGGCCACCGCCCGCCGCCCGACAGATCTCGACGACCTGGCCACCCGTTACGGCGCCCGGCTCTGGCGGCGCGCTCTGGACGTCACCGACACCACCGCGATGCGGCAGGTGGTGGGCGAGGCGTTCGACGAGGTGGGGCACATCGACGTCGCCGTCTCCAATGCCGGATACGGGGTGTTCGGCGTCGCCGAGGATCTGACCGACCAGCAGATCGATCAGATGATCGCGACCAATTTGACCGCCAGTATCCAGCTGGCCAGAGCGGTGGTGCCGCGACTGCGCGCCCAGGGCGGCGGCCATCTGATGCAGATGTCGAGCATGGGCGGACAGATCACCTTCCCCGCCTTCTCGCTGTATCACGTCACCAAGTGGGGCATCGAGGGCTTCTATGACGCGCTGGCCGTCGAAGTGGAACCCTTCGGCATTCACACCACGCTGATCGAACCGGGGGTGGTGCGTACCGGGTTCTTCGATGCCGCAGCCCGAGTGGACCTCAGCGCCTCGTATCGCGGGGGCCCGGCCGACGTGGCCGCGATCGCCGAGGAGGACATGCCCGACAGCCCGGAACGCACTGTGGCCGCGATCATCCGGGCGGCCGACGCTGATCACCCGCCCCGGCGCCTGGTGCTGGGGTCCGACGCCTGGGCTCTGATGACCGCCGCCCTGTCGCAGCGGCTGATCGAGGTGTCCGCCCAACGCGACAACGCCGCCACCGCCGACTTCGATTAACGCCGGCCCCGTACCCAGGGTTGTTCGTTACGCTCCCGGCGCTCTCGCTCGTCGGCGCGATCCTGGGTCCAGAAGTCCTCGAACTTCTTGCCCGGGTGGACGCTGGGCACCCGATTCATGATGGAGCTCAACCATTTCGGCGCCACGGCCGGCTCGTATTGGGGAACCACACCACTGAGCGCGGCCATGCTCTTGAGGACCACAAAAACGCCGAAGAACGCGTCCGGAGCACTGGTGATGGCCACCCCGAGGAATCCGAAGATGAGCGTCAGGTGCACCACGATCACCCGGGACAGTCCGCCGTTGGCCAGTTGCTCGACCTGCCAGAACGTCCACTGCCGCAGGCTGATGAGATCGATCAGAAAATCCAGGGCCAACAGCCCGACCACCGTCAGGCATCCAAAACCCACACTGTGCCAGTCGATCTGGACCAGCGATCCGACCCCGTTGTGGTTGAGCAACAACAGGATGACGCCGAGGAACAGTCCGTGCGCTGCGCTGAATGCGAACGCGATCAACGCAAACCCCGAGATGAACGAGGAGGTCTGGGCGCTCCGCCCTTCGCTGGGTCCGCGGTAGTCGAAGTGTCCGCGCAACGGTTTCCAGCGCCGGTGCAGGGCCAGCCTGGCGCAGATGAAGCCGCACACCGCCAGCGTCTCGAACCAGTACACCACCAAGGTGGTGGCCCCGGACCAGTCCGCGGCGAACCAGCCGATGACCGGTACCGCGATCACGCCCAACAGCGTCAGCACGTGTGCCATGCGGGTCACCGGCACATCGTCGCACGTCAATCCCGCGATTGGATCAGCCTTGACCGGCCCGCCACCTGTCCAGCACCCGGCGGTCGCGTTTGGTGGGACGACCGGTACCGCGGTCGCGCATCGCAATGGGGATGGCGGGCACACTCGGCGGGGGCGGTGTGCGGTCCAGATAGCAGGTCACGGCCACCGGGGCCCCGACCCGTTTCTGGATCACCTGCACCACCTCGACGATGCGGGTGGTGTCGCCGAGCCGGGCGCGCACGGTATCGCCGGGGACCACCGTGGTGGAGGGTTTGGCCGTGCGGTCGTTGACGCGGACGTGCCCGCCGCGGCAGGCCTCGGCCGCGTCAGGTCGGGTCTTGGCCAGCCGCACCGCCCACAGCCACCGGTCCACGCGGGTCGATTCCACACCGTCCATCATCACCTCGATCGTCACATTCGGGTTTATCACCCCGGTCCGCGGGTTAGTTAGATCCTGTTCGCAACAGGAAATGGGTCGCAGTGGACCCAGGAATGGAGTGATCTGTCATGAAGTGGAAGAAAGTTCTCGCCGGGGCCGCCATGGTGGGCGGCCTGACTGTAGGTGCCGCCGGGTTCGGCGCCGCGACGGCTGCCGCCGAGCCGGGCTGGACTCCGCCGCCGGTGCCGCCGGCCGGCCCCAGCACGGCAACGCCGCCGGCCTGGGCTCCGCCCAAACCGGTTGATCCGATCTGGGCCCAGGGCAACCCGCAGGTCTGGGACCAGGGTTGGCAGCACTGGGGTGTCTGGGTCAACGGAGTGTTCGTCCCGACCTACTGATCGGCGTCGACGACGGGGCCACCACGAACCTCCGGGTTCGCGGTGGCCCCTGTCGTTGTGTGGTGAATCATGTTGGGATGCACAAACTTCAGCCAGTTGTACGGGTGTTCCGGCGAGGTGGTGTTGCCCAGGGTGAACGTACGGTCGGTGCGGCGAGCCCGCCCGATCGTGGTCAGCCACGAGGCGACGGTGCTGATCCGGTTCTGCACGCCGGTGAGAAACGCGATGTGGATGAAGCCCCAGGCAAGCCACCCGAGCCGGCCGGACAGCTTGACCGGCCCGGCCTGCAGCAGGGCGTGCCCGTAGCTGATGTAGGCCGCTGACCCGAGATCCCGGTAGCGGTATGGGCGCCGGGGCGCGCCGGTGGCGTCGCGACGGATGCAGGACGCGACGTGCAGACCACCTTGCATGGCGTTCTCGGCGACACCGGGCAGATGATCGCGTCCCACCAGATCGCCGATCACGAACACTTCGGGATGCCCGGGCACCGTGAGGTCAGCCTCGACCGCGATGCGACCGGCCTTGTCGGTCTGGGCGCCCAAGGCGGCCGCGACCTTGCGGGCGAACGGAACTGCTTCCACCCCCGCAGTCCACAGCACGGTGTGAGTGCGGTGAACCTGTTCGGGTCCACCACTTTTCGGGGTGACGGTTATTCCGTCGCTGCGCACATCGGTGACGTGCACACCCAGATTCAGTTCGACGCCGAGCTGTTGGAGGATCCTGGTCGCCTTGTCGGTGAGCGCCGGCGCGAAGCTGCCCAGCACCCGCTCACCGCCGTCGAAGAGCATCACCCGGGCGTCTTGGGGCTCGATGCTGTGGAACTCGTTGGCCAGTGCCCGGGTGGCCATCTCCCGGATCTGGCCGGCCAACTCAACACCGGTGGGCCCACCGCCGGCGACGGCGAAGGTCAGCCAGGCGTCCCGGTCCGGTCCGGGCGGCAGGGTCTCGGCCATCTCGAAGGCGCCGAACAGCCGTCGCCGGATGCTCACGGCGTCGTCGAGGGTTTTCATGCCCGGCGCCCACTGGGCGAACTCTTCGTGCCCGAAGTACGCCTGCCGCATCCCGACTGCGAGGACCAGCACGTCGTAATCCAGCCCGAAGGTGGTGTCGTCAGGTCGGCGCACCGTGACCCGCCGCGCATCGACGTCGATGTCACACGCTTCCCCCATCAGCGTGGTGACATTGTGATGACCGGCCAACTCCTCACGCAGCGACCGGCTGATCTGACCGATGCTCAGGGTCCCCGTGGCGCACTGGTAGAGCAGCGGCTGGAAAACATGGGAGCCGGCCCGGTCCACCAGTGTCACGTCGACATCCACTCCGCCGAGACGACGCGCGCAGAACAGGCCGCCGAAGCCGCCGCCGAGGATCAACACCCGAGACCGTGTCATGACACAGGTCTACCCGACCTGGCTTCGGATCCCGTGCAGCAAACCGCTGTGTTCCCCCGCCAGGGAATGCTGGATTTGCTAGCGTCACCTCCACTACGTGCGTGACGCGGGGGGTAGGGGGCGGTTTTCGATGAACAGATCTGTGGTGATCCCGATCGCGGTGCTGGCCGGCGCGTTGGTTGCCGCCCCGCCGACTGCGACACCGGCGGCAAAGGCTGCGACGGCCTACACACTGGAGCCGCTGAACTACAACCTGGCCGAGACCACCCCCAGCCTGTTCGGGGGAGCGGTCTGCCTGGTGTACGAGTGCGAACGGGTCCCGACGTCGGCCTCGCTGGACCTGTCGCACCGGCGCGGTGTGTTCGGCGAGAACGGAGCCATTTCTCAGGGCGCCGCCCGCCTCGATGACCGATTGACCGCAGACGCCGACACCAAGCTCGTGTTCGGTTTCTCCCAGGGCGCCCAGGTGGCCGGCTTCTGGTTGCGCAACTACGCCCCGACCACCGCGGTTGACCCGGGCTCCACGTCGTTCCTGCTGGTCGGCGACCCGGAGAACACCTACGGCGTGCCGTGGGCGCCCAGGGTCCCCACCGATACCGGCTTCGAGGTCACCGAGGTGTGGAAGCAGTACGACGGCTGGGCCGACTGGCCGGACCGGTTCGATGTGCTGGCCGTCGCCAACGCGGTGTACGGCATGTTGTTCGTCCATCCCACTGTCTACGACGACCTCGATCTCGACGCTGAGCGAGCCGCGGGCAACGTGGTGACCTGGACCGCCGGCGGGATCACCTACGAGATGGTGGTCGACCAAGACCTGCCGATCCTGGATCCGCTGCGCAACCTCGGTCTCGGCTGGGTGGCAGATCTGGTGAACGACGACTGGCGTGAACACGTCGAGGCGCAGTACGACAGGCCGTCCACCCAGGAGGAGGCCGATGAGCTGTTCGAGGCGCCGGTTCCCGCGGGCACCGATGCCGAGACCGCGGCTGTCGAGGAGGACGAGTCCGACTCCGAGGAACGTCCGTCGCGCAGCTCAGGTTCGGTCAGGGCTGCGTCGCTGACGGACGACTCAGATGAGGATGAAGTCGACAAGGATGAGGTCAGCGAGACCGAGACCGAGACCGACGACACCACCGAGACCGACGAAGACGCGCCCACTGCGGACGAGGACACCGATGACGACACCGATGCCGGTGGCGGTGACGATCAGCCGGCATCCAACGAGGCCGACGACGCCGGCCAGGCGTAACGAGGCGGATGACCGGCGCGATAGCGGGTGTGATCGGGCTGACGATCTTCGGTGGAGGCGTTAGCCTAGGGGCGATGTCGGTCCTGCGATCCTTTACGGACGCCTCGCGGGCGCCATACGAGAGGAACTACGGGGATTCATGACTGAGCGGGAACACGACACACCGGTATCGGCCACGTTGGCCGCCAAGGTCGCACTCGCCGGCTTGCTGGCCGCCGCGGGCGCGCTCGGCGCCGCGGGCACTGCCGCTGCCGAGCCGGTACCCGCGCCGCCGCCTGCGCCCGGGCCGGCGATGCCGCCTCCGCCACCCGGACCTCCACCGGTGCCGCAGATGGCGAATCCGGCCTACGGCCAGGGCAACTCCGGCAGCCCGTTCGGCTACCTCGGCGACATCTGGCGCGCCGCCCGCAGCGGTGACCCGGTAGGTGCGCTGGCCGGTGGGCCCGCAGGTGCTCCGGCGCCGCCGCCCGCAGGGGCCGGCCCCGCTCCGGCGCTGCCGCCGGGCTTCGTGTCGATCAATGCACCGGAGTCCACCACGTCCGCGCCCGGGGAACGCAACTCCGCCGAGCCGCAGCTGGGCGGTCCTGCGCTGCCCGAGGGCTATCACCCGCTCAGCGGACCGCCGCCTCCCGGCTGGTACGACCAGCCCGCCGGTGACCCCGCCGCCCCGGTCTTCCCGGCTCCGCCGGCGGGGCCGGCCGCGCCGGCTCCGGTGTTCCCGGCACCCTGAGGGAGCCGGGTCAACCGACTTCGAGGGGGACGGCCATCTCCCGGCCACCACCCCTGGCCGCACCGATGCCCGCAGCCACCACCGCGGCGATACCGAGGATGCCCAGCACACCGGAGTCCTGTTCCAGCAGCAGCCATCCGACCACGAGCGCGAACGCGGGTTCGAGCGCCATCAGAGTTCCGAAGGTAGCGGTGGTCAGCGAGCGCAATGCCACCAGCTCCAGCACGTAGGGCACCACCGGCAGCAGGACCGCCATGCCGAGCCCGATCAGCAGCAGCTCGGGTGTCATGTTCTCGAACACCGTTGTGCTCACGAAAAGACTCGAGACCAGCCCAGCAACCGGCATCGAGATCGCCAGGCCGTTGACGCCGGCCACCTCGTCACCGACCCGCTGTGTCAGCAGAATGTAGGCCGCCCAACAGATTCCGGCTGCGATGGCCAGCAGCGCCCCCTTGGCGTCGATGCCGCCGCTGAATGGTTCACACAGCAGGATGACGCCCAGCGCGGCCAGCCCGGGCCAGACGTACCGGTGCCGTCCGCGGCCGTGCACGGCCGCTACCGCGAGCGGTCCCAGGAATTCCAGGGCGGTTGCCGTGCCGAGACTGAGGCGGTCCAGGGAGGCCATGAACAGCAGCGAGATCGCGGCGGTGACGCATCCGAGAACCACACACATGCCGAAGGTTCGCCAGGTGAATGCCGAGGGGCGGGGACGGACGACGACCAGGAGCAGCACCCCCGCCCACGCCATCCGCAGCCACGCGGTGCCGTCCGAGCCGATCCGGTCGATCAGCCCGATGGCGACAACCATGCCGAGCTGGACCGAGACCTGGGCGCCGATGGCCATGGCAACGCCGCTGCGGGCGTGCTCAGCAATCACTCGTGCATCTAAGCCACCTTCTGCACCCCTGTCCAGGGGCTATTGCAGCGCCACCGCCAGCTCGTGCAGATCAGCCACCGAGACATCGGCCGCCGGGTCCTGCCGGGACGCGGTGTGCGGCCCGAACTCCAGAGGGCGATCGATGAACGCGGTGCGCAGCCCGGCGGATCGGGCGCCCTGCAGATCGGACGGGTGGGCCGCGACGAGCATCAGATCTTCTGGTGCGACGTCGAGCAGCCGGGCTGCGGTCAAGTACGTCTGGGGCGCCGGCTTGTAGGCGTTGGCCAGTTCGGCCGACAGCACACAGTCGAAGCGCAGATCGCCGTGTCGGGCCAGGTCCACCAGCAGTGCGACGTGGCCGTTGGACAGCGGCGCCACCACTCGCTCGCGGCGCAGCTCCTCGAGCCCGCTGCGCGCATCCGGCCACGGGTCCAGCCGGTGCCAGGCATGCACCAACTGCTGACGCACTGCAAGCGGCACAGACACCCCGCGTTCGGCGAGCAGATCGTCCAGTGTCACCAGATGCAGCTCGTCGAAGGTGCCCCACGGCCGTTGGCCGTCGTTGACCGCGTCCAGGATCGGCCGGTACCGCGCCCGCCACGCGTCGGCGAGCTCACCCGGATCACCGGGGACGTCGGCCGCTCGGAATGCCTCGGCGACACCGCTGCGCCAGTCGACGAGCGTGCCGAAGACGTCGAAAACCAGGGCGCGCACCACGGGACCAACCTACGCGCCGGTCAGCTTCGCGCCGGCCGGGTGGGTTCGAGCAGTTGGTCAACCGGGGCATGGTCATCGCGCAGGACCACCGCATCGCCAACCCAACGGGCCAGGTCGTCGCCCGACGACACGGTCCACCCGGTGGATTCGGCATCCAGAGCCCGTCGCACCGCATCCAGATCCAGGTGTCGATCCGAGGCCACCACCACCATGTTCCCGCCGTCGATGGGCTCCACCGGATCGAGCCCCAGGTCGTTGGGTTCTCCCAGCACCACCACGTGCTCGAAGACGTCCCGCAAGGTGGCCACCTGGGCGCGGGCGAAGCCGAGGTTGCCGTAGTCGATCAGGTTCGCCACGTACACCCCGTCGGCGTCGAGTATCCGGTGGACCTCGCTCACAGCCTCCACCGTGGTGAGGTGCCAGGGCACCGCGACACCACCGAACGCGTCGCCGACGACGAGATCGCGGCTGTCGGACTCCAGCTCGCGCAGCCCCAGCCGGCCATCCTCGACCCGCACCTCGATCCCGGCATCCCGCGGCAGACCGAGCTCGTCGTAGTCGATCCGCACCACGCCACCGTCGATCTCGGAGACGACGCTGCGGGTGCCCGGCCGGGTGGCCGCCAGGTATCGCGGCACGGTGAGCCCCCCGCCACCGAGGTGATAGGCCGCCAGCGCTTGGCCGCGCGGGAAAGCCGCATCGACCACCGAAGCAATGGCGCGGACATAGGTGTAGCGCAAAAACGTCGGGTCATCGAGATCGACGTAGGAGTGCTGAATGCCGTCGAGCAGCAGAGTGCGGCCACTGCTGCGTTCAGGATCGGCGATCACGCGGGTGCAGTGGTATTTGGTCTCGGTGTCGCAGCCGCCGGGCCCGAAGTAGCCCGCAAGCCCGCCGGCCACCGTGAAGACGGTCAGCACTGCGGTGCGCCCGGCGTTCCAGCGCCGCATCCGCCACTCGACGAGCGCCCCGCCGAGGACCAGCAGGACGCCCAGACCGACCAGGATGGCGCTCACGGGCAACCAGGTGATCAGGACAAAGCCGGTCAGCACCGTACCGGCGATGGCGCCGACAGTGCTCAGCCCGGACAGGCGGCCCACCACGGTCCCGGTCTCGGTCAGACTGGTCAGACGCAGCTTGGTGACCATCGGGGTGATTGCGGCCAAGAGGGCACCGGGCACCAGGATCGTCAACGCGGCGATCAGCATCAGCAGCGGTTGGGCCCACTCGGCCGCCGTCCGCAAGAGTGCGGGCGTGAGCGCCACCACCGCACCCGACACTCCCAACGCTGCACCGATGAGCCGACGCGGATTCACCACGTCGGCGGCGCGGCCGCCGAACCAGGACCCGAGGGCAATCGCCGCCAACGCGATACCGATGACCAGGGTGCTGGTCTCGAGTGTGAGGCCGAGGTAGGGAGCCAGCAGGCGCAGGGCGGTGATCTCGACTACCAGCACCGCCGCCGACGACAACACGGCCAGCACCGCTGCAGCGCGGGACCCCAAACCGGGCGCCGGTGTCTCATCGGGGGAGTGCGTCGGTCCGGTCACCGACCCATCCTCCCAAAACAACATCACGTCGACGCGTCAGTCCGCGGGCAAGCCGCGCGATCGCTTGTCCCGGTACATCCGCTCGTCAGCCACCCGCACCAGGTCCGGCTCCGCGGCGGCGATGCCAACGCTGAAGCTCACGGGGGTGCCGGCCTCGGACCAGCGCTGCCGAAGCCCGACCAGGACACCCTCGGCAGCCGTTTGGTCCGCCCTGGGCAGCAACACCAAGAACTCGTCACCGCCGAGCCGGAAGGCCAGGTCCTCCCCTCGGATCGACTGGCGCAGCGCGTCGGCGAAGGCGACCAACAGCTTGTCGCCCTCCTCGTGGCCGCAGCGATCGTTGTAGCGCTTGAAGCCGTCGAGGTCGATCAGCAGCACCGCGGCATCCGCGGCGTGCTCGGACATCCGGGCGGCCAGGGTGCTGCGGTCGAGCAACTGGGTCAGCGCATCGGTCTGCGCTATCCGACGCAGGAGCGCACTTTGTTCCTCCAGCCGGGCGATCAACCACGCGGGCACCTCAGCCACCAGCACCCACATCAGCGCGGTCACCACGACGGTGGGCAGGCCGGGATCGTCGGCAGCTATCACAAATGCAGCAATTCCCAACGGCAGCAGCAGGATCGAGCGTCCACGTCCGCAGGCGAGCCCGATGAAAGCGAAGGTGATGGTGATGGTCCCAGGCAGATCGCGGGTGGCCGCCGGGTCCACCCAGCCCGCGAACAGCGTGGCCAGCAGTGCGATGGTGGGCCACGCGATCATCGGCCGGCGGCTCTCCTGCCACCGGCACGCCCTGCCCAGCAGCGCCGCGGCAACCGCGACGGCGGCGAACGTGCCCAACACGGCGAAGAGCCCGCCACGACCGCCGGCGGCATACCCGGCCACCGCGTACAGACCCAGCATCAGCAGCAGGGCGACCAGGCCGACTGCGTGCCAGCGCCACACCGTGGGTTCCGGGTCGGCCCACTGTTTCACCGGCCCAGACTAGATCGCGATGAGTTCCAGCAGCGGCCACCTGCCGACCAACGGGCTGGAAATCTACTTCGAGGTCTACGGCACGCTCGACGCCGCCGCCGCGCCGCTTTTGGCGATCCCGGGTGCGTTCATGTCCACCGACTCGACGCAGGCGTGGACGCGTGCGTTCGCGCCCGAACGCACCGTGATCGTGTTCGATCAGCAGGGCCACGGCCGCACTGCTGCGCGCGCGTGATGCGAAAAGTGCTGACGCACTGGAGTATTCACAAGGTGGTGAGATAGCCCTGCAGCTCGCCATCCGTCATGCCCCACTGGTGAACAAACTGGTGATGATGTCGGCAACCTTCCATCGCGACGGTTGGTACCCGGCGGTGTTCGGGGCCATGAAAACGCTTGTTCCCGAGAGCTTTTCCGGGACAACGGTCAAGACGATCTTCAAGGCCCACACCCCGGACCAAGATGCATTCGGGGCGTACACAACGAAGATGAAGACGCTCAACATCAACGATCAGGAGATCAGCGACGACGAGGTGCGCGCGATTCCGGCTCCGACGATGGTCATGGTCGGCGACGCGGACGGGGTCACCCTCGAACATGCCGTCACGATGTTCAGGTTGCGAGGCGGCGAGGCCGAGCATGGTACTGACGCCGATGGTCAGCGCGTTGCTCGATGACCTACCCTCGACGCAGCCGACACCGTTCTGACGAAGCAAATGATCGTAGCTTCGCGGCCATCAGGGAGCCGGAGTTTCGCGCAAACCGGTGGTCACTACGAAGGCCGACGAAGAGGCGTCATTGACCTTCTGTCGCAAACAAAATATTGACGTAGGTGCATATCGCCGCCAGGGCTTGACGGACACGCTGGCAAACTCAACAATCATGGCGGGCTCTCTCAGGAAAAACTAAGGGAGCGACCCGGCCGCAGCGCCGGGTGGTGTGCAACGAGGGAGTCTCCATGTACGTGACCGCCGGGCGACGCACGGGTCAGAAATACCTCACCACCGGACTTGCCGGTGCCGCGCTGGTGGGCCTGGGCGCACTGGCGCTGGCCGTTCCCGACATCCCGACGCCACAGCAGACCCCAGTGGCCCTGGTGGCCGCCGACTGCGACATCCTCGACCCCAACTGCGACACCGGAGTCGGCGATTCCGCCGCCGCGCTGGCCGGGCTTCCCGATGTCTTCAGCGCCCGCCCCCTGTTCGGGACCGGCGGACTCCTGATCGGCGACGGGGTGAACGCCTCCGCAGACTGCACCGGCGACGCCTGCAACGGAGGCAACGGTGGCCTCTTCTTCGGTAACGGCGGCAATGGCGCCAACGGTGGCAAGGGCGGAAATGCCGGCCTGTTCGGCAACGGCGGCACCGGCGGCACCGGAACCTTTGCGCAGGACAACCTTCCGGCCACTGCCGGCGGCGCAGGTGGTGCCGGCGGACTCTTCGGGGGCAACGGCGGGGCAGGCGGAGACGGCGTCGATGCGGTGTACGTCGATGCGGACCGCGAATCTGATGCCACCGCCGGAGGCGCCGGGGGCAAGGCGGGCTGGGGCTTCGGCAACGGCGGCGCAGGGGGTCGCGGGGGCGCGGACGACTCCTCGGAGGCCGGCGTCGACGAGGCTGCCGAGGGCGCAGCAGGCGGGTCCGGCGGATCGGGCGGACTAATCGGGGGTCGCGGCGGCACCGGCGGCCAGGGCGGCGCCGCCACGTCGGACGACGGTGACGCCAAGGGCGGCATCGGCGGCGTGGGCGGTGCCGGCGGCGGTCTGCTGGGTCAGGGCGGCAAGGGTGGCCAGGGTGGCGACGCGGACGCCGACGGCGGTGACGTCTCCGGCGGGGACGGCGGCCTGGGTGGCTCGGGCGGGCTCGGTGGTCGCGGCGGGGACGGCGGCGACGGCGGTGATGCCGACAGCGTCAGCGGTGGCAAGGAAGGCGGCGCCGGCGGTACGGGGGGCTCCGGCGGACTCGGGGCAGGCAACGGATCGAGCGGCTCACAGGGCAGCGTTTCCGACGATTCGGACTGACCCGTCACCCGCCGAGCGTCACACAGACCTTGCGCAGCAGCTGGGCCAAGGTGTCGCGCTCTGCAGGATCGAGGCCGGCGATCATCGCCTCGTCGTCGGCGAGCCGTCGCGGCATCTCGTCGTCGACGACGGCCCGGCCCGCGTCCGTCAGCACCAGTAGCACCACCCGGCCGTCGCGTTCGGATTTCTGCCGGGTCAGGAGATCGCGACGCAGCAGGCTGTCGGTGATCTTGGTGATGGACGCCCCGCTCAACATGGTGGTCGACACCACCTCGCTGGCGCGCAGTGGACGGGCGGCGCGGGCCAGGGCGCTGAGCACGGAGAATTCCGACCGGTTGATGCCGTGGCGCTCGAGGTGCAGATCGAGGCGCTGGTTACTGATCGAGGCGATGCGATGCACCCGGCCCAGGATCTCCACGGGTGCGGTGTCGAGATGGGGATACGCCTGCTGCCACTCGCTGCGAATGCCGTCCACGACATCCGTGGGTGGGGCACCTCTCGACGACTGGGACACGCCAGACATGGTATCCGGACGATAGTTCACTAGTAAAATAGTGTTAAAGTTCAGCGGTGATCGCGCTTCACCACGTCAGCCGTAGCTCCGCCGCACTGCAACACGCCCTCTCTCCGAGGTCCTGGCGTGGTGCGTTGCGAGCCGATTTTCGCGGCGCCTCCCTCGGCGCTCCGCTGCGCGTGGGGCTGGCGATGGCCGTGGTGTTCGTCGTCGGCGGCCTCGTGCATCTGCACCACCTGGCCGGCTTTGCGGCACTCGGGGCACTGGTGTCCGCGTTCTGCCGACCCGATCCGTATCCGGTCCGGCAAGGACGGCTCCTGATGCTGGCCGCGGGTATCACTGCGTCGGTGGGCGCCGGCGCAGTGCTGGGTGCCGCCGCGCTTCCCTTCGCCGTAGACGTCGTCGTCATCGCGTTGTTGGCCGGCGCTGCCGCCTATCTGATGTGGGCATTGCACATCGTCGGACCGGGCGCGGTGGTGTTCGTGTTCGCGGCGGTTGGCGCTCAGGGTGCAGCCGGGGACGCCGGCGATGTGGCCCGGTTGACGGGGATGACCGTCGGCGGTGCGGTCATCGGCGTGGCAGCGGCAATGGCACCCTGGTGGCTCTCTCGACGTCCAGCCGCGAATCCGACTGCGGCGCAGCGGGAATCACTGACCTCGACGTTGACCCGCGCACCGCACGCCGCACTGGCTGTCCGGGGTCTGCGTATCGCGTGCGCGGGCGCCTTGGGTGCCACTGTGGCCGCCGGTCTGGGGTTCGACCATCCGATGTGGGCCGCGATGGGCGCGGTGGCGACCATGCAGGGCGTCGGCTATCACATGACGGTGCAGCGCGGCGCCCAGCGGCTACTGGGCAACATCGGTGGCGCGGTGGTGGCAGCCGCGCTGCTCGCGCTACCGCTGGGGTACTGGGGTGCGGTCGCCGCGATCATCGTCTTCCAGATCGCCGCGGAGGTGTGCGCAGGAGTCAACTACGCGCTGACGTCTTTGGCCGTGACGCCGATGGCCTTGCTGCTCACCGGCCTGGGCACGGGATTGGCTCCTGCGGTGGCGGTGGACCGCATCGCCGACACCGCCATCGGGATCGTCGTGGGTATCGCCGTGGCGGCGGTGGCCATCACGTCCGCGGAGCACCGCAGCCTCACCGCAGGGTGACTCGACTCAGTCGGACTCAAGCAGCGTGAGCAGGATGCGACGCAGTTCCACCTGATCGCGAGCCTCCAGACGGGCCATCATCATCCCGAACTGGTGCGCCAGCGCGTCGAGTGCGTCGGCGAGCACCCGGCGGCCCTTGTCGGTGGTGGTGAGGCGGTGCCGGCGCAGATCGCTTTCGTCGATCTCGCGCCGCACCAGTCCGGCGGCCACAAGATTGCGCAGATACACCGTGACGCTGGCTTTCGGCAGCATCAATTTTTCGGCGATCGCCACCGGATAGTGGCAGGTGTCCACCTCGTCGAGGACGAAGAACTCCTTGGTCTCCAACCCCAGGTCGGCGAACTGCGGGGCGGCGGCGTTCATCACGCGGGTCAGGAGCCGTTGGTTCAACTTCCACAGCTGGGCGCCGTCCTCGTTCGACATCCCACCTCCTGGCCGATGGTACAGTTTTAAACTAGTTTAGTTTCGAACAACTTCGGGAGTTGTCCATGCTTCACCATCTCACCATCCCTCGCGGTCCGATCACCCTCGCGGCCGACCTGCACGTCCCGCCGGGCTTCGGGTCCGGGCAACCTCACCCCACCGTGGTGTTGTCGACGCCGGGCAGCAGCGTCAAAGAGCAGATCGGCGCGAACTACGCGTCGCGGCTGGCCGCCCGCGGCTTCGCCGCCATCACCTTCGACCCTGCCCACCAGGGTGAGAGTGGGGGAGAACCTCGAGATCTCGAGGATCCCTACCGCCGCAGTGAAGACATTTCCTACGTGATCGATGCCCTCAGCGGTATCGATGGTGTCGACCCCGGTCGGATCGGCGCCCTCGGTATCTGCGCCGGTGGCGGTTACGCCGTGTACACCACCCGCACCGACCACCGCATCAAAGCCCTCGGCACGGTGGTGGCCGGGAACATGGGAACGTCCTGGCGTAGCCCGGGTTTCTCGCCGCAGGGACCGGTTGCGGCCCTGGAGGCGCTCGCCGAGGCGCGTCAAGCGCAGCCGGAAGAACGGGTCAACTGGTTGCCGGACACCCTCGAGGACGCCGCCACCGCCGGACTCACCGATCTGGACACCACCCAGGCCGTCACGTATTACCGCACCCCGCGGGGCCGCAACGAGCGCTCCACCAACCGTCGGCTGCGCTGGAGTGACTCCCTGCTGCTCGGCTTCGACGCCTTCCATCTCGTCGACCAGCTCCTGACGCAGCCGTTGCAGGTGATCGTGGCCGGCCGGCGGGGAAACACCGGGCAGTACGAGGCCGGGATGGCGCTGTGGGAGAAGGCGGCGAACCCGGTGGATCTGCTGGTGGTCGACGGCGCCGGACACTACGAGATGTACGACGAGCCGCGGTACGTCGACCAGGCCGTGGACCGTCTGGCGGCGTTCTACTCGGAACACCTGTAGCCGGGCACGCTCACGCGGGATCGGCTACCGGATCCGCGGCCTCGTCTTCCTCATCATCACTGGCCTCGTCATCACTTGGCGGCGGCTTCTCGCCCGAACGCAAGCTGACCTGCTCGTCGTAGTAGCGCAGGATCACCGCGCCCGCAGCGGCAACGGGGACCGCCAGGAAGGCGCCGATGACGCCGAACGTGGACGCCCCCAGGGTCACCGCGAGCAGCACGATCACCGCGTGCAACTTCATCGACTTGGCCTGCAGCCACGGTTGCAGCACGTTGCCCTCGAGTTGTTGCACCGCGATGATGATGCCCAGAACGATCAGGGCGTTCACCAGGCCGTTGGACACCAGGGCGATCAGCACCGCGAACGCGCCGGCGACGAAGGCGCCGACGATGGGGATGAAGCCGCCGATGAAGGTGAGGATCGCCAGGGCGTAGGCCAGCGGCACCCCGAGGATCAGCAGGCCGATCCCGATCAACACCGCGTCAACCAGACTCACCAGCGCCTGGGTGCGGATGAACCCACCGAGCGTGGCCCACACCCGGCTGAGGACCTCGCCGACGTGCGGGGCCGCAGGGGAGCCCACCGTGCGCTTGAGCCACGGCAGGAACCGGGGGCCGTCCTTGAGAAAGAAGAAGGTCACCACCACGGCGGTGAACACGGTCACCAGCGCCGAGGTGGCGGCGCCCACGCCGGTGAACACGCCCGACGCGATCTGGGCGCTGCTCGAATTCAGACGGTCAGTGATGGCCGAGACAGCCGAATTGAGTTGTGCCTCACTGATGTTCAGTGGCGGGCCGGCCAGCCAGTCCTGCACCTGGACTATACCCGCCGAGGCCTGTTGCGCCAGTTCGGTGGACTGTTCCACGATGGCAGGGGCGATCGCGGCGACGATGCCCGCAATCACCCCCACCGCCACCAAGAGGACCGCCAGCACAGCGGCAGCCGGGGGCACGCCCTTGTTGCGCAACCAGCGCACCGGCGGCCACAGCACCGTGCACACGATCAGCGCCAACACCACCGGCAGCAGGATCACCCAGGTCTGCCCGACCACCCAGGCCAGCACCCACAGAGCGGCGGCCACCGCGATGAACTGCAGCGCCACCACCGCCGTCGATCGGAGATGGCCCCCGTACACCGCTCCGCGGCCGGGCGCCGCCTTTGTCGCGTCTGTCACCTCTCCTCTCTACCCGCAACGGCGTCAATTGCCCCGGTTCTCGAGGATGACCTTGCCGACAGTGCCCTTGGACTCCAGCAGCGCGTGTGCGCGTGCTGCTTCCGCCATCGGGATCACGGTGTCCACCACCACCCGGATCGCGCCGCTGCTGAACAGCGGCAGCACGTCGCGGGTGACACCGGCGATGATCGCGGCCTTCTGGTCGACGGGCCGGGCGCGCAACATCGTGGCGCTCACACTGGCCCGTTTGGACATCAGCAAGCCCAGGTCCAGCGGGGCGGGGGCGGTGGATCCGCCGATGACCACAAGATGACCGTCCGGTGCCAGGGTCGCAACGTTGCGTTCCAGGTAGTCGGCGCCCACCACGTCCAGGATGGCGTCGACACCGCGGCCACCGGTCGCAGCCAGCGTCTCGGCGACGAAGTCGTGAGTGCGGTAGTTGATCGCAGTGTCGGCACCGAGTTGCAGCCCTGCCTGCACCTTGGCGTCGCTGCCCGCGGTGGTGATGACCGTCGCCCCGATCGCGGCGGCCCACTGGATGGCGAAGGTTCCGATGCCGCCGCCGGCGCCGTGGATGAGCACGGTGTGCCCAGCGGTGAGTCCGGCCACCATCGCGAGGTTGGAGTACACCGTGGCCGCCACTTCGGGGACGGCCGCGGCTTCGAGCAGGCTGAGTCCGCTGGGGATCGGCATCACCTGGGTTCCCGGCACCGCAACTTCGTCGGCGTACCCGCCGCCGTCGAGTAGCGCGCAGACCTCGTCCCCGGGCGCCCAGCCCGTCACCTCGGCGCCCACGGCGGTGATTACGCCCGCGCATTCCAGGCCCAGCGGCCGTGGCGCCCAGGCCGGCACCGGATAGCGCCCCCGTCGCTGCATCAGGTCGGCATTGTTCACCCCTGCGGCAGCGATGCGGATCACCACGTCCTGCGGCGCCGGCCGCACCGGATCGACCGGCGTCCAGCGCAGTACCTCGGGTGGGCCGGGCTGGTCGAAGAGGATGGCCGACGTCACTGTTGCCGCGCCCACTCGGCGATGGAGCGCGCGTAGTTCGGCGTCTCGACGCGGCAGTGCCGACCGGAAGCGTCCTGCCGCGCCGCCGCCGCCTCGTCAAACGTCTGGCCCTGTGCCGCAACAAATGTGAGAAAGTCTTCGGTGGGGTGCGAGGTGACCGTGTTGGTGTAGCGGCAGCTGTCGCCGTCGAGTTGCTCCATATGCAGCTCCCAGATCACCTGGGTGGTGGTCCACCCCGCGGGGGTCAGGACGTCGGACAGCGAGACCATCTTGCAATAGTGCGCTTGCGCCACCTCGAAGCGATACTGCTGGATCACCAGTCCGGTGCCGATCATCTCGATGTTGATCGACATCGGCGTGCCGTCATCGTCGACGGTGTAGCCGGCGGCCTTGTGATCTCCCGGTGCACAGCGCTGGTACTCGTGGGTGGGCAGGGTCTTGAGCCACTGGGCGATGTCGACGCGAGCAAAAGGAGCCTCGACGTCGGCGGTCACCACTGCGTGGGAGAGAACAAGATCGTCTCGGACTGCGGTACTCATGAGCGGACTCCTGTCGATCTGGGATGACCGGTCCAGCTTCTCCGCCGGTGGCGAGTGACAACAATGCCGCTGGCGTGCAGGTGCTTGGTAGTGCTGGCACCCATGACGGTCGTCGGTCACGTTTACACGGGGGGCCAGGGCGGGCACTGTGAAGGCATGAGCGATACAAGCAAGGTGACAGTGCAGCGGTCCATCCCGGCGCCCGTGGACGCGGTCTTCGATGTCCTTTCCAACCCCAACCGGCACCAGGCCCTCGACGGCTCGGGGTTCGTACGCAGCGTGGACCATGCCGACCGCATCCAGAAGGTCGGCGACGTGTTCACGATGAACATGGAGGGCGCGCACATGGGTGGTGAGTACAAGACGGACAACCACGTGACCGGTTATGCGAAGGACAAGCTGTTGGCGTGGCAGACCGCGCCCGCCGGCACCGAACCGCCCGGCTGGGAATGGTTGTGGGAGCTGGAATCCCAGGGTCCGGGTGAGACCCTGGTCCGCCACACCTACGACTGGTCGAAGGTGACCGACAAGAAATTGCTCGAGAAGGTGAAGTTTCCGTTGGTCACCGAAGACCAGCTGTCCGACACGCTGGCGAAGCTGGCCACGGAGGTCGCGGGCTGACCGCAGCGGTTGTCACGCCGGGGGGTGCACGACACCCAGGGGAAGCGTCACCTGCCCGGCGACCAGCTGCCTGGCTAGGTTCGATCTGGGGTTGCAAAGAGCGACTCTGCCGATCGAAGGGAAGCCATGCCGTATTCAGAGACAGAGCAACGTAACCGGGCAGCCGTCGAAGAAGCCCTGAACAAAGCGGCGGACGATTTCACGATTTTCTTCACCGAACTCTTCACCGACGACACCGAATGGACCATTGCCGGCCACGGCCCGGTCGCGGGGGTCTACCACGGGCTCCGGGAATTGCACGACAAGGCCGAGGCTGCGTTGTTCGATCGCCTGGCCGGGCCGCTGGCCGTCACCTCGCGGGGAATCTGGGCGGACGGAGACGACGTGATCGCCAGAATCGACAGCACCGGGATGGCGAAGGATGGGCAACCGTACGCCAACAGCTATCTGTACATCCTGACCATGGAGAACCACAAGGTGGTCGCCGGCATCGAGTGGCTCGATCTGTTCGCGTACTACGAGATCGTGGACCGGGTGAGCATCTGACACCCAACTGTTCTCAGCCGCTACGCTTGTCGCGTATGACGGCATCTTCGGGGCGCAGGGGCACCGATCTCGGCGCCTACCTGCGTTCGCGACGTCACGCCCTCGAACCCGAGCAGGTGGGTCTGCCGCGCGGCCGCCGCCAGGTGCAGGGGCTGCGACGCGAGGAGGTCGCCACCCTGGCCGCGATCAGCAGCGACTACTACACGCGGCTGGAGCAGGGCCGCGAGTCACATCCGTCCGCGCAATTATTGGAGGCGTTGGCGCGGGTGCTGCACCTCAATACCGACGAGCGCCTCCATCTGTTTCGGCTGGCCGGCGCGGACCCGACTGCGCGCGTCGGCCCGGGCGCAACGGCTGTCGCGGAACCCACGCGGGCGTTGCTGCAGCGCTGGTCCTCGACGCCGGCGTTCGTCTACAACGACGCACAGGACATTCTGGCCGCCAATGGCCTGGGTCATGCTCTGCATCAGGGGTTCTCGGCGTCGGACAACTTCGCGCGGATGATTTTCCTCGACCCGGAAGGTAAGCGATTCTTCGTCGACTGGGACCAGATTGCGCTGGCGACGGCAGCGTCGCTGCGGCAGGCATGGGGGAAGAGGTACTCCAGAGCGGCCGTGCAGTCCGTGGTCGATGAATTGCTCAGTGCCAGCCACTCATTCGAGGCCATGTGGAACAGCCACCACGTCGTGGACAAAGGCCACCACACCAAGGCGCTGCAACACCCTGCTGTCGGCACAGTGATCCTCGACTACCACACGTTCGACATTCCGGCCGCCCGTGAGCAGCACCTGTTGGTTTGTGACGCGACGCCGGGGTCGACTTCGGAATCGGCGTTGCGGCAGCTGGCCGAGACGATCGAGCTTGCCCCTACACTCGGTTTGTGAACCGCGCGGACCGGTTGTACGCCATCGTCGAGGAGCTGCGTGCGGTGTCGCCACGCCCCCGCACGGCGGCCTGGCTGGCTGACCGCTTCGAGATCACCACCCGCACCATCGAGCGCGACCTGGCGGCCCTGCGCGAATCGGGGGTTGCGATTCGCGGGGGAGTGGGGCGCTCAGGAGGCTACTTCCTGGACCGCGATCGCACCCTGCCGCCGGTGACCCTCACCGCCACCGAAGCGCTGGCCATCAGCCTCGCCATGCGCTCGATCACCAGCTCACCATTCGCAGCGTCGGCGCGCATCGCCGCGCAGAAAGTCTTGGCCGTCCTGCCGGCCGACGTGCGCGCCCGCGAGGAATCCTTGGCCACCCGCGTCCACACCGTCGGCCGGCCACCGCCGCACGCCGATGCCGCGATCAACGACACCGTGTCGGCAGCCATCGCCGCGGAACGGGTGCTGCAGCTGGATTACGTGGGCGGCGACGGTGCCCGCACCAGCCGTGCTGTCGAGCCGCTCGGCCTGTTACAGCTCCCTGGGGGATGGTGTCTGGTGGCCTGGTGCCGGTTGCGATCCGGGGTCCGGGGCTTTCGGCTCGACCGCATCACGGCAGCACGGCTGACCGATGAGCACGCGCCGGCCCGCGACATCGAGTACAGCGAGGAGCTCGACCGCATCGGCGCCTCGCCCTTGGACCGCTGAAAATGTGATCTGAAACACCGACACAACGGTGTCGCCATCGGTGGGCACAGTGGTGGGCATGAGCACACAAGACATCATCGACCTCACCGAGGCCTGGGCCCGCATGTGGAACGAGGACTCCTCACTGGCACACCAATTGATGACCGACGACTGTGTGCAGTGGTGGGGCAGCGGCCCTGACCTGGACTCGGTCGTCGGTCCGGTTCAACAGGAATCCTTTGTCACGGCAGCGCGGGAAAAGACCGGGAACGTGTTCGTGCCACGGCTGTACGTCATCGACGGCCATACCTACGCCTACCTGTGGGACGTGACGTCCCGGGAAGGCACGGTGATGAGCGGAATCGATGTGAATGTGCTGCAGGGCAATCGCATTCGGGAGAACTGGACGTTCGTGGGCCCGCACCGCGACGCGCCGGATCCGGCGCCCGGCGATGCGCTCGACCGCGACACGATGGCGAAGCTGGCGCATACCTGGGCCGAAGAGCTGGGATACACCGTGCACCGGCAACTGGTCGTCGATGAGAGAAGCGGTCGAATCGCGCTGCTGCGCACCATGTCCGACGGGGTGGCCGGAGTGGACCTGTTGACGGTGCGCGACGGCGAGGTCGAGCCCATCTGGTCGGTCACCGCGGCACGCGGGTTCCGCTGCTGAGCCGTCAGCCGTTGTCGCGCCAGCCGAGCACCTGCTTGAGTGCCGTGAGATCGTAGCCGTCACGGGCGGTGAGTTCGGTCTGGAAGAGCGTGACGCCGACGTCGCGGAACGCGTCGGCGCTCTCGGGGTTCTGCCACAGCGTCGAACGCTCGATGTCGGCGCCGCTGCGCCCGAACGTCGCGGCCAGCTCGTCCACCCGGTCGCTGGACCGGCGGAACGCGTCGAGCTCCTGGTAGGCGTGCCAGATGTCGGCGTGCCGCGCCACTGCCGGAAGGGACCGCTTCGGGCCCGTTCCGCCGATGAGGATCGGCATCGTGCGCACCGGCGGCGGATTGAGTACTGCCAGTCGCTTCTCGATGCGGATCAGACTCTCGTCGAAGAGGTCGAAGCGTGATCCGAAGGTACCGAACTCGTATCCGTAGGTGGTGTAGTCCTTTTCGTACCACCCGGCGCCGAGGCCGAGGATCACCCGGCCGCCACTGATGTGGTCGACGGTGCGGGCCATGTCGGCGAGCAGGTCCGGGTTGCGGTACCCGACACCGGTGACGAGCAGTCCGATTTCGGCGTGCGAGGTGATCTCGCCCCACGACGCAAGCGCGGTCCAGCCCTCGAAGTTGGCGACGTCGGCCTGTACCTCGGACATCACGGGTTTGCCGTCGACCATGGCGTCCATCGCCGGGAGATGGAAGTGGTCGTACCCGAAGATCACGTCCACGCCCAGGTCGTCGGCGGCCAGCACGGCGTCACGCCAGGTGCGGTAGTCGGGGGTGCCTCCAGGGACGATCTGCACAGCGACACGGACGGGACGGGGCATATTGGCTCCTGGGTCGGGGACGGTCGACTCTTCAGCCAAGTTGCCCCGGTGCGGGTTTATTCCGCGCACACCCATCCGCGGCGGAATTGGCTCCGAATACTCGGTGAACGCTGCACGGCGACCGAGGAAGGCCATGACACCGACCGAACACGCCCCGCTTGCCACCGCTCCTTCGACCCGGCCCTGGCGCTGGATCGCGATGGTCCTGGCGTTGACGCAGCTCGCTGCGCCGGTGGTGGCGAACGCCCTCGCGGGCAATTTCCTGCGGGACGGCGCCACCAACGAGGCCCTGATCACGCCGGCCGGTTACGCATTCAGTCTGTGGGGTCTGATCACACTGCTGTGCGCCGTGACGATGATCGCCGTGCTGCGCTTCGGTCTGGGCTCGTGGTGGGAGACCGCGGTGCTGGTCGACGCCAGCGTGGTGTTCGTCGGATTCAGCCTCTGGCTGGTGGTGGCAGCGCAGGACTGGTTGTGGGTCAGCGTCGTGATATTCGCTGTGATGGCATCCGGTCTGGTGCACATCATGCGGCTGCTGGTCCGACGCCGGCACGATCTGAACTGCCCCTCCTGGTTGGCGACGCTGGCCACCGTCACGTTCGGGCTCTATCTCGGGTGGAGCAGCATCGCGGTGTTCGCCAACGTGGCTGCGGCGCTGATCTCCACCGGAGCGTCGGCGACCACCCTGTGGTGGCAGCTGGCGGTGCTGATCGTGGCGACCGTGGTCGCGGTCGGGGTGACGAACATGCTGAACGGCACACCCGGATACGTCGCCGGTGTGCTCTGGGCCCTGGTTGCCATCACGGTTGGCGCATCACAGCGGGGCAGCGCGCCACTGTCGGCGACCGCGGTCGCGGCGATCGTCGCCATCATCGGCGCCGCCGTGCTGGCCTTGCGGCGCCGCCGTGTCGTGAGGTGAGGCGGAGTTCTGCAAGGATCGCCCTGTGGCGGGGGACTGGCGGGCTCTGAACCTGGCGAACTGGGAGGCGCGGGTGCCGGTGCATCTGGGTCTTGATGGCTACGATCTGGCCGGTTTCGCGGACCCCGAGTTCTTATCCACGGTGGTGCGCTTTGACCGACCCCGCCTCGGCGACATCACCGGTCTGGATGTCGTCCACCTGCAGTGCCACATCGGGACCGACACAGTGTCACTGGCACGGCTCGGCGCGCGTTCGGTGACCGGGCTGGATTTTTCTCCGTCCGCCGTTGCCGCCGCGACCGACCTGGCGCAGCGCATCGGCGTCGACGCCGCGTTCGTGGTGTCCGATATCTACGACGCCGCGGGGTTTCTCGGCACCGGCTGTTGCGACCTCGTCTACACCGGCATCGGCGCGCTGTGCTGGCTTCCCGACATCCGACAGTGGGCGACGGTGGTCGCCGACCTGCTGCGTCCCGGGGGCCGGGTGTTCCTGAGGGAGGGCCACCCCATGCTCGACACCCTCAGTGACGACCGTGACGACGATCTGCTGGTGGTGCACTATCCGTATTTCGAAACCGCTGGGACTCCGTTCTCGGACGACAGCACGTACGGCGGTCAGGGGTCGGTATCGGCGCCGCGGGGCGTCTCGTTCAATCACGGCATCGGCGAGGTCTTCACCGCCCTCACCGAAGCCGGCCTGACGGTCACCGCTCTCGATGAGCACCGCGAGGTGCCCTGGAAAGCGTTGGGCGACGCGATGATCGACAGTACCGAGTTCGACGGCGAGTACGTGCTGGCGCGCAATCCAGAGCGTCTGCCCCTCACCTACACGATTGCGGCACGCAAGAGTCAGGCCGGCTGAGCGGCGGCTCAGATCCCGCGTGGGGGACACTGTCACTACCCCTACTGGCGGGAGCTGTCCGTCGTCTGACATCTCCCCTAGCGTGCTGGGGGTGATCGACACTCAATACACAACTCACGAGCGGCTTTTCGACCTCAGCGGTAAGCGCGCGCTGGTCACCGGGGGCACCAGGGGCATCGGGATGATGATTGCCCGCGGGCTCCTGCAGGCGGGCGCGCGCGTCACCGTCAGCTCACGCGACGCCGCTGCGTGCGATCGGGCGCAGAAGCACCTTGCAGAATTCGGCGATGTCTCGGCCACTCCCGCCGACCTGTCGCAGCATCGGGAGTGCGTCCGCCTCGCAGACCTGGTCACCGACGGCTCCGAGAGCCTCGACATCCTGGTCAACAACGCAGGAGCCATGTGGGACGAACCGCTGGCCACCTTCCCGGATGTGGGCTGGGATTCCGTCCTCGACCTCAATCTGAAGGCGCCTTTCTGGCTGGTGCAGTCGCTGCTTCCGGCTCTGCGCCACGCAGGTACGGCCGACGATCCCGCTCGGGTCATCAATATCGGCAGCATCGCCGCCATCCACATCCCGAACCGGCCCAACTATTCGTACTCCAGCAGCAAAGCTGCACTGCATCAACTCACCCGCGTACTTGCCAAGGAGCTTGGTCCACAGCACATCACGGTGAACGCGGTGGCGCCGGGCCCGTTCCCATCGGCGATGATGGCCGCCACCCTCGACGAACTGGGTGACACGATCGCGGCGTCCGCCCCGCTGCGCAGGATCGGGCGCGACGACGACATGGCGGGCGTCGCGGTGTTTCTGGCCAGCCGGGCCGGGGCTTACGTCTCCGGCGCGATCGTGCCTGTCGACGGCGGTATCGCAACGACTGCCTGACGCGTGGGCCTATCGTGAGGAGATGACTGCCACGGTTGATCTGCGTACCGAGGTTCGCCAATTCCTCAGGTCGCGACGCGCCCGCATTGCACCTCAGGCAGCCGGGTTGCCGTCGCACACCGGCACCCGTCGGGTCGAGGGTCTGCGCCGCGAAGAAGTGGCGGTCCTGGCGGGGATCTCGATCGAGTACTACGTGCGCATCGAGCGCGGCAACATCGCCGGTACCTCGGAGCGGGTGCTGGACGCACTCGCCGCCGCGTTGCAGCTCGACGCTGCCGAGCGCGATCACCTGTTCGGTCTCGCGCGCCGCTCCGCAGCCGGAGGGCGCGACCACCCCACATCCTCGGCGAGTGTGCGTCCGGCGCTGCAGCACGTGCTCGACGCCATCACCGGTGCGCCGGCCTTGATCCGCAATGGGCGCCACGACGTCCTCGCCATGAATCACCTTGCTCGCGCGCTGTTTGCGCCGGTGCTGGCCGACGCCCGACGGCCCGCGAACGTGGCGCGCTTCGTCTATCTACACCCACGCGAAGCCGCGATGTTTTTCGTCGAGTACAACCAGGTGGCGCGCAACTGCGCGGCGGTTCTGCGCATGCAGACGGGCCGCCACCCCGATGATGACGAACTCCGCGCACTGGTGAACGAGCTCTACGCACAGAGCGAAGCGTTTCGGCAGCAGTGGGCGTCACAGGATGTGCGGCTACACGGTCACGGCAGCAAGCAGATCGACCATCCGGTCGTCGGTCGGCTCGATCTCGACTTCGAGTCTCTGGACCTCGCTACTGACCCCGATCTGCATGTCAACGTCTACACCGCGCCTGCTGGAAGTTCCACCTCCGACAAGTTGGTCCTGCTGGCGTCGTGGGCAGACGACCAGAGATGACTCCGAGCGATCCGTAACGGTCCCACGTGCGGAACCGGTCACTGTGGCATCAGCCGCTATCCGTCTGTGGACTGGCGACCAGGGTGGGGAACGTTGTTGTCATCGACGTGGGCGTTGTGATCGGTGTCGACGTCGTGGTGATCACGGGGACCATCGTTGGTTCCCCGAGGTTCCACTGCGTCGGCAGCATCACTGGGCATCGTCATCGCGGGATCCTCGTTCCAGGTGGCATGCGTGGTCGGTTCAGAGTGCCCAGCCGGCCCCGCGTCGAACCAGGATGGTCGCCACCCAGGGAATTCGCCGTCGCCGCGGTTCGTTGGTGGTCTCGTGAAAAGGATCGGCTTCCTGTCTTTCGGACACTGGTCGGACAGCCCGCACTCCCGGGTGCGCTCCGCGGGGGACGCGCTGCTGCAATCAGTGGAGTTGGCCGTGGCAGCAGAGGAGATGGGCGCAGACGGGGCCTATTTCCGCGTGCACCACTTCGCCAGACAACTTGCCTCGCCGTTCCCACTGCTTGCCGCGGCGGCTGCCCGTACCCACCGCATCGAGCTCGGTACGGGCGTCATCGACATGCGTTACGAGAACCCGCTGTACATGGCCGAGGATGCGGGAGCTGCGGACCTGATTTCGGGTGGCAGGCTCCAACTGGGCATCAGCCGCGGATCACCCGAGCAGGTGATCGGGGGTTACCGATACTTCGGTTACGAACCCGCCGAGGATGACGCCGACGGCGCCGAGATGGCGCGCGAACACACGCGGGTGTTCTTGGAGGTGCTGAAGGGGGAGGGTTTTGCGCAACCCAATCCGAGCCCCATGTTTCCCAATCCGCCCGGCCTGCTCAGGGTCGAGCCGCACTCGCCGGGGCTGCGCCAAAGGATCTGGTGGGGTGCGGGCACCCGCGCCACCGCTGAGTGGACAGCTCGGCACGGGATGAATCTGATGAGTTCGACGCTTCTCTCCGAAGACACGGGTGTGCCCTTCCATCAACTCCAAGCCGAGCAGATCCAGCGCTTCCGTGATAGTTGGAAGCAGGCGGGGCACGACCGCGAGCCGCGGGTCTCGGTGAGCCGCAGCATCTTCCCGATCGTCAACGACGTGGACAAGCAATTGTTCTGGCATAACCGCGACAGCACCGACCAGGTCGGTTTCCTCGACGGCGGTACAGCGCGCTTCGGCAAGACCTACGCGGGGGAGCCCGACAAGCTGGTCGCCGAACTCGCCGAGGATGAAGCCATCGCCGCGGCCGATACGCTGCTGCTGACTGTGCCCAATCAACTCGGGGTCGACTACAACGCCCACGTCGTCCACAGTGTGCTGACCCAGGTGGCACCGGAGTTGGGCTGGCGGTGAGATGGTGGAGCGATGCGAGCGCTTCAGATTGCGGTGACGGTGCTGGTGTTGACGGTGGGGTGCGCGGGTGGGCGAACACCCGCATCAGCATCAGCCCCCGCCTCGGTGGGCCCCGCAGCTCCAGATCCCGTGAGCTTTGCCATGCCGGACATCACCGGAATGTTCTGGGCTGAGGCCGAACAGGTGTTGGGCGCTGCAGGCTGGGCGGGTTCTGTGGTCAAAGAACCCGATGTCGCTGCTGGGGAGTACTCGGTAAACCAGATAGCGTTTCAGAGTCCAGCCCCTGGCCAACCTGTCGAGGCGACAACGAAGATCACCGTGCGCTTCGCCCAGTAGAGCGGCGACCTGCGTCTGGCACTCTCCACTCACTGCAGTCTTCTGTTCGCCCAGTGCCTCACGTCGGGCGCATCGCTGCCGCCCCGGTCCAAGGTCAGGACCTCAGAACAGCCGCGGCCGCCAGGATGACGGCTATGCCTGTCGTCTAGCAATGGGTGTCACTTTCGCTGTTGTGAGGCCTCCTCACGGACAACTCGGTACCCTTGTGCGACCAAGGCGGGCTCCGGAGGAACTCGGGCCTCGCCCCGCACACAGACTCGCTGGCAATGCCGCGTTGCCAGGCGGAGGAAGAGCGCAATGGATCGGCTGGTTCGAGCACTGACCGCTTCGGTTGATCCAGCGTCGTTGATGGTCCGCGTCGCAGAACAGGCGTGCGCATTCGTGGCAAGCGCGGACGGTGCAGCAATCAACCTGCTCCGCGGCACCGACAATGCCTACGTCACCGTGTCGGCAAGCGGCGTCCTCGCGCCGGCGATGGGCTACGTGATCGCCAAGGACGGCAGTCTGCAAGGCGTAGCCGCGCGGGAGCGACACCCAATTCTGATCCGGGATGCACGGGTTGACCGACGGCTCTCCGAGAGTGTTCGCGCGAGCAACAGGCAGTGGGGCACCCGCTCTTGGGCGATGATCCCGCTGGTGTACAACGACACGGTCATCGGGTCGCTGATGCTCGCCGCAGCAGGCCCTGAAGCGTTCACCGAGACCGATATCGAACCGATGGTTGCGGTCAGCAACTTCGTCTCGACGTTGATCGGCAGCCAGTTCGAGCTCTCGACGCTGCTGACCGACGTGATCACCGACGGCCCCGACCGCGGGCAGGGAGCTTTCACCGCTCGGTTCGTGGCATCGGTGATGATGCCCGAAGCTGTAGAGGCCGAGAGGCACCAGAATCGACTGGACTCGCTGCTCGATCACCCAGACATGCTGGGCGTGGCGTTTCAGCCCATTGTTCGGCTGGCAAGCCGCACTCCGATCGCGTACGAGGGATTGGCGCGGTTTCCCGCATCGATGGGATTGACCCCGGCGCAATGGTTCAGTACGGCACGCCGATTGGGTCGAGGCCTCGACCTGGAATGCGCCGCACTGCGTGCGGTCTCCGCCGCCGCTGCCGCCATCCCGGGCGATTACCCGGTTTCGGTCAACCTGAGCCCAACCGCTGTGCTGGAGCCGGCAATTCAGGATTTCCTGGTACGCCAGGATCGACAGTTGATTGTCGAGATCACCGAGCACGAACCGTTTCCCGAAGACCTCGGTACCGGGTTGACGGCGCTGAGAGAGCGGGGGATCGAAGTGGCAGTCGACGATGCCGGCGCGGGTTACGCCAGCTTCATCCAACTGCTGCGGCTCCGGCCTGACATCATCAAGATCGACGGCGAGTTGGTCGCAGGCATCGAGCGAGATCCGGCCAAGCGTGCGATAGCCACCGCTCTCACCTCCCTGGCAGCCGAGCTCGATGCGAAGTTGATCGCCGAGGCGGTGGAGACGGCCGACCAGCTCGAGACGCTGATTCGTCTGGGTATCGAATACGGCCAGGGCTTTCACCTCGGTCGGCCTCAGCCCTAGCAGGAAGCCGAAACCCTGTGTCAAGCACAGTGTTTCACCACGCCAACAATCCGTCCACGACGGTCAGTTTGCCATCGCAGAACGTCAGGTAGATGTTCGCGACGTCGTAGACCACCATCGGATCAACCGTCGGGTCCCGGCGCAGCACCAGCAGATCAGCCAGCTTCCCGGGTTCCACGCTGCAGATCAGATGTGACATCCCCACAGCCTGTGAGGCAGTCACGGTGGCGGCCGTGATCGCTTCCGCCGTGCTCATGCCGTACTCGACCAGGGCCCGGAACTCCAGCGCGCTGTACTCGCCGTAGGTGGTCAGGGGTTCGTAGACGGTGACCGCCGGCGCACTGAGCCTGCCCTTCGGAAACGTGCGGCGCCGTTCAGGTGGGGTCGAGAGCCAGGGTGTCACCGACATTGATGACTCCGGGTTCGAGCACCGATGCGTACACCCCGAACATGAGTCCACGGCCAAACTCCCCGAACCCGGGCCCCCGGACACGGTTGATGGTCTGCAGAACCTTCACCGTGCGGGAGAGATCCGTGGGGTTGTGCTCGGCCCCAACGCATCTCGGCACCGGACCACCGATCCGGATGAGGCAGCTGCCCACCCGTGCCGTCCGCTGTTCCCAATCATCTTCGACGAACGCAGAATCCACCTCTGCCAGCGTCAGCTGCATCCGGAAGCGGCGACGGTCCATCGGGGAGCCGTCGGCTTCGACGCCGAGCGCGGCCAACGAGGCCTCGGTCTGCAGGGTGAGCGGATAGGTGTCGTAGGCGCCGCCCGGTTCCACGCTACGCACCAGCGCCAGTGTCCGACCGGTCACCGAGGACGCCCACTCGTCCCACGGACCCGGCACGAACCGGCCACGTCGAGCGGAGCTCTCGAACTCGAACTCAGCGGTCCGGCCGTCGGCGGGAACGGACTCGTCGAAGATCTGGTCCGCGCCCCTGCCGATGCTCAGTCGGTTGGTCGATGGCGCATACTGCGACCAATACGGCAGCAGGCCCGAGTCGACATCCACCGAGTACAGCCGGCCGCTGGGTTCGACGAAGAAGAACTCGCGGTTACCGAGGACGCCGGTTTCGGTGACGGTGATGCGATCAGTGGTGACGACGGTGAAGCCTTTGACCGCGGTGACATCGAGATGCGCCACACGGCCCACAACACCGCGATCGGCCGTATCGGACTCCACTGTCCACCTACCTCACGAACGCTGGGTATCTGCCCAGCGAACACTAGCGCGTGGCGCGGGGCGAGCACTCCGCGGGCCGAGCCGAGCCGGGAGTGCACCACCGGCGTAACGCTCGACGCCCCGCGCCACACGACTCCACTCGTGACACAACAGACGTCACCAGGATGACAAGGAGAGGGATCCGTGACCACCGGGGCGGCAGAGGCCGCACAATCATTGCTGCTGCAGGAACTCAGGGCAGAGCAGATCCTGACAGGAAAGGACTTCGACGAACGACGGCGGGTGGTGAACGCCGCCGTGGACCGGGTCCCGGCAATGATCGTGCGGCCCGAGTCGGTCGATGATGTCGCCACGGCCGTGCGCATTGCACGACGCTGCAACCTGCCGATCTCGGTGCGCGGTGGGGGTCACGACTGGAGCGGACGGGCCATCCGGAGCTCGGGTCTGGTCGTGGACATGGGTGGGATGTGTTCGGTGGACATCGAGGGCGACGTTGCCCTCGTGGCCGGTGGCGCGACCAGCGACCACGTGCTTGCCGCGGCGCGTGAACACGGCCTGTCAGCGGCACTGGGAACTGTGGGAACGGTGGGGGTGGTCGGACTCATCCTCGGCGGCGGCTACAGCACCTTGCTCGGCGTCACCGGTCTCGGCGTGGACAACTTGCTGTCAGCGGAAGTCGTGCTCGCGGATGGATCTGTCGTGGTGGCCGACGCCGATCACGAAGCGGAACTGTTCTGGGCTCTGCGCGGCGGCGGAGGCAACTTCGGCGTGGTGACCAGTATCAGGATCAGACTGCACGCCATCGCCGATGTGTACGCCGGCACCGTCGCATTCAGCCGAGCAGAAGCACAGCAGGTGTTACTCAATCTGCGAGTCCTGCACGACACCCTCGACGACGCACTCGATGTCATGTTCGGTGCCATACACACCGGCGATGCGCCAGTGCTGTTCACCAGTCCGGTGTGGGCGGGACCGGCCGACGAGGGACCAGCTCAGATCAACCGCGTCCGATCCCTGGGCACACCGGTATCCCTTGATGTCGCGCGGCATTCCGTCGCCGACCTCGTGCAGTCGAACAACGCGTCGTTTCCCCCTGGGCTCAACTATCACGTTGGAACGAGAATCATCTCGGGTATCACAGAGGATTTCATCGATGCGTTCCTGGCCTGTTGGGACAATATGCCGCAAGGATGCGTTCTGAACGTGCATCACGTCCATGGCGCTGCAACCCGCGTGCCCGCAGACGCAACCGCACACGCCTATCGGAACCCGCACCTGGTTGTGGAAATCCTCGGGACATGGCAGCAGGGCGACGGCACTGCTGAACGTGCCTGGGTGCACGCGAGCGAACGTCGCCTCGACGACGTCGCCGAACCCGGCGGATGGACCAATCTCATGGCTCCTGACGATCCCCGCGCCGAGGACGCTTACGGCGGAAACCGGGAACGGCTGGTGGCGGCCAAACGTCAGTACGATCCGGAGAGTGTCTTCATGGCCAGCGGTCTGCCGCACTAGCTCCCCTCAGCCAGGTCAGGATGCTCAGTGCAGCGCCGGCCACAGCCACCGCCGCCACGGCGCTCAACGCCAATCGCATCGACACCGCCGACAGGCCACCAACGACGGCAGGGCCGATCGAGCCGCCGCCATAGAGCATGAAGCTGAACAACCCCGCCGCGACGGCACGATCCCCGGGCGCGACCAGGTTACGCACATGACCTATCAGGATGACCTGCGCGGCGGCAAACCCGATGGCGGTCATGGCGACGGCGCCGGCCACGATCGCCGGCAGCGGTAGCCAACCGGCCAGCGTGGCCGCTGTCGCCGTCAACGTCCCCAGCAGGGCCGTGGTCTGCCACAGCGGTTGTCGGCGGCGCCACAGCGCCGCGAGAACCGGCCCGGTCACCACCCCGCACACAGCGGCGGGCAGCAGGACAAGGCCGGTCTTCATCGGCGAATCCTGTTGTTGTGACAGCAGTTCCGGTGCCGCGCTCAGCACTCCGTAGTAGCCGGCGAACAGCGTCAGGCCCACGACACCCCCGGCGAGCAGCCCTGGCGCGGTGATGACCCCACGCGGCACGAAACCTTGCGGACAGAGCCTCACATGATTCACCAAGGCCCCGGCCGTGCCGATTGTCGCCCCGACCATCACGAGCAGAACCGGCAGGGGCAGAGCAGCGGATGTGACGTGCAACAGCGCGATGATCAGCGCAGCCAGCGCCGACAGCAGCATCGCTCCGGTGAGGTCGAGGTGCCGGCGGCGGTCGGCGCCGCCAGGAATGAGGTGCAGTGCCGGAACAAGCATCAGCAACGCCAGCGCGGGCACCGCCATCGTTGCGCGCCAACCCCAGAACTGGGTCAGCAATCCGCCGACCAGGGTGCCACTGCCCGACGCCGTGGCCTGACACACCGCGACGGCCGCCAGTGCGCTGACTCGGCCCCGTCGATCCAGGGTCTGATCGATGCACGCGTAGACGCAGATCACCATGCCTCCTGCGCCGAATCCGCCGAGAGTCCGGCCGATCACGACGACGGCAAGCACCGGCGCGGTGGCGGCCAGGATCGAACCGGCCGACAGGGCCGCCACCGAGAACGCAAGCGTCAGACGCAGCCCCCACCGCTGCGCGAGGCGTCCGATCAACGGCATCGCCACTGCGGAGCCCAGCGACCACACCGAGATGATCCACTCGGTGGCGGCAAAAGACACCCCCAGGGCCGACGATACCGAAGGCAGCGCCACCGATGGAGCACCGATGGCGACGGAGACGGGAGCGACCAACGCGCCCAACACGATTCCGCTTCGCCGCGCCGACGCTGCCGGGTTCGGCGGCTCCGGCATCAGAGATGCTTGTTCTGAAGCCAGGTACGGATGGCCTGAACGTGCTCCGCCTTGCGCTCCAAGGGCAGCCAGTGGCCAGCGGGCATGGACACCTCGGTGAGGTCGGCGCAACTCGCGCGCATCGGGTCACCCTGACGGTTTCCGGTGATGCTGCAGATCTGGTCGAAGTCGCCGTTGACGAACAACACCGGCTGCGCCAGCCGACCGCCATCGGGAGCCTCGTTGGCGTAGGCGAGATTTGCGCCGTCGTTCAGGTACCAGGCGCAGCTCGGGCGAAAGCCGTGCGTGTGGAACGCCTTCACCAGCAGGTCGAAATCCGCAGGCGGCCAGAGGTTCGGGTCGGGCTCAGTGGGCGGGGCCTGATGGGTCGATCCGAAGCGGCCGCCGTTGCGAGACACCAGCGCGTTCGGGGATACCTTGCCGACGCCTCCAGGGTCACCTGGCCGAAAGACCGACGCCAACGACGACCTCGGGTCGGCATCGAGATCCGCGACCGCGGACTCGAAATGTGTTGTGTAATAGCGGTAGTAATCCCACTGACCATCCGGGTACTCGCTGGTCGGGTAGATCGTCCGGTCGACCAGCGGCAGGAGGGTACGCATGGCGTGTCCGTCGGGTTGGTAGGCCAGCGAGGTCAGCACCACCCCCCGGCTGCGATCGGGATGGTGGGCAGCGAGTTCGGCGACCACAACGCTTCCCCAGTCGTGGCCCACCCAGATCGCCGGTTGGCCGCCGAGGTGGTCATGCAGCTCGGCCATGTCCGTCACGGCCGCCTCGATGGTGTAGGCGTCGTTGGCTGCCGGGGCAAAGGACTGGCCGTAACCGCGCAGATCGGGGGCGACGCAACGCCAACCGTCAGTTGCGAACGCGTCCATCTGGGCGCGCCACATCAGGCCGATGCTGGGCCAGCCATGGACGAAGATCATCAGCGGTCCGTCGGCCGCGCCGCTTTCCAGGTAGTGGGTGGTTTGTCGAGGCGTACTGAAGGTATGCGATACCAACGGCGATGGTGATGCACAGGACATGCAGCCTCCCTTCGAAAGCAATTTTCTTTGCTTTTTACCGTACGGCACGCAGCCGGGAAAAAGCAAAGTTCTTTGCGTAGACTCATGGGGTGCGCAATGACGAAGGCCCGAGCCGCCCCAACGGGCGTGCCAACCGGGTATTGACCGCGATCTACACGTCAGTGGGTGAGCTCGTGGGGGAGGGGGCTTCCAAGATCAGCTTTCCGGTCATTGCGGAACGAGCCGGGGTGAACCCGACGACGCTGTATCGACGCTGGGCCGACGTGAACGGGCTCCTCGAGGAAGTCGCCGTTGCGGCCCTCACTCGGGACGGCGAATCGGTTCCCGATACGGGATCGTTGGAGGAGGACCTCACGCAGTGGGCGATGATCATCGCAGCGGACATCGCGCGCCCCGAGCGGACCCGCTATCTCCGGGCAATGGTGTCGGCACGCGCCGAGATCATCGCGAGCTGCCCGGTCATGAACACGCGCCAGGAGCAGGCGTCAGAGATGGTTCGACGGGCCAGCGAACGGGGAGAGCCAACTCCCACGGTCCTGCAGATCCTTGATCACGTCATCGCACCGCTTTACCACCACGTGGCCTTCGCCCTGGAGGTCGACGGCGAGTACGCCCGACGACTGGTGCGCGACGTGCTGGCCATGGTGCGCTGAGCGTCCATCACGTGCGGTCGTGGAGGGTGACCTGGTAGCCGTCGGGGTCGGCAAAGGTGAATGTCCGACCGAAAGGACCATCGATCGGCGCAGAGACGATGGTGTGACCGTCGGAGACAAGAGCATCGTGGATGGCCTGGACGTCGTTGGCGTGCAGCCAGATCCCGGCACCGATGCCCGGCTGCGCGACGGATGCCAGATCCGTGCCCGGAATGACACTGCGTAATGCGAACGCGATTGGCTTCGTGTCGAAGACAACGGCGTGCGGCGGTCCGGCCGGTGATCGAACCAGCCCGAGGTATCGCTCGTAGAACGCCTGCGACGCACTGAGGTTGCGCGCCTGCAGGGAGATGAAGTCTGGGCCGGTGACAGGCATGTAGACGCTCCTCCGTATCCATGTCAGTTTTCTGACATACAGTAAGCTATGTCAGAATACTGACATGAGTCAAGACGGCGCTGGCATCAACCTGGATTCGTCACTCGGATACCTACTGAAAGAGGCGTCGAGCGCGCTGCGTGCAGCCATGGAGGAGGTGCTTCGCCCGCTCGGGATGAGCGTGACGCATTACTCGTGCCTCGAGCTGTTGGCTCAGCGACCGGGCCTGTCGAATTCCGAGCTCGCACGGGGTGCGTTCGTCACTCGGCAGTCGATGAATGTGTTGCTGCAGGCCCTTGAGCGAGAGGGCTACGTGACCAGGCCGGCGGAAGCGGCTGTGGGGAAGGTTCTTCCGGCACAGCTCACACCTCGCGGCCGACGGAGCCTGGCCAAGGCGACGGTTGCGGTCCGATCCGTTGAAACCCGAATGCTGGCCGGCATGACCGAGGCCGAGCAGCTGACCGCGTTCCGGATGCTACAGAAGATGATCCGTTCCCTGCATGAGAACGTGGACCGGACCTAGCCGGCCTGCACGCCGAGGTTGCCGCCGCAGTGATTGCCACAGCGATCACGGCCCGCAGACCACACACGCGTTATACCGTGGGTCGCGACGCCGAACTGCTGTCGCTGGCGCGGCTACTGCCCGACTGCGTATTCGACCGCATCTTGGCCACCGCTCTACGACCTTATCTATCGCACTGAGACGGCTGGGCTCAGAGCGACTCGATCGCGGCCCGCAGTTTGGCGGCGGCCTCGTCGGCGACCTCGCGCAGCCCTGGTTGATCCGACACCTGGACCATGATCTGCGGGTCCATCGCGTCGACGATCACCGTGTCACCGCCGCCCGAGGTGTCGGCGCGGACGGCGACGTTGCACGGCAGCAACAGTCCGATCTGGCGGTCGGCGTTGACCGCACGGTGCGCCAGCGGCGGGTTGCATGCGCCGAGGATCACATAGTCCTCCATGTCCTCACCGAGTTTTGCTTTCAGGGTGGCTTTCATGTCGATTTCGGTGAGCACACCGAAACCCTGTTCCGCCAATGCTTTCCGGGTGCGCTCCACCGCGTCCTCGAACGTTGTGTGCAGCGTCGTCGACAATGCGTAACTCATGATGCTCCGATCTGTTGGTGTCAGGCCAGCGCCAGGAACAGCTTCTCCAGCTCGGCTTCGGTCATCGGCTGTTTGCCGTCTGCTGCTTCGCCCGTCATGCACTCGCGCATCCCGGTCGCCACGATCTTGAAACCGGCACGGTCCAAGGCCCGCGACACCGCGGCCAGTTGGGTGACCACGTCTTTGCACTCGCGGCCCTGCTCGATCATCGAGATCACTCCGGCGAGCTGACCCTGCGCCCTGCGCAGCCTGTTGAGCACCGCAGCGATCGCATCTTCGTCGCCAACCATGGCATATCTCCCTTCAACGGACGTTACAGCGATGGTACCCGCGGGGGTATTCCCCGGCAGTCACGCCGGTGCACCCCGGGTGGCCCCGGCGCCGGTGAGGCGGCGAAGAGGGCAGTGAGCGTACCTGTTGCAGGCGAACGTCATCAGTGCGGCGATCGCGGTGAGCGATGCCGCGGCAATCCCGACACCGAGATGGATCTCCTGGGCCAGGATGACCGACGACATCGCCAGCACGAACCAACCGAACGCCTTGCGCAGCGCATCGGGGTTGACCATCGCGGTCAACCGCGCCCCGATCAGCGCACCCACCACAGCGGCGGCCGTCACGGCCAGCGCCACCGACCAGTCGATCTGCACGCTGGACAGATATCCGCCCAGGCCCGCGAACGACTTCATCGCGATCACGATCAGCGAGGTGCCGACCGCAACCGGCATCGGCAGACCGCCGAGCAGCGCGAGGGCGGGCACCACGAGGAAGCCCCCACCGGCGCCGACCAGGCCGGTGACCAGCCCGACCGCCAAGCCCTCGGCCAGGATCTTGGGAACGGGCAGCCGCTGGGAATCGTGCGCCTGCTGGACGTTCTTTCGCCCCCGCAGCATCGCAACGGCGGTGGCGATCATCATCAGCGCGAAGCCGATGAGCAGCACGGTGCCCGGGATGAAGCGGGCCAGCAGCCCACCGGCATAGGCGCCGGCCATGCCCGCAGCACCGAAGATCAGACCGGTGCGCCACTGCACTCGGCCGGCACGGGCGTGGGAGACGGCGCCGATCGCGCTGGTGACGCCGACGACCAGCAGTGAGGTGGCGATGGCCTGTTTGGCGTCCATGCCGGCCACGTATGCCAGCAGGGGCACGGTCAGGATCGACCCGCCGCCGCCGAGCAGTCCCAGTGCGATGCCGACGAAGACAGCCAGGCCGATGGCCAGCGCGGTCATGACACGCTGCCGTCAACCAGCTGGGACACCACGCTCTGGGCGTCGCAGGAGGCGCCGCGGTTGTAGGGCAGCTTCGACAGCAGCGTGCCCATCGCGCAGGTGTTGGACAGGGCCGCGAACGTCAGTCCGCCGCCGACCGCGCCCGCCACCCACTTGAGTCTCGGCGCGGCGATGCTGGCCAGGATGCTCGACAGCACAAGTGAGCCCGCCACCAGGCGGACCTGCCGCTCCAGGTCCCAGCGCGCGGCGCCGCGGTTGACCGCAAATCCCTTGGTCTGCCATGCCGATATCCCGCCTTCGAGGATGTGCACGTTCGACAGGCCGGCGGCGCGCAGGGTCTCCTCGGCTTGCGTGGCACGCTGGCCGGAGCGGCAGACCAGGACGACGTCCTCGTCGAGGTGCTTGACGATCTCGTCGCGGTGCTCACGCAGCAGGTCCAGCGGCACGTTGTAGGCGCCGGCGATGTGGGCGCTCTCGAACTCGCCGGGTGTGCGCACGTCGAGCACCCGGGGTGGGGTGGCCGAATCGAGCAGCCGGCTCAGGTCGTGGGAATCGATGGTGATGGGCGCGGTCATTGTCGTGTCCTTTCCGCGGAATGGTGTGGATGGGTAGATACCAGTGGGGGTATGCCGACAGTCATGATATGCATACCCCAGGGGGTACGAGCAAGGGGGAACTTTTATACCCCCTAGGGTACTTGACATACCCATAGGGGTATCGGCACTCTGGACTCAGAAGGCCAGCCACCTACCGAATGAGAGGACCACCGCCATGAAGTTCATCCAGTACTACTTGGACTGCCTGTCCCATGCGTCGTATCTGATCGCCGACGAAACCACCCGGCGCGCAGTCGTTGTCGACCCGCAGCGAGACGTTGCCGAGTACCTGCGCGATGCCGAAGAGCTCGGCTACAGGATCGAGCTCGTCATCGAGACGCACTTCCATGCCGACTTTCTGTCCGGCCACCTGGAGCTGGCGAAGGCAACCGGCGCCAAGATCGTGTACTCCTCGGTCGCCGAGACCGAATTCGACTCGATGGGTGTGGCAGACGGCCAGCGGTATTCGCTGGGCGACGTGACGCTGGAGTTCCTGCACACCCCCGGTCACACGCCGGAGTCGCTGAGCATCGTGGTCTACGAACACGCCGGCGACGAGATTCCCTACGGGGTGCTGACCGGTGATGCGCTGTTCATCGGCGACGTCGGCCGGCCCGACCTGCTGGCGTCGATCGGATTCACTCGCGAGGAATTGGCCGAGAAGCTCTACGACTCGCTGCACAACAAGCTGATGACGCTGCCGGACGCCACCCGGGTTTACCCGGCCCACGGTGCGGGCTCGGCCTGCGGCAAGAATCTGTCGACCGATCTGTGGTCGACGATGGGGGAGCAGAAGGCGACCAACTACGCGCTGCGCGCGCCGGACAAGGACACCTTCATGGCGCTGGTCACCGAGGGCCAGCCGCCGGCGCCCAGCTACTTCGTCTACGACGCGATTCTCAATCGCAAAGCCCGGGAACTGCTCGACGAGACCAAGATGCCGGCCGCGATGACCTACCAGCAGGTGCGTGACGCGATGGCCGGCGGCGCGATCCTGGTCGACGGACGTGGACCCGAGGAATTCGCCATGGGCCACCTGCGCGGCGCGGTCAACATCGGGTTGGAGGGCCGCTACGCCGAGTTCGCCGGTTCGGTAGTCCCCACCGATGTCGACATCGTGCTGTTCACCGAACCGGGTCAGGAGCTGGAAGCCAAAACCCGCCTCGCCCGCATCGGATTCGACCGGGTCATCGGCTATCTGGACAGCCCGTTCGAGGTGATGTTCGCGCATCAGGACGACGTTCAGATGGCGTCTCGGCTGACGGCCAGGGCGTTCGATCAACGTGCCACCGAACTGGCCGACCTGCAGGTCGTCGACGTGCGCAACCCGGGTGAGGTTGCCGCCGGAACCATTCCGAACGCGATTGCCATCCCGGTGGGCCAGCTGCCCGCCCGGGTGGGCGAGTTGGACCCGGCCAGGCCGACCGTCGTGTACTGCGCCGGCGGCTACCGTTCCTCGGTGGCGGCAAGCCTGTTGCGCCGCAACGGTTTCACTGACGTGAGTGACATCCTGGGCGGCTTCGGCGCCTGGGAGGAATCACACCAGAACGTGTGAGCGACAGAGAGAACCATGATCACCGACAAGCACCAGATCGTCATCGTCGGCGGTGGCACCGCCGGAATCTCGGTGGCGGCCCGCCTGCTGCGTAGAGGTCACTCCGATGTGGCCGTCATCGAACCGTCCGAGGTGCACTACTACCAACCGCTGTGGACGCTGGTCGGCGGGGGACAGGCGAAAGCGTCGACGACCGCGCGTCCCGAGGCTTCGGTGATGCCGGCGGGCGCCACCTGGATCAAGAATGCCGCAGCGACGGTCGACCCCGACGCCAACACGGTCACCTGCGCCGACGGAGCGGCCTACGAGTACGACGTGCTCGTGGTCTGCCCCGGCATCCAGCTGGACTGGAACCGCACCGAAGGGCTGGCAGACGCTCTCGGCACGGACGGGGTGTCGTCGAACTACCGGTTCGACCTGGCTCCGCGAACCTGGGAGTTCATCCGTGGTCTGCGTTCGGGCACAGCGGTGTTCGCGATGCCGTCGGGCCCGATCAAGTGCGCCGGGGCGCCGCAGAAGATCGCCTACCTGGCCAGCGACTACTGGCGCAAACAGGGCGTGCTCTCCGACATCGATGTACATCTGGTGGTACCGACACCGCGATTGTTCGGCATCCCGGCGATCGCTGACACACTTGACACGATCGCTGCGGACTACGGCATCACCGTGCATACCAACGCGGAAGTGACCTCGATCGATGCGGCCGCGCACAAGGCGGGCGTCACCCACACCGGGGAGGGTGGGGCCCAGACGCTGCTGCCCTACGACGTCCTCCACACCGTCCCACGTCAGTCGGCACCGGACTGGATCAAGTCCAGCCCGCTGTCGACCGGCGATGCCGGGGGGTACGTCGAGATCAACAAACACACGATGCAGCACGTTCGGTATCCCAACGTGTTCAGCCTCGGCGATGCCGGATCGTCCCCGAACTCCAAGACCGGGGCCGCGATACGCAAGCAGGCGCCGGTGGTCGTCGAGAACATCGACTCCCTGTTGAAGGGCCGTCCGCCGGCCGCCTCCTACAACGGCTACGGGTCATGTCCGGTCGTGACGTCCTCGCAAGCGATGCTACTGGCGGAATTCGACTACGACCTCAACATCACCCCGTCGCTACCGCTGCTGGACCCGACCAAGCCGCACCGCGGCTACTGGTATCTGAAGAAGTACGGGTTGCCGTTCATGTACTGGAACCTGATGCTGAAAGGACTGGCCTGAGATCGTCACCAAGAACCTGACCTCGGGGCTCGACCACTCATGCGCGATGGGCCGCCTTCCAATCCGCCGGTACTCGACAGGGGTCGGCAATGTGCTGTCGCAGCAGACCTTTTCACGCAACAGAGACTCCCTCGTGTCGCTGATCAACCGGGTCCGCCGGCGTAACCACGGGCCCACTGCTTCTCGTGACGAGAAAGACGACGATCGTCACGGCGACGATGACGATGCCGGGAAGCAGCGCTTCGATGCCGACCGCCGAGCCGGAACGGTTGGTGGTCGCGATCGGGTCGATGTGCAATGCGGCGTCGAAGACGAAGCTGAGCGTGTTGTAGACCGCATGCAGTACCACTGCGATCTCGATCCCGCCGGTTCGCCAGCTGATGACCCCGGTGCCGACCGCGAAGACGACGTACCAGAGGTTGAGCCAGCCGCTGGTGGAGACATGAATCGCCGCGAAAAGCACGCTGGAAACCGCGATCGCGAGAACGAGTCCCGCTCGGCGGCCAACGGACCAACTGCCGGCCACTTGGAAGATCAGTCCGCGGAATCCGTACTCTTCTCCCGCCGCCTGCAGGGGAGCGATCAGCAGCGTGATCACCAGCAGTCCGATGACATCGTGGTATCCCCATGAGGTTTGCGGCAACGGAACCCAGTACTGCACGATCAGGATGATCACCCACGCCGGGCCCACCAGGATCAGCGATCGTCCCAGGACGTCCCAGCGGAACCGAGACGTCACCGAGGACAACGAGCCTCCCGGCAGACCGTACAACCAGCGCTGAATCAGTCTGCTCCACGGCAGCAGCAGCGCCACGGACAGCATGCCGGCACCGTAGGTGAGCGGGGTGAAGCCGCCGCGAGCCGTGTTACCCGACACCGCATCCAGGAAGGCGGCACCGGTGGTGAGGGCGACCGCAAACACCTGCAACCCGCCGATCAGCAAGACGATCGCCAGTATTCCTCTGCCGATGCGTCGGTGATCGGTGGCGAGGACGCGGTGAAATTCGACGGCCTCGGTGGGGGTCACTCTGACCTCGCGCATTCGGCGAGCGTATCTACGAGCGCGCCTCGGACACCTCATCCGAAAGTCGTGATCCGAGCAACCGAAGTCGCGACATCGGAGGCCGTCGGCCGATTCGTCTGGCCCGTAGCCGGTCCTACCGTGGCTCGGATACCGCGTCTCGACAGGAAGGGTCCGTGATGATGTCCGGCTGGAACGACCGGCGGCTCGCACGCCGGGTGAAACCGGGGGACGGCAGTGCGCTCAAGCCGTTTCGGTGGTGGCAGATGCTGCGTCGTTCGGTGCTGTCGATCTCGTTACCGGTCGGCGACGCAGCGATCATCCACACCATCGAGGTGCGGCACGGCGGCGATCCCGATACGGGCGAGGTGATGGCGCGGATGTACCGCGACGGGCGTCTCGCCGCGGAGTCGCGTGTACCCGGTCGGTTTCCCATCGACGGCGGCGCCATCGAGGTGCGAACGAGCGAGATGGGCATGCGCCGCTGCGCTTTTGTCGCCGACGACGGCACCGAGCACCGACTCGTGCCCGACCCCGCATCGGCGGAGGGACGTCGAATGCGCTTCGCCCGGGAGAATCCCGGAGCCAGCCGACTACTCGGTGCCGTGTCGATTCTCTTCCTGCTCATCGGAGTCGGACTCAATCTGCTGCAGGTCGCTGCACCGATCTCCCGGATTCTGCCGATTGCGGACACACTCGGCACCGTCGACTCGCCCCTGAGCCTGCCACTGTGGCTGTCGATCTCGTTGGGATTGGCGGCCGCGCTCGGCGCGATCGAGCGGGCGCTCAGCATGCGCTATCACTGGTTGCTCGACGGTGGCGCCGGCACCTGAACGCTTCAACTCTCGCTGTTGAGCGGCCGGAACGCCTCGGCCAACGCGCGATACGCGTCCAAGCGTTCCGGACCACGCGGCATCCCGAAGTCGGGGACAATCACCTCGTCGACCCCCTCGTCACGCCAGATCGCGACCGCCTCAGCGATTCTCGCCGCCGGCCCGTAGACCACCGGTTGTGGTGTCGACTCTGCTTTGGCCTTCGCTTGGGCCTCCGCTTCGGGTGAATCGGTGACAATCACCAACGCTTGCGTGGAACGCCACACCGTGTCCGGATCCCGGCCTTCTTGGTGACACGCCTCGTCCAGCGCCGCGGATCGCTCGGCGAACCCACCCGGTGCCGACCATTGATTCCACTGGTGCGCGTGCCGGGCGATCAGCCGCAACATCCGTCGACCCGTTCCACCGACCAGCAGCGGCAGCGGCGATTGCACCGGCTTGGGCTCGCACAACGCATCAGTCAGGTGGTAGTACTGCCCGTTGAATGTCGTCGTCTCGTTCGTCAGCAGCCCCGAGATGACGGAAAGGCCCTCGGCGAAGCGATCGACCCGCTCCTTGGGCTCACCCAACTGCAGCCCGTACTGCTCGTGTTCGGTGTCCTGCCAGCCGGCGCCCAGCCCGAGCGTGAAACGGCCTCCGCTGATCCGGTCAATCGTCGCCGCAAGATTCGCCACCACCGCCGGATGGCGGAAGGTCATCGACAGCACCAGGTTGGCCAGCCGGATGTTCGACGTGCCGGTGGCCAACGCCGCCATGACAGCGGTGGCCTCCAGCCAGTTGCTGGTCTGGCCGGGTCTGTCACCGGGGGACATGAAATGGTCGGCAACATACAGCGAATGCCAGAACCCGTCATCGGCGAACTGCGCCAGTTCGAGCACGTCATCCCACGGTTGAGTGGTGCCGGGCCACACGGAGAATCGCACGTGCGTCAGTCTAGGGACGAAAGCTGGTAGTCGACTCCGCGTCAGCGGCGCGGGGCGGTGACCGGGGCGAGCCGATCGTCGTCGTTGACGGGACGACGGGATCCGCGGCGGTGGTCGAGGATCCGGCGCCACTGGTCGCCGTAGACCAGGCCGATCATGTCTTCGCCGGCCATGACGTCGTGCGGAAAGCCGAGGTCCGGCGCGCTGATCCGGTCCAGGCGCTCGAGCGTGTCGGCGCCCAGCACGATGTCGGCGGCGGCGAGATTGGTCCGCAGCTGCTGCTCGCTGGTGGCGCCGAGCAGCGGGATGACGGTGCCGGCTCGTGAGCGCAGCCAGGCGAACGCGACCTGCGCGGGCGTCCACCCTCCGGCCTCTGCGATCGCGACGACCTCGCGGACGATGTGGTCGCTGCTCTCGCCGCTGAAGTCCCAGCCGCCGCGAGTAAGGCGTCCCTGCCCGCCGCCGAGATACTTGCCGGTCAGTCTGCCCTCGGCCAACGGGCCCCAGGCGAGGATCGCCAGATCCTCGGCGTGCGCCATCGGCGTCAGTTCGGACTCCACGGAGCGACTGAGCAGGTTGTAGCGCAGCTGCACGCCGATGAACGGGGACCAGCCTCGCAACTCAGCCAAGGTGTTGGCCTTGGCGATCTCCCACGCAGGCCAGTCCGATACTCCGATGTGGAGGACTTTGCCGGCCCGAACCTGGTCGTCCAGCGCCCGCATCAGCTCTGGCAGCGGGGTGAGCGTGTCGCGGGCGTGCACCCACAGCACGTCGATGTGGTCGGTCTTCAGGCGCCGCAGGCTCGCCTCCAGCGACCGGGTCAGGTTCTTGCGGTGGTTGCCCGCAAGGTTGGGGTCCCCGGCCTCGGTCTGCAGAGTGAACTTCGTGCCGAGCACGAATCGGTCCCAACGCCCGTGCAGAGCCTCGCCGAGGATCGTCTCGGCCACGCCGCCGGTGTAGACGTTGGCGGTGTCGATGAAGTTCCCGCCCGCCTCGGCATACACCTCCAGCATCCTCGTGCTGGTCTCCACCGGCGCGCCCCACCCCCAATTGTCACCGAAAGTCATCGTGCCGAGAGCGAACTCGGAGACGCGGATGCCGGAGCGGCCGAGCAAGGTGTAGCGCATGGAGTCCTCAGGTAGGGGAGAACAGGCGGAATCGACCCCATGCTCGCGCAGGCGGGCATACGCAACCAGGGCCGAGTGTTCCTGGGTGCGGCCCACCCAGGTCACTACGAGCCGGAATCAACGGGCTTGGCGGAGCTCCAACTCAGTAGCAGGTTCAGCGCATCCCGCGACGGCGTGCCGGCCTCGGTCGTGTAGACGAACAGTGCCTGGTCCGCGTCACCGGGCATCGAGAACGTTTCGAAGTCGACGGAGAGTTCGCCGACGACAGGATGGTGCAGACGTTTGGTGCCGTACGTCCGTTGGAACACCCGATGCTCCGACCACCATGTCCGGAACTCATCACTTCGGCCGGACAGTTCGGCGATCAGTTCTTCAGCAGCTGGATCGTTCGGGTCCCTCCCGACGTCGAGGCGCAGGTTCTCGACGGCCGATCGGGCCTGAACCTCCCAGTCCAGGAAAAGGTTTCGGGCCTGCTCTGTGGTGAACATCCAGCGCGCATAGTTGCGCTCCCGTGGGAGCATGGCGTCGAAGTCGGCGAACACTGCCCGCGCGGCGTGGTTGGCGGCGAGCACATCGGTGCGTCTGCCCAGGATCATCGCCGGTGTGTTGTCCAGCGTATCCAGCAGCTGGTACAGGCCGGGCCGGACCCGTTGCACCGGACGGTGCGCCTTACGCCGCAATGACGGCGCGCCGACGAGGCGGCCCAGGTGGGCGCGCCCGGTCGTATCGAGTTCCAGGGCACGCGCGATCGCGTCGAGCACGGAAGTCGACGGGTTGATGCGCCGACCCTGCTCCAGCCGGGTGTAGTAATCGGTCGAGACGCCGGCCAGCAGCGCCACCTCTTCGCGGCGAAGGCCAGGTACCCGACGGATCCGGCTGCCGGTGGGCAGACCCGCACGTGCGGGATCGACTGCGCTGCGAGCGCGCTTCAGGAAATCCGCGAGGTCTCGGTTGGCGTCGGCCATGTTCACAATCGTCCCAGAGCAGGGCGGGTCGAGGGTAGGACAACGAGTCCCAGGCGGCTCCGGCCCAGGCCGAGGCGGGCCTGTTATGCGCCCCCGAGGAGCCCTTCGGACGCCGAGACTGGCTGCATGCCGATTTCAAAGGATCTCGGCGCCAATACACTTCGCGAGGAGACCTCATGACTTACCCGACCGACCGTCCCGCCACGTGGTTCGTGACCGGCGCTTCGCGGGGCCTGGGCCTCGAGCTGGTTCGCCAGCTGCTGCAGCGCGGCGACAACGTCGCGGCGACCACCCGGTCTGCCGAGCGTCTGCTCGGTGCGTTGTCTGGCATCGACACCACCGGGCTGCTGGCACTGGAGGTCGACCTGGCCGACCCCACCGCGGTGAGTGCTGCTGTCGACGCCACCGTGGAGCGGTTCGCGCACCTCGACGTCGTGGTGAACAACGCCGGCTACGGCATGATCGCCGCAGTTGAGGAGACCACAGACACCGAAGCGCGGGCGATGTTCGACCTGCAGGTGTTCGGCGCGTGGAACGTGCTGCGAGCCAGCATTCCTCACCTGCGCAGTGCCGGTAGCGGGCACATCATGAACGTGTCATCGATCCTCGGGTTGACCGCGTTCCCAGGATGGGGGCTCTACAGTGCGGGCAAGTTCGCCCTCAACGGGCTCAGTGAGGCGCTGGCGCAGGAGATGGCCGGCTTCGGCGTCAACCTCACCATCGTTGAACCGGGGTACTTCCGTACCGACTTCTTGACCACTGACTCGCTTGCGCTCCCCGTCGCCGCGGGGGACGGGTACCCCGCGATCCGGGACATGACCGAACAGCACCTACAGATGCAAGGCACCCAGCTCGGTAACCCGACCAAGGGGGCCGCGGCGATCATCGACATCGCCGTGACGGGGCAAGGCCCGCTGCACCAGCTGCTAGGCTCAGACGCAGTGTCGCTGGCCCAGGGCAAGATCAACGCACTGACCGCCGACGTGAAGGCCGGCCGTGACCTGGCGGTTACCACAGACCACGCTTGACGGGCCGCTTGGCGACAACGGTGGCGCGACGGCCATAGAATTGCCTCCCGATGCGATACCTGAGCTGGCTTCCGCCGTTACTGTGGTTGATCGCCGCCGGTGTCGTGGTCTGGTTTGCGATTGAGATAATTCCCTCGACACCGATGCCGGACCAGCTTCTCGGATGGCTCTTTCTGGCGGCCGGCATCGGGTGTCTGCGGATGTGCCGCAGAGAATTTCCCGCAGCACGAGGCGTCGCTCCGCCGCCCCGCGGGGCACCAACGCGACCGGCACTGCCCATGCCGCCGGAGTATGCGCCGTCGCCACCCGAGCGGCTCCTGCCGGACACCGAGCCGCCACATTATCCACTGGCACCCGAGCTGCGCTCACAACTGCTGTCGATGGTGAATCTGCTACAGCAGGCCGACATCCTGCAGAGCGGTGAAGTCACCGACGCAGCGGTCATCGAAAGCGCCGAGTACACCGACGCTTTCACAGAGATCGACCTCCCGTTGACCCTGGTGATCCTGGGCATGCTGGCAGAGCAGCGGGCCACACCCTGGGCGCGCCTGGCCTTTTTCACCGACCAGGTCGAGGTCAGCCACGAGGATCCGGTTGCCACGGTCGCGGAGTTGGCGCGAATCAGCGGACACCGCGACGTGCCTCGTCAAGTGCGGTTCGAGTTATCCGGCGACGCCCTGCCCGGAGGAATCCCGGACCCGCCGGCCAACGCCGTGCTGGAATTCGAGTTCGAAAACCGCCGCCACACTATCGCGTTCACGTTCTATGCCAAGTATCTGCCCGGTGGATTGATCGAGCAGGCGGTGTCGATTCTCACGCCGCCCGATGCGGTGCGGCGCTTCTTCTCCGCTGCGTGCTCGGACCATCCGGTGATCGCCTATGCGGAACCCGGGTCGGTGGCGAAAGTCAATGCCGCACTGGGGCCAGAGCCGGTGTGGGTTCCGGTCTGACGCCTCGGGGGAGATCGCGCATTTATGAAGTTCCTATGTCTCCCTGGCTGCGCTGAGGTGTCCCGCATACCGTCATGTCTGACCACCGATCCTGCGGCGGCGCGCAGAAGTTCGCGTCACCCAGCTCGAGGAGCAGAGGATATGAACCCACCTGATCGTAGGCCGGCCGCTCCAGGTCAGTGGCGGCCTTCCCGCCGTCGGCTCCTGCAAGTAGGCGGCGCGGGTGCCGCGGCTGCGCTCGTCGGCGGCGGTGCCCACGTCGCGGTCGGCCGTCGGAGCCTGGCGCAGACGGGAACTCCAGAGGCGATGGGGGCTGGGGGAGTATCCGCTCTCCCGGCGGCACCACCTGTGGGTGCCGGCTTGATCAGCCGAAAGGTTCCCGGGTCGGACATCTACTTGCCGGCAATCGGTCTCGGCACATTCCAAACCTTCGATGCCATCCCCGACGAGGCCCGGGCGGCCCGCGCCGAGGTGTTGCGTCGGTTCTGGGCCGCGGGGGGACGAGCCATAGACACCTCGCCGCTGTACGGGTTGGCCGAGGAGATCATCGGCCAGACCGCAGTGGCCGAAGGTATACAAGACGACCTGTACGTCACCAACAAGATCTGGTCCACCGGTGGACATCTCGGCGATGACTCACATGCCGAGACAAGCCTGAACAACTCCATGCACCGACTCTCGCGTACCGCGCCCATCGACGTGATGCAGTGTCACGCCCTGGTCAACGTCGACATGATCGTCCCGGTTCTGCACGCGTGGAAGGCCGAAGGACGCATCCAGCGGTTGGGAGTCACGCATCACGACCCCGCCTACTTCGAACCGATGGCAAGCTGGATCCAGAACGGTGACATCGACTTCGTGCAGACCCGGTACTCGATCGCACAACGTAGCGCCGAGGAACGAATCTTGCCGATGGCTGCGGACAACGGTGTGGCGGTGACGGTGAACATGCCCTTGGAAAAGGGCCGGCTGCACCAGTTCGTGCGGAACCAGCCGTTACCGGACTTCGTCGCCGATCTGGGCATCCAGACGTGGTCGCAGTACTTCCTCAAATGGGTCATTGCACACCCCGCTGTGACCGTCGTGTTGCCGGCCACGTCGAACCCGGATCACCTTGTCGACAACATGGGGGCCTGCCAGGGCCCACTTCCAGACGGCGAGATGCGCGCACGGATGCTCGCGCACATGCAGTCCATGCCCGGGTTCGACGACGTGACCGCGCAGCCCTGGTACCCGGGCAAGCAGTACCCGGGCATCATGAACCGGGATTTGGCCGCGATCCGCGAACGCAGTTCGTGGAGGTCCACCACATGGGTCTGACATGTGGTGGGTGTGCTGAGCGGTAGGGGCCAGGTGCTGGATGGGCGACAGCCGCAGCGTGAATGTCTCAAGCCTCAAGCTCGTGACTGCAGGTTGCGGATCGGCTTCGCACCGCGCCCAGTCCGTGAGGCGGGATGGTTTCGACTGAGCCAATTCGAGGCCCCATCGCGCATTCATCGACGCTGGATAACCGACAGCCTGAGGCCACGGCGTCAACGCGTTCCGTCAACCAGGCGACCGGCGGCGAACAACGCCCCCTGACTGGCTAGTTCGCCGATGTAGTTAGCGGGGTTGTGGCCCGCGAAGTTGAGCCCGTCTGAACAGACGGGATCATCCACGGCACACAGTTCACGGGTCTTGCCCTCGTATAGCGGGCCGATCGTCACCGGCGGCTGACCGAGGAAGTTCATTGCACGGGCATTCGGCAGACCGAACAGCACGACTGCTACGACGTGCTCGGCCACGTCCGGGGACAGCGGTTGGGGTACCGTCGTGGGATCGACACCGTTCGGCACGGCGGACGACGTCACGAAGCCTGCCACCGCGGCTCCTTGCGAGTACCCCCCGAGCACCGTCTTGGTTCGGGGGCAGGACGTCGCGATTGAGACCACGCGAGCGGCGGCGTCCCTGATGCCGTCAGCGCCCGTAGCCCATTGATCGGATGCCGGGTAGTCAACCGTATAGACCTCGAGTGAGCGCTCGCCCAACTGCGGGCGCAGCGCATCGACGAATGCCTGGCCCGTTTTCCCTGCACCGGGGGGTTCGTGGGTTCCGCGAGCGAAGATAACCTCGACATCGGGACACGACGCAGCCGACGCGGAGGGTGCGACGACGGCTGACTGTGCGGCCGAAACAAGCCAAGCCATAACAAAACTCGACAATATCCTGCTGTAACTCATGATCTTCGTCCTTCGTACTCTGCTTGAACGGGAAACAGCCGTCGGCCTGTGGTCAGTCGCCCGCCGGCGGCCACTCGGCCTGACCGCCATGCGGCGATGCCGTTTCCAGGGGACACGGCGTGTCCTCGGGGTGACCGACACCGCCCGGTCGCAGCGCCGGTGGCGGGCGAGGCGGCGCCTCGGGCGGGACGAGGTGGCCTCATCCACGGTTCGACGACCGCTATTCGCCAGCCCGGCATGGCGATGCCAGTGGCACCTATGCGTCCTGGTGATGCGCGTCGGCCAACATCCGCACGAAGGTCTGGGCGTAGAGCGCAACGTCGAGTGGGTATCTACCGGTGAGGAACCGACCGTCCTCGACGATGAACGGCGATTCGACGGTCTCCCCGCGGAGCATGGCACCCGTCGTTCCGACAGCGGCACGCACCTCGGTTTCGGTGTACTTCCAGTAGGTCCGGTATCGGCGACCAACACGCAAGACAGTGGTGCGGAACGCCCACTTCTCCAGCGGCTTCGTCAGCGTGGTCACCCGGTGACCGTCAAGCACGCTCTTTCCCGTGGCAGGGTCGATGGCCCTGGCGGGCACCAGCACTCCATGGCACACCGCACCTACCAATTTGTCGGCCCGCACGAAGTCGACCACCTTCTGCTGCAGCACCGTGCTGTCGAGGTACTGCCGCATGCCCTTGGCGTGCCCACCCGAAAGGTGTATCGCATCGAAATGGTCGGCCTCGATCGCGCGATACGTGATTGGCGACAGAAACGCTGCCGTCTGGATCATCTCGTCGTAGGCCACTACGGCTTCCTCGTGCGCCGGCAGTGGATGGAACCAGCCACTTGACAGCAGCCGCTGATCGCAGGCAGCCACGCGCCCATGCTCGGTGGCAAAAGTCACCTCACAGCCGCCTTGTACGAATGCCTTCCACGACACGGCGGCCTCGGTGGTGTCGAAGTCGTTGTCCGGCAACGGCATCACGACACGACGCCTTCCATCAACCATCAATTCCCCTATGTTCTCCCGAGTTCCAAACCGCGGCGCTTCCTGCGCCGCGATCGCTGTATATCCGGGACCATCCGACCTCGTGCCCAATAACCGACGGGTGCACCGAGTAGTCGTTGCCCCATCGAGGCGGTCGTGATGATCACGCGCCAACCGCGTCAGAACCTCCCGAGGCTCGGACGCGATGGCTCGATGTCGACAAGTCGCAGACTCGCGATCCCACTGAAAACCCACCATTTGCACTGCTTTCATTTCCAGTGCCTTCGATTTACCGTCTTCCCGGCGGCCATGACGTGTGCTGCTGTATCTAGGCCAGATGGGCCGCCAGACCGGAGACCCCAGGAGCGACATCCTCAGCCAGCGTGTGCCTATCGGGGTAGTCGCCACCGTTTTGGCGGCGGAAGGGGATAGGGGTGTCGGTGAACAGCCCCATGAGCCGCTGCTCGAGCGCCTCCCGGGCGCACTGAACCCCGTCACCGTCAAGAAACATCGCGCCATACACAGCAAAGATCGGCAACACCTCCATCCCTGGGTAGAACAGTGCCCCACGGGTGAAGGGGAATAGGAGTTGTTCCAATGGGCCGTTGATTCCGCGAGGCCCGTAATCGGCGGCGGGCCCGCCTGCGGTCACTGAAACCAATGCTCGCTTGCCGGCGAGGATGCCTTCGCCGAAGCGGTAGGCATTGGTTCCGTCCTTGTAGCCATACGCGAAGCGGTACGCGTACACCCTGTCGACCCAGCCCTTGAGGATCGCCGGTAGGCCGTACCACCAGATGGGGAATTGGAAGATGATGGCGTCCGCCCACAGCAGCTTGTCCTGTTCGGCTGCGATCTCACGCATCTGGGAACCGGCAAGGTAGGCTTCTCCGGACGCCGAAACGAGGTCGAGCGGCGCTGAGCTGTCTCGCGACGGGAAGTCGTCGGCGTCGGCGACGGCTTTCCACTTCATCGCGTAGAGGTCTGATACCTGGACGTCGTGTCCACCGCGCTGCAGCACACTGACAGCGTGGTCCCGCAAGGTTGCGTTCAGCGACCTCGGATTCGGGTGGGCGTAGACGATGAGAACTCGCACTGATACTCCTTGGGAAGCGCTAGGAATTCTTCTGCCAATCTCCGGCCCCGTTGACGCTATAGCGCAGAGCAGATCTCGGCGATGTCTGAGCTACTCACTTTTTTGTCTGATCAGATCGCGACATCTGTTGTGATGAAGCTATTGGTAATACCCTCAAGCGATGGACACTTTGACCGACGTCCTTGAGCGGGCGTCCGTTCGCGGCTCGTTGGCCGCCAGCGTGGTCGCCGGGGGACGCTGGGGAATGCTCATGGATGCAGATGCCATGCCCGGCGCAGCATTCCACGCGGTCACGGCAGGTAGCGCGTGTTTGTTGGTGGACGGTCGTAGCCCACTCTCTCTTGTGTCCGGCGATCTGGTGCTGCTGCCGAGCGGCCCCACCCATGTGCTGGCCAGCGACCCCAGCGCTCCGGTGCGACCTTTCGACCACGACGGCGCGGCGGCAGCCGTCAGGGCGGGAGAGAACCTACCGGTGGGCAGTCAGCCAGCGGCTACCCGCATCTTGTGCGTGGCTTTCCGACACGATCCGGCGACGGCGTTCAATGCATTCGGCCTGTTGCCGGATGTCGTACACGTTCCAGCGCTGACAGCGCCGCCGCCTCTGCGAAGTGCGCTGCAGCTGCTAGGTGACGAGTTGGGTCACCCCGGGCCAGGTACCAGCGCGGTCCTCGACCACATCGTGCACATCATGCTCATTCTGCTGCTGCGGGTTTGGCTCGAATCAAGTCGCGCGGAGGAACACCCGCCGTCTTGGCTACGTGGACTCACCGATCCTGTCACCGGCGCAGCGCTCACGGCGATTCATCGTGATCCGGCGCATCCGTGGACGCTGGACACTCTCGCCAGAAGCGCCGGAGTTTCCCGTGCGACGCTCGTGCGCCGCTTCAGCACAGAGGTGGGATGCCCGCCGTCCGAGTACCTGACAAGATGGCGAATGGAACTGGCCGCGAACAAACTTCGGCTCACCGCGCTCCCGGTTGCACATATTGCCCGTGACGTCGGATACAGCTCGGAATATGCGTTCAATCGGACCTTCGCTCGGTGGCAGGGCGTTCCACCGGGCAGATACCGAACCGCGTTCCTTGCCGCAGAATCCGAGGTGTCGGCACCGGCTGAAACCTGACTGCGGAACTGATTCGTCGCCGCGAGAATTTACCGCCGGTGAACCCGGATGCCCTCCGCCACGATATCGACCTCATGATCGCCACCCTTGCCAACGCAGGATTTCAGCGGCGGCCGATACAGCGTGGGTACCGAGCCGGTTGTCGCCGATCAGTGGGGATTGCGGTCCTTGGCGCTGATCGCGGACGTTCGCCACATCGCCGTTTCAACATCTTGAGTGGACCCCATCGGACTGTGGCAGTATTTGCGCGTGCGGTAGTCCGCAGTGCGTGTGTCCCAACTTGGGGAGGGGTGGCGAATGCCGATTCCGAAGTCGGTGGCCCGGTTGAATCGAGTGGGCCTCAATAAGGTCACCCAACATATCGCGCCCTGGGCTCCAGGTTTTGGGCTGGTGATTCACCAGGGTCGCAGCTCCGGGCGAAGCTATACAACCCCCGTCAGTGTCTTTCGGACGCCAACCGGGGTACGCATCGCCCTCACCTACGGCGCCGATAGCCAATGGGTGAAGAATGTCGTCGCGGCACAGGGTTGTACGTTGCGAACCCAGGGCCGCACGCTGACCTTGTCCGAGCCGCGGATCGTCCACGACCCAGAGCGCACGAGCATCAGACCACTCGAGCGACGGGTACTGGGCATGTTGGGGGTTGACGACTTCCTCGACCTGAACGAGTACCACGGATCAGCCGGATAACGCCGCCACAGCGCAGTCAGACGCCGACGGTCCGCACTGCGGGCTACGCCGCGCAGGAGCACAACGGTTGTTCGGCCCAGTCGCGGACCTCGGCGATGTCGAGCGCCAGGCCGATGCCCTCCATCAGGTGATCGACAAGGATCTCGGGTTCGGGCCTGCCATCGGGACCGGCCTCCAGCGGCGCCCGGCTGACGGTGTTTCCGCGCGGCGGATCACCGCGGTCGGTCCAGTAGAGCGTCCGTGTGCCGTGGTCGATGTCGAGGTCGATCGGCTCGGGCGGTATTGGCGGTATCTGCCGGTCAAGCTGTCGCGCTGTTACCCAGAGGCATCGCAGCGTTCTCCGTCGATGCGAGCGTACGGTGCATACCGGTCAGGGACGCGCCGCCGCAGGCGGTTGCCCTGGCGTACAACACGAATCGGATCATGCCGCACCTCGACGCATTCGCCACGCTATGCCGGAAGGAACTCGGCCCCCGGGTGCGTCACCTGCCCCGACGACTGGGTGCCGGTGAAGGGGCGTCCGGCTCCACGCTTTGAATGTTGAGCTCCTTGCAATGCCCCGGGCAACATGCCAAACCCCCCAAGGAATTGGGTCAGGTAGGTCCCCTGGTGCGGTGGGGGATTCGGGACCCGGGGTGGGCGGTGAAGGTGATCGTGCGCCGCTTGCGGACTCCATAGAGCCGCCTGCTGGCCACGTCCGTGCACGTTCCGAAAGCCGTTGGCGTCGAGGTCCTTTGGTCATCGTGATCCGATGCGGCAGGCGAGGGCACGTCGGGCGCCGCATGATGATCCATTAGATGAACACGGCGTACTTTACCGGTAAGACTGCATATTCAGGCCATGCATATTCATCCGCGCGCGACGGTGCACTCCCAATACCCCGCGTTCGTGCCTCACCGGTGATTCACTGGATATGTGGATGCAGTCACGGTGCGCGAACTGCGCAACAGTGAAGAAGACGTACTGCACTGGAGCTACGCCGGCGCCACCCGAGCCTCATGCTCGACGCGCTGAACCCCGCTGGGGCGCAGCCACTCCCGTAGCTAGACGTAGCGGTTGCGTCCGGCGACGGCGCCGGTGGCCATCTGCACGGCGTAGACCACGAGGAACAGAGTCCAGGGCACCGTCCAGCCACCGCTGACGTCGTGGAGCACGCCGAACAGCAGGGGCCCGGTACCGGCGATCAGGTAGCCCAGTCCCTGGGCCATCCCAGACAGTTGCGCGGTTTCCTCCGCGGTCCGGGCACGCAGTGCGATCACCGCGATCGCCAGAGCGAAGACGCTCTGCCCGATGCCGATGAGCACACTCCACAGCACCGGCTGGGCCGCCGGCGCCAGCATGACGCCGAGAATGCCCACCACTCCGAACAGGCCGAGCCCGACGATCCACCCGCTCTGACTCCCGCGACGAGCGGCCATGGGGGCCACCACCAGCGCGATCGGCACACCAATGAGCGAGGCCAGGCCCACCAGGACGCCGGCCTGCACCTTGGGCACCCCGTTGTCGATGAACACCTCGGGCAACCAACCCATCACGATGTAGGCCATGAAGGCCTGGCACCCGAAGAACACGGTGACAGTCCACGCCAGGCGGTTGCGCAGCAGCGAACGTGGCGGCTCGGCGTGTTCGATCCGTCGGACCCAGGCCGCGCCATGGCGCCGGGAGACCGGCACCCACACGGCCAGGGCGATCAGAGCCAGCGCCGCCCACACCGCCAGCGCCGGCCGCCAGCCGCCCAGCGGCCCCTCGAGACCGGGCGTGACCGCCGACCCCAAGGCCCCACCTGCTTGCAGCGCAGCGGTGTAGATACCGGTCATCAGGCCGATCCGGGCCGGGAACGACCCTTTGATCACGACGGGGATCAGCACGTTGACCAAGGCGATACCGGCACAGGCGACCAGGCTGGCGCCCAGCACCACAGTGGATCCGCCAGCGACGCGGATGAGCAGGCCCGCCGCGATGATCAGCAGCGACAGTGACACCGTGCGCCCCAGCCCGATCCGCGCCGACAACCGCGGGGCGGCCAGTCCGGCGGCGGCAAAACACAGCGCGGGCAAGGTGGTGAGCAGACCGGCCCAGGTGGCCGTGACACCGAATTCCACGCGCATCTCACCCAGCAGAGGCGCGACGCTGGTCACCGCGGGCCGCAGGTTCAGCGCGGTGAGCACCACCGCCACCGCCAACAGTGCACCCCCAGCGACAACCGAAACAGGGTTGTCCCGGAAATCCGCCGATGAAACGTCCTGATCATCGGCTTGTTTCATCCATGTTTCGGCTCGCACGACTGCTATGGTTGCATAGATCCCATGATTGGATGAAAGGACGAGCTGTGCCGTTGACCACTACGCGTCGCGCCGGCCTCGTTGATCAGGTGATCGAACAACTGCGGAGCTCGGTGAACGCCGGGGAGTGGCCAGTGGGTGAGCGCATCCCGAACGAGTCCGTACTCGTCGACCACCTCGGGGTGGGCCGCAACACCGTCCGCGAGGCCGTCCGCGCACTGGCGCACGCCGGGATCTTGGACGTCCGCCAGGGCGACGGCACCTACGTGCGCGCCACCAGCGAGGTATCCGGTGCGCTCCGACGACTTTGCGGCAGCGAGCTGCGCGAGATCCTGCAGGTCCGGCGGGCCCTCGAGGTCGAAGGTGCCCGGCTGGCAGCGCTCAACCACACCGCCGACGAACTCGGGGAACTACGCGCGCTGTTGGCCAGAAGCCAGGACTGCCTGAGCTCGGGGGAGGAGGAATTCGCTCGCGCCGACGCCGACTTCCATCTCGCCGTGGTGCGGTGTTCCCACAACACGATCCTGATCGAGCTCTACCGCGGCCTGCTGGAGACCATTGCCGCCAGCGTGGCGGCCACCACCAAGACCTTCGCCAAGGCGCTGGCCGTCGACCACAGCAATGTGGTGGCGCACATCGCCGCCGGCGACGAACACGCAGCCGCGCAAGCGGCGGGGCGGCTCTTCGATCACCTGCTCGGCGACGCAAGCCCGTAAGGTCGCGCAGCAATTCGAGGATGTACCTTGCGCACTCTTCCGCAGAGTGCGGGGCCTTTCTCTTAGCACCTTCCGCCAGCGAGCTGGTGACTCGACTCTTCACCGGCGGTAGGCGAGGAGGTGAAGGCCGGGGAATTGGTGGACGGTGTCGGGTCGGTTGATGATCCGCCATTCTTCGGTGAAGCCAGCGGCGGCAAGCGCCCGGCTGAGTTCGTCCCAGTTGTTGCGGATCTCATGCAGCGTGCCGGTTGTCCGGGGCGAGACCGCGAGCACCACCCTCGGCCAGGATCGAGCATTGCCTGCAACCGATGGTGAGAAATTCATCCGTGGCGGCGGCCAGCATGACGTCGAAGCCGCGGGCGATGTTGACGGCGCGGTCCGCGAGGTCCTTGGCGTCAATGCGGTGCGACGAGCGCGCTTGAAGGCAACCGCCGCCACCGCCGTAGATTTCAGAGCGCGCGGTGGTACTGCATCGGCCATAGATCATGGGGGTCACCGGCGAGGAGTCGGAGGGCAAGGTACGGGTCGCGCAGGAGCGGACGTCCCAGGAATACGGCATCCACCTTGGTCCGGCTGAAGACGTCCTCCAGGACACTCGGATCGCCGATCTGGCCCACCGGTGCAACGCGGATACCGGCATCCTGTCGAATGCGGTCTGCCGACTCGACGTTGAGAGCAGGCTTCGGCGGCGGAGGAGCGTCCACCAGTAAGCCACCCGATGTGACGTCGAGCAGGTCGATGTCCAGCTCCCGCAGACACTGTGCGAACTCAATGGCCTCCGCCAGATCGAACCCCCCGCCCGCCCAGTCGTTCGTGCTGACGCGGAAGAACACCGGCTTGTTCGACGGGAACTCGTTGCGCACTGCCCGCGCCGCTGCCAGCGGAAATCGCATGCGGTTCTCCAGCGATCCGCCGTACTCGTCGGCTCGCTGGTTCGAGAGGGGGGAAAGGAATTGGTGTAGCAGATATCCGTGGGCGGCATGGACTTCGACCACGTCGTAGCCTGCGTCGTGTGCGTTGACCGCCGCCCGTGCGAAGCGGTCGATCACCATCGCGATCTCGGCACGCTGCAATACCCGGGGTACGGTGAGCTTGCCAAACGGAACCGCGGACGGCGCGACTGGAATCCAACCGCCCTCCTCGGGGGCAACGGGGCTGTTCTGGCCGCTGCGCTCCCACGGCACGCGGTGTGACGACTTGCGGCCGGCCGCCTGTAGTTGGACTGCAGGCACGGCACCGGCGCGCCGGATGACGTCAGTCACCTTTCGGTGCGAATCAACCTGTGCCTCAGACCAAATGCCTGGATCCACGAGAGTGCATCGGTCGTCGGGGCCGATTGCCGTGCTCTCGACCATGACCATTCCCACGCCGCCGACAGCACGTGCGCCATAGTGCAGCAAATGCCACTCAGTGAGGCAGCCGTCGCCGGTTGCCGAGTACTGCGCCATCGGTGACATCCAGATGCGGTTGCGTATCTCGACCTCGCGCAGCCGTACAGGTTGGGCGATCTGTTCCACGTCCATCAACAACTCCTTTTCAATGACGCTTGCGTTCTTCCGCCTTGCCGTATTACGGTACAGCATGCCGCCAGATGGCATGAACCGATCCGTCGTTCGCCGCGGGCAGCGCGGTCAGACGGCACGCGAAGGAGTCAGGAGAACGCGTGGACGCCGAGGACACTGAAGCCAGGGATGCCGTCGTGGATTGCACTGAAGGAACCGATGCCAGGCCAAATCAGCTGGAGCGCAGGCATGTTCAACTCACCGTTGCCCAGAGGCGAGCGGTGTGGGCCGCGGCCATCGGCAATGCCGTCGAGTTCTACGACTGGGCGGTCTACGGGACGTTCGTGGCGATCTTCTCGCCCCTGTTCTTCGTCGCCGATGACGACGTGACGAGCCTGCTGGCGGGCTTGGCCGTCTTCGCAGTTGGCTTCGTGGCACGCCCCGTCGGGGCGGTGGTGTTGGGCTCGTACGCCGACCGGGTCGGACGCAAACGCACCCTCATCATCGCCGTCACCATCACGTCGTTCGCGGCGTTGGTCATGGCGGTGTTGCCCTCATACGAGTCCATCGGCGTCCTCGCGCCGATCACACTGATCACGGCGCGCCTGGCTCAGGGTTTCGCCGCCGGCGGCGAAGCCAGCGGATCGATGACCTATCTCGCGGAGATGGCTCCGGCCGGTCGACGCGGCTTCATCGGGTCGTTTCAGCAGGTGTCGTCGGCGGCCGGCATTCTGGCCGCCTCGCTGATGGGCACCCTGCTGACGAACACGCTTCCCCCTGCTGCCCTGACGGCGTGGGGGTGGCGCATCGCGTTCGTCGTCGCGTTCCTTCTGGGCCTGGTGGGATTCGTACTACGTCGTGCAGCAGACGAAACCGATGCCTTCGTACGTGTCGAGGACCGCGCCGGGCAGCAGAAGCGCCACAGTGCCGTCGAGGCTCTGCAGCGCAATCCCAAGCAGATGCTCCAAGTCTTCGGACTTGGGATCCCAGCGACCACGATCAACTACCTCTGGCTGACCTACATGCCCACCCTCGCGCACACGATGGGCGGCATCCCGCTAGGACAGGCGATGGTCGCCAACACGATCGCCCTGGCGCTCACGTGCTGCATCCTGCCACTCTGTGGTGCGTTCTCAGATCGATTCGGCCGCAAGACGAACCTGTACATCTTCACGCTGGGCTTCGTCGCCTGCTCGTACCCGGCTGTGGCGCTCCTCGGCGTAAGCCTGCCCATGCTCGTGGTGGTGCAGCTCATCGGAGCCGTTTTACTCGCCTTCGACGGCGCGATCATCGCGAGCCAGTACAACGAGTTGTTCCCCACCGAGACGCGAGCCGCCGGGACGGCCATTCCCTACGCCCTCTCGGTCGCCATGTTCGGTGGAACGGCGCCGTACGTCGTTACCTGGCTCGCCACGACGGGAAGGGCCCACTGGATCGGGGTCTACGTAGGACTCGTCGCCCTCGTCGGTTTCCTCACCACGCTCACGCTCCCCGAAACCTCACGCCGCTCGCTTGAGGGGGAGCACGAGGACACAAAATCCCCTGCCAGTCCCCACCCACGGAAGGATGTAAGCACATGAGCGACAACGAGTCGCGTCCGTGGACGTGGCCTGACGAGGTGTGGCGGGAACACGTCGGACACATCCGGGCGGGCCGCGACCTCACGCCGGCCGCGTGGCCCAACGGGGCGAAAGCCGTTGTCGCCTTGAGCTTCGACGCTGACCACGAGACCATCCCGCTGCGCGACGGCGACACGTCCCCTGGGGCACTTGCCCGCGGTGAGTTCGGGTCGCGTGTCGGAGCTCGCCGGCTTCTCCAATTGTTGGACGAGTTCTCAATACCCGCGACGTTCTACGTACCAGCCGTGTCGGCACTTCTGCACCCCGACGAGGTGAAGGCCTACGCAGCGGCCGGTCACGAGATCGGGGCGCATGGTTGGATCCACGAACGCACTGATCTGCTCAGTCCAACTGAGGAACGAGCGCTTGCCCATCGAAGCCTGGATACCTTGGAGAAGCTGGTGGGTGTGAGACCGCGCGGAGTCCGCACACCGAGCGCTGATTTCACCACGTCGACGGTGGAGATCTTTCACGAGATCGGCATCGAATACGACACGTCGCTGATGGCCGACGACATGCCCTACGAACTTCTCGTCGAGGGTGAACCAAGCGGCATCGTCGAGATTCCCATGGAGTGGATCCGGGACGATGCGCCGTACTTCACCATGCAGCGTTACGGTCCCCATCGCCCGTACACCACACCCCGGCAGTGGCTGACGATCATGAAGGACGAGTTCGACTCCGCGTATGCCGACGGCGGGATCTTCCAGCTCGTCTGTCATCCGCACATCATCGGTCACAGGTCGCGGATCGTGGTCCTGCGCGAATTGATCAAGTACGCCACCTCACACGACGCGGTGTGGTTCGCGAGCCATGGGAATGTCGCCGCCTACGTCCGCGCGCGGGCCGCGCTACCGCTCCACGCGAGACACCAACCAGGTGGAGCAAGGGCAGGCACTCGGTCCGCCAATCAGCCCCGGAAGGCGGTACTTTCATGACCGACACCATCCCGCCGGGTCTCGCCGACCGACTGGTCGACGCCGACGACGTGCGTCGAATGGAACAATGGCTGCGCACGCACCAAGAGAACGTCGTCGCGGACCTGTTCGAGTTCGTGTCGATCGAGACGCCTAGCGATGACAAGCTCCTCTTGGACCGCGGGCTGTCGTGGATCGACCGCTGGGTCAGAACGCACCTTCCGACACCGCAGGACCGCACCGTGTACGACGGTGACGGGTATGGGGACGTTCTGGCTCTCACATTTGAAGGCTCAGGTGAGGCGTCAGTGACGTTGTTGAGCCACTACGACACGGTGTGGGACGTTGGCACGATTTCGGGTTGGCCGGTCGCACGCGACGGTGACCGCGCCTCCGGGCCCGGCATCTACGACATGAAGACCGGACTGATTCAGTCGCTCTGGACAGTACGCGGATTGGCCGAGCTCGATATCGCTCGTCCGACCGTGCACATGTTGTTCACCGGCGACGAAGAGATTGGCAGTCCGCATTCGCGGACCGTCATCGAGACCTATAGCAAGAAGTCAACCGCGGTCATCGTTTTCGAGGCGAGTGAACAGTCCTCGGTCAAGACAGCGCGGAAGGGCATCGGGCGTTTCGCCGTTACGGTGACCGGTCGGGAGGCGCACGCTGGGGCGGATTTCTTGTCTGGGATCAGCGCGATCGAGGAGTTGGCCCGCATCGTTCTTCGTCTCACCCAGCTGACCGACGTAGGGGCCGGGACCACCGTCAATGTCGGGGTGATTCACGGTGGTAGCCGTTCGAACGTCGTCGCGGGGTACGCGCGAGCCGAAGTCGACGTTCGCTTCACGAAGAACTCCGAAGTCGCTCGCGTCGCCGAGGCGCTCGACGCGCTCGAAGCGACGGAGGGAGCCACGGTGACCGTGGACGGGGAGTGGAACCGCCCTGCGATGGAGCGAAGTCCTCTGACCACCGGCATGTATGGACTGGCGAGGGCGGCTGCCCGAGCCCTTGGCGTCGATCTCGGTGAGATCTCGGTCGGCGGAGGAAGCGATGGCAATTTCGCCGCGGCGCTCGGTGTACCGGTGTTGGACGGCATGGGCGCCGTGGGCGCGGGACCGCACGCCCGCAGTGAACACGTCTTGCTCGACCGCATCCCGGAGCGAGCGGCGATCGCGGCTGGAGTGATCAGCGCCTTCGCAGACGGCGAGAGACGATGACGATATTGTTCATCGGACTCGGAAACATGGGCGCTCCGATGGCCCGTAATCTCGCAAAACGCTTCGACGTCCTCCTCAGCGACGTCAACGTCGACGTGGCCAATGCCCTTGCCGCTGAACTGGGGTCGAAGGCCGTCGACCTGGCGCGCCTACCGACGAGCGTTGACACAGTTGTCTTGATGGTGCCGAGTAGCCCCGTCGTCGAGTCCCTCGTCCTTGGCCCCGGACGTCTCCTCGAGCAGCTGGCGGCCGATTCGCTGATCATCGACATGAGTTCCGCTGAACCTTCGAGCACCCAACGGCTGGCCGCACTGGCCTCTCAGCGCGGTATCGCCTACGTGGACGCGCCGGTGTCGGGAGGGGTGGCGAAGGCAGAAACGGCCGAGTTGGCGATCATGGTCGGCGCCGAGACGAGTGCCTTCGAACGGGCGCGCAACGTCCTTGGTGCGCTCGGCGGGTCGATTCACCACGTCGGCGCACCAGGGGCCGGTGACGTCGCCAAGGCGCTGAACAACCTGCTTTCGGCGACGAACATCGCCGCGGCCGCGGAGACGTTGTCTGCGGCTGCGCGGTTTGGCATCGAGCCGGAGGCGATGCTGGAGGTCATCAACGCTTCCACCGGCCGAAGCCAGGCCAGCGAGGTCAAGTTTCCCTCCCACGTACTCACGGGAACATTCTCGTCCGGCTTCGGGATGGACCTGATGTTGAAGGACCTCGCCATCGCACGTTCCTTGACCGTCGGCGCCGGATTGATCGCTCCGGTAACCGATGCAGCGCATACCTCCGCGTTGCAGGCGCGCGAACTGACCGGTCCGTCGCCCGACCACACGGAGATCGTTCGGGTGTACGAACACACGAACGCCACCCCGCTGCGTGTCCGATCGCAGCGCGAACAAAGGAAACCACAGTGACAACGGATGCTCAGACCTACATCGACGACATGGTCGCCAAGCGTGGCTACGTGCTCGACTATCACAGAGTCATGGCCGCGGCGGACTTCCCAGTCCTGCAGGCAGCCAACCAGCTCGTCGACGCCGCCTATCTGCGTCAGCGGACCCTCGACCGCAAGACGAAGGAACTGCTGTTCATCCTCAGCCTGACGGTCATGCGTGCGCCACTGCCGCAGCTGCGCAGCCATATTCAGGTGGGTCTAGATCTCGGGTTGACGCCGCAGGAGATCCTGGAGGCAATCGAAATCTCCCTGCCAGAGGCGGGCGTCGTGGCATTCCAACACGGAGTCGAGGCGTGGCAGGACGTCGTTCAGACAGTGCCGCTGGAGCCGACGACCGCCGGGCACAACGGTGTGGTCTGATGTGCGCAACACGACTCGTCGGTGAAGCACTCGTCCATCCGGGCACACCGTGACCGGGTGCGGCCCGTCGGCACCGCCGACCGTCGACGTCCTCACGTTGTCGGGCTCCTATGGCGACATGGGGACTGCCTACGGTGCCGCGAAGCGCGACGCCATCGGCAAGAACTATGCCTCCTACGCGCGGAGCTTCCGGGACTCCGCGGGGTTGACGGACACGGACATCCAGCGGTGGGGCAACCACTTTCGTCGACTCGTCAGTGTCTACTCATCCGACATCGACGCAATGCTGACCGCGATGGCCGACGCTGCCGGCATCTCGGCTGAGCAGGCTTACGCCCTCAACTCGCGCACGGAGCTGCTCTACGGAAGCGGCTACCATGAAGAGGGGTGCACGTCGCTCGCGGTGCTGGGCTCTCGAACCGCCAGTGGTAGCACGCTTTTGGCGCAGAATTGGGACTGGCGCCTGGACCAGGGTCCCCTGAGCTTCGTCATGGTCACTCAAGATCTCGAGGGGCACAACGTCGTAACCCTCTGCGAGGCCGGCATGTTGGCCAAGGCCGGCATGAACAGTGCCGGTATCGGAGTCTGCTCCAACATGCTCGTCTCGGATCGGGATGGGGCAGGGGCGGGGATCCCGTATCACATTCTCTTGCGAGGAGTCCTGCAAGCCACGAATCTCTCGGATGCGATTGAGGCCGTCACGCGGTCGGCCAGGATAAGCTCGGGGAACTTTCTCATCGCCGCGCGTGGTGGCGAAGCGATCGACGTCGAGTTTGCACCCGACGACTTCGGCTGGCTGTTGCCGCATGACGGTCTCATCGCCCATGCGAACCACTTCGAGAGTGGACTGTCGGTCAAGGATCTTCGCCGCAACGTCTCGCCACTCACCTTGATTCGATCCGGACGCGTGCGGCACTTGTTGGAAGACCAACTGCGCGCGCGTCAGGTATCGGTGCGCGACGTCCAAACTGTTCTGACGGATCACCTGAGCCATCCGAAGAGCATCTGCCGCCACCCGGCCGTCTCCGATGATCCTCTGGAGCAGGGCGCTTCGCTGTTCTCGGTGCTGATGGACATGGAAGCGGGACGGATGGTGATCAATCCATACCCGGTCTGCGAGAGCACTCCGTACACGATCGATTTGACCGACCTCGAGTCAAGGTCGGTAGAACAGGAGCAAGCATGACTAAAGGATTGCCAGCGGGGGATCGCATGGTCGAGCGGCCTGAGGAGACCACGATCCGATACTCGGTCACCGGCCCCCCGGAGGGGCCGACGTTGGTCTTGATTCATGGATGGGGATGCGAGCGAGCGTATTTCGACGACGTCGTCAGCCATCTACCCGCGGAGCTTCGGGCCGTTGCCGTCGACCTTGCCGAGCACGGTGACTCGCGGTCGCGTCGAACTGCCTGGACGATGGAGGAATTCGCTCGCGACGTTGCCGCCGTACTGTCCGCCGAGTCGATCACCCAGTGCGTCGTGGTTGGGCACTCACTCGGGGGCGCGGTAGCCGTCGAAGTCGGACGCCTATTGCCCGACGTCGTCACTCACGTGGTGGTGCTCGATGCCCTGCACTATCTCGGGCTGTTTCCCGCGATGGACGACAGCCAGGCAGAGGCAACCATGCGGCCTTTTCACGACGACTTCGCAGCGGCGGTCCGCGCTTTGGTCGAAGGCGGCTCACCCGAGGGATTCAGTCAAGAACTGATCGACTCCTACTTCGGCATGATGGTGAAGGTCCGCCAGCCGGCCGGCACCCGGGCGATCGAGGGACTGGTGCGGTGGAATATGGAGCATGCGCTGAGTGAGACGACGCAGCCGATCACGGCTTTCGCCGTACGCGCCCTCCTCGCATCTGAAGCTGTTGAGCGGTTCGGCGATCGGATCAACTTCGTCCCCGTCGATTTGGGGAGTCACCACTTTCCGGCCGAGTCACCCGAGGAGACGGCGAAGCTGCTGACGTCGCTGATCGGCGAATGACGATCGGTCGCCGAACGCTGCATCACACGCCGTGACCGCACGTTGGCGAGCGAGCTACGCGGAACGGATGAGCCCGTTGATCTCCGCGGCCGCCGCATTCGCCAACTCGGCCAGCGTTGCTTCGTTCGTGGAGTCGTACCGCATCTCGGGTATCGAAATCGCGATCCCTGCGATCGGTTTGTCCATCGAGTCCGTCACCGCGACCCCGATGGAGCAGACGTGGGGTCGGTACCAGGACGAGACGTTGAGCGCGTAGCCGCGGACGGCGGTCAGTTCGATTTCCCGCCGGAGTTGATCGGTGCTCGGTACCGTGGCGCCCTCGACCTGGTCCACCTCGTGTTTGAGCACCTCGGCGACGTCGGCGGGCGCGAGGCGGGCCAGCATCGCGACACCCGCCGACGTGGCTTGCAATGGCAGGCGGGTGCCAAGTTCCAGGATCACCCGCACATCCTTCGTCGTGTCGGCCCTGCCGATGATGACGCTCTCGTTTCCGTCCCGCAGAGCGAGGTGCACCGTTTCGCCGGTCTCGGCTGCCAGGCGCTTGATCACCGGATCGGCCAGCTGTCGGAGATCTTGTTCACCAGCGCCTCGAAGCCCCAGAGAAAGCGCCCGTGCCGTTACGCCCCAACGGGTCTGGACCGTGTCGACGACTCTCAGCCAACCAGCCTGCCTGAGCGTCACCAGGCACCGTTGGACTGAACTCTTGGGTATCCCGGTCACGCGTGACAAGTCCGAGACACCGATTGGTTGGCGCATCGCCACCTCTTCGAAGATCCGAAGAGTGCTCAGGACGCTGTTCATCGAGCGGATGCTGGCCACATTGTCGGGACCCGGCGCTCCGGAACTGCCATCTGCTGCGTTCATGGGGAATCGACCATAACACTCACGTACGCCGTTCCACATGGTGGCATAGACCTTGCCGATCGGCCTGGTGTGTATTACATTACGGTACAACGTGCCACTTTGCGGAACGAGGTATTCATGGAATTGACCGTCGTCGGCGACGTAGTAGTTTCCGGTCGACCGCGCCGGCCACGGCTCGACCGTCCCGGCCCGGGGGACTCGGCTCTCGGCCTCCTGCCCGCAGGGGACCTGACCATCGGCAATCTCGAGGTTCCACTCACGGACTCGAACGACCGCGCCGAGAAGCTCGTCACCATGCGCGCGCCAGTGTCGGCCGCCAAGGAGTTGGCCGAGTTGGGCTTTGACCTCGTGTCACTGGCGATGAATCACGCGATGGACTTCGGCGCCGACGGGATGCGGGACACGGTCCGGGCGCTCGACGCTGCCGGTGTCAGACATGCGGGGTTCGGCGAATCCCACTCGGAGGCCACCCGCCCGCAGGTGCTCACAGCCGCGGGCCAGTCAGTTGCCTTCTTCAGTTTTTGTTCGGCTCTACCACGGGGGGCGAATGCGACGATGGACAGGCCGGGAATTGCCGCCATACGGGTGCGCTCGACGTTCGAGGTGGACAGTGGCTTACTCGACGAAACCCCCGGCATCCCGCCATTCGTGCACTCGCATGCTCACGAACCGGACGTTCGAACAGCCGAAGTCCTCATCCGAGAGGCGAAATCCCGGAACGACTTCGTGGTCGTCGCGATGCACTGGGGCGTCCCATTCTCATACCTACCGATCGCGCAGGGCCCACTGGCCGAGTACCAGCAGCCGCTGGCTCGGCGTCTTGTCGACGCCGGAGCTGATCTGATCATCGGGCATCACCCGCACTGCATCCACCCCGCAGAGTTCTACCGAAATGCGTTGATTCTGTACTCAACCGGCAACTTCCTCTTCGACTGGTGCGACGGATGGAGCCCCACGTCGATGACGCCGACCGAATCCTCACAGTTGAACGCGCCCTACGGAGCGGGTCTCCTCAGCGGACCCTGGTATCAAAGCGCGGTGTTCTACGTCGGACTCGGCGGCCCCGACGGACCGACGCTGCGCCTGGAGCCTTGCGAACTGGATTCCGACAGTCAGCCGATCATGGCTCGGCCTGGCGTGGGCCGGTCGATTCTTCATGACTTCGCCATGGCCTCACGGCAATTGGACGCCACCGTCGTGGTGACGTCCAGCGGACACGTCCGCCGCAACTCAGGTCAACACTCGTCGAGCCTGTCATGACCAGTCCTTCGAGGGGGAACTCGTTCTACGAATCCTATGGCCACCTCAGGCGGGGAGTGGACTTTCCCGCCGTCGAACTGTCGGATCCCGCATTGCGCCGCAGCAGATTCGACCCGCAGCTGGACGAGGAGCAGAGGGCGCGGGTCGACCGGCTGGTGACGGATGAGCTAGTCATCAGTTTCCATGACCACCCCCAGATGTTGCCCAGCAATGTGGCACACACGGCTGAGTACTTGCGGCAGTCACACCTCTACACGGCATACACGGATCTTCGTCGATCAGGAATGACGGCGGTCTTCGACAACTGGTTCGGAGTCCTCGGAAGCTGGACGTGGACGGAACTGATCACTTGGCTGGGCACCCGCCTCGCCGACATCGACCAGCAGCCTGGCGTCGTCGTGGCAAGAACGTCGTCAGACATCATCAATGCCCACCGTGACGGTGATGTCGCCTTCGTGATGGGGACAGAGTCGTCGACCCCGATCGAGAACGACCTCGACCGTATCGACGTCTTGCACGGCCTCGGTCTCAGGCAGATGGGCTTGGTCTTTGCTGAGTCGAACGCGCTGGGTAGCGGACAGAAGGAGTCGCGCGACGGCGGGCTGACCACGTTTGGACGCCGGGCGATCGAGCGAATGAACCTGCTGGGCATGCTCGTCGACGTCTCGCACGCGAGCGACCAGACCTCGCTCGACGCCATCGACGCGTCGTCGACCCCAGTGGCGATCACGCACGCCGGCGCTCGCGCTGTGTGGCCTACTGCTCGGATGAAGCCAGACGAGGTGTTGAGAGCCTGCGCCGAACGCGGAGGTGTGTTGGGGATAGAGGCGGCTCCCCACACCACGGTGTCCTACGGTCACCGCACCCATTCGATCGATTCGGTGATGGATCACTTCGTCCACGCGGTGGAGATCATGGGTATCGATCACGTCGCCTTCGGGCCGGATACGTTCTACGGCGACCACGTCGGGTTTCACCGCGCCACGGGCGAGGCTGCCGGGTTTTCCTCGGTTCTACATCCAGGCGACCTGAAGTACGACCGGGTGGCCTTCGTGGACGGAATGGAGAACCCGAGCGAGAACTTCTTCAACATAACGGGATGGCTCGTGCAACATGGATACAGCGACATCGACATACGGGCGGTCCTCGGCGGCAACGTCCTTCGGCTGCTTTCCGAAGTGTGGCGATGAAAGGATGAACTCTAGTACGGCTCGCGTAATCGATTGTGCTGTGGGACAACATCTTCGTCAGTGGTCACCCGCGACCGAATAACTTGTCGGCGTGTGAAATTTTCTGCTGTGCAACGATGTTAAACGGGGAACCCGCCATATTCGATTCGGTCGTATTCCTGCTGCGAGGAGTCTTTCTCAATTCCGCTGAACGTCGGAGCGCGACGGCCCGGCCGAGCGGCCTATCGGCGAGACAGCGCGCGGCGCACCACCCCGAGGCGACGGGCCCATTCTGGCCCAAGCATCGCCCCGAACACGGTTCCAGTGATCGAGCAGACGTTGGGCGTTTCCCGTGCGACCCTGTACCGAAGGTTGGCGAAGAGAGGCGAGTGATGGCGGGGCAGCCGGTGTCGTACTCGCCGGACCAATTCCTGGTGGAGGATTCGGTCCGGCCTGGCGGCGATGGCCGCGTCAGCGTTTACCGCTGTGGCGCGGGGAAAAATGGCATAAACATCGCCGATGACCAGCCGTCGTCCGCCGATGGCTACGGTGTGAGGCTCGGCGACTGGACAGACAGCAAAACGGGGCGCTTGCAGCCGATCCCGCAAGTCCGGGCTTTGCTCACCGCTGAGGGAGAGCGTAAAGATTGGGGCGCTGGGGGAGGCGACGATCTCACCGGTTGATCAAGTGTCGTGCCACACGGGCGGCGATGCGTTCGTTGGGGCATGCACAACTCGCCAATGATTCACCTGACGAAAATGGATTAGCTTACTGGGAACCAGCCGTATTCGATCCGGCCGTATTCCTCGCCGACGACGCGGTGCCGCGCGACGAAAGGCCGCCGCGTCGATTCGCGCCGAGGCCGAGAGGCTTGCCGAAGACGAGTCAGACCGTGCTGAGGCCGTGCAGGTCCTGCGCGATATGGAGACGCTGCGTGCGTGGTGACGACAGTGACGTGATGATCGACAAGCTCACAACCGTCAAGAGGTCGAGCGTCCACGCCCGAGTCGGTCGACTGACGGCGGAGCAAGTCGTCGGGGTCGAGCGAGCGCTGATGGCATTCCTCGGTCTTGCGCGGTAGGCGAGAACCGTTGAGCAGCAATGCGACACGGCGTACTTTAGTTGACATAATGTGGCTTATCGGCGAATTGTCGACCTGCGGTTCGTAGGGGCAACATCCGTCTCTATCCGGTTCGAGGTCCCGACGCCCCTCGGCACTGCCCGCTCCGTAGTTCGACCGTCCCGGCCCGCGGCCGCAGCCTGCGCGCAGCCCCCAGCCCAAGCTTTCAGCTTGGGCTGGGACATGGACAACGAGTCAACCGGCCGACGCCGCGATGTGGATGTCGCGACGGTGAGCCGCTCGACGATGTCCGGCTCGACCCTCTGCCATGCTTCCTCCTGCAATACGTCACAGTGACGAATGGCTTGGTCCCGCGCTCTATAGGACTCGGAAATCTGCTGCGACCCCTGGCGCGGTCACCGATGTCACCTCGCCCGCCAAGACGACATGCGACCGCCCGACGCCACCCTCCTGCCCCCGTGCGCACAAGCCCATCACCCGCCATACCGTCACAGTGACGAATTGACCTGTGCTGCTGGTCTATTGGCTGTGCGGGCGCTGCCGGCCCACGTCTGCCCGGTGCAGCCTTCAGGGCTGCTCGAGCGCCCGTTCGATTGCCCTGCGGGCCCGACCCGGGGCTGCCGGGTCACCTTCGAGTTGCATGGCCGCATTCAAGCCCAGCCCGGCAGCAATGATGTCGAACAGCGCCTGCTCGACATCGAAGTCGGAAGGCAGTTCGCGGCCGGCAACCGCTGCTGCGAGGTCCGCCCGCAGTTGCCCGCGCCAGCGCGACCACACCTCGGCCACCGCGTCGCGAACCGGGCCGGGACGGCCGTCGAACTCTGTGAGCGCTGCCGTCATCAGACAACCTCCCGGCAATAGCGGCGTCTCGAGGTAATCAACAGAGTTCGCGCACACCGCGCGCAGTCGCCGCAGCCCCACGGGCTCACCAAGAGCCGGCTCCACGACCCGATGCCAGAAATCCACGAAAGCCTTGTCCAGCGTGGAGATCTGGAGAACCTCCTTGGAGCCGAAATGTTTGTGAACACCCGACTTGCTCATGCCCAGCTCGTCGGCAAGTCGGCCGATGGTGATGCCCTCCAATCCTTCCTCGGAAGCAATCTCGGCGGCCCGGCCGAGGATTCGACCTCGCGTGGCCTGGGCCTCAGCGGCTGAACGTCGTGGTGACATCTGGCAAGAATAGCGAACGTATGTACGCTATTGCTTGGAGAACGTTCGTACGCTAAATTTTTGGCGACGGTGAAATCTGATTGAAAGGAAGTGCACGATGCGGGTGCGACGCCTCGGGTGGGCAGGTGTGGAGATCGAAGCGGGCGGCGAACGTCTGGTGATCGACTACGTAGGGGACATTTCTCCGCTGTTCGCGGACTGGATAGACGGCCTGGGCCTGACAGCGCCGAGTGGGCCGGTCAGCGCCGCACTGGTCACGCACCTGCACCGGGATCACACCGATGCTGCTGCGCTCGCCGAGGTTCTTGTGCCGGGAGCGCCGGTGCTCCGTCCGGCGCGCGGCTACGGCGACGACACCGACAACGTCACCACGCTGCTGGCCGAGCACGAACTGGCCGACCACGGTTTGGCTGCCGAAGTGGTCGACACCTGGTCCACCCGAGAACTCGGGCCGTTCACCGTGACGGCGGTGCCCGCGATCGACGGGCTGGGCGACCCGCAGCTGAACTGGGTGGTTGAGGCGGACGGCCAGCGGCTCTTCCACGGAGGTGACACCATGTTCCACGGCGCCTGGTGGCGTATCGCGCGCCGACACAGCCCGTTCGACGCGGTGTTCCTGCCCGCCAACGGAGCAGTGGTCGATGTGCCGCACCTGCAGCCGCCGAGCCCGCTGCCCGCTGCCATGGATCCCATGCAGGCCGCCGCGGCCGCGGAGATTCTCGATGCCCGTTATGCCGTGCCGATGCACTACGAAGCCGAGCAGCCCAACAAGATTGCGGGCTACGTGGAGGTCGGCGACCCGGCGGGCGAATTCACCGCGAACGCCGGTCGGCGCGCACGCGTGCTGGCGGTTGGTCAGTGGTTGGACCTGGCCGCCTGACGGCACGGACCCTCACACCGTCACCCACTCCAAGCGCTCTGACGGCCCGGCGACCTACGCTCGCGGGGTGGACCAGTCACGGCTTGAGGCAACGCAATGGTGCGAACCGCTCGAACAACCGGTACGGCGAGAAATTGGCACCGCTGGACGCGGCATCCGAGAAGGAAGGCCGCGATCTGGCCACGGTGTGGCGCTCCACGCAGACCCCGGTGATCGTTCCCGACTTCGCGATGCCGCACGGACCGGGGTCCTGGATACCTACACGCGCCACTAAGCGTCATGACGTCAGAAGCGAGGAGCACGATGACCAGACAGATCACCGGCGACGCCGACACCCGGGTGGGCCTCGGCCTCGCTGCATTGGGCAGACCCGCGTACCTGACGAGCAGTCGCGGCAGCGACATCGGCCCGGATCGATCGGTGACCGCCTTGCGACAGCGAACCTTCGATGTCCTCGATACCGCGTATCAGAAGGGAATTCGCTACGTCGACACCGCGCGGTCGTACGGCCGCGCCGAGGAATTCCTGGCTGACTGGTTGCGGGCACGACCCGACGTCGGTGACGTCGTCGTCGCATCCAAATGGGGTTACCGCTACGTCGGCGACTGGCGCGTTGATGCCGGCGAGCACGAGATCAAGGATCACACGCCCGCCGCTTTCGAGACCCAGCTGGCCGAGACCACGGCGCTGCTGGGGCCCCGGCTGAGTCTCTATCAGGTTCATTCGGTGACCCCCGACAGTCCCGTCCTCGGTAACCCCCGGCTGCAGCAGATGCTGGCCACTCTGCGGGACCGGGGTGTTCGGGTCGGGCTCTCCACCTCGGGACCGTCGCAGGCGACGGTCATCCGAGCTGCCCTCGGCCTCGAGGTCGGCGGCGCACCGCTGTTCGCCTCGGTCCAGTCGACGTGGAATCTCCTGGAAACCTCTGCGCAAGAGGCGCTCTCAGAGGCACACGCCGCAGGCCTGGCGGTGGTCATCAAGGAATGCTTCGCCAACGGGCGGCTGGTACCCGGGACATCCGACCTCTCCCCCGCAGTGCAACGAGCCGCACACATCGCCGCAGAGCTGCAGATCGGACTCGACCAGCTGGCGATCGCCGCCGCGGTACACCAGCCGTGGGCAGCACGCGTGTTATCCGGCGCCGTCACGGTGGCTCAGATCGAGTCGCACATCCAAGGAGCACGCACACCACTACCGACCGGCGTGCTGGCCGAGCTGGTCAGCGCGGGCGAGGATCCGCAGGAGTACTGGACGGCGCGCTCGGCCCGCAGCTGGAGCTGAGGCGGTACACCCATCGGTATCCTGAGGTGATGGCCATGCAGCGCGACAGCACCACCGCCGGCTCCGGGGGGCGCGGCGCACGCCAGCGAATCCTGGATGCCGCGGCCGATCTGTTTTATCACGAAGGCATCAACGCAACCGGTGTCGAGCAACTGGCCGCAGAGGCGTCGGTGTCCAAACGGACGCTGTATCAACACTTCCCGAGTAAAACCGCGGTAGTGCAGGAGTATCTGCGCGCCGTCAGCGGACTCATCGGCGAGCCGGTGCGCCCTGACCCGGAGGCCGGTGACGCGCGCAAGATACTGCTGAGCCTGTTCGCCACCCCACCGGCGGGCGCCCGGATGCGCGGCTGCCCCTTCCACAACGCTGCCGTAGAGGCTGCCGGCGACATGCCCGAGGTGCAGGAGATCGTCCACGAGCAGAAGCGCTCCTATATCAATGGCCTGATCCGACTGTCGAAGGCAGCGGGGGCAGCCAATCCGAGAATGCTGGGCAACCAGCTCGGCGTGCTCTACGAGGGTGCCGCCGCCCTGTCGACCTCCCTGAATGACCGAACTGCGTGGACGCACGCCCGCAAGGCCGCCGAAACCCTCATCGACGCGGCGATCACCGACCCGGGGTGACACGCCTTGCCGCAGTGAACTGATCGGTGTACTTTGAGCGCAAGTACACCGATTAGTTTACATTGCTACAGGAGAAGACATGACGACGTTGGCCGGCCAGACCGTGCTCGTGACGGGCGCAAATCGCGGCATGGGAAGCGAATACATCGATCAGTTGCTCGATCGCAAGGTGGCCAAGGTGTACGCAGCGGCGCGCAAACCCGAGTCGATCGACACCACCGATCCGCGGGTGGTCGCGCTGCAACTGGACGTGACGGATCCGCGCTCGGTGGCCGCGGCCAGCCAGAAAGCCAGCGACGTGAGCGTGCTGATCAACAACGCCGGTATCTCGCGGGCCACGTCGGTGCTCGACGCGGACACCACGAATCTGCGCACCGAGTTGGAGACCAACCTCTTCGGCCCGCTGGCCCTCGCCTCGGCCTTCGCCGACCGGATCGCCGCGCGGTCGGGCGCCATCGTCAACGTCGCATCGGTGCTCGCATGGGTGCCTCTGGGCGCGAGTTACGGTGTCTCCAAGGCCGCGATCGCCAACGCCACGGATGCGATGCGCATGGAGCTCGCCCCTCGCGGCGTGCAGGTTGTCGGCGTCTACTTCGGATTGGTAGACACCGACATGGCCAGCTTCACCGACCTGCCCAAGTCCAGCCCGGCCGATATCGTCGCGCAGGCCCTCGACGGGATCGAAGCCGGTCAGGACGAGGTGCTGGGCGACGAGACCACCAGGGCGGCCCGCCTGCAACTCGCCAAGCCGGTCTCCGAACGCCCGATGGGTGCCGCGCTGACCAACTCCTGAATCCCATTGCAGCGCTTTGCCGCCGACCCTGGGCGCTAGCTGGGCGTACGGATGAACTCCATCCCGGCGTTGATCGCCGGGCGGTGGCGCAGGATCCGGTAATGGGCGAGTCGGCCGAGACCGCGGGTGGTCACCAGTTGGGCACCGGTCCACAAGGTCGACAGCCGAGCCGTGGCGGCATACGGGCTGTCCGGGTCATCGGGGTCATGAATGAGCAGCAACGGCGGGTAATCCGCCTTGCGCCCGATGTGCGACATGTTGGTCTCGTGCAGCTGCATGCCGATGCGTTTCTCCAGGCGGCGCTGCAGGCCGGCACGGATCCGACGGCCGAAATCATGGCGCGCGGCGAAAAGGTCCAAGTACAAAGGGAAATCGCCCATGGGCGCCAAGAACACCAGCCGCCCGACGGGCGCTCCCCCGGCTGCTGCCAGTGCGGTCGCATTCGCCCCCAAGGAGTGCGCCACCACCGCGTGGGCGGCGCCGTGGGTCCGGATCATCGCTGCGATGGCGTCCGCGCACTCGGTCGCCGTGGTGCGACCGGGCGCCAGAGCACCAGGGTCGGAGGCGTTGTGGCTGGGCAGATCGAACGCGATGGCCCGGTAGCCCGCCTCCACCAGCGGCTTGACGAACACCGCCAGGTGCGCCCGCTGCCCACCCCAGCCGTGCACCAGATACACCGGCGGTCCGTCGCCCCACTGCTCCCCGACCACCCGGTGCCCGTCCCAGTAGGCCTCGACGGGCTCACCCGGACCGATGCCGGGCGGCATGCGCAGAGCAGACTCCAGCACCGGCGGGGTGCACCACAGCTCGACCGCCCATCGGGACCCCACCCAGGGCGCCACCCGTTCCAGCCACCGGAACGCCTTGCGAACCCGCGGCTCGACCGGCGGCAACACACCGGAGCCGGCCACGTCGAGCGGCCCGATGGTGCCCGCCGGGCCCGGCGCCATTCCAGAAGCCTCTTCGGTCACCGGGACATCATGGCACCGCCCGGGAGCCCGATTCACCACGGGACCGCCGCCCCGAAACGATCGAGGTAACGAAGACCAGGGATGCCCCGCTGCCCGTCCACCGTGTCGACCAGCGGCGGAATGCTGTCCGCGACCTCGAGTGCGGCGCCCTGGCCGCCCATGTCCGTCTTCACCCAGCCCGGGGCCATGAGCAACAACGCTCGACCCTCGCCGGCGTGACGTGAGGCATAACTGCGCATCAGCTGGTTCAGCGCCGCTTTCGATGCGCGATAGACCTCGAAGCCACCGTTGGTGTTGTTGCCGATACTCCCCTGCCCCGAGGACATGACTGCGATCGTGCCGGTGGCGTCGACGACATCCTGCAGCCGTTCGACGGTGCGCATGACGCTCAGGACGTTCGTCACCATCATGCGCTCGAACGCGTCGGTGGCGATCTCGGCGGCGATCTGACTCCGCGGAGCCAGCGACACGCCGGCGACGACGTACAACAGGTCGAACACGCGGCCTGCGAGCCTGCCGGCCAACGCCTCCAACTCAGACTCGTCGTCGATGTCGACATGCTCGATCATCACCCGGTCAGGACGTCGCCGCGCGAATGCGTGCAACGGTGTCGGCTCCGTGCCACGCACCGTCGCGACCACGTGGGCGCCGCGCGCGACGTACTGCTCGACGATCGCCTTGCCCAGTCCCCGCGACGCTCCGATGACCAGCACCGACCGGTGGGTGGTGGACGCCGTGTTCTGCTCGGCCATGTGTACTCCCACGCCTCGTTCACTCATCGTTTGTTGAGTCAACGTTACCACTCGCTCAGCAGTCGTAGAGTGAACCGATGACGCCAGCACGCACCCGCGCCGAGCGCCGCGCGGCCACCGCCGCGAAGATCCTCGATGCGGCTCAGCACGAGTTCGGCGACCGCGGGATGGACGGCGCGACGATCAGGGGAATCGCGCAGCGCGCGGGGGTCGACCCCTCACTGGTGCTGCAGCACTACGGCTCCAAGGACGCCCTCTTCAAGCTCGCGGTCCGCCCTGCCGATGAGCTCGGAGCCGGAGATGTGCAGACTCATCTGACCGAAGTACTCGACCTGCGTCTGCGCGAACTCCCGGCATCAACGCGCGCGCTCATGCGCTCCATGCTCACCTCACCGGAAGCCGCCGCAGTGATGCGCGACTACCTGACCGAACGTGCCGACGTGCTCGCCCGGTCATCGGAGCAACCCGACGCGCACGTGCGCGCCGCACTCGTCGTCTCCAGCATTCTCGGCATCACCATCGCGCGGCATTTTCTGGAACTGCCCGCATTGGGTGACGCCGACGGCGGGACCGCCGCGAGTCTGCTCGCTCGGCTGCTCGAGTAATCAGGACTCTCGCCGGACACGTTTAGTACCCCCGCGGTGGTGTATCCCTCGATGGGCAGCGCACATGGTGATTCATCTCGGACACCTGTTGCCCTCGATCAAAGGATTCAGATGGCATCACGCAATACAGTCGTCCGTTCGCTACACGACCTCGGCGCGGCGGCGTGGTTCGGCGGATCTCTTATGGGGGCTGTCGGCGTCAACGGCGCGGCCGCATCCGTGCGTGACCCCCGCGACCGCGCCAAAGTGGCCGCGGTGGGCTGGGGAAAGTGGGCGCCCGTCAGCGCTGCCGCCATCGGCGCACACCTCATCGGCGGTGCCGGGCTTCTCTACGCCAACCGCGGCAGAGCCAAGAACCAGGCCGGCGTCACCTCCAATACCGTCACCAAGATCGCGGTGACCGGCGCAGCCCTGGGTGCCACCGTGGCCAGTGGGGTGCTCGGCGCGAAAGCCGCTCAGGGCGAGGGACATCCGATTGAAGGAGCCACCGAGCCCGCCCCGGGCACACCGGACGATGTCGCCGCGGCACAACGTCAACTGCGCTACCTACAGGGCGTGTTGCCGCTGCTCACCGGCGCAATCCTGATCCTCAGCGCCCAGCAGGGTGAACAACAGCGGCCCACCCAGATGCTCGCGGGGGTGGGCAGCGCGTTGGCCCGCAGGTGAACACGTTGCGGCGGCGCGTATCAGGCGCCGCCGCACCAGTTCTGCTGTTGCAGGTGACGGAGCAGGGCGTGCTCCGCCGAGCCGGCATTGCGCCGCACGCACACGAGCACGGGTTCGGCGAGTGCAGGCGCCAGAGGGCAGACCAACTCCTCGAAGCCGTCCGGCACCGCCGAGGCCGGCACCACCGTGACGCCCAGGCCGTGTGCCACCAGTTGTACCGCCGTGGAAATCTGCGATGCCCGGGCCACGGTCTGGGGGCTCAGGTTGGCGTCGGCGAGCAGACGGGCCAGGTACTCGTCGAGCAGGCTGGAGTGCCGGAACCTGATCCAACCCTGCGACACGAGGTCCTGCAGGCGCAGCGCCAAGCCGCTCTTCAGCAGCGGGTGCCCCTTCGGCAACAGTGCGACGTAGGCTTCTTCTCCCAACCGGTGGACGTCGAAACCGTTGCAGGCCGGGGGAACTCGGTGAACCAGCACCATGTCGAGAGCGCCCTGGCGCAGCAGTCGTTCCATGTGCGCGGGATCGGGCTCTTCGTGCATGGTCACCTGCAGGGCCGGGTGGTGGAGGCGCAACTCCCCCAGCGCCTGCGGAAGCTGACGCGCGCCCAGGCCCATGTGGACCGCAATGATGAGCTCGCCTGCCAGTTCACCGTCTGCAGCGCGGGCCGCCGTGACGGCGCGTCGTGATGCCGTGGTGGCGATGCTCGCCTCCGCGAGGAACGCACGTCCGGCCACCGTCACCACCACCCCGGCCGGCGTGCGCGTGAACAGTTGCACCCCAAGGTGTTTTTCCAGAGCACCGATCTGCTGGGACAGCGACGGTTGAGTGACCCGCAGCCGGTCTGCTGCCGCAGTCATCGAGCCCTCCTCGGCGACAGCCAGGGCGTACTCGAACTGACGCAGGTTCATGGGCCCTCCGCTAGATATAGACATTCTCAATGCAGACCATACATCGAGATTATTTGCGTCTATACCTGGCCGCTCCTAGCGTGATCCGAGGTCAACACCCGGTCCCCTCTCGAGGAGAAAACATGCGACTTGCCAACAAGGTAGCTCTGGTCACGGGCGGGAGCGCCGGCCTCGGACTGGCCATCGCGCAGAGATTCGCGCGCGAGGGCGCCCGTGTCTACATCACAGGGCGGCGGGCCGATGCGCTCGAGGCGGCGAAGGCGTCCATGGACGGCGACGTCACCGCCATCACCGCAGACGCGACGATGACAGACGATCTCGATAGCGTGGTCGAGACCATCCGCCGCGACAGCGGGCATCTCGACGTGGTGGTCGCCAACGCCGGCCGCATCGAGCGAATGGACTTCGCCGACGTGACCGAGGAGCACTTCGACCGCACCTTCGACCTCAACGCCCGCGGCACCCTGTTCACCGTCCAGACGGTGCTGCCGCTTCTCACGCCGGGTAGCTCGATCGTGCTGCTCGGCTCGATCACCGCCGTCAAGGGCGATGCCGGCGCGGGAACCTACAGCGCGGCGAAGGCGGCTGTGCGATCCTTCGCGCGTACCTGGGCAGCCGAGTTCGGTGATCGCGGTCTGCGAGTCAACGTCCTGAGCCCGGGGCCGATCGACACCGACATCATCGACGGGCAGGCGGAGTACTTCGGCGAGGACCCCGCTGCGCTACGCGCCTCCATGAGCACCCTGGTCCCGATGGGCCGCCTGGGGCGTCCGGAGGAGATCGCCAACGGCGCACTGTTTCTGGCCTCCGATGAGAGCAGTTTCATGACAGGTGCCGAACTGTGCATCGACGGCGGTATGGCCCAGGTCTGAGCCGCGCACCGGTGGTGCACATCACAGCACCGGCGTGTTCGGTTTCCCCGTCCGCCCCCGTCCACATGAGTACCGAGCTCGGAGGCACTCCGGCTTCCGGACCAGTGGAAGAAAGGGAACACCATGGGAATCGTGGACAAGGCCAAGAACGCCGCCGAAGACGCCGTCGGCAAGGTCAAGGAGACCGTCGGTGACATCACCGGCAACGACGATCTGAAAGCCGAAGGCAAGAAGGACCAAGGCGTTTCGGGCGTCAAGAAGGTCGGCGAGAACATCAAGGACAAGCTGAAGTAGTTCACTGCGACCTGCGGCCGACCTCCGGTTCCCGGAGGCCGGCCGTCGTCGCCCCGAGGCAACCCGTTTGCCACACTGTTACGCGCGTGCCAGGCCCACCTTGACGTTCCGTGACAGCTCGTCGGCCAACACCTCGCGCTCACCGGCGAACACCCCGTCGAGCGCCAGCGTGGCCACCACGGCGGGATCGATCTTCTGCTCGGCCGGGATGTAGTCCACCATGTCGGTGTCCATGTATCCGACATGCAGCGCGGTCACGGTGATTCCCTTGGGCGCCAGTTCATCTCGTACCGCGTCGGTCATGGCCCAGGCCGCCGCCTTGGCTGCCGAGTAGGCACCACTGGTCCCCGGGTGCAGCCACGACAGCACCGAGAGCACATCCAGGATGGCTCCCCCGCCGTTGCGTTCGATGACCGGCGCGAACTCCCTGATCACCTGCAGGGTGCCGAAGTAGTGGGTTTCCATTTCGAGCCGGATGTCCTCCAGCGGTCCATCGAGCAGGGTGGCCCTGGTGGACACACCCGCATTGTTGACCAGGAGGTTGACATCGGTCGCGATCTCCGCCGCACGACGGATCGATTCGGGATCGGTGATGTCCAGGGCGACGGGCACCACGCCGGGGATGTCGATGGTCTCGGGGCGCCGCGCCGCGGCGTACACGGTGGCACCCCGGGCGACGAGGTCGAGCGCAAACCGACGGCCCAGACCGCGGTTGGCTCCGGTGACCAACGCGATCACGTGAGTTGTATTCATTGAATCGTCCTCTGAGAGTGGGTTATTCAGCATTGTCAAGCCTGAAGGGCATGCCTGCAAGAACTGGCTGAGGGGCACCGGCAATTCCCACGCCGGTGGCAGATTCCCGCTGGCTGCCATCGGCCGGTGCAGCCAGCAGGGGCACCGGACCAGGCGTGGGTACTGTGCAGTCATGCGTGCGCACAGCTTCGTGATACCGATCGTGACCGCCGTCCTGACTGCGGTCCAGTTGGGCGTCGGGCTGCCGGTCGCCGCCGCCGCGCCCGTCATCACCACCGTCCCGGAGGTGCCGGCACCGCCCGGCCTGACGACCTTCACCGACAACCCGGGCATCGTGGACCCCCACTCCCAGACCATCGACTCGTGGAGCCGGGTCTCCGACCCCGACGCCCTGGCGGTGCACTTCACCAGCGGTACCCCCGAGTGCTTCGGGGTCACTGCCGAGGTGCAGGAAACGCCGGACATCGTGGCGGTGAAGCTGCGCGGCGGGACCAGGCCGGAGGCGGTCGATCGAGCGTGCATCATGCTCGCGGTCGTCGGCACGTTGACGGTGCCGTTGTCCGCCCCCGTCGGCGACCGCGCCGTCGTCAGCATCACCTGAGCAGACGCGCGCGGACGCCTACCCCTAGTCTTGATCGGTGACTCTTCTGTTGGGCCCGGTGCTGCGCCATGTCGCGGAGACGACGGCCATGATCTGGGTACAAACCGAGAACCCCGCAGAGGTGGAAATTCTCGGCTGCAGGGCGCGTACCTTCCAGGTGCAGGACCGCCACTACGCGCTGGTACCGATACAAGGCCTGGAGCCCGATTCGACCACCGAGTACGACGTGGTCATAGACGGGGTCAAGGTCTGGCCGGAGGCCGACTCCGAGTTTCCGCCGAGCCAGATCCGTACCTGGGGCCCGTCCCGAGCGGCCCATCTGCGGATGATCTTCGGGTCGTGCCGCTACCCGAAGACCGGTGAACCGAAGATCGACGACAAACTCGGCCAGGACGCGCTCGACTGCTACGCCAGCCGACTCACCGACGTGCCGATGGAAGACTGGCCCGACGTGCTGATCCTGCTGGGGGATCAGGTGTACGCCGACGAACTCACCCCCGAGGCACGCCGCAAGCTGGCCGGCCGGCGCAGCCGCACGTCGAAGAAACGCCCGCCCGACGAGGTGGTCAGCTTCAACGAGTACGAGAGTCTCTACCGGCACACCTGGGGCGATCCCGAGATCCGCTGGGTGATGTCCACCATCCCCACCGCCATGATCTTCGACGACCACGACATCCGCGACGACTGGAACACCTCCGCCGCCTGGCGCGCCGAGATCAACACCGAGCCGTGGTGGCGCGATCGCATCCGCGCGGGCCTGGCTTCCTACTGGGTGTATCAGCACATCGGCAACCTCAGCCCGCAGCAGCTGGAAGTCGACGAGGACTACCAGAAGGTCCTGGCTGCCGAGGGCGACTGCTGGCCGCTGCTGGAGGAGCTGGCCGACCGCGCCGACCGCGAGGTCGACGGCGAAAAAGGGCTGCGGTTCAGTTTCCGCTGGGACCTGGGCCGTAGCCGGCTCATCATGATCGACTCGCGCAACTCCCGCATCCTCGACGGCGGTGAACGCAAGATGCTCGGTGACCGTGAATTCGCCTGGCTGGAACACCAGGTGGACGAAGACATCGACGAGCTGGACCACCTGATTCTGGCGTCCTCACTGCCGTGGCTGCTGCCACCGGCGATCGGCGACGTCCAGTCACTCAACGAACGGGCCGCCGCCCGATCCGGCCTGCGGGGCAAGCTGGCCGAAAAGGTGCGCCAGACTGCCGATCTGGAGCATTGGCCGGCATTTTTCGCGTCGTTCCAGCGCCTCAGCGACCTCATCCTCGAGGTGGCCCGTCGCCCGGACGGTAGCGGGCCCGCAACGGTGTCGGTGCTCTCCGGCGACGTCCACCACAGTTACGCCGCCAGGGCGCAGTTCCGGGGCGGAGCAGGCACGCAGGTCTACCAGCTGGTCTGTTCCCCGGTGCACAACTACGTGCCGACCTTCATGAAACCCGTCTTCAAGCTCGGGTGGTCGCCCACCATGGCGTCGCTGATCCGGCGCTGGGCGCAACGCCTGGGGGTGCCCGAGCTGCCGATGTCGTGGCGCAACCTCAGCGGACCGCTGTTCGGCAATACCATTGCCACGCTGGAAACCTCCGGACGTGATGCCGAGGTCGTGTTCGAACAGCCCCGCGACAACGGCGAGCTGAACACCGCAGCCAGGATCCCGCTGACGGACTGACGGTTACAGCTCTGCCGGGCCGGGTGCGGGATCCGGACGGCGGGGGGCCCGGTCCAACCACCGCGCGATGCGTGGCTCCAGCGCGGCCAACACCAGTACCACCACGGGCCACACCACCGAGATCACCACAGTGGTCTCCCACGCCCCGCTGTCGAGATACCCCTCGGCGTCGTACTGGGGGAAGAAGGGCTCGATGATGCCGAACTGGATCGCCGGTGCCACGGCAATGCACAGGGCCAACCCTGTCGTCGCCCCGAACGCACCGCGCAACAGGTACGCACGCGGTGAGCGCACCCGCGGCGCCGCGCGATGGTGCGCCAGCAGGATGATCAGCAGCAGGGTTCCCACCACACACGCGAGCACGTCCCAGTCGCCGCCGCCGAAGATGAAGGCAATGGCGCCGGCCACCGTGGCGAGCGCGAGCGCACCCGGATCGACCCGCTGTTCATAATCCCCGGGCGCGGTCCCCGAATCGGGCGAGGATTGCGCACCCATGGCAAACGAGTATGGCGCACCGGGCGGTGGTCCGAACGGCGGCGCGCCGGTGCGCGCGGCCCCCCGGCGATCCCGCGCCGCCAAGGGTGATCCGCGATAGATTCAACTGCCGCGGGATGTTGGCATCAGTGCTTTACACTGCGCACGCCGATCGACCGACAGCGCCGTCAGGAGTCGATACACAGACGAATGGGTTGGGGTCCACGCTCGATGAAGGTTTCCGCCGCCGCCGCGTCGGTTGTGATGCTGTTCAGTGGGGTCGGGGGCACTGCGGTGTCGTCAGCTGAACCGGTTGACATGGCCCCCAAGACCTACGCGAAGACGACCAGGGACGGCTGGCTACTCAACATCCAGTTGGACCGGGAAGTGGTGAACTCGGTGCCCAACCTGGCCAACGCGGCTGACTCCCGCGAAGGGTTCGTCACCCTCTCCGGAACCGCGACCGCCACCGGAGGTCCCGGCCAGATCACCGACAGCCTGTTCATCCTGGGCTACCAACTGGGCTGCCAACGCGATGTCTCGACCGGCCTGCAATACGGCGGCACCGCAGGCATCGCTCCCGAGGCGTCGGTGGGATTGCCGCTGCGTGACGGCGCCAACCTGGGCATCGCCGGCGGCGGGGCGGGCTTCGTCCAGACCGTCGTCCAGCCCGGGGTGATCGTCGACCTGCCGCTGTCGAACATGGCCCTCAGTGAGGGCGGGCAGGCGATGATCGACATCGACAACATCCACGTCAAAGCCGACGCCTGCGGCGGCGATGTGACCATCCGTTCCTACGGTTACCTGCGCGTGTCCACCTCGGCGGCCCACACCCAGTTCGCCGTCTACGGCGACCCGATCAAGATCTGAGGGAACGGATGCCGGCGAAGTACGCGATAGCTGCGGCCGCACTGCTGATGCTGACGGCGCCCGGGGCGGCCGCCGAGCCGCCCGACCTGCCGGGCGCCCCCGATTACGTGCCCGGCGCGCCGACCCCGGAACCCGGCAGCTTCTCCTACCCCTACAACATCATCGTCACCGGCCCGCCCGCCACCACCGATTCGCGCGGAGTGCGCATCACCACCAATGCCGGGGCGGGACAACAGCTCAGCGGCCTGCCCGGCAGTCAGCTCGGCAACGCCGGACAGGCGCCGGGCAGCCTGACCAGTTCCAGCGCCTCGTACGGGATCTCGGTGGGTAACTCGCACCCGATGCCTCCGAACGCGGGAATCAACATCAGCGCCGGGCCGCAGACCAGCGTGCAACTGGAGAATGCCGGCGGTCAGTCGCCGCAGTCGGTCCTCGGTATCGAATCCGCCTTGCCGACAACGGATCCCACTGTTCCGGTGATGAACCTCGAGGACCCCAACGGTCAACACCTGCCGCCCGGCTGAGTCCCCTCAGTACCGCGCATCGCTCTGCAGCAGAGGCGGATACACCGTAGACGATTCCCCGTCGACGGTGGTTCCCGCGAACTGCAACATCGCACGCACCGCACCGTTCTGCGGTCCGGGGTCGATGGGAGGCGGCGCCGACGCTGCGTCCAGGGCGGCTCGCTGGGCATCGGTCAGCACGATCTCCAGACCCGCGAGGTTGTCGGTGAGGTGGCGCAGCCGCCGTGCTCCGACGATGGGCACCACGGTGCCCGGTCGACCGCGCAGCCAGGCCAGCGCGACCGCCGCGGGGGTGGCACCGACTTCGGCAGCGACCGCAGCCACCGTGTCGATGACGGTGAACTGCTCATCAGTGGGCCGCCCCACAAAATCTGCGCGGGCGGAGTCGTCGACAGCCCCGGCGCGCCGGTACTTGCCGGAGAGGAAGCCGTTCTTCAGCGGACTCCAGGGCACCAGCGCCATTCCCTGGTCCCGCGCCAGCGGAGCCATCTCGTGTTCCACGGTGCGCGCCAACAGCGAGTACTCGATCTGCACAGCGATCAGGGGGGTCCACCCGCGCAGCACCGCGGTGGTCTGCGCCTGTGCCGTGACCCAGGCCGGAGTGTTGGAGAAACCGATGTAGCGCACCTTGCCCGCGCGCACCAGGTCGTCGAGCGCCCGCAGAGTTTCCTCGATGGGTGTGTTGCGGTCCCAGTTGTGCAACCAGTACAGGTCCAGATGGTCGGTCTGCAGCCGGCGCAGGGTCTGTTCCAACTGCGCAACGATGGACCGCCGCCCCGCCCCGCCGCCGTTGGGGTCCCCCGGGTACATGTTGGTGAAGAACTTCGACGCCAGAACAACACGATCGCGTTGCCCTGGACGTGCCCGGAAGTAGTCGCCGAGGATGGCCTCGGAGTGACCGTTGGTGTAGAAGTTGGCCGTGTCGATGAAGTTACCGCCACGCTCGAGGTACCCCGTGAGGATCTCCTCGGCCTCCGCGACGTCCACCCCCGCTCCGCCGGGATCTGCACCGAAAGTCATGGCGCCCAGGGCGAAAGGGCTGACGCGCAGACCTGATCTGCCAAGGGTGACGTAGTGATCGAGAGACATTGGATACTCCTGGGTTCGCGGTAGGTGTGCCTGTCCATGACATCCCGGTTTTGCCTTCCCCGGTAGCTCATTACCATCACGTGGTTGCACAATCCTGCTCAATCTGAGCGGATGGGGTAGCGGGGCCGACGACCCGGTGGTTGGCTGTCTCCATGTCGGGATTCGATGACCCCTTGACCGCTGTTTGCGGTCGCATCGCGGCGCACGCGCGGCCGGATCTGCGGACCCCGATCGACGGCCTGTACCTGTCCGCCGTACTCGAACCCGATGCGGCACCCGAGTTCTCGCTGACCGAGCCGATCCTGGTCGTCATGGCCCAGGGTGGCAAGCGACTGACGATCGGCGACCGCACCTACGAATACCGCGCCGGTGATTGTCTGGTGGTCACCGCCGACCTGCCGGTCACCGGTCACTATCTCGACGTGGAAGCCGGGAGGCCCGCCCTGTCGCTGGGACTGACGCTCTCCCCCGCCGCGGTGGCAGACCTGATTCTGCGGGTGCCGCCGAACTGGTCTGCCCGGGCCGGTACGCCGGCCTCCGCCATCGCCACTGCCGCGGCCGACGTCGACCTGCTGGATGCGGTCCGCCGGCTGGTCCAGCTGCTCGACCGTCCCGGCGACACCGCCGTCCTGGCCCCGTTGATCAAGCAGGAGATCCTGTGGCGTGCATTCACCGGCCCTCTCGGGGACACCGTGCGCCAAATCGGGCTGGCCGACGGAGATCTCGCGCACGTCAGTCGGGCAGTGGCCTGGATTCGCGACCATTACGCCGAGCCGATCACCGTCGACCACGTAGCCAGATTGGCTGGAATGAGTCCGTCCACCCTGCACCGTCGGTTCCGGGCGGTGACCGCCCTGAGTCCCGTGCAGTTCCAGAAGCAGATCAGATTGCAACATGCACGACGGCTGCTGCTCGCTGAGACCGGCGACGTGGCGTCAGTCGGACACGCGGTGGGGTACGACAGCTCGTCGCAGTTCACCCGGGAGTACCGCCGGATGTTCGGTCATCCGCCGGGACGGGACCGCCTGCGCCTCAAAACGGCCACACACTAATTCGTGTCCATGGGAACGCCGTACTGCCCGATGACAGCGTTATCGGCCACCGCGGTTGCGGTCGCCTGTCCACCGGACAAGGTCCCCTGGATGGTCACCACGTCGTTGACGTCAAACGGTACCGCCGAGACGAAGGGGGCGCCGCCGGATCCGGTGACCGCAGTGGTGTTCGGCGTCACGCGGAAGGTCTGAACTACACCATCGTCGCTGCGGGTGGTGATGGAATCAGAGGTCACGGCCACGACCGTGCCCTGCTGGTTCACCGACTGCGGCGCGGTGACGGTGTAGGCGCTGGGCGCCGGATCAGCGGGCGGCGTCTCAGACTCCGACTGGGCGACCAGCACCGCAGCGCCGAAGCCTGCGAAGGCGAGACCCAGTGAGGCCGGAAACCACAATGCGCCGGCTGACGTACGCGCGACGGTCGCGGCCGGGGAGCCAGGGCGCTCCTGGCGGGCATGGCGGTGTTTGCCTGACATCGGGAAATCGCCTCCTCGGATGGCTCGTCGACGGTTCGATCGCTGCCGGATCTTTACCCTCCCCCTCAAATGCATAAACCCGGCCAGCTATTCCCGGCGAAGGGTTTTCCCCAGGTGGACCTCGGGTAACACCTACGCGGAACTGGTCGTCGGTGCACGTCAGAGGAGGTTTACATGACCGAACCGATGTCGCCGGCGGCAAATTCCCGACAGAAGGTGGGAAGACCCGGTGTCGTCCTCGTCTGCATCGGGGTGTCCGCATTCCTCGTCTGCGTCGCGGCCTACGCGGTGGCGTGGGTCGACCTCGGCACCTGGGCAGGCATCGTCGCGTTGATCACCAGCGCCGCAGGCTGGGCCCTGCTCTCCGCCGAAGGACGCCGCCAGCGCGGCAGCCAACCCATCCGCAGCAGCCTCGGCTCGAAACCGGCCTGATCGCACCTGCCTCGCTATGCTTGCCCATTCCGGCCAGTCGCACCGGACTACCGGGCCGAGATGTCGAGGATGGTCATGTCTGCGCAAACCTCGCGTGTTCCCAGCCACATCCGGCTGACATCGCACAGCGGCGGGCCGGACGCTCCCCCGTTGGTGTGGGGCGCGCCCACTGCGGCCGAACGGGGCCCTGTCATCGGCACCACGGGAACGCGTGCCCACCGCAACGTCATCGGTACCCATTCCGGGTCCTACAGCGTCTACCGCGCGCTGGCGGTCGCATCCGGCGCGTTGTCGCGGGAGCACCGGGCGGACCTGACCAATACCTCGCCCACCGACGTGGTGGGTCCCTACCCGCAATGGGGTGACCCGGCTGCGATCGTCAGCCTGGATCCCTGGGGCGCCGCGGTGGCCGACGTCTTCGCGCCCCAGATAGCCGCCGGTGCGGACATCCGGCCCACCATTGCCGTGACCAAAGCCCATGTGCAGCTGCCGGAGATCGCCGAGGCAATCGCCAAGGGCAGGCTGCGCCCAGATGGGCGGGTGCTGACCGACGGCGGCGCCGCAGTGGTCACCAAGGCGGCAGTCGAACCGGTCTGGCATCTGCCGGGGGTGGCTGCCCGCTTCGGCTGCTCCGAGGCAGACCTGCGCCGGGTGCTGTTCGAGGAGACCGGTGGGATGTACCCGGAGTTGGTGACCCGGGGCGACCTGGAGGTGTTCCTGCCCCCGATCGGCGGACAGACGCTCTACATCTTCGGCGATCCCCGGGCCCTGTCGGATCCGTCGGTGGAACTGACCGCCCGGGTGCACGACGAATGCAACGGTTCCGACGTGTTCGGTTCCGACATCTGCACCTGCCGGCCGTATCTGACGCACGCCATCGAGGAGTGCATCGCGGGCACCCAGCGCGGTGGTGTCGGCCTGGTGGCCTACTCCCGCAAGGAAGGCCGTGCGCTCGGCGAGGTCACCAAGTTCCTGGTGTACAACGCGCGCAAGCGCCAGCTCGGCGGCGACACCGCCGATCAGTATTTCGCCCGCACCGAATGTGTTGCGGGAGTGCAGGACATGCGGTTCCAGGAACTGATGCCCGACGTCCTGCACTGGCTGGGCATCACCCGGATCCATCGGCTGGTGTCGATGAGCAACATGAAGTACGACGCCATCACCGGCTCCGGCATCGAAGTCGGCGAGCGGGTGAACATTCCCGACGAGTTGATTCCCGCCGACGCCCGGGTGGAGATCGACGCCAAGATGGCCGCCGGCTACTTCACCCCGGGCGAGGTCCCCGACGCCGATGCGCTGCGCAACACCGTGGGCCGGGGACTGAGCGGGTGACGGCGACGGTCGCCGAACTGCGCACCACGGCGGGAATCCGCTCCCGGGCTCGACTCCTGCTGCAGCGGACGCGCCGCGGCGAGTCTCCCTGGTTCACCGTCGACGATGATGCCCTGCCCGCTGCCGCCGCCGCGGTGGCCGATCTGACGGCGCAACGCTTCCCGGATCTGCAGATCCCGTTCCACAGCCGGTGGCGGCACTTCGAGGCCGGCGGCGTGGACCGCAAGGGCGAACTCGATCGCCTGCTGGACGGCAGCAGCGACGCCGAAAGAGCGCGTGCCTACGTCGATCTGACGGTGGTCAGCGTGCTGCTGGATGCCGGCTCCGGACCAGACTGGAGTTACCGCGAAGCGGACACCGGGCAGGTCTTCACCCGTTCCGAGGGACTCGGGGTCGCCAGCTTCCACGCCTTCACTGCCGGCGTGTTCTCCTCAGATCCCGGCCGTCCACTGCAGGCCGACGCCGAAGGACTCGCCGCGCTGGATACCGATCAGCTGGCGCAGGCGTTCCAGGTCACGCCGGACAATCCCCTGGTCGGGGTGCACAGCCGAACCCACCTGTTGCGAAGGCTCGGCGCGGCCGTCGACCGGCGTCCGGGCACCCTGTTCGACGCGCTCACTGCCGACGGCCCGGCCGTGACGGCCCATGCCGTGCTCACCGCGCTGCTGGAACAGCTGTCGGGAATCTGGTTGACCGACAGCGCCATCGACGGTGTTCCCCTGGGCGACTGTTGGCACCACTCCGCGGTGCCGGGGGGCTGGATGCCGTTTCACAAGCTGTCGCAGTGGCTGACCTACTCGTTGCTCGAACCGCTGCAGTGGGCAGGCGCCGAGGTATCGGGTCTCGACGAGCTGACCGGGTTACCCGAGTACCGCAACGGCGGGCTGTTCCTGGATACCGGCGTGCTGACACTGCGCAACCCCGGCTGGAGTAGCGAAACATGGTCGGTCTCAGACGAACTCGTGGTCGACTGGCGCGCGGTGACGGTCGCGCTGATCGACGAGCTGGCGCCGCTGGTGCGCGAGCGCCTGGGCGTGGACGCCGCCGCCCTGCCGCTGGCCTGCATTCTCGAAGGCGGCACCTGGGCGGCCGGACGTCGATTGGCCGCACAGCTGCGCGACGGCCTGCCACCACTGTCCATCCTCAGCGACGGAACGGTCTTCTGACATGTCTGACGTACACCTGGTCGATCACCCCCTGGTGCAGCACAAGCTGACCCTGTTGCGTCAGAAACAGGTGTCCACCAACAACTTCCGACGACTGGTCAACGAGGTCTCGGCGTTGCTCACCTATGAGGTGCTGCGCGACATCCCGTTGCACGACATCGAGATCGAGACACCGCTGGAGACCATGACCGGTCAGGTGATCGACGGCAAGAAGCTGGTGTTCGTCTCGATCCTGCGCGCCGGGACCGGCATCCTGGACGGCATGCTGTCGGTGGTTCCGGGCGCGCGCGTCGGCCACATCGGCCTCTACCGTGATCCCAAGACCCGGATCGCCGTCGAGTACTACTTCAAGATGCCGCACGATCTCGCCGAACGCGACATCGTGGTGGTCGATCCCCTGCTCGCGACCGGACATTCGGCGGTGGCCGCGGTGGACCGGCTCAAGGAGTACCAGCCCAAGTCCATCAAGTTCGTCTGCCTGCTGACCTGTCCCGAAGGAATCGACGTGATGACCACGGCTCATCCCGACGTCCCCATCTACACAGCCGCCGTCGACCGCGAACTCGACGCCGCGGGCTACATCGTGCCCGGGCTCGGCGACGCCGGGGACCGGATGTTCGGAACGAAGTAGAGGAGTCACCGCCATGCGCAGTGCGCTGTTTGTCCTGTTCGGCGTCATCATCGCCTTGTTCGGGCTGCTGTTCACCCTGCAGGGGCTCGGGTTCGTCCAGGGCAGCCCGATGAGCAACACCACCACGTGGTCGGTGCTGGGGCCGCTGATCGCCGTCGGCGGGCTGGCGCTGATATACCTGGGCCGCCGACGCCGCTGACGTCAGTACGGCTGGGCTAGTTGGGGCTGCACCTGCGTGCCGACCGCCGTCACGAACTCCGCGAAGTCGACGTCGGCGCCGGGCTGGAACACGATCGTGTCCGCGCCGGCGTCCACCCACCGCCGGGCACCGGCCGCGACCTGGGCAGGCGTCCCGTACACCGCGAGGTCGGCGTCGACGTCGAAGTCCCAGCTCCGGAGTTCCTGCCGGGCACGACTTTCGGCGTTCTCGCCGAGCGCGCACTGCAGATAGGTGACCACCGAGTGCGGGGCGGGTTGCGTGCGCAGAGCCCGTCCGGTGTCGATATGCGCCACGGCGGCCCGCAGCACGTCCGGCGAGGTGCCACCGGTGATGATGGTGCCCGAGGCCAGCTCGCCGGACAACGCCAAGGTCCTGGGACCCCCGGCGGCACACAGCAGTTCGGTGCCCGCCGGCGGCGGCCAGTCCAGCTGCACACCGTTGAGCCTGACGTAGGTTCCGTCGACCGTCACCTCATCACCGTCGAGCAGCTGACGCAGGGCGGTCACGTACTCCCGCAACAGCGTCATGGGCGAGGCGACTTTCGCGCCGATCTGGGCCATCCACTCCTGCACACCATGGCCCACCCCGATCCGCACCCGGCCGGGAAACGAGCGGCACAACGTGGCGATCTCCATGGCGGTCAGCGCGACATTGCGCATCGGCACCGGCAGCACCCCGACTCCCACGGTCAGGTGCTCGGTGGTGGCCAGCGCGACGGCCGCGGCCGAAATCCCGCCGGAGAGGAAACAGTCCTCCCACAGCCACAATTCGTCGAGTCCGGCGACGTCGGCGGCGCGGGCCGCGGACGCCAGGGTCTCCGGCGCGAACTGCGGCCGGAAGACGCAGCCCACCCGAGGCGTCGTCACAGTGTGCCGAAGAATTCGATCCAGTTGCCGTCGGGGTCGGCCAGGAACAGGAAGCCCATACCTGGCACCGGTTCGAACTCGGTGAGGGGTTCGACCACCTGGTACGGCGACTGCTCCGCGCGCTCGGCCAGCGCGGTCAGGTTCTTCACCGCGAACGAGAAATACCGGATACCGGCCTGAGCCTTGCCGCCGCCGGGCGCGGTGGGCTGCGGCGGCGCCGTGGTGTAGGTGACCAGCTTGACCACATTGGCACCCAGCGCGTAGCGGCGCTGTGACCCGCCGGGGAAGTCGAGGTCGGCCTGCAACTCGAGACCGAGGAAGTCTCCGTAGAACTCGCTCATCGCCTCGAGGTTGGTGGTCACCACGCCCACCTCGAGGCTGGGGCTCAGCAGATCCAGTTTCGCGGACACGGGGTCATCGTGCCATGCGTCACACCGTCTGGGGCCCAGCCCCCGTCCAGGTGGCGTCGATCATGCTCGCCACGTCGATCACCTTCGCCTGGATGGACTCGGGCGCGTCGATCTGCTCGGACACGTGCGCGGCGATGAAACGCCGGATCTCGGCGTCCACACCACCGATCAACCGGACGATCTCCCCGCGGATGGACTGCGATTCCACGTGCACGCTGATGTCGGTGGCCCGCGGTTTGGCCACATCCAGGATGAGCACCAGGGGCTCGGCGGCGCGGGCGGTCGCGCGCAGCGCGATCTCGCCGTCCACCGTGAATCGTTGCTTGTCCAGGCGCAGGTCCACCAGCAGATCGATGACCAGTGGGATCCGGATGGTGAACGTGATGGTGTCGCCGAGCTGGCGGATTGCGCGCGGTTCCTGGATGCGGACTTTCGCGGTCACCCGCGCCAGCCGGCCCGGCCCCTGGGCCATCGGGCCCATCGTCAGCTCGTCGCCGGCGATCTCACCGAACGCCGCGGCCACCCGGTCCTCGGTCACCGCGAGAGCGAAGAAGTTGCGCCCCCACTGCTCGTAGGTGACATAGTCATGGGAGTCCATAGTGCTCCTACGTTCTCACAGTGGGTCGGCCAGACTGTCCAGGTGAGCATTCGCGAGTCCCCCGCTCCCCCCTTCGGCACCCTGATGAGGCAGTGGCGCACCCGCCGGCGGCTGAGCCAGCTGGACCTGGCCATCGACGCCGACATCTCCGCACGTCACCTGAGTTTTCTCGAGACCGGCAGGTCGGTGCCGAGCCGGGCCATGGTGCTGCGGTTGGCCGCCGTCCTCGACATACCCCGCCGTGAGCAGAATCAACTCCTGGTGGCGGCGGGTCTGGCGCCGGTGTACACCGAACGGTCCCTCGAAGATCCCGAGATGACCGCCATCGCCGGCGCCGTGCAACGGGTGTTGACCGCCTACCAGCCCTATCCGTGCCTGGCGGTGGACCGTCGCTGGACCATCGTGGCCACCAACACCGCGGCGACGGCGCTGCTGGACGGCGTCTCCCCCGCCCTGCTGGCCACCCCGAACGCGCTGCGCATCGCGCTCCACCCCGACGGGCTGGCCCCGCGGATCCGGAATCTGGCGCAGTGGCGCCACCACCTGCTGCAGCGGTTACGCCGCGAGACCGCAGTCAGTGGCGACCCCGAGCTGGGGGCGCTGCTCAGCGAGTTGGAGGGCTATCCCGGGGACGGCCCGGCCGACGACGAGGACGCCGGCGTGGTGGTGCCCTTGGAGCTGCAGACCAGCTCCGGGGATGTGCTGACGCTGCTCAGCACCGTGACGACGTTCGGGACCGCACTGGACCTCACCGCCGCCGAGCTGAGCCTGGAGGCGTTCCTGCCCGCCGACGACGCCACCGCGCGGGCCCTGCGATGACGGCGCACCACACGATGGCGCTGCGGGTGCGGTTCAGCGAGTGCGACATGCAGGGCCGGGTGTTCAACTCGCACTATCTGACCTGGGTCGACATGGCGCACACCGACGCCCTGAGCGCGGTGGTCGGTGACTACCAGGCGCTGGTGGCCGGCGGCATCGACGTGGTGGTGGCCGCCGCGCAGCTGCAGTTCCGGCGACCGGCGCACTACGACGACCGGCTGACCGTCGAGGCGACCTTCCGCCCACCCGGAAACACCTCACTGCAAACGGAATTCAGCATCCTGCGCGACGGCGAGCTGCTGGCAGACTGCCTGATGACCCACGTGTGCGTCGAGACGAAGACCTACGGCAAGCAGCCCTGGCCCCAGTGGGTCCGCGACCGGATCAGCTCAGCGGCCGCGTCGCACTGACGTCGTATTCGGCGACCGCGGCGGACAGCAGCGCAGCACTCTGCTGATCATCGGGCCCGCTGCCGCGGAACGCGTCGACGGCCTGCTGGGTCTCCCACCGCTCGAAGACATTGATCCGACCCGGGTCCACCAGGTCGGCGCTGATCGAGAAGCCCAGGCAACCCGCGGCAGCGCGGGCCTGCTGCACCACCGCCACACAACCCGTGAGATAGCCGTCCCGCTCGCCTGCGGCGACGTGCAGATACCCGGCGACGATCACCATGGCCGAACCTCCTGTCTGCTGTGCTGTATCGACCCGGCGACGGCGCCGAACTCATCGGTAGTCGAACAGGGCGCGCCAGTGTTCCTCGGAGATCTCCCGCCCGGCGCGCATCATCATCGCCAGTCCGGTCGCCATCGCCACCCCCAGCAGGCCCAGCCACAGCCCGGCCACCGCGATCAGAACCCACAGCACCGTGCGAACCTCCGGCCAGGGAGCCACCAGCGCGAGCACCGGGGCGAAGAAGAATCCGAGGCCCACATACCAGGATGAACCGGCCTGATCCGACTTCAGCACGAACCGCAACCAGCGGGGCAAGGGATCGTCAGCCATGCTGTCACCCTGCGCCGATGCGGGTCGCCGGGCAATTACCTGCCAGGTAGCCGTTCTGGCCCTAGGGTTTGGGAATGGGCCACGACCACCACGGCGGAAGTCACCAGCACGGACCGCAGCGCGACCTGCCGCCAGGCATGTTGGAGCAACTCGAACTGGCGTATGCCGGTCTGGCGTCGTTCGGGCACCGGCCGTTCCTCACCGAGGTCGAACAACTCGACGAGTGGCAGCCCGACGTCGCGATCGTGGGCGCGCCCTTCGACATCGCCACCACCAACCGCCCGGGTGCGAGGTTCGGGCCCCGCGCCATCCGTGCCACCGCCTACGAGCCGGGCACCTATCACATGGACCTCGGGCTGGAGATCTTCGACTGGCTCGAGGTGGTCGACTTCGGTGATGCCTACTGCCCGCACGGGCAGACCGAGGTGTCGCACAACAACATTCGTGAGCGCGTGCACGCGGTGGCTTCCCGCGGCATCGTGCCGGTGGTGCTCGGCGGTGACCACTCCATAACCTGGCCCTCGGCCACCGCCGTGGCGGATGTGCACGGCTATGGCAACGTCGGCATCGTGCACTTCGATGCCCACGCCGACACCGCCGACATCATCGAAGGCAATCTGGCCAGCCACGGCACCCCGATGCGGCGGCTCATCGAGTCCGGTGCGGTGCCCGGCACCCACTTCGTCCAGGTGGGTCTGCGCGGCTACTGGCCCCCGCAGGACACCTTCGAGTGGATGCTCGAGCAGGGCATGACCTGGCACACCATGCAGGAGATCTGGGACCGCGGTTTCAAGGAGGTGATGAACACCGCGGTCAGCGAAGCACTGGCCAAGGCCGACAAGCTGTACCTGTCGGTGGACATCGACGTCCTCGACCCCGCGCACGCCCCGGGCACCGGCACCCCGGAACCCGGTGGCATCACCAGCGCCGACCTGCTGCGCATGGTGCGCCAACTCTGCTACGAACACGACGTCGCCGGAGTGGACGTGGTGGAGGTGGCACCGGCCTACGACCACGCCGAACTGACCGTCAACGCCGCGCACCGGGTGGTGTTCGAGGCGCTCTCGGGAATGGCCGCGCGACGGCGCGACGCCGCAGGCGGCAAGCCCGGGCACCCGTCACCGTTGGCGACGTGACACCCGGGCCGGGCCGCTACTGCTCGTAGCTGCAGATGGCGTCGACCTTGTCGGCAGACTTGCTGTTGGGGTCGAATTCGTAGTCCAGCCATTCCTTGGCCAGCCGGCGCGCCAACTCGAGGCCGATGACCCGCTGGCCCATGCACAGCACCTGCGCGTTGTTCGACAGCACCGACCGCTCGACGGAGAACCCGTCGTGGGCGGTGACGGCGCGGACACCGGGCACCTTGTTGGCGGCGATCGCGACACCGAGGCCGGTGCCGCAGATCAGTAGTGCACGATCGGCTTTGCCCTCGGCGACCAGACGGGCCGCGGCCACCGCGATGTGCGGGTAGGCGGTGTCCTCATCGGTGCCCACACCGACGTCGGTGACCTCGGCCACGCGGGAGTCGGCGTTCAGATCGCCCTTGAGGGCTTCCTTGTACTCGTACCCGGCATCGTCGGAGCCCACCACGATCCGCAGATTGGACGGCATCACTTGTCTCCTTCTGAAGTCAGAACTGCGGCAATGGTGTTGGCACACATCGCCAGCGACGTGGCCCCGGCGTCCGGGGTACCGATACTGCGTTCGGCCAGCGGGCGGGCGCGACCCACCTTCGGCCGCAGCTGCGCGGTGTCCTTGGCGGCGTCGGTGGCGACCTGCGCGGCAGCCGGCCACGCGTCCTGCCACGACTGGCCGTCCTTGACGCGGCGCTCCAGGTCCTCGACGAACGGCAGCAGCGCGTCGAGCATCGTCTTGTCACCCGGTGCGGCGCCGCCGAGGCTGATCAGGGCGTCATAGCCGTCGCGCAGGCCGGCGGCCACCGCGGCCGACTGCGGTGTACCGGTGTCGCCCAGGCGGGCTCCGACCGCGGAAAGCATTGCCCCCCACAGCACCCCGGAGGTACCGCCCGCCTTGGCGGCCCACTCCTTGCCGGCCGCTCCCAGCACCGACGCGGTGCCACCGTCCTGCGCAACGGCCGCGTCGGCGGCCGTGCGTGCCGCCGACGAGCCCTTCACCATGCCGCGCCCGTGGTCACCGTCACCGGCGACGGCATCGATGCGGCCAAGTTCGTCCTCGGCGTCGGCCAGCATGTCGGCGATGGCGGTGACGGCCCGGGCCACGAACTGTCCGCAGCGCCGGCCGTCGTCATCGGAGAGTTCGGCGAGCACCGGCGCCTCCACCGCGGCGTCAGCGGCGGCGTCGGTACGCTTCTCCCCTGCCGACGCGGACACCGCGGCGCCCTTGCGGTAGGCCGGGGTATCGGCCGGCGCGGTCCAGTACTTCTCGAGTTCGTCGTCGAGCCACATCACCGTCAGTGAGCACCCGGCCATGTCCAGGCTGGTGACCAACTCACCGACCTCGGGCTCGACGATCTCGAAACCTTTGTCCCGCAACAGCTGCGCTGCGGTGCCCCACACCACGAACAGCTCTTCGTACTTGGTGCGGCCGAGGCCGTTGAGGATCACCGCGATGCGCCGCGATGCGTTCTCCGGGAAATCCTCGAGCACACCGTCGACCAGGGTGGCGGCCAACTCGGCCGCGGACGGCATCGGGTGATCGGCCACCCCGGGTTCGCCGTGGATACCCAGGCCCAGACCCATGTGCCCCTCGGGCACGGTGAACAACGGATGGTCGGCGCCGGGCAGGGTGCAGCCGTCGAAGGCCACGCCGAGAGTGCGGGTGGCGTCGTTGGCGGCCGTGGCCACCCGCACCACGTTCTCCAGGTCCAGGCCGTCCTCGGCTGCGGCGCTGGCGCACTTGAACACGGTGAAGTCCCCGGCGATCCCGCGGCGCTTGGCTTCTTCGCCCTTGGGTGCCGACGCCACGTCGTCGGTGACGGCGAAGTACACCGCGTCGATGCCTTCGCTCTTCAGTTGCGTGACGGCCAGGCCGAAGTTCATCACGTCACCGGCATAGTTGCCCGTGGTCAGCAACACTCCGGCGTCGCCGTGCGCGGCGCGGGCCACCGAGGCGGCCTCCTCGGCCGACGGCGAGGTGAAGATGTTGCCGACCACGGCCCCGTCGGCGAAACCCGGACCGACAGTGCCGCAGAACGCCGGGTAATGCCCTGAACCGCCGCCGATCACCACGGCGACCTTGCCCGGGGCGGTCTTGTTGGCACGGACCACACCGCCCGGTACCCCCGCAACGTAGCGGGAGTTTGCGTCGAGGAAACCGGCGAGCATGTCCTCGGTGAACCGCGCCGGGTCGTTGAACAACTTGGTCATCGCAACCTGTCTCCACTCTCGGCGTCGAAGAGGTACACCCGCTCGGCGGGGGCGGTGATGCTCACCCGCTGCTCGGACTGGTAGCTCTCCTGCGCGGGAGTCTGTACGACGATTCCCTCTTCCATACCGGCAACCGTACTGGTAGCCAATCCGAACTCCAGCAGGTGCTCGAAAAACGCGACGGTGGCTGTGATGCCGCCCTCGGCGCCACTTTCCTCCGCGGCCAGCGCACAGTCCTGGGGCCGGACGCCAACCGTCACAGCGGTCCCGTCGGGGATGCCGGTGACGGTGGTCTCCAGCGATCCTGCGCGCTCGCCGATCTCGACGTGCACCCGCCCGTCCTTTACCCGGGTGATACCGCGGACGACGTTGATCTGGGGTTCGCCGACGAAGGTGGCGACGAACAGGTTGGCCGGGTCGTCGAACACTTCGTCCGGGGTGCCGAACTGCTGCACGATGCCGGCGTCCATCACCGCCAGCCGGTCGGCCAGTGACAGCGCTTCCACCTGATCGTGGGTGACCACGATGGTGGTGTAGCCGAATTCCCGCTGCAGCACCTTCAATTCGCGACGGACGCGCTGGCGCGCCGAGGCGTCGAGGTGGCTCAGCGGCTCGTCGAGCAGCAGCACCGGTGGGTTGCGCACCAGTGCACGCGCCAGCGCCACCCGCTGCTTCTGCCCACTGGACAGCCCGGCGGGCCGCAAGTCCAGCAGATCGTTCATCTCCAGGCGGTCGCAGATGGAGGCCACCATCTGCTCGGCCCCGTTGACCTTGCGCGCCTTGAGTCCGTAGAGCAGGTTGTCCCGCACCGACATCGGCGGGTACAGCGCGTAACTCTCAAAGCCCACCCCGATCCCACGCTTGGCCGCGGGCAACTGGGAGATCTCGCGGTCGCCGATTTTGATGGACCCGCTGGTGACGGTCTCCAGGCCGGCGATCATCCGCAGCGTGGTGGTCTTGCCGCACCCCGAGGGCCCCAGCAGCGCAACGAGTTCGCCGGGTTCGATGGCCAGGTTGATGCCCTTGACGGCGGTCACGTTGTCACGGCCACGCGACGAGTACGTCTTCACCAGGTCGGCCAGCGTGAGGCTCTGCGCCGTGGTGGTGGTGCTCTCCTGTGTGACGGTCACTTCACGGCCTCCAAGGGGGTGTCTGCGCTGAGCCGACGGGTGTCGCCGTCACCGGATGCGAACACGTGCACGTTCTCGTCGGCGATTCTCATGGTCACCTGATCGCCCTCCCCCACGCCGTGGCGTCCCGAGGTCAGCACGATCAGCGGGGCGCCGCCGACGTCGACGGTGAGCTCGATGTTGCGGCCCAGCCGTTCGGCCAGTTGCACCCGCCCCCGCAGCGAACCCTCACCACTGGTGACGTGAATGTCGGAGGGCCGCAACCCGACCCGTACGCGGTCACCCCGGTCCACCCGGGCGTCGGCCGGGATCGCTACGTCGAGGTCGGCGCCCAGTCTGATCCGGCCGTCGTCCACCACGCCGTCGAGGATGTTGATCTCCGGCTGTCCCAGCGCCTTGGCCACGAAGGTGTCGGCCGGGCGGCGCCAGATCTCGTCCGGGGTGCCGATCTGGACCAGCTGCCCCGCGCGCATGACGCCGATGCGGTCTCCGAGGGCCAGCGCCTCCTGGTAGTCGTGGGTGACGTAGATGGTGGTGGTGTTGCTCATGGCACCGAGTTGTTTGAGTTCGGCCCGCATCTGCGCCCGCAGTTTGGCGTCGAGGTGGCTCAACGGCTCGTCGAGCAGGTACACATCGGCCGGGCGTACCAATACCCGGCCCAGCGCCACCCGCTGGCGCTGGCCGTTGGACAGCTCACGCGGGAACCGTTGCAGCAGATGGTTGATGCCGAGGGTCTTGGTGACCTGATCGATACGCTCGGTCTGCTGCGCCTCGGTGTACTTGCCGGTGCGCCCGGACTTCAACGGCGAGGCCAGGTTCTGGCTGACCGTCTTCTGCGGATACAGCGCATAACTCTCGAAAGCCATGGCGACGTTGCGGTGGTAGGGCTCCACCATCGTCATGTCGACCCCTCCGATGCGCACCGACCCGGCGTCCACGTCACCAGTCCCGCAATGGATTTCAGCGTGCTGGTCTTGCCGGCGCCGCTGGGGCCCAGGATGACGAAGAACTCGCCGTCGGCGATGTCGACGCTGATGCCGTCGACTGCCTTGGTCTTGCCGTACGACTTGTGCAGGTCTGCGACCTCGATGGTGGCCATCAGGCTTTCACCGCCCCGAACGACAGGCCCCGCACCAGGTAGCGCTGGATGGTCAGGGCGAGGATGAGTGGCGGCAGGGCTGCGATGAGTGCCGCGGCTGCCGTGAGGTTGTAGTACGCCTGGCCGCCGCCACCGAGGAACTTGGTGATGGCGACTGTGACGGTGCCGGCATTGCTGTCGGCCAGGATGAGCGGGAAGACGTAGTTGTTCCAGGCGAAGATGAACGCCAGCAGCGCGGCAGCGGCGATGCCGGGCCGCACGATCGGCAGCGCCACCATCACGAACGCCCGGGTCCGCGTGTAGCCGTCGAGCAGGGCGGCCTGTTCGAGATCAGCGGGCAGGTCCTGGAAGTAGGACCGCAGGATCCACACCACCAGCGGCATGGTGACCAGCTGCAGCACCCAGATCATGCCGACCTTGGTGTCGAACAGCCCGATCTGGTTGTAGATGACGAACAACGGCACGATGACCATGAGTTCCGGGGCGAAGCGGAAGCTCAGCATCTGGAACATCAGGTCGTTGGAGCCCTTGTACTGCCAGCGTCCCGCCGCGTACGCGGCCGGGATGCCGATCACCAGGGAGACGATGACCGCGCCGCCGCAGTTCAGCAGGCTGGTCAGCATCGCGGACTTGAAGTCCACGCTGGTCATCTGGGTACCACGGTCGGAGAGCACGGTGGCGAAGTTGGACCAGGTGGGACTGAAGGAAAAGTATGTCGTGGTCTGCTGTTCGGCGTTCTTCAGGGCCAGCATCAGCATCCAGAAGATGGGGAACAGCGAAAACAGGAACCAGAACACCAGTCCGATGTCGGCGGCCACCGAGCCGATGGACCAGCGCTTCTGGCCCGGAAGAAGTTCTTGTGCCATGACTTACGACTCCGCTCCGGCAGCACGACGCTGCGCCTTGCCGAGCACGCTCACCAGGTAGCGCGCCGTGATGAACACGATGATCCACAGCAGCAACATGTAGGTGCTGCCACGGGAGTAGTCGAGGTTGATGATCGAGTCCTCGAAGGCGCCGATCTGCAGGGTGCGGGTTGCCACACCCGGGCCGCCTGCAGTCAGCACGTAGATGTGGTCGAAAACCTTGAGGTTGTCCATGAACCGGAAGATGACGGCCACCAGGATGTAAGGCCACAGCATCGGCAGCATCAGCTTGCGGAACATGTAGAACCAGCCTGCGCCGTCGACTTCTGAGGCCTCGAACGGCTCCCGCGGCAGCGAGCGGATGCCGGCCAGCACCAGGATCGCGACGAAGGGCGTGAAGATCCAGATGTCGACCAGGATCACCGAGAACAGTGCGTTGCCCGCCGACAGCCAGTCGAAGGTGTTGCCCAGTCCCAGAACGTGATTGAGGATGCCGAACTGCGGGTTGAACATCAGCTTCCAGATCACGCCCGCGATCACCGGGGCGATCATCAGCGGCAGGATCAGCACCTTCTCGAAGATCTTGCCGATGATCGAGGACCGGTTGAGCAGCAGCGCCAACCCGACGCCGAGCACCGTCTCGATGAAGGTGGCTGCCACCGCGAACGTGGCGGTGACCTGCACGCTCTTCCAGAACACCTGGTCACCCAGCACGGAGCCGAAGTTCTGGAACCAGATGAAGTGCGGATCGGGGTTGACCGCGGCGTAGTTCAGGAACGCGTAGTAGGCGCCGACCGCGAACGGGTACAGGATGCCGATCACGATCACCACGGCGGGGATCGACAGCAGGTAGGGCCGCAGCTTGCGCCGCCAGGTGGGCACCTGCGGCAGATTGCGCGGCGGGGTGCCGCGCTGTTCCGCAGATGTGTTGGGAGCCTTGGACGTTTGAGTGGTCATGCGGGCTCCTAGAGGTTGACCTTGGAGGTGTTGGTCTTGGCAAGGCTGGTCAGCCGTGACCGGGCGTCGTCCCCGCCGTAGATGTCCTGCAGCGCCACCGCCCAGTTCTGCGTGGTGTCGAAGAACTTCTTCTGCGGGGTGAACTGGATCTTCGATTCACCGATGACGGTCTCGAACGCCTCGAGGTAGCCGTACTGGTCGGCGGCCACCCGCTTGAAGGTGGTGTCGAACACCGATTGGCGCACCGGGTCGGCGTACGTGCCGCCCTCGACCGCCTTGTTCATCGAGTCCTTGCCGGTGGCCCACTGGATGAACAGCCACGCCGGCAGCTTGTTGCGGGAGTTGGCACTCATGGCCCAACTCCAGGTCCAGAGGTTGGTCTTGTAGTTGCCGTCGGGTCCGGCCGGCCCGGCGTACCAGGCGATGTTGCCCGCCTCGGCGCTGGCACCCGGTTTGTTCTTCGGGTAGGTGGCACTGTCGGCGTCGAACACCATCATGGCCTTGCCGTCGCCGAGATCGCCGGTGGCGTTGGGATAGTCGTAGGTGGTCCACGACGTCGGGCCGGCGCGGTGCTGCAGGTCGATCCACTTCTCGGTGAACTCGACGGCGGCGTCGCTGTCCATCTCGGCCACCAGCTCCCGGCCGTTCCAGGTGTAGTCCACCGCACCCTGGCGCACGTACTGCGTCATGAAGCCGGGGTGGATGGTGGCCCAGGACTTCGACCCTCGGGTGGACAGGCCGTACCGGTTCTCCGAACGGTCGGTCAGGTCGACGGCCAGCTGGATGAAGTCGTCGAAGTTGTCGGGCAGCCGGGTGATGCCCAACTCGTCGAAGATGCGCTTGTTGTAGGCCACCACGTTGTTCTCGAAGCCCCACGGAATCGCCCACTGCCCGCCGGTCCCCAGCGGGTTGCCCAGGGTGAAGTCCCACCGCGTGGAAGTGCGCAGCCCTTCGAAGATGTCCTCGAAGTCGTACTCGGCGCTGGTGGCCGAGGTGTTCTGCAGCCAGGGGTTCAGGTCCTCGACCCATCCCGGCGGGCCGTACTGCCAGATGAAGTAGGCACCCAGCATGAAGGCGTCGTGCTTGCCGGAGCCGCCTGCCAGTTCGGTGTTGAGCTTGGTGAAGTAGTCGGCCTCGGGGACCAGGTCGACGTTGACCGTGATGCCGGTGAGTTCGGTGAACTCTTTGAGCAGCGGTTGGTAGGAGAGCTGGTAGGGGTGCGGGGTCTGCAGGATGTTGATCGTCTGGCCTTCAGCCTTGCGCCAGTCGAAGCCCCCGGTGACCTCTGAGGCGCCGTTGGGTGCGGGCGGATTGCCGCCCACGCCGCAGGCCGACAGCAGCGGTACGCTCGCTGCCGCAAGACCCATGGCGGCCAACATGTTTCGGCGGGACATCTGTGGCCCCTGGTAGTTGCGCATCGTCTGTCCTTCAGGCCGGGATCAGGGAGACTTTGACCGATTCCTTGCCACTGCCCACCAGATCCAGCCCCTTCTGGAACTCCGAGAGCGGGAGTTGGTGGGTGCAGATCTCATCCATGGGCAGGACGCCGGATTCCAGCATCTTGATGGCGGCCGGCCAGCAGTAGGCGCCCAGGTGCGCGCCGAGCACGTCGAGCTCCTTGTCGTCGCTGATGATGCTCCAGTCGACGGTGACGTCGCTGCCGAAGACGCTGTACTCGACGTAGCGGCCGCACTTGCGCAGCAGGTTGAGCCCTTGCGCGACTGCCGATGGGTGACCGGTGCCCTCGAGGTAGACGTCGGCGCCGTAGCCGTCGGTGAGGTCCTTGACGATCTTCTCGACGTCGTCTTCGGCGATGTTGAGCGCCAGGTCGGCGCCACACTTCTTGGCCAGCGCGAGCTTCTCGGGCGCCATGTCGAGGGCGATCACCCGGGCCGCATTCTTGGACTTGGCGCCGGCGATCATGCCGAGACCGATGGGTCCGCAGCCGGCGACCACCACGGTGTCCTCGAAGGTGAGCTGCGCACGCTCGACGGCGTGCAGGGCGCAGGACAGCGGTTCGACGAACGCGGCGTGCGCGGGCGGGAGGTCACCGGAGATCTTGTGCACCAACGCTTCCACCGGGTAGGTCATGTAGCCGGCCATGGCCCCCGGTGTCCGGCGCTTGAAGCCGTAGAGGTCGTGCGGCTGGCACATGTGGTACTGGCCGCGCAGACAGAAGCGGCACTTCCAGCACGGCACGATCTGCTCGGAGGTCACCCGGTCACCGACGGCGATTCCCCAGCGCTGCGCGGCCTCGTCGTCGAGTTCGACAACACGGCCCACGAATTCGTGACCGGGGATGACCATGGTCTCGGCCCAGGCCGGACGCTTGTCGTCACCCCAGAACTTGGCGGCGCCGTGGTAGCACTTGAGGTCACTGGCGCAGATGCCGACGGCTTCGACGCGGATCAGCGCCTCCCCCGGGCCGCGCTGCGGCACCGCCACCTCCTCGAGCCGGTAGTCGTTGGGCCCGTGACAGATCACTGCCTGCATCTTCTCCGGGATCGATTCGCTCATCAGCTAGCTCCTGGTTTTCGTCGGCGCACACCCCAGCACCAGTGTGGGTGGGGTCACACTATGCGACCTGCTGCATATTTGTCCAGAACGAATGTTCACCGAACTCCAGGCGTGCACAAGTGTTCAATGCCATACTCGTGAGGTGCCTCGACCTGCGCAGTCGCCCAGTCCGGCCGCCGGTCACGTCGCCGCGATGTCCGACGGCGAGGCCGGCCACTTCTCCGCGTCCCTGCTGTACTCGGCGGCCCGGCTGTACTACACCGAGGACGCCACCCAGGCCGACGTCGCCGCCCAGCTGGGGTGCAGCCGCGCAACGGTGAGCCGCCTGCTGGCCGAGGCCAAACGCCGCGGCATCGTCCGCATCGAGGTGGTACCGCCCGCCGAAATCTCCTCCGGCGACCTCGCCGACCGGCTGACCCGGGCGCTGTCGCTGGCGAAGGTCTTCCTCAGCATGCCCATGCCCGTCGCCGGACCCGGCCGGACCGTGCTGGACGTCATGGGAGGTGCGCTGGCGCCCGCGGTGGGACGGGCCCTGACCCAGGCCGGTCTGTTACCCGGCGACGTGCTGCTGGTCTCGTCCGGCCGGACGGTCTACGAGGTGGCGCAGGTGGATCTGGTGCCGCTGCCGGGTGTTCTGGTGGCGCCCACCGTGGGCGGCAATGACCAACCCGAGGAGTGGTACCAGACCAACGAGATCACCCGACTGGTGGCCAACCGCGTGGGTGGGCGCGCGAATTACCTTTTCGCACCGGCACTTCCGGGTCCCGACCTCTATCCGTCGCTGTTGAACGACCCCAGCATCCAACGGGTGCTGCATCTGTGGCCGCACGCCCGGTGCGCCCTCATGGGCGTCGGTGCGCCGCCCCTGCTGCGCAAGGACATCCCGCAGTTCGTGCCCACCCGCTCCACCTCGCTGCGCGACGCCGTGGGGGACGTGTGCTCACGGTTCTACGACCGCGACGGCACCGAGATCCCCTTCGAGGGCGCCGACCGGCTGATCGCACTGGAACTCGAAGCGCTGCGCCACATTCCGGTGACCATCGGCGTGGCCATCGGCAGCGACAAGGTGGAGTCCATCATCGCCGGTGCCCGTGGCGGCTACTTCAATCAGCTGGTCACCGATCCCGCGACGGCCGAGGCCATCCTGGCGCGGCTGGACGAGGAGGGCGGGGTCTAGGTGTACTCAGCCGTGACGTTGGTAGCGGGCGTGTTGGCTTGATGTGAGGAGAACCTCCGGGTGAGGTGTGGCTTGTCGAAGGCCCATCACCAACCCGGAGGTTCTCGTGTCTCACCGTAATGCCCGCACCACGCTGCATGGGCGAAGGCTCATCGTCGAGCGCTACCAGCAGGGCTGGAAACAGGCCCATATCGCCGACGCGATGGGGATCTCCCGCAAGTGTGTCCACACCTGGATTAGCCGGTTCGCCGCCGAAGGCGAAGCCGGACTCTACGACCGGTCCTCGCGGCCGCACCACAGCCCTACGCGCACCTCGGCACGGGTAGAACGCCAAGTAGTCGCCGCGCGGCGCAAGCATCGCCGGGGCCAGGACTGGCTAGGCCTGAGCTGGGAATCCCTGCCCGGACAGTGGCACGGATTCTGCGGCGCCGCGGCGTGCCGTACCTGCGTGATTGCGATCCGATGACCGGTGCGGTGATCAAAGCCTCCCGGGCCAGCACACGACGCTATGAACGCGAACACCCCGGCGAACTGGTGCACGTCGACGTCAAGAAGCTTGGCCGTATCCCCGACGGTGGCGGATGGCGTGCCCACGGGCGCAGCGAAGACGTCCGTGGCCGCGGAATCGGCTATGACTACGTGCACTCCATGATCGATGACCACAGCCGGCTTGCGTACTCAGAGATCCACGCTGACGAGAAAGGCGCGACCTGCGCGGGGTTCATCTCTCGGGCCGCGCAATACTTTCAATCCCAGGGCATTCCGCACATTGAACGGGTCATCACAGACAACCATCTGAGCTATCGCCGCTCAGCAGCGGTCGCTGCGGCCATCGACGCACTCAACGCCCGGCATCTATTCATCAAGCCGCACTGCCCCTGGCAAAACGGCAAAGTGGAGCGTTATAACCGCACCCTGCAAACAGAATGGTCTTATCACCGGGTGTTCGCATCAAACGCACACCGAGCCCAAGCCCTTGCACCCTGGGTCGAGTTCTACAACACTCAACGCCGCCACAGCGCACTCGACGGGCTACCACCGATCAGCCGACTGCGACCAACCTGATGGCCGAGTACATCTAGGGCGCCACGCACCGGTGGCCGGCGGCCCTGGTGGTCCGTCGGCTGGTCGGTGGTTTCGCCACGCTCAGGGGTCGTCGCCGGGTGGGTCTTCGTCGGGTTCGTCGGGGGCGAGGATGCGGTCGGGGTGGTGATACGGGTTGGTGCGGGATTGCCCGCAGTCCAACGCTGGTGGCGGCACCCATTCGGTGACGCCGTCTTCGGGGCGGTTCCTCGTGGTCCAGCCGGTGGTCTCGACCATCCTGTTGTCCGGCCCGCACGCCAGAGTCATGTCCTCGACGTCGGTGTTGCCGCCGTCTTTCCAGTCTTTGTTCGCGTGGTGCACCTCGGAGTGATAGCCGTCGGCGGTGCAGCCCGGGGCGGTGCAGCCCCGGTGCTGAGCCAGCAGCACGATGCGCTGCCCCGGTGAGGCGGTGCGGCGGGTACGCCCCAGATGCAGCGGCACACCCTTGCCGTCGAACAGCGCCAGCCAGAGGTACGCGTGAGACGCCATCCGGATGACGTCACGCATCGGAATCAACGTCCCGCCAGCGGTGAGCCCGTGCCCGACCGCCTTCTCCAGGTCCTTGAGTTCGGTGCGGATGATGATCGTCGCCGGCAATCCCTTGTGTTGGCCGAGATCACCGGAGGCCAGGACCGCGCGCCCGGCGGCCAAGAACGCATCATGGTCGCGTTGACTCTGCGTGCGCGTATCTTTCGCCGCCGTATCGGGATCCGGCTCGCCGTCGACTTGTGGGGTGTCGTCGGCGGGGTTGCACATCCCGGGGGCGGCGAGTTTGGCTTTGACCGCTTCCCAGGTGGCTGCGGCTTCGGGGGTGAGGTATCCGGAGATGGGGACCGTGCCGTCGGGGCGTTGTTTGCCCAGGCGCAGCCCGCGGCGGGCTTGGCGGTCGGTGTCGGTGAAGGTGCCGTCTTGGTCGAGCAGGTACTTCAGCCGGTCGGCGACGGCGGTGAAGCCGTCGGCGCCGAGGGTGCTGGCGTGGTGGGCGAGGTCGGTTTCGGCGGCTTCGCGGGCTTGGAAGTCCACCGAGTGGGGCAGGGTGCGGAAGAACGACTTGATCTCGCTGACATGCTCGGACCCGAGTTGGCCTTTCGCCTGGGCGGCGGCGACGTTCGGCAACGCGGGGGGCAGCGGCTCACCGGTCAGGGCGGTGCGCGGGCCGAGGAGTTCGGCGTTTTTGAGGCGCCGGAAGGCTTCGGCTTCGCTGATCCGCAGCCGGGCGGCCAGGACTTTGGTGTAGCTGCTGGCGCCGAGTTCTTTCGGGGTGCATTCGGCGCGCAGGCGTTGGTAGATCGTGTGGTCGAGGACGGGCTGTAACCAGGCCAGGGTTTCGCGGCGCTGCTGCAGGTCCAACAACTCCAGCGGGGTGAAGGCGTCGATGGACAGTGAGTTCATCTGCGCTTGCAGGGTTTCCATCTGGGTCAGGGCAGCCAGCATCGCCTCTCGATCGGCGACGGCTGACGTTCCCATGCCTCGAAACTAGACCTGGCCACCGACAAGAACCGGCGCAATGTGACAGCAGATACTCATGTGGCACAGGGATTTTCGGAACAGATTGAGAATGACACCAGACAACAGAAACGCGCGAGATCCTCGTCTGGTGTCTATCTCAACCGCGCCCGCTACGCCAACGCGGCGGTGAGGTCCGGCAATACGCCATGGTGCTGCGAGTCGCGGAAGCAGATGTCGATGTCGGTAACGGTGTCCGATGCATGCGGCTACTTCAATCAGCTGGTCACCGATCCCGCGACGGCCGAGGCCATCCTGGCGCGGCTGGACGAGGAGGGCGGCTGATCAGGCGTCCGCGCCCCGACGGTGGCGCGATCACGGCGCCATTGCCACGGCCGCCTCGAACACCAGCTGTGCATGCAACTCGAACAGATCGCTGAAGCGCTGCGGATTGTCCTCGATCTCGTTGGCGACGAAGATGCCGTCGGCGCCCGCGATGAGATAGGTGGTCAGGACCTCGACCTTTGCCTCGGCAAGTCCCGGCGCCACGGCGCGGATCACATCGGCGAACCGCTGAAAAGTGGCCTGCCGGTTGTGCAGGAACCGCGTCTTGGCGTGCAACTCGACCGGTCGGCGGTCCAGCGCCAGCTTCAACCCCAACCTCAAGAAGTCGGGGCTCTGCTGTAGCGCCTTCGCGACCTGAGCACCGATCTCACGCCCGCGCTCCTCGGCGCTGCCGATTTCCGGCAGGCTCAACGCGTGTGACCATCGCTCGAAGCTGCGATCGATGACCTCCGCCATCAGATCGTCCTTGTCGGCAAAATGCCAGTAGATAGACGTCGGCGGTAGCCCACTGAGCTCGCTGACCGCCGAGATACTGGCGGCGTCGTACCCACGCTCGGTGGCGACCGTCGTGGCCGCGTCCAGAATGCGCTCGCGGGAACGGTCACCGTTGGCGCGGGTACGGCGCGTGGGCGTCGAACCCGTCTTTCTTTTCGTCATGACCGATCCCGCCTCCCTGACGACCGATTATGCACTAATCTCTTACTGTAGGTATCACTACATCAAGGAGAGCGACAACGATGACCCACTTCTCCGCACCGAGCCGTCGGGCGTTTCTGGCCATGGCGGGCCTGTCTGTCGCTGCCGCCACCACCGCCTCGTGCGGGGTCGAACCATCCACCACACCCTCCGCAACCAAGACCGGTCTACCGTCGGCATCCCAACACAACATCCTGTTCGTGTTCACCGACCAGGAACGGCACTTTGCGCAGTGGCCGGCCGGCATGTCGTTGCCCGGCCGCGAGCGTCTGCACAACGATGGGGTGAGCTTCACCAACCACTACTGTCCGGCCGTCATGTGCACCAGCTCGCGGTCGGTGATCCTGACCGGACTCCAGACACCGGACAACGGCATGTTCGAGAACGTAGACCTCCCCTACGTCAGATCCATGAGTACGGACATCCCGACGGTGGGTGACATGCTGCGAGCAGCAGGCTATTACACGGCCTACAAAGGCAAATGGCATCTGAACAGTGCGTTCGAAACCGCGAAGCCGGATCACCTGTTCACCGAGGAGATGGAGGCGTACGGCTTTTCCGACTATGTGTGGCCCGGTGACGTGCTGACACACACGCTGGGCGGTTACACCTATGACAACATGATCGGCGGCAGCGTCGTGTCGTGGTTGCGCGACCAGGGCCGCACCCTTGCGGATGACAACAAGCCATGGGCGCTGTTCGTGAGCCTGGTGAACCCCCACGACATCATGTACTTCAACACCGACGCACCCGGCGAACATGTTCAGGACAACGGTCGGCTTCTCATGCAAGCAGCCCGCGCACCCAAGAACGAGCTGTATGAGAGGCAATGGGAGGCAACTCTTCCCGATAGCCTCACCCAGTCGATGACTGCACCGGGGCGGCCGGCTGCTCACGGCGAGTACCTCAAGGCATGGGGCTACACGCTGGGCACCATTCCGCCCGAGACCGAGCGTTGGAACCGCTTCTCGGACTTCTATCTCAACAGCATCCGCAGTGTGGACCAGCAGGTTGCTCTTCTGCTCGACGAACTCGACGCGTTGGGCTTGACCGACAACACCATCGTCGTTTTCACCAGTGATCACGGGGAAATGGGCGGCGCGCATGGGCTCCGCGGCAAAGGCCCCTTTGCCTACCAGGAAGCCATCCACCTGCCCCTGCACATCGTGCACCCCGATGTTGCGGGCGGACAGCAGGTTACATCGTTGACCGGTCACATCGACCTGGCGCCGAGCTTGCTCTCCCTGGCCGGCGTCCAGTCCGGTGCCGTGGGCGAGATTGCGGGACGCGAGCTGCCCGGTTCTGACCTCAGTACAGTGCTGGGCAATCCCGCGCAGGCCCACGAACACTCGGTACGGGAGGCGGTGTTGTTCACCTACAGCGGACTGGCGACCAATGACAGCGAGGTCATCCGCATCGTCGCCGACGCCAAAGCCGCTCAACGGGATCCGAAGCAGGCGATGGCGGAGATGGGTTACCGACCGGATCTGAGCAAGAGGGGCAGCCTGCGCACCATGTTCGACGGGCGGTACAAGTTCACCCGCTACTTCGCGCCCACGCAGCGCAATCTCCCTCGCGACCTCGACGAGCTCTATCGATTCAACGACGTCGAGCTGTTCGACCTGCAGAACGACCCAGCAGAGATGACGAACCTGGCCGCCGTCAAGGGCGACAACGCCGATCTCGTCCTGGCTTCGAGCGCCAAGCTGGAAGCGGCCATCCAGCGCGAGATCGGTGTCGACGACGGCCGCGAGATGCCGGACTTCGACAACATCGAGTGGACGATCGACCGACTCGACCTCTGATTCGGCACGGGCCAACGCCCGACCAGGTGCCGGACTCCGCCGAAGTCGACGAAATGCCGGACTTCACTCGAACTTTTGGGCCCGTGTGTCGGTCTGGGCGAGTTGGTGCACGACGTCGCGGGTGTCGGGGTAGAGCTTCGACCAGGTGGTGTAGAGATCGTCGTACAGGGCGACGGCCTCCGGGTCCGGCGTGATCTCGTAGGAAATCTTGGCCCAATCGGTCTCCGGCGCAACCACACCCGCTCCGATGGCAGCCAGCAGAGCGTCACCGTAACTCGCGCCGATTGCCTGCTCGGGCACCAGCTGCGCATGGCCGGTGACGTTGGTGAGGGTCTGCGCCCAGATGGGGCTGCGCAGGCCGCCGCCGACGGCGACCACCCGGCGCGCGGCGTGCGCGTCGTCGAACTTCTCCAGAATCTGCCGGATCCCGAACGAAATGCCTTCATAGGCCGCGCGCAACAGATGTCCCCGGCCGTGCCGCAGTGTCAGCCCGGCGAACACCCCACGAGCCCGCGGATCGAACACCGGGGTGCGCTCCCCCGCCAGATACGGCAGCACCAGCAGCCCTTCGCTGCCCGGCGGCACGGCCTGCGCCTCGGCCATCAGATGTTCGAACGGCGCACCGCCGGTGACGGCCTGCAGCCAGTTGATCAGGCTGCCGGCTGTTGCCGTGCCCGCTGCCAGCGCATGGGTGCCCTGCTCGACGCCCGCGGTGGTCCACAGCGCTGGATCGGCGTGATAGGCGTCGATGATGTGCACCAGGAACATCGTCGAGCCGTACATCAGCATCTGGTCACCGGGCTGACGCACCCCGACCGAAAAGGCTTCGGCGACGGCGTCCACCGTGCCCGCCACCACCGGTGTGCCGGCCGGGACCCCGGTGGCCGCCGCCGCCTCGGCGTGCACGGTACCGACCACCTCGCTGGGCCAAACCAGCCGCGGCAGGGGCAGGTGCCCGCAGATCCGTTGCGCCCATTCGTCATTCCAGCGCAGCGAACGGGTGGCGTACAGCGGGTCGCACTGGCTGGCGGTGTGATGGTCCATCACGTACTCACCGGTGAGCTTGGCCGCGATGTAGGAATTGGAGCCGTACCACCGGGCAGCAGCGGCGAAGATCTCCGGTTCGTGACGGCGGACCCACTCGATCTTGGGTCCCACCGCCTGGCTGGAGAGCTGGGTGCCCGCCCGTTCCAAGATCTCCGCAGCGCCCAATTCTGCTGTCAACAGCTCGATCTCGGCCTCGGCACGGGAGTCGATGCCGTAGAGGATGGCGGGCCGCAGCGGACGCAGGTTCTCGTCGCACAACACCAGGCAGGGGCCGACACCGCTGACACACATCGCCGCGATTCGGGCACCGGCCGGCGCCCGGTCGATCAGGGCCCGGCTGATCAGGCACACCTCGCGCCACCACATACCGTCGGCGTCCACCTCGGCCCAGCCGGGGCGCGGCAGGTCCATGGAATGCGCGATAGTCTCGGTCGCGAGGACAACACCGTGGGGGTCGACGAGAACACCTTTGGAGCTTCCGGTGCCCATGTCGATGCCCAGCAGCAGGTCCACGGTGATCACCCTACGGCCCACCGTCGGAGCCCGGCATCCTGCATTGTGGAGCGGTGACCACGCTGAGCACCCACACTCCCGACGGCCGACCCCGCGCCCGCGGCCTGGGCATCGACCTGCCCGGCACTCCCGGGCTCCTCAACGCCATCACCGATGTGCCCGGCTTCGAGGTGGGCGTCACCACCCTGGTCGAGGGCGACCGGATGCGCACCGGTGTCACCGCCCTGCTGCCCCGCGGCCGGGCCGGCGTCGGCGACCCGTGCGCGGCCGGGTGGTACTCGCTGAACGGCAACGGGGAGATGACCGGCACCACCTGGATCGAGGAGGTGGGCGCCCTGAATCTGCCGATCGTGCTGTCCAACACCCACGCCGTCGGGGCCTGCCACACCGGCGTGGTCGCGTGGGTGAACCGGGTGCACCCAGGGTTGGCCCGGCAGTGGTTACTGCCGGTGTGCGCCGAGACCTGGGACGGCTACCTCAACGACATCAACGGCGGGTACGTCCGGCCTGAGCACGTCGAGGCCGCGCTGGACTCGGCCACCGGCGGTCCCGTGACCGAGGGATCGGTGGGCGGCGGCACCGGCATGAACTGCTACGAGTTCAAGGGCGGCAACGGCACCTCCTCCCGCCTGGTGGGCTACGGCGCGCACACCTTCACCGTCGCCGCATTCGTGCAGGCCAACTTCGGGTCGCGCACCGAGCTGACGGTCGCCGGCCGCCCCGTCGGTGGTGCGCTGGCCGACGACAACCCGCTGGGCGGCGACTGGTTCGTCACCGAAATGGGGCAGGCGCCGCCGCCACCGGGTGCGGGGTCGGTGATCGTGGTGATCGCCACCGATGCCCCGCTGCTGCCCGGGCAGTGCAAAGCCCTGGCGCGCCGGGTCCCGCTCGGACTGGCCCGCACCGGCACCACCGGGTCGCACTTCTCGGGCGACATCTTCCTGGCGTTGTCCACCGCGGAGGCGCCCGGGCTGGGCAGCGCCTTCCCGGTGGGCCCGCCACGCGAGGACGAATTCGGCAGCATGCGCTTTCTGCCGTGGGGCCGGATGGACGACCTGTACACCGCGACCGTGCACGCGGTGGAGGAAGCAGTGCTCAACGCCATGGTGGTCAACGCCGAGATGACCGGCCGCGACGGGCACCGCACGCCGGCGTTACCCCACGATCGGCTACAGGCCCTGCTGCGATAGTTTGGTAGTCAATCTATTTCGTCGGCAAGGAGGCGTGGTGCTCAAGGCCGGAGAAGAATCTCCCGTCGCTTCGCTGGCCCCGTCGCCCCGGCTCCTGATCGCCGCGCTGAGCATCGTGGCGCTGACCGTGGCCGTGCTGCAGACCGCGGTGGTGCCCGTCCTGGGCCTGATCTCCGAACAGCTGAACGCCTCGACAGTGGCCGTCAGCTGGACGGTGACGGCCAACCTGCTGGCAGCGGCGGCCGCCACCCCGCTGCTGAGCCGGCTTGCCGACCTGTTCAACAAGAAGTACGTGCTGCTGGGTGTGCTGGCCGTGGTGCTCATCGGGTCGGTGCTGGCCGCGACCACCACCTCGCTGCCTGTCCTGATCGCCGCCCGTGCCCTGCAGGGGGTGTCCTACTCGCTGTATCCGATCTGTGTGGCCGTGCTCCGGGAAGAACTGGCCGAAGCTCAGGTGGTCCGGGCGCTGGCCGTGCTGTCGGCCATCCTCGGGTTCGGCGGCGGAATGGGTCTGGTGACCACCGGCCTACTCGTGACCGGAGACGCCGACTACCACCGCGTGTTCTGGTTGACCACCGGCTTCACCCTGCTGGTGATCCTGGTGGTGGTGCTGGTGGTGCCCTCGCGGCGCCAACGCGGCGAGGGGTCCATCGACTGGCTGGGTGCGCTCGGCCTGGCCGCCGGACTGAGCGCGGTCCTGCTCGCCATCACCCAAGGCAACGCCTGGGGCTGGGCGTCCCTGCGGACCCTCGGAACGGCGGGCGGCGGGCTGGCCGTGCTGGCGCTGTGGTGCTGGTGGGAACGCGGGCGGCGCTACCCGCTGGTGTCGATCGCCCTGCTGACCCGGCGGGCGATGCTGCTGACCAACCTCGCCACCGTGTTCGTCGGGATGGGGCTGTACTTCAGTTTCCTGGGCCTGACCGCCTTCGTGCAGGCGCCGCGAGACGTCACCGGCTACGGGTTCTCGGCGAGCGTGCTGTACGCCAGCATCGTCTACCTGCTGCCCGGTGCGGTCGCCGGCCTGGTGATCGCCGTGCTGAGCGGGCGCTTCATCGACCGTTTCGGCGCCCGCCCGGTGCTGATGGTCGGCGCCCTGATCGGTGTGGTGGGCTTTGTGGCCCTGGCGGTCGCGCACGACCAGCCGTGGCAGGTCATCGTGGCGGGCATCTTCGCCAACGCCTACGTCAGCCTGGCGTACGGGGCGCTGCCGGCACTGGTGGTCAGCGAGGCCGACCGCGGCGAGACCGGCATCGCCACCGGGCTCAACGCCATCGCCCGCACCGTGGGCAGTGCCGTGGCGGCCGCGGTGGTCGCGGTGCTGTTGGGCCACGTCTCCGCGCGCACCGGTGAACCGCCGGAGAGCGCCTACATCATCATCTTCGCCGCCGGCGCGGTGACGGCGGCGCTGACCACCGTCCTGATTGCCCTGTCCCGCAGCACGCGGGCCAGCCGCCGATCCGGCTACGGCACGGTGGATTCGCGCGCGATGAATCACGAGTGGGGCTGAGCAGCGCCGACGGTTGCGGTTGTGGCGTTACGGGTAAGTAGCCCGCATGGTGCACTGGCTGGACAGGCTGCAGCAGCGTAGCCCGACGGCCGGGTTCGTGATCGCCGTGATCTACAAGTACGTCGATGACCAGGCCGGATACCTGGCCGCGCTGCTGACCTACTACGCCTTCATCTCGCTGTTTCCGTTGCTGTTGCTGCTGACCACGGTGCTGGGCGTGGTGCTGGCGGGCCGGCCCGAATGGCGCGAGGACATCTACGACTCGGCGTTGGCACAGTTCCCGCTGATCGGCGACCAGCTCACTGAACCGAGTCGGCTCAGCGGCGGCACCGCCGGCGTGGTCATCGGCATCGTCGTGGCGCTCTACGGCGGTCTCAACGTGGGCCAGGCGCTGCAGAACGCGATGGAGAACATCTGGGCGGTCCCGAAGAACCTGCGCCCGGATCCGATCCGGTCACGGCTGCGCAGCCTGGTGCTGCTGTTGGTGCTCGGCACCGCGCTGGTGGCCACTACCGCGCTGGTCGCATTCGGCCGGTTCCTCGGCCCGGTGGGCGCGGTCGGCGTCGTGGTGGCTGCGCTGGCGCTGAACACCGGCGTGCTCGTGGTGGCATTCCGGGTGACCACCACCCGCACGCTGAGCGTGCGGGACGTGCTGCCCGGCGCCCTGGCCGCCGCCGTGGTCTGGCAGCTGCTGCAGTGGTTCGGCGCCAGCTACGTCCAGCATGTCGTGGCGTCGGCCAGTGTGACCAACAGCGTGTTCGCCGTGGTGCTGGGGCTCATCGCGTTCCTGTATCTGATCTCCACGGTGTTGCTGATCTGCGCCGAGGTGAACGTGGTGCGGGTCGACCGCCTGCATCCCCGGGCCCTGCTGACCCCGTTCACCGATGACGTCGAGCTCACCGAAGCCGACCGCAAGATGTACGAGGGTCAGGCAAAAGCGCAGCAGGCCAAGGGTTTCCAGCGGGTCGAGGTGACGTTCGAAGACCACCCCGCAGGCCGGGACTGACGGTTCAGGGAGTGTGCAGCGGTTCCGCGGCCACCGTGAGCCGGGCTCCCGCACGCGCTGCTCCGATCCCGGCGATCACCACAAACGCGATGCCCACCAGCGCGGCCGGGCCGGGTACCTGATCCAGGATCACGAACCCGATGAGCATGGCACAAGCCGGCTCGAGGCTCATCAGGGTGCCGAACGCGGAGGTGGTGAGCCGGCGCAGCGCGAAGAACTCGAGGGTGAACGGGATGACGGGCAGCAGCACCGCCAGGCCCAGCCCGATCAGCACCAGGTCGGGGGTGATCCGGTCGTAGGCCACCGGGCCTGCGATGAGGGTCGCGACAATGCCTGCGGTCGGCATCGACACCGCCAGCCCGTTGATGCCGGCCACGTCATCGCCGACGCGCTGGGTGAGCAGGATGTAACAGCCCCAGCAGACCGCGGAGCCCAGCGCGAACAGCACGCCGACCGGATCCACCAGGCCGGTCCACGGCTGCGTGAGCAACAGCACGCCGACGGCGGCCAGGGCCGGCCACAGCAGCCGGCGGCCGCGTCCGGCGGTGGCCACCGCCACCCCGAGCGGGCCGAGGAACTCCAGCGCGCTGGCCGTGCCCAGCGGGATCCGCGCCACAGCGGCCATGAAGAGCATCGTGATCAGGGCGGTGACGATGCCCAGCAGCACGCAGTAGCCGAAGGATCGGCGAGTGAACGCACTGCGCCGGGGCCGCACGATCGCCACCATCAGGATGCCCGCCCAGGCCAGCCGAAGCCAGGCGGCGCCCTCGGTGCCCACCCGATCGATCAGCAGCACCGAAACAGCGAGGCCGAGCTGCACGAAGGCCATCGAGCCCAGCGCCATGAAGGTGCCGCTGCGGGCCTGGTTGATGGTCACCGGGTCATTGAACGAGATCGACAACGTTCATGTCCACGCGATATTTCTGGACATACTGTTCGCGATTGATGAACAATCGCGCGGATGGAACCTCGCCGCCTGGAACTGCTGGTGGCACTGGCCCAGTTGGGCTCGATGCGCGCCGTCGCCGACACCCACCAACTGACGACGTCCACGGTTTCCCAGCAGATCGCGGCGCTGGCCAGGGAGGTGGGCACGGCGCTCGTGGAACCGGAGGGCCGGCGGGTCCGGCTGACCCCGGCCGGGGCCCGCCTGGCCGATCACGCCGTCGGCATTCTCGCTGCCCTGGAATCGGCACGCCTGGATCTCGATCCCGACGCCGAACCCGCGGGCACGGTGCGCGTGGGCGGATTCGCCACCGGGATCCGGGTCTCCCTGATGCCGGTGCTGGCAGCGCTGAGAACCGGCCATCCCGACGTACACGCGGTGATCAACGAGTTCGAGCCCGGCGAGGCCTTCCGCCTGCTGATCGACGACGAGCTGGACCTGGCCATCACCTACGACTACAACCTGGCGCCGGCCAACCCGAACCCGGTACTCGAGACCCAACCGCTGTGGACCACGCCCTGGGGTCTGGCGATCCCGGCCGGCGAGCCGGACCACTCCGGCGACCTCAGGGCGTATGCCGAGCGGCCCTGGATCGTGAACTCCCGCAACACCGCCGACGAGATCGCGATCCGCACACTGGCGGCGCTGGCCGGCTTCACCCCGCGCATCGGCCATCAGATCGACACCCTCGATCTGGTGGAGGACCTCATCGCCGCCGGCTACGGCATCGCGCTGCTGCCGCTGGGCCGCGCGCCGCAACACGGGATCCGGGTGCTGCCGCTGCCCGAGCCGCAGCTGATGATGACCGCTTACGCCGTGACGCGGCGCGGGCGGGCGGTGTGGGCACCGCTCCGGCTGATCCTCACCCAGCTGGCCCGCAACTCGCCGGCGCCGCCACTGCCGGGCTGGCCGCGGTCGACACCGCCGACCTGACGCCTACCGGCTAACCGGAACCCGCGGGTGGGTAGCAACGGTGATGACGCAACCCCGCACCAACGGGCAGAGTTCCATACGAACGGAACTCGACGACAGGAGCCCGGTATGAGCACCTCCACCACCAGCCATTCGATCTCCCTGTGGGACGGGGAGATCGTCGAAGAATCCGACCTGGGATCGATGCGGCGCGTGACCGCCGACAACTTCCCCATCCTCAAGGGCCTGTCCATCAAGCGGGTGCTGCTCAATCCCGGCGCGATGCGCACCCCGCACTGGCATGCCAACGCCAACGAACTGACCTACTGCGTCTCCGGCACCGCCCTGGTCTCCATCCTCGACAACGGCAGCAGATTCTCCACCTTCACCGTCACCGCCGGCCAGATGTTCCACGCCGACTCAGGGTCGCTGCACCACATCGAGAACATCGGCGACGACGTGGCCGAGTTCATCATCTGCTTCCGCAGCGAACGCCCGGAGGACTTCGGGCTGGGCGCCACCTTCGGCGCGTTCACCGACGCCGTGCTCGGCAACACCTATGACCTGCCGGCCGCAGACTTCTCCGCAATCCGGCGCAGCACCGTCGACCACAAACTGGCCCGCCGGATCGGCGATCCCGTCATCCCCGCGCAAGCGCGCTTCAACGATCCGCACAAGTTCGACGTCGAGGCCCAGTCGCCGGGTCTGACCTATGCGATGGGTAACGCCCGCTTCGCCCGCGACCAGTTCTGGCCGGCACTCAAGGATCTTTCGATGTACTCACTGCGGATCCGCGAAGACGGCATGCGCGAGCCGCACTGGCATCCGGTCACCGCCGAAATGGGCTACGTGCAACACGGTTCGGCGCGGATGACGGTGATGGACCCGGACGGCAGCATCAACACCTGGCACCTGCACGCCGGCGACGTGTACTTCATCCCCCGCGCGTATCCCCACCACATCGAGGTCGTCGACAGCCCCGACTGGCACTTCCTGATCTTCTTCGACCAGCCGTTCCCCGCCGACATCGGCTACCGGGCGTCGGCGAGCGCCTACTCCCGCGAGGTGCTGGCCGCCGCGTTCGACACCCACATCGACGATCTGCCGAACTTCCCGTTCACCCCCGCCGACCCGCTGATCGTCGGGCGCACCAACCCCGTCGACGCCCACGGTATGGGCGAACACTGATTCGAGGTCCGCTGACATGCGCGCTCTGATCATCGGCGGCTCGCTGGGCGGGCTGGCCGCCGCGCACGAACTCACGGCGATCGGTGCCGACGTCACCGTCTACGAGCGATCGGTGGACCGCACCCAGCCTCGTGGCGCCGGCATCGTCATGCAGCCGGAGGTCGAATCCCTGCTGGCCAGACTCGGCAGATCCGTGCCCTCTATCTGCGTGAAGCTGACCGAGCGGCAACAACTGCACCGCGGCGGCGCGCCCACCCGGTACGCGGCGCCGCAGTGGATGACGGCCTGGGACACGCTGTATGACGCACTGCGTGGCCCCCTCGGACCGGCCCGGCTCCGGCTGAACAGCCAGCTCGATCACCTCGACGTTCAGACCGCCTCGGTGGCAGCCACTTTCGGTGACGGTCACGTCGCTCGGCACCGCGGGGCCGCGGTTCAGTCCTTCGCGGGAAAGTGCTTGACGATTCCTTCCTGGACCACGGTGGCCACGACGTTGCCCACCGGGTCGAAGAAGTGGCCGGTGCCCAGACCGCGCGAATCGGCCGCCACCGGAGAGGACGTGGAGTACAGCACCCAGTCGTCGAACACCACCGGGCGGTGGAACCACACCGAGTGGTTGATGGTGACCGCGAAGATCCGGTCGAAGCCCCACGACAGTCCGTGGGTGGTGATGATCGAATCCAGCACGGTGGTGTCCGAGGAGTAGACCAGCGCCGCACGGTGCAGCACCGGGTCATCGGGCATCGGTTCCTCGGTCTTCATCCACACGCGGTTGTGCGGCAGCCGCTCCCCTTTGGTGCGCATCACCCACGCCGGGTCGTTGGTGTAGCGCCACTCGATGGGCTTGAGCGCCTCGACGAACAGGGGCACTGTTTCCTCGAACCCCACCAGCAGTTCGCTGATCTTCGGAAGACCGTGTGGCGCAGCCACATCCGGCATGGCGATGCTGTGCTCCAGGCTGCTGCCCCCAGCCAGGAACGACACGAACGCGGTGGTCAGCAGTGTGCCGTCCTGGGTGACGTCCACCCGGCGGTTGGCGAAGCGGCGCTCGTCGCGCAACCGCACGACGGTGAACTCGAGATCTTTCGCAGGGTCACCGCCGGCGATGAAGTGCACCGACAGTGCGTTCGGCGGGAGGGTGGGCGAGACCGTGCGACTGGCCGCCACGAAGGCCTGCGCCATCATCTGCCCGCCGAACGTGCGGACGGGGTTCTTGCTGGGGTGGGTACCGAGGAACGCGTCCTCGCCGGCGGCCCGCAGATCGAGGACCGCCAGCAACTCCTCGAAGTCGGACCTCAGTGGTCGTCCTCGCCGATCCGGTGCACGTGGATCAGGTTGGTCGAGCCCACGGTGCCGGGAGGCGCACCCGCCACGATGACCACCAGATCACCGCGCTTGTAGCGGCCCAACTCGAGCAGCGACTTGTCGACCTGACGGATCATGGTGTCGGTGGTGTCCATGTTCGGCACGATGAACGTCTCGGTGCCCCAGGTCAGTGCGAGCTGGCTGCGGATCTCTGGCAGCGCGGTGAACGCCAGCAGCGGCAGCGGGGTGTGCAACCGCGCAAGCCGGCGCACCGTGTCACCGGACTGCGTGAACGCCACCAGCGCCTTGGCGTCGAGGCGTTCGCCGATGTCGCGGGCCGCGTAGGAGATCACGCCGCGCTTGGTGCGCGGGACGTGGGCCAGGGGCGGGGCGGCAGTGGAGTTGTCCTCGACCGCCGAGACGATCCGGGCCATGGTGCGCACCGCTTCCAGCGGGTACTTGCCCACCGAGGTCTCCCCCGAGAGCATCACCGCGTCGGCGCCGTCGAGCACCGCGTTGGCCACGTCGGAGGCCTCGGCGCGGGTGGGGCGGGAGTGTTCGATCATCGACTCCAGCATCTGGGTGGCGACGATGACCGGCTTGGCGTTCTCGCGGGCGATCTGGATGGCGCGTTTCTGGACCAGCGGCACCTCTTCCAGCGGCAGCTCCACGCCCAGGTCGCCACGGGCGACCATGATGGCGTCGAACGCCAGCACGATGGCCTCGAGGTTGTCGATGGCCTCGGGCTTCTCGAGCTTGGCGATGACGGGGACCCGGCGGCCCACCCGGTCCATGACCTCGTGCACCAGTTCGATGTCGGCCGGGGACCGCACGAACGACAGGGCGATGAAGTCGACGCCCAGTTGCAGCGCGAACTCCAGGTCGGCGATGTCCTTCTCCGACATCGCGGGCACCGAGACGTTCATGCCCGGCAGCGACAGGCCCTTGTTGTTGCTGACCCGGCCACCCTCGGTGACCCTGCAGACCACGTCGTCGCCCTCGACGGCCTCGACCACCAGGCCGACGTTGCCGTCGTCGACGAGCAGGCGGTCACCGGGGGTCGCGTCGTGGGCGAGTTGCTTGTAGGTGGTGGACACCCGGTCGTGCACACCCAGGACGTCCTCGACGGTGATGCGGACGGTCTCACCGGTGGCCCACAGCGTCGCGCCGGTGTTGAAGCGACCGAGGCGGATCTTGGGGCCCTGCAGATCGGCGAGGATGCCGACGGCGCGACCGGTGGCGTCCGAGGCCGACCGCACGCGCTTGTAGTTGGCTTCGTGGTCGCTGTGCTCACCATGGCTGAAGTTCAGCCGCGCGACATCCATGCCCGCTTCGACGAGAGCCTTGACCTGTTCATCACTGCCAACAGCCGGTCCGAGAGTACATACGATTTTGCCGCGTCTAGTCACGACGAGTCAGCATAGTCGCAGTCCGGAGGCATCTCGACCGATACAGATGTGTTGACGTAGCCGTCACCTCATGCACACCTTCCGGCCATCAGACGACTGCCAGCGGCAACGCTGACGGACGCACCGGTTCCGGCAGGTCGGACTCGCCCATCAAAAAGACATCAACCGCGTGCGCGGCGGCGCGCCCCTCGGCGATGGCCCACACCACCAGAGACGCCCCGCGGTGAGCGTCACCACAGACGAAGACCCCCGGCGCAGTGGTCTGCCAATCCGAGCCGCACGGCAGCGCGCCACGACGGTTGCGCTGTAGACCCAGACCGTCCACCAGGGCCATCTCCTCGACGCCCTCGAAGCCGATGGCCAACAGCGCCAGGTCGCACGGCAGCGACAGGACCTCACCGACCGGGGTGATCTCGCGGCGGCCGTCGGCGTCCCGGGTCACCTTCACCTCGGCGATCTCGATGGCCCGCAGGTTGCCGTTGTCGTCACCGACGAAGCGCTGCACGGCCACCTCGTAGCGCCGCGACCCGCCTTCGGCGTGGGCCGGCGAGGTGCGCAGCACCATCGGCCAGGTGGGCCACGGGGACCGGCTGTCGTCGCGTGCCTCGGGCGGCTCGGGGTTGTAGTCGAGTTGGGTCACCGAGGCCGCGCCCTGCCGGTGCGCGGTGCCGAGGCAGTCCGCCCCGGTGTCGCCGCCGCCGATGATGACCACGTGCCTACCCGCCGCCGAGATGGGTGAGGGCCCGTCGCCTTCACACTCCCGGTTGGCGGGCACCAGGTGTTCCATGGCCAGGTGCACCCCGCCGAGGTGGCGTCCCTCGACGTCGGTGTCGCGGCCGCGCAACGCGCCGACGGCCAGGACCACCGCGTCGAACCGGTCGCGCAGTTCCTCCACCGACAGATCCACCCCCACCTCACAGTCGGTGACGAAGCGGGTGCCCTCGGCCCGCATCTGCGCCAGCCGCTGATTGAGCGTGGCCTTCTCCAGCTTGTACTCCGGGATGCCGTAGCGCAGCAGACCACCGAGGCGGTCGTCGCGCTCGTACACGGTGACGTGGTGCCCGGCCCGCGTGAGCTGTTGGGCCGCAGCCAGTCCCGCGGGTCCACTGCCCACCACCGCGACGTTCTTGCCGGTGGTGATGGCGGGAGGCTGGGGTTCGACGGTGCCGTCCATCCAGGCCTGGTCGGCGATGGACTGCTCGATACGCTTGATGGTGACGCTGCCCCCGGTCTGCGGCTCGCTGATCGAGAGCACGCAGGCGGCCTCACACGGCGCGGGACACAGCCGGCCGGTGAATTCGGGGAAGTTGTTGGTGGCATGCAACCGGTCCGATGCCGCATCCCAGCGCCCGCGGCGAACCAGGTCATTCCATTCCGGGATCAGGTTGCCCAGTGGGCAGCCCGCAGTTCCGGAGTGGCAGAACGGGATCCCACAGTCCATGCAGCGGCGGGCCTGCTGGCTGACCTCCGCCGCGCGTTCGTGCGGATCCTGGGACTCGTAGACCTCACGCCAGTCACCGACCCGCTCATCAACCGGCCGCTTGGCCGCCTCGATTTTCGGAACCTGCAGGAATCCCTGTGGATCAGCCACGTGTCGCCTCCATGATCGCGGTGTCGACGTCACGCCCTTCCGCCTTGGCCATTCGGGTGGCGTTGCGCACCCGCTGGTAGTCGGTGGGCATGATCTTGGTGAACTGCGCACTGCGCCTGGGCCAGTCGGCCAGTATCGAGGTGGCCACGGTGCTGCCGGTGTAGGTGGCGTGGCAGGCGATGACCTCACGCAGCCACACCAGGTCCTCGGAGTCGGGCCGCTGCAACTCCACCATGGCGGTGTTGACCTTGCCCGCGATGCAGCCCAGTACATAGGCGATGCCGCCCGACATGCCGGCCGCCAGGTTGCGACCGGTGGGCCCGAGCACCACCACCCGCCCGCCGGTCATGTACTCGCACGCATGATCACCGACCCCCTCGGTGACGGCCAGCGCACCGGAGTTCCTGGCAGCGAACCGCTCCCCCACCCGGCCCCGCAGATACACCTGCCCGGACGTGGCCCCGTACAGCAGCGTGTTGCCGGCGATCACGTTGTCCTCCGGCAGGAACAGCACGTCATCGGGTGGCCGGACGACGATCCGTCCACCCGAGAGGCCCTTGCCCACATAGTCGTTGGCGTCACCCACCAGGTCGATGGTGATGCCGGGCGGCAGGAACGCACCCAGCGACTGGCCGGCCGAACCGGTCAGCTTCACGGTGATGGTGTCGTCGGGCAGACCGGTGGCGCCGTAGCGCCGGGTGACCTCCGAGCCCAACAGGGTGCCCACCGTCCGGTTGACGTTGCGCACCGGTAGTTCCAGCACCACCGGATGGGCGTCCTCGAGCGCTCCTTCGGCCAGGGCGACCAGGGTCTGATCCAGGGCGTACTCGAGACCGTGCTCCTGGTGGCGGGTCCGGTGACGCTGGCCCGACCCGTCGGCGGGCACCGTGAAGATGGGGCTCAGATCCAGCCCCCTGCTCTTCCAGTGCGCCACCCCGGCATCGGTGTCGAGCACCTCGGCGTGCCCCACCGCCTCGTCGATACTGCGGAAACCCAATTGCGCGAGATACTTCCGGATGTCCTCGGCGACGAAGCGGAAGTAGTTCTCCACGAACTCCGGCTTGCCGTTGAAACGGGAGCGCAGCTCGGGATTCTGCGTCGCCACCCCCACCGGGCAGGTGTCCAGATGGCACACCCGCATCATGATGCACCCGGACACGATCAGCGGGGCGGTGGCGAAGCCGAACTCCTCGGCACCCAACAGCATCGCCACCATCACGTCTCGCGCGGTGCGCATCCCCCCGTCGCACTGCACGGTGATGCGGTCACGCAATCCGTTGAGCACGAGCGTCTGCTGGGTGTCGGCCAACCCGATCTCCCATGGGGTACCGGCGTGTTTGAGGCTGGTCAACGGCGCCGCCCCGGTGCCGCCGTCATACCCGGAGATCAGCACCACGTCGGCGTGCGCCTTCGACACCCCGGTGGCGACGGTGCCCACGCCGACGGAACTGACCAGCTTGACGTGGATGCGGGCGTGGGAGTTGGCGTTCTTCAGGTCGTGGATCAGCTGCGCCAGATCCTCGATGGAGTAGATGTCGTGGTGCGGCGGCGGTGAGATCAGGCCGACGCCCGGCGTGGAATGCCGGGTCTTGGCGATGGCGGGGTACACCTTGTAGCCCGGGAGCTGGCCGCCCTCACCGGGTTTGGCGCCCTGGGCCATCTTGATCTGGATGTCGCTGGCGTTCACCAGGTAGTCGCTGGTGACGCCGAAGCGCCCGGACGCCACCTGTTTGACAGCGCTGCGGCGCCTCGGGTCGTACAGCCGCTCGGTGTCCTCACCGCCCTCGCCGCTGTTGGAGCGTCCACCCAGGTTGTTCATCGCGATGGCCATGGTCTCGTGGGCCTCGGCCGAGATGGACCCGTAGCTCATGGCGCCGGTGTTGAACCGGGTGCAGATGGCGTCCACCGACTCCACCTCCTCCAGCGGGACCGGCGGGCGCAGCCCCTCCTTGAAGGTGAACAACCCGCGCAGCGCACCGCCTTCGCGGGCCAGCCGGTCCACTTCTTCGGAGTACTTGGCGAAGACGTCATAGCGCCCGGTGCGGGTCGAATGCTGCAGCAGGAACACCGTTTCCGGGGTGAACAGGTGCAGCTCGCCCTCGCGGCGGAACTGGTATTCCCCGCCCACCTCGAGGCGGCGGTGCACCCGCTCGGTCGGGTTCTCCGGGTATGCGCGGCGGTGCCGCTGTTTGACCTCCTCGGCCAGCACGTCGAGGCCGACGCCGCCGAGCTGGCTGACCGTCCCGCTGAGGTACTCCGCCACCACGTCGCGATCCAGCCCGAGGGCCTCGAAGGCCTGTGCGCCGGTGTAGGACCCGACCGTGGAGATGCCCATCTTGCTCATCACCTTCATCACGCCCTTGGTGAGCGCCTTGAGATAGTTCCGGACTGCCGTGGCGGTCTCGATGCCGGTGAGTTCACCCTCACGGATCAGGTCCTCGATCGACTCGAACGCCAGGTACGGGTTGACCGCGGCGGCGCCGAATCCGATCAGCAGGGCGATGTGGTGCACCTCGCGGGCATCGCCGGTCTCGACCACCAGCGCCACCGTGGTGCGTTCCTTGGTCCGCACCAGGTGGTGGTGCACGGCCGAAACCGCCAACAGCGACGGAATGGGCGCGCGGGTGTGATCGGAGTCGCGGTCGGAGATCACCAGGATGCGGGCACCGGTGGCGATGGCATCGCAGGCCCGCGACCGCAGGTCCTCGATGGCCTCGGCCAGGCCGGTGCCGCCACGTTCGACGTCGTAGAGTCCCCGCAGCACCCGGGTCTGCAAACCGGGATGCTCGTGGTCGTCGTTGATGTGGACGATTTTGTTCAGCTCGTCGTTGTCGAGCACCGGCCACGGCAGCAGGATCTGCCGGCAGGACGCCGCCGACGGTTCCAGCAAGTTCTGCTCCGGTCCCATCACCCGCGCCATCGAGGTGACGATCTCCTCGCGGATGGCGTCCAGCGGCGGGTTGGTGACCTGGGCGAAGAGTTCGACAAAATAGTCGTAGAAGAGTCTGGAGCGCTGGGACAACACCGCCGCGGGGGTGTCGGTCCCCATGGAGCCCAACGGTTCTGCGCCGGACGCTGCCATGGGCGTCAGGAGCAGGCGCAGATCCTCTTCGGTGTAGCCGAACGAGATCTGGCGGCGGACCACCGACTCGTGGTTGGGTTGCACCCGCGTGCGCTCGGGCAGCGTCTTGAGATCCAGCAGTCCGGCGTGCAGCCACTCGCCGTACGGGTGTGCGGCGGCCAGCTCGTCCTTGATCTCTTCGTCGGAGACGATGCGACCCGCCGCCGTGTCGACCAGGAACATCTTGCCCGGCTCCAGCCGCCCCTTGGCCACCACGTCCGACGACGGCACATCCAGCACACCGCTCTCGCTGGCCAGGATGATCCGGTCATCCCGGGTGCGCCACCAGCGGCCGGGGCGCAGGCCGTTGCGGTCCAACACCGCGCCCACGACGGTGCCGTCGGTGAACGTGACGCACGCCGGGCCGTCCCACGGCTCCATGATCGAGGCGTGGAACTGGCAGAAGGCGCGGCGCTGCGGGCTCAGGTCGGCGTTGTTCTCCCAGGCTTCCGGAATCATCATCATCACCGCGTGCGGCAGGCTGCGCCCGCCCAGATGCAGCAACTCCAGCGTCTGGTCGAACGACGCCGAGTCCGACGATTCCGGGGTGCAGATCGGGGACAACCGGGACAGGTCGCCGCCGATGAGCTCGCTGGCCAGCATGGCCTCGCGCGCGTGCATGCGGTTGCGGTTGCCGCGCACGGTGTTGATCTCCCCGTTGTGGGCGACGAACCGGAACGGGTGCGCCAGCGGCCAGGACGGGAAGGTGTTGGTGGAGAACCGGCTGTGCACGATGGCGATGGCGCTGGTGCAGCGCGGATCACGCAGGTCCTCGAAGTACCGGGGCAGCTGCATCGTGGTGAGCATGCCCTTGTAGGTGATGGTGCGGCTGGACAGCGAGACGATGTACACGCCGCTGCCGGTGGACTTGATCTCCGAGGTCATGTGACCGGCGCGTTTGCGCAGTGGATAGACCCGGCGGTCGAGGTCCAGACCGGACAGCCGGGTGCCGTCGGCGGCGGGCGGCGCCGCGACGAACAGTTGCGCCATGTGTGGCATGCACCCCAGCGCGGTCCTGCCGACCTCGGCGCCCTCGGGGTCAACGGGCACGGTGCGCCAGCCCAGGACCTCGATGCCCTCGTCGACGGCGATCTGCTCGATCCGCGCCCGGGCCGCCGCGCGCGCGTCGAGTTCCTGGGGCAGAAAACAGATTCCGGCGGCGAAGGTGTTGGCGCCGTCGGCCGCGGCCGGCGGCAATTCGAAGTCGACCACCGCGCGCAGCAGGTCCACCGGCAGCTGCACCAGGATGCCGGCCCCGTCACCGCTGTTGGGTTCCGCGCCGGCAGCACCCCGGTGTTCGAGATGTTCCAGCGCGATCAGCCCGTCGGCGACGATGGAGTGCGACCGGCGGCCGAGGATGTCGGCGATCATGGCGACACCGCAGGAATCCCGCTCCTGCTCGGGGTCATAGAGTCCCTGCGCGGGCGGGGTGGCCGAGAACAGCATGCAATACCTCCGCAGTCGGAACCGCGGGGTGAGAGATCATGCGCGCCAACGGCATCGGGATCTCAGGCTGGGCCGCAGTCTGACGTGTGACACCCGGGACTGCACCGGCCCGACAAGTCTGCCGAGTGTAACAGCGCTGTTGCCGACCTACCCGCTGAGAAGTGTTGGGACCAGCGGAAAGCCCGGGAGGTTGCGCACCACCGTCCAGGCAGCGGTGGCCACCACGACCGTGATCACGGCCGCCGGCGGCCAGACGGGCCGGCCTCGGTGGCGGCGCAGCAGCACCCAGGCCAGCAGCGCCGGGATCACGACCAGAGCGAAGGCATTGTCGACGACGGCGGCGGCGAGGTCACCGTGCAGCAGGTCGTGGGTCATCCGCAGGCCGCCGCAGCCGGGGCAGTACCAGCCCGTCAGGGCATGGAACGGGCACGGCGGGAACAGTGATCCCGGCCGGTGCGGATCCACCAGTGCGACGTAGGCGAGCCCGCCGGCCAGCAGGAGACCGGTGCCGACGGCGGCGTACCGGCCGGCCCGGTGAAGCGACGTCGACGCCCGATCAGGTTCCATCACGTAGCGGACGGCCCTGCGGGTCGCGCACCCTGTCGGTGAGGATCAGGACGGCATCGATGATGCCCCAGATGACGGCGCCGATACCGCAGGTCAGCAGGCCGACGATGAGCTGGACGACGCCCAGGGTGACGTAGCCGAGGTACATGCGTCCGATGCCGACGAGACCGAAGAGCCCCAGCAGCTGCAGCAGACCGCCCACCAGTTTCGACTTCTCCGAGAAGGGCTCACCGGTGACCGCGTGCCGGCCGTAGGGCGCGGAGGGGTCGTAGTACATCCCCGGGGGTGGTGGGTACTGCCCGCCGTACTGCCCGTACTGGGGCGGCGGCGGATAGGCGGCTCCTGGCGGCGGCGGGTAGCTGCCCTGCGGCGGCGTGGGGCTGTCGCTGGGGTTCGCTCCGAACTGAGGGTCCGTCATACCGCCAAGGATGCCAGATCAGCGGATCCCGAATCAGGATCCGCCGGAGGTTTCCGGCTTTCCACAGCGAGGTTTCCGGTTTTCCCTACGCTGGACCCATGCGCCCCGTCCCCGATGTGCCCGGTCCTGGTCAGGAGTCGGTCTGGGACTATCCCCGACCACCCCGGGTCGAAGAAGTGGCGGTGACCATCACCGTCGAACTGGGTGGTCAGGTGATCGCCTCCACCCAGCGGGCGTGGCGGGTTCTCGAGACCAGCCATCCACCCACCTACTACCTGCCGCGTGAGTCGTTCGGCGAGGGCGTGCTGGTGCCCACTTCGGGGTCGTCCTGGTGTGAGTGGAAAGGGCAGGCCAGTTATTTCGACCTGGAGAGTCCGCTGATCACCGCCGAACGGGCAGCCTGGACCTATCCGCGGCCGACGGCGGGGTTCGAGGTGATCGCGAACGCGGTGGCCGTGATGGCGGCCGCGGTGGACCGGTGCACCGTCAACGGCGAGACCGTTCGTCCCCAGCCAGGCGGGTTCTACGGCGGTTGGATCACCAGCACCGTGGCCGGCCCGTTCAAGGGTGTGCCCGGGTCGATGGGCTGGTAGCGCGGCCTAGCGCCGGCGGCGCAGCAGCCGGCTCAGCCGTGAGCCCTGCTGACGGTCCGGTTCCGGCTCAGTGACCACGGTGTAGTCACCGGCCGATGTGGCGGATTCGGCGGGCTGCTCCTCGGGCTCGTCGAACGGGTTGTCGTCGGCGGCCTGCTCATCCACCTCGACCGTGGCATCCGCCACGGCGACCTGTTCGTCGAGGCTCTCGAGATCCTCCTCGTCGACCGGATCGTGGTCCTCGTCGATCAGCTGAGCTTGCTCGGCCTCAGCGGCGGTTTCGACCACCACACCCGCATCCGCGGTGACCTCGACCTCGCGGTCGGCCTCGTCGACCTCGGGCTCCCCGACCTCAGGATCATCGACGATCAACGCCTCCCCTTCGGCGGCCTCTTCCTCGTCGGCCGCCTGCTCGTCCACCTCGGCCTTGGCGTCCGGCTCGCTGAGCTCCTCCTGCTGCTCGGACACCGGCCCCGCCACGGCGATCGACTCCTCCAGGCTCTCGAGATCCTCCTCATCAACCGGATCGTGGTCCTCGTCGATCAGCTGAGCTTGCTCGGCCTCAGCGGCGGTTTCGACCACCACACCCGCATCCGCGGTGACCTCAGCCTCACGGTCGGCCTCGTCAACCTCGGGACCATCAACCTCAGGATCATCGACGATCAGCGCCTCGCCCTCGGCGGCCTCTTCCTCGTCGGCCGCCTGCTCGTCCACCTCGGCCTTGGCGTCCGGCTCGCTGAGCTCCTCCTGCTGCTCGGACACCGGCGCCACCGCGACCGGTGCCTCCAGGCTCTCGAGATCCTCCTCATCAACCGGATCGTGATCCTCGTCGATCAGCTGGGCTTCCTCGGCCTCGGCGACCGTCTCCACAGCCACCTCACCGTCCGCCGTGATCTCGGCTTCTCGGTCGGCTTCGTCGTCCGGATCTTCGACGGTCACGAGATCGTCCTCGTCGACCGGCTCGGGCTCCGGCACCTCTTCGGTGTCGAGCTGCTCGATCAGCGCCTTCGTGTCGCTGTCGTCGGCCTCGCCGGCATCGGCCGTATCATCGTCGGCCTTTTCGTGGGCCTTTTCGTCCGCGGCCGCAGCCGTCGCCGCCGCCACCACACCGGTGGTGGCCGCCGCGGCCGCCATCTCCTTCTCGGCTTTCTCGACCACACCCTCGGACTCGGGCGCATTGCCGCGCAGCGTCTCCGGGGCCTCGCGGCCCTTGGGCGCCAAGATGAAGTACACGGCGGCGCCGAGGAAGACGAACGTCGAGGTGAACGAGTTGACCCGGATGCCGGCGATCAGGGTGGCGTAGTCGTCGCGCATGAGCTCGACGCCGAAGCGGCCGATGCAGTACCCGGCGACGTAGAGCGCGAACAGCCGTCCGTGGCCGATCCTGAACCGGCGGTCCACGTAGATCAGAAGGGCGAAAACGGCGAGGTTCCACAGCAGTTCGTAGAGGAACGTCGGATGCACCACGGCGGCGACCTCGCCGTTGGACACACCGTTGAGCGAGTTCACGTCGACGATGCCCGACGGATCCACCCGGTAGAAGATCTCCATGCCCCAGGGCAGATCCGTGGGCCTGCCGTAGAGCTCCTGGTTGAAGTAGTTGCCGAGCCGGCCGATGGCCTGAGCCAGCACGATGCCGGGAGCGATGGCGTCACCGAATGCCGGCAGCGGAATTCCACGACGCCGGCACGCGATCCACGCGCCGACACCGCCGAGGGCCACCGCACCCCAGATGCCGAGACCGCCCTCCCAGATTTTCAGCGCCGCACCGAATCCCGCGCCGCCCTGACCGAAGTACTTCTCCCAGTCGGTCAGGACGTGATAAATACGGCCACCGATCAGGCCGAACGGCACCGCCCACAGGGCGACGTCGTAGATGACGCCGCGCTCACCGCCGCGGGCTTCCCAGCGGCGGTCACCGATGATCAGCGCGGCGATGATGCCGGCGATGATGCACAGCGCATAGGCACGGAGCGGGAACGGGCCGAGATGCCAGACGCCCTGCGGCGGGCTGGGGAAGGCGGCCAGAAGGGTTGTGGTCACCCAGGGACCTCGGTCACTTTCTGCCGGACACCGGCTGCGAGTTCTTCGGTCAGAGCAGCCACCGCGGGCAGCCCGCTCTCCAGCGCGGAGACCAGCGCCGAGCCCACGATCACACCGTCGGCATAGGCACCGATGTCAGCGGCCTGTGCGCGGGAGCGCACACCCAGACCCACGCCGACCGGGATGTCGGAGACCTCTTTGACCCGGGCCACCAATTCCGGGGCCGCATTGGACACCACGTCCCGCGCACCGGTGACCCCCATGGTGGAGGCCGCGTAGACGAACCCGCGCGAGGCCGCCACCGTGGCCGCCAGGCGCTCCGGGGTGGAGGAGGGTGCGACCAAGAAGATCCGGTCCAGGTTGTGCTCGTCGGAGGCGGCGTACCAGTCGTCGGCCTCGTCCGGGATCAGATCGGGAGTGATCATGCCGGCGCCGCCCGCCGCGGCCAGATCGCGCGCGAACGCGTCGACGCCGTAGCGCAGCACCGGGTTCCAGTAGGACATCACGACGGCCTGGCCGCCGCGGGCGCTGATGGCCTCGACGGCCGCCAGTGCGTCGCGTACCCGCACCCCGCGCTTGAGTGCGACGTCGGTGGCCGCCGCGATGGTGGGGCCGTCCATGCCCGGATCGGAGTAGGCGATGCCGACCTCGATCAGGTCGCAACCCGAGTCCACCAGCGTGGTCATCGCCTCGATGGAGGTCTGCACGTCCGGGTAGCCGGTGGGCAGGTATCCGATCAACGCGGCGCGGCCTTCGGCACGGCAGCGTTCGAACAGCGGACCGAGCCGGCTCATGACTGCACGGCTTCGTCGTCGAGCAGGCCGAACCACTTGGCCGCGGTGGCGACGTCCTTGTCGCCTCGGCCCGAGAGGTTGATCATGATGACCGCACCCGGGCCCATCTCGATGCCGAGCTTCACCGCGCCCGCGACGGCGTGGGCAGATTCGATGGCGGGGATGATGCCCTCGGTGCGGCACAGCAGCCGGAACGCGTCCATGGCTTCGGAGTCGGTGATGGGCCGGTACTCGGCCCGGCCGATGTCCTTGAGCAGTGCGTGTTCCGGGCCCACGCCGGGATAGTCCAAACCCGCTGAAATGGAATGGGATTCGATGGTCTGGCCGTCCTCGTCCTGAAGCAGGTAGGAGAACGAGCCCTGGAACGCACCGGGTGTGCCGCCGGTGAACGTCGCTGCGTGCCTTCCGGTTTCGACACCGTCGCCGGCTGCTTCGAAGCCGACGAGCCGCACCCCGGGGTCATCGATGAAGGCGTGGAAAATGCCGATGGCGTTGGATCCCCCACCGATGCAGGCGGTGACCGCGTCGGGAAGCCGGCCCAGCTGGTTCTGGATCTGGGCACGGGCCTCCAGACCGATGATCCGCTGGAAGTCACGCACCATCATGGGGAACGGGTGCGGTCCGGCGGCGGTACCGAAGGCGTAGAAGGTGTCGTCGGCGTGGGCCACCCAGTCGCGGAAGGTCTCGTTGATGGCGTCCTTGAGCGTCTTGGAGCCCGACTCGACGGCCACCACCTCAGCCCCGAGCAGACGCATGCGCGCCACGTTCAGGGCTTGGCGCGCGGTGTCGACGGCCCCCATGTAGATGACGCACTCCAGATCCAGCAGCGCGCAGGCGGTGGCGGTGGCCACGCCGTGCTGGCCGGCACCGGTTTCGGCGATGACCCGCGTCTTGCCCATCTGCTTGGCCAGCAACGCCTGTCCGAGCACGTTGTTGATCTTGTGAGAACCGGTGTGATTCAGGTCTTCCCGCTTGAGCAACAGCCGGGCGCCGCCGGCATGTTCGGAAAGCCGCTTGGCCTCGTACAGCGGAGACGGCCGACCGCTGTAGTGGGTCTGCAGCCGGTCCAGCTCGTCGAGGAAGGTCTGGTCGCTGCGCGCCTTCTCGTAGGCGGCGGTGACCTCTTCGATGACGGCCATCAGCGCCTCGGGCACCAGACGGCCGCCGTAGCGGCCGAAGTGCCCGCGGGCGTCGGGGTCGTGGGATGTGGGCTCGGCGATGGCCGCGCTCATGCGCGGCACGGTGTTGTTGGACAAATCCACCATCAGAATCGGGTTTCGCGCGAGCGGGCCATGAGCGCGCTAGCGGGAGGGTTTCGGGCAGGACGGATGGGTTCCGGCAGTCACCAGGTCGGCGACCGCAGAACGCGGGTCGCCGCTGGTGACCAGGCCTTCGCCCACCAACACGGCGTCAGCACCGGCGCCGGCGTAGGCCAGGAGGTCTGCGGTACCTCGGACCCCGGATTCGGCGACCCGGATGATGTCGCTGGGCAGACCGGGTGCGATGCGGGCGAAGCAGTCGCGGTCCACCTCCAGGGTCTTCAGGTCACGGGCATTGACCCCGATCACCTTGGCCCCGGCTTGCAGTGCACGGCTGGCTTCTTCCTCGGTGTGGACCTCCACCAGAGCGGTCATCCCGAGAGACTCCGTGCGCTCGAGCAGTGACTCCAGGGCCGGCTGTTCGAGGGCGGCGACGATGAGCAGCAGCATGTCGGCACCGTGGGCGCGGGCCTCATGGATCTGGTACGGACGTACCACAAAGTCCTTGCGCAACACCGGGATGGTCACCGCGGCGCGAACAGCGTCGAGGTCGGCCAGTGATCCGTGGAAGCGGCGTTCCTCGGTGAGGACACTGATGATCCGAGCGCCGCCGCTCTGGTATGCGCGGGCCAGGTCCGCGGGATCGGCGATGTTGGCCAGCTGCCCCCGGGACGGGCTGGCCCGCTTCACCTCGGCGATGACGCCGATTCCGGGTTCCCGCAGCGCAGCCATCACGTCGCGAGGCGGCGGAGCGGCGTGGGCCGCTTCCTTGACCTCAGCCAGGCTGATGATCGCTTCGCGGGCGGCGACGTCAGCGCGGACTCCCTCGATGATGGAGTCGAGGACAGTCGCCGCACTCATCCCTGCCGGTCCCTTCTGTACCTCAAAAGCTGTCTCGTAAGGGTAACGGCTGAGCGGCCCGAACGGTTCACCGGCCCTCCTTCTCCGGACCCGGCCCCGCCGTGGGATCCCGGCCCTGGTCCAGGGCGTCCCAGATCATCCGCTCGGACATCCCGTCATCAGTGTCGCGCACCGCGTCGTCCTGCGCGGCGGCGCGGCGGGCAGCCGGGGCCCGGTACTTGGTGGTGGCGGCCCTGGCCGTGCCTGCGGACCTGATCAGCAGCACCGCTCCCGCCAGCGCGACCACCGCGGCGGCCAGCGCCAGCACCGCACCCCAGTAGAACCGCTGGCTGTCCACCAGCGAGGCCACCGTGACCTCCGCCAGGCCGGCGCCCCGGATGGACACGTCCCGCATCACCCACTGGGTGATCGCCAGGTAGGCCGTCAGGCCGCTGGCGAGGGCAACCAGCACCGCCAACGCCCGCAGCGGCCAGCCCCGCACCGCCAGCACCGCGACCGCGGCCGCCACCAACAGCAGCGCCAGGGGCGTCAGTGCACTGACCCAGGTGGCGCCGTCGAGGATGACGGTCTTGGGCTGGCCCAGCCCGTCGAACGAGGTGACCTGCACCCAGGGCAGCCGCGATGCCCCCCACAGCGCCAGCGCCGCCAGCACCAGGAGCAGTTGCGCCACCCGGATCATCATCAGGGTGCCTGCAGGGTTTCGGCGGCGGCCACCGCGCTGAGCACGGCCTTGGCCTTGTTGGCGGACTCGGTGTACTCGTAGGGACCGTTCGAGTCGGCCACCACACCACCGCCGGCCTGGACGTAAGCGGTGCCGCCGCGCATCAGGGCGGTCCGGATGGCGATCGCGAAATCGGCGTTGCCGGCGAAGTCGAGGTATCCGAGGACGCCGCCGTAGAGCCCGCGGCGGGTTTTCTCCACCTCTTCGATGAGTTCCATGGCCCGCACCTTCGGCGCCCCGGACAGGGTGCCCGCCGGGAAACAGGCCGTCACCGCGTCCAGTGCGGTGCGGCCGTCGGCGAGCTGCCCGCTGACGGTCGACACCAGGTGCATGACGTGGCTGTAGCGCTCGATATGGCTGTAGTCGTCGACGCGGACGGTGCCCGGCACACACACCCGGCCCAGGTCGTTGCGGCCCAGGTCCACCAGCATCAGGTGCTCGGCGCGTTCCTTCTCGTCGGACAGCAGCTCCTTCTCGAGCAGCTGGTCTTCTTCCTCGGTGTCACCACGCCACCGGGTACCAGCGATGGGGTGGGTCTGCGCCCAGCCGTCCTTGACCGTGACCAGCGCCTCCGGGCTGGACCCGACGACCGAAAACGCCGTTCCACCAACACCGTCGGGGACGTGCAGCAGGTACATGTACGGGCTGGGGTTGGACACCCGCAGCATCCGGTAGACATCGATGGGATCGGCTGCGGTGTCCATCTCGAAGCGCTGCGAGGGCACCACCTGGAAGGCCTCGCCGGCCTCGATGTCGCCGACGAGCTTGTCGACGATGGCGGTGTACTCCGCCACGGTGCGCTGCGAGCGATGTGTCGGCGTGGGCCTGCTGAACGTCGAGACCGTGGACGGCAGCGGCTGGCTCAGCGCTTCGGTCATCACGTCCAGACGGGCCACCGCGTCGTCGTAGGCCCAGTCGACCCGCTCGCTGGTGCCGTTCCAGTTCACCGCGTTGGCGATCAGGGTGATGGTGCCCTCGTGGTGGTCGACGGCGGCCAGGTCGGTGGCCAGCAGCATGAGCATGTCAGGCAACTGCAGATCGTCGACGGCCAGTTCGGGCAGCCGTTCCAGCCGGCGCACCAGGTCATAGGCGAAGAAGCCGACCATGCCGCTCGACAGCGGCGGCAGCCCGGGCAGAGCGGCGGTCTCGAGAAGCTCGAGGGTCTGCCGGAGGGCGGTGAGGGGATCTCCGCCCCGGGGTGCGTCCTGCGGGACGGTGCCCAGCCAGACGGCCTCGCCGTCACGGACCGTCAGCGCCGACGGCGCGCCCGCGCCGATGAACGACCACCGCGACCACGAGCGCCCGTTCTCCGCGGACTCCAGCAGGAAGGTGCCGGGCCGGTTGGCGGACAGCTTGCGGTACGCCGACAGCGGAGTCTCGCTGTCGGCCAGCACCTTCCGGGTGACCGGCACGACGCGGTGCTCGGCAGCCAGGGCGGTGAAGTCCTCCCGGGTGGTGGTCACGGCGGTGACGGTGGCGTTCGTGGACACCGGCACATCCTCCCAGACGGCCCGCAGCGGCTGCGGCGTAGCGTGACCTCCATGAAACGCGGGGACTTCATCGACGACTTCGTTCTACCTGATCAGACGGGTGCGCAGCGGCGCTTCAGCGACTTCCTGGCGCAGGGTCCGGTGGTGCTGTTCTTCTACCCGGCAGCCATGACGCCGGGGTGCACCAAGGAGGCCTGCCACTTCCGAGATCTGGCCGGCGAGTTCGCTGCCCTCGGTGCGCAGCGCGTCGGGATCAGCACCGATGCCCCGGACAAGCAGGCACAGTTCGCCGCCAAGGAGAACTTCGACTATCCGCTGCTGTCGGACGTCGACGCCGCGGTGGCCACGGCTTTCGGGGTGAAGCGCGGGCTGCTCGGCAAATTCATGCCGGTGAAGCGGACGACGTTCGTGATCGACACCGACCGTAAGGTGCTCGACGTCATCGCCAGCGAGATCAGCATGGACACCCACGCCGACAAGGCCCTCGAGGTGCTGCGTCAGCGCGTCCGGTAGTTCACCGGCGGGGTCTATCATCGCCGACCATGCCTGCGCCGCCACGGACCATCACCGAGCCAGCACGTGAGCTCGACGTCATCCACGAAACCGACGTCCTGGTGGTGGGTTCCGGTCCGGGTGGCCTGGCCGCCGCCCTTTCCGCCGCGAGGGCCGGCGTGCAGGTGACGTTGGTGGAACGCTTCGGCTGTTTCGGTGGCAACATCACCGCCGTCGGCGTCGAGGGCTTCGCCTGGTATCGCCACGAGCAGACCGTGGAGGCCGGCGGCCTGGGCTGGGAGTTCGAAGAGCGCGCCAAGGCGATGGGCGCGGCGGTGCCCGAAAGCCAGTCGCTGTCCTACGAATTGGACTCCGAGGGCTTCAAGGTGGTCGCCGACCGGCTGGTGGAGGAAGCGGGCGTGCGCGCCATGCTGCACCGCCAGTTCGTCGCGCCGCTCATGGACGGCGACACGATCATCGGCATCGTCACCGAGTCGAAGGCCGGGCGCGAGGCGATCCTGGCCCGGCGGGTGGTCGACGCGACCGGTGACGCCGACGTGGCGACACGCGCCGGTGCGCCGACACACCGGACCCCGGTCGAGGAGATGATGGCGGCGTCGGTGATGTTCCACCTCGCCGGCGTCGACAAGGCCGCGTTCCTGGCCGGGGTCGCCGAGGATCCGCAGACCTACCGCGACTGGTCGGCCGGCGAGTTCAGCGCCGACGAGACCGCGGACAAGGACGCCGACCTCTATTCGCCCTACCTCGGAAAGCCGTTCGCCAAGGCCATCGCCGACGGGGTGCTGCCTGCCGATCTGAACACCATCGGCGGCACCTGGGGCGCGATGCACGACACCGGTGAACTGACGTACATGAACCTGGTGCACCTGGCCGGGTGCGACGGCACCGATCCGGACAGTCTGACCCGGTTCGAGATCGAGGGCCGACGGCAGACCATGCTGGCCATCGAGGCCCTGCGCCGCTACACCCCGGGCTGCCGCACCGCCCGGTTGCGCAACTTCGGTATGACGATCGGTATCCGCGACACCCGCAAGATCGATGCCGTCTACAACCTGACCGAAGCGGATGTACGCCATCAGGGCCGGTTCGACGACAGCATCGGGATCTACCCCGAGTTCATCGACGGCTACGGCGTCCTGGTGCTGCCGACCACCGGGCGCTACCTGCAGATCCCCTACCGGTCACTGCTGCCGAAGTCCGTGCACCATCTGATCGTGGCCGGGCGTGCCACCGGCGGTGACCGGATAGCTCATGCGGCAACCCGGAACATGTCGTGCTGCGCGGTCACCGGTCAGGGCGCCGGCGTGGCCGCCGCCCTGTCGATCCGGACCGGCCGGACCTTCGCCGACGTCGAGATCGACGCCGTCCAAGCGGAACTGGTGCGCCAGGACGTCCGGATCGACTGACCGACGCTGCGGGTCACCCGATCGCCGCGGCCCAGTTGGCACCGAGGAACTCGGCGTTCTTGGTGGTCTGCTCATCCGTGGGGATCACCGGGGTGCCGTCGACCGGCGGCAGGGCGTCGAACGCGGTCTTGTCGATCGTCCCGGCCTCGGCCATCGTGTCTGCGCGCACCGGGCGGGCCCCGCCCTCGAGATAGAGGTTCTGACCCTCGTCGCTGTAGAGGAACTCCTGCCACAGCCGGGCCGCCGCGGGGTGCGGGCCGTCTTTGTTGATGGCCTGGAAGTAGTAGCCCCCGACCAGGGCATCGTTGGGAACGAACACTTTCCAGCTCGGCAGCTTGGCGGTCTCGGCGGCGTTGAGGTAGTCCCAGTCGATGACGACAGGGGTCTGACCCGACTCGATGGTCGCCGGCGTCGGGTCCACCGGCAGGAAGTTGCCGGCCTGCTTGAGTTGGCGGAAGAAGTCGACGCCGGGGGCCAGATCGTCGGCGGACCCGCCGTTGGCCAGCGACGCCATCAGCACACCGTTGGCCGCGGCGCTGGCGGTGGTGGGGTCGCCGTTGAGAGCGACCTTGCCCGCGAACTCCGGCTTGAGCAGGTCCGCGACAGCGGTGACGTCGGGGACCTTCGACGAGTCGTAGCCGATGGACATGTAGCCGCCGTAGTCGTTGACCCAGGTGCCGTCGGGGTCCTTGAACTGCTCGGGAATGTCGTCGAAGGTGGCCACCTTGTACGGCGCGAACATCTGCGTGTTCGCCAGTGCGATGGCCTGACCGAGATCGAAGACATCGGGGGCGGTGCTGCGGCCCTTCTGCTGGTTGGCGGCGTTGATCTCGTCCTGACTGTTGGCGTCGGGCTGCGCCGAGTTCACCTTGATCCCGTACTTGTCCGAGAACGTGCTGATGATCTCGCCGTAGTTCGCCCAATCCGGCGGCAGCGCAATGACGTTGAGCTCGCCCTCGGCCTTGGCGGCCTCGACCAGGGCATCCATGCCGCCGAAGTCCTCGGCGGAGGTGGCGGTCCTGGCATCAACACCGCCCTCGGACTGGGTGCTGCTGCTCTCTTTCTCGGGAGGCGCACACCCCGCCAGGGCGAGCGCGACGACGGCAACCATGGTGAACAACCGTGAACTTCCCACGGAGCGGACACTACCGCGCCCGGGCCGCTGCCACCGGTCGGTTGCGCTATTCCGAGGGCAGCAGCACGTCGGCGTCGAAGCAGGTGTGATCGCCGGTGTGGCACGCACCGCCGGTCTGGTCGACCACCAGCAGCACGGTGTCGCCGTCGCAGTCCAGGCGCACCGAGTGCACATGCTGGGTGTGCCCCGACGTCGCACCCTTGACCCACTGCTCACCACGCGATCGGGAGAAATACGTGGCCTCGCGGGTGGCCAGGGTTCGGGCCAGGGCGTCGTCGTCCATCCACGCCACCATCAGCACATCACCGGAACCGCGCTCCTGCGCCACAGCGGTGAACAGCCCGTCGGCGTTGCGCTTGAGCCGGGCGGCGATCGCGGGATCCAGGCTCATCGCACACAAATCCCGTCCGCGGCCATGGCCGCCTTGACCTGACCGATGGTCAGCTCCTTGAAATGAAAGACGCTGGCCGCCAACACCGCATCGGCACCGGCGTGCACGGCGGGGGCGAAGTGGTCCACCGCGCCGGCGCCGCCACTGGCGATCACCGGCACCGTCACCGCGGCGCGCACCGCAGCCAGCATGGCCAGATCGAACCCGGCCTTGGTGCCGTCGGCGTCCATCGAGTTCAGCAGGATCTCACCGACACCGAGTTCCGCGCCACGCCTGGCCCATTCGACCGCGTCGATGCCGGTGCCGCGGCGCCCGCCGTGGGTGGTGACCTCCCACCCGGACGGCGTCGGAGCCTCCCCGGGCGGCACGGTGCGGGCATCGACCGACAGCACGATGCACTGGGAGCCGAACTGTCGGGACATCTCGGCCAGCAGTTCCGGCCTGGCGATGGCAGCGGTGTTGACCGACACCTTGTCCGCACCGGCGCGCAGCAGCACGTCCACATCGGCGACCGCACGCACTCCCCCACCGACGGTCAGTGGGATGAACACCTGCTCGGCCGTCCTGCGGACCACCTCGAGCATGGTGGCCCGGCCCGACGACGACGCCGTGACGTCCAGGAAGGTCAGCTCATCGGCGCCCTCGGCGTCGTAGACGGCCGCCAGCTCGACGGGATCGCCTGCGTCACGCAGGTTCTCGAAGTTCACCCCCTTGACGACCCGGCCCGCGTCGACGTCCAGACACGGGATCACCCGGGTGGCCAGAGTGCTGTCCGCAACGGTCATCGGTAGTCCTCCGGGTCGCCTGCCGATTTCACGATGTCGAGGATCTCCCCGTGCACACCCGGGGCGGCGGCCAGTGCGGAACTGGCCGCCGGCGTCCACGGCTCGCCGGTCAGGTCGGTCACGATGCCACCGGCCGCACGGACCAGGGCCACACCGGCGGCGTAATCCCACACATGATCACCGAACGTCACTGCGCCGGCCAGAATTCCGTCGGCCACGAAGGCCAGGTCCACCCCGGTGGCGCCGTGCATGCGCAGCCGCGAGCACTCCCGGCTCATGTTCTCCAGCACCGCGAGGCGGTACCGGCCCGGGTAGCGCCCGCGCCAGTCGACGTTGAACGTGCCGAAGCCCAGGATCGAGTCCTTGAGGGTCGGCGATTCCAGCGGCGGCTGAACCTCGCCGTTGACGAACAGCTGCTCGCCCACCACGGCGGTGTAACGCTGGTCGGTGAACGGCAGCCAGGTCAGCCCGGCGACCGGTTCGCCGTGACTCATCAATCCCAGCAGGATCCCGGCCATCGGCGAGCCGGCGGCGTAGTTGACCGTGCCGTCGATCGGATCGAGCACCCACACCAGATCGGAATCGACAGGGGCGCCGCCGAACTCCTCGCCGTGCACCTCGATACCGGTGCGTTCGGTCAGCGCGGAAACCACCTCGCGCTCGATGGCCAGGTCGATCTCGGTGGCGAAGTCGTTGCCCTTCTTACTGACCGCCGAATCGGCGCGGTGACCGACCAGGAACCGGTCGACCACGCCGTCCAGGATCGTCGACGCCTCGGCGACCAGCGCGGCAAAATCGGTCATCGGCTGACCGCGGACAGAGCCTCCGGCAAGGTGAAACGACCCGCATAGAGCGCCTTTCCGACGATGGCGCCCTCGACGCCCTCCCCGGTGAGCGTGGCGATGGCCACCAGGTCCTCGATGCTGGAGACACCGCCCGAGGCGATCACCGGGGCCTCGGTCCGCGCGGCCACCGCCGAGAGCAGCTCCAGGTTGGGCCCGGTCAGGGTGCCGTCCTTGGTGACGTCGGTGACGACGAACCGCGAGCAGCCTTCACCGTCGAGGCGTTCCAGCACCGGCCACAGGTCCCCGCCGTCGGTCTCCCAGCCGCGCCCGCGCAGGCGGTGCTGCCCGTCGACGATCTGCACGTCGAGGCCCACCGCCACCTTGTCGCCGTGCTCGGCGATGGCCTTGGCGCACCAGACCGGGTTCTCCAGCGCCGCGGTGCCCAGGTTGACCCGGCGGCACCCGGTGGCCAGCGCGGCCCTCAGCGACTCGTCGTCGCGGATGCCACCGGACAGTTCCACGTCCACGTCGAGCTTGCCGACCACCTCGGCCAGCAGCTCGCGGTTGGACCCGCGGCCGAACGCGGCGTCGAGGTCCACCAGGTGGATCCACTCGGCGCCGTCACTCTGCCACTGCAGCGCGGCGTCGAGCGCCGAACCGTAGTCGGTCTCGCTGCCGGCCTGGCCTTGCACCAGCCGCACCGCCTTGCCGTCCACCACGTCGACGGCGGGCAACAAAATCAGAGAAGTCACAGTCCCTCAACCCAATTGGCGAGCAGTGTCGCGCCGGCGTCACCACTCTTTTCCGGATGAAATTGTGTCGCCGACAGCGGTCCGTCCTCGACGGCCGCCAGGAACGGCACGTGATGCCGGGCCCAGGTGAGCAAGGCATCGGGGTTGCCTGCCCAGTCCTGGGCGGCATAGGAGTGCACGAAGTAGAACCGGGTCTGCGAATCCAGCCCCCGGAACAGCACGCTGTCGGCCGGTGCCTGCACGGTGTTCCAGCCCATGTGCGGGACGACCGGCGCATCCAGGTGCGTGACGGCTCCGGGCCATTGACCGCACCCGGTGGATTCGACCCCGAACTCGACGCCCCTGGCGAACAGGATCTGCATCCCGACACACACCCCGAGCACCGGCCGGCCGCGCTGCAACCGGTCGGCGATGATCTTCTCCCCGCCGATCGCGCGGAGCCCGGTCATGCAGGCCTCGAATGCCCCCACGCCGGGCACCAGCAGTCCGTCGGCCTCGGCCGCCGCACCCGGGTCAGCGGTGACCTCGACGTCTGCTCCGGTGCGTTCCACCGCGCGCTGCGCCGATCGCAGATTGCCGGACCCGTAGTCCAGCACCACGACTTTGGCTGTCACAGTGTGCCTTTGGTTGACGGGACCCCGCTGACCCGGGGATCGAACTCGACGGCCTGGCGCAGTGCGCGGGCCACGGCCTTGTATTCGGCCTCGGTGATGTGGTGCGGGTCGCGGCCGTAGAGGGTGCGCACGTGCAGCGCGATGCGGGCGTTGAAAGCCAGCGCCTCGAAGACGTGGCGGTTGATCACTGTGTGGTAGGGCACCGACGACCCGGCAATGGTGAAACTCACCATCGACTCCGGCTCCCCGGTGTGCACGCAGTACGGCCGGCCGGACACGTCGACCGCGGCATGCGCCAGGCACTCGTCCATGGGGATGAAGGCGTCACCGAAGCGGCGGATGCCCTTCTTGTCGCCCAGAGCCTGCCCGAGTGCCTGACCCAGCACGATGGCGGTGTCCTCGACGACGTGGTGCGCCTCGATGTGTACGTCGCCGGTGGCACGCACGGTCAGATCGAAGCTGGCGTGGGTGCCCAGCGAGGTCAGCATGTGGTCGAAGAACGGAACGCCGGTATCGATCTGGACGACGCCGGTGCCGTCGAGGTCGAGTTCGACCACGATGTCGGACTCTTTGGTGGTGCGCTGCACACGGGCACGCCGGTCGGTGAGGGTCTGGGTCATGAGGCTCCTAGCGGCTGGGCCAGTTCGGTGGCGGCGAGGGTGGCGCTGGTGGTCAGCAGGGCATCGTTCTCCGCGGCCAGTCCGGTGGTGGCGCGCAGGTAGCCGGGGATCCCGACGTCACGGATCAGGACCCCGGCGTCGAGGTAGCGCTGCCAGGTGGCGGCGGCGTCGACGAATTCGCCGAACAGCACGAAGTTGGCGTCGCTGGGGATGACGCGGAAACCCATGCCGGTCAACGCTTCGGTGACCCGCTGCCGCTCGGCGATCAGAGTGGCGACGCTGCCGAGGGTGTCATCGGCGTGGCGCAGGGCGGCCCGGGCGGCGGCCTGGGTGACCACCGACAGGTGATACGGCAGGCGCACCAGCAGCATGGCGTCGATGACGGCCGGGGCGGCGACCAGGTACCCGAGCCGCCCGCCGGCGAAGGCGAAGGCCTTGCTCATGGTGCGGCTGACGATCACCCGGGTGGGGAACTCGTCGATCAGGGCGACCGCGCTGGGCTGCGAGGAGAATTCACCGTAGGCCTCGTCGACGATCAGCACGCCGGAGGTCATGCGTTCGAGGATGCGCCGCAGATCCGCCAGCGGCACACTCTGCCCTGAGGGGTTGTTCGGGCTGGTCACGAAAATCACGTCGGGAGAACGGTTGTCGATCGCACTCAGCACCACGTCGAGATCGAGGCCGAAGTCCTCGGCCCGCGTAGCCTGCACCCACTCGGTCTGGGTGCCGTCGGCGATGATGGGGTGCATCGAGTAGGACGGCACGAACCCGATGGCGCTGCGGCCGGGGCCGCCGAATGCCTGCAGCAACTGCTGCAGGATCTCGTTGGATCCGTTGGCCGCCCACAGGTTCTCGACGCCCAGCGCCACACCGGTCTGCACGCTCAGGTAGGCGGCCAGGTCGGCGCGCAGCGCCACGGCGTCGCGGTCGGGGTAGCGATGCAACTCGGCGGCGGCGGCGGCCACCGACGCGGTGACGTCGTCGATGAGCGCCTGCGTGGGCGGATGCGGGTTCTCGTTGGTGTTCAGCCGCACCGGTACCTGCAACTGCGGTGCGCCGTAGGGCGACTTGCCGCGCAGGTCGTCGCGCAGCGGCAGGTCATCGAGCCCGATGCGGGCACCCGGTGTGCTCATCGCTCGAACCTCCGGCGCACGGCCTCACCGTGAGCGGGCAGGTTCTCGGCTTCGGCCAGGGTGATCACGTGTCCGGAAACGTCTTTGAGCGCCGCCTCGGAGTAGTCGACGACGTGGATGCCGCGCAGGAAGGTCTGCACCGACAGGCCGCTGGAGTGGCGGGCGCACCCGGCGGTGGGCAGCACGTGATTGGACCCGGCGCAGTAGTCGCCCAGCGACACCGGCGACCACGCCCCGACGAAAATGGCTCCCGCCGAACGAATCCGGCCCGCCACCTGGTGCGAGTCGGCGGTCTGGATCTCCAGGTGTTCGGCGGCATAGGAGTTGACCACGCGCACACCGGCATCGATGTCGTCCACCAGCACGATGGCCGACTGCTTGCCCAGCAGCGCCGTCAGCACGCGGTCGCGGTGCACGGTGGTCTGCAACTGGCGGGCCAGCTCGGCGTCCACGGCCACCCCCAGGTCACTGCTGGGGGTCACCAGCACGCTGGCGGCCATCTCGTCGTGCTCGGCCTGGCTGATCAGGTCAGCCGCGACGTGGACGGGATCGGCGGAATCGTCGGCCAGGATGGCGATCTCGGTGGGGCCGGCCTCGGCATCGATGCCCACCTGCGAGCGGCAGATGCGCTTGGCGGCGGTCACGTAGATGTTGCCCGGGCCGGTGATCATGTCCACCGGTGCCAGCTCGGCCCCATCGGTGTCGGTGCCGCCGTAGGCCATCAGAGCGACCGACTGTGCACCACCGACCGCCCAGACCTCGTCAACGCCGAGCAGCGCGGCGGCGGCCAGGATGGTCGGGTGCGGCAGGCCACCGAACTGGGCCTGCGGCGGGCTGGCGATCACCAGCGAATCGACGCCCGCGGTCTGGGCCGGGACGACGTTCATGATGACGCTGGACGGGTAGACCGCGTTGCCGCCGGGCACGTAGAGGCCCACCCGCTCGACGGGCACCCAGCGTTCGGTGACGGTGGCGCCGGGCGCCAGTTCGGTGGTGGTGTCGGTGCGGCGCTGATCAGCGTGGACGATGCGGGTGCGCTCGATCGCGACCAGCAGAGCGGAGCGGATGTCGGCGTCGAGTTCGTCGAGGGCCTGCTGCAGGGCCGCGGCCGGCACGCGGACGGCTTGCGGGCGGACCCCGTCGAACTTCTCCCCGAACTCCAGGGCCGCCTCGGCGCCGCGCGCTGCGACCGCGTCGACGATGGGGCGCACCGTGGGCACCACCGCGTCGACATCGACACCGCCGCGGGGCAGGGCGGCGCGCAACTGCGCCGCAGACAGGGCGCGGTTGCGCAGGTCGATCCGGGACATCTCAAAACTGGCCATCACCGTCGATTGTCCCTGATCGGGGCACCTGAATGAAAATTGATTGAACTGCGGTGTTCGCCACTGCCAGACTCCCGCCATGGAGTGGGAAGTCTGGCTTGCCTTCGTGGGCGCCTCGATCCTCATCAGTGTGTCGCCGGGCGCCGGTGCGATCCTGTCGATGGCCACCGGGCTGACCCTCGGTGTGCGCCGCACCTACTGGACGATTCTGGGCCTGCAGATCGGGCTGATGGTGCAGTTGGCGCTGGTCGCAGTGGGGTTGGGCGCTGCGCTGGCGAGCTCGGCGCTGGCCTTCACGGTCATCAAGTGGCTGGGGGTGGCCTATCTGGTTTATCTGGCGGTGCGGCAGTGGCGGCTGGCCGGGGCGGATCTGCGGACGCAGATGTCGCCTGCTGGCGCCGCCGGCGCGACGGCCCTGATCACCCGCGGCGCGCTGGTCAATCTGACCAACCCCAAGGGCCTGGTGTTCCTGTTGGCGGTGGTCCCGCAGTTCGTCGACCCTGCAGCACCGCTGCTGGCGCAGTACCTGGCGATCGGGTTCACCATGGTGGCGGTGGACCTGGTGGTGATGGGCGGTTACGCGGGCCTGGCGTCCCGGTTGCTGGGCTGGCTGTCCACCCCCCGCCAGCAACGCGCCGTCAACCGGACGTTCTCCGGCCTGTTCGCGACGGCGGCCGTGGTGCTGGCGTTCGTGCGGCGTGCGGCGACTGCCTGAGCCAGGTCCGGCTCAGAAGGGTGGTTCGTCATCGTCGTCGCGCGGTGGCGGCGGGGGCGGTGGTCGCCAGTCGGCGGTAATGGATTCGTCTTCCCAGGGGTCGTTGATCCAGGGACACCAGCTGGCGGTGCGGCGCCTGCCACTGAGGACCAGTCGCTTGAAGCGGACGTCGTTGCGCCGCCCCCGCTGCTTGATCTCATGCGCCCGCCCCTGGTTGATCCACCGGGTCTGCTGGTTGGCGGCCTGTTTGGCGGCCAACCCGGCGCGGGCGGCAGCGATCCGGGTGGCTTTCTCAACCTGGGGGTCCCGCGGTCGGGTCCACGGTTTCGGGCGACACGCCTCGGCGAGGTCGTCGAACAACTCCGCCCCATCCGGGGTGCACCGGTACGTGCGCCCCGTGGGTGAGGTCCACTCGATGGTGCCGCCGGTGAGTTGTCTGGTCGTCCAGCCGCCCTCGCCGGTGAGGAACGTCTTGATCCGGTGATGGGTGCGGCATTTCGGATCCAGGTTGAACCCGGCGGTCCAGCCACCGCTGAGTGGATGTTGATGGTTGAACGGGATGCTGTGATCGAGGTCCGCGTTCCAGGCGGGCTGGTTGCAGAACGGGAACGAACACGTCAACCCCCGCACCCGCACCCAGCGGTCCATCGCCGCCGACCAGCTGTGGCGCAGCAGCACCGAGGTGCCGTCGCGAGTTTCGGTCGCCGCGGTGGGGTTGGTGTCAGGATTGCGCACATCGCGGCACACGGTGCCCGGCTGGTCAACGAGTTCTCGGACTTGGTCGGCGTCGATGACGCCGTAGCCCTGCAGGAAGCCAGGTTCGTCGCTGTCGCCGGTGACGGTGGCGGCCGGGGCGATCACGTTGATGACGTACTGCGCCGCCGCCGCCGGCGTGGTGTTGGGTTCGGGTCTGGGGGCGGGGCAGTCCTCACGCCCACACGCGCACGCCAACACAAAGCTGCCGTCGGCGATGGCCTCCGCCGCATCCACGCGGCGCTGCACCAACGTTCGCGGATCCTGGGCGCACACCGCCTTGGCCATCTGATCCAGCCGGGCATCCACTTTGGCGATCACCGGAGCGCCGGCGTAGAGCCGGATCTCACCCATCCCATTGGGCAGCGCCTTCGCGCTGACTCGGCGTTCGGTGTCGGCGGCGACGCGGCGTTCTTTCGCACCCTCGGGATCCACATGCAAGATCGCCCGATCCACCGCACCCTGCAGCCGGGTACGGGACCAGCACTCCCAGGTCGCGATCTTCGCGGCGAGGTTCCGGTCCAGGTCTTTGATGGCGTCCTCGGTGACGTTGGCGGTGCGATTGATGATGGTTCTTGTCGATTCCCAGTCCAACCGCCCGGAGGCCAGCAGGCCGTAGATCTGCGGCAACCGCTCATCAAGGGCATCGGCATAGCCCACGATCGTCATGGCCACCGCCGGCGGCACCCCCAGCGCGGGCCCGACTTCGGCGGCGGTGCGCACGAACCCGGAGATCAACCCGAAACCGGGGTCGCCGTCGGGCAACAGGGCTTGTTGGTCGTAGCCCTCGTTCATCCGCTGAGCCAACAACGCAGCGATGGCGGCCATCCGATGCGCCCACACCGCGGACTCATCAAGGCGGGAAGATTCCACCTCGGTGAGCAGCGCTCCGGGATCGCATCCTTCGAACATACATTCGATTTTATCATCGTCGCACCGCGCCTGCCAGCAAAAATAGCCAGTTGTGGATGAAGTCCAGACTGTGTGCCGACCAGACAGGGATACCGATTTGGCGTTGGTGACAACGACGCCGCAGCGTGTGCATCTCGCAGTGACCCGACGACACCCCTCGCGGGCCGTCTCGACGTTCTGCGCCCAGCACAGCGCTGACGCGTCACGACCGGTGCACGAGCCGCGGTGCACGAGCCAAGGACTCGACGACCAAGGTCGAGCCCGTCAGAAGTCCAGACCGACGTCGAGCACCCGCACCGAATGGGTGAGGGCACCGACCGCCAGGTAGTCCACGCCCGTGCCGGCATAGGCCGCCGCAGAGTCCACCGACAGGCCGCCGGAGGACTCCAGCTGCACCTTGGGAGCGCGGGAGTCGCGGCGCTGCACCGCAATCTGGGTCTCCCACACCGCGAAGTTGTCCAGCAGGATCAGCTCGATGTCCTCAGCGAGCACCTCGTCGAGCTGCTGCAGGGAATCCACCTCGACCTCACAGGGCAGGTCCGGAGCCGCCTCGCGGACCGCCCGCAGTGCAGCCACCACCGATCCGGCGGCCGCCACGTGGTTGTCCTTGATCAGTGCCGCATCACCGAGGCCCATCCGGTGGTTGACTCCCCCACCGACGCGCACCGCGTACTTCTGCAATGCCCGCATGCCGGGCATGGTCTTGCGGGTGTCGCGGATGCGGGTGTGGGTGCCCTCGACCGCGGCCACCCATTCCGCGGTGGCGGTCGCGATGCCGGACAAGTGGCACACCAGGTTCAGCATGGTGCGCTCGGCGGTCAGCAGCCCCCGGGTCTTCGACTCCAGGGTCAACAGCGCGTCGCCGGGCAGCAGGGTGTCGCCGTCGTCGGCACGGCCCAGCACCCGGTACCCGTCGGGTCCGAGAACCTCGTCGAGCACCAGCAGGGCGATGTCGATGCCCGCGACCACGCCGTGCTGGCGGGTCACCACCGCCGCCGTGGTGGTGGCGTCTGCGGAAACCGTTGCCAACGTGGTGATGTCGGGCCCGTAGCGGAGGTCTTCGTCGAGCGCGCGGGCGATGGCTGCCCGGGCTTCGACGAACTCGGTGTCAGTGAGTCTCATCAGCACACCACCACCGTCTCGACAAGGGCCCGGCCGTCGACCAGTCGCACCGTCGCGCTGTGTTCCAGCGCATCGTCGGCGTCCGGGTGATCGCCGCGGTGGTGCGCACCGCGGCTCTCGGTGCGCGCGGTCGCCGCTGCGGCCAGCGCCGCCGCGGTGGTGGTGAGCGCGCCATCCTCGAACTGCCCGCGGGTACGGGCCCGAGCGGACGCGGCGGACTCGACCGTGTTGCGCAGCGCTCGCAATCCGTCGGCGTCGCGCACCACCGAGGCCCACCGGGTCATGGCCTGCTGCAGCGCCGGCCGCTTCAAGGTGGGGACAACCGCGTCGTCGGAGATCTGCGCGGTGCGGGCCGGCGACCCGGCGGCGAAATCGGCGGCGGTCACACCGGCCCGGCCACCGACGACCAGGCCTTCGAGCAGGCTGTTGGAGGCCAGCCGGTTGGCGCCGTGCATCCCGGTGCGGGCCACCTCGCCTGCGGCATACAGCCCCGCCAGCTCGGTCCGCCCGAATACGTCGGTGACCACCCCACCGCAGGAGTAGTGCGCGCCGGGCACCACGGGAATGGGCCGGCGGGTGGGGTCGATGCCGGCAGTGTGGCAGGCGGCGGTGACGGTCGGGAATCGCTGAGCGATCCGGTCCACGTGCCGCGCATCGAGATACACACACTCCGCACCGGTATCCCGCAGGCGGGCATCGATGGCGGCGGCCACCACGTCGCGCGGCGCGAGATCTCCCATCGGGTGCACACCGGCCATGACGGGCTCACCGCGCGCGTCGACCAGGACGGCTCCCTCACCGCGCAGCGCCTCGGTGATCAGCGGCCGGCGTCGGCCCCCGTTCGCCGAATACAGCATCGTGGGGTGGAACTGGATGAACTCCAGGTCGGCGACCGGCAGGCCGGCCCACAGCGCCAGGGCGATGCCGTCACCGGTGGCACCCTCGGGGTTGGTGGTGGCGGTGTACAGCTGCCCGAGTCCACCGCTGGCCAGGATCACCGCGGGGGCGTGGATGATGCCCGGCCCCTGCGGGCTGAGCACCGAGACCCCGGTGATCGCGTCATCGTCGCGCAGCAGGGCCACGGCAACGTGCTCAGTCCGGATGTCCAGCTGGGCGGCGGCGGTGGTGAGGGCGCGCTGGACCTCGGCCCCGGTGGCGTCGCCGCCTGCATGCACGATGCGGCGCCGGGTGTGCCCACCTTCGCGCCCCAGTGCCCAACTGCCGCCTCGCTTTTCGTCGAAACGGGCCCCGTCGGCCACCAGGGTGCGAACGGCGCGGTGACCGTCGGCGACGATGGAGCGCACCGCGTCGGGATCACACAGTCCGCCGCCGGCGGCCAGCGTGTCGCCGACATGGGCATCCACGGAATCGTCGGTCCTGGGCATCACCACGGCGATACCGCCCTGGGCGTAGGCGGTCGAGGTGTCGGCCGTCTTGCTCAGCACCAGGACCCGGCGCCCCTGCCGGTGGGCGGCCAGGGCCGCGGTCAGACCGGCGACGCCGGTGCCGATGACCACGACGTCGGTGCGCAGCTGCCAGAATCGGCTGCCGCCGCAGGCGGCGAGGGGTCGGTTCATTCCCCGCCGCCGGGCTGTCCGATTTCGATCATCCGCGTGACGCTGCGCCGGGCCAGCCGGGCGGTCTCGGCGTCGACGTGCACTTCGTCGGCCTCCTCCACCAGGCAGCGCAGCAGCGCCGCGGGGGTGATCATCTTCATGTACCGGCACGACGCCCGATCGTTGACCGCCTGGAAGTCGATGTCCGGTGCGGCCCTGCGTAACTGGTGCAGCATCCCGACCTCGGTGGCCACCAGCACCTGGCGGGCGCTGCTGTCGCGGGCGGCATCGAGCATGCCGCCGGTGGACAGGATCTTGACCCGCTCGGCCGGGAACGAGCCTTCGCCGGCCAGGTACAACGCCGAAGTGGCGCAACCACATTCAGGGTGGACGAACAGTTCGGCGTCGGGGTGGGTGCGGGCCTGCTCGGCCAGTTCGTCGCCGTTGATTCCGGCGTGCACGTGGCACTCGCCGGCCCAGATGTGCAGGTTCTGGCGCCCGGTCTCGCGTCGCACGTGCGCGCCCAGGAACTGGTCCGGGCAGAACAGCACCTCACGGTCCTCGGGAATCGAGGCCACCACCTCGACGGCGTTGGACGACGTGCAGCAGATGTCGGTGAGTGCCTTCACCGCGGCGGTGGTGTTGACGTAGGACACCACCACGGCGTCGGGGTGTTCGGCTTTCCATTCCTGGAGCTGGTCGGCGGTGATGGAGTCCGCCAGCGAGCAGCCGGCCCGCTGATCAGGGATCAGGACGGTTTTCTCGGGCGAGAGGATCTTGGCGGTCTCGGCCATGAAGTGCACACCGGCGAAGACGATGGTGTCCTCCGGCGCCTCGGCCGCGATGCGCGACAGGGCCAGCGAGTCGCCCACGTGGTCGGCGACGTCCTGGATGGCGGGCAGCTGGTAGTTGTGCGCCAGCAGCGTGGCGCCGCGCATCTCGACCAGCCGGCGGATCTGCTGCGCCCACGCCTCGTCGCCGATGACACCGGAGTAGCCGTCCGGGCCGTTGGTGATCTGGGCCGTCAATGCGTCCATGCGATCGAGGACTGTCATGACCGCTCCTTTCGCCATCGAGGTTTTCGACTTATGATCGAAAACATGCCACATCGTAGCACTGCCCATGAAGTGCTCGCCGTCGTCTTCCAGGTCCGCCACCTCGAATCGAGGAACCCGCAGCTCAGCGTGCTCCTCTGGGAACGGGCCCTGGACCCCGAGCGCGGGGCCTGGGCACTGCCCGGCGGCCGGCTGGAGCACGACGAAGACATGATCCGTTCGGTGCGCCGTCAACTGGCCGAGAAGGTGGACCTGCGTGAGATCGCTCACCTGGAGCAGCTGGCCGTCTTCTCCGATCCGCAGCGGGTACCGGGCGACACCCGCACCATCGCCACCACATTCCTGGGCCTGGTGCCCTCGCCCGCCACCCCGGAACTGCCCGCCGACACCCGCTGGCACCCGGTGCATCAGTTGCCACCGATGGCGTTCGACCACGGCCCCATGGTGGCGCACGCGCGCAGCCGGCTGGCCGCCAAGCTCTCCTACACCAACATCGGATTTGCGCTGGCGCCAAGAGAATTCGCGCTCTCGACGTTGCGCGACATCTACAGTGCGGCCCTGGACTACCAGGTGGATGCCACCAACCTGCAGCGGGTGCTGGCCCGGCGCGGCGTGATCACCCGGACCGGCACCACCGCGCAGTCGGGCCGCAGCGGGGGCAGGCCGGCCGCCTTCTACAAATTCACCGAATCCCGGCTGCGTGTCACTGACGAGTTTGCCGCTTTCCGTCCGCCAAGCTGACCCGAGTGGTTTCCTAAGGGTTCTCTGAGAGAGAATGGCTGCTTCGGCTGCGAGGAGGACAGGCATGGACGTGGGCAACGCCGCCACAGCGACCGCCACCGACACCATGGGTGCCGCGTGGATCGGCGCCGCACCGCACGAGGAGCTGCCACGTGGCCGTAGGCCGCTGCTCCCCCGCCCGCAGCTTCCCCAGGACGATCCCTTCTACCTGCCGCCCGCCGGCTTCGAGCACGCCGAGCCCGGCACCGTGCTGCGCTCCCGCGACGTCGAGCTGGCCTTCCTGGGCTTGATCCCCCAGCAGTTCACCGCCACGCAACTGCTCTACCGCACCACCGACCTGCACGGCGAGCCAGAGGCCACCGTCACCACCCTGCTGGTGCCCACCGAGCGCACCGCACAGACACCGTGCCCGGTGGTCTCCTACCAGTGCGCCATCGACGCCGTGTCCGACCGGTGCTTCCCGTCCTACGCCCTGCGCCGCGGCGCCCGTGCCGCGGGTTCGCTGGCACAGTTGGAGCTGCTGCTGATCGCCGCCGCCCTGGCCGAGGGCTGGGCGGTGTCCGTCCCCGATCACGAGGGTCTGCGCGGGTTGTGGGGCGCACCGGTGGAACCGGGCTACCACATTCTCGACGGGCTGCGGGCCGCCACCAGCCTGGACCGCCTGGGTCTGTCGGAGACGTCCCCGCTGGGGCTGTGGGGGTACTCCGGCGGCGGACTGGCCACCGCCTGGGCTGCCGAGGTGGCCGCCGACTACGCCCCGGAACTCAACATCGTCGGCGCCGTCCTGGGTTCGCCGGTGGGCGATCTAGGCCACGCGTTCCGCCGGCTCAACGGCAGCATCTACTCCGGCCTGCCCGCCATGGTGGTCGCCGCCCTGACCCACATCTACCCCGACCTGGACCGGCTGATCCAGCAGCACGCCACCGACGAGGGCAAGGCGATGCTGCGCAAGCTGGAGACCCAGACCACGATGAGCGCCATCCTGCGGCTCGTCCGGAAGGACATGGACAACCTGGTGGATCTGCCGCTGGAAGAGATCCTGGCCGGCCCCGAGGTCCAGCAGGTGTTTGCCGACATCAAGCTGGGCACCGCAGCGCCCCGGGTGCCGGTGCTGATCGTGCAGGCGGTGCACGACCGCATCGTGTCGGTCGACGACATCGACACCCTCGCCGAGGTCTACACCGCCGGCGGGTGTGAAGTCACCTATCACCGCGACATGTTCAGCGAGCACATGCTGCTGCACCCGATGTCGGCACCGATGACCCTGCGCTGGCTGCGCGACCGCTTCGCCGACCGGCCGCTGGGCGAGCACCTGGCCCGCACCAAGTGGCCGACGCTGCTGAACCCGTCCACCTACCGCGGGATGCTGCGCCTCGGTGTGATCGCCACCAAGGTGATCACCGGCCGCCAGCTCGAGCGGCTACCGCTCTCCCGTTTCGACCGCTGAGGTGGGCGCCTGCTGCGCCGGCAGCGGATACGGCAGATACACCGGCTCCACCGGCGGGTAGGCCCCCAGATCGTCACGGGCAGTGGCCACCGCGAACAGCGCGTACACCAGCGCGGCCGTGGCGGCAGGCAACAACAGTGTCGCCGCCGCCTGCAGGGGTGAGGAACCGAAAAACACCGACGGCGCCTCGGTGTAGTAGTACACCCGCGCCTCGGGACTGATCGGCGCGGTGTCCAGTGAGACGGCCGGGTGACGCGACGACATCAGCAGCGCTCCCACGGCGCACGCCGCCGCCGACGACAGCACCGCACCCAGCGACAGTGCTGCGGCCAGCAGCGGTCCGCGATGCGCCCGCCACTGCCAGACCAACACGGGTGCCACCACCGCCACCACCCACAGCATCCCCAGCATCAGGAACGCCGCGACGAAGAAGTGGTCGGCTTCCTCGCCGAGATAGCTCTGCACGCGTTGGCCGGCGCGGGTCAGAGCGAAGACTCCGTGGACCGGCGGCGCCCACCAGGCCCACAGCGCGCCCACCACGGCCCCGACGACGGTCATTCCCGCCACCACCGTCAGTGCGGCGCGACCCCGCCCGGTGCGCGGCGCGTCGGCCGTCACCGGCGGGTGTCCAGATCCCGGGAGTCCACCTGGCCGTGCCGCGAGCAGGCCGCCCGCCACCCGTCCGGGCGCACCTGCACGATCATCCGGCGCCCGCAGGCCGCGCAGAACCGCGGCGGCTCCAGGCCCAGCTGCGCGGCGGTGGGCACGGCGGCACCGGCAGCGTCCTCGGTGGCGACACCGGTGTAGACGTTGTAGGCGCCGGCGGCCACCGGCTCCGGCGAGGCAGTCGAGTAAACCATCACCTTGCCTTTGTACAGATCGAGTCAGAGGCTCGCGTTGAGAGCCTTGATGGGCATCTGCAGGTCTTCGAGCAATTCCAGGTCGGCCTCGGCCGGGCGGCCCAGCGTGGTCAGGTAGTTGCCGACGATCACGGCGTTGATGCCGCCGAGGATGCCCTGCTTGGCGCCCAGGTCGCCGAGGGTGATCTCGCGGCCACCGGCAAAGCGCAGCATCGTGCGGGGCAGCGCCAGCCGGAAGGCGGCGACCGCCTTGAGTGCCTCGTTGGCCGGCAGCACCTCCAGATCACCGAACGGGGTGCCCGGACGGGGATTCAGGAAGTTCAGCGGGACCTCGTGGGGGTTCAGCTCGGCCAGGTTGGCGGCGAACTCGGCGCGCTGCTCCAGCGTCTCACCCATGCCCAGGATGCCGCCGCAGCAGACCTCCATACCGGCCTCGCGCACCATCTCCAGGGTGCTCCAGCGCTCTTCCCACGAGTGGGTGGTGACAACGTTCGGAAAGAACGACTGCGCGGTCTCCAGGTTGTGGTTGTAGCGATGTACGCCCATGTCCTTGAGGCGGTCCACCTGTTCCTGGGTCAGCATGCCCAAGGAGCAGGCGATCTGGATGTCGACCTCGTTGCGGATGGCTTCGATGCCCGCGGCCACCTGGGTCAGCAGCCGCTCGTCGGGGCCGCGCACCGCGGCCACGATGCAGAACTCGGTGGCACCGGATTTGGCGGTCTGCTTGGCCGCCTCCACCAGGCTGGGGATGTCCAGCCAGGCACTGCGCACCGGCGAGGCGAACAGCCCGGACTGCGAGCAGAAGTGACAGTCCTCCGGGCAGCCGCCGGTCTTGAGGCTGATGATCCCCTCGACCTCGACCTCGGGGCCGCACCAGCGCATCCGGACGTCATGGGCGAGCGCCAGCAGCTCCTCGAGCTGGTCGTCGGGCAGCTGCAGCACCTGCAGCACCTGGTCCCGGTCGAGGCCTTGACCTCTGTCGAGCACCTGCTGGCGGGCCTCGGTGAGGATGTCGAGTGCGGCTTGTGTCACGGCTGGGCTCCATCCCTGTCTGCCACTTGAACGGTGTTCAGGTTAGGCTAGCGGTGTGCAGCTGCACAAACGCGACGTGATCGCCACAGCCACCCGGATCCTGGACAACTTCGGGATCGCCGACCTGACGATGCGCCGACTGGCGCGCGAGCTCGACGTCACCGCCGGCGCCCTGTACTGGCATTTCGCCAACAAGCAGGAACTGCTGGGCGCGGTGGCCGATGAGCTGCTGCGCCCGGCCTGCCGCTGCGTCGACGGGCTGGGCTGGCGTGAGCGCATCGCCACGGTGTGCACCCGGCTGCGCGACGCCCTGCTCTCCCACACCGACGGCGCCGAGTTGGTATCGGCCAGCTTCGCCTCCGGCCAGTCCGCGGCCATGCCGCTGGTGGTGGGGCTGCTGACGGCCGCCGCCCGCGATGCCGGCATGCCGGAGGCCGAAGCCGAGCTGGCGGCGCGCACGATCATCTACTACACGCTGGGCTTCACCGTCGACGAGCAGTCCCGTCTCCAGTTGGACTCGGCCGGGGCGCTGCCGACCGGCGGGCCGGCGTTCGACCGCCCGGACACCTTCGGCTTCGGCCTCGCGCTGCTGATCGACGGGATGGCGGTCCGCGCCACCAGTTAGATCAGCCGGTGTTCGACCTTGGCGTCGCCGTCCCAGCGGCGCAACCCCACGAAGGCGGCCGACAGGTCACCGGGCACACACGCCAGGGCCACGCCGATCTGCTCGGCGGACAACCGCCGGCCCAGCGTCGCGTGCGGGGTCCACTGCCCCGGCTCGGTGTGCGGGACGCTGACGTCCCGGTAGGGCGCGCAGAGCGTGTGGATGTCGCGGTGCAGGTCCAGCAGCGGCGCGGACGCCACGATCAACTGCGCCAGCACGAATCGGCCGTGGCCGAACAGCAGCGGCGCCCCGACGGTGCACGGCAGCGGGAACCGGTCGCCGAGGGTGGCCAGCCCGGCGTCGACGCCGGCGTCGAGATGCCCGGCCACCGTCACGGTGACGTGCGGGCGGTTGGTGTCCGACTGGACCCGGTTCTGGCTCGGCACCCCGGCGGCGTCGAGGGCGTCCCAGACCGCCCGCAGCGCGGCGTCGGTCTGATCGTCGAAGGTCAATTCGATGGAATGCGCCACGGTGTCATCAGATCAGCCCGGCCACCCAGGCGGTGTCGAACGCCGCCGAACACAGCGTGGTGAAATCCTGGGCTGACAGCGACCCCGCGCCCGCGGGCAGGGCGGCCCGCACCGGCGCCAGCTCGGCGAGCGCACCGCGGTTGGAGATCTCCGCGGACCCGGGCGCCGCCGGCCAGGAGCCGATCACCAGCCCGGCGCAGTCCAGCCCCCGGTGCGCCAGCGCCTCCAGCGTGAGCGCGGTGTGGTTCAAGGTGCCGAGCTCCGCGGAGACCACCACGACGACGGGGGCGGTCAGCTCGGCGGCCAGCTCGCGCAGGGTCACCCCGTCCGCGGCGAGCTGGACCAGCAGTCCCCCGGCCCCCTCGACCAGGGTCAACTGCCCCGGGGCGTCGAGGTCCCGGATGGCGGTGACCAGCTCGTCGGCGGTGGGCAACGGCAGCCCGGCCAGCTCGGCCGCCGCCGCGGGCGCCAACGGCTGCGGGTAGCGGGCGACGCCGCGCAGTGCGGTGACCTGGGCGAGCCGGCCGATCTCGGCGAGGTCGTCATCACCGGCGCCGCCGTCTGCCGGGTCGGTGCCGGTCTGCACCGGTTTGCACACCGCCACCGGCAGATTCGTGAACCGGGCGTGGCAGGCCAGCGCGGCGGTGGCCACGGTCTTGCCGACACCGGTGCCCGTACCGGTGATCACCACTACCGACATGCCAACACCTCGGTGAGCACGGCCTGCGCCAGCGCCAGCTCGTCGGGGGTCAGCGACGCCCTGGCCGTCAGGCGCAGCCGCGACGTCCCGGCAGGCACCGTCGGCGGCCGGAAGCATCCGACCCGGACACCGCGGTCCAGGCAGGCCTGCGCGGCAGCCACCGCGACATCCGCCTCACCGAGGATCACCGACACCACGGCCGACTGCGGTTCCCCGGTGACACCGCACATCTGCGCCAGCACCCGGGCGTGGCGCAGCACCGCGTCCGCCCGCTGCGGTTCGGCGGCCAACAGGCGTAGCGCGGCCAGCGCCGAACCGACGGCGGCGGGTGCCAGCCCGGTGTCGAAGATGAAGGTCCGGGCGGCGTCGATCAGGTGGTCACGCACCGCCACCGAGCCCAGTACCGCGCCGCCCTGGCTGCCCAGTGCTTTGGACAGCGTCGTCGTCATGACGACGTCCGGGGCGTCGGCCAGGCCGGCCTCCTGCAGCAGGCCGCGACCGCCGTCTCCGCGGACCCCGAGGCCGTGGGCCTCGTCGACCAACAGCACCGCGCCGTGGCGTCGGCACACGTCGTGCAGCTGCTGCAACGGCGCCAACGCACCGTCGGCGCTGAACACCGAGTCGGTGATGACCAGCGCCCGGTCCTCGGTGCGCGCGGCCAGCACGGTGGCGACGGCGTCGACGTCGCGGTGTGCGGCGACGTGGACCCGGGCCCGCGACAGCCGGCAGGCGTCCACCAGCGAGGCGTGCGAGTACGCGTCGGAGACGATCAGGGAACCGGGACCCGACAGCGCCACCACCGCGCCGAGGTTGGCGGTGTATCCCGAGGAGAACACCAGCGCAGCAGGTGCGCCGACAAACTCGGCGAGCGTCCGCTCGAACTCCTGGTGCAGCTCGGTGTCCCCGGTGACCAGCCGCGAGCCCGTGGATCCGGCGCCCCAGGTGCGCAAGGCGGCGATGCCGGCCTCGATGACCTCGGGATGCTGCGAGAGCCCCAGGTAGTCGTTGGAGGCCAGGTCCAGATCGACGGGCGCGGCGCCCCGCGGGCGCAGGGACCGGCGCAGTCCCGCGGCGCGGCGCTGCTGTTCGGTGTCGGCGAGCCATGCCAGCGGTGCGACGTCGGTGGTGAACACGGCGGCCTCCCGGGTCGGACTTGAACAGCGTTCAGGTTAACGCACGCGCCACCGCCACCATCGCGGTGGTGAGTTGCTCGATGTCGGCGGGCGTGCAGACGAAGGGTGGCATGGCGTACACCAGATTGCGGAAGGGGCGCAGCCACACACCATGGTCCAGGGCCACCTCGGTGGCGACGGCCAGGTCGACCGGGGCCGCCATCTCGATCACCCCGATGGCGCCGCACACCCGCACGTCCGCCACCCCCGGCACCGCGGCGGCGGGCGCCAGCCCGGACCGCAGGCCCGACTCGATCTCGGCCACCCGGGTGCGCCAGTCCTGCCCGAGCAGCAGCTCCACGCTGGCCACCGACACTGCACACGCCAGCGGGTTGGCCATGAAAGTGGGACCGTGCATCAGGGCCCCGGCGTCGGAAGTGCTGATGACGTGCGCGATCTCCGCGGTACACAGCGTGGCCGCCAGGGTGACGTAGCCGCCGGTGAGCGCCTTGCCGACACACATGATGTCGGGGCTGACGCCGGCGTGGTCGGCGGCGAACAGTTCCCCGGTGCGGCCGAACCCGGTGGCGATCTCGTCGAAGATCAGCAGCACGTCGCGCCGGTCGCAGATCTGCCGCAGATCCCGCAGGTACCGCGGGTCGTGGAACCGCATCCCGCCGGCCCCCTGGACCACCGGTTCGACGATGACGGCGGCCACCTGGCCGGCGTGTTCGGCCAGCTGCAGGTCAAACGCCGCGCTGTAGGCCGGGTCGTACTCGCTGGGGACCGGTGGCGCGAACACCTGGTGGGTCAGGATGTCGGTCCACAGGGTGTGCATGCCGCCGTCGGGGTCGCACACGCTCATGGGGGTGAAGGTGTCGCCGTGGTACCCGCCGCGCCACGTCATCAACCGCGTCTTGGCGGCCCGGCCCCGGCTGCGCTGGTACTGCACCGCCATCTTGACGGCCACTTCCACCGACACCGATCCGGAGTCGCTGAAGAACACCGTCTCCAGCCCGGCCGGGGTGATCTGCACCAACAGCTGCGCCAGGCGCGCCGCCGGTTCGTGGGTCAAGCCGCCGAACATGACGTGACTCATGGTGCCCACCTGGCGGATCACCGCCTCGTCCAGCACCGGATGACCGTGCCCGTGGACCGCCGTCCACCACGACGCCATCCCGTCGAGCACCTGGATCTCCGCGCCGTCGCGCACCACCGTCAACCAGGCGCCCTTGGCGCTGCGCACCACCGTCGCGGGCCGGCTGCCCGGCGCACCGATCGTGCTGTAGGGATGCCAGACGTGCGCGGTGTCGATGGCGCTGATCTCGGCGGGCGTCAAGCGCGACTCATTCGGCACGGACACAGAGCGTAGCCCGCTTTGCTCACCAGGAGCCTTGCAGCGCGGTTGGGTACATTGTCAGGCGATCATGATGTTCTTGACCCCGACCAGGCCGGAGCCGGCTACCACTCCGGAACCTGTTACCCCGGCCGCGATGGGGACCAGGAAATCGGGTTTCTACCGACACGATCTCGATGGACTGCGCGGTGTGGCCATCGCGCTGGTGGCTGTCTTCCACGTCTGGTTCGGCCGGGTCTCCGGCGGTGTCGACGTCTTTCTCGTGCTGTCCGGCTTCTTCTTCGGCGGCCGCTTGCTGCGCAATGCCCTGTCTCCCGGCGCCACCCCCAACCCGGTCCGCGAGATCAGCCGCCTGGTGCGCCGCCTGCTCCCCGCGCTGGTGGTGGTGCTCGCCGCGTCGGCGGTACTGACGGTGCTGGTGCAGCCGGAGACCCGCTGGGAGACCTTCGCCGACCAGAGTCTGGCCAGCCTGGGCTACTACCAGAACTGGGAGCTGGCCAACACCGCGTCGGACTACCTGCGGGCCGGCGAGGCGGTGAGCCCGCTGCAGCACATCTGGTCGATGTCGGTGCAGGGCCAGTTCTACCTGGCGTTCCTGCTGCTGGTCGTGGGGCTGACCGCGTTGCTGCGCCGACCGCTGGGCAAACACCTGCGGACGCTGTTCATCGTGCTGCTGGCGGCGCTGACCGTCGCCTCGTTCGTGTACGCGATCATCGCCCACAACACCGACCAGACCACCGCCTACTACAACAGCTTCGCCCGGGCATGGGAGCTGCTGCTCGGTGCCGCGGCAGGGGCGCTGGTGGGCCGCATCCGCTGGCCCGGGTGGCTGCGCCTGCTCGCTGCGACCGTGGGCCTGGTGGCCATCCTGTGCTGCGGCTGGCTGATCGACGGGGTGCAGGAATTCCCCGGGCCGTGGGCGCTGGTGCCGGTGGGTGCTGCAGTGTTGATGATCCTGGCCGCGGCCAACCGCCAGCCCGGGCAGAAGCTGCCGCTGCCCAGCCGGATGCTCGCCTGGAAACCGTTCGTGACGCTGGGCTCGATGGCCTACTCGCTGTATCTGTGGCACTGGCCGCTGCTGATCTTCTGGCTGGTGTTCACCGGCCACGAGCACGCCAACTTCGTCGAGGGCGCGGTGATCCTGCTGATCTCCGGCCTGCTGGCGTACCTGACCATGCGCTTCGTCGAGGAGCCCCTGCGCTACCGGGCGCCCGCGGCCGGGGCCGTGAAGCCCACCCTGCGCACGCGGCTGCGCCGGCCCACGATGGCCCCGGGCACGTTCGTGATCCTGCTCGGCGTCGCGCTGACCGCGACGTCGTTCACCTGGCGCGAGCACATGACCGTCCAGCGCAACAACGGCGAGGAACTGGCCGGGCTGGCGCTGCGCGACTACCCCGGCGCCGACGCCCTGCTGCACGGCACCCGGGTACCGGACCTGCCGATGCGGCCCACGGTGCTGGAGGCCAAGGACGACCTGCCGCAGTCCACCATCGACGGCTGCATCAGCGACTTCAGCAACATCCGCGTCATCAACTGCACCTACGGTGACCAGCAGGCCACCCGGACCGTCGCCCTGGCCGGCGGCTCGCACGCCGAGCACTGGATCACCGCGCTGGACCTGCTGGGCAAGCAGCACGGCTTCAAGGTGGTGACCTATCTGAAGATGGGCTGCCCGCTGACCACCGAAGAGCTCCCGCTGGTGATGGGCAGCAACCGGGAGTACCCGAACTGCCACACCTGGAACGAGCGGGCGATGAGCAAGCTGATCGCCGACCGGCCGGACTTCGTGTTCACCACCTCGACGCGGCCGTGGAACATCAAGGACGGCGACGTCATGCCGGCCACCTACATCGGGATCTGGCAATCGTTGGCAGACAATGACATTCCGGTGCTGGCCATGCGCGACACCCCGTGGATCCTGGACTCCGACGGCAAGCCCTTTCTGCCGGCGGACTGCCTGGCCAGCGGCGGCGACGCCATCTCGTGCGGCATGAAACGCTCCCAGGCCCTGTCCGACCACAATCCCACCCTCGACTTCATCAAACAGTTCCCCAACCTCAAGCCGCTGGACCTCAGCGATGCCGTGTGCCGCCGGGACACCTGCCGCGCCGTCGAGGGAAATGTGCTGCTGTATCACGACTCTCATCACCTGACCGCCACCTACATGCGCACGCTGACCGATGAACTGGGCCGGCAGATGGGACCCGCCACCGGGTGGTGGTGAACGTCTCGGCGGCAGGGCGGCACCTGGACCGATAGGGTGCTGTGATGTCGTCGAGCGAGCCACCCGGACCCCCCGCCAGTGCCCCCTTGACGCCCGCACCCACCGTCACCACGGTGTGGCCGGGAAGCCCGTACCCGCTGGGCGCCACCTACGACGGCGCCGGCACCAACTTCTCGGTGTTCTCCGAGGTGGCCACCAAGGTCGAGTTGTGCCTGATCGCCAAGAACGGCACCGAGACGCGCATCAACCTCGACGAGGTGGACGGCTACGTCTGGCACGCATACCTGCCCACCATCAGCCCGGGCCAGCGCTACGGCTTCCGCGTGTACGGACCCTGGAACCCGAGCGCCGGCCACCGGTGTGATCCCAGCAAGCTGCTACTGGATCCCTACGGCAAGGCCTTCCACGGCGACTTCGACTTCACCCAGGCGCTGTACTCCTACGACCTGCAGGCCGACGATCTGGCCTCCGGAGGCGTGCCACCCCAGGTGGACTCCCTGGGCCACACCATGACCAGCGTGGTGATCAACCCGTTCTTCAACTGGCAGTCCGACCGTGCCCCGTGCACGCCCTACCACGAGACGATCATCTACGAAGCCCACGTCAAGGGTATGACGCAGAATCACCCCGGGGTGCCCGAGGAACTCCGCGGAACCTATGCAGGCCTGGGACATCCGGTGATCATCGAGCACCTCAAGTCACTCAACGTCACCGCGATCGAACTGATGCCGGTGCACCAGTTCATGCACGATCACCGACTGCTGGACCTCGGCCTGCACAACTACTGGGGCTACAACACCGTCGGCTTCTTCGCCCCGCATTTCCAGTACGCCGCCAGCCGGTACGCCGGCGGCGCAGTGGCCGAGTTCAAGGCGATGGTCCGAGCCTTCCACGAGGCGGGGATCGAGGTGATCCTCGACGTGGTCTACAACCACACCGCCGAGGGCAACCACCTGGGTCCCACCATCAACTTCCGGGGCATCGACAATGCGGCCTACTACCGGCTGCTCGACGGTGACCTGCGCTACTACAAGGATTTCACCGGCACCGGAAACAGCCTCAATGCCCGACATCCCCACACTTTGCAGCTGATCATGGATTCGCTGCGATATTGGGTACTGGAGATGCATGTGGATGGTTTCCGGTTCGACCTGGCCTCGACCCTGGCTCGTGAGTTCTACGATGTGGACCGGCTTTCGGCGTTCTTCGACCTGGTCCAGCAGGACCCGGTGATCAGCCAGGTGAAGCTGATCGCCGAACCCTGGGACGTCGGTGAGGGCGGCTACCAGGTGGGCAACTTCCCCGGGTTGTGGACCGAGTGGAACGGCAAGTATCGCGACACCGTGCGCGACTTCTGGCGCGGCGAGCCCGCGACCCTGGGGGAGTTCGCCTCCCGCCTCACCGGTTCCTCCGACCTGTACGCGGCCACCGGCCGACGACCGAGTGCGTCCATCAACTTCGTCACCGCGCACGACGGTTTCACCCTCAACGACCTGGTCTCCTACAACGAGAAGCACAACCTGGCCAACGGGGAGGACAACCGCGACGGCGAGAGCCACAACCGGTCGTGGAACTGCGGTGTCGAGGGCCCCACCGACGATCCCGAGATCCTCGAGTTGCGCGCCCGCCAGATGCGCAACATGTGGGTCACCCTGATGGTCAGCCAGGGCACCCCGATGATCAGCCACGGGGACGAGATCGGCCGCACCCAACACGGCAACAACAATGCCTACTGCCAGGACTCTCCTCTGTCCTGGATGGACTGGACGATGTGCGCCACCAACCCCGACCTGCTGGCGTTCACCCGCAAGGTCACCGCATTCCGCAAGGCGCACCCGGCGTTTCGACGCCGCCGGTTCTTCGAGGGCAAGCCCATCCGCACCGGCGAGCAGGTGCGGGACATCGCCTGGCTCACCACTGCGGGATTGGAGATGACTCCCGAGGACTGGGGCTCGGATTTCGGCAAGTGCGTGGCGGTGTTCCTCAACGGCGACGCCATCCCGGCGCCGAACGCCCGCGGCGAGCAGGTGCTCGACGACTCGTTCCTGTTGTGCTTCAACGCCCATGACGTCCCGGTGGAATTCACCACCCCCGACGGCACTTATGCCGACGAGTGGACCGCCATCCTGGACACCGCCCATCCCCGCGGCGACAGCGATCTGGTGGTCGAAGCCGGCCGCCCGGTCTCGGTACACCCCCGCTCTGTGTTGATCCTACGTAAGACGGACTGAAACCCCATGACACGACCTGTGCTGTCGACCTACCGACTGCAATTGCGCGGCGACGCTTTTCGCTTCCCGGACGCCGAGGCGCTGGTGGACTACCTGGACTCCCTCGGGGTCAGCCACCTGTACCTGTCCCCCATCCTGACCGCGGCCGCCGGTTCCACCCACGGCTACGACGTCACCGACCCCACCACGGTCTCCGCCGAACTCGGTGGCGCCGAAGGGCTTTCGGCACTCGCGGCCGCCGCCCAGTCGCGTGGCCTCGGCGTGGTGGTGGACATCGTGCCCAACCACGTCGGCGTCGACGACCCCTCCCAGAACCCGTGGTGGTGGGATGTGCTGCGGCTGGGCCGCGACTCCCCCTACGCGAAGTTCTTCGACATCGACTGGGACCTCGATCAGAACCACCGCATCGTCCTGCCGGTTCTGGGTGACGACTCCGACGTCGACGATCTGGAGGTCGACGGCGACGTGCTGCGACTCGGTGACCGCACCTGGCCGCTGGCCCCGGGCACCGGCGACGGTACCGGGACGCAGGTCCACGACCGCCAGCACTACCGGCTGATCGGTTGGCGCAACAACGTCTGCGGATACCGCCGGTTCTTCTCCATCACCTCACTGGCCGGGCTGCGCCAGGAGGACCGGGAGGTCTTCGACGCCTCCCACGCCGAGGTGAAACGTTGGTTCGACGACGGCCTGGTGGACGGGCTGCGCATCGACCATCCCGACGGCCTCGCCGACCCGGCCGGCTATCTGACCTGGCTGCGTGAGCTCGTGGGCCCCGAGGCCTGGATCGTCATCGAGAAGATCCTGGCCCCCGATGAGGCCTTGGACCTCAGCCTGCCGGTGGCCGGCACCACCGGGTACGACGCGCTGCGCGAGATCGGCGGGTTGTTCGTCGACCCCGCGGGCAGGGCGACGCTGGACGCCCTGGTGGACAGCACCGCCACCGGCGAGGGACACCTCAGTTCCGGGCGCACCGCCGAATTGGTGGCGGAGTCCAAGGTCAACGTGGTGGAACACACCCTGACCAGCGAACTGAACCGGTTGTGCCGGACGGTGGAAGCCGCCACCGGCGTGGATCACCCTCTGCTGCCCGACGCCATCGCCGAGGTGTTGACACACATCCACGTCTACCGCTACGACTACCCCAGCCTCTCGGCGATGGGATCGACCGCATTCGCCGAGAGTGCCGCTGCGCGACCGGATCTGAGTGAGGCGCTGGAGGTGCTGGCCGTCGCCCTGCAGGATGTCGAGCCCGCCACCCGGCTGCAGCAGCTGTGTGGTGCCACCACCGCCAAGGCCGTGGAGGACTCCCTGTTCTACCGGGATCCGACGCTGGTCTCGGTCAACGAGGTGGGCAGTGAGCTGGACCGGTTCGGGGTCAGCGCCGCGGAGTTCCACAACAGTGCCGCCACCAGGGCGCAGCTGTGGCCGACGGCGATGACGACGCTGACCACCCACGACACCAAACGCGGGGAGGACGTGCGCGCGCGGATCGGCGTGCTCTCCCAGGTGCCGGGGTTATGGACCGAGCTGGTGCGCACCTGGGAGACGATGGCACCGTCTCACGACGCGCAGGCCGGACTGTTCCTGTGGCAGAACCTCTTCGGGGTGTGGCCTGCCGACGGAGCCATCACCGGTGAACTTCGCCGGCGGGTGCACGACTACGCCGTGAAGGCCAGCCGCGAAGCGGCCGTGCACACCACCTGGAACGACCCTTCCGAGGATGTCGAGAACGCCCTGCACACCTGGCTGGACACGATCTTCGACGGCCCGGTCGCGACCGAACTCACCGCACTGGTGGCCCGGCTGGACCCGCACGGTCGCAGTGATGCGTTGGGCCAGAAGCTGTTTCAGCTCACCGGACCGGGAATCCCGGACGTCTACCAGGGCACCGAACTCTGGGATGACAGCCTCGTGGACCCTGACAACCGTCGGCCGGTGGACTACGACGCCCGCCGCGCCGCCCTGGCCGAGTCGACACACCCCAAGATGCGCGTCACCGCGGCGGCACTGCGGCTGCGTCGCGACCGGCCGGAGACCTTCCTGTCGTCGCAGTACCGCGCGCTGCTGGCCGCCGGTTCGGCACACGCGAACCTGGTGGCCTACCTGCGCGGCGAGGACGTGGTGGTGGCCGCCAGCCGGTGGACGGTGCACCTGGAGGAGACCGGGTGGGGCGACACCGCGCTGACCCTGCCCCCGGGCACCTGGACCGACCGCATCTCCGGAGCGGTGCACAGCGGCACCGTGCCCGCCGACACCCTGTTCGCCGAGCTTCCCGTCACCCTCTTGGAGAGAACCGTTGTCTGAGCACGAATTCGCGGTGTGGGCACCCACACCCGACCTGGTCCGCCTCGACGTCAACGGCACCGTGCACGCGATGACCCGCCATGATGACGGCTGGTGGCGCACCACGCTGGACGTGGCCCCGGACGTGCGGTACGGCTTCCTGCTCGACGACGACCCCACGGTGCTGCCGGATCCGCGCTCCCCTCGGCAACCCGACGGCGTGCACGCGCGGTCTCAGCTGTGGGATCCGGCGGCCGCGACGTGGACCGATGAGGCCTGGTCGGGTCGCTCTATCGAGGGAGCGGTGATCTACGAACTGCACATCGGCACGTTCACCGCCGAGGGTACGTTCGACGCCGCGATCGACAAGCTGGATCACCTGATGGCCCTGGGCGTCGACTTCGTGGAACTGATGCCGGTGAACGCCTTCAGCGGCACCTACGGCTGGGGTTATGACGGGGTGCTGTGGTGGGCGGTCCACGAGCCCTACGGCGGCCCCGACGGTCTGGTGCGGTTCATCGACGCCTGCCACACCCGAGGTCTGGGCGTACTGATCGATGCGGTGTTCAATCACCTCGGCCCGTCGGGCAACTACCTGCCGAGGTACGGTCCGTACCTGTCGTCGGCGAGCAACCCGTGGGGCGAGGGCATCAACATCGCCGACGCCGACTCCGATGAGGTGCGCAACCTCATCATCGGCTGCGCACTGCGCTGGATGCGGGATTTCCACGCCGACGGCCTACGCCTGGATGCCGTACACGCGCTGGTGGACACCACCGCCATCCACATCCTCGAGGAGATGTCGACCGAAACCGACGCGCTGTCAGCGCAAGTGGGCCGCGCACTGTCACTGATCGCCGAGACCGACCGCAACGACCCGCGGTTCATCACGCCGCGCGCCGACGGCGGGCTGGGCATGACGGCCCAGTGGGACGACGACATCCACCATGCCCTGCACACCGCGGTGTCCGGGGAACGGCAGGGTTACTACCACGACTTCGGCTCGATGAAGACGCTGGCCGACACGCTGCAGCACGGCTACTTCCACGCCGGGACGTACTCGTCGTTCAGGCATCGGCGTCACGGTAAACCGTTGGATACCAGCAAGATTCCGGGTTACCGCCTGTTGGCCTACACGTGCACCCACGACCAGATCGGCAACCGGGCCATCGGCGACCGTCCGTCGGCGTACCTGGACGGCGGACAGCTCGCGGTGAGTGCGGCGCTGGCCCTGTTGACGCCGTTCACCGCCATGTTGTTCATGGGCGAGGAGTGGGCGGCGTCCACGCCGTTCCAATTCTTCTCCTCCCATCCGGAGCCGGAGCTGGCCGAGGCCACCCGCAAGGGCCGCAAGGCCGAATTCGCCTCGCACGGCTGGGATGCCGACGACATCCCGGATCCGCAGGACGTGGCCACCTTCGAACGGTCCAAACTGGAGTGGGCGGAAGTCGGCTCGGGTGAGCACGCCGCCATGTTCGAGCTCTACCGGGATCTGATCGCGCTGCGCAAACGCGAACCCGACCTGGCCGATTTCTGGCTGGACCATCTGGCTGTCGAGTTCGACGAGGACGCGCGCTGGATCGTGCTGCGCCGCGGTGGGCTGGACATCGCCTGCAACCTCGGTGAGAACGCGGTGGCGGTGCCGGTCACCGGTGAAGTGCTGCTGGCCTGGGGCGACCCGGAGATCGGCGCGGACAGCACGGTGCTGCAAGCACATTCGTTCGCGGTGCTGCGGCGCTGAACTGACCGGCGGAGGTCAGCCGGCGAGGTCCGGCAGCTTCCAACACAGCCCCTGTTCGCGATCGAAGTCGATCGGGTCGTAACGCAGCAGGCCGCCGCCGGGATACGGGGTGTATTCGCCGAACCAGACGGCACCGTCGACGGCGTAGAGGTCGACGCGGACGAAGTCCCAGTCCGCCCCGAGTGCGGACGCCAGGTCGAGCATGGCGTCCAACTCGGGCGGCTGTGGCTCGTCGGCGACGTCCATGATCCGCCACTTGACCGGCAACCGGTTCCACCGGGCGTCGAGGAAGGTGGCGGTCTGCGCGCCGAACCGGCCCCGGTTGACCTGGATCAGCTCGACCCGGCCGTCGAAGACGTAGAACTTGTAGTCGGGTAACCCGGCTGCGTCCGGGGCGGGGATGCGCTGTTCGAGCAGCAGCAGCGGCTGGGCCTGGGTGTAGCCCCACTCCCCCAGTTCGACCGGGGTGCGGGTCCACCACTCGGCGGTGCGGCGGGTCAGCTCGGTCAAGTCGTGCTGCTGCGGGTCCAGGATCACCTGACCGCTGCTGTGGTTGGGTTTCAGCACACACGGCGGCAGCGTCGCCAGAGCCGGTGCGTCACGCAGATCTGTTCCCGCCCAGAATGTTTCGGGTATCAGAAGATCGGTACCCGGGTACGCGGCCCGGGCCATCTGTTTCATCCGCAGCTTGTCGCAGGCGGCGGCGATACGGTCGCGGCGGTCGTAGAGGATCCGCCAGTTCACCTTTTCGTTGAACGTGGTCGGGTTCTGGAAGTCGCCGAACGTGCCGATCATCTGCCAGTGCTTGAAGTGGCGCAGTGCCGGCACGGGCAGCGCACCGAGCAGGCGGCGGCTGATGGCCTCGACGAAGGCAGGGGCGGGCCGGTCCCGCAGCAGCATCTCGGGCACTTCTGCCTCAGGGCGCTTCGGTGAGGTAGCCGCCGGGCAGGAAGAACTCCGCGCCCTCGTGTTCGGTACCGTCGGCGGTGCGCACCCGGGTGATGACCAGACCCGCGTTGGTGCCGCGAAAGGGCTGCGGTCCGCACACCACAGCGCCACCGCCTTCTTGCACGATCACCCGGCCTGCGGTGCCGCCGTAGCGCGCCTGCGACACCCTGGCCTCCAGGATCTCGATGCGTCGGCCCCGGTAGTGGGTGTAGGCGCGGGGGTACGGCGCCGACAGGGCCCGGACGAACCGTTCGAGATCGGTTGCCGGCCAGGACAGGTCGAGCCGGCTGTCCACATCGGAGCGCTTGTGGAAGTAGGTCCGCTGCGCCTTGTCCTGCGGTTGCCAGGCCGGGCTGCCGCCGGCCAGCGCCGTCAACGCCTCGTCGAGAACCCCCGGGATCAGCTCCATGCCCCGCAGCACCAGATCGGTGCCGGTGTCGCACGGGCCGATGGGCAACGCGCGCTGCACCAGGATGTCGCCGGTGTCCAGGCCCTCGTCCATCCGGTGCACCGTCAGCCCGAATTCGCTCTCACCGCTGATCAGTGCCCACAGCACCGGGGAGAAGCCGGTGAACTTGGGCAGCAGCGAGTCGTGGAAGTTCAGGGTGCCGTGCGGGGGGAGGTCGTAGAGCTCGGCGGGCATCCAGGTGTACCAGCTGTTGACCACGATGACGTCCGGCTCGGCTCGCTTCACCAGATCGACGGTCTCGCCGTCGATGCGGTCGGTGAGGTGCACCGGGATACCGCGGTCGCCGGCGAGCTCCTCCACTGAGTCCGACCAGATGGCCTTGTAGGTCTGCGCGCTGGACGGATGGGTGACCACCAGCGGAACGTCGTGGTTCAGATCGAGCAGAGCGTGCAGTGTCCGGACTCCCCAGGTCTGGAAACCGAAGAAGACGACGCGCATGGACCGAACCCCCGACTGAGCTATGGAGCAGCTGTGGACAGCTGCCTGTCAGCGGACAGTCAACCAGATCAGGTTAGGTTTGGCTAAGCTACCAACGCGTTGTGTTGTGGCTCAGGTCAGGTAGCGGTAGGCCGGCGAGCCCGGCTCCAGTGCCTCGACGTGGCATTCCGAGGCCTCCATCCGCTCCAGCAAGCCCTCCAGACCCGCCGCCGAACCCAGCTCGACGCCCACCAGCGCCTCTCCGGTCTCGCGGTTGTTGCGCTTGATGTACTCGAAGAGTGTCACGTCGTCGTGGGGTCCAAGCACCTCGTCCAGGAAGCGGCGCAGCGCCCCCGGCTCCTGCGGGAAGTCCACCAGGAAGTAGTGCTTGAGTCCCAGATGCACCAGGGACCGTTCCAGCACCTCGCCGTAGCGGGACACGTCGTTGTTGCCGCCGGAGATCAGGCACACCACCACCGAGCCCGGCGTCACGTCCGCCTCCAACAGCCCCGCCACCGACAGCGCTCCCGCCGGTTCGGCGATGATGCCCTCGTTCTGGTAGAGGTCTAGCATGGCGGTGCACACTGCGCCCTCGTCGACCGTGGTCAGCGACACCATGTCGCCGACGGCCGACAGTGCGGCGAAAGGGTTGGCCCCGGCCCGGTTGACGGCGGCTCCGTCGACGAACTGGTCGGCATGGTCGAGGGTGACGGGTTCACCGGCCGCCATGGCCGCCACCATGGACGCCGCCCCCGCGGGTTCGACACCCAGCACCGCGGTGCGGCTGGTCCGGTCGGCCAGGTAGGTGGTGATGCCACTGATGCAGCCCCCGCCACCGACGGGCACGATCACCAGATCGGGCTCGCCGTCGAGCTGGTCGAGGATCTCCACGGCGATGGTGCCCTGGCCGGCCATGGTGCGCGGATCGTCGTACGGCGGGACCAGGGTGGCTCCGGTACGGGCCACGTCGTCGCGGGCGGCTTCGGCTGCCAGGTCGTAGGTGGCTCCACCGACGATCAGCTCGATGAAGTCGCCGCCGTGGTAGCGGATGCGGTCACGCTTCTGCTTGGGCGTCTTGGCCGGCACGTACACCCGGCCGTGGATGCCCATGGACCGGCACGCCAGCGCAAAACCCTGCGCGTGATTGCCGGCCGAGGAGCACACCACCCCGGCCGCGATCTCTTCCGGCGTCAGCTGCATCAGCAGGTTGTAGGCGCCGCGCAGCTTGTAGGACCGCACCGACTGCAGGTCCTCGCGTTTGAGGTACACCAGCGCGCCCGTGAGCTGCGACAGCCGGTCGCTGAACTGCAGTGGGCTGGCGCTCACCACGCCGGCAATACGCTGAGCCGCCGCGTCGATGTCCGCCGCGGACAGCGGCGAAACCGTACGGGGATCCTGGCTCAGTTCAGCAGACACCGATCAATGGTGCCACGCGGGTGTCACGGCCAGAAAAAGGCTGACCCCGATCCGGGGTTTCGGGTAGCCGAAACTTTGTCTGCGAGCTATCGTGAACAGATGACCACCGCCGAGCACTTCCGGGACGCAGCAGGCCCCACCCCGGAGCTCGGGGTGGGCGAGATCATGGTGGCCGGTGTCCCCTGGCCTGCCTACAAGGTGTGGGCGCTCGTGCTCGGACTGGTGGTCTTCACCGCCGTGTTCGTGGTCACTGCCACCGCCTCACCCGCAGTCCTCGGCGGCGCGGCCGCAGCCACCCTGGTGTGGCTGACCGCGGGACACGCCCACCGCACTCGCTGACTGACGGGTCCCGGACACCGGCGACCCACGCGGGGATGACTCCCGCAGGAGCACGCGTCGATCGACAGCCACTCGCGCCGCATTCCCCGCGGGACAAGCTACGCCCAGGCGGGTGGAGTGTCAGCCGCCCAGGCAGCCCGGTCCGAGCAGCGCCTTGAGGTCGCCCATCAGCGCCGACGACGGCGTGACCCGCAGCGACTGATCCAATTCCAGCGTGGTGATCCGCTCGCCGCTGATCAACCGTAGATGCACCTGCGAGGTGCCCGGATGTCGCGACAGCACCTGCTTGAGCGCCGTGACCTTGTCGATGGTGCACTGGCGGGTGGGCAGACTGACCGCGATCGGCCGGTTCGCCTGGGCACTCGAGAAGTCCGGCACCACCAGCTCGTTGGCGATCAACGAGATCCGGTCATCCCGGATGGCGACCTTGGCGCCGACGAGCACCACCGCGTCGTCGGCGATGTCCGCCCCGAACGCCGAATAGGTCTGCGGGAAGAACAGCACCTCGACCCCACCGGCCAGATCCTCGATTTGCGCCGACGCCCACGGCAGTCCGTTCTTGTTCACCCGCCGGTTCACCGACGCCAGGATGCCGCCGATGCGCACCTGGGTGTCGTTGGGGATGGCACCCTCCAGAATCGCCGGGATCTGGGTGTCGACCTGCGCGGCGAGCAGGTGGGCGATGCCGTTGAGGGGGTGGCCCGAGACGTAGAGACCCAGCATCTCGCGCTCGAGGGCGAGCTTGTGCTTGTCCTCCCACTCCTCGTCGGGCACCCGGATAGTGAACACCGCGTCCGTGCCGCCGTCGTCGTCTCCCCCACCGAACAGATCGAACTGCCCCATGGCCTCGGCCTTCTTGGTGCCCAGCACGGAATCAACCGCGTCGGTGTGCACCAGGAACAGCCCCTTCCGGGGGTGCTTGAGGGAGTCGAACGCACCGGCCTTGATCAGTGATTCCGTCACCTTCTTGTTGCAGGCGGCGATGTCGATCTTGTTCAAATAGTCCGAGAAGTCGGTGAAGTTGCCCTTCTCCTTGCGGGTGTTCACCAGGGAGGCAACCACATTGGCTCCGACGTTGCGCACGGCGCCGAGGCCGAACCGGATGTCGTCACCGACGGAGGCGAAGTTCTGCACCGACTCGTTGACATCCGGCGGCAGCACCGTGATGCCCAGGCGCCGGCAGTCGGCGAGGTAGATGGCGGCCTTGTCCTTGTCGTCGCCGACGGAGGTGAGCAGGCCCGCCATGTACTCGCCCGGATAGTTGGCCTTGAGGTAGGCGGTCCAGTAGGACACCAGGCCGTAGCCGGCGGCGTGGGACTTGTTGAACGCGTAACCGGCGAACGGAAGGATGGTGTCCCACAACGCTTTCACCGCGGCCTCGGAGAACCCGTTGTTCGTCATGCCCTCCTTGAAGCCCTTGTACTCGGCTTCGAGGACCTCCAGCTTCTTCTTGCCCATGGCCTTGCGCAGCGCATCGGCCTTGCCCATCGAGTACGAGGCGACCTTCTGGGCGATGAACATGATCTGCTCTTGGTAGACGATCAGGCCGTAGGTCTCGGCCAGGATCTCCTTGAGCGGTTCTTCCAGCTCGGGGTGGATGGGCTTGATGGGCTGACGGCCGTTCTTGCGGTCGGCGTAGTCGTTGTGGGCGTTCATGCCCATGGGGCCGGGGCGGTACAGCGCCAGCACCGCCACGATGTCATTGAACTCGGTGGGCTGCATGCGCCGCAGCAGATCCCGCATGGCGCTGCCGTCGAGCTGGAACACCCCCAGCGTGTCGCCGCGGCCCAACAGTTCGTAGGCCTTGGGGTCGTCGAGTTCCAGCGACTCCAGATCCAGGTCTTCACCGCGGTTGGCTTTGATGTTCTCGATCGCGTCGCCGATGATCGTCAGGTTCCGCAGACCCAGGAAGTCCATCTTCAGCAGGCCGATGGCCTCACACGACGGGTAGTCCCAGCCGGTGATGACAGCGCCGTCCTGCGGCCGGCGCCACAGCGGGATGGCGTCGATCAGCGGCTCGGAGCTCATGATCACCGCACAGGCGTGCACACCGGCGTTGCGGACCAGGCCCTCGAGCCCGCGGGCGGTCTCGAAGATGGTGCGCACATCGGGATCGGTGTCGATCAGCGCGCGCACCTCGGCGGCTTCCTTGTACCGCTCGTGGTTGGGATCGGTGATGCCGGACACCGGGATGTCCTTGGCCATGATGGGCGGCGGCAGCGCCTTGGTGATGCGGTCTGCGATCGCGAAGCCGGGCTGACCGTAATGCACCCGCGCCGAATCCTTCAGCGCTGCTTTGGTTTTGATGGTGCCGAAGGTGATGACCTGGGCCACCCTGTCACTGCCCCACTTGTTGGCGGCATACCGCAGCATCTCACCGCGGCGACGGTCGTCGAAGTCGATGTCGATATCGGGAGCCGACGGGCGTTCCGGGTTGAGGAACCGCTCGAACAGCAGACCGTGCGGGATGGGGTCGATGTTGGTGATGCCCATGGCGTAGGCCACCAGCGAACCCGCCGCCGAACCTCGGCCCGGACCCACCCGGATGCCGACCGAGCGGGCGTAGTTGATCAGGTCCGCCACGATCAGGAAGTAGGCCGGGAAACCCTTGTCGCAGATGACCTTGATCTCGTAGTTGGCCCGGTCGACGTACTCCTGGGGTACCTCCTGGCCCGGGAAGCGGCGCTGGGACAACCCGGTCATCACCTCGTGGGTGAGCCAGGACCCCTGGTCGTGGCCTTCGGGCACCGGGAACACCGGCATCCGGTCCTTGGGCGCCCACACATCGGTGTAGGGCTGCACCCGCTCGGCGATCAGCAGCGTGGAATCACAGGCGCCGGGCACCTGGGCATCCCACAGCGCCCGCATCTCGGCCGCCGACTTCAGGTAGTAGCCGTCGCCGTCGAACTTGAACCGGTTGGGATCCGAGAGGGTCTTGCCGGTCTGGATGCACAGCAGCGCCTCGTGGTTCTGGGAGGCGTCGCGGGTGACGTAGTGGCAGTCGTTGGTGGCCAGCGGCCGGATGCCGAGTTTCTTGCCGACCTCCAGCAGCCCTTCGCGGACCCGGCGCTCGATGTCGAGGCCATGGTCCATCAGTTCCAGGAAGAAGTTCTCCTTGCCGAAGATCTCCTGCCACTTGGCCGCCGCGGCGATTGCCTCATCGACATGACCGAGGCGCAGCCGGGTCTGCACCTCCCCCGACGGGCAGCCGGTGGTGGCGATGATGCCCTCGGCATGCTCGGCGATGATCTCGGCGTCCATGCGCGACCACTTGCCCAGCTGGCCCTCGAACGAGGCCAGCGACGACAGCTTGAACAGGTTGCGCAGACCGGTGGCGTTCTCGGCGACCATCGTCATGTGCGTGTACGAACCACTGCCGGAGACGTCATCGGACTTCTGGCTCGGATCCCCCCAGAGCACGCGCTTGGTGTCGAAGCGCGACGCCGGGGCGATGTAGGCCTCGATACCGATGATCGGCTTGATGCCCGCCGAGGTGGCCGCGTTGTAGAACTCGCTGGCGCCGAACATGTTTCCGTGGTCGGTCATGCCGATGGCGGGCATCTCGAGGCGCTGCGCCTCGGCGAGCATGGGTTTGACCTTCGCGGCACCGTCGAGCATCGAGTATTCGGTGTGGTTGTGCAGATGCACGAAGGAGTCATTGGTACCCATAGGCCGCCCAGTCTAGGGCCGGGCACCGACACCGTCGGGCGTGTCGGACGACGTGTCGCGCGTGGCGTCAGGTCTCGTCTTGCAGCAGCCGCGCCATCTCGTCGGACTGCTGCTCGGTGAGGTTGCCGGACAGCTGCAACAGGTCGCCGACCACCGCCTCGGAGATCTGCGGCGCGGACACCACCGTCGACGCGCGCACGAACGCGATCTGCTTGCCGACCTGGGTCCTGGTGTAGTCGGCGAACGCCGACGCCGACTCGCTGTTCATCGCGACCTGGACGATGTAGCCGTTCGTGATCGGCGACAGCAGCGAGTCCACCCGGACCAACTGCAGCGCCACCCCCTGCGGCCCCAGCGTGTAGAGAGCCGTGCGGGTGAAGTCACAGACGCGCACCTCCACGGCCGGATCCGACGGTCCCGGCGGCGGGCAGGTCTCCGGCAGCACGCCCTCCACCGCGATCACCGGACGCACCGAGAGCGGCTTGATGGTGTACACCGGCGGCGCCGTGGACGTCGGCGTCTGGTTGCTCTGCTCGGAGGCCGCGTCGGAGCTGAACATCTGCACCAGCAGCGAACCCGCGATGGGCACCACGATGGCCACGCCCACCACCGCGGCCACGATGGCAATGGTGAACTTGCGTCTGCGGTCGGCCGCGGCGCGGGTGCGCTGGTCCATCACACGAGTTGTGTACCACGTCCGGTCGCCGACGTCCGGGCCCGCCTCGCCCGCAGGATCGCATCGGTGCTGAACACCGCCAGCGCCAGCCAGATCAGCGCGAAGCCCACCCAGCGCAACGGCGGCATCGGTTCATGACCCACCAGGATGCCCCATGTCATCTGCATGACCGGGGTGATGTACATCAGCAGGCCGAGGGTGACCAGCGGCAGTCGCTGCGCCGCGGCGCCGAAGAGCAGCAGCGGCACCGCAGTCAGCACCCCGGAGGCGATGGTCAACACGATGTGGGTGGAGCCCGAGTTGGCGAAGTGGCCGGCGCCGGTGGCCTCGATGACCCCCAGGTAGACCAGGGCCACCGGCGCGGCGATGGCCGCCTCCACCCCGACGCTGACCCGCGGGTCCGTCGGCACCACCTTCTTCACCGCGCCGTAGAGCCCGAACGAGAACGCCAGGGCCAGCGCGATCCACGGCGGCGCGCCGAACTGCACCCCCAGCGTCAGCACCGCCGCCACGGCGATCACCAGGGCGCAGATCTGCGCCCGGTTCAGTCGCTCCTTGAACAGCAGCACCCCGACGGCCACGCTGACCAGGGGGTTGATGAAATAGCCCAACGCGGCGTCGACCACATGGCCGTTGTTGACGGCGTAGATGTAGGTCAGCCAGTTCACCGAGATCAGCACCGAGGCCAGCAGCAGCTGCAGCCAGGTCCGGCCGGAGATCCGGCGCAGGTCGCCGAGGCGGCGCACCACGGCCAGCACGATGACCATGAACACACACGTCCACGCGATGCGTTGGGCCAGGATCTCGAACGCCCCGGCGGGCTGCAGCAGCGGGAAGAAGGCCGGGAACAACCCCCAGGCGCCGTAGGCGCCCAGCCCGTAGAGCAGTCCCGCGGACGGGGCAGATCGAGGCACTAGTGCGCAGCCAGGACGTCGAGCGCGTGCTGCAGGTCAGCGGGATAGGGGCTGGTGATCTCGATGCGGCGGCCGTCGGCGGGGTGCGCGAAGGCCAGCGACCGGGCGTGCAGCCATTGGCGCTGCAGCCCGAGGCGTTTGGCGAGCGTCGGATCGGCGCCGTAGGTCAGGTCGCCGGCGCAGGGGTGGTGCAGCGCGGCGAAGTGCACCCGGATCTGGTGGGTGCGGCCCGTCTCCAGGTGCACGTCGAGCAGGCTGGCGGCCTGGAACGCCTCGACGGTGTCGTAGTGGGTGACGCTGTGCCTGCCGTCCTCGGTGACCGCGAATTTCCAGTCGTGCCCGCGGTGGCGGCCGATGGGTGCGTCGATGGTGCCGCTGCTCGGATCGGGATGGCCCTGCACCAGCGCGTGGTAGCGCTTGTCCACGGTGCGTTCCTTGAACGCCCGCTTCAGCAGCGTGTAGGCCCGTTCGGAGAGCGCGACGACCATCACCCCGGAGGTGCCGACGTCGAGGCGGTGCACGATGCCCTGGCGCTCGTGAATGCCCGAGGTGCTGATCCGGAAGCCGGCGGCGGCCAGCCCGCCCAGCACGGTGGGGCCGTGCCAGCCGACGGTGGCGTGCGCGGCCACCCCGGGGGGTTTGTCGACGGCGACGATGTCGTCATCGGAGTACAAGATGGCCATGCCCTCGATCTCCTCGGGCACGTTCTCCACCGGGGGCGGCGCCTCGGGCAACCGGACCTCCAGCCAGGCTCCCGCGCTCAGCTTGTCCGACTTGCCCGCCGGGGCGCCATCGAGCGACACCCCGCCGCCCTCGGCGATCTCGGCGGCGACGGTCCGCGACAGGCCCAGCAGCCGTGCCAGCCCGGCGTCGACGCGCAGGCCCGCCAGACCCTCGGGGACCGGCATCGCGCGTTCGGTCATGTCTGCGGCTCGGGATCGGGTTCCGCCTTGCGGCGGGCAGGAGCGTCGAAGTCGAATCCGAACAACGACAGCACCACCAGCAGGATGGCCCCGCCGACGACCGCCGGATCGGCCACGTTGAACACCGGCCACCAGCCGATGGACAGGAAGTCCACCACGTGGCCGCGCAGCGGCCCGGGCGAGCGGAAGAACCGGTCCACCAGGTTGCCCAGCGCGCCGCCGAGGATCATTCCCAGTCCCAGCGCCCACCAGGGCGAGACCAGCCGACGGCCCATCCAGATGATGCCGACCACCACGCCGGTGGCCACCAGCGTCAGCACCCAGGTGTAGCCGGTGGCCATCGAGAACGCGGCCCCGGAGTTGCGCACCAGAGTCCAGGTGACGGTGTCGCCGATGATCGAGACCGGCTGGCCCGGGGTCAGGTAGTGCACGGCGGCGATCTTGGTGATGACGTCCAGCACCCACACCACGGCCGCCACCGACAACAGCAGCGTCAACCGTTTGCGCGGTGGCGGTGCGGTGGCAGCCGCGGCCTGCGGTCCGGCAGGCTCGGCCGCCGGCTCCGGGGAGTCGGGTGTCTCATCACTCACGCCGACCATCATCCCCTAGGCCGGAGCCCGCCCCGCGTCAGGCATGATCGGCGCATGCCGCGGCTATCCGTGATCAGCACCGGAGGCACCATCGCCACCAGCACCGACGCCGACGGGGTGAAACGGCCCACTCGCAGCGCGACCGACCTGGTCGCCGCCGCCGGTGTGGATGTCGAGACCGTGGAGCTGATGTCGGTCGACTCCTCCGCGCTGGGTCCGGCCGAATGGGACGTCATCGCCGACGCGGTGCGCGCCGCGGTGGCCGGCGGTGCCGACGCGGTGGTGATCACCCACGGCACCGACACCATGGAGGAGACGGCGCTGTGGCTGGAGCTCACCCATGACAGCCCGGCTCCGGTGATTCTGACCGGCGCTCAGCGCAGTGCCGATGCCCCCGATGCGGACGGTCCGGGCAATCTGCGTGACGCGCTGGCGGTGGCCGCCGCGGCGACGGTGCCGGGAGTCGCTGTCTGCTTTGCCGGAAACGTGTTGCAGCCGTTGGGCTTGCAGAAGGTGGCCACCACCGACCTGACCGGGTTCGCCGGGAGGCTGGTGGGCACGGTGACCGCGGGTGAGGTGGCACAGGTGGCCGCCAAGGAACGCCTGTACCTGGGCCGGCTGCGCGCCGCCGGGGCGCCGCGGGTGGACGTGGTGACGGTGTACGCCGGTGCCGACGCGACGGCGATGGAGGCGTTCGTGGCCGCGGGCGCGCGCGGGCTGGTGCTCGAGGCGCTGGGGTCGGGCAATGCCGGGCCCGCGGTGATCGACGGGGTGGCTCGGCTGTGCGCCGACGGTGTCACGGTGGTGGTGTCCACCCGGGTACCCGGCGGGCACGTCAGCCCCGGGTACGGACCCGGCCGCGCGCTGGTCGACGCCGGGGCGCTGGTGGCGTCGCGGCTGCGGCCACCGCAGGCCAGGGTGTTGCTGATGGCCGCGTTGGCGGCCGACTCACCGCCCGCCGAGATCATCTCCCGGTTCGGCTGAGGCCTCGATCTCGTCGACGTAGTCCGGCCAGTCCAGGCTGTCCACCGGATTGGCGCCCAGCACGTCGGCGCTGTCGACGGGGAACGTCCTGGCGAAGCCGGGACCCCCGGCCCGGGTCTCGAAGCGCACCGTCATGACGCCATGGCCGGCGCCCTGGATCCAGCCGTGCCCGAACTCGGGGTGGCGGACGTCATCGCCGATGCGCCGGGCGCCGATCGCGGGACCGGGCAGCGGCAGCCGCGACTCCCCCATGGTGATCTCCGCCGGCTCGCCCTGGTCGAGGTCGGGGAACAGGGATTCCTGCCGGACGTCGGAGAGGCCGGAGAATCCCACTCCGAGCAGCCGGACCGGGCCGATGTCGACGGGGTCCAGCAGCAGCTTGCGGGCGGTGGCGGTCAGCGTGGACGCCTCGGCCGTCGCGTACGGCAGCGTGGCCGAGCGGGTCAGCGTGCTCATGTCGGACTTCTTGAGCTTGACCGTGACGGTGCGGGCGCCGCGGCCGTCGCGCAGCAGCCGGCGGTGGGCGTGTTCGGCGATGGGGCCGGTGGCCTCCCGCAGCTGTTCGAGGGTGATCAGGTCGGCGGCGAAGGTCGATTCGGCGCTGATCTGTTTGGCCTCGGCGCGCTCGGCGACCGGGCGGTCGTCGATGCCGCGGGCCAGCCGGTGCAGGGCGGGCCCGACGGTGGCGCCGAGGATGCTGGCGGCCTCGGATTCCGCCAAAGCGGCGAACTGGCCCACGGTTTCGATGCCGAGGCGGTGCAATTTGTCCTCGGCCACCGGGCCAATGCCCCAGAGCTTGCGCACCGGGAGCCCGTCGAGCAGCAGCCGTTCCTCGGTGCGACGGACCACCCGGATGCCGTCGGGTTTGGCCAGCCCCGAGGCGATCTTGGCGATCTGCTTGCCCGACCCCGCACCCACCGAGGCCACCAGGCCGGTCTCCTCGCGTACCCGCGCGCGCAGCTGCTCGCAGAACGCGTCGACGGCAGCGGCGTCGGCGCCGGCCAGCTCGGCCGGCTCGCCGAACGCCTCGTCGAAGGACAGCTGTTCGAGCACCGGGACCACCGCGCGGATGGTCTGGAACACCCGTCGGCTGGCCACGCCGTAGACGACACCGCGTGGGGGCAGCACGACGGCGTGGGTACCGACCAGGCGGCGGGCCTGGTGCATGGGCATCGCCGAGCGCGCTCCGAACACCCGCGCCTCGTAACTGGCGCCGGCCACCACGCCGCGCCCGCCGAGCCCGCCGACCAGCACCGGGCGACCGCGCAGGGTGGGCCGGGTGAGCTGCTCGACCGAGGCGAAGAAGGCGTCCATGTCCAGGTGCAGGACCCACCTGTCGCTCACGAGGGCATCGTAGGCTTCAGCGCTGACAGATCTCCCGCACCACCGGGTAGATCGTGAGGTAGCGCTTGTAGAGCTCGTCGTACTGCTGGGCCACCGCGGGCTGCGGGGCGATGGACTGCACGGTGCGGGTCATGGCCGCCGCGGCGGTGCGCAGGTCGGGGTGGATGCCCGCGGCGCAGCTGGCCATCATCGCCGCGCCCAGCGCCGTGGTCTCGGTCTCGGCGCAGATGTCGACCTGGATTCCGGTGACGTCGGCGATGATCTGCGACCACAGCGGGCTGCGGGAGCCGCCGCCGGTGGCCAGGAACCGGCGCACGGGGACGCCGGTGTCGGCGATCACGCCCTCCACCTGCAGCCGCACCTCGAAGGCGGACCCCTCCAGGATCGAGCGGTAGAAGTGCGCGCCGGTGTGGATGCCGGACCAGCCGAGCACGGTGCCGCGGGCGTTGCCCTCCCAGTACGGCGTCTGCGAGCCGTTCCAATACGGGACTGTGAACAGGCCGTCGCTGCCCGGCGGCACCGACGCGGCACCGGCTTCCAGGTCCTGTTCGCGGGCCGCGCAGGACGGGTCGGCGCCCTGAGCCAGCAGGGCGGGCGCGAAGGTGTCGACGAACCAGGTGATGAGGTAGGCGCCCGAGAGCGTGAAGGCCTCCAGCAGGAACCCCTGTCCGGCGGCGTCGAGCACCGTGCGGTACTTGCGGGACCAGCGGTACTCCGGGGAGACGTAGCCGGCGACCAGGGCGGTGCCGACGTTGAGATACATGGTGTCGGCGTCGGAGACGCCGGTGCCCAGGGCGGCGCACTGGCCGTCGCCGGCCGCGGCGATCACCGGCGTGCCGGGAGTCAGGCCCAGCTGCTCGGCGACCGCGCCGTCGACCGCGCCGATGACGGTTCCGGGCGTGGCGATCTCGGGCAGCTGGTGGATCTCGACACCGGCAATCTCGCAGAGTGTCGGGGACCACTGCCGCGACGCCAGGTCCATCAGTCCCAGCGAGTCGCCGCTGGAGGCGCTGGTGATCCAGCGTCCGGTCAGCCGCCAGTGCAGGTAGGCCGCCACGTCGGCGACGCGGGTGGCCGAGCGCAGCATGGCGGGCTCGTGCTGGTTGAGCCAGGCCAGTTTGAAAATGGCCGGGGTGATGTCCGGGACGCGGCCGGAGATGCGGTGGGTCTCGTCGGAGCCGAACTCCTCGACCTGCGGGACGGACCGGTTGTCCGCCCACACGATCGCGGGGCGCAGCGGTTCACCCGCGGCGTCGACGCAGACGAACGTCTCGCGCTGGTGGGTCACCGTCATGGCGGCCACCCGGGTGCGGTCGACCCCGGCCATGGCCTGGGCGATCACGGCGCTGGTGGTGCGCCACCAGTCGTGCGCGTTCTGCTCGTGCCTGCCTTCGGGTGTCTTGGCCATCGTGAACGTGGCCCGGCCCGAACTCAGTGAGCGCCCGTCCGGCCCGAACACCACGGCCTTGGCACCGCTGGTCGAACAGTCGACGGCGAGCACCAGATCGCGTTCGGCCATCGGCGAGGTCCTCCTCGTGACACAGTGATCCATGCAACAGTGTTAGTTATAACATGCATTGTGTTAGATGCTTGCGCGGGACCGCGTGCCGCGGCCCGTTGTCTCTCGACGAAAGGCGCCACCGTGACCTCCGCACCCACCAACCTAGACTCGGCCCGCGCCGAGGTGGTGCAGTACGCCCAGCGACTGACCTCCGACGGCCTGGTCGTGGGCACCTCCGGCAACATCTCGCTGCGGGTGGACGACCTGATCGCGGTGACGCCGTCGGGGGTCGACTACGCCACCATGACGCCGGAGGACATCCCGGTGGTGCGCCTGGACGGCACCGTGGTGGCCGGTTCCCTCAAGCCCACCAGTGAGCTGCCGATGCACCTGCGCTGCTACGCCGACTCCGACGCCGCCGCCGTGGTACACACCCATTCGGCGGCGGCGACGGCACTGTCGCTGCTGCGCGACGAGGTGCCGCTGGTGCACTACCAGCTGGCCATGTTCGGTGGCCAGGTTCGGGTGGCGCCCTACTGCACGTACGGCACACCGGAATTGGCCGACGCGATGGCCGCCGCGCTGCGCGGGCGCAGTGCCACGATCCTAGCCAACCACGGCACCATCGCCTACTCCCACTCGCTGGGCCACGCCTTCGACAAGGTGAGCCAGCTGGAGTGGCTCTGCGACGTCTGGCTACGGGCCGCCGCCGTCGGCAGCCCCCGCGAGATCAGCCCCGCGGAGCTGGACCGGGTGGTGGAGAAGTTCGGCACCTACGGTCAGCCCCGGCCGGCGTGACACCACCCACATCCCGCCCTTGACTTGATATACATCACGGCTAGCATGTGATTTCTCACATCAAAATGTGAAGAACTCCAGCACGAAGGGGCGAGATGACATTTCGGAGAGTGCGGCCACGGATGCTGTCGGTACTGGCGGGAGCAGCGGTGCTGACCATGGGCGCGGTGACCGCCTGCGGCGCCGGCGACACCAGTGCCGACAGCGACCGCAAGACCATCGGCGTCACGGTCTATGACATGAGCTCGTTCATCACCGCGGGCCAGAGCGGCATGCAGACCTACGCCGACGCCAACGACATCGACCTGGTGTGGAAGTCGGCCGGCGGCGACGTGAGCACCCAGGCCGACCAGGTGGACCAGTACATCAGCCAGGGCGTCGACGCCATCATCATCGTTCCGGTGCAGGCGGATTCGCTGGGCCCGCAGATCACCTCGGCCAACAACGCGGGCGTCCCGGTGCTGGCCGTCAACGCCGCCCTGGCCGACAGCAGCGGCCTGGCGGCCACCGTCCTGCCCGACGACGTGGCTGCCGGCCGGCAGCAGATGCAGCAGATGGTCGATCACCTGGGCGGTCAGGGCAACATCGTGGTGCTGCAGACCAAGCTGGGCTCGTCGTACGAAATCGACCGCACCGCAGGCAATCAGGAGGTGCTGGCCGCCAATCCGGGGATCAACGTGCTGGCCATGGACACCGGCGACAACACCCGCGACATCGCGGTGAACAAGATGCGCAACTGGATCACCGCGTTCGGGCCCGAAATCGACGGCATCGTCGCCCAGAACGACGACATGGGACTGGGCGCGCTGCAGGCCATCAAGGAATCCGGGCTGGCCATCCCGATCGTGGGCATCGACGGCATCGAGGACGGTCTCAACGCCGTCAAGAGTGGCGACTTCATCGGCACCTCACTGCAGCACGGCACCGTCGAACTGGCCGGCGGCCTGGGCGTCGCCACACGGGTGGCCGACGGTGAGGACATGTCGCGCAAGTTCATCTACACCATGCCGCCGGTGGATTCGACCAACATCGACGAGGTGCTCGGCAACGTCGTCACCGACCGGCAGGCCCTGCTGGACCGGCTGCCCGAGGTGATCGACAAGAACATCGCCAGCGGCGACATGGCCAACGAGAACTAGAGTCGGGCTGTGAGCAGTCCGGGTCAGAACGGCAAGGCGGCGGCGCGGCAGGAAGAGCGCCACCGCGAGATCACCGATGCGGTGATGGCGGCGGGGTCCGTCGCCATCGAGGATCTGGCCCGGATGTTCGACGTCAGCGTCATGACCATTCATCGCGATCTGGACCGGCTCGAGGCCCAGAACGTCCTGCGCAAGGCGCGCGGGGTCGCCACGGCGCTGCCGTCTTCCACCGTGGAATCCAACGACGCCTACCGCCGCGGGCAGCAACGCGCCGAGAAGCGGGCCCTGGCGGCGACGGCGGCCGAATTCGTCCACCCGGGCGACACGATCATGCTGGACGACTCGACCACCGTGCTGCCCCTGCTGGACCTGCTGGGCGCCAAGGCCCCGCTGACGGTGGCCAGTAACAACCTCAGCGTCGTCAACGCCCTGGTGGACACCGAAGACGTCGAGGTGGTGCTGATCGGCGGCGAGTACAGGTCCTGGTGCAATTCCTTCATGGGCCAGATGACGCTGGACGCCATCGCCGCGCTGCACGCCGATGTGCTGATCATGTCCACCTCGGCGGTGACCGGCGCTGCGTGTTATCACCAACGGCAGGACACCATTTCGGTCAAGCGCGCCCTCATGGCGGCAGCCGAGACGCGGGTGCTGCTGGTGGACCACACCAAGTTCGAGCGCCGCGCCCTGTTCAAACTGTGCGCGCTGGCGGACTTCGACCATGTGGTGGTGGACTCCGCGATCCCGGAGGCCACGCTGGAGGCGCTGTGCCAGCACCACAGCAGCGTCACCGTCGCCCCGCCTCGGTGAGGACCGGGGCGCATGGCACAATAAGTTAAATCGAACATTTTTGATGTTATCTTTACGAGCCGCCTGAACAGGGAGAAACCATGCGCGCAGCCGTCTTCTACGGACCCGGCGACCTGCGGATCGAGGACGTCCCCAGCCGCGATCCCGGTGCCGGTGAGATCGTCGTCGAGGTGCACGCCGCCGCCACCTGCGGCACCGACCTCAAGGCCTACCGCCGCGGCCACCACAAGCTGTTCAAGAGCTTCCCCGCCCCCTTCGGCCACGAATTCGCCGGTGTGGTGACGCGCGTGGGTGCCGGGGTGGCGGATTTTGAACCCGGCATGCGGGTGGTGGCTGCCAACACCGCGCCCTGCGGCGGATGCTGGGCGTGCAAGGCCGGGCGGCTGAGCCTGTGCGAGAACCTGGAGTTCCTCAACGGCGCCTTCGCCCAGGAGGTGGTGATCCCCGCGGCCATCGTGCGGCGCAACACCTACCAGATCGCCGACACCACATCGTTCGCCTCCGTCGCCCCGCTGGAGCCGCTGGCCACCGTGGTGCACGGAATGTACGTCAGTGGAATCGAACTCGGGGACGTGGTGGCCGTCAACGGCGCCGGGCCCATCGGCCAGATGTTCATCCGGCTGGCCACCCTGCGCGGCGCGCACGTCATCGCTGTGGACCAGTCCCCCTTCCGCCTCGAGGCCGCGAAGAAGATGGGCGCCAAGGAGATCATCGACATCTCCGAGCATCCGGGTGTCGACGAGGTGGCCGCCGCGGTGCGCGCGCTCACCCCGTACGGCAAGGGCTCCGATGTGGCCATCGAGGCCGTCGGACTGCCGCAGGTCTGGGAGCAGACCGCCAAGTGCCTGCGCCCGGGCGGCAAGGCCGTGATGTTCGGCGGCCCGCCGGTGGGCGCGCACTTCTCGCTGAACGCCAACGACATGCACTACTTCGAGTACACCGTCACCGGCGTCTTCCACCACGAACCGCTGTACGTCGAGCGCGCCCTGCGGCTGATCGAAACCGGGCAACTCAACGGTGAGGACCTGATCACCGAGGTGCGACCGCTGGATCAGCTGATCGAGAGCCTCGAGGACATGGCCAAGGGCGTGGGCAGCAAGTACCTGATCGACCCCCGGCTGAACTGAGTAACCTGACCGGCGTGAGCATCACCGAGGTCCCCATCACCGGCGTCATCCGGCTCGGTCAGTTCCTGCAGGCCGCAGGGCTGATCGATTCGGGTGCCGATGCCAAGGCGGTGATCGCCGACGGGCTGGTGCAGGTCAACGACGAGGTCGAGACGCGCCGCGGCCGCCAGCTGCACCCCGGTGACGTGGTGAGCTATGCGGGCCGCGGCGCGCGCGTGACCGACGGCTGAGGTCAGGCCTTGGCGATCGCGACGCTCACGCCGTCGCCGATCTCGGCGGCCTCGGGGTGCGCGCCGAACTCGAAGGACGTCGCCAGGATCTCTCCGGCGATCAGATCGGCGTGGGTGCGCGCCCAGTCCAGCTTGTCCTCGGGCACCTCGATGACCACCCGGATGCGATCCGAGACCTCCAGGCCGCTGGACTTGCGCAGATCCTGCAGTTCGCGGATGCGGTCCTTGGCCCAGCCCTCGGCTTCGAGTTCCGGGGTGACGGTGCCGTCCAGCACCACCAGCCCGGCGCCGTCGGGCAGCGCCGCGGTGAACTCGGGATCGGCGGCCACCAGCTTGGAGCTGTATTCCTCGGGCAGCAGCGTGGCCGGCCCCGCGGTCAGCGTGCCATCCGAATTGACCACGCCTGCACCCGATTTCACCGCCTTGATGGCTGCCTGCACGTCCTTGCCGATGCGGGGGCCCGCGACGCGCGCATTGACGGCCAACTCGAAGCGGCCGTAGGCGGCAATGTCGTCGGTGAGCTCGACGGCCTTGACGTTCAGCTCGTCGGCGATCAGGTCGGCGAACGGCGCCAGCTGATCCGGATCCTGCACGGCCACAGTCAATTTCGGCAGCGGCAGGCGCACCCGCAGCTTCTTGGCCTTGCGCAGCGAGGAGCCCACCGAGGCCACCTGACGCACCTGGTCCATCGCGGCCACCAGGTCGGGGTCACGCGGCAGGATGTCATCATCGGGCCAGTCGGTCAGATGCACCGAACGCCCACCTGTGAGTCCGCGCCAGATCACCTCGGTGGCCATGGGCAGCAGCGGTGCCGCCAGCCGGGAGGTCACCTCCAGCACGGTGTGCAGGGTGTCGATGGCGTCGGCGTCCTCTTCCCAGAACCGGCTGCGAGAGCGTCGTACGTACCAGTTGGTCAGGGCCTCGGTGAACTGCCGCAGCTGCTCACACGCCCCCGAGATGTCACAGGTGTCCAGCGCCGGGGTCAGACTCATCCGCAGTTCGGCCAGCTTGGCCAGGATGTAGCGATCCAGCACGTGCGTCGAATCCGTGCGCCAGGTACCGACTTTCGGGGCGTACAACGTCAGGAAGCTGTAGGCGTTCCACAGCGGCAGCAGCACCTGGCGCACCCCGTCGCGGATGCCCTGCTCGGTGACCACCAGGTTGCCGCCGCGCAGGATCGGCGAGGCCATCAGGAACCACCGCATGGCATCGGAGCCGTCGCGGTCGAACACCTCGGAGACGTCGGGATAGTTGCGCAGCGACTTGCTCATCTTCTGCCCGTCGTTGCCCAGCACGATGCCGTGGCTGACGCAGGTCTTGAACGCCGGCTTGTCGAACAGCGCGGTGGACAGCACGTGCAGGGTGTAGAACCAGCCGCGGGTCTGGCCGATGTACTCGACGATGAAATCGCCGGGGAAATGGGCGTCCTGGGATTGATCCCCGTCGAACCACGCCTGGTTCTCGAACGGGTAGTGCACCTGCGCGTACGGCATGGACCCGGAGTCGAACCACACGTCGAGCACGTCCTCGATGCGGCGCATGGTCGATTTCCCGGTCGGGTCGTCGGGGTTGGGCCGGGTCAGCTCGTCGATGAAGGGCCGGTGCAGGTTGTCCGGGCGCACCCCGAAGTCGCGCTCGAGCTCGTCGAGGCTGCCGTAGACGTCGATGCGCGGATACGCCGGGTCGTCGGACTTCCACACCGGAATCGGCGTGCCCCAGTACCTGTTTCGCGAGATCGACCAGTCCCGGGCGCCTTGCAGCCACTTGCCGAACTGGCCGTCCTTGACGTGCTCGGGATACCAGGTGATTTGCTGGTTCAGCTCGACCATGCGGTCGCGGAACTCGGTGACCTTGACGAACCACGACGACACCGCGCGGTAGATCAGCGGATTGCGGCACCGCCAGCAGTGCGGGTAGGAGTGCTCGTAGGTCTCGTGACGCACCAGCACTGCACCGTTGGCGGCCGCGGCACCGGTGCCGTTCTTGAGGTCGCGGATGATGTTCGGGTTCGCCTCGAACACGTGCTGACCCTGGTAGTCCGGCACGGTGACGTCGAACCGACCCTTCGAGTCGACCGGGGTGACGGGGATGATCCCGACGGTGTCGGTGGTGGCCTTGTCGTCCTCGCCGTAGGCCGGTGCCATGTGCACGATACCGGTGCCGTCCTCGGTGGTGACGAAGTCGCCGCGCAGCACCTGGAAAGCGTTGTGCGCCTTGTCGGTATCGACGAAATACGGGAACGGCGGCAGATACCGGGTGCCGAGCAGCTGCCCACCGGTGACGGTGGCCAGCACAGCCGGCTCCTCCCCCAGTTCGCGGGCATAGGCACCCAGGCGGGCCTCCGCCAGCACGCAGCGCTTGCCGTCGGGGCCTTCGACCTGGACGTAGGCGACCTCGGGGTTGACGGCCACGGCCTGATTCGACGGCAGGGTCCAGGGTGTGGTTGTCCACACCAGGTAGTACGAGCCGGCCAGCGGACCGTCCACGGCCTGGAAGCCCACGGTGATGGCCGGGTCCTGGCGGCTCTGGTAGACGTCGTCGTCCATGCGCAGTTCGTGGCTGGACAGCGGGGTCTCGTCGTTCCAGCAGTACGGCAGCACCCGCACGCCCTCGTAGGCCAGACCCTTGTCCCAGAGCTGTTTGAACGCCCAGATGACCGATTCCATGAAGCTGGGGTCCAGCGTCTTGTAGTCGTTGTCGAAGTCCACCCAGCGGGCCTGGCGGGTGACGTAGCTGCGCCACTCGTCGGTGTACTTGAGCACCGAGGCGCGGCAGGCATCGTTGAACTTCTCGATGCCCATCTCGTCGATCTGGGCTTTGTCGGTGATGCCGAGCTGGCGCTGCACCTCGAGCTCGGCGGGCAGCCCGTGGGTGTCCCAGCCGAACCGCCGCTCGACCTTGTAGCCACGCATGGTGCGGTAGCGGGGAACGATGTCCTTGACGTAGCCGGTCAGCAGGTGCCCGTAGTGCGGCAGACCGTTGGCGAACGGCGGGCCGTCGTAGAAGACGTACTCCGGGGCGCCGTCGCGACCGGCGATGCTGGCGCGGAAGGTGTCGTCGGCGGCCCAGTAGGCCAGCACGTCGGCCTCGAGCGCCGGAAAGCTGGGGGTGCCACTGGCCGGCTTGGGGTAGGCCTGGTGTTCAGTCACTGCGTCTCCTGCGTCCTGCGTGCCGTCTCGGGCACGGGGACGACGACGCGCATGGGCGCGAGCGCCGCGGTACCACCCCGCTTGCACACGCACAGGGCGTGGCCGCTCATTGCGGGCTGTGACGGGCCCACCCGTTCGGTTCTACTGAGCCGCAGTATTTCCCGGCCGTTCTTCCGAAGGCTCCCCGGTGATGGCCGGATCGACGCCGCTGGTGCTTCGGGTGTGGAGTCTACGCCGGGGGTGCAAATCGCCGGATGGTCAGCTGTGCAGCGGCGCCGCGGCCTCAGAAGTGAGTTCGATGAGCGACAGGGCGAACTGCTCGGCGAGTTCCTCCACGGTGTAGCTGTTGAACCGGCGCGAGTCGTACCACCAGTCCAACTGCACCAGCTCGTCACGCCGCGAAGCGCACAGCTGCAGGGCCCGGGTCTCGGTGATCTCCACCGGTGCGGTACCGGCGGGCGAGAGCGCCACCTCGGCACCCGTGAGCGAGGCCGCGGCCTGCACCCCGCTGAGGCCGAGCACGCTCTCGGCCTCCAGCAGCATCTCGTTGGCGTTGGTGTCCCGGGCCGAGGCGCAACGCAGTGCCACCGTGGCGCCGGCAAACTTCCCGTCGGCGATGTCGACGGCGATGTGTCCGGCACCCAGAGTGCGTTCGACGGCACGGCCGAGGGTGGCGAGCAGCAATGCATCAGGAGCGACGCCGAGGCTTTCGATGGCGCCGTCGAATTCCGCGCTGAGGATCTCGCTCAGCGGTGCGGACAGCGGGACGATGTCGTTGAGGCCGGGTGCACCGGCAACGAGGTGATCGGTTACGCGGGCAATCTGCCCGGGTTGCCACGCGATGGAGGGTGCGACCATGTGGCCAACCGTACACGGATGTCCCAGAAATGGGAGACCCATCCCGAAAGTGTGACGGCTATGTCAATAAAACGAGTGTTGTCTAATTAGTGGTTGCTGGTGCCCATTCCCGGGATTGGCGTCTATGGTTGTATTCGTGCCACGTACCGACGAGAACGGCAGACAGCTCAAAGCGCTGCTCGACTATCTCCTGGACGGGGATGTCGAAGCCAAGCACATCTATGACGCCCTGGGTGTGTCGAGCTCCACCTATTACCGGCGACTCAAAGAGCCCGACTACCCGAACGCCGAGGAGCTGCGCCTGGTCGCAGATCGTTTTGATCTGAATTACCCGGACCTCCAGATACGGTTCGGGCTGATGACCCGGGACGAGGTCTGGCGCTACATCGAGTCGTCGCCGCTGATGGTCCAGACGGCCCCCGAAGCAGGCACAACTGCCACCGTCACCGCCGCCGCTCCCACAGCCACCGGCATTCGCCACCGGCTGCCGCGGTTGTCGGAATTGTCGCCGCGCCGAGACGCCCCACCGCTCTAGCGTTACAATTTGCTGACCGGAATTCAGCTAGAAGGCGTCAGGTAATGGCACTGGCCACTCTCATCGTCATCACCATCGCGTGCATCGCGTGGAGCCTGTGGATCCGCCGCGTCACCTGGTCGTGCCGATGGGAAGTTGCCGCCACCCTCAACGTCGCGCTGCAGGGTCTGGCCATCCTGCTCATGACGCCGCTGGCGTCCGAGACCCTCGGCCACTGGCTACACGCCCTGACGGGCAAGTGGAATCTCGAAGATTACATCGGTCATGACGCCTACATCGTGGCCGCTTCAGCGATCGTCTACAACGCGCTGGGCCGCCTGCACGACGACCAGTCGATGCACAAGGTTTTCAAGCAACACATCGAGCGCCCGGCAACCTTGTGCATCCCGGTGCTGCTCGTACTGTTCACCCTCGGCAACGGGGCCGCCATCTACCGGCCCGACTTCTTCCTGGTGCCCACCGATTTCTGGCTCAGCGCGTACTGGCTGGTGCTCTGCGGCATGCTCATCTACCTCTTGGGCTACGGCGGGCGGGCCCTGCTGATCCTGCGCAAGGACCCCCGCTCCCGGATGATGGCCGACGTGTATCTGGTGGCCACCGCCAGCGGCATCATCGCGTGCGCGGTGCGAATCTTGACCGCCTACTGGCCCGCCTTTGCCGCCTGGGAAGAGGGCAAGGCGGTGTGGCTGTTCGCCTGCACCTGCGGCGCCGTGTTCGCTGTGGCCGCGGCGCACTCCTGGCGCATCAAGACCAAATGGTTCAGCCGCCTCTCGCGCTGATCTGACACCGCCGTCAACTCCACACCCGCCGTGGGTGATTCGCGTCTCAGCGCGGTAGCCCCGACCCCAGCGTGCGGCGGCGTGCGGGATCGCCCTCTCGCACATCGACGGCAGCGGTGGCCCTATGCTCGGGGGATGTCGACACGATTGCCAGCCGGTCACTGCGAGGCGCCGCGTTCATGACCGCGTCATCGATTCCCGCGATCCTCCGGGAACGTGCGAGTTTGCAGCCGACCGACACCGCATTTGTCTTCATGGATTACGACCAGGACTGGGACGGCGTCGAGCGCACCCTGACCTGGGCCGAGCTCTACCGGCGCACGCTGAACATGGCCGAGGAACTGAGCACCCACGCCGCCGCCGGTGATCGCGCGGTGATCGTCGCGCCTCAGGGGCTGGACTACCTCGTCGCCTTCCTGGGCGCGCTGCAGGCCGGGGTGATCGCCGTCCCGTTGTCGATGCCGTTCGCCGGCCAGCACGACGAGCGGGTGAGCGCGGTCCTGGCTGACTCCGCACCCACCGCCATCCTGACCACCGCGGCGCTGACCGAGGTCCTGTCCGAGTACCTCACCCCCGACAGTTCGGGCCGCACCCCGACGGTCCTCGCCGTCGACCAGCTGGATCTGGAGTCCCGGCGCAAGTCCACCCTGCGCAACCTGGTGCGCCCCGACGTCGCCTACCTGCAGTACACCTCGGGGTCCACCCGCACCCCGGCCGGGGTCATGGTCACCCACGACAACCTGGCGGTGAACTTCGAGCAGCAGGTCAACGCCTACTTCTCCGACCACGGCGGGGTGGCCCCGATGGGCACCACCGTGGTGTCCTGGCTGCCCTTCTATCACGACATGGGTCTGCTGCTGGGCGTCGTGGCCCCGATCATGGGCGGCTGGAAAACGGTGTTCACCACCCCGTTGGGCTTCCTGGCGCGGCCGGCCCGCTGGATGCAGCTGCTGGCCACCCACCCCGGCGCGCTGACCGCGGGCCCCAACTTCGCGTTCGAATTGGCCGCCGGGCGCACCTCGGACGCCGACCTCGAGGGCATGGACCTGGGCGCCGTGCTGACCATCATCAGTGGCAGCGAAAGGGTGCACGACGCGACGCTGAAACGTTTCGCGGCCCGCTTCGCCCGGTTCAACCTCAAGCCGGAGACGCTGCGACCGTCCTACGGCCTGGCCGAGGCCGTCCTCTACGTGGCCACCGACGGACCGAACAAGCCGCCCACCGTCGTGTCGTTCGAGCCCGAGTCGCTCTCGGCGGGGCAACCGCGCGTCAGCACCGACGACGGCGGCACCCCGCTGGTCGGGTACGGCAGGCCGACGTCGCCGACCGTGCGCATCGTGGACCCGGACACCGCCACCGAATGCCCGGAGGGAACAGTCGGTGAGATCTGGGTGCGCGGCGACAACGTGTGTGTCGGCTACTGGCACAAGCCCGAGCTGTCGGAGTCCGTCTTCGGCGCCGTCATCAATCAGCCGTCGGAGGGCACCGACGCCGGGCCCTGGCTGCGCACCGGAGACCTCGGCTTCCTGGCCGACGGCGAGCTGTTCATCGTCGGGCGCATCAAGGACCTGCTGATCGTGCGAGGGGTCAACCACTACCCCGACGACATCGAGGCCACCATCACCGAGATCAGCAACGGCCGTTCCGCGGCGATCTCGGTGGACAAGGACCGGGCCGAGCAACTCGTGGTCATCGTCGAGGTGAAGACCAACCAGAACGGTGACGAGAACCTGCGCGAAAAGCTGACGTCCCTCAAAGGCCGGCTCACCGCTGCCATCTCCCAGGCGCATGCCCTCAGCCCGGCGGACATCGTCCTGGTGGGCCGCGGCGCCCTGCCCATCACCACCAGCGGCAAGATCCGCCGCGCCAGCTGCGCGCAGCTCTACGAGGCCGACAAGTTCGAGCGTCTCGACGTGGCCAACGGCGTACCCGCGGGGGCCTGACCCGTCTCAGCGCTCGAACAGGAAACGACCGACGCCGTGTTTGCGGATCAGGTAGGCCACTGAATCGCGTTCCTGTTTGCCGCGACTGGTGCCGCGAACGTCGATGTAGTGGTGCACCACCGCGATCACGGGGTCGAACTGGCGCTTGACGCCCAGTTTCTCCAACCGGATCCCGAGGTCCTGGGCCTCGTGATAGCGCACCTTGGTGTCGTAGCCGCCCACCGCGGCGAACACCCCGGCATTGATCAGCATGTTGCCCTCGTGCAGCCAATAGGCCGGGCGCGCAACCGGAGTGGCGAAGACGTCCGGCCAGTACCGCTGGCCGGGCACGCCGACCCGGCGGATGGCCCGCACCAGCCGCGGCCGGTGGCGGATCCGGTCCAGCATCGGCGGCGCCGAGGCCAGCACGGTCTTGAGGGAGAATACCGGACCGAAGTTGAAGGGCTCCTGGCTGCCGTCGGCACGGCTGACCAGGCCGCCGACGGCCCCGACGCCGTCGGCGGCATACCGGGTGAACACGTCGCGGGCCACCGCGCCGATGTTGTCGGTGGCCAGATCCATGTCGGCGTCGATGAAATGGATGAGGTCACCGTCGGCCACGTGGTTGAGCACCTGGTTGCGGTTGGCGCCGGCGCCTTGGTTCACCGGGCTGCGCACCATCTCGACCGCGCCGGAGAAGCCCGCCACCACGTCGACACTGTGGTCGGTGGACGCGTCGTCGAGGACCAGGACGCGGTCATATCCCTGACCCAGCACCTGCGGCAGCAACCGCTGCAGCGACTCCCCCATGTTGTAGTTGGGGATCGCCGCGACAACGGATGTCGGCTCGGACAGGCTGATCAAGAGTCCCCCAGACAGTGGGCGTGGCGGCTGGCGGTAACCACCGTAGCGTCACGCCGAGCCCCGACCGCACCTCGCGAAGCCCGGGGTGACAGGCTTCACGTGGCGGTTGAACGGACCACCTGCGCCTGTATCGTTGACCCGTGATCGAGCTCAGTGGTGTCGGAAAGACATTCGGGGCTATGCGTGCTCTGCACGACATCACCTTCGCCGTGCCCACCGGATCGGTGTGTGCGCTGCTGGGTCACAACGGCGCCGGCAAAACAACCACCGTCAACATCCTCTCCACGTTGCTGCGGCCCTCCACCGGTCACGCCTTGGTGGGCGGCCACGACGTGGTGCGCGACGCCGACAAGGTGCGGGCGGCCATCTCGGTGACCGGCCAGGACGCCTCGGTGGATCTGCTGCTCACCGGCCGCGAGAACCTCATTCTGTTCTCCCGCCTGCGCGGGCTCAGCCGGCGCGACGCGCGCAAACGCGCCGACGAGATGATCGAGCGCTTCGACCTCGCCAAGGCCGCCGACCGACAGGTGATGACCTACTCCGGCGGTATGCGGCGCCGCATCGACATCGCCGCGTCGCTGGTGGTGACCCCGCAGGTGCTGTTCCTCGACGAGCCCACCACCGGCCTGGACCCGCGCAGCAGGCGCGACGTCTGGTCGCTGGTCTCCGAGCTGCGCGACCAGGGTGTCACGGTGCTGCTGACCACCCAATACCTGGAGGAAGCCGACGTCCTCAGTGACTCGATCATCATCCTCAACGGTGGCGAGATCATCGCCAGCGGAACCGCCGAGCAGCTGAAGCGGCATCTGGGTTTCGCCTACTGCCAGGTCACCCCCGTGAGCCCGGACGATCTGTCCGCGGTGGCCACGGCGCTGGCCGACTACGAGGGCCTCGAGATCGACACGGACCTGAACACGGTGTCGCTGCCCGCGGCGAACGGGGTCGCCACCCTCGGCGAGGTGTTCCGCCGCATCGAGGGTCTCGGCGTCGAACTGCTCGACATCTCGCTGCGTAAACCGTCGCTCGACGAGGTGTTCCTGCATCTCACGGAGCGTCCAGTCACGGCATGAGCGCACTGGTCACCCTGACCGAACGAGTTTTCCGCGGCACCCTGCGCGACTTCGATCTGGTCCTCGCCGTCGTGGTTCCCGTCGCCACATTCGTCGGGTTCACGTTGGTGCTGCGCGACGTGATCAACACCGGCTCGATGCCGTACGCGCAATACGTGTTGCCGACGATCATCATGCAGACCCTGCTCTTCGGGGCGCTGACCGCCGCTGACCGCGCCGCCCGGGACGCCTCCCACGGGTTCGGACGCCGGATGCTGACCATGCCGATGCACACTCTGGTGCCGCTGGCCGCCCGGATGCTGTACTGCCTGATCCGCTCGGCCGTCGTGGTGGTGGCCTCCATCGCCATCGCCTACCCCTTCGGCTTCCGGCTGGCCGGCGGTGTCGGTTACGCCGTCGCCTTCGTGCTGGTGATCGGTGTGCTGACGCTGGCGCTGTCCCTCGGTGCCGACGCGATCGGCACCCGCATCAAACGCATCGACGCGTCCAGCCAGCTGTTGCTGATCCCGATCCTGGGCCTGGTGCTGCTGTCCACCGGCATGGCGCCGGCCAGTGCGTTCCCCGACTGGGTGGAGCCGTTCGTGCGGATGCAGCCGGTGTCGGTGATCACCGGGACGCTGCGGGGCTTCACCGACGGTTCGGTGTCGTCGAGCAGCCTTGCCGGGACGCTGGCGTGGTGCTTCGGCCTGCTGCTCGTCTTCGGCGTGATCGCCGCCCGGTCCCAGAGGCGGGCGGAATGACCGAGTATCCGACGAGCAAGCTGTCGTTGCCGGCTGAGAGCGTCATCTTTGCGGGCCGGTTGCTGCGCGGCTGGCGCCGCTATCCGGCCGTCCCCATCCAGGGCCTGTTGTTCCCGACGGCGCTGCTGGTCTTCTACCACCTGCTGGCGGGCGAATCGATGGTCGCCATCAACGGCACCGACAACCTGGAACGTCTGGTGCCGATGTGTGCGCTCGCCGGCGGGATGTTCGGCGCCATCAGCAGCGCGCTGTCCCTGCAGATCGAACGCGGGTCCGGGCTGCTGCGGCGGTTCTGGACCCAGCCGGTGCACCGGATGAGCGCGATCCTGGGCCGGCTGCTGGCCGAGGCGCTGCGGACGTTCCTGGGCGTGCTGATCATCACCGCGGTCGGAGTGGCGCTGGGCCTGCGGTTCAGCGGCAACCTGCTGGGCCTCATCCCCTACCTGCTGTTGCCGGTGCTCGTGGTGCTGACGTTCTCGGTGATGGTGACCGCGCTGTCGCTGCGGGCCACGGGCAACGCCCTGTTCATGTGGCTGGGCACCAGTGCGGTGGGTCTTACGTTCTGCAGCCCCGGCATCGCTCCGGTGGAGTCGTTCCCCGGCTGGCTGCAGCCGATCGTGGCCTACCAGCCCATGGCGCCCGTCATCGAGAGCATGCGGGCGCTGTCGGAGGGCGAGCCGGCGCTGGGCACGATCGTGATCGCCGCGGCGTGGATCGTGGGCCTGGCCCTGATCTTCTGCCCGCTGGTGATGCGCCAGTACCGCCTGACCGCCGAAACCGCGCCCTGACCCTCAGCGCACCTCGGCGCCGTAGTTGCGGGGCGGTTCGAAGGTGTCGCGTTTGCGTTTGGCCTCGAGATATCCGAACTGGAACACCGTGTCGATGCTGATCCGGGCCAGCTCCTCGGTGACGGTGGGCCACCGGATGGCCTTGCGCCGGGCGATCTCGCCTTTGACCGCTTCCACCAGTGAGTCCTTGCGGTACACCGCGGGCGACTGGTCCCCGAACGCCCACTTGAGGTAGGCGGTGCTGCGACCGTAGCGGCGGTATTGGCTGGCCAGATCACGCATCGACGTGCGCGGCTCCCACTCCATCAGCACCCGGTGGTCGACGGCCATCTCCCCCAGCTGCTGTTCCTGGATGCGCCAGCAGATGTCCACATCGCCCCCACCGCGCATCACCCGGAAGCCGTTGACGGCCTCGAACGCGGGGCGCGCGATGCCGAGGTTGCAGGTCGGGAAATACGGCGGCCGCCCGGGGATGTCGACCCGCCCGCGCAGGCTGAACGGTTGCTGCAGCTCGGCCACCCGGGCGGCCAGCGACGGCCCGGTGCGGGTCCGCACATCGGTGCACGACAGCGCCACGCCGTCGCGCGACTGCATCTCGCGGTGCGCGTCGAGCAGGCCGGGTAGCGGGCGGCATCGGCCGTCGATGAACAACAGGATGTCCGCCGTCGACCGCCGGGCCGCCGTCTGCCGGGCGAAATAGGGTCCGTGGCTCGCGGTCAGCGTGATCACGTTCAGGCCCAGGCCGGCGGCCACCTCCGCGGTGTCGTCGGTGGACGCGTCGTTGATCACCGTGATGACGTCACCCTCGTGGCGCTGCTCGAGCAGCGGCCGGGCCAGCTCCGGAATCTGGCCGGCCAGATTGCGCACCGGGATGATCACCTCGATGGACTTCTCGGTCATTCACATCCTCTGTATCGGCACACCAGGTCCCCCCCGGGGTGCTCACCTGCGCCACCGCCCGAACCAGCGCCGCTTCGTCGGGGCGTCGGTGTCGGCAGGGCTGTTTGTGATCTCGTCGGTTTCCTCGCTGACCTCAACCTCGGCAGCTTCGGCCTCGGGCTCCTCCGCCTCGGCATCATCCGTCTCGAGCTGCGGCTCGTCGGTCTCCTCGCTGACCTCAACCTCGGCAGCTTCGACCTCGGGCTCCTCCGCCTCGGCCTCGTCGGCCTCCGGCTCGACCTCGTCGGCCTCCGATTCGACCTCGTCGGCCTCCTCGGTCTCCGGCTCGTCGGCCGCCGGCTCCGGCTCGACCTCGTCGGCCTCAGCCTCGACCTCAGACTCCGGCTCCTCGGCCTCGGTCTCGAGGTCGAGCTCATCGTCGTCGTCCCGCGGCTCGTCGACGTGAGCGGCCAGCTCCTCGGTATCCAGCTGATCGGTATCCACCGCTGAGTAGGCCCGGTGCAGAGACGCGGTGTCGATGTCCAGATCCAGGCACAGCTGATCGGTGTCCGAGGAGAAGTCGAGGTCCAGCGGATCGGTGGTCGCGTCGTGGAACACCCCGTCCGGGATGCGGTCGGTGTCCTCGTCGCCTGCCCCCGCCGCCGGTTTCGACGGCAGGTAAAGCGTGCCGACCGACTTCGACGGCCACCAGTTGCGGTCGCCCACCAGCACCGCCATCGCGGGCACCGTGACGGTGCGCACGATGAAGGTGTCGAGCAGCAGGCCCACCCCGATGACGAAGCCCATCTGCACCACGGTGCTCAGGCTGCTGACCGTCAGGCTCAGCATCGACACCGCGAAGATGATGCCCGCCGAGGTGATGACGCCACCGGTGGCGCCGACGGTGCGCACCACCGCCGCCTTCATGGTGTGGCCGTGGCGGACCTCATCGCGTATTCGGTGGATCAACAGCAGGTTGTAGTCGGCACCCACGGCCACCAGCACCAGGAAGGCCGTTCCCGGCACACTCCAGTGCAGGGGCTGGTCCAGCAGGAACTGGAAGAACAGCACCCCGATGCCGACCGCCGAGACGAACGACAGCACCACCGACGCCACCAGGTACAGCGGCGCGATGACCGCCCGCAGGATGATCGCCAGGATCAGGAAGACGACCACCAGCGTGACGAAGATGATGAACTTGATGTCGCCGTTGTAGTAGGTCCGCAGATTGTCGTTGACGACGGTGAACCCCACCATCGAGATGGTGGCGTCCTGCAGTGTGGTGTTGGGGCGGGCGTCCTCGGCGGTCTTGACGATCAGCTGCAGCTGATCCATCGCCTCGACGCTGAAGGGGTCCAGGGCGGTCTGCACCAGGTAGCGCGCGGTGTGGCCGTCGGGTGAGATGAACAGCTCGGCGGCCTTCTTGAACTCCTCCTGGGTGAGCATCTCCGGGGGGATGTAGAAGCCGGACATCGGCGGGTCGGCGGCGTCGCGCTTCATCGCCATCAGGAAGCTCGACGCCTGGTCCAGCCCGGAGCCGATGTTGCGGGTCTGATCGACCAGCAGCTGCACACCTTCGGCCAGCTGCCGGCTGGAATCTGCCAGCGTGTTGGCGCCTTCCATGGCGGTGTTCAGCCGGCTCGAGACCCCGCCGGATTCGCCGAGACCCAGGTCGCGGGCGGCGGTGGTGAGTTCGGTGAGGGTGCGGCTCAGTCCGCCGACGGTCTGGTCCAGTGTCTGGTTCGGATCGGTGGACACCAGGAGGTCGCCCAGCTCGGCGATCTTGTCCAGCGCCGGGTCGCCGCGCAGGTTGGCCAGCTTCTGCAGGTCAGCGCGGGAGGCGACGCATTCCGGGTCGGCCGAACAGGTCGGGCTGCTGTTCAGCGGCCCGAGCACAGGGGCCGCCCAGCCGCCGACATCGCCGAGCCGCACCCGGTCGAAGCCCAGGGCCTTGCCCAGCGAACGCATGTTGGACACCAGGCTGGCGGTCTTGTCGATCTCGTTGAGGGTCTTGGTGCCGCCGTACTTGTCGGCCATGTCGTCCAGCGCCGAGGCCAGCCCCCGGACACTGCCGACGGCGTTGACAACAGTGCGGCGGATCTCATCGAGAGCGTCGGCCAGCCGGTCGGCGCCGCTGGTGAGCGCCGTGAGGTTGTCGTTGTTGTCGTCGATGAGGGTGGCGGCGTCGCCGAGGCGGGTGCCCACCTCGCCGGCCTGCCAGGTGGCCTTGCCCTGTTCGATCATCTCGCCGGTGGGCCGGGTGATGCCGCGCACCGCGTCGATGCCGGGGAGATCGGCGATGCGCTGCGCCATCATCTCCATGTCTGCGAGCGCTTCTGGGGAGCGCAGATCCCCCGGCGACTGGATCAGCAGGAATTGCTGAGCGGTGCTGCTGGTGGTGAAGTGCTTGTTCATCGCCTCGTAGGCGAGGTTGCTGTCGATGTCGTCCGGCAGGTTCTTGCGGTCGTCATAGTTGTATTCGATCAGCGCCATGCAGGCGGCCAACGCCAACAGGACGCTCAGGCTGCCGGCCAGCGCGATGCGGGGACGGCGGACGATCTCAGCCCCGGAGCGACGCCAGATCCGGCCGGTGAGGTCCTTGCGGGGTTTGAGCCAGTTGCGCCGGCCGGCCAGCACCATGAGGGCGGGCAGCATGGTGACCGCGCCGAAGAACCCGACCAGGATCGTGACCGCCAGCGGCGGCCCGACGGTGGAGAACACCCCCAGGTCGGTGAACGCCATCCCCATGAACGCCGCGGCCACCGTGAAGGCGGAACCGGCGATCACCTGGCCGATGGACGTCAGCGCCGTCTCCATGGCCTCGTCCGAGGTGACGCCGGAACGCATCACCTCCTGGTAGCGGCTCAGTAGGAAGATGGCGTAGTCGGTGCCGGCGCCGAGCATCATCGCCGTCATCAGCAGCAGCGTCTGCGGGCCGACGCCCAGCCCCACCAGACCGAGGCCCGCCACCACCTGCTGCGCCACCACCAGCGCGGCGCCGATCGTCAACAGCGGCAGCATCATCGCCACGAAGCTGCGGTAGACCAGGACCAGGATGGTGAACACCAGGATGCCGGTGGTGGTCTCGATGACGATCTGGTCCCGGACACCGATCTTGTTGACGTCATCCAGGGTGGCGGCGGCGCCGACGATGTTCGGGGTGAGGGTGGAGCCGTCGGTCACTTCTTTGACGATGTCGAGGGCGGCGTTGTAGGACCGTTGCCCCGGCCCGGAGGCCATCACACCGGTCAGGCTCACTGGCAGGTTGTAAGCCTTGTTGTCCTCACTGGTCATCACCGTGCGCAGCTCGGGGATGGACACGAAGTCCTGCGTGTTCATCACGTGGTCGGTGTCGGCGCGCAGCTTCTGCACCAACTCGCGGTAGGTCGCTTCGTCCTGCGGCGTGAGCCCGTCTTCGTTGATCAGGACGATCACGACGCTGTTGGCGGCCGCGGGTTCGGAGAACGCCTCGTTCATCACGTCCGTCGAGGCGTACACCGGCGCTTCCTCCGGCAGGAATTCCGGGGGGTTCTTGGCCGCCACCACAGCAAGCGACGGCAGCGAGAGCAGCAGTACGATTCCGGCGATCACCCACGTGGCGATCACCCACAGCGGGTGGCGAACCACCACGCGGGACAGCAATGGAAACCCGCCCCCCGACAACGCACCGCGGGTGAAGGCGCGTTTGAACATCCCAAACAGGTTACACGGTGAACCGGTCCGCAAAGTGCCCCAAAAGCCACCACGCAGCGGGTTTGCAGCACGGACACAGACCCGTGCTTAGATCGGCGCTGTGATTTTCGCCGTAGCGGTGCACGGGACCCGGGGAGACATCGAACCGTGCGCGGCGGCCGCCCTGGAACTGCGTTCCCGCGGCCACGAGGTCCGGCTGGCGGTGCCCCCGAACCTCGTCGGTTTCGTCGAGGAGGTCGGCCTGGGGCCGGCGATCGCCTACGGCGTCGATTCCCAGAAGCAGCTCGAAGCGGAGGTGTTCCGGAAGTTCTGGACGCTGCGCAACCCGGTGACGGTGTGGCACGAGAGCCGCGAATACGCCACGGAAGGCTGGGCGGACATGGGCCGGGCGGCCGAGGCGGTGGCCGACGGCGCAGATCTGCTGCTGACCGGCACCACCTACCAGGAGGTCGCGGGCAATGTGGCCCAGGCGCGCGGCATCCCCCTGGCCGCATTGCACTACTTTCCGCACCGCGCCAACCGCAGCGTGCTGCCGGTCCGGCTGCCCGGCGCCGTGGTGGACTCCGGGTACGCCGCCGGCGAATGGCTGCACTGGCAGGTGATGCGCCAGGCCGAAGACGCGCAGCGCAGCAGCCTGGGCCTGCCGAAGGCGCGGACCCGGGCCATCCGCCGGCTCACCGAAGCGGGCTCTCTGGAGATCCAGGCCTACGACAAGATGCTGTTCCCCGGGCTGGCCGACGAGTGGGCCGGGGTGCGGCCATTCGTCGGCGCCCTGACCCTGCAGCGCGACACCGCCACCGACGGTGACGTGCACAGCTGGATCGACGCCGGGGCGGCCCCGATCTACTTCGGCTTCGGCAGTATGCCGGTGGAATCCCCCGCCAACGCCGTCGCGATGATCGCACAGGTGTGCGCCGAGCTGGGTGAGCGCGCGCTGATCTCGTCAGGGACCTGGGACCTGCGCGGGCTCACCGTGCCCGAGAACGTGTTGCTGGTGGGTGCGGTGAACCACCGGACGGTGTTCCCGCGTTGTCGCGCGGTGGTGCATCACGGCGGGGCGGGAACCACGGCGGCCGGGATGCGCGCCGGGGTGCCGACGCTGGTGCTGTGGGTGGGGGCCGACCAGCCGTTCTTTGCCAATCAGATCAAGCGGCTGAAGGTGGGCACCGCGCAGCGGTTCGCCAAGACCACACCGGAGAACCTGCGCACCGCACTGCGCCGGACCCTGTCGGCGGAGGTGATGACCAACATCCGAGAGCTGTCCCCGCGGCTGACGCCGGCAAATGAGACTGTGCGGATGACGGCGGATCTGCTGGAGGCGCGCGCTCGCGAACCTAGATGATGGTGCCGGTGAGGCCGAACTCGGCCAGTACCTGCGTCACGGTCGCGCGCAGTGCGGCGTGGGTGTTGGCGCCGCCCACCTTGTACCCCACCACGCCGATGCTCACGGTGCCGTTGAGACGACCCGAGGCGACCACCAGATGGCCGCCGACGCGTTCGAGTTCGTGACGGGTGACGCCCTGGTCGACCGGACGCAGGAACAGGTACTCGGCGTCGGTGCCGTCGGGGCGGTTGACCGCGGGATCGAGCGGGCCGACGTTCGAGCACGACACGGGCAGGTCACCGAACATCAGGCCGGCGGTGCGCTGCACCGCTTTCTTCGGCACGAACGGGTTCAGCGGCAACAGCGCGAAGGTCTCGTCGGGGGTGTCCTTGAGCTCCTGGAGACCCTTTTTCATCGCTGCCCGCACCGCGGACAGATCCTCGGCCACCGGCGCCGGGTCCACCACCACGGTGGCCAGCGAGACCGCGTTGCCACGCGTGTCGCCCTCGGTGCGGTCGCTCATCGCCACCAGCAGGCTCACCGTGCCGTCGGGACGGTGACGTCCCATCTGGATGGCGAGCCGGGACACGAAGCCGGCCATCAGTGAGTAACTGTTGCCGCCGAGAGCTTCTGCGCGCGCGTCCCACTCCGCCGCGCTGACAAACGCCGCCGCGGTGGGAACCACGACGTGCGCGTCGGCACCCGTCGGGGTCGGCGACGGCGCGTCCCCGCCCCCGAGATCGCCGCGGCGCTTATAGGCCAGTTTCGCCGCCGCGGCCAGGGTCCGGCCCACCTCCGGCAGGTCCCGGATGGTCTGGGCGGCATCGGAGGCCAGAGCCCGCCGCCGGGTCCGAGCCTGGCGGGCGGGGTAGTCGAAGTCGGTGACCTGGCCGGTGGCCGCCCGGGCGCTGGTGAGCAGCAGCCCGATACCGTCGGCCAGGGTGTGGGACAGCACGGCGCTGACAGCGGTGGAGCCGTCGGTCATCGGCAGCACCCCCACCCGCCAGCCGGGTCCGTGTTCGGGGTCGATGGGCAGTTCCGCCTGTTCGTCCATCCAGGCATTGAGGTCCTCGCGCGGGCGCGGCGAGGAGATCTCGAGTTCGCGGGTGGTCCCGACGTCGGCGACCCAGCGGTGCCGGCCGAACGGCAGCGGTGACCGCTCGATCCGCCGGCCCACCAGCCCGTGGCCGTAATTGCGGTGGAACCGGCGCAGGGCGTCGTAGTCGACGGGGTGCTCGTAGAGCCACACCAGCTGCCCCAGCTGCTGGCGGCCGGTGGCGCGGATCGACAGGAACGACGCCTGGTCGATGTAGTCGAGGCGGTCGTCACGCCGCGTCATTCGAGACTGCCTGTCACGCCGAACTCCTCGAGGGTCTCCGAGACGATCTCCCGTAGCCGGGCCTTGGTGTTCTCGGCGCCGGGACGGTAGCCGACGATGGCCAGGGACTGCTCGGATCCCACCCGGGCCGCGACCACGGTCAGCAACCCGCGGCGTTGTTCGAGCACCCGCAGCGGGACGAACTGGTCCACCCCGCGCAGCACGGTGTGCTCGGCGTCGGTGCCGTCGACCCGACCGATCTCGGCGGGCAACTGCCCCATGTTCGAGCAGAACACCGGGAGGTCGGAGCTGAACCCGAACGCCAGATCCGCGGTCCTGCGCACCGCGCGTTTCGGCAGGAACGGCGTCAGCGGCAGCAGGGCCAGCGTCTCGTCGGGGGTGTCCTTGGCGGTCTTGAGACCCTCCTTCAACGCTGCCCGGGCCCCCGAGAGGTCGGTGGCGGCGTTGGTGGGATCCACCCGGACGTTCGCCAGCACCACGGCATTGGCCCGGGTGTCTTCCAGCGTGCGGTCGTTGATGGGCACCGTCAGGGGCACCGTGCCGTCGACGGTGCTGCGCCGGCCCATCCGCTCCCCCAGCCGCGCAGCGATGCCCGCCACCAACGAGTAGCTGTTGCCGCCGAGCTCGGCGGCGCGGGCGTCCCAGGCGGCACCGTCGACGTAGACCGCCACCGCGGGCACCCGGACGTGCTGATCGCCGGCCGGGCCCAGGCTGTCGGCCTCCTTCGGACCGCCGGACTTGGTGAGCTCACCGCGGCGCTTCACCGCCAGCTTGGCCGCGTTGACCAGGGTGCGACCCACCTCGGGCAGGTCGCGCAGGGTGTCGCGGGCGTCGGCACGCAGCGCCTGACGCCGGGTGCGGGAGCGGGGCGCCGGATAGCCGAGGTCGCGGGTGTTGCCGGTGACGGCCTCGAAGACGGTCAGGCAGGCACCGCCGCCGTCGCCGACACAGTGCGATCCGACCAGGCTCACCGCGGTGGACCCGTCGTCGAAGCGCTGCACACCCATGTGCCAGACCGGGCCCCATTCGGGGTCGACCGGCAGGCAGGCGTGTTCGTCGGCCCACTCCATCAGCTCGTCGCGGGGGCGCACCCCCTCTTCGAAACGGATGTCGGCCTGCGGACCCGGGCAGGCCACCCAGCGGTGCCGGCCGAACGGCAGCGGCGAGGGTTCGATGCGGCGGCCGGCGAGACCGTGCCCGAACTGCTGATGGAACCTCGTGAGGCCCTCGACGTCGACGTCGTGTTCATAGATCCAGAGGCATTGGCAGACCGCGGCCTGGCCGGTGGCGCGCAGCCCGAGGTAGAGCGCCTGATCGATGTGATGGAGGCGGTTGTCCTGCAGCACCGGCGTCAGCCGCCGACGACGCGCGTCAATTCCGGTCGGCCACTGGGGCTGGGGACCTCACGACCTTCGGCCACCCGGACGTAGACCGCCTTCATGGCCGCCACGTAGCGCAGCACCGACTCCCGCGCCACCGGGTTGTTGGGGAAGGTGACCGTCAGCGCCGTCTCGGTGGCCGAACGGTTGACGTACATCCCCACCTGGTAGGCCGCGCGGGCATCGCTGAAGACCTTGCCGTTCATGGCTTCCCACTGCGCGATGACGGCAGGCGACAGCGGCGGCAGACCGGCGTCGAGGTAGGACAGCATCGGCACCCCTGGGCCCGGCGTCCGCAGCCCCAGATCGGTGCCCTCGGCGAGTTCGAATACCCGGTCGTGCGGGACGTCCTTGAGCGGCATCCCCGCGTCGAAGGCCTGCTGACCGGCGCGGGCGGTCTCGGCGAACGACCCCACCGGCACGCTCATCGGCACCAGGCCGGTGAACCACCCGGTGGTCATGAACTCCGACTGACCGTTGCGCGTCGTGGTCGGCGTGATGATGTGGTAGGTGTCGGTGCCGGTCAGCTCGGCCTCGGCGATGGCCGCGCACGCGATCACCCCGCCGCTGTAGCGGGCACCGGCATCCATGCAGGCCGCTTCGAACGCGTGCGACTGCTGGGCGTCGAGCAACTGCACGGTCATCACGTCGCCGGTGTTGGTCAGCGAGAAGTCGCCCAGCGGCAGCGGGAAGACCGGCATGGTGCCGTCGTTGCGCTGGAAGAACTCGACCCAGCCCCGCACCTCCGGGGTGTCCAGCGTCAGCGCGGCGGTGTAGGCCGCCTGGCGGTGGCAGAAGTCGGCGTAGCTGCCGGCCGGCGGCAACTGCAGGGGTGCGGCACCGTCGACCAGGGCGAGGTACATCATGTGGATCTCGACGAGCACCAGACCCATGAACATGGCGTCGGTGTGCACGTGGTCGACGCTGATGTAGAAGGTGAAGTGGTCGTCGCGCTGGATGATCCCGAAGTGGAAGCAGTCCCAGGTCAGCGGATCCGGGGTGGCCAGCACGTGCTCACGCCACTGCGCCGGGGTCATCTCACCGTGATCGGTGGGGACCAGCTTGATGTCCTTGGGGTTGGCCACCGTGTGCCGGATGACCTCGTCACTGCCCTCGGGCAGCTCGAACCAGCTGTGGTAGGTGTCGTGGCGGCGCACATAGGAGTTGATGACGTGGGTCATCGCCCGCAGGTCGCACTGCCCCGGGATGTCCCACGCCGGGATGTTGAGCCGGGCCATGTCGGTACCGGCGGCGACGTGGCTGCGGTAGCCGCGGATGTGCTGGGCCTGCTGGTAGCTGACCGGGACGTCGCTGACGGGCGCCTGCTCCACTTTCTTGAGTGTGGCTGGCGACGGGTGCCAGGACACGACCGTGCCCGGCTCGCCCATCCAGTCATGGATGGCCTTGATTGCAACCATTCACTCTCCCCGAACTCGTCGTGCCGACTGTGCGTGCATGGCTACGGCCCGCCGGTCCGCCGCCCGCAGATCTATCGAATCAACGATCTTGATCATTACTTCGCCGCCGACACTGTATCGGCCGAAACCTGATCTGCGGCCAACTCGTCGTAGAGCCGCTCCGCCAGACCGCGGACCGTGGTGATGTCCGTGGAGCCGATCCGCACCCCGGTCTCGGTCTCGATCTTGGTGCGGACCTCGAGGATCCCCAGCGAATCGAGCCCGTACTCGGCCAGCGGCCGGTCCGGATCCACCGAGCGCCGCAACACCAGGCCGATCTGGTCGGAGATCAGCCTGCGCAGCCGGGCGTGCCACTCCTCGAGCGGCAGTTCGTGCAGCTCGGCCAGGAAGGCGCTGGTGCCCGATGGGTTCTTCCCGATGGAGGCGAAGGACTCGGCGAACTTGCTGGTCTGGGCGAAAGCGGCCAGCCATGGCGTGCCCGCGACCGGCGCGTAGCCGGTGTAGGTGCGGTTGTGGCGCAGCAGCTGGTCGAAGGCGTAGGCGCCATCCTCGGGATCGATGGCCATGGCCCCGCCGTCGGCGCCGCCCTCGGCCATCGCCTGGCCCTTGCCGATCTCGGCCCAGGCTCCCCACGCGATGACGCTGGCGGGCAGACCCTGGGCGTGCCGCCACCGGGTGAAGCTGTCCAGCCAGCTGTTGGCCGCGGCGTAGGCACCCTGGCCGGGCGAGCCGACCATGGCCGCCGCCGAGGAGAACGAGCAGAACCAGTCCAGCTCGGTGCCCTTGACGGCCTCGTGCAGGTTCCACGCCCCCTTGGCCTTGGGGTTCCAGTCGCGCTCGATCAGCTCGTCGGTGATGTTGGCCAACGTGGCGTCCTCGACCACCGCGGCGCCGTGCAGCACACCGCGCAGCGGCTTGCCGGTGGCCGACGCCGCCTCCACCAGGCGGCGGGCGGTGTCCGGGTCGGCGATGTCCCCGCGGGTGACCTCGACCTCGGTGCCGCCGCGGCGGATCCGGTCGATGACCTCCTGGGCTTCGGCGCCGGGCTCCGAACGTCCGTTGAGCACCAGGCGTCCGGCGCCGCCGTCGGCCATCCTCTCGGCCAGGAACAACCCGAGGCCGCCCAGGCCGCCGGTGATGACGTAGGCGCCGTCGGCGCGCAGCACCGTGGCGTTCTCCGGGGGCACCACCGCGCTGCTGGAACCGGCGTGCGGAACATCGAGCACCAGCTTGCCGGTGTGCTCGGCGGCCCCCATCACGCGGATGGCGGTGGCTCCGTCGGCCAGCGGGAAGTGGGTGGTCTCCGGCATCGGCAGGGTGCCGTCGGCGATCTTGTCGAACACCGTCTGCATCAGGCGGCGGGTGTGATCGGGGTTGGTCAGCGTCAGCAGCGCCAGGTCCACGGCGTAGAACGACAGGTTGCGGCGGAACGGGAACAGGCCCATCTTGGTGTCGCCGTAGATGTCGCGCTTGCCGATCTCGACGAAGCGGCCGCCGAAGGTGAGCAGTTCCAGCCCGGCCCGCTGCGCCGCGCCGGGCAGCGAGTTGAGCACGATGTCCACGCCGTAACCGTCGGTGTCGGCGCGGATCTGCTCGGCGAACTCGAGCGTGCGCGAATCGTAGACGTGCTCGATTCCCCACTCGTTCAACAGCTTTCGCTTCTCGGGCGTGCCCGCGGTGGCGAAGATCTGGGCGCCGGCGGCCTTGGCGATGGCCACCGCCGCCTGCCCCACGCCGCCGGTGGCGGAGTGGATGAGCACCTTGTCCGTCGCAGAGATGCGGGCCAGGTCGTGCAGGCCGTACCAGGCGGTGGCGTGCGCGCTGGGCACTGCGGCGGCGCGGCCGGCCGGAACCGAATCCGGCAGCGTGACGGCCAGACTGGCGTCGCAGGTGACGAACGTGGTCCAGGCCCCGTTGAGCGAGATGCCGGCCACCCGGTCCCCCACCCGGTGGTCGGTGACGCCCGGGCCCACCGCGGTGACCTCGCCGGCGAAGTCGGCGCCCAGCTGGGGCAACCGGCCCTCGAAGGACGGGTAGCGGCCGTAGGCCACCAGGACGTCGGCGAAGTTGAGATTCGACGCGGCGACCGAGACCTCGATCTGGCCGGGACCCGGCGGCACCCGGTCGAAGGCGGCCAGCTCGAGAGACTGCAGGTCTCCGGGCACCCGGATCTGCAGGCGAACGCCGTCGGTGGCGTTGTCGACCACGGTGGTGCGCCGCTCCTCGGCCTGCAGCGGCGTCAGGTTCAGCCGGGCAACGTGCAGTTCGTCCTCGCGCCAGGCCGTCTCGTCCTCCTCGGAGCCGGACAGCAGCTGGGTGACGACGGACGCCGGCTCGGTGGCGTCGTCGAGGTCGATCTGGGTGGCCCGCAGCCCGGGCTGCTCCATGGCCAGCACACGCATCAGACCGCGCAGGCCTGCCTGGTCCAGATTGGGGATGTCCTCGGGACTGACCACCTGCGAATTGCGGGTGACGACGAACAACCGTGCCGGCTCGCCCGCGATCTCGGGCAGCTCGCGAGCGATGCGCACCACGGTGCGCACGTAGTCCGCACCTTGGGCGGCCGCCGCAACGGACTCCCCCGCGCTGCCGGCTACCAGCACCACACCGGCGTGGTGTTCGGCCGAGAGGGTGTCCCGCAGCGTCGCCGCGGCCTCCTCGGCCCAGGTGAAGCTGGTGACGGTGGCACCGTTGCCGGTGAGCTCGCCGGCCAGCGCCGCGGTGGTGGCCTCGGCGTCGGCGGTCAGGCCGATCACCAGCCAACGGCCGGCCTCGGCACCTTCGGCGTCGGGCAGTTCCTGGCGGCGCCAGTCGATGGTGAGCAGCCGTTCGTTGAGAACGCGGTGGGCCCGGCCGGTGGCCGACGCGCCGGTGCCCAGGCGCAGGCCACCGACGGTCAGCAGCACCGCGCCGTGCTCGTCGAGCACCTCGATGTCGGCCTCGACGGCCGTGGCGGTGGCGCTGGTGATCGTCACGTAGCAGTAGTGGGCGTTGCGGGTCGAGGCGTGCACCCGCAGCGAGCGCACTCCCAGCGGCAGCATCAGCGTGCCGGTGGTGTCGGAGTGCAGGTCCGGGTGCGCACCGACGGCCTGGAAGCAGGCATCCAGCAGTGCGGGGTGGATGTCGTAGGCGCCTTGCTGCGACCGGATCGAGCCGGGCAGCGACACCTCGGCGAGCACCGTTGCGCTGGAATCGGTCTCGGCGGTGTTGGCCGCCACCAGCCCGGCGAATGCCGGGCCGTACTGGATGCCGCGCTCGGCGTACCAGTCGCGCATGTCGGCGCCTTCGAAGCGCTGCGGATGCGCCGTCACCAGCGTGTCGATGTCGTAGGACTTGGGCTCCCCGGCAGCGGCGGTGCGCAGGGTCGCCGACGCGCGGCGGGTCTGCTCGCCATCGGCATAGGTCTCGATCACCAGGTCCACCACGCCGGGGGTCTTCACCTCGGCCACCACCGACACCGGCGTCTGGTCTTCGAGCAGCAGCATCTGCTCGAAGGTGATGTCGTCGACCTCGGTGTCCTCACCGAGCACGGTGCGCGCCGCGGCCAATGCCATCTCGCAATAGGCCGCGCCGGGCAGTGCGCCCACGTTGTGCACCTGGTGGTCACCCAGCCACGGCTGGGCGGCGGTGCCGATGTCGGCCTGCCAGACGTGGCGCTCCGGCTCTTCGGGCAGCCGGACGTGCGCCCCGAGCAGGGGGTGCACGGCCACGGTGTTGCCGCCCGCCGCCTGCTCGGCAGCGTCGCGGGTGAGGATCAGCGGCACCTTGTTCCAGGTGGGCAGCGGTGCGTCGACCAGCCGGCCGTCGGGGTACTGGGTGGCGAAGTCCACCGCGGCACCGGCGGCGTGCAGGTCGGCCAGGAAGCCGCGCAGGCCGCTGGGCAGCTCCTGCTCGCGACGCAGGCCGGCGATCGCGGCCAGCTGCATGTCCAGCCCGCGCCCGGTCTGCTCCACGGCATAGGTCAGCAGCGGGTGCGGCGAGAGCTCGCCGAACACGCGGAACCCGTCCTCGAGGGCGGCCTGCACCGCGGCGGAGAACCGCACGGTGTGGCGCAGGTTGTCGGCCCAGTAGTAGGCGTCGTAGTCGGCCGGGTCGCGCGGATCGTAGAGCGTGGCCGAGTAATAGGGCACCGACGGCTCCATCGGCTCGAGGTCCTCGAGCACCTCGGTCAGCTCGTCGAGGATCGAGTCGACCTCCGGGGAGTGCGAGGCCACCTCGACGGCCACCTCGCGGGCCAGCACGCCGCGCGACTCCCAGTGCTCGACGAGGTCGCGGACGGAGTCCTTGGCGCCGCCGACCACGGTGGACTGCGGTGAGGAGACCACGGCCAGCACGACGTCGCGCACCCCGCGGGCGGCGAGCTCGGAGAGCACCTGTTTGGCGGGCAACTCCACCGACGCCATGGCGCCGGCACCGGAGATGCTGGCCATCAGCTTGGAGCGGCGGCAGATCACCTTGACGCCGTCTTCGAGCGAGAGGGCGCCGGAGACCACGGCCGCGGCGGCCTCGCCCATGGAGTGGCCGATCACCGCTCCGGGCAGCACGCCGTAGGACTTCATGGTCTCGGCCATCGCCACCTGCATCGCGAAGATGGTGGGCTGGGTGCGGTCCATGCCCGACACCTTCTCGTCGGCCGTCATGGCCTCGGTGACGGAGAAGCCGGACTCGGCCTGGATCAGCGGTTCGAGGGTGGCGATGGTGGCGGCGAAGACGGGCTCGGCGGCCAGCGCGGCGGTGCCCATGCCGGCCCACTGCGAGCCGTGCCCGGAGAACACCCACACCGGCCCGCGGTCGCCGGAGCCGACGGCGGGCTGGTACGGGGTGTCGCCGTCGGCGACCTCGCGCAGCGCCTTGATCAGCTCCTCGTGATCGGCGGCCAGCACCGCGGTGCGCACCGGGCGGTGCGAGCGCCGGCGCGCCAGGGTGTAGGCCAGGTCCTCGAGTTCGAGATCGGTGGCGGGGGCGTTGCCGCGGGCCCGCTCGGCGACCCAGTCGGCCAGCCGGCCGGCGGTGCGGCGCAGTTCGTCGGCGGAGGTGGCCGACAGCGGGAACAGCAGCCCGCCGTTGCGCCGGGCGCCCTCGGCGGACACCACGCGGGGCGCCTCGACCGACGGCGCCTGCTCCAGGACGGCGTGCACGTTGGTGCCCGACAGGCCGTACGCCGACACCGCGGCGCGGCGCGGGTGGGCGTCGCTGTCGGGGAACGGCACGGTGGCCGTGGGGATGAACATGTCGGTGTCGATGGCCGCCATCTCGTCGGGCAGCTTGTTGAAGTGCAGGTTCTGCGGCACCAGACCGTGCTGCAGAGCCAGCAGCGCCTTCATCAGGCCGACGGCGCCGGAGGCGGACTGGCCGTGGCCGAAGTTGGTCTTGGCCGAGCCGAGGGCCACCGGGCCCGCGCCGCCGTAGACGTCGGCGAGACTGGAGTATTCGATGGGGTCGCCCACCGGGGTTCCGGTGCCGTGCGCCTCGATCATGCGAACGCTGGCGGGATCGATGCCGCCGGCGCGCAACGCGGATCGGTAGACCGCGGTCTGGGCCGGCCGCGACGGGGTGGCGATGTTGACGGTGTGACCGTCCTGGTTGCTGGCGGTGCCCCGGATGATGCCGAGGATCCGGTCACCGTCGCGCTGGGCGTCGTCGAGGCGCTTGAGCAGGAACATCACGCTGGCCTCGCCGGAGACGAACCCGTCGGCGTCGACGTCGAAGGCGTGGCACTGACCGGTGGGCGACAGCATGCCCTGCGCGGACCCCGAGGCCATCTTGCGCGGCTCGAGCATGACCGAGACGCCGCCGGCCAGACCGAGGTCGCTCTCGCCGTCGTGCAGGCTGCGGCAGGCCATGTGCACGGCCAGCAGGCTCGACGAGCAGGCCGAGTCCACGGTGTAGGCGGGACCGTGTACCCCGAGGTGGTAGGCGATGCGGCCCGAGGCCAGGCTGAAGTTGTTGCCGGTGAAGCCGTAGGGCCCCTCGACGGCGTGGGCGTCGGCGGCCAGCAGCTGGTAGTCACCGTGGGTCATGCCGACGAAGACACCGGCCAACTGCTCGCTCAGCGTCGCCGGGTCGATGCCGGCGTGTTCGACGGCCTCCCAGGCGGTCTCCATGAGCAGGCGGTGCTGCGGATCGATGGCGGTGGCTTCGCGCTCGCTGATGCCGAAGAAGTCGGCGTCGAAGCCCGCGATGTCCTCGATGAAGGCGCCCCATTTCGACACCGAGCGTCCGGGCACACCTGGCTCGGGGTCGTAGTACTCCTCGGCGTCCCAGCGGTCCAGGGGGACCTTGGTGACGTGATTCTCACCGCGCAGCAGCGCTTCCCAGAACCGCTGCGGCGAATCGATCCCACCCGGCAGCCGGCAGGCCATGCCGATGACCGCCACGGGAGTGACTGATGCCTGAACCACGAATCCGAACCTCTTCCGCGCTTGCTGTGGGACGTTCGATCGGCCGATGGCCGACGTGGTTCACCCCCGCACTCCACATCGGCTGTGTTGCTGGCCGGTCGTTCGTCCCCTTAGGTCTTCCTGAGTTTTCCCTGAGTTTGGTGTGCGAACCGGTACTCTAACGACTGTCACTGACGTCCGTGCAAAATATCGAGCAAAGCCGTGTCGCAGTTTGCAAATTCAAGTTCTGCGGGCGAAACACTACACGAGGCCCCCTCGATTTGCTGAATCAAACAGCAACCTTAACCCACCTGGCCTGTTGAAGGTTATTTACGTTGTCGTTATAAAGTTTGTCTTGACATTTTCGACCAAATCTTTCGCTGACCCGATCTGCAGCTAACTTTGATGAAGACAGCTGGGGCATCCCCGCGGCGTCGATGCGCCCTCATCGGCGAAGACTCCAGACAAGAACAGTCGACTGAAAACTGGCGTTGTCTCAGGGAAAACACCTCCGAGGTGCGTTCCGGCGGCACCCGGTGGCCGCCGTTGTCGCGTGATGAATTTATACGTACGGGGCACAAGTGATTCGCGGTTACGGTATGTCGGCAATCGACAGACCCGTAACGGCCATACCGCGCCTGTGAACTCGTGGCAAACATCAACCTCCTTGTCAGCAAACTCAGACAATTCTCAGTGAACCAGCAGGAAAACCAGTCAAAACAGCTGCTGCGCAGGGCTTTTGGCGGACAACTCCGATTGCCCCGGGCAGCCGGGCACCCGCTGGTGCACAGTCGGCGGAAAAGGGCCGCCCCGCCGCTACGGCGCCGGCGTCAGCCACGCCCGCCGACGGCGGACGAGCTAACCCGCGACAGGTGTCGACTCCTTCGGGTACGGCGCCCCGAATTCTGAGACCGGGCGATACCCCCGCGCGCGCGCCACCGCCGCCCCGCGACGTACCAGCGCCGCGGTGGCCACGAATCCGGCCTGGTCGGCGGCCAGGAACGGGGTCAGCAGCCGGTTGTGGACCATGCTGAAGGCCAGACCAGTCTCCGGCACCGCCCAGCCCAGCGAGCCGCCCAGGCCCACATGCCCGAAACCGGGCATCACCCCAGGTAGAGGCAGCGCGTGGTACCCCAGGTGGAAAGACAGCGGCATCCCGATGCTGTGGTCCAGCGCCAAGCTGGGCCGGCCCACCAGCGCCGCGGCCAGCTCCCGGGACAGGAACCGCTCCGGGGCGTCGCAGACCTCGCCGCCGTTGGCGAGCGCGCCGTACATCCTGGCCAACCCCCGCGCCGTCGCCACGGCGTTGGCCGAGGGCAGCTCCGCGTCCAGCAGCGGGATGTCCCCCTGCACGGTGGCCTTCATGCCCGGGAAGTACATGGCGCCGAAGATCGCTGAGCGCTGAATTCCGGCGAGCCTCGGGGCCACCGCGTTGAAGACCGGGTTCTGGATGTTCAGCTGTGGGCCGATGATCTGCGCGTTGCGGGTGGGGGCCCCGGCGGGCGGGCGGCCCAGGTGCAGTCCGTCGGTGCCCAGCGGTTCGGCGATCTCCTGGCGGATCAGGGTCCGCATGCCCAACCCGGTGACAGCTCTGGCCAGACCCGAGAGCAGGTAGCCGTAGGTCAGGGCGTGATAGGCGGGCTTACCGCGCAGCGAGGACGCCGGCGACGCCGCCAGCAGCTGTTCCATGCGCAGATGGTCCAGCAGGTCGGTCCGGCCGACCCCTCGCAGGTGTGAGAGCCCGGCGCGGTGCGCCAGCACCTCGCGGACGGTCAGATCCGCCTTGCCGGCGGCCCCGAACTCCGGCCAGTAGTCGGCCACGGGTGCGTCGTACCGGATCAGGCCGCGGTCCACCAGCCGGTGGATCACCGTCGATGCCATCCCCTTGGTGGCGGAGAACACCATGGCGCCGGTGTCCGCCGTCCACGGCACCCGGCCGCGGCGATCCGCCCAGCCGGTCCAGACGTCGACAACGGGTTCGCCGTGCAGGTACACCGCCAAGGCGCCGCCGCCGAAGCGCCGGCTTGGGAACAACCGGGCGAAGGAACGCACTGCACAGGCAAAACTGGGGTCAGCGGCGCCGTGCACACCGCCGGGGAGCGCCGCGCTGCGCCCTGTTGCAGGAGTCACAATGGATGAATTTACATGTGTCAGGTCACACTCTGACCGGCCTGTTAGCGAGTTGTTACCCGGCCGGGCCGGCGGCAGCGTCCAGGATCTGCTGTGCGGCCAGCGCGGGGGTCAGCTCACCGTCGCGCACCTGCCGCTCCACCTCACGCCGGATGTCGCGCACCCCGGGGTGGGCCAACACCCGGTCGAGCACCGTGTCGCGCACCATCGACCACGTCCACTCCACTTGCTGAGCGCGTCGGCGTGCCTCGAACTCCCCCGCCTCGGTGAGCACCTGCCGGTGTTTCTCGACCGTCTCCCACAGCTCGGCGAGCCCGGTGCCCTCCAGTGCGCTCATGGTCAGCACCGGCGGTAGCCACACCGAATTCGGCGGGTAGATCAGCCGGATGGCACCCGACAGTTCCCGCGCCGCCTTCGTGGCCTCCAGGGCGTGGTTGCCGTCGGCCTTGTTCACCACCACGATGTCGGCGAGTTCCAGCACCCCCTTCTTGATGCCCTGCAGCTGGTCTCCCGTGCGGGCCAGGGTGAGGAACACGAAGGTGTCCACCATGTTGGCGACAGTCACCTCCGACTGCCCCACGCCCACTGTCTCCACCAGGATCACGTCGAAGCCGGCGGCCTCCAGCAGCACGATGGTCTCCCGCGTGGCCCGGGCCACCCCGCCGAGCGTGCCCGAGGTGGGCGAGGGCCGGATGTAGGCCTGCGGCTGCGCCGCCAACCGCGACATCCGGGTCTTGTCACCCAGGATCGAGCCACCCGTGCGGGTCGACGACGGGTCCACGGCCAGCACCGCCACCCGGTGCCCGAGCTCGATCAGCTGCATCCCGAGCGCCTCGATCGCGGTCGACTTGCCGACCCCCGGCACCCCGGTGATCCCGACGTGCATGGCCGATCCCGCTTCCGGCATCAGCTCCAGCAGCAGCTCCTGGGCGGTGTCGCGGTGGTCTCGCCGGGTGGACTCCACCAGGGTGATGGCGCGGGCCAGCGCCGAACGGTCACCCGTACGGATCGCCCCCGCCAGGTCTTCGACAGACGGGACCATCTAGCTCAGGGTGTAGCCGAGGCGCTCGGCCAGCTTGTGCAACAGGCCGATGGCGGCGTCGGCGATCACGGTGCCCGGCGGGAAGATCGCGGTGGCGCCCGCTTCGTAGAGCTCGTCGAAGTCACCCGGCGGGATGACGCCGCCCACCACCACCATGATGTCGGGGCGGCCCACCTCGGCCAGCGCGTCGCGCAGCGCCGGCACCAGCGTGAGGTGCCCGGCCGCCAGCGACGACACGCCCACCACGTGCACGTCGTTGTCGGCGGCCTGGCGCGCCACTTCGTCCGGGGTGGAGAACAGCGAGCCCACATCCACGTCGAAGCCGATGTCGGCGAAGGCCGTGGCGATCACCTTCTGGCCGCGGTCGTGACCGTCCTGGCCCATCTTCGCGATCAGGATGCGCGGTCGGCGACCGTCGGCCTCGGCGAACTTCTCCACCAATTCGATTGCGCTGCTGATGTTTCCCCCGCTTCCCGCCTCGTCCCGGTACACCCCGGAGATGGTGCGGATCTCGGCCACGTGCCGGCCGTACACCTTCTCCAGGGCGTCGGAGATCTCACCGACGGTGGCGTGCGCGCGGGCGGCGTTGATGGCCAGCGCCATCAGGTTGTTGCCCAGCCCGTCCTCCCCAGCGGCAGTGTTTTCCCCTGCGGCCCTGGTCAATTCGGCCAGCGCGGCCTGGGTGGCTGCCTCGTCGCGCTCGGCCCGCAGCTTCTCCAGCTTGGCCAGCTGCTCGGAGCGCACGCGGCTGTTCTCCACCTTGAGGACCTCGATCTCGGCGTCCTCATCCACGCGATACTTGTTCACGCCGATGACGGTCTGGGCACCGGAGTCGATGCGGGCCTGGGTGCGTGCAGCGGCCTCCTCGATGCGCAGCTTGGGAATGCCCTCACTGATGGCCTGGGCCATGCCGCCGTGCGCGGCCACCTCACCGAGGTGCATGCGCGCCGCGGTGGCCAGCTGATGGGTCAGCCACTCCACGTAGTACGAGCCGCCCCAGGGATCGATGGGCCGGGTGGTGCCGGATTCCTGCTGCAGCAGCAGCTGGGTGTTGCGGGCGATGCGGGCGGAGAAGTCGGTGGGCAGCGCCAGCGCCTCGTCGAGGGCGTTGGTGTGCAGCGACTGCGTGTGACCCTGGGTGGCGGCCATCGCCTCCACACAGGTGCGCGCGACGTTGTTGAACACGTCCTGGGCGGTCAGCGACCAGCCGGAGGTCTGCGAATGGGTGCGCAGGGACAGCGACTTGTCGCTGGTGGGGCTGAACTCGGCCACCAGCTCGCTCCACAGCAACCGGCCGGCCCGCAGCTTGGCCACCTCCATGAAGAAGTTCATCCCGATGCCCCAGAAGAAGGACAGCCGCGGGGCGAACTTGTCGATGTCCAACCCGGCATCGAGGCCGGCCTTGATGTACTCCACACCGTCGGCCAGCGTGTAGGCCAGCTCCAGATCGGCGGTGGCCCCGGCCTCCTGGATGTGGTAGCCGGAGATCGAGATGCTGTTGAACTTCGGCATCTTGGCGCTGGTGTAGCCGAAGATGTCGGAGATGATCCGCATCGAGGGTTTCGGCGGATAGATGTAGGTGTTGCGGACCATGAACTCTTTGAGGATGTCGTTCTGGATGGTCCCGGCCAGCTTCTCCGGTGGCACGCCCTGCTCCTCGGCGGCCACCACGTACAGCGCCAGGATGGGCAGTACCGCACCGTTCATGGTCATCGACACGCTGACCGTCGACAGGTCGATGCCGTCGAAGAGCTGGCGCATGTCCAGGATGGAATCGATTGCCACGCCGGCCATCCCGACATCGCCCTGCACCCGGGGGTGGTCGGAGTCATAACCCCGGTGGGTGGCCAGGTCGAAGGCCACCGACAGACCCTTCTGCCCCGCGGCGAGGTTGCGGCGGTAGAAGGCGTTGGATTCGGCGGCCGTGGAGAACCCGGCGTACTGGCGGATGGTCCAGGGCTGGTTGACGTACATGGTGGGGTACGGACCGCGGATGAACGGCGGTGCGCCCGGGAAGCTGTCCAGCGGGTAGCCCGCCGCCGCGGCGTCGGCGCGGTCGGCCTCGATGAAGACCGGCTTGACGTCGATGCCTTCCGGGGTGGTCCAGGTCAGCTGCTCGGCGGTGTACCCGTGGGCCGCGGCGGCCGTGGACACCAGCTGCGCCACGCCGTCGGCGGTGGCCGGCGTCGACGTGCCGTCACCGTGCAGCGGGACGTCGGCGAAGCTGCCGATGCTCGGCTTGGTGGTGGTCATGCTCATGCCCCCAATCGGGTCAACAGCTCTGACAGTGCTTGTACCGCATCGATTTTCGCGGTCAGATATTCGTCGGGCCGGTGTACCGCGTCCCCGACGGCCTTGTCCGGGCCGGCCAGGTACACGTGCTCGATCATCGCCACGTGCGCGGCCTCCACCACGTCGGACACCTCGGCGCCGTACCGGGCGTCGGTGCCGCAGATCACGGCCACCGACGGCGAACCGGCGTCGGCGACGGCCGCACCCACGCCGGCGGCGTCCACCGGGCCCGGGTTGACGGCCTCGATGCCGCCCGAGGCCAGCAGGTTCGCCGCGAAGGTGGTGCGGATGTTGTGCTCGGCGAGCGGCCCCAGCGGCAGCAGAAGCACCCGCGGCCGGGTGCCGAACTTGTCCAGGTGGGCATCGGAGCGGTTACGCAGCGCCTCGAACCCGGCGGCGTAGCGGGCCACGTCCGGCAGGTCGCCGGTCTGGGTCAGCGGCGCCTCACCCAGGTTGGGGAACTCGTTGATCCCGGTGACCGAGGTCCGGCGGTGGGCGATGTCGGACTGCCGCGCCGCCGCCACCTCGGCGATCCCGGCCAGGATGTGCTCGCGGGCCTCGGTGAAGCCACCGCGGGCCTCGATGTCCTGGAACAGCGCCCAGGCCGCGGCGGCCAGCTCCGCGGTGAGGTCCTCGACGAACCACGAGCCGGCGCCGGGATCGAGCACCCGGCCCAGGTGTGACTCCTCGAGCAGCAGCAGCTGGGTGTTGCGGGCGATGCGGCGTGCGAAGTTCGTCGACACCCCTGGTGCGCCGCCGGGGATGGCCACGTCGAACGGGTGCACCAGCACGGTGTCTGCGCCGCCGACGCCGGCGCCGAACGCGGCCAGCGTGCAGCGCAGCATGTTCACCCACGGGTCGCGCTGCGCCATCATGGCCAGCGAGGTGGCCGCGTGCACCCGGGCCGCCCCTGCGTCGGGAGCACCCGCCACCTCAGCGACCCGCGCCCACAGCTGCCGGGCGGCCCGGAACTTGGCGATGGTCATGAACTGGTCGTCATCGGCGGCCAAGCGGAAGCTGATCTGGCGCAGCGCATCCGGTACCGGCAGACCGGCGTCGGCGAAGGCCCGCGCGTACTCCACTGCCGCGGCCAGAGCAGCGGCCAGCTCCCAGGCCGCGCCCGCTCCCAGGCCGTGGGCGGTGGGGCCGTCGACGGTGACCGCGCGCACCGCGCCGTGGAAGCCGGTCAGCCCGGTCGCCACGGTCATGACCTCGTCCATGGTGGGCGCTGCCCGCCCGACCAGGCCCGCCGACAGCGGGTCTGCACCCAGGTCCACCGACAGCGTGGGCCGCTTGTCCTCGCCCACCGCCGTCACCAGCGCGGTCAGGGCTGCCGCCGCGGCCGTGAAGTCCGCGCCGGCGTCCACCAGCACCGGCACCAGTTCCAGGTACACCCCCTCCAGGAGGCGGTCGACGTCGGTTGCGGCGACGCCGTCGGCACCCACCCGCAACACCAGCCCCGACACCCCGTCGGCGAGGGCGCCCAGCACGGCCTCGTTACCGTCGGACAGGCCGTGCCCCGGGGCCGGGAACACCTCGAGCACCTTCCAGCCCGCCAGCACGTCGCGGCCGGCGTCCCCGCCGCGGGTGTAGGGCCACTGCCCGGGCAGCGCCGGTTCGGGGCGCGCATCCAGCGCGGTGTACAGGGGGCGCACCGCAAAACCCTCGTAGGTGTCGGTGTCCAGCAGTCGTTCGGGCTCGGCGGGCAGGTCCGCGATGTCCGTGCGCAGACTCTTGGCCAGCACCCCCGCCACCCCGGCGCGCCACCGGTCGCGGGCCTCGGTCAGAGCGGCCTGATCTGCGGGTACAACTGAGGTCTCTGGGGACACCGGCAGCTCCTGAGGTTCACTACGGGCTGAACACGCCTGTGTCCGGCCACCCGAACTCCCAGGCTAAATGATGCCCGTCACGCACCGGGAGGCGCCCGGAGGTGCTGCGCAACCGGTGGGTCCCCCACCGTTCACAGGGGTTGCGTACCCTTGTTTGCCGTGGCCAGGCCCAGTCTTCGTACGGTGCGCAGTGTGCGCGCAGCGGTCGTTGCGACGGTCCGGCAGATCCCCCGCCGCCGGTTGGTGACCACCGCGATTGTCAGTGTGATTCTCGTCGCAGTCGCGGTGTTCGTCCCGCTCCCGACGGCCCTGCAGCTGCGGGACTGGGCCACCTCGGTGGGACCGTGGTTCCCGCTGGCGTTCTTCGGCGCCCACGTCGTGGTCACCGTCTTCCCGTTCCCCCGGACGGCATTCACGCTGGCAGCAGGCCTTCTGTTCGGTCCGCTGCTGGGTGTGGCGCTGGCGGTCGCGGCCAGCACCATCAGTGCGCTGCTGGCGGTGCTGCTGGTGCGCGCCGTCGGGTGGCAGCTCAGCGGACTGGTCAGTAATCCGTCCCTGGACGCACTCGATGCCCGACTGCGCCGCCGCGGCTGGCCGGCCATCCTCTCGCTGCGGATGATCCCGGCGGTGCCGTTCTCGGTGCTGAACTATGCCGCCGGTGCCTCGGCGGTGCGACTGGTGCCCTACACCCTGGCCAGCTTGGTCGGGCTGCTGCCGGGCACCGTCGCGGTGGTGGTCCTCGGCGATGCGCTCACCGGCAGCGTCAACCCGTTGTTGGTGGTGGTGTCGCTGGCCACCGCCAGCCTCGGGGTGGCGGGGCTGTACCACGAGGCCCGCAGTCACCGCCGCAGCAGCACCCGACCGGCCCCCGACGATCAGGGCGAACGGTGTGCGCCACTGGGCGGCAGCGGTTCCTGACCGTGGGACGCGTCGACGTCGGTCGGGTATCTGGGCTCCACCGAGGCCGGCCGGGCAGGAGCGCCGATCTCGGGCAGTACGGCTTCCCGGGCGTCGGCCTCCGCCTTGGCGACCGCGCGGACGATCTCCGGGTCGGTCTGGGTGGTGAACCAGTCCTTGACCTCATCGGAGTCGTCCTCCGGCTTGGACAATCCGTCCTCCACCGGTGACGGCGTGTACCGGAACACGCCGTCCTCTCCGGGTGCGCCGAGCATCTTGGTGAACCCCTGCAGCGCGGCGCCGAAATCGCTGGGCACCACCCACACCTTGTTGGCCTCACCCTTGGCCATCTGCGGCAGCGTCTGCAGGTACTGATAAGCCAGCAGTTCCGGAGTGGGCCGGCCGGCCTTGATCGCCGCGAAGGTCTTCTCGATGGCCTTGGCCTGGCCCTGGGCTTGCAGGTATTGCGCTGCCCGCTCACCCTGGGCCCGCAGCATCCTGGACTGCCGGTCGGCCTCGGCAGCCAGGATGGCGGCCTGCTTGGCGCCCTCGGCCGCCAGGATCTGGGACTGCTTCTGCCCCTCGGCCTGCGTGATCGACGCCTGCCGGACACCCTCGGCGTTGAGGATCATGGCGCGCTTCTCGCGGTCTGCCTTCATCTGCTTTTCCATCGACTCCTGCACCGACGGCGGCGGGTCGATGGAACGCAGCTCCACGCGGGCCACCCGCAGACCCCATTTGTTGGTGGCCTCGTCGAGCACCCCGCGCAACTGCCCGTTGATGGAGTCACGCGAGGTGAGCGTCTGCTCCAGCGTCATGCCACCCACCACGTTGCGCAGCGTGGTGGTGGTGAGCTGCTCGACGCCCACGATGTAGTTGCTGATCGCGTACACCGCGGCCTGCGGGTTGGTGACCTGGAAATACACCACGGTGTCGATGTTCAGCGTCAGGTTGTCTTCGGTGATGACCGGCTGCGGCGGGAAGGAGACCACTCGTTCCCGCAGGTCCACCTTGGCCCGGATCCGGTCGATGAACGGCACCAGCAGGGTCAGCTGACCGGACACCGTCTTGCTGTACCGGCCCAGGCGTTCGATCACCGCCGCCTCCGCCTGCGGCACCAGGGCCACGGACTTGGCCACGATGATCACCGCCAGGATGACCAGAACGGCCAGTAGAACCAGACCTGCGACAGCGCCGTCCATGACGGTTCCTCCTTCGAGTCAGGCGTTCTTCCAGACGACGGCGGTAGCGCCGTCGATGTGCATCACGGTCACCTGATCACCGGGTTCGTAGACATCGTGATCGTTGAGCGGGCGAGCCGTCCAGACCTCACCCTCGAGCTTGATCTGGCCTTCGTGCTGACTCACCCTGTCCAGGACCAGAGCGGGTTTGCCCTCGAGCGCCTCGGGTCCCGTCTCCAGGGCGGGTGCCGAGGTGAACCGCCGGCGCAGCGCCGGCCGCACCAACACCAGCAGCAGGATCGACACGACGAGGAACACCACCCCGTCGGCCCAGATGGGCCAGTCGAACACCGCTGCCGTGCCCGCCGCGGCCAACGCGCCCCCGCCGAGCATCAGCAGGAACAGATCTCCGGTGAGCGCTTCGGCACCGGCCAGCCCCAACGCGACAACAAGCCAGATCAGGGCCGCAGGCATACCTCCACCCTAGCTGCTGCGACGCGGCGGGTGTGTCGACTGCGCCGCGTCCGGTGGCGTTCCCGCCCACGCACTACACTGCTGCCATCATGTGGTGCCCGAGCGTTTCCCTGGTGGTGTGGGCCAATGCCTGGTTGGCGGGCAAGGCCGCGCCCGACGATGTTCTGGACGCGTTATCCCAATGGGCGCCAACACATTCAGTGACGGCCTATGACGCCGGGGCAGCTTCGGCCACCGGCCTGCCGTGGCCGGATGTCAACGACGCCGGCGCGGTGTCCATGCTGCAGACGCTGCGCACCGCCGCGGGCCCGCGCACCTCGGCCCAGCCGTCGGTGGCCCTGGCGCTGCCGGTGCCCGGCGACGTGCGCGGACTGCCCGCCGGTACCACGTTCGCCCGCGACGCCCTAGAGGCCGGCGAAGCGGTGATCGTCACCTCCGAGCGCGGCACCCCGGTGGGGCTGGTGCCCGACTTCGAGTACGAGGACACAGACGACGCTTTCGATTTCGGGTCCGAGGACGACGATCTCGACGACGCTCCCGAACTGCGCCGACTGGCCTGGACGGTGTACTCGCTGCCCGCCCCGCCGGTGCCCGCCCACGCCGACCTGGGCGAGGCCGAATTCGCCCTGCGCTCAGCGGTGCGTGCGGCGGCGGAAGCGCTGACGGCGCTGCGGGCCGGCGGCACGGGGGTCGACATCGAGGACCCGCGCGGCATGGTCGAACAGATCCTGGAGTCCGGGCGCGGGCACCTGATCCCCGAACACGCGCCCACCCGGGCGCTGCGGGTACTCGACAATGCCGCCCACGTCGACGCCATCATGACCGTCAGCGCGGGCCTGATGCCCATCTCCACGCAGTCCTCGTCGGAGGTGCAGATCGCCAGCGACGCGTTGCGCCCGCTCGGTCAGGTGGTGCGCTCGGCACGCCTGGCTGCGGTCAGCGCGATCCTGTACTCGGCCTGGGAGAGCTGACCGGCGGCCGGCACGCCGCGGTGCAGTACGCCCCGTCGACGCTGCTGCCCTGCAGCGGCACCGGATCGGGACCGGGGACGCGGGCCGGTGGGCGGCCCTGGCGCTGTTCGTCCACCAGGTCCATGATCAGCTCGGCGAACCGCTGCTGCGCGTTGGGCGTCAGCGCGCGGGCCAAGGCCACGCCCGCCGCATCGGCCTGCTCGCGCAGCTCGTTGTCCAGATCCCACACCACTTCGATGTGGTCGGCCACAAAACCGATGGGGCACACCACAACTGCGTCCACCCCGCGGGCCACCAGCTCGTCGAGGTGGTCACCCACATCGGGCTCCAGCCACGGCACCTGCGGCGGTCCCGACCGGGACTGCCACACCACGTCGAAGTCCCGGTATCCGGCCGCGGCAGCCACCAGCGCCGAGGCGTAGCGGACCTGCCGCTCGTAGAGATCGGTGCCGCACCGCGAGGCCGCGCGCAGCGGGATCGAATGAGCGGTGAACACCAGCCGTGCCTGCCGCCCGGCCGGCAGGGTGGCGGCGGCCTCGGCGATCGCGTCGGCGAACATCGCCACGAACAGCGGGTGGTCGAAGTACTGACGCAGCTTCACCAGCTCGGGCGCGCCCGGCCCGGCGGCGGCGCGTCCGCGGGTGATGTCCTCCTGGTACTGCGCGCACCCGCTGTAGCCGCCCCAGGCCGAGGTGGCGAACACCGCCGCCCGGCCGATGCCGTCGTCGCGCATGGCGGCGACGGTGTCCTCGACGAACGGGTCCCAGTTGCGGTTGCCGAAGTACACCGGCAGGTCGGTGACGGTGCGCAGCTGGTCGATCAGTGCGCGGTTGATGGCGTTGATCGGTGACACGCCGCCGAAGTGGTAGTAGTGCTCGGCGACGGATTCCAGGCGCTCGGGTGGGATGCCGCGGCCGCGGGTGACGTTCTCCAGGAACGGCATGACCTGCTCCGGCCCTTCGGGACCCCCGAAGGACAGGAGCAGGATCGCGTGAAAGTCCATCCTCAGAGCAGCTGCGTGTGCGCGCCGCCGTCGGCGTAGATGATGCTGCCGGTGGTGGCGGGCAGCCAGTCCGACATCAGGGCGCACACGGTCTTGGCCACCGGTGTCGGGTCCTTCATGTTCCAGCCGATCGGGGCGCGCTGGTCCCAGCCCTCCTCGAGCAGCTTCATCTGATCGCCGGCCTCCGCACCCAGTGCGCCGCCCACGATCGCGCTCATCGCCAGCGTCCGGATGGGCCCGGCGGCAACGAGATTGGACCGCACACCCACCTTGCCGGCCTCACGGGCGACGAAGCGGTTGACCGACTCCAGCGCGCTCTTGGCCACCGTCATCCAGTTGTAGGCGGGCATGGCGCGGGTGGGGTCGAAGTCCATCCCGACGATGCCGCCGCCCGGGTTCATGATCGGCAGCACGGCCTTGGCCAGTGAGGCGTAGGAGTAGGCCGAGATGTGGATGCCCTTGGCGACGTCCTCGTAGGGGGCATCGAAGAAGGGGTTGATGCCCATACCGGTCTGCGGCATGAAGCCGATCGAGTGCACCACGCCGTCGAGCTTGTTGCCTTCACCGATCTCGGCAGTCACCCGGTCGGCCAGGGTGTCCAGGTGCTCGGAGTTCTGCACGTCGAGTTCGATCAGCGGCGCCGGGTTGGGCAGCCGGTCGGCGATGCGGCGGATCAGCTTCATCCGGTCGAATCCGGTCAGCACCAGTTCGGCGCCGGCCTCCTGGGCCACCTTGGCGATGTAGAACGCGATCGAGCTGTCGGTGATGATCCCCGTGACGAGGATGCGCTTGCCTTCAAGAAATCCGGTCATTGTTGTGTTGTTGCCCTTTCTAGTGGCCCATGCCCATGCCGCCGTCGACGGGGATGACCGCGCCGGCGATGTAGCTCGCGTCCTCCGACGCCAGGAAGCTGACGGCCCCCGCCACCTCGGCGGCGGTGCCGACGCGCTTGGCGGGGATGAAATCCAGTGCTCCGGCCTGGATCCGTTCATCCAGGGCCCGGGTCATCTCGGTGTCGATGTAACCGGGGGCGACGACGTTGGCGGTGACGCCGGCCTTCGACAGTTCGCGCGAGATGGAGCGTGCCATCCCGATCAGGCCGGCCTTGGCGGCCGCGTAGTTGGCCTGGTTGCCGATCCCCCACATGCCCGAGACCGAGCCGATGTAGATGATGCGGCCGAACCGTTTGCGCTGCATGCTCCGCGACGCGCGTTGCGTCACCCGGAACGCGCCGGTGAGGTTGGCGTTGATGACGTCGGTGAAGCGCTCCTCGGTCATCCGCATCAGGAAGGCGTCCTTGGAAATCCCGGCGTTGGACACCAGCACCTCGACCGGGCCCTGGTGTTCTTCGACCTCGGTGAACGCGCGGTCGATGGCGGCGGTGTCGGTGACGTCGCACTCCACGCCGAACAGTCCCTCGGGGGCGCCGGAACCGCGGTGGGTGACGGCGACCTTGTGCCCGTCGGCGGCCAGCCGCTGCGCGATGGCCAGACCGATGCCCCGGTTTCCGCCGGTGACCAGCACGGAGCGGGCGATGAACGGGGGTCGTCCCACGGGGACCTCGGTAGCGGCGGTGTCGGTCATGGTCGTCAACTTATCGCCTGCCCCGCGCTCGGTTGAAATCGCATCACCCGGGTAGGCGGCGGTTGATCACCAGGGCGGCCAGCGCGGCCAGGGCCAGCGCGAGGGCACCCAGGCGCAGCCAGCCCACGCTGGCGTCACCCTTGATGGTCTCGTAGCCGATCTGTTCCTGCAGGGAGGTGAACACCTCTTTGAGCTGCTCCAGGCTGGACGCGGTGTAGGCACTGCCGCCGGAGAGATCGGCGATCTTGGCCAGCATCTCGTCGTCGACGGGCACCGGCTGGCGCTGGTCGTTGATCTCCACGTAGCCGTACGGCGTGCCGAAGGACACGGTCGAGATCGGCACGCCCTGGTCCTTGGCCGTGCGCGCGGCGGTGTAGGCGCCCTTGGGGTTGTCCGGATTCGACGGCACCGTCTCCTTGCCGTCGGACATCAGCACGATGCGCGCCGGAGGCGGTTCGTCGCCGCCGCCGATGACGGCGCCCACGGTGGCGATGGATTGCAGCGCGGTGAAGATGCCCTCGCCGGTGGCGGTGCGGTCGGCCAGCTGCAGCTTGTCGATGGCGTTCTTGGTGGCCTCGCGGTTGGTGGTCGGCGAGGTCAGCACGGTGGCGGTGCCGGCGTAGGCGATCAGGCCCAGGTTGATGCCGGGGGTGAGCTGGTCGGCGAACTGCTTGGCGGCTTCCTGGGCGGCCACCAGCCGGCTCGGCGAGACGTCGGTGGAGCGCATGGACTGGGACACGTCGATCACCAGCATCACCACGGCGCGGTTACGCGGGATCCGCACGTCGTGGGTGGGGCCGGCCATGGCGATGGTCAGCAGCGACAGCGACGTGATGAGCGCGATGGCCGGCAGGTGGCGCCAGCGGGTGGGCCGCTTGGGCGCCACCGTCTCCAGCAGCTCCATGTTGGCGAACCGCAGGACCCGCTTCTCCCTGGCCCGCTGCACCATCACATAGAGCACGACCAGCGCCGCGATCACGAGGAAGAACAGGAAGAACCACGGGTGTTCGAAGCCCGACAGCGACATCGGCCCCAGCAGTGGCAACGTCATGAAAACCCAGTCACTTCTTTCTCAACTCAGATTCCGGCCAGCGCACCGCGCCGGCGGGACGCGACGAACCGGACGATGTCGGCGATCCAGTCCCGGTCAGTGCGCAAGGTCATCAGCGGCGCGCCGCAGCGTCGCATGGTGCGGGCCACCTCGGCGCGGTGTGCCGCGGCGGCCTTGCCGAAGTCGTCGCGCAGTTGCGCATCGATGCGGAACTCGCGGGTGACACCGGATTCGGTGTCCTGCAGGATCACATCGCCCACATCGGGCAACTCGACGTCGCGCGGGTCGAGCACCTCGATGCCGAGCACCTCATGGCGGGCAGCGATGGCGCGCAGCTGCCGCATCCAGGTGATCGGACCCAGGAAGTCGCTGATCACCACCGCCATGCCGCGGCGGCGCTCGGGCCGGCGCAGCGCGTCGATGGCGGCCGCCAGATCCCCGCGCACGCCCTGCGGGGCGCGCGGGGCGGTCGCGATGGCCCGCAGCAGGCTCTGCTCGTGCTGGCGTCCCGACAGCGCGGGCACCCGGACGATGCTGTCGCCGTTGGCGATGATGGCACCGAGGCGGTTGCCGCCCCCGCTGTTGAGATAGGTGATGGCCGCGGCGGCCGCCACCACCAGGTCCCGCTTCTCGCACCCGGTGGTGCCGAAGTCGAGGCTGGCCGACATGTCGATCACCAGCCAGGTCTCCAGTTCGCGGTCGGCGATCATCTGCCGCACGTGGGGCACCTGGGTGCGGGCGGTCACCGACCAGTCCATCCGGCGCACGTCGTCGCCGGGCTGGTACATCCGCGAGTCCCCGGGTTCGGAACCCGGACCCGGGATCAGGCCGAGGTGGTCACCGTGCAGTACCCCGTCCAGCTTGCGGCGCACGGTCAGCTCCAGGGTGCGCAGCGCCGCGGCGAGTTTGGGGTCCCCGATCTCACCGCGCTGGAACGACGGCGGATGGATGGACTGCGGTTCGGTCACCGCCCGTTGGCCGCCACGTTGGCCGGCGGCGGCCCGGTCTGCACCGGCGGCACCGAATGACCTTGCTGCGGAACGGCATTGACCTGCGGCAGCGCGACGGTCTGCAGGATGCGGTTGATCACCGTCTCGGCGGAGATCTCGTCGGCCAGCGCGTCGTAGGTCAGCACCAGGCGGTGGCGCAGCACGTCGGGGATGACCTCGATGACGTCCTGGGGAATCACGTAGTCGCGGCCACGCACCAGCGCCAGCGCGCGGGCGGCGGCGATGATGCCCAGTGACGCGCGCGGGCTGGCGCCGAAGGCGATCCACGACTTCACGTCGCCGAGGCCGAACTGCTCGGGCTGGCGGGTGGCGGTGATGACACGCACCACGTAGTCGACCAGCGCGTGGTGGACGAAGTTGTTGGCGGCCAGGTCCTGCAGGCGCAGCAGATCACCGGGGTTGAGGATGCCCTTGGGGTTGGGCGGGGTGACGCCCATCCGGTAGATGATCTCGCGTTCTTCCTCCGGCGACGGGTAGTCGACGTTGATCTTGAACAGGAAGCGGTCGCGCTGCGCCTCGGGCAGCGGGTAGACGCCCTCGTTCTCGATGGGGTTCTGGGTGGCCATCACCAAGAACGGCTTGGGCAGCGGGTAGGTCTTGCCGCCGATGGAGATCTTGCGCTCGGCCATCACCTCCAGCAGGGCGGACTGCACCTTGGCCGGGGCGCGGTTGATCTCGTCGGCGAGCAGGAAGTTCACCACCACCGGCCCCAGTTCGATGTCGAACTCCTCGCGGCCCTGCCGGTAGATGCGGGTACCGATGATGTCGGTCGGCACCAGGTCGGGGGTGAACTGGATGCGGGCGAAGGTGCCGCCCACCACCTTGGCGAAGGTCTCCACCGCCAGCGTCTTGGCCACCCCGGGCACACCTTCGAGGAGCACGTGGCCCTTGGCCAGCAGGCCCACCAGGATGCGCTCGACCAGTTGGTCCTGGCCCACGATGATGCGCTTGACCTCGAAGATGGCGCGTTCGAGCGTGTGCACCTCGGCGGCCAGGTTGTTCTGGGTCGGCGCCGGCGCGGCCGGGGCGGCGTGCGCACCCGGCGCACCTCCCGGCGTGTAGTTGGGCGACCCACCTGGTGACGTCATCGACAATCCTCCACAGCTGAACGTGATCTCCGTACGGGCGGCCACCACGTCGGGCCACCGCGCTGGACTCAACTATTCCAGGCACTTCGGATTACGTCGACGTGCCCACCCGTGGGCGGGTCGTTCAGGATTCGATGATGCGGGCCAGGTAGGGCTGCAGGCCGGCGGTGCGCAACGGGCTGACCTTGACTCCCCCGGCGCTGCCGGAGGATTCCAGCATCTGGCCGTTGCCCAGGAAGATCGCCACGTGCTGGCTGCCGCCGGGACCCCAGAACAGCAGGTCGCCGCGCTTGGCCTGGGACTGGGGAATCTTGCGGCCGGTGTTGTACTGGTCACCGGAGTACTTGGGGATCAGCACCCCCACGCCGGCGAACGCGAACTGGGTGAAACCCGAACAGTCATAGCCCACGGTGTTGGCCCCGGAGTCCACGCCGGTGCTGGGCCCGGTCGGCTTGCCGCCGCCCCAGGAGTAGGGCGTGCCGATCTGGGAGGCGCCGCGGCGGATGACGTACTCGATGGCCTGCGGGCCGCGGACCCGGCCCGGCGCCACGCCGGCCGGGGCGTCGCCGGGCGCCAGCCCCAGCTTCTGCAGGAAGCTGCGGCCCAGATTCATGGTGGCCTCGGTGGCCTGGGCGGTGACCGCCAGCGAGGCATTGGCGATGGCCAGCGGATCCCCGGGAGCCCCGGCGCTGATCAGTTTGGGCAGGGTCGGATCCCACTGTCCCGGATCGGGTTCGGCAGCCGCCCCGGTGGCGGTGCCGATCGCCAGCACCATCGCCACCAGTGCGGCGGCGATCGGCCGCAGCAGGCGAAGGAGCAAGGGAGGCAGAGTGAACGAAAGCAAATCAGAACCCATCAGTATTCGATGTAGCGGACGACGTGCGGTGTCATCCCACTGGTGCGCACCGGCGAGACCTTGACCACCGAACCGGTGTAGGGCGCTTCGAGCATCTGCCCGTTGCCCAGGTACAGGGCGACGTGCTGGCTGCCGCCGGGGCCGTAGAAGATGGCGTCGCCGCGGCGCATCTGCGACGACGGGATCTTGCGGCCCATGTTGTACTGCGAGCCCGAGTAGTGCGGCAGCTTGATGCCCACCCCGGCGAACGCGTGCAGGATCAACCCGGAGCAGTCGAAGCCGACAGTGCCTGCGCCCTGGTCGATTCCGCGGCTGGGGCCGGCCGCGTTGCCACCGCCCCACGAGTACGGCACACCCATCTGCCGCATGGCGCGCTGGATGACGTACTCAGAGGCCTGGCGGCCGTAGACCCGGGGGATGACACCGCCGTTGGTGATGCCGGTGTCGGCGGGCTTGAGGATGCCGAGCTTCTGCAGGAAACCCTTGCCCAGATCGGCGGTGACCTGGGCCGAGGTGGAACCGATCTTGAGGATCTCGTTGATGATGGCGATGGGATCGCCGGAGACGAACGCGCTGGGCACCATCGGCAGCGTCGTGTCCCACTGGCTGGCGTTGCCGTAGGGCACCGCCGCGGTGGGCGCATGGTCCCAGTCCCCGGCCACCGGGCCGGCCGGCCGGGCTGCGGCGGCCTGCGGGCGGATCACCGCGGCATCCGCCGACGGCGGGGTGGCCGCGGCGCGGGCCTGGGCCAGCTGCGCCTCGGCGGCGTCGCGCTGGGCACCGAGCTCGGTGATCTGGTTCTGCTGGTCGCGGAAGTTCTGCTGCGCGGCGGCCAACGCGGCCACCGCGTTGTCCTGGCTGGCCTGGGCGGTGCCGGCGGCGGCATCGGCCTTGGCTTTGGCGGCGCGGGCCTGCGACTCGGAGTTCAGCTGCTCGGTGCGCGCCTGCTGTAGGTCGGCGAACACCTTCTGGGTGCTCAGCGCCAGCGTGTGTTCGGTGGCGGCACTGGCGATGATCTCGGTGGGATCGGCCGCGGTCAGATAGGACGCCGAGGGACCGTTCATGTACGAGGCGACGGCGACGTCGTCGAACTTGCGCTGCGCGGCGGCGATGGCGGCCTCGGCGTCGCGCACGCCCTGCTGGCTGCGGTCGAGGTCATGCTGTGCGGCGACGACGTCATCGCGGGCGGTCTGCACGTCCAGGATCGCCTTGTTCACGGTTTCCTGCTCCGTCTGCACGGCGGCCCCGAGCTCGGAGAGTCGCTGGTTGGCCTCGGCCACGTCGGCGATCAGGGCGGCCAGGCTGGACGGCGCGGGTGCGGGTTCGGCGTGCGCCAAGGCGGGGGTGCTGAGCAGCAGGGCCAGCGTCAGCAACGGAGATGCGCCGTGGACGGGTCTCATGCGACTCATGTCTCCTCATGGTTCGACGCGACCGGATTCTCCCGCAAAACGGGTATCACCAGTCACTGGAGGCACACCTACAACAATGGATACCTTCAGAACCGTACGTCACAATTGTCCCTGAAGAAACTTTAGTTACGAACTACAAGAATGTAATTCGGACGCCGTTATCGAACGGTGACAATTCGAATTGGCCGCAGCGCGGCAATTCGCTCAGGAGTCGCTGGTCGCAGGCTCTTTTTCCGCGTCGGACGACTTCGCCTTTACCGTAAGGACTCGCGTAACGACAACGGCCAGGAAAACGGCCACGGTGAGCACGATCGTGAGTGCGGTCCACGGGAAATCCGGCGTATTCAACTGGCTCACGAAATTCTGCGACGACTGCACCGGGTTGCCGGTCTTGGCGAGGTCCTCGCCGGCCTCCAGGGTCACCCGGTCGAACTCCGTGCTGTACGTGCCGGCGAACGACGGGCTCAACACCAGCACCGTCGAACCGGGGTTGGCCTGACCGACTTCGGTGGCGATGTCGCGCAGTGGGGTGTCGATCGGCGGATTGTTGTCGATCACGACGATCTTCAGATCGATGCCGTCGCGCGCGGCCTCCTGCACCACGCCGGCCAGACCGGGCTCGTCGGCCGGCGGTGCGCTCACCCCGTCACGTGCGACCTCGGCCTGAACCACCGGCATGTCGACCTCGGGCGGGATGTACACCCCGAGATTGCCCAGTACCGACTCCGACATCTCCACCATCCACTCTCACGACAGCCCGCAACGTTCACACGCACGGTACGCGAGCGCCACCGAAGCAGGTGGTATACGGCGCGCTGCGGGGGAAGACTGATACACGACCGGTACCGACGCAACCGTGCCGGGTCGGTGAATTACAGGACAAGCGTACTGTTAGAGTTACAGCCGATCGCCGGCACAGCCCGCCGGCGAGGAAAACAATCGCCGGGAGTTGACGTGACCAGCAAGAACTCATTTGATGCCCATCAGACCCTCGAAGTCGGTGACAATTCCTACGAGATCTACCGCCTCGATGCGGTACCCGGTACGGAGAAGCTCCCCTACAGCCTGAAGGTGCTCGCCGAGAACCTGCTGCGCACCGAAGACGGCGCCAACATCACCAAAGAGCACATCGAGGCCATCGCCAACTGGGACCCGAATGCCGATCCCAGCATCGAGATCCAGTTCACCCCCGCCCGCGTCCTGATGCAGGACTTCACCGGCGTCCCCTGCATCGTCGACCTGGCCACCATGCGCGAGGCCGTCGCCGCACTCGGCGGCGACCCCGACAAGGTGAACCCCCTCTCGCCTGCGGAGATGGTGATCGACCACTCGGTGATCCTGGACGTGTTCGGCCGCGCCGACGCCTTCGAGCGCAACGTCGAGCTGGAGTACCAGCGCAACGGCGAGCGCTATCAGTTCCTGCGCTGGGGCCAGGGCGCGTTCGCCGACTTCAAGGTCGTCCCCCCGGGCACCGGCATCGTGCACCAGGTCAACATCGAGTACCTGGCCCGGGTCGTGATGACCCGAAACGGTGTTGCCTATCCGGACACCTGCGTGGGCACCGACAGCCACACCACGATGGAGAACGGCCTCGGCGTCCTGGGCTGGGGCGTCGGCGGCATCGAAGCCGAGGCCGCCATGCTGGGTCAGCCGGTCTCGATGCTCATCCCCCGCGTCGTCGGCTTCAAGCTCACCGGCGAGATCAAGCCGGGCGTCACCGCCACCGATGTCGTGCTCACCGTCACCGAGATGCTGCGCAAGCACGGTGTGGTCGGCAAGTTCGTCGAGTTCTACGGCAAGGGTGTGGCCGAGGTCCCCCTGGCCAACCGCGCCACCCTGGGCAACATGAGCCCCGAATTCGGTTCCACCGCAGCGATGTTCCCCATCGACGAGGAGACCATCAACTACCTGCGCCTGACCGGCCGCACCGACGAGCAGCTGGCCCTGGTCGAGGCCTACGCCAAGGAACAGGGCATGTGGCACGACCCGGCCAAGGAGCCGGTGTTCTCCGAGTACCTGGAGCTCGACCTGTCGACGGTGGTGCCGTCGATCTCGGGCCCCAAGCGCCCGCAGGACCGTATCGAACTGTCCGACGCCAAGACCGCGTTCCGCAAGGACATCCACAACTACGTCGAGGAGAACCACCCGGCGCCGGAGACCAAGCTGGACGAAGCGGTCGACGAGTCCTTCCCGGCCAGTGACCCGGTGTCGCTGTCCTTCGCCGACGACGGCGCCGTGGACGTCCGTCCGTCTGCGGCCAACGGCTCCGACGGCCGGCCGAGCAAGCCGATCACCGTGCGCTCCGAGGAGCGCGGCGAGTTCGTCCTCGACCACGGCGCGGTGGTGGTCGCCGGCATCACCTCCTGCACCAACACCTCCAACCCGACGGTGATGCTCGGCGCCGCCCTGCTGGCCAAGAAGGCCGTCGAGAAGGGGCTGACCACCAAGCCCTGGGTCAAGACCAACATGGCCCCCGGCTCGCAGGTCGTCACCGATTACTACAACAAGGCCGGTCTGTGGCCCTACCTGGAGAAGCTGGGCTACTTCCTGGGCGGCTACGGCTGCACCACCTGCATCGGCAACACCGGTCCGCTGCCCGAGGAGATCTCGGCAGCCATCAACGACAATGACCTGTCGGTGACCGCGGTGCTGTCCGGCAACCGCAACTTCGAGGGCCGCATCTCCCCCGACGTGAAGATGAACTACCTGGCGTCCCCGCCGCTGGTCATCGCCTACGGCATCGCGGGCACCATGGACTTCGACTTCGAATCCGACCCGCTGGGGCAGGACACCGAGGGCAACGACGTCTACCTCAAGGACATCTGGCCCTCGGCCCAGGAGATCCAGGAGACCATCGCCTCCTCGATCAACCGGGACATGTTCACCGACTCCTACGCCGACGTCTTCAAGGGCGACGACCGGTGGCGCGCGCTGCCCACCCCGGAGGGCAACACCTTCGAGTGGGACGAGAACTCCACCTACGTCCGCAAGGCGCCCTACTTCGACGGCATGCCCGCCGAGCCGGAGCCGGTCGCCGACATCACCGGCGCGCGGGTGCTGGCCCTGCTGGGCGACTCGGTCACCACCGACCACATCTCCCCCGCCGGGGCCATCAAGAAGGGCACCCCGGCAGCGCAGTACCTGGAGGCGCATGGCGTGGAGCCCAAGGACTTCAACTCCCTGGGCTCGCGGCGCGGCAACCACGAGGTGATGATCCGCGGCACCTTCGCCAACATCCGCCTCAAGAACCAGCTCCTCGACGACGTGTCGGGCGGCTACACCCGCGACTTCACCCAGGATGGCGGGCCGCAGGCGTTCATCTATGACGCGTCCGTGAACTACGCCGATGCCGGGATCCCGCTGGTGGTGCTCGGCGGCAAGGAATACGGTTCCGGGTCGTCGCGTGACTGGGCGGCCAAGGGCACCAGCCTGCTGGGCGTTCGCGCGGTGATCGTCGAGTCCTTCGAGCGCATCCACCGGTCCAACCTGATCGGCATGGGCGTCATCCCGCTGCAGTTCCCCGCCGGGGAGTCGGCGGCTTCGCTGAAGCTCGACGGCACCGAGACCTTCGACTTCACCGGCATCACCGAACTCAACGAGGGCAAGACGCCCAAGACGGTCAAGGTGACTGCCACCAAGGAAGACGGAAGCAAGGTCGAGTTCGACGCGGTGGTCCGCATCGACACCCCCGGTGAGGCGGATTACTACCGCAACGGCGGCATCCTGCAGTACGTCCTGCGCAACATGCTGAAGTCGTAGATGCCGAAAGTCAGCGAGGACCATCTGGCGGCCCGCCGCCGCCAGATCCTCGACGGCGCCCGTCGCTGCTTCGCCGAGTTCGGTTACGACAAGGCGACGGTGCGCCGGCTCGAGCAGTCGATCGGGCTGTCCCGCGGGGCCATCTTCCACCACTTCCGCGACAAGGACTCGTTGTTCTTCGAGCTCGCGCGCGAGGATGCCGAGCGCATGGCGGAGGTGGCCTCCCGTGAGGGGCTGATCCAGGTGATGCGGGATATGCTGGCCACGCCGGAGCAATTCGACTGGCTGGCAACACGTCTGGAGATCGCACGCAAGTTGCGCCACGACCCCGCCTTCAACCGGGGCTGGGCGGAGCGTTCGGCGGAGCTGTCGGCGGCGACCACCGACCGGCTGCGCCGCCAGACCCAGGCGGGCCGGGTACGCGACGACGTACCCAGCGACGTGCTGCACGTCTATCTGGACCTGGTACTCGACGGCCTGGTCGCCCGGCTGGCCTCTGGCGAGGACCCGAAGCGGCTGTCGGCGGTGCTGGACCTGGTCGAAGCCTCGGTGCGTCACGGTAGCTCGCTACCGGCGCAGACAGCCTCGGCCTCACTGGGCTAGCAGCGCCAGTGGTGCTGCGCGACAGCAACTTTCGGCTCGCGCAGCACCCGGCGCCGCTACCGGTGGCGGGTGCGGTGGTTGGGCCCTCCCCTGCTGCGCAGCGTTGTTCCCGACTCCACCAGCATGCTGTGCACCGATCCGTAGGACCGCCCGGTGGTGGCAGCCAGGGTACGGATACTCGCTCCGTTCTCGTACGCGTCGCGCAGCTCGCCGAGCAGTTGCGCGCGCGCCTCGTCCGTTTTCCTCACCGACGCCTCCAGCTGTGGACCAGGACCCCGACCGCTCCTCAGACTAGGAACAGTACGCCCCGCTGTGACGTGAATCACCCAAATCGAGCAGCCGGAAAGGCCAGTCGCATCAAGCGAGTTCGATGAGTTCCCGGTACTCGTCGGACCAGAAATCCTCGGTACCGTCCGGCAGCAACACCACCCGCTGCGGGTTCAGCGCTTCGGCCGCCCCCGGATCGTGGGTCACCAGCACCACCGCCCCCAGATAACTGCGCAACGCATCCAGCACCTGCTCGCGCGAGGCCGGGTCCAGGTTGTTGGTGGGCTCGTCGAGCAGCAGGACGTTCGCCGACGAGGCCACCAGACCGGCCAGCGCCAACCGCGTCTTCTCACCGCCGGAGAGCGTCCCGGCCGGCTGGTCCAGCTGCGCACCGGTGAACATGAACGCCCCCAGGAGGCCACGCAGATCCTGCTCGCCGGTATCGGGGGCGGCGTGGCGGATGTTGTCCCACACCGAAGCGTGGTCGTCGAGGGTGTCGTGTTCCTGGGCGAAGTAGCCGATCTTGAGGCCGTGCCCGGGTTCCAGGCCGCCGGAGTCCGGGGTTTCCACCCCCGCCAGCAGCCGCAGCAGCGTCGTCTTGCCCGCACCGTTGAGACCCAGCACCACCACCCGCGAGCCGCGGTCGATGGACAGGTCGAGTCCGGTGAAGATCTCCAGCGACCCGTAGTTCTTGCTCAACCCCTTGACCACCAACGGCGTACGGCCGCACGGCGACGGGGTGGGGAACTTGATCTTGGCCACCTTGTCGGCCACCCGCTCGTCGTCCAGCTCGGCCATCATGCGCTCGGCGCGACGGAGCATATTCTGTGCCGCAACGGCTTTGGTGGCTTTGGCGCCCATCTTCGCCGCCTGGGTGCGCAACGCCGAGGCCTTCTTCTCGGCGTTGGCCCGTTCGCGGCGGCGACGCTGCTCATCGGTGGCGCGGGCGTCGAGGTACTTCTGCCAGCCCATGTTGTAGACGTCGGCCTCACCGCGCACGGCGTCGAGGAACCACACCCGGTTCACCACCGCCGCCAGCAGTTCGACGTCGTGGCTGATCACGATCAACCCGCCGGAGTGGCTCTTGAGGAAGTCGCGCAGCCACACGATGGAGTCGGCGTCGAGGTGGTTGGTGGGCTCGTCGAGTAAGAGCGTGGTGGCCGACCCGGACCCGGAGTCCGAGGCTGCGAAGAGGATGCGGGCCAGCTCGACCCGGCGGCGCTGCCCGCCCGAGAGCGTGCGCAGCGGCTGGGTGAGTACCCGGTCGGGCAGACCGAGGCTGGCGCAGATCCGGCCTGCCTCGCTCTCGGCGGCGTACCCGCCGAGCGCGGCGAAACGTTCCTCCAGCTGACCGTAGCGGCGCACCGCCTTGTCGCGGGCGGCGTCGTCGGCCACCTCGGCCATCAGCACCTGCTGTTTCTCCAGGTCCGTCATCAGCACGTCCAGACCGCGCGCGGAGAGCACCCGGTCGCGGGCCAGCACATCCAGGTCGCCTTCTTTGGGATCCTGCGGCAGATACCCGACCTCACCGGCGCGGGTGACCGCACCCGCGTAGGGCTCACCCTCACCGGCCAGGATCCGCAGCGTGGTGGTCTTGCCGGCGCCGTTGCGCCCCACCAGCCCGATCCGGTCGCCGGGCTGCACGCGCAGCGCGGGTCCCTCGGCGGCCAACAACGTACGTGCGCCGGCACGAACCTCCAGGTCCGTTGCGGTGATCACCGGGTACAGCTCCTCGCGCAAAGAGAGACACCGCTGGTGCGGTGTCAGGTTCGATCGTCAGTGAAAACCGGGGGCCGGCTCTGCGCGCGCGCCGCCACCGCCTCTTCGAAGTTCGAGGTGAGCAGGCGTACGTAGAGTTGGCCCAGGCCTTCTGCCTGCATGTGCCCCTCCAGGGTACCGGCGTCCAGCCCACTCCACAGAGTCCGCTTGGTCAACTCAATTCCCGGACGGGAGAAGGAGGCGATGCGTTCCCCCATGTCCAGACAGGTCTCCAGCAGGTCCTCGTCGGGAACCTGGCGCGACACCAGACCGATCCGCTCGGCCTCGGCGGCGTCGACGTCGCGGCCGGTCAGCATCAGCTCGAACGCCCGCGAGGTCCCGATCGCCCTGGGCAACAGGTAGGACAGTCCCAGTTCGCTGGCGGTCAGCCCGTTGTTGATGCCGGCGGCACGGAAGTACGCAGCCGCACCGGCGATCCGGATGTCGCACGCCAGCGCCAGACACAGCCCGCCACCGATCGCGGCTCCGTTGACCGCGGCGATCACGGGCTGGTGCAGGCGTCGCAGGCCCAGGATCACGTCATCGAGGACCTGCATGGACCGCAGCGCGAAGCTGGGGCGGGTGAGGCCGTCGACGTGCGGCACACTGCCCGCCGACTTGTGGTCGGCACCCGAGGAGAAGCCGCGTCCAGCTCCGGTCAGCACCACCGCACGCACGCTGTTGTCGTGGGTGAGCTCTTCGAGCACCTCTTTGAGCGGCACCATCACGTCGAAGGCCATGGAGTTCATCCGCTCCGGGCGGTTCAACGTCACCACCGCCACGTGTGGGCGGGGCCGGTCGACGAGGACGAAGGTGTCGCTGCTCACGGGAAGGCACGTTAGCGCGTGACCTCCCGGGGGGGTCAGGCTTCCTCGGTGTTGCCCTCTGCGGAGGCGGCGGCTTCCGCTGCTTCTACGTCGAAGTCCTTCACCTGCTTGATGAGGTCCTCCAGGGCTGCCGGCGGCAACGCCCCGGCCTGGTTGAACACCAGCTTGCCCTTCTTGAACGCCATCAGCGTGGGGATGGACCGGATCTGCGCCGCGGCGGCGAGCTGCTGCTCGGCCTCGGTGTCCACCTTGGCGAACACCACATCGGTGTGCTCCTCGGAGGACTTGGCGAAGGTCGGGGCGAAGGAGCGGCACGGACCGCACCAGGACGCCCAGAAGTCCACCAGCACGATGTCGTTGTCGTTGATGGTGTCGTTGAACTGTTCGGCTGTGATATCTCGAGTTGCCACGTGGTGTTCAACGCGACCCTCCCCGGGCATGTTCCCGGATGGGATCAGCCCCGGTCAGAGCTCGTAGACCTTGACCCAGTCGATCTTCATCTCCATCGGGAACACCGAGGTCTTGTCGGGATCGCCGGTCCAGGGGTTGCCCACCGCGTTGTTGAGGATCAGGTAGTGCGGCCACTTGCCGGAGAACGGGGTCCAGTCGCCGCCGAGCGCCTCGTACTGCTGCTTGGTGATCTCGCCGACCTGCTTGCCGTCGACGTGCCAGACGATCCGGTCGGCGTGCCAGTCGATGCCGTAGTCGTGGAAGCCCTGGGACAGGTCGACACCCATGTCGGCGCCGTTGCCGTGCAGCTTGACGTCGACGGTGTTGTTGCCCTGGGCCGGGCCGTGGATGTTGCCGGTCCAGTGCTTGCTGCCGTCGACGTTGCCGAAGCCCGGCAGTTCCACGATGTCGATCTCGCCCTGCCGCGGCCAGTCGAACTCGTGCCCGGGCTCGAGGCCGACCGTCCAGAACGCCGGCAGGCTGCCCTGGGTGTAGGGCATCTGGATCCGGGCCACGATGCGCTGGCCCACCGTCACCGACGCCTTGCCGTAGGTGACCAGACGGGTGGAGGTGTAGTTGTTGGGTGCGCCGAGGCCGTCGGGCGCGGTCTCCTGCCGGGTGACGATGACGACGTGGCCCTCGTCGTTGAGGTAGACGTTCTCGAAGTCGGTGTAGTACTGGTTCTCCCCCGCCGACTGGCCCCAGCGGCCGGTCTGCACGCCCCAGTACTTCAGCGCCTCCTCGATGCTGGTGAAGTTGGTCTCCCACACCAGCGGCAGGTCCTCGGTGTCGGGCAATCCTGTTCCTGGGGTTCCGGGATTGCCTGGGTTTCCCGGATCACCGGGGTTCGGCCCCGGGTTGCCGGGGTTGGGCCCCGGGTTGCTGCCGTACATCTGCGTGCGCAGCGACACCCAGAAGGACTCCACGAATCCCGGCATCCTGATCGGCAACAGGGTGGCCGCCGACGGCGACGGACCCAGACCGATCCACGTCATGACGTCGACGATCATGGTTCCCAGCGTCACATGGCCGGCAACCAGCGCGGCGTCGGCATTGCTGATCTTGGCCGTGCTCACGGCAGTGGCCCTGGTGGTCACCGCCGTGGTGGGTGTGGTGACGGCCTCGGGCGTCTGCACACTCTCGGGGGCCGGCGCGGCCTCGGCGGGCTCCACCTCGGCGGGCGCCTGCGTGTCGACCGCAGGAGCCGGGGCGTCCTCGGACTCCTCCGCGGGAATGGACTGATGGTCGCGACTCGGCGTGGTCGCGGCGACCGGCTCAACCGACGTCCCGGCGTTCGTGTCGTCGTCGGTGGTCGTGTCGTCGTCGGTGGCCGTCTCGTCGTCGCCGTCCGTCTCGTCATCGGCCTCGTCCACGTCGTCATCAGCGTCGTCGGCGTCGGCGTCGGCGTCCCCCGCATCAGTGTCCTCCGAATCGGAGTCCGTGGAATCAGCGTCCTCGGAATCGGAGTCCGTGGAATCAGCATCCGTGGAGTCGGTGCCCGTGGAGTCACTGCTGGTCGAGTCACTGCCGGAGGACTCACTGCCCGAATCGGATGCACTGCTCGACGCCGCACTGCTGGATGTCGTGCCCCCGGAAGAGCCGTCGGTCGCCGCCGCCATCCCGGCGGTGCCCATCGCCACGCCGAGACCGGCAGCGACGACCCCGACACCCAGCCAGTAGGTGCAGGGCAACGGCTGCCTGCGAGCAGCCTTCTTGCGTTTCTTGGTGCGCGCCGATGCTTGCGCATTCGTGCGAGAGCGAGCAGCCATTGCGGGTACCTCGGTTCAGGTGAATCGGGGTCGGCTGATTCGCCGATAGCGTTCGGACAGCGTCCGGTCACCCCAAAGGAGTTCGCTGGACAGCTATCCGAGCACGTCGGCGGATCGCAGACGACCGCGGTGGTTTCACAGGTGGGTTCACGTGATGTGCAGCGGACACGATGTTCGTCGTTGGTTCGTTTCCGCTGCTCTCGGGGCCGACTGGCCAGCGGTTCCCGAGTACAAGACCTCGTGGTTTCCCACGAGAACTGCGCAGGCAGAAATGTAGCGGAGTTTTTGCAGGACCGTTAGTTAAAGCCGCAACTTTGTTTGCTTACCGGCGCCAGGGCAGAGCGGAAAACAGTGTGCAGACCCACGGAGAGGCCGGGTGACCGATTACCGGCAGGAAGCTTGAGCAAGCGGACTTGATATTTGCTGAGAGTGTGGCCATTCGCCAGCCGCGTCGCAGTTGCCGAGAAGTTTGCCGAGCATCGCCACGGCCGAGTAATGGACGGAAATAGATAGCTGACACCGTTGTGTCGCAGGAGCCACATCAGTCAGAGGATTGGGGTGCATCTGCTTTCACGTGCCGTTTTACCGCGATCACCCGTGAATCGCACGAGCCCGGTGCTGACGACGACAATTCGCCACAGAAAATATTTTGGGCATGACATAACATGACCGTTACTGCCGTGGGGGCTGACGCGAACAGCATGCTGAGCAGCGGTTTCCTTGCCTACACCCACCCCAGCAAGTGAAACAGGGATTCGCAGCTAACTCCCGATCAGCGCCACTGACGGCCAGATACCCCATCGGCCCGCGAAAAGAATTCATCGGCGTGTCGCGCACAATGGTGGTTCGTGTCGCGCTGATTCAGCAACCACGCGACCGGCTGCGGCGCCGCGCGCGCCCGGCAGACCTCAGGTGAGCCTGACCGCGGTCAGGCGCATTTCGGCGGACGTCAGACCCCGCTCGGGTCCGGCGACTCAGACCGTGAAGCCGAGCGCCCGCAACTGCTCGCGGCCGTCCTCGGTGATCTTGTCCGGCCCCCAAGGCGGGTTCCACACCCAGTTGATCTTGATGTCCTTGACCAGTCCGGCGCCCACCAAGGCGGTGCGGGACTGATCCTCGATGACGTCGGTCAGCGGGCAGGCAGCCGACGTGAGCGTCATGTCGATCAGCGCCACCTTGCCGGCGTCGGCCTCTTCGACGTCAAGCCCGTACACCAGGCCGAGGTCCACCACGTTGATACCGAGCTCGGGATCCACCACGTCGCGCATGGCCTCTTCGAGATCGGCCAGCATCTCTTCGTTGATCGCCGTCTTTTCGTTGAACGGGGTCTCACTCACTGCACCTTCTCCTTCGCCTGCACCAACGCGTCCTTGAATGCCATCCATCCCAGCAGCGCACACTTCACGCGCGCCGGGTACTTCGCCACCCCCGCGAAGGCAATGCCGTCACCCAGTACATCCTCGTCACCCTCGATGGTGCCGCGGGACGACACCATCTCGGAGAAGGCAGCCACGGTCTTGAGGGCGTCGCCCACCGTCTGCCCGATCACCTGGTCGGTGAGCACCGATGTCGCGGCCTGGCTGATGGAACAGCCCTGCCCGTCGTAGGAGATGTCGGTCACCTGCTCCCCGTCGGCGGACAGCGCCACCCGCAGTGTCACCTCGTCGCCGCAGGTCGGGTTGACATGGTGCACCTCGGCGCCGAACGGCTCGCGCAGGCCGCGGTGGTGCGGGTGTTTGTAATGATCCAGGATCACTTCCTGGTACATCTGTTCCAGTCTCATGCGAAGAAATCGACCGCCCGCTTCACCCCGGCCACCAAGCGGTCCACCTCGTCGAGGGTGTTGTACACCGCAAACGACGCCCTGGCCGTCGCAGCCACACCGAATCGGCGGTGCAGCGGCCACGCGCAGTGATGCCCCACCCGCACGGCCACTCCGTCGTCGTCGAGCACCTGCCCGACGTCGTGGGCGTGGATACCGTCCACCACAAACGAGACCGGCGACCCGCGCAACTCCGCCGCCGCCGGCCCGATGATCCGGACCCCGGGCACGGCTGACAGACCGTCCAGCGCGGCAGACACCAGCGCAGCCTCGTGCGCTTCCACCGCGGGCATGCCGATGGCGCCGAGATACCGGGCGGCCGCGGCCAGTCCGACCACCTGAGAGGTCATCGGGGTGCCCGCTTCGAAGCGCTGCGGTGCCGGCGCGTAGGTGGTGGCCTCCATGGTGACGGTCTCGATCATCGAACCGCCGGTGATGAACGGCGGCAATGCGTTCAGCAGCTCACGGCGGCCGTAGAGCACGCCGATCCCGTTGGGCCCCAGCATCTTGTGCCCGGAGAACGCGGCGAAGTCCACCCCGAGTGCGTGGAAGTCCACCGGCTGGTGCGGCACCGACTGGCATGCATCGAGCAGCGTCAGGGCACCGACGGCGTGCGCGCGTTGGACGAGTTCGGCCACCGGCGCCACGGCACCGGTGACGTTGGAATGGTGGGTGAAAGCGACGAGTTTGACCCGCTCGTCGAGTTGCAGCGAGTCCAGGTCGATGCGCCCGTCATCGGTCACCGAATACCACTTCAGGGTGGCGCCGGTACGCCGGGCCAGTTCCTGCCACGGGATCAGGTTGGCGTGATGTTCCAACTCGGTGGTGACGATGACATCACCCGGGCCGATGGCACCCTCGAACCGAGTGTCCCCCACCGCATACGACACCAGGTTGATGGACTCGGTGGCGTTCTTGGTGAACACCAGCTCGTCGTCGTCGGCGCCGACGAAGGCCGCGATGTCGGCGCGACCCTGCTCGTAGGCGTCGGTGGCCTCTTCCATCAACTGGTGAGCGCCCCGGTGCACGGCGCCGTTGGAGTTCAGCAGGAACTCCCGCTCGGCGTCGAGGACCAGCAGCGGACGTTGTGAGGTGGCACCGGAATCCAGATAGGCCAACTGGTTTCCGCCCCGCATCACCCGGGACAGGATCGGGAAGTCGGCCCTGATCCGGCTGAGCTCCGCGGCATCCAGCGGCATACCGACGGATGTGGTCATGGCTGCCTCCTAGGCCCCAGCGGCTGCCTGGGCGAAGCGCTCGTAACCGTTGGCCTCCAGCTCGTCGGCCAATTCGGGGCCGCCGGACTCGACGATGCGTCCGGCCACGAACACGTGCACGAACTGCGGCTGGATGTAGCGCAGGATGCGGGTGTAATGGGTGATCAGCAGGACGCCGCCATCCTCGGTCTCCTTGTAGCGGTTCACCCCTTCGCTGACCACGCGCAGGGCATCGACATCCAGGCCGGAATCGGTTTCGTCCAGGATGGCGATCTTCGGCTTCAGCAGCCCCAGCTGCAGGATCTCGTGGCGCTTCTTCTCGCCGCCGGAAAAGCCCTCGTTGACACTGCGTTCGCCGAAGGCGGCGTCGATGTCGAGGTCGCTCATGGCGGATTTGACCTCTTTGACCCAGTGCCGCAGCTTCGGCGCCTCGCCCCGCACGGCGGTGGCCGCGGTGCGCAGGAAGTTCGACATCGACACCCCGGGCACCTCAACCGGGTACTGCATCGCGAGGAAAAGTCCGGCGCGAGCCCGCTCGTCGACGCTCATCTCCAGGACGTCCTGCCCGTCCAGGGTGATCGACCCCGAGGTCACGGTGTACTTGGGGTGGCCGGCAATGGCATAGGACAGGGTGGACTTGCCGGAGCCGTTGGGGCCCATGACCGCATGGGTCTCGCCGGATTTCACGGTCAGGTCGACGCCCTTGAGGATGGGCACCTCGTCACCTTCGGCGGTGAAGACGGAGGCGTGCAGGTCCTTGATTTCCAGAGTGGTCATTAACTGCTTCTCGATTCGGTGATGGCCAGTTCTCGTTCGATGGCTTCGGTGAGGCGCTCGCGCACGGCGGGCACGGCGATCTTCGCGATGATCTCGTTGAAGAAGCCGCGCACCACCAGTCGGCGGGCCTGCGCTTCGGGGATGCCGCGGGCGCGCAGGTAGAACAGCTGCTCGTCGTCGAAACGTCCGGTGGCACTGGCGTGTCCGGCGCCGACGATCTCGCCGGTCTCGATCTCCAGGTTGGGCACCGAGTCCGCACGGGCACCGTCGGTGAGCACCAGGTTGCGATTGACCTCGAAGGTGTCCGTGCCGGTGGCCTCGGCGCGGATCAGGACGTCGCCGATCCACACGGTGTGGGCGTCGGGCTTCTTCGAGTCCGGATCACCCTGCAGCGCACCCTTGTACAGCACGTCGGACTTGCAGTTCGGGACAGCGTGGTCCACCAGCAGCCGGGACTCGAAGAACTGGCCGTCGTCGGCGAAGTAGGTGCCCAGCAGCTGGGCGTCGCCGCCTTGGGCGGTGAAGCGGACGGCGGCCGCGGTCCGCACCACGTCGCCGCCCAGGGTCACGTTGACGTGGCTGAGCCGGGCGTCCTTGCCGAGAGTGGCGTGGTGCGAGCTGACGTGCACGGTGTCGTCGGCCCAGTCGGCGATCCAGATGACCCCCAGCGTCGCGGCGTCACCGACGATGATCTCGACGTTGTCGGCCACCACGCCGCTGCCGCGCAGATCCACCACCGCGGTGGCGCGGGACAGCTCCTCGACCCGGATCTGCAGGTGGCCGTAGGCCACCGCGTCCGCGCCGGGACCGTCGACGGTGATCACGATGGGGTCGGCCACCTCGGTATCGCGGCCGACGGTGATCACGGTGGCGGACTCGAAGGACGAATACGCCTGCGCTGCAACACGATCGGTGGGGGTACCACCCTGTCCCAGGCGGACGTCGTCGCGGCCCACGGTCTCCACGGTGACACCGGGGTTCTCCGACACGGCGACCGTGAGGGACCCCGACGCGGTAGCGGAGCCGTCGTGCAGGCCGCGCAGCCGCTTGAGCGGGGTGAAACGCCACAGCTCGTCGCGCCCGCCGGGCACCTCGAATGCGTTGACGTCGAACGAGGCGAACAGCTCGCCCTTGTTCTTGACGATGCCTTCGACGGCATCGGTCAGATTCTGGGTCATTTAGCCGACAGCGCCTTCCATCTGCAGTTCGATCAGGCGGTTGAGCTCCAGCGCGTACTCCATCGGCAGCTCCTTGGCGATGGGCTCGACGAAGCCGCGCACCACCATCGCCATGGCCTCGTCCTCGGTGAGGCCGCGGCTCATCAGATAGAACATCTGATCCTCGCTGACCTTGGAGACGGTGGCCTCGTGCCCCATCGTCACGTCGTCCTCGCGGATGTCGACGTACGGGTAGGTGTCGGAACGGCTGACGGTATCCACCAGCAGCGCATCACATTTCACGCTGGACTTGGAGCCGTGTGCGCCCTTGTTGACCTGCACCAGGCCGCGGTAGGACGCCCGGCCGCCGCCGCGGGCCACCGACTTGGAGACGATGTTGCTCGACGTGTTCGGCGCCAGGTGCAGCATCTTGGCACCGGTGTCCTGGTGCTGGCCTTCGCCGGCGAACGCCACCGAGAGCACCTCACCCTTGGCGTGCTCACCGGTCATCCACACGGCCGGGTATTTCATGGTGACCTTGGAGCCGATGTTGCCGTCGATCCACTCCATGGTGGCGCCGGCCTCGGCGCGGGCCCGCTTGGTCACCAGGTTGTAGACGTTGTTCGACCAGTTCTGGATGGTGGTGTACCGCACGCGCGCACCGGGTTTCACCACGATCTCCACCACGGCCGAGTGCAGCGAGTCCGACTTGTAGATCGGCGCGGTGCAGCCCTCGACGTAGTGCACGTAGGAGCCCTCGTCGGCGATGATCAGGGTGCGCTCGAACTGGCCCATGTTCTCGGTGTTGATCCGGAAGTAGGCCTGCAGCGGGATATCGACGTGGACACCCTTGGGCACGTAGATGAAAGAGCCACCCGACCACACGGCGGTGTTCAGCGCGGAGAACTTGTTGTCTCCGGCCGGGATCACCGTGCCGAAGTACTGCCGGAACAACTCGGGATGCTCCCGCAGCCCGGAATCGGTGTCCAGGAAGATCACGCCCTGGGCCTCGAGGTCCTCGCGAATCGAGTGGTAGACCACCTCGGACTCGTACTGGGCGGCCACACCGGAGACCAGCCGCTGCTTCTCCGCTTCCGGGATACCCAGCTTGTCGTAGGTGTTCTTGATGTCGGCGGGCAGGTCGTCCCAGGTGGCCGCCTGCTTCTCGCTCGAGCGCACGAAGTACTTGATGTTGTCGAAGTCGATGCCGTCGAGCTCCGAACCCCAGTTCGGCATCGGCTTCTTGTCGAAGGTGCGCAGCGCCTTGAGGCGCACGTCGAGCATCCACTCGGGCTCGCTCTTCTTGGCCGAGATGTCGCGGACCACGGCCTCGGACAGCCCGCGCTGGGCGCTGGCGCCTGCGACATCGGAGTCGGACCAGCCGTAGCCGTAGTTACCCAGGGAGGCGATGGTCTCCTCTTGAGTCAACGGCGTCTCCGGTGTGAGTGTCATGACGACACACTCCTTGCTCTCTGGTTGGCTTCGGCGCGGGCTGTGTGCCGAAGGTCGATCTGGTGTTCGGGGCTCAGCTGGTGAGCGGCACGTGGGTGGTACAGGCGCAGTCGCCGTTGACGATCGTGGCCAAACGCTGGACGTGGGTGCCCAGCACCTCGGCCATGGCCTTGGCCTCGGCGTCGCACAGCTCCGGGAACTCCTCGGCGACGTGCGACACCGGGCAGTGGTGCTGGCAGATCTGGACGCCGCCGCCCACCTTCGCGGTGGTGGTGACGTAGCCGGCCTTGGTGAACGCGTCGGCCACCCGGTCGGCGCCGTCCTCGACGTCGGCACTGGGCGGCACCTCGGCCAGGATCGAGTCGATCCGCCGACGCGCGAAGGTCTGGATGGCCTCGTCGCCGCCGATCTCGCGAAGCTGGCGCATGGCCGCCGAGGCCAGGTCGTCGTAGGCGTGCTCCAACTTGGCCCGACCCGCCGGGGTCAGCCGGTAGCGCTTGGCGGGCCGGCCGCGGCCCTCCTGCTGCCAGGCAGCGGCCGCATTGGCTTCGGCATCGCCGGCCTCGATCAACGCGTCGAGATGGCGTCGCACCCCCGCCGCGGACAGTCCGAGCCGGTCGCCGATCGCGCTGGCGGTGATCGAACCCGACTCGACCAGCAGGCGGATGACGGCCTTGCGGGTGTGTCCGTCCTGGGTGGCCGGCATGGCGTCATGCGCACGCGGAACCTCAGGGTGGAATTTCACAACACCAGTGTGACGCAATTGCCGGAGGCGGTCTAGCAAGGTCACCCTTACCGGGTGCGTCTGAATTGTCACACGTGAATTCGGGAATACCCCCGGCCGGGTCGTCGGGCAGAGCTCCTCCACGTCCCCGTCCGCCCTGTCGATCCGCTGGGGAACCCTCACGGAACCTTCGACCCCGGCCGTTAGTCTGCTCTGATGGCCGGCCGTCGACGTTCGTGGAGTTCGTCGATCGCGGGCTGGCACGGCGACGAACGTCCCGTCGGCTCGCCTCTGAACGAGGACGAGACCGTCGCCATGCGGCGCACCCGGTGGTTCGGCGCCACCGGCACGGTACTGATGGCCATCGGCGCCCTCGGTGCGGGCGCGCGGCCGGTGGTGCAGGACCCCACCTTCGGGGTCAGGCTCCTCAATTTGCCGTCGCGAATCCAGACCGTCTCGCTGACCATGACCACCACCGGTGCGGTGATGATGGCGCTGGCCTGGCTGATGCTGGGCCGCTTCGCGCTCGGCAAGCGCAAGATGTCGCGCGGCCAGCTGGACCGCACGCTGGTGCTGTGGACGCTGCCCCTGCTGATGGCGCCCCCGATGTACAGCAAGGACGTCTACTCGTATCTGGCGCAGAGCCAGATCGCCCGCAACGGTCAGGACCCCTACAGCGTGGGCCCGGCGCCTGGCCTGGGTCTCGACCACGTGTTCACGCTCTCGGTGCCCAGCCTGTGGCGCGAGACTCCGGCCCCCTACGGTCCGCTGTTCCTGTGGCTGGGTGAAGGCATCTCGGCGCTGACCGGGGAGAACATCGTCTGGGCGGTGCTGTTCCACCGGCTGGTGGTACTGCTGGGCGTCGGGCTCATCGTCTGGGCCACTCCCCGCCTGGCGCGGCGCTGCGGGGTGGCCGAGGTGTCCGCCCTGTGGCTCGGGCCCACCAATCCCCTGCTGTTCATGCACCTGGTGGCCGGCATCCACAACGAGGCGCTGATGCTGGGCCTGATGCTGGCCGGCACCGAGTTCGCCCTGCGCGGCATCGAGGGCACTCGCCGACTGATCCCCCGGCCGCTGCAACTGCCGCGCGCCCGGGCGCAGTGGGCCGCCTGGGCGCCTCTGGGGATGCTGGTCGCCGGCACCGTGCTGATCACGATGTCGTCGCAGGTCAAACTCCCGTCGCTGCTGGCGTTGGGGTTCGTCGCGATGGCGCTGGCCTGTCGTTGGGGCGGCACCGTGAAGGCGTTCCTCCTGGCCAGCTGCAGTTTGGGCGCGGTGTCACTGGCCGTCATGACGCTCATCGGATGGGCCAGCGGCCTGGGCTTCGGCTGGCTGTTCACCCTGGGCACCGCCAATGTGGTGCGCAGCTGGATGTCCCCGCCCACCCTGATCGCGCTGGGCACCGGACAGGTCGGCATCCTGTTGGGCCTCGGCGATCACACCACCGCGGTGCTGGGCCTCACCCGCGCCATCGGGGTGCTCATCATCACCGTGGTGGTGAGTTGGCTGCTGCTCTCGGTGCTGCGGGGTCGGCTACACCCGGTGGGCGGGCTCGGTGTCGCCCTCGGCGCGACGCTGCTGCTGTCGCCCGTCGTACAGCCCTGGTACCTGCTCTGGGCGATCATCCCGCTGGCGTGCTGGGCCACCAAACCCGGCTTCCGGACGGCGGCGATCGTCGGCACCCTGGTGGTCGGCATCTTCGGCCCCACCGCCAACGGGGACCGGTTCGCGTTGTTCCAGATCGTCGACGCGACAGTCGCCAGCACCGTCATCATCCTCATCCTCATCGCCCTCACCTTCCGCAGGCTGCCCTGGCGTGCGGTGGCGCCGCCGGTCACCGAGACCGACCCGCCCGAACCCGCCCCCAGCTCTGCCGGAGCACCAGCAGCAACCCGCGTCGCCCCCGACGCCTACGCTGAGTCCCCGTGAGCTCGACTGCACCCGTGCCCCTGCGACTGCGCGGGGTCACCAAGCGCTATGGCGCGGTCATCGCCGTCAACGGTCTGGACCTCGAGGTGCAGCGCGCCGAAGTGCTGGCCCTGCTGGGCCCCAACGGCGCGGGCAAGACCACCACCGTGGAGATGTGCGAAGGCTTCCTGCGCCCTGACGGCGGCACCATCGAGGTCCTGGGCCTGGATCCGTTCGCCGACAATGCGCGGCTGCGGGCTCGCATCGGGGTGATGCTGCAGGGTGGGGGCGGTTATCCGGCCGCACGGGCCGGCGAGATGCTGAACCTGGTGGCCGCCTACGCCGCCAACCCGCTGGACCCGAAGTGGCTGCTGGACACCCTGGGCCTCACCGACGCTGCCCGCACCACCTACCGGCGGCTGTCCGGGGGGCAGCAGCAGCGCCTGGCGCTGGCCTGCGCCCTGGTGGGCCGGCCGGAGCTGGTGTTCCTCGACGAGCCCACCGCCGGCATGGACGCCCACGCCCGCCTGGTGGTGTGGGAGCTGATCGACGGTCTGCGCCGCGACGGGGTCACCGTCGTTCTGACCACTCATCAGCTCAAGGAGGCCGAGGAGCTGGCCGACCGGCTGATCATCATCGACCGCGGCAAGGCCGTGGCCGAGGGCACTCCCGCGGAGCTGATGCGCAGCGGCGCCGAAGATCAGCTGCGTTTCACCGCGCCCCGGAAGCTGGACCTCGCCCTGCTGGTCAGCGCGTTGCCGGAGAACTACCGTGCCGTCGAGATCGCCCCGGGCGAGTACCTGGTCGAAGGCCACATCGATCCGCAGGTGCTGGCCACCGTGACGGCGTGGTGTGCCCGGCTGAACGTGCTGGCCACCGACATGCGGGTGGAACAGCGCAGCCTCGAAGACGTATTCCTCGATCTGACCGGACGGGAGTTGCGGTGAGCAGGATCTTGTTCCCGGACGGCACCTTCACCCCGGATCCGCGGCCCAACACCGTGGCCCAGATGCTCAAGGCGCAGTTCGGCCTCGAACTGAAGCTGCTGCTGCGCAACGGCGAACAGCTGCTGTTGACGATGTTCATCCCCATCACCTTGCTGGTGGGCCTGACACTGCTGCCGCTGGGTTCGTTCGGGGAGAACCGGGCGGCGACGTTCGTCCCGGCCATCATGGCGCTGGCCGTCATCTCCACCGCCTTCACCGGTCAGGCCATCGCCGTGGCCTTCGACCGGCGCTACGGTGCGCTCAAACGTCTGGGCGCCACGGCGCTGCCGGTGTGGGGCATCATCGCCGGCAAGTCGCTGGCAGTGGTGACGGTGGTATTCCTGCAGGCCCTCATCCTGGGGGCCATGGGGCTGGCACTGGGGTGGCGGCCGAGCCCGCTCGGTCTGCTGCTGGGCGCGGTGATCATCGCGCTGGGCACCGCGGGCTTCGCCGCGCTGGGGCTGCTGCTCGGTGGCACCCTCAAGGCCGAGATCGTGCTGGCGCTGGCCAACCTGCTGTGGTTCGTGTTCGCCGGCCTCGGCGCGCTGACGCTGGAGGCCCAGGCGGTGCCATCGGCGGTGCGCTGGGTGGCCCGGTTGACGCCCTCGGGCGCGCTCACCGAGTCGTTGACCCAGGCGATGGCCATGTCGGTGGACTGGTTCGGCCTGGCGGTGCTGGCGGCGTGGGGCGCGGTGGCCGCGGTGTGTGCGCTGCGGTGGTTCCGCTTCACCTGATTTTCCCGGTTCCCAGTTTGGCGAGCAGACGCGAACTCGGCCTCAGAGGCGCGGCGCCGTCCGAGTTCGCGTCTGCTCGGCGGACCCCCGGCTTTCACTCGAGCCCGGGCAGCAAGAACTCCAGCCGGCCCACCTCTTCGATGTTGTGCTTCACCCAGGCCCGGGTCATGGCGTCGGGAAAGCGGCGCGTCAGCAGGTAGTTCAGCGGCGTCAGCAGCGCGGCGCGGGCGCCGATGTCGAGCACCGAGACATAGTGGGTGCCCTCGGTGCCCGCCGACCAGGTGTGCTCGAGCTGCAGGATCGGCACTCCGGCGACGCGCTGCACCAGGCGGATCCCGGTCTCGTCGAGCTTCTCGACCCGGTCGGTGACGTCGACGGCGTAGCGGTCACTGCCGAACTGTTCGACGATCCGGAACCGCGCACCTTCTGCGGCTCCCCCGCCGCGAGCCGCCCGGGCCAGCTCCCAGGCGATGTGGTCGACGGGATGCCAGGCCAGGTAGCGCGCCGTCGTCACGCCGTTGTAGGTCATCGTCTCGCCGAGGTGGGTGAACCAGTCCAGCAGCATCGCCGGGGTGATGCCGGGCAGCGGCCGGTGGTCGATGGTGATGCGCCTGCGCAGGTGCGGGGCGTGGGTGTGGCGGACCACCGCGGAGTCGACGGTCCGCATCGGATACAGCACAGGACAGGTCACGGCCGGGGCTCCCTAGATTTCGCGAGCAGACGCGAGCTCGGCCTCAGAGGCGTGGAAGAGCCCGCATTCGCGTCTGCTCGGCAAGGCCAATTAGATACGGTTGCGTGTCTAATGTAAGGTCGAGCCATAAGAAACGCAAGCGTGTCTTGAGGAGTGTTCATGCAGCGCCGCCGGGGAGCCGAATTGGAGGACGCGATCCGCGCCGCCGTCCTGCAGTTGATCACCGAGCGCGGCGCCGCCGGGGTCACCATGGAAGCGGTGGCCGCCGTGGCGGGAACCAGCAAGCCGGTCCTGTACCGCCGGTGGCCCGACGGCCCCGCGCTGGTGCGCGACACCCTGCTGCGCCTGGCCACCACGGCCATCCCCGCAGCCGACACCGGTAGCTACCGCACCGACATGCTGGCGACCCTGCGCGGCTGGGTGGCGCTGTTCACCGGACCGACGGCCCCGGCGCTGCGTGCGGTGATCGCCGCGATGGACCACGACGACGAACTCGCCGAGGCGTTCCGCTCAGATGTCATCGGCTGGCGCAAGGAGCAGATGGCCGAGCTGTTGGCTCGCGGCGTGGCCCGCGGTGAGGTACGCGCCGACGTGCCCGTGGACCTGCTGCGCGAGCTGGCGCAGAGTGTGCTCTGGCACCGCCTCCTGATCACCGGCGACCCCATCGACGACGCGCTCGCGGTGCGGTTGGTCGACGACATCCTGCTACCCCTGGTAACCCCTACTACAGCCGGTAGTTAACGTACGCCTACTCTGTTCAGCGTGTGGTTTCAGCGGCTGGTCGACCGGCTTCCCGCAGCGAGTCTGCGTACCCAGCGGATCATCGGCGCGCTGGTCATCCTGACCCAGGGCGGCATCGCCGTCACCGGCGCCATCGTTCGTGTCACCGCATCCGGCCTCGGCTGCCCCACCTGGCCGCAGTGCTTCCCCGGCAGCTTCACCCCCACCCCACACCCCGAGGTGCCCGGCATCCACCAGGCCGTCGAGTTCGGCAACCGGCTGCTGACCTTCGCGGTGGTGGCCACCGCCGCCGCCGCGGTGATCGCCGTGACCCGCGCCCACCGGCGCCGCGAGGTCAAGATCTACGCCTGGCTGATGCCGCTGTCCACGGTGGTGCAGGCCATCATCGGCGGCATCACCGTGCTGACCGGGCTGCTGTGGTGGACCGTGGCGATTCACCTGCTGGCCTCAATGGCCATGGTGTGGGTGGCCACCCTGCTGTTCGTCAAGATCGGCGAACCCGACGACGGCGTGCCGACCCGCACTGCCCCCCGCCAACTGCGCCTGCTGTCCGCGCTGACCGGCGTGGCGCTGGCCGCAGTGCTGGTCAGCGGCACCCTGGTCACCGGCGCCGGTCCGCATGCCGGCGACAAGAGCATCGAACGTCCCGTCGCGCGACTCCAGGTGGAGATCGTCACCCTGGTGCATGCGCACTCGTCGCTGCTGATCGGTTACCTGGCGCTGGTCGTCGGCCTGGGCTTCGGGCTGTGGGCGGTGCACGCCCCCCGGCCCGTGATGCTGCGGCTGTACGTGCTGATCGGGCTCGTGGTCGCCCAGGGCCTGCTGGGTGCCATCCAGTTCTTCACCGGTGTCCCGGAGGCCCTGGTGGCGCTGCATGTGGCCGGCGCGGGCGCCTGCACCGCGGCCACCGCGGCGCTCTATGCGGCACTACGGGCGCGGACGGTGCGAGAGCGGTCCGAGCCCGAGCTTGTCCAGAGCTGACTCCACGGCCAGCGCGAACCGGCGCTGCGCGGTGTCGCGCTCGGCGGCGCCCAGCTGACGCCAGCCCAGCGACGGCTCCACCAGCTCCAACTCCAGCAAGAGCGGATCCCGGTGCCCGCCCAGCAGGTCCACCCGCGCGTAGAGGAAGTCGGCCGGCGCGCAGTCCAGCTGCGCGGCGGCAGCGGCCAGCGCCGCATGCCCGACATCCCACAGCGCCATGTCCGGATCCGCTGAGGACAGCGACTCCTCGGCGTAGGTCCCGGAGGCGTCGAACACCGGGGTGTTGCCCGGCGGCGGCAGCATCGGCCCCTTGGTGAAGGCATGCGACGGCTGCCCGGCCAGGAACACGAGCGCCATCTCCCCGTCCTCGACCCGCGGGTCGTAGGGCTGCACCATCGCCGTCACACCGCCCTCCTGCAGGGTGGCGGCGTGGTCGCGGGCGGCGCAGTGATCGGTGAACCGCTGCGCCCCCACCGACCCGGCGCCCACCGCGGGTTTGACCACCACTTCCCCGGCGGGCAGGTGCACCATCTGGCCCGGTGCGAAGAACTCGCTCTCGACCACCGGCACCCCGGCCACGGCCAGGTCCTCCAGGTAGGTCTTCTCGGTGTTCCAGCGCACCACCGCCGGCGCGTTGAGCAGGTGCGGCACCCGGGTGGTCCAGGACAGGAACTCGTCGAGCCGCTCGATGTAGTCCCAGGTGGCGCGCATGATCACCAGATCGCTGTCCAGCGTTGCGGGGTCGTCCCACGACAACCAACGCGCGTTCAGGCCGCGGGTACGCAGCGCATCCACCAGGCCGTCGTCGTCGCCGTCACCGGTCACCAGCTTCGGGCATCCGGCCAACACGATCTTCGGATGGAACAGATCAGGGCGTGCCAGCTTCATCCGGTCTTCACGCTCAAGGATGATAGTCACCATGCATGCGATTGAAGTCTCCCGAACCGGCGGTCCCGAAGTCCTGAGCTACGTCGAGCGTCCCACGCCTGAGCCGGGCCCCGGGCAGGTGCTCATCAAGGCCGAAGCCATCGGCGTCAACTTCATCGACACCTACTTCCGCTCCGGCAGCTACCCGCGGGAAACGCCGTTCGTGTCCGGCAGTGAGGTGTGCGGCGTCGTCGAGGCCGTCGGCGACGACGTGGCCGCGCTCAAGGTCGGCGACCGGGTGGTCACCAACGCCGCCGACGGCGCCTATGCCGAGTACACCGTGGCCCCGGCCGACTTCGTGGCCTACGTGCCCGAGGGGGTCGCGCCCGACCAGGTGGCCTCGGCGCTGCTGAAGGGCATGACCGCGCACTACCTGCTCAAGTCCACGTATGCCGTACAGCCGCAGGACACCATCCTGGTGCACGCCGGCGCCGGTGGCATGGGGCTGATCCTGACACAGTGGGCCACCAGCATCGGCACCCGCGTGATCACCACCGCGTCGACGCCGGAGAAGGCCGAGCTGTCCCGCCAGGCCGGGGCGGTCGAGGTGCTGGACTACCCGGACGATCCGGCCGCGTTCGGGGCGCGGGTGCGTGAGCTGACCGACGGCGACGGCGTGGCCGCGGTCTACGACGGGGTGGGCAAGACCACGTTCGACGCCAGCCTGGCCAGCCTGGCGGTGCGCGGAGTGCTGGCGCTGTTCGGTGCGGCCAGCGGCCCGGTGCCCCCGGTGGATCCGCAGCGCCTCAACGCCGCGGGCTCGGTGTTCCTGACCCGGCCCAAGCTCAACGACCACACCCGCACGCCCGACGAGTTCTCCTGGCGCGCCGGCGAGTTGCTCGACGCCATCTCCTCGGGCGCCATCACCATCAACGTCAGCGCCCACTACCCGCTGGAGAATGCCGAGCAGGCGCACCGCGATCTGGAGGGCCGCAAGACCGTCGGCTCCATCGTCCTGATCCCCTGAGCTGAGTGATTCTGGCGCGCTCGTAACCGCTGAGCGGTTGCGAGCGCGCCCAAATCGCTAGAAAACGGTGGGTAACGCGATGGCCGAGTCGACGGCCAGCGCACAGAAGACCACGGCCAGGTAGTTGTTCGACTGCAGGAACAACCGCAGGGGCTTCACGGGCTCACCGCGGCGCACCCCGGCATACAGCTGATGGGCCATCACCAGGAACCAGGCCCCGGCCAGCAGCGCCACGCCGGTGTACAACCAGCCCGTCGCCGGGACCAGCGCCAGCGTGGCCAGCACAGTGAGCCAGGTGTAGATCAGGATCTGCAGCGTGACGTGCTTCTCGGTGGCCACCGACGGCAACATCGGCACCCCGGCCGCGGCGTAGTCGTCCTTGTAGCGCATGGCCAGCGCCCAGGTGTGCGGCGGCGTCCAGAAGAAGATGATGGCGAACATCACCAGCGCGGGCCACTGGATGGTCCCGGTGACCGCCGACCAGCCGATCATCACCGGCATGCAGCCGGCCGCGCCGCCCCACACCACGTTCTGCGAGGTACGCCGCTTGAGCAGCAGGGTGTAGACGAAGACGTAGAACGCGATGGTGACCACCGCGAGCACGCCGGAGAGCAGGTTGGAGGTCCACCACAGCCAGAAGAACGAGCCGACCGAGAGCACCAGCCCGAACACCAGCGCGTGCCGCGTGGGCACCGTCGCGCGGGCCAGGGGGCGCCGCGCGGTGCGTTTCATGACCTTGTCGATGTCGGCGTCGGCCACGCAGTTCAGCGTGTTGGCCCCAGCGGCGGCCAGCATGCCGCCGACCAGGGTGTTCAGGATCAGCAACGGGTCCACGACCCCGCGGTTGGCCAGCAGCATCGCCGGGATCGCGGTGACCAGCAGCAGCTCGATAACGCGCGGCTTCGTCAGCGCGATGTACGCCAGCAAAGTATTGCGAATCCGCTTCGGGGCGCCGTCGCGGGAAGAGGAGCCGGAGCTGAGGTGGCGCTCGCGAATGCTCACGCAGTCAACTCCTCATCTCCTCGGCCGGTGGCGCGCACGCGGAAGTGTTCTGACCGCCCCACTGCATCTACTACAGACGATGGTAGACCGACGATCGAGTCGTGGATTACCGCAGGGTCGATTCCGCGTTACCCACCGTAACGGGAGAACGAACACTGTCCGAATGCAGCCTGCACTCGGTCGCCACCGAGCACTAGGGTTGGATGGTGCGGCCTGCCAACCAGACACGCCATCGAGGAGTGAACCTGTGACCACCGTCGAAGAAATCGCGACGCTGACCGAACCCCACCATCCCGAGGACTGGACCGACATCGACTCGGCAGCGGTCGACACGGTGCGCGTGCTCGCCGCCGACGCGGTGCAAAAGGTCGGCAACGGCCATCCCGGCACTGCCATGAGCCTTGCCCCGCTGGCGTACACCTTGTTCCAGCGCCAGATGCGCCACGACCCCAGCGACGTGCACTGGCTGGGCCGCGACCGGTTCATCCTGTCCTGCGGGCATTCCAGCCTGACGTTGTACCTCCAGCTCTACATCGGCGGTTTCGGCCTCGAACTCGAGGACATCGAGGCGCTGCGCACCTGGAAGTCCAAAACCCCGGGGCATCCGGAGTTCCGCCACACCAAGGGCGTGGAGATCACCACCGGCCCGCTGGGCCAGGGTCTGGCTTCGGCGGTGGGCATGGCGATGGCGGCCCGCTACGAGCGTGGCCTCTTCGATCCCGACGCCCCCGCGGGTGAGAGTCCGTTCGACCACCACATCTACGTCATCGCCTCTGACGGCGACATCGAAGAGGGTGTCACCAGCGAAGCCTCGTCCCTGGCAGGCACGCAGCAGCTGGGCAACCTCATCGTGTTCTACGACAAGAACCACATCTCCATCGAGCACGACACCGACATTGCGTTGAGCGAGAACGTCGCCGATCGCTACCGCGCCTACGGCTGGCACGTCCAGGAGGTCGAGGGCGGCGAGAACGTCGTCGGCATCGAGAAGGCCATCGCAGAAGCCAAGAAGGTCACCGACAAACCGTCGTTCATCGCGGTGCGCACCATCATCGGCTATCCCGCCCCCACCAAGATGAACACCGGCGGTGTGCACGGCTCCGCCCTGGGTGACGACGAAGTGGCCGCCACCAAGAAGATCCTGGGCTTCGATCCGGACAAGAAGTTCGACGTCCGCCCGGAGGTCATCGAGCACACCCGCAAGCTCGTCGAGCGCGGCCAGGAAGCCCACGCGAAGTGGCAGACCGACTTCGACGCCTGGGCCGAGCGTGAGCCGGAGCGCAAGAAGTTGCTGGACCGCCTCACCGCCGAGGAACTGCCCGACGGCTGGGACGCCGACATCACCTACTGGGAGCCGGGCTCCAAGGCCGTCGCCACCCGCGCCGCCTTCGGCCAGGTGCTCAACGACGTCGCGCCCAAACTGCCGGAGCTGTGGGGCGGCTCGGCGGATCTGGCCGGTTCGAACAACACCACCATCAAGGGCGTGAAGTCGTTCGGCCCGCCGTCAATCTCCACCGACGACTTCCAGGCCGACTGGTACGGCCGGGTGCTGCACTTCGGTATCCGCGAGCACGCCATGGGCTCGATCCTGTCCGGCATCGTGCTGCACGGACCCACCCGCGCGTTCGGCGGTACGTTCCTGCAGTTCTCGGACTACATGCGCCCCGCGGTGCGGCTGGCCTCCCTGATGGACATCGACACCATCTACATCTGGACCCACGACTCCGTGGGTCTGGGTGAGGACGGTCCCACCCACCAGCCGATCGAGCACCTGGCCGCGCTGCGCGCCATCCCGAACCTGTCGGTGGTGCGCCCGGGTGACCCCAACGAAACCGCGTACGCGTGGCGCAGCATCATCGCCCGCGGCAACGGCAGCGGCCCGGTCGGTTTCATCCTCACCCGTCAGGGCATCCCGGTTCTGGAGGGCACCAGCGCCGAGGGTGTCGCCAAGGGCGGCTACGTCCTCGGTGGTGGCAGCGCCGCCGACGCCGACGTGATCATCATCGGCACCGGCTCCGAGCTTCAACTGGCCGTCGAGGCCAAGAAGCTGCTGGCGGAGAAGGACATCAAGGCCGCCGTGGTGTCGATGCCGTGTGTCGAGTGGTTCGAGAGCCAGCCCAAGGAGTACCGCGATTCGGTGCTCCCGCCCACTGTCTCGGCCCGGGTGGCCGTCGAAGCCGCAGTGGCGCAAAGCTGGTACAAGCTGGTCGGCGACACCGGCGAGATCGTCTCCATCGAGCACTACGGCGAGTCGGCCGATGACAAGACGCTGTTCCGTGAGTTCGGGTTCACCCCCGAGAACGTCGCCGCCGCCGCCGAACGCACCATCAACAACTAAGGACCCAGCACTATGACTCAGAACGAGAACCTCGCGGCGTTGAGCGCCGCCGGCGTATCCGTATGGCTCGACGACCTGTCCCGTGACCGCCTGCAGAGCGGCAATCTGCAGGAGCTCATCGACACCAAGAGCATCGTCGGCGTCACCACCAACCCGTCGATCTTCCAGGCCGCCCTGTCCAAGGGCGAGGCCTACGACGCCCAGGTCAAGGAACTGGCCGAACGCGGCGCCGACGTGGACGCCACCATCCGCACCGTCACCACCGATGACGTGCGCAACGCCTGCGACGTGTTCGCCGACATCTACAAGTCCTCCGACGGAGTAGACGGCCGGGTGTCCATCGAGGTGGATCCCCGACTGGCCCACGACACCGACAAGACGGTGCAGCAGGCCATCGAGCTGTGGAAGATCGTCGACCGGCCCAACGTGCTGATCAAGATCCCCGCCACCGAAGCCGGCGTGCCCGCCATCGCCTCGGTGCTGGCCGAGGGCATTTCGGTCAACGTCACCCTGATCTTCTCGGTGGAGCGCTACCGCCTGGTCATGGACGCCTACCTCAAGGGCCTGGAGAAGGCCAAGGAGGCCGGTCACGACCTGTCGAAGATCCATTCGGTGGCGTCGTTCTTCGTGTCTCGCGTGGACACCGAGATCGACAAGCGCCTCGAGGACATCGGCTCGGAGGAGGCGCTGGCGCTGCGCGGTCAGGCCGGGGTGGCCAACGCCCGCCTGGCGTATGCCGCCTACGAGGAGGTGTTCGTCGGCGGCGCGCGCTTCGAGGCGCTCAAGGCTGACGGCGCCCGGGTGCAGCGCCCGCTGTGGGCCTCCACCGGCGTGAAGAACCCCGACTACTCCGACACCCTGTACGTCACCGAACTGGTGGCGCCCAACACGGTGAACACCATGCCGGAGAAGACCCTCGACGCGGTGGCCGATCACGGCGTCGTCACCGGCGACACCATCACCGGCACTGCTGCCGCCGCGCAGGAGACCTTCGACAAGGTGGCCGGCGTCGGTATCGACCTCACCGATGTGTTCCTGGTACTCGAGAACGAGGGCGTCGAGAAGTTCGAGAAGTCGTGGCAGGAGTTGATGGAGGCCACCCAGGGTCAGCTCGACGAGAAGAAATGACGCAGAGCGCCTTGGTGAACCCGCTGCGGGACAAGCGCGACAAGCGCATGCCCCGCATCGCGGGGCCGTGCAGTGTGGTGATCTTCGGCGTCACCGGTGACCTGGCCCGCAAGAAGTTGATGCCGGCCATCTACGACCTGGCCAACCGTGGGTTGCTGCCGCCGACCTTCGCTCTGGTGGGCTTCGCGCGCCGCGACTGGGCGGACGAGGATTTCGCGAAGGTCGTTTACGACGCCGTGAAACAGCATGCCCGCACGCCGTTCCGGCAGGAGGTCTGGGACCGCCTGGCCGAAGGTATCCGGTTCGTGCAGGGCACGTTCGACGACGACGACGCCTTCGCGCGGTTGAAGTCGACGCTGACCACCCTGGACGCCGAACGTGGCACCAGCGGCAACCACGCGTTCTACCTGTCGATCCCGCCGAACGCGTTCCCGGTGGTGTGTGAGCAGCTGTCGAAATCGGGGCTGGCCGAGAAGCCCGAGGGCTCCTGGTCCCGCGTGGTCATCGAGAAGCCGTTCGGTCATGACCTGGCCAGCGCCGAGGCGCTCAACGGCGTGGTGAACAGCGTTTTCCCGGAGTCGTCCGTGTTCCGCATCGACCACTACCTCGGCAAGGAGACGGTGCAGAACATCCTGGCGCTGCGGTTCGCCAACGAACTGTTCGAGCCGGTGTGGAACGCGCACTACGTCGACCACGTGCAGATCACGATGGCCGAGGACATCGGCCTGGGTGGGCGTGGCGGTTACTACGACGGCGTGGGCGCCGCCCGCGACGTCATCCAGAACCACCTCATCCAGCTGCTGGCGCTCACAGCGATGGAGGAGCCGGTGAGCTTCTCCCCCGACGAGCTGCAGGCCGAGAAGATCAAGGTGCTCTCGGCCACCCGGTTGGCCGAACCGCTCGACGAGACCACTTCCCGCGGGCAGTACGCGACGGGCTGGCAGGGCGGCGAGAAGGTGGACGGCCTGCTCGATGAGGAGGGGTTCTCCAAGACCTCCACCACCGAGACGTTCGCCGCGATCACCCTGGACGTCGACACCCGGCGCTGGGCGGGGGTGCCGTTCTATCTGCGGACCGGAAAACGGTTGGGCCGCAGGGTCACCGAGATCGCTCTGGTGTTCAAGCGCGCGCCGCACCTGCCCTTCGACGCCACCATGACCGAGGAACTCGGGCAGAACGCGCTTGTGATCCGGGTGCAGCCCGACGAGGGCATCACGTTGCGCTTCGGGTCGAAGGTGCCGGGCAACGCGATGGAGGTCCGTGACGTCAGCATGGACTTCTCCTACGGTTCGGCGTTCGCCGAGGAGTCCCCGGAGGCCTACGAGCGGCTGATCCTGGACGTGCTGCTGGGTGAGCCGTCGCTGTTCCCGGTGAACGAAGAGGTCGAATTGTCGTGGAAGATCCTCGATCCCGCGCTCGAGTACTGGGCCAGCCACGGCAAGCCGGACCCGTATGAGTCCGGCGGTTGGGGCCCGGAGTCGGCGTTCGAGATGTTGCGGCGTTCGGGCCGTGAATGGAGGCGGCCCTAGCCATGATCGTCGATCTGCCGGACACCAACACCGGTGCCATCAACAAGAAGATCGTCGCGCTGCGCGAAGAGGGCGGGGCCATCACGCTGGGCCGTGTGCTCACGCTGGTGATCGCCCCTGACACCGAGGCGGTGCTCGAGGAGTCCATCGATGCGGCCAACGCGGCCAGCCGTGAGCATCCGTGCCGGGTGATCGTCGTCAGCCCCGCCGACCGCCTGGCCGACAAGGCACGCCTGGATGCGCAGTTGCGGGTCGGCAGCGATGCAGGCGCCAACGAGGTGGTGGTGCTGCGGCTGTCTGGTCCGCTGGCCAACCACGCCAGCAGCGTGGTGATGCCGTTCCTGCTGCCCGATACCCCGGTGGTGACGTGGTGGCCCGATATCGCTCCGGCCAATCCGTCGCAGGATCCGCTGGGGCAGTTGGCGATTCGCCGCATCACCGACGCCACCAACGATGCCGATCCGCTGGCGGCCATCAAGTCACGCGCGGCGGGTTACACCGCCGGTGACACCGATCTGGCATGGAGCCGGATCACCTACTGGCGGGCGCTGCTGACCGCGGCGCTGGACCAGGCGCCGCACGAACCGCTGGAGTCGGCCGTGGTGTCGGGGCTGGCCGACGAGCCGGCGCTGGACGTGCTGGCCGGCTGGCTGGCCACCCGGATCGACGGTCCGGTGCGACGTGTGGTCGGTGAGCTCAAGGTGGAACTGGTGCGCGGCTCCGAGACCATCACGCTGAGCCGCCCGCAGGAGGGCCGCACCGCAACGCTGAGTCGCACCGCTCGCCCGGACGCCCTGGTGCCCCTGGCCCGGCGAGAGACCAAGGAATGTCTGGCCGAGGACATGCGCAGGCTGGACTCCGACGAGATCTACTTCGAAGCACTGAAGGGAATCGACAAGGTGCACTACTCATGAGCGAAACTGTCGTCGAGAAGTACAGCGACACAGACGAACTGGTCGCAGCAGCTGGCGACCGGCTGGTGTCGGCCATCACCGCGGCGCTGGCGCAACGCGGCCAGGCCGCCATTGCCCTGACCGGCGGCGGCACCGGAATCGGGCTGCTCAAGCGGGTCCGCTCGGCGGGCGCGGACATCGACTGGTCCAAGGTGCACCTCTACTGGGGCGACGAGCGCTACGTCCCGGAGTCCGATGACGAGCGCAACGACAAGCAGGCCCGCGAGGCGCTGCTGGATCACATCGACATCCCGGCGCGCAACGTGCACACCATGCCGGCGTCGGACGGGGAGTTCGGCGCCGACATCGACGCCGCGGCGCTGGCGTACGCGCAGGTGCTCGCTGCCAACGCCCCCGACGGTGAGCCCACTCCGCGCTTCGACGTGCACCTGCTGGGGATGGGTCCGGAAGGCCACGTCAACTCACTGTTCCCGCACACCGTCGAGGCCGCGGAGAAGTCCCGGTTCGTAGTAGGCGTCGAGGACTGCCCCAAGCCGCCCCCGCGACGAATCACCTTGACCTTCCCCGCGGTGGCCCGCTCCCGCGAGGTGTGGCTGGTGGTGTCCGGCGACGGCAAGGCCGAGGCGGTGGCTGCTGCCTTGGGCGGTGCCGACCCGCTGGACTGGCCCGCCGCCGGCGCGGTGGGTTCGGAGAAAACCGTCTGGCTACTGGATTCCGGAGCCGCGTCCCAGCTGTAGCCCGCCATAATGGCGGCATGGCAGACAGAGACGTCAGCACGGCGGCCACGCCGCGTCCCGCGCAGCAACGACTGCGCACGCTCGCTCAGGCCGCACTCAACGCCGACGTCACGGTGGGACAGGTCGACGCCGTGCTCGCCGGTCTCGCCGAGACGCTGGAGGACCTGAACAGCTCCACCGACAACCTCGACGCGACCATGGAGCGCTTCAACGCCACCATCAGCCGGATCGACGAGCTGGCGCCGCGGCTGCTGGTCATCGTCGACCGGCTGGAGTCCATCGTCGAGCGGGTGGAACGCATTGTCGGCGTCGGCGAAGCCGTGGTGGCCCCCATCTCGGCCACCGAGGGCGCGGTGCGCGGTATGCTCAGCGCGGTCCGGCAGCGCACCGGTCTCTAGGCAGGGCCCGCTGCGATACGGCGGTTAGGTTAGCCTGTCCATCGATGAGCTTCTCGAACGCCACCGTTGTTGCGACCACCCCGCTGAGCACTCGCCTGGTGCGCATCACGCTCGACATCGAGGACCCCGATGCGTTGGCGGTGACCGCGGCAGCCGATTCGGCCGTCGGCGTCTACTTCCCCGGCTCCGATGAGGGTCGCAACTACTCTGTGCGCGCCCAGCGCGGGGCCCGCATCGACGTCGACGTGGTGCTGCATGCGACTGGCCCTGGCACCACCTGGGCGCGGCAGGCCCACCCCGGCGACCGGGTGGGCCTCGACCACGCCCGCAGCTGGTACCGACCGCCCGTCGACACCGACTGGCAGTTGTTGGTCACCGACTTGTCGGGGCTGCCCGCCTGTGCTCGCATCATCGAGAACCTACCCGCCGCGATGCCGACGGTGGTGATCGCCGAAGTCACCGCCCAGGACGACCTGCACTACCTGCCGCAGCGTCCGAATGTCACGCTCACCTCCTCGGTCGGTACCGGAAACGGCCATGCACCAAGCGCTCTCGCCACTCTGACCCGTGACCTGACCCTGCCGGCCGGCACCGGCTACTGCTGGTTCGCCGGGGAAGCCGCCGAGTCCCGCGCCGTGCGCAAATACCTGCGCAGCCTCGGCTGGGGCATCGAGCGGTTCGATGTCACCGGCTATTGGCGCGTCGACTCCGCGACCTGGGATGCACAGTTCGCACTGGTCAGCGACGACGTGGTGGCGATCTACCAGCAGGCCTTGGCCGCCGGCAAGAGCGACAAGGTGGCCTTCGAGGAGTTCGACGAGGCGCTCGAACGGGCCGGCCTCTGACCACTACCGAAGCACGCCCGCACCAGCTCTCAACCGACCGCCGCGCCCTCGGGCTGGGCGTCGCGGTGGTGGTGCTGACGCTGATGTGTGTGGCCAGCCTGACCATCGGCACCGAGAACGTCGCACTGAGCACGGTGTGGCAGGCCGTCACCGACCACCGCGACATCGGGGACCAGTGGATCGTGCACGATCTCCGGATTCCCCGCACGGTGCTGGCGTTCCTGGTCGGCCTGGCGCTCGGCTTGGCGGGCGCCCTCATCCAGGCAGTGGGGCGCAATCCGCTGGCCGACACCGAGATCCTCGGAATCAACTCCGGCGCAGCGCTGTTCGTGGTGAGTGCGATCGCCTTCTTCGGTGTGCGCGATGTGGGTGGCTACATCTGGTTCGCCTTCGGCGGGTCTTTGTTCGCCATGGTTCTGGTGTACCTGGTGGGTATGACAGGCCGCCGGGCGGCGACCCCGGTGCGGGTACTGCTGTCCGGCGTCGCAGTCGCCGCCGTGCTCGACGGCATCGCCTTCGCCGTCCGCCTGCGCCATCCGCGGGCGTTTGACAACATGCGGTTCTGGGACGCGGGGGCTCTGGATGCCCGCGGCCTGGACATCTCCGCGGCCATCAGCCCGTTCATCCTGGCCGGGGTGATCCTGTGTGTGGTGGTGGCGCGCTCGCTGAACGTCACCGCCCTGGGCGACGACCTGGCGAGGAGCATGGGTGCCACCGTGGTCCGCACCCAGGTGCTGAGCCTGGCCGCGGTAACCCTGCTGGCCGGCGCCGCCACCGCCGGCGCAGGCCCCATCGGATTCATCGGGCTGATGGTGCCGCACGCGGTACGGCGCTTCACCGGACCCGACTGGCGCTGGATCCTGGCCTACGCGACCGTGGTCGCGCCGGCTCTGCTATTAGCAGCCGACATCGTGGGCCGGGTGGTGATCCGGCCCGCCGAGCTCCCCGCGGGCATCGTTACGGCGTTCCTGGGTGCGCCGGTGCTGATCTGGCTGATCCGCAGGCAGGGCGCGGCATGACGGTGGCTTTCGCCCGGCGCCAGTGCGTGGTGCGCCTCGGCGGCGCGTCGGTGCGCATGTCGCTGCGCGCGGTCGTGGTGGTGGGCGCCCTGCTGGCCGGCGCAGCGGTGCTGGCCGTCGTCGCCGTCGGCGTCGGCAAGTACCCGGTGGCACCCGCCGACGTCCTCGGTGTGCTGGCCGGTACCAACACGTCCTTCGACCGGGTGGTGGTTCTCCAGTGGCGCCTGCCGCGGTTGTTGATGGCGCTGCTCGTCGGGGCGGCGCTGGGTCTGTCCGGGGCCGTCTTCCAGGCACTGACGCGAAATCCGTTGGGCAGCCCCGACATCATCGGGATCAACTTCGGTGCCTATACCGGTGCACTGGCGGTCCTGGCGACCGTCGGCGTCGGCTACTACGCGGTGGCCGGCGGCGCGCTGGTGGGTGCGCTGCTCACCGCGGCGCTGGTCTACGCGCTGTCCTACCGCAACGGGGTGGCGGGCTATCGCCTGATCGTGGTCGGCATCGGCGTCAGCGCCGTGCTGAACTCGGTGAACCAGTGGATCGTGATCAAGCTGGACTTCCACACCGCCGTCACCGCGTCGGTGTGGCAGCAGGGCACGCTCAGCGGGCTGAGTTGGGCGCAGGTGCTGCCGATGGCCGTCTGCGTGGCGATGGTGAGCGCAGCCCTGGTGGCGCTGGGCCCGCAGTTGCCGATCCTGCAGCTGGGCGACGACGCCGCGGGCGCACTGGGTGTCCGCACCGAGCGGGTGCGGTTGATGTACCTGGCAGCCGGCGTCGCTCTGGTCGCCTTTGCCTGCGCCGCAGCGGGTCCCATCACGTTCATCGCGCTGGCGGCACCGCAGATCGCGCGGCGCCTCACCGCCACCCCGGGAGTGGGCCTGGTGCCGTCGGCGGTCATGGGTGCGGTGCTGCTGCTGATCGGCGACGTGCTCGCCCAGCATCTGCTCGCCACCGAACTGCCGGTGGGTGCCGTCACCGTGTCCCTGGGCGGCGCCTACCTGATCTACCTGCTCGTCACCCAAGCCAGGAGCCGATGACCGTGCCCCGTCTGCGTACCGAGCGCCTCACCATCGGCTACGACCGCACGACCGTCATCACCGACCTGTCGGTGGACATCCCCGACGGTCGGATCACCGCCATCGTGGGTCCCAACGCCTGCGGCAAGTCGACCCTGCTGCGGGGGTTGGCGCGGTTGCTCAAACCCGCTGGTGGACAGGTGATCCTGGACGGCTCCGACATCTCCACCCTGCACACCGTGGAAGTGGCCCGACGGTTGGGCCTGCTCCCCCAGACCTCCATCGCCCCGGAGGGCATCACGGTCGCCGACCTGGTGGCCCGGGGACGCTTCCCGCACCAGAAGGTGTTGCGGCAGTGGGCCGCCGAGGATGCAGCCGCGGTGGCCGACGCGATGCGCGCCACCAACGTCGAGGCCCTGTCGGCCCGGCTGGTCGACGAACTGTCCGGCGGTCAGCGCCAGCGGGTCTGGGTGGCGATGGTGCTCGCCCAGCAGACCCCGCTGCTGCTGCTCGACGAGCCCACCACCTATCTGGACATCGCGCACCAGGTCGAGCTGCTGGATCTGTTCGCGGCCCTGAACCGTGAGCAGGGCCGCACCGTGGTGGCGGTGCTGCACGACCTGAACCACGCCTGCCGCTACGCCGACCACATCATCGCCATGAAGGCCGGACACATTGTCGCCGAAGGTGATCCGACGGACGTGATCACCGAGGCGCTGGTGTCCGAGGTCTACGGGTTGGCCTGCCAGATCATCGACGATCCGCAGACGGGGACTCCGCTGGTGGTGCCGGTGGCGTCACCGTATCTGCGCCGGCGGCGGTGAGGGAGTCCTCCAGCGGCTGGGCGAGGCGCTGCCCGCGCTCGGTGAGGTCCAGCCAACAGAACCAGAACCAGTAATCGGGGTTGTCAAAGCCGTCGACGTAGACGTCCCGAATGCGCTGCAGAGATTGATCTATGGTCATCGCCCACGGCGCGAAACGCGAACCCTCACCGGTCAGATCTCCGATGGTGAACAGGCCCTCGGAGGCCAGGTCATTGATCAGGTTCAACGTCTGTTGCTGTGTTTGCGCTGGCGGCCGCTCCGGATCGGCATCCACGACCGCCTGATGCATCCGCTCCAACGGCACCCAGTCCACGAGGCCCAGAAGCAAAACCTCGTCGCGCGGGGGTCGGGTCCCAGCGAATCCGCTCACCGACATGCAGTCGAGTCTAGACCCGCTCAGGCGTCGGCCAGATCCGCCACGGGTCGGCCATTCAAGGCATTGGCCAGCTGCGGAGTCAGCACGTCGAGGGCGTAGAGCAGCGCGTCGGGGCCGCTGTAGGTCAGTGCGCCACTGAGATTCGACTCGAAAGTGGTGTAGAGGGTGCGGTCCTGGGTGACCACGGGCAGCCGCGCGAAGGCCGGCGAGGCCAGCATCTGTTCCTTGGTGGCGCCGTTGACGAACAGCACGTCGCGGTTGAGCAGGTCCAGCTTCTCCTCGCTGACATCACCGTCGACGTCCTGTGTGGCGAAACCCAGTGCGGTGAACAGGGAGCGGCGCGGGTCGTTCTCCGGCAGCAGCCAGTGCCCGCCGCTTTCCGGGCCGAAGTCGACCACCAGCGTCTTGCCGGCGAACTCGGGGTTGGCGGTCTTGGCCTCGTCGATACGGCCCTGCACCTGCGCCACCAGATCCTGGGCTTCGGACTCCTTGCCCAGCGCCGTGCCGGTGGTCAGCAACTGCACATCCCAGGGTGTCTCCTCGTCGGCGTAGTCCGCGGACTGGACCACCGTCGGGGCGATCTGCGAAAGCCGGTCGTAGGTCTGCTGATCGATGGTCTCGTAGATGGCGAAGATGACGTCGGGGCGCTCTGCAGCGATGGCTTCGAAGTCGATCTCGTCGGCGCCCCAGGTCGGGATGGGCGTGCCGCCGGTGGCTTCCTGCACCCAGGGGTAATCGTTGTACTCCTCGAAGAACTCGCGGCTGGCCACCGGCACGACACCGAAGGGCAGCACGTAGTCCTGGTCAGTCCAGCCGACGGTCACCACCCGCTGCGGGTCGGCGGGGACGACGGTCTCGCCGAACTTGTGGGTGATGGTGACACCCTCCGGGGCCTCGCTCGCGGAGTTCTCCGCAGAACCGCACCCGGTGATCACCAGCACCATCGTCACCACACCGGCGAAAAAGCGCAGGACGCTTCGGCTGCTCGACATCACGACTCGATGTTAGAACAGCCTAACCAAAGATCAAGGCCTACCCGCTGTTGCGCAGCGCAGTGGCCAGCCCGCTCATGGTCAACAGGATGCCCCGCTGGACGCGTTCATCGGTGGCACCGGAGCGATGCTGCCGCAACAGTTCCACCTGCAGGTGGTTCAGCGGCTCCAGGTACGGGAAGCGGTTGAACACCGACCGGGCCAGCGCCGGGTTGTCGGCCAGCAGGTCGTCCTGACCGGTGATGGCCTTGAGCATCGCGATGCTGCGGTCGTGTTCGGCCAGGATCTTGTCGAAGACGCGGTGACGCAGTTCGACGTCGTCCACCAGCTCGGAGTACCGCGCCGCCAGGCCCATGTCCGCCTTGGCGAGCACCTGCGCCATGTTCGACAACACCGTCCGGAAGAAGGGCCAGCGCCGGTACAGGTCCTGCAGCACCTCCAGCCGCCCGTCCCCGTCGGCGATCCAGGACTCGAATGCCGAACCTGTGCCGTACCACCCCGGCAGCATCACCCGCGACTGACTCCAGGCCAGCACCCACGGGATGGCCCGCAGATCCGAGATGGAGGTGGTGGGCTTGCGCGACGTCGGACGGCTGCCGATGTTCAGCGCGCCGATTTCGCTGAGCGGGGTGGACGCCTTGAAGTAGTCCACGAAACCCGGTGTGTCATGGACCAATTCGGCGTAAGCCCGCTGCGCGAGGGCAGCCAGGTCGTCGAGCACCTCGTAGGCCGGTGCGGCGTCGTCACCCAGCCCTTCGACGTCCAGCAGGGTCGATTCCAGCGTCGCCGCCACCAGGGTCTCGAGGTTGCGGTGCGCGGTCCGCGGCTCGGCGTACTTGGCCGCGATGATCTCACCCTGCTCGGTGATGCGCAGCGACCCCCGCACCGCTCCGGGGGGTTGCGCCAGGATGGCGTCATAGCTGGGTCCGCCGCCGCGGCCGACGGTGCCACCGCGGCCGTGGAACAACCGCATCCGGATCCCGGTGTCGGCAGCCATCTCCACCAGTTCCAGCTCCGCGCGGTACAACGCCCAGTTGGCGGCCAGGTAGCCGCCGTCCTTGTTGGAATCGGAGTAACCGAGCATGATCTCCTGGCTGTCGCAGCGGGCGCGCACCAGCGCCCGGTAGAGCGGCAGTCCCAGCACGTCGCGCATGATCGAGGCGCCGCGCTGCAGGTCGTCGATGGTCTCGAACAGCGGAACGATGCCCACCGGGCTGTAGGGCGTCTCCTCCGAAGCATCCAGCAGGCCGGCCTCTTTGAGCAGCAGCGCGGCCTCCAGCATGTCCGAGACCGACTGGCACATCGAGATGATGTAGTTGGGCACCGCGGCGGGCCCGAACACCGCCACCGCACGCGCCGCGGCCTTGACGATGCCGAGTTCCTTGTGTGCCAGTTCCGAGAGCTCGGCGTGTTCGCCGACCAGGGGCCGTCGGGTGCTCAGTTCCGCGACCAGCAGCGCCACCCGCTCGTCTTCGGGCAGCGACGCGTAGTCGGGATGCACACCGGCCCAGGCCAGTAGCTCGGCCACCACCTGCTCGTGCATCTCCGAGTTCTGCCGCATGTCCAGCCCGGACAGATGAAAACCGAACACGTGCACAGCTTCTCGCAGCCGAGCCAGGCGGTCGTCGGCCAGCAGCGCACTGCCGCCCGCGCGCAGGGACGCGTCGACGACATCCAGATCTGCCAGCAGCTCACCCGGTGTCTCGTAGGCTTCCATCCCCAGATCCAGCAGGTGTTCGGGTTGACGGTCCAGGATGTTCGCCGCGGTGGCCGTCAGACGGGCGTGGATCACCCGCAGGGCGCGGCGGTAGGGCTCGTCGGCGCGGGCCGGTTCGTTGCACATGTCGGCGAGCTCGGTCAGCTCGGCACTGATCCGCACCAGCCGCGCCGACATCGACAGCTCTTCCTCCAGCGCCGTCAACTCGCTGAAGTAGTGCGCGAAGGCGGTGTAGGCGGCACTGCCGGTGGCCAGTCGCACCACGTCGGCGGTGACATTGGGATTGCCGTCGCGATCACCGCCGATCCACGAACCCGGCCGCAGGATCGGCTCGGCGAGCAGCTCGGCCTCGGGCCAGCGGGCCCGCAACGCTTGGCGCACTTCGGCATTGACCCTCGGGATGACCTCGAAGAACGCCGCCGGGTAGTACCGCAGCCCGGTTTCGATCTCGTCCTGGATCTTCAACCGCGACAACCGGATCAGCGCGGTCTGCCACAGCATCAGGATCTGGCGGCGCAGTTCGAAGTCGATGCTGTGTTCGCCGGCGTCGGTCATACCGGCCGCGCGCAACCGCATCAACTCCGTGATCCGGTGCTGGGTGTCGAAGATGGTCCGGCGGCGGGTCTCGGTGGGGTGCGCGGTGATCACCGGCGACACCAGCGCCCCGGTCAGCGCATCGACGACGGCCGACGCATCCAGATCCGCCGCGTCGAGCTTCAGGTAGGTGGCGGCCAGGCTGCTGCGCTGCGGCGGCTCCCCCGCCGCCACGTGGATCGCGCGCCGACGCTCGCGGTGGATGTCCTCGGCGACGTTGGCCAGCAGCGCAAAATGGGTGAACGCCCGGATCACCGGGATGGCCGTCGCGGCGTCGATCCCGTCGAACAGTTCGGCCAGCTCCGCCCGGTCGATCTCGGAGCGACGTACCCGGAACGACTCCACCCGGGCGCGCTCCACCAGATCGAAGATCGCGTCGCCGTTCTGTTCGCGCACCGTGTCACCCAGGATCGCACCGAGCAGGCGGATGTCCTCGCGCATCGGTTCGGTCGCCTCCCGTCCCACCTGGGTGCGACGGACGGCTCCGATCGGTTCGAGGGCGGTCTCCGCGGGTTCTGCCATGCGTCGATTATCGACGACGCAACGTGGCGGCGCCCGATAGGCATCGTCTCCAAGGAACAGAACGGTCGTCCCGTCAGCGACCGGCGCGCCCCGCGACGGGTGTCGCTGCGATGAACTCTGCGATCACTTCGGCGAGTTCGGCGCCTCGGTCCTCCTGCAAGAAGTGCCCGCCCCCGGTGATGGTGGTATGCGGCTGCCCCTGCGCACCGGGCACCTTGGTCGTGAACAGCTGCTCACCACCGCGGGTGATGGGGTCCTGATCACTGAAGCAGGTCAGCAGTGGCTTCTCGAAGGTGGCCAGCACCGCCCACGCGGCGATGTTGGCGGCAGACTCGGGATCGTCGGTGGTGGTCGGAACCAGGGTGGGGAAGACGCGGGCGCCGGCTTTGAACGAGTCGTCGGGGAACGGCGCGTCGTAGGCTGCGATGACGTCGGCGGGCAGGTCGGTGGTGCAGCCGCCGTTGACGATGGTGCCGACGGGCAGGTCCGGGACCTCCTGGGAGAACTTCTGCCAGGCAGCGAACGCGTCACCGAGCGGGAATTCGCCGGTGGGCAGCCCGGTGTTCGCCACGATCACCCGGTCGAAGCGCTCCGGGTGTGCGGTCACCAGGCGCAGTCCGATCAGGCCACCCCAGTCCTGGCCGAAGAAAGTGATGCGGCGCAGTTCGAGCGTGTCGAAGAGCAGGGAGGACATCCAGCCGATGTGACGCGCGTAGGTGTAGTCGCTTGTCGCGGTGGGCTTGTCGCTGCGCCCGAACCCCACCAGGTCCGGCGCCACCACACGATGACCGTGGGCAACCAGAGGGCCGATCATATGCCGGTAGAGATAGCTCCAGGACGGCTCACCGTGCATCAGCAGGATCGGGTCGGCGTCTGGCGGGCCTTCGTCGAGGTAGTGCACGCGCAGGGTTCGACCGGTTCCGCTGGGGATGTCGGCATAGTGCGGGGCGAAGTCGTAGCCGGGCAAGTCGGCGAAGCGCTCGTCGGGGGTACGCACGACATCCATGAGTTTTCTCCTGGGCTGAACTGGGCGGGGGTCTCAGCGCGTCATCGCCGCAGGTGAGCCCTTCTCTACCGCGACCGTAAGTGTTGATAGTTCCACTGTCAATACTTTCCGGCAGTGCTAGCGTCACGATCGATGAACACGCCACCGCCGGAGCCTGCCGAGCCGGTCGACGGCCGCCGCGCGCGGCGTGCACGGGGTCGGGCCGCTGTCGTGGAGGCAACAATCGATCTTGTGCTGGAGGGTTTCTCGCCGCCGACAGTGGAACAGGTCGCCGACCGGGCGGGCGTCTCCACCGCGTCGGTGTTCCGATACTTCGACACCCTCGACGAGTTGCGCGACGAGACCACCCGTCGCTATTTCCAGCGGTTCGCGCATCTGCTCGAGATTCCGGAGATCGGTCAGGGCACTTTGGACGCGCGGATCACCCGCTTCGTCGACATCCGTCACGAGCTGTACGTCGCGACTGCGCCGATGGCCCGAATGGTGCGCAACCGCGCCCCGAGGGTGGCCGCGCTGCACGACATCCTGCATCGGCACCGTGCGGGCATGGCCCGCGACGTCCGGCGTCACTTCGCCACCGAACTCGACGGGCTCGGCGCGGTGACGGCCGGCGAGATGGTGGGCACGATCGCCACTCTGACCTCGTTCGAGGCCTGGTCGGAGCTCACCGAAGATCACCGGCGCACCCCTGCTCAGATCCGGCGTGGGTGGGCCAGGGCGCTCTCCCGCGTCCTGACCGGCTGACATCCCTAGCGGACAGCCGCAAGGGTGTTGATGACGGGACGGGTGATCATCGAGTAGGTGTCGGCGATGGCAACGTCGCGGTGGGCCTTCTGGGCCTGGAGTCGTGCCGGGTCGGTGGCGACCGCCATGAACGCCCGCCTGCTGGGAAAGAGGTTGAACCGGACCTGGTGCCAGCTGCGACCGTCGCCCACGATGGTGCCGTTCACGGCGAACCACCCCGCCACGCGCACACCGTGGGCAGAAGCGACCCGGGCGGCCGCGCCCTGGTAAGCCCGCATGGCCTCGGGCGTGGCGCGCGCGGAACAGGGGTCGGCGAACCGCAGCACGTGCACGATCATCACCGGTCCGTCCTGGGCAGTCGGCGGCTCGGGGACGTCGGCCCAATCGTGTTGTTCAGCGTCCTCGGGAAAACGCGGAAGGGGCAGGGGATCGCAGCCCAGCACGATCGTCTGATCCATTCCGGCTTCCTTGTGGACGTGCGCGGCCCGGAATGCCGGCCGTGACTGCATGTCGATGAACGCCCGTCCGGTCGGGTAACGCACGACGGCGACCCGATCCCACACCGGCGCGTCACCGAGGAGTTGGGTGTCGACGTCGGCCAAGAGGCACAGCTCGGCGCCGATCTCGGCCAACGTATCCAAGGGTGCATACAGATCATCGGCTTCGCGCCCGGTGATGGCGCTGGAGCGCCCGTCGCCGTAGTCGGCGACATCGCGGTACTTCATGAGATTGACCATCCAGACCGGCCTGCCGGAGTCCGCCGTCGCACCTCCCAGCCGGGCGGCGTAATCGAGATCGAGCTGACCGTACCGGGGGTTGGGGTGTGTCATCCGTTCTCCGCGTTGATCGTTGGCATGAGAGGTGAACCCACCCTAGGTTTTGATAGTTACACTGTCAATACATGCCCGTGGCGTGGAATTGGAGCACCTCGGCCGCATGAAAGAAGACCGCCGGACGTATCGACGACCCTGAGTTGTGCACAGTTCCACCTTCATCCACAGATAGCCCGTCGCGACTGGTTGTCGAACATCTGTGCGAATAGCGTGATGGGCATGGATCCGACGACAGCACGCAGGCAGGTGGTCGACGCACTCGCCGCCATCGACGCCGCCCACACCGTGCTGCGATCGGTGTCCACCGACCTGGTGGGCAACGCCTTCCGCATCGACATCGCCGAAAGCCTGGAAACCCAATCCCGCACCAACCTCGGCCTGATGTACCGCATCTTCGGCGAGATCGCCGACCCTCCCGACAGCCCGGACGACCCCGGCCTACCGCCCGACATCACCGTCAAAGACCTCCTGCGCCGACGTCTGCGCATCACCGCCGGGGAGGTCACCCGCCGGATGAAACTGGCCGCCCGTATCAGGCCGCGGCGCTCCCTCACCGGACCGCCGCGCCCGCCCGAGTTCCCCGAGGTCGCCGCGGCCGTCGACGACGGCGCCCTCAGTGAGGCCCACCTCCAAGAGATCCGCAAGGCCCTCGATGCCCTACCCAATGCTGTTTCCCCCGACGATCACGCCCGAGCCGAACGCGAGCTGGTCCGCCATGCCCGCACGCAGGACCCGGCATTCGTCACCGAGGTCGGCAACACACTGGCCGACGTCTACAACCCCGACGGCGTCTTCGACGACGCCGACCGCCAGGCCCGCCGCGGTCTGACCATCCACAAGCAGCGGCCCGACGGCATGAGCCGCGTCACCGGCGACCTCACCCCCGAAGCCCGCGCCAACCTCGAAGCCATCTCCGCTGCGGTGCGTCCCGGCCACCACCTGCCTGACACTGACCAGACCGTTGTCGATGCCGCCACCGATACCCGCACCGCCGCCCAGCGCCGTCACGACGCTCTGAACTGGGGGCTGCGCACCGCCCTGCAGTCCGGCAACCTCGGCACTCATCGCGGCGTCCCGGTCACCGTCATCGCCCGCACCACCGTCGCCGATCTCGAGCAAGCCGCCCGCGCCGCTGTCGACCCCACCGTGCCGATGCCCCCACCGGCCCGCACCGCGAGCGGCAGCCGGCTACCGTTTCGCGACCTCATCCGGATGGCCGCGGCCGGCGCCCTGCATTACCTCGCCGTCTTCGACAACCACTCCGACCGCCCCTTGTATCTGGGCCGCTCCCGGCGCACTGCCAGCCTGGACCAACGCATTGCCGCCTATGCCCGCGACGGAGGGTGCACCTTCCCTACCTGCACCACCCCCGCCGACCGCTGCGAACTCCACCACACGCCCGACTGGAACCGCGGCGGCACCACCGACATCGATGCACTGCACCTGGGCTGCGACCCCCACCATGACGGCGCGACCCGCGGCCGCTACATTACCGAAGTCACCGACACCGGCCGCCTGGCCTGGACCGACGGCAGCCACCCACCCGAGGTCAACCGCTTCCACCACCCCGACGAACTCCTCGGCGATGACGGTGCGGGGCCCTGAGACACAAAAAAGCACCGCCGGACGGTCCGAAGACCGTCCGGCGGTGCCGAGGTGCGTTGAGTGGCTAGCCGTACTTGATCTGCAGTCCGACGCCGATGATCGACACCACCCAGATGCCGGTGACGAACAGGGTCAACCGGTCCAGGTTCTTCTCGACCACGGTCGAGCCGGACAGGCTGGACTGCACACCGCCACCGAACAGCGTCGACAGGCCGCCACCCTTGGCGCGGTGCAGCAGTACCAACAACACCACCAGCAGGCTGGTGACGATGAGGACGATCTGCAGGGCCAATTCCATGGGGGTCACCTTACATGCTGGGGATTTGCGAGCGAAAACCCTGGATCAGGGCAGGGGTCCGCCCGCTGCTTCAACGTGACGCAGCGTCTCGGACGCTGCCTACGGCAGGGGTCCGCCCGCTGCGATCGCGGACAGCGTCGCGAACTGCTCACCATCGAGCGACGCCCCACCCACCAGAGCGCCGTCAACATCCTTCTGCGCGACGATCTCACCGACATTCTTGGCATTCACCGACCCGCCGTAGAGCACCCGCACGGTGTCGGCGGTCTCCTGGCCGGCCAGTTCGACCAGCTGGGCACGGACCGCGGCACAGACTTCCTGCGCGTCGGCGGCACTGGCCACCCGCCCGGTGCCGATGGCCCACACCGGCTCGTAAGCGATCACCACCGAGGCGATCTGCTCAGCCGACAGTCCCGCCAGCGACCCCGTGAGTTGCTCAGTGCAATGCGAGACGTGATTGCCGGCCTCACGGACTTCCAGGCCCTCGCCGATGCAGACGATCGGCGTCAGCCCGTGCTTGAGCGCCGCCTGCGTCTTGGCGGCCACCAGGTCGTCGCCCTCGGCGTGATAGGTCCGCCGTTCGGAGTGTCCCACCACCACGAAGGTGCAGCCGAGCTTGGCCAGGAACGCCCCGCTGACCTCACCGGTGTAGGCGCCCGAATCGTGCTGGGACAGGTCCTGGGCGCCGTAGGTCAGCCGCAGCTTGTCGCCGTCCACCAGCGTCTGCACACTGCGCAGATCGGTGAACGGCGGCAGCACGGTGACGTCGACCTTATCGAAGTACTTGTCCGGCAAGGAGAACGCGATCTTCTGCACCAGAGCGATGGCCTCGAAGTGGTTGAGGTTCATCTTCCAGTTGCCCGCGATGAGCGGCTTACGTGCCATGAATCAAGACTCCAGAACTTCGATGCCGGGCAGGGACTTGCCCTCGAGGAACTCCAGCGACGCGCCGCCGCCGGTCGAGATGTGCGAGAAGCCGTCTTCAGGCAGGCCGAGCTGGCGCACTGCGGCAGCGGAGTCACCCCCGCCGACGACGCTGAAGGCGCCCTTGCCGGTGGCGGCGATGATGGCCTCGGCCACCCCCTTGGTGCCTGCGGCGAAGGCCGGGAACTCGAACACACCCATCGGGCCGTTCCAGAACACCGTCTTGGCGTTCGACAGCAGCGCCGAGAACCGCTTCACCGACTCGGGTCCGACGTCGAGTCCCATCTTCCCGTCCGGGATCTGGTCCGCGGCGACGGTCTCGTGCGGTGCGTCGGCGGCGAACGAGTCGGCCGCCACGATGTCCACCGGCAGGTGGATCACATCGCCGTAGTCCTCCAGCAACTTCTTGCAGGTGTCGATCATCTCGGTCTGGCACAGCGAGTCGCCCACCGAAAAGCCTTGCGCGGCAAGGAACGTGTAGCACATGCCGCCACCGATGATGAGGCTGTCGGCCTTGGTCGCCAGATTCTCGATCACGGCCAGCTTGTCGGACACCTTGGACCCGCCCAGCACCACCGCGTAGGGCCGGTCCGAAGAACCGGTCAGCTGCTTGAGAACGTCCACTTCGGTGGCCACCAGGCCACCGGCGTAGTGCGGCAGGACGGTGGCGACGTCGTACACCGACGCCTGCTTGCGGTGCACCACGCCGAAACCGTCGGAGACGAACGCGGGTTCCGCGCCGCCCGGGTCGTCGACCAGCTCGGCGAGCGCCTTGGCCAGCTTCAGCCGCTCGGCGTCGTCCTTGCTGGTCTCCCGGGGATCGAAGCGGATGTTCTCCAGCAGCAGCACGTCCCCGTCGGTCAAACCCTCGGCGCGGGCCAGCGCATCGGTGCCCACCACGTCACCGGCCAGTTGGACGTTGCGCCCCAGCTGCTCGGCGAGCGCGGCGGCCACCGGAGCAAGGGAGAACTTCGGGTCCGGCTCGCCCTTCGGCCGGCCCAGGTGGGCCATCACGACCACCTTGGCGCCGGCATCGGAGAGTGCCTTCAGCGTCGGCGCCGAGGCGATGATGCGGCCCGGGTCGGTGATGTTGCCGCTGTCGTCGAGCGGGACGTTGAGGTCGGAGCGCACCAGCACGCCCCGCCCCTGAACACCTTCGGCCAGCAGATCGGCCAGTGTCTTGACGGCCACCGGTCTACAGCGACTTACCGACCAGGCCGACCAGGTCGACGAGGCGGTTGGAGTAACCCCACTCGTTGTCGTACCAGGAGACCACCTTGACCTGGTTGTCGATTACTTTGGTCAGACCCGAGTCGAACAGCGAGCTGTGCGGGTCGGTCACGATGTCGCTGGAGACGATCGGTGCGTCGTAGTACTTCAGGATGCCCTTGAGCGGTCCGTCGGCGGCCGCCTTGAACGCCGCGTTGATCTCCTCGGCCGATGCCGACTTGGAGACCTCGGCGGTCAGGTCGGTCACCGAGCCCGTGGGGATCGGCACCCGCAGCGCGTAGCCGTCGAGCTTGCCCTTGAGCTCCGGCAGCACCAGGCCGATGGCCTTCGCGGCACCGGTGGAAGTGGGCACGATGTTGATGGCGGCGGCGCGGGCACGACGCAGGTCGCTGTGCGGGCCGTCCTGCAGGTTCTGGTCCTGGGTGTAGGCGTGGATGGTGGTCATCAGGCCCTTGACGATGCCGAACTCGTCGTTGAGGACCTTGGCCAGCGGGCCCAGGCAGTTCGTGGTGCAGGACGCGTTGGAGATGATGTTCTGGCTGCCGTCGTACTTGTCGTCGTTGACGCCCAGCACGATGGTGATGTCCTCGTCGGAGGCGGGCGCCGAGATGATGACCTTCTTGGCGCCGGCGTCGAGGTGGCCCTGGGCCTTGTCGCGCTTGGTGAAGATGCCGGTCGACTCGACCACGACGTCTACGCCCAGGTCGCCCCAGGGCAGCGCCGCCGGGCCTTCCTTGACCGACAGCGCCTTGATCTTGTGGTCCCCGACGACGATGGTGTCCTCGCCCTCCAGGCTGACCTCGGCATCGAGGCGACCGAGGATCGAGTCGAACTTGAGCAGGTGGGCCAACGTGGCGTTCGAGGTCAGGTCGTTGACTGCCACGATTTCGATGTCGGCGCTCTTGCCGGCCGCCTGCTGCGCCGCGAGTGCCCGGTAGAAGTTGCGTCCGATACGGCCGAAGCCATTCACGCCTACCCGGATGGTCACTTGTCTCTCCCTAGGGTTCGCCTTCTTGTGTTGCTCGGCAGCAAGCCTAGTGGTGTAGTCAGCGCGTCGTGCGGGTTGGTCGGCCAGTATCGCGGAGAATCATTGTCCCGAGGTTTGACGCACAAGAAAGTGATCAGAAGTACAACGATGGGTATTCGACGCCAGTGATAGTCGCGCGAGTGGAGATTTCCAACCCGGACAAGGAGCTCTTCGGCCCGGACGCCACTGCTGGCCTCACCAAATTGGGGCTGGCCAAGTATTACCAGGCCGTGGCGGCCACCATGGTGCCCTATCTCGCAGACCGGCCCATCAGCATGCAACGCTTCCCCGACGGCATCGGCAGCCCGGGGTTTTACGAGAAGAAGCTCCCCAAGCACTTCCCCGCCTGGGTGGACAACGTCAAGGTCGAGACCGCCGAGGACGTCCAGTGCCAAGTGATGGTCAACGACCAGCGCACCCTGGTCTACCTCGCTGATCAGGCCTGCATCACCCCGCACGCGTGGCTGAGCCGCTCCCGCGCCCTGGACGCCCCGGATCAGCTCATGTTCGACATGGACCCGTCGACCGAAGATCTCGACGGGCTGCGCAAGGCCACCGCGATGCTCGGCGAGCTGCTCGACGAGCTGGGGCTCACATCCTTCGTCAAGACCTCCGGCGCCCGCGGCTATCACGTGGTGGTGCCTCTGCGCCAGCGCGAGAGCTTCGACGAGACAAGGGCTTTCGCCGGCGAGGTGGCCGAGGCGCTGGTGGAGCGGGCGCCCAGCCTGGTGACCACGGCGCAGCGCAAGGACAAGCGCGGCGGCTTGGTGTACGTCGACGTCGCCCGCAACGGGTACGGCCAGACTGCCGCCGCCCCCTACGCCGCGCGGGCCCTTCCCGGCGCCCCGGTGTCCACGCCCATCGAATGGTACGAATTGGACCGGGTGTCCCCCGACGAGTTCACCGTCACCACCGTGCTGGGCCGCATCTCCCGCCGCGGCGACGCCTGGCACGGCATGCGCAGGCGCGCGCACGGATTGGACCGCGCCCGCGACAAGCTGGCCCGGCTGCGCTAGCCGGCGTGACGCTGGGAGCGCTCAGGCGTCCTCGAGCAGATCCGGCGTCACGGCCGATTCGGTGTCGGGGATGCCGTCTTGCTTGGCCTTGCGGTCAGCCATCGACAGCAACCGCCGGATGCGTCCTGCCACAGCATCTTTGGTCATCGGGGGGTCAGCGAGGCGGCCCAACTCCTCGAGCGAGGCCTGCCGGTGCTCGACGCGCAACTTGCCTGCGGTGGCCAGATGTCCCGGCACGGTGTCGCCCAGGATCTCCAGCGCCCGCTCCACGCGCGCGGCCGCGGCAACCGCGGCCCGAGCCGAGCGGCGCAGATTCGCGTCGTCGAAATTGGCCAACCGGTTGGCCGTCGCCCGCACCTCGCGGCGCATCCGGCGCTCTTCCCACGTCAGCCGAGTGTCCTGGGCGCCCATCCTGGTCAGCAGGGCCCCGATGGCCTCACCGTCGCGCACCACCACGCGGTCGGCGCCGCGAACCTCACGGGCCTTGGCGCTGACGCCGAGCCTGCGCGCCGCACCCACCAGCGCCAGCGCGGCTTCCGGGCCCGGGCAGCTGACCTCCAGGGCCGAGGACCGGCCGGGCTCGGTCAGTGAGCCGTGTGCCAGGAACGCACCGCGCCACGCCGCCTCGGCGTCACCGACGCTGCCGCCCACCACCTGAGCAGGCAGCCCGCGCACCGGGCGGCCCCGCAGATCCAGCAGGCCGGTCTGGCGGGCCAGCGCCTCACCATCCTTGGCCACCCGCACCACGTAGCGGGTGCTCTTGCGGATGCCGCTGGCCGACAGCACGTGCACCACGGCGTTGTAGCCGTAGAGATCAAAAATGTCCTTGCGTAGCCGGCGCGCGATGATGCCGAGGTCCACCTCGGCCTCCACCACCACGCGACCGGACACGATGTGCAGGCCCCCCGCGAAGCGCAGCAGTGCTGCCACCTCCGCCCGCCGAGCGCTCACCGAGTTGACCACGAGGCGGCTCAACTCGTCTTTGACCTCGGCCGTCATCGCCACGGATCGTCACCTCTCGGTCCAGTCTGGCTCTGTTCGTCTGCAGCACTCGGCTGCGCACCTGGTGCCGCCGTTGGCATGGTCGGTGCCACCGGCTGGCCGCCCCGTGCCGAGACGCCGTGCAGCGCCGCGGCCAGCTTCGCCGGATCATGTAAAGGTGTACCAGGTCGGCACACATCGGCGAACTGAACTCGGGCATCGAGTGCGTTCGCGGTGCGGACCAGTTGCTGGCGTTCCCGTTCTCCGTTGACACTGCCCGCGTCGACGATGATGTCGTGCACGGTGAAGTCGGGCGCATGCTGGCTCAGCACGTGCAGATGCCGTTCGGCGGAGAAACCCGCCGTCTCCCCCGGTTCTGCGGCCAGGTTCAGCACCAGCGCACGCCGCGCGGACGTGGCCCGCAGCGCGGCCAGCAAATCGGGCACCAGGACGTGCGGGATGACGCTGGTGAACCACGATCCCGGCCCCAGCACCACCAGGTCGGCGTTCATGATGGCGTCCACTGCCTGGCGGGTGGCGGGTGGGTGGCCCGGCAGCAGCCGGACCCGACGAACTTTGCCAGGAGTGGTGGCCACCGCGACCTGTCCGCGGATCACCCGGCTCATCCGGGGATCGGTCTCCAGCCCGGCGACGTCGGCCTCGATCTGCAGCGCGATCGGACACATCGGCAGCACCCGGCCCTTGACCCCCAGGACGCGACCCAGCTCGTCCAGCGCCGCCACCGGGTCGGCCAGGACCTCGTTGAGCCCGGCGAGCATCAGGTTGCCGATCGGGTGACCCGCCAGCGCTCCGCTGCCGCTGAACCGGTGCTGGATGATGGTGGCCCACAGCCGGCCGTGCGGGCTGTCGGATGCCAACGCCGCCAACGCCATTCGCAGGTCGCCGGGCGGCACGATGTCGAGTTCGCTGCGCAGTCGCCCTGAGGAACCACCGTCGTCGGCGACGGTGACCACGGCGGTGACGTGCGCGGTGAGGCGGCGCGCCGCCGACAACGTGGCATAGAGGCCGTGCCCGCCGCCGAGTGCCACGATCCTGCGGTTCTCCAGGTCCATCCGGTCCCTCACTCGCGACCCAGGTCGCGGTGCAGCACCCGCACCGACATCTGGTCGCCGCCGGTGAGCATGCCGGCCAATGCCTCCGCGATCGCGACGCTGCGGTGTTTGCCACCGGTGCAGCCGATCGCGACTGTCATGTAGCGCTTCCCCTCCCGGCGGTAGCCGTCGACCACCAGACCCAGCAACTCGCGGTAGGTCTGCAGGAAGCGGTCTGCGCCCGGCTGACCCAGTACGTAGTCCCGTACCTCCGGATGCTGGCCGGAGTGCGGACGCAGGTGGTCTACCCAATGCGGGTTGGGCAGAAAACGGACGTCCATCACCATGTCGGCATCCATCGGCAGGCCGTACTTGAAGCCGAACGACTCGACGGTCACGGACGTCAGCGGCACCGTCTCGCCGCCGAACGCCTGCTCGATGCTGGCCCGCAGGGCGGGCACCGGCAGGCTCGAGGTGTCGATCACCAGGTCGGCGCCGGCCCGCACCGGGGCCAGCATCACCCGCTCGGCGGCGATCCCTTCGGCCAGCGTCATCCCGGCCTGCAGCGGGTGGCTGCGCCGGTTCTGCTCGTAACGCCGCACCAGGATGTCGTCGGAGGATTCCAGGAACAGCACCTGCGGCGCGATGCCCCGGGTGGCCAGTTCGCTGCGGACGGCGTCCAGGTCGCCGGTGAAACCGCGGGACCGGGCGTCCATCACCACCGCCAGCTGGGTGATGCGCGAGCCGGCGGCCAGACCGAAGTCGACCATTCGCGCGATCAGTTCGGGCGGCAGGTTGTCAGCGACGTACCAGCCCAGGTCCTCGAGCACCTTGGCCGCGGTACCGCGGCCGGCGCCCGAGAGGCCGGTGACCAGGACGACGTCGATCCCGGTGCCGGCTTCGTCTGCTTCGCCTGTGTTGTCCGTCATCCCCACACCCGTTGGCCGGAGTCATCATCGCGTACTTCGGCCTCCGGTGGGGCGGACTCGGTGCTCACGGGCACCCCGAGCGCCTCGAGCACCGCCGTGGCGGTGGTCACGCCGATCCCCGGCACGGCGGTGATCTCCTCCACGGAGGCCTGTTTGAGTTTGGCCACCGACCCGAAGTGCGTCACCAGCGCCTTGCGCCGGTGCTCCCCCAGGCCCGGGACCGAGTCCAGGGCCGAGGCCGTCATCCGCTTGGAGCGCTTGCTGCGGTGGAAGGTGATCGCGAATCGGTGCGCCTCGTCGCGAACGCGCTGCAGCAGGAAGAGCCCTTCGCCGGTGCGCGGCATGATCACCGGATCCGGTTCGCCCGGCACCCACACCTCCTCGAGGCGTTTGGCCAGCCCGATCACCGCGACGTCGGTGACCCCCAGTTCGTCGAGCACCGCCTGGGCGGCGTTGACCTGGGGGGCGCCGCCGTCGACGACGTAGAGGTTGGGTGGGTAGGCGAACCGGCGCGACTTGCCTTCCGCACTGAAGTCCTCCGGGGTCGCCTGGTCCTTGACGTGGCGCCAGAAGCGGCGCCGGGTGACCTCGGCGATGGACGCCACATCGTCGGAGCGACCGTCGCCCGCGGCCTCCTTGATCGCGTAGTGCCGGTAGTCGGACTTGCGCGGCAGGCCGTCCTCGAACACCACCAGCGAGGCCACCACGTCGGTGCCCTGCACATGGCTGATGTCGACGCACTCGATGCGCAGCGGGGCCTCGGCCAGTCCCAGCGAATCCTGGATGGATTGCAGCGCAGCCGATCTGGCGTTGAAGTCGCCGGCCCGGCGCAGCTTGTGCTGTTGCAGCGCCTCCTGCGCGTTGCGGGCCACCGTCTCGGCCAGGGCTTTCTTGTCCCCGCGCTGGGGCACCCGCAGCGACACCCGCGACCCACGCAGTTCGGACAGCCAGGTGGTCAGCTGCTCGGCGTTGTCCGGCAGACAGGGCACCAGCACCTCGCGTGGCACCGGATTGGTGGCTTCGTCTGCCGCGCTGCCCAATTCGGCCTGCTCACCGTAGAACTGCGTGAGGAACTGCTCGACGAGCACCGCCTGGGATCCGGTCTCGTCGGGTTCGCTGGCCTTTTCCACCACCCAACCGCGCTGGCCGCGCACCCGGCCGCCGCGGACGTGGAACACCTGCACCGCGACCTCGAGATCGTCGTCGGCGAAGGCCACCACGTCGGCGTCGGTGCCGTCGCCGAGCACCACCGCCTGTTTCTCCAGCGCCCGCCGCAGCGCCCCGAGGTCGTCGCGCAGCCGGGCGGCGCGTTCGAAGTCGAGAACCTCGGCAGCCTCGGTCATCTGGTTTTCCAGTTCCCTGGCGAAACGGTCCGTCTTGCCGGACAGGAAGTCACAGAAGTCGTCGACGATCTGCCGATGCTGCTCAGCGGTGACCCGCCCCACACACGGGGCCGAACATTTGTCGATGTAGCCGAGCAGACATGGCCGGTCGATCTGGCTGTGCCGCTTGAACACTCCGGCCGAGCAGGTGCGGGCGGGGAACACGCGGGTCAGCAGGTCCAGGGTCTCGCGAATGGCCCACGCGTGGGAGTACGGCCCGAAGTACCGTACGCCCTTGCGGCGCGGTCCGCGGTAGACGTAGAGCCGCGGGTACTCCTCCCCCAGGCTGACCGCCAGCACGGGGTAGGACTTGTCGTCGCGGTAGCGCACGTTGAACCGCGGGTCGAATTCCTTGATCCAGTTGTATTCCAGCTGCAGCGCTTCGACTTCGGTGGTGACCACCGTCCACTCGACCTTGGCGGCGGTGGTGACCATCTGGCGGGTGCGCGGGTGCAGTCCGGAGATGTCGGCGAAATACGAGTTCAGCCGGCTGCGCAGGCTCTTGGCCTTGCCGACATAGACGACCCGGCCGTGGCTGTCGCTGAACCGGTAGACGCCCGGTTCCACCGGTATGGAACCCGGCGCGGGCCGGTACGTCGATGGATCAGGCACCGTGCCAGCCTAGTACCGCGCGGCGACAGCAGGGACCGAGCGTCAGCCGGCCTGCTGCTGGTACTTGTCGAGGGCCGCCCTGACCTCCGCCATGGCGGCCACCGCCCGGTCCTTGTCCACCGACTGGATGGCCATGAGTGGGATGTACTCGTAGTCGGGCAGGTTCAGCCGGGCCCAGCGCGCACCCTGCGGAAACGACACGCTCACCACGTCGCTCCACGGAATCACCTTGTCATTGGCCAGGTTTCGCACCGAGATGCCGGCCGGGCCCAGGCGCATGCGGGGGCGGGCGAACATCAGCACCGCCGCAGCGATCACCAACCCGACCGATGCGATGCCCACCTGGTCGGAGGTCTGGAAGATCACACCGGTCTGTCCGGCTTTGAGCAGGAACCCGACCAGGATGTGTGCGGCGGCGATCACGAAGGCCGCCGCGTAGGCGAAGTAGGGCGTCAGATGCGGGCGGATCGTCAGATCCCACTGCTGCGGCTTCTGCTCTGCGGTCACGACCCGGTACGCAGATCCCGTAGCAGCAGCGCGGTGGACAGCGCGGCGGCGGCGGCCTGGGCGCCCTTGTCCTCCTCGGAGCCGGGTAGGCCCGACCGGGCGATGGCCTGCTCCTCGGTGTTGACCGTGAGCACCCCGTTGGCCACCGGGGTGGAGGCATCCAGCGACACCCGGGTCAGGCCCTGGGTGACGGCGTCGCAGACGTACTCGAAGTGCGGCGTGCTCCCGCGGATCACCACCCCGAGCGCCACCACCGCGTCGTAGCGGTTGGCCAGCTCCTGGGCCACCACCGGGATCTCGATGGCTCCGAGCACCCGGACCACCTTGACCGTGGTCACCCCGCTGCTGCGGGCCACCCGCATGGCTCCTTCCAGCAGCGCGTCGCACACCGTGTCGTGCCACGTGCTGGCGACGACGGCCAACGAGATGCCCGAGGCGTCCAGCTCCGGCATGTCGGGAACACCGGCACCACTCACAGCGCGCCTCCGTCGCCCAGCTCGTAATCCTCCAGCCCGGCCAGGTCGTGACCCATCCGGTCGCGTTTGGTCATCAGGTAGCGGATGTTCTCGGCGTTGGCGCGCACCGGCAGCGGCACCCGTTCGATGATGTGCAGGCCGTAGCCGTCCAGTCCGACACGTTTGGCCGGGTTGTTGGTCAGCAGCCGCATGGACCGGATGCCGAGATCCACCAGGATCTGGGCACCGATGCCATAGTCGCGGGCGTCGGCGGGCAGGCCCAACTTCAGGTTGGCGTCGACGGTGTCGGCGCCGGCGTCCTGCAGCTGGTAGGCCTGCAGCTTGTGCATCAGGCCGATCCCGCGGCCCTCGTGGCCGCGCATGTAGAGCACCACGCCGCGGCCTTCGCGGGCCACCATCGCCATGGCGGCGTCCAGTTGCGGGCCGCAGTCGCAGCGCCGCGAGCCGAACACGTCGCCGGTGAGGCACTCCGAGTGCACCCGCACCAGCACGTCGTGTCCGTCGCTGCTGGGCCCGGCAATTTCGCCGCGCACCAGCGCGACGTGCTCGACCTCTTCGTAGATGCTCTTGTAGCCCACAGCCCGGAACTCTCCGTGGCGGGTGGGGATGCGGGCCTCGGCGATGCGCTCGATGTGCTTTTCGTGCTTGCGCCGCCACTCGATCAGGTCGGCGATGGAGATCAGGGCCAGCTCGTGCTCGTCGGCGAAGACCCGCAGCTCATCGGTCTGCGCCATGGCGCCTTCGTCCTTCTGGCTGACGATCTCGCAGATGGCGCCGGCCGGCTGCAGGCCGGCCAGGCGGGCCAGGTCCACGGCGGCTTCGGTGTGCCCGGGACGGCGCAGCACGCCGCCGTCCTTGGCGCGCAGCGGCACCACGTGGCCGGGCTTGCTGAACTCCTCGGCGACGGCGGTGGGATCGGCCAACAGCCGCATGGTGGTGGCGCGATCGGATGCCGAGATGCCGGTTCCCACACCTCTTCTCGCGTCCACAGTGACGGTGTAGGCGGTCTGGTGCTTGTCCTGGTTGACGGCATACATCGGCAGCAGGCCCAGCCGGTCGCAGATCTCGCCGTCCAGCGGCACGCACAGGTAACCGGAGGTGTAGCGCACCATGAATGCGACCAGTTCCGGGGTGGCCTTCTCCGCGGCGAAGATCAGGTCGCCTTCGTTCTCGCGGTCTTCATCGTCGATGACGACGACGGCCTTGCCTGCCGCGATGTCGGCGATCGCCCGTTCGACGGGATCGAGCCTCGTCATCTGTGCCACCTTCGAATGAACGGATTCCACTGCTGCCAGACAGTATGAACCACTAGAGTGCCCGCCTTATTGCCCAGGCCGGTCCAGCAATCGCTCCACGTACTTCGCGATGACGTCCACTTCGAGGTTGACCGGGGTGCCCACCGGCGCCGTCCCCAGTGTCGTCAGCTCCCGGGTGGTGGGGATGAGCGACACCTCGAACCAGTCGTCGGACCCGCTGCGACCCAGCGCCGACACCGTGAGCGAGATCCCGTCGACGGTGATGGAGCCCTTTTCCACCACATAGCGCGCCAGCGTGTTGGGCAGTGCGATCCGCACCACCTCCCAGTGCTCCGACGGGGAGCGCGAGATCACCGAACCGGTGCCGTCGACGTGGCCCTGGACGATGTGGCCGCCCAGGCGGCTGTTCACCGCGGCGGCCCGCTCCAGGTTCACCCGCGAGCCCACGTCCACCTGCGCCAAGCTGGAGCGGTCCAGGGTCTCGGCCATCACATCGGCGCTGAACTCGCCGCCGGGCAGCACCTCGACCACGGTCAGGCAGACGCCGTTGACGGCGATCGAGTCGCCGTGTCCGGCGTCCGAGGTGACGACGGGCCCGCGGATGACGAACCGCGCCGCGTCGGTCAGCTCTTCCTTGCCGACGATCTCGCCCAGCTCTTCGACGATTCCGGTGAACACCGGACAAGCCTAATCCGTGCCTACCGGCGACCGTCAGAGCCGCTTCTCCCCGAAGAAGCTGGCTTCGGAATTGCCGTTGAAGTTGGCGATCGCCCGGTAGCCCTGCGCCTCGTACAGTCGCTGCGCGTGCGCCTGACGGGGGCCGGTGTCCAGCCGGACCACGCCGTAGCCCAGGCCGCGGGCGGCGTCCTCGAGCGCCGCCAGCAGCTGTGGAGCGACCCCGCGGCGGCGAAACCGCGGCACCACGTACATGCGTTTGATCTCACATGCGCCGTCGGGCAGGCGTTTGACCCCGCCGCCGCAGACCACCTCACCGGCGGCCGAATATCCCACCAGGTAGGTGCCGCCCGGCGGCCCCAGATCGGCGGGTGTCGCGCTGGGCATGGCCGCGGAGTTCAGGTCCAGGCCCTCGTAGAGTTCACGCATCTCCGCGGCCATCGCGGCCAGCAGCGCCGCGGCGTCTCCGGCCCCGGACGGGTCCACCTCGACAGGCTCGAAACGCAGCGCGGCAGTCACACCATCACTTGTAACCCCGCCGTCGACGGCCCGCAACGCGCGCAGCGGAGCCCGGAAGCCGTCCGGCACACCCTCTACGATGCAAGCATGCAGACCCCTCGCTTCACGAGAATGCTTGTCGCCCTGGGCGCCGCCGCTGCGCTGGTCGCCGGGTGCTCGTCGTCCGACACGTCCACCGAGTCCCTGCCGGACGCCGCCGAACTGTTGTCGCAGTCCGCCCAGACCACCAAAGGCCTGCAGAGCGCCCACCTCGACATCACCGTCAACGGCACCATCGACGGCCTGCCGCTGAAGACGCTCACCGGTGACCTGACCAACGTGCCTGCCACCGCCGTGCAGGGCCAGGCCACCATCAGCATGGCCGGCTCGGACGTCGACGCCGGGCTGATCGTCATCGACAACGTGCTGTACGCCTCGCTGACCCCGGACAGCTGGCTGGACCTGGGCCCGGCGGCCGACATCTACGATCCGTCGACCATCCTGAACCCCGACGGCGGACTCTCGGCGATGCTGGAGAGCTTCACCGATCCCAAATCCGAGGCCGCCGAGACCATCGACGGGGTGGACACGGTCAAGGTGTCCGGCAACGTCAGCGCCGATTCGGTGAACGCCCTCATCCCGCAGCTCAAGGCCACCGACGCCGTGCCTGCCTCGGCGTGGATCGAAAAGGACGGCGACCACAACCTGGTCCAGGCGCAGATCGATCCGAGTGAGGGCAACTCCATCGTGGTGAAGCTGTCCGGGTGGAACAAGCCCGTCACCGTCACCAAGCCGCAGATCTGATGCGCGCGGGCGCGGCCGTCGGCTCCACCACAGGAACCAACCGCACCATCGCGATCGGCGCCGGCGGACTGGCGGTGCTGCTGGGTGCGCTCGACACCTATGTGGTGATCACCATCATCCGCGACATCATGACCGATGTCGGGATCCCGCTGAATCAGCTGCAGCGGGTGGCGCCGATCATCACCGGGTACCTGGTGGGCTACATCGCGGCGATGCCGCTGCTGGGCCGCGCCTCGGACCGCTTCGGCCGCAAGCTGCTGATCCAGGTCGGCCTGGCCGGGTTCGCCATCGGTTCGGTGGTCACCGCGTTGTCGACCGACCTGACCATGCTGGTGATCGGCCGCATCATCCAGGGCTCGGCCAGCGGTGCGCTGCTGCCGGTCACCCTGGCGCTGGCCGCGGATCTGTGGGCAGAGCACAAACGGGCCGCGGTGCTCGGCGGCATCGGCGCCGCCCAGGAACTCGGCAGCGTGCTCGGCCCGCTGTACGGCATCGGCCTGGTGGCGCTGTTCGCCCACTGGCAGGCCGTGTTCTGGGTCAACATCCCGTTGGCGCTGCTGGCCATGGTGATGATCCACTTCAGCGTCCCGGGCAAGCAGGAGTCGCAGGCCCCGCCCATCAAGGTGGACGTGGTGGGCGGCGTGCTGCTGGCCGTGGTGCTGATCCTCGTGGTCTTCGGCCTCTACAACCCCGAGCCCAGCGCCCGCGAGGTGGTTCCGACGTGGCGGCTGTGGCTGCTGGCCGGCGCCGCCGTGACCTTCATCGCATTCTTCGCCTGGGAGCGGTACGCCAAGACCAAGCTGATCGACCCCGCCGGGGTGCGGTTCACCCCCTTCCTGGCCGCGCTGGCCGCGTCGTTCGTCGCCGGCGCGGCGCTGATGGTCACGCTGGTGAACGTCGAACTGTTCGGCCAGGGCGTGTTGTCGCTGGACCAGAACCAGGCCGCCTTCCTGCTGATGCGCTTCCTGGTGGCGCTGCCGATCGGCGCCGTCCTGGGCGGGTGGCTGGCCACCCGCTTCGGTGACCGCCTCGTCACGTTCGCCGGTCTGCTGATCGCTGCGGGCGGGTACTGGCTGATCTCGCACTGGCCGGTGGACCTGATGGCCGCCCGGCACGACCTGGGGCTGTTCACCGTCCCGGTGCTGGACACCGACCTGGCCATCGCCGGGCTGGGGCTCGGCATGGTGATCGGGCCGCTGACGTCGGCGGCGCTGCGGGTGGTGCCGCCGGTGGAGCACGGCATCGCCTCGTCGCTGGTGGTGGTGGCGCGCATGACCGGCATGCTCGTCGGCGTCGCGGCGTTGTCGGCGTGGGGCTTCTACCGGTTCAACATCATCCTGGCCGAGTTGCCGAAACCGCCGAGCGGGAACCTGCTCGAGACGGCGGCCGCCGTGCAGAGCAATTACCGACTGGCTTTTGCGATGCAGTACGGCGAGATCTTCGGCATCACCGCGGTGGTGTGTGTGGTCGGCGCTGTTGTCGGGTTGCTGATCGCAGCCAAGGGCGCACACCCGAAGATCGCCGGCGGCCAGCCCGCACCGGATGACACCGCCACCACGGCGTTTGCGGTGCCGCAGGACCCGCCGACGGTGCAGCTGCCCCGGCAGACGCCGCGGGGCCGGCACTCTCGGTGATCAACAGACGACGCTGAATAGCCACTTTCCGCATTTTTCAAACGTTTGCCAAAATTGTCGTAAGTGGCAAAATGATCCTCGTCTCACCTAGCCACAGCGTTACGCGATTTTGAATTCGACTTTGCTACAGTGGGCCTCCTATGACAAGGTTGGCCGAATCTGCGCCCTCGGACGCGACTGTGCGGGTGGCTGCGCTCGACGTCGCGCACAGTCGACGCCGCTCCATCGCGATCGTGGGGCCCTTCGACCTCCCCCCGGTCGCGGTGCTGGACGACCGCTTCCGCGCGATGGCGGCGCACGGGGCGATCACCCGCCTGCCGCTGCACCCGTCGACCACGAGCACCCGGTGGTCGGTGGCGCCCGAGGGCCGGGCCGCGGTGCTCGAGACCGCCCCGCTTGGGCCCGGCGAGGACCCCGCAGTGCTGGCAGCCAGGGTCAGAACCACCCACGACCAGCGCGGCATGCAGATCATCACCGCCGGCGATTACCTGGCCATCGACTTCAGCCACGGCCTCGGCGAGGTCCTGATGATCAATTCGCTGGTGGATTCGCTGCTGGGAAACGCCGATCCCACGGATCCCGAGATGTGGGCGCGCTACCGGCACCGTCTGTCGCCGCTGCTCGTCGCGGCGCTGCGCACCTTCGCCCTCGACCCGCGCAGAGCCCTCGCCCTGGCCGCCGCCCGCAACGACCGGCCGGCGGTCGAGCCCGCGACCGGCCCACCCGCCTCGCCCGCGCCGACCACCCTGGCCGTCGGGCTGCCCGCCGAGACCGTGGCACGCGTGCGCCGCTACCGCGACGCCCAGCTGCCCGGCGTCAGCCTGGTGTCGCTGTTCACCCACGCACTGTGGCGAGCGCTGGCCGACGCAGGTGTGCCGATGAGCACGGTGGTCAAGCTGCCTTTTGATGCGCGCCGCTACCTGCCCGAGGGCCGCGACACCCTGGCCACCTTCTCCGCCGGGCTGGACTTCCGCATCGAACCCACGAAAGGCCCCGCGGCACTGCAGGAGGCCATGACCGCTGCTGCGCGCTCCGGCCGTCCGGTCGCCAACCTGCTGATCGGCACCCTGATGACCCGTCGCGAGCTTCTGCGCGGCGGCGGCGACGAACCCGCCGCATCGCCCACGGGTCCCGTCCACCTGCTGCACTCCAGCGTGGGAGTGCTGCCGAGGAAAGGCCAGTGGCCGTTTCGCGATCCGGCGCAGGCCAGGATGCTGGTGGCCAGCGATCCGGCCGACCTCAACTCCATCACCGTCACCTCGGTCACGACGATGAACAACCTGTGGTTCACCGCCGAGTTCCACCGCAGCGCCATCGACCCCGCCAAGGTCCGCGCCGCCCTGGACTCGATCGCCGAGGGTGCCGCCACCGATTCACTGGCCGTGATCTAGCGACGTCGGGAGCCCCACTCGTGTCCGAACCACTCGCCGTCGACGCCCCGCCCACCACGTCACTGACCGTGGTCATCTGCTGTTTCACCGATCGGCGGCGCGCCCAGACCATCGCCGCCGCGCGGGCCGCGCTGGATCAACTGCTGCCGGGTGAACACGTGGTGGTGGTCGTCGACCACAACGCCGCCCTGCAGGCCGACCTCAGCGTCACCCTCGACAACCGGATCACCGTGCTGTCCAACAGCTTCGAGCGCGGCCTGTCGGGCGGTCGGAACACCGGCCTGAGCTGGGCGCCCGGGGACGTGGTGGTGTTCCTCGACGACGACGCAGTGCTGCACGACGGGTCCCTGCACCGCATCCGCGAGGTGTTCTCCGGTGACGACGTGGTGGCGCTCGGCGGTGGCGTGGAACCCGCCTGGCAGGCCGGCCGCGCACCCGGATGGTTTCCCCCGGAATTCGGTTGGGTGGTGGGCTGCGACTACCGCGGCCTGCCCGCCGACGGCGCGCCGATCCGCAATCCGATCGGTGCGGCGATGGCGGTCCGCAAGGACGCGTTGTCGAGCATCAACGGGTTCTCCCCGGAGCTGGGCCGGGTGGGCACCCTGCCGGCCGGGTGCGAGGAGACCCTGATGGGCGTGGCGCTGGGCCGGGAGTTCCCGCACCTGCGGATCGTGCGCGACACCGGTTTCCGTGTTGCACACCACGTTCCGGCCGACCGCACCACGTTCGCCTACTTCCTGCGTCGCTGTTACCACGAGGGTGGGTCCAAAGCCGTGCTGTCCCGCCTCAGCGGGCCCTCGGCCGCGTTGTCGAGTGAACGCACCTACACCACCGAGATTCTGCCCACGGGCTTGTGGCATGCCCGCGCCAACCCGCGCCGCGCCGCGGCGCTGCTGGCCGGATTCGCGGCCACCGCAACAGGATTCATCGTCGGGGCCGTACAACAGGCATGGGCGCGCCGTGCCGGAAGGGACACCCGAGCATGAAGCTCTCATCAGCACGTACCTCTGCAACCCCGCTGCGGGCGTTGGTGGTCGGTGCGATCACCGCCCTGGTGCTCAGCACCGGATGCGCCGGCCCCGGGTACGCCGAGCCCGCCCCGGACCCGAACATGCTGTTCGAGACCGACTTCAACGGCCCCGACGGATCCCCTCCCGGCGGGCCCTGGGAGATCGACGCCGGTGCCGGCGGCTGGGGCAACAACGAGGTCCAGACCTACACCGCCGCCTCGGACAACGTGCGCCAGGACGGCCAGGGCCACCTGGTCATCAGCGCCCGCACCGCACCCAACGGTGCGGTCACCTCCGCGCGGATCACCACGCACGACTCGTTCTCCTTCACCTACGGCCGCGCCGAGGCCCGCATCTCCCTGCCCGGCGGGCGCGGACTGCACCCGGCGTTCTGGCTGCTGGGCTCCGACGTGGACCAGGTGGGCTGGCCGGAATCCGGTGAGATCGACGTCATCGAGACCATCAACGACGTGCCGGACTTCCACACCGGCGTGCACGCTCCTGCTGACGGAAGCCCACGCGGACAAGAGGTTTCGGCCGGCGGGCCGTCCCCGGTGCCGCTGTTCGGCGAGTTCCACACCTACTGGGTGGAGCGCACCCCGGGGAAAATCGTGACCGGTATCGACGGCATCACGTTGTTCACCGTGACTCCCGCTGACCTGCAAGGAAATGCGCGATGGGTATTCGACAAACCGTTCCATCTGCTGCTGAACCTGGCGGTGGGCGGCAACTGGCCAGGCCCCACGGACGCCTCGACGCCGAACCCGGCAGAGATGCTGGTGGATTGGGTCCGGGTGCGCAAGCTGTGAGTCCCACCCGCTCGATCCCACCTGCGATGCCGCTGACCGAGCCTCCGGTCTGGCCCGGCGCACAGTGGGTCTCGATGATCGACCTCGATGACGTCCCGGATTCCATCAGCACAGTGACGGTGACCCCCGAGCAGGCCGAGGGTTACCGGCGCGCCCGGTTGCTGTTGCGCAGCGCCGGCAGCCCGGTCACCTTCGTCGACGCCGACATCGTCGACGGCACCGTCACCGTCGAGGTCCCCGATCGCCGGGCTGCGTCGGATGCCGTTCCGCACCCGCCGGTCTCGGTGGTGTTGTGCACGCGGGACCGCCCCGAGCATCTGGAGCGTGCGCTGGCCTCGATCCGGGCGCTGGACTACGCGGACTTCGAGGTGGTGGTGGTGGACAACGCCCCCGCCACCGACGCCACCGCCGCGGTCGTGGCGGCCTGCGATGATTCCCGGATCCGGCGGGTGCTGGAGCCCACCCCCGGGTTGTCGAACGCCAGGAATACCGGATTGCTCAGCGCCACACACGAGATCGTGGCGTTCACCGACGACGACGTGGTGGTGGACCCACAGTGGTTGCAAGGCATCGCCCGCGGATTCACCCGCGGGGACAACGTGACCTGTGTCTGCGGCATGGTGCCCAGCGGCGAACTGCGCACCGCCGCGCAGGGCTACTTCGATCAACGGGTGCCCTGGGCGGACACCATCGAACCCCGGGTGTACTCGACCCAGAACCCGCCGGCAGACCACCCTCTGTTTCCCTTCCAGGTCGGCAAGTGCGGCACCGGCGCCAATTTCGCCGTCCGCCGCAGCCGGTTGGTGGAGCTGGGTGGCTTTGACGAGGCCCTGGGGGTGGGGACCAAAACCTGCGGCGGGGAGGATCTCGACCTCTTCTTCCGGGTGCTGGCCGCCGGGGACACCCTGGTCAACGAGCCGTCGGCCATCGTGTGGCACCGCCACCGCAGCGACAGCGCCGCCCTGCTGACCCAGGCCCGCGGCTACGGCCTGGGTCTGGGCGCCTGGCTGACCAAGGTGTTCCTGCACCGTGAGCACCGCCGCCTCGCCCTGCGCGTCGTGCGTCGCCGCTTCCGTTCGGTGCTGGCCCGCGGCGCCGACTACGGCGCGATCGCGGCCCACGCGCGGGATTTCGGTGACGAGATCCCCAAAGAGGTCGGACGCCATGAGGTCTTTGCCGTCCTCGGCGGACCGTTGGCGCTGTGGCAGGGCCGGCGCCAAGGCCGCCGGGCGACTCCCCTTCTGGAGCCGAGTCCCGTTGTGGAGCCCACTCCCCTCCTGGAGCGATGATGCAACCACTCGTCGGAGATGACACCGAGGCGTCCGCAGTTGCCGCACCAACGCGTCCCTCCCCCACCGCTGCGCGCGTCAGCCTGGGTGCGCGGCCCGCCGACATCGCCGCCGCGGGCGCGGCGGCCGGCTTTCTGGCGCTGCTGCCGCTTCCCGCCGCGGCGCGGGCGCTGCTACTGACCGCGTTCATCCTGCTGGGCCCCGGCGCGGCCCTGCTCAGCTGGGTGCACATCCCGCCACGCGCCCGACTGGCTGCCGTGCCCGTGCTGGGCATGGCCCTGACCACCATCGTGACCACCGGCGCCATCTGGGCCTCGCTGTGGCACCCCCACGCCCTCCTGGTCGTCGGCGCGGCGGCCGTGGCGGCCGGCAGCGGCCTGTGGTACTCGCGCCACGGCTGGCCGGAGCGTCACCGTCTGCGCCTGCCGAGCCCCGGGGTGTCGGTGAGTGGGGTGGTGCGCCAACCCGCGGTGATCCTGGTGGCACTCGCCCTGGTGATCTGGGCGGCTGCCCTGCCCGGGCTGCCTGGGCTGGACGCCGGGTTCCTGGGGTTGCTCTTCTCCGGCACCGGGCCGCTGCTGGCCGTCACACTCGTGTTGTGCTCCACCGGTTTCCTGCTCGCGCTGCGCCGCCGGATGCTGGGCACCGCGGTCGCCGCGCTGGGTGCTGCCATCGTCATCTCCCGGCTGACCACCACGCTGGCCACCGAGGTTCCGCTCTACGACTGGGCCTACAAGCACATCGCGGTGACGGATTACATCCTGACGCACAACGCCATCACCCCCGACGGCACCGACATCTACGCGCAGTGGCCGTCGTTTTTTGTCGTCGCCGCCTGGTTCTGCGATCTGACCGGCCTGGCGCCCATCGCGCTGGCCCACGTGATCACGCCCGCCATCCACGTCCTGATCGCGCTGACGGTGTTCTCCGCGGCGCGAATCCTGAGGTACAGCAGGCGGACTGCGCTGGCCGCGGCGTACGTGGTGGAGATCGCGAACTGGGTGGGGCAGGACTATTTCTCCCCGCAGTCCTGGGCGGTGGTATTGGCCTACGGGGTGCTGGCGCTGCTGCTGGCGTCGCCGACCAGCCGCACCGCCGGTGTGCTGGCGGTGATTCCGTTCGCGGCCATCGTGCCCAGCCACCAGCTCACGCCGTTCTGGCTGCTGTTCACCGCCGGGTTGCTGGTGGTCACCAGGCGGGCCCGGCCGTGGTGGGCCGTGGGTGCGATGGCGGTGATCGCGGGCGCTTATCTGGTGGTGAACTTCGACGCGGTGGCCCCCTACGGCATCCTGTCCGGTGGTAACCCCCTGGACAACGCGTCCAGCAACGTCGCGGCGGTGGGCACCATCGAAAAGGTGTTCACCTCCGGGGTGTGCCGCGGGCTGTCCGCGGTCATCTTCGTCAGCGCCGCCGCGTGCGCCCTCTGGTTGCGCCGCCGCGGCCGGCCCGCGCTGGCGCCGGCACTACTGGCGTTCTCGCCGGTGGCGCTGCTGCTCGGACAGAGCTATGGCGGCGAGGCGATCTTCCGGGTGTATCTGTACGGGCTGCTCGGGTGCGGGCTGCTGATCGCCCCGGCGATCACCGTCGCGCTCAACCGGTCCCGCAACATCCGGCACCGGGCGGGGGCCGCCCGCCGCGGCCCGCTGCTGGCCTGGGTGTGGGTGACGGTCACGTCGCTGGCCGGCCTGCACGCGTATGTGGCGCTGTGGCCCATGGTGCTCGAGACGCGCAGTCAGGTCGACTACATGGACCAGCTGACCGCGCAGATCGAACCCGGCACCCGCATCATCATGATGCAACCGGGCGGTATGCCCACCCGGCTCAACGACCACTACGCCGCGCAGACGCTGCAGGATCCCTACTTCGATCAGCCGCTGAACGCCGACATGCCCCAGGACAGATCCACGTTCCCCACCGCGGACCAGGCCGGTGCCTTCCAGTGGTCGGTGGAGAACAACACGTTCCCCACCTACGTCGTGTTCAGCGAGCAGTCCAACACTGCCCTGCACTACTACCAGGAGTATCCGGACGACTCGATCGAGAAGTTCCAGCAGTTCCTGAACACCGCACCCAACTGGGAGCAGATCCACCGCGACGGACAGACGGTGGTCTATCGCTACCCGGGAGCCAAGGCACTGCAGGAAGACGAGATCAATCCCGGCGACGGCGCCCTCGGCGGTACCCGATGGGGCGGCAACTAGCGCTGATCCAGCCGAACCTCGCCGACCACGCCGTAGTGGTCGGAGCCGGGTAGGTCCACCCTGGCGAAGGAGACCGGACTGGCTCCCCGGGCCAGGATGCGGTCGATGGCCAGCACCGGCGGGATCCGCCGTCCCGCCGGGTAGGTGGCGACGATGCCGGCGCCCACCTGCTCGGCGGCGTCGAGCAGCTCGGGCGAGCCGGCGGAACCGGAACCGGCGAGCAGGTCACGGAAACGTTTGTGGTCGAACGTCGAGTTGAAGTCCGCGCCGATGAGTATGTCCTCCGATTCATCGCCGAGCAGCGCCTGCAGGTGCTCCAGTTCTGCGGCCCATTTCCAGGACGGCTCGGGAAACGGCGGGATGGGGTGCAGCGCGTACACCGCCAGGGGGGCGGCTTCGGGCACGGTCATCTCCGCACGGATGTTGTTCAGCGCGAACCCATTCAACAGCTCACCCGAGCGCAGCGGATATCGCGAGAAGATGCCCGCACCGCCGCCGCCGAAGCGCGGAAACGTCACCGCGTACGGCAACTGCTCACGCAGCCCCGCGTCATCGAGGCCGGCGACCGCGGCATCGGTGAGCTCGATCACGGTCAGGACGTCCACCGACCGGTCCCGCACCGTGGACACCAGCGCACCCGGATCTGCTTGTCCCAGCATGATATTGGCCTGCAGGATGCGTACGCTCGGTTGCTCCACCCCGGCGGCGTGTGCGGTGTCGGCGCGGTACAGCGGAGCCTGCGACCACAGCCCCACCGCAGTCACCACCACCGCCAGCCCGGCCGCCCACCACCGTCTGCCCACGGCGAACACCACCGAGGCGATCAACGCAGCCGGCACCAGCACGGGGGTGAAGGCCGCGACGATGGTCGCGGTGTCACTGACGGGATCGATGAAATGTGCTGTGACACCGGCGATGCCCGCGGCCAGCAGGGTGCCACCCAGCACGCCGGACGCCCACCGTGACCACCTCACCCCTCCATGGTGACACGGGTTGTGGCGGGGGTGCTCAGCCCTCGGGCACCAGCGACAGCAGCAGATCCGGCCCCAGCGCGGTCACGCCCTCGAACCGCCACCGCTGCGCCCGGGCGATGGTGGGCACCCCGATGTCGCCGAGCGCGGTCATCGGCCCGCCGAGGAGCACCGGCGCGACGTAGGCCAGGATCCGGTCCACCACCCCGGCCCGCAGGAACGCCGACGCCAGGGTGGGCCCGCCCTCGACCATGACGTCGGTCCGGTCGCCCAGCGCGCGGATCACCTCGTGCACATCGTGGGTGCGGATCACCATGGTGTGCGAGTCGTCGTTGAGGACGTTGGCGTCCGGGGAGATCTCGCGGACGCCGACCACCACCCGCAGCGGCTGGTGGTCGGCCGGCGCACCGTCGGGCAGCCGGGCCGTCAGGGTGGGGTCGTCGGCGAACACCGTTCCGGTGCCCACCACGATGGCGTCCGCGGCGGCCCGGCGGCGGTGCACGTCGGCGCGCGCCTGCTCACCGGTGATCCACTTGCTGGACCGGTCCGCGGCCGCGCTCCTGCCGTCCAGGCTGGCGGCGTACTTCCAGGTGATGTGCGGGCGGCCGGTGCGCTGACGGTGCAGCCATTCCCGCAGCGGCCCGGTTTCGACTGCGAGCGCCTCGACACCGGCGTGCACCTGTACCCCGGCGGCCCGCAACCGGTCGGCGCCGCCCGCGGCCACCGGATTGGGGTCCGCAACGGCGAACACCACCGCCGAGACCCCGGCGGCCAGCAGGGCATCCACGCACGGCGGGGTACGGCCATGGTGGTTGCACGGCTCCAGGGTGACCACCGCCGTGCCGCCCTCGGCGCGGCTGCCGGCGGCCCGCAACGCCACCACCTCGGCGTGGGCGCCGCCTGCGGGTTCGGTGCCGCCCACCCCGGCCACCACGCCGTCGCGGTCCAGGATCACCGCACCCACCGGCGGGTTCGGGTAGGTGGCACCTTTGACGTGCCGGGCGGCGTCGACCGCCAGCGTCATCGCCTGCCCGACGGCGTCCGTACTCACCCGAGGTGCGGCGAGGCGGCCGCAGCGGCGCGGCGCAGGGCTGCGACCGCTGCGGCGGGGTCGTCGGCGCCGTAGACGGCAGAACCCGCGACGAAGCAGTCCACGCCGGCTTCGGCCGCCATCTCGATGGTGTCGGCACTGATGCCGCCGTCGATCTCGACGACGACGGTCAGCTCCCCGGAGTCCACCAGCCTGCGGGCGGTGCCCACCTTGGCCAGCACCTCGGGGATGAAGCTCTGCCCGCCGAAGCCGGGCTCCACCGACATCACCAGCAGGGTGTCGAAGTCCCGCAGGATCTCCAGGTAGGGCTCGATCGGCGTGCCCGGCTTGATCGACAGGCCCGCCCTGGCGCCGGCCGCGCGGATGTCACGGGCCACCGAGATGGGATCATCGGTGGCCTCGGCATGGAATGTCACGTTGTAGGCGCCGGCCTCGGCGTACGGCGGCGCCCACCGGGCGGGGTCCTCGATCATCAGATGGCAGTCCATCGGGATGTCGGTGGCGGCCAGCAGGCTCTGCACCACGGGCAACCCCAGGGTGAGGTTGGGCACGAAGTGCGCGTCCATCACGTCCACGTGCACCCAGTCCGCGCCCTCGATGGCCGCCATCTCGTCGGCCAGCCGGGCGAAATCGGCGGCCAGGATCGACGGTGCAATCAGGGGATTCCGGAGATTCGGCAAGCTGGTCACCTCAGACATCTTTGCGCAGGGCGGCGGCGAACATGGCGTCGGTCCCGTGTCGGTGCGGCCACAACTGCACGTACGGCCCGTCGCCCAGGTCGTCGGCGGGGGCGAACAGCGGCCGGGTGTCCAGCGCGGTCACCGGCTGCCTGCGCAGCGCATCAGCCACCACACCCGCGGTCTCGGCCAGGTGCGGCGAGCACGTCGCGTACAGCACCACTCCACCCGGCCGGGTCAGCGCGATCGCCGCGGCCAGCAGCTGACGCTGGAGTTTGACCAGCTCGGGCACGTCGGACTGGGTGCGCCGCCAGCGTGCTTCGGGGCGGCGGCGCAACGCGCCGAGCCCGGTACAGGGGGCGTCGACCAGCACCCGGTCGAAGCCGGGCTCCAGGCCGGATTCGCGGCCGTCGACCCGCAGCACCGTCACCGGCAACCCGGCGGCGTTCTGCTCCACCAGCTCTGCACGCCGCGGTGCCGGTTCCACGGCCGTCACCGTCGCGTTCTGCCCCGCCAGGGCGCCCAGCATCGCGGTCTTGCCACCGGGGCCCGCGCACAGGTCCAGCCACCGGCCGGTGTCGGGGCCCTCCAGCGGGGCCAGGGTGAGGGCGCGGGCGACCAACTGGCTGCCTTCGTCCTGGACCAGGGCCTGGCCGCGGCGCACCGGCTCCAGCGCGCCGGGGTCACCGCCGGGCAGGTAGACGGCATACGGCGAGTACCGCCCCACCTCGCCGTCGACGGCGGCGGCCAGCTCGTCGGCCGTCAGGAGCCCCGGGCGCGCCGCCAGGTGCACCGTGGGGCGTTCGTCGTCGCTGCGCAGCAGGGCATCGAGCTCGCCGGCGCGGGCGCCGAGGGCATCGGTGAACGCCTGGGCGATCCAGCGCGGGTGGGCATGGGTGAACGCCAGATGCCCCACCGGGTCGGTGCTTTGCGGCGGCGCCAGCTCCGCCACCCAACTCGCCTCGTCGCGACGGGAGATGGTGCGCAACACTCCGTTGACGAAACCGGCACGCGCACTGTCGAATTCGATACCCGCCTGGTCGACGGTGGTGGACAGCGCGGCGTGCGGTTCCACCCGGGTGCGCAGCAGCTGATAGGCGCCGAGGCGCAGGAGGTCCAGCAGCACCGGGTCGATGTCGCTCACCGGCCGCCCGGCCGCGGCGCTGATCACGTCGTCCAGCAGGCCGCGGCTGCGGCAGGCGCCGTAGGTCAGTTCGGTGGCGAAAGCGGCGTCGCGGCCGGTGATTCCGCGGTCGCGCAGCAGCGCGGGCAGGGCCAGGTTGGCGTAGGCGTCGCGCTCGGAGACCGCACGCAGCACGTCGAAGGCGGCGCGGCGCGCGGGGTCCAGCGGAGTGCGCGCCGGGCGGCTCTGCGGCCGCCGCGGAGGTTGGCGGCGCTGCTGGTTCGGACGGTCCCGATTCGAGCGGTCATGGTTGCTCATGACGCGCGCACCTGCTCGTCGAGCCGCGCCCCGCGGGCCCAGTCGGCGGCGTTCATCGGCTTCTTCCCCGGCGCCCGCACGGTGCCGAGTTCCACCGGCGCGGACCCGGTGCCCAGCAGCACCCGGCGCTTCTGCACGGCCAGCTGCCCGGGCGCCAGACCCAGATCGTCGACCACCGGGGTGACCGGTCCGATGCCGATCCGCATGTCGCCCAGCATGGTCCACGCGCCGGGGTTGGGCGTCACCGCGCGGATCTGGCGATCCACCACATGTGCGGGCAGCTCCCAGCGCACCCGGGCGGCCTCGACGGTGATCTTGGGCGCCACGCTGATGCCCTCGGCCGGCTGCGGCACCGGCACCAGCGCGTCCTCGGCGATGCCGTCCAGGGTGGACGCCAGCAACACCGCGCCGGATTCGGCGAGTCGGGCCAGGAGGTCACCGGCGGTGTCGGTGTCCTTGATGGTCTCGGTGACCACGCCGTAGACGGGTCCGGAGTCCAGGTCGGGTTCGATCTGGAAGGTGGTGGCACCGGTCACCTCGTCACCGGCGGCGATGGCGGCCTGCACCGGCGCGGCACCGCGCCAGGCGGGCAGCAGCGAGAAATGCAGGTTGACCCAGCCCCGGGCCGGCACCGCGAGCAGCCCGGCCCCCAGCAGGGCGCCGTAAGCCACCACGGGGCAGCAGTCCGGCTCATAGCCGGCCAGTTCGGCGACGAACTCGGGCGAGTTGGGGCGGGTGGGCTTGAGCACCGTGATGCCGTGGTCGGCGGCCAGCTGCGCCACCGGGGACGGGGTGGGTGTGCCGCGGCGTCCGGACACCGCGTCGGGACGGGTCAGCACCGCGGCCACCTCGTGCCGCGGTGAGTCGATCAGCCGTTGCAACGCCGGGAGCGCGGGTTCCGGGGTACCGGCGAAGACGAGACGCATTCGCGCCAGTTTATAGACCGGCTCAGCGCGGAGTCTGGTAGTACTCCCGCTGCGACACCCCGGCCCGGCTGGCGACGTACATCCAGGGGATGGTGCCGATCAGCCTGTTCACCGTGGCCGCGGCGTCGTTGTAGTACTGGCGGGCGAAGGCCAGGGTGTTCTCGGTGTCGGTGAGGGTGCGTTGCAGATCCAGAAAATTGGCCGACGACGACAGCTGCGGGTAGCTCTGCCCCAGCGCCAGCACCTGGCCCACAGCGGTGTCCAGTTGCGCCTCGGCGGCGCTGCGGGCCGCCACCGACGTCCCGCCGGTGGCGGAATCCAGCGCAGCCCGGGCGGCGCTGACGCGGTCCAGCACCGCCTGTTCATGGGCGGCGAAAGTGGTGACGGTGTGCACCAGAGCCGGAATCAGCGAGGCCCGTCGGGTCAGCTCGACGTCGATGCCGCCGAGCGCCTCGTCGGCGCGGACGTCGGCGGCCCGCAGCTTGTTGTAGCCCGCGACGAACACCACCAGCACCGCCACCGCGATGGCCAGCACCACGACCAGCACCCAGGTCACCATGAACCCCCTCCTCCTCCACCACCACCACCACCGCCCCCACCGCCGCCGCTGCTGCTGCCCCCGCTGCTGCTGGAGGACTGCGACGCGGTGTAGGCGCTGATCGACGACGACAAGGCGGATTCGAAACTGTCGAAACCTGCTCCGGAGCTGCTCATCACGCTCTGGTGTCCATCGCTGACGGGGTACCACTGTGGCAGTGGCGCGGGCACGCCCATCACGGCCTGGTACTTCTGCGCCCACAGCGCCGCCACCCCCGCGGCCACCGCGTAGGGCACGTAGGCGCTGTAGAGGTCGGCCCTGGCACCGAAGTCGAAGCGCGCCTGGGCGGAGTCGGTGGCCAGCATGCGGTGGAAACCTCCTGCCCGCGACCACAGTTCGCGGCCTGCCGGCGTGCGTCGGGTGCCCACCCCGGCGCGCCAGGAGCGTGCGGTGAGCACGAAGAACACCGCGAACGGGATCACCCAGACGGTGCCGGGGAAGCCCAGGCGCAACGCCGCACAGATCGTCAGCACCAGTGCCACGGCGTTGGCCGCCCGCACCCATAGCTCACCGCGCCGGGCGACCAGCAGGCCGGAGTCCCGTGCCCACGTCTGCACCGCCTCGGTCATGTCCTTCTTGGCGGTGGACAGCTTCTTGCCCGCGGTCTCGGTGCCGTCCGCGCGGAACTCCCGGCCCGGGCGCATCACCTTCAGCGCCGAGCCCACCGCGACGCTCACCGGGTCCACCGACCCCCAGGCACCCGCCTCACCGCGGCCGTGCACCTCCCACTTCCTCTCCCCCACCTGGTGCAGTTCGACCAGGCCGCGCTCGGCGAGGTGGAACAGCGTGGCGGACAGGCCGTTCTTGGGCACCGCCTCGGTGCGGATGTACTCGAACTGCACCGGCCCCACCCCCTCCGGTGGGGCGTACTGCAGCGGGAAGCCCGGCTCTTTCTCAACGGTCGTCCGGAACACGGCGACGGCCGCCACGGCTGCGGCCACGGTCAGGGCGCCCACCCACACCAGCGTGGTCTCGGACTGCCCGAGCACCCGGTCCCACGGGAACGGCCACGGCACCTCGGCGCGCGGCGGAGTGGGGATGTCGACGCCGGCGCGCACCGTGACCGGGGTGCGCGGCGCCAGGTCGGTCGCCTCGATCGTCACGGTGTTCCCGCGGATGTCGAGCCCGGCGCAGTCGGTGCCCGCCCCCATCCCGACGGCGCACTGGGCGCCGGGCACGGGGCCGGGCAGGCTGACGGTGATGCGGGCCCGCTCGATCCGGTTGTTCCAGCCCGGTGGGATGACGTTCCAGTAGAACACCGAGGCCGCGGCGTCGGGGTCTCCGTCGGTGCTGGCGAATCGCGCTCCGGCTCCGGTGCCACCGGGGTCCAGCACGCCGGCGATGCGGTAGCGGATCTCGACGATGTGCGGGCCGAGGGTCAGGTACCGGTCGGGATCGCCGATCTTGGCCACCCGGAACCGTTTTCCCGTCTCCCAAAGCATCTGATACTCGGCGGGTTGACCATCGAGGGTGATCGACGTGACGTCCGGCGGCTGCCGCACATGGGGACTGTTCTGGTTGGCGACGTCCCAGTACCGGAACAGGCCGTGCCGGTCGCTGGGGAAGTCCGCGGTGATCGTCTCGACGGCCTCCAGGTTGCCGTCGCGGTCGACGACGTAGTCCACCTGGTAGTCGGTGATCGTCACCAGGTCCTCGACCACGTCGCCGCCGCCGCCGGAGAACGGCGCGAAACCCAGTGGCCACAAAACGGCGAATGCGATGAGCCCCAACAGGATCGACCATCGTAGTACCCGCCAGAACCACCCCATGCCTGCCTCCGTCTGCAGTCCTGGCTCTCACCCTAGGGGCAGCGGGCCGATCTGCCTACGATGCGTTGCCATACTCGCGGCGGCGCGGCGGGGTCCCAGTTGCCCGCACCAGTAGGTTAGGTTAACCTACCCAAACCTCGAGAGGAACCTCTCGGGCGTGACGCACCGCACGATCGCGATGGGATGTCCCCTTTTCATGACCTGCCCGGCACCGGTACCGCCCGCGCGCCCGATCGAGTTCCCTTCGGTGCCCGCCCACTTCGAGACCACCGCACTGACCTGCCCGGACCGGGTCGCGCTACGCACGCCGACCGGTGACGTCACCTATGGGCAGTTGCTGGCCGCGGTGCGCCAGTGGGCGCGACCGCTGCCCGCCCGCACCGCCGCACTGGTGGACGCGCCCATGGTGGCACCGACGGTGGCGGCCATCTTCGGTCTGTTCACCGCCGGGACCACGGTGGTGACGGTGGATCCGGCCACCCCGCCGAACCGGGTCGACACGATCGCCGCCATCCTCGCCGACCACGATCACCATGTGGTGCGCATCGACCCCTGCCGCGACGACCCGGCACCCGTGACCACAGCCGCGCCGGCGCTCGGGCCCGACGACGTGACCAGCATCCAGTTCACCTCCGGCTCCACCGGGACCCCCAAGGCGGTGCGCCACACCCATGGCCTCTGGCTGGCCGACGCCCAGCTGCTCGGCGACCGGTTCGGGCTGGCCGACGGCGCCAGGGTGGCGTTGTGTATGCCGATCAGCTTCGCCGGCGGGCTCAACGTCCTGATCGGGTCGCTGCTGGGCGGCGCGGAGGTCATCGGCATCGATCCGCGGGAGCACACCGGCCCGGAGGCGCTGCGCCGCATCAGCAGCTCCGGCGCCGAGATCATCACCTGCACACCGGCATTCATCGACGTGCTGCACACCGCCGCGCGCGGCACCACCTTGCCCCGGGTGCGCCGCATCGTGGTGACCGGGGAAGCCGCGCACGTCAGGCACATCAAGCTGGCTCGGGAGCTGGCACCGCAGGCGGTCTTCACCAACTGGGCGGGCTCCACCGAGACCCTGGCCATCGCCAGCCACGACATCGCACCCACCGCGCCGCTGCCGGCCGGCGTCGTTCCCGTCGGTGTCCCGGCGCCACACAAGTCGATCGCCGTCGACGAGGACGGGGCGGTGACCATCACCTCCCGCCACCTCGGCGGCGGGTACCTGGACCCGCGCGCCGCGACGGCGGCGTTCGTGAGGAACCCCGACGCCACCACCACCTACGCCGGCGGCGACGTCGGACGGTGGGATGCCGACGGCAACCTGGTGCTGTCCGGGCGGGCGGACAGCACCGTCAAGATCCGCGGGTACCTGGTGGAGCCGGCCGAGATCGAGACCACGCTGCTGTCCTACCCCGACGTCCGGGAGGCTGTCGTGAAGCCTGATCCCGAACAGGCCGGCCTCATCGCGTATCTGGCGCCGAGTACCACCACCCGGACCCCGTCGGTGGCCGAACTGCGCACCCGGTTGCACCGCGACCTGCCGCCCTGGATGGTGCCGGCGCACCTCGTCGTGCTGCCCGCCCTGCCCCGCGGCGACCGCGGCAAGATCGACCGTGCCGCCTTGCCGCAGCCGACCCGACCGGCCTACGCCGCGCCGCGCACCCACCACGAGTCGCTGGTGAGCCGGGTGTGGGCCGAGGTGCTGCACGTCGACCGGGTGGGCCGCACCGACAGTTTCTACGCCCTGGGCGGCGACTCCATGTCCGTGGTCCAGATGATCGTGGCGCTGCGCGAGGCGCACGCCATCGTGGTGGCGCCCACCGATCTGGCGGCCGCGCCCACCGTCGCCGAATTCGCGGCCAGAATCACCGCCACCGGGCGCCCGGTGTCCGGGCTGCAGCCCACCACGGTCGCGCTGCGCCCGCTGTCGGCGGACACCTCCCCCGCGCCGCTGTTCTGCTTCACCGGCGCCGGCGCCTCGGCACTGTGCTTCGCACCGCTGGCGCAGCGGGTCGGACCCGGGCAGGCCGTCTACGCCTTCGAACCGAAAGGCTTGCAACGTCACGAGATCCCCGACCTGTCGGTGCGGCGCGCAGCCCGGCGGCATCTACGCGATGTACGCCGGGTCCAACCCGACGGGCCGTACACGCTGATCGGACACTCGCTGGGCGCGCACATCGCCCTGGAGGTCGCCCACCTGCTGGAGGCAGAAGGCGCCGATGTGGAACTGGTGGTCATGCTGGACCCGTGGCTGTCGCCGAAGGTGGCCAAGGATGCCCGCGCGGAGCTCCCGGACGCCACGGTCACACTCGGAAACGCTGATGCTGCAGGAGGTTTCGCGTTGTGGTGGGATCGGCAGAAGCGGGTGCCACTGGCCGGCCTGCTGGTCGGTCGGTACGCCCGCCGCACCCTGGCCGTCGAGGAGGTCGGGATGATGACCGGGTACGCCCACCGGCCCACGCCGTGGCACGGCCGGGCGCATCTGCTGCTGAGCCACCTCAACCGCGACGACCACCGGCTGTGGCGCCGGATCCTGCCCGGCGACCTGAGCCTGGACGTGGTGGACTGCGACCACCATTCGATCGTGCGCGAACCCCACGTCGGGGCCGTCGCCGACGTCGTGGCGGCCGCCCGCGAGCGGCCGTCGGCTCAGCCGATGTGCAGCGGATCCACCTGGACCCGCACCGGCTCCTGATCCCGTTGGGCGCTGCGCACCCCGATGGCGCGGCGCAGCGCGGTGGCCAGCGCCAGCCCGTCACCGCGGGACACCCGGACCAGCATCCGGATCACCTCGGCGTCGTCGGCGGCCCCGGCCGGGCGGCGCACCCCCGGCGGTAGCTCCACCGGCCCCAGCACCTCGGCCCCGGCGGGCAGCTGCGCCTCGGCCAGCAGGGCATCGGCCGCGACGGCGGTGCCGTCCAGAGCCGCCATGTGCGCACTCGGCGGCAGGCCCACCTCGGCGCGCGCGTCCAGTTCGGCCTCGGCGTGCCCCACCGCATCCCAGCGGATCAGCGCCTGCACGGTGGGGATGGCCGATTCGGCGACCACCACCACGGTGCCGCCGTCGGCGTGGGGGCGTACCAGCGCGGCGGCGCCCATCCACCGGCGCAGCGTGTCCTCGGCGGCGCGGAGGTCCTGACGGCCGAGCAACGCCCAGCTGTCCAGCAGCAGGGCAGCGCCGAATCCCTGCGCCGCAGCGGGTTCGGCGCCCGGCGTGGCGACCACCAGCGCCGGGGAGTCTTCGACGGCGATGAGCATCGACTCCCCCGATGACGTGTGCACCGGCACACCTGGGAACGCCCGGCCCAGTTCCTCGGCGGTACGCCGGGCTCCGAACACCGTGGCGCGCACGGCATCCGAGCCGCACCGTGCGCACCGCAGGGCGGTCTCGGCGCGGCCGCACCACCGGCACACCGCCGTCCCCCGGTCGGCGGGGCCGGTGAGCGACAGCGGCCCGGTGCAGTGCCTGCAGCGGGCGATGGTCCGGCACCGCCCGCACGCCAGGGACGGGATGTAGCCGCGGCGCGGCACCTGGATCAGCACCGGACGGTCCGCGGCAAGAGCGGATCGGGCCGCCTGCAGGGCCAACGACGGCAGCCGGGCGCTGCGGGCGGCCGGGTCGCGTTCCTCGGCAAAACCGCTGTCGTCCAGGGCCACCACCCTGGGGGCGTGCGCCCGCACCACGGTCCGGGTGGGCACCAGGTCGTGGGCCCATCCGCTGCGCACCAGGGCCTGCGCTTCTGCGGTGCGCGCGAAACCGCCGATCATCGCCGCGCACCCGCTCTGATGTGCCCGCAGCATCGCCACCTCCCTGGCGTGCGGGTACGGCGAGCGGGGCTCGGCCAGGTTGTCGTCACCGTCGTCCCACATGAGCACCAGACCCAGGTCGGCCACGGGTGCGAACACCGCGCTGCGGGTGCCGATCACCACCCGCGCCGTGCCGCGCAGCGCAGCCAGCCAGCGCCGGTAGCGGGCAGCCGGGCCCAGTCCGGCGGCCAACGCCACCGTGGTGTCCGGTCCGCAGCGGGCCGCGACCGCGCCGTGCAGGGCGTCGACGTCACGCTGATCCGGCACCACCGCCAGCACCCCGCGGCCGCCGCGCACGGTCGCCGCGGCGGCCTCGGCGAAGCGCTCGGTCCAGTGCTCGCCCGGCAGCGCCTGCCAGACGGCGCGGGCGGCCCGGGCGTGCTGCAGCGCCTCGAGGAAGCCCTCACCGCGCTCATACCGGGACCAGGCCGCCGGATCCGGCGGCTGCACCTCGAATTTCGCTGCCGGCGAGGGTGTTTCGTTCTCCACCCGGGCGTGCCGCGGCGGGATGGCCAGCCGCAGCACGTCGGGGCGGGTGCCGGCGTAGCGCGCCGCCACCGCGTCGGCGAGCCGGCGAATGTCGGGCGTCAGCACCGGCTCCGGTGAGACCACCCGGTCCAGCCAACCCAGCTTGCCGTCATGGTCGGTGTCGAAACGCCGCTCCAGCAGGTAGCCGTCGACCAGCCGCCCGCTGAACCGGATCCGCACCCGCGCACCGGGAACCGCCTCGTCGGACTGCTCCTCGGAGACCAGGTAGTCGAATTCGCGGTCCAGGTGGGGCACCGTCAGCATCGGGAGCACCCTCGCGATGGGCGCCGACTCGGCAGCCCGGCGCTGCGTTGTCACTGGAGGTCCGGCGCCGACCTACGCCCGAAGAAGAAGCCCGCGGTGATCAGCACCTGGGCGGCGGCGTACCCCCACCAGATCGGCACGCCCAGAAGTTGATCGGCGCGGATGAACTGGCTGATCCCGATCATCGCATCGGACGCCGCGAAGCACAGCGCGCCCACTGCGGTCCACGGTGTCGGCAACCCGGCCAGCAGGGCGGCGCACACCATCGCCCCCAGCACTCCGATGTAGAGCACCACGGGCACCGTCAGCCCCTGCTCGGCCAGTGCGGGCCAGAACCAGACCAGCAGCGCCGAGCAGGCGGCCAGCACCAGCACCGAAGCTGCCACCCGCGGGGCGGTCAGCACCGCCAGCGGCACCAGCGCGGCCAGAAAACACAGGTGCGCCACCAGAAAAGCGCCCAGGCCGCCCACGAAGGACGGCGGCCACCACGGCATCGCCAGCAGGAAGTCCCCCGCTGCGGAGAACAGCAGTGCCGCCACCAGCCAGCGACGTTCGCGCGGTCGGGGCAGCCATGCCGCCGCGACAGCCAGCAGCACCGCCATCAGCGCCTTGACCAGCGGCTGACCCGGGAACTGGCCGGTCAGGTCGGCACCCGCAGGCAACCCCGCGGCGGCCACCAGCAGGAACACGCCGTAGCCGGCGCCGATCAGCGCGCCCACCACCCACAGCCGGGTGGTCCACACCGGAGTTCGGCTCCGGCGTTCCGCTAGCGACGCCACGTCAGAGAAGGTACTCGACCGCGGCGCGCGCCGACGCCGCCGAGCAGCACTCAGGCGTACCGTGCGGTCTGCCTGCCCTCGTCGCGGTCCACCAGGTCCAGCACAGCGCGGGCGGCGCGCTGCGCGGCCCGCGCCCGCACCTGCGCCGGGGCATCCCACCGCACCGGCGCCTCCACACTGATCGGGATACCGGCGGGCAGGGCGTGCAGCATGGAGACCAGGTCGATGCTGCCCTGGCCGGGGAACAGTCGCGCAGACCGACCCTGGTACATCATCTCGTCCACCGTCGTCGGGCGCGGCGCCACCGCATCGCAGATCTGCGCATACCGAATCCAGTTGCGGGGCAGCGCGGCCAGCTGCGCCGGGGTGTTGCGGGCCCGGTCCCAGTGGATGGCGTCGACCAGCAGGCCCGCGTTGTCGTGGCCGGCGCGCGCGAGGATCGAGACCGCCTGCTGCAGGTCGGCCACCTCGGTCCACGGCATCGGTTCGAGGTTGGGGGTCAGCCCGTGCTCGGCGCACAGCTGCGCCAGTTCGGCGAACCGGTCGGCGGTGCGGTGGTGGTCGGGATCGTTGCCCGTGACCAGCACCTGCTCGGCTCCCAGAAAGGCGCCGGTCTCGAGGAAGACACCGTAGTCGTCACGCACGTGGGTGTCCGGGCGCAACCGCAGCACCTCGATGTCGACCAGCCGCAGCCCGGTGTCGTCGAGGCGGCGCTTGATGTCGCGGACCAACGGCGTACGGCCCACCGCCGGTCGCAGCGGTTCTTCGGGCGTAGCCCGGATCAGCCGCAGCCCCACCGCGTCGAAACCCGCCGCCGCCGCCACGTCCACGAGCTCGTCGGGTCCGAGTTCGAGCACGGTCAGGGGTGCCAGCGACAGCGCTCGCCCGCCGTCGCCGCGCTGGGCGTCATCCATGGCGGTGATTCTCGGGATTGCGCAGGCGCGGTGGGGTGCTACCTTTTCCCGATCCTCGCTGCAGCAAAGCGCAATTGGTCGCTGCCGAGGATGTTCTCGCCGCTTGGCAACGACGCAGAAAGTCCGGATGGGCACCCCCGGCGGCGGCCCGGTGTGGCCACGTAGGTTGTCGGGATGGCCGCGATCGATCCGATACTCCAACAGGTGCTGGACGCCATGCCGTTCCAGCTGACCACCGACGGCGGCGCCGAGGCTGCCCGGGCCCGTTTCCGCGACCTGCCGCGCCAGCCCATCCTTCCGGAGGTCGAGGCCGTTGACCGGGTGATCGACGGGCCGGCCGGCCCGGTGCCGGTGCGGATCTACACCCCGCCCAGCGCGGGCGGGGCGCTGCCGGTGGTGATGTTCTTCCACGGCGGCGGGTTCGCCGTCGGCGACCTGGACACCTATGACGGCACCGCACGCCAGCACGCGGTGGGCGCGGAGGCCGTGGTGGTGTCGGTGGATTACCGGCTGGCACCGGAGCACCCGCACCCGGCTGCTGTCGACGATGTCTGGGCGGCCACCCGCTGGGTGGGCACCCACGCCGCCGACATCGGCGCCGACGCCACCCGACTGGCCGTCGCCGGCGATTCCGCGGGCGGCAACCTGGCGGCGGTGGTGGCGCAACTGGCCCGCGCCGAGGGCGGCCCGCAGCCGGCGTTCCAGCTGCTGTGGTACCCGACGGTGATGTGGGACAACACGCTGCCGTCGTTCACCGAGAACGCCGCGGCCCCCATCCTGGATCTGCGCTCCGTCGAAGCGTTCTCGGCGTGGTACGCCGGTGAGATCGACGCTGCGGACGTCCCGGCGACGCTGGCTCCGGGACGGGCGACGGACTTCGCCGGGCTGGCCCCGGCGTACGTGGCGGTGGCCGGTCACGACCCGTTGCGCGACGACGGTCTGGCCTATGCCGAATTGCTCTCTGCAGCAGGGGTTCCGGTGACGGTGGACCACGCCGAGACGCTGGTTCACGGCTATCTGGGTTTCGCCGGGCTGATCCCCGCCTGCACCGAGGCGATGGATCGCGGCTTATCGGCCCTGCGATCGGCACTGCACTCCTAGAGTGAGGTGATGGGTCACCCCCACTGCGTGATCGTCGGCGCCGGGTTCTCCGGGATCGGGGCCGCCATCGCCCTGGACCGGGCCGGCATCCACGACTACCTCATCGTCGATGCGGCGCCCGAGGCCGGCGGCACCTGGTTCTGGAACACTTATCCCGGCATCGGGGTGGACATCCCGTCGTTCTCCTACCAGTTCTCCTTCGAGCAGAGCCCCGACTGGTCCCGCACCTACGCGCCGGGCCGTGAACTCAAGGCCTACGCCGACCACTGTGTCAAGAAGTACGGCCTGCGCACCCGGATGCGGTTGGCCACCACGGTCACCGGCGCGCAGTTCGATGCGGACGCCGCGGTGTGGCGGCTGCAGACCGACAGCGGCGAGATCATCGCGCGGTTCGTCATCAACGCCGCCGGCGTGCTGACGGTGCCGAAGCTGCCCGACATCCCGGGGGTGGACTCCTTCGCCGGGGTCACCATGCACACCGCGCGCTGGGACCACGGGCGCGACCTCACCGGCCTGCGCGTCGGGGTCATCGGGACGGGCGCCTCAGCGGTGCAGGCCATTCCCGAGATCGCGCCGGTGGCAGCGCATCTGACCGTCTTCCAGCGCACCCCCATCTGGTGTTTCCCGAAAGCCGATCTGCCGCTGCCGCTGCCGGTGCGCTGGGCCATGCGGATACCGGGCGGCAAGACCTTCTGGCGACTGCTCAGCCAGGCCTACGTCGAGGTGACGTTTCCGCTGTCCGCACACTACGCCACCGTATTGCCGCTCGGCAAGCGTGCAGAAGCATTGGGCCGCAGTTACTTACGTAGCCAGGTGCGCGACCCGCAGATCCGGGACCAACTCACGCCGCGGTACGCCGTGGGCTGCAAGCGGCCCGGTTTCCACAACACGTATCTGAGCACCTACAACCGCGACGACGTGCACCTGGTCACCGATCCCATCGCCGCGATCCGCCCCGGTGGGGTCGAGACCGCCGACGGGGAACTGCACGGCCTCGACGTCCTGATCCTGGCCACCGGGTTTTCCGTCATGGACGTCGACACGGGTGGATTCCCCGTGATCGGCGCCGGCGGGCAGTCCCTGGCGCAGTTCTGGGACACCCACCGCATGCAGGCCTACGAGGGCGTCAGCGTGCCCGGGTTCCCGAACTTCTTCTCGGTCTGCGGGCCCTACGGATACGTCGGCTCGTCGTTCTTCGCGTTGATCGAGACCCAGACCCGCCACATCGTGCGCTGCCTGCGCGAGGCCCGCCGGCGCGGCGCCGCCCGCGTGGAGATCAGGCCCGAGGCCAATGCCCGCTACTTCGCCGAGATGATGCGCAAGCGCCGCCGCCAGATCTTCTGGCAGGACAGCTGCGCCAACGCCAACAGCTACTACTTCGACAAACACGGCGACGTACCGCTGCGCCCGGCCACCACCCTGGCTGCGGATTGGCGCAGCAGACGCTTCGACCTCGACGACTACCGCTTCAGCGGGCCGCCTTCGGATGAGCCGCAGCGATCTCCAGAAGTTGTTGGAAGCCGGGCAGTTCCCACGCGGCACGGCCGACGAACAGCCCGGTGACCTGGTCGATGCCCAGGAGATCGAGGGCGTTGTCGGGGTTCACCGAGCCTCCGTAGAGCAGTCCCGCGGTGCGATCGCCGTACTCCCGGCCCAGGTCCGCGAACGGCGCCCGGAGCTCCTCGACCGTGGCCGCACGCCCCTTGTCGCCGATCGCCCAGATGGGTTCGTAGGCGATCAGGACCCGTCCCAGTTGGTCGTCGCTCAAGCCGTCGAGAGCGCCGCCGGCCTGGTCCAGGATGAAGCGTGAGGTGTCGCCGGCGCGCTTGACCTCGTCGCTCTCACCGATGCACAGCAGCGGGATGAGGCCGTGGCGCAGCACCGCGGCCACCTTCAACCGGGTGGTCTCGACGGTCTCGCCGAAGTGCTCGCGACGCTCGGAGTGGCCGATCTCGACGATCCTCGCTCCGGCGTCGGCGGCCTGCGGGACGGACACCTCCCCGGTCCAGGCTCCCTCGTCCTCCCAGTGGGCATTCTGGACTCCGAGCAATACCTGTGTGCCGGAGGGCAATTCATCACCAACCGCGGCCACCGCCGTGAACGACGGGATGACGAAGGGCGCGACACCCGGCAGCGGCGTCCGGGCCAGGTAGTCGGCCAAGCCGCGGATGTAGCGGCGGGCGGCGTCGAGCGTCTTGGTCATCTTCCAGCTGGTGCCGATCCACAACGCGCGTTCCACGCCCGGTCCGGGCGCCCGGGAGTCAGTCACCTTCGTAGGCGCAGATGGCGTCGACCTTGGTCGCCGACGACGACGCGGGATCGAATTCCAGTCCCAGCCACTCCTTGACGAGCACGCGCGCCAACTCCAGTCCCACGACCCGCTGCCCCATGCACAGCACCTGGGCGTTGTTCGACAACACCGAGCGCTGCACCGAGTAGATGTCGTGCGCGGTGACGGCGCGGACGCCCTTGACCTTGTTCGCCGCGATGGCCACTCCCAGCCCCGTACCGCAGATCAGCAGTGCGCGGTCGGCTTCGCCGCGCGCGACCTTCTCCGCGGCCGCCACGGCGACGTTCGGATAGGCGGTGTCGTCCTCGGCGGTCCCGACTCCGACATCGGTGACCGACGCCACCCGATCGTCGGACTCGAGGTCCTTACGCAGTGCTTCCTTGTAGGTGAAACCGGCGTTGTCTGCGCCCATCACGATTCTCAATGCCATGGTCAGCTCCTTCGGGGTTGTGTCATCGGGACAGATGGTCGCCGAGGGCGGCCATCAGTATCGAGAACGAGAGGGCCCCCGGGTCTGGGGTGCCCACGCTCTTGTCACCCAGCACCCGCGCGCGACCCAGTCGCGCCGCGATGTCGGCGGTGTCGTCGGCCGCCCGGCGGGCCACCTGCGCAGCCTGGGTGATGGCCGCGCCCGCATCACCGTCGAAGGCGTCCATCAGGGACGCACGAAACGGCACGGCGGCGTCGACCATGGTCTTGTCGCCCGGCTCCGCGCCACCGAGGCGCAGGATGGAGTCGATTCCCGCGGCGATCGCGTCGACCACGGTGTGTTCACCGGCGCCCTCGGCGTCGGTGAACACACCGCCGGCGCTGGTGAGCGCCGCACCCCAGAGGGCTCCTGACGTTCCCCCCGCTGCCTGCGCCCACGCTTCGCCCGCGATCAGCAGCGTCGTCCTGGCGCCGGCACCGTCGTCGACGGCGGCTCGGGCGGCGTCGGCGGCACCGCGGGAGCCGAACGCCATTCCCTGGCCGTGATCGCCGTCCCCGGCGACCGCGTCCAGGCGCCCGAGTTCGGCCTCGTTGTCGGCGCACACCTGCCGGAACATGTCGAGGACGGCAGCGATCTTCTGCGCGCAGGCTCGGGACTCGGCGCCGGAATCGGGGATCTCGGCCTTCGCTGCGTCCCAGATGCCCTCGCGGGCCGGCCGCTCCTCCGTCGGCAGCACACCGCGGGAGTAGGCCGATGTCACCACCGGTGCGAGCCAGTGCTTTTCGAGTTCCTCGTCGAGGAACACCAGCGTCAGCGACACGCCGGCCATGTCCAGACTCGTGACGAACTCACCCACCTCGGGCCGCACAGCCGTCAGACCGTGGTCGGCCAGCCGTTCGGCGATGCGCGCGTAGACGACGAACAGTTCCTCGTACTTCACCGTGCCCAGCCCGTTGAGAATGACGGCGACCCGGCCGGTGTAGCCGGCGTCGTCGTTGCGAGGCGGCTCCTCGGCGATCACCTTGTCGAACAACAGGTCCGCGACCTCGGCGGCGGTACCGATACGTGCTTCGCTGATGCCGGGTTCGCCGTGGATGCCGAGCCCGATGCCCATTCGGCCCTTGTCGACATGAAACAGCGGCTCGCCCGCCCCGGGCAGGGTGCAGCCGTCGAAGGCGAGCCCGAATGACCGGGTTGCGTCGTTGGCTTTCCAGGCCAGCCGCTCGGCCTCGTCGAGGTCGGCACCGGCTTCGATTGCGGCACCTGCGATCTTGAACACCGGTAGGTCACCGGCGACGCCGCGACGGTCCCGGTGGTTCTCCGGGCTGTTCGACGCGATGTCGTCGCTGACGGTGATGATGCGGACGTCGATGCCCTCGTGGCGCAGTTTCTCGGCGGCCAGGCCGAAGTGCAGGACGTCGCCGGCGTAGTTGCCGAAGCCCAGGATGACTCCGCCGCCGTTCTCACAGTTGCGAACCACGGAGTACACCTGCGACGCCGACGGCGAGGAGAAGATGTTCCCGCACGGTGCGCCGTGGCCCATGCCCGGACCGACCCATCCGGCGAAGGCCGGGTAGTGCCCCGAGCCCCCACCGATGACGAGTGCGGGCTGACCCGACGGGGTCTGTGTGGCGCGTGCCACGCCGCCGGGGACCTCGACGAGCAGGTCGGGGTGGGCGGCCACCAGGCCGCGGATGGCCTCGTCGGCGAAATCGTCTGGGGTGTTGAGGAGGTACGTCACTGTTCCATCCTTGGCGATGCGCTGGTGAGTTTTGTCACCCCGAGTACCGAACCAACGGGGGTGGGGGCTGGTCACATCCTATAGGATTTCAGCCACCTAGTCAGGCGCCTTCATGCGCTGGGCCTGCTCGTGTTCGGCCAGCGCCCGCTGCTTGACCCCGCTGATGTGGCTGAACATCAGCCGGTAGACCTCGGGGCCGTAACCTCGGCGCAGCGCCGCCAGGATCTCCCGGTGTTCGGCGATCGCGCAGGCGGAGTCCTGCACGCCCACGCCGATGAACAGCCGGAAGCGTTGCCCGTGGCCGCCCAGCGCGTCGTACGCCCGCAGCAGTGCTGCGTTGTCGGCGTACTCGGCGATGAGGCGGTGGAACTCCTCGTCGGCGCGGTGGTAGCGGCGGATCGCGGCGGCGTCGGAGGTGTGCGGCGCCCGGTCCTGCTCGTCGATCGCCTCCAGCAGTGCGTTCATCAGCCCTGAATCACCTCGCGCGCAGGCCAATTCAGCCAGTCGGGGCTCGATCAGCAGTCGGGCGTCCATGATGTCGGAGATCTCCTTGGCGTCCGGCATGTCCGGCACCCGGTAACCACGCATCGCCGTGCGCACGACGTTTCCGGTGGACTCCAGCCGGGCCAGCGCCTCACGCACCGGTGTGGGCGATACGCCCAGGTGACGGGCGGTGCCGTCGATGCTGACCGCATCACCGGAGCGCAGCGTGCCGTCGAGCAGCAATTCCATGAGGCGTTCGTAGACCTGATCGACCAGGGTGTTGCGCACCGGCGACCGGTGATGCTCGTCGGGTCCCACGCGTCCGGCCTTTCCGCCACCTCGGCACTCCCACGGCGGGTCAACGCCGCAGACGTCGCCGACATTCAGCACCACGCTGATTCGGCAGTGAATTCTAGCCCGCATTGACACCAGGACTCCGAAATCCTATAGGATCAGCTGCTGTATGACCTGGACCACTATGGAGATTGCGATGCATTCAGCTCACACCTGGCCGATAGCGGCCAACATGCTCGGTTTCGGCAATCAAGCGCCCGGCGGCGGCCACATCAAGGACGCCCCGGCCGCGGTGTGGGCGTCGCAGCTGCGTCAGGTCCGCGAGCTCGGGTTCGATTTCATCGACCCGACCGACGCCTGGGTGCCGCTGGCGGCGCTCTCGGATGCGCGCGTCGAGGAGTTCCGGACGGTACTCGGTGACGAGGGTCTGGCCATCTCGTCGATCTCCATGACCCGCAACTCGGTGGTCGACGTGCGCAACGGTCAGAAGAACCTCGACGACGCCCATCGCCTCATCGACCTCGCCCCGTCATTCGGTGCGACCATCGTCAACACCGGCTTCATGCAGGCGATCACGCCCGAGCAGAGTGAGCAGATCTGGTTCTGGCTGGTCCAGGGCCACGTCGACGACCCCGCCTTGCGCGATGTGGCGATCACTCGCATCCGGGAACTCGGCGATCACGCGCGCGCCAACGGCATTGCGCTCAGCCTCGAAATGTATGAAGACACCTACATCGGCACCCCCGAGGACGCGGTCGAGTTCATCCGCGACGTCGACCACGACGCCGTGGGCCTCAACCCCGATCTCGGCAACCTCATCCGGTTGCACCGGCCGATGCCGCATTTCAGCGAGATGTTCGCGAAAGTGCTTCCCTACTCGAACTTCTGGCACATCAAGAACTACTCGCGGGATTTCGATCCGGCCACCGGTGCGTACAGCTCGGCACCGTTGCCACTGAAGTACGGCTACATCAACTATCGGCAGATCATCAGGCTGGCACTCGAACTCGGTTACACCGGCCCGTTCTGCTGTGAGCACTACGGCTCCGACTCTCTGGGCGTCTGCGCCGAGAACCGGGAGTACATCCACCAGGTTCTGACGTCGGCCCTCGCTTGATCTCATCTCCGGAAGGACATCGCATGAGCACGATCAATTCAGTCACCGTCGTCGGCGCGGGCTACATGGGCGGTGGAATCGCACAGGTACTGGCGCTCAACGGCTTTCAGGTCCAGATCGCCGACGTCAGCGCCGACGCCACGCAGGAATCACTGGCCCGCCTCGACAAGGAGGCGCGGGAGTTCGAAGAGCAGGGCCTGTTCGACGTCGGTAGCGCCGAGACCATCATGGGCAACCTCACCGCCGGCGCCACCATCGAAGATGCGGTCTCCGACGTGGATTTCGTGTTGGAGGCGGTCTTCGAGGACGTCGACGTCAAGAAGGACGTCCTGGGCCGGGTGTCCCGGGCCGCACGTCCCGACACCATCATCGGCACCAACACCTCCACCATCCCGGTCAAGGTGCTGGTGGACGCGGTCACCCATCCCGAGCGGTTCCTCACGGTGCACTTCTCCAATCCGGCGCCGTTCATCCCCGGTGTCGAGTTGGTGGCCGGGGAGGCCACCACGCAGGAGGTCATCGACGCGGTCAAAGACCTCCTGGTGCGCGCAGGACGCGAGGGCGCCCAGGTCGCCGATACGCCCGGAATGGCCTTGAATCGCTTGCAGTATGCGCTGTTGAAGGAGGCGACCCTCATCGTCGAGCAGGGTGTCGCGACCGTGGAGGATGTCGACACCATCGTGCGCACCACGTTCGGGTTCCGGTTGGGGTTCTTCGGTCCGTTCGCGATCGCCGATCAGGCCGGTCTCGATGTGTATGCCAAGGGCTACACGACGCTGGAGAACGAATTCGGTGAGCGGATGGCCACTCCCCGGATGCTCGCGGAGGCGGTCGACGCCGGCCGCCACGGCACCAAGAACGGCAAGGGCTGGACGGGCGACTTCGACGACAAGACGAAGGCCGACGTGATCGCCTACCGCAACAAAGCGTACTCGCGCATGGGAGATCTGCTCCGTGAGCTCGGCCCGGCACCGAAGGGATCGGCGACCCATGGATGAGATCGTCCTCGCGGAGCGGCCGGCCGCACTACTGGTGGTCATCGCGCTGGTCGCCATTGCGGTGCTGTTGGTCCTGATCATCAAGGTCAGGCTGCACGCGTTCTTCTCGCTGATCGTGGTCAGCGTACTGACCGGCATCGCCGCCGGTATCGGCATCGGCGATGTCGTCAGCGTGGTCATCGCGGGCTTCAGCAACACTGTCGGTACGGTGGCGCTGCTGGTCGGTTTCGGCGCGGTTCTCGGTCGCCTTGTCGAAATGACCGGTGGCGCACAGGTATTGGCTGATCGCATGCTGGCCACGTTCGGCGAGAAACGAGCTCCGCTGGCGCTGGCTGTCGCCTCGCTCTTCTATGCCTTCCCCATCTTCCTCGACGCCGGCTTCATCGTCATGCTGCCCATCATCTACACGGTGGCACGGCGACTGGGCGGTTCGTTCATGCTGTACGTGCTGCCGTCGATCGGCGCCTTCCTGATGATGCACGCCCTGACACCCCCGCATCCGGGGCCCACCGCCGCTGCCACGGTGATGGGCGCCGACATCGGGATGGTGGTCATCGTCTCACTGCTCATCGGCCTACCGACCTGGTATCTGGCCGGGTACCGACTGGGCCTGCTGATCGCCAAGCGCTACCCGAACATGCCGGTACCGACGCTGCTCGGTGAGCCGAAGGAGTACCCCGAGGACGAGCGTCCCGGCTTCTGGACCATCATCGCCGTCCTGTTGCTGCCGCTGATGCTCATCTTCTTCAACACCGTGTTCTCCACGCTGGAGGCCGACGGCGTGGTCACCGACGACAACATCGCCTATCAGCTGTCCCGGCTGATCGGCACCACCTCGATGGCCCTGCTCATCACGGTGCTCCTGGCCATGCTCGTGCTCTACGTCCTGCCACGTCGCAAGCGCGAGCCCGTTGGATCGGTGCTCGAGAAGCTGGTCGACGACGCGCTGGCGCCGGTCTGCTCGATCATCCTGATCACCGGTGCCGGTGGCGCTTTCGGCCGGGTGCTCACCGAAACCGGGATCGGCCAGACCCTGGCCGACGGCCTGGATGCCATCGGGCTGCCGGTCATGCTGGCCGGCTTCCTGGTCGCGGTGGTCTTCCGGGTCGCGCAGGGTTCGGCCACCGTCGCCGCGACCACAGCGGGGTCGATCATGGCGCCCGCGGTGATGGGGATGGACCTGAACCCGATCGCGCTGGCCGCCGTCGTGGTGGGCATCACCGCCGGATCCATCACGTTCTCCCACGTGAACGACTCCGGCTTCTGGCTGATCGGCCGCTTCTGCGGATTCGACACCGTGACCACCTTGAAGACCTGGACGGTCATTGCGACCGCCATCGGGTTCATGGCGTTCGGACTGGCGTGGGTGCTCTACGCGGTCGCCAGTTGACGCACCGGCGGTGACTCAGAGCCGCCCGATCGCGGCCGGAACCTCGGCCACGGTCTGCACCACGGCGGTGGGAGTAGGGCCGGCCGGGTCCACGGTGTGACCCGGCCGGGCGATCCGCACGGTCGGGATGCCCGCCTCCAACGCCCCCCGCACATCGCGTGCGGATGCCGCGACGTGGACCATGCCGTCTCCGGCCAGCTCCCTGGCCCGCTGATAGATCGCCGGGTCCGGCTTGTAGGCACCCAGTCGCTCGGAGGACAACACCAGCTCCGGGTCCACCAGACGGTAGGCCTGCGTGGACCGCGCCAGCGCGTCGTCGACGTTGGACAAGATCCCGATGCGGGCGTGCTGGGCCACCGCGGGCAGTCCCTCGGCCACGTCGGGCCACAGCGGCCAGTCGCCGACACCGGCCTGGATCGTCGCGATGTCGGCTTCCGCGTCGGCGGTCAGGCCCAGCGCGGCGTACGCCGCAGCCAGCGCGTTGCGCGAAATGGCCGCGAAGCTCACCCACTGACCGCTGGTGTCCACCAGCCGCTGCGCCTCTTTGTTGTGGCGGTCCCACTCGTCGTAGAGCTGCTCCCCGCTGAGGTCCCAGCCGCGTTCGCGGGCCAACACCGCGAAGCCGGCCGACCCGCCGCGGCGGGAGTCGGTCAACGCGCTGAACAGATCGAAGGTGATGATCATGAGCCTGCTTCCGGTGGTGGTGCGGAAAAACGAACAGACGCGAACTCGGCCGGAAACTGGCTCCGGAACCCGAGTTCGCGTCTGCTCGGCAGTACTAGACGGAGGCCTTGAGGTCCTCGACCTTGTTGAGCTGCTCCCACGGCAGCTCGATGTCGGTCCGGCCGAAGTGGCCGTACGCGGCGGTCTGGGCGTAGATGGGCCGCAGCAGGTCCAGGTCACGGACAATGGCGCCGGGGCGCAGATCGAAGACCGCGGTGATGGCCTTCTCGATGCGGGCCGGGTCCACGGTCTCGGTGCCGAAGGTCTCGACGAACAGACCCACCGGGGCGGCCTTGCCGATGGCGTAGGCCACCTGGACCTCGACGCGCTCGGCCAGGTCGGCGGCGACGACGTTCTTGGCGACCCAGCGCATCGCGTAGGCAGCCGAACGGTCCACCTTCGACGGATCCTTGCCGGAGAAGGCGCCGCCGCCGTGGCGAGCCCAGCCGCCGTAGGTGTCGACGATGATCTTGCGGCCGGTCAGGCCGGCGTCACCCATCGGCCCGCCCAGGACGAACTTGCCGGTGGGGTTGACCAGCAGGCGGAAGTCCGAGGTGTCCAGGGTCTCGTGGGCCAGGTCGTCGAGGACGGTGTTGACCACCTTCTCGCGGATGTCGGGCGACAGCAGCGTGTCCAGGTCGATGTCGGCGGCGTGCTGGGTCGAGAGCACCACGGTGTCCAGGCGCACCGGCGTGGTCCCGTCGTACTGGATGGTGACCTGGGTCTTGCCGTCGGGGCGCAGGTAGGGCAGCACGCCGTTCTTGCGGACCTCGGTCAGCCGGCGGGACAGGCGGTGCGCCAACGCGATCGGCAGCGGCATCAGTTCCGGGGTGTCCTTGATGGCGTAGCCGAACATCAGGCCCTGGTCGCCGGCGCCCTGGGAGTCCAGCGGATCCGCGGCACCCTCGACGCGCGCCTCGTGCGCGGTGTCCACGCCCTGGGCGATGTCGGGCGACTGCGCACCGATGGCGACGTTGACGCCGCAGGAGGCTCCGTCGAAGCCCTTGGTCGACGAGTCGTAGCCGATCTCGAGGATCCGGTCGCGGACGATCTTCGGGATGTCGGCGTAGGCGCTGGTGGTCACCTCGCCGGCGACGTGCACCTGACCGGTGGTCACCAGGGTCTCGACAGCCACGCGCGACCGGGGGTCCTGCTCCAGGAGCGCGTCGAGCACCGAGTCACTGATGGCGTCACAGATCTTGTCGGGGTGCCCCTCGGTCACCGACTCGCTCGTGAACAGCCGTGCTTCGCTCACGTCCCCATCCCTTCCGGCGCTAAGCCCTCATCACATGTCAGCCGGGCGAAGCTTATCGCCAGCGTCGTTCAACCCCGCACAGTGCCTGTCCTGCACGGGTGTGCGCAAATCGAGACAGAAATTGTCCGCTTAGTGCATCCCAGAGTGCAGGAGCGCCCCGATCGCGTCCACGATACGGCTCGCCATGAGTGTTTTGGAGCCGTGCTCCAGCGCCGCCTCGGTGCCGTCGGCGCCCAGCAGCCAGCCGTCGTTGCTGTCCACCTCGAAGGCGCGGCCCTCCCCCACGGCATTGACCACCAGCAGATCACACCCCTTGCGGGCCAGCTTGGCGCGAGCGTGGAACAGCACGTCACCGGTGGCATCGCCGGTTTCGGCAGCGAATCCCACGATGGCCGCCATGTTGGGTAGCTGACCGTCGGCGCGGGCCCGCACCGCACCGGCGAGGACGTCATCGTTGCGCACCAGATCGATGGCCGACGGCTCGGACGCGCCGCCCTTCTTCAATTTGGTGGTGGCCACCTGGGCGGGGCGGAAGTCGGCGACCGCCGCCGCCATCACCAGGACGTTGGCATCCGGGGCGTGTTTGGAGACCGCATCGCGCAACTGCGCGGCCGAGCCGATGTGCTCGACGTGCACACCGGCCGGGTCCGCCAGACCGGCGGTGTTGCCGGCGACCAGCGTGACCTCGGCTCCGCGTTGGGCGGCCACCCGCGCCACCGCGTAGCCCTGCTTGCCGGAGCTGCGGTTGCCCAGGAAGCGCACCGGGTCCAGGGGTTCGCGGGTGCCGCCCGCAGTCACCAGCATCTTGACTCCGGACAGGTCAAACGGCAGCGCATCGGAGCGCTCCAGCAGCAGCTGGGCGAACGTGGTGATCTCTTCGGGCTCGGGTAGGCGCCCCGGTCCGGTGTCGGCGCCGGTGAGCCGCCCGGAGGCGGGCTCGAGGACGACGGCGCCGCGCTTGCGCAGCGTCGCCACATTGTCGGCGGTGGCCGGGTGCAGCCACATCTCGGTGTGCATCGCCGGGGCGAACAACACCGGGCACCGGGCGGTCAGCAGGGTGGCGGTCAGCAGGTCGTCGGCGCGGCCGGCAACGGCACGGGCCAGCAGATCAGCCGTGGTGGGAGCGATCACCACCAGGTCGGCCTCCTGGCCGAGCCGCACGTGCGGCACCTCGGGGACCTCGTCGAACACCCCGGTGTGGACCTTGTGGCCGGACAGCGCCTCGAACGTCGCGGCGCCGACGAACTTGAGTGCGGATTCGGTGGGGATCACCCGGACGTCGTGGCCGGCCTCGGCCAGCTGACGGACCACCGAACAGGCCTTGTAGGCGGCAATACCGCCGGCGACTCCGACGACGACCCGTTTTCGGCTCACCTGGACTGACACCCGTTCATGTGGCCCCCGCGCCCGGTTCTACTCGCCTTCGGTGTGCTCGAGCAGGTCGCCGTGGATCTCGCGCATGGCGATGGACAGCGGCTTCTCCTGCAGACCCGGCTCCACGAGCGGGCCGACGTACTCGAGGATGCCGTCGCCGAGCTGGTTGTAGTAGTCGTTGATCTGGCGGGCGCGCTTGGCGGCGTAGATCACCAGCGCGTACTTGCTGGAGGCGCGGTCCAGAAGATCGTCGATGGGCGGGTTGGTGATGCCCAGCGGTGTGTCGTAGGCACCCTGCAGCGCGGCGCCCGAGTCGAACTGGTCAACACCGGACAGCGTGTCGGGGTTAGTCACGTGGAGATCTCCTGGCAGTTGAAACGAGTGAAAATCAAAAGCGCACTGGGGCGGATCGTGCTTGGTCAGGCATCGGCCGGCGCGTTTCCTGCCAGCAACGATACCAATTCCGCGCAGGCAGTCTCCAATTGCCTGTTCACGACAATGACATCGAAGTCATTCTGAGCCGCCAGTTCGGCGCGCGCGGTGTCGAGTCGGCGCTGCATCACCTCGGGCGACTCGGTACCGCGCCCGACGAGACGCTGCTCGAGATCCGCCCAGCTGGGCGGGGCCAGGAACACCGAGGTGGCCTCCGGCATGACGGACTTCACCGACCGCGCTCCGGCCAGATCGACCTCGATGAGCACCGGTCGCCCGGCGGCCACGGCGTCGCGCACCGGCTGCGCCGGGGTTCCGGATCGGTGCAGGCCACGATGGATCTCGGCCCACTCCAGCAGCGCACCGCCGTCGATCAGCTCCTGGAACCGCTGGGGCGTCACGAAGTGGTAGTCGACGCCATCGACCTCCCCGGGACGCGGGTCCCTGGTGGTGGCCGAAACACTGAAATGCAGATCAGGAAGGCGTTCGCGCAGGCAGCGCACGACGGTGGACTTGCCGACCGCGGAGGGACCGGACAGCACCACCACCCTGCCCCGGCGCACGGGTGCGCCGGGACCGGGGTGCGCGTCGCCGTCCGATCCCCCGACAGCGATCACCGACCGTTACGAGGGATCGAACTTGTCCAGCAGCGCCTTGCGCTGCCGGTCACCCAGCCCGCGCAGACGGCGGGTGGGGGCGATCTCGAGTTCGGTCATGATCTCCTGCGCCTTGACCTTGCCGACCTTCGGCAGGGCTTCCAGCAGTGCGGAAACCTTCATCTTGCCCAAGACCTCATCGGTCTCGGCATCCTTGAGCACCTGGGACAGGTTGGTGCCGCCACGCTTGAGCCGATCTTTGAGCTCAGCTCGCGCTCGACGTGCGGCAGCAGCCTTCTCCAACGCTGCCGCGCGCTGTTCGTCGGTCAACTGGGGAAGGGCCACGGTTCCTCCGTCTCATAACCATCTTGTCGATCGCCACCTGGGTAGAAGCGATCATTTTCTTGTCTGGGCCGGGTACATCAGCCAGCGTCGACGACCGTACCCACGCCGCCTGACGAAATCTAACCCCACCCCCGCGCCGAGCTGACAAAGACCCAGCGTGTAGGGCCCGACACGCCGTCTCCCGACGGTACGCCGCCGTCACCGCGGCCAAGCGCCAACGCCGTTGCCCGACCCCCTGGGATGGCAGCAAAAGTGCTGCCCAGCAGTACTTTTGGCCCGTGTAGACCGTTGTCTGACGGCGAAGGAGCTGTCAGAGCAGCACCTCCGGCTCGACAGCTGGAGCATCCAGTGGGCTCCCAGAACTGTGTGCGGCGTGTCGCGCGTGTCGGGCAAAGGGGCGTTGACCACGGAAAGCTCACCCGGGCACCCCAGAAGTCTCATCGATCACACCCGGCTCACGAGAGCCATCGCGACCCATCCGTTACCGGGTGCACAGCCGAGCCCCATCGCAGACCCACGGGCCCCCCATGTCCGCTTCCTAACGTCAGTGCCGTCGGTGAATCCACCGGCGCGTGCACACAGAAACCAAGGAGACCCCACATGACCCTCACCCGCATCCTCGCCACCGCCACCCTGACCGCCGGAGTGGCCGCGGCGGGCCTGGCCGGAGTGGGCCTGGGCAGCGCGGCCGCGAACCCGGGCCAGCAGCCTGCACCCGGGCCGGTCCCGGCCCAGCAGCGCGGGATCGACCAGGGTCGCCAAGACCATCAGCCGTTCATGTTCCAGGGCCAGCAGGTGACCCCGATGCCGGCAGGCAACGGCCACGGCTGGGGGTTCTGGTTCCTGGGCCGCTGGATCGCCCTGTAGCAGGCAGCGGCGGTCAGCCCCGGGTGCGTGCCGGGCGCTTGTCAGTCGTCTTGGCCCGGGCCGCCTCCTGGACGGCCGCATCGGCGATCCAGCGCTGCAGCCGGCCTGCGGTGCGCCACAGTGCCGCCTGCAGCGCCTCGGAGCCGACCTCGTCCTGGGCGCCATGGGTCAGGTGTGCGGCAATCCGGGTCAGGGTGGCCACCGGAACGCGGACGGTGGTGTGACCGGAGGACTGCAGAGAGCCGGCCAGGGCGCGGCTGTCCTCGGCCATCTCCCCCAGCGCCTGTGCGACTCCGGGTCCGGCGGCCTGCCGGTGAGCCTGGATCAGTGCCCCCAGGCAGGTGATCGTCTGGTGTGCCGTGCTTTTAGGGATCGCGACGCTGGAAACCGCGGTATCCACAGCCATGGCTGCGATCCTGTCCGGTGCGCCTTGCCGTCAGGCGACGCCCGGTCCAACACCGGCGGAACAGTGGACTACAAGGTCACGCCGGAGAGGTCACGCCAGATACGACACAGCCTCGCGCATCCGTTCGGCCGCCGCCCGCACCGCAACCGGGTCCGGACCGGCGCGTAACACCTCGCGCGATACTGCAGGCAACAACTGACCCGCCCTCGCTCCGCCCAGCCCGGCCAAGGCCTCAGGGCGCCCACCCTGGGCGCCCACACCGGGTACCAGTACCGGGCCGGCCAGCGCACTGACGTCCGGCGGATCGGCCAGGGTGGCGCCCACCACGACGCCCACCGAGCCGAAGGCGGGCGCGGCAACCCGGTTGACCGCGGCAGCGGCGTCCACCATGGACTGCGCCAGCGAGGTCCCGTCGCCCACCGTCGCGTGCTGCACCGAGGCGCCTTCCGGATTCGAGGTCGCGGCCAGCACGAACACGCCGCGATCGTGGGCGGCCGCGACGTCCAGCAGCGGCTGCAACGAGCCGAAACCCAGGTACGGCGAGGCGGTCACCGCGTCACACGCCAACGGCGACTCGCCGGCCCACGCCGCGGCGTAGGCGGCCATGGTGGAGCCGATATCGCCGCGCTTGGCGTCGGCCAGCACCAGCACACCCCGCTCCCGCAGAGCGGCAATGGTGCGCTCCAGCACGGCGAAGCCGGCCGATCCGTACGCCTCGAAGAACGCCACCTGCGGCTTGACCACGGCGAACCCCTCGAAGGCCGTCACGCAGATCTCACTGAAGGCGGCCAGCCCCGAGGCGTCGACGCTCAGTCCCCAGGCCGCCAGCAACTCCGGGTGCGGGTCGATCCCCAGACACAGCGGCCCGCGCGCCCGCATCGCCTGCTGCAGCCGAACTCCGAACGCCGCCATGTCAGTGGGCGTCGAGCGCGGCGTGCAGTTCCTGCAGGGAGCGCACCCCGATGTCGCCGCGCAGGCCGGCCTCGATGCCCTGCACCGCAGCCGAGGCGCCCTGCACCGTCGTCACGCACGGGATGTTCATCTGCACCGCGGCGGCGCGGATCTCATAGCCGTCGACGCGTGGGCCGGAGTTGCCGTACGGGGTGTTGATCACCATGTTCACCTCACCGGCGCGGATCACGTCGACCGCGGACGGCAGCGGGTCAGAGCCCTCCGGTGTCTCGAAGATCTTGCGCACCACGTCGCAGGGAATCCCGTTGCGGCGCAACATCTCCGCGGTGCCCTCGGTGGCGAGCACCCGAAAACCGAGATCGGCCAGGCGTTTCACCGGGAACACCAGCGAGCGCTTGTCCCGGTTGGCCACCGACACGAACACGGTGCCGCCCTGCGGCAGCGAACCGTAGGCCGCGGTCTGGCTCTTGGCGAACGCGGTCCCGAAATCGGAGTCGATGCCCATTACCTCGCCGGTGGACTTCATCTCCGGCCCCAGCAGCGAATCGACGTTCGAGCCGTCGGACTTGCGGAACCGGTGGAACGGCAAGACGGCTTCCTTGACGGCGATCGGCGCGTTGGGAGCCGGGCTGGCACCGTCCCCCTCGGGCGCCAGGATGCCCTCGCTGCGCAGCTCGGCAATGGTGGCGCCCAACATGACCCGCGCGCACGCCTTGGCCAGCGGCACCGCGGTGGCCTTGGACACGAACGGCACGGTGCGGCTGGCGCGCGGGTTGGCCTCCAGCACGTAGAGCACATCGTCTTTGAGCGCGTACTGCACGTTGAGCAGTCCCTTGACGCCGATCCCGAAAGCGATGGCCTCGGTGGCACGCCGCACCGACTCGATGTCCTGGCGGCCCAGCGTCACCGGCGGCAGCGCACACGCGGAGTCCCCGGAATGGATGCCCGCTTCTTCGATGTGCTCCATCACGCCGCCGATGTAGACCTCGGCGCCGTCGCACAGGGCGTCGACGTCGATCTCGATGGCGTCCTCGAGGAACCGGTCCACCAGCACCGGATGTTCGGGTGAGAGCTCGGTGGCGCGGGTGATGTAGCCCTGCAGCGTCTCTTCGTCGTAGACGATCTCCATGCCGCGCCCGCCGAGCACATAGGACGGCCGCACCAGCACCGGGTACCCGATGTCGGCGGCGATCTTGCGGGCCTGCTCGAAGCTGGTGGCCGTGCCGAACCGCGGCGCGGGCAGGCCGGCGTTGGTGAGCACCTCACCGAAGGCGCCGCGGTCCTCGGCCAGGTCGATGGCCTTGGGGCTGGTGCCGACGATCGGCACCCCCGCCTCCTCCAGCCGCTGGGCCAGCCCCAGCGGGGTCTGCCCGCCCAGCTGCACGATCACGCCCACCACGCCGGGACCACCTGCGCCGGAGGCCTGTTCGGCGTGGTACACCTCGAGCACGTCTTCGAAGGTCAGCGGCTCGAAGTACAGCCGGTCGGCGGTGTCGTAGTCGGTGGACACCGTCTCCGGGTTGCAGTTCACCATGACGGTCTCGAACCCGGCGGCGCTCAGCGTGGTGGCGGCGTGCACACAGCTGTAGTCGAACTCGATGCCCTGCCCGATGCGGTTGGGCCCGGAGCCCAGGATCAGCACCTTGGGCTTCTCGGTCTGCGGCGCGACCTCGGTCTCGGCGCTGGGATCCAGCTCGTAGCTGCTGTAGTGGTACGGCGTCTTGGCCTCGAACTCGGCGGCGCAGGTGTCGACGGTCTTGTACACCGGCCGGATGCCGAGGCGCTGCCGCAGCGAGCGCACGCCGTCCTCGCCGGCCAGTTCCGGTCGCAGCGCGGCGATCTGGCCGTCGGACAGCCCTTTGTGCTTGCTGCGCCGCAGCAGGTCCTGGTCCAGCACCGGGGCCTCCAGCAATTCGGTGCGCAGGTCCAGCAGGGCGGCGATCTGGTCGACGAACCACGGGTCCACACCCGAGGCGGCGGCCACCTGTTCGACCGTGCCACCCAGGCGCAGGGCGTATTCGATGTCGTAGAGCCGACCGTCGGTGGGCGTCTGCAGCCGGGTCAGCACCTCGTCGAGGGAACCCTGCACCGCGGCGCCGGTCCAGAACCCGGTCCGCTTGGTCTCCAGCGACCGCATCACCTTGCCCAGAGCTTCGATGAAGTTGCGGCCCAGCGACATCGCCTCACCAACCGACTTCATGGTGGTGGTGAGGGTGGCGTCGGCGCCGGGGAATTTCTCGAACGCGAACCGCGGAGCCTTGACCACCACGTAGTCCAGCGTGGGTTCGAAGCAGGCCGGCGTCTCCTTGGTGATGTCGTTGACGATCTCGTCGAGGGTGTAGCCGATGGCCAGCTTGGCGGCGATCTTGGCGATCGGGAAGCCGGTGGCCTTGGACGCCAGCGCACTGGAGCGCGACACCCGGGGGTTCATCTCGATGACGATCAGGCGGCCGTCGGTGGGGTTGATGGCGAACTGGATGTTGCAGCCGCCGGTGTCGACACCCACCTCGCGCAGGATGTCGATGCCCAGGTCGCGCATCACCTGGTACTCCCGGTCGGTCAGCGTCATCGCCGGCGCCACCGTCACCGAGTCGCCGGTGTGCACGCCCATCGGGTCGAGGTTCTCGATCGAGCACACCACCACCACGTTGTCGCGGCCGTCACGCATCAGCTCGAGCTCGTATTCCTTCCAGCCGTAGATCGACTCCTCGATCAGCACGTTGGCACTGGGTGAAGCCGCGAGGCCGTCCCCGGCCATCCGCTCGACGTCTTCGACGGTGGCCGCCATACCCGAGCCCAGCCCGCCCATGGTGAACGACGGGCGCACCACCACCGGCAGCCCCAGTTCGGCGACGGTCTCACGCACCTCGTCCATGGTGAAACACACACGGCTGCGGGCGGATTCGCCACCCACCTTTGCCACGATGTCCTTGAACTTCTGGCGGTCCTCACCGCGCTGGATGGCGTCGAAGTCGGCGCCGATCAGCTCCACACCCCAGCGCTCGAGGGCGCCGTTGTCGTGCAGGGCCACCGCGGTGTTGAGCGCCGTCTGCCCACCCAGGGTGGCCAGCACGGCGTCGATCTTGTTGCCCCGCTCGGCCTGCTGGGCCAGCACCTTCTCCACGAACGCCGCGGTGATGGGCTCGACATAGGTGTTGTCGGCGTACTCCGGGTCGGTCATGATCGTGGCCGGGTTGGAGTTGATCAGCGTGACCTGCAGCCCCTCGGCGCGCAGCACACGGCAGGCCTGGGTCCCCGAATAGTCGAACTCGCAGGCCTGGCCGATCACGATCGGGCCGGAGCCGATCACCAGCACATGGTTGAGGTCGGTGCGACGCGGCATGGTTGTTTACTTCCCCTCGGGCCGAGCGTGCGTGTCTGTACAGATTTCTGCGGCGTGTCGCGTGCAAAGGCGCACGCTCGCGGGAGTTGGTGTCACTTGTCCCCCGCCATGAGGTCGATGAACTGGTCGAACAGATAGTTGGCATCGTGCGGCCCGGCGGCGGCCTCGGGGTGGTACTGCACCGAGAACGCGCGACCGTTGACCAGGGTGATCCCCTCCACCACACCGTCATTGGCGCAGGTGTGGCTCACGATGGCGCGACCGAACGGGGTGTCGAACTCCTCGCCGGCCTCCCCTTCGAGGGCGAATCCGTGGTTCTGCGCGGTGATCGCCACCCGGCCGGTGGCGTGGTCGAGCACCGGGATGTTGATGCCGCGGTGACCGAAGGTCATCTTGTAGGTCGAGCGGCCCAGCGCCCGGCCCAGGATCTGGTTGCCGAAGCAGATACCGAACAACGGGATCCCGGCGTCGAGCACCTCGCGGGTGACGCCCACGATGTGGTCGGCGGTGGCGGGGTCACCGGGGCCGTTGGACAGGAACACCCCGTCGGGTTTCAGCTCCGTGATGTCGGCGAAGCTCACCGACGACGGCAACACGTGGCTGAGGATGCCGCGGGCGGCGAAGTTGCGCGGGGTGTTGGTCTTGATGCCCAGATCCAGGGCGGCCACGGTGAAGCGGTGCGGCTCAACGGGATCCACCACATAACTCTCAGCGGTGGTCACCTCACCGGCCAGGTCGGCGCCGAGCATCGACTCCTGGCCGCGCACCCGCTCCAGCAGCACATCGGCATCGGCCAGCGCGTCGCCGGAGAACACCCCGGCCTTCATGGAGCCGCGGGTGCGCAGGTGGCGCACCACCGCGCGGGTGTCGATACCGGCGATGCCGACAATGCGTTGGCGGATCAGCTCGTCTTCCAGCGTGCCGGTGGCCCGCCAGTTCGACGGGCGGGGCGAGGGGTCGCGAACGGCGTAGCCGGCCACCCAGATCTTGTCGCCGCGGCTCTCGCCGTCGTCGCCGTTCCAGCCGGTGTTGCCGATCTGCGGCGCGGTGGCCACCACGATCTGCCGGTGGTAGCTCGGGTCGGTCAGGGTCTCCTGGTAGCCGGACATCCCGGTGGAGAAGACGGCCTCTCCGAGGGTCTGCCCGACGGCTCCGAAGGCGACGCCGGTGAACGTCCGGCCGTCTTCGAGGACCAGTACTGCTTTACTCATGCGCTCTTGCTTTCTTCCGACGATCCGGGCGTGATCCAGTTGCTGTAGTCGGCGCGGTTGTCGCCGCGGAATCCGGTGTCGATCTCGGTGCCCGACGGCAGCGTCCACCGGATCGCCAGGATCCCGTCGTGGGTCATCGCCTTGCCCGCGATGCCACGCTCGGCGCGCACGGCGGTGATCGACTCGTCGGGGATCCAGATCGGGGTGGCGCCGCTGCGCTGCATCATGATGCCCTCGGGGTACCGGGTCAGCACCGCCTTGGCGCGGTAGCCGAGGTCGCCGACGGCGATGCGGTCCTGCCAGCTGGGAGCGATGGTGCTGCCGACGTAGAGCCCCGGGGTGGGCGCGATCAGCGCCGGGCCCACGGAATCGGGCAGCGCGGGCAGTCGGCCGATGAGCTCCAGTTGCCGCAATGCGCGGTGGCGCCAGCCCCGCAGCATCTGGCGGATCAGGACCGCGATCAGCACCGCGATCACCGCGGCGAAGATCAGCGATCCGATCAGCGTTCCGGTGTTCATGACTGCACGGTCCCGCCGAGGGCGGTGACCCTGCCGCGCAACAGCGTGGCGGTGACGGCGGCGGGCAGGCTCATGGCCTCGAACGGCGTGTTGGCCGACTTGCTGGCCAGCGCAGATCCCTGCACGGTCCAGCTGGCATCGGGGTCGACGACCACCAGGTTGGCCGGTTCGCCCACCTCGAGTGGACGGCCCTGATCGGGCAGCCCGACGATGCGGGCGGGGTTCTCGCTCATCACCTTCGCGACACCGCGCCAGGTGAGCAGCCCGGGTGTGACCATGGTCTCGACGACCACCGACAGCGCGGTCTGCAGGCCCAGCATGCCCGGTCGGGCGTTGGCGAACTCGACACACTTGTCCTGCTCGGCGTGGGGGGCGTGGTCGGTGGCCACGCAGTCGATGATGCCGTCGGCCAGGGCTTGGCGCATGGCCGCCGCATCGGAGGACTCGCGCAGCGGCGGGTTCACCTTGTTCACCCCGTCGTAGGTGTCCAGCCGGCTGTCGTCGAGCAGCAGGTGGTGCGGGGTCACCTCGGCGGTGATCGATATGCCCTGCGCCTTGGCCCATTTCAGCAGTTCGACGGTACCGGCGGTGGAGGCGTGGCAGATGTGCACGCGGGCACCGGCATCGCGGGCCAGCAGCGCATCGCGAGCCACGATCGACTCCTCGGCCACCCGCGGCCAGCCGGCGAGTCCCAGCCGGGCGGCGTTGGGGCCTTCGTGGGCGACCGCACCGACGGTCAGCCTCGGCTCCTCGGCGTGCTGGGCGATCAGCACACCCAGGCCGGTGGCGTACTCCAGCGCCCGGCGCATGACCAGCGGGTCCTGCACACACACGCCGTCGTCGGAGAACATCCGGACCTGGCCGGTGCCGGCGTTCATCAGGGCCATCTCGGTGAGCTGCTTGCCGGCCAGACCGACGGTGACGGCGCCCACCGGGTGGACGTCCACCAGGCCGACCTGCTGGCCGCGGTGCCACACGTGGTCGGTGACCACCGAGGTGTCGGCCACCGGGTTGGTGTTGGCCATCGCGAAGACCGCGGTGTAGCCGCCCAGAGCTGCTGCCGCCGAACCGGTTTCGATGGTCTCGGTGTCCTCGCGGCCGGGCTCGCGCAGGTGGGTGTGCAGGTCGACGAAGCCGGGCAGCAGGATCTGGCCCGCGGCGTCGATCACGGTGTCCGCATCGAGGTCCTGGCCGATCTCGGTGATCACACCGTCGGCCACCAGCACGTCGACCGGATCGCCCTCGCCATACAACCGCACTCCACGAATGACCAGACTCACGCGCTGATCGCCTCCTGTTCAGTCCCGACCAGCAGATGGAACAGCACCGCCATCCGCACATGCACACCGTTGGAAACCTGTTGCAACACTGCCGATTGCGGCGAGTCGGCCACCGAGAACCCGATCTCCATACCGCGCAGCATCGGCCCCGGGTGCAGCACCACCGCATGCTCGGGCAGCAGTGCCTGACGTTTGTCCGACAGCCCGTAGAGCACCGAGTACTCGCGCGTGGTCGGGAAGAAGCCGCCGTTCATCCGCTCGGCCTGCACCCGCAGCATCAGCACGGCGTCGGCGGCGGGCAGTTCGGCATCCAGGTCGTGGGAGACCGTCACCGGCCAGCCCGACACCCCGACCGGCAGCAGGGTCGGCGGGGCCACCAGCACCACCTCGGCGCCCAGGGTGGCCAGCAGATGGACATTGGAGCGGGCCACCCGGCTGTGCAGCACGTCACCGACGATCACCACGCGCTTGCCCTCCACCGAGCCCAGCCGCTGGCGGATGGTCAGGGCGTCCAGCAGTGCCTGCGTCGGGTGCTCGTGGGTGCCGTCGCCGGCGTTGATGATGGACGGGCCACCGTGCTCGTCGCGGGTCCAGGCCGCCAGTTGCTGCGGCGCGCCGGAGGCGGGGTGCCGGATGATGAGCGCGTCGGCGCCCGCAGCGCGCAGCGTCAGGGCGGTGTCGCGCAGCGACTCCCCCTTGGAGACAGACGATCCCGATGCGCTGACATTGATGACGTCGGCGCTCATCCACTTGCCCGCCACCTCGAACGACACCCGGGTTCGGGTGGAGTTCTCGTAGAACATGGTGATGATGGTGCGCCCGCGCAGGGTGGGCAGCTTCTTGACCTCGCGGCCCAGCAGTGCCTGCCGGAACCGGTCGGCGTTGTCGAGAATGGCCAGCGCGTCATCGCGCGTCAGATCGGCTGCGGTCAGCAGGTGTTTCACCGCGTGGGACCTCCGTAGGGGGCGATGCGCACTCCGTCGAGCCCGTCGTGTTCGACCAGCTGGACCTTGACGTTCTCACTGCGCGAGGTGGGCACGTTCTTGCCGACGTAATCGGCACGGATGGGCAGTTCGCGGTGGCCGCGATCCACCAGGACGGCCAGTTGCACCACCCGGGGGCGGCCGATGTCGCGCAGCGCATCGAGGGCCGCCCGCACCGAGCGGCCGGAGTACAGCACGTCGTCGACCAGGACCACCAGCGCGCCGTCGACGCCGCCGTCGGGAATGGAGGTCTCGGCCAGCGGGCGGGGCGGCTTCGACATCAGGTCGTCGCGGTAGAGCGTGATGTCCAGGCAGCCGTATTCGACCGCGATGCCGGAGAACTCGGTGATCTGCCCAGCCAGCCGGGCGGCGAGATCCGCGCCACGGGTGGGGATTCCGAGAAGAACAACCCGCGGGCTGTCCTCGCCGTCGAGGGCAGTCTTCTCGATGATCTGGTGCGCCATCCGGGAGATGGTGCGGCTGACGTCAGCCGCCGACAGCAACTCCCGGTCGGGCTCAGGTGCGCCCATGGTCCTACCTGACCTCCTTCTCCGCCTCACTGGACGGTCGTTTAAAGGATGCCGAACTGCCGGGCAGCTTAGCACGACGGCCGCGTACCCTCGCTGAGTGTGAAGCTGGACGGAAATCAGACCTCCATTCGTGACGCCTGCGACACCGGGCTGCTCTCCGGCGCGGTGACGTTGGTGTGGCAGGGCGGAAAAGTCTTGCAGGTCAACGAGATCGGTTTCCGTGACGTGGAGGCCCGGCTGCCGATGCAGCGCGACACCATCTTCCGCATCGCCTCGATGTCCAAACCGGTGACCGTGGCGGCGGCGATGGCGCTGGTGGACGAGGGCAAGCTCACACTGCGCGACCCGGTGACGGCGTGGTTGCCGGAGTTCAGCGCCATGTGGGTGCTGGCCCAGCCGCAGGGCTCCCTGGAGGCCACGGTGCCGGCGGTCCGGCCCATCACCGTGGGCGACCTGATGACGCATCGCAGCGGGCTGGCGTATCCGTTCTCGGTGCCGGGCCCGCTGGCCAAGGCCTACAGCAAGCTGCCGCACCGCCAGGAGCAGGACCGCTGGCTCAGCGAGTTGGTGGCGTTGCCGCTGGCCCATCAGCCCGGCGACCGGCTCACCTACAGCGTGGCCACCGACGTGCTGGGCATCCTGATCTCGCGCGTCGAGGGCAAGCCGCTGCACCAGGTGCTCGACGAGCGCATCCTGGGCCCGCTGCAGATGACCGATACCGGGTTCTTCGTCACGCCGGCCGGGCGGCGCCGCGCGGCCACCATGTACAAACTCGACGACAGCAACACCTTGACCCACGATGTGATGGGCCCGCCGCCCATCGCGCCTCCCCCGTTCTGCCAGGGCGGGGCGGGGCTGTGGTCCACCGCCGACGACTACCTCACCTTCATCCGGATGCTGCTCGGCTTCGGCGAGGTGGACGGGGTGCGGGTGCTTTCGGAGCAGGCGGTGCGGCAGATGCGCACCGACCAGCTGACCGACGAGCAGAAGGAGCAGCCGTTCCTGGGGATGCCGTTCTGGGTGGGCCGTGGCTTCGGGCTGAACCTGTCGGTGGTCACCGATCCGTCGAAGTCCACCCAGTTCTACGGGCCGGGCGGACGGGGCACCTTCAGCTGGCCCGGCGCGTTCGGCACCTGGTGGCAGGCCGACCCGGAGAACGACCTGGTGCTGATGTACCTGATCCAGAACCTGCCGAACCTGAACTTCGACGCCGCGGCCATCGGCGGCAACACCTCCCAGGCCAAGCTGCAGACCGCCCAGCCGCGCTTCGTCCGGCGGACCTATCAGGCCCTCGAACTCTGATTTGCCGCTTCGGCAAGAGCACTTGCGTAATCAGCGAGGCGGTTTGACGCTGGGTGCATGACGTCCCTTCCTCACCATGCGTTCTCCGATCCCGCGGCCGTCGCGCGCTACGCCGACGGTCCCCGCCGCATCGTGCCCGGCTATCACGCACTGCACGCGATGACGGGGATTCTGCTGGCTGAACGTGCGCCGGTCGACGCCAGGGTGTTGGTACTCGGCGCTGGGGGCGGACTGGAGACTGCCGCGCTGGCCGAAACTCACGCGGCGTGGACGTTCGACGGGGTGGATCCGTCCGCCGAGATGCTGGGTCTGGCCGAGCGCACGCTGAGTGAGCACCTGGACCGCGTCCGTCTACATCGCGGTGTCATCGACGACGCCCCCGCGGGTCCTTTTGACGCCGCAGTCTGCCACCTGACGCTGCACTTCATGGACGCCGACGAACGTCGTCGCACGCTCGAGCAATTGCACCGCCGGCTGCGACCGGGCGCCCCGCTGGTGGTGGCGCACCTGAGCATCCCCGACGGCGACCGGGACCTCTGGCTGGACCGGTACGCCGCGTTTGCCGTCACCTCCGGCGTCGACCAGCAGCTGATCACCACCGCCAGGACCGCCATCGCGCGCGACGTGCACACCCTGAGCCCGGAGCAGGACCGCGCCGCACTGGTGGACGCCGGCTTCACCGATGTGACGGAGTTCTACAGCGCCTTCACGTTTCGCGGGTGGGTGGCCTACGCCTAGAACTCAGAACCAGATCTGAACGCGGTCCTGCGGCGCGAGGTACAGCGCATCCCCCTCGGTGACACCGAACGCCTCGTAGAACGCGTCGATGTTGCGCACCACACCGTTGACCCGGAACTCCATCGGGGAGTGCGGGTCGGTGGCCAGGAACTGGATGACCTCGGCGTCGCGCGACTTGTTCTTCCACCCCTGGGCCCAGCCGAGAAACACCCGCTGGACTCCCGTGAACCCGTCCAGCGTCGGCGCGTCTGCGCCGCCGAGGGAGAGTTCGTACGCCTTGAGCGCGATGGTCAGCCCAGCCTGATCCGCGATGTTCTCGCCGAGGGTCAGCGCTCCGTTGACATGGTAGGAGTCCGGCAACTGCCGCGGTGTGAACCCGTTGTACTGGGCGACCAGTCCGGCGGCGCGGGCCTCGAACTCCGCACGGTCTGCCGCGGTCCACCAGTTCGACAGGTTGCCGTCACCGTCGTACTTGGAGCCCTGATCGTCGAAGGCATGGCCGATCTCGTGGCCGATGACGGCTCCGATGGCACCGTAGCTCGCCGCATCGTCGGCGGTGAGGTCGAACAGCGGCGACTGCAGAATCCCGGCGGGGAACGTGATGTCGTTGCGAACCGGACTGTAGAAGGCGTTGACGACGTGCGGATTTGTTGTCCACCGCGTCGGATCCACCGGCTTGGCGAGCCTGTCCAACATGCGGACGGTGCCGGCCTCTGAGGCGCGCAGATAGTTACCGTAGAGATCGGCGCCGTCGATCTCCAACCCCGAATAATCCGTCCACGTCTCGGGATAACCGATCTTGACGCCGATCTTGTCCAGCTTCTCCAGCGCCTTGGCCTTGGTCTCCGGCGACATCCAGTCCAGTTCGGTGATGCTCACCCGATAGGCAGCCATCAGGTTGGACACCATGGTCTCCATCCGCTGCTTGGCCTCAGCCGGGAAATGCCGCTCGACGTAGAGCTTGCCGACGGCGTTGCCGAGGAGACTGTCCAGGAGTGACAGCCCGCGTTCCCATCGGGCGGGCTGCTGTTCGGTGCCCCACAGCAGCGTGTCGTAGAACGCGAAATTCTCCTTGTTGAGTTCGTCGGTGACCAGGAACTGTCTCTCGTGGATGAGCCTCCAGGCCGCCCATGCCCGCCAGTCTTCCTGCGGCACATCCGTCCACGCCGCGGCGAAGGCCGTCAGGTAGTCGGGCTGACTGACCACAACCGTGCCGGCCTGCGCTTCACTGAGCCCGTATGCGTTGAGCCACCCGGTCCAGTCGAATCCGGGCGCGGATTGCTTCAACTGCGCAATCGTCATCGGGTTGTAGGTCAGTTCGGCGTCACGGGATCTGGTGACGTCCCAGTGTGAGGCCGCCAGCCGGGTTTCCAGTGCCACGATCGCGGCGGCTGTCTCGGCGTAATCGTCTGCGGACCCGCCGTAGGTCAAGGCGAACATCCTGGCGATGTGACCGGGGTACGCCGCCAGGACAGCGGCGTACTGAGGATCCCGGTAGTACGCCTCGTCCGGCAGCCCGAGTCCGGCCTGGTCGATTCCCAACAAGTTTCGAGTGGAGTTCTTCGGATCGGCGCCGACGCCGACCTCGAATCCACCGATCAACCCTGCCCGCGCCAGTGAGCCCAGGACCGCCGCCAGCGCGTCACCGTCGACGGCACCGTCGATGGCCGCGAGTTCGGCGAGCAGCGGCGCCAGACCCACGTCTCGGAGGGTGTCGGTGTCCATGAAGCTGGCGTACAGGTCGACGATGCGCTGGGCATCGGTGCCGTGTGCCGCACCGGTCTGCCCGAGTTCGGCGATCAGGTCGCGGATCTGCTGATTCGTGCGGTCGCTGATCTCCCGAAAAGTATTGTCCGACGACCTGTCCCCAGGAATTTCATGCTCGCGCAACCACTTTCCTGTCAGGTAGCCGTAGAGATCGTCCTGCGGCCGGATGCTCGGATCAACCCCGCTGAGATCGATTCCCGAGTTCACCGGGTCCACCACCGGTGCCACGATGATGGTGACGGTGGCGATGTCGGCGTGCCCGAAGTCCGGTTTGGTCAGCATGTCGAACAGGTTCGGCAGGTGTGGTCCACTGGCGTGGTCGCTGACCTTGTAGGTGAAGGTATCGGTGCCGCCCGTCCTGGCGAACGCATCGTCGGGGTCGTAGGTGAAGGTCCCGGTCGCCTGGTCGATGACGATGGTGCCGTGCTGGGGTCCCCGGCCCGCAAGCACGCTGAAGGTCAGGGTGTCGCCGTCGAAGTCCTTGGCGGCGAAGCGCATCGGCTCGCTGACGCTGCCGGTCGTTGCGAGGGTCAGGGCCAGTCGTTGGTTACGCGCGTCGGGGGCGAAATTAAAGAACGTGCGCTGGAAGTCGCGGAAGACGCCGGCCAGGATGGTCAACAGGTTCGGCAGGTGACCCGGTGTCCAGGGCGCACCCGTGGTGACCGTCGAGGCCGACACGGTGGCAACGTTCATCGCGGTTGCGCGCGATGCCGCGGGCGCGGGGACGGACTCCTCGGGTTCCGGCTCGGCTGCAGCCGGCACCACCTCGGTGACAGCGGGTTCGGTTGTGACATCGGCATTGTCGTCAGGCTGATCCGTAGGCGGCGCGTCGGCAGTGTCCTCCGCCGCAGGCTCGGCAATCTCCGGCGCCTCGCCCAACTGCTCGGGCTCGTCGTCGACGTCAGGCGTTGCATCGTCGGAGCGGTCCCTACCGGCGCGCTCCTCCTCGACGTCCCCAACCTCGGGGTCCTCGGCGTCCTCGGTGTCCTCGACCTCGACCTCGATCTCGGTGTCTACAACCTCGGCATCGGGCTCGTCGGGGTCGGCTTCGGGTTCCGACGTCGTGTCATCATCAACGCCGGGACCCGCGACCCCGGACTCCCCGGAATCCGTGTCACCCGCCGACTCGGCGCTGCTCGAACTGCTCGATGTGCTCGATGCGCCGGAGTCCGCACCGGCACGCGGCATCGCCGGGCAGCTGGCGATGGCCAACCCCACCCCGAGGGCGACCGCGAGCGCCCCGACCCGACCGACGTGGACAGCTCGAACTTGCCCGGCGTCACCTACGCCCATCGTGAACCCCTCCCCGTAGCGCCGCCAACACCGGCTCGGGTCAAGATAGCAAAGTCAGTTTACGAACACGTCAGTTTGCCAGAAAGTGTGTACCAGGTCAGCCGTCCTGGCGGGGCAGCGTGCTCGCCAGCCGGCGCAGCGGCCCCGGCGACCACCAATTCCACCGCCCCAACAGGTGCATCAACGCCGGCAGCAGCACCATCCGGACCAGGGTGGCGTCCACCAGTACTGCCAGCACCAGGCCGACGCCGAACATCCGCATGAACGACACCTGGGCGGCGATCAATCCGGCAAACGAGATGGACATGATGAGCGCGGCGGCGGTGACCACCTTGCCGGTGTGTGCAACGCCGAGGATCACGCTGCGGTCCTGGTCCTCGGCGCTGCCGGAACTGCGCAGCCAGAACTCGCGGATCCGGGCCAGCAGAAACACCTCGTAGTCCATCGACAGGCCGAAGGCGATGCAGAACAACAGCACCGGGATGGTGGCCACCAGGGTGCCGATGGGGGTGGTCCCCAGTGCACCCAGATGGCCGTCCTGGAAGATCCACACCAGCGCACCGAAGGCAGCGGTGAGCGACAACGTGTTGAGCAGCAACGCTTTCAGTGGAAGCACCACACTGCCCGTCAGCACGAACAGCAGCACGAAGATCACCACCGCCATCAGGCCCAGCACCGGGCCCAGCGATCCGGCGATCGCAGCCACGCTGTCGCTGTTGGCCGCCGAGGCTCCGGTGATCAACACCGACCGGCCGCCGGGACCGCCGAGCTCCCGCAGACTCGTCAACTGGTTCTCTGCTGCTTCCGAGAACAGCGGCGCCGTGCCCGAGACCGTGAGATACGCACTGCCGTCGCGGATCTCGGCGCCTGTGGTCACCGGCCCGACCTGACGTCCCTGCGCATAGGTGCCGGTGGGGGCGGACACGGCGGTCACGTCCGCGATCTGCGACACCGCGAGGGCATAGTCCTGCCAGTCACCGTCGGTCAACCCATTGGCGTCGTCCACCACAACGATGCTCTCGGTACCAGACAGACTCGGAAACTCTTCGCGCAGAACATCACCCACCTGATGCGCCGAGGCCGACCGCGGCAGCGCCCGATCGTCGGGGTTGCCCCACTCGGCATTCAGGAACGGAACACCGAGTGCCACCAGCAGGGCCGCGCCGGCCACGCCCAGCAGCAGCGCGTGCCGGATGACGAAGGCGGTGCTGCGGTGCCAGAACCGGCTCTCCGGCGCACTGCGGCGGTGCCTGCCCTGCCGGGGAACCACCCGGTCCCCCAGCACGACGATCAGGGCGGGGGTCAGCACCAACGCCGCCACCGCGCACAACACCACCGTGGCCACCCCGGCGTAGGCGAAAGACCGCAGGAACGGAATGGGAAACAGCACCAGCGTCGCCATCGACAGCGCCACCGTCAGCGCCGAGAACACGATGGTGCGCCCGGCGGTGCTCATGGTGGTGCGCACCGCCCGGTCGGGGTCCGCACCGTCGGCGATCTCGTCGCGGTAGCGGCTCACCAGCAGCAGGGTGTAGTCGACCGCCAACGCGAAACCCAGTGCGGTGGTGAGGTTCAGCGCGAAGATCGAGACATCGGCCCACACTGCTATCAAGCGCAGCACCGCCAGACACCCCGCAATCGCCACCGCGGCCACCACCACCGGCAGCGACGCCGCCAGCAGCCCGCCGAACACCCAGATCAGCACCAGCAGACTCAGCGGCACCGCGATGGACTCCATGATCAACACGTCACGCAGCGTCTGGCCGGTGATCTGGGCGAACACCATCGCCGAACCGCCGGCCTGCAGGGTCACCGCACCGAAGTCGGTGAGCACCTCTCGGTTCACGGCGTCGACGAGGTCGGTGGCATACCCCGGCCCCTGGCTCTCACCGCCGCGCAACTCCAGGACCACCAGGGCGTGCTCGCCGTCGTCGGAGTACAACGCCGCGCCGGCCTGCTGCGGGGTGTTCCAGGGCGACACCACTGCAAGGACATTCGGATTGTCCTGCGCCACGTCCACGATCCGCCGGCCGGCTGCCGTGACGTCATCGGCGCGCGCCCCGTCGGGATGGCCGAGCACCAGGATCAGCTGCACGTCGCCCTTGCCGAACACCTCGGTCAGGGTCTGGTTGGCCCGCGCGGATCCGGCGCCGGGATCCAGGAACCCGCCGGCGGTCAGATGCGAGGCCACCGGCACACCCAGGATCGCGGCCGCGACGGCGGCCAGCGCCGCCAGCACCAGCACCCGTTTGGGCTGCTGCAGCGCCCACCGCGTCAGCGTCTGCAGGCTCACCCGGGCTCCGCGGCCTTGACCACGCGAGTCTGGTTGAAGGTCCACTCCTCTGCCACGACGGTGTCGGGCGACGGCTCGGCGTGCGCGTCGCTGACCGTCCACACCGCGGGACACAGCGGCACGGCCCGGGCCGCCGGGTCGCGGGAGGCGAACAGCGATTTCCGTTGCAGCGCAGTTTCGTCGACCCCGACGTCGACGAGTCCGTCGACGCGCCACCGGCGCGCACCCTCGATGCCACGGACGGCCGATTCACTCAGGGTGGCGTCCAGTACCAGGCAGTCACCAGGCGCCGCCTGCGCTGCGAGCAGGTCGGCGACCTGGCTGTAGTCCGAGCCGTACTTGGCGAACGGCGAGCGCTGCGCCAGGTAGTTGGGCAGCGCTGCCGCCGCGATCACCGCGAGGATCACGGCCACCGCCCGGGGGCTGCGTCCTATCGAAACCACGCCCACACCGATCAGCAGCGCCGCGGCCGGAGTGGTGAAGGTCAGATAGTGGGGCTGGTACAGCGGGCGGATCAGTGCCGAATACGCGATCACCGCCGCCGTCGGTAGCAGCACCCAGGTCGCGCACACCGTGACCAGCAGCCGCCGATCGGGGTGCGCCGGCGGCACCGGGGTACGCACGCGCCGCCAGATCAGCACCACGGCCAGGGTCACCAGCACACAGATCAGTGGTGCCACCCTGGCCCAGGCACCGAGCGCCACCGCGAACTGCTCGGCGGTGAACTGCTGCTGGTCGGGCCCCACCGCCCGCAGGCCGTCGGAGTACACCGACGGGAAGTACTGCTCGGCGAAGATCTGTCCCGCCGTGGCCGGGCCCAGTGGCCAGATCCAACTGACCTGGGCCTGCTGCCCGATCGCCATCGACAGCAGCGGCACCGCGGCCACCGTCGCCGCGCCACTTGCCGCTGCCCACGCGGCCAGCGACCGCCGGCCGGGAGCCAGCCCGCACAGCAGGACAGCGTGTGCGGCGAGCAGCAGCACCAGGAACAGGTTGGTGCACACCGAGATCCACAGCGCCGCCGCGTACGCCATCCACCAGCCGGGGCTGCTGCGCCGCGCGGCCACGATCAGCAGCACCGTCAGCCACACCGCGCAGGCCATGGTCAGGGCGTAGGGCCGGGCCTCGATGCCGGCCCAGGTGGTTCGGGGCAGGACCGCGAACACCACCCCCGCGGCGATCGCCTCGGGCCGGCCGACGAACTCGCGGGCCAACACCACCACCCCGGCGGCCGCGGCACCCACCAGCAGCGCGCTGGGCACGCGCAACCAGAACTCGGTGGCCGGCACCCACGCCGACCACACGTGCATCAGCAGGTAGTACAGGCCGTGCACGGCATCGGTGTGCTGCACCAGCGCCCACAGCTCGGGCAGCGGCCGAGCGGTCGCCGAGACGGTGGCCGACTCGTCCACCCACAGTGACGGACGCCCGCTGCCGATCAGGCTGATCAGGGTGGCGGCGATGGCCAGCAGCAGGGCATCCGGGCGGCGGGCAGCGGGGGCGGCGACGGGGGCCGTGGTCAGGGTCAGGACTGTCCGGCCCCGGCCGGGCCGCTCGCTGGCCGCCGTCATCGCCGACGGTTAGGAGTCGCCCCGAACAGCCTGCGCGGCCGCCCGGATCTGCGGCGTCACCAGCATGACCTGTCCCAGGATCCCGTTGACGAAGCCCGGTGAGTCATCGGTGGACAGCTCCTTGGCCAGTTCCACCGCCTCGTCCACGGCCACCGGCTCGGGGACGTCCTCGGCGTGCAGCAGTTCCCAGACCGCCACCCGCAGGATGGCGCGATCCACGGCGGGCAACCGTTCCAGCGTCCAGCCCTGGAGATGGGTGCTGATCAAGTCGTCGAGATGGGCGCGGTGCTCGGTGACCCCGCGCGCCACCGTCACGGTGTAGGGGTTCAGCGGTTCGATGTCGGCCTTCGAGTTGGCCAGCAGCGTCCGCGAATCGGCGACCTCGGACGGCGTGATGCCGCGGGCCTCCGCCTCGAACAGCAGGTCCACCGCGCGCTTGCGGGCGGCGTGCCTGCCGCGCGATTTGCCGACCTTGTCAGCCATTCACGCGACCCAGGTAGCTTCCGTCGCGGGTATCGACCTTGAGCTTGTCGCCCTGGTTGATGAACAGCGGCACCTGGATCTCGGCACCGGTCTCCAGCGTGGCCGGCTTGGTGCCCGCGCTGGAGCGGTCGCCCTGCAGGCCCGGCTCGGTGAAGGTGACGACGAGCTCCACCGACACCGGCAGCTCGAGGTACAGCGGCGAGCCTTCGTTGAAAGCGATCTGCACGGCCATCCCTTCGAGCAGGAAGTCCGACAACCGGCCGACCAGCTGCTCGGAGAGCGGATGCTGTTCGTAGTCCTCGGAATCCATGAACACGAAGTCACTGCCGTCGCGGTACAGGTAAGTGGCGTCGCGACGGTCCACGGTGGCGGTCTCGACCTTCACACCGGCGTTGTAGGTCTTGTCGACCACCTTGCCCGAGAGCACGTTCTTCAGCTTGGTCCGGACGAACGCCGGGCCCTTACCGGGCTTGACGTGCTGGAATTCGGTGATCTGCCACAGCTGGCCCTCGATGTTGAGGACGAGCCCGTTCTTGAAATCGGCAGTCGATGCCACGGTGGGTACTTCTCCTTGTGTTGAACAGACCGTCAGACGATCTGGAGTTCCTTCGGGAACCGGGTAAGCAGGTCGGGCGTCTGCGCGCCGACAACCAGCGTGTCCTCGATGCGGACACCGCCGCGATCGGGCAAGTAGACACCAGGCTCCACGGTCACCGCAGAACCAGCAAGAAGTGTACCGGCGGCGGAGGCGTTGATTCCCGGCGCTTCGTGGATCTGCAGCCCGACCCCGTGTCCCAGCCCGTGAGTGAACGTGTCGCCATAGCCCGCATCCACGATGACCTGCCGCGATGCGGCGTCGACGGCCTTGAGGTCGACGCCGGGGGCCAGCGCTTCGCGGCCCGCGCGCTGCGATGTGGCCACCAGTTCGTAGATCTCGCGCTGCCAGTCGGCCGCCGTGTCCAGCACGAAGGTCCGGGTCATGTCCGAGTGGTACCCGCAGACCAGCGCTCCGAAGTCGATCTTGACGAAATCGCCGCTGGCCAGCACCGCGTCGGTGGGCCGGTGGTGCGGGATCGCCGAGTTGGCGCCGGTGGCCACGATGGTCTCGAACGACGCGGCGTCGGCACCGTGGTCGAGCATCAGCGCCTCCAGGTCGCGGCGCACCTCCTTCTCGGTGCGTCCGGGGCGCAGCCCACCCTGGGTGATCAGGTCGGTCAGGGCGGCGTCAGCGGCCGAACACGCCAGCCGCAGCAGCGCTACCTCGCCGTCGTCCTTGACCTCACGCAGCGCCTCGACGGCGCCGGAGGACCGCACCAGCGTGGCTGTCGTCGCGCGCTCCAGCACGCTGAATCCGTCGACGGTGACGACGTGGCTTTCGAACCCGAGCCTGCGCACGCCGTCGCTCGCTGCGCGTTCGGCCAGGTACCGCCCGCAGGCCCGTTCGATCACCACTTCGAGATCCGGGGCCTGCTGCGCGGCCTGCATTCGATAGCGGCCGTCGGTGCTCAACACGGCGGGGCGGCCGTCGCCGAAGACCAGCAGCGCGGCGTTGGAACCGGTGAAACCGGACAGGTAGCGCACATTGTCGAGGTCGGTGACCAGCATCGCGTCCACCGCGCGGTCCTCGGCGAAGGCGGTGATCCGAGCACTCAGGTTGTCGCGTCGCTGGGAATGTGTCACGTGCTGTGACGCTACTCGCTACGCTGCTACCCCATGGCGAAGTGGCTACTGCGCGGGCTGGTGTTCGCGGCGTTGATGGTCGTGGTCCGGCTGTTCCAGGGCGCGTTGATCAACCAGTTCGAGACCCGGGCGCTGTTGATCAGCGCGGTGCTGCTGGCGGTCTACGTCGTGGTGGTGCTGCTCTGGGGGCTCGTCGACGGCCGCGGCGACGCGCGCACCAACCCCGATCCGGACCGGCGCGGCGATCTGGCGATGATCTGGCTGGTCGCGGGCCTGGTGGCCGGCGTGGTCTCCGGTGCGGTGTCCTGGTTCATCTCGATGATCTACCCCGACCTGTACGCGGGCGGTCTGGTCAATGAGCTGACCACCTTCGCCGCGTTCACTGCCCTGCTGGTGTTCCTGCCTGCCATCGTGGCCGTGGCGGTGGGCCGCTGGCTGGTGGACCGCAAGGCGCCGCCGTTCCAGCGTCGTCGCGACGACGATGACCGCGCCGACACCGATGTGTTCGCCGCCGTGCGCGACGACCGGCCGGAAACGGCGGAGGGCACCGAAGCGACCGAGCAGCAGTCCGCGGTGGCGACCGCCGAGCGCGAGGACACCGAGCGCAAGGACTAGCTGGCGACTTCCGAGTAGGCCGCCGCCAGCAGGGCCGGATCCGGCCCTTCCAGTCGGCCCGGCTTGGCGAGGCCGTCGAGCACCACGAACCGCAGCACACCGGCGCGGGACTTCTTGTCCCCGGCCATGTATTCGACAAGCTGGGGCAGCGCGTCGGCGTCGTAGCTCACGGGCAGCCCGAGCAGCTGCAGCACGCTGCGGTGCCGCGCGGCCGTCGCATCGTCGAGGCGCCCGGCCAGGCGGCCCAGCTCCGCGGCGAACACCAGTCCCACCGACACTGCCGCGCCGTGGCGCCAGCGGTAGCGTTCGCGACGTTCGATGGCATGGGCCAGGGTGTGGCCGTAGTTGAGGATCTCGCGCAGCGCCGACTCCTTCTCATCGGCGGCCACCACCTCGGCCTTCACTGCGATGGAGCGTCGGATCAGTTCAGGTAGAACGTCTTTGGACGGGTCGACGGCAGCCTCGGGGTCGGCTTCGATGAGGTCGAGGATCACCGGGTCGGCGATGAACCCCGCCTTGACGATCTCGGCCATGCCGGCCACCAGCTCGTTGCGGGGCAGGGTCTCCAAGGTGGCCAGGTCGACGAGCACCGCCCGGGGCTGGTGGAACGAGCCCACCAGGTTCTTGCCCGCCTCGGTGTTGATGCCGGTCTTGCCGCCGACGGCGGCGTCCACCATCGCCAGCAGCGTGGTGGGCACGTGCACGATCGAGACCCCGCGCAGCCAGGTGGCCGCGGCGAAGCCTGCCAAGTCGGTGGCCGCACCGCCGCCCAGGCTGATCACCACATCTTGACGTCCCACCCCGATGCGGCCCAGCACGTCCCAGATGAAGCCGACGACGGGTAGGTCCTTGCCCGCCTCGGCGTCCGGGATCTCGATGCGGTGCGCATCGATCCCCTTCTCCACCAGGTAGTTACGAATGGATTCGGCGGTCTGGGTCAGGGTGGGCTGATGCAGGATCGCCACTCTGTGGGCGCCGCTGACCTGCTCGCCCAGCTCACCGAGCAATCCCGTGCCGATCACCACCGGATAGGGCGGGTTCACCGCCACCTCGACGGTCACCGGGACGTCAGTCATTGCGGGCCTCCGCACGTCGCGCCGCCAGAGCGGCTGGGGTTGCTGGGGTCGGTGGAACGCTGGGCTTGGCCTGGCCGCCGGCGTCGCCGGCCTCGGGGCGGTCGCAGCGGGGCGGCGAGGGCGTCAACCGCCACGGGGACCGGCGGCGCCGGCGCGCAGGTCGGGCCGCGGCCGGGTTCTCCAACCGGTTGGCCAGATAACGGACCACCGCGCCGGGGTTACGACGGTTGGTGTTGATGCGCATGGTGGCCACCCGCCGATAGAGCGGAACCCGCTCCGACATCAGCGCGCGGTACTTCTCGGCCGCGTCACCGCCGGCCAACAGCGGACGCACCGAACCACCGGTGGTCCGCCGGATCCCTTCTGCGGCACCGATTTCCAGGAACACCACGGTGTGCCCGGCCAGCGCTTCACGGACACCGGGACTGGTCACCGCACCGCCGCCCAGGGACAGGATGCCGTCATGCTCGGCCAGCGCCGCCCGGATGACGTCCTCCTCGATGCGACGGAAGCCCTGCTCTCCCTCGGTCTCGAAGATCTCGGCGATGGACCGGCCTGCCGTCTCGACAATCTTGGCGTCGGTGTCCAGCAGCGGCACTCCCATCGCCTTGGCGAGACGCCGACCGATGGTCGACTTGCCCGAGCCGGGCATACCCACCAGAACAGCTTTGGGAGCCATGGTGTTATCCCATCGTCCTAACCCGAGGCCCTCGCGGGCTCGTGGGCGGCGATGGCGTCGAGGTAGGACTCGATGTTGCGGCGGGTCTCGGCCAGCGAGTCGCCGCCGAACTTGTCGAGGACGGCGCGGGCCACCACCAGCGCCACCATGGTCTCGACCACCACGCCCGCAGCGGGCACGGCGCACACGTCGGAGCGCTGGTGGATCGCCACGGCCTCATCTCCGGTGGCCATGTCGACGGTGGCCAGCGCACGCGGCACGGTGGAGATGGGTTTCATCGCAGCGCGAACCCGCAGCGGCTGGCCGTTGGTCATGCCGCCCTCCAGCCCGCCGGCCCGGTTGGTGGAGCGGATCACACCGTCAGGGCCGGGGTACATCTCGTCGTGGGCCTGGCTGCCGCGGCGGCGGGCGGTCTCGAAGCCGTCGCCGATCTCCACACCCTTGATGGCCTGGATGCCCATCACCGCGGCGGCCAGTTGGCCGTCGAGCCGGTTCTCCCCGCTGGTGAAGGAACCCAGTCCGATCGGCAGGCCGCGCACCACCACCTCGACCACACCGCCGAGGGTGTCACCGTCCTTCTTGGCGGCTTCGATCTCGGCGATCATCGCCGCTTCGGCGGCCTTGTCGAAGGCGCGGACCGGGCTGTCGTCGATGGCGGCCAGGTCAGCGGCCTCGGGTGGCGGGCCCGCGTACGGCTCGGAGGCGCCGATGGCGATGACGTGCGAGACCACCTCGACACCGAGCGCCTGGCGCAGGAACTCCCGGGCCACGGTGCCGGCCGCCACGCGGGCGGCGGTCTCCCGGGCGCTGGCGCGCTCGAGTACCGGGCGGGCGTCGTCGAAGCCGTACTTGAGCATGCCGGCGTAGTCGGCGTGGCCGGGCCGGGGCCGGGTCAACGGGGCGTTTCGGGCCACATCGAGATCCTCGGCCGCAACCGGGTCCGAGGCCATCACGGTTTCCCACTTGGGCCACTCGGTGTTGCCGATCTCGACGGCGATCGGTCCGCCCAGGGTGCTGCCATGGCGCACCCCAGCCAGCACCGTCACCTGGTCCTTCTCGAATTTCATCCGGGCGCCGCGGCCGTAGCCGAGCCGGCGCCGGGCCAACTGGTCGGCGATGTCCCCCGACGTCACCCGCACACCGGCGACCATGCCCTCGATCACAGCCACCAATGCGCGGCCATGAGATTCACCAGCAGTGGTCCAACGCAACACGTGTCCCATCCTCCCATGGCCCATTCCCCAACAGTTAATCGGCAAATACTGCTCACATAGGATCTCTATCCGATGACGGCCGACGATGACTCCCCTTCGCGGCTGCTGATCCCGACCCTGGTTCTGCTCACCACCGTCACCGGTGTGGTCAGCAGTCTGGGCGCTCCGCTGGTGCCCACCATCGCCGCCGAACTCGGCGTCTCCCTCGGTGCCGCGCAGTGGACCCTGACTGTCTCGATGCTGGCCGGTGCGGTCGCCACCCCGCTGATGGGGCGGGTGGCCGTCGGCGCCCGCCGCCGGCCCGTGGTGCTCGGCGGGCTGCTGCTCGTGGTCGCGGGCACGGTGCTGTCGGCGGCCGCCTCGCGGTACGACGGCGACCTGGCCCTGGCGCTGCTGATCGCCGGCCGGGCCGGCCAGGGCATCGCGCTGGGCCTGGCACCGCTGGCCATGGCCGTCGCCCGGGACATCCTGCCGGCCGCGCGGGTGGCGCCGGTGGTGGCCATGCTGTCGGTGGGCACGGTGGCCGGCGCCGGCCTGGGCTATCCCCTGACCGCACTGGTGGCCCAGGCCGGCGGACTGTCGGCGGCGTTCTGGTTCGGCACAGCGCTGACGGCGGCGACGCTGCTACTGACGTGGCGGCAGCTACCCGCCGCGGCGCCGGTGCCGGTGCCGGGGGTGCGACTGTCGGAGGCGGTGCTGCTCTCGGCGGCCACCGTGGCGCTGCTGCTGGGAGTCAGCCAGACCACTACGTGGGGCTGGACCGACCTGCGGACGCTGAGCCTGTTCATCGTCGGTGCGGTGACACTCGCCGGCTGGGTGGCGACCACGTTGCGCCACCGCGACCCGCTGGTGGATCTGCGGCTGGCGTTCAGCGGGGGCGCCGCTGCGCCCAACATCACCGGTCTGCTGGCCGGCACCGGGATGTACATGGGTCTGACGCTGCTGATGGTGTTGGTCCAGGCCGACACCCCGAGCGGCTGGGGACTGGATCAGCCGGTGGCGGTGGCCGGGTTGATGCTGGTGCCGTACTCGGTGATGAGCGTGCTGGGCTCACGGGTGTCGCTGTGGGCGGGCACCCGGATGGATCCCGGCAAAGTACTGCCCGTCGGCTGCGCGCTGTACCTGCTGTCGACGGTGCAGTTGGCGGTGGCGCACGACCAGGTGTGGCAGGCGCTGCTGTCGATGGCGGTGGCCGGCCTGGGCAGCGGCGCGACGTTCGCGACCCTGCCGGTGCTGTTGGTGCGCGCGGTGCCGGCCGAACAGACGTCCAGCGCGCTGGCGTTCAACCAGGTGCTGCGCTACATCGGCTTCTCCACCGGCAGCGCGGTCGGGGTGACGGTGCTGACGCTGGTCAGCGGCCCGGTGCCGGACGAGCACGGCTTCACCGCGGCCATGGCCGTCAACGCCGCGGTCTGGGTGCTCGCCATCGTGGTCGTCGTCCTGCGGGTCCGGCGTGACACCCAGAGGTAGTCACGCCGGGATCGCCAGCACCACGGCCGTCGCCAGGCACATCGACGGCCCGTGCGGCACCACCCGCGAGCGCATCAGCAGCGCCAGCAGCAAGGTCAACACCGGAGCCAGGAGCGCCGCCGGCACCCACGCCTCGATACCCGCCGCTCCGGTGGCCGCACCCAGTCCCAGCGCCAGCTTCACGTCGCCGGCGCCGAACCCGCCGAGCAGAAACCCGGCGAGGTACACCGCGGCCAGCACCGCCGCCCCCAACGCGGCGGCTGCACCACGACCATCGAGCCCGGCGATCACCAGGATCACCGCGAACCCCGGCAGCGTCAACAGGTTCGGCAGCCGCCGCCAACGCAGATCGCAGACGCTCAGCACCCCGAGCCAGACCGCAAGCACCACCATGGCGGCACGTTAAGTTAGGGCGGCCGCCATCTGTGTGCGCGGAGCGGGGCGGCCTGTGAATTGTTCGACCTGGGCATAGGCCTGGTGCAGCAACATCTGCAGCCCGCTGACCACTCGCCCGCCCGCGGCGCCCACCGCCACGGCCAGCGGGGTCGGCCACGGGTCGTAGATGGCGTCCAGCAGCACGGGCGCGCCCGCGAGCACACCGGCCAACGGCGCCGCCGCGTCGGCGGGCACCGTGCTGACCAGCACCGCGGCTGCCGCGGCGCGCCGCGCCAGCGTCTCGGGCTCCAGCGTCGTGCACTCCGCGCCCACACCCAGGGCCCCGGCCAGCGCCAGCAGCCGGGCGGCCTTGTCCTGGTTGCGCGCCGCCACCACCACGTGGTCGATCCCCAGCGTCGCCAGCCCCACCAGCGCCGCGGGCGCGGTGCCGCCGGCACCGAGCACCAGGGCCGATCCGGTGAGCGGTCCGCCCAACGCCCCGGCCACCCCGTCGACATCGGTGTTGTCGGCACGCCAACCGGACTCCGTGCGCAGCAGGGTGTTCGCCGAGCCCACCAACTCCGCCCGTTCGGTGCGTTCCGAGGCGTAGGCCAGGGCCGCGAACTTGCCCGGCATCGTCACCGACAGCCCCACCCATTCCGGGCCCAGTGAATCCACCAGGGCCGGTAGCTGCTCGGCGGTGCACTCGATGCGGTCGTAGGTCCAGCCGGTCAGGCCCAACGCGCGGTAGGCCGCCAGGTGCAGCTGAGGCGAGCGGGAGTGCGCGATCGGCTTGCCCAGCACCGCGGCCTTGCGGTCACCGGGCACTGTCGAGGACGCCGTTGCGCTGCGCCACCTGGATGTTGGCCAGGTGCTGCTCGTACTCACGGGTGAACAGAGTGGTGCCCTGCATGTCGATGGTCACGAAGAACAGCCAGTCCCCCGGCTCGGGACGTTCGGCCGCGGCCAGGGCGGCCTCACTGGGCGAGGAGATGGGGGTGGCGGGCAAGCCGAAGGACGCGTAGGTGTTCCACGGTGTCACGCGGGCCCGGTCCGCGTCGGTGGTGGCGATCTCCTGGCGGTCCAGCGAGTAGTTCACCGTGGAGTCGAACTCCAGCTTCCGGTTCTCGGCGAGCCGGTTGTAGATCACCCGGGCCACTTTTGGGAAGTCCTGCGGCAGCGACTCCCGCTGCACCAGCGACCCCACCACCAGCACGTCGTAGGGCGAGATGTTCATCGCCGCGGCGGTGTCCAGCAGCCCGGATGCCTCGTAGCGGGCGGAGCTGGCCGAGATCAGCGAGGCCAGGATCTGCTCCGGCGGCGCCGATGGATCGACGTCCCAGGTGCCCGCCGCGATCAGCCCTTCCAGCCGTCGGTGATCCCCGCCCATAGCGGTGGCCGGTTCGATGGCCCACTGCGGCACCTGCAGAGCCTCGAGGTTGTCCCCCGACGCCGCGTTGCGCAGGTCGTCCACCGACACGCAGGACTGCTGCCCGTCCAGGTCGGTGCAGGTGGCCTGAGCGATCAGCGACAGCACCCCCGGAGTGACGGCCCCGGTGCGCACGTCGGTCATGTCGTCGAGTTGACGGCCTTCGGGGATGGTGAAATTGCCGACGCGGTTGGCCGGATCGATCAGGCGGTCCACCGCGGAGCCGGCCGGGATCTCGGTGCGCACCTTGTAGAAGCCGGGCTGGATGGCGGCCATGGCCGAGTTGTTGCTCGCTGCAGTGACGAACCCGTCCAGCGTGGCGACCACGCCGGCGTCGAGCAGGGTCTGCCCGATCGCAGTGGCCGAATCCCCCGGATGCACCTGGATCACCACGTCGGAGACGCCGTCGCCGGTGTAGTCCGAGGGAGCTCCGAACATCGAATGCCACAACCGGGAGCCCAGGAACACGGTGCCGATGACGACGGCGATCAGCATGGCCACGGACAGTGCGGCCACGGTGCGGCGCCGGCGGCGGGCCCGTTCGGCCCTGATCCGCGCCGCCCGCGTCATGCCGCGCCGGGGCGGGCCCACCGCCACCGGCTGTGCGCGGTCGTCCCAGTCGTCAGCCATGCTGCTCCTCCGGTGTGACGGCCCCCGCCGATTCGGTCAAGACAGTGCGACGTTGATCCAGCCACCCCTGCAGGATCGCCACGGCCGCCGCCTGGTCGACGACGGCCCGCTGGCCGCGCGCGGTGATCCCGGCCTCCCGCAGCGACCGTTGCGCAGTGACGGTGGTGAGCCGCTCATCGGCCAGCCGCACCGGCACCGGCGCGATCCGCTCAGCCAGCCGGTCGGCGATGTCGATGGCGTCCAGCGCCGAGGACCCGGCCCGGTCGGCCAGGGTGCGCGGCAGTCCGACGATCACCTCCACCGCCTCGTACTCCGACACGAGCTGGCGCAGCCGGCGCAGGTGCCGCCCGGACTTCTCGCGCCGGACGGTTTCCACGGGGGTGGCCAGGATGCCGTCGGGGTCGCAGGTCGCGACCCCGATGCGCACCGTGCCCACATCCACGCCGAGGCGGCGCCCACGACCGGGGTCATCACCGCCGGGCCGATCGGGCAGCCGAGTCTGGCCGGAGGTCGCCTCGTGGGATGGCACAGCAGGCTAGCTCCGGGCGACTTCCGCGCGCAGCGCCTGAAGCGCCGCATCGATGCCTGCGGCGTTGCGGCCCGAGCCCTGCGCCAGATCCGGCTTGCCGCCGCCGCGGCCGTCCACGGCCGTGGCGAGCACCTTCACCAGGTCGCCGCTCTTGAGTCCGAGGTCCTGAGCCGCGGCGTTGGCGGCCACCACGTATGGCACCGAGCCGCCTTCACCTTCGGCGATCAGGGCGACAACGGCCGGGTCGTTGCCGAGCTTGCCGCGGATGTCGCCGATCAGCGAACGCAGATCGCCTGCCGACATCTCGCCGGACATCCGCTGGGCCACCAGCCGGACCTTACCGACGGTCTCGGCACCGGCGGCCGCATCGACCGCCGCCGAGCGCGCCGTGGCCAGCCGCACCTTCTCGAGTTCCTTCTCCGCGGTGCGCAGTTTCTCCACCAGTGTGGCCACCCGGGCGGGCACCTCCTCCGACGGCACCTTGAGCGACGACGCCAGCCCCGCCATCAGGGCGCGTTCCTTGGCCAGGTGCTTGAACGAGTCCAGCCCGACGTAGGCCTCAACGCGGCGCACGCCGGAACCCACCGAGGATTCACCCAGCAGCGTCACCGGGCCGATCTGCGCCGAGTTGTGGACATGCGTTCCGCCGCACAGTTCCAGCGAGAACGGCCCACCGATCTCCACCAGGCGGACGTCCTCGGGGTAGGCCTCGCCGAACAGCGCCATCGCGCCCATCGCCTTGGCCTTCTCCAGCTTGGTGTACATGGTGTTGACGGGGTAGTCGGCCTCGACGGCCTCGTTGGCCACCATCTCGATCTCGGTGCGCTGCTCTTCCGACAGCGGGCCCTGCCAGTTGAAGTCGAAGCGCAGATAACCGGGCCGGTTCAAGGAGCCGGCCTGCACGGCGTTGGGGCCGAGGATCTGGCGCAGCGCGGCGTGCACCATGTGGGTGCCGGAGTGGCCCTGGGTGGCGCCGTGGCGCCACTTCGGGTCGACGTCGGCGGTCACGGTGTCGCCCTCGACGAACTCACCGGATTCCACGTTGACCCGGTGCACGAACAGCGTCTTGGCGATCTTCTGCACGTCGGTCACCTGGGCGCGCGCCGCACCGCCGGCGCCGGAGATGGCACCGATATCGGCGATCTGACCGCCGGATTCGGCGTACAGCGGGGTGCGGTCCAAGACGATCTCCACCCGGTCCGGGGTCGCGCCTTCTCCCCCGTGGGTGATGACCGGCACCCGCTTACCGTCCACGAAGATGCCGAGAATCGTTGCCTGCGAGGACAATTCATCAAAGCCGGTGAATTCGGTGGGTCCGGCGTCCACCAGCTCGCGGTAGGCGGACAAGTCGGCGTGCGCGTGCTTGCGGGCGGCGGCGTCGGCCTTGGCGCGCTGGCGCTGCTCGTTCATCAGCTCGCGGAAACCGGCCTCGTCGACCGAGAGTCCCGCTTCGGCGGCCATCTCCAGGGTGAGATCGATCGGGAAGCCGTAGGTGTCGTGCAGCGTGAAGGCGTTGGCGCCGGAGAGCACCGTGACACCGGCGGCCTTGGTGGACTGCGCGGCGTCGTCGAACAGTTTGGACCCGGCGGCCAGGGTGCGATTGAAGGCCGTCTCCTCGGCGACGGCGATGCGGTTGATCCGGTCGAAGTCGGTGACCAGCTCGGGGTACGACGGCCCCATCTCGTCGCGCACGGTCGTCATCAACTGGCTCATGATCGGCTGCTCGACGCCCAACAGCTTGGCGGCCCGGATGATCCGGCGCAGCAGGCGGCGCAGCACGTAACCGCGGCCTTCGTTGCCGGGGGTGACGCCGTCGCCGATGATGATCGCCGCGGTCCGGCTGTGGTCGCCGATGATGCGGTAGCGGACGTCGTCGTCGTGGTTGCCCGCCCCGTAGCCGCGCGGCGCGATCGAGGCCACCAGGTCGATGACCGGGCGCACCAGGTCGGTTTCGTAGACGTTGTCCACACCCTGCAGCAGGCAGGCGATGCGCTCGACACCCATGCCGGTGTCGATGTTCTTGCGCGGCAGCGGGCCCAGGATCTCGAAGTTGTCCTTCGAGGTGCCCTCGCCGCGCTCGTTCTGCATGAACACGAGATTCCAGATCTCGATGTAGCGGTCTTCGTTGGCTTCGGGGCCGCCACCGACGCCGTATTCAGGGCCACGGTCGTAGTAGATCTCCGAGCACGGTCCACACGGCCCGGGGATGCCCATGGACCAGTAGTTGTCGGCCATGCCGCGGCGCTGGATGCGCTCCAGCGGCAGGCCGGCCACCTCCTGCCAGATTTCGATGGCCTCGTCGTCATCGAGATACACCGTCGCCCAGAGCTTTTCGGGATCAAAGCCGTATCCGCCGTCGTCCACCGAATTGGTCAGCAGGCTCCAGGCCAGCTCGATGGCGCCCTTCTTGAAGTAGTCGCCGAAGCTGAAGTTGCCGGCCATCTGGAAGAAGGTGTTGTGCCGGGTGGTGATGCCCACCTCTTCGATGTCCGGCGTGCGGATGCACTTCTGGACGCTCGTGGCCCGCTCGTAGGGCGGGGTGCGCTGTCCGAGGAAGAACGGCACGAACTGCACCATGCCGGCGTTGACGAACAACAGGTTGGGGTCGTCGAGAATCACCGAGGCGCTGGGCACCTCGGTGTGGCCCGCCTTCACGAAATGATCGAGGAACCGCTTCCTGATCTCGTGTGTCTGCACGTGGTCACTTCTTCCTTCTCGCCTGGCGTCAACCGCCTAACAGTACCGGGGTGGCCGACTGCGGCGGACAAGGCAGCACCGCGTCATCAGCCGCCGAGAAAGCTCAGCCGCACCGACCGCCGCGGGTTGTCCCGATTGAGGTCAACGAGCACCACGCTCTGCCAAGTTCCCAGCAGCAGCCGGCCGGCCTGAACCGGGACGGTCACCGATGGCGAGACAATGCCGGGCAGCACGTGGTCGGCGCCGTGGCCGGGCGAGCCGTGGGAGTGCCGGTAGCGGTCGTCGCGCGGCAGCAGCCGTTCGAGCGCGTCGAGCAGGTCGTCGTCGGAGCCAGCGCCGGTTTCGATGATCGCCACGCCCGCGGTGGCGTGCGGAACGAACACATTGCACAACCCGTCTCCGCGGGCGGAGCAGAACGCGGCAACGTCATCGGTGAGGTCGACCAGGCGGCGGGTGCGGGTGTCGATGTCGAGTACGTCGGTGAACACCCCTCCACCCTACGAACTGCTGTGAATTCATATTCGACCGCGGCGACCGTTTATTTGACGTTTGCGTCGGGTATTTCACCTGCACCTATTCGACTCGTCTTGCCCTGGAGGAATCATGACAGTCACCGGCATCATCACCGCAATCATCATCGGCGCAGTGATCGGCCTCCTGGGCCGCCTGCTGCTGCCAGGTAAGCAGCCGATCGGCGTGCTGCTCACCATCGTCGTCGGCATCGTGGCCGCACTCCTGGGTACCTTCCTGGCGCGGTCGATGGGCATCGCCACCGCCACGGCGGGCGTCGACTGGATGGAGCTCCTGGTCCAGGTCGTCCTCGCGGTCGTCGGTGTCGCGCTGGTCAGCGCTCTGACCTCAAAACGCCGTGGTGGCGTGGTCCGCCGCTAAAGCCCCTGATTCGATCCCGGCCGACGTCCCCTCCCCGGTGCGTCGGCCGGGATCTTCTTGTGTCAACCCTTGATTCTTCACCGTTGCCTGACGCGCCAGCCCACATCTGTGCGGTTTACTCCGCGACACGCCGCCGCAGCCGAGCTCAGCACACATGTGTGCCCGGCGTGAAGCCGCCACACCCCACAACTGTGCGGTTTACCGCGCAACACGCCGCCGCGCCCGAGCTGAGCACACATGTGTGCCGCGGGCAGGTTCGCCACGACTCAGCGCGGGCGGCGGATGATGGCGCGCAGCCGCTCGACGCGGGTGGAGATCTCCCGCTCGGCACCCCGCGGGACCGGCTGATAATAGTCCGTCCCCACCAGCTCGTCTGGCGGATACTGTTGCGGGACAACACCATCGGGGTGGTCATGGGAGTACTTGTAGCCCTGCGCATGGCCCAGCGCCGCAGCTCCGGAGTAATGCCCGTCACGCAGATGCGCCGGCACCGGGCCCGCCTTACCGGCCCGGATATCGGCCATCGCCGCCCCCAAAGCCGTGGTCACGGCGTTCGACTTCGGAGCGGTGGCCAGGTGCACGGTGGCGTGCGCCAGCGTCAGCTGCGCCTCCGGCATGCCGATCAATTGCACCGTCTGGGCGGCGGCCACCGCGGTGGGCAGAGCGGTCGGATCGGCCATGCCGATGTCCTCGCTGGCCAGGATCATCAGCCGCCGCGCCACGAAGCGTGGGTCCTCGCCCGCGGTCAGCATGCGGGCCAGGTAGTGCAGTGCGGCGTCGACGTCGGAGCCGCGCACCGACTTGATGAACGCGCTCACCACGTCGTAGTGCTGGTCGCCGTCACGGTCGTAGCGCACCGCGGCCTTGTCCAGGGACTGCTCGATGACCTCCACGGTCACCCGCTCCCCCGTCTCGGCGGCCACCTCCAGCGCCGTCAGGGCGCGGCGGGCGTCGCCGGCCGACAGCGCCACGATCAGGTCCACCGCGTCGTCGTCGACCGCAACGGCACCGCCCAGGCCGCGGGGATCGGAGATGGCACGGCGCAGCACGGTCGCAATGTCCTGCGCCGTCAACGGCTGCAACGCCAAGATCAGTGACCGCGACAGCAGCGGCGCCACCACCGAGAAGGACGGATTCTCCGTCGTCGCCGCCACCAGCAGCACCACCCGGTTCTCCACCGCCGCCAGCAGCGCGTCCTGCTGAGTCTTGGAGAACCGGTGCACCTCGTCGATGAACAGCACGGTCTGCTCGCCGTGGATCGCCGAGCGCCGGGCCACATCGATCACCGCCCGCACCTCTTTGACCCCGGCCGACAGCGCCGACAACGCCTCGAAACGACGGCCGGTGGCGTTCGAGATCAACGACGCCAGCGTGGTCTTGCCGGTGCCGGGCGGTCCGTAGAGGATCAGCGAGGCGGCTCCGGAGCCGTCGACCAACCGGCGCAGCGGCGAGCCCTGGCCCAGCAGATGCTGCTGACCCACCACCTCATCGAGCGAACGGGGCCGCATCCGGACCGCCAGCGGCGCGTTCGGCGCAGGCTCCACCGGCCCCAACCCGCGTGCGGGCTCCGGGCCCGTCAGATCGAACAAACTGTCGGACACGGGTTCAGGATTACCACGCTGGGCGGACGCACCGCGATCCCGGGCGGCCGCTCACTGCCCGGGTGCGGTCACGAAGTCGATCAGTTCCTCCACCCGCCCGATCAGCGCCGACTCCAGGTCGTTCCAGTCACGCACCCGGGACCGGATCCGCTGCCAGGCCCGGGCGATGTCGGCCTGGTCGGCATGCGGCCAGCCCAGCGCCTGGCAGATGCCGTGTTTCCATTCGATGCTGCGCGGAATCGTCGGCCACGCCGTCAACCCCACCCGCGCCGGTTTGACTGCCTGCCAGATGTCGACGAAGGGGTGGCCCACCACCAGCGCGTCCTCGCCGTGCGGGCCCGAGCGCACCGCGTCGGCGATGCGCGACTCCTTGGATCCGGTCACCAGGTGGTCCACCAGCACGCCGAGGCGCCGACCGGGCCCGGGTGCGAACTCTGCCACCAGCGCGGGCAGGTCGTCCACCCCGCCGAGGTACTCCACCACCACACCTTCGATGCGCAGGTCGTCACCCCAGACCTGCTCGACCAGCTCGGCGTCGTGTCGGCCCTCGACGTAGATCCGGCCGCCTATCGCGGTGCGGGCCCGAACCCCTTGCACGGCAACCGAACCGGAGGCGGTGCGGGTGGGCGCGACGGGTGCGGCCTTGCGCGGCGGGGTGAGGATCACCGGCTTGCCGTCGAGCAGGTAGCCCGGCCCCACCGGGAAGCCGCGACGGCGGCCGTGCCGATCCTCGAGGTCCATCCGGCCGTACTCCACCCGGACGACGGCGCCGACGAACCCCGACGTGACGTCCTCGAGCACCATGCCCATCTCGACGGCCGTCTCGACGGCACGGACCTTGCGGCGTTGGTGCGGATTGTCGGCCAGCACGTCGGTTCCATAGCGATCTGTCACGGCGGCGATGCTACGAACCGGGCCGCCCGCCCGACGCAGCGCCACACCGCCGGTCGCCCGATCGTGACCGCCGTGAGACCTCCGCTGCGGCTGTTTGGCCCCCGAGGTCCCGGGTAGCCGCAGTACATAGCCGAACCCCATCTCCACGCCCTGGCCCTGGTCTGCAGCCTCCAGCCCAGCCCCGCCCCGTCGAGAGCGATGTGATCGCCGATCTCGGTGTCAGCGCCGACAAGGTGCGCCCGGTGGAGCTGACCCGGTGGCGGCGGACGGCTCCGCTCCGGTCCACGGTCACCGGCAAGGCTCTGGCCAGGCGGGCATGCAAGGCCGAACGCATCGCGGCGCGCCGACTGGCCGACGCCGTGACCGGCAGCGGACACGACGCGCTGCTGCACCGCGCCCGCAAGGCGGCCAGGCGCGCCCGCTACGGCGCCGAGGTGACCGCAGACAAGCGAACCATCAAGCGGTTCAAGCAGATTCAGAGCGTTCTGGGTGACCACCAGGACACGGTGGTGGCGCGGGAGCAGCTGCACCGCATGGCCGTCACAGCCGGTACCGTGTTTGCCTGGCCGATGCCGGGGTAGGCATCCGCCATGAAAGCAGTGACATGGCAAGGCAAGCGAGATGTCCGCGTCGAGACGGTGCCGGACCCCATCCTCGTGGAGAGCACCGACGCCATCATCGAGGTGACCGCCACCAACATCTGCGGGTCGGATCTGCATCTCTACGAAGTGCTCGGCGCATTCATGAAGCCGGGTGACATCCTGGGACACGAACCGATGGGGATCGTCACCGAGGTCGGTTCGTCGGTGACCAATCTCAAGGTCGGTGACCGGGTGGTCATCCCCTTTCAGATCTCCTGCGGCAGCTGTTTCATGTGTGATCAGCAGCTCTACACCCAGTGCGAGACCACCCAGGTCCGCGATCAGGGCATGGGCGCCGCGCTCTTCGGCTACTCCGAGCTCTACGGCCAGGTGCCGGGCGGTCAGGCCGAATACCTGCGCGTGCCGCAGGCCCAGTTCACCCACATCAAAGTGCCGGATGGCCCGCCGGATTCGCGTTTTGTGTATCTGTCCGACGTGTTGCCCACCGCGTGGCAGTCGGTGGCCTACGCCGGCATCCCGGACGGCGGTTCGGTGACGGTGTTGGGCCTGGGCCCCATCGGCGACATGGCGGCGCGGATCGCCGCGCACCTGGGGTATCAGGTGATCGGCGTGGATCTGGTGCCGGAGCGGCTGGAACGACTGGCCGCGCGAGGCATCCAGACCATCAACGCCGGCTCCCTGGACAGTCCGGTCGGTGACGCGATCCGCGATCTCACCGAGGGCCGTGGTACCGATGCGGTGATCGACGCGGTGGGCATGGAGGCACATGGCTCGCCGGTGACCAAGGCCGTTCAGCAGATCAGCGGTCTGCTGCCCGACGCGCTGGCCAAACCCCTGATGGAGAATGCCGGCGTGGACCGACTCGATGCTCTCTACACCGCCATCGACGCCGTGCGCCGGGGCGGCACCATCTCCCTGATCGGGGTGTACGGCGGCATGGCCGACCCGTTGCCGATGCTGACGCTGTTCGACAAGCAGATCCAGCTGCGGATGGGCCAGGCCAACGTCAAGAAGTGGGTGGACGACATCATGCCGCTGCTCACCGATGCCGATCCGCTGGGGGTCGACACCTTCGCCTCCCACGTGCTGCCGCTGGAGGAGGCCCCGCACGCCTACGACATCTTCCAGAAGAAGCAGGACGGCGCCATCAAGATGATGCTCAAGCCCTGACGGCGCCGCCTCGTCGACCCGGCTGGGACGTCGTAGCCGGGCCCTCTCTCCCCGGCTCCTTCGTCGCCGCCTCGTCGACCCGGCTAGGACGTCGTAGCCGGGCCCTCTCTCCCCGGCTCCTTCGTCGCCGCCTCGTCGACCCGGCTAGCCGGCCGCGCTCGCCGCCGCCAGCTTGGCCGGGTCGGAGGTGACCTCGTCGATCACCTGATGCACAAAGCGCATCTTCTCCAGCACCGCGGCGGGCAGCACGAACGGGTACAGGTCATCGCGGCCCATCGACCGGTTCACCATGTTCAGCCCCCACGCCAGCGGCAGCCACATGTCGATCATGGTGTCGAAACCGCTGGGCCCCAAGGCCCGTCGCTCGAACGTCGCCCCCGCGGGCGCGAAGCCGAACGCCGCCGAGGTGTCCAGGGTGTCGCGGATGTGCAGATAGTGGGCAAAGGTCTCGGCCCAGTCCTCTGCCGGATGCATGGTGGCGTAGGACGACACGAAACTGTCCTCCCAGCCGGCCGGGGCGCCCTCGCTGTAGTGCCGGTCCAACGCCGCCTGGTAATCGGCCTCGGCATCGCCGAACAGCTCCTGGGCCCGCTGCTGGTAGGCCGCAGAGGTGCCGATCAGGCGGTAGAAGTAGTAGTGCCCGATCTCGTGGCGGAAATGGCCGAGCAGGGTGCGGTACGGCTCGTCCATCGAGATCCGCAGTTGCTCACGGTGCACGTCGTCACCTTCGGCGAGATCGAGTGTGATGACCCCGTTCTCGTGCCCGGTGAACACCTTCTCCATCGCGCTGGACAGCAGGTCGAACGCCAGCCCGAAGTCGGGGTCCGCGTCGCGGCCCACGATCGGGAGTTTGAGTTCGTGCAGTTCGGCGATCAGCCGGCGTTTGGCGCCTTCGGCCACCGCGAACTGGGCCAGCGCGGTGGTGTCACTGTCGTTGGGCCGGGTGCGGGTCAATCGGCACGACGCACACAACTCCCCTTGGACGGTGCTGGCGGGGTTCAGCCGCACCAACCAGTTGCACTGCGCGACGTGCAGATTGGCGCACAGCCGGAATTGGCGGGCATCCACGGCACCGCTCTGCTCGGCCTCCTCGCCCGAGGCGATCACCAGCATCGCCATGTCGTCGAGGGAGAAGCCCACCGGCTTGCCGCACGACAGGCAGACGGAGTTCTCGAAGGTCAGATGCTGTCCGCAGTTGGGACACAAGAAGTCACGCATCGAGGACTTCCCCCTGCATCGGTGCCACATCCACGGCCACGTCGATCACACTGCTCTCTGAATCGGTGTAGATGATGCCCCGCAGCGGCGGGACATCCGCGTAGTCTCTACCCCAACCCACGATTATGTAACGCTCATCGACCATCTGGTCGTTGGTGGGATCGAGCCCCAGCCAGTCGCCCTGCGGTGTCCACACCGCCGCCCAGGCGTGGGTGGCGTCGATGCCGACCATCCGCTCCTTGCCCGGCGGCGGGTCGGTGGCCAGGTATCCGGAGACGTACGTGGCGGCCAGCCCGTTGGCGCGCAGGCATGCGATGGCCAGCCGCGCGAAGTCCTGGCACACCCCTTCCCGGGCCTCGAGCACCTCGGCGACCTGCGTGGACACCGTGGTGGACCCCGAGCGGTAGGTGAAGTCGGTGAAGATGCGGGCGTTGAGATCATCGAGCACGTCGATCAACGGCCGGCCCGGGGCGAAGCTGGGTGCGGCGTATTCCCGCACCGCTGCGGTGATCTCCGGCGGACGCAGGTCCAGGGTGAACTCCGCGGCCAGCGCCCCGTCCACCCCCACCGGCCGGGACTCTTCCCAGGGCTGCGCCGCGGCGCCCGCGCGGTACAGCGACGGTGGTGGCGCATCCACCTCGACCACGGACCCGGCCGTCACCGTGAGCACGTCGTGCCGCGTCGTCACGTGGAAGTAGGAGCTGATGTTGCCGTAGACGTCCCGGCTGATCGAGCTGTCGGCCGGCGCCGGATCTATGTCGAGCCCGTAGGACAGGCAGCGCTGGCGCACCGTGTCGCGGGGTGTCAGGAAGCCGCGCCCGTAGGAACTGGTCACCACATCGGAGTACCGGTACGTGGTCTGGTGCGTCACCCGGTAGCAGCGGGCGGGAGGGAACACGCTCACGGCATCACCCGGCGCTCGTCGGGACCCCACAGGGGTTGCATGCCGCCGGGCAGCGACAACTGGGTGGCGGTGATCACGCCGGACAGTTCGCGCAGCCCGGCCACCACCGCGTCCAGCAGGCCGGCGAGTTCACTGCGTTGTCCCTGGGGACCGACGTCCTCGAGGTCGTCGGGGTCCAGCCGGCGCAGCCGGGTACTGATCTCGTCGACCAGCCGTTCCGCGCGCGACGACGTCGACGCCCCGGGCAGGGCTCGCAAGTTGGTGCGCAGCCGCTCCAGTTGGAACACCAGCGACCGCGGGTTCTCGGCGTCGAACAGCAGCAGCTCGGCCACCGCAGCCACGCTGACCTTGCCGAGGTTGCGGCGGCGGTAGATCACCGCGGATTCACAGGCCACCAGGGTGGCCTCGGTGATGGTCTGCTCGGCGTCGGGGGCCCGCACGGTCGTCATGGTGCTGCGCAGCAATGCGGCCAGCATCAAGCCGCGCTCGATCCGTTTGCCGATGTCCATCATCAGCCAACCCACGTCGTGCACCATGGACTCGGCGGCGACCCCCGAGAGTGCCAGCATCCCCTGCAGCGTCCTGGCGTGCGCCGAGGCCATCTCGGCGTCCCCGCGCAGGTGCGAGTCCGGTGGTGAGTCCGAGGAGTGCAGCACCGCCCGGTCGACGGTGGCCAGCACCATCCAGGTGTCGTTGGACATCTGGTCGCGCACCGCCCGGGCCGCCAGCCCCAGCCGTTCGATCGACTGGGCCAGGGAGCCGGGGCGCCTGCGGTCGGCGGTCAGCAGCCACATCGTGGTGGGCGCGACGGCGATCATCTCCGCCTTGTCCCCGTCGGTGCCGGTGTCGGTGCCGGTGATGTCGCCCAGCGCCGAGAGCAGCACCGGGACGCACTCGCTGGCATCGAGGTCCTGGCGGTGCCGGTATTCGTGGAACCGTTCGCGGGTGACGTTGAGCAGCCGCGCCATGAGTTCGGCGCGCTCGGCGTAGCGCCCGGTCCAGAACAGGTCCGACAGCACGCGCGGCGAGCTGACCGCCCGGGTGCCCGACGCCGACACCGTGGGCAGGCCGGCGGTGCGCTCGGCGGCAGCCCTGGTGGATGGCAGCACCCAGATGTCCTTGGCGGCAACGCTGTTCAGTTTGTAGGCGCTGGCGCCGGGAGCCAGTACATATCCCAGGCCGCCGATCATCGGGGCGTAACCGCCGCGCTGCGACACTGCGAACAGCCGCATCCCCACCCCTGCCGCGGACAGTCCGCCCGGGTAGTGGTCGGTGGGGGCCGAGGAGAACTGCGGCAGGTCCTGGCCGAGCCATTGCCACGGGGTGGCGTTGATGCGCTCGGCCAGCGCCGCCCGCTGCGCCGCCGACAGCGCCGGCCCCACGATGGGCGCCTCGCCGGTGGCGCTCTTGATCAGCAGGCTGTCCAGGTGGGTCAGCAGGTGGGAGCGTTCGGCGTCGATCCCGGCCCAGTACATCGGCGCGGTGGGCAGCAGCGGCGTCTCCCCCACCAGCAGCTCGGCCAGCTCCGGCAGGAACCGCAGGATCGCCGGGCTCTCCAGGATGCCGCTGCCCAGGCTGTTGACCACGGTGACGGAGCCGCGCCGTTGCGCCTCCACCAGGCCCACCACGCCCAGGCGCGAATCCGCCCGCAGGTCAAGCGGATCGGCGTACTCGGCGTCGACGCGGCGCAACACCACGTCCACCCGCTTCAGGGTGCCCAGTGAGCGCATCCACAGGGCCCCGTCACGAACCACCAGATCGGCACTCTCCACCAGCGGGAAACCCAGCACCGAGGCCAGGTAGGCCTGGTCGAAGGCGGTCTCGGAGTGGATGCCGGGGCTCAGCACCACCACCACCGGGTCTTCGGCCGCCTCGGGCGCGGCCTCGATGAGTGAGAGCCGCAGCGCCTGGGCGAACGGTGAGGTGGGCCGCGGCGCGATGCGTTCGTAGAGATCCGGGATGGCGTGGGCGACCACCCGCCGGTCGGCCAGGGCGTACCCGGCGCCCGACGGTGCCTGGGTCCAGTCGGCGTTCACCAGGTACCCGTCGGATCCGGCGCGGCTGACGTCGCAGCCGTGCAGGAACAGCTGGTGCCGGCCCGGCGCTGCGATACCGCGGGCCGCCCGCAGATACCCGGGGTGGGAGAACAGCAGCTGCGGCGGCAGCACGCCGCTGGTGATGGACTTCCGGTCGCCGTAGAGGTCCACCAGGACCGCGTCGAGCAGGCGCGAGCGCTGCACCAGGCCGGCCTGCAGCACCTCCCAGTCCGCCGGGGACACCAGCAGCGGGATGGCATCCAGGTACCACGGACCGGGCTCGGCGGTGCCGTCGGGATCCAGCGTCACCGCCTCGCCGTCGCTGTCGAGCTGGATGTAGGTGATGCCGTCGTTGTCCACCAGGCTGCGGACGTCGGTGCGCAGCCGGTCCAGCCCGGCCCGGCCCCGGTCCCCGAGCACCCGCGCCAGCTCACGCCACGTCTGGCGGACGTTGCCCACCGGGTCCACGAATTCGTCGTACCCAGTGGCGGGAGTCTGGTTGAGGGGGAACAGCAGCTGCTGGGCCCGCGCGTCGCGGTAACTGGCGAGCAGACCGTCCGGGTCCAGCCCACCGGCCTCCCGGCCGCCGAACGACCCGGGGGCGGACAGCGGTGTAGCCAACTCTTCTCTCTCTGCCGGTCCCGATCGTCTACTGCAGCACGGTACGCACCCGACGCAGGTCGAGAATGCCCGGCGCGCCCACGTCGGTGGACTGGCGAGCCTGCTTCTCCCGGAGGTCGGAGACGTCGACCTTACCGGGGGTGAAGCCGGACGCTTCAAAGCGCCGGCCGCGCCGCGATTCCGCCTCGACGGCATTCACCGGTGGGGTGTCGTAGGACCGGCCACCCGGGTGCGCCACGTGGTAGGTGCAGCCGCCGCGCGACATGCCCGAGGCCACCTCCACCAACTCGAGGCGCAACGGCCCGTCGACGGTGATGGTGGGATGCAGTGCACTGGGCGGCTGCCAGGCGCGGTAGCGCACGCCACCGACCTGGACGTCGGGGTTGTCGGTGGCCAGCATCGGGATCGGGTGGCCGTTGCAGGTGACGATGTAGCGGTGCCGGTCGGCGCCGATCAGCCGGACCTGCAGCCGTTCCACCGATGAGTCGACGTAACGCGCGGTGCCGCCCGCGGTGGCCTCCTCGCCCAGGGTGTTCCACGGCTCGATGGCCCCGCGCAGCTCGATCTCCACTCCGTCGAACACCGCGGTGCCGATGCGCGGGAAGCGGAACTCGGTGAACGGGTCCAGCCAGCTGGTGTCGAAGTTGATGCCCTGGGCCCGCAGGTCCGCCGCCACGTTGGCGATGTCGTGGATCAGGAAGTGCGGCAACAGGTATCGCCCGTGCAGGTTCTCACCGTGCCGGATCAGCGGGGCGCGCAGTGGTTGCTCCCAGAACCAGGACACCAGGGCGCGCACCAGCAGTGACTGCACCATGGCCATCTGGTGGTGCGGCGGCATCTCGAATCCGCGCAGCTCCAGCAGGCCGAGCCGGCCACGGGCACTGTCGGGACTGTAGAGCTTGTCGATGCAGAATTCGGCGCGGTGGGTGTTGCCGGTGATATCGGTCAGAAGATGGCGCAGCGCCCGGTCGACGACCCACGGAGCGGAGCTTGCGGAGCGACCACGTTCCGGGGCGGAGCTTGCCGAGCGACCATGTTCCGGTTGTGAGCGGCCGGAATCCGAGGTCAGCCGGGCGATCTCGGCGAAGGCGATCTCCAGCTCGTAGAGCGCCTCGGAGCGCCCCTCGTCCACCCGCGGCGCCTGCGAGGTGGTGCCGACGAAGCGGCCGGCGAACAGGTACGACAGCGACGGGTGCCGCTGCCAGTAGGTCAGCATCGACACCAGGAGATCCGGGCGGCGCAGCATCGGTGAATCGGCCGGGGTGATGCCACCGAGAGTGATGTGGTTGCCGCCGCCGGTCCCGCCGTGGGTGCCGTCGACGTCGAAGGCCTCGGTGGACAGCCGCGCCAGCCGCGCCTGCTCGTACAGCGTCTCCAGCTGGGCGCGCTGTTCGGCAAAGCTGCGCGTGGGCGCGACGTTGACCTCGATCACGCCGGGGTCGGGTGTGATCGTCATCGACTGCAGCCGGGGGTCCGACGGCGGGCCGTAACCCTCCACCACCACCGGGGTGTTGATGGCGGCGGCCGCGGCCTCGACGCGCGTCACCAGGTCGACAAAGTCTTCCAAGGCCTCTGTGGGCGGCAGGAAGACGTGGAGCAGGTCGTCGCGGATCTGCGTCACCATCGCGGTGGTGGGGGCGTCGTCGCTGTCGTCCACCTCCGCCGGCCCGCTCCCGGCATCTGAAGCCAGCGGGCCGCGCGGGAGCAACGGGTCCTCGGCGTGGCTGGGGCGCGGGGGCTTCCAGTTGATCGAGTCGAGCGGCAGCCGCAGCCCGGCCGGGGAGTCGCCGTCGAGCAGCACGATGCGGCCGCGCCGCAACCGCCAGTCCGCGCTGGCCCAGCCCTGCTCGTCCTCCCGACGGTGCAACGGCAGCACGTGGGCCGCAGGCTCGGTGACCGTCTGCTCCAGCCGGCTGATCAGCTGTGCGCGCCGCTCGGCGCTGTCGTCGGCCAGGTCGTCCTCGCCGGCCACCGGCTGCCCCACCGGCAACCGGACCTCGGCGGCCAGCCTGCTCAATGCATCCTCGTAGGCGGGTCGCACCTGGCCGGCCGGCAGCCCCAGCCCCGCCGCCACGGCGCCCAGCAGCTGCGCGCCAGCGTCCGGGTCCGGCGACGGCGCGGGCGCGGTGGTGGCCCACGGATCCGCCAGCAGCGTGTCGTCGTTCCACAGCGGCTCACCGTCGGTGCGCCAGAACAATCCGATCTGCCAGCGCGGCAACGGTTCCCCGGGGTACCACTTGCCCTGGCTGCGTTGCACCAGACCGTGTGGGGCCCAGACGCTCTTGCACCGCGCCGCCAGCGCCGACGCCCGTTCGCGCTTGTGCGGGCCGTCGGCCTCGGTGGTCCACTCGGGGTCGGTCTGGTTGTCGATGGACACGAACGTCGGTTCGCCGCCGACGGTCAGCCGCACGTCTCCGTCGGCCAATCGCTGATCCAGCCGTGCCCCGAGATCAACGATGGAGGCCCAGGCCGCATCGGTGTACGGCAGTGTCACGCGGGGGTCTTCGTGCACGCGGGTGACGGTGTTGGAGAAGTCCAGGACCGTCTCGGCGATTCCGGTGGCTCCGGTGATGGGCGCCGACGACGACGGGTGCGGGGTGGCCGAGAGCGGGATGTGGCCTTCCCCGGCGAACAGGCCCGACGTCGGGTCCAGACCGATCCAGCCCGCGCCGGGAATGTACACCTCGGTCCAGGCGTGCAGGTCGGTGAAGTCCGCCGCCGGGCCCGACGGCCCGTCGAGTGCTTCGATGTCCGACGTCAGCTGCACCAGGTAGCCGGAGACGAAGCGGGCGGCCAGGCCGAGCCGGCGCAGGATGGACACCAGCAGCCAGGCCGAGTCGCGGCAGGAGCCGATGCCGGTGCGCAGCGTGTGTTCCGGGGTCTGGACGCCGGGTTCCATCCGGACGCTGTAGCCGACGTCGGCGTTCACTGCGCGGTTGAGCGCGACGAGGAAGTCGATGGTGCGGATCCCGGGCTTGATGTCGAAGTTGCGTACCCACTCGGCCACCAGACCGCCGGGCGCTGCGTCGCTTCCCGAGAGCTCATCGGTGTCGTCCACCGGACGCAGGTAAGGCTTGAGGTCTTCCAGCAGCGCCGCGGGATAGGCGAACGGGACGGTTTCGGCCCAGTCCTCGATGAAGAAGTCGAACGGGTTGATCACCTTGAGGTCGGCGATCAGTCCGACGTTGATGCTCAACTGCCGGGTGCGGTTGGGAAAGACCAGGCGGGCCAGGAAATTGCCGAACGCGTCCTGCTGCCAGTTGATGAAGTGGTCGGCGGGCGTCACCTCCAGCGAATACGCCTCGATGGGAGTGCGCGAATGCGGGGCGGGGCGCAGCCGCACGACGTGCGGGTGGACCTCGACCAGCCGATCGAAGGTGTAGGTGGTGCGATGCTCCAGCGCCACTTTGATTCCCATAGCGCAGAATCCCATCACACCGGGTGATCCGGCGCATCGCGCACGTTCAGCTGTGCGCCGAGTGCGGCAGCGGCACACCGCGCGGCCGCAGCACCAGCACCAGCACGCCGGCCAGCACGATGCCCACCAGGTTGACCAGCAACTGCAGTGCGGACTTGGCTGCCAGTTCCCAGTCGCCCAAGGTGGCGGCCACGGCCGCGAATCCCGCCGCGGTGACGGTGTAGACGGAGATGAACACCCCGACCAGGCCGGTGGCCTTGGCCGAGACCAGGGAGAGCATGCCTGCCGCACCCGCCAGCAGCGCCACCACGAACGACACCGGCCCGACCTGGAAGATGAAGTCGACTTCCTGCAGGTTGTGCACGCTGTCGACGCTCAGCCAGCCCAGCGCCCGGCTTGCCATGGTGGCCAGCGCGGTGATGCCCACGGCGATCGGAAATCCGATCAGCAGCGCCAGCGCGGCGCGGCGGGTGAGGTCGCCGCGCCGACGCACCAGCGCCACCGACAGCGCCGCCAGCGGACCGAACTCCGGGCCGAGCACCATGGCACCCACCACGGTGACGGTGGAGTCGGTCACCACCCCGATGGCCGTCAGCAGGCAGGCCAGCGTCAGGAAGAGCAGAAAGGTGACACTCAGTGAGGACTCTTCCCGGGTCCGGCCGATCAGCTCGTCCCACACGAGAGCATCGGCCGGATCGCCCTCGGCGGCGTCCTCGGCCTGGTGGGCCCGGGTGGAGAGCACGGTGTCGAGGTGGTGCAGTGTGATGGCGCCCAGGTGCTGGACGTCGAGGAGCTTGAGTTCCTTGATGACCTCGTTCGCGCACTCGCGGGCGAGGTCGGCGGTGATCTCATCCCCGGCCGGTTCGAGGGCGACGCCTGGGAAAACCGAGAGGTTGGCGACGCCCACCTGGCGGCGCAGCACCTGCAGCACCGGCTCGCGCAGGTGCTCGGGCGCGACGACTCGAAGATGCATCACATCCGCACGGTAACCGCCTGACAGTTTGGAGGATCGACTCTTGGGGAACTGGTTGGGCACTCAACCACGAGTGATATAGGTTTTTCCCGTCGGGTGGGTCACCTATATCGCAACGGCGAACGAGGTGTGGCAGTGATGGGTACTCGGCGGTTTCGCCGATGACGATCGACGCGAAGACCCGGCGAGACCTGATCCTCCAGCGCGCCCGGGCGGACCGTGAGGTCAGCTACGCGGCGCTGGCAGCGCAGTTCGATGTGTCCGAGATGACAATTCGTCGCGATATCGAGGCGTTGGAGGCGCGCGGCGCGGTCCGGCGGGTGGTCGGCGGCGCAGTCGCGGTACTCGGAAAGGACATCGAACCGGCGTTCTCCACCCGGGTCGCTGATGCGGCGTCGGAGAAACATCACATCGCCGATGCCGTGGCCGAGCTGATCGGCCCGAAGGAGACTCTGATCCTGGACGCGGGCAGCACGTCGCTGGCGGTGGCCCGTTCCCTGCGCGGCAGAGCTCTCGGGCTCACCGTGGTGACGCCGAGTGTGCCGATCGCCGTGGCGCTGGTCGACGAGCCTGACACCAACGTGGTGATGACCGGTGGCGAATTGCGCACTGGTGAGCTGAGTTTGGTGGGCTCCGGTGCGGAGGAGATGCTCACGCGCTACAACTGCGATACCTACGTCATGGGCGTGGCGGGCATCGACGCCGAGCGCGGCTTCTCCGACTACCTGCTGGCGGAGGCGCGGATGAAGCGGGTGGCCCTGAGCCGCGCCGACCGGGTGATCGTCGCCGCCGACCGCAGCAAGCTGGGCCGGGTGAACTTCGTCGGCATCGCTGCGCTGGCGCAGGTGGACACCATCGTCACCGACGGTGCCGTCGACCACCCCGCCCTGGTGTGCGCCCGCAGCGAAGGCGTGGACGTGATCTGCCTCGACGAGCCCAAAGGCGCGTCACCGAACCGTTTTCCGCGCCGTAACGGGCAGGTGACTCAGGGGCAGTAGCGCCCGGTCGAGCTACGGGTCGTCGCCGGGGTCGATGATCCGTTCCGGGTGGTGCAGGTTGTTGGTGCGGGATTGCCCGCAGTCGAGGTGTGGCGGCGGGATCCACTCCGTCACACCGTCGTCTGGGCGATTTCTTGTGGTCCAGCCGGTGGTCTCCACCATCCGATTGTTCGGCCCGCACGCCAACGTCAGGTCATCGATGTCGGTGCGCCCGCCGTCTTTCCAGTCTTGGTTGGCGTGATGCACCTGGCAGCGGTAGGCGCTGGCGGTGCAGCCGGGCATGGTGCAGCCGCGGTGTTTGGCCAACAGCATCAACCGCTGGGCCAGGGTGGCGGTGCGGCGGGCCCGGCCCAGATGCAGCGGTAGCCCTTTGCCGTCGAACAGCGCCAGCCACGGCCGGGAGTGGGCGGCGAACTTCAGCACATCGGCGATCGGCAGCAGCGTGCCGCCGGCAGTCAGCCCGTGGCCGGTGCCCTTCTCCAGATCGGTCAGGCTCACGGTGATGACCACGTTCGCGGGCAGGCCGTTGATGGTGCCGGTCGGCTGCGTGGTGAGCAAGCGTTGGCACAGGGCCAGCAGCGCATCGTGGTTCCGTTTGCCGGTGGTGCGGGTGTCGTTGCGTATCTGCTCTTCGGTGGGTTCGCCGTCGAGGCAGGGGTGCTCGTCAGCCGGGTTGCACATCCCCGGGGCGGCGTTGCGCTCCAGCAATGGCTCCAGAGTCGCCCACGCCTCCGGCGTCAACAACCCTTCGAACGGGCGCATCCCGTCGGGGCGCTGCTTACCCACCCGGATATAGGCCAGGGCTTGACGGTCTTCATCGGAGCTCCCCGTCCTGGTTCAGCAGGTACAGCATGTGCGCGGCGGCTGTCCGGAACGCTTCGGGGCCGAGTTCGCAGGCATGCTGGGCCAACTGGGCCTCGGCGTTCTCCCGGGTCTGAAAGTCCACGAAGCCGGGCAGCTCACGGAAAAACCACCGCACATGCTTGATGTGCTCGGCGCCGATCAACCCCTGCGCCTGACCGCGCGCAAACCCCGGCATCGAGGGTGACAGCGGTTCACCGGTCAGCGAGGTCCGCGGCCCCAACACCGCCGCCTCATCCAACCGGCGGCGCGCCTCCGAGCTGGAGATCCGCAACCGCTGCGACAGCACTGCCGCGTAACTCTTCGCGCCCAAGGCCACCGGTGAACTCTGAGACGTGATCCGTTGATACACCCGATGATCGAACACCGGCTGCGCGCGGGTGATGGCTTCACGGCGCTGCTGCAGCGCCAACAACTCGGCATCGGAGAAGGCGTCGATCGACAGCCGATTCATCCGGGCGGTCAGTTCTTCGATCTGGGTCAGGGCAGCCAGCATCGCCTCGCGATCGGCGACAGCTGACGTTCCCATGACTCGAACACTAGTGCTACCCACCGACAAGAATCAGCGCGGTGAGACGTCAGATGACTGTGTGGCACATGGGGTTTCACACGTCATCGAGACTGCACCCAGCGCGAGCCCCACTCGCATTTTCTCGCGCTGAGTGCAGTCTCAACGAGCGCGCGACCGGCGCACCAGCTTCATGCCCAGCTCGTCCAACGGCACCCGATGGCCGTTGTCACACAGCACCTCGACGCGCGCGTCGGCGCCGCAGTCCAGATGTGTGAGCTCGAGCTTGCGATTGTTGGGCAGGTGCTCGCGGCCCCACTGGAACATCGCGAACACCACCGGCATGAAATCCACGCCGACGTCGGTGAGCACATACTCGTCGCGAGCCCGCTGTCCAGGCTCCTGGTACCGCCGCTTGGTCAGCAGTCCCACGTTGACGAGTTCGGACAACCGGGCCGAGGTTGCCGCCTTGGTGATCCCCACCCGCTTGGCGAAATCGTCGAAGCGGGTGGTGCCGTAGTAGGCCTCCCGCATGATCAGCATCGACGACTTGGCGCCGACGGCACTCATGGTCTTCTCGATGGGACACTCCCCGACCGGCGACCACGCGTCGCGATCTGCCAGCACGCCTTGCAGCATCGGAATCCTTTCCCCCTCTGAGTTGTTATGACTATACCCAGGTAATAGATCTGGATATACACAACAGTACTCAGCAGGTCAGGAGGAGCAATGTCCGGATTCTCAGATCGGGATGCGGTGATCGTGGGCGCGGTGCGCACCCCGATCGCTAAGGGCAAGGCCAACGGAGCGCTGCACGACGTGCTCCCCGCTGATCTGCTGGCACACAGCCTGCGCGAACTGGTCAGCCGCACCGGCGTGGATCCCGCGGAGGTGGATGACGTGATCGCCGGCGCGGTCACGCAGGTGGGCGACCAGGCCCTCAACATCGCTCGCAACGCGCTGCTGGGCGCTGGCTTCCCGGACACCGTCCCGGGCACCACGGTCGATCGCCAGTGCGGCAGCAGCCAGCAGGCCATCAGCTTCGCCGCCCAGGGCGTGCTGGCCGGGGCCTACGACATCGTGATCGCCGCCGGAGTGGAGTCGATGAGCCGTGTCCCCATGGGCACGTCAGTGCTGCCCGGCAGCTCCCCCTTCGGAGCCGATATGGCTGCGCGCTACCCCGAAGGGCTTGTCCCTCAGGGCATCAGCGCCGAGCTCATCGCCGCCAAGTGGAACCTGTCGCGCACCGAACTCGACGAGTTCTCCGCAGCCAGCCACGAGAAGGCCGCCCGCGCCACCAAGGAGGGCCGCTTCGACAACGAGCTCGTGCCCATCGCCGGGCTGAGCACCGATGAGATCATCCGTCCCGGCACCACGGTCGAGACGCTGGCCGGCCTGCGGCCCGCGTTCTACAACGAGGAATACAGCAGGCGCTTTCCCCAGATCGGTTGGCACATCACGCCCGGCAACTCCTCCCCACTGTCAGACGGCAGCGCCGCGGTGATGATCACCAGCGGGGCCACCGCGCGCCGGCTCGGGCTGACTCCGCTCGCGCGCATCCACACCACCACGGTGGTGGGCTCGGATCCGCTGTACATGCTCACCGGTGTCATCCCGGCCACCGAGAAGGTGCTGGCGCGGGCGGGGCTGCGCCTCGCGGACATCGACCTGTTCGAAGTCAATGAGGCCTTCGCCCCCGTGGTGCTGGCGTGGGCCGCCTCGACCGGCGCTGATCTGACCAAGACCAACGTCAACGGCGGCGCCATCGCCATCGGTCACCCGCTGGGCGCCAGCGGCGCACGCATCATGACCACGCTGGTCAACGCGCTGCACCACCAGGGCGGCCGCTACGGCCTGCAGACGATGTGTGAGGGCGGCGGCATGGCCAACGCCACCATCATCGAACGGCTCTGATCACCTCGGCTGGCTACCATCGAAAGGCATGAGCGCAGTACTGGACTCCCCCATCCCCCGTTTCCATCTGGCGATCCCGGTCGACGACCTGGACGCCGCCCGGACGTTCTACGGCGAGATTCTCGGGTTCGCCCAGGGCCGCAGCGACGAGAGCTGGGTGGACTGGAACTTCTACGGCCACCAGATGGTGACGCACAAAGTGGCCCAACCACCGCGCCGGGCGCACAATCCCGTCGACGGCCACGACGTTCCGGTCCCCCACTTCGGGCTGATCCTGACCATCGAGCGATTCCACGAGCTCGCGAACCGGCTGCGCGGCGCCGGCCAGCAGTTCGTCATCGAACCCTACGTGCGCTTCGAGGGCCGGCCCGGCGAGCAGTGGACCATGTTCCTCTACGACCCGGCCGGAAATGCCCTGGAGTTCAAGGCTTTCGCCGACGACGGCCAGGTCTTCGCTTCGTGATTCGTGGAGTCTGAGCGGCGCTGCGCACCGCCTGCACTCCACAAATCCCTCAGGCGCGGGTGAGCTCGAAAAGCGGGATCGGGCGCGAGGTCTTGGCCTGGTACTCGGCGAACACGGGCGCCAGTTCGACGATCTTGGCGTAGGTCACCGTGCGCTCGTCGTCGGGCAGTTCGCGGACGTCGACGTCGTAGGCGTCGGTGCCGACTTCGATGTAGGCCTTGGGGCGGGCCCGCAGGTTGTGCACCCAGGCCGGGTGTTTGGGTGCGCCGGCGTAGGAGCCCACGATCAGCATCCGGCCGTCGACCGTCAGGTACGCCAAGGGCGAAAGCCGCGACTGGCCGGACTTGGCCCCCTGGGTGTGCAGCAACAACAGCGTGCTGCCGGCGAACGCGCCGCCGACCACTCCGCCGTTGGAGCGGAATTCGTCGACGATCGCGCGGTTGAATTCGTCCAACGCGGCGGTGTCGGTCACCAGCTTGTCTTTATCCATCCGCGGCTTTCGGTTTGGCGTCGATCCCGGACTCCTTGCGCTGCAGCGCGGTGATCGGGGCGGGGGCATCGGTCAGCGGATCCACCCCGCCGCCGGACTTGGGGAAGGCGATCACCTCGCGGATGGAGTCCACACCGGCCAGCAGGGCCACGATGCGGTCCCAGCCGAAGGCGATCCCGCCGTGCGGGGGCGCGCCGAAAGCGAAGGCGTCCAACAGGAATCCGAACTTGTCCTGGGCCTCGTCGTGGTCGATGCCCATCATCGCGAACACCCGCTCCTGCACCTCGCGGCGGTGGATACGGATGGATCCGCCGCCGATCTCGTTGCCGTTGCACACGATGTCGTAGGCATTCGACAGCGCCGCACCGGGGTCGGTGTCGAACGTGGCCTCGGACTCAGGCGTGGGTGAGGTGAAGGCGTGGTGCATGGCTGTCCAGGCTCCCGAACCCACTGCGACATCGCCGGACGCGGTGGCCTCGTCGGCGGACTCGAACATCGGGAAGTCGACCACCCAGGTGAAGGCCCAGGCGTTGGGATCGATCAGGTCGAGGCGCTTGGCGATCTCGATGCGGGTGGCACCCAGCAGCGCCCGCGCGGACTTCGCGGTGCCGGCGGCGAAGAACACGCAGTCCCCCGGCGCGGCGCCGACGTGCGCGGCCAGGCCGTCGCGCTCGGCGTCGGAGAGGTTCTTGGCGACGGGGCCGCCCAGGGTGCCGTCCTCGCCGATCAGCACGTAGGCCAGGCCCTTGTGCCCGCGCTGCTTGGCGAACTCCTGCCAGCCGTCCAGGGTGCGCCGCGGCTGCGACGCCCCGCCGGGCATGACGACGGCGCCGACGTAGGGCGCCTGGAACACCCGGAACGGGGTTTCGGCGAAGTACTCGGTGCACTCCACGAGCTCGACGTCGAAGCGCAGGTCCGGCTTGTCGGAGCCGTAGCGGCTCATCGCCTCGGCGTAGCTGATCCGCGGCAGCGGCAGCGGCAGGTCGTAGCCGACCAGCGCCCACAACGCCTTGAGGATCTGTTCGGAGACCGCCATCACATCGTCGGCGTCGACGAAGCTCATCTCCATGTCCAGCTGGGTGAACTCCGGCTGGCGGTCGGCGCGGAAATCCTCGTCGCGGTAACAGCGCGCGATCTGGTAGTAGCGCTCCATGCCCGCCACCATCAGCAGCTGCTTGAACAGCTGCGGGCTCTGCGGCAACGCATAGAAGGAGCCGGGCTGCAGCCGCGCCGGCACCAGGAAGTCGCGCGCCCCCTCCGGCGTGGAGCGGGTCAGCGTCGGCGTCTCGATCTCCACGAACTCGTGGTCGGCGAGCACCGCGCGGGCTGCGGCGTTGACCTTCGAACGCAGTCGCAGCGCGTGCCCCGGGCCCTCACGGCGCAGGTCGAGGTAGCGGTACTTCAGCCGCGCCTCTTCGCCGGGGGTCTCGTCGAGCTGGAAGGGCAGCGGCGCGCTTTCGCCGAGCACGGTCAGCGTGGTGGCGTTGACCTCGATCTCGCCGGTGGCGATCTCGGTGTTGGTGTTGCCCTCGGGCCGCACTTCGACCACACCTTCGACCAGCACACAGAACTCCGCACGCAGCCGGTGCGCCGCCTCGAGCACTCCGGTGTCCCGGAACACCACCTGCGACACCCCGGAGGCGTCCCGCAGGTCGATGAAGATGACGCCGCCGTGGTCGCGCCGCCGCGCCACCCACCCGGCCAGGGTCACCGTCTGGCCTGCGTCGGAGGCCCGCAACGAACCGGCGGTATGACTGCGCAGCACAAATACTCCTCAGGGGGTCGAGAGAACGGTGAACAGTCTAGAGGTCGCCACCACGGCCTCCCGCGTCTGCGCAGTAGACAGTTATCGTGAGCTGTCTACCCCGGGAGGAAGTCATGCCCAAGCTCCACGAGTGCGACCGCGTCGACCTCGACTTCATCGACACCGCGCCCTACCGCTTCGTCAGCACCATCGACCTGACCATCACCCCTGAGCAGCTGTTCGACGTGCTCTCCGACGCGCAGTCGTGGCCACAGTGGGCCGGCGTGATCACCAAGGTGGAATGGACGAGCCCCCCGCCGTTCGGCGTCGGGACCACCCGCACCGTGCGCATGCGCGGCTTCATCACCGGCCACGAAGAGTTCCTGGCGTGGGAACCCTTCACGCACATGGCCTTTCGCTTCAACACGGCAAGCACCGACGCCATCGCGGCGTTCGCCGAGGACTACCGCGTGCGCGAGACCGCGCAGGGCTGCCACCTCACCTGGGTGATGGCGATGAAGCCCCGGGGCCTGGCCGCCGGTGTCGGGATGACGATCGGGCGGCCCGTGATGAGCTGGCTGTTCCAGCGCTACCTGCACAACCTGCGCCGGTACACCACCGTCGGGTCAGCATCGGTATGACCTGACCTCAGTGCAGACCTGACCAGGCCTGCCGGCGCTCCTTGTCCGGATCGGCGACGGTGATGTCGCGAGCGGTCTGGATGACGCGCGTGTTCCGAGCCTGCGCGTCGTAGCGGGGCCACTGCGGGTCCCACACCCGATCCGGCTCCCACCCGTGCGTGGCGAAGTTCAGCCAGGTCCGCTGCATCCGCCGACCCACCGCCGGTTGCACCCGCCGGCCCAGCGGGTGCAGTTTGCGGCCCAGGTACGAGCCGTAGCTGTGCTGGATGTGCACGATCTCGCTGCCGTGAGTGGCGCCCAGACCGAGTGCCCGCAAGGTCCAGGTGGTGTGCTCGAAGCGGTAGACGTAGGTGGCTGCGTGCGCGCTGTAGGCATCGGTGAAGCTCCACACCGGAGCACCGAACATCGCATCGGAGCCGAACGAGATCAGCGCCCGGCGACGCGGGAAATCGGGGTAGCCGGCCAGCACCTGCTCGCGGGCGCCCGGAGCAACCCGGGCGAAGTAGGCGTCGATGCCCGCCGCCGTCGTCGGCAGCATCGGCGGTTTGGTCCAGGCGAACATCGACGCCTCATGTGAGTTGGTACCGATGATCAGCGGTACCCGGTTCACCGCATCCGCGCGGGCGGCCTCGATGGGGTGCTCGGGCAACAGTTCGGTGCCGTGGGTCAGTCCGTAGGCCAGCGTGGGCGAGGTCGACGCGCTGTGCAGCTGCACCACCCCGGCGGCGCGGCGCAACCGCCGCTGCGGCAGCTGCCACAGTTGTTCCGGCGGGGCATCCACCTCGGCCAGGAAGCGGTCCGCCTGCTCCGCGCGCATGTCGCGGGGGGCGATCAGCGGAAGAGCCGGACTCTGGGCGATGGCCCGCGCAAACAGGTCCTCGGCGGCCGGGCAGGCCAGCAGCGCCAGCACCGAGGTGGCGCCGGCGGATTCGCCGAACACCGTCACCCGTTCCGGATCACCGCCGAAGGCCGCGATGTTCTCCCGCACCCAGCGCAGCGCGGCCAGCTGATCTCGCAGACACAGGTTGTCGTCGAAACCGTCGCCGAGGGATCCGAGTTCGAAGCCGCCGAAAACTCCGATCCGGTAGGTGACGTTGACGACGACGACGCCGTTGGCCGCCAGCCGGGAGCCGTTGTAGAGCTGCAGCTGGCCGGCCCCGTAGACGAACGCCCCGCCCGGAATCCACACCATCACCGGCAGCGATCCCGCGGTGTCGGGCGACCAGACCGTCACCGTCAGGCACGCCTCGTCGCGGATCTTCGGGTCGTCGCGGCCGCCGCCGACGAACGAGCGGCCCTGCGGTGGCAGCGGCCCGTGCTCGACGGCCTCGCGCACGCCGGCCCAGGGTGCCACAGGCTCAGGCGCCCGGAAACGCCGCTGCTCCACCGGCTGCTCGGCGTACGGAACACCCCGCCACACCGCCACCCCGCCCTCGGTGGTGCCGCGCAGCACACCGTCGCGGGTGTGCGCGACGGTGTTCAGTTCCACGAGGTGGGTCACGCCAGAATCGTAGTGTGCAAAGCTATGTGCGCACGTTGTGACCATTTCTGCGAGAAGGGTTTCCCGGATGACCTTCAACGAGGGAATGCGCATCGACACCAGCACCACGTCGTCGAGTGGGGGCCGGGGCCCCGGCCGCGGGATGGCCATCGGCGGCGGCGTCGGCGGCCTGCTGATCGTGGTGTTGGCGGTGTTCCTCGGTGTCGACCCCGGCGAGATCATGAGCCAGCAGCCCTTGGACACCCAGGGTGTCGAGGCGCCCGGCGTCGACATCAGCGCGTGCCGCACCGGCGTGGACGCCAACACGAACGTCGACTGCCGGGTGATCGCGACGGGCAATTCGGTGGACGCGGTGTGGGCGCAACTGATGCCTGACTACACCCGCCCGCAGATGCGCCTGTTCACCGGCTCGGTGGACACCGCCTGCGGCCCCGCCACCAGCGATGTCGGGCCGTTCTACTGCCCCGGCGACCAGACGGCGTACTTCGACACCGACTTCTTCGACGTCTTGAAGACCCAATTCGGTTCCAGTGGTGGCCCTTTGGCGCAGGAATATGTGGTGGCCCACGAGTACGGCCACCACGTGCAGAACCTGACCGGCGACCTGGGTCGCGCCCAGCAGGGCGCCCAGGGTGCGGAAGGCAACGGTGTGCGCACCGAGTTGCAGGCCGACTGCTACGCCGGGGTGTGGGCGCACTACGCCGCCATCACCAAGCAGCCCGGCACCGATGTGACCTTCCTGCAACCGCTGACCGGCACCGACATCAACGACGCGCTGTCGGCGGCGGCGTCGGTGGGTGACGACCGCATCCAGCAAGCGTCGACCGGCCGGGTGAATCCCGAAGCGTGGACCCACGGCTCCGCCGAGCAGCGGCAGAAATGGTTCACCGAGGGTTACCGCACCGGGCAGCCGGGTGCCTGCGACACCTTCTCGGCCGGCGACCTTGGCTAGGGGCACCACCGCCGTCGATGCGGTCGCCGAACGCCACCTCGATACTCTTGCCGCCCTGGACCCCTGCGCTGCAACCGAAGTCGGCATTCTGGGCCACGATGACGAACTGACCGACTACTCCCCCGACGGCGTTGCCGCCCGCGCGGAGGCCGCCCGGTCCACCCTGGCCGAACTGGACGCCCTGGTCCCGGTGGACGACGTCGACCGGGTGACCGTCGCGGCCATGCGGGAACGCCTGGGCATCACCGTCGAGCTGCACGATGCGGGACTCGATCTCGGTGAACTGAACGTCATCGCGTCCCCGCTCCAGACGCTGCGCAACGTGTTCGACCTGATGGCCACCGACACCGACAGCGATTGGGCGGTGATCGACCGGCGCCTGGCGCTGATGCCCGAGCGGGTGTCCGGATACCTGGAATCCCTGCGCGCACGCTCGGCCGCCCCCGCCGCCCGCCAGGTACAGCGCGGCATCACCCAGGCGCAGCGCACCCAGGGGCTGCTGGTCGCCATGGTTGCCGGGGCGCCGGTCAAGAGCCCGCTCCTGGGCGCCGACCTCGAACGTCACGCCGGCGCTGCCGCGCAGGCTTTCGGGGAGCTTGCCGAAGGCCTGCGCACCGACATCGCACCGCGGGCCGGGGAGGTCGACGCCTGCGGTCGCGACGCCTACCGGCTGCACTCGCGGTCGTTCCTGGGCGCGGAAATCGACCTCGAGGAGACCTACGCCTGGGGCCTGGAGCAGCTGAACAGCATTGTCGCCGAACAGAACACGATCGCCGGGCAGCTCTACCCCGGAGAATCGGTGGCCGGCGCCCTGGCCCGCCTGGACGCCGACCCGCGTTATCTCATCACCGGCACCGATGCGCTACAGCGCTGGATGCAGGACCTGTCGGACCGCGCGGTGGACGCGCTGGCCGACACCCACTTCGACATCGCGGACCCGCTGCGCACGCTGGAGTGCCGCATCGCGCCCACCCAGAACGGCGGCATCTACTACACCGGCCCGTCGGAGGACCTGACGCGGCCGGGAAGGATGTGGTGGTCGGTACCGCCTGCGGTGGAGCAGTTCCACACCTGGCAGGAAACCACCACGGTGTTCCACGAAGGGGTGCCGGGCCATCACCTGCAGATCGGCCGCGCGGTGGTGCTCGCCGACCAGTTGAACCGGTGGCGGCGGCTGGGGTGCTGGGTGTCCGGGCACGGCGAGGGCTGGGCGCTGTACGCCGAGCGGCTGATGGCCGAGCTGGGATGGCTCGACGATCCCGGGGTGCGAATGGGAATGCTGGACGCACAACGCTTCCGGGCGGCCCGGGTGGTGATCGACATCGGCGTGCACTGCGGCCTGACCGCACCCGACGGCGGCACCTGGGACGCCGCCCGGGCCTGGGATTTTCTGACCACCCACAGTGCGATGGCCGAGGACAACCTGCGTTTCGAGTTGGACCGCTATCTGGGCTGGCCCGGACAGGCCCCGTCGTATGCGGTGGGCCAGCGCATCTGGCAGCGTCTGCGGGCGCAGAGCACCGCGGCGGGGCTGCCACTGCGTGAGTTCCACCGCCGGGCGCTGGATCTGGGCGGGTTGCCGCTGCAGGTACTGGAATCAGCGTTAACGGACCAGCTCTGACTTCAGCTGCGCTCCACGAACCAGCTTTCCGCGAGAAATTTCCAGAACTTCTCGCCGATTTCCCGCGCGGTGTAACTGCCGCCTTGCTGGAACCAGAAGCAGGCGAAGCCGGTCATACCGTCGATCGCCAGCGTGAGCAGGTGCGGATCTAAATCCGGCCGTATCTCTCCGATGTCCTGGGCCTTTTTGATGAGCAAACGCATACCGGCTCGGTACTCTTCGGCCATCCTGCGACTGGTCTCAAATGCGGCTCCGGCGATCAACGGCCTTTCCTGCCAGATCACCGAGGTCAGATCCTGATGCTCCCGGATGACCTCCATCCGCTCTTCGATGAACACCCGCAGGCATTCCGCCGGGGATTCGCTGGACCACCGAGCCCGTTCGAAAGACCGCAGCAGCACCACATGGCCGTAATAGACAATTTCCTCGAGCAGCTTTTCCTTGCTGGGCGCGTGATGGTAAACACCAGCTTTAGAGAGTCCGACAGCCTCCCCGATGTCCTGCATGGTGACTGCAGCGACGCCACGTTCCCGGAAGAGACTGGCCGCAGCCAACAGTATCTTGCGATGCGCTGGGCGCAGGTCGGTCAGGTCATCCGCAGTTGGGCGGCGTGCCTCATCGCGTCCAATCATCATCGACATGGCTCAACTCCGATCGCTGCCACTTGTGGTACCGCTGCCCCGCCGAGCGCCGCCGAGGCTGCTGACGTGTTCCGGGCTGGTGGACAACACTGCCATGTGCGAGGAGATCAGGTCGAGGCTGGTGCGTAGATCCAGCCGTGCCGCCTGATACACCGCGCGCTTGATCATCGCAACTGCCATGGGCGGTTTCGCCGCCAGCGCGCGGGCGTAGTCGAGGGTCCCCGGCATCAGGGCTGAGTCGGTGAAAACCTGGTCGACCAGACCGATCTCTGCAGCCTGCGAAGCCGTGAGCAGTTCACCGGTCCAGAGCAGGTGCAGAGCGCGGGAACGACCGACGATGGGCGGCAACAAGTGCGCACCGCCATCCCCGGGTACCAGGCCGAGCTTGATGTATGCCTCGCTGAACCTGGCGGAGACCGCAGCGAACCGCAGATCGCACATCAGCGCCATGTCCAGCCCCGCACCCAATGCGTCACCGCTGATTGCCGCGAGGTAGGGCTTGTCGAGCCATTCACACGCGTGCGCCACCTGGTGAATGCGACCGACGAGCATCTGCTTGTACGCCTGCGGGTCATGGCCGATAGAGCGCAACGCCGACAGATCGATTCCACTGCAGAACGAACCGGGCGCTCCGGTGAGGACCACCACCCGCACCTGCGGATCGGTGGCCGCCGAGCGCAGCAACTCGGCCCACCGGTCGATGAGTTCCAAGGTGAAGGCACCTCGACGCTCGGGACGGCCCAGTGTGAGCACACCAACCCCGAAATCATCCACTTCCCAGGCGATGTCCGGCACTGTGCGCTCACTCATGCGGCACCCGCCATCGAGTCCCCGGCACCGCGTAGCTCACAAGCCAGGGCCGCCAGTTCAGCATTCGCGTTCAGTGTGGCGGCACCCACGAGCCGGCCCGAGCTGTCGAGGTAGCGAGCCACGAACCGCGGCTTACCCGGCCTTGAACTGATCGTGGTGTCCACCTGATGTGCGGCCGCGGGGCGACCTAGGATCGCCAAAGAGGCACCGTGCTGACGTGAGGTAACACGCAGCAGCGACTCGAAGGGCACGCTCAGGGCCCGGCCCACCGCCAGCGCTGTTCCTGCCGCGGCGCCCTGTTCGCCGGCGATAGACCAGTGCTCCACGCGCGCCGCCGCCCCCCCGCTGCCCACGACAGGCCACCGCGCGACGTCACCAGCCGCAACGATTCGATCATCGGAACCCACTACAAAACACCTGCTGTCACACAGAATTCCATCGGATAAATCCAGATCGGACGCGTCCAGCCACTCGATGTTGGGTACGCTGCCGACCGCGATCAGTACCGCGTCGACGGGTATGACAGCACCGTCGTCGAGTTCGACTGCCTCGGCGGCCGCCGTCCCGTGCACGGCAACGGCGCAGCGCCCCATCCGTAGGTCGACGTCGTGTGCGCCGTGCAGCGCCGCCAGTTCCCCGGCGGCAACGTCCCCCAGCACTGCGGACATCGGTGCAGGCGCGGGGTCAATCACCGTCACCGCACAGCCCAGCTTGCGCGCCGCAGACGCCACCTCCGCCCCGATGAACCCTGCTCCGATCACCGCCAGGCGACCTCCCGCCTGCAGTCGGGCCCGCAATCTTGCCGCATCGTCTGCGCTGCGCAGGTATTCGACACCGCTTAGCTCATGACCCGGCAGCGGCAGGCGCCGCGGCCGAACCCCGGTGGCGGCGACCAACCCGTCGAACGCCAGCCTGCGATGGTCGGACAAAGTGACCGTGCCGGCCCCGAGGTCGCACGTGGTTACCTGCACGCCCAGGATCCACTCGGCGTCGAGTGCGCCAGCCGGTAAGCGTGTCTCGGCGACCGTGCGCTGCCCCGTGAGGAGCTGCTTGGACACCTGCGGCCGGCTGTAGGGCGGATACGGTTCGGCGCCGACGATGATCAACCGGCCGGCCCACCCCGAGGTCCGCAGCGCCTCGGCGGCTCGCAAACCCGCAACGGAGGCCCCGGCAATAACGACATGCTCCACGACTCAGCCCTCCGCCAGGCTGATGGCCAACTGCGGACAGACCTTCACCGCTGTTCGTACCGGCCCCTCGTGGTCGGGGGGGACTTCGCGCGGGTACTCGACCGTGTCGTCGGTCAGTTCGAACACCTGAGGCGCTACGGCTGCGCATTGACCGTGCAACTCACACAGCTCGTCGTCGATCTCGATTCGCACGATTTGCTACCTCCCTAAAACCGACCGACTGGCCGGTCTGATCGAACTAACGGCGAGAACTATATCAACCTTCTTACTGCACTGATACCCGTATGGTTGACATTTGCCTGTGGTTCAGATCATATTTGTGACCGGCTAGCCGGTCGGTTTTGGAAAGGACTTCATGCCACAGCACCTAGACCACCACGTCAGCGACAGCACCGAGACCAGTAGGTGCCCGCACCATTCGACCGCGGTGGATCTGCTCGCGCCCGACGCGCTCGACAACCCGTTCCCGGCATATGAGCGCCTTCGGCGCGACCAACCCGTGAGCTATGCCGAAGATCTCGGACTGTGGTTGGTGAGCCGTTATGACACCTGCGAACAGGTCTTGATGAATCCCGCGGACTTCAGTTCGCGCGACTCGGTCTCCCGCACCAACCCCTACCGAGGCTGCCCTGCGGCGCTGGCAGTGCTGCGCACCTCCAAGATCTACCCCCGCACGCGAACGTTGGTGGTGACCGACCCCCCGGAGCACCGCCGCCACCGCAAGGCGCTGGTGTCCAGCTTGGCTCTGCGGTCGGCGCTACCCACGCTGCGCCCACAAATTCAGGAAATCGTCGATGAACTCATCGACGATTTCATCGGGGTCGGCGAAGTCGAATTCGTCGAGCAATTCGCCTACCCGTTGCCGATGCGGGTCATCGCGTTGTTCCTGGACGTCCCGCACACCGAACTACGCATGTTGAAACGCTGGTCTGACAGTTTCCTTGCCGCCCAGGCCGCCAATGTGGACGACGACGCACTGGTTGAGGCGTCGCACAGTGTGCTGGAGTTCGAGGCTTACTTCCTGGCCAAAATCCACGACCGCCGAAGCCTCGGCCAGACCGACTTCCTCGGGCGTCTGGTGTCCTGGACCGACGACGACGGGGTGGGACTGTCCAACGGCGAACTACTCAGTCTGCTGACTCAGACATTAGTGGGCGGAAACGAGAGCACCAGGAACTTCCTGGGCAGTGCCCTGCACCTGATCCTTACCGAGCCCGGACTGCATACCACGCTGGCGACGGACACCACACGCATTGCCGCTTTTATCGAAGAGGCCATCCGTTTGGAAAGCCCGCTGCAGGGGCTCTACCGGACCGCCACCCGCGAAATCGAGTTGGAAGGGCAGATCATTCCAGAGGGTGCCCGGCTGATGGTCATGTTCGGATCTGCCAACCGCGATGAATCACGCTACGACAACAGCTTCGACCTCGACCGCAATCTCACCGAGAACCCTCATCTGGCTTTCGGCCGCGGTATTCACGCCTGCGTAGGACAATCGTTGGCGCGTTTGGAGTCCCAACTCGCCTTCGAGACCCTGCTTCGCCGCTTGCCGAACCTGCGACTGGCTGATCGCTTCCGCAACGACCATGTTCCGCTCTATGGTGTCCGCGGATTACAACGACTCGATCTGTCCTTCGTCGCCGATCCGGCGGCAGAAGGCACTGCAGCTCGATGAGCGCACTCAATCCCGGCACCGAAGCCGAAATTCGCCGGGTCATCGTCATCGGAGCCGGCCAGATCGGCTCCGGCCTGGCTCAAGCCTGCGCACGAGGCGGTGTCGAGGTGGTCGTGGTCGACCCGGACGGCTACGCCCGTGCCCGCGCTCGCGAACGAATTCAGGGCTGGCTTCACTCCAAAGCCATTGACCGGGAGGTCAGCTGCGTGGCCACCCTCGCCCAAGCGGGGGCAGCCGACCTGATCGTCGAGGCCACCCCCGAGGACCGCGACACCAAGATCGCGGTGCTGGGCGGCATTGCCGGATGCGACGACGCCACCATCATCGCCACTACCACGTCGGCCCTGCCCATCGCGGATCTTGCCGCCGCTACGGATCGACCGGACCGTTTCCTCGGGATGCACGTTTTCTATCCCGTCCCAGCAATGCCCGTTGTGGAGCTGATCCCCTCCGCAGACACCGCCGACGCGGTGGTACGCAGCGTTGCGGCACTGATCGAGGGTCCGTTGGGCAAGACCACCGTGGCGGCCCCGGATCGGCCGGGGTTCATCGTCAACGCGTTGGTAATACCGTATGTAGTGGCCGCGGTGCGCCTGCACCAGGAGACCGGCGCCTCGGCATCGGAGATCGACATTTTGATCCGGGGCGCTGTCGGAAATCCGCTCGGACCTCTGCAGCTCGCCGACTTCATGGGGATCGACACTCTACGCAACATCGCCGGCGTGCTGCACCGGGCCGACCCGGTCGGTACACCCAGGCCACCCGCTCTGTTGGACGACATGGTGGCGTCCGGCCATCTGGGGCGCAAGAGCGGGCAGGGTTTCTATGTTTACTGAGACATGTTGTGAGCGTTCATTCCTCGGTTCGCCACTCTCCGACCGACAGGAGCAGCCATGCACGGTCTGACCCTCCCCGAAACCCTCCGCCTGCGTAGCGTCACTCACGGGGACAAGCCCTACCTGTCGATGTCCGACGGCGGCGTCGAGACGTTCGCCGAGGTTTATCACCATTCCTGTTGCGCAGCAGCAGATATGGCGCACCAAGGCGTGAAAGCCGGGGACCGCGTTCTGATCATGGCCGCGAACTCGCTGGAGGCAATTCACGCCTGGTTCGGGGCCAATCTACTGGGTGCGACCGAGGTGTGGATCAACCCGGCATTGCGCGGCAGGCCACTGCAGCATGCCGTCGCGGTCAGTAAGGCCCGCGTGCTGGTCACCGATCAGTGGAACGAGGTAATTGCTCAAGGCATCCACGGTACCGAGGTCATCACTGTCCTCCTGATCGGCCAGCAGCCACCCGGCGACGTCGAGGCCGTCCACCGGATCGCCAGATTCGATGACCGCAGCGGTGCCGACACCGTAGTGTTGCCGGACTCCTACGACCATCGATCCACTGGCTCGATCGTATTCACCTCCGGCACAACCGGTCCAGCCAAGGGCGTGCTGATGCCACACCGCCAGCTCCGGTTGATCGCCGACACGTCCGCGCACGGAGTGCGGATGACAGATGCCGACATCTTTTACTGCATCCACCCGATGCACCACACGGCAGGCAAGTTCATGGTCGTGTTTGCGGCCATGACAGTCGGCGCACATGTTGTGCTCGAGCGGCAGTTCGACCCGGTCCAGTGGCTGGACAACATCCGCAGGCACAACGCCACCATCGGGTTCGGGCACGGCCCGATGTTGGAGATGATCCACAACACTCCGGAACGATCCGATGACGCGGACAATCCCGTCAGCCGAATCATGGCTGCCCCGATGCCGAAGAAGATCGCCCTGGACTTCGAACGGCGTTTTGATCTCAAAGCCGTGGAATTGTGGGGCATGACCGAGGTGTGCCTGCCGACCTGGCGCCCTTTGGATGAGCCACTTCGTCCAGGTTCTTGTGGCAAGGTACTGACAGAGTACTTCGACCTGCGTATTGCCGATCCCGACACCGATGAACCCGTCCCTGCGGGTGAGGTGGGTGAACTCCAGGTCCGACCACTGCTGCCGTTCACCATGATGCAGGGGTATGAGGGACAACCCGAGAAAACCTTGACCGCGTGGCGGAACTTCTTCTTCCACACCGGAGATCTTGGCTGGATGGACTGCGACGGTTATGTCTACTTCACCGACCGGGTCGGAGACCGTATCCGGCGACGCGCCGAGAACATCTCGACCTACGACATCGAGAGCGCCATCTACGAGATAGAGGCGGTCGCCGAATGTGCGGCTGTGGCCGTCGCGTCGGACTTCGACGGCGATGACGACATCAAGGTCTGCATCGTTGCGGCACCGGGAGCCCAGGTCGATCCGGTGGACGTCATCCGACACTGCGCCGATTCGCTTCCCCATCACATGGTTCCGCGCTACATCGAGTTGCTCGAGCAGCTTCCCCGCACGATTACCAAGAAGGTGATCAAAGCCGCCCTGCGAGAATCCGGTACCGCCGGCGCCTGGGACCGGCGCACCGCCGGGATCGAGCTCCGCTCCCTGTACACCACAGCCCCGACCGTCGGCAGCAAGGAAGGATCCAGGACATGACCCAAGGCGCCACCGTTGACGCCGGCCAGCCCGGGGATGACAAAGCACCCGGGACAGTCGACAAGGCAACTTCTCGAAAGACAACCCGAGCAGCATTTTTCGGGTTTTTTGTCGATTACTACGACATCTACCTACCCGTAGTGGCACTGGCTCCGGCCATCCTCTACTTCCAGCCAGCCGACCTGCCCCCGGCCACCAAGACCACGCTGTTCTACCTGACCCTGATCGCCACCCTGCTGGGTAGACCGCTGGGCTCCATCATGTTCGGCGGACTGGCGGACTCCATGGGCAGGCGAAAGAGCACGTTGATTGCCGTCGCGGGGTTCACCGTATGCACGCTGGCGATGGCGGCATTACCTGGCTACGACGTCCTCGGATACTGGGCGATCGGACTGCTGATCCTCCTGCGGTTCATCGGAGGGGTGTTCATGGGCGGCGAGTACGCCGGCGCGAATCCGCTTGCCATGGAACAGGCACCGCCGGCACGCCGTGGCTTCGTGGGCGCCCTGATCGGCTCCGCCTACCCGTGGGGGTTCATCGCCATTTCGGTGGCCACCCTGCTGATGCTCACTTCTGTCGGTGACGAGGCGTATCTGCAGTGGGGTTGGCGAGTACCGTTCATCCTGGGCGGTGTGCTGGGGATAATCCTGTTCTTCCAATTCGCCAGGGTCCCCGAGTCGGAAGCATGGCTCAAAGCCAAGCGCGAGAACGCGCAGTCCACCCGGGAGGGCAGCCTGCGGACCCTGTTCCGGGGCGTGAACGGACGCAAACTCGCCCAGGTCATCGTGGTGACGATGGGCATGTGGTGGGGTTCGGCCGCCCTGGTCTCGGCCACACCCCCGCTTCTGCAGACTTTCTTCGAATTGCCGAGTCAGCAGGTCATTTACGGGCTACTCGTGGCAAACATCGCCCTGGCCGCCGGTTACATGGTCTACGGCATCACCGGGCAACGGATCGGGCGCAGACGCGCGCTGATGATTGCAGGCGTGCTGGACCTTGTGATCGCGGTACCGGCCTTCTACCTGATGGTCCGCGCCGTTCAGAGCGGCGAGTCGCTGTGGCTCATCATGACCTACTACACGGTCGCACTGGTCATTGCGATGTCGCCCTTTGGTATTGCCAGCACCTACATCATCGAACGGTTTGCCGTCGGGGTTCGTGCCGCCGGTTACGGCACCGGTTATGCGTTGGCCGGAGTCATTCCGTCGTTGTACGCCTTTCACATGCTCTACCTCGACAATGTGATGCCCTACGAGTTCACCCGGTGGTCTTTCTCATTCTCGCCGGGCTGCTGACACTGGTCGGTGCCGCCTGGGGTCCGGAGACCCGCGACGTCGATCTGAGAAGTGCGGAATGACAGCAATGACAGGAGCTTCGATGCACATCGATACACGACGCTGGCGCAGTCTCGAGGACGCCAACCTGACCGACCAGCTGCGGCAGTTCGTGGCAGCGGAGGTGGACCCGCGCGCCGAGGAACTGGACCGCGACGACCGCTACCCCGACGAGATCATCGCGATGACGGCCGCCCGCGGGTGGAATTCCCTCACCCTGCCACACGACGTGGGCGGGGGTGCGAGCTCGATGTCCCGTCTGCTGACCGTCTTCGAGGAGCTGTCGGTGGGCAGCGCGATCGTGGGCATCTCCCTGATCACCATTTTTCAGAGCCAGAAACTGATTGATGCTTTCGGTTCGGCGTCACTGCGCCAGAGGTTGCTCCCGCGCTACCGGGACGGCATGCGTGCGGCCTATGCGCTGACCGAGCGTGCCCACGGCAGTGACATTCGTTCCCTGGATACCAAAGCCGCTCGACAGGCGAACGGGAGCTGGCACGTCCGGGGCCAGAAGGCATTCATCACCTCTGGATCGGCCGCTGACCTGTTCGTGGTGCTCGCGGAGACCGATGCAGGGGTGTCGGTTTTTGCGGTGCCGCGAGAGACCACCGGCCTGCATACCGAGGAGACGGCCGAAGCCCAGACCTTCGGCCTGCGTAACGGACCACACGTCGATCTGCACCTGGACTGTCTGCTGCCGCCGGACGCCCTGATCGGCGAGGAAGGGCGCGGCCTCAAGCAGGCAATGGTCACCCTGGCGAACTCGCGGGTGCTGGCAGCGGGTATTTCTCTCGGTATCGCGCGTGCTGCATTCGACGCCGCACTTCAGTACGCGATCGGTCGTTCGGCCTTCTCGTCCAGGGTCATAGATTTTCAAGGCATCCAGTGGTACTTCGCCGAGGCAGCAGCACGGATCGACGCAGCCAGACTGCTGACCCACCAGGCCGCGTGTGACCTGGACGCAGGACGCGACATCGCCCGCAGCAGTTCGGAAGCAAAGCTTTTTGCCTCTTCGGTGGCAACGGAGGTGGCAGAGATGGCCGTGCAGGTGTGCGGTGCCCACGGCACCCGCACGTCCTCGCCGTTCGGGAGGTATCTCAGAGACGCCAAAACCTACGAGATCGCCGGCGGGTCGAGCGAAATACTGAAGAACACTATCGCCAAGTCACTAATCGGAGCTCGATGACTCCGGGGGACAGGGTTCGTGTGTTCTGCACCGACACCGCCACCCGCGACCTCGACACGCTGCTGCGACATTTCAGTCCGGACGCCAGTTATCACAACGTCGGGACCCGGGCATCGGTGGGTCATGCGGCCATCAGATCCGCCCTCGCCGCACAGTTCGACAGCTTCCCCGGCCGGTACCAATACCGACTGGTGCACTGTTTCGAGGCAGGAGACACCGTGCTGACCGAACGGGTGGACATCCTGACCGCCGCCGACGGCGGGGAACACCATCTGCCGGTGATGGGCGTGTTCCAGGTCCGCGGTGGCCTGATCGTGAGCTGGCGGGATTATTGGGACAGTCGCCTGCTCACACGGATGCTCCGCGGAGAGGAATGTTCGGACTTGGTGCCGTCGGTATGCGATCTCGATAGTCCGTCCGCGGAGTACGGGCAGGCGTTAATGTGAACCGATGAGCCAGCCCACCACCGACGTCGCACCCGCCCTGGCCGCATCGCAGAGTTCGTGGAAGGCCGTTCAGGCCCACGACAAGCATGCCTGGCTGGCGTTGATGGCCGAGGACGTGGTGATCGAGGACCCGATCGGGCAGGCCATCACCAACCCCGACGGCACCGGCGTACGGGGCAAGGAGGCCGTCTCGGCCTTCTACGACACCAACATCGCCCAGAACAACCTGCGGATCACCTGCGAGGAGACGTTTCCGTCGAGTTCGCCCGACGAGATCGCCCACATCCTGGTGCTGCGCAGTGAGTTCGAGGGCGGTTTGACCAGCGAGGTGCGCGGAGTGTTCACCTACCGCGTCGACGGCGCAGGAAAGATCGCCAACATGCGCGGGTACTGGAACATGGATGTCATGAAATTCGAGACCGCGCAGCAGGATTAGCGCGAGAACGCGTTCACCAGCTCCGGGATTTCGCGCAGGTGCCGCCGGAGCACGTCGACACTGCCCTCGGCATCGTGGTTGTCGATGGCCGCCAACAGGTCTCGATGCTCGGACTCGATGGTGAGCAGCCGGGCCGGCGCCTCGGTGAGGGTACGGGTGCCCAGCCGAACCTGCCGCGGTTGCAGCGAGTCGTACAGATCAGCGATCACCGCGTTGCGCTGATGCCGGACGATCTCGGAGTGGAACAGCTGGTCGAGTTGGGCGAATCGGTTCCAGTCGCGCGCGCTGCCGGCCTGCTCCATCTGTAAGACCAACTCCCGGGCCGCGTCGGGAACTCCCGCGCGGCGGGTGCAGATGGTCCGCAACGCGTCGGACTCCAGCACAAACCGCGCCTGGTAGATCTCACGCATCTCCACGGCCGTGACCACACGCACTTGGGCTCCGCGTCGCGGGACGAGGTCCACATACCGCTCGACCTGCAGGCGCTGCAGCGCCTCGCGCACCGGCGTGCGGGAGGTGCCGACCCGGGCCGCGAGCACCACCTCGTCGACGAACTCGCCCTCGGCGAACTCCCCCGCGAGGATGGCATCGCGGATCCATTCGTAGGCCCGCTTGCCCGCGGAGCCCCGCAAGGTGGCGTCGGAGGTGGATTCCAAACTCGGCACACTCTCATTCAACCATTTACACTCAACGGACACTCCGTGTATACATGAAGTCCGCACAGTGTGTTTTCGGCCACGACGAAAGGTCCCCCGTTGGCAGCACCACAGACACCTGATGTACGCGAGCCCGCCCTGTCGATCTGGCTCACCGAACCGTCGATCGCCGCCGTCGAAATGGGGAAGTTGGCCGGTTACGACGCCGTGGTCCTCGACATCGAGCACGGGCTCTTCGACCTGCGCACGCTGGACTGGCTGATCCCGTTCATCCGCGCCAAGGGCATGCGGGTGATCGCCAAGGTGCTGGGACCCGAGCGCGGGCCCATTCAGCAGGCCCTCGATTTCGGTGCCGATGCCGTGGCGATCCCGCACATCACCTCGGCCGCGCACGCCCGCGAGATCTGCGGGTTCGCCAAGTTCCCCCCGCTGGGTGACCGCTCCTTCGCCGGCGGCCGCACCTCGGACTACCGCGGCTTCACCGACGACTGGGTGGCCGCCCAGGACCGGAACACCCACTGCTACGCCATGATCGAAGACGCCTCCGCCTACGACGAGATCTCCGCCATCGTGGACCTCCCGGTGGTGGACGGCATCTTCATCGGCCCCAGCGACCTTTCGCTGCGGCGCGACCGTGGCGCCTACGCCGTCACCGAGGCGGACCTGGCCGACATCCGTGCGCTCGCCCGGGTCGCCAACGCCGCCGGCAAGCCGTGGGTGCTACCCGCCTGGAGCGCGGCCGAGCAGCGCCTGGCCCTCGAAGAGGGCGCGCACACCATCGTCGCGTCCATGCAGTACGGCGCGATGCTGGCGGGCTTCACCTCGACCATGCAGAACCTTCGCGAAATCCAGAACGATGTGAGGAGCACCCGATGACCCTGACTGCCGCGATCGCACAGTTCGCCCCCACCGAGGACAAGGCCGCCAACCTCGATGTCATGGTCGGTCTCATACGGGATGCCGCAGAACGCGGTGCCGAACTCGTGGTCCTTCCCGAATACTCGGTCTTCACCGTGCCCAGCATGGATGACCGCTTCGTCGAGACCGCCGAACCCCTGAACGGCCCGTCGGTCACCCGCCTCGTCGACGCGGCCACCGAGTCGAAGGTGACGGTCATCGCGGGCGTCAACGAGTCCGCCGCCGACGGCCGGATCCACAACACGCTGGTCGGTATCCAGGACGGCACGATCGCCGCCGTCTACCGCAAGGTCCACCTCTACGACGCCTTCGGGTACAAAGAGTCGGACCGGGTGATCGCCGCAGACCCGTCCACACCGGAACTGTTGCAGCTCAACGGTTTCACCATCGGCATGCAGACCTGCTACGACCTCCGCTTCCCCGAGACGTCGCGCACCCTGGTCGATGCGGGCGCGGACGTCATCGCCCTGCCGGCGGAGTGGGTGCCCGGCCCGCTGAAGGAATACCACTGGAACACGCTGTTGCGGGCCCGTGCCATCGAGAACACCGTCTATGTGCTGGCCGCCGACCAGATCGCCCCGGCCGGTTCGGGCAACAGCGTCATTCTCGACCCGATGGGCATTCCGCTGGCAGCGCTGGGAGAGGCCCAGGGCATCGGCATCGCCCGCCTCGAGCGTGAACGACTCGCGGCGGTCCGCGCTGTCAACCCGGCGCTGACGCTGCGCCGTTACCGCGTCACGCCCGGGGCCTGACATGGCCGGGCGCCTTCACCGAGGAGCCGCCGCCGCGATGGTGGCCCTGTCCGCAAGCGCCTTGACCGCCTGCGCGGTGGCCCAGGACGGCGAGTACGTGCTGCACTACACCACCTATTCCTCACAGACCTCGGATCAGTCCCTGACCGCGCAGCGGTGGGCGCAGGAGGTCGAAGAACTCACCGACGGTGGGGTCCGGGTGCAGTTCCACTACTCCCAGAGCCTGGTGGGAGCCGACGAGTCGGTGCAGGCCACCTTGGACGGACGCGCAGACCTGGCGCAGGTCGGCTCCATCTACGCCGCCTCCGATCTGTCGATGTTCACCGTCATCGAGCTGCCCTTCGAGACCAACAACCCCGAAGTGCAGATGACGGCCATCGAGCGGCTGTACAACGAGAACGACACCTACCGTGACGATTTCGATCGCCAGGGGGTGCGCCTGCTGTTCCCGCTGCCGCTCGGGATCAATCTCGTCGGGTTGAAGCAGCCGGCTGCGCGGCCGCAGGATCTGGCCGGGCTCAGCATCCGTTCGGGTGGACTCACCTCCGAGGCTCTGCTGGCCGTGGGCGCCAACCCGGTGGCGATGACCGCCACCGACATCTACGAGTCCATGGAGCGCGGAGTCGTCGACGGTTATACCGCCCTGGCGATCGCGAACCTGCCCACCTTCGGGTTGTCGACCACCACGCCGTACCTGATCGATCCCGGCATCGGCACGTACTCGTCGTCGATCGTGGTGATCAACGCCGAGCTGTTGGCGTCCATGCCCCAGGAGTACCAGGACGCCATCGCCGAGGCATCGGCCAACGGCATCGGCTACGGACTGGAGGAGATGGGCGCGGCAGCGCAGACGGCCTGCACCGAGCTCAGGGAGACCAACGCGCAGCTGTCCACCATGCCCGCGCCGGATGTCGAGGCGTGGAAGGAACGCGCCGACATCGCCCAGGGTTGGGTGGACCGCTACGCCGAACGCGGCTACGACGCGCAGGGTGTGCTCGACGACTACCGGCGCATCATCGCCGAGGAGTCGTCGACCTCCGACTACGCCGATCCGTTCATCGCCTGTCTAGAAGGAAAGATCTGATGGCGCTTCCGGATTCCCCCGCCTCCGAGGTCGAGCTGCCGAGACCGCTGACGCTGGCGGTGCACGCCCTCAGCGTGGTGGCCGGCCTGCTGCTGCTCGCCCTCATCGCGTTGACCATCGCCGACGTGGTGGGCCGCAACGCCGGCGGACGCTCGATCGTCGGCACGGTGGACATCTCCACCATGCTGCTGGTGGCCATCGCCTTTCTGGGACTGGCGGCGGCCGAGGTCAACGGCAACCATGTCACCGTCGAGCTCGTCGAGACCCGCTTCGGGCCCACGGCGAGGCTCGTCCTGTCCGTGCTGCGCGCGGCGTTGCTGGTCGCACTCGGAGTGCTGATCATCTGGGGGCTCGGCGAAGTCCTGGTGAGCGCCCTGGAGCGCGGCGAGACCACCAACGACATCCTGCGGTTGCCCACCTGGCCCGCCAAGGTGGTGCTCTTCCTGTCCTTCGTCGCGTTCTTCGTGGTCGCGGTGTGGAAAGAGTTGCTGACGTTCAGGGCACTGCGGTCCGAGGCGAACGGAGCTCAGCGATGACCGCCACCACCGCCGTTGTGCTCATCATCGTGCTGCTGCTGTTCTTCGCGCTACTGGCCATCCGCCTGCACGTCGCGTTGTCGCTGATGGCTGCCGCCTTCGTCGGCGTGCTGATGCTGCGTGGCACCGGTGCCGGCCTCAGTACCGTTGCCAATCAACCGTTTTCGACGGCTGCCGACTACTCGCTGACGATCATTCCGCTGTTCATCGTGATGGGCGTGTTCGCCGTGCGCGCCGGGCTGGCCCAGGCCGGCTTCGACCTCGCCTCGGCGGCGATGCGACGCATGCCCGGCGGTCCGGCGCTGGCCTCCCTGGCCGGGTCCGGCTTGTTCGCTGCGGTGACCGGTTCGAGTGTGGCCACCGTTGCCACCATGGCCCGGGTGTCCACCGACGCGATCGTGCGTGCCGGGTACGGCATCCGACTGGCTGCCGGTGTGGTGTGCGCGGGCGGCACGCTAGGAGTGCTGATCCCTCCGTCGATCGTGCTCGTGCTCTACGGCGTGGTCACCGAGGAGAGCATCGGGCAACTGCTGATCGCAGGGATCGGGCCGGGACTGCTCACCATCGCCCTCTACGCACTCACCATCGTGTTGTTGGTGATCTGGCAGCGTCGTCGCACGCCGTCGGCCGACATCTCCGCGGCCGTCGATCAACCGGCGACCCCGGAGCACCCGCCACGCCTCGACATCATCGGGTTTCTCTATCTCGTAGTGATTTTCGCGGTGTCCATCGGCACCATCTACTTCGGTATCGCCACCCCGACAGAAGCCGCCTCCTTCGGGGCACTGGCGGCGCTGCTGGCGCTGCTGCTGCGCAACCGGCCTCCGGCGTGGCTGCGGGAGATCGGCGGGTCACTGCAGGAGGCAGTCGGGCTGACCGCCATGACCTTCCTGTTGATGGTGGGTGCCGGGGTGTTCACCTACGTGCTGGCGCTCAGCGGGGCGAGCACGTCCCTGGTGAGCGCGGTGACGGGGGCGGACCTGCCGCCGTACCTGGTGTTGGTGCTGTGCCTGGCAGCCCTGCTACCACTCGGGATGTTCCTCGACGGCATCTCAATGATCCTGATCGCCGCGCCGCTGTTGCATCCGATTCTGATCGGTTACGGCTTCGACGGGATCTGGCTCGGTGTGCTCATCGTGAAGGTCGCCGAGATGGCCCTGGTCACCCCGCCCGTCGGCATGAACGCGTTCGTCTACTCCGGCGCCGTCCGCGAAGCCGGTTTGGGGCGGGTGTTCCGCGGCATCGCTCCGTTCATCGTCGCCGACCTGGTGGTCGTCGCGCTGCTCATCGCTTTCCCCTCCATCGTCACGTTCCTGCCCTCGATGTCGGGCGCACAGTAACCAGAAAGGCACAACACCCGTGTTCACCATGAATGACATGCCCGAGCAGGTCGATCCCGCACTGCTCGACGAACTGCGCGACGTATGCGTCTCCACCCTCGGGCATCTGCGCGACCACGGGTTCGCCATCGGCCTGTCCCCCAACCGCCGCCCCGTCAAGGTGTTGGGAACCGCTGTCACCGTGCGGATTCCGCACCTGGACTCCACCGCGGTGCATCTGGCGGTCGATCACCTGCGGCCCGGAGATGTGTTGGTGGTCGACCAGTCCGGCGATCACAGCCGTTCCTGCTTCGGCGGACTGGTGTCGTTCACCGCCAAGGCCCGCGGGGCGGCCGGTGCGGTGATCGACGGCTCCATCAACGATCACGACGAGACCCAGGCCTACGACTTCCCGGTGTTCTCCCGTGGGTACAGCCCGCTGACCACGCGGATCGGGGCGATCGAAGGCGCCATCAACGTTCCGGTCAGCATCGGCGGCGCCGTGGTGCGACCGGGCGACCTGGTGTTCGGCGACTCCGACGGTGTGGCGTTCCTGCTGCCCGAGGAGGCCGTGGGTTTGGGCGCGCTGCTGCGGGGCAAGGAGCAGGCCGAGGTCCCCGCGCGCGAGAAGATCGCCGCGGGCGGTTCCATCGCGGAGTTCTCCGGAGCGATTGTGCACCACCCGCGCCGCTGACAACCCACCTCAGAACAGGGTGGCCTGCACCGGTTCGGCCACCGGCGCCGCCGGTGGCCGCGGCACCCGCGAAAACTGGTTGCCCCGGCCGGTGAGTCCGTACTTGGCCACCAGCGGTGCCGCCCGTCGGCGCAGCCTGTCGCGGTACTCCTCGGGCAGGTAGGCCCCCTGGCGGTAGAGCCTGCGGTACGGCGCCACCAGTTCGGGGTGGTGGTCGGCCAGCCACGACATGAACCAGCCCCGCGTCGAGCCGCGCAGATGCAGCCCGAACACCGTCACCCCGGTGGCACCCGCCTCGGCGATCTGACCGAGCAGGATGTCGAGATGGTCGACGGAATCCGTGAGATGCGGGAGCACCGGGGCCACCATCACGTGGCAGTCCAGCCCCGCCTCGCGGATCGCAGAGATCAGCTGCAGACGCGCCTGCGGCGTGGGCGTGCCCGGCTCCACCTGCCGGTGCAGTTCGGGGTCGCCGATTGCCAGGGACACCGACACCGACACCGGCACCCGGGTGGCAGCCTCGGTGATCAGCGGCAGATCGCGGCGCAGCAGGGTGCCCTTGGTCAGGATGGAAAACGGCGTGCCGAAGTCGGTGAGTGCGCCGATGATGCCGGGCATCAGCGCGTAGCGCCCCTCGGCCCGCTGATAGGGATCGGTGTTGGTACCCAGGGCCACCGCCTCGCGGCGCCAGCTCGGCCGACTGAGTTCGCGACGTAGCACGTCGACGACGTTGGTCTTGACGACCACCTGCGAATCGAAATCGTCGCCGCAGTCCAGATCCAGATACTCGTGGGTGGGCCGGGCGAAGCAGTAGCGGCAGGCATGCGAGCAGCCGCGGTAGCCGTTGACGGTGTAGGTGAAGGGCAGCTGAGATTCGGCGGGGACCTTGTTCAGCGCCGACTTGCAGAGCACCTCGTGGAAGGTGATGCCGTCGAACTGCGGTGTCCGCACGCTGCGGACGAAGCCGATGCGCTGCAGACCGGGCAACGCACCGTCATCGACGTTGACACCCTGGGCCGACCATCGCATCGGCCAATGCGAACATACGTTCGACCCAGGTGTCAACGCCTGCGGCTGATCACCACTGCGAGAGCTGGCACCGCACGTTGTAGGGATCGTCGTGGGCGGTCTGGACCACGCCGTCAACGGCGATGTCGCAGTGCACATTCGGAGCCGCGCGGCCACCGTGGGTGGTGCTGCCGACCTGGAGGATGGCCCACTGCGGATCCGCCATCGTGGTCTCGAACACCCACGGCACGCCCGGGGCCAGGTTCACCGTCTCGCGCTTGGCATAGGCATAGGCGTCGGCATTGAAGGCCGCCATGCTGGGCGGCTGCGAGGTCAGATAGAACAGGTCGAACTCGTAGGGGGCGGCCGAGACCAGCGTGTAGCGCACCTGCTGTCCGGCCGACTCAGGCTCGGCGCCCGCAAACCCGGCACCGGCGATACCCGCGGCAGCGAGAACCACTGCCGCACCAACTGTGACTGTCCCTTTTCGCATGTTGGTCATATCTGCCGACGCTACCCGATCGTTACACCGCCTCGGTGCGGCGCCGACCCAGCAACCAGCTAAGCCGATAGCCATGCTGTCGAACATCAGGTCAACACCACGTGGCCACCAGGTTAATGCGTTCGTGACACACAGATATTTCCCAGAAACATAACGGCCCTAGTTTCCTTTTCGGCACCCGCGGGGGGTGTCAGGCGGACCGCGACAGGCCTTTTCACGAGGATTTTTCTGGTTGCGAGCCGTGTTCACTCTTCATGAAAGGCTCTCGATGCGCAGATCTGTGCGTCCCCAGCGCTCATCGCTGAAACGGTCGGCTGTGGCAGCCGGCGGCGTCCTGTTCGCCACCAGCCTGGTACTGGTCGGCTGCGGCAGCAAAGCCAGTGACACCGGAACTGCCGCCGAGGCGGCCTCGTGCGTCGACACCGAGAGCCCGACCATCAAGGTCGGATCGCTGAACTCGCTGTCGGGCACCATGGCCATCTCCGAGGTCACCGTGCGTGACGCGATCAAGCTCGCCGTCGACGAGATCAACGCCGACGGCGGTGTGCTGGACAAGCAGATCGAACTCATCGGGGAAGACGGCGCCTCCGAGCCCACGGTGTTCGCCGAGAAGGCCGAGAAGCTGATCAGCAGCGACTGTGTGGCCGCGGTCTTCGGCGGATGGACCTCCTCCAGCCGCAAGGCCATGCTGCCGGTGTTCGAGAGCGCCAACTCGCTGCTGTACTACCCCGTGCAGTACGAGGGCCTGGAGTCCTCACCCAACATCTTCTACACCGGTGCCACCACCAACCAGCAGATCGTGCCCGCGTTGGACTACCTGAAGGAGCAGGGCGTGACGTCCCTGTACCTGGTGGGCAGTGACTACGTGTTCCCGCAGACCGCCAACCGCATCATCAAGGCGTACGCCGAGGCCAACGGCATCGAGATCAAGGGCGAGGACTACACCCCGCTGGGCTCGACGGACTTCTCGACCATCGTCAACAAGGTCCGTACCGCCGACGCCGACGCGGTCTTCAACACCCTCAACGGCGACTCGAACGTGGCGTTCTTCCGCGAGTACAAGAACGTGGGCCTGACCCCGCAGGAGATGCCGGTGGTCTCGGTGTCCATCGCCGAGGAAGAGGTCGGCGGCATCGGGGTGGAGAACATCACCGGTCAGCTGACCGCCTGGAACTACTACCAGACCATCGACACCCCGGTGAACAAGGCGTTCGTCGACGCGTACAAGGCGGCCTACGGTGCCAACAAGCCCACCTCCGATCCCATGGAGGCGGCCTACACCTCGGTCTACCTCTGGAAGAACACCGTCGAGAAGGCCGGCGCCTTCGACACCAAGTCCATCCAGGACAACGCCGACGGAGTGACTTTCGACGCCCCCGAGGGTCTGGTCACCATCGACGGCGAGAACCACCACATCACCAAGACCGCCCGCATCGGCGAGATCCGGCCCGACGGCCTGATCTACACCGTCTGGGAGTCACCCGGCCCCATCGAGCCGGATCCGTTCCTGAAGTCCTACCCGTGGGCCGCCGGGCTGTCCGGCTAGGTACGCGGGCAGCGAAGCGACGGGGAATCAACAGAGTATGGATGTCCTGATCGGACAGCTGGCAACAGGATTGAGCCTCGGCTCGATCCTGTTGCTGGCTGCTCTCGGATTGTCGTTGACCTTCGGCCAGATGGGCGTCATCAACATGGCGCACGGTGAGTTCATCATGGCAGGCTGCTACACCGCGTTCGTGGTGCAGCAGATCGTCTCCAACGCCGGTGTCTCCCTGTTCATCTCGTTGATCGTGGGCTTTGTCATCGGCGGGGCACTCGGCGTGCTGCTGGAGGTGACACTGATACAGCGGATGTACGACCGGCCGTTGGACACCCTGTTGGTGACCTTCGGCGTCGGCCTGATCCTGCAGCAGGTGGCGCGGGACATCTTCGGCGCACCGGCGGTCAACGTCATTGCACCGCAGTGGCTTTCGGGTGGCTTCGACATCATGGGCGCGGTGGTGCCCAAGACCCGCCTGTTCATCCTGGTGCTGGCCGTGGTGTGCGTGACCGTGCTGGCCGTCGTCTTGAAGGTCAGCCCGATGGGTCGACGCATCCGGGCGGTGGTACAGAACCGCGACCTGGCGGAGACCAGCGGCATCTCCTCGCGCAAAACCGACATCACCACGTTCTTCATCGGCTCCGGCCTGGCCGGGGTGGCCGGGGTGGCGCTGACGATGATCGGATCCACCAGCCCCACCATCGGGCAGAGCTACCTGATCGACGCCTTCCTGGTGGTCGTGGTGGGTGGGCTGGGCCAGATCAAGGGCACCGTCATCGCCGCCTTCGGCATCGGTTTCCTGAACTCGTTCATCGAGTACAACACCACTGCCTCGCTGGCCAAGGTGATCCTGTTCGTGGTCATCGTGATCTTCCTGCAGGTCCGTCCGCAGGGCCTGTTCACCGTTCGGACAAGGAGTCTCGTATGACGCGCGTCCTCGGTAGGTGGCAGACCTGGGCCGGTTTCGGCGTGGCGGCGGTACTGCTGTTCGGAGTGATGCCCGCGGTCCTGTCCGATTTCCGGCTCAGTCTGCTGGGACGGTTCCTGTGCTTCGCCATCGTCGCCGTGGGCATCGGGCTGGCGTGGGGCCGCGGCGGCATGCTGGTGCTGGGCCAGGGGGTGTTCTTCGGCCTCGGCGGCTACATGATGGCCATGCACCTCAAGATCGCCGACGCCCAACTGCTCGGCGACGACGTGCCCGACTTCATGCAGATCCAGGGCACCCGGGAATTGCCCGGCTACTGGGCGCCGTTCGCCTCTCCCCTGGTGACATTGTTGGCCATTCTCATCGTCCCCGCGGGTATCGCGGCGGCGCTCGGCTTCGGTGTGTTCAAGCGCCGGGTGAAGGGCGCGTACTTCGCCATCCTGTCGCAGGCGCTGGCGGCAGCACTGGCCATCCTGCTGATCGGGCAGACCGGGCTCGGCGGCTCCAACGGGCTCAACCGGTTCCGCACGTTCTTCGGATTCAACCTCAACGATCCGCTGAACCGGCAGATGCTCTACTTCATCGCCGCCGGCGTGCTGCTGGTGGTGGTCGCCGTGGCCCGCCAACTGATGCAGAGCCGCTACGGCGAACTGCTGGTGGCCGTGCGTGACGGTGAGGAGCGGGTCCGCTTCCTGGGCTACGACCCGGCCAATATCAAGGTGGTGGCCTACACGGTCGCGGCCCTGTTCGCCAGCATCGCCGGTGCGCTGTTCGCGCCGATCGTCGGGTTCATCGCCCCGTCGCAGGTGGGCATCCTGCCGTCCATTGCGTTCCTGATCGGCGTGGCGATCGGCGGGCGGACCACCCTGCTGGGCCCGGTGCTGGGTGCCATCGGGGTGGCCTGGGCACAAACCCTGTTCTCCGAACAGTTCCCGTCGGCGTGGACCTATGGACAGGGCGCGCTGTTCATCCTGGTGGTCGGCTTCTTCCCGGCCGGCTTCGCCGGACTGGCGGTGTTTCTCAAGCGGCGCAAGAAGGCCGCCGAGCAGAACCCCGACCCGGATCCCCTGCCCGAGAACGAGAAGGTGGGAGCGCCGTCATGACCACCGCACTGCCCGAACCGAAGGCCGGCGGCAACGTCGGCATGGGCACCCAATACCTCGAGGTACGCGGCCTGACCGTGGATTTCGACGGCTTCAAAGCGGTGCAGAACGTGGACCTGACGCTGCTGCAGGGCGATCTGCGATTCCTGATCGGCCCCAACGGTGCCGGCAAGACCACCGTCATCGATGCCATCACCGGCCTGGTGTCGGCCACCGGGTCGGTGAGCAAGTCCGGCACCGAACTGCTGGGCAAGAAGGTGCACCAGATCGCCAAGCGCGGTGTGGGACGCACGTTCCAGACCGCGAGCGTCTTCGAAAAGCTCACGGTGCTGCAGAATCTCGACATCGCCGCCGGCGCCGACCGCTCGTGGTGGACACTGCTGAGGCGCCGGCCCGGGGTGTTGCCGTCCATCGAGGAGGCCCTCGAGATCACCGGGCTGGCCGATCTGGCGGACAAGCCGGCAGGCGTGCTGGCCCACGGCCAGAAGCAATGGCTGGAGATCGGCATGCTGTTGGTGCAGAACGCCGACGTGCTCCTGCTCGACGAACCGGTGGCAGGCATGAGCGCCGAGGAACGTGAGGAAACCGGAAACCTGTTGCGGCGCATCGGCGCCGAACGCACTGTGGTGGTGGTGGAACACGACATGGACTTCATGCGGGCGTTCGCCACCTCGGTGACGGTGCTGGCCCGAGGTCAGGTGATCGCCGAAGGCACGGTGGCCGAGGTCCAGGCCAACCCCAAGGTCCAGGAGGTCTACAGGAGGTCTACCTGGGTACGGCCGCCGCCGGCGCGGACGGCCTCGAAGAGACGGAGGCGTCGTGACGCTGCAACTGGTCGATGTGCGCACCGGGTACGGCCGGTCCGAAGTCATCCACGGCGCCAGTGTCGAGGTGCCCTCGGACGGCGTGGCCGCAGTGATGGGCCACAACGGGGCCGGCAAGACCACCCTGCTGCGCGCGGCGGTAGGACTGCTCAGGTGCACTGCCGGCAAGGTCATGTTCGACGGCGAAGACATCACCAAACTGCGGCCCTCGGCGCGGGTGGCCCGCGGCCTGGCGTACGTCCCGCAGGGCCAGCAATCCTTCGGGCAGTTGACGACCATGGAGAACCTGCAGGTGGTCGCCGACGGTCGCCCGCGCGGCAAGCAACTGATCGACGAGCAACTGGACCTGTTCCCCGCCCTCAAGGAGCTGCTGACCCGCCGGGCCGGACTGCTCTCCGGCGGTCAGCGCCAGCAGCTGGCCATCGCGCGGGCGCTGATCACCGAACCGAAGACGCTCATCCTCGACGAGCCCACCGAGGGCATCCAACCGTCGGTGGTGCACGAGATCGAGGAGACCATCACCGCGCTGACGCAGCGGGGCAACCTGGGCGTGCTGCTGGTGGAGCAGCACATCGGCTTCGCGCTGGAATCCGCACAGACGTACTACATCCTGGAGGCGGGCCGCGTCACCTCCAGCGGCACCGGCGGCTCCGCCTCCGAGGACGACGTCCGCGCCGCCATGGCCATCTAGCGGTGGCCGGCGTGGCCAGTCACTGGGCTTCTGCCGCCCGTCGGTACAGCGCTCGGCCGTAGACACCGGTGATCCCGAAAGCAACCGTGCTGCCGGCGAGTACCAGGGACCCGGCGGCGAGCACCTGCGCGTCGGCCCCCAGCCGTTGGGCCTCCAGGGTCAGATAGAACAGCGCGGAGACACCCACCGGGCCGAACCACCCCAAATACATGGCGTCCCGGGTTCGCAACTGCAGCAATCCCTTTGCCGCGACGACGATCGGGAGCCGCCGCAGGAGCAGCACTGCGACCAGCAATACTGCTCCCCGCCAGCCCAATTCGGCCCACTGCTCCCACGGCAGCGCCGCCCCCAAAAGCACGAACAGCGGTAGCACCGCAAAGCGATTGACTGCCTCGTCGATCGACAACTCGGAGGTGCGTTCCCGCCCGGTCCCGACGATGTTGAACACCAGGCCGCCGACGAACACCGCCAGGATGCCGTCCACGTCCAGCAGACCACCGGCGCCGAGAATCCCCAGTGCGAGCACCACCGTGAAGAACAGCGCCGGCGCGCCCGAAGTCGACCCGTGCCTGGCGCCCAGGCGTAACGCCCTGCCGCCCAGGTAACCGGCCACGATTCCCACCGTGATGGCGCCACCGACCTGCCACGCCGACTCCAGCAGCGCCTCCCCCACACCCAGCGAACCCGCCAACACCATCGCCAGCAAGACCAGAGGCAAGGCCAACCCGTCGTTGGAACCTGATTCCAGAGACAACAGCTGGCGGCTGCGGGCCGGGAGGTCGCGCTCGGCGGCCTTTCCGGTCACCACGCTGGACGCGAGCACCGGGTCGGTGGGACTGATCGCGGCGCCGAACAGTGCGGCGGCCGCCAGCGGCATGCCGACCACCGCCCACCCCAGACCGCCAGACACCAACGCCATCAACGGCAACACGCCTCCGAGAAGAATCAGCAGCGCCCGCCCGTGGCGCCGGACCTGGTCGAAGGGGTACCGCAAAGCCACCGCCATGACCGAGATCGCGAGCAGGATTCTGCTTGCTTCGTGCAACGTGGGCTGCCCGTCGACGATCGTCGACATCGACAACACGCCCAGGACATGGGGCCCGACCACGATTCCTGCCACCAACCCCAACAACGGCTCGGAAATGGGCAGACTACGCATCTTGTCCGACAGCACCGCCACCACGCACCCGAGAGCACCCACCACCACCAGTACGACCTCGACATCCACGCCCACGGTGTTCCCGCAGGCGACATCACCGACGCGCCATACACGTCACACCTGGCCGGAGCCCATCGCGCCGCCACGGGCATGTGGGCGATCCGACCCGCGCCGGTCCTCGGCGGTGGCAGGCTGCACCTCATGACCGCGCCTGCCACCCCACGCGTCCTGCTCGACGCCGGCGGCCTGGTGGTGACCGACGACGGCCGCCGGGTCAACGTGATCGACCGCGCCACCGGGGGGTTGGCCACGGCCGCGTTCGTGCTCGGCGTCATCGCGGTGTGTGTGGCCGGTTTCGGAGTCGTGGCACTGGTCACCGGCTCCCCGTCGCGACTGCTCGGTGGGCTCTTCCTGATCGTCGGTCTGGCGGTTGCCGGGCCGGCGTACTACGTGGTCCGCAAGATCAGAAACCGGCGCACCGCGCCGCTGAGCAACTGCCGCTCGGTGGCCGTGCTCGACCGCAAGCTCAACCTGTTCACCGTCGCCGGCGGTGCGTTGTTGCCGCTGGACCGCATCCGTTTCGAGAAGCGCCTGCAGTTCGGCTCGAGTTCGCCCAAGCTGGTCGCCGTCACTCCCGGCGGCGTGCATGTGCTCAAGCGCGGCAACCCCTTCATCGGCAGCATCAGCAATGCCGACGAGGTGCTCAACGCCGTCGTCGGCGGCTAACGGGACAGGCGCGACAGCACCTCGGCGACAACGGCATCCGCCGCGACATCCACCTGTTCACCGGTGCCCAGGTTCTTGACGCCGACGGTGCCCGCCTCGATGTCGCGGTCGCCGGCCACCAGGGCCAGCGTGGCACCGGAGCGGTCGGCGCCCTTCATCGCCGCTTTCAGGCTGCGGTCGCCGTAGGCCATGTCCACCCGGACACCGGCGCCGCGCAACGTCGCCGCCAGCACAGCGAGCTCCAACTTGGCCTGCTCGCCCACCGGCACGCAGAACACGTCGACGCGGTTGGCCGCACCCACCGTCTTGCCCTCGGCCCGCAGCGCCAGCAGGGTCCGGTCCACACCGAGGCCGAAGCCGATGCCGGACAGATCCTGGCCGCCCAGCTGACTCATCAGGCCGTCGTAGCGGCCGCCGCCGCCGATCCCGGACTGGGCCCCCAGGCCGTCGTGCACGAATTCGAACGTCGTCTTGGTGTAGTAGTCCAGCCCGCGCACCATCCGCGGATTCACCACGTACGGCACCCCCAGCCGGTCGAGGTGCGCCAGCACCGTCTCGAAGTGCGCCTTGGCCGCATCGGAGAGGTGGTCGAGCATCACCGGGGCGTCGGCGGTCATGGCCCGCACCTCGGGACGTTTGTCGTCGAGCACCCGCAGCGGGTTGAGCTGCGCGCGGGCCCGGGTGGCCTCGTCGAGATCCAGGGCGAACAGGAACTGCTGCAGCAGCTCCCGGTACGCCGGGCGGCAGGTGTCGTCGCCGAGGGAGGTGATCTCCAGGCGGAAACCGGTCAGCCCCAGCGCTCGGAAGCCGGCGTCGGCCACGGCGATCACCTCGGCGTCCAGCGCCGGGTCGTCGATGCCGATGGCCTCCACCCCGACCTGCTGCAGCTGACGGTAACGCCCGGCCTGAGGGCGTTCGTAGCGGAAGAAGGGGCCCGCGTAACAGACCTTCACCGGCAATGCCCCTCGGTCCAGGCCGTGTTCGATCACCGCCCGCATCACCCCGGCGGTGCCCTCGGGCCGCAGCGTCACCGACCGCTCACCGCGGTCGGCGAAGGTGTACATCTCCTTGGACACCACGTCGGTGGACTCGCCCACCCCTCGCGCGAACAGCGCGGTCTCCTCGAAGATCGGCAGCTCGATGTCGCCGTACCCGGCGCGGCGCGCGGCCGTGAGCAGGCCGTCGCGCACGGCGACGAACTGCGCCGAATCCGGTGGCAGGTAGTCGGGAATGCCCTTGGGCGCCTTGAACTCGCTCACGTGACCGTCAGTTCTCCATCATGGTGTAGCGGCGCGCCGCGCCGATGGTGGTGGACGAGCCGTGGCCAGGGAACACCACGGCGTGGTCGTCCAGGGCCAGCAGCTTGCCGGTGATCGGGGCGTCTCCGGTGAACACCACGGGGACCAGACCGTCGTCGGTGTCCGCAGTCACCCGGTACGACACCGATCCGGGGGTGTGTCCCGGTGTGTGCTCGACGCCGACCAGGATATCGGCCACCGTCAGCTCGTCGCCGCCGTGGACCTCCAGCAGGGGCTCCGGCGCTTCGGCGCCCAGTTCGGCGAGCAGCGCCCGGTCCCCCGGGTGCAGATAGGTGGGGATGCCCCACGCGGCGCCCAGATCGAAGGCGGACGCGGCATGGCCCGGGTGGCCGTGGGTCAGCAGCACCGCCGCCGGGGTGAGGCCGTTGACCGCGAAGTAGTACTCCAGCGTCGGCACTGCCTCGTCGCCCGGGTCGATCACCAGCGCGGCCGCTCCCGGGGCCGCGGCCACCAGGTAGCAGTTGACGGAGTCCGGACCGGTGGCGAAGCCCGTGATCAGCACGCCGACCAGTTTCTCATGCGGGTCGCAGCCCCCTGTCCCAGCGCGGGCTGGCACACTCGGTGCCAACGTGTCATCGACTCAGCGGAGGACATCGGCGGTGCCGACGAACGAACAACGACGAGAAGTTGCCAAGCGCAAGCTGGAGGAACAACTGCGCCAGCAAGCAGAACAGGCGAAGAAGCGCCGGACCATGAGCATCATCGGCGGGTCCGTGGCCGCGGTGGCCGTCATCGCCGCGGTGGTGGCCACCGTCATGATCGTGCAGCGGGATTCCGGCGGCTCCAGCACCACCGCGTCGGCCGCCACCACCGAACCGGGCGCGCCCGCGTCCGACGAGGGCCCCACCGTCAGTCCGCCCGCCAACGGCCAGCTGCCGCCGTTCACCCCGCTGGCCAGCACCGGGGCCAACTGCCAGTACCCGGCGGCGCAGGCTGCCAGCAAGCAGAACACCCCGCCGCGCGCGGGCCGGGTGCCCACCGACCCGGCGCAGATCAGCGCCAGCATGACCACGTCGCAGGGCAACATCGGGCTGCAGCTCGACAACGCGAAGTCGCCGTGCACCGTCAACAGCTTCGCCAGCCTGGCCCAGCAGGGCTACTTCAACGACACCACCTGCCACCGGCTCACCACCGCCGAGTCGCTGTCTGTGCTGCAGTGCGGCGACCCCGCCGGTACCGGCATGGGTGGTCCGGGATACGAGTTCGCCAACGAGTACCCCACCGACCAGTACCCGCAGAATGACCCCGGGCTGCAGCAGCCGGTCCTGTATCCGCGCGGCACGCTGGCCATGGCCAATGCCGGCCCGGGTACCAACGGCAGCCAGTTCTTCCTGGTCTACGCCGACTCTCAGCTGCCGCCGCAGTACACGGTGTTCGGCACCATCGACGAGACCGGGCTGGCCACGCTGGACAAGATCGCCGAGGCAGGCGTGCAGGGCGGCGGCCAGGACGGCGCGCCTGCGCAGGAGGTCATGATCAAGACGCTCGCGCTGGACTGATCACCACATGACGGTCCCGCCGCCCTACGGGCCGCCCACCCCGCAGTGGCCGGCGCAGCCGTGGCCACCGCAACCCGCGCCGGAGCCGGCCCGTCCCACCAACGGGCTGGCCGTCGCGTCGATCATCTCCGCCGTGCTGTTCGCGCCGCTGGGGGTGGTGTTCGGGCACCTGTCGCTGTGGCAGATCAAACGCTCCGCGGCCACCAACCCGCAGGAAGGGCGCAACCTGGCGATCGCGGGGCTGATCATCGGCTACTCGCTGATCGTCACCATGGTGGTGGCCGTGGTCGCGGTGTCGTCGTTCTTCACGTGGGTCAACAGCGAGCTGGACCGCTACGACCGCGCCGCGCCCCCGCCGCTGACCCCGCTCCCGCCGCCCGCAGCGCTGCCCGCCTTCGACCCGCCCGCCGATCTGGGCAACGCGTGCAGTTATCCCGCCACCGCGGCGCCCGCCGCGAAACCGGCCGAGCCCCCGCGCAGCGGAGCGGTGCCCACCGCGCCGGCCACGGTGACGGCCACCATGACCACCTCGGACGGCGCGGTCGGCCTGGAGCTGGACAACGGCCGCGCACCGTGCACGGTGAACAGCTTCGTCAGCCTGGCCCAGCAGGGCTACTTCGACGACACCCCGTGCCACCGGTTGACGGCCAACAACTCCCTCTCGGTACTGCAGTGCGGTGACCCCAGCGGCACCGGAACAGGCGGTCCGGGTTACGAATTCGCCAACGAGTACCCCACCAGTCAGTACCCGCCGGATGACCCCGACCTGTCCAGGGCGGTGTTGTACCCGCGCGGAACACTTGCGATGGCCAACGCCGGACCCGACACCAACGGCAGCCAGTTCTTCATCGTCTACCAGGACTCCCGACTGCCGCCCAGCTACACGGTGTTCGGCTCCGTCGACGAGACCGGGCTCGCGACGGTGGACGAGATCGCCGAACGCGGCGTCGCGGGCGGCAACCTCGACGGCAGGCCGGCGCGCCCGGTCACAGTCGAATCGATCCGTCTGGATTGAGGCGCCACATTCGGCCGCAGCGGGATATTCACGTTCCAGCAAACCGGTGGTGACCCAAACCATCCTTGCTGATTAACCCTTGACCCCTTACCCTCAACACACTGGTGTTTGACGGGGGATGCCGCATCGCGACCCACGAGGGGGGGACGGATGGCTGATCACACCGCTGTGGCGGGGTCGGACACCGTGCTGCGCCCACACCACGTGCACCGATCCCCGACCGCCGGTTCCGCCGCCGGCGATGACAATGCTGCGCTGCCGTGCCCGCCAGGCGATCCGCAGCTAATGATGACACCGACGCGGGTGTCCATTGAGCGGGTTCCAATCACCGTCACCCGACTGGCGCTCGACCGCCACAGCGGCACCGTCTCCGGGATCCTGACCGGCTCCCGGCCCCTGCTGTTTCCCCCGCAGTTCGTCCACACCGACAAGGGCCGCGCCCGGGTCAGCCGCGACGGCTCCATCACCTACACCCCCGCGACCGCTGCGCGCCGCGCCGCCGGCCTGCTGGGTGCCAGCTATCGGCGCCACGACCGGGACGTGGTGGATGTCGACGCCATCGACACCCACGGCAGGCGGGTGCTGGCGCAGGTCACCATCGCCATCCTGGGGTCCTGACCGCGCGCCTGCCTCCCACATCCGGGCCCGGCGGTGCGTTAGCCTGCACGGCATGCCGCTCGAGAGCGACCTCTATCCGCCGGTCAAGGCTCTGCTGGAGAGCCAGGGTTACGTGGTCAAAGGTGAAGTGGCGCACTGCGATGTCGTCGGGGTGCGGGACGACGGGCCGCCGGTGATCGTCGAACTCAAACGCGCCTTCAACCTCGGGCTGCTACTGCAGGGGGTGGACCGGCTGGCCCTCACCGATTCGGTGTACCTGGCGATCGGCCGGATTCCCAAGCAGAGCAAGGAGATCCGCACGCTGTGCCGACGGCTGGGCCTGGGCCTGATCGTGGTGACCGGCCAACGCGCCGAGGTGCTGCTGGATCCGGCGCCCTACGCCCCCCGCAAGAACACACGCAAGGTGGGCCGGCTGCTCGGCGAACATGCCCGGCGTGTGGGTGATCCCAACCTCGGCGGATCCTCGACCCGGGTCCCGATGATGACGTCCTACCGCCAGGAGGCGCTGCGGTGCGCCGAGCTGCTGGCGCCGGGTCCGATGACGCTGGCCCAGATGCGCGCAGCCGCCGATGTTCCCCACGCCGCGGCGATCGTGCAGAAGGACTACTACGGCTGGTTCGAACGCGTCGCCCGTGGGACGTATGCGCTGACGCCGGTGGGACACCAGGGCATCGCCCGTTACGCGGCTGACGTCACCCGGTAGACGTCGTACACACCCTCCACATTGCGCACCACGTTGAGCACGTGCCCGAGGTGTTTGGGGTCGCCCATCTCGAAGGTGAAACGGCTGATGGCCACCCGGTCATCGGAGGTGGTGACCGATGCCGACAGGATGTTGACCTTCTCGTCGGCCAGCACCCGCGTGACGTCGGACAGCAACCGGTGCCGGTCCAGCGCTTCCACCTGGATGGCCACCAGGAACACCGAACTGGGACCCGGTGCCCATTCGACATCGATGATGCGCTCGGACTGCGCCTGCAGCGACTCGGCATTGGTGCAGTCCGTGCGGTGCACACTGACTCCACCGCCGCGGGTGACGAAGCCCATGATGGCGTCGCCCGGCACCGGGGTGCAGCACTTGGCGAGCTTGCTCAGGATCCCCGGGGCACCGGGTACCGCAATGCCGACGTCGTCGCTGCTGCGCTGGCGCATCGGCACATTCGAGGGCGTGGACCGCTCGGCGATCTCGTCCTCGGCATCCTCTGCACCGCCCAGGGTGGCGATCAGGCGCTGCACCACGTGGTGGGCCGACGTGTGGCCCTCCCCCACCGCGGTGTACAGCGCCGAGACGTCGGTGTACCGCAGCTCCCTGGCCAGCGACCCCATGGAGTCGGCATTCATCAAGCGCTGCAGAGGAAGTCCGCCGCGGCGCACCTCGCGGGCAATGGCGTCCTTGCCGGACTCCAGTGCCTCCTCCCGGCGTTCCTTGGCGAACCACTGCCGGATCTTGGCCTTGGCCCGCGGCGACACCACGAACGTCTGCCAGTCGCGGGACGGGCCTGCGGTGGGCGCCTTGGAGGTGAAGACCTCCACCACCTCGCCGTTCTCCAGCTTGCGTTCCAGCGCCACCAGCCGGCCGTTGACGCGCGCCCCGATGCAGCGGTGTCCCACCTCGGTGTGCACGGCGTAGGCGAAATCGACGGGGGTGGAGCCGGCCGGCAACGTGATCACATCGCCCTTGGGGGTGAACACGAAGATCTCCTGCACCGCGAGGTCGTAGCGCAGCGACTCCAGGAACTCACCCGGGTCCGCGGCCTCCCGCTGCCAGTCCAGCAGCTGCCGCATCCAGGCCATGTCGTCGATCTCGGTGGCCGCCAGGTTGGCCGGCACCCGGCCCTTGCTCTCCTTGTATCGCCAATGCGCGGCGATCCCGTACTCGGCGGTGCGGTGCATGTCCCGCGTGCGGATCTGCACCTCCAGCGGCTTGCCCTCCGGGCCGATCACCGTGGTGTGCAGCGACTGGTAGACCCCGAACCGGGGCTGGGCGATGTAGTCCTTGAACCGGCCGGCCATCGGTTGCCACAGCGAGTGCACCGTACCGACGGCGGCATAACAGTCCCGGATCTCGTCGCACAGGATGCGTACGCCCACCAGGTCGTGGATGTCGTCGAAGTCGCGGCCCTTGACGATCATCTTCTGATAGATCGACCAGTAGTGTTTGGGCCGCCCTTCGACGGTGGCGTTGATGCGCGAAGCATTCAGCGTCGCAACGATTTCCGCACGCACCTTGGCCAGGTAGGTGTCCCGGGACGGGGCCCGGTCGGCCACCAGGCGGACGATCTCCTCGTACTTCTTGGGGTGCAGGATCGCAAACGACAGGTCTTCGAGCTCCCACTTCACAGTGGCCATGCCGAGTCGATGTGCCAGCGGCGCAATCACTTCCAGTGTTTCGCGGGCCTTGCGGGCCTGCTTCTCCGGCGGCAGGAAGCGCATGGTCCGCATGTTGTGCAGCCGGTCGGCGACCTTGATCACCAGCACCCGGGGATCGCGGGCCATCGCGATGATCATCTTGCGGATGGTCTCGCCCTCGGCCGCGGTGCCGAGCACCACGCGGTCCAGCTTGGTGACGCCGTCGACCAGGTGCCCCACCTCGTCCCCGAATTCGGCGGTGAGCGCCTCCAGGGTGTAGCCGGTGTCCTCCACCGTGTCGTGTAGCAGGGCCGCCACCAGGGTGGTGGTGTCCATGCCCAGCTCGGCCAGGATGTTGGCCACGGCCAACGGGTGGGTGATGTATGGGTCACCGGAGCGGCGCAGTTGGGTGGCGTGACGTTCCTCGGCCACGGCGTAGGCCCGCTGCAGGAGCGTCAGGTCCGCTTTGGGGTAGATCTCGCGGTGCACCGCCACCAGCGGTTCGAGCACCGGGTTGACGGCACTGCGCTGCGCGGTCATCCGGCGGGCCAGCCGGGCCCGCACCCGGCGCGACGCGCTGCTGGTGGTCTTGGGGGTTTCCGCCCTGGGCTCGGTGTCAGGCACCGTGGCGGCCGGTGTTGCCACCGTTGCCGGATCATCGGCCACGCACGCCACCTCCTGTCGCTGCGGTGAACAAGTGTCCGCCACCGAGAATATCCCCCCGCGGACGCCCCCGGTGGACGGTCACGTCAGACCACGTGCAGGCTGGTCACCGGCAGCGGCGACACCTTGTCGCGACCGCCCAGTGCCTCGAGCTCCAGCACCACCGCCGCCCTCGGCACCACCGCCCCGCTCTGCACCAGCAGACGGTGCGCCGCCACCATGGTGCCGCCGGTCGCGAGCACGTCGTCGAGCAGCACCACCGTGCGGCCGGCCAGGTCGATGCCGTCGGCGGGGATCTCCAGCACCGCGCTGCCGTACTCCAGCGTGTACTCCTCGCGGTGTACCGGCGGCGGCAGCTTGCCACCCTTGCGGATCGCCAGGACGCCGGTGCGCAGTTTGGTCGCCACCGCGGCCCCGAGCAGGAACCCCCGCGCGTCGATGCCGGCCACCAGGTCAGCACCCTCGGCGATCTCGGCCAGCGCGTCGGTCACCGCGGCCAGCCCGTCACCGTCGGCCAGCACCGGCGTCAGGTCCTTGAACTGGATCCCCGGCTCGGGGAAGTCGGGTACCTCGCGCGTCAACGACGCGATGACCTTGGATACGTCGCTCACGCTCACGCCACCTTCACGAATTCTTCTGCCAGCGGTCCATGTTCCAGCCCGCGCCCCAGCGGGTCGGGTTGCTGCTGACCGCCTCGACGTTCGTCGAGACCATCAGCGTGCGCTGCTGACGGTACAGCGGCAGGGTCGGCATATCAGCCCACAGGATCGGGGCGCCCTCGCCGTAGAGCCGCGCCTGCTCCTTGGGATCCGAGGTGACCGCCAGCGCGCTGATGATGCCGTCGATCTGACCGTTGGCATACCGGGACAGGTTGTCGCCGTTGCCGGCGAACAACGTGTACGCGTCCACCACCGACGAGCCGGACGAGCCGCTGCCGGTGGCGCCGCCGGTGCTGGCGATCAGCACATCGATCTGGCCGTCGCGCAATGCCTGCGGGCCCGCCACATCCGAGGAGGCGTCGGTGACGGTGATGCCGGCCGGCTCACAGGCCTTGGCGACGGCACCGACGGTCGCGGCCAGCCGCGCGTTGGGGGTCTGGTAGCCGATCCGCACGGTCAGCGGTCGGCCGGCGAGCGCCTCCCGGGCCGCAACGGGGTTCGAGGTCATGAACTCCCCCGCAGCGGGGACGTTCTCGGTCAGCGCCAGCGTGTCCTCGTTCACCGGATTCAGCCGCGCGTTGGACACCGGCACCTCGGCGTTGCGGGCGATGACGTCACGCGGGGTGCACAGCGCCAGGGCGCGGCGCTCGGGCGTCTGCGACAACGCCCCCTGCGGCGCGAAGATCATCTGCTCGATCCCCGTCGACGGCGAGTCGGTGCGCTCGTAGTTGTCCGGGGTGGTCAGGGTGCCCGAGGAGCCAGTCGCGACGTCCACCACGTCGAACGTGCCGTCGTTGACCCGATCCTGGACGTAGAGACCGCGCTGGAACACCGTGATCCGGGGGGTGATCGCCGGCGTTCCCCACCACCGGTCGTTGGCCACCAGCACCACCGCGCCGTCGTCGCGCACCGAGTCGATCTTGTAGGGCCCCGAGGACGGGAAGCGGGCGACGTCGACACCGGGTTCGAGGTTCCAGCCGGTGTTCCACACTGCCGCGATGCGGTCGATCGCAGGTAGATCGGAGGCCTGCAGCGCCCGGGTGACCCCGCCTTCGCCCAGACCGAGCTCGTCGGCGATCACGTGCGACGGCATCAGCGCTGTGGCCGTGAACAGCTGGCCGTAATCGGCAAACGGGCGGTCGATCGCGAACGACACCCTTGCCTTCTTCTGGCCGGGCTGGCAGTCGATGGTCGCGATGTCGATGTACCCGGCGCGGCTGGCGGCGTCGAACTGTGGGAACCGCCCCGACTGCGCCGCCCAGGTCAGCACCATGTCGTCGCACGTGATGGGTTTGCCGTCGGAGTACACCGCGTTGTCGGCGATGGTGTAGTCCAGCACCAGCGGGGCACGGCCCACCACGGCGATGGAACCGAAATCGTGGTCGGCGACCACCTGGCCGTCCGGACCGTGATAGCCGAAGCCGGACAGCACCCGGGCGAACGCCTGGGCGCCGCCGGACGCCGCACCGGCCACGCTGTTGGTGTTGTAGGTGACCAGCGCACCGTCCACGGCATAGTCGATCTCGTCGGCGGTGCCGCCACCGCAGCCCACCAATCCCAGTGCGGCGACGGTCGACACCACCACTGCTGCGAGGCGCCGGCGTTTCAGCCCCATCGGGTCAGTTCCGTCGAGGGCTGCGCTTGCCCGTCGGGCGACCCGTCGAGCGGGCAGGCCGCGCGGGCCGCGACGGTGCCGCCACGGCCGCGGGCTCGGCGTCGGAAACTCCGGCGTCGCCCACCTCGGTGTCGGTGACCTCGGCGTCGCTCACATCAGCGGCGTCCGACGACGCCGACGAGCGGGCGCGCCGGTTCATCACCCGGCGGGTGTGGACGCGCACCTTCTCCGTGCGCTCGCGCAGGGTGACCAGCAGCGGGGTGGCGAAGTAGATCGAGGAGTACGTACCGACCACCACGCCGACCAGCTGCACCAGCGCCAGGTCCTGCAGCGTGCCCACACCCAGCAGCCACACGGCGATCACCATCAGCGCGATGATCGGCAGCACCGAGATCAACGCGGTGTTCAGCGACCGCATGAAGGTCTGGTTGATGGCCAGGTTGGCCTGCTCGGCGAAGGTGCGTCGGGTGGTGTGCTCGAAGCCGTGGGTGTTCTCCTCGACCTTGTCGAACACGATCACCGTGTCGTAGAGGGAGAAGCCCAGGATGGTCAGCCAGCCGATCACCGTCGCCGGCGTCACCTCGAAGCCCACCAGGGCGTAGACACCTGCGGTGACCACGAGGTCGAACACCAGGGTGGCCAGTGCCGCCATCGCCATGTAGCGCTCGTAGCGCACGGTGATGTACACCGCGACAAGCGCCAGGAATACGACCAGCGCGATGATTGCCTTCTCGGTGATCTGGCCGCCCCAGGTCTCGGACACCGCGGAGTCGCTGATGGCCTGCGGGCTGGGCTGGCCGTCCTCGCCGACGGGCTGGAACCGGTCGAACAACGCCTGGCGCAGCGCGTTGGTCTGATCGTTGTCCAGGGTCTCCGAGCGGATCTGCACAGTCGCCGACGGCCCGTTGCCGACGATCACCACCGATTCCGGAGCTTCGCCGAGGGTGTCGCTGAAGACCGTCTCCACCGCCGTGGTGTCCGCATCGCCGCGCGGCATCGAGACCTTGGTGCCGCCCTCGAAGTCGATGCCGAAGGTGAAGCCGCGCAACACGATTGCGCCGATGGCTATCAGCATGATGGCACCGCTGATCAGGTACCACATCTTGCGCTTGCCGATGACCTCGAAGGCACCGGTGCCGGTGTAGAGCCGGACGAAGAAGCCGTGTTTCGGCGGTTGGCCGGTCTCGGTCGTGCCGAGGGTGTCGACGTCGTTGTTGTCTGCCATGACGCTATCCCCGTCCCGCCGAAGCCGCGGCCCGGCGTTCCCGGGCGATCTGTTGCACCGCTCCCAGCCCGTTGAAGGCCGGTTTCGCCAACATCGTCGACTTGGAAGCCAGGAAGATCACCGGCCAGGTCACCAGGAACACCACCAGGACGTCGAGGATGGTGGTCAGGCCCAGGGTGAAGGCGAAGCCCTTCACCTGGCCGACCGCGAGGACATAGAGCACCAGTGCCGCCAGGAAGGTGACGGCGTTGCCGGAGACGATGGTCTTGCGGGCACGCGCCCAGCCTCGTGGCACCGCCGACCGGAACGACCGGCCTTCGCGGATCTCGTCCTTGATGCGTTCGAAGAACACCACGAAGGAGTCGGCGGTGGTACCGATGCCGATGATCAGACCGGCGATGCCGGCGAGATCCAGCGTGTAGCCGATGTAGCGGCCCAGGAGCACCAGCAGCGCGTAGACCATGGCGCCTGCGGCCACCAGCGACACCGTGATGAGCAATCCGAGCACCCGGTAGTAGAGCAGCGAGTACAGCAGCACGGCGGCCAGGCCGACGGCCCCGGCGATCAGGCCGGCCCGCAGCGACTGCAGACCCAGCGTGGCCGAGACGGTCTCGGCCTCCGAGGATTCGAAGGACAGCGGCAGCGAGCCGTACTTGAGCACGTTGGCCAACTCGGCCGCGGACTGCTGGGTGAACTGGCCGGTGATCTGGGTGCGCCCACCCGGGATCGCCTCCTGGATCTCGGGGGCGCTGACCACCTGGGAGTCCAGGGTGAACGCGGTCTGGGTGCCGATGTTCTGGGCGGTGAAGTCGGCCCAGATGTCAGAGCCTTCGGGCTTGAACTCGAGATCGACGATGTAGCGGGCCTGCTGCTGATCGAAGCCGGACGAAGCGTTGGCGATCTGCTCGCCGCTGAGGATCGACGGATCCAGCAGATACACCGTGGCCTTGTCCTGCGAGCAGGTGACCAGCGGGAGGTTCGGGTCGTCGTTGCCGGCGAGCACGTCTTCCTCACCGCAGCGGCCGGCCTGGTACTGCAGGGCCAGCACCTGCACGCTCTCGTTGTCGCTCTGGCGCAGCTGCTTCTCGAATGCGATCCGCTCGGCCAGCGCCGCTCGGTCGTCGGGCGCGGGCTGCGCTCCCGGTGCTGCGGGGGCGCCGGTGGCCGGGGCCGCCGGGGCGCCGGTGGCCGGGGCCGCCGGGGCGCCCGGAGCCGGGGTGGCCGGAGCCGGGGTGGCCGGAGCCGGGGTGGGCGGCGGTGTCGGTGCGGGTTCGAGCGGGTACGGGCGGGGCTGGGCCGCCGGCGCGTCGGTGGCGGGCGCGGGCACACCGGCAGCGGGCGGCTCCACCGGGGCGCCGGGAACGGGTTCGCCGGGAGCCGGGGCGCCGGGAATGGGTTCGCCGGGAACCGGGGCGCCGGGAATGGGGGCGGCGGGCACCGGCGGCGCACCGGCGGGGGCCGGCTGGCCCTGGCCTTGGCCGGTGGCGGCGGCCAGCTGGTCGACCGGAACGGCATATTTCACCGGGCGGATGTAGAGCCGGGCCGTCTGGCCCAGGTTGCGTGCTTCGTTGCCGTCGTTGCCGGGAACGGTGATCACCAGGTTGTCGCCGTCGATCACCACCTCCGACCCGGAGACACCGAGGCCGTCGACACGGCTGGTGATGATCTGCTGCGCCTGGTTGAGGGCTTCCCGGGTGGGGGCGGTGCCGTCGGGGGTGCGCGCGGTCAGCGTCACCCTGGTCCCGCCCTGCAGGTCGATGCCGAGTTTCGGCTCGGGATGCTTGTCACCGGTGAAGAACACCGCCGCGAAGGCGCCGATCAGCAGTACCAGGAACAGCGTCAGGTAGCGGTACGGATGCACCGGCGCCGTAGACGATGCCACGTTCTTGTGTCTCCTCGGAGGTCATGCATGCAGAAATCCATGCTCAGGCCCGGTTCCGGGCCGCGGCTTCGTGGGCGATCGTTCGCCCGCACCCGGAAAGGGTACGTGGTGACCCTGGCGATCAGTCCTTGGTCAGGCGGTCGGGGTCCGAGGGCGTGTCTGTGATCTCGCTACCCGAGTCCAGTTCATCGTCGGTCTCGACGGTGTCCTCGATCTTGTCGCGCACGGCCAGCTTCATCCACGTGGTGACCACCCCGGGAGCGATCTCCAGCTGGATGTAGTCGTCGTCGACGCCCTTGATGGTGCCCTGCAGGCCCGACGTGGTGTGGATGCGATCACCGATGCTCAGCGAGTTGTGCAGGTCGATCGTGGCCTGCATGGCCTTTTTCTGCTTGCGCGAGGCAAAGAACATGAATGCGCCCAGAATGATCAACAGGGGCAGGAATACGACCAAGTCCATGACATCTACTCTTTCGTGGCTTCTTCAGTTGCGGTCTGTGCAGTGGCACGGCGCGGGGGACGGCAGGTCGCCGGTGCCTGTGAGTGACCAGTGTGCCATTGGCGCTGATGACGCCCGACCGGCCGCGACGATGATCGCACGGATGATGACCTGCAGTCACATGCGGCCGCTGCGGAAAGAAGATGGACCGCCCCCCGGTGGGAACGCCACCGGGGGACTGCATCGACGGTAACTGCAACCGATTACGTTCGCATCTCGGCGCGGCAGGTGCGTATTCCCTTGTCTGCACCTGAGATGGCCACGTTATCCGCTAGGCGCATCCGCACTGCACGGCTAGGCTCCTCAGACGAGGAACCCCGTTGTCGACAGGAGCGTTGCCGTGTCCACCCTCGAACAGAGCCGCCTGCTCGCCACCGAGATCCCCGGGCCGAAATCCGTGGAACTCGCCGGCCGCAAGAACGCCGCGGTGTCCCGCGCCGTCGGAACCACGATGCCGGTCTACGCCCGGCGTGCCTCCGGGGGCATCGTCGAAGACGTCGACGGCAACCGGCTGATCGATCTCGGTTCCGGTATCGCCGTCACCACCGTGGGCAATGCGTCGCCCCGCGTGGTGGAGGCAGTGGCTGCGCAGGTCGCCGATTTCACCCACACCTGCTTCATGGTCACGCCCTACGACGGTTACGTATCGGTCTGCGAGCACCTCAACCGCCTGACACCAGGGTCCTACGAGAAGCGCACAGCTCTGTTCAACTCCGGCTCCGAGGCAGTCGAGAACGCCATCAAGATCGCGCGCTCGTACACCAAGAGGCAGTCCGTGGTGGCGTTCGATCACGCGTACCACGGACGGACCAACCTGACCATGGCGCTGACTGCCAAGTCGATGCCGTACAAGAGCGGCTTCGGGCCGTTTGCGCCGGAGATCTACCGGGCCCCGATGTCGTACCCGTACCGCGACGGCCTGCTGAACAAGGATCTGGGCAACGACGGAGCGCTGGCCGCCGAGCGCGCCATCTCTGTCATCGACAAACAGATCGGCGCGGCCAACCTGGCCGCGGTGATCATCGAGCCCATCCAGGGTGAAGGCGGCTTCATCGTGCCCGCGCCCGGGTTTCTGCCCGCCCTGCGGACCTGGTGCGCCGACAACGGCGTGGTCTTCATCGCCGACGAGGTGCAGACCGGCTTCGCACGGACCGGAGCGATGTTCGCCTGCGAGCACGAAGGCATCGAACCCGATCTGATCGTCACCGCCAAGGGCATCGCCGACGGTCTGCCGTTGTCCGCGGTGACGGGTCGGGCCGAGATCATGGATGCCCCGCACGTGTCCGGCCTCGGCGGCACCTATGGCGGCAATCCCATCTCGTGCGCCGCGGCGCTGGCCACCATCGAGACCATCGAACTCGACGGTCTGGTGTCGCGGGCGGCGGCGATCGAGACGCTGATGAAGGATCGTCTGCACCGCCTGCAGGCCGAGGACGACCGCATCGGCGACGTTCGCGGCCGCGGTGCCATGATCGCGGTGGAGCTGGTGAAATCCGGCACCGCCGAGCCGGATCCGGAGTTGACCAAGAAGTTGACCGCGGCCGCGCACGCAGCCGGGGTGATCGTGCTGACCTGCGGGACGTACGGCAACATCCTGCGGTTCCTGCCGCCGCTGAGCATCAGCGACGAGCTGCTGATCGAGGGACTCGACGTGCTGGCCCTGCTGCTGGCAGACCTCTGACGCACTCGGCTCCCGGCTGCGCGGGGCAGTCGGGAGCCGAGTCCGGTCAAAACGAAATCAGTGGTGCACGAGGTCGCGGTCACCGCGGTTGCCGCGCAGCCGGTCCCGCCAGCTGCGCCGTGGCCGCGACTGGGCGGTGGGCCCGATGACCTCGGTGCGCTGATCTGCCACCGGCACCGGTCCGGTGGCGGACGCGGGCTCGACGACAGTATCCCGGGCCGCCGGCTCGGCCAGCCGCTGGGCGTGTGCGACGTCGCGCACGCTGCGGACCGAGAGCCGACCCACCGCCAGCGCGCCGAGGAACACGATCAGGGCACCCAGCCCGGAGAAGTAGGCCAGTTCCAAGGCGACGGTTTTCGCCGGGGTGGTCGCGGCGGGCACCCCGGCTTCACCGATGGCCAGCATCGACGCGAAAGCCCGTCCGGCCACGAACCAGGCCCCGGCCACCACGGCCAGCCAGCCACCCAGGGTGGCGCTGGCCCGGTTGCGTGAACTCAGCAGCAGGAAGCCGCCCAGCACCGTCACCGCGCCGGGCAGGACTTCGAGCCAGCCGCGGGCGTCGGTCCACACCCAGGGCTGATCGGGTGAGTACGCGAAATCGAAATAGGGACCGACGAAAGGGATCAGCGCTCCCCAGATGCCGAGCAGGATCAGCAGGAATCCGCTGGCCGCTCCGCGGCTGCGGGCGATCGTCATCCGGCCGCCTTTGAGGTGGGACACGTCGACGGCGCCTGTCGTGGGATCCGTCGGATGTACCGCGCGAGCTGTCTTCATAGGGGCCTCCTAGTGGTGCGGGCTGGGTACCCACGGAGTTCGCCGCACTAACGACGCCGCAGGACACATCTCTCTGAGGGTTTTCACATGTGCCGACCAGCGGGCGTCCAGCATGGTTCAGCAAACTGAGGCGAGATGGTCACGCCGGGGATGTGTGACACGGATCACCTGCATGCAGCTACTTTCGTGTGACCCTGACCACACCGTTCCAACTTCACAGCGAACTGTCAGCCCGATCGGGATTAAAGTTAGTTTTACTAACGTAGTTTCATCATGTGGCGCGTATTGCTCCGCACCGATCTGATCACCAATCCGCTATTACCGAGGGAGTCCGCGATGACCGCTGATGACACCACCGAAACCCGCGACACCCGCCTGGTCCACCGCATCGCCCACCTGTACGCCACCGACCCCCAGTTCGCCGATGCTCGTCCCAGCGAGGCCATCAGCAAGGCCGTCGATGACCCGAGCGTGGATCTCGCACACATCGTCGACACCGTGCTGACCGGCTACAGCGACCGGCCCGCGCTGGCCTCACGAGCCGTCGACGTCGGCCCCGACCCCGAGACCGGGCGCACCACAGCCACTCTGCTCCCCCGGTTCGACACCATCACCTACGCCGAACTCGCCGACGGTGTGCATGCGCTCACGAACGCCTGGCACCAGGATGGCGTCAGCCCCGGCGATCGCGTCGCCATCCTGGGCTTCACCAGCGTGGACTACACGCGGGTCGACATGGCCCTGATCGGCCTGGGCGCGGTGTCGGTGCCGCTACAGACCAGCGCTCCACTGACCCAGCTGCGGCCCATCGTCGAGGAGACCGAACCCGTGGTCATTGCCTCCAGCGTCGACTTCCTTTCCGACGCTGTCGAACTGGCGCTGACCGCGCACCGCCCCCGGCGGCTGGTGGTGTTCGACTACCTGCCCGCCGTCGACGACCAGCGCGAGGCGTTCGACGCCGCGCGCGAACAGCTCTCGGGTACCGATGTCACCCTCGAGGCCCTGACCGATGTCCTGGACCGCGGCCGCGGCCTGCCCGGTGCGCCGCGTCCGGTCCGCGACGAGGCCGACCCGCTTGCACTGCTGATCTACACCTCCGGCAGCACGGGCGCCCCCAAGGGCGCGATGTATCCGGAGAGCAAGGTCGCCAGCATGTGGCGGGCCTCCACGCGCGCCGCCTGGCACTCCGACCAGGAAGTGCTGCCCGCGATCGCGCTCAGCTTCATGCCGATGAGCCATGTGATGGGTCGCGGCAGCCTCTACGGCGCGCTCGCGACCGGTGGCACCGTGTATTTCGCTGCGCGCAGCGATCTTTCGACCTTCCTCGACGACCTGGCACTGACCCGCCCCACCCAGCTCACCTTCGTCCCCCGCATCTGGGAGATGCTGTACAACGAGTATCAGAGCCGGCTCGACCGGGCGTCGGGCGAGCGCTCCGACGCGCTCACCGAACTGCGTGAGACCGTGCTCGGCGGACGGTTCGTGACCGCGATGAGCGGTTCCGCGCCGATCTCCCCCGAGCTGCACGGCTGGGTGGAGGAACTGCTGGACATGCACCTGGTGGAGGGCTACGGCTCCACCGAGGCCGGTGCGGTGTTCGTCGACGGCCAGGTCCGCCGCCCGCCGGTGATCGACTACAAGCTGGTGGACGTGCCCGAGCTGGGCTACTTCCACACCGACCGTCCGCATCCCCGCGGCGAACTGCTGGTCAAGAGCGAGCAGCTGTTCCCCGGCTACTACAAGCGGCCCGACGTCACCGCCGCGATGTTCGACGAGGACGGCTTCTACCGCACCGGCGACATCGTGGCCGAGTTGGGCCCGGACCATCTGGAATACCTCGACCGTCGTAACAACGTCCTGAAACTGGCCCAGGGTGAGTTCGTCACCGTGTCCAAGCTGGAGGCGGTGTTCGACAGCGCACCGCTGGTGCGCCAGATCTACCTCTACGGCAACAGCGCACGGTCTTACCTGCTGGCCGTCGTGGTGCCCACCGAAGAGGCGCTGGCCCAGGGCGACGTCAAGGCTGCCGTCGCGGAATCACTGCAACGCACCGCTCGTACCGCCGGTCTGCAGTCCTATGAGATCCCGCGGGACTTCCTGATCGAGACCACGCCGTTCACGCTCGAGAACGGTCTGCTCACCGGAATCCGCAAGCTCGCCCGGCCGAACCTCAAGACGCACTACGGCCCTCGCCTCGAGGAGCTCTACGCCGAACTGGCCGACGGTCAGGCCTCCGAGCTGCGCGAGCTGCGCCAGCGCGGCGCCCAGGCACCGGTGCTCGAGACCGTCAGCCGCGCCGCCGGTGCGCTGCTCGGTGCGGGCGCAGCCGACCTGCAGCCCGACGCCCACTTCACCGATCTGGGTGGAGATTCGTTGTCGGCGTTGACCTTTGCCAACCTGCTGCAGGAGATCTTCGACATCGACGTACCGGTGGGCGTGATCGTCAGCCCAGCAACGGATCTGGCGGCCATCGCGGCCTTCATCGAGACCGAGCGCAGCGGCGGCAGCAAGCGGCCCACCTATGCCGGGGTGCACGGACAGGCAGCGACGCAGGTGCACGCCCGCGATCTGACGCTGGACAAGTTCATCGACGCCGCCACCCTGGCCGCGGCACCCGAGCTCCCGGCACCCGGTGGACAGGTGCGCACCGTATTGCTCACCGGCGCCACCGGATTCCTGGGCCGCTACCTGGCCCTGGAATGGCTGGAACGACTGAGCCTGGTGGGCGGAACGCTGATCTGTCTGGTGCGCGCCAAGTCCGACGGGGAGGCCCGCGCCCGTCTGGACGCCACCTTCGACAGCGGTGATCCCGAGCTGCTGCGCCATTACCGCGATTTGGCCGCCGATCACCTGGAAGTGCTCGCCGGCGACAAGGGCGAGGCGGACCTCGGTCTGGACGGTGCCACCTGGCAGCGCCTGGCCGACACCGTGGACCTGATCGTGGACCCGGCCGCCCTGGTCAACCATGTGCTGCCCTACAGCCAGCTGTTCGCGCCGAACGCACTGGGCACCGCCGAGCTGATCCGGATCGCGCTGACCACGAAGATCAAGCCCTTCGTCTACGTCTCCACCATCGGTGTGGGTGCGGGCATCGAGCCCGGACTGTTTGTCGAGGACGCCGACATCCGGGAGATCAGCCCCACCCGGTCGGTCGACGACAGCTACGCCAACGGATACGGCAACAGCAAGTGGGCCGGCGAGGTCCTGCTGCGGGAAGCACACGATCTGTGCGGGTTGCCCGTCTCGGTGTTCCGCTGCGACATGATCCTGGCCGACGTGACCTATGCCGGTCAGCTGAACCTGCCCGACATGTTCACCCGGATGATGTTGAGCCTGATGGCTTCCGGCATCGCACCGGAGTCGTTCTACCAACCCGCCGATGACGGCGGCCGGGCCCGGGCGCACTACGACGGGTTGCCGGTGGAGTTCATCGCCGAAGCCATCTCCACCCTCGGTGTCGCCGTGACCGACGGGTTCGAGACCTACCACGTGATGAACCCCTACGACGACGGCATCAGCATGGACACCTTCGTCGACTGGCTCATCGAGGCCGGTTACCCGCTGCACCGGGTGTCGGACTACAACACGTGGCTGGCCCGGTTCGAGACCGCGCTGCGTGGCCTGCCGGACAAGCAGCGGCAGGCGTCACTGCTGCCGTTGCTGCACAACTACGCCACGCCGGAGTACCCCATGCACGGGTCCATGGCACCGGTCGACCGGTTCCGGGCGGCGGTGCAGGACGCCAAGATCGGCCATGACAAGGACATCCCGCACCTGTCGGCGCCCGTCATCGTCAAGTACGTGACGGACCTGCAGTTGCTCGGGCTGCTCTAAGACACGGCCAGTAACACCACGGCGATCGCCGGCAAGGTGCCCTGCATGACCGCAGCGCGCACCTTGTCGGGCGCCGAGGCCACCAGCACCACGGCCGCGGCCAGCATGGACCCCGCACCCGCGTACACCAGCGCTGCCCCGACGGCGCTGTGTCCCAAGGCGATTGCCACGATGCCCACCGCGGTGACCACCGCCAGGAACAGGTTGTAGAAGCCCTGGTTCAATGCCATCAGCCGCGTGGTCTCGGCTTCCTCGGCGGTGGTACCGAAAGCGGCCCGGGTGCGCGGGGTGGTCCAGGTGAACGCTTCCATCACCCAGATGTAGACATGCAGGAGCGCGGCCAGCGCCGCGAAGATCAAAGCTGCGGTAGTCATGATCGCTCGACCCTAAACCAGCGGTCAGTCGAACAGCACGGCCTGCCCGGAACCGGCGGCACCGGCGGGGGGCTTCATCCCCAGGTGCGTCCAGGCCAGGGCGGTGGCCACCCGGCCCCGCGGGGTTCGGGCGAGCATGCCCGCGCGCACCAGGAACGGTTCGCAGACCTCCTCGACGGTGGTCGACTCCTCCCCGACCGCAACGGCCAAGGTGGACACCCCGACGGGGCCGCCGCCGAAGCTCTTGGTCAGTGCCGTCAGCACGGCGCGGTCCAGGCGGTCGAGCCCCAGTTCGTCGACGTCGTAGACCGCCAGCGCGGCCTTGGCCACGTCACGGGTTAGCACACCGTCGGCCCGCACCTCGGCGAAGTCGCGGACCCGGCGCAACAGCCGGTTGGCGATGCGGGGGGTGCCGCGGGAGCGGCGGGCCACCTCGGTGCCGGCATCGGCGCCGAGCTCGATGCCCAAGATGCGCGCAGAGCGCGCCAGCACCCGTTCGAGTTCAGCGGGTTCGTAGAAGTCCATATGGGCGGTGAACCCGAACCGGTCGCGCAGCGGACCGGTCAGTGCGCCGGAGCGGGTGGTGGCCCCCACCAGGGTGAACGGCGCCACCTCCAGCGGAATCGACGTCGCGCCGGGGCCTTTGCCGACCACCACGTCGACCCGGAAGTCCTCCATGGCGAGGTAGAGCATCTCCTCGGCGGGCCGGGCGATGCGGTGGATCTCGTCGATGAACAGCACGTCGCCTTCGACGAGGTTGCTGAGCATGGCGGCCAGGTCCCCGGCCCGCTCCAGGGCGGGACCGGAGGTGAGGCGCAGTGAGGAACCCAGTTCGGCCGCGATGATCATCGCCAGCGAGGTCTTGCCCAGCCCCGGCGGGCCGGAGAGCAGGATGTGATCCGGTGTGCCCCCGCGGTTCTTGGCGCCTTCGATCACCAGCTGCAGCTGCTCGCGGACCCGGGGTTGGCCGATGAACTCCTCCAGCGACTTGGGCCGCAGGCTGGCATCGATGTCGCCCTCGCCGACGGTCAGCGCACCCGACACCTCCCGTTCGACGTCCGGGTCGTCCTCGAAGCGGCTCATGTCTTCTTGCCCAACAGGTTCAACGCCGACCGCAACACCGCCGACGTGCTGGCATCAGGTTCTGCCGCCAGCACCTTTTCGGTGGCTTCTTCGGACTGCTTCTGCGGAAAGCCCAGGCCGACAAGCGCTTCCACCACGGGCGTGCGCACCGCGTGCCCACTTGCCGCCGTCGGACCCGCAGATCCGGCCACCGCACCGATCTTGTCGCGCAGTTCCAGCACCAGCCGCTCGGCGCTGCGCTTGCCGATGCCCGGCACCCGGGTCAGGGCGGTGACATCGCCGTCGGCCAGCGCCTGCCGCAACGCCTGGGCGTCATAAACGGCCAGGGTGGCCAGCGCGATCTTGGGCCCCACACCGGAAACCCCGAGCAGGGTGGTGAACAGGTCGCGCGCGTCAGCGTCGGCGAACCCGTAGAGCGTCATGGAGTCCTCGCGGACGATCATCGCCACGATCAGCCGCGTCTCGGCACCGCGGCGCAGCCCGGCCAACGTCGACGGCGTGCACATCACCTTGTAGCCGACCCCGGCACAGTCGACGACGGCGTGGTCCAGGGCGATGTCGACCACCTCACCCCGCACCGAGGCGATCACCGGGCCGCCTTCAGCTTGGCCTGGTAACGCTTCTTCTGCTCGGCCGCCATGGCCTCGGCCTGGGCCATCCGAGCGATCATCGGCGCGCGCCAGCAGTGACAGATCGCCAGCGCCAGAGCGTCGGCGGCGTCCGCCGGGGTCGGCTTCTGCTGTAGAGCCAGAATTCGGGTGACCATCTCGGTGACCTGGGCCTTGTCCGCCCGGCCGTTCCCGGTGACGGCGGCCTTGACCTCACTGGGAGTGTGGAAGTGCACGTCGATGTCCCGCTTGGCAGCAGCCAGGGCCACCACCCCGCCGGCCTGGGCGGTGCCCATCACCGTGGAGACGTTCTGCTGGGAGAACACCCGCTCGACGGCCACCACGTCAGGCTTGTGGGTGTCCATCCAGTATTCGACCGTGTCGCTGATGGTGAGCAGCCGGCGGTGCAGCGGCGCATCGGAGGGCGTGCGCACCACGTCGACGTCCAGGGCAGTGACCTGACGCCCGGTTCCGCCCTCGATCATCGAGAGACCGCAGCGGGTCAGCCCCGGGTCGACGCCCATGACGCGCAACAACGATTACCCCTTCCGGTACGAACAGCTGTTCGAGAGCGTAGCGGGTAGAGGGGACAACTGACTGTAGGGACACACCTGCGCTGCGTCAGCGGGCCTCGGTGCCGGCGCTCTCATTGAGTTCGGTCGCCGTCGGCGCCGGCATCTGGTCGTCCTTGAGCTCGCGCAGTCCGGCGGTGATCTCGGCGATCCGCCGCCCGGAAGCCCGCCAGCCCCTGACCTTTTCCGAGCTCACCTCGTCGCCGTCGCGTTCGGTCACCACCTGCCACGGGATGCCGCAGAACTTCGCCAGCAACCATAGCGGCCACATGGCCAGCACCGGCAGTGCCAGCACGAAGACGATGGCGCCGAAGGTGCCGTTGCCGGAGATGTCGATGGTGTCCAGCAGCGACCACAGCGACCACCAGCGGCGACGCACGCGCCACTTCACGCCGTCGGCGTCACGGAATTCAGGCACCGGATCAGGATAGGGTCAACCGCCCGTCGACGCCGGGGCAAACGCCGACATCGCCACCCCGCGGTACCGCGGCGCCAACGCGTGGCCGGCCAGGATCAGCGGTTCGGTGCTGCGCATCGTGCGCGCCAGGATGAACGCACCCTCCAGCGCCGCCACCAGGGCGACGGTGACCTCGCGGGCGGTGTCCGAATCCAGACCCCGCGCAACAAAATACGCACTTCCGCCGTCCAGCCAGCCGGTGAACACCGCCGCAGCGGCCTCGCGCAGTTCCTCCTCGGTGTCGGCAGTCTCGGCGGCGACGCCGGCCACCGGGCACATGTTGGCGAAGCCGGTGCCGGCCATGTCGGCCGCGGCTTGGGCGAAGGCATCCTCGATGGCCGCGCCGAGATCGGTGTGCGGACCCATCAGAGTGGGGATCAACAGCCCGTAGGCCCGCCCGGCATTGATCAGCGCCTCCCGCGCGATCTGCAGCTTCCCGCCCGGGAAGTGGTGATACAGGGAGCCGACGGGCGCACCGCTGGCGGTCACGATGTCCTTCATGCCGACAGCGCCGTAGCCCTTGCGACGCATCAGTTCGGCCGCGGCGGTCAGGATCGCCTCGCGGGTGGACCTTGCCATGGACTCCTCCTGGGTACACACTAGAGCATACGTTCTAGAATAGTCGTTCTAGCCAAGGAGTCCCGATGGACACGGTGGATGCCGCCGCGGGTCCGGTGCAGTTCCGCGAGGCGGGCGATCCGGCCGGGCCGCCGGTGGTGCTCCTGCACGGGCTGCTGATGAACGACGCCCAGTGGGACCTCGCACTGCCTCTGCTACCCAACGGCTTTCGCTACCTGCTGCCGACATTGCCGCTGGGTGGACACCGCGTGCCCATGCGCCCGGACGCAGATCTGACCATGCCGGCCATGGTGGCCGTCGTCGCCGACTTCCTCGACGCGCTGGAGTTGCGGGACGTGACGCTGGTGGTCAGCGACTGGGGCGGCGCGCTGTTCCTGACCGACATCGGCCGCGACAAGCGGGTCGGCAAGCTGGTGATCTGCCCGTCAGAAGCGTTCGAGAACTTCCCGCCCGGGCTGCCCGGAAAGCTGGCCTGGCTGGCCAGCCGGACACCGGGCACGGTGCGGTTGGCCATGACGCAGATGCGCATCGGCTGGCTGCGCCGGCGGTGGTTCATGCTCGGGCTGATGTCGAGAAAGCCTGTGCCGCAACCTGTTGCCGACGCCTGGTTGACAGCGGGGATCGCCGACGTGCGGATCCGCCGCGATCTGGTGAAGTACTGCCGCACCCGCTTCGACAAGGCCGACCTGGTGCGCGCCACCGAGTCGCTGGCCGCTTTCGCCGGCGACGTACTGGTGTTGTGGACACGCAACCCGGTGATGCCCGAGCGTCACGCCCACCGGCTGGCGCAGCTCACCGGGGCCCGGCTGGAGTGGATCGACGACGCAGGCGTGCTGGTGATGCTGGATCAGCCGCAGCAGACCGCCGCGGCGATCACGAGCTTCCTCGATCAGTCTTCGTCGAGCTGAGCCGCCACGTCGTCCGGGATGTCGACGTTGGTCCAGACGTCCTGCACGTCGTCGCTGTCCTCGAGCGCGTCGACCAGCTTGAACACCTTGCGGGCGCCCTCGAGATCCACCGGCACGGAGACCGACGGCTGGAAGCTGGCCTCGGCGGAGTCGTAGTCGATACCCGCGTCCTGCAACGCCGTGCGCACCGCCACCAGATCGGTGGGCTCGGAGATGATCTCGAACATCTCGCCCTGATCGTTGATCTCCTCGGCGCCGGCCTCCAGAACCGCGGCCAGCACGTCGTCCTCGGTCAGCCCGTTCTTCTCCAGCGTCACCACGCCCTTGCGGGAGAACAGGTAGGACACCGAACCCGGATCGGCCATGTTGCCGCCGTTGCGGGTCATCGCGACCCTGACCTCGCCCGCGGCGCGGTTCTTGTTGTCGGTCAGGCACTCGACCAGGATGGCAACGCCGTTGGGGCCGTACCCCTCGTAGGTGATGGTCTGCCAGTCGGCGCCGCCGGCCTCTTCACCGGCGCCGCGCTTGCGCGCGCGCTCGATGTTGTCGTTGGGCACCGAACTCTTCTTCGCCTTCTGGATGGCGTCGTACAGGGTGGGGTTGCCGCCGGGGTCACCGCCGCCGGTTCGGGCTGCCACCTCGATGTTCTTGATCAGCTTGGCGAAGTTCTTGCCGCGGCGGGCATCGATGATCGCCTTCTTGTGCTTCGTGGTCGCCCACTTGGAATGGCCGCTCATCGGCGAACTACCTCTCTGCATGACTGCGAAGTTCGACCAGCCAGTCTACTTGGTCGCAACCATTCACCTGGCAGCGCAGCCCAGAGTTTCATCTTGCGTTGAGACTAGTTTCAACCTACCGTGAATTTCATGTCGCACGGACAGCGCCGGCTCAACGGCCCCCAGACCTCGGGGCGGGACTACCGCAACCTCAGCCGGCCCCGGTTCGGAATCAGCCACACCATCAACCAACCGGTGCCGATGCGGGACGGGGTCGACCTGCTGGCCGATGTGCACCACCCGGATGCGGCGGGCAGGTACCCCGCGCTGATCGCCGCCTCGCCCTACCCCCGGCAGATGCAGGATCTCGGCGCGCCCGCGGGTTTCATCGAGGCCGGCGCGACGGACTTCTGGGTGTCCCGCGGCTACGTGCACGTGATCGCCAACCTGCGCGGAACGGGCGGATCGGGCGGCGAGTTCGGGTTCTTCGACTCCCAGGAACGCCGCGACATGTACGACCTGGTGGAGTGGGCCGCCGCGCAGCCGTGGTGCGACGGCAACGTCGGCATGATCGGCATCAGCTACTTCGCCATGACCCAATTGGAGGCCGCCGTGCAGCGGCCCCCGCATCTGAAGGCGATCTTCCCGGTCGCGGTGACGGCCGACCTGTACGAGGCCGCCTCCCATCACGGGTTGGCCAGTTCGGCGTTCATCACCCCGTTCCTCTCGATGATGGGGTTGACGTCCGACCGCAGCGACGCGTTCTGGCGCCGCAATCCGGCGATCACCGCCGCCCGCACGATCCTCAACATTCCCCGGATCCACCAGAAGTTCGCCACCATGAACGGCGAAGCCGCTGTCACCATGATGCGCGGGCTGCTCAAGCTTCCCCACAGCCCGCACCCGTGGGACGACCTGTGGCTCGACGCCATGGTCCGGCATCCGCTGCGCGACCCGTGGTGGGAGGACCGCAATCTGCTGCCACTCCTGGCGAACGTGGACATCCCGGTGTACCTGGGTTGCGACTGGGAGAACGTGCCCCTGCATCTGCCGTCGACGTTCACGGCCTGGAAGGCATTGGCGCACAACCCGAATGTACGGATGGCGATGCTCGGGAAGTTCGGCTTGACCTGGCCGTGGGAGAGCCTGCACCACGAGGCGCTGGCCTGGTATGACCATTGGCTCAAGGGAATCGACACCGGCATCATGGACGGGCCGCCCGTGCGGTACATGCTGCCCGGCGCCGAAGGCTGGCGTGAATCCGGGACCTGGCCGCCTCCGGCGGATCACCGCGCGTTCGCGTTGCGGGCGGACGGCTCGCTGGCCGTCGACAAGGGTGAGCCCGGTACGCGGGAGTACCTCACGCTGGGTGCCGGACTCAACCGCGCCAAGGCCGGTCCCACCGACCCGCCGTCGACGCTGACATGGACCTCGGCCCCGCTGGCGGACAACCTGAATGTGGTGGGACCCATCGAGCTGGCGTTGGTGGCCTCGGCGACCGCCCTGGACACCGCCTGGATGGTGACACTGGCCGACGTCGACCCGGACGGGTCGGTGACCGAGGTGACGGCCGGATGGCTGCGGGCGAGCCTGCGCACGGTCGACGAGCAGGCCAGCGCGCCCGGAGCACCGGCGCTGCCGTGCACCCAGGCCGTCGCCGTGCCCGTCGGCGAGCCCGTGCGCTACCGAATCCCGTTGGTGGCCAACGCCCGTCGCTTCCAGCCGGGGCACCGCATCCGGATCACCCTGGCCAGTGACGACCAGGACCCGGCCGTGCCGGCCATCATGAATTTCCGGCACGCCAGCGTCGGCACCAGCAGCATCAACACCGTGTTCTCGTCCTCGCGCCTTCTCCTGCCAGTGATTTCGGCGCGCTCGTAACCGCTCAGCGGTTACCGGCGCGCCGAAATCCCCTCGACGAACAGTTTGTGCACGCGGCGATCGCCGGTCATCTCCGGGTGGAAGGACGTGGCCAACGACTTGCCCTGGCGCACGGCGACGATGTGTTCCCCGGCGCGGGCGAGCACCTCGACGTCGTCGCCCACCCGCTCGACCCACGGCGCGCGGATGAACACCGCGTGCACCGGAGAGTCGACGCCGGTGAACTCCACCTGCTCTTCGAACGAATCCACCTGACGGCCGAAGGCGTTGCGGCGCACGGTCATGTCGATACCCGCCAGCGGCAGCGCCTCACGGCCGGCCACCCCCGCGTCGAGGATCTCCGAGGCCAGCAGGATCATCCCGGCACACGAACCGTAGGCCGGCATACCCTCGGCCAACCGCGACCGCAGCGGCTCCAGCAGCTCGAACGAGCGCAGCAGATGGGTCATCGCGGTGGATTCGCCGCCCGGGATCACCAGCCCGTCGGCGCTGTCCAACTCCGAGCGGCGGCGCACCGTGTACGCCTCCGCGCCCGCCTCACGCAGCGCAGCCAGGTGCTCACGGGTGTCACCCTGCAGGGCGAGCACCCCGATCCGCGGCGCGTTCACTCTCGGTAGCCGCGCTGGTATCGGGTCAGACCCTCCTGCATCACCGCGGCCACCATCTCGCCGTAGCGGTTGAAGATCTTGCCCTGGGTCAGTGACCGGCCCCCGCAGGCCGACGGCGACGACTGGTCATACAGCAACCACTCATCGGCCCGGAACGGCCGCATGAACCACATGGCGTGATCCAGCGAGGCCACCATCAGGTGCTCACGCTCCTCGGGGTGGGTCACCTGCGCCGAGCCCAGCAAGGTCAGATCGCTCATGTAGGCCAGCGCGCAGATGTGCAGCACGGGATCATCAGGCAGCGGATCGCGATGCCGGAACCAGACCTGCTGCTGAGAAGCCTTGCCCGGCACCAGGTTCAGCGAGTCCCGCGGAATGATCCGGACATCCCATTCGTCGAACTGGCGGAAGCTGGCGTCGTCGAACACCTTGCTGGCCGACTTGAAGTCGGGGATGTCGTCCGGCGGCAGGGTGACCGGGGGCGCGTCCTGGTGCTCGATTCCGCTCTGGTCGGTCTGGAACGACGCCGACATGGTGAAGATGGTCTCACCGTGCTGGATGGCGCTGACCCGCCGCGTGCAGAAGGACCCGCCATCGCGAATGCGCTCCACCGCGTACACCGACGGCGACCGCGCGTCCCCGGCCCGCAGGAAGTACCCGTGCAGCGAATGCACCTGGAACTTCGGGTCCACGGTACGCACCGCCGAAACCAGCGACTGGCCGGCGACGTGGCCGCCGAAAGTGCGCTGCAGGAAACCGGATTCGGGGCTGAAGACACCACCGCGGTAGATGTTGACCTCGATCTGCTCGAGGTCGAGGATCTCCTCGATCGCCAAGGTTTACCAGCCGCGTTCGGCCAAACGGTGCGGCACCGGGATGTCGTCGACGTTGATGCCGACCATCGCCTCCCCCAGCCCGCGCGACACCTTGGCCAACACATCCGGATCGTCGTAGAACGTGGTGGCCTTCACGATCGCCGCCGCACGCTCGGCCGGATTGCCGGACTTGAAGATGCCCGACCCCACGAACACACCCTCGGCGCCGAGCTGCATCATCATCGCCGCATCCGCCGGGGTGGCGATCCCGCCGGCGGTGAACAACGTCACCGGCAGCTTGCCGGCGCGGGCCACCTCGACCACCAGGTCATAGGGCGCCTGCAATTCCTTGGCCGCCACGTACAGCTCATCGGTCGACAGCGACGTCAGCCGGCGGATCTCCCCGCCGATCTTGCGCATGTGGGTGGTGGCATTGGAGACATCGCCCGTGCCGGCCTCACCCTTGGACCGGATCATCGCCGCACCCTCGGTGATCCGCCGCAGCGCCTCCCCCAGATTGGTGGCACCACAGACGAAGGGCACGGTGAACGCCCACTTGTCGATGTGGTTGGCGTAGTCGGCCGGGGTCAACACCTCGGACTCGTCGACGTAATCCACACCCAGGCTCTGCAGGATCTGCGCCTCGACGAAGTGGCCGATGCGGGCCTTGGCCATCACCGGGATGGTGACCGCGGAGATGATGCCCTCGATCATGTCCGGATCGCTCATCCGCGACACCCCACCCTGGGCGCGGATGTCAGCGGGGACGCGCTCCAGCGCCATCACCGCGACAGCTCCGGCACCCTCGGCGATGCGGGCCTGTTCGGGGGTGACGACATCCATGATGACGCCACCCTTGAGCATTTCTGCCATGCCGCGCTTGACCCGGGCAGTCCCGGTCTGGCCGCCGCCGGCTGAGCCATTGGTGTGTGCGGCCCCATTAGCTTCAGCGGACACTGCTATCTCTCCTTGTTCGGGTAAACGCCCAGTCTAGTGCTGCCGCGGAGCGGGTTTTACCGCAGCGGTCAGTGAATGGCCAGTACCGCCGAACTGGACTGCACTCCGGCGGCGTCGGCCACCTGGTTCGCGGTGGCCAGCAGCTCGGCGAGCTGTACCGGATACACGGTCTGACCAGCGGCGACCAGCGCCGCGATGTCGGCGGCATCACACCAGCGGTGGCCGTGGATGTAGCGGTTCTCCAACTCGGTGCGACCGTGGGCGGACGGCTCGAAGCAGCCGGTGCGGTGCACGAAGAAGAACTCCTGGCTGCGCATCACCGAGCCGTTGAAGTCGATCACCGCGTCGCGGCGCCACAGCGGGCCGATCAGCGCACCGGCGTCGACCTCCAGGCCGGTCTCCTCGGCCAGCTCGCGGGCCGCGGCGTCGGGCAGCCGCTCACCCTGCATTGCTTCGCCCCCGACGGTGAACCACCAGATGCGCGCCGACCCGTCGGTGATCGCGGGGTCGGACCCGCAGAACAGCAGCACCCGGCCGTCCTCGTCGAGCAGCACCACCCGCGCCGACGTGCGCGGCGCCCCCGGGGTGTCGGCCATGGTGCGCTCGGTGATCTCGAAGTACGTCGGCAATGGCGCACGCCCACCCAGATGCAGCCAGCGCACCAGCGGCCGCTCCCGCAACGCCAGGGTGTCGCGGACCGCGTCGTTGTGGAAGCGCCGCGCCAGCAGCACCCGGGCCTCGGCGTCGGCCAGCTCGGCCACCAGGGCGGCGGGCAGCGCGGCGATGTCGACCCGGGACAGCGCCGCGGACAGTTCGTTCTCGGCGGTCTCCCGTTCGGCCCGGTCGGCCCGCTCAGCGAGGTCGGCCAACGCGCTCAGATGCCGGCCCGCTGCCACGTCGGCGGCCACCGCGCGCGCCACCACCGCCCGCCGGGCCAAGGCCCCGTCGAGTGCCTGCCAGGACAGGTCGTAGCGGACGTGCAGCCGGTCCAACCGGTTGGCGGTCTGATACGCCCACAGGGCTGCCAGCACCAGCACCACCAGCAGCAGCACGCCGAGGGCGATCAGCAGTTGCATCAAAGATCTCCCCGAGTCGTCCCCCTGGCCTCCGGCCGGGCGGTACCCCCATCGCTCCTGCCCGCCGTACCCGCCACTTGCACCTTGATGCCGGCTCCGGCCACCGTCTCGTAGACCCGCATGATCTGCTCGGCCACCACCGACCAGTCATAGCGTCGTACCGCGGTCGAGGCGGTGTCCACATAGCGCTGCCGCGCCGCGTCGTCGGACAGCATGTCGATCAGCGCATCACCCAGCGCCGCCGAATCCCCCACCGGCACCAGCCTTCCCGACGCCCCGTCGTCAAGCACCCGGCGGAAGGCATCGAGGTCGCTGGCCACCACCGCGGTGTGGGCAGCCATGGCCTCCACGAGCACGATCCCGAAACTCTCGCCGCCGGTGTGCGGGGCGCAGTACACGTCGGCGCTGCGCAGCGCCGAGGCCTTCTCGGCGTCGCTGGTCTGGCCCAGGAAGCGCAGATGCCGTGCGCAGGCCCCGGCCTCGCGGCGCAGCTCGTCCTCGTCACCGCGGCCGACGATCAGGATCTCGATGTCAGGGAACCGTGCCGCCAGCGTGGGCAACGCGCCCAGCAGCACCGCCATGCCCTTGCGGGGTTCGTCGTAGCGGCCCAGGAACAGCACCGACTTGCCGGGGCGCGGATACCCGTCCAGCGGAATGGCAGTGGCGAAGGAATCGACGTCCACGCCGTTGGGAATCTCCACCGCATCGGAGCCCAACGCCTCCATCTGCCACCGGCGCGCCAGGTCCGACACCGCGATCCGGCCGACGATCTTTTCGTGGTACGGCCGAAGCACGCCCTGGAATGCGCTGAGCCACAACGACTTGGTGGTCGACGTGTGAAAGGTCGCGACGATCGGGCCTTCGGCGGCCTGCAATGCCAGCATCGACAGGCTGGGGGCGTTGGGTTCGTGCAGATGCAGGACGTCGAAGTCACCCTGGGCGAGCCACTTCTTGACCGTGCGGTGGGCGGCCGGCCCGAACCGCAACCGGGCCACCGACCCGTTGTACGGGATGGGGGTCGCCTTGCCTCCGGAGACCACGTAGTCCGGCAGCTCGACGTCCGCCGACGAGGGGGCCAGCACACTGACCACATGCCCGAGTGCGCGCATCACCTCCGCGAGTTGGAGCACGTGCGCCTGCACCCCGCCGGGCACGTCGAACGAGTACGGACACACCATCCCGATGCGCATCTCACGATTCCAATCGTGCTCGCCGCGCCTCGGACAGATCCGCCAGCCACTGTGGCTGCAGCATGTGCCAGTCCTGCGGGTGCTCGGCGATGTTGGCCGCGAAGCGGTCCGCAAGAGCTTGGGTGACGACGCCGACGTCCCCGGAGCTGGTGTCGAGGGCATCGTGGATCTCGACCACGCAGTCGTCACCGTCGTAGTACACGTGGGCCGGGAACAGCGGCGCCCCGGTGGCGATGGCCAGTTTGGCCGAGCCGGCGGGCATCCGGGTGAGCTCGCCGAAGAACTTCACCTCGACGCCGCTGCGGGTCAGGTCACGCTCGGCCATCAGACACACGAAGATGTTCTGGTGCAACCGTTCCGAGAGCAGCTCGAACGGCGGCCGCTGCCCGCCGGAGAGCGGGAACACCTCGAAGCCCAGACTCTCGCGGTATGCGACGAACCGGTTGAACAGGGTCTCGGGTTTCAGCCGCTCGGCCACCGTGGCGAAGGTGCCGAACTTCTGCGCCAGCCACACCCCGGCCATGTCCCAGTTACCGCTGTGCGGCAGGGCCAGCACCCCGCCCCGGCCGGCTGCGTGCGCGGCCTCCAGCTTGTCGGCGCCGATGAACCGCCGGTCCACCTGCGCGGCCACTTCGGGCAGGTCCATCGACGGCAGCCGGAACGCCTCGCGCCAGTACCGTGCGTACGACGACAGCGACGCCCGCATCAGGGACGCGGGCACCCGCTCGGGCGCCACCCCGAGCACTCTGGCCAGGTTCTTGCGCAGCTGCTCGGGTCCGCCGCCGCGCGCGGCGTACCGGGCCCCGGCGTCGAAAGTGCCGCGGGCCACGGGCTCGGGCAGGGCGCGCACCACCCGCCAGCCCGCCGCGTACCCCCAGTCGGAAAGCTGTTCGCTACCAGGCAGACCCACCATCACGACTCCCCTGCTTCGGGCGGCTGGGGCGCCGCCGGTGGCAGCGGGTCCATCGCCCCCGGTGAGCAGCGCACCCGATGGATGCGCTGCGCGACGGTGACCAGGCTGGCCACCGCCAGCATCCACATGGCCACGTGCAGAAGGATCGGCAACCCGAACAGGCCGGAGAGCCCCGCGCCGTTGAGCACGATGATCAACCGTTCCGGCCGCTCGATCAACCCGCCGCCGCCGTCGAGTCCGCTGGCCTCGGCCCTGGCCTTGATGTACGAGATCACCTGCGAGGTGACCAGACAGATCAGGGTGGCCACCACCAGCGAGGTGCTGCCCATTCCGAACGCGGCCCACCACACCAGCCCGCAGAACACCGCCCCGTCGGCAATCCGGTCGCAGGCGGCGTCGAGCACCGCACCGAAGCGGGACCCGTAGCCCCGCTCCCGGGCCATCGCTCCGTCGAGCATGTCCGCCAACACGAAGACGAACACGGCGAACGCGCCCCACCACAGCTGCCCGATCGGGAAGAGCGTGAGCGCGGCGATGACACTGCCGGCGGTGCCGATGATGGTGATGCTGTCGGGGGTGAACCCGGCCCGCAGCGCCACCTTCGCCACCGGCTTGGACAGCTTGGCGTAGGCCGCGCGGGAGGTCAGGTAGAAGTCAGCCATCGGCGTCCCAGGCCCCGGCGAGCAACGCCCGGGTGTCGCGCAGCAGCTGGGGGATCACCTTGGTGTCGCCGATGATGGTGATGAAGTTGGCGTCGCCACCCCACCGCGGCACCACATGCATGTGCAGGTGCTCGGCCAGCGATCCCCCCGCCGACGATCCGAGGTTGAGCCCCACGTTGAAGCCGTGCGGCCGTGACACACGCTTCATCACCCGGATGGCCTTCTGCGCGAACGCCATCAGCTCGGCGCTCTCCTGCGGTGTCAGCTCCTCCAATTCGGAGACCCTGCGGTAGGGCACCACCATGAGGTGTCCGGGGTTGTACGGGTAGAGGTTGAGCACCGCGTAGACCAGGTCGCCGCGGGCCACGATCAGCCCGTCCTCGTCGCTCATCTGCGGGATGTCGGTGAACGGCTGCTCCGAGCCCGCCGAACCCGGCCCCTTTTTCATGGGAGCTTCGGCGATGTAGCTCATCCGGTGCGGCGTCCACAGCCGCTGCAGGTGGTCGGGCTCCCCGGTGCCGACGTCGACGAGCCTGCGCTCCTCGCTCACGTGCCGGCGCCTGCTTCCAGGAGCGCGCCCAGGTTTTCCGCCGTGGGTGCGTCGTTGCGCCGCTCTCCGATCCAGCGCAGGATCGCGGCAACGGCTTGGTCTTTGGGGACACCGTTGACCTGGGTGCGGTCCGGGAACCGGAAGGACACCGCGCCGGCTTCGATGTCTTTGTCCCCCGCCAGCAGCAGGAACGGCACCTTCTGGTTGGTCTGGTTGACGATCTTCTTCGCCATCCGGTCGTCGCTGGCGTCCACATCCACCCGCACCCCGCGCGACTTCAGTTCAGCAGCAACATCTTTCAGATAGTCGACATGGGCGTCGGCGACCGGGATGCCCACCACCTGCACCGGCGCCAGCCACGCCGGGAACGCCCCGGCGTAGTGCTCGAGCAGCACGGCGAAGAACCGTTCGATGGACCCGAAGAGGGCGCGGTGGATCATCACCGGGCGCTGCCTGCTGCCGTCGGCGGCGGTGTACTCGAGCTCGAAGCGCTCCGGGAAGTTGAAGTCCAGCTGGATGGTCGACATCTGCCAGCTGCGGCCCAGCGCATCGCGGACCTGCACGGAGATCTTGGGGCCGTAGAACGCCGCGCCGCCCGGGTCGGGCACCAGTTCCAGCCCGGAGGCCTGCGCCACCTCGGCCAGCACCCGGGTGCTCTCCTCCCAGATCTCGTCGGAGCCGACGAACTTCTCCTCGTCCTTGGTGGACAGCTCGAGGAAGAAGTCGTCGAGCCCGTAATCCTTGAGCAGGTCGAGCACGAACTGCAGCAGCGAGGCCAGTTCGTCACGCATCTGTTCACGGGTGACGTAGATGTGCGCATCGTCCTGGGTGAAGCCGCGGGCGCGGGTCAGTCCGTGCACCACGCCGGACTTCTCGTAGCGGTACACGGTGCCGAATTCGAAGAGCCGCAGCGGCAGTTCGCGGTAAGACCGGCCGCGGGCCCGGAAGATCAGGCAGTGCATGGGGCAGTTCATCGGCTTCAGGTAGTAGTCCTGGCCGGGTTTGCGCACGGTGCCGTCGGGGTTGAGTTCGGCATCGATCTGCATCGGGGGGAACATGCCGTCGGCGTACCAGTCCAGGTGGCCCGAGGTGTGGAACAGCTGCCCCTTGGTCAAGTGCGGGGTGTTGACGAATTCGTAGTCCGCGGCGATGTGCTGTTTGCGCGAGTACTCCTCCATCTCGTTGCGCACGATGCCGCCCTTGGGGTGGAAAACCACCAGCCCCGAACCGATCTCGTCGGGGAAGCTGAACAGATCCAGCTCGGTGCCGAGCTTGCGGTGATCCCGCTTGAGGGCCTCCTCGATGAGCTCGAGGTGGCGGTCCAGCGCTTCCTGGGACTCCCATGCGGTGCCGTAGATGCGCTGCAGGCTGGCATTGCGCTGATCACCGCGCCAGTAGGCCGCCGAGCTGCGGGTGAGTTTGAACGCCGGGATGAAGCGGGTGGTGGGGATGTGCGGGCCGCGGCACAGGTCACCCCAGACCCGTTCCTTGGTCCGGGGATTGAGGTTGTCGTACGCGGTCAGCTCGTCCCCACCCACCTCCATCACGTCGGGATCGCCGGACTTGTCGTCGACGAGCTCGAGCTTGAAGGGCTCGTTGGCCAGTTCCTCGCGGGCCTCGTCTTTGGACGCGTACACCCGCCGCGCGAACAGCTGACCGTCCTTGATGATCTTCTGCATGCGCTTCTCCAACGCCGCCAGATCCTCCGGGGTGAACGGCTGCGCGACGTCGAAGTCGTAGTAGAAGCCGTCGGTGATCGGCGGCCCGATGCCCAGCTTGGCCTCCGGGAACAGCTCCTGGACGGCCTGGGCCAGCACGTGCGCGCAGGAATGGCGGATGACGCTGCGGCCGGCCTCGGTGTTGGCGGCCACGGGGGTCACGTCGGCGTCGGTGTCGGGCACCCAGGACAGGTCACGCAGCGTGCCGTCGGCGTCGGCCACCACCACGATGGCGTCGGGCTCACCCCGGGACGGTAGTTCCGCGGCACGCACGGCCGCGGCGGCGGTGGTCCCGGCCGGAACCCGGATCACGGCGGCGGGTGCGGGCTGTGCGGGGGCGCTCATCGGCTGTTCTCCAAAGTGGCGGCGGTGTTCGGGTCGCGATCATGCTATCGGGGGACGAAGATGGGCCGGACCCTCAGGACCCCATGCCCAGCGGGCTCTTCAGCCAGGGCCAGTCGAGACCCACCCATCCCCCGACCAGGCTGAGCGCGCCGAACAGCCAGAGCGTCGCCACCACCACGGCACAGGTGAAGATGACGCCCAGCGCCTTGACCCACAGGCCCTGGCGGCCGAACCAGTCCATCACGGCGTCATAGCGACGCCGCGCCCACTTCAGTGCGCGCTGGGCGAACTCGAATTCGGTGGCCAGGATGCCCAGGCCGAGGAACACGATGGCCCAGCCCGGCCCCGGGTACGGGATGGCGACGATGCCGACGGCCAGGACCAGGGTCCCGACCACGCCGACGACGATCCGGTAGGTCAGGTCGACGGTGCGGCGGTGGCGGAACCCGTCACGCCACCGGGCCCACTTACGCGGAAACTCCTTGAGTGCCTCTTTCACCTAGGGCTGCCCGGGTTTGAGACGGACGAACAGGGCGTGCGCCTCGGTCAGCACATCATCGCCGTCGCGCAGGGTGGCCGCCACGTGGATCTTGCGGCCGGCATCCTCGGTGAGCTGCGCGTCGACCTGCAGGGTGGTCTCGACGGGCACGATCCTGCGGTAGTCGACATGCAGGAACGCGGTGCGCTGGTGCAGGCCGCCGGTGAGGACTGCCGCGGTGTAGCCGAGTATCGAGTCGAAGGCCAGCCCCAGCGCGCCGCCGTGGGCCGCCCCGTTGCGCCCCAGGTGGTACCGGGAGAACCGCAGCCACCCGTGCACGGCGCCGTCCTCGCCCTTGGCCAGTTCCATGGGCACCGAGAGAATGTTGCCGCGGTTGGGCAGATCCAGCCGGCGCCCCGATGGTGAGGACCATTCGTCGGCGTCGTAGGGAGCCAGCAGCGCGGACGCCTTCTCCAGTAGGTCCGCCGCTTCGGCGATCACGTGATCGGGCGCGTCGGCCGCGCGGGCATGGTCTTGCATCGTGCGCACCGCCGCGACGAACCGGCCGTAGTCCGGTCCCCCCTTGGTGGTCGGCTTCGGCGGGTTGAACCCGCCCCCGGCGTGCATGTTGGCCACGGACACAACTTATCCGTCGGTCTCAGTTCTCTGCGGCACCGGCAGCGGAGAGGGTCTCGAACTCGGCGTCGGTCAAGGTGATGTCCGCCGCCGCCACGTTTTCTTCGAGGTGGGCGACCCGGGAGGTGCCGGGGATCGGCAGCATGGCCGGCGAGCGCTTGAGCAGCCACGCCAACGCCAGCTGGGACGCCGTGGCGCCGTGCTCGGCAGCGATGGTCTGCAACGGCCCGTCCTGCGCCGCGAGCGGGCCCGCGGCCAGCGGGAACCACGGGATGAAGCCGATGCCCTCGTCGGTGGCCACGTCCAGCAGCGGCTCGGACTGCCGCACCGTCAGGTTGTACATGTTCTGCACGGAGACGATCGTGGCCTCCTGCTGTGCGGCACGCAGAGTGTCGATGTCGACCTCGGAGAGCCCGATGTGGCGGATCTTGCCTTCGCGCTGCAGGGCGGCCAACTCCCCCACCTGCTCAGCGATCGCGTAGTCGGGATCGACGCGGTGCAACTGGAACAGGTCGATGGTCTCGACCTCCAGGCGGCGCAGGCTCATCTCCACCTCCTGCCGCAGATAGGCCGGTTTGGCCAGCGGCACCCACACGTCCGGTCCGGTGCGCAGCAGGCCGGCCTTGGTGGCGATCACCAGATCGTCGGGGTACGGGTGCAGGGCCTCGTGGATCAGCTCTTCGGAGATGTACGGACCGTAGGAGTCTGCGGTGTCGATGAAGGTGACGCCCAACTCCACCGCCCGGCGCAGCACCCGGATGCATTCGTCGCGGTCGGCGGGCGGACCCCAGACGCCCTTGCCGGTCAGGCGCATGGCGCCGAAGCCCAGTCGATTCACGGTGAGGTCCCCGCCGAGGGTGAAGGTTGTCACGCCGCAAACGTACGCCCGACAATGCGATGGTGAGTGCTGTGAAGCTGACCGATCTCACCGACGCGCCCCTGACCTACACCGAGGTGGGCGCCACCGTCCACGCCGACCGCATGCCGGCCGGCTTCCACCACGTCGCCGCAGCCCGTCGCGTCGGCAGCGGACGTGAGCGTTTCGAGGCAGTCGCCGACGCCGTGCTGCGGTACGGCATGCTGCGCGGGGCCGGGGTTCGGGTGGCGGCCAGCACGGACTCCGCCGAGGTGGGCACTGTGGTGCTGGGCCGGCTCGGACCGTTTGCCGCGCCGTGCCGGGTGGTCTACGTGCTCGACGAGCCGAACCGGCGCGGTTTCGCCTACGGGACCCTGCCCGGGCATCCGGTGGCCGGTGAGGAACGGTTCTCGGTGCGCTTCGACCCTGCCAGCGAATCGGTGTATGCGGAGGTGGCGGCATTCTCGCGCCCGCGAACCTGGTGGGCGCGCCTGGGCAGCCCCGCATTGACCGCAGTGCAGAAGCTGGTGACGCAGCGTTATCTACACGCCTTGTAGTCCCGCGCCTTTCACGAGGGTGAACTGGCAGACGTCGGTGTTGCCGTTGCGGAACAGGTCCGCGCAGCCGGTCAAATACCGCATGTAGCGGTCGTAGACCTCCTGGGACTGGATCTGCACCGCCCGGTCGCGGTGCGCTTGCAGCTCGCGGGCCCAGATGTCGAGGGTCTTGGCGTAGTGCGGCCGCAGTGAATGTACCCTGTCGCAACGGAAACCGGCTGCGGCCGAATAGTTTTCGACGTCCACCACCGACGGCAGGCGACCGCCGGGAAAGATTTCGTCCATGATGAACTTGATGAACTTCAGCAGGGTCATGGTGACCGTGATGTTCTTCATCTCTTCTTCGGAGCACACACAGATGGTGTGCAGCATCATCACCCCGTCGTCGGGCAGGGCGTCGTAGGCGAACCGGAAGAAGTCGTCGTAGCGGTCGCGGCCGAAGTGCTCGAAAGCCCCGATCGACACGATCCGGTCCACCGGCTCGTCGAACTGTTCCCAGCCCCCGAGGATCACCCGCCGCGACCGGGAGCTGTCCACTTCAGCGAAGCGACGCTCCACGGTGGCTGCCTGGTTGCGGCTCAGGGTCAGCCCCACCACGTTGACGTCGTATTTCTCCACCGCCCGCAGCATGGTGGCACCCCATCCGCAGCCGACATCGAGCAGCGTCATACCCGGGCGCAGGTTGAGTTTGGACAGCGAGAGGTCGATCTTGGCCAGCTGCGCTTCCTGCAGCGACATGTCGTCACGGGCGAAGTACGCGCAGCTGTAGGTACGGGTGGGATCGAGAAAGAGTTCGAAGAAGTCGTCGGACAGATCGTAATGCGCCTGGACGTCCTCGAAGTGGGGTTCCAGGTCGCGCTCGTCTGCAGTCGGTTTCGCCACGATGTCCTGCTCTGTGTCCAGGCCCCGCAAGGCTCAGCTGTGGCGCGTTGGGGCACCAGACGTCGGCGTTGACGTCCCGACGGGATTACCCGTTGGGAATCGGATAAATCAACGCGTGCGTCAGAGTTCGGGACTGCGCAGCGAAACGCACATGCCTACGTATTGCGCTGCGGCCGATCCTGGATGGAGCGTGTGTCCCACGCCACGTCGTGTGTCGAGCCAAGACGCCGACGTGCACGGATCGTCAGAGGGTTGGCGCGCACACGGGGTACCGCCAAGGCCTTTGTCCGTTGTGGGCCATCCCCGGGGGCGAACTCAGCAGCCGAGGGGGCGGCGTGGTTAAAGCTGCGGAGCAACCGTCGACCGCTGCGGACACCCCGGTGACGCCGCGCGTGGGAGCGTTCCGCTACCTCACCGCGGATCAGCGCTGGGAATGGTCGGAGGCGGTGGCGGCCATGCACGGTTACCTGCCTGGGCAGGTGCAGCCCACCACCGAGCTGGTGCTCGCACATCTGCATCCCGAGGACGCCCCGACCGTGGCCGAACTCGTGGCGCGGATGGCAGGCGCCAGTGGCCCGTTCAGCAGCAGGCACCGCATCATCGCCGCGCCGCAGGCTGCGAACACCTGGTGCTGGTGGTCGGAGACCGCCTCGCCGGCAGCGACGGCGCGGAGATCGGCGCCTGCGGCTTCTACGTGGACATCACCGACGCCGACGACGGCGGCAGCCTCCGGGAGGCGGTGACGGATTTCGCCGCGCACCGAACGGCCATCAGATTTCTGCCGCACATGCTTTCGACATCTTGTCCTGGCGGTCGCAGGAGACCAACACCAAACTGCGGGACCTGGCCGAGCGGGTGGTGCTCGACTTCAGTTCGCTGCTGGGGGTCGACTCCGGCCGGCGGGAGAAAGCCGACCACGTGCTGTTGACCATCCACGAGCGGATCGCCCGCTCGGGCGAGACGCGGCCGGAGGCAACGTGACGGCGTGTCCCGGGGGCTCTGCGTGCACCCCCACCCCATCAGCCACATCGACACGAAACCACGAGCCAGCGCTGCGCCCTCGGGCGCGCACAGCCGCTTCCACGGGCGTGCACGGCGATATACCGGCCAATCCCGTTGCCAGCCAACCACTGACGTCGAAACTGCCCTGAGCACAGCAACATCGAGGGAACCCCCGGCCACTCGTGGACCAGCAAGCGAGCCGCGGTGGACACCGACCGGGCTGAATCTCGATGGACTACAAGCGGCACTGCAGGGTGCGGCAGGCGCTGACGGCCGGTAGAGTCGTCAGTATCCGGGACGCAGTCGTGACCGTTGACATGTGTTGGCGCACAACGGATTGAATACATGAATGAGGACGTGGTGAGTAATACATCAGGAAGCGCCCGAGCGCGGACGCTGACCATGAAACGCGCAGCACATCCGGGTCAGCCAGCCACCGTCCACCAGTTGCGTTGCACCACGGAATGGGTGACGCCGACTCACGCCGTGATGACCGTTCTGGGTGACATCGACGCCGCCAATGCCGATGCCTTCCTCGACGGCGTGTTGATGAAGGTGCTGCTGTGCCACAGCCTGGAGCTGGACCTTTCAGATGTTGAATTCTTCTCCAGTGCCGGCTATTCCGCATTGTGCATCCTCGCCGAGCGCTGCGTCGCCGCGGAGGTCGCGCTGTCGGTGACACCCAGTCGTTGCGTGCGACGGGTGATGGACTCTGCAGTGCGACAACCACTGTCACCGCTACTCGATCGCACTGACTGACAACCGGGTGCGTCCGCCCCGGTCCACAAGCAGCAGGGTCTGCCCCAAACCCCGGCAATGAGCTCATCGACGAGCCGTCGGTCTGAATACGGGCCAGGCCGAGCAGGTTTCCCGGATCCGCGGCCGGCCAGGACCGCAACACCTGCCGTGGAATGTCGATGACCTTCGCCTGGGTAGGCGTCACCGCACACAACGTGCGTGGGCCGTGATCGAGTGCGGACTCCTCGCCGAACGACCCACCACCGCAAAAACGTCGTCGGTGTATATGGCCTCCCCCGCCTGGTACATCTGGTGCTGCACGTCGTCGACCGCTGCATGTCGTCGAGCGCCAGCCCCGGAGGGAACACCATCTCGGTGACGCTCACCGGGCCCCTTCGCCGTATCGATGTCTGCACCGGTACCGACGCTCCGTCACCACCGGCCGGCACCGGGGTCTCGTGACGCGGCCTGTTCTCTTCGCTGTGGTCGCTGTGCCGAGAGATGCGGGAGGCGGCGCCCCGCCGTCGGCAACCACAAATCGCGTAATTACCCGTTGGAGGCAAATGGGGTATTTAATTACATCCATGAGTCCGGGCAAGTTCGAAGTCGGCACCGCAGTGCGCACCACTGATGACGCGCACCTCACCGGTCGCATTGTCGAGGACTTCGGTGACCTCGCCGGCGTCGAGGTGGTCGTGGATGCGCAGCAGACAGCCAAATCGCGGCGCTGGGCGGTGGCCCTTGATGACGGCACCATGGCCTTCCTCGACGACGACGGCATCGAACCTCTCAGCTGACGCCTGCCTTCCATCGAGTTTCGCCCCTCCACCTCCCGGGTAGGCCGTTCGCGACGGCGCACAGCCCTCGCGTCGATCGGCATACCCGTGCAATGTGTGGAGGTACTCCGTGTCCGCAGCGTCTACCCCGTCTACGCCGACGATCTCGAACAGCAGTGACGTCGTCGACTACCTGAAGGCCCAGCATCAGACCCTCAGGCAGTTGTTCACCGACACCCTTGACGCCCCCGACGCCGACTCCCAGGAGAAAGCGTTCAACCAGCTGCGCGCGCTGCTGGCAGTGCACGAGACGGCCGAGGAGATGATGGTGCACCCGCGGGTCCGCCGGAAGGTCGACGGCGGTTCGGCCATTGTCGACGAGCGTCTGCATGAAGAACATGACTCGAAAATCGCGCTCGCGGAAATCGAGAAACTCGAATTCGGAACCGCCGAGTTCAGCAAAGCGCTGATCCGTCTGCAGCAGGACGTGCTGGCACACGCTGAAAAGGAGGAGACCGAGGAATTCATCCGGCTCCAGGACGAACTCGATGCCGACGAGCGTGCCCAGATGACGCTTGCCGTGCAGGCCGCCGAACGGATCGCACCCACTCATCCACACCCGGGGGTGGAATCGGCGGTCGCCAACTTCGCCGCGGGGCCGTTCGCGTCGCTGATCGACCGGGCCCGCGACGCACTGTCGCGCAGCTGACCCAGTACAGACACGAGAGCGCCGACATCCTCGCGATGTCGGCGCTCTCGTGCGAGGGGGCTCAGCTCGAGCTGCCCTCGGTGTCATCGAAGAACGACCACTGCCCGTCGTGCTCGACCTCCATCCGCCAACCCAACTCCGAATTGTCGGCCTTCTGGTCGACGAACCAGGCATGCGCGTCCTCGGCGCCGCTGATCTCCTTGGTGGCGACGATGTCCCCGGTGGGATCAAGCACCCGATAGTTGGCCATATCGCATCTCCTTCACGGTGGTGTCGTACATCAACCCAGCATCCCCATGGCGGGGACGCCGAGAGTCAGGAGGCTCAGCGCCAGCAGGAACCAGCCGGCGCCCTGCCAGATGGGCCATGTGCGTTCAGCCCGCCAGTCGCGGTAGGTCTTGATCAGCGCCACCACGGCTCCGACGAACAGAACCGCCGGGGTGGCAACGGCTTTCGGCAACGAATTCCGATCGCCGATGGTGTAGACGGCGAACGCCACAGTGGCCAGAACGATCACCACCGCGACGTAGATCACGGCATGCCGGAATGCCTCCGGATCATGCCAACGCTTCTCGACATCGCGACTGTTGATGGGAGTCCTCCAGAACGTCTAGCGGCGCCCGCACGCCTACATTCCGGGGCCCACGGCCACAAACCTGCTCACAGCCGTCGGGGGCCAGAACCGGTCCGTCAACCCCGCACAGCACTGGTCGGTCGTCCGCCCCTGTCGTGTCGTCACGCTCGATCCTCCACCCGATCGCCAGATTGGTCGCCCCGTCACGGACGAGACTCCACCTCGGCTACCCACAACCGGTCGGGTCAACCGTCCGACCGGCTGGGGTTCACGGATGGGTCACGCGCAGCGGCGGATCACGACGCGCCCCTACCGGTCTCGTTCTGGAGGGTGTCGATCAATTCGGAGGCCTGGGCCTTGGTCATGTCGTCAGGGACCTCGCGCCCGGCTTCCTGGGCCAGGGTGTTCAGATAACTACGTTGCGGGCCGGTCATGGGCTCGTCACCGGTGACCCAGTTCTGCGGGTCCTTCTCTGCGGTCTCGTTGGGTGCCTGGTTCTCTTCGGTAGCCATGGCACCGGGATGCCCGTCGCACACCTGTTCGAAACCTACACGGGCGACTTTCGGATGCCGAAGGCCAGCAGCGCCACATCGTCTTCCGGCTCCAGCTTGGGGATCAGCGTGGCCAGGTCGGCCACCAGCCCGCCGGCGCCGAGGTCTGCGCGTTCGCCCAGATAGGTCGCCAGACTGCTCTCGTCGAACGGGTTCTCGCCGCGCCGGGCTTCGATGATGCCGTCGGTGTAGAACAGCAGCGTCTGACCGGGCCGTAAGTGCGCGGTGCACACGTCGAACGTCGCCGACGCCAGGGCACCCACCAGCATCCCGCCGCGCGACCGCACCGGCTGCACTCCCCCATGGCGCGCGTCGACCAACAGCGCCGGGGGGTGTCCACCCGTGGCGATGGTGACCAGGAACCCGTCGCCGTCAGGGTGTGGCTGCAGGGTGCCGAACAGCACCGTACAGAACCGTCGCGGCTGGTTCTCCCGCAGCAGAACCCGGTTCAGTTCGGCCAGCGTTGTGGTGGGGTCGTCATTGTGCAGGGCAGATGCGCGCAGCGTGTACCGGATCAACGACGTGGCCACCGCGGCACCGACACCGTGACCTTCGACGTCACCGATGAAGAATGCCCAGCGGTTTCCTCCGAGCGCGAAGACGTCGTAAAAATCGCCGCCCACCTGACGCGCGGAGGCCGGGTGATAGTGGCAGGCCAATTCCAGTCCGGCGATCTCGGGCAGCATCGGCGGCAGCAGAGTCTGCTGGAGAGCGGTGGCGAACTCCTGGATGATGTCGCGTTCGCGCTCGGCGATATTGCGGTCGCGGACCGCTTCGTCGCGGTCGGACTGGGCCGTGTCGCGCAGCTTGCGTTCGTCGAGTACCGCGTCCAGTGAGAGCAGCCGCCACTCCAGCTGCTCCATCACGATCGCGGACAGGTCGTGGAGCACCGCGAGGTCCAGGCCATCGGCGTCACGAGGGCGCGAATCCAGCACCGTGACCGTGCCGAGGCGGTGTCCGTCTGTCGTGGTGATGGGCACACACGCGTAGAAGCGCACGTCGTGTGCAACGACGAACGAATTGTCCGCTGTCGCCGGGTCGGTGCGCGCGTCGCCCATGACGTGCGGAATCGTGTCGGTGATGACCGCGGCGCACAGGCCGTCCCGCAGCGGCACCTGCCTGGCCTGCGGGTCCAAACCGTGCATGCCCATGAACCAGATGCGATCGCGGTCCACCATCGAAACCTTGGCCATCGGCGCGTCATAGGCCCGGGCCGCCAGTGCGGCGATCCGGTCGAAGACCCGCTCCGGTGGAACGTCGAGGACGCGGTAGCGGTCAACGGCGCGCTGCCGCGCGTCGTCGGCGATACCGCTCGACGTGGGCTCCTCCGACATCACGCACCCTCGAATCAGTCGACACAGGCCCGGTGGGCGCAGCCTGACGGAAAGATCTTCCCAGTCGCGCCAGCGCGACGTGGTGACAATACGGTGACCAACACCTGACTCACACCCGGGACATAGCCATCTCGAAAAGCAGTTCCACCGTGGTACCGGTGGGCCGCCCCACGATCGTGCACCGGTTGGCCAACGCCCGCATCAGGGCCAGGCCGCGGCCACGGGTGTCCAGGGGATCGGACGGCGGCGGCTCACGCCACGTGCCACCGTCGCTGATCGAGACGCAGATCCGTTGGCCGCCAGGATCGTAGACCGCGTGCATGGACATCGTTCCGTCCTCGACCCGACGGGCGTAGGCGTGGTCCACGCAGTTGGCCAACGCCTCGTACACGCTGGTGACGATATCGCTCAGCAGGATGGGGGTGACGCGGACCGCCTGGCTGAGCCAAGTCTGCAGATCATCTCGCAGAACCGACGCGGTACGCGCATCGGCGGGACCAGCGCGCACCAATTCGTCGGTGGAATGCGGCGGCGGCGTCATGCAACTCATCTACCCAGTCGATACGTACTTCAGACGGATTCGGCCGAACGTCACTCTGCTGAGACCTTGCGCGCGAACACGAAACGTGATCGCCGGACCAGATGGTGGAGATCGTGGTGGTCCCGGCTGGGTTCGAACCAGCGACCTTCCGCGTGTGAGGCGGACGCTCTCCCACTGAGCTACGAGACCGTGAGACGAGCAGGAACATTAGCATGCGCCCCGCGTCGTCCCTGAATCCGCAGCTCAGCGCTCGTGTCCGCGGCCCGGTCAGCCGGTTCGACGGGCCTCTATACTCGGCGGTAACACGCGGTCTGCCCGACACTGTTCACCGGCGGCCGTTGCGGCCGTCACCCGGATGGCCCTGAACGTTTCGACAGGACCATGAGCATCGACACTTCTGTGACCACCGACGAGCCCGACACCAGTACCCAGCCCGGCCCCGACGGGTCGTCCGCGGAGGTCGTCGCAGACGACGATTACTCCACCGAAGCGGGTGGACCGACCATGATCTGGCTCTTCACCGGCATTTTCGTCGTGGTCACCTGGTTGCGCCGACGCCATCGCAAGCGGCGCCAACAACGCTGAGTCACAGGCTTTTTGGCGTCACTTCTCGTCGTCCGGGAACTCGATGGGCGGGGGCAGCGGCGGCGACTTCTTCAGCCAGTCCTTCATCCGGACCAGCTGACTGACCACCAGGGCCACGCCCACGAAGGCGACCAGTCCGATGACGATAGCTGTGGTCATCACGCACCTCCCGCTGACAATGCCCTGTCGAATGCCACGCTACTCACCGCGCGAGACCCATATGCACGAGTAGACATGGAAGTGCATATCAGCACCGGGTTCGACAGGGAGGCACAGAATGGCACGTCACAAGGCGGTACACGTCGCATCAGCCGGCGCAGCGCTGGAGCTGGCCGAGGTCGACACCAGCCCGCCACCGCGTGACCACGTGCGCATCGCGGTGTCGGCCTGCGGTGTCTGCGGCACCGACCACGCTTTCGTCAACGGCGCCTTTCCCGGCCTGACCTGGCCGCTGACTCCCGGCCATGAGATTGCCGGCACCGTCGCCGAGGTCGGCGACGGGGTGCAGGATTTCGCGGTGGGCGACCGGGTGGCCGTCGGGTGGTTCGGCGGGCACTGCGGGCGCTGCGTGTCGTGCCACAAAGGCGATTTCATCCACTGCGCCAACGGTCAGGTGCCCAGTTGGCACTACCCCGGCGGCTACGCCGAATCCGTCACCGCCCCGGCCAATGCGCTGGCGCGGATCCCCGACGGACTGTCGTTCGTCGAAGCCGCCCCGATGAGCTGTGCCGGCGTGACGGTGTTCCACGGGCTGCGCGAGACCAGGGCCCACCCGGGTGACCGGGTGGCGGTGCTCGGCGTCGGTGGGCTCGGGCATCTGGGTGTGCAGTTCGCCCGCGCCATGGGCTTCGAGACCGTCGCCGTGGCACGCGGCGCCGACAAGGCCGCCGACGCGCGGGACCTCGGCGCCCACCACTACGTCGACTCCACCGCGGGCGATGTCGCCGAGGCGCTGCAGGCCCTCGGCGGAGTGTCGGTGGTGCTGGCCACGGCAGCCAACTCCCAGGCCATGGCCGATACCGTGGGTGGCCTGCTGCCCCGCGGTGAGCTGATCGTGGTGGGAGTGACCCCTGACCCCCTGCCGATCAGCCCGATGCAGCTCATCACCCCCGGCCTCAGCGTCACCGGGCACCCGTCGGGCACCGCCCGCGACGTCGAGGAGACAATGCAGTTCGCGGTCCAGTCCGGGGTCCGGGCCCGGGTGCAGGAGCTGCCCCTGGCGCAGGCTGCCGAGGCGTATGCGGCCATGGATGAGGGCCGGGCGCGCTACCGCATGGTGCTGACGGTCTGAGCTGATGATCCCGTACCTGTGCGTGGGTGCGGTGGCGGCTGCGGTGCTGGCCGCCCCCGCCCAGGCCGAACCTCTGATCGGGTTCAGCTCACCGAGCGGCAATATCGGCTGCTACGTCGCCGAGGACTATGTGCGTTGCGATATCGCCGAACGCGACTGGGCACCGCCACCGCGGCCGGCCGGCTGCGAGTTCGACTACGGCCAGGGCATCGCCTTCGGTGACGGCGATCCGCCGGCGTTCGTGTGCGCCGGTGACACCGCGCTGCACGCCGGTGCGCCGCTGGCCTTCGGCCGGAGCGTCGCGGCCGGCCCGATGCAGTGCACCAGCCAGGAGACCGGCGTCACCTGTCGCGACACCCGGACCGGCGGCGGGTTCACGATTTCGCGGCAGGCATACGAGCTGTTCTGAGGCTGTTCGTCGGCCCGACACCCCTATCGAGCAAGGGATTTGTGTCTGCTGAGGTAGGTGCATTAGTGTCATGCCTCGCAACGAGCGACGATCTCGCTCGTAGCACGCGGATGTAGCGCAGTTGGTAGCGCATCACCTTGCCAAGGTGAGGGTCGCGGGTTCGAATCCCGTCATCCGCTCGAGGGTGTAGAGGCATCAACCCCATGGTGGAGTGGCCGAGTGGTGAGGCAACGGCCTGCAAAGCCGTGCACACGGGTTCGATTCCCGTCTCCACCTCCACCAGAGTCACCCGGCGCGATTAGCTCAGCGGGAGAGCGCTTCCCTGACACGGAAGAGGTCACTGGTTCAATCCCAGTATCGCGCACCACCTTTCGACGCAGGTCAGGCCCGGTTTTTACCGGGCCTTTCTTGTCTCCGCGCAATAAACGCGCAATAGGGCTGCGGGTGCTCACCAAAGGGAGTGACACCACCAAATGACGCAGAAGGCGGATTCGAGCCACCCACGCGGACCAACAGCGCACAAACGAAGCCACCGGGATGTCTCCGATGGCTTCTCTCGTCTGCGCGTTCGAGGGCGGTTGCCGCTAGCCCTCGAATGACGAAGGCGGCTCCCTTGCCGGGGAACCGCCCTCTGGAAGAACTCTCGCCCCCGTAACCAGCGGGGACCCTCTCAAATCACGAGGAGCGTACTTTTATGCGCAAAACCAGCGCAACACCAGAGTTCAAGTGGCCGTACCCTGCCCTACCTGCACCGCGACAGCCGGCGAACCATGCAGAGCAGTCCGGAGCCGCCGTAGGAGCGAGCGATACCACGAAGCCCGCATGAAGGCGTACAACCCGCGCTACAAGACCGAGAATCGGGCCCTGTGCTGCATTTGCGGCCACCTCAGAACTATCTCCTACAAGCGCACCTTCCGCTACGACGACCCTGCGGCCACTCGGAGACGGACGACCGACAGCCCGGTCGGTACTGGAGAATGACAGGCACGCTCGACTGCTCCCTGTGCGGATGCGCCACCGTCCACGCAATCCTTCGCGACTCCGCCGACCCGCGACATCGCGATTACGCCGAACATCGCGACTACGGGCTGGTCGAGTGATGCGGTATGCAGCAGGAAGAGGGGTCGACCGTCAGGATGGCCAGTCATGACAGTTCAAACGATCAGCCTCAAGGAGTACGCCGCTGCGCTACTCGGACCCGGGCCCGACGGCACTGCGGACTCTGTCAAGGACCACAAAATCCAGTGGCTTACCAAGCGGCTCCGCGGTGAGGCGAAACCCCACCTGCCCGGGAACAAGGCGGGCCGTCAATGGCGGGCAACCGAGGACGACGTCGAGAAGGCCATCGAACTTCTGCGGCCTCCGAGCGCCGGTGTCCCGCGAGTGCCCTCGACATCGTCGATGACGCCCACCAGCCGCCGGCGGCTCGGGCTGCTCTAGGAACCGACGTCGTACTGGGTCGCTGCGGGGGAATCTGCCCCGCAGCGACCCAGTGCACGCCACAATGTCTGCGGGGAGAGGGGCAAATATGACGACTCAACGTCTGACGCGTTGGTCGGCGTGACGTGGTTCGCTCGTGACGGTTGGCGAGCGACGGTCGACGGCGTGATCGCGGAGCGGCGACGCATCGACGAGACGCGGGCCCGGGCCGACGTCCAGAACGCGCAAGTCGCCAACGGCGACCCGAGAGGAACGTTCGGTGGCATCTGACGTGATCCGCGTGCACGCTGGCGAGCTGTACCAGTTGGAAACTTCGGGTGGCAACCTGCTCCGAAGCGTTGACAACGCCGAAGACGATTGGCGTCTTGTCACCGCGGCCCCGAAAACGACACTGCAGCCCAACAACACGGATGTTGGCGGAAGGTTCATGCCCGAGATCACGACCGTCACGTATGCCGACTGGTCCCAGCGCCGTTCAACCCGAACGACTGGATGGAGGTCCGACAGCCATGACTGAGGAGGAGTCAGCACCCACCGAGCCTGACTGGATCCGATGGTGCAAGGTCAGGGACCTCGACAGCATCCAGGGCCAGACCTACATGCTTCGCGAGTCACAGGCTCCGTCGAGCCCATGGCGCAACGTTGCCACCAGGTCTGAGAAGTTTTGGCAGGAAGAGCTGCCGGCCGAAACGGAAGACGGTCCATCACGAGTCGTCTCGTTCGAGGTCATGACTGTCGCGTTTCATGGCGTCGATGCCGAAAGGGTGTTGAATTTCGACGACGACGTCGAGGTCGGGCTCATCCGTCCGCCGTGGTGGGGACCTGAGCAGGAGCCATCTCCGGACTGGCCTCGTAAGTGATCTTCGAGCTCGCGGCGCAGGCTGCAGAGACGACCACTCAAGGCAGCGACACATCATTGTGGCCGGTCATCATCGGCGGCCTCGTTGGTGCTGGCGTAACACAGCTGTTCACGTTCGCTCGCGAGTACCGGCGGAACCGCGACGGCTATCGGACGCCACAGCGGGCGGCGATCGGAGAGATCATCGCGGCGTCGAACACGCTCAAGGTTTGCCTCACAGACGCAATGGAACACCTGGGCCTAACCGGGCGCCAGACATCCGACGACGCCGCTGCTCAGAGCATTAACAATTTCGTCGCGGCGTTGCTGAGCATGGACGAGAAATTCTCGATCGGCCGCCTGACCATCGTCGACACGCCATGCCGGGAGAAGATGCTCGAGACATACCTTGTGTTCTCGAACCTGAGGACCTACGCGAACAAGGTCCTCACAGCGAATCGGCAAGGCTTCGGCGAGTTCCTTCGGTTGTTGACCACGACGTCGAATCAGATGGACGACCTGATCGCCGAACTCGTCGACCTCGCAGAAGATCGACTACGCCCAACGCGAGGTTTGTTCTCGAAACGATCGAAAATGGTTGTGTCAGGCAAGAATCCGAGCACCGCCGCAAAGAATCAGCCCACTGGAGCGACTGAGTCGTCGGATCGCGCCTCGAACCAGTCGAACGCCTGATCTCGCCGAAGCCGCGCAGCGGGAGACGCGCGCCGCGGAGGTGCCGCCCAGTACGGCACTACTTGAGGTCGGGATACTTCGATTTCAGTCTGGCCTTGACTGCCGCGAGTTCTCTTTCTTGCGTGAGAGATTGCGTCGGTGCAAGTTGCCTATGGCCGACGTCGATGAGCCGCCGAACATTCGTCCTGAGCTGAACAGCCTTGTCGACGAACGGCTTGATCACCGTGCGTAGGCTGTCCGGTGTTCGCGGGACAGTGTCAATGTCGATGAATGCCTCTTGCACCTTCGCGAACTCTTTGTACGCCACTACCATGGCCTCGTAGCACAGCCCGTCGACGACGGTCAGCTTTCCGATCGCGAACGCTTCGTCGATGCCGATAATTGCTCGGTTCACTTGCCCGCTGATCAGATCGGCTTCGGCATCGGTATATGGGCTGCGAACTTCGGTCTTCCGGCTTCCCCTCCTTGCCTCCGCCTGGTTCGCCGAATTGTCAATGAAGGTCTGGAAGTCGTTGGCCCTCAATACCAAGTCGTTGACAGCTGCAACGATGCTCGCGATCGCAGCTCGCTGCGGTGACCTGTAGGCGTCGCGAGTCCGGCGTTGTTCGCGCCGCAAGGTCAACGCGAAAGACAGCATGCTGCCGGCGATGCCGCCGCCGACGACTGACAGGACGCCGATCATCCAAGCCGTCATGTAGCAGGACCGAAACTCATTGAACCTGCAGGCGACACATTAACTCCATAGCGACCGCGCCCGACACCATGGCGATTGCGACCAGTTGCAACCCGAAGCTGGTGAGCACACAAAACGCCTTGAAGCCGTTGCCCTTGCGCAGCGAGCATGTCGTTTTCACCTGCAGATCGACGCTTTCCCGCGTCGCGTCTTCTGCAGAGCTGGTCCAGTACTTGTCGTCTCTCACGAGCTTGACGAGGTCTTCGCTCTTGATCACCTCGTATTTGGGGAGGAACGCCTGCACGAAGATTGCGAGCACCGCGGAAAGCACGAAGGGAATCAAGCTCTGACACACCAGTTCCACAGCGGAGCGATTCACGAACACGAAGTCCTTGCCCGTGATGAACACGGTCAGCCCGAAGATGATGGTGACCATGGTCCCGCTGGACGTGAGGAGCACGGCGCCGCGGTTCTCAAGCCCCTTGCGCCGCTCATACTCCGCAGCCAGTGCGTCCCTGACCAGAGCCTGATACACCAGGGCGCCGGGCGGCACGCCATGATCATCGGCGGGTCCGGCCGCCGGACCAGTCACCGCCGTTCGCGGCCGCGTGGATCGTGGGGCGCGCCGCTTCCCCGGATGCCCTCGGTTTCGAGGGTCGGTACCCAAGGCGGCTTCTCGGGAGGAGGAGGAGGAGGAGGAGGAGGAGGGGTGGCGCTTCTGCACCTTCTTGAGGATCTCGACTCATCGCGGTAACTCCTGACGGTTGACCGTGGACAGCACGAACTGGAACCAGACTTGCACATGCCACCGACAACCACGCGGACGTGGCACGGAACGGACGGCCAACGTTGCTGTGCGGTCGGATTTGCGCCGAAACCCCTCAGCCCGGTGCCTGATCTGCTGTAGAACGTTGTGCGGGGATTCATCTACCAGGGGGAAACATGGAGTCGTTCGGTTCCGATCACTACATTCCAGTGATGTTCACGAAGGCCGGGGAACGCGACGCGCTCGGCGTCATAGACGAGCACCAGAAGGACGCGTTCACGCCGCTATGGGTCGTGCACCCCATCGACTGGGACTTCGACCTCAATCAGCCAAAGAAGACCATCGACGACCACCTCGCCAAAATCCCCGACAACCTCGTGAAAGTCTGGGAGCAGCCAGCTTTCGTCGACACTTTGCACGTCGAAGACGAGACGATGGCCGATGGGCGCCACCCCCTTGAGTGGATGGTCACCGCAGCGACAGAGCGTGGTCTCCAGCTCGTCCCGGTCATAGCCCCCGATCGTTCCGTCGAAGCCCGGGGTGCCGCACGTAATCTGCTCGTGTCTGGCACCTCTACTGACGTGTGTCTCCGCCTAGGCATTGAGCACTGGGGCGCATTCGAACAGATCGACGACCTTCTCACAGATCTTGGCGCTGCGAGGGCTGACACCCATCTGGTGCTCGACCTGCGCGGCGACGCCGGCCCGTCATCCCGGATCGCGCTCAGCAGCACCTTGCAGACGCTCCAGTCACCCACCGAATGGAAGACGCTGACCATCGCGGCGACCGCAATGCCGCAAACCCCGCCGGCCGGCCACGGCATCCACGAGATTCCCCGTCAAGAGTGGCTCAACTACCGCGCGATCGTGGCCGGCGGCAGTTTCGGCGAGCGTCAGCCGACCTTCGGCGATTACGCGATCGCGTACCCGGATCCATTCGACGACGTCGACCCGCGGTTCATGCAGATCAGCGCGAAATTCAAGTACACCTGCGACGACAAATGGTTGCTCGGCAGAGGCGGCTTGTTCAAGGGAACGGGCGGCCGCGGCGGCGGCGGTGATTCCATCCGGCCGGTGGCCTCCGCCATCTCCGCGCACCCGGATTTCGCGATGCCCCACTGCACCGGCGAAGACTGGCTTCTTGCCGCCGCCGGCACCGGCCCTACCGGCAACCCTCAAACCTGGGTCAAGGTAGGCACTGCCCACCACCTTCTGCGAGTGCTCGTCCAGATCGGATCGATGTAGCTTCCGGACGCCACGCCTGCCGATACTTCAGGACCTCGCGCACCAGCACTCGTAGCTCATCGATTTCTACCGCGTCGGCGAGACGCTGCCACAGCACCGTTCGAGGCTTGCTGCGGACGCCGCGCGCGGCGCCGACACGCTCGAGAGCGGCCAACGTCTCATCACGCCACAGCAGTTGCGCCAGTGAGTAGCCGTCGATCGTCGGGTTGAGTCGAGCGGGCGTCACCTCGCTCAAGGTCGCCTTCGTGCCGTCCCATGCCGCGACCGTGCACCCCCACCACGAGGGAATAGCCCGCGCCGCGTGATCGTGGTGGTTCTCGGCGACGACCAAGGTGCAGTAGTCGAGCACCCGTGAATACACGTCGATCTGAGCGGGGAGGCGCCGCAAGGTATCCGACGCGCTTTTCAATTCGAACCCTGACAGCGCGGCGTTGACGACAGCGACATCGACGCGAACCTCACCGCATAAGCTCAGCTCGTCGACGAACCGAGTGGAATCGAGCTCGTCGGCGTGCTCCTCAAGCAACTGCGCATGGAGCGCCGATCGCACATCCCTGTCCCGCATCTTGCACACCGTACTGGCGTCGATCTGCGACGGATGCAAATGGGCGCGGTTGGTCATGATTGCCGTTCCGACGCAGATTGATCACGACGCCGAAATGTCCCGGCCGCAGGGTCCAGGAGTTCGGCGACGCCACTCATCCGGGTACCACGCGATCGTCGACGGAGATCCTGACGTGCGTCACGGTCTTCGAATCCCAGGGCAGCTCGAACTGCTCATCCGACCAGCCGCCGCCAACCCATCTGTGGCCACGAGCGACCCAAGCCGACACCACGACGGGCTCACCGGCCTCCAGCGCGGTCAGCGTCTGTCGGCGCTTGGGGTCAGGCGGCGGGTCACCGTGTGTGCAGTCGGGACCGCCGCGGCAAGTCTCGCCCTCGCCGTCGTCGTGGGCATAGCGCCAGCGCGGATCACCGCTATGCGCGTACTCGGCCTGCCAGCGCGTACCACGGCCCGCCGAACCCGCACGACCTCATCGGCAAGGTCGACATCCTTGCGGCGCAGCTCGGTCAGCTCGCCGAACCGCAGAGCGAGCCATGCTGCCATCAAGATGAACGCCTGATACGGCCCGGGCATCGCGGTGGTGATCACCTGGAGCTCGTCGAGTGTCGCCGGTCTGATCTTGTGGACGCGCCGCGCCGTCGACGCACCTGTGATCCGACAAGGATCGAGTCAATCAGGTCGTCGGCGAGTGCGATCTGCATGATCGCGCGCAGCAGCGAGTACGCATGCGCACGCATCGTGGGCGGGCCGACTGCCGTCGTCGAGTACCAGCGCCGTACCGCGGCAGGGGTGATGTCGCGGAGTTCGCTGTCAGCGAAGGTAGCGAGGATGTGGTTGTCGAGCAGCTTGCGGTAGTGCTCGCGCGTGCGGTCCTTGATCCCGCGCTGTTTCAGCCATCCCTCGGCGTACTCACCGAACGGCGCGCCTGGTCGATCCTCCTGCCCGCTGTCCGGCGACCAGAACTCGCGATCGATCTCGCGGCGGCGATCGGTCAGCCACGCCTCGGCGCCGACCTTCGCGTCAAACGTCTTTGGCTCGATGTAGACATTGGCGTCTGGCCCGGTGTAGCTGGCCTGCCACCGCCCCGACTTGAACCGCCGGATCCGGCCAAACTTGCGACGGTCCCACTTCTTGGCCACGCCCGGCTTGAGTCAGTGTCATCTCCCGTCCGCGCAATAAACGCGCAATAGGAAGGTACCGCAGCGCCTACTTGATTCAACTTGGGTCCGGTTACTGTCGTCCGTGTCGCCTGTTCAGAGGCTTTCTCTGCGGTTCAGACACCACACGGCAGGCCCTACGCTGAAACTGGTTCAATCCCAGTATCGCGCACCACGTTTCGTTTCTTTCTGCCCACGTGTCTCGGTACCACCGCGGTGATGTACATCACGTGAGACATCCCACCATCTCGGCCGTCAGCCGCCACTATCAAATGGTGACCGATGTCGCAGGGCTCTCTGCGGGCCGACCTCGCCGCCCCGGCGTCCCTGTAGCGACGGCTCACGCAAACCGACGGCAAGGTCAAAGCGCTTGCCCAGCCTCCCCTCAGCCTTTTGTCGGTGCCTGGTGCCAGAGTGACAGAAGGTAACTACGGAAGGACCCCGACATGCCTCTCAGTTCACTCGCGGAGACCGGCAATGTGCCCGACAGCTGGCGTTCCCTGTCCAACCGTCTGACCGACGCCCAGATCCGACACCTGGCCGCCATGGAGCGCCACCCCGCCTACTCCCACCGTCCGCGACTGGTGTTGCTGGAGGCACTGGAGTACATCCACCCCGGCTGGGCGGCCGACTACATGGCCGGGAGGGCCGTCACGGGCTGATCAGGCCACCACGCGGAACGTCTCCAGCGTCGTGTCCGCCGGATCCGGCACCACCATGCCCGCCGCCAGCCCCGACCGCAGATAGTCGATCACCGGCTGGGTGAGCCGCTCCCCCGGCACCACCACCGGGATTCCGGGCGGGTAGGGCGTGATCTGCTCGGCGGCGATCCGCCCGGCCGCCGAGTCCGCCGCGACATTCTCGGTGGCGCCGAAGAACGCATCCCGCGGCAGCGCTACCGACTCCAGTTCGATCTCCTGCGGTGCCAACAGCCGGATCTGCGGCGGTTTCTCGAAACTCTGCGACACGGTGGCCCAATCGTGCAGCGCCGTCACCAGCCGCTCGGCGGTCTCCTCGTCGTCGGCGAACGACACGGTGGCCAGGATGCGGCCGTGATCGGACATCCCGACATCCAGTCCACGCTGGGCGCGCAGCCAATCGCCGGCCTGATAGCCCGAGGTGCCGGTCTCCGACACGTCGATCAACACCTGCAGCCGGTCGAGGTCATGGGACGCCTGCGCCCCCAGCAGCTGCTCCTCAAGCACGGTGGCGCCCTCGATCTCGTCGATCGCGCCGCGCACCTGCCTGGCCAACCCGAGCGCAGAGCCCAGCAGATCGTGGCCGTGCTGCACCATCTGACGGCGCCAACCGTCGAGGGCGGAGTACACCAGCACGTTGGGACTGGTGGTCATCAGCAGGTCGGCGCAGGCAGAGAGCCGGTCGCGGTGCACCAGGTCACCCTGGACGTGGAACACCGAACCCTGCTCGAAGCCTGCGCCCATCTTGTGCACGCTCACCACGCAGACGTCGGCCCCGGCATCCATCGCCCAGGTCGGCAGGTCCTCGTGGAACGGCAGGTGAGCGCCCCAGGCCTCGTCGATGATCAGCGGCTTGCCGCGCCGGTGACACACCTCGGCGATGCCGGCGATGTCCGCGCAGGTGCCGTAGGGGCTGGGGCTGACGATCAGTGCCCCCGCCGCGTCCGGGTGCCGCTGCCAGGCCTCGTCCACCTGTTCCGGGGACGGCGGATGGGAGATGTGGTGGCGGGCATCCCACTGCGGATTCACCCAGTGCGGCTGCAGACCGGAGAAGATGAGTCCCGCCACCACGGACTTGTGGCTGTCGCGGCTCAGCAGCAGGCCGCCGTCGTGGCCGGCCACCGCCATCATCGCCGCCTTCACCGACAGCGAGCTGCCGCAGGTGGAGAAGAACGCCGCGTCGGCGCCCACCGCGGCGGCCATCAAGTGTTCTGCGCGTGCGAGGAATCCGTTGCTGGACCGGCGGTCGTCCACACCGCTGCCGGCCAGCAGGTCATTGCGGAACGCGTCGCGGCCCAGCACGTCGATCACCCGCGGGTCGACTCCCCGGCCCTGTCGATGCCCGGGCGGGGTGAACCCGTAGCGCCGGCGTCGGTGGTAGTCGGCCACGGCGTCCAGCAGCGGAGTCCGGTCCTGATCAGAATGCGACTCCGGCGAGTTGGTCATGACCGCCCGGGTACCCCAGCCCCAGGTGATCACGCAGTGTCGTCCCGGTGTACTCGGTCCGGAAGACGCCACGCTCCTGCAGCAGCGGCACCACGGAGTCGACAAACGGATCCAACCCGCCGGGCGTCACGTGCGGCACCAGGATGAACCCGTCACTGGCGTCGGCCTGCACCAACTCGTTGATGGACTCGGCCACCGTCGCCGGCGACCCGATGAAGTTCTGCCGCCCGGTCACCTCGACGATCAACTCACGGGTGGTCAGGTTCTGGGCCTGCGCCTTGGCGCGCCACTCGTGGGCCGTGGCGACGGGATCGCGGTACATCCGCACACTGGCCCGGCCCCGGGAGATGGTGTTCTCCCCGGGGATGGGATCGACCGTGGGCAGCGGGCCGTCCGGATCATGGTCGGACAGATCACGGTTCCACAGCTGCTCGAGGAACTTGATGGCCGTGGCCGGCGAGACCTGCGCCAGCCGGACCTGCTGGGCCAGCTCGGCGGCCTCGGCGTCGGTGTCACCCAACACGAACGTCGCTGCCGGCAGGATCAACAGCTGGTCGTGGCGGCGACCGTACGCGGCCAGGCGACCCTTGACGTCGGCATAGAACTGCTGGCCCTCCTGCAAGGTGCCGTACCGGGAGAAGATGGCATCGGCTGCGGCCGCGGCGAATTCGCGACCGCGGTCGGAATCACCGGCCTGGAAGATCACCGGGCGACCCTGCGGGCTGCGCGGCACGTTGAAACGACCGCTGATGTCGAAGTGCGCGTCGGCGTAGGCAAACGACCCCGCATCGGCGTCGGCCAGGAACACTCCCCGCTCCTTGTCGGCCACCACCTCGTCCCCGCGCCAGGAGTCGAACAGGGTGTGCGCGGCCGCCAGAAAGCTCTCGGCCCGCTCGTAGCGCTGGTTCTCCGGCAGGTAGCCGCCGCGGCGGAAGTTCTCGCCGGTGAACGCGTCCCAGGAGGTCACCACGTTCCACGCTGCCCGCCCCCCGGACAGGTGATCCAGCGACGCGAATTGCCGTGCCACTTCATACGGTTCGTTGAACGTCGAGTTGATGGTGCCGGTCAGCCCGAGGTGTTCGGTCACCGCGGCCAGGGCAGCCAGCACCGTGAAGGTGTCGGGCCGGCCCACCACGTCCAGATCGTAGATCTGGCCGCCCTGCTCGCGCAGCCGCAACCCCTCGGCCAGGAACATGAAGTCGAACTTGCCGCGCTCGGCGCTGCGGGCGAACTGCACGAAGGACCGGAAGTCGATGTGACTGCCGGAGGACGGATCACTCCACACCGTGGTGTTGTTCACCCCCGGGAAGTGGGCGGCCAGGTGAATCTGCTTGAGCGGCTTGCTCATCGGGGCTCCTGCGACGCGGCGTATCGGTTGGCGGGCCGGCCCAATCCCAGCGAATCCCGCAGAGTCGCACCGGGATAGCTGTCGCGGAACAACCCGCGCCGCTGCAGCTGCGGCACCAGCTCGCCGGTGATCTGCACCAGGTCGTGCGGCAGCGTCGCCGGGCGCAGCCGGAAACCGTGCGCGCCCGCGGCGTGCCAGGCCGCCACCAGGTCGGCAAGCTCCCCCGGCGTGCCCACGAAAACCTCGGCGTCGCTGACATACTCGGCGCCCACCACATCCTCGAGGGCACGGCGGCGTGCAATTGCGGCTTCGGCGGTGTCGCCCAGGAACACCACCAGATCGGCGAACACCCGGACCGGGTCGAGATCCGGGGGCCGCAGCTGGGCCAGGCGGGCGGCCGTGGCGGCCAGCTCGCCGGCATCGTGGGGAGTGATGAAGGCGACGTCGGCCCCGGTTGCCGCCAGCCGGAAGGCCGGTTCGGCGTGCGCCAGGGCCGCCACGATCGGCTGGCCCTGAAGTGGCCGCGGGGTGATGGACGGTCCCTTGACCGAGAACCACCGGCCGTCGAAATCGATGTAGTGCAGCTTGTCCCGATCGATGAACCGCCCGGTGCTGACGTCGCGGATCTCGGCGTCGTCCTCCCAGCTGTCCCAGAGCCGGCGCAGCACCTCGATGTAGTCGCCGGCCTCCTCCAGCAGCAACTCGCGTTGAACCTCCCTGCGGCCGAAGTGCGCGGCGGCGGCCGCGCTGGGCGCCACCTGCACCCGCACTCCGGCCCGCCCGGTGCTCACGTAGTCCAGGGTGCCGATGGCCTTGGAGGCGTGGAATGGCTCGGTGTGGGTGGCGATCACGGTGGGGACCAGGCCGATGTGGCGGGTCAGCGGCGCCACCCGGGCGGCGATCAGTACGGCATCGAGGCGACCGCGCACCCGGTCGGTGGGCACCGGGCCTTCGGTCTGCAGCGTCAGACCGTCCTCGATGGTGGCGAAGTCCAGCAGTCCGCGTTCTGCTTCGGCCACCAGGTCTGCCCAGTAGCGGGCGGTGAACAGTTCCGCCGGGCGCGCTTCGGGTCGACGCCAGGCGGCCGGGTGCCAGCCCGCACCGTCCAAGGCCACAGCGAGGTTGAGCACGGTGGGTTCTCCCCTTCGTTCGCGTCTTCCGGGCAACACCGGCATGGGCGCGGCGCATTCCGGCGGTCTTCAGTCTGGCTACCGAGCTGCTGGGTGGCCAGGGATGAAAGCACCGTGATGCCAATGCGGGTTTGAAGGCGGGCGATTCAGGGAAATTCGAACTCCGTCGTTCTACTCGGGAGGCTTTGCAGTGACGCAGACTTTGGGCCTGTTGTACCTCGTCGGCGCGCTGATCACCGCGGCCATCACTTTTGCGTTGGCCGCACGGTGGCGTGATTCGCGCCAGCCTGCTGCCCATCCCGCATGCGCGAGCCTGGCTGCGGGTGTGCTGTGGCCGGTGGTGCTGGTGGGAGCGGTCCAGATGGGCGCAATCGCCCTGCTGACCAGGACCATCCGTGAGCCTTTCGACACCGCCGAGCACTACGCGCTGGCCCGATGACCGATCGGATCGAGGTGCAGCGGCGGATAGCCGCTCCGGCCGCCGAGATCTTCGCCCTGCTGTGTGATCCGCAGGGCCATGTCGCCATCGACTCATCCGGCATGCTGCAGGGCGCCTCGGGTGAGCGGGCCCAGCAGGTGGGCGATGAGTTCGTGGTCCACATGGATCGAGAGTCGCTCAACGACTTCCCAGAATTGGGCCGCTATGACGTGACCGTACAGATCACCGAGTTCGAGCAGGATGCCCTGATCGCCTGGACCATCCTGGGCAGGGTCCGGCCGCAGATCGGACACGTCTACGGCTACCGGCTGGAACCCGACGACGTGGAACCGGACAACGCCACTGTGGTCACGTCGTTCTACGACTGGTCCACGATCGAGCAATCCTGGCGCGACGCAGGCATCTTCCCGGTGATCTCCGAACTTGCGCTGCGCGCGACGCTCGGCATCCTGGACCGCACGGTGCGACGGGGTTACCCCCGCGGCTGACTCAGATGCAGGGCTTGAAGAACGGGGTGATCTGCGGTCCGCACTGCAACGGGATGATGCGCTTGGGCGGCGGGATCTTGGTCAGGTCCGGCAGCTGAGGCGGCGGCAGCTGCTGCAGGGCAGCGCCGACTCCATCGAGGTTGGGCGCGGGCAATCCGGCGACGGCCGCGCCGGTGCCGGCACCCACCACTCCGTTGACGATGGGGGTGAGATCCGGCCACAGGTTGACCCCGACGCCGATGCCGGGCAGCCCCAGCTCCGGCGAGATCTGGACCGGGACGTCATCGATCAGTGAGGTCTGGACCAGCGGTTCCTGCAGCGCGGGCGCTGGCATCCGGGCCAGGTTCTCGGCCGGGGTGAGATTCGGGTTGAAGCCCCACTCGTTCTTGGGCTCGTTGTCAGCGGGCGCGGGCGCAGGCTCGGCCTCGCACGACACCGTGCCACCGCCGATACCGCCGCCGGTCGGGTGGGCGTAGCCGCCACCTCCGTCGACGCCGCATTCGGCATGGCTGATCGCCGGGGTGACGATGGTCGCCAGGCCCAGCGGGGCAGCAGACAACGCCGCACCCATCAGCAAAACGGTTGCACTCCGTCGCCTGCGACGTGCCATTACCACTCCCAAAGTCTGTCTGCGTGCTGTTAGCCGCACTTAGCTTAAGGCATCACCAGGACCGTCGACGACCTTCGGCGAACTGCGGGTGCTGACGCCACCACCGAAAATGCACGTCCCGACCCGGCAAACGGCACACACCCCGCCCGTCGAGCACACCTGCGCTCGCCCCACCGATGGTCGCCCCAGCGCCGCAGGCGCGGCAGAATCGGTGGTGGCAGCGCGGCGACGGCGCCGGGGGCCGGTTGCGCAGTAGATGGCGGCAGGCCGCTCAGCAACGCCGGGCGGCTCAGCAGCCCTACGTCGTCAGATCTGCCGCGACGGCGTGGCCGGCCGGCCACTGCGACCCGGCCACTTCTGAGGAAAGGGGCGCCATCACGAGGCTGCCCAGGAACAATCCGAGTGCTGCGAGTCCGAGGACGATGGGACGCATGGATGTGTCTCCGCTCTGCGTAAACCCTGCTGGATGCCTTTGAGTGTGACAGAAGTTACTCGTGTGACTTGTGTGACACGCCGACGTCAACTCGAGGTTGACCAAACCATGCCGTCAACTTACAGTTGACGCATGGCTACTTCGCCCGCGCAGAACGTCGTCAGCCTCGACACGCTGATCCGAACCATCACGACCGTGCACACCGACGCCCTCGACCAACTCACCGACGCAGTGCTGGCCGCCGAGCACCTGGGCGACGTGGCCGATCATCTGATCGGGCACTTCGTCGATCAGGCCCGCCGCTCCGGGGCCTCCTGGACCGAGATCGGCGCCAGCATGGGCGTCACCAAGCAGGCCGCGCAGAAACGGTTCGTCCCCCGCGGCGACACCATCGATCCGAACGAGGGATTCACCAGGTTCACCCCGCGCGCCAAGGCCGTGGTGGAGGCCGCCCAGGATCTCGCCCGCGCAGCCGGCAACCCGCACATCACACCCGAGCACCTGATTCTCGGCCTGCTGACCGACACCGACGCGCTGGCCACCCGGCTGCTGCTGGCCCAGCACGTCCACCCCGACGCAGTACGCGCACAGGTCACCCTGCCGGACGGCACCGGTGAGACGCTGGAACTGGTCCCCTTCGATGCCGCCGCCCGCAAGGCCCTGGAGTTGACCTTCCGCGAAGCACTGCGACTGGGGCACAACTACATCGGCACCGAACACCTGCTGTTGGCCCTGCTGGAATCCGAGGACGCCGCCGGTCCCCTGCACCGCGCCGGCATCGACAAGGGCCGGGTGGAGACCGACCTCGTCACCGTGCTGGAATCGCTGTCCAAGAGCTGACGGGTCATGAACATCGACGTCGCCCACCGCACCGTCGACAGCCCGGTGGGTGCCCTGCTGCTGGCCGCCACCGAAGCGGGCCTGGTGCGGGTGGCCTTCGCGGCCGAAGACCACGACGCCGTGCTGGCCACGCTGGCCCAACGGGTCGGTCCGCGTCTCGCGCACTGCCCCGCCCGGCTGGACGCTATCGCGGGACAGCTCGACGAATATTTCGACGGCTCCCGCCGCGACGTCGATGTCCCCGTCGATCTGCGCCTGGCACAGGGGTTCCGGCGCACTGTCGTGCAGCAGCTGCGCGGCATCGGCTACGGCGAACGCCGCAGCTACGCCGAGGTGGCCAGCGCCGTGGGCAGCCCCGGTGCCGTCCGGGCGGTCGGCACCGCCTGTGCGCGCAATCCGCTGCCCGTGGTGATCCCGTGTCACCGCGTGGTGCGTTCCGACGGATCCGCCGGTCGCTACGCCGGTGGCGCGGCCGCCAAGCTTCTGCTGTTGGAGTTCGAAGGCCGGGGAATGAAACCCCCGGCTGCGCCGTAGGACAGGTCATGAAACTCGATGAGTCCGCCCGCGCGCTGATCGGCCGGGGCGCCAACGCCACCCTGGTCACCCTCAATGCCGACGGCAGCCCCCAGGTCAGCGTCGTGTGGGTGGCGCTGCAGCCCGGCGAGCACGACGACGAGCTGGTGGTCGCACACCTGAGCGACAGTTACCGCAAGGTGCGCAACGTCCGCCGCGACCCCCGGGTGGCACTGACGGTGGTGGCCGACCCGCACGGACCGACGCTGCGGCAGTACCTCTGGGTGAGCGGAAACGCACGGATTGTCGAGGGCGGCGCCCCCGCGCTCTTGCGCCAGTTGTCCGACGCACTGACCCCCGGATCGGGCTTCCCGCCCGACGACGCCCCCGACGGCTTCCTGACCCGCATCACCGTGGACAAGGTCGGCGGTCTGGGCCCCTGGGCCCAGTAGAGGTCACCAACCTGCTGTGGACACCTGTCCAGGTGTGTCATCATGCGACGCATGCGCCGATGGTTTTCGATCCTGCTCCTCGCGGCAGCCGTCCTGGGTTTCGGCACCGTCACCGCGCCCGCGGCGGGAGCCGCCGACACGGTCATCGGCCGCATGGGCGACACCCTGCGGGTAGAGTTCCTGGGCATCGTCGCCGACGTGACCGTGCTGCCGCCGGTGCCCTCGGAGATCCCGCCCGGTTTCGGCTATCCGCCGCGCTCACCGCGCCAGCAGGTGTGGAAGTCACAGGTGGTGGTGCAGGCCAAGCAGATGCCGGTTCCGTATGCCATGGGTGTGTCGTTCTGGTTCCGGGGCGTCACCCCCACCGGCGATGCCTACGAGCCACGCAACAGCGACGCCCCCGACGCCCTGCAGCATGGACTGCTCAACGCCCCGGCCGGATCGACGGTGACCGGCTGGGTGTACTGGGACTGCTACCGCGACCTGGTGACCAACGTGGTGCTGATCGACAAGAAGACCGGAGTGCGTCTGGCTCAATGGAACATGTGAGCACTCTGCACGTTTCCCGAGCCACCGACACCGACATCACCGACCTCGCCGACGTCGCCGCCCGCACCTTCCCGCTGGCCTGCCCGCCGTCGGCCACGCCCGACAACATCGCAGCCTTCATCGCCGAGAACCTCTCCGCGCCGAAGTTCACCGCCTACCTGTCCGACGCCGACCGCGCGGTGTTCCTGGCCCGCGACGGCGGTGATGCGGTGGGGTACGCCATGGCGATCCGCGGACTGCCCGACGACCCGGATGTCCGTCGCGCGGTGCCCGTGCTGCCCACCGTGGAGCTGTCCAAGATCTACGTGCTGCCCAACAGCCACGGCGGTGCGGCGTCCGCGGCGTTGATGGCCGCGGTGCTGGACTACGCCTGCGCGGCAGGCGCCGCGAGCGTGTGGCTGGGCGTCAATCAGGAAAACCAACGCGCGCAACGCTTTTACAGCAAGCAGGGATTCACCGTCACCGGCACCAAGAGCTTTCACCTGGGCGCGGGCGTCGAGCACGACTACGTGCTGACCCGCCCCCTTCGGCGACCGAGCTAAAGATCCATCCCGGCCGCGGTCAACGCCAGCAGGCGCGACGTCGCACGCAGGTACTTCTTGCGGTAACCGCCGGCCAGCATCTCCTCGCTGAACACCGTGTCCAGCTTCTCCCCGGAGGCCACCACCGGCACCCCGGCGTCGTAGAGCCGGTCGGTCAGCGACACCAGCCGCAGCGCCACGTTCTGGTCGTCCAGTGCGTGCACCCCGGTCAGGAACACCGCCTGCACGTCCTCGATCAGGGTCAGGTACCGCGACGGATGCATGGTCGCCAGGTGCTTGCACAGCCCGTCGAAGTCGTCCAGCGTCGCACCGGAAACCCGGCCCGCGCGCTGGGCCACCTCGGCATCGGACAGCGGCTCGGGGGCCGGCGGCAGACCGCGGTGGCGGTAGTCCGGGCCCTCGATGCGCACCGTGGTGAAGATCTGCGACAGCGCCGCGATCTCACGCAGGAAGTCCTGCGCGGCGAACCGCCCCTCCCCCAGCTGCTCGGGCAGTGTGTTCGACGTCGCGGCGATGGACACCCCGCGCTCCACCAGCTGGCTGAGCATCCGCGACACCAGCGTGGTGTTGCCCGGGTCGTCGAGTTCGAATTCGTCGATGCACACCACGGCGTACTCGCCGAGCAGCTCGATGCACTCCACGAAGCCGAACACCCCGGCCAGCTGGGTGAGCTCACCGAACGTCGCGAACGCCGTCGGTGCCGGCGATTCCTGCGACACCGTGAAGTACGTCGAGGCCAGCAGGTGGGTCTTGCCGACGCCGAACCCGCCGTCGAGGTACACCCCGACACCGGGCAGCACCTCACGCTTGCCGAACATCTTCTTCTTGCCTGCCCGCCGCGCCACGGCCTGCTCGGCGAACTCCCGGCACTTGTCCACCGCCGCGGCCTGCGACGGCTCGGCCGGATCAGGACGGTAGGTCGCGAAGCTGACGTCGGTGAACGTCGGCGGGGGCACCAGCTGGGCCACCAGTCGCTCCGGCGACACCGTGGGATGGCGGTCGACGAGGTGCGCCACGTCCGGGGCCTCCGAAACCGCAGGGGTGGGGGCGTTCATGCAGGCACTGTAGCGACGTGCTGCAATCGACCTCATGGCGCAACCCGACGCTGGGACCCAGCTCACATTGATGACGAGTACCGGCATGGTCGACGATGTCGCACTGCCGGAGCTCTATGCCTACCCCGGTGACCTTCGAAAGTGCTGGGTGCGCGCCAATTTCATCAGTAGCCTCGACGGCGCCTCGGCGGTCGACGGCAACTCGGGCAGTCTGGGTGGGCCCGGTGACCGCGCCCTGTTCGCGGTGATGCGGGAGCTGGCCGACGTGATCGTGGTGGGCGCGGGCACCGTCCGCACCGAGAACTACGGCGGTGCGACGCTGACGGTGGCGCAGCGCCAACAGCGCCAGACGCGCGGCCAGGCCGAGGTGCCGCCCATCGCGATCGTCAGCAACAGCGGTCGGCTGGAGCGTGACATGAAAGTCTTCACCCACAGCGAGGTGCCCCCGCTGGTGCTGACGTCACAGGCGGCCGCCTCCGGCACCCGCGCCCTGTTGGGGGACGCCGCCGAGGTGATTGACTGCTCCGGCGCCGACCGTGATGCGGTGGATGCGGTGGTGCTGCTTGCCGCGCTGGCCGCCCGCGGGCTGACCCGGGTGCTCACCGAGGGCGGCCCCAGCCTGCTGGGCACGTTCATCGCCGAGGACCTGCTCGACGAGCTCTGCCTCACCCTCGCCCCCGCCGTCGTCGGTGGCGACGCGGGGCGCATCGCCCACGGCGCCGGACGGCAGACGTCGATGCAACGTGTGCACGTGCTGGCCGACGACGCGGGTTACCTGTACAGCCGCTACGTCCGGCACGCGTGAACACCGCCGCCGAATCGCTACTGTGGGCGGCATGAGACGGCCTGTTCACCTCACGGGGCTCATCGTGGCGTCCGCACTGCTGGCCGGATGTGCACCGGGCCTGGCCGCCAACCCGCGCTACGCCACCGACGTCTCCCCCGGCGACGGGGGCAGCACGGCACCCACCTCGCAGGCACCGGACGGTCCGCCGCCCATCGCGGCACCGGCCAGCGACCTGCCGTGGCGGCAGTGCACCTCCGAGGTGTTCGCCGACGCCGCCCTGCCCGTGCCGCCCGCCGTCACCCTGGAATGCGCCAGCTACGAGGCCGATCTCGATCCCATCGCCGGGGCCACCGGCACGGTGACCATCGGGGTGGTCCGCGCACGCTCGGTGCGCACCCCCGCCGACGCGGGTCCGCTGGTGTTCACCACTGGCTCGGATCTGCCCACCTCGCAACAACTTCCGGTGTGGCTGTCGCGGGCCGGCGCCGACATCCTGGACAGTCACCCGATCGTCGCCGTCGATCGGCGCGGCATGGGGATGTCCAGCCCGGTGGACTGCCGCGATCTGTTCGACCGCCAGGAGATGCGTGACCAGGCGCAGTTCGAACCCGGGGACGACCCGGTGGCCAACCTGGGCGCCATCACCATGACCGCCACCACCAGCTGCACCGACACCATCGCCCCCGGTGACAGTGCCTACGACAACGCCCACGCCGCCGAGGACCTGGAGCGGCTGCGCAGCATGTGGGACGTGCCGTCGCTGGCGCTGATGGGCATCGGTAACGGTGCCCAGGTGGCGCTGGCCTACGCAGGCGCACATCCGGACAAGGTGTCGCGACTGGTGCTCGACTCGCCGCTGCCGTTGGCCGTGTCGGCCGAAGCAGCCGCCGAACAGCAGGTCCGCGGCCAGCAGGCCGCTCTCGACGCGTTCGCCACCCAGTGCGTGGCCGTCAACTGCGCGCTGGGCCCCGACCCGAAGGCGGCGGTGGACGCCCTGCTGGCCGACGCCGCCCAGGGCCGTGGTCCCGGCGGAGCCGCGGTGTCGCAGCTGGTCACCGCCATCACCACGGCGCTGGCCTTCCCCGACGGTGACCGGGTGACCAGCACCACCAAACTGGCCGACGCGCTGGCCGCAGCCCGCACCGGCGACGACAATCAGCTGACCAGCCTGATGAACCAGGCCGAGTCGCTGCGCGAATCCGACGGGCAGTTCATCAACCGGTGCAGCGACGCGCTGAACCGGCCCACCCCCGACCGGGTACGGGAACTGGTGGTGGCCTGGGGCAAGACCTACCCGCAGTTCGGTGAGGTGGCCGCACTCAACCTGGTGAAGTGCCTGAACTGGCCCAGCGGCAAGGCGCCGGAGGACCCGCAGAACCTGCGCACCGAGGTGTTGTTGCTGGGTGTGCAGAACGACCCGATCGTCGGCGGCGACGGGGTGGCCGCCACCGCCGCGACCATCATCAATGCCGGCGCCGCCAACAGGCGGGTGATGTGGCAGGGCATCGGCCACGGTGCGTCGGTGTACTCGGCGTGCGCCATGGCACCGTTGCTGGAATACCTCACCAGCGGCAAGACTGCGCCCACAGACACCTACTGCCCCGCCTGACCCATGCCCACCCGGGCCCGGTGTACGGTGCGCACGTGACGGCAGTAGACGCGGCACGCACCCGCTTGTTGAATGCATTCCGCCCCCACCGCACGCCTCCCGGCGTGGCCACGGTGCTGCGGTCGATCCTGTGGCCCCTGGCTGTCATGTCGGTGTTCCACCGCAGCTACGTGCTGGCCACCAACGGCTACATCACCGACGATTTCGGGCCGGTGTACCGCGCCGTCGTGAACTTCAAAATGGGCTGGGACATCTACAACGAGAACTTCAACCACGTCGACCCGCACTATCTCTACCCGCCCGGCGGCACCCTGCTGCTGGCCCCGTTCGGTTACCTGCCGGTCGATGCGTCGCGCTACTGGTTCATCGCTCTGAGCACCGTGGCGATCCTGCTGTCGGCGGTGGTGATGCTGAAGATCTTCAAGCTCTCGCTGACGTCGTTTGCGCTGCCCGCGCTGATCCTGGGCATGTTCCTCACCGAGTCGGTCACCAACACCCTGGTCTACACCAACATCAACGGCTGGATCCTGTTCGGCGAGGTGCTGTTCCTGCTGTGGCTGCTCGACGGCCGGCGCAGCCGCGAATGGTTGGCCGGGGCCGCGATCGGGATGACGCTGGTGGTCAAGCCGTCCCTGGCACCGTTGCTGCTGTTGCCGGTGCTCAACCGGCAGTGGCGGGCGCTGGTCGGCGCGTTCGGGGTGCCGCTGGTGTTCAACCTGGCCGCGTGGCCGCTGACCAGCGACCCGATGAGCTGGATCCAGCGCACGGTGCCCTACCTGATGGCAACGCGGGACTACTTCAACTCCGCCATCCTGGGCAACGGCGTCTACTACGGCCTGCCCATGTGGTTGATCGTGCTGCTGCGGATCCTGTTCCTGGCGCTGGCGGTGCTCAGCATGGTGCTGCTGTACCGCTACTACCGCACCCGCGACCCGCTGTTCTGGATGGTGACGTCGTCCGGGGTGCTGCTCACGGCGTCCTACCTGGTGATGTCGCTGGGCCAGGGCTACTACTCGATGATGCTGTTCCCGTTTGTCCTGACCGTGGTGCTGCAGAACTCGGTGATCCGTAACTGGCCCGCGTGGTTGGCGATCTACGGTTTCTTCACCATGGACCGCTTCCTGTTGTGGCACTGGCCCACGACCGGCCGGTTCCTGGAGTACATGAAGATCACCTACGGGTGGTCGCTGATGCTGATCGTGGTGGCCGCCGTGCTGTCCTTCCGGTACCTCGACGCCAAGGCCGACGGCCGCCTCGATGAGGGCATCGATCCGCCGTGGGTGACGCCCCGCCGACAGCGCGATAGCGTGGACGCATGAGTTCCAATTTGTCAGAGCTGCCCAGTCCCAAGGTTGCGCTGACCGACGACGAATGGCGCGCCAAGCTCGACCCGCAGGAGTTCGCTGTGCTCCGCCAGGCGGGCACCGAACCGGCCTTCACCGGCGAGTACACCGACACCAAGACCGAAGGGGTCTACCAGTGTCGGGCCTGCGGCGCCGAATTGTTCCGCAGCACAGAGAAATTCGATTCCCACTGCGGGTGGCCGTCGTTCTTCGACCCGTCGCACTCCGATGCGGTGATCCTGCGTCCTGACGGCTCACACGGCATGCAGCGGGTCGAGGTGCTGTGCGCCTACTGCCACAGCCACCTCGGCCACGTCTTCAGCGGTGAGGGCTACCCCACCCCGACTGACCAGCGTTACTGCATCAACTCGATCTCGCTGAAGCTGGTGCCGACAGCCTGAGCGCTCAGGCGGTCACCGCACGCACCTGGTCCAGCGCCCCGGTGTAGGCACGCAGGGCGTCGGTGGCCACCCGTTCCCACGAGTAACGGGAGCAGGCCCGGTCCCGTCCGGCACCGCCCATCCCGCGGCCGGCAAAGGGTTCGTGCAGCAGTCGGCGCATCGCGTCGACGAACTTCAGTGTCTCGCCCGCCGGCACCAGCCACCCGGTGACGTCGTCGACCACGATGTCCACCAACGCTCCCACCGCGGTGCCGACAACCGGGATCCCGCAGCTCATCGCCCGCAGGGTGGCGAACCCGGTGGGATCGGCGGTGACCGGGCAGCCGTACGCGTCGGCCGACCGCAGCAGGGCCGCCAACTGGTGGCCGTCATCGACCTGCTGCACCGTCAGCCGGTCACCGACACCGGCGGCCTCGGCCATGGTCCGCACGGTCGACCCGGCGGCCTCGGCGTCCACAGGATCGACAGCCACCACCCACTCGGTGTCCGGAATCGCGGTCAGGGTGGTGACCATCATCGCCTGGTCCACCGGAGTGGACGGCGACCACATCGACACCACGCGGTGGCGGGCCGCACCGCCTGGCGCCACCGGTCCCGGCGGGGTGAACAGCGTCCGGTCCACCCCGGCCGGGATCACCGACAGTCGGGACCGGGCGCAGCCCATGTTCAGCAGTTCCAGGAGTTGTGCGGTGTTGCTGGCGGCCATCCAGCCCGCCCGCCGCGCCAGTACCGGAACGAGCTTGCGCACCTCGGCGTTGCGCGGATCGGTTCCCGCGCCGAAGGATTGGACGACGGGGATGCCAGGCCCGTGCGCAGCGGACAGTGCCGCCATACCCGACAACCACGACTGGGCATGCACCACATCGGGAGTACGCAACCCCCACGCCTCACGCAGGCCTGCGGTGTAGGCCGCCAGATCATCCTGCGCTGTGCCCCGCGTGGCGGCGTCGGCGCCGAACACCTCCACCTCATGACCCGCGGCCGTCAGCGCATTGCTCAGCTCGATGGTCGACGCGCGACCGGAATCGGCTTCCGCCAGAACAATTGCCACATGCACGCGCGGCTCCTCTCAGCCAACGCGCCACCCTCTTGACGAAAGCGGCGCAGGGTGTGGCCGGCCGCTCTTTGACCCGCTTGCCAGGTGCACATCGATCGCACCTCGTGACCGCTTACCCAGAAACCGCGTTCTTGAACCTCGGATTCGCGGGCGAGGACAACAGCGCGGTGGTGGCGTCGAGGTCCAGCGGCCGGAAGTAATGATAGCCCTGCCCGATGTCACACCCGAGCTCACGCAGCCGCAGATGGGTGGCCTCATCCTCGATGCCCTCGGCCACCACCCGGGCGCCGAGGATGTGCGCCAGGTCGATCACTGCCCGCACCACGGCCTCGGCCCGGGGATCGACGGTCACCGGCTCGATCATCTGCCGACAGATCTTCATCTCGTCGACCGGGAGCTCACGCATGTAAGACAGTGCGGAGTAGCCGCTGCCGAAGTCGTCGACCGAGATCCGGAACCCGCGCGCCCGTAGGTCGCCCAGTACCGCCGCCGTGCGGCGGAAGTCCTCGAGCACCAGGTCCTCGGTGATCTCGATGGTCAGCAACTCCGCCGGTAGCCCGCGCTCAGCCATCGCCGCGGCCACCGACAGCGGCAACTGGGCATCGGCCAGTGACGGGGCGAAGATGTTGACGGCCACCGGGACCGCGCAGCCACTTCGGTACCAGCCGGCCAGATCGTCGAGCGCTCTGCCCGTCACCAGGTCGGTCAGCGCTGGCATCAACCCGTACTGGCGTACCAGCGGCAGGAACCGGTCCGGGGCGATGACGCCACGCTGCGCGTGCGGCCAGCGAACCAGGGCCTCCAACCCGGCGAGGGCACCGCTGCGCAGATCGATCTGCGGCTGGTACACCACCGAGAGCGCCCCACCCTCGATGGCCCGGCGCAGCTCACCGAGCAGCTGCGCCGCCGGCGGGGTGTCGTCGCCGGCGCGGGCTGGCAGATCGAGATCGGCGGTGTACATCCGCAATCCGCCGCTACCGCCCGCCTTGGCCGCGTTCATGGCCGCCTCCGCGCGCTGCAGCAGTACCTGCGCCGAGATGTCGGCCTCCTGGGCCGCCGCCACCGCCAGACCGATACTCGGCCGGATGGGAACCTCGTGGCCGCCGAGGGTGAACGGGGTGTCGAAGGCCGACAACACCCGGTGCGCCACCGTCCGGGCGCTGTCCACGCTGCCCTCCATCAGCACGGCGAACTCGTCACCTCGCAGCCGGGCCACCGTGTCGCCGGTGCGCAGACACGCCATCAGCCTTTCGGACACCGCGGTCAACAACGTGTCGCCGGCCGGATGCCCCAGGGAGACGTTCACGAGCTTGAAGTGGTCCAGATCCAGGACCAGGACGGTCACGTCAGTGCGTTCGCGTTGGCGCAGGTGCAGGGCGTGCGTCAGCCGGTCCAGCAGCAGCGCCCGGTTGCCCACCCCGGTGAGCGGGTCCCGCAACGCCTCTTCGGTGGCTGCCGCCACCATCCGCCGGTTGTCGCGCATCACCAGGTACTGCCGGATGACCATGCCGCTGACCATCACCACCAAGGCGAACAGCACCGGCGGCAGGCCCGCCACCGAGAACAGCTCCACGGTGCACGCCGCGCACGCCACGACGATGGGCAGATAGGGCAGCCACAACGACGTGGTGGGCGGCAGTGTCGAGGCCAGAGTCTCGCTGCCCGCGGTCGCGCGTACGGCCGCGGCGGCGCCGATCGCCACGATGCCGGCGCCCCACACCACCGCCGCAGGCATGGCCGCCTCGATCTCGCCGCGCGAGGCCAGGAAGACGAACGCAGCACGCGCCAGCGCCATCATCGCGATCCCGCCCGCCAGCAGCACCAGGATCCTGCGGTGTGGGCCTCGCGCGCGGGTCACCACCAGCACCGCCATGGTGAGCACGGCGACCGTGCAGGCCAGATACGTGACGGTCACCAGGGCGGCAGGGTCCTGGCGGCCGTAGTCGAGGTCGCCGATGGCCCGGACCACCAACCAGGCCACGATGAACAGCGCCGTGGCGACCACCACCGCATCCAGCACGGTGCGCAGCCACGAGATGTCCCAGGTGCTCGCCGGGATCATCACCAGCACCGAGTAGGCCGCCACCCAGAACACGACATGGGCGATGTCCCCGGCGACCGGAACGTCGTACTCACCCGGGGAGCTCGCGGCAAAAACCGCTGAGCCCACCGACCAGGCAACCAGCCCCACCGCGATTGCGGCCCAGACCCAGCGCCGACGGTCGTCGGAGGCCTGGGCGGCGGCAACGGCGCACCAGGCGGCGGTGGCCGAGGCCAGCACCAGTCCGAGGTTGAGGGTGGTCCAGAACGCACCGTGCCCGCCGACCACCACCGCGCAGACCACCGCCACGGCCGTCGCGATGGTCACCCCGGCCAGGGCGACCATATGGGGTGCGCGGGTGAGGTTCGACGGGCCTCGCTGCGTGGTCGGCACGTTCAGTCGGTTCCCCCCTCAGCACACGCGGTGCGGTTCAGGCTAGCAAACCACCGAGCTCCGTTGCTGCGATCGCACCGGATCATGGGAGCAAACTCACGCAGACGACGATCGCGTCAGGGCAGGCGCTCGACCAACTGCTCGACAGCCACCCGGGGGCCGGTGAAGAACGGGATCTCCTCCCGCACGTGCCTGCGTGCCTCCGTGGCCCGCAGGTCCCGCATCAGGTCGACGATGCGGTAGAGCTCGGGTGCTTCGAAGGCCAGGATCCACTCGTAGTCGCCGAGCGCGAACGCCGGCACGGTGTTGGCCCGGACGTCCTTGTATCCGCGAGCCGCCATCCCATGGTCGGCAAGCATCTTGCGGCGCTCCTCGTCGGGCAGCAGGTACCAGTCCAGCGACCGGACGAACGGGTACACGCAGACGTAGTTGCCGGGTTCCTCCCCCGCCAGGAACGCCGGGATGTGGCTCTTGTTGAACTCCGCCGGCCGGTGCAGCGCAACACTGCTCCAGACCGGTGTACTGGCGCGACCGAGGGCGGTGGTGCGCCGGAAATCGGAATAGGTGGCCTGCAGGTCCTCGACGCGCTCGGCATGGGTCCAGAACATGTAGTCCGCGTCCGCGCGCAGACCCGCGACGTCGTACACGCCGCGCACCACCACGCCCTTGTCTTCCTGCTGCTTGAGGAACGTGGCGGTCTCGTCGACCACCGACGCCCTGTCCTCACCGAGCTCTCCCTGGTTCACCGCGAACACCGAGAACATCAGGTAGCGGATGGTGGAGTTGAGCGCATCGAAATCCAGGCGTGACATGCCCCTATGGTGCCACCATCAGGATGGCCTCAGCTCGTGAGCTCCACCACCGCCCGGCCCGCGGCAGCCACGCAGGCCGGAACACCGATGCCGTCGAGGAAGTTGCCCGCCACCGCCACTCCCGGCGGCAGCCCGGCCCGGATCTCGGCAACCACCGCGGCGTGGCCGGGTCCGTACTGCGGCATGGCCTCCAGCCACCGGTGCACCAGGGCGTCCTCCGGGTGCACGGTGACCTCGAAGAGGTCGGCCAGGTCGGCCAGCGACCACGCCAGCAGGTCCTCGTCGCTGGTGTCGCGGGCGATGGTGTCACCGAAGCGCCCGAACGACAACCGCAACATCTCGCAATTCCCGCGCCTGCCCCACTTCCGGGTGGACAACGTGATCGCCTTGGCGTGCAACCGTTCTCCGCTGGCCACCAGCACCCCGGAGCGCTGCGGCAGCGGGGTACCACCGGGCACCGCCAACGCCACCACCGCCGAGGAGGCCACTTCGATGCGCGCCGCCGCGGCCGCCGAGCGGGGTGCGATGGACGCCGTCAGCCGGGCGAAGCGGGGCACAGGCAGCGCCAGGACCACACCGTCGGCACGCCACAGTGCGCCCTCGTCGTCACGCAGTACCCACTGCCCGCCGTCGCGGTGCAGGTCCACGACGGCGGTACCCACCCAGTGCGCCCCGCCGCGGGTGGCCAGTTCCCGCAGCAGCACCTCGTAGCCGCCGTCGATCGCGCCGAACACCGGCGCCCCGGTGCTGGGCGGCAGCGCCGAGCGCACTGCCTCGGTGAGGCTGCGGGCGCCGCGGTCCAGCGCGGCAGCCACCGTGGGAACGGCGGCGCGCAGCCCAATGGTCGCCGCCGATCCCGCGTACACCCCCGCCAGCATCGGATCCACCGAGCGGGCCACCACCTGCGCGCCGAAACGGTCCCCGACCAGCGCGGCGACGGTGGGGTCGGCGCCGGGGCGCCAGTCCAGCGGTGTGGTGGGTTCGACGGTCATCCGGCTGACCGTCGCGTCGTCGACCAGACCGGTCACCGAGGCCGCCGAACTCGGCACGCCGTTGACGGTGTCGGCCGGCATGGCGTGCAGGCGGCGCTGTGCGTAGATCAACGGGCGCGCACCGGTGGTGCCGATCTGACGGTTGGCCAGCCCCAGCTCGTCGAGCAGCGCCGGCACCTCCGGCCGACGCACCACGAACGCCTCGGCGCCGACGTCCACCGGCTGGCCGGCCACCCGTTCGGTGCGCAGGATCCCGCCCAGGCGGTCCGCCGGGTCGAAGAGGGTTATCCGGGCGTCGGACCCCACCGCCCGGCGCAACCGGTAGGCGGCGGTCAAACCCGAAATACCGCCGCCCACAACACAATAGGTACCACTCACAACGATTTCACCAGAGCCACCAGGTCGGTGATGATGCCGGGGTCGGTGGGCGGCAGTACGCCGTAGCCGAGGTTGAAGATGTGGGCGGCCGCGCCGGCGGCCACCGCGCGCCGGCCGTCCTCGATCACCGCACGGGTGTGCTGCTGGGCGACCTCCCAGCCGGCCAAGAGCACCACCGGGTCGAGGTTGCCCTGCAGGGCGGTGCCCGGGCGGACCCGGGTGGCGGCGTCGGCCAGCGCGGTGCGCCAGTCCACGCCCACGACCCCCGCGCCCGCCTCGCTCATGGCGCCCAGCAGTTCGGCGGTTCCGACCCCGAAGTGCGTCATCGGCACCCCGGCGTCGGCCAGGGTGGCGAACACCCGCGACGAATGGGGCAGCACATGGGTGCGGTAGTCGCGCAGCGACAAGGTGCCGGCCCACGAGTCGAACACCTGGATGGCGTCGACCCCGGCGGCCAGCTGCACCTGCAGGAAGCCGATGGTGATGTCGGTCAGCGCGGTCATCAGCGCGTGCCAGGTCTGCGGGGCACCGAACATCATCGCCTTGGTCCGCTCGTGATTCTTGCTGGGGCCGCCCTCCACCAGGTAGGAGGCCAGCGTGAACGGCGCCCCGGCGAACCCGATCAGCGGCACCTCGCCCAGGGCCGCCACCAGCAGGGACACTGCGTCGGAGACCGGCGCGACCTGTTGCGGGTCAAGCGGTTTGATGGCGGCCACGTCGGCGTCGGTGCGGATCGGGTGGGCGATCACCGGCCCGACGTCCGGCACGATGTCCAGATCGATGCCCGCACCGCGCAGCGGCACCACGATGTCGGAGAACAAGATGGCGGCGTCCACCTGGTGGCGGCGCACCGGCTGCAGCGTGATCTCGGTGACCAGCTCGGCGTCGAAGCAGGCGTCGAGCATCTTGTGGGTGGCGCGCAGCTGCCGGTATTCCGGCAGCGACCGTCCCGCCTGGCGCATGAACCACACCGGCACCCGGTTCGGCGTGCGGCCGGCAGCGGCGGCCAGATAGGGCGAGGAGGGCAGCTCACGGCGGGTATTCATCGAGCTCCATGCTGCCACTGCTTCCCGCTGTTGCCCAAAGTGGGTTTGCCGAGACGGCGCGCCTGCGCGCGCAGCCGGATCCGGCGGTCTAGCGTCGACGTGTGACTGTGGGTGAGCCTGCCGAATTCCGGGCGGCGGTGGAGGCGATGAGTGTCGCGACCGTGCGGCCGGAGATCGAGCTCGGACCCATCCGCCCGCCGCAGCGGCTGGCGCCGTACAGCTACGCGGTGGGCGCCGAGGTGAAGCATCCCGAGGCCGCGGCGGTGCCGGAGACCTCCGACGGCGACGCCTTCGGCCGGTTGATCCTGCTGCACGACCCGGACGGCTCCGAGGCCTGGGACGGCACGATGCGGTTGGTGGCCTACATCCAGGCCGACCTGGATTCCAGTGAGGCCATCGACCCCCTGCTGCCCGAGGTGGCCTGGAGTTGGCTGGTGGACGCGCTGGAATCGCGCTCCGAGCACGTCACCGCGCTCGGCGGCACGGTCACCGCCACGACATCGGTGCGCTACGGCGACATCTCCGGCCCGCCGAGGGCCCACCAGTTGGAACTGCGGGCGTCGTGGACGGCCACCTCCCCCGACCTCGGCACCCATGTGCAGGCGTTCTGCGAGGTGCTCGAGCATGCGGCGGGCCTGCCACCGGTGGGGGTCACCGACCTGGGCACCCGGTCCCGCGCCTGAGATGACGGACCCGGACCCCACCCCCGAACACCCCGATCCCGAGGACGCGGCACCCGAACCGCTGACCCGGCCCGCCGACGGCGTGCCCGAGGTCGCGGTGACCAAGTACGACATCGCCGCGGCCGCCGAACTACTCGACGGCGGCACCGGTCCGTTCGCGGTGGACGCCGAACGGGCGTCGGGCTTCAAGTACTCCAACCGCGCCTACCTGATCCAGATCCGGCGCGCCGGCGCCGGAACCGTGCTCATCGACCCGGTGAGCCACGGCGGCGACTCGCTGCAGGTGCTGGCGCCGGTGGCCGACGTCCTGCACACCGACGAATGGATACTGCACGCCGCCGATCAGGACCTGCCGTGCCTGGCCGAGGTGGGGATGCGTCCCCCCGCGCTCTACGACACCGAACTGGCCGGCCGCCTGGCGGGATTCGACCGGGTGAACCTGGCTGCCATGGTGGCCCGGTTGCTCGGGCTGGGCCTGGCCAAGGGCCACGGTGCCGCCGACTGGTCCAAACGACCCCTGCCGGACGACTGGCTCAACTACGCCGCACTGGATGTCGAGGTGCTGATCGAACTGCGCCTGGCGGTCGCCGCGGTGCTGGAGGAACAGGGCAAGACCGACTGGGCCGCACAGGAATTCGACCACCTGCGCACCTTCGAGGCATCGCCCACCCGGCGCGACCGCTGGCGGCGCACCTCCGGCATCCACAAGGTCCGCAATCCGCGGGCACTGGCGGCGGTGCGCGAGCTGTGGACGGTGCGCGACGACATCGCCCGGCGCCGCGACATCGCCCCCGGGCGGGTGTTGCCCGACGCGGCGATTGTCGCTGCGGCGCAGGCGGATCCGAAGACCGCCGCAGAGCTCACCGCCCTTCCGGTGTTCGGTGGCCCCAAGCAGCGCAGACACGCGAAGGTGTGGCTGGACGCGCTGCGCGCCGCGCGCGAGAACCCCGAACCGCCGACGTCGAGCGAGCCCACCAACGGCCCGCCGCCGCCCGTGCGGTGGAGCAAACGCAAGCCCGAGGCTGCGGCCCGGCTGGAAGCCGCCCGGGCGGGGTTGGGTGCACTGTCGGAGAAGGTGAACGTGCCCACCGAGAACCTGCTGTCGCCGGAGCTGGTGCGCCGGCTGTGTTGGGACTGGGCGCCGACGCCCGACCCGGCCGCCACCATCGAGGAGTTCCTGCAGGCCGGTGCTGCCCGGCAGTGGCAGCGCGAGCTGACGGTGCCGGTGTTGACGTCCGCCCTTGCGGGCAGCGATGCTTCGCCGAGCGAACCTGCGAGCTGAAGGGCGACAGGGTGGCGGAGAAGGAAGAGACCCACGACGAGAAGGACCGGCAGCGCTTCGCCGACCGGGTGTTGAGCGTCGCCGAGGACGCGGTGTATTGGGCCATCGCGGTGATCCTGGTGGCGGGTTCGGTGGCGCTGCTGGTGGCGCAGGTGCGCACCATGTTCACCCTGCTGGACACCCCCACCAGCAACGTCATGCTGGAGCTGCTCGACGGGGTGTTGCTGATCTTCATCTTCGTCGAGCTGCTCTATGCGGTGCGGACCAGCCTGCGCTCCCACGAGATCGTCGCCGAGCCGTTCCTGATCGTGGGAATCCTGGCCTGTATCAAGGAAATCGTGGTGCAGTCGGTGGAGGCGGCGAAGCTGGTGGGACAGGGACCGGAGTTCGCGCGGACCATCGTGCAGACGGGTGTGTTGGGCGCACTGGTGCTGGTACTGGCCGTGGCCGCGTTCGTGCTGCGGGAGCGGCGGCGCGACGTCACCGCCGATGACGAGGCCACCGGCGACTGACGCGCGATTACCCGTGGCGGTCGACGTGCGCCAGGAAATGGGTGAGCACCTCGTGCGGCGCCTCGATCTGCGGCCAGTGGCCGATGCGCTCGCCGAGCATCACCACATCCGGGTTCGGGATCACCTCCAGATAGCGGTTCGCCATGTGCCGTCCCGAGTTCGGGTCCGCCGGACCGTCGATCAGGCGCATCGGCACCGCCGTCTCCCGCATGGCCCGGACCCAGCGGTTGCGGTGCACGTACCGGTCGTTGATGAAGCGGCCGACGAGGTGGTTGACCCGGCGGCCGTCGTTGTGGTCGAGGATCTGGCCGAACAAGTCGTGCATCCGCGCGGTGGGCTGGGTGTCCGGTCCGAACATCTCGTTGATGGTGCGCACCACGATGCGCCGCGACAGCGGGCTGCCGGTCAGCCGGCTGCCGAGCTCCCCCAGCGGCGTCTGTGACATCAGTTTCTGCACCAGCCGCGGCGTGTATGCCTCGTTGAACAGCCCGCCGTTGAGCCAGGTGATGGTGGCGATGTCCAAGGTGCCGTAGGCCTGCTCGCCGAACACGTTGCGCGCCAGCAACTCCTGGCCCACGGAGTCACCCAGGTCGTGCGCCAGGATGTGCGCGCGGTGCACACCCAGGTGGGCCAGCAGCGCCTCGTGCATGTCGGCGTGATCGGACACCGAGTAGCCGTACGCCACCGGCTTGTCGGAGAACCCCATCCCCATCATGTCCGGCGCGATGACCGTGAAACGCTGCGTCAGCGTCGCCCAGATCGTCGCCCAGTCCCAGCTGTTGAAGGGATAACCGTGGATCAGCAGCAGCGGCGGACCCGTTCCCTGCACCCGGTGGAACACCTTGAAACCCAGGTAATCGAAGAACTGGCCGCCGTCGAGCCAGTCCTGCAGTTCAGCGTCCATGATCGCCCGCCGAGACCGACACCTCGCCGGTTTCTATTCGGCCCTCTTCGCCGAGACGTCGGTGTCGGCGAGCGGGTCGGAGCTGGTGTTGAGGGCGGCCACCCAGCCGGTGATCTGGCGGGCGACATGTTGATCGGTCAGGCCCACCCGGGCCAGGATCTCACCGCGCGAGGCGTGGTCCTGGAACTCCTGCGGCACTCCGACGTCGCGGCACGGCACGTCGATCTCCTTGCGGCGCAACGCCGACGACACCGCCGAGCCGACGCCGCCGCTGACACCGTTGTCCTCGAGGGTCACCACCAGCTTGTGGGCGACCGCGAACTCCGCCAGCACCTCGGGCACCGGGAGCACCCAGCGCGGATCCACCACCGTGACACCGATGCCCTGATCGCGCAGCCGCTCGGCCACCGCCAGCGCCATGGCGGCGAACGGTCCCACGGCCACGATCAGGACGTCCTCGGACAACCCCTCGGCCGGCTCCGCCAGCACATCGACCCCGTCGCGGCGATGCAGCGCCGGGATCTTCTTGCCCACATCGCCCTTGGGGAACCGCAGCGCGGTGGGCCCGTCCTTGACGGCCAGCGCTTCGCGCAACTCCTCACGCAGGGTGGCCGCGTCGCGGGGGGCGGCCACCTTCATCCCGGGCACGATGCCCAGGATGGACAGGTCCCAGGTGCCGTTGTGGCTGGCACCGTCGGGCCCGGTGATCCCGGCCCGGTCCAGCACCATGGTGACCGGCAGCTTGTGCAGCGCGACATCCATCATCACCTGGTCGAACGCCCGGTTCAGGAACGTCGAGTAGATGGCCACCACCGGGTGCAACCCACCCATGGCCAGCCCGGCGGCCGAGGTCATGGCGTGCTGTTCGGCGATGCCGACATCGAAGAGCCGGTCGGGGAAACGCTGACCGAACGCGCTGAGCCCGGTGGGGCCGGGCATCGCGGCGGTGATCGCCACGACATCACGACGCTTGCGGGCGATCTTGATCAGCTCGTCGGAGAACGCGGCCGTCCAGCCCGGCGCCGACACCGTGGTGGCCAGCCCCGTCAGCGGGTCGATGATGCCGGTGGCATGCATCTGCTCGGCCTCGTCGTTCTCCGCAGGTCCGTAACCCATGCCCTTGCGGGTGGCCACGTGCACGATCACCGGGGCATTGAAGCCCCGGGCGCTGCGCAGCGCGGCCTCGACCGCGTGCTCGTCGTGCCCGTCGATGGGTCCGACGTACTTCAGGCCCAGGTCGGTGAACATCGGCTGCGGCGACAGGGCGTCCTTGATACCCGCCTTGACGCTGTGCATGCACTGGTAGCAGAACTCACCGATCAGCGGCACCCCGCGCACGGCGCCACGGCTGCGTTCCAACAGCTTCTCGTAGCCGGGCTGCAGACGCAGGTGGGCCAGGTGGTCGGCCAGACCGCCGATGGTCGGCGCGTAGCTGCGGCCGTTGTCATTGACGACGATCACCACCGGACGCTGGGAGGCGGCGATGTTGTTCAGCGCTTCCCAGCACATGCCACCGGTCAGCGCGCCGTCGCCCACCACGGCGACGACATGCCGGTTGCGGTGGCCGGTGAGCTCGAAGGCCTTGGCCAGCCCGTCGGCGTAGGACAGCGCAGAACTGGCATGGCTGGATTCCACCCAGTCGTGCTCGCTCTCGTCGCGGCAGGGGTAACCCGACAACCCGTCCTTCTTGCGCAGCGAGTCGAAGTCCGCGCACCGGCCCGTCAGCATCTTGTGCACGTAGGCCTGGTGACCGGTGTCGAAGATGATCGGGTCGTGCGGGGAGTCGAACACCCGGTGCAGCGCCAGGGTCAGCTCGACGACGCCCAGGTTCGGGCCCAGATGTCCGCCCGTGGCAGCGACCTTGTGAACCAGGAACTCGCGGATCTCGTGAGCCAGGTCACTGAGCTGAGACTGCGAAAGGTGCTGGAGATCAGCGGGACCGCGGATCTGTTCAAGCATTCGGGCAGTCTACCCACCGATCCTGGTACTAGTCGCGACGAGGCTGGTAGACGTCAGGAATGCCGTCATTATCGGCGTCGCGGGTCTCCTCGGCCTGGATGCGGCGGTAGACGCGGTTGCGGCTGGACAGCACCACCGCAGCCAACAGACCTGCGAGAACCGAACCCATCAGCACCCCGATCTTGACGTCGGCCCCCGCCGTGGCGTTGCCCTCGAAGGCCAACTCCCCGATGAGCAGCGACACGGTGAACCCGATGCCACCGAGCAGCGAGACCCCCAGCACGTCCCGCCAGGCCAGGTTGTCATCGAGGTTGGCCCGGGTGAACCGGGCCAGCAGATAGGTGGTGCCCAGAATGCCGATCGGTTTGCCCAGAACCAGACCTGCGATCACGCCCAGAGTCACCGCATCACCCAGGGAATGCCCCAGACCGGACAGCCCGCCCACGGTGACCCCGGCGGCGAAGAAGGCGAACACCGGGACGGCGAACCCGGCGGACAGCGGCCGCAGCAGGTGTTCGAACCGCACGGCCGAGGCGTAGCGGCCCACCACCGGGACGGTGAACCCGAGCAGCACCCCTGCCACCGTGGCGTGCACCCCGCTGGCGTGCATCAGCGCCCAGGCCGTCACCCCGATCGGGATCAGCACCCACCACTTGCCGAGACCACGCTGGACCACGACACCGAACACCGCGATGCACAGCAGCGCCAGCAGCAGGGGCACCGGCGCCAGGTGGTCGGTGTAGAACACGGCGATGACGGTGATGGCCAGCAGGTCGTCCACCACGGCCAGGGTCAACAGGAACGTCCGCAATGCACTGGGCAGATGCGTCGAGATGACGGCGAGGATGGCCAGCGCGAACGCGATGTCGGTGGCAGTCGGCACCGCCCACCCGGCCAGGCCGTCCGGTGCCCGCAGGTTCACCAGGACATAGATGACGGCAGGGGCGACCATGCCGCCGACGGCAGCCAGGATCGGCAGCGCCGCGCGCGCCGGGTCACGCAGGTCCCCGGCGACGAACTCCCGCTTCAGTTCCACACCGACGACGAAGAAGAAGATGGCGAGCAGTCCGTCGGCAGCCCAGGCCGCGATGGACAGGTCCAGGTGCAGCGCCGCCGGGCCGATCCGGAACTCCGAGATGTCGTCGTAGAGCCCCGACCACGGCGAGTTGGCCCAGATCAGTGCCGCGGCGGCCGCGATGAGCAGCAGCATGCCGCCGGCGGTTTCCTGGCGCAGCACCGAGGCGACGCGCTTGGCCTCGGGCCACGAGCCGCGGGTGAACAGTCTGGCCACAACACTCCTCGTTCAGGCACCACACATGACTCGCCGACCAGACTTCCCGGCACACCGGGAGCAACACTACAGCCGGAGTCCGAGGCTGCGAGGGACGAGCAGGCGAAGGAGCTCCGGCTCATGCACTACAGCCGGAGTCCGAGGCTGCGAGGGACGAGCAGGCGAAGGAGCTCCGGCTCATGCACTACAGCCGGAGTCCGAGGCTGCGAGGGACGAGCAGGCGAAGGAGCTCCGGCTCATGCACTACAGCCGGAGTCCGAGGCTGCGAGGCACGAGCAGGCGAAGGAGCTCCGGCTCATGCACTACAGCCGGAGTCCGAGGCTGCGAGGCACGAGCAGGCGAAGGAGCTCCGGCTCATGCACTACAGCCGGAGTCCGAGGCTGCGAGGCACGAGCAGGCGAAGGAGCTCCGGCTCATGCACTACAGCCGGAGTCCGAGGCTGCGAGGCACGAGCAGGCGAAGGAGCTCCGGCTCATGTCAACGGGTCAACAGCGCTACGCACTCGACGTGATGGGTCAGCGGAAAGGCGTCGAACACCGTCAGCTCCCGCACCTCGTACCCGTGCTTGCGGTAGAGACCGACGTCGCGGGCGAAGGCGGCTGCCTCGCAGCCGATGTGAACCACCCGCGGCACTCCCGCCGCGGCGATGGTGTCGACGATCTCGCGGCCGGCACCGGTGCGCGGCGGATCGAGCACCGCCACGTCCGCCGACTTCTGCTTGCCCAGCGCCCGGCGTACGGAGTCGGTGACGAAGTGCACCTGCGGCAGGTCGGACAGCGCGGTACGACCGGCCCGCGATCCCGATCGGGAGGTGTCGACGCTGAGCACCGTGCCGGTGTCCCCCACCGCGTCGGCCAGCGCCGAGGCGAAGACGCCTGCGCCGCCGTAGAGGTCCCAGGCCGTCATGCCCGGCTCCGCGGCCGCCCACTCCGCCACCAGGGCGCTGTAGTGCGTGGCGGCGTGGCGGTGGGCCTGCCAGAACGCGGTGGCCGGCAGCAGCCAGCGGCGCCCACCCACCCGTTGGACAGTCTCGTAGTCGCCCTCGACAGCCCGGGTGCGTCGCTGCGGGCCGCCGCAGACCACGTGGCGGGTGCCGTCGTCGTCGATCACCACGTGCACCTGATCGCCGGGCCGGATGGCGTCCTCGGGGAGGTCTGCCAGCATGTGCGGCGGCAACTGCCCGCAGCGCAGGTCGGTCACCAGCTCACTGCTGTGGTAGCGGTGCAGCCCGGGCCGCCCGTCGTCGCCGGCCGCCAGCCGCACCCGGGTGCGCCAGCCGGTGGCCGCACTGTCACCGACCGGTTGGGCCACGCCGGACCACGCGAACCCGCCCAGGCGCTGCAGCTGGTTGGCCACCACCGCGCCCTTGATGGCGCGCAGCGCCGCGGGCTCGACGAAGGCCTGATCGCAGCACCCGGCGCCGTCCACGCCGGCGATCGGACACAGCGACGCCACCCGGTCGGCGGAGGCTTCGATGACCTCGATCGTGTCTGCGTGCCAATAGGATCCGCGTTGGTCGGTGACCCGCACCCGCACCGTTTCCCCGGGCAGTGCATGGCGTACGAACACCACCCGCCCGTCGTGGCGGGCCACGCAGCTGCCGCCGTTGGCGGCATCGCCCGTGGTCAGTGTCAGTTCATCGCCGGCCGGCGTGGTCATTCCAGGAAGCCTCTCCGCGCGTCGCCGGGCGCCGACTGGGGCGCCAGCTTCTTCAGCCGCTCAGACGAATTCAGTTGCCAGGGAACGGAAGTCACCATGACATTGGGCTCGAACAGCAGACGCCCCTTGAGTCGCAGCGCGCTCTGGTTGTGCAGCACCTGTTCCCACCAGTGCCCCACCACGTACTCGGGGATGAACACCGTCACCACCGTACGCGGGGATTCCTTGCCGATGCGCTTGACGTAATCCAGCACCGGCCGGGTGATCTCGCGGTACGGCGAGGCGATCACCTTCAGCGGGACCGAGATGTCGCTTTCCTCCCACTTGTGCACCAGCTCACGGGTCTCGGCGTCGTCGACGCTGACGGTGATGGCCTCGAGCATGTCCGGCCGGGTGGCGCGTGCGTAGGCCAGCGCGCGCATGGTCGGCAGATGCAGCTTGGAGACCAGGACCACCGCATGGTTACGGCTGGGCAGCACCACGCCGCCGTCGTTCTCGGCCTCCTGCTCGGCCAGCTCACGCGCCACCGTGTCGTAGTGCCGGTGGATCAGCTTCATCATCACGAACAACGCCGTCATCGCCACGATCGCGATCCACGCCCCCGCCACGAACTTGGTAACCAACACAACGATGAGAACCGAACCGGTGCACACGAATCCGACGGTGTTGACCACCCGCGAACGGGTCATCCGGGCGCGTACCTGCTCGTCGGTCTCGGTGCGCAACAGCCGGGTCCAGTGCCGCACCATGCCGATCTGGCTCAGCGTGAACGACACGAACACCCCGACGATGTAGAGCTGGATCAGCGCGGTCACCTCGGCCCGGAACGCCACGATGAAGGCAATGGCCGCCAGCGCCAGGAACAGGATTCCGTTCGAGAAGGCCAGCCGGTCACCTCGGGTGTGCAACTGCCGCGGCAGATACCGGTCCTGGGCCAGGATGGACCCCAGCACCGGGAAGCCGTTGAACGCGGTGTTGGCCGCCAGCACCAGGATCAGCGCCGTGACGATGGTGATCAGCACGAAGCCCAGATGGAAGCTGCCGAAGACGGTCTCGGCCAGCTGCGCCACCAGTGTCTTCTGCCGGTAACCTTCCGGCGCGCCTTCCAGCTGGGTGGCGGGATCGTCGACGATCTGCACGCCGATCTTCTCCGCCAGCAGGATGATCCCCATCAACAACGTGACCGCGATGCCGCCGAGCAGCAGCAAGGTGGTCGCGGCGTTGCGGGACTTGGGCTTCCGGAAGGCCGGCACCCCGTTGCTGATGGCCTCCACGCCGGTCAGGGCCGCGCAGCCCGAGGAGAACGCCCGCGCCACCAGGAACACCATCGCCAGCCCCAGCACGTCATCGGTCTCGGCGTGCATCTCGAACGACGCCGACTCCGCCTGCAGTGGATCGCCGAGCACATAGATCCGGAACACTCCCCAGCCCAGCATCGCGAACATCCCGAGGATGAAGGCGTAGGTGGGGATGGCGAACGCGGTACCCGATTCCCGGATGCCGCGCAGGTTCATCGCCATCAGCAGCAGGATCGCCGTCACCGCGAACAGCACCTTGTGCTGGGCGATGAACGGCACCGCGGAGCCGATGTTCGACATCGCCGAGGCCATCGAGACCGCCACGGTCAGCACGTAATCCACCAGCAGGGCGCTGGCCACTGTCAACCCCGCCGTCGGCCCCAGGTTGGTGGTCACCACCTCGTAATCGCCGCCACCGGAGGGGTAGGCGTGCACGTTCTGCCGGTAGCTGGCCACCACCACCAACATCACGAAGGCCACGGCCAGACCGATCCACGGCGTCATCGAATACGCGGTCAGGCCCGCCACCGACAGCACCAGGAAGATCTCTTCGGGTGCGTAGGCCACCGACGACATGGCATCGGAGGCGAACACCGGCAGCGCGATCCGCTTCGGCAGCAGGGTGTGTCCCATGCTGTCGCTGCGGAACGGCCGACCCAGAACCAACCGGCGTGCGGCGGTCGAAAGCTTGGACACGAGGTCCAAGAGTATGCCCAAGCACAAATGGCGGTAGCGTTCCGCGTACGGTCAGAGCTACTGAGTCGCTGATCCGAAAGGACGCCAGGTGCGGGTAGTGGTGATGGGATGCGGCCGCGTGGGGGCAGCCCTGGCCGACGGCTTGGCCCGCATCGGTCACGAGGTGGCCATCATCGACCGGGACAACATGGCCTTCCAGCGGCTCTCACCGGATTTTCCGGGCGACCGCATCACCGGCATGGGCTTCGACCGCGAGGTGCTGCTGCGCGCGGGGATCGAGGAGGCAGGCGCGTTCGCGGCGGTGTCCTCCGGCGACAACTCGAACATCATCTCGGCGCGGGTGGCCCGCGAGACCTTCGGGGTGCGCAAGGTGGTGGCCCGCATCTACGACGCCAAGCGCGCCGCTGTCTACGAACGCCTGGGCATCCCGACGGTGGCCACCGTGCCGTGGACCACCGACCGGCTGCTCAATGCCCTGACCGGCGACACCGAGACCGCGCGCTGGCGTGACCCCACCGGCACCGTCGCGGTGGCCGAGGTGGTGCTGCACGAACAGTGGGTGGGTCGCAAGGTCACCGACCTGGAGAACGCCACCGGTGCGCGAGTGGCGTTCCTGATCCGCTTCGGCACCGGAATCCTGCCGGAGCCCAAGACCGTGATCCAGGCCAGCGACCAGGTGTACATCGCCGCGGTCTCCGGACATTCCGCCGAGGCGATGGCCATCGCCGCGCTGCCTCCCGGTGAGGATGCGGACCAGTGAGGGTCGCGATCGCCGGCGCCGGCGCGGTGGGCCGGTCCATTGCCCGTGAACTGCTGGAGAACGGGCACGACGTCACCCTGATCGAACGCAACCCCGAGCACATCGAGGAAGACGCCATCCCGGCAGCGCACTGGCAGCTGGGCGACGCCTGCGAGCTCTCCCTGCTGGAGTCGGTGCGCGCCGAGGATTTCGACGTGGTGATCGCTGCCACCGGCGACGACAAGGCCAATGTGGTGCTCTCCCTGTTGGCCAAGACCGAGTTCGCGGTGTCGCGAGTGGTGGCCCGGGTCAACGATCCTCGCAACGAATGGCTGTTCGACGAAGCGTGGGGAGTGGACGTGGCGGTGTCCACTCCGCGCATGCTGGCCTCGCTGGTCGAGGAAGCGGTGGCCGTGGGCGATCTGGTGCACATCATGGAGTTCCGCAAGGGTGAGGCGAACCTGGTGGAGATCACCCTGCCCGACGACACCCCCTGGGGCGGCAAACCGGTCCGCAAGCTGGACCTGCCGCGCGACGCGGCGCTGGTGACCATCCTGCGCGGCAACCGGGTGATCGTGCCGCAGTCCGATGAACCGCTCGAGGGCGGCGACGAACTGCTCCTGGTGGCCTCCCCCGAGGTCGAGGGCGAGCTGCGCGCCCTGCTGCTGCCGCCGGCCCCGGCGGGTCGTTGAGGGTCACCGACCCCGGTCCAGGCAGCGTGCGGCATCCACCGACGCCGGCGTGGCGACGCGCTTGTTGACGATGCCCAGGGCACTGATGACACCGGCGGCGGCGAACAGGGCCGCGGTGATCACCGCAACACGCCGGAACCCGGTCACGTCCATGGTGCCGCCGACGATCACCCCCAGGTTCGCGATGGCCAGCAGTCCGGCCACCCGGGACACCGCGTTGTTGACCGCCGAGGAGATCCCGCTGCGGGCCGGGTCGACGGCGGCCAGCACGGTGGCCGTCAATGGGGACACCGTCATCGACAGCCCCACGCCGAACAACACCAGGCCGGGCAGCATCTGAGTCCAGAAATCGAACTCCACCCGGATCCCGGCGATCAGCAGGAACCCCGCCGCGGCCAGCAGCGGTCCGGCCGCCATGTACCAGCGGGGGCCGTGCCGGCCGGCCAGCGCCCCGAAGCGCCCGGCGAGGAAGAACGACAGCACCGGGATGGGCAGGGTGGCCAGGCCGGCCTGGGTGGCCGACAGGCCCACCCCCTCCATCAGGAACAGCGTCACCGCCAGCATGCCGAGTGACACCCCGGCGTACAGGAACACCGTGGCGGCGTTGGCCACCGAGAAGTTGCGGGAGGCGAAGATCGCCGGCGGCATCATCGGCGCGGCGGCCCGGCGCTCCCAGAACGGGAACGCAACCAACGCGGCGGCACCGCCCACGAAGGCCCCCACCACCAGCGGATGCCAGGTCCCCAGCCGCTGCTGTTCGATCAGGGCGACCACCACCCCGGTCAGCCCCACAGCAGTCAGCGCGGCGCCCACCACATCGACGTCGCGCAGTCCGCGCCCGGCGGGGCGACCTGCGGGTGCCGGCAGCCGGGTGGTCAGGTACAGCGTCACCAGCAGCGGCGGCAGGTTGATGGCGAAGATCCACCGCCAGTCCAGCGTGTCCACCAGCACGCCTCCGAACAGCGGGCCGACCACGAAGGCGGTGCCGGTCCACGCCGTCCAGGTGCCCACGGCGCGGGACTGCTCGGCGCCGCTGAACCGTTCGTTGATCATCGCCAACGAACTGGGCACCAGGAACGCCGCGCCGACGCCCTGGATGCACCGCGCCACGACCAGCAGCGCCCCGTCGGGGGCCAGCGCGCACAACAACGAGGCCACCGCGAAAATCACCAGCCCGGCACGCAGCACGGTCAGCCGGCCCAACGCGTCGGAGATGGCGCCCGCCACCAGGATCAGCGCCCCCAGCGTCAGCAGGTACCCGTCGACCACCCACTGCTGCAGGGTCAGGCCGCCACCGAGATCAGCCGAGATCGCCGGGAGTGCGAGGTTGACCACCGAACCGTCCAGGAACGCCACGAACGACGCCAGCACGGTGACGGCGATCAGCACGCGACCCGAGCTGTCCTGCTGGGGTTGCGGCCCGGCCACCCTCAGTCGCTCTGGCGGGCGGTGCCGGGTTCGAGGTCGGGCTGGGGCGCGTCGGTGTCGGGCTCGGGCGCAGCCTCGGCGATGGCTTTCTGGGCGGCCTTGATCGCCAGATAGGTGATCAGCGCGGCCACCGCCGTCAGGGGCCAGCCCATCGCGATCCTGGCCACGCCCAACCAGCCTGTCTGGTCGGCGTCGTACAGGTGGTTCTGCACCACGAAGCGGGACGCGAACACCAGCACCCACGCCAGCGTGGCGAGATCGAAGATCCGCACGGCACGCTTGACCGAACGCCAGCCCTGGCCGTGCCCGCCGACCCAGCCCCAGATGTAGCCGACCACCGGGCGCCGGATCACCACCGAGATGGCGAACACCGCCGCCCACAGCAGCGACATCCAGATGCCGTAGAGGAAGTAGCCCTTGGCCTCGCCCATCAGATAGGCGATCAGCGCGCAGAACCCGACCCCGATGAAGCCCGAGATGGCGGGCTGGACGGTCTCCTTGCGATAGAGCCGCCACACCAGGATCAGTGCGGCCACCCCGAGGGCGGAGAGGACGGCAGGCATCAGGCCCAACGCCGAAGAGACCGGGACGAAGGCAACCACCGGCAGCGACGAGTAGATGAGCCCGCTGACGCCGCCCACCTGGTCCATGATCGCCTGGGCGCCGGTGCGTTCCGGGGTGGCGTCGGGGGCGGGTTCGGGACCGATGCCCGGTGAGCTCACCGCTGGATCTCGTAGTGCGGGTTGTAGATTGCCTTGCTCCCGTTGTCGAGCTTGCCGACGCGGCCGTGTACCCGCAGCGTGCGCCCGGAGTCGATACCGGGGATGCGGCGCTGCCCCAGCCAGACCAGGGTGACGGTGTCGGTGCCGTCGAAGAGTTCGGCTTTCACCCCACCGGCGCAGCCCTTGGCGTTGGCCTCGACGCTACGCAGGGTGCCGACCATGGTGACTTCCTGCCCGCGTTGACAGTCGATGGCCCGCTGGGCGCCGGTGACGTCGGCTTCGCCGGTCAACTCCTCGGCGTCGCGCTGAGCAGGATCCTCCGTCAACCGACGGGTGAGCCGCCGCAGATAACCTTCGGCCGCAGCCATGGCCACCACTCCCAAAATTCAGCCAAATCACAGTGCCTAACAAAGCTCAACGACACGCTAGACCCGTTGGTTCCCTATTTCCACGTCGCCGGTCTCCCAAACTCCCTATTTGCGGGCGCACCAGGCACGATCAACGCCATGGCTGTTGAACTCCACGGCGTGTCGGCGGTGCTGCTGCCGGGCACCGGGTCCGACGACGACTACGCCTACCGCGCCTTCGGTCCGGCTCTGCGCAGCGCAGGGGCGGTGCCGCTGCCGCATGCGCCCCAACCGGCCCGGCTGGTGGACGGCTATGTGGACGCGCTGGAGCAGGCTTCGCGCGACACCCCGATCATTGCGGCGGGCATCTCGCTGGGCGCCGCGGTGGCGGCGGCGTGGGCAATCACACACCCGCACCGCGTCGTCGCGGTGCTCGCGGCGCTGCCCGCCTGGACCGGCGCGCCGCACCATGCGCCGGCTGCGGCGGCGGCGCTGCACTCGGCTGCCGAGCTGCGCCGCGACGGGTTGGTGGCGGCCACGGCGCGGATGCAGGCGTCGAGCCCGGCCTGGCTGGCCGACGAGCTGACCCGCTCCTGGGTGGGTCAGTGGCCTGACCTGCCGACGGCCATGGAGGCCGCCTCGGGTTATGTGGCGCCCACCGGCCCGCAGCTGGCGACGCTCGCGGCTCCCCTGGCGGTGGCGGCGGCCACCGATGACCCGGTGCATCCCCTCGAGGTCGGTGTGGAGTGGGTGGCCGCGGCTCCGCGTGCGGCGCTGCACACCGTGACGCTCGCCGAGCTGGGTCACGATCCGTCCGTACTGGGCACGGCCTGCCTGGCCGCGCTGGCCGACCTCTAGCCGCCGGTGATGGTGCTGCGCAGCTGCTGCATCGCCGAGCCCTGGGCCCCGCGCCGCGCGGCCGGGTTCGCCGGCGGTTGTTGACCGGGCTGCTGCTGACCGGCCTGTTGCTGCTGGGCAGCGGCCTGCTGTTCGGCGGCGGCGCGCAGCTGCGCGGCCATCGGCTCCGGCAACTGCACGGGCAGCGGGGTGCGCACCGGCAGCGGGGTGCTGTCGCGTCGAACCACGGTGTCCGCCAGCGCCTTCCGCGCTTCCAGCGTCAGCGCGCCGATCGTTTCGTGACCGGCGTTGACCACGCAGCGGATCATCCACCGGTAGCCGTCGACGCCGATGAAGCGCACCGCACCGGAGGCCGTGCCCACCACTTCCCGGCCCCAGGGTCCGGTCTCGATGCTGACCTGGGCGTTGTCCTTGCGCAGCGACTCCGCGAGTTCACCGGCGACATCGCGCCACAGTCCGGCGCTCTTGGGCGCGGCGTAGGCCGCGACGGTGAAGCGACCGTTGGGGGTGACCACCCAGACCGCGCTGGGCACACCGGTCTGGGTGAGTTCCACCTGCACCTGGCCCGCCGCCGGCATCGGGATCAGCACCGAGCCGAGGTCCAGGCGACCCACCTTGGCCACCTCGGGATCGTCGAAATCCTCGATGTCGAAGGGGCCGTCGAGGTCGTCGTCGTGGGCGTTGTTGTCAGTCATAGGCTCGCATGTCCTCCCGATGAGCCGTGGCCGCCGTCGCCACGGGTGGTGTCCCCCAGACCCGCCTCGTCGAAAGAAGTGACCTCGACCAGATCGGGCAGTTCGACGCGCTGGACCAGCAGTTGGGCGATCCGGTCGCCGCGGTTGATGGTGATGGGCACCGACGGATCCAGGTTGATCAAGGACAACTTGATCTCGCCTCGATAGCCGGCATCGATGGTGCCAGGGCTGTTCACGATCGAAAGGCCAACGCGCGCAGCCAAACCGGATCGCGGATGCACCAGGCCGACCATGCCGTGCGGAATCGCCACCGCCAGACCGGTGGCCACCAGGGCGCGCTGCCCCGGCGCCAGGGTGACGTCCTGGGCGCTGTAGAGGTCCACGCCCGCGTCACCGGCGTGGGCGCGGGTGGGCAGGGGAAGTCCGGGGTCCAGGCGGACCACCGCCAGGCGGGTCGACACGAGGGATGAGACTACTCTTGGCCAGGTGGTGGGAACGCGCGAGACCTCGCAGACGGTGCGCTACCGCGAGCGGTTGTGGGTGCCGTGGTGGTGGAGCCTGCCCGGCTTCGGCCTGGCCGCGCTGATCGCACTGGAGGTCAACCAGGGCGTGCAGAGCCTGGCGGACTGGGTGCCGTTCGCGGTGCTGTTCGCGGTGGCCGCCGCGGCGCTGCTGTGGATGAGTCGCGCCGAGGTGTCGGTGGTCAGCCACGGCGACACCGTGGAGCTGTGGGCCGGACCGGCCCATCTGCCGGCGTCGGTGATCTCCCGCTCCGCCGAGATCCCCCGTTCGGCGAAGTCGGCCGCCCTGGGCCGTCAGCTCGATCCCGCCGCGTACGTCCTGCACAAGGCGTGGGTGGGACCGATGGCCTTGGTGGTGCTCGACGACCCCGACGATCCCACCCCGTACTGGCTGGTCAGCTGCCGCCACCCGGACCGGCTGCTCTCGGCCCTGCGCAGCTGAGCGCAGGACTCAGGCGGCTGACATTCGCCCGAGCTCCTTCGCCTGCTCGTGCGCCCCCTCGCTTCGCTGGGGGAACCCCCCTACGCAGCCTCGGACTCAGGCGGCGCAATCGCTGCAGAGCATCATGCCGTTCTTCTCGCTGGCCAAGCGGCTGCGGTGATGCACCAAAAAGCAGCTGGAGCAGGTGAATTCGTCGGCCTGCTTGGGGACGACGCGCACGGACAGCTCTTCGCCGGACAGGTCGGCGCCGGGCAACTCGAAGGACTCGCCGGCCTCGGCCTCGTCCACGTCGACCACAGCCGACTGCGCTTCGTTTCGGCGTGCCTTCAGCTCTTCCAGCGAGTCTTCGGAAACCTCGTCGGTCTCGTTGCGACGCGGAGCGTCGTAGTCGGTAGCCATGAATCTTGATCCCCTCTTGGTTCCCCGCTCGCATCCTCTGCCAGCTGAGCTTTGTACCAGTGCCGAACGCTTGCGCCAAACGATTCGTGCCCGGTACCACCTCCCATGAACTGTGATTTACATCACAGTCGCGCCATCCGGGCCCGCTGCCGATTTGCAGTGGCCCTCTAGAGTGCAGTCGTGGTCGCGCACATCACCGAGGGCACAGCCTTCGACAAGCGGGGATTGCCGTTCCGTCGCCGCAACATCTGGCCCGGGATCATCGCGGCGGCGGTGCTGGCCGTCATCACCGGGTTGGTGTGGACCATCGCCTTGACCCGCCCGGCCGAGGTGGTGCAGGCCGTCGCCTGCAACCCGCCCCCACCGCCCACCGACCCCGCCACGCCCCAGCTCGGGGACAAGGTGGCCGCCGCCGACTTCGCCGACACCGAACCGGCCCGGCTGGTCGACACCAAGATCACCGTGCTCAACGCCAGCGGCCAGGGCGGCCAAGCAAGCGAAGTGGCCGGTGAACTGCGCGATCTCGGGTTCGCCCAGCCCACGGCCGAGAACGACCCGATCTATGCCAACACCCGGCTGACGTGTCAGGGCCAGATCCGCTTCGGGCCGTCCGGCGAGGCCGCGGCCGCCGCGGTATGGCTGGTGGCGCCCTGCACCGAACTGTTCCGCGACGAGCGCGAGACCGACACCGTGGACCTGGTGCTCGGCACCGAATTCACCGAACTCACCCACAGCGACGACATCGACGCCGTGCTGGCCGGGCTGCAGCCCGAGGCCACCGAACCGGCGGACGCCGCCCTGCTGAGCAAGATCCATTCGGCCAGCTGCTGACCGCTACTCCGGGATGGGGCCCAGTGCTCCGTTGCGGTCCAGCACCGCGTGGAAATCGGCTGCCACGCCCGGCGCGGCAGCCACCAGCAGCTGGGCCGGGTCGCTGGGGAACAGCAGGTGCGCGCCGGCCTCCTGCGCCACCAGGGCGCCGGCCGCCCAGTCCCACAGATTGAGCCGGTGTTCGTAGTACAGATCCAGCCGGCCCGCCGCGACCATGCACAGGTCCAGCGCCGCCGAACCGATCCGGCGGATGTCACGCACCGAGGGCATCACCTTCGACAGCAGCACCCCCTGCGCCGCTCGGCGGCTGGGCGCGTAGCCGAAGCCCGTACCCAGCAGGGCCATCGACAGGTCCGCGACAGGATTGCAGCGCAGCGACCTGGCGCCCGCCGGGCCCTGGACCTGTGCGCCGTGGCCGAGCGCCGCCGAATACACCTCGCCGGACACCACGTCGGCCACTGCGCCCGCGACCGAGACGCCGTCGACCTGCGCGGCCACCGACACGCCGTAGGCCGGGATGCCGTAGACGAAGTTCACGGTGCCGTCGATGGGATCCAGCACCCAGGTGACTGCGCCCGCAGGCACACCGGCGGCCGGTCCGCCCCCCTCCTCGCCCAGCACGGGGTCGCCGGGACGCAACTGAGCCAGCCGGTCACGCAGCAGCCGCTCGGTCTCGGTGTCGACGACCGTCACCGGATCGGTCGGGGTGCTCTTGGTGCGCACGGAATCGGCCACCATCGCCTCCGACGGCGCCGCATCGGTGAAGTCGCCGAACACCTCTGCGCGGCGGCGCCGGACGAACTCCGCGGCCTCGGTGGCGATCTGGCGCGCCACGTCACGCAGGTGCAGGCGCACATCGTCGGCCGGCAGCGCCGGCGCGGGTTCGGGGGCGGGAGAAGACGTCACCCGACTATCGCAACACACGATGCACTGCCGGTGACACTCCCACCAAGTGGGTGTCGACACACTAAGGTGTGGAGCGCCCGCCGCCAGCCGAGTTAGGGAGCACAGCACATGACGGGATCGGATTCCTCAGGGCAGCGCCGCGGCTTCGGCATCGATGTCGGCGGTAGCGGGGTCAAGGGCGGCATCGTCGACCTCGACACCGGCGCGCTGATCGGAGAACGCTTCAAGCTGGCCACGCCGCAGCCGGCCACGCCGGAGGCCGTCGCCGAAACCGTGGCCGCGGTCACCAGGGAGTTCGGCTGGGAGGGCCCGCTCGGCGTCACCTACCCGGGGGTGGTCCAGGGCGGTGTGGTGCGCACCGCGGCGAACGTGGACAAGGCCTGGATCGGCACGAACGTCAACGAGGTGTTCACCCGCGCCCTCGACGGCCAGCAGGTCACCGTCCTCAACGACGCCGACGCCGCCGGAGTCGCCGAGGAACGCTTCGGCGCGGGCAAGGACAACACCGGTGTCATCGTGTTGCTCACCTTCGGCACCGGTATCGGTTCGGCGGTGATCCACAACGGGATCCTGCTGCCCAACACCGAGTTCGGCCACCTCGAGGTCGGAGGCAAGGAAGCCGAGCACCGGGCGGCGTCCTCGGTCAAGGAGCGCAAGGACTGGAGCTACGAGCGCTGGACCAAAGAGGTCACCAAGGTGCTCGTCGCGATCGAGAACGCCATCTGGCCGGATCTGTTCATCGCCGGCGGCGGGATCAGCCGCAAGGCCGACAAGTGGATCCCGCTGCTGACCAATCGCACGCCGGTGGTTGCGGCGGCGCTGCAGAACACCGCCGGCATAGTGGGCGCCGCGATGGCGGCCAATCGGGACGTCACCCACTAGAACAAATTTTGGCTGCTCGGCGCGGAGCAGCCCACTCCAGTAGTTACAATGGTGGAGGCGGCCGCCACCCGGATAGCGGCGAAACTCGTCCCGAGACTGACGCCGAATGACTCCGATAGCCCATGCTCTCGGTGGCGCTTGCCCAGAGCCACCGGAAGTCAGCAAGACCGAAAGGGTGTACGTGGCAGCGATCAAAGCAAGCCCGGCAACCGAAGAAGCGGTGGCCACCACCGAAGCTCCCGCCAAGAAGGCACCTGCCAAGCGGGTCACCAAGGCGGCCAAAGCACCGGCCAAGCGCGCAGCCAAGAAGGCTGACGGCGCGCCGGCGCGGGGTCGCCCCAAGAAAGCCGCCCCCGGTGCGGCCGACGCCGAGGCCACGGACGGCGAGGACATCGAGGCACTCGACGACGACCTCGAAGCCGAGCCGGGCGAGGATCTCGAGGACGTCGAAATCGACGACATCGAGGACGAGGCCGAAGACGAGGCGGACCCCGAAGAGGCCGAAGCCGAAGGAACCACCGACACCAAGAAGCCCGCCGCCGGTGACGAGGATATCGCCGAGCCGTCGGAGAAGGACAAGGCTTCCGGCGACTTCGTCTGGGACGAAGAAGAGTCCGAGGCGCTGCGCCAGGCCCGCAAGGACGCCGAGCTCACCGCATCGGCGGACTCGGTGCGCGCCTACCTCAAGCAGATCGGCAAGGTCGCGCTGCTCAACGCCGAGGAAGAGGTGGAACTCGCCAAGCGCATCGAGGCTGGGCTGTACGCCACCCAGCTCATGGCCGAGCTGTCGGACAAGGGCGAGAAGCTGCCCGCCGCACAGCGCCGCGACATGATGTGGATCTGCCGCGACGGCGACCGGGCCAAGAACCACCTGCTCGAAGCCAACCTGCGTCTGGTGGTGTCGCTGGCCAAGCGCTACACCGGTCGCGGCATGGCCTTCCTGGACCTCATCCAGGAGGGCAACCTGGGCCTGATCCGCGCGGTCGAGAAGTTCGACTACACCAAGGGCTACAAGTTCTCCACCTACGCCACGTGGTGGATCCGCCAGGCCATCACCCGCGCCATGGCCGATCAGGCCCGCACCATCCGAATCCCGGTGCACATGGTCGAGGTGATCAACAAGCTGGGCCGCATCCAGCGTGAGCTGCTGCAGGATCTGGGCCGTGAGCCCACGCCCGAAGAGCTGGCCAAGGAAATGGACATCACGCCGGAGAAGGTGCTGGAGATCCAGCAGTATGCGCGTGAGCCCATCTCGCTGGACCAGACCATCGGCGACGAGGGCGACAGCCAGCTCGGTGACTTCATCGAGGACTCCGAGGCCGTGGTGGCCGTGGACGCGGTGAGCTTCACCTTGCTGCAGGACCAGTTGCAGTCGGTACTCGAGACGCTGTCCGAGCGCGAGGCCGGGGTGGTTCGGTTGCGCTTCGGCCTGACCGACGGTCAGCCCCGCACGCTCGACGAGATCGGCCAGGTCTACGGGGTGACCCGTGAGCGGATCCGCCAGATCGAGTCCAAGACCATGAGCAAGCTGCGCCACCCCAGCCGTTCGCAGGTGCTGCGCGACTACCTGGACTAGACGTCGGAAACCATTGACAGCGGCGGTGATTCGACGAATCGCCGCCGCTGTCGCTGTGTAACCCCGCTGTCGCCCGATACACGTGGAGGAGCCATGCGTCAGACCGTCTCGTCCGGCGCCGAGTGGGAGGCCGTGGTGGGGTATTCCCGCGCGGTGCGCACAGGTCCCTTCGTCGCGGTGTCAGGAACCACCGGAACGGGCCCTGACATCGCCGCTCAGGCCCTCGATGCGCTGCGCCGCATCGAGGTGGCGCTGCAGCAGTGCGGCGCCCAGCGCGCCGACGTGGTGCGCACCCGCATGTACGTCACCGACATCTCCCGCTGGCCGGAGGTGGCCCCGGTGCACGCGGAGTTCTTCGCCGGTGTCGCGCCGGCGGCCACCATGGTGGAGGTGAGCGCTCTGATCGCCCCGGAGTTGCTGATCGAAATCGAGGCCGACGCCTACGTCGACGACGGGCCCGCAGGCCTGAACAACCCGTCCTGACCTGGCCGGTAAGCGGTGATACTTCTCACAGCCGCGATGGGTATGGGTCCGTACAGATGTGGGAACAACATGCCGTCCGGATCGTCGGCGACGCCGGGCTCCCACCGCAGCGGGGCCGCCAATCGATCTTCGGACAGGTACAGCAGTACCAGATCGGTCCGCCCGCCGAACAGCCGATTGGCGGGCAGGTATACCTGCTCAGGGGTCGAAAGATGAACGAAACCAACCTCGGCCAGTGACGGGGGCCGGTATTCGGCACCTGAGGAGGCCGCCGCCCAATCGTCGGCGCCGAGCAGATGTACGAGTTCGCCAGAACTGGTCGTCATTGCTCAAGCCTGCCGCAGGAAACGATTCCCGGGTGAGACACGACACACCGGTGAACACCTCGGGAACAAGGCCGGAACCGAAAACGTCTGAGACAGTAGAAACCACGCGAGAACGGAGGAGCCATGAACGCAACTCTGACCAGTCCCGAGTTGACCCGGGCTGATCGTTGCGACCGCTGCGGCGCTGCCGCACGGGTCCGCGCGAAGTTGCCGTCGGGGGCCGTGCTGCTCTTCTGCCAGCACCACGCGAACGAGCACGAGGCCAAGCTGGTCGAGCTGGCCGCAGTGATCGAGGTCAGCTCCGCCGAGCTGTAACCCGCGGCGCGCCGGGCCGCGGTTGGGCATTCCCCACCGCGGTCAGGGATGCTGGACATCGACATGAGTGACCAGCGCCCCAAGCCTTCCCGCCATCACGTCTGGCACATCACCAAGCGCACGCTCTCCAAGGCGTGGGACGACTCGATCTTCTCGGAGTCCGCTCAGGCGGGGTTCTGGTCGGTGCTGTCTCTGCCACCGCTGCTGCTGGGGATGCTGGGAAGTCTGGCCTACATCGCCCCACTGTTCGGGCCGGACACCTTGGCGACCATCGAGGGTCAGCTGATCTCGACCGCCAACAGTTTCTTCTCGGCCAACATCGTCGAAGAGATCATCGAACCCACCATCCGCGACATCGTGCAGGGTGCGCGCGGCGAGGTGGTCTCTCTGGGCTTCGTGATCTCGCTGTGGGCGGGGTCGTCGGCCATCTCGGCGTGGGTGGATTCGGTGGTCGAGGCGCACGATCAGACACCGCTACGCCATCCGGTGCGCCAGCGCTTCTACGCGCTGGGCCTGTATGTCGCGGGTCTGGTGCTGGTGATCGTTTCCGCGCCGTTCCTGGCGCTGGGGCCGCGCAAGGTGGCCGAGTACATCCCCGACAGCTGGGACAACGTCCTGCAGTACGGCTACTACCCCGTGTTGATCATCAGCCTCTTGATCCTGGTCACGGTGTTGTACCGGCTGTCGCTGCCCGAACCGCTGCCCACCCATCGGCTGATGATCGGGGCTGCCCTGGCGACAGCTTTCTTCCTGGTCGCCACCGGTGGGCTGCGGATCTACCTGAGCTCGATCACCAAGACCGGTTACACCTACGGGGCGCTGGCCACCCCGATCGCATTCCTGCTGTTCGCGTTCTTTCTCGGCTTCGCGATCATGATCGGCGCCGAACTCAACGCCGCGATCCAGGAGGAGTGGCCCGCCCCCGACACGCACGCCAACCGGGTGCGGTTCTGGTGGAAGCAACGGCGGGCCGAGCCCGCCCCCGCCGCGAGCGCGCCGAACGCGAGCACCGAGGGTTCGATGGATCTACCCGCCTGACCCGCCCGTCGGCGGGTCGATCGTCACTTCTTGAGTTGCTCGTAGATGCGCTTGCAATCCGGGCACACCGGGGAGCCGGGTTTGGCCGACCGGGTGACCGGGAACACCTCGCCGCACAGCGCGACGACGTGGGTGCCCATCACTGCGCTCTCGGCGATCTTTTCTTTCTTGACGTAATGGAAGAACTTGGGCCGATCGTCGTCGGTACCGTCATCGGTCCGTTCGTCGGCGTCGGTGCGTTCGAGGGTGTCGGTCTGCATGGGCACCATTCTGCCGAGAAAATGACGGTCGACAAACCCATGGCGCCGGGCGGCCCCAGCTGTGCCACAGTAGAGGTATGAAGCACAGCCAGCAGCTGGGTTTCGACGACGAAGGTCGCCCGGTACTCATCACCCACGCTGCTCCTCCCTACGAGGAGGAACACCGCCAGCGCGTCCGAAAATATTTGACGATCATGTCATTTCGCATTCCGGCCCTACTGCTGGCCGCGGCCGCGTACGGAATCTGGGAAAACGGTTGGCTCTCACTGCTTATCGTCGCGGTGTCGATTCCGCTGCCGTGGATCGCAGTCCTGATCGCCAATGACCGGCCGCCGCGACGCCGGGAGGAACCGCGCCGCTTCGACCGCGATCAGCGTCGGATTCCGTTGTTCCCCACCGCCGAGCGGCCCGCCCTCGAACCGGGAACGGCCCCAGCGGATCCCGGCGCCAACCCGCCACGAGACGCCGAGAACGCCCACATGAGGGACTTCTAGTTCGTTTCTCAGAGCATTCTCAGGTCGGGCGCGCATTTGCGCACGTCAGCCGGTGTGAACCCGTACACCCGTGGGAACTCTTCTCTCCAATCAGGCGTTGAACCATCAAGAAGTTCGAGCCACTAGGAGGCCGATATGGCACATGCCACCGCGACCCGCATCGACGGCGATCTCGACGCCCAGAGCCCTGCCGCAGACCTCGTGCGGGTGTACCTCAACGGCATCGGGAAGACGGCCTTGCTCAACGCCGCCGACGAGGTGGAGCTGGCCAAGCGCATCGAGGCCGGCCTCTACGCGCAGCATCTGCTGGAAACCCGGAAGCGCCTCGGCGAGAACCGCAGACGCGATCTGGCGGCAGTGGCCCGCGATGGTCAAGCGGCCCGCAGCCATCTGCTGGAGGCCAACCTGCGCCTGGTCGTGTCGCTGGCCAAGCGGTACACCGGCCGCGGGATGCCGCTGCTGGACCTGATCCAGGAGGGCAACCTCGGGCTGATTCGGGCGATGGAAAAGTTCGACTACACCAAGGGTTTCAAGTTCTCCACCTACGCCACGTGGTGGATCCGGCAGGCCATCACCCGCGGCATGGCGGACCAGAGCCGCACCATACGGCTGCCCGTCCACCTCGTCGAGCAGGTGAACAAGCTGGCCCGCATCAAGCGTGAGATGCACCAGAACCTGGGTCGCGAGGCCACCGACGAAGAACTGGCCGAAGAGAGCGGTATCCCCGTCGAGAAGATCAACGATCTGCTGGAGCACAGCCGTGACCCAGTGTCGCTGGACATGCCGGTGGGCACCGACGAGGAAGCGCCGCTGGGCGATTTCATCGAGGACTCCGAGGCGCTGTCGGCGGAGAACGCCGTCATCGCCGAACTGCTGCACACCGACATCCGCAGCGTGCTCTCCACGCTCGACGAGCGCGAGCATCAGGTGATCCGGTTGCGGTTCGGTCTCGACGACGGTCAGCCGCGCACCCTGGATCAGATCGGCAAGTTGTTCGGGTTGTCGCGCGAACGCGTGCGTCAGATCGAGCGTGAGGTGATGGCCAAGCTGCGCCACGGGGAGCGCGCCGACCGGCTGCGTTCCTACGCCAGCTGACCCTGGATTCCGGCGGCCCGGTCCGCCGGTGCGAGAGTGTGCCCGCCGCGTCCCCGCCCGGCGGGCACACTGCTGTCCGGTCACTGCTGCCGACTACCATTGCGCCTGCTCGCCGCGCCGCGCCAGAGCGTCCCATCGCCGCAGCTGGCCAAGTAGACTCGTCGCCGACGGAGGTACCACATGAACGACCTGGTCGACACCACTGAGATGTACTTGCGGACCATCTACGACCTCGAGGAGGAGGGTGTGGTCCCGCTGCGCGCACGCATTGCCGAGCGCCTCGAGCAGAGCGGCCCCACCGTCAGCCAGACCGTGTCCCGGATGGAACGCGACGGCTTGCTGCACGTCGCCGGTGACCGGCACCTGGAGCTCACCGAGACCGGCCGTGCCCTGGCCATCGCCGTGATGCGCAAGCACCGGCTGGCCGAGCGGCTGCTGGTCGACGTGATCGGCCTGCCCTGGGAAGAAGTGCACGCCGAGGCCTGCCGCTGGGAACACGTGATGAGCGAGGACGTCGAGCGCCGGCTGGTGGCGGTGCTGGACAACCCCACCGTCTCCCCGTTCGGCAACCCCATCCCCGGACTGGCCGAGCTCGGTATCGGCGGCGAGCTGGAAGCCGAGGAGCAGAACCTGGTGCGGCTGACCGAACTGCCTGCGGGCTCGCCGGTGGCCGTCGTGGTGCGGCAATTGACCGAGCACGTCCAGGGCGATGTCGGACTGATCGGCCGCCTCAAGGAGGCCGGCGTGGTGCCGAATGCCCGCGTGACGGTCGAGACCAACCCGCACGGTGGCGTCACCATCGTGATTCCCGGCCACGAGCAGGTCGAGTTGCCGCACGAGATGGCCCACGCCGTGAAGGTCGAGAAGGTCTGAGCCACCCGGACACGGGCGCTCACCCGGCCTGCCGACCGCGCTCGAGGCGGGTCGGCAGGACCACGCCGAGACTGTCGGCCAACCGGTATGCCGTGGTTGCCAGTGCCCGGATCTGCAGCGGCGTCATGCCGTTGCGCAGAGCTTCGTCCAGCAGAGCCGCCATCCGGTGGCCGGGGTCGATCCGCAACGCCGCCTCCAGCGACAGGCCGGCCAGCGGTCCGTCACTGCGGGCATACGCGCAGTAGGCCAACTGCACCAGGGCCTCCACCCGCAGGTGCCGCGGCAGCAGCCGCGCCAGGGTGGACCACAACGTCTCGGCCGCCGCCGCACACTCCCCCACCGCCAGGCCGTAAAGAGTGTCCCGTGCCCGCACCTCCGTCAACCCCAGAGCGGTCACCGCGATCTCCGCGTCGGTCAACGTTTCGCCTGCGGCCACGCGGCCGGCCGCGGCCAGGGTGTCCTCTACGGCGCGGCGGGCCCGCTCGTCACGATTCTGTGCGTCATCTGCGTGGTGGCGCTGCCCGGCCTCCAGCGCGCTGACAGCGGCTGCGACGCTGCGGCTGCGGTCGCTGTCGTCGGCGGCGATCAGGTTCTCCAACTCGGCCCGGCTGCTGTAGAGCCTGCGTCCGTCCAGCACCGCCGCCACGGTCACCGGAGAGGTGTCCGGATCATCGACCAGACCGCGAGCACCACAACCGTCGGCACAGTGCCAGCGCCCGCCGACCGCCACGACGTCCACCACGTGAGCGGCCCACAGGGGGATGTCGTGGTGGTCGAGTTCGTCGGCCAGCGCTGCACACAGCCGGCGGTGGCGGTCGCCGCAGCAGGGACACAACGCCCCGGAGCGGTCGACGATCACGGCAATCACGGCGTCCGGCTGGGCGGCGGCAGCCACGGACACCAGTTCGTCGAGTCGCTCGGCCGGCTCCGGCTCCAGATCCACTCGCAGCACGGCGCCGATCTGCCCCCGGTCCAGTGACACCAGGATCAGTGAATCGGCCGGGACGAACCCGAGCAGGGCGGGCAACGCGGCGATCAGAGCTCCAGGCCGGTTCAGGGTGAGGTCGCCAGCGCCGTCGAGGTGCGAGCGGTCGAACGGTGGGTGCGGTTCCGGGTGCGCTGATGTCATGCCCCGACGCTGGCAAGCGGCACCGTCAGCCGTGTGCGTCGCAGCGACCGTCGCGGGCCCGCCTGTGGATGAAGTACCGATTGTGGATGACTGCTCTGCAGTCATTGTTCACGCGGTATTGACACGCTCGGCATACACACGATGGGTGACCGGCGTAAACAGCTAGCCATGGGTTCGATGCAGGAGTACGACCTGGTGGTCATCGGTTCGGGTCCCGGCGGGCAGAAGGCCGCGATCGCCGCGGCGAAACTCGGCAAGTCGGTGGCGGTGGTCGAACGGGGCCGCATGCTCGGCGGCGTGTGCGTCAACACCGGCACCATCCCGTCGAAGACGCTGCGCGAGGCCGTCGTCTACCTCACCGGCATGAGCCAGCGCGAACTGTACGGCGCCAGTTACCGGGTCAAGGAGAAGATCACCCCCGCCGATCTGCTGGCCCGCACCCAGCACGTGATCGGCAAGGAGATCGATGTGGTGCGCAACCAGTTGATGCGCAACCGGATCGAGCTGTACACCGGGCACGCCCGCTTCGTCGACCCGCACACCATCAGCGTCGAGGATCCCTCTCGAGCTGAACGCGTCACGGTCAGCGGCCACCACGTCGTCATCGCCACGGGCACGAAGCCGGCCCGGCCGGCCGGTGTGGAGTTCGACGAGCAACGGGTGCTCGACTCCGACGGCATCCTGGATCTGAAGTTCATTCCGACGTCGATGGTGGTGGTGGGTGCCGGTGTCATCGGCATCGAGTACGCGTCGATGTTCGCGGCCCTGGGCACCAAGGTCACCGTGGTCGAAAAGCGCGCCAACATGCTGGAGTTCTGCGACCCCGAGATCATCGAAGCGCTGAAATTCCACTTACGCGACCTGGCTGTCACCTTCCGATTCGGCGAGGAGGTGACAGCGGTGGACGTCGGCGCCTCCGGCACGGTCACCACGCTGGCCAGCGGCAAGCAGATCCCCGCCGAGACGGTGATGTACTCCGCGGGCCGCCAGGGCCAGACCGACCATCTGGACCTCGACAACGCCGGCCTGGAGGCCGACAACCGCGGCCGGATTTTCGTCGACGACAACTATCAGACCAAGGTCGACCACATCTACGCCGTCGGCGATGTCATCGGTTTCCCGGCTCTGGCGGCCACCTCGATGGACCAGGGCCGGCTGGCTGCCTACCACGCGTTCGACGAACCCGCCCACGCCATGACCGAGCTCCAGCCCATCGGGATCTACTCCATTCCCGAGGTCTCCTACGTCGGCGCCACCGAGGTGGACCTGACCAAGGACGCCATTCCGTACGAGGTCGGTGTCTCCCGTTATCGCGAACTGGCCCGCGGCCAGATCGCCGGCGACTCCTACGGCATGCTGAAACTGCTGGTCTCCACCGAGGACCTCACGCTGCTGGGTGTCCACATCTTCGGCACCAACGCCACCGAGATGGTGCACATCGGCCAGGCCGTGATGGGCTGCGGCGGCACCGTCGAGTACCTCGTCGACGCGGTCTTCAACTATCCGACGTTCTCGGAGGCCTACAAGGTCGCGGCGCTGGATGTGATGAACAAGCTGCGGGCCCTGCACGAATTCCGGCGCTGACACCTGTCTGCTGCGGCCCGGCCTGGGTACTCCTGTGTACGCGCAGGAATGCCGGCCGCCCCACCCGACGTTCGATGTGACGGCGGGGCTGCCGCCACGCAGACGCGGGGCTGAGAGAAAATGGGCGGGACACGACGTACACCGCGTGTCCTGCGCAGCACGAGGAGGCGAGAACAGATGGCTCACACCGACGATCCCGGACAGGACTCGGACCGCGCCTACCGGCCGGAGGAGAGCGGAATGTACGAGCTGGAATTCCCGGCTCCTCAACTGTCGTCTGCCGACGGCCGCGGACCGGTGCTGGTGCACGCCCTCGAAGGCTTCTCCGATGCCGGGCACGCCATCAAACTGGCCGCCGACCACCTGCGTGAGTCGCTGGACACCGAACTGGTGGCGTCTTTCGCCATCGACGAGTTGCTGGACTACCGGTCACGGCGACCTCTGATGACGTTCAAGACCGACCACTTCACCCACTACGAGACCCCCGAGCTGAACCTCTACGCCCTGCACGACAGCGTGGGCACCCCGTTCCTGCTGCTCGCCGGCCTGGAGCCCGACCTGAAGTGGGAGCGGTTCATCACCGCGGTGCGGTTGCTGGCCGAGCGTCTCGGGGTGCGCCGGACCATCGGGTTGGGCGCCATCCCCATGGCGGTGCCCCACACCCGCCCGGTCACGATGACCGCGCACGCCAACAACAAGGAACTCATCGCCGATCACACGCCGTGGGTGGGCGAGGTGCAGGTTCCGGGCAGCGTCTCCAATCTGCTGGAGTACCGGCTGGCCCAGCACGGCCACGAGGTCATGGGATTCACCGTGCACGTGCCGCACTACCTGGCGCAGACCGCCTACCCCGAAGCCGCGAAGGCGCTGGTCGAGCAGGTGGCGAAGTCCAGCTCGCTGCAGCTTCCCACCGAACGCCTGACCGAAGCCGCCGCGGAGATCCGCATCAAGATCGACGAGCAGGTCGAGGGCAGCAGCGAGGTCGCCCAGGTGGTGACCGCGCTCGAGCGACAGTACGATGCATTCGTCGACGCACAGGAGAACCGCTCTCTGCTCGCCAGGGACGAGGACCTCCCCAGCGGCGATGAACTCGGAGCGGAGTTCGAGCGTTTCCTGGCCCAACAGGCCGGTGACCCGTCTGCGGACCCGTTTGGAGACGACGAGAACAGCTGAGTCGCCGGTGCGGGTCAGCTGACGGTATCCGCCTCGGTACCGCCGCCACGGGGCCCGACGACGAAGTTGGCGTACATGACCCACTCTCCAGTTCGGTGCCCGGGCCGTGATTCGGTGACCGTATGAGCGAGCGCAAACCCAACCTGCGGTCCGTCCGCGAGGTCACCCCGACGCTCGACTTCCGCACCATCCACGGCTACCGGCGGGCGTTCCGCATCGCCGGTTCCGGCCCGGCGCTGCTGCTGATCCACGGTATCGGCGACAACTCGACCACCTGGGCCAGCGTGCAGGCCAAGCTGGCGCAGCGGTTCACCGTGATCGCCCCGGACCTGCTGGGTCACGGGCAGTCAGACAAACCGCGCGCCGACTATTCGGTGGCCGCCTACGCCAACGGGATGCGCGACCTGCTGGGTGTGCTGGACATCGAGAGGGTGACCGTCGTGGGGCACTCCCTCGGTGGCGGCGTGGCCATGCAGTTCGCCTACCAGTTCCCGCAATTGGTGGAACGCCTGATTCTGGTGGGGGCAGGCGGTGTCACCCACGACGTCAACATTGCCCTGCGGGCGGCGTCCCTGCCGTTGGGCGGGGAAGCGCTGGCGCTGCTGCGGTTGCCTCTGGTGCTGCCCGCTGTGCAGGTGGCGGGCAAGGTGGCCGGCAGCCTGCTCGGGAACACCTCCCTGGGCCGTGAGCTGCCCCATGTGCTGCGCATCCTGCGGGACCTGCCCGAACCGACCGCCTCATCGGCGTTCACCCGGACCTTGCGCGCCGTGGTCGACTGGCGTGGCCAGGTGGTGACCATGCTGGACCGGTGTTACCTCACCGAAAGTGTTCCGGTGCAACTGATCTGGGGCGACCGCGATGTGGTGATCCCGGTCAGTCACGCACGGATGGCACACGCCGCGATGCCCGGCTCTGAGTTGGAGATCTTTGCCGGGTCAGGCCACTTTCCGTTCCACGACGACCCCGATCGTTTCGTCGAGGTGGTGCAGCGCTTCATCGACACCACCGAACCCGCCGAATACGACCAGGCTGCGCTACGCCAGCTGCTGCGCGACGGGGTGCGCGAGCGCTCCATCTCCGGCACCGTCGATACCAGGGTGGCCGTACTGGACGCGATGGGGCACGACGAGCGCAGCGCCACCTGACACCGTCGGCGGACTCGCTGAAAACACCCCCGCCTGCGCCACGTAGAGTCGGTACATGGGTATCGACGTGACTGTGCTGCGGGTGTTCACCGACGCTGCGGGCAATTACGGAAACCCCCTGGGAGTAGCGCTCGCCGATGCCGTACCCCCGGGGCAACGCCAGCAGCTGGCCAACGAATTGGGTTACAGCGAAACAATATTCGTCGATCCGCCGAAGGCGGACAGCAGTTCCGCCCACGTCCGGATCTACACGCCGGTCACCGAACTGCCCTTTGCCGGCCACCCGACCGTGGGCGCGGCGTGGTGGCTGCGCGAGCAGGGCACCGCGGTGCACACCCTGCAGGTGCCGGCCGGGGTGGTGCAGGTGACCTACGGTGTCGACACTGACGACGGGCTGACCGGAATCAGCGCTCGCGCCGAATGGGCACCTGAGTTCCTCATCCACCAGCTCGCGTCAGTCGAGGCGTTGGCCGACGCCGACCCCGCGGACTACTCCGATGACGTGGAGCACTATCTGTGGACATGGATCGACGAAGATGCCGGGGCGTTGAGGTCGCGAATGTTCGCCAACAACTTGGGAATCGCCGAGGACGAGGCCACCGGCGCTGCCGCGGTGCGGATCACCGAACATCTGAGCCGCGACCTGGACATCACGCAGGGCAAGGGATCTCAGATCCGAACCCGCTGGTCCCCCACCGGCTGGGTGCAGGTCGCAGGACGCGTGGTCGACGATGGCCCTCGCACGGTGCACCTGCCCTGACCGGTCAGCCGGACGCGGACACCCGGCGGTGCTCGCGCAGAGCGCGGATCTCCTGCTCGAAATCATCCGCCGACGAGAACGAGCGGTACACCGACGCGAATCGTAGGTAAGCAACCTCATCGAGGTCCCGCAGTGGGCCGAGGATGGCCAGACCGACCTCGTTGCTGGGAACCTCGGGCGACCCCGCCGCCCTGATGGTGTCCTCGACCTGCTGCGCCAACAGATTCAGGGCGTCGTCGTCGACCTGACGGCCCTGGCACGCCCGGCGCACTCCGCGCATCACCTTCTCGCGGGAGAAGGGCTCGGTGACACCGCTGCGCTTGACCACCGCCAGCACCGCCGTCTCGACGGTGGTGAACCGGCGTCCGCACTCCGGGCACGAGCGGCGCCTCCGAATGGCTTGACCCTCATCGGTTTCGCGGGAATCCACCACACGCGAATCCGGATGCCGGCAGAAAGGACAGTGCATTACCGCTCCTTCGCCGTATTCGACACGTGTTACCCCCGCCTCAGAGAGTACCTGCGCCGCGCACGCGCCAGCCACCGCCATGGCAGTGGCCGCAGCCATCAGACCCATGGTCTCAGCCGACGGGGGCGATCAGCGTCTGCCCGGCGTTCACCGCTGCGCCCTCGAGGCGGTTGAGCTCACGGATCTGCTGCACCGTCTCACCGATGGGGGCCTCCGGCGCGATGCGGGCGGCCACAGTCTGCAATGTCTCCCCGGACTGCACCTGCACGACGGCCAACTTGGCCGGCGCCGGTGCCGAGCCACCCTGGATGGCCTGGCCGAACTCCGCCACCGCACCTAGCCACACCGTGATCATGGCGGCCAGCAGAGCCAGACCGACCGTGGTGACCGGCGTGATGGCGCGGGCGCGGCGGTGTGGCGCCCGCGAGACGCGCACCCCGGTGCCGCGCTGCCGCAGCGCAGCACCGGACGGGCGGATCTCGGCAGGGCGCCGACGGGCCTGCTCACCGGCGGGGCGGTACCGCAGCGTGGTGGGATCACCGACGGGAGCGGGCTGGGGCAGACGCGGGGGCAGGGTCGAGGTGATGGTCATGGCGGATCCTTTCGAATGTGGGACGTGATGACGTGAGCGGCCGGGACGGGTGTGACGAGGGCGGTCGAGCTGGTCCATGTTCGCTCCTGTGTTCGAATTTACTCGATCACACGTTCGAAGGAAAAGCCTGAATCCGAACATGTGATCGATCTGTTGCCGAACGATAAACCGGCCCACCGACAAAAAAGTTCGCCTCATCCGCCTCAGCAGTCACGCCGGGATGCACGGCAGCGATCGGCGACACGCCTCGAACACATGTTTGATTCTGGTGGCTCTGGCGATTACATTCGGTGCCATGGGTGACAGCACGGACACAGGCTCAGACGCGCAGGACGGCTGGCGCGGCACTTCTCCAGACCCGTCGTTGACCGAACGGCAACGCACCATCCTCGAGGTCATCCGCACCTCGGTGACCACCAGGGGTTATCCCCCCAGCATCCGCGAGATCGGCGATGCGGTCGGTCTGACGTCCACCTCCTCGGTGGCGCATCAGCTGCGCACCCTGGAGCGCAAGGGCTACCTGCGGCGCGACCCCAACCGGCCCCGCGCCGTCGACGTCCGGGGAGCCGACGATGCGGCGGCGGCGGTCGTCACCGATGTGGCGGGTTCGGATGCGCTGCCGGAGCCCACGTTCGTCCCGGTGCTCGGCCGCATCGCCGCAGGTGGTCCCATCCTGGCCGAACAGGCCGTGGAGGACGTCTTCCCGCTCCCCCGCGAACTCGTGGGTGAGGGCTCGCTGTTTTTGCTCAAGGTCGTCGGCGAGTCGATGGTGGACGCTGCCATCTGCGACGGTGACTGGGTGGTGGTCCGACAACAGAACGTGGCCGACAACGGCGATATCGTCGCAGCGATGATCGACGGTGAAGCCACGGTGAAGACCTTCAAACGCACCAGCGGTCAGGTGTGGCTGATGCCCCACAACCCCGCGTTCGACCCGATTCCGGGCAACGATGCCGCGATCCTGGGCAAAGTCGTCACGGTCATCCGCAAGATCTGACCCGGCCTCGGCCGGGTCAGATCTTGCGGCCGATCACTCCGCTTTGGTGAACCCGTTGGCCTCGGCCAATTCCTCGCTGGCGAACCATATCTCGGCCACCGTCACCTCGTAGGAGTCCGAGCCTGGTGGGTGATAAGTACCGGTGCGCATGCTGCCTTTGACGGGATAGCCCTCGGGCGCCTCGTCGGGATCCTCCAGCGGAAGATGGATGGCCGGGGGTGCCGACGAGAAGCCCGTGGGGGAGGCCGCACCTGCGCCCAGTTCCTCGGGCTGCGCGTAATCCTGAGGGTCGTAGGCGGATTCGGCGCCGTGGTCCGATTCCGAATGGTCGTACCCCGGATGGCCGTAGTGCTCCGGCTGCGGGGTCTCCTCGACGGGCTCGGTGTAGTCGGACTCCGGGTAATCCGGGTAATCGGTCTGCCCATGGTCGTACTGCTGGTGCTCGCTCTGCTCATGGTCTCCGCCATAGGCCCGCGGATCGTGCTCGGCCAGGGGCCCGTCGGCAGGCGGTGGCGGGGCGCCGTACACCGGTGCGAACAACGAGTTCGACGCCGGCGGTTCGTAATCCGCGTCGGTCAACCACGGCGGCCGGGAGTCCTCGGCGGGCACGGCGGCGTGCCGGCCGGAGGGTGCGTCGGGATCGGACTGCACCCGGGTGGGCGCGGTATCCACATCGTCGGGATCCTGCTCGTCCACCTCGGCGTCGAGGTCGTCACCTTCGTGGGCGCCGTGATGGGTGAACAGCGCCGGCCCGCTCACCGGTTCAGCGCCGGATTCCGACGGGACGTCAGCGCCGGACCAGGGCGTCGCACCGGGCTCGCGTTTGGCCCAGGGCGGCTGCGCGGCGAGATACGCGGTGTCGTCGGAATCGTGGTCCGCGGGAGTCGACGGACCGCTGGTCTGCGCCGATGGTGCCGTGGCCCACAGGCCCCGGTCCGCGTCGTCGCGCGTGTCCCCCGAATCGGCGAGGCCACCCCGCTCGAACTCGCTCCGCTCGAACTCAGTCGGCTCGAACTCGCTCCGGTCATCACCGGGCATCGGACCGTAGCCACCCGTCTGATCAACCGCGGGGCCACCGGCGCCGCGGCGTCGCGCCACCAGGAAGCCGGCCAGCGCCAGCACCAACACCACCGCCACCCCGAGAATCGCCCACGGGTACCAGTTCTGCCCGCCGGACTCGGCGTCGGATTCGTCCTGCGCCGACGGCTGCGCCGAGGTGGCGCTGGGCGCGGGCTGCTGCGCCAACTCGAGACCCGAGAGCCGCTCGGCCAGCTCCGGGGGCTGGGTGCTGAACGTGTTGTTCGAGCTGTTGTAGGTGACCTGGCCACCGCTGAAGTTCTGCGTGATGGTGTCGTCGCCGGTCTGATCGGCGATCGGTACACCCAGATCACCGCCGCTGCCACCGAGTTCGTCCCACGCTGCTTTCATCGGGCCCCGGACGATCACCGCACCGTGTTCAGGTGTCCATACGATGGCCGGTTCGCCCTCGGCGCCGAACGTGCTGACGCGGCTGCCCGGGATGTCACCGTCGGCTTCGTTGGTGACGGGAAAACCGAGCTCCCCGGTGGGCCCGCCCGCCTCTTCGTACTTCTCCAGGATGGTGCCGCTGACGATGTGCGCGCCGGTGTCGGGCGAGTAGAAGATCTTGCCGCCGTTGAAGTCCTGGCCGGCCCCGCCGTCGCCCACTGCGTACTGGTCGCCGGTCTTGGCGCCCAACTGCCCGGTGGGGCCACCGGCCACCCGCCAGGCCACGTTGATCGCGCTGGTGGCGTCGTCGGGCAGCGGCAGATCCGCGAGCTGTCCGGCGAGTTCGGGCGGTGTGGTGGTGAACGTCTTGGCGGCGGTGTCGTAACTGATCTGTCCGCCGGCGAAGGTCTGGGAAATCGTTTCGCCGCTGTACGTTTCATCGCCGGTCGGGACACCGAGGGGCCCGGACGAGCCGCCCAGGCGGTCCCAGGCCGCGTTGATGATCCCGCGCACCACCCATGCCCCCGTCGCGGGGGTCCAGAAGATCACCGCACCCTCGGGCGAGTCGAACGTGACGTTGCGGCTCTCCGGCGCGCGGCCGGGACCCTCGTCGATGTTGGGGAAGCCCAGGCCGCTGTCGGCGGGCCCCCCGACGGCGCGGTACTTGTCCAGGATGGCGCCGAACATGGACCGGGCCCCGGTGCCCGGCGAGAAGAAGATCGCGCCGCTGGCGAAGTCCTGTCCGAAGCCCGCACCCGCCGGGTACACCCCGCCCACCTTGGGACCCAGCGGTGAGGTGTCGCCGCCGGCGGCCACCCAGGCCGCATCGATGGCGGCGACAGCATCTCCTTGAGGGTCGGCGTGCGCGACCGGAGCCGACGGCACCACGAAGGCAACTGCGGTACACATCACCGCCAGAACTCCGAAGGCCCATCGCAATGGGTTCCGCTGCGTTCTCATGCCCACTCCCCGCGTTTACCGGCCGGTGCCCGAAAAGCCAATTCCGTCAACTCACGGACAATAGCCGAGCACAATATGGCCATATCGCCGTCATTTCGACGACAATACCCACCTCATACCGAATTCACGTGCAGGCCGGATGCGTTTTGCGCGCATGATGTTGTGCTATTGGGGGGCTCAGACCCCGAGACTGCGACCCACGATCTCTTTCATGATCTCGGTGGTCCCGCCGTAGATGGTCTGCACGCGTGCATCGAGAAATGCGCGCGCGACGGTGTATTCACGCATGTAGCCGTAACCGCCGTGCAATTGCAGGCACCGGTCGACCAGACGCACCTGCGCTTCGGTGGTCCACCACTTGGCCATGGCGGCCTGTTCGGCGGTCAACTTCTCATCGAGGTGGAGCCGGATGAACTCGTCGACCATGATCCGCACCGCGGTGGCCTCGGTGGCCAGCTCGGCCAGGGTGAACCGGCTGTTCTGGAAGCTGCCGATCGGTTTGCCGAAAGCCTTGCGCTCCTTGGTGTATTGAATGGTCTCGTCGAGCACCGCCTCCATCGCTGCGGCTGCCATGACGGCGATGTTGAGCCGCTCCTGCGGCAGGTTCTGCATCAAATAGATGAAACCCATGCCCTCGTCGCCGAGGAGATTCTCCGCGGGCACTTTCACATCGGTGAACGACAGTTCCGCGGTGTCCTGGGCATCCAGGCCGATCTTGTCGAGGTGACGCCCGCGCTCGAAGCCTTCCATCCCCCGCTCGACAACCAGCAGCGAGAAGCCCTGCGCACCCTTGTCGGGGTCGGTCTGCGCGACGACGATCACCAGGTCGGAGTGAATACCGTTGGTGATGAACGTCTTCGAGCCGTTGAGCACCCAGCTGCCGTCGTCCTGCTTGACCGCGCGGGTCTTGATGCCCTGCAGGTCGCTGCCCGTGCCGGGTTCGGTCATGGCGATCGCGGTGATCAGCTCGCCGCTGCAGAAACCCGGCAGCCAGCGCTGACGCTGCTCCTCGGTGGCCAGGCGCAGCAGGTAGGGCGCCACCACGTCGTTGTGCAGCCCGAAACCGATCCCGCTGTAGCGCCCCGCCGTGGTCTCCTCGGTCAGGATGCAGTTGTAGCGGAAGTCGTCGTTGCCGCCGCCGCCGTACTCCTCGGGCACGGCCATGCCCAGGAAGCCTTGCTTGCCGGCCTCCAGCCACACGTTGCGGTCGACGATCTTGTCCTTCTCCCACTTCTCGTGGTGCGGGGCGACGTGGCGCTCCAGGAAGGAACGGTAGGACTCGCGGAACAGTTCGTGCTCCGGCTCGAACAGCGTGCGCTGGTACTTGACGGCACTACCCATGATGAGACCTCCGGGGATTTCGACAATACGTCTTGCCACTGACGATATACCAACCGGGTGGTTGGTCGGCAAATGCGGTCGGCTCCCACCTCGTAAACTCCCCGCATGTCCGGCTCCGGCCTCACCCACTGGGGCGCTTTCCACGCACAGGTCGCCGATGGTGACATCACCGCCGTACAGGCCCCGGCGGGCGACGTGGACCCCTCCCCGCTACTCGGCAATCTGCCGGGGTCACTGCGTCACCGTGCCCGGATCGCCGGTCCCGCGGTGCGCCGGGGCTGGCTCGACGACGGCCCCGGGCCCACCGACCGGCGGGGGGCCGACGACTTCGTCGCGGTCTCCTGGGCCGAACTGACCGACCTGCTGGCCGACGAACTGCGCCGGGTCGTCGACACCCACGGCAACGAGGCCATCTACGGCGGCTCCTACGGCTGGGCCAGCGCCGGGCGGTTCCACCACGCCCAGAGCCAGGTGCACCGGTTCCTCAAACTGCTCGGCGGCTACACGTCGTCGCGGCACTCCTACAGCCTGGGCGCCACCGGGGTGATCATGCCGCGGGTGGTCGGCACGCACGACGACCTGTTCAAGCGGTCCACCAGTTGGGACGTCATCGCCGAGCACACCGACCTGATGGTGTGCTTCGGCGGCATCGCGATGAAGAACACCGCCGTCAATCACGGTGGTACCACTGCACATCCGGCGCGGGACGCCCTGAACCGGCTGCGGGCGCGCGGCGGGCGCATCGTCTCGTTCTCCCCGCTGCGTGACGACGTCGACGGCGATTGCACCTGGCTGCCCTCGGTACCGGGCACCGACGTGGCCATCATGCTCGCGCTGGGCCATGTCCTGGCGCAGGAGAACCTGGCCGACCGGGATTTCCTGGCAACCTACTGCGTCGGGTACCCCCGATTCGAGCGCTACCTGCTGGGCCTCGACGACGGGGTGCCCAAGTCACCGGAGTGGGCGGCCCCGATCTGCGGTCTGCCCGCGGACACGCTGCGCACGCTGGCCCGGCAGATGGCCGCCGGGCGCACCATCGTGACGGTCAGCTGGTCACTGCAGCGCACCGAGCACGGCGAGCAGGCACCCTGGATGGGGCTCACGCTGGCCGCGATGCTCGGCCAGATCGGGCTCACCGGAGCCGGTTTCGGCCACGGCTACGGCTCCATGAACGAACCGGGCCTACCGCCCATCCGCTGCCGCCTGCCGGTGCTGCCCCAGGGCGTCAACCCGGTGCAGACGTTCATTCCGGTCGCCGCCGTCAGCGACATGCTGCTGCATCCCGGCGAGCGGTTCGAGTTCAACGGGTTGACGCTGACCTACCCCGACATTCGCTGCGTGTACTGGGCCGGCGGCAACCCGTTCCACCACCATCAGAACCTGCCCCGGCTGCGGCGCGCTCTGGCCCGGGTGGACACCGTGGTGGTGCACGACCCGTACTGGACCGCGATGGCCAAGCACGCCGACATCGTGGTGCCGTCCACCACCGCCTACGAGCGCAACGACTTCTCCGGTTCCCGCAACGACCCCGTGTTCATGGCCATGCCTGCCCTGGCGACACCGTTTGCGAACTCCCGCAACGACTATGAGACGTTCGCCGCGCTGGCCGAGAGCCTGGGCTTCGGCGAGCAGTTCACCGAGGGCCGCACCGAGCGGCAGTGGCTGGCACATCTGTACGACGGGTGGGCGCGCACTCTCGATTTCACCGTGCCCACCTTCGAGGACTTCTGGTCGGCCGGATCGCTGCGGCTCCCGGTCGAGGAGGGCCTGACCCTGTTGGCGGATTTCCGCGCCGATCCCGACACGTACCGCCTGGGCACCCCGAGCGGGCGCATCGAGATCTTCTCCGACACCATCGCCGACTTCGGTTACGACGACTGTGCCGGGCACCCCACGTGGTTTGCCCCCCAGGAGTGGCTGGGCGGCCCGCGCGCCCAGCGCTACCCGCTACACCTGATCGCCAACCAACCCGCGACCCGGCTGCACAGCCAACTCGACACCGGGGCCACCAGCCAGGGCTCGAAAATTCAAGGCCGCGAACCCATCCGGATGAACCCGCGCGACGCCGCCGCACGCGGGCTGAGCCACGGCGATGTGGTGCGGGTGTTCAACGACCGCGGCAGCTGCCTGGCCGGGGTGGTGGTGGATGCGGCGGTGCGTCCCGAGGTGGTGCAGCTGCCGACCGGCGCCTGGTACGACCCGCTGGATCCGGCGGACCCCGACAGCATGTGCGTGCACGGCAACCCCAATGTGCTGACCACCGATATCGGCACCTCGACGCTGGCGCGCGGGAGCACCGGGGCCCACGTGCTGGTCCAGGTGGAGAAGTTCAGCGGCACCCTGCCGCCGGTCCGGGCACACGAGCCCCCGACGCTGATAGCCGCATCTCCTCCGGCTGGCTAGTGCGTCGCGAACTGCCGTAGCCCGGCCGCCAGTCCGGCGGGCACGAATCCTTTGATCCTGGTGCCGGATTCGGTGTGCTCGGCAGCGTCCACCCGGCCGTCGCTGTGCACTCTGGCCACCAGATCGCCGCGGTCATAGGGGATGGTGACGTCCACCGCGACGTCGGTGGGCTCCACCAGCTCCGCCATCCGCTGCCGCAGCCGGTCCAGGCCGTCGCCGGTGTGCGCGGAGACGAACACCGCCTCGGGCAGGGCGCGACGCAGCTGCGCCAGCGCCAGATCACCGGCGGCATCGATCTTGTTGACCACCAACAGCTCCGGTGGCCGAGCACCGTTGCGATCGGTCACCACGTCGTTGATCACCTGACGCACTGCGCTGATCTGGGCCAGCGGAAAGGCATCGGAACCGTCGACCACATGCACCAGCAGATCCGCGCCCACCACTTCTTCGAGCGTGGACTGGAACGCCTCGACCAGCTGCGTGGGCAGGTGCCGCACGAAACCCACCGTGTCGGTGAGCACGAAGGGCCGCCCGTCGTCGAACTCGCCGCGCCGGGTGGTGGGTTCCAAGGTGGCGAACAGGGCGTTCTCCACCAGCACACCGGCACCGGTCAAGGCGTTGAGCAGGCTGGACTTACCCGCGTTGGTGTACCCGACGATGGCCAGTTGCGCGACGTCGCTGCGCACGCGCCCACTGCGCTGGGTGTCGCGGATCTTCTTCATGTCCCGGATCTCGCGACGCAGCTTGGCCATCCGCTCACGGATGCGGCGGCGGTCGGTCTCGATCTTTGTCTCACCGGGGCCGCGGGTACCCACACCGCCGCCGGCACCGCCGGCGCGGCCACCGGCCTGGCGGGACATCGACTCACCCCAGCCGCGCAGCCGGGGCAGCATGTACTCCATCTGGGCCAGCGACACCTGGGCCTTGCCCTCGCGGCTGGTGGCGTGCTGGGCGAAGATGTCCAGGATCAGGGCGGTGCGGTCGATCACCTTGACCTTGACGGCCTTCTCCAGCGCGTTCAGCTGCGCGGGTGAGAGCTCACCGTCGCAGATCACGGTGTCGGCGCCGGTGGCGATCACCACCTCGCGCAGCTCCTGGGCCTTGCCGGAGCCGATGTAGGTGGACGGGTCGGGTTTGTCGCGACGCTGGATGAGGCCTTCGAGGACCTCGGATCCGGCGGTTTCGGCCAAGGCGGCCAGTTCGGCCAGGCTGGCGTCGGCGTCGGCGGCACTGCCGTCGGTCCACACACCCACCAGCACCACCCGCTCCAGACGGAGCTGGCGGTATTCGACCTCGGAGACGTCGGTGAGCTCGGTCGACAGACCGTGCACGCGGCGCAGGGCCGCACGGTCGTCGAGGGCGAGTTCGCCGGTACTGGGGAATCGGGGCTGAGTCATAGGCGAATACACATTCGCACGGAGATCACTGTTCATGCACCCCGATTAACGTTGTGCGCTGCCTTTCGGTTCCACAGAGTTCCACCATTCCGGCGACAATTTGCCGCGGGCGACCAGTTCGGACGGTCCGCGCAGGTAGCTGGTGGCCTCGGTGACCGTGACCTCGACCGCACCGCCGGGCACCCGGACGGTCAGGGCCCCGGTCTGCTCCCCCAGATGCTGCAACGCGACCACCGTGGCGGCGACGGTGCCGGTGCCGCAGGAACGGGTCTCGCCCACGCCGCGTTCGTGTACCCGCATGCTCACGGCGCCACCGACCGGCGCGGTCAGCACCTCGATGTTGACGCCCTCGGGGAACTGGGTGCGGTCGAACTCGACGGGGGCGCCGACGTCGAGGGCGGCCAGCCCGCCCTCGTCGAGCTCCGGATCGACACAGGCCAGATGCGGGTTGCCGACGTCGACGGCCAGCCCGCGGAGCCGGCGCCCACCGACCACAGCGGTGCCCGCGCCGAACTGACCGGCCTTGCCCATCTCGACGGTGACGTCGGCATGCAGATCTCCGGTCTCATGGATCACCACCGGGCGGGCACCCGCCAGCGAGCCCACCACGAACTCGTCGCGGGACTCCAGACCCGATGCCCGCAGGTAGTGGCTGAACACCCGAACTCCGTTGCCGCACATCTGGGCCCGGGAGCCGTCGGCGTTGCGGTAGTCCATGAACCAGTCGCCCTCGGCCACCCCTTCGGGCAGCCGCTCCAGCACACCGGCCCCCAGCAGCGCCCCGGCGGTCGCCACCCGCAGCACACCGTCCGCGCCGAGGCCCCGCCGGCGATCGCACAGCGCCGCCACCGCGGCGGGTGCCAGCGTCAGGCGTGCCTCGAGGTCGGGCAACAGCAGGAAGTCGTTCTGCGTCCCGTGTCCTTTGGCAAACTCCACGGGTTCAGGATACGGCCCGCCACAACCGCAGCACCGCGGCCGCATTGTCGTCGGCCGCGCCGTCGAGCCAGTGGACGCGGTGATCGCGGCGGAACCACGACCGCTGCCGTCGTACATAGCGCCGGGTCCCGATGAACGTCAGCTCACGGGCCTGGGCCAGGGCCCGGTCGTCACCGCCGGCGTCCAGCGCGGCGAGCACCTGCGCGTATCCCAGGGCGCGGGCGGCGGTCACCCCGTCACGCAACCCCGCGCGCAGCAGCCGCTGCACCTCCTCGACCAGGCCCCCGTCGAACATGGCGTCGGTGCGCTGCTGCAGCCGGGGATCCAGGTGTGCGGTGTCGCGGTCCACTCCGATGATCAGCGTGTCCCAGCGGGGTGCGCCGATGCTGGGCGCCGAGGCCGCGAACGGCCGGCCGGTCAGCTCGACGACCTCGAGCGCGCGGACGATCCGCCTGCCGTCGGTGGGCAGGATGGCCGCGGCGGCCGCCGGATCCCGGCGGCCCAGCTCGGTGTGCAGCGCCGCGACCCCGACCTCGGCCAGTCGTTGTTCCCAGCGCGCCCGCACGTCGGGGTCGGTGGCCGGGAACACCCACTCGTCGAGCAGCGACTGGATGTAGAGCATGGATCCGCCGACGATCACCGGGACCGCGGCGCGCCCGGCGATGGCCTCGACATCGGCGGCGGCGGCCTGCTGGTAGCGGGCCACCGTCGCGGTTTCGGTGACGTCGAGGACGTCGAGCTGGTGGTGCGGGATGCCGCGTCGCTGCGCCACAGTCAGCTTGGCGGTGCCGATGTCCATCCCGCGGTAGAACTGCATGGCGTCGGCGTTGACCACCTCGCCGCCGACCCGCTCGGCGAGCTGCAGCGCCAGATCCGACTTGCCGGTGCCGGTGGGTCCGATGACGGCGATCGGCCGCTGCGTCACGGCCGCCACACGCACACGGTGTAACCCACCCCGAACGGGAAGCCACGGTAGAGCTCGTCGACCGCGGCTGGCGTCGGCAGGAGTCCGGAGAGCACCGCATAGGCGGCCCGCCCCACCACCGCCTCGGGCAGTGCCGCCAACGCCGGGCCGTCACCGGCGGCCAGCGCCTCGTCGAGGGCGGACTGCACCGCCACCGACGACGGGTCGTGCCCGCCGGGCGCGCCCGGGGTCAGGGTGTGGCAGCCGTCGGCCACCACCAGCACACCCACCGGATCGGCGGTGGCATCGAGCTCGGTGCGCAAGGCCCGGCCCAGCTGCGAGGCGCTCCGGGGGTCGGTGACGGTGTGCACCCGCGCGTGGGCAGCGGGTCGCACGTGGGCGCGCACCCACCCGGTGATCAACGCGCACAGCGGCAGCGGTGCCACGGGACCCGCGTCCGGGCCCAGGCTGACGGGGACGTCCACGCCGTACCCGGCGAAGGTTCCCGCGGCCTCAGGTCCCCACACCCGGTTCTCGGTGCCCACGCCCACTGCCACCCAGCGGTCGGGCAACCCGGAGGCGGCGGTCAACACGGCCTCGCGCAGGTCGGCGACCTCGGCGGCGCCGCGGGACAGTTCGGGAACCAGCACGGGTGCAGACGGAATGATCGCGGCGGCCACCAACACGGGAGACCAGGCTAGCCGGGAGCGGTCGAGGATGCGGCAGCCTCACCCCGGGCCAGCATGGCCGTCGACACCACCATGATCGCCACGGCCGCGATCAGCACGAACAGGCCCAGCTCCCCCGGGTGCAGGGTTTCGCCGAGCACCACGATGCCCAGCACGGAGGCCACCACCGGCTCGGTGACGGTCATCGTGGGCAGCGACGCGGTGAGCGCACCCGCGCGGAACGACGACTGCTGCCAGGCGGTGCCGGCGATCCCGACGGCAGCCCACAGGTACAGCTCGGGAGAACGCAGCAGTGCCACGACGCCGTCGCCGAGCAGATCCACCACGCCTTTGAGCAGCACCGCGAACAGTCCCCACAGCGCCCCGGAGACCATGGCCAGCAGTACCGCGCTGATCGATCCCGACCAGATGCGGGACCCGATGACGGCGGCCACCAGCAGCGGACCCAGGACCGCGGCCACCAGCGCCCAGGTCTGCATGGTCGCCCGCGACTGCCCTTCGGTCGGGTTGCCGACGGTCACGATCACCGCCACCGACGCCGCCAGCAGCGCCGCCCAGGTCCACTCCCAGCGGCTGACCCGGCGGTGCGACGCGCGGGCACTGATCGGCAGTGCGAACAGCAGCGAAGTCACCAGCAGGGCCTGCACCAGCAGCACCGAGCCCAACCCCAGGGCGGCCGCCTGCAGCACGAATCCGACCGCCGCCACCACGCTGCCCAGCCACCAGGCACGGTCTTTGAGCAGTCGCAGGAACAGCCCGACGTGGCTGACCTTCTCCTCGGTGACCTCGTGCGCGGAGCGTTGGTGGATGACGTCGCCGATGGCGATGAACAGGGCGGCTCCGAGGGCGAAGAGGGCGGCGAGATCCGCCTTGCCCATGACCACGACCTCCCCTGTTGTGGCGCGCAACACGAACGTAGCGGTATCTGCGAGCCCGACCTGCTTGAATACCTTCAACGGAACAGTAGTAGCGTCCCGCCGAAGCCGGGCGAGCAGGCCGATGGCGAGATGGTGACCGATCAGGACAGGCGCCGCGGTGCGCGGCAGGGCGTGGGGAGACCCACGTGACGGACAGGGGACGACAAGTGACCACATCAGATTCCGCTCCGGACGGCGGCGCAGCGCCCTCGACTTCCGGACGCCCCGTCCCCACCCCCGGGCCCCGTCCGGGCGCCAAGCCTGGGCCCCGCCCGGGGCCGCGCGTGGCCGCTCCGCCACCCACCACGCCAGTTCCGCCCGCGCCGCCGAGCAGCGATCCGCACCGCTTCGGCCGGGTCGACGACGACGGCACGGTCTGGCTGGTCACCGGTTCCGGGGAACGGATCGTCGGCTCCTGGCAGGCGGGGGAACCCGAAGCCGCGTTCGAGCATTTCGGCCGCCGCTTCGACGACCTGGCCACCGAGATCGCGCTGATGGAGCACCGGTTGGAATCGGGCACCGGTGACGCCCGCAAGATCAAGGCCGCTGCGGCCACCCTCGCCGAGACCCTGCCCGACGCCCACGTCCTGGGTGACGTGGATTCGCTGGCAGCCCGGCTGACCGCCATCGCCGAGCACGCCGATGCCGCGGCTGTCGCCGAGCGCGCCCGCCGCGACGAGCACCGCGCCGAGCAGATCGCCCGCAAGGAGGCCCTGGCCGCCGAGGCCGAGGACCTGGCCGCCAACTCCACGCAGTGGAAGGCCGCGGGCGACCGCCTGCGCACCATCCTCGACGAGTGGAAGGGCATCACGGGGCTAGACCGCAAGACCGACGACGCGCTGTGGAAGCGCTATTCGGCGGCACGCGAGACGTTCAACCGGCGGCGCGGCTCGCACTTCTCGGAGCTGGACAAAGAACGTGCCGGCGCCAAGGCTGCCAAGGAGGCGCTGTGCGTTCGCGCCGAGGCCCTGAGCGGATCCACCGACTGGGGCGCCACCAGCGCGGCGTTCCGTGACCTGCTGACGGAGTGGAAGTCGGTGGGCCGGGCCAGCAAGGATGTCGACGACGCGCTGTGGCGCCGGTTCAAGGCCGCCCAGGACACCTTCTTCTCGGCCAGGAACTCGGTGACCGCCGAGCGGGACGCGGAGTTCGCGGCCAACGCCGACGCCAAGGAGGCGCTGCTGCTCGAGGCCGAGCGCATCGACACCGCCGACGCGGACGCCGCCCGCGCCGCGCTGCGCCAGATCACCGACAAGTGGGACGAGATCGGCAAGGTGCCCAGGGACCGCACCGACCTCGAGCGGCGCCTGCGCGCGGTGGAGAAGAAGGTCCGTGACGCCGCCGACGCCGGCCGCACCGACCCGGAGGCGCAGGCCCGCGCCGAGCAGTTCCGGGTGCGTGCCGAGCAGTTCGAGAAGCAGGCCGCCAAGGCCGAGGCCGCGGGCAAGACCAAGGACGCCGAATCTGCCCGGGCCAGCGCCGCGCAGTGGCGGCAGTGGGCGGAGACGGCCGCCGAAGCCGTGACGAAGAAGCGCTAACCCTGCTTGTCGGGGTCCTGCTCGTCGTACTGGTCGAGCAAGCTGCGCGACTGCTGCTGGGCGGCGGCACGGCGGCGGTGCTCTTCGGCGGCCAGCTGCACCGCAGTGCGTGACCACACCACGCGCACCCAGTGGAACGCCAGCACAATCGCGGTCAGCCAGGCCAGCACCAGGCCGATGCCGGGTCCTGGCAGGCCCTCGGCCGCGGTCTGGCGCGACCAGATGGCCAGCATGCCGATCACGCAGGACACCGCGGTGCCCGCCGAGGCCACCCACGCCAGGGCCCAGCGTCGGGTCAGCAGCGCCAGCATCGAGAACCCGATGCCGAACACCAGGGCCAGCCAGCTGAACACCCGCGACGGCAGGGTGACGCCGGCGTCGACAGCCGCCGGAGAACCCAGCAGCACGTCGACCCCGCGGGCGTCGCCGGTGTGCGACAGGAAGAACGACCCGATCAGGATGAACACCAGTACCGAGACCACCAGGGCGCGGGCGCCCGGTTCGATCTCGCGGCCCACCTTGCGTTCGGCCGCCTCGATGTCAGCTTTGAAGTGCTCGAACTGGTTTCCGTCGGGGGCGTTCACAGCGAGCACCCTGACACACTGGGTTGCGGCGCCGGCACACCGAGTCCCGGAAGGCCCAGTCCGACGGTCTTGGGTTTGACGCCCGCCTCGTGGGCGTCGCCGGCGCGGGTGCGCCGGTGCGAGAGCAGAGCGCCGTCGGCGATCAGATGGTGCGGCGCGGCCGAGGTGACGACGCAGGTCACCACATCGCCGGGGCGAACCGGGCTGGCTCCGGGGGTGAAATGCACCAGCCGACCGTCACGGGCGCGACCGCTCATCCGGGCGGTGTGGGCGTCCTTGCGGCCCTCCCCCGCGGCCACCAGCAACTCCACCGTGGTGCCGACCTGCGCGCGGTTCTCCTCCCAGGAGATCCGCTCCTGCAGTTCGATCAGCCGATCATAGCGTTGCTGCACAACAGCTTTGGGCACCTGATCGGCAAGCTCGGCAGCCGGGGTGCCGGGACGCCTGGAGTACTGGAAGGTGAAAGCGGTGGCGAAGCGCGACTGCTCCACCACGTCGAGGGTGGCCTGGAAATCCTCTTCGGTCTCGCCCGGGAAGCCGACGATCAGGTCGGTGGTGATGGCCGCGTGCGGCATCGCGGCGCGTACCCGGTCGATGATGCCGAGGTATCGCTGCGCCCGGTAGGAGCGGCGCATCGCTTTGAGGATGCGGTCGGAGCCGGACTGCAGCGGCATGTGCAGCGTCGGGCAGATGTTCGGGGTGGCGGCCATGGCTTCGATGACGTCGTCGGTGAACTCGGCCGGGTGCGGCGAGGTGAAGCGCACCCGCTCGAGCCCGTCGATGCCGCCGCAGGCCCGCAGCAATGCCGCGAATGCGCCACGGTCCCTCGGTGTTTCGGGATCGACGAACGACACACCGTAGGCATTGACGTTCTGCCCCAGCAACGTCACCTCCAGCACACCCTGATCCACCAGGGCTTGCACCTCGGCCAGGATGTCACCTGGTCTGCGGTCCACTTCTTTGCCCCGCAGTGCGGGCACGATGCAGAACGTGCAGGTGTTGTTGCAGCCCACCGAGATGGAAACCCAAGCGGCATAGGCGGAGTCGCGGGCCGCCGGCAGTGTCGAGGGGAACTGCTCGAGGGCGTCGACGATCTCGACCTGCGCCTCGCGGTTGTGTCGGGCCCGCTCCAGCAGGGCGGGCAGCGAGCCGATGTTGTGGGTGCCGAACACCACATCCACATAGGGCGCCTTCTTCAACACCGCGTCGCGGTCCTTCTGCGCCAGGCACCCGCCGACGGCGATCTGCATGCCGGGGTCGGACTGCTTGCGCGGCGCCAGGTGACTGAGGTTGCCGTACAACTTGTTGTCGGCGTTCTCCCGCACCGCGCAGGTGTTGAAGACCACCACATCGGCGTCGGCGCCGTCGGGGGCGCGCCGGTATCCGGCGGTTTCCAGCAGGCCGGCCAGCCGCTCGGAGTCGTGCACGTTCATCTGGCAGCCGTAGGTGCGGACCTGGTAGGTACGCGCAGGTGACACCGGCTGCGCCTGCGTCACCGTCGAAGTCATCGGTCCATGGTATCGGCGCCGAACGCCACCCTTGAAATTCGCAGGCCGGACCCCTTCTGACCGTTGAATTTCGGCCGGTCCGTGCGCGATCTGTGGGATTCCTGGGTATGGTGGCGACCCATGGGGTCTCCTGGGTCGGATGTGGATGCGCATGCGCCGACCGAGTCCGGCACGCCGATGATCGCTGTGACGGGCGTCAACAAACACTTCGGCAACCTGCACGTTCTCAAGGACATCAACCTCACGGTCGCCCGCGGCCAGGTGATCGTGGTGCTGGGGCCGTCCGGGTCGGGCAAGTCCACCCTGTGCCGGACCATCAACCGCCTGGAGACCATCGACTCGGGCACCATCGCCATCGACGGCCACGAGCTGCCCGCAGAGGGCCGCAAGCTCGCCCAGCTCCGCTCCGATGTCGGCATGGTGTTCCAGTCGTTCAACCTGTTCGCGCACAAGACAATTCTCGAGAACGTCACGCTGGCGCCGCTGAAGGTGCGCAAGCTGAGCAAGGACAAGGCGCGCGCCGAGGCCATGGCGCTGCTGGAGCGGGTGGGCGTGGCCAACCAGGCCGAGAAGTACCCCGCGCAGCTGTCCGGCGGGCAGCAGCAGCGGGTGGCGATCGCACGCTCGCTGGCCATGAACCCCAAGGTGATGCTCTTCGACGAGCCCACCAGCGCCCTGGACCCGGAGATGATCAACGAGGTGCTCGCCGTCATGACGGCGTTGGCCGGCGAGGGCATGACCATGGTGGTGGTCACCCACGAGATGGGCTTCGCCCGCCGCGCCGCCAACCGGGTGGTCTTCATGGCCGAGGGCGCCATCGTCGAAGACGCCGCTCCCGAGGAGTTCTTCACCAACCCGAAAACCGATCGAGCCAAGGACTTCCTCGGCAAGATCCTGAATCACTAGCCGCCCGTCGAGAGGACAGTCACGTGTTTTTCCAGAAGCGTTCCCGCACGCTCACCGCAGGTGTCGCAGCGGCCGCGGCGCTGGCTCTGACCCTGAGCGCCTGCGGCGGTGACAGCGGCGGCGGAGGCGGCGACGCAGGTGGCGACACCATCACCATCGGCACCAAGTTCGACCAGCCCGGCCTCGGCCTGAAGAACCCCGATGGCAGCATGAGCGGCTTCGACGTCGATGTGGCCACCTTCGTGGCCGGCGAGCTGGGCTACACCCCCGAGCAGATCGAGTGGGTGGAGGCCCCGTCGGCACAGCGCGAGAACCTGATCGAGAACGGGCAGGTGCGCTTCATCGCCGCCACCTACTCCATCACCGACGCCCGTAAGGAGAAGGTGGACTTCGCCGGGCCGTACCTGGTCACCGGCCAGAGCCTGCTGGTGCGCTCGGACAACACCGACATCACCGGGGCGGCCTCGCTGGAGAACAACAAGCGGCTGTGCTCGGTGTCGGGGTCGACGCCGGCGCAGAAGATCAAGGACGAGTACCCGGGCGTGCAGCTGCAACAGTACGACACCTACTCGGCGTGCATCGAGGCCCTGCGCAACAACGCCATCGACGCCGTGACCACCGATGAAACCATCCTGGCCGGCTACGCCGCACAGAGCCCCGGCGACTTCAAGATCGTCGGCGAGCAGTTCTCCGAGGAGAACTACGGCATCGGTCTGAAGAAGGGCGACACCGAGTTGCGCAACCAGATCAACGACGCCATCGAGAAGATGGAGACCGACGGCGCCTGGAAGGAAGCCTTCGACAAGAACCTGGGACCCGCGGGCATCGAGGCACCGCAGCCGCCGGCCATCGACCGGTACTGATCCGGCCCTCGGTCACTGAACATCGGACGACCCGGCAACCGTGGAGGTCTTCACCGAGTACCGCGAGGAAATCTTCGCGGCGTTCTGGATCACGATCAAACTGACGGTCTACTCGGCTGTCGGGTCCCTGATTCTCGGCACGGCGCTGGCCGCCATGCGCCTGTCGCCCGTGCCGGTGCTCAACTGGATCGGCACCACCTACGTCAACGTGGTGCGCAACACCCCGCTGACGCTGATCATCCTGTTCTGTTCGCTGGGGGTCTCGCAGACTCTGGGGATCACGCTGGTGGACCCACAGTCCCCGACCTCGATCGTGGACAGCAATTTCCGCCTCGCCGTGCTGGGGCTGACGGTCTACACGGCGTCGTTCGTGTGTGAAACGGTGCGCTCCGGGGTGAACACCGTGCCGCTGGGCCAGGCCGAGGCGGCCCGGTCGCTGGGCTTCACCTTCGGGCAGAACCTGCAGATCATCCTGCTGCCGCAGGCCTTTCGCGCGGTCATCATCCCGCTGGGGTCGGTGCTCATCGCCTTGACCAAGAACACCACCATCGCCTCGGCCATCGGGGTGGCCGAGGCGGCGCTGCTGATGAAGGAGATGATCGAGAACACCGCAGCCGTGCTGACGGTGGGCGCCATCATCGGCTTCGGGTTCGTGGTGCTGACGCTGCCACTGGGTCTGCTGTTCGGCTGGCTCGGCAAGAAACTGGCGGTGTCGCGATAGTGACCGGTTCCTCCGTTCTGTTCGACGCCCCCGGCCCGAGGGCCCGGCTGCGCAACCACATCATCACCGCCGTCACCGCGGTGGTGCTGGCGGTGATCGCCTGGCTGGTGTATTCGCGGTTCTCCGAACGCGGTCAGCTCACCGCCGCCAAGTGGGAGCCGTTCCTGACGGCCAACCTCTGGAAGACCTACGTGCTGCCCGGCATCCAGGGCACGTTGACCGCCGCGGCCATCTCCATCGTGCTGGCGCTGATCCTGGGCTTCGTGCTGGGTGTGGGGCGACTGTCCCACCAGGCCGTCATCCGGGTGCCGTGCGCGATCTTCGTCGAGTTCTTCCGCGCCGTTCCGGTGCTGGTCATGATGATCTTCGCCTACTTCCTGTACGCCGCCTACGACGTGTTCCCGTCCCGGCAGCTGGCGCTGGCCGGTGTGATCACCGGCCTGACTCTCTACAACGGCGCCGTGATCGCCGAGATCGTCCGCGCCGGTGTGCATGCGGTGCCGCGCGGGCAGGCCGAGGCGGCGTCCGCCCTGGGCCTGCGCTGGGGTCAGACCATGCGGTCGATCCTGCTGCCGCAGGCCGTCACCTCGATGCTGCCTGTGCTGGTGTCGCAGCTGGTGGTGGTGCTCAAGGACACCGCGATCGGCTACCAGATCACGTTCGTCGAGATGGTCCGCCAAGGCACGCAGGTGGGGTCGTCCTATGGCAACTACGTTCCCGCCCTGATCGTGATCGCGGTGTTGATGATCTCGGTGAACTTCGCGCTCTCGGTGGTGGCCACCAAACTCGAGAGACGGCTGCGCCGCTCCCGGAAGGCGCCCCCAGCGCTGGATGCCCAGGCCATCGAGCAGGAAGGCGCCCCCGGCGCCACGGTCCAGAAAGCCGACTGATTTCCCGCCCAAACCGCCGTTTGGGCCCGAAATGCCGAGTGGCTGGCGGCCTGCAACTGTTCAGAGCTGCCAAAACCGTTCCAGCACCGGGTAGTCGAACGTGGGCGCCAGTTTCGCCGAGACCCGCATACGCTCGATGCCAGCGAGACTCCCGGCGCGACGAGAGGACATCCATGACACCGAGCCGACCCGTTGTCGTCTACGGCGCAGGGGCGGTGGGCGGGGTGATCGCCGCTCGGCTGCACCTGGCCGGTGTGGCGGTCAGCGCGGTGGCGCGCGGCGATCACCTCGACGCCATTCGGCGTCGCGGTCTGACGGTGGTGACCCAGACCGGTTCCGAGACGGTGCGCGTGCCGGCGGCACCCAGCGCCGGTGAGATCGATTGGACGGCGGCGCCTTTGGCGATCCTCGCGGTCAAGAGTCAGCAGAGCGCCGCGGCACTCGATGACCTGCGCGCCCATGCGCCGCGCAGCACGCCGCTGTTCATCGCCCAGAACGGAGTGGCCAACGAGGCCGCCGCGTTGCGACTGTTCGCCGATGTCTACGGCATCACCGTGATGCTGCCGTCGGCGCATCTGAAGCCCGGGGTGGTGGTACAGCAGTGCTCGCCCATCGCCGGCATCCTGGATCTCGGACGGTTCCCGGCCGGCAGCGACGCCACCGCGGCGGCGGCCTCGGCCCTGTTGCGATCAGCCGGGTTCGCCTCCGAGGTCCGCCCCGACGTCATGGCGTGGAAGCACCGCAAGCTGATTGCCAACCTCGCCAACGGGGCACTCGCCACCTATCAGCCCGGACCAGACACCGACGAGTTGATCCGGCGCGTCCGTGAGGAGGGCGAGCAGGTGCTGGCCGCCGCCCGCATCCCGGTGGTGACCGCGGAGCAGGATCTGCAACGCCGCGGCGATCTGCTGCAGGGCCGCGCCCGTCGCGACGCCTTCGGTTCGACGTGGCAGAGCATCGCCCGGGGCCGCAGCGATGTCGAAACCGACTGGCTGAACGGCGAAATCGTGCTGACTGCACGCCTGCACGGTCTCAGCGCACCTGTCAACCAGCTGATTCAGCGGGTGACCGCCGAGCACGCCCGCGGTGGCCATACCCCACGGAGCCGCGAGGCCGCGCCCGATCTCGACGCCGTGCTGCAACAGGCGCTCGGTGATTGATCGCGCTACACCGCGCGCCGGCGCCTCTCGGCATCCAGCTCCATCCGCACCACGTCGGCCGCCATGCCCTGGCTGTAGCCACGCCGCGCGAGCATTCCGACCAGCCGTCGCATCAGCTTGAGGTCGTCGCCGTCGGCCAGTGTCTCCCGGCGCAGTTTGCTCTGCACCAGCTGCTCGGCACGCTCCCGCTCGGCGTCGGCGTCGATGTCCGCAAGCGCTGAAGCGATGATCTGGTCATCCACGCCTTTGGTGCGCAGCTCAGCAGCCAACGCGCGCTTGCCTTTTCCGGCGTGGGCCCGCCGCGAGCGAACCCACTGCTCGGCGAAGTCCGCGTCGTCGATCAGTCCGGCCTTGGTCAGCCGATCGAGTACCGCTGCGCTGACATCGTCTGGGTACTCCCGCTTGGCGAGCTGCGCTTCCAGTTCGGAGCGGGTGCGGGCCCGGGCGGTGAGCAGGCGAAGGCACAGTGACTTCGCCTGCTCCGCGCGCTTCTCCGGCTGCTGATCCTCAGAAGTCGACTGGCGCTGGGAGGACGTCATCAGCAGTCAACTCGGCACCGATACCGAGCTTCTCCTTGATCTTCTTCTCGATCTCGTTGCCCACATCGGCGTTCTGGAGCAGGAAGTTGCGGGCGTTCTCCTTGCCCTGCCCGAGCTGCTCACCCTCATAGGTGAACCACGAGCCGGACTTGCGGATGAAGCCGTGCTCCACGCCCATGTCGATGAGCGAACCCTCGCGGGAGATGCCCTTGCCGTACAGGATGTCGAACTCGGCCTGCTTGAACGGCGGCGAGACCTTGTTCTTGACGACCTTGACACGGGTGCGGTTACCCACCGCATCGGTGCCGTCTTTGAGGGTCTCGATACGTCGTACGTCGAGCCGGACCGAGGCGTAGAACTTCAATGCCTTACCGCCCGTTGTGGTTTCGGGCGAGCCGAACATCACGCCGATCTTCTCACGCAGCTGGTTGATGAAGATGGCGGTGGTGCCGGAGTTGTTGAGCGCACCGGTGATCTTGCGCAGCGCCTGGCTCATCAGCCGGGCCTGCAGACCGACATGGCTGTCGCCCATCTCGCCTTCGATCTCCGCGCGCGGCACCAGGGCGGCCACCGAGTCGATGACCAGGATGTCCAGCGCGCCGGAGCGGATCAGCATGTCGGCGATCTCGAGCGCCTGCTCACCAGTGTCCGGCTGGCTGACCAGCAGGGAATCGGTGTCCACGCCCAGCTTCTTGGCGTAGTCGGGATCCAGGGCGTGCTCGGCGTCGATGAACGCCGCGATGCCGCCGGCGGCCTGGGCGTTGGCCACGGCGTGCAGCGCCACGGTGGTCTTACCCGAGGACTCCGGGCCGTAGATCTCGACGACGCGGCCGCGGGGCAGGCCGCCGATACCCAGCGCGCAGTCCAGCGCGATGGAACCGGTGGGGATCACGGAAATGGGCTGACGGACCTCTTCACCGAGGCGCATCACAGAACCCTTGCCGTGGCTCTTCTCAATCTGCGCGAGGGCGAGCTCCAGGGCTTTCTCGCGGTCGGGTGCCTGTGGCGCCATGGTGATGCCTCTTTCGCTAGTCGTGTTCTTCTGACCCGTGTTGGTCGGTTGCTCGTGACGTTAGAGGGAGCCACCGACAAAACTTCGCGTCGAACACTGACCACAGTAGACGAACAGGTGTTCGATTCAAGCAGACACGCCGAGGTGCGCCGTCACCACTGGTCGCGAGGGACGTCAAAATCGGCGCACAGGGCCCGCCAGACGTCGCGCGGCTCCACCCCGGCCTCGATGGCCTGCGCCGCGGTCCGGCCCCCGATGCTGGTCAGCACGTGATCCACCAGCAGAGACGCCCCACGCACAGCGCCGAACTGCGCGTCGACCAGTTCGTGGAATTCGGTGAGCCGCACCCCACCAACCTACCCAACGGCTTCCTGGCACACCTGTACCGGATCAGCCACGCCCGCCGCCGTCGCACCGGCCGCGACCGCCGCCTCGCGGTAGCCCGGCCCGGCGAGCACCTCGCGGACCGCCGCAGCCAGCCCGGGACCCGTCAGCGGTCGGATCAGCTGGCCACTGCCTTGGCGCACAACACGATTGGCGATCTCCCACTGGTCTCCCCCGCCGGGCACCACGACCATCGGCACCCCGGCGAGCAATGTCTTGGACACCGTTCCGTGGCCACCGCCGCAGATCATCAGATCGGCCTGGGCCAGCAGTTCGTCCTGGCGCCCCAGCCCGGCCGCGGCCCATGGCGGCAGCTCCAGCTCACCACCCAACCAGGACACCGCCACCCTCGCCCCGGCGGGCAGCACGTGCCCCGGCACCAGCACCTCGACGGCCAATTCGGCCAGGCCCCGGGTACCGGTGGTGGCCGTCGACGGCGCCACCACCACCAGCGGCCCGTCCCCCGCCGGCACACCCAACACCTCGGCCGTCGGCTCGAAGTGCAGCGGCCCGACGACGACGGCATCTGCCGGCCAGTCCGGTCGCGGCACCTCCAACGCAGGCAGGGTGGCGATCAGACGGCGCACCGGACCCGGATCACGGGCGGACAGGCCGATCGACACGCGGGCGTCCGAACGCTGCCGCAGGCCCTGCCTCCACGAGCGCGCCGTCAGCGCGCGCATCACGGTGTCGCGGGCGCGGCCGCGCAGTCCGGTGCCCGGGGCAAGGCCGCTGCCGATCGGCGGCAAACCCGTCGACGGCCGGTACAGCGGGTGCGGATTCAATTCGATCCACGGGATGCCCAGCAGTTCGGCGGCCATCCCGCCGCAGGCGGTGATGACATCGGAGACCACCAGGTCGAATCCCTGCAGCCGGTCGAGATTGAGTACTGCCATCCGCGCGGCACGACGGTGGATCTTCGCTCCCGCGTCCATATCGTCGTCGGCCGGATCGGGGTCAAGACCCAGCAACTCCGCCGCCTCCAGCCCGGCTGCTGCCGCTGTGGGCAGCCAGTGCACCCCGGTGAACAACACCGGCGCGTGCCCGGCGGCGGCAAATCGCAGGCACAGGGCGATGGCCGGGAACGCGTGCCCGGGGTCCGGGCCGGCGACCACCGCGACACGCATCGCCCTACCCTGCCACACCGGTGATACGTAGGCTCGACGCCATGACCGAGCCGATCACCGACACCAACATCGCCACCGTCGAGAAGTTCCTCAACTCCTTGCGGGACAAGGATCTCGACACCGCGGACGCCCTGCTCGCCGACGATCTCGTCTATCAGAACGTCGGCTTCCCGACCATCCACGGCCGGCGGCGGGCCATCAAGCTGTTTCGGGGCATGCAGCGGCCCAGCATGGGCTTCGATGTCAAGATCCACCGCAGCGCCGCCGACGGCGACACCGTGCTCAACGAACGCACCGACGTCCTGGTGTTCGGCCCACTACGGCTGGTGTTCTGGGTGTGCGGGGTGTTCGAGGTCCACGATGGCCGAATCACGTTGTGGCGGGACTACTTCGACAACGTCGACTTCGCCAAGGCCCTGGTGCGGGGTACCGCTGCGATCGCGGTGCCCTCGCTGCAGCGCAAGTTCTAGGAGGTCTTGCGCAGCTGACCCAGTTCGTCGAACGCCTGGGCCCAGCCCAGCAGACGATCGGTGGCGTTGCCCAACTGCTCGCGGTAGCGCTGCTGGGACATCGGCGAGATCGGCATGGACCCGCCGTTGGCCGACGACACCAGTTGCGCCGCGGCGGTGACCATCTCGTTGTACTGCCGGACACCGTGGCCGAGCTGGGCGGTGAACGCATTGATGGTGGGAACCAGGTAGTCGCGGGAGTGCGGCGAATTCTTGACCGTCCGCTCCATCGACACCACCTCATCGGAGGTGGCCATCATGGTGGCGGTGGTCTGGTTGGCGGCCTCGGTGAGCTCGCGGATCTCCTCCGGCGGCAGCAGCTGACCCCGTTCGATCACGCCGATCAGAGACATCAGGCCACGCTCGGAAGCACCGAGGGCAGACATCGCCGGCCGCGCCGCCGATCCGGGCGGGGGCAACCGGCGCGTGCTGGCGGGCCGCTGCACCGGCAGCGGTGTGACCCGCAGGAAGCGGTAGCGCAACCAGAACAGGGTCGCCGGGAACGCTGCACCCGCAGCGATCACGCCGGTGATGATCAGCCCCCACACCGGCGTGCTCCACGCGGCCAGCAGGGCCGTCACCAGGATCCAGAACACCGACGAGAAGGTGAAGAACACTGCGAACCGCAGGGCCCATTTGCGCTTGCGCAGGTGGCGGGCCCGCGGGTCCGCGGCCAGGCTCAGCCGGTGTGCCACCACGTCGGCTGCTTCGCTGGCAGAGTCAAGCCCCCGCTGCAGCAACGATCCCCACTGCCGGGAGAACGGCTTGACCGCCACGATGGTCCCTCCTACTGATTGAGCGGGTTCTCGGGTGTGGCCGGGGCCTGGGCTCCGGCGGCCGGCGCCGGGGTGGCGTCGGCGGCGGGCCCGGCCGTCAGGGCGTCACCGCGCATCGAGGCGCGGATCTGCTCCAACCGGGAGTGCCCGGCCATCTGGACGCTGGCCTGCTGGACCTCCATCATCCGGCCCTGCACCGAGTTCTGCGCCAGCTCGGCCTCGCCCATGGCGTTGGCGTAGCGACGCTCGATCTTGTCGCGCACCTCGTCGAGGCTCGGGGTGTTGCCCGGAGCGGAGAGATCACTCATCGACCGCAGCGACGCGCTGACCTGCTCCTGCATCTTGGCCTGCTCCAGCTGCGAGAGCAGCTTGGTGCGCTCGGCGATCTTGGTCTGCAACATCATGGCGTTCTGTTCGACGGCCTTCTTGGCCTGCGCGGCCGCCTGCAGCGACTGGTCGTGCAGACCCTTGAGGTCCTCGACGCTCTGCTCGGCGGTCACCAGCTGCGCGGCGAACGCCTCGGCGGCGTTGTTGTACTCGGTGGCCTTGGCGGCATCGCCGTTGGCCACGGCCTGATCGGCCAGGGTGAGCGCCTGACGCACGTTGGCCTGCAACTTCTCGATGTCGGCCAGCTGGCGGTTGAGCCGCATCTCGAGCTGACGCTGATTGCCGATCACCTGGGCGGCCTGCTGGGTCAGCGCCTGGTGGGTGCGCTGAGCCTCCTCGATGGCCTGCTGGATCTGGACCTTGGGGTCGGCGTGCTCGTCGATCTTGGAGTTGAACAGCGCCATCACGTAGCGCCACGCCTTCACGAACGGATTTGCCATGGGGATCGTTTCGCCTTCACTTCGTCGTCGCCGTTGATGTCTGACCCACACGCAGCTGATACGCGCTTGCAGCCCAATTTATCCGGTACACGCGTGATGCCACACCCCCGCCGGGGGCGCGGCGCCGATTTTCCGAGCTCAGGCCACCGCCATGCTGGCGCGGTCCTGCGACACCGGCGGGATCACGACCTTGGTGCTGGCATCGATGTTGGTCGACACCGGCGCGCTGAGCGCCTCATGCCGGGCCAGCCGTTCCCCGGCGTCGATCAGGACGTGCGACAGCGGCACGTCCAGCGCCGTGCAGATGGCGCTGAGCAGTTCCGAGGATGCTTCTTTGCGGCCGCGCTCCACCTCGGACAGATATCCCAGGCTCACCATCGCTGCATCAGACACTTCACGCAGGGTGCGTCCCTGCGATGTCCGGGCGCGACGGAGCACGTCACCAACGACTTCACGCAACAGTGCCGACATCGCGCTCTCCTTACGTTTCGTATCCAGGTACTCCAAGAAGAACGTCATCGACGGCGCAGATGGTTCCCGGATGCCGGAGGTCAGCCCTGACCGATTCTGGCCAGCAGCGCCGTGATGGCCCGATGCACCGCTGCCAGACGGATGTCCCAGCGTTCGCCGGGCAGGTGCAGCCGGGTGGCCTCGCACCCGCCTGGCCCGGCGAGTCCGAGGAACACGGTGCCCACGGCGTGACCGCCGTGTGGTTGCGGACCGGCCACGCCGGTCAGACCGATCCCCCAGGTGGTGGCGCACCGGCGCCGGGCGCCGTCGGCCATCTGCTGCGCGGTCTCGGCCGCCACCGGCCCGACGGCAGCCAGCACGCCGGGGTCGACGCCGGCCAGCGCGATCTTGGTGGCTTCGGTGTAGGTGATCAGCCCGCCGAGCAGCACGGAACTGGCCCCGGGCACGCCGGCCAGTGTCCCGGCCAGCAGCCCGGCGGTCAGCGATTCCGTGGTGGCCAGCGTCTCCCCGCGGGCAGTCAGCGCCGCGATCAGCCTGCGGGCGTCGGCGCCGATCGGGTCAGCGAGCAGCGGATCGGGCACGTGCCCCCCGGACCGCCGACACCGCATAGTCGAGGCCGGTGAGCACCGTCAGAGCCAGCGCCGCCCACATCACCATCCAGGCCGCGGAGTGCCACGGCTCGGTCAGCGGCAGGATGAACAGCCCGATGGCCACGGCCTGGACCAGCGTCTTCAGCTTCCCGCCGCGGCTGGCCGGGATGACGCCGTGGCGGATGACCGCGAGCCGCAGCACGGTGACGCCGATCTCGCGGAACAGGATGATGCCGGTCAGCCACCACGGTAGGTCGCCCAGCATCGAGAGCCCGATCAGCGCAGCGCCTATCAGCATCTTGTCGGCGATGGGATCGGCCAGCTTGCCGAACTCGGTCACCAGGTCATACCGGCGCGCCAGGTAGCCGTCCCAGTGGTCGGTGATGACCGCGGTGGCGAAGATCACGAAAGCGGTTATCCGGCTGGCGGTCTCGTGTCCGTCGCCCGCGAAGAGCACCAGCAGGAACACCGGCACGAGGACCAGCCGGAATGCCGTGAGGAGGTTCGCGATGTTGGCGACTCTGACGCGCCGGACCGCTGGCGGCGTTTCAGAAGGGTCCGACACCGACACAGAATATCGGTTGGCGTCTTCGGCATCGTCAGCCGATACTCTCGTCCCGTGAGCGGGCTGACCGTACGCCGGGCGCGTACCTCGGATGTTCCGGCGATCAAAACACTCGTCGACACCTACGCCGGCAAGATCCTGCTGGAAAAGAACCTGGTCACGCTGTACGAGGCGGTCCAGGAGTTCTGGGTGGCCGAACTGGACGGCGAGATCATCGGCTGCGGGGCCCTGCACGTGATGTGGTCCGATCTCGGCGAGGTGCGCACGGTTGCCGTGCATCCGAAGGTCAAGGGTCACGGCGTCGGGCACCAGATCGTCTCGCGGCTGCTGGAGGTGGCCCGCGAGCTGCAATTGCAGCGGGTGTTCGTCTTGACCTTCGAGACGGAGTTCTTCTCGCGCCACGGCTTCACCGAGATCGAGGGCACACCGGTGACCTCCGAGGTCTACGAGGAGATGTGCCGCTCCTACGACGTGGGCGTCGCGGAGTTCCTCGACCTGTCCTACGTCAAGCCCAACATCCTCGGCAACACGCGGATGCTGCACGTCCTCTAGCTGCGCGAGTCTCGGGCTCGCCGCACCCGGCCGATGATGTCTGACTGCTGATGATCGGCGAGAACCCGGATGACGGTCCACCCCACCGACGCCAGGTATTCGGACCTGACCACATCGTTGGTGTACGTCTGCCGGTCGGCCCGGTGATGATCGCCGTCGTATTCGACCGCGACCATCAGCTCGGGCCAGCCCATGTCCAGGAAATAGCGGCGACCACCGGGCCTGGGCACGGCGATCTGGGTCTGTGGCCGGGGGAAGCCGGCGTCGGTGAGCGTCAGCCTCAGATAGCTTTCCTGCAGCGACTCGGCACCGGAATCGACGTGTTGCAACACCTTCGCAACCCGGGGCCGGCCCTTGACGCCCCTGTGCCGGTCGGCCACCTCGAGAACGTCCGCGGCGTGGAAAGGGTGGGCTCTCGCGAGCGCGTCGAGGCGGGCGACCGCTTGCCGTTCGGTCCGCAGACGCGCCAGGTCGAAGGCGGTGCGGGCCACCGTCGTCACGGAAACGCCCCGGATCACCTCGATTTCGCAATCGAGGATGGTGTCTCGTCGGGTGATCACCCTGGCCGGCGGCTTGTCATTGCGCACACAGAGCTCCACGGGTTTTGGCATCTCGAACCACTTCGCTCCGCGCCAGGCTGATGCTGCGATACCGCAGACGACGCCGCAGCGGCGCGACCACAACCAGGCAGCGAGGATCCATTCTTCGGATGTCAGGAGGCCAGGTGGTGCGTAGACGTCCGGAAACAACCGCTGGTAGGACCTCGAGAGTTCGTACTTCGTGACCAGCCCGGCTGCGACCGACTCGCTCCCGCGGAAAACCCGTGACATGACCGGACAAGCTGCCAGCCGGTGCGGCGATCGGTATTCGCCCATCCACAGCCTCGCTGGATCGAACTCAGTCGACAGATCCTGCTGATTCTGTTGACTGGGTTCGATCCAGCGGGCACTGAAGCCGTCTAGAAGTCCGGCTCGTCGTCGGCGTCGGCGCCGGTGGCGTCGGAACCGCCACGGATCAGCATCAGCGTGCCGGCCAGCTCGTCGGGCTTGATCAGGACCTCGCGCGCTTTCGAGCCTTCCGAGGGGCCCACGATGCCGCGGGTCTCCATCAGGTCCATCAGGCGGCCGGCCTTCGCGAAGCCGACCCGCAATTTGCGCTGCAGCATCGAGGTCGAGCCGAACTGCGACGAGACCACCAGCTCGACGGCCTGCAGGAAGACGTCCATGTCGTCGCCGATGTCCGGGTCGACGTCCTTGCGCTCGCCGGCCTTGACCGCGGTGACACCCTCGACGAACTCCGGCTCGGCCTGGTCTTTGGTGGCCGAGACGACGGCGTGGATCTCCTCATCGGAGATGTAGGCACCCTGCATACGGATCGGCTTGTTGGCCCCCATCGGCAGGAAAAGACCGTCGCCCATGCCGATCAGCTTCTCGGCCCCGGGTTGGTCCAAGATGACGCGGGAGTCGGTCAGCGACGAGGTGGCGAATGCCAGCCGCGAGGGCACGTTGGTCTTGATGAGGCCGGTCACGACGTCGACTGAGGGTCGCTGGGTGGCCAGCACCAGGTGGATGCCGGCGGCGCGCGCCTTCTGGGTGATGCGCACGATCGCCTCTTCCACGTCGCGCGGTGCGGTCATCATCAGGTCGGCGAGCTCGTCGACGATGGCCAGGATGTAGGGGTATGGCTTGTAGACGCGCTGGCTGCCCAACGGCGCGGAGATCTCGCCGCTGCGGACCTTCTCGTTGAACACGTCGATGTGGCGCACCCGCGAGGCCTGCATGTCCTGGTAGCGCTGCTCCATCTCCTCGACCAGCCAGGCCAGCGCGGCGGCCGCCTTCTTGGGCTCGGTGATGATGGGCGTGATCAGGTGCGGAATGCCCTCGTAGGGGGTCAGTTCCACCATCTTCGGGTCGATCAGGATCATCCTGACCTCCTCCGGAGTGGCCCGCGCGAGCAGCGAGACCAGCATCGAGTTGACGAAGCTGGACTTGCCGGAGCCGGTGGAGCCGGCCACCAACAGGTGCGGCATCTTGGCCAGGTTGGCGGAGATGAAGTCGCCTTCGATGTCCTTCCCCAGACCGATCACCAACGGGTGGTGGTCGCGACGGGTCGACGGTGCGGTCAACACGTCGGACAGGCGCACCATCTCGCGGTCGGTGTTGGGCACCTCGATACCGACGGCGGACTTGCCCGGGATGGGAGCCAGCATGCGCACGCTCTCGGTGGCCACGGCGTAGGCGATGTTGCGCTGCAGCGCGGTGATCTTCTCGACCTTCACGCCGGGGCCCAGTTCGACCTCGTAGCGGGTGACGGTCGGGCCGCGGGTGCAGCCGGTCACGCGTGCGTCGACCTTGAACTGGGTCAGCACCGAGGTGATGGCGTCTTCCATCTGCTCGTTGGCTGCGCTCTTGAGCTTGGGCGGGTCTCCGGCGACCAGCAGGTCCAGCGAGGGCAGGTTATACGGGCCCTCGACGACGCGGTCCAGGGCCAGCGTGTCCTGCTTGGGCATCGGCGGAGGCGCCGGCTCGGCCTTGGGCTTCTTGCGGGCTGGCCTGACCGCCACCGGCTCCGGGGCTGTCGGCGCCTCGTCGACCGGCTCGGCCAACGGGTAGTTGTCCATCGGCGAGCCGCCCGGCCAGGCCGCGGGCTCGTCGCTCTGGTGCACCGGGTCGTCGTAATAGCCGTCGGAGAAGTCGTCGGCGTCGGCGGCCCGCTCGTCGTGGTCGTCGTCGTACTCGTCGTCGTCGTAGTACTCGTCGTCGTCGCGGGCCAGCCGCGCACTGAACATGGCCTGCAACGTCGCGGGCACCTCGCGGATGGTGGTACCGGTCAGCAACAACAGGCCGAACAGCGCACCCATGATCAACAGCGGCGCCGCGATCCAGACCGTCAGACCGTCCGACAGCGGGCCCCCGATGGCGAAACCGATGAACCCGGCGGCCTGCTGACGGGCTGCCGGGGCGCTGGGCGCTCCGGACCAGATGTGCCACAGCCCGAGGACCGGGAGCCCGATCATCAGGGCACCGAGGATCAGGCGCGGACGTGTCTCGGGGTTGGGCTCGGTGCGCATGAGGCTCACCGCGATGACCGCGATGAGCACCGGGAGCAAGACCACCGCACCGCCGACGAGCACCCGCAGTGCGGTGTCGATCCACGCGCCGACCGGACGGGCTGCGTCGAACCAGGAGCCGGCGGCGACGATGACCGCAACGCCGATCAGAGCCAGCGCCACGCCGTCGCGGCGGTGTCCGGGTTCGATGTCGTGGGCGCGTCCCACCGAGCGCGCGGTGGAGCCGGCGCCCTTGGCCAGCATCAGCCAGGCGGCGCGCGAGGCCCGCCCGACGGCCACGCCGGCGCCGCCGACCAGGCCGGGACCCTGCTTGGCCGGCTTGCGGGCGGGGGCCTTTTTACGCGGCGTAGCGGGGCGGGCCGGCCGCGACGTGGCCTTTGACCTGCTCGTTTTACCCCCGGAACGCGCGGCGGTCTTACTTGCCATAGCGGTAAGCCTAGTCGCACCAACCCCAACTGCACCATCCGCCACTCTGGTCACGATCCGGTCTCTCGGCAGCGGAAGACGGGATAGCCGCGCCCTCACGCACGTTCACTGAATATGGTCGAAGTCCCATCACGCCATCAGACTCATCGAGGAGCACGCATGCCGGTCGTCGTCGTCGCCACGTTCACCGTCAAACCCGAATCCGTGGACACGGTGCGCGACGCCTGCACCCGCGCCATCGCCACCGTGCACGACGAGCCGGGATGCGAGCTCTACGCACTGCACGAGGCCGAGAACGTCTTCGTCTTCGTCGAACAGTGGGCGGATGCCGACGCGCTGAAGGCACACAGCACCGCCCCCGGGGTCACCGGGCTGTTCGGGGAGATCGGTCCGCATCTCGACGGGGCCCCGGACATCAAGATGCTGCAACCCGTACCCGCCGGGGACCCCGTCAAGGGCGCGGTGCGGCACTGACATGGGCAGCTTGGACGGAAAAGTCGCGTTCATCACCGGTGCGGCCCGGGGTCAGGGTCGCGCGCACGCGGTCAAGCTGGCCTCCGAGGGTGCCGACATCATCGCCGTCGACCTGTGCGCTCAGATCGACTCGGTCCCCTATCCCCTGGCCACCCCGGATGATCTGGCCGCTACGGTCAAACTGGTCGAGGACACCGGGGCGCGCATCGTGGCCACCGAGGCCGACGTCCGCGACCGGACAGCCCTGAAGTCGGCCCTGTGGGCGGGTATCGACGCACTCGGCACCCCCGAGATCGCCATCGCCAACGCGGGAATCGCCCCCATGGCCGCCGACAACGCCTGGCAGGACGTCCTGGATGTGAATCTCACCGGCGTCTTCCACACCGTCGACGTGGTGATGAAGCCGATGATCAAGGGGGGCCGGGGCGGGTCCATCGTGCTCACCAGTTCGGTGGCCGGCCTGGTGGGGCTGGCCGCACCGATGGCCGGGTCACTGGGCTACGCGGCCGCCAAACACGCCGTCGTCGGGCTGATGCGGTCATATGCGAATCTGCTTGCCCCGTACAGCATCCGGGTCAACTCGATACACCCCGCCGGGGTGAACACGCCGATGATCGACAACGATTTCACCCGCAGCTGGCTCGACGGCCTGGCCCAGCAGTCAGCGGGCCAGGGCCCCGACATGACCAATGCGCTGCCGGTGCAGGCCCTCGAGCCCGAGGACGTGGCCGAGGCGGTGGCCTGGCTGGTCTCGGATGCGGCGCGCTACATCACCGGCGTCACCCTGCCGGTGGACGCCGGCTTCGTGAACAAGCGCTGAGCCGCTCAGGGGTTGCCCGCCTCCATCTGTTCGTGGCGGCGGCGCACCTCGGCGATCTTCTCCAGCAGGTCGGGCTCGTCCTGGGCCAGGGAGTGGTACTTCGGGTCGAGTGATCCGAATTGCTCGCCCTCGGCCACCGCCCGCTGATAGACCCGTTCTCGTTCGGCCATGTCCTGCGTGTAGCCCAGGTCGAGGTACTCGTCGAGGTGCCTGCGCAGGTTGGCGATCGTGGTCTTGGCCTTGCCCTTGCCACTGAACAGCGAGGCCACCACGGTGATGACGAGGACGCCCAGGATCACCCCGAGGGACAGGCCGGTGCTGATCTCGGGCACCGCGACGTGCTCACCGCCGTTGACGAAGGGCAGCGTGTTCTCGTGCAACGCGTGCAGGATCAGTTTCACGCCGATGAACCCGAGGATCACCGACAGCCCCCACGACAGGTAGATCAGCCGTTCCAGCAGCCCGTCGATCAGGAAGAACAGCTGGCGCAGTCCCATCAATGAGAACGCCGTGGCGGTGAAGACGATGTAGGTCTCCTGGGTGAGACCGAAGATGGCCGGGATGGAGTCCAGCGCGAAGAGGATGTCGGTGCCGCCGATGGCCACCATCACCAGCAGCATCGGGGTCAGCACCCGTTTGCCGTTCTCGACGGTGAACAGTTTGTCGCCGTCGTAGTGCTCGGAGGTCCGCAGGAAGCGCCGGGCCAACCGGACGACGAAGTTCTGACCGTCGCCGTGCCCGCCCCCGGACAGCTCCCCCTTGATCATGTTGACCGCGGTGAGGATGAGGATCAGACCGAACAGGTAGAAGATCCAGGCGAACTGGTTGATCAGCGCCGCACCGAGGAAAATGAAGCCGGTCCGGGCAATCAGGGCGAAGACGATGCCGAACAGCAGCACCTTCTGCTGGTCCTCACGCGGCACCGCGAAGCTGCTCATGATGATCAGGAAGACGAACAGGTTGTCGACACTGAGCGCCTTCTCGGTGACGTATCCCGCGAAGTACTCGCCCCCGTAGGTCGGGCCGGCGAACACCAACAGCGCCACGCCGAACACGAGCGCGATACCGACGTAGAACGCCGACCACACCGCCGCCTCCCGCAGCGACGGCACGTGTGCCTTGCGGACATGGAAGACGAAGTCGAACAGCAGCAGCCCCACGATGCCGGCGATCGTGGCCACCCACAGCCAGGACGGTACGTTCACGGGCGCTCTCCTGTCGTTGGGTGGTCTTATCTCCACTCCGACGGCCGGTCAAACCCCCGGGCGGCAGGGACTGAGTCAGACCTCCAGCACCGTGGGCACGATCATCGGCTGACGGCGATAGGTCTCGCCGACCCACTTGCCGACGGCGCGGCGTGCAGCTTGGGCGATCCGGGTCACGTCTGTGACCCCTTGTTCGGCAAGGCTTTCCAGGTCTGCGGCGACCTTGCGCGCGGCCGGCTCCAGCGCCTTGGGGTCCTCGGAGAACCCACGGGAATGCAGGTGAGGCGGGCCGGCGAGCTTGCCGGTGCCGCGGCGGAGAACCACCGTGACCGCGATGAATCCCGACGACAGCACCAGGCGCTCACCGAGGGTGGCATCACCGACATCACCGGTGATGAGGCCGTCGACGAACATCTTGCCCACGGGTACGGCACCGGAGATGGCGACCTTGCCACCCACCAGATCAACGCTGACGCCGTTCTCGGCCAAGACGATCGAGTCCGCAGGCACACCGGTCTGTTCGGCGAGCGCGGCGTTGGCCCGCAGGTGCCGCCAGGTGCCGTGCACCGGCATCACGTTGCGTGGCCGGACACCGTTGTAGAGGAACAGCAGCTCACCCGCATAAGCGTGCCCGGAAACATGGATGCGCACTTGCGCATTGGTGACCACGCGGGCGCCCAGTTTGGCCAGGGCGTCGATCACCCCGAAGATCGCTTCCTCGTTGCCGGGGATCTGCGACGACGACAAGATGATGAGGTCGCCGTCGGTGAGGGTGATGCTGCGGTGCTCACCGCGCGACATCCGCGACAGGGCGGCCATGGGCTCGCCCTGGGTACCGGTGGTGATCAGCACCACGCGGTCGGCGGGCATCATCTCGGCGGCGCCGATGTCGAGCACGTCGTCGTCGGCGACGGTCAGGAAGCCGAGTTCCTTGGCGATCGCCATGTTGCGCACCATCGACCGGCCGACGAACGAGACCTTGCGACCCAGCGCCACCGCGGCGTCGATGATCTGTTGCACGCGTGCGACATTGGAGGCGAAGCAGGCCACGATCACCCGGCCCTCGGCGGAGCGGATCAATCGGTGCAGATTCGGGCCGATCTCACTTTCCGACGGTCCGACGCCGGGGATCTCGGCATTGGTGGAATCGCAGAGGAACAGATCGACACCCGCATCACCGAGGCGCGACATTCCCGGCAGATCGGTGGGCCTGCCGTCCAGCGGCAGCTGGTCGAGCTTGATGTCACCGGTGTGCAGGATAGTGGATCCGCCGGCGTACACGGCGATGGCCAGCGCGTCCGGGATGGAGTGGTTGACGGCGAAGTACTCACACTCGAACACTCCGTGCCTGCTGCTCTGCCCCTCGGCCACCTCGACGAACACCGGCTTGATGCGGTGCTCGCGGCACTTGGCCGCCACCAGCGCCAGGGTGAACTTCGAGCCCACCACCGGAATGTCGGAACGCAGTTTGAGCAGGTGCGGGATGGCGCCGATGTGGTCTTCGTGCGCATGGGTGAGCACCAGCGCCTCGATGTCGTCGAGGCGGCCTTCGATGTGACGAAGGTCGGGCAGGATCAGATCGACACCCGGTTCGTCGTGGCCCGGGAACAAGACCCCGCAGTCGATGACCAGCAGCCGGCCCAGGTGCTCGAAAACCGTCATGTTGCGGCCGATTTCACCGATGCCGCCCAGTGCGGTCACGCGCACACCGCCGGATGCCAGCGGCCCTGGTGGTGCCAGTTCAGTGCTCACGTACGGTCCACCTGCTCACCGCAACAGGCCGGCGGCACGCAGATCGGCAGCCAGCGTCTCGAGTTGTGCGCCGTTGGCGGGCATCTGGGGCAGGCGCGGCTCGCCGACGTCGATGCCCTGCAACCGGAGCCCGGCTTTGGCGAGGGTGACCCCACCCAGGTGGGTCTGCGCCGCGCACAGCGGCGCGAGGGTGAGCGCGATCTTACGGGCGGTGGACAGGTCCCCGGAGTGCAGCGCGGTCACCATGTCGCGCAGCGGGCCGGCGGCCAGGTGACCCCACACGCTGATCAGGCCGGTGGCACCCATGGCGAGCCAGGGCAGGTTCAGCGCGTCATCGCCCGAGAAGTACGCCAACCCGGTCTCGGCCATGATCTGGGCGCCGCCGTGCAGGTCCCCCTTGGCATCCTTGACCGCCACGATGTTGGGATGCCTGGCCAGCTCACGCAGCGTGGGCCACTCGATCGGGATCGAGGATCGCGGCGGGATGTCGTAGAGGATCACCGGACGGTCGGTGGCGTCGGCCACCGCGGTGAAGTGGGCGATGAGCCCGGATTGTGGCGGGCGCGAGTAGTACGGCGTGACGACCAGCAGCCCGTGCGCGCCCTCGGCGGCGGCCGCCGCGGCCAGATGGATGCTGTGCGCGGTGTCGTAGGTGCCGACGCCGGCGATCACGCGGGCCCGGTCACCGACCGCCTCCAGGACGGCCGCCAGCAACGCCCGCTTCTCGTCGTCGGTGGTGGTGGGTGACTCGCCGGTGGTGCCGGAGACGACCAGCCCGTCACACCCGGAGTCGATGAGATGGGCGGCGAGCTTCTTGGCGGTGGGCAGATCCAGCGAGCCGTCCGGGTGAAACGGCGTCACCATGGCAGTCAGGACGGTTCCCAACCGTGCCTGTGCGTCTATCCCACCGGTGCTCACGGGCCTAAGGTTACCCGGCCCTTCAACCCGATCACGCTTCGGTGGCCAGCGGGGATGTCGCCACCTCGGAGCCGTCGGCCAGGGTCGCTATCTCGAAATCGGCGAACACCGCCGGTGCAACCCCGATCAGGCTGCGCAGACACGCGATCGCGAGCCGGCGGATCTCCACGTCGGCATGTTCACTGGCGCGCATCGCGATGAAGTGCCGCCAGGCCCGGTAGTTGCCGGTGACGACGATGCGGGTCTCGGTGGCGTTGGGAAGCACCGCCCGAGCGGCCTGCCGGGCCTGTTTACGCCTCAGGGTGGCGTTGGGTTGACCGGCGAGCTTGTCCTCGAGCTTGCTCAGCAACTCTGTGTAGGCCGCGCGGCTGGCGTCGGCGGCGTCGGCGAACAGTTGCTGCAAATCCGGATCGTCTTCGATTCCCGGCGGCAGCACCACCTCGGACTCGTTTTCGGGGACGTAGCGCTGCGACAGTTGTGAGTAAGAGAAGTGCCGGTGCCGGATCAACTCGTGGGTGCACGAGCGCGAGATGCCGGTGATGTAGAAGCTGACGCTGGCGTGTTCGAGGACCGAGAAGTGGCCGACGTCGATGATGTGCTGCAGGTAACCGGCGTTGGTGGCCGTCCGCGGATTCGGCTTGTCCCAACTCTGGTAGCAGGCACGGCCGGCGAACTCCACCAGCGCCTGGCCGCCGTCGGCGTCGGTGCTCCACGGCACATCAGCAGGAGCGGTGAACTCCGTCTTGGCAATCAGTTGCACCCGCAGCGGGGCGATCTCGGCCACCCGGTGAGCCTAGTACACCGTTGCGTGCCGGTGTGGCAACAACTTCCGCGCCGGGCCTGATAGGTTGCAGCCGGGGACCGTTCACAGGGGGGCATCAGATGGTCGCGTTGACAGGGACACCGAATCGCGTGACGGCGGTTGCGGTGGCAGCAGTGCTGGCGGCCCTGCCGGCACAGACACCCGCTGCCTGGGCAGAGCCCGCGCAGCCCGGTGCGGTCGGTGTCGTCGGCGATGTACAGGCGCCGGGGTCCTACACCCCGGAAGCATTGTGCGCCTTGCCCACTCGCACCGAATCGGTGACGTTTCGCACCCACGCGGGCGAACAGGCGCACACCTACGTCGGCCCGTCGGTGGAGGACCTGGTCACCGCGGCCGGGACTGCGCCGGGCCCCGATCCCGAGCACCCCAACCTGACCGTCGCCATCGTCGCCACCGGCGCCGACGGGTATGCCGCCACTCTGTCGTGGGGCGAGGTCGCCGCCTCGTCGGCGCCGCGGCCTGCGGTGCTGGCGTGCCGCGAGGACGACGCCGCGCTGTCGGCACCCCGCCTGGTGGTCCCCGGCGATCTCACCGGCGCCCGGTACGTCAACGACGTGCAGACGCTCCGGGTCATCGTCCTCCCGGCGAGATAGCATCCGGCGCCTCGGCCGCCTTCCCGCAACTGGTCGCGCTGGGCACCGCGGCGCCGAGCAGCGCCGAGCGCAGCCGCCGGCGCGCTCGGTGCAGCCGCGACATCACCGTGCCCACGGGGATACGCTCCATCTCGGCGATCCGCCGTAGCGGGAACTGGCACACTTCGGCGTAATACAGGGCCACCTGCAGCGGCGCCGGCAATGTGCGCATCCCCGCAGTCAACTGGTCGTCCGGCATCCGCGCCAACGCCGTGTCCTCCGCCGACGGTGCCTGCATACGCATCTGCCGCTCCACCGGGACGTCCGCGTCGGACACGCTGCCGGCCAACACCTCGCGCGGTCGGCTCCGGGTCTTGCGATGATTGTCGATCCACGTGTTGACCATGATGCGCACCAACCACGCCCGCAGGTTGGCATCGCTTGTCCGCGAACCGAATCCGAGCCACGCCTTGATGATGGTGTCCTGCACCAGGTCTTCGGCGTCGTGGACGTTGGTGGTGTAGCGACGAGCAACCCTCATCAGGTCCTCCCGCAGCGGTAGCGCCCCGGCGATGAAGTGCTGGTGATCGGCGTCGAACGTCCCTGGTCTCATCTTCCCCCCTCAACCGAACGCAGCGGCTGCGTTCGGTCCGTACCTCAGTTGTGGTGACCTGCAATGAGGTCGGCTGCCTTCTCCCCGATCATGATCGTGGCGGCGTTGGTGTTGACGGTGGGAATCGTGGGCATGACGGACGCGTCGGCCACCCGCAGTCCGGCGAGGCCGTGCACCCGCAGATCAGGACCCACCACCGCGTCCTCTCCGGTCCCCATCGCGCAGCTGCCGACGGGGTGGTAGTAGGTTCCGGTGTTGCGGGCCAGGAACTCTCGCAGATCCGACTCATCGGTGACACCCGGCCCGGGCAGCACCTCACGACCCCGCCACGGGGCGAACGGTTCGGCCGCCGCGATGTCGCGCGCCACCTGCAGACCGTGCAGCATGCGCCGGACATCGGCCTCCTCCCCCAGGTAGTTCGGATCGATCAGCGGCGTGCCCTCCGGGTCCGGCCCGGCCAGACGGATCGATCCGCGCGACTCCGGTACCAGCGCGATCGCCAGGGTGTAGCTGTTGGCCGGGGCCACCAGATGCGGCGAATGGAAGGGGACGTGGATGAACATCAGCTGCATGTCGGGGCCCGGGAGCGACGGGTGGCTGCGCCACACCATCGACGATTCGGCGTGGTTGGTCTGCGCCGGCGGAATCGGTTGAGCTGCCTCGTATACCACGCCGCAGAGCGGGTGGTCGTGTAGGTTCTTGCCCACGCCCGGCAGGTGATGGACGACGGGGACGCCGACCGCCTCGAGCTCGGCTGCCGGTCCGATACCGGAGAGCAGAAGCAGCCGTGGGGAATCCACTGCTCCTGCGGAGACGATCACCTCGGCATCGGCGTGCACGGTACGAAGCTGCCCGCCCTGGTTCACCTCGACACCGACACACCGGTTGTCCTCGATCAGCAGGCGGTGCACCCGGGACTGCGCCGAGACGGTGAGGTTGGGTCGGGTGCGCCGGATCGGGTTCAGGTAGGCCACCGCGGTGCTCTGGCGTGAGCCGGCCGTGATCGACAGATCGTGCCAGCCCGCACCCTCGGCGACCGCGCCGTTGAAATCGTCGGTCAGCGGGTGGCCTGCAGCTGCCGCGGCGTCGAGGAAAACCCCCGACAGCGGGTTCGCCATCTCGGCCGAAACCGGAGCGGGTGCCATGGGCCCATCGGTGCCGCGGTAACGCGGGTCGGCCCCGGGCACTGACTCGATGCGCCGGAAGTAGGGCAGCACCGAATCGTAGTCCCAACCGGCACAGCCTTTTCTGGCCCAGGAATCGAAGTCGTTGGGATGCCCGCGCAGGAACACCATCGCGTTGAGACTGCCGCTACCCCCGAGGACGTGCCCGCGAGGCCAGTTGTGGGGCAGTCCGCCGGTACCCGGCTGGGGCACAGTGTCGTAGGCGTAGTCGACCGCAGAACCCCACAGAGTCGGCCAGGCGGCCGGTGTGGTGATCTCCGGACGGGTTTCGTCCGGACCCGATTCGAGCAACAGCACTCGAGCCGAGGGGTTTTCAGAGAGCCGGGCAGCCAGCGCGCAGCCGGCCGAACCGGCGCCGATGACCACGTAGTCATAGCGGTCGGCGGGTGTTTGTGACATGGGTGTCCTCCGGAATCGGCGGGGACCGTGCGGTTCCCGGGTGTGGTGGGCGGCGCGCGCTCAGGGTGCCGTTGCAGGATGAAGTCGAAGTGCGATCCCGCACTGTGGAACGGCCCGAGAACGGTTGCGGGCGTGGCGCGCTCAGTGTGGTGGTTCAGTTCGACCAGCAGCATCGACAGCGTGGTTCCTCGTGGCTGTGTCGGGCGGGGGTGGCCGGCGATCGCTCGCCGGCCCTCCCCTGCGGGTGCGCTCAGTCGCGCGTCGAGGTGGCGGCCTGGTTGATCAGATCGGCCACCGCATCCGGCGCAGACACCGTGACTGCGTGCGACGCAGTGATCTCGACGTTGTGCGAGTTGGCGCGCTGGCCCATGAATCGCATCGATTCCGCCGGGATGGCCAGGTCCTGGGTGGTGATCAGGTTCCAGGACGGAATGGTCTTCCAGGCCGCCTTGGTGGCAGGTTCTTCGAGCGCTGCCGCCGCGATCGGCCGCTGGGTCGCAGCCATCTGTGCGGTGATGTGGGCGGGAACGTCGGCAGCGAACACGCGCTGGAACTGGTCCTGCCTGATGTAGAGGTCGGTGCCTTCGCCGCCGCCAGGCAGCGGGAAGGGCACGCTGTCGAGTGCGGTCCCGAGCTGGGCACCGGGATACTTGGCGGCCAGTTCGCCGGTGCTCTCCCCCGGCTCGAGGATGAAGCTGGCGACGTACACCAGCGCCTTGACGTTCGGCAGCCCGTCGGCAGCCTGGCTCATGACCGATCCGCCGTAGGAGTGCCCCGCCAGGACCACCGGGCCGGGCACACCGGCGACCACGCTGCGCACATAGTCGGCGTCGGAGGCCAGGCCGCGCAACGGGTTGGCCACCGCGAGCACCGGATAACCGTCAGCTTCCAGCTTGCTGACCACGCCGTTCCAGCTGGACGAATCGGCGAAGGCGCCGTGCACCAGCACCACGGTCGGCTGGTTGGCCGGCGGCGCGGGTTCCGCCGCAGCGCCGCCGGTGCCCGCGGCGAACATCGTCGCCACAACGCCCATGGTCATCGTCAGAACCGTCTTCAACATGTCATGCCCTTCTGGGAGGTGGAGTAGCGACGTAGGCCGCTGCTGTGTGGAACGCAATATATTGCATTCTGCATTCCTCACTTTGTCAAGGAACTTCCACGTGAATTCGGCACGACACCATGGCCCCGGATGGTCCGGAGCCACGGTCTGCTTTCCCGTTACGGGAAGGTCAAGCCGACTACGACGTCGGCGAGCCGCGAGATGCCCCCACCGTCAGCTCACGCGGCCGCGGCCACCGATAGTGATTTCCGCAGCATCAGCCGGCCGCGGTGCATCCGCGACATCACCGTGCCGGCGGGCACCTTCATCACGGCTGACACCTCACGATGCGACAACCCGACAATGACGACGTAATACAGTGTCAGACGCAGCTTTTCAGGGAGTTCCAGCACTGCCGACAGCAGGTCCTCATCGGCGAAGCCCAGCAGCGCAAGATGCTCAGCGGAACTCTCGTGTTGCGCGCGCCGCGGGACCGTGTCGAGATACCCGTCGCTGACGTCGCCGACCAGCGCTTCCGTCGGCCGACTCAACCCTGCCCGGTAATTGTTGATCCAGGTATTCCGCATGATCCGCAGCAGCCAGGCCTTGAGATGGCGATCCTGTCCGAAGGTGTGGAATGCACGGTAGGCCTTGAGGAGCGTCTCCTGGACCAGATCCTCGGCGTCGGCGGTGTTGCCGGTGTACATCCTGGCCCGGCGGAACAGGTCGTCCGCCAACGGCATCACCTGAGTCTCGAAAGTGGGCTCGGCGGTTGCCACATCAGCACTGGCACAGATTGTCATGTCAACTCTCGTTCGAACGTCGGCGTTTCTCGGCTGCGTTCATGATTGCCGGCGCGGCAACGCGTTACATGGCGAAGGCCTGGAGATCAGATGGAGATTTCCGGGCCGCCCTGAGCGCAGGTGGGTTGCGATCGGACTGACCGGTGCGTGGCCGGGACGCCCAGGGTCGCCACCCTCCTCGCGCCGCAGCGCGGTGGGTCCGCAGGAACTGCGTGAGCGGACCGATACCTTCTGCCTCTGCCACACCGTCTTACACGTGCCCGCAAGCAGAACTATTCACCGGTGTCAGAACAACGGCAGCCCGGGCTCGCGGCCGAGCCAGACCCGGCCGGCCGCTTCCAGGAACACCCGGGAATGGTTGGCGTGCTGCAAGGTCGCCATCCCGTCGCGGAAGATCTGCTCGATCGGGTTACGCCGGTACAGTGCAGCCGATCCCGCCGCTTCGTACACCGCCACCAGCGTCTGTCTGCTGACTTCTGCGGCGTGGCTCATGGCCGCCCGGAAGGCGGCTCGCTGGTGCAGTGTCACGGCGTCACCGCGCTCGGCAGCCGTGGACAGCGCATCGGCGGCGTCGAAGAGCAACAGGTGTGCGGCGGCCACCGCGGCGTCCGACTTGGCAACGGTGTACTGAAAATGCGGGTCATCGGCGCGCTGCGCGGTGGTGGTCGACGACGTGCGCTCCGACAGTGCGATCAGTTCTTCGATCGCCGATCTGGCCACCCCGAGGGCCACCGCGGTGGCTCCGCCGAAGACCAGGGCCGGCAGATAGCCGCGGTAGAGGGGGCGGTCGATCCGCGGGGGTTCGGACAGCTGCGCGGACACCAGATCGGCGGGGATCACCAGATTCTCGATCTGTGCGTTGTGACTGCCGGTGCCCCGCATGGCAGTGACGTTCCACGCGTAGTCCACGGTGAACTGATCCGAACGCACCGCGCACAGGCGCAGGTCGGGCGCCCCGTCGACCAGACGCGGCGCTCCGCCCTCGGTGACGACGGCGCACACCACCAGCCAGTCCGCGTGCGTCACGCCGGTCACGATGGGGAAGGTCCCGCTCAGCCGGAACCCACCGGCGATTCGTTCCGCGGTGCCGACGCGCCCGGAGTTCGCCAGGATCGGCTCCTGAACACCTCCGAAGATGGTGGCGGCGCCGGCCTCGCTGAGCAGGGCGGCGATGAAGCCGAAGTTGGCGTTCCAGACGAGCAGGCCCGTGGAGGCGTCCACCCGGCCGAGACCTTCATACACCCCGAGCGCCGTGGTCAACCGGGTCTCGCTACCGCCGTATTCGCGCGGGGTGAACATCCGCAACGCACCGGAGTCCCGCAACGCGTCCCGCAGGCGTTGCGGTGCGGCACTGCGCAATTCCTTCTCCAGCGCGGTGGCCTCGATGACCGGCCGCAGCAGCGCGGGCAGAAGTGCGGGATCCACCGGCGATGCGGGGTCGACGACAGCACTGGATGATTCGCTCATGCATCTGTAGACGCCTGCGGGCGCCTACAGATTCACCGCGTCAGAACAACGGCCGCAGTGAAGGCACCAGATCCCCCCGCCGGCCCACCGCGACACCGCCCAGCCCCAGCCACTGCGCCATGGTGGACAGTTCGGCCGCCAGGGCACGCGCCACCCGCGCCCGGTCCTGCCCGTCTTCGGTGAACGCGCCCACCACCTGCAGGACGTCGGCCGTCCGGTCGGCCTTCAGGTCGACCCGGCCCACCAGCTGGCCGTCCAGCAGAAACGGCCACACGTAATAGCCGAACTGGCGCTTGGGTGCCGGGGTGTAGATCTCGATGCGGTAGTGGAATCCCCACAGTCGTTCCACCCGGGGCCGGAAAAAGATCAGCGGGTCGAACGGGCACAGCAGCGCGGTACCCCGGTCGGCGCGGGGCACGGTCTGCCCCGCCCGCAGATACGCCGGCGCCGGCCAGCCCTCGACCTGCACCTGGTCCAGCTCACCCTCGGAAACCAGTTGCGCCAGCGCTGGTTTCACCTGCCCGGCGGTCAGTCGGAAGTAGTCCCGGATGTCGGCTTCGGTGGCCAGCCCCAGGGCACCGGCGGCCCGCAGGGTCAACTCGCGCACGGCCTGGGCGTCGTCGACCTCACGGGCGAGCACCTGCGGGGGCAGTACCCGCTCGGTCAGGTCGTAGTGCCGGGCGAAGCCCACCCGCGTCGCCGTGGTCAGCACGCCGGAGGCGAACAGCGCCTCGGCCACCCACTTGGTGTCGCTGCGGTCCCACCACGGACCTTTCCGACCCCGGGGTTCGGACTCCAGGTACGCCTCGATCTGGCCGGCCGTGGCGGGCCCCAGCTCGGTGACCGCGGCCACCACGTCGTCGACGAGCTGTGGGTTCTTGGCGACGATCTCGGTTCCCCACCGCCCGTGCCGGTACTGCCGCATCCGCCAGCGCAGCAGCGGCCAGTCCTCCACGGCCATCAGGGCCGCTTCGTGCGCCCAGTATTCGACCAGCAGGCGCGGCGCCTTGGCGCTGTGGCTCCAGGCGGCGCGGTCCAGCACGTCGCGGTCATAGGGGCCCAGCCGGCTGAAGATGGGCGCGTAGTGGGCGCGCACCGCCACCGACACCGAATCCAGCTGCAGCACCTGGATGCGGGAGATGAGCCGGCGCAGGTGAGCCCGGTTCACCGCGCCGCGGGGCGCGGATTCGGTGAATCCCTGTGCGGCGACGGCAACCCGGCGCGCCTGCGCCCGGGTGAGCGTCACGACCGGGTGTAGCTGTAGAACCGGTAGCGCAGCCCCGACGAGCTGTCCTGCCAGTTCCCTTCGGTGCCGGTCCACGATTCGTCGAGCATCGGAGCCAGCGCGTCGTCGTCCTCGCGGCGCAGGTCGATGTCGACCTCGGTGACCTCACAGCGGGTGGCGTGGGGCAGTGCCAGGCCGTAGACCTGTGAACCGCCGATCACCCACGCATCGCTGAAATCCACCTCGTCGAGCGAGGTGATCACATCTGCTCCGTCAGCCATGAAGTCAGTTTGCCGGGTGAGTACGACATTCTTGCGGCCCGGCAGCGGCCGGAACTTCTCGGGCAGGGATTCCCACGTCAACCGGCCCATGATCACCGTATGACCCATGGTGAGTTCCTTGAACCGCGCCATGTCCTCGGGAACGTGCCAGGGGATGCCGTTGTCGCGCCCGATCACCCCGGACGACGACTGCGCCCAGATCAGGTTCAGTGTCATACGGCGACCGGCGCCTTGATGCCGGGGTGTGGATCGTAGTTCTTGATCTCGATGTCCTCGTAGGTGTAGTCGAAAATCGAATCGCGTTGCGCCAGAACGAGTTCCGGATACGGCCTGGGCTCGCGTCCGAGTTGGGTGCGCACCTGCTCGACGTGGTTGTCATAGATGTGGCAGTCCCCGCCGGTCCAGACGAACTCCCCGACGCCCAACCCGGCCTGGGCCGCCATCATGTGCGTCAGCAGCGCATACGACGCGATGTTGAACGGCACCCCGAGGAACAGGTCCGCGCTGCGCTGGTACAGCTGGCAGCTCAGCTTGCCCTCGGCGACATAGAACTGGAAGAACGCGTGGCACGGCGGCAGCGCCATCTGCGGAATCTCGCCGACGTTCCATGCCGAAACGATGTTGCGACGGGAGTCCGGATCTGTGCGCAGCAACTGCAGCGCCGCGCTGATCTGGTCGATGTGCTCCCCCGACGGCGTGGGCCACGACCGCCACTGGACGCCGTAGACCGGACCCAGTTCGCCTGTCTCGGAAGCCCATTCGTCCCAGATGGAAACCCCGCGCTCCTGCAGCCAGCGCACGTTGGAGTCGCCGCGCAGGAACCACAGCAATTCGTAGACGATGGACTTCAGGTGCACCTTCTTGGTGGTGATCAACGGGAAGCCGGCACCCAGGTCATAGCGCAACTGGTGGCCGAACACGCTGCGGGTACCCGTCCCGGTGCGGTCCGACTTGGGGGTGCCGTGGGCGAGCACGTGGCGCAGCAGATCCTCATAGGGAGTGGCAATCGGCACCCGCTCAGCTTACGTGCACGGTGTCGGAGTACAACGGATCCCATGCCGATCGCGACCGACACCGTGACCACCGCCGACGGGACGTGCCGCGTCACCGTCGCCACCCCGGACGGCGACGGGCCGTGGCCGGGTGTGGTGATGTATCCCGACGCCGGCGGACGCCGCCCCACCTTCGACCAGATGGCCGCCGAACTGGCCGGCCACGGCTATGTGGTGGTGGTGCCGGACGTGTACTACCGCAGCGGCGACTGGGCGCCGTTCGACATGGGCACGGTGTTCGGTGACCCCGACGAACGCAAGCGGCTGTTCGCGATGATCGGCTCGGTCACCCCCGAGGCCATGGCCACCGACGCCAGCGCCCTGTTCGACTATCTGGCCGCGCGCCCCGACGTCCGGGGTGAGCGGTTCGGCACCACCGGTTACTGCATGGGTGGGCGGACGTCCATCACCGTCGCCGGCCGTGTCCCGGACCGGGTGGCGGCGGCCATGTCCTTCCACGGCGGCGGGCTGGTCACCGACGACGCCGACAGCCCGCACCGGTGGGCCGACCGGATCCAGGCCCGCGTCTACGTGGCCGGCGCCGCCGAAGATCAGTCGTTCACCGCAGACGACGCCGAGACGCTGGACAAGGCGCTCACCGCGGCGGGCGTCGAGCACACCGTCGTCGTCTACGACGCCGGGCACGGCTTCGCGGTGCCCGACAATGCTCCGTATGACGAGGCCGCAGCGCAGCGGCACTGGGACGCGATGCGTGAGGTCTTCGCCGCGGCGCTGCCGTGACCGTGCGACCATAGGCGCCGTGTATGACCAGGTGGACCCGACCCATTCCGACGACCAGCCCGCCGGTTCACGGATAGACCCGCTGCTGGCCCGCAGCTGGCTGCTGGTCAACGGGGCCCAGCAGGACCGTTTCGCCGCCGCGGCGCGCTCCCGCGCCGACATCGTGGTGCTGGACATCGAAGATGCCGTGGCGCCCAAGGACAAGGCGCTGGCCCGGGACAACGTGGCCCGTTGGCTGGCCGACGGCAACAGCGACTGGGTGCGCGTCAACGGCTTCGGCACCCAGTGGTGGGCCGACGACCTCGAACTGCTGTCCGGGACGTCCGTCGGCGGGGTGATGCTGGCCATGGTGGAGTCGGTGGACCATGTGGTGGAGACTGCCAAGCGGTTACCCGGTGTCCCCATCGTCGCGCTGGTGGAGACCGCGCGCGGGCTGGAGCGGATCACCGAGATCGCCGCGGCCAAGGGAACCTTCCGGCTGGCCTTCGGCATCGGTGACTTCCGCCGCGACACCGGTTTCGGGGACAACCCGGCGACGCTGGCCTACGCCAGGTCGCGGTTCACCATCGCAGCCAAGGCCGCCCACCTGCCCAGTGCCATCGACGGGCCCACCATCGGTACCAGCGCGCTCAGGCTCATCGAGGCCACGGCGGTGTCCACGGAGTTCGGGATGACCGGAAAGATCTGCCTGACGCCGGATCAGTGCGCCACGGTCAACGAGGGGCTGTCCCCGTCGAAGGACGAGATCAGTTGGGCCAAGGAGTTTTTCGCCGAATTCGAACGCGACGGCGGCGAGATCCGCAACGGGTCGGACCTGCCCCGGATCGCCAGGGCCAACAAGATCCTGGATCTGGCCCGGGCCTACGGCATCGAGGAGTCACCGTTCGACGACTCCGAAACCCACGCCCCGGCGCCCTCGGACACCTACCACTACTGAGTGTCGTGCGCCCGGCGCCGCGACTGCAGGTAGGTGGCCAGGGCACGCAGCACACCCCGGGCGGCGTAGACGGCTGCCACGACGCACAGCACGATCAGCACGATGAACATCACCAGCCAGTTGGACCGGCTGTGGCTGACGTTCCACCAGACGATGGTGAACAGGACCGCGCAGACGAACACCACGATGTCACGCCAGTTCCCCTGGTAGGAGGTGGCGATCTGGCGCAGCTCCCGGTTCTTGTCCACCGCGGCGATCAGGTCGTCGATCCGCAGGTCGATCACCCGCTGCAGCTCGGCGCGCCGCTCCACCTGCTCGGCCGGTATCAGCTCCAGCAACTCCATGTCCTGCTTGATCAACGCCCGCACGTCGGGCGCGCGCATGTTCCCGGCCGCCAGTCCCAACAGTGCGCCACCGGCGATGGGCGCGCCCGCGAGGGCGATCTCAGCGAGACCGGGCATCGGCTCCCCCTAGTTCATCAGTGTCGCGGCGAGGGTACCGCCCAGTTCGCGGGCGCGTGACCGCATGTCGGCATCAACATCGCCGGTGACGTGCAGGACCTCTGCCGCCGGGCGCAGCGCCAGCCCGGTGGCCAGCCGCTGCACGGCCGCCGCGGCGCCGGCGGTGTCGTCGTTGCCGTGCACCCACAGACCGTAGGGCCGCCCGGCCACGTGATCCAGGATCGGGTAGTAGACAGTGTCGAAGAAGTGCTTCAGCGCGCCCGACATGTAGCCGAAGTTGGCCGGGGTGCCGAACAGGTAGCCGTCGGCGGCCAGCGCGTCGGGCAGCGTGGCGGCCAGCGCAGGCCGGACCACGATGTCGACGCCGGTAATCTCGGGGTCCCTGGCGCCGTCGAGCACCGCTTCGAGCACCTCACGGGTGGACGGTGACGGAGTGTGGTGGACCACCAGCAGCGTGGTCACCGCTGCTGCCGCTCCTTCTCGACGGCGGTACGCATGGCTTCCCGGGCACGGCTGCGGTCACCGGCGTAGTCGTACGCCCGCGCCACCCGGTACCAGCGCACCCAGTTGTCGGGGTCGGCGTCGAGTTCGGCACGCACGGTGGCGAACAGCTGGTCGGCCGCGTCGCGTTCGATGCGGCCCGACGCCCGTCGCGGCAGGTCGCTGACATCGAGATCCATCCCCGCCTCACGGGCCCGGCGGGCCAGGTGCTGGTGGGCGAACCCGGCGCGCAGCGTGGCGAACATCGCCCAGGCCCCGACGATCGGCAGTAGTAGCAGCGCGATCCCCAGACCCACCGGCGCCGGCCGCCCGTCGGCGATCAGCGCCACGGCGATGCGACCCAGCATCACGAAGTACAGGACCAGGGCCAGGCAGAAGAACCCGATCAGGAGCTGGGTGCGCAGGGCCCGCACGGCGTCAGAGGTCCATCAGGGGTTCGATGCCGACGGTGAGCCCGGGCCGGGACGCGATGGCGCGCACCGCCAGCAGCACACCGGGCACGAACGAGGTGCGATCCAGGCTGTCGTGCCGGATGGTCAGCGTCTCCCCCATGGTGCCGAACAGGACTTCCTGGTGGGCGATCAGCCCGGCCAGGCGCACCGAGTGCACCCGTACGCCGTCGACGTCGGCACCCCGGGCGCCGTCGAGGCCGGTGCTGGTGGCGTCGGGACTCGGCGGCAGGCCCTGACGCGCTTGCGCGATCAGGGCGGCGGTGCGCGCGGCGGTGCCCGATGGGGCATCGGCCTTGTGGGGGTGGTGCAGTTCGATGACCTCGACGGACTCGAAGAAGCGGGCGGCCTGCTTGGCGAAGTGCATGGACAATACGGCGCCGATGGCGAAGTTGGGGGCGATCAGCACGGCGCTGCCGGGCCGCTCGGACAGCCAGCTGCGTACCTGGTCGATGCGCTCGTCGGTGAAGCCGGTGGTGCCGACGACGGCGTGGATCCCGTTGTCGATCAGGAACTTCAGGTTGTCCATCACCACGCTCGGATGGGTGAAGTCGATGACCACCTCGGTGCCGCTGTCGGTCAGGGTGGACAGCGGATCCCCGGCGTCGACGCCGGCCGACAGTTCCAGATCGTCGGCCTCCTGCACCGCCGCCACCATGGTGGCCCCGACCTTGCCCTGTGCTCCCAGCACTGCGACTCGCATGCCCAGCAGCGTAGTCAGCGAAAACGGGCCGCCTCGGCCAGGGCACGGGTGATGAGGCCGGCCTGGGTGGCAGCCCTGTCGACTTCGGGGTACTTCGGGTCGAACATCCCGGCCAGGTACAGGCTGGCATACCCGTGACACGCGGCGATCTCGTGTTCCACCAGCCGCAGCGCCGCGGGGACGTCGCCGGCGGTGACCTCCAGTGCCGGCGCCAGGAAGGCGTCGCTGAGTGAACGGGTGACGGCCAGGTCCGCGTCGGGCAGGTCGCGTAAGTCGTTGCCGAAGATCACGTCCCAGCCGATGCGTCGCCGGATCACAAACCGCACATAGGCCTGCGCGGTGGCCTCCATCAGGTCCAGCGGATCATCGCCGGCCACCTTGTCGACGGCCGCCTGCACCTCAGCGCCGAATTCCTGCGCCGCGGCGGTGGTGACGGCGGCCAGGAACGCCTTGCGATTCGGAAAGTGCCGGTACGGTGCCGCCGCGCTGACACCGGCGCGCTTGGCGGCGTCGGCCACCGACAGCGCTGCGATCCCGTTGGCCGCCACCATCTCCAGCCCGGCGTCGATCAGCGCGGCACGCAGATCGCCGTGGTGGTAGGTGGAGCGTGCCATGCACTAGTAATAGCACCTCCTTGACAGGATGTAAGAGGGTTCATACATTTAGATGTAAGAGTCTACTTACTTCAGGAGGAAGCATGACCACGTGGTTCATCACCGGATCATCACAAGGACTGGGTGCCGCGATCGCCCGGCACGCTCTGGAGCAGGGAGACCAGGTCGCAGCCACCGCCCGTGACCCGCAGAAGGTCACCGATGCACTGGGCAGCGACGATGGTCTGCTCCCCCTGCCCCTCGACGTCACCGAGCCCGCGCAGATCGAGCGGGCGGTGAGGGCCGCGGTCGAGCGCTTCGGCCGGATCGACGTGGTGGTCAACAACGCCGGCCGCGCCCTGCTGGGCGTGCTGGAAGAGATGGGAGACAAGCAGATTCGTGATCAGTTCGATCTCAACGTCTTCGCCACCATCGACGTCATCCGCGCCGTCCTGCCGACCCTGCGCGCCCAGCGATCCGGAACCATCGTCAACGTCAGCTCCGCAGGCGGGGTGGTCGGCTTCCCGGCGTCGTCGATGTACAACGCCACCAAGTTCGCCGTCGAAGGGTTGACTGCCGGGCTGCGCCACGATCTGGCCCCGTTGGGCATCTCGGTACTGGCCATCGAACCGGGCGCGTTCCGCACCGACTTCCTGGAATCCGACACGGTGTGGACGCCCGAGGATGACGGTGCGATCGCCGACTACGACGGCAGCCCGGCGCGCGAGACCCTGGCCGGGATCGGGCCGATGAACCAGACCCAGGAAGGTGACCCCGCCAAGCTGGCAGCGCTGGTCTTCGACGTGGTGACCGCGGGCGATCCGCCGACCCGGCTGCCGATCGGCCCGGACGCCGTTGCTGCGACCGAGGGCCGGGTGGCCTCCGATGCCGCCGACCTGGCCCCCTGGCGCGAGCGGTCGCTGGATACCAGCTTCTGAGACGGTCCGGCCAGCCAGCGCAGCCGGCCCCGCGACGTTAGGGTTCTCCATGCCCGACCAGACATCCAGCGCGATGGTGGCGCGACTGCTCGACGTCATCGAGAACGAGATCGTGCCCCTGACCGAACGCGGCGTCGCTGCCGGAAACAAAGTTTTCGGCGCGGCGCTGCTGCGCAAATCGGACCTGTCCCTGGTCATCGCAGGCACCAACGACGAGACCGACAATCCCCTGTGGCACGGCGAGATCAATACCCTGCGCCAGTTCTACGAGCGGCCCGAGCGTCCGTCGACCAGGGAGCTGATCTTTCTGACCACTCACGAGCCCTGCACCCTGTGCATGTCGGCGATCACCTGGGCGGGATTCGACAACTTCTACTACTTCTACAGCCACGAGGACTCCCGCGACGCGTTCGCCATCCCACACGACCTGGTGATCCTCAAGGAGCTGTTCGGTCTCGAACCCGGTGGTTATCGCCGGCGCAATGAGTTCTGGACGGCCTATGCGATCGATGACCTCATCGCGGCCGTGGACCAGCCGGAGCTCTCAGCACAGCGTGACCGTATCCGCAGGCAATACGACGCGATGTCGGACCAGTATCAGAAGAGCAAGGGCGACAACAACATTCCGCTGAACTGACGCACGGCGGTCACAGCGGCGCGGCACCACGCAGATGCTCGAAGATCAGCGAGGTCTGGGTGCCGGCCACGTCGGTATCGGCGTTGAGGTTCTCCACCACGAAGGCCCGCAGGTCGTTGATGTCGCGGGCAGCGACGTGCAGGATGAAATCGTCGGCGCCGGCCAGGAAGTAGACGTCCATCACCTGAGGCTTGCGCCGGATCTGTCCGATGAAGTGCCGGATCTTGCCGCGGGCGTTGGACTGCAGGCTCACCGAGATCATGGCCTGCAGCGAGAGCCCGACGGCTGCGGGATCGATGTCGGTGTAGAAGCCCCGGATCACCCCCAGCTCTTGCAACCGCCGCACCCGGCCGTGGCAGGTCGACGCCGCGATCCCGACCGCCTCGGCCAGGGCGCTGTTGGAGATGCGCGCATCACCATGCAGGACGTTGAGAATCCGCCGGTCCACCTCGTCGAGATCACCAGGCCGAACATCCTTCGACGTGGACGGTCCACGATCGCGCATTCCCGCCGATTCTTCTGCCATGTAAGCAACCTAGCGAATCATCGTCGAGATCGTTGCCATCCGATCGATGTTTCTTCAAAATTGATGACAACCAGACAGCCCCACACACAGGAGTGATCATGCGCGTCGGCATCCCGACCGAGATCAAGAACAACGAGTTCCGCGTCGCCATCACCCCCGCGGGTGTGGCCGAACTCGTCCGCCGCGGCCACGATGTCGCCGTCCAGGCCGGCGCCGGCGAGGGATCCGCCATCGCCGACACCGATTTCAAGGCCGCGGGCGCCGAGATCGTGACCGGCGCCGAGCAGGTGTGGGCCGAGTCCGACCTCCTGCTGAAGGTGAAAGAACCGATCGAGGCCGAGTACGCCCGGATGCGCAAGGGCCAGACCCTGTTCACGTATCTGCACCTGGCCGCGTCCAAGCCGTGCACCGACGCCCTGCTGGCCTCGGGCACCACCTCCATCGCCTACGAGACCGTGCAGACCGCCGACGGGGCCTTGCCCCTGCTGGCGCCGATGAGTGAGGTCGCCGGCCGACTGTCCGCCCAGGTGGGCGCCTACCACCTGATGCGCACCCAGGGTGGACGCGGTGTCCTGATGGGCGGCGTGCCCGGTGTCGCCGCGGCCAACGTCGTGGTGATCGGTGGCGGCATGGCCGGCGTCAACGCCGCGCGGGTGGCCAAGGGCATGGGCGCGGCGGTCACCGTCTTCGACCTGAACATCAACACGCTGCGCAAGATCGACGCCGAATTCGGCGGCACCATCGCCACGCGCTACTCATCAGCGCTCGATCTCGAGGCCGCCGTCACCGCCGCCGACCTGGTGATCGGCGCCGTGCTGGTACCTGGCGCCAAGGCCCCCAAGCTGATCACCAATTCGACAGTGGCACAGATGAAGTCGGGCGCTGTGCTGGTCGACATCGCCATCGACCAGGGCGGCTGCTTCGAGGATTCCCGGCCCACCACGCACGACGACCCGACGTTCACCGTGCACGACACGGTGTTCTACTGCGTGGCCAACATGCCGGGCTCGGTGCCGCGCACCTCCACCTTCGCGCTCACCAACTCGACCATGCCGTACGTGCTCAAGCTCGCCGACAAGGGCTGGCAGGAGGCCTGCAGGACCGACGCCGCACTGGCCAAGGGCCTGTCCACTCACGAAGGTGCGCTGCTGTCGGAACAGGTGGCCACCGATCTGGAGCTGCCGTTCACCGATCCCGCCTCGGTGCTCTAGACCATTCGCTCCGCAACTCGCCCGGTCGGCTGACAAGCCGGCCGGGCGATGTCGTTTCCCACACCCGATCGTCAATTGACAGGTGTCAAGTATGGTGGAGCCATGATGCTGAGTGACGTCCTCCCGAGCGCACCCACCACCACTGCCGAGGCGCTGGCCGTCTTCGACGCCGCCCCGCCGGTGGCTCCGGAGTTCATGATCGGCACCTGGCACGGCGCCGAACTGCCCACCGGCCACCCCCTCGACGGGTTCCTGGCCGCCAGCGGCTGGTGGGGCAAGCAGTTCCTCGACTCCGAGACCGTGCACCCGCTGCTGTTCCCCACCGCGGACGGCGCCGGGCTGTGGGCACTCAATCCGGTGCTGGCGTTCGGCGGCCTCGGGGTGGCCGCGAAGCTACCCGGGGTCAAGAGCCGGTCGTTCAAGAAACCGATCTCCACCATGCGGTCGGTGTTGCAGACCCGCGCCCCGAAGGCCCGGCTGCGCACCACCCGCTACCGCGGTACCGACACCGCCACGATGATCTACGACCAGCTGCCCATCAGCGACGTGTTCCGGCAGCTGTCCGAGGACGCCGTGATCGGCGCGATGGACCTGCGCGGCTCGTCGCGTCCGTATTTCTTCGTACTGCGCCGCGACGACTCGCGCAGACTTGTCTAGCCTCAGAGGTTCTGTAGCACCAGGGTCGCGATCTCCGGCATGACCGGACGGAAGCCCTCGGCGTCGGGGTCGTCGGAGGCCGAGCGCAGCATCACCGACAGCAGCACCGCGCGCCCGTCGGGACCGAAGGCCACGCCGATGTCGTTGGTGGTGCCGTAATCGCCGCTGCCGGTCTTGTCGGCGAACGTCCAGTCAGCTGGTAGCCCCGGGCGCAGGCTCGACGTGGTGTTGGCCAGCATCCAGTCCATCAGTTGCGTGCGGGCCTGCGGCTCGAGGGCATCCCCGGTGATCAGCGCCCGGAAACCGTTGCCCAGCGCTGTCGGGGTGCTGGTGTCGCGCGGATCCCCGGGCACCGCGGAGTTCAACTCGGTCTCCCAGCGATCGAGCCGGGTCTCCTGATCGCCGATGCTGCGGGCGAATTCCGTGATGGCCGGCGGACCGCCGATCTGGTGCAACAGGTAGTTGGCGCCGGCGTTGTCGCTGACCTGCAGCACGGCCGCGCACAGCTCGGCCAGCGTGATGGTGTGTCCGACCCGGGTCTCGGTGACCGGTGAATTCGGCAGCAGGTCTTCGGCGCGGACGGTCACGGTGTCGGTCATCGCGAATTCACCACGCGCCGCCGCCTGCAACGTGCGGGCAGCCAGATAGGCCTTGAACGTCGAACACACCGCAAACCGCTCGTTCTCGCGGTGTACCAACGTCCGCCCGGTCTGCAGGTCGACGGCGTACAGCCCCACCATCGCGTTGTGGCGCCGCTCCAGTTCGGCCAGCCGCTCGGCTGCCGGGGCCGCCTCGGCGCGCGCCAGAGGTGCACTCAGCGCGGCCATCGCCGTCAGGGTGAGGCCTCCGGCCAGGACGTTTCTCCGCGACAGTCGATGCATGACCGCCACGCTACACGTCAGCCTGTGATGCGTCGAAGACGTTGCGGCAGAGTCCGTTTGGTGACGCCGGAACCCAGTACCGCGGCGCCGAACTGCTTGGTCAGCAAAGACCGCGCCACCGCGTTCACCTCTTCCAGTGTCACTGCGTCGATCTGCTCCAAGCTCTCCGAGAGACTGCGATGACGCCCGTAGTTCAGCTCACCACGGCCCAACCGGTGCATCCGGGACGCGGAATCTTCTAGTCCGAGCACCATTCCGCCGCGCAGCGAGCCCTTGGCGATGCGGCACTCGTTCTCGGTGATCCCGTCGCGCGCAACCACCTCGAGCACGTCGGCGGTGACGGCCACCACCTCGTCGAAGCGTTCCGGCAAACATCCGGCATACACCGACAGCGCCCCACTGTCGGAGAAGGTGTCCACCGAGGAGTACACCGAGTAGGCCAACCCGCGCGACTCGCGAATCTGCTGGAACAGGCGAGAACTCAGCCCGCCGCCGAGCGCGGTGTTGAGCACCGTCAGCGCCCAGCGGTGCTCCCAGTACCGACCGGGGGTACGCACCCCGAGAAGCATGTGAGTCTGTTCTGAATCTCGTTGCACCACTTGCAGGTTCGGATAACCCCCGACCCGGCCCGTGCCCTTGCGATGCTGCTGGGGCTCCTTACCGGTCACCAGGTGCGGGCCGAAGTGCTCGCGCACCAGCGCCACCACCTCGTCGTGGTCGATGTTGCCCGCCACCGCCACCACCATGCGCTCCGGGGTGTACCGCCGCACGTGGAAGGAGTGCAGCTGGGCGCGGGTCATCGCCTCGATGGATTCGACGCTGCCGATCACCGGGCGCCCCACGGGATGGCGACCGAACATGGCCGCCAAGAACACATCTCCCAGCGCATCCTCGGGATCGTCGTCGCGCATGGCGATCTCCTCGAGCACGACGTCACGCTCGAGCTCGACATCCTCAGGCGCGCAACGCCCGTTGAGCACCACATCGGCCACCAGGTCCACGGCCAGGGACAGGTCGTTGTCCAGGACGTGGGCGTAGTAGCAGGTGTGCTCCTTGGCCGTGAAAGCGTTCAGCTCCCCGCCGACGGCATCCACCGACTGCGCGATGTCCACCGCGGACCGGGTGGGCGTGGACTTGAACAGCAGGTGTTCCAGGAAATGGGCCGCACCTGCGACCGTCGGCCCCTCGTCGCGGGACCCGACACCGACCCACACCCCGACCGACGCCGAGCGCACGGACGGGACGAATTCGGTGACGACGCGGAGACCACCGGGCAGCGTGGTACGCCGAACCCCGGTGGCCTCCGCGACGGACTCTCCGTTGTTACGAACTGGTGGTCGCAGCATCGGCAGGTGCGGAATCGGTTGCACCCGTTCCGTTTCCTTCCGCAGCAGTCTCATCCTCGGCCACCAGGACCAGCGAGATCTTGCCGCGGTTGTCGATGTCGGCGATCTCCACGCGGAGCTTGTCGCCCACCTTGGCCACGTCCTCGACCTTGGCGATCCGCTTGCCGCGGCCCAGCTTGCTGATGTGCACCAGCCCATCGCGACCCGGCAGCAGCGAGACGAAGGCACCGAAGTCGGTGGTCTTCACCACGGTGCCCAGGAAGCGCTCGCCCACCTTGGGCAGCTGCGGGTTGGCGATGGCGTTGATCTTGTCGATCGCCGCCTGCGCCGACGGGCCGTCGGCCGCACCGACGAACACCGTGCCGTCGTCCTCGATGGAGATCTGGGCGCCGGTCTCCTCGGTGATCGAGTTGATCATCTTGCCCTTGGGCCCGATGACCTCGCCGATCTTGTCCACGGGCACCTTGATGGTGGTGATCCGCGGCGCGTACGGGCTCATCTCGTCCGGCGCGTCGATGGCCTCGGCCATGACCTCGAGGATGGTGATGCGCGCGTCCTTGGCCTGGGCCAGGGCGCCCGCGAGCACCTGGGAGGGGATGCCGTCGAGCTTGGTGTCGAGCTGCAGGGCGGTGACGAAATCCTTGGTACCTGCACACTTGAAGTCCATGTCGCCGAAGGCATCCTCGGCGCCGAGGATGTCGGTCAGCGTGACGAAACGACGCTCGGTCTTGCCGTCGACCTCGACATCATCGGAGACCAGACCCATCGCGATACCGGCCACCGGAGCCTTGAGCGGCACACCGGCGTTCAGCAGCGACAGGGTGGAGGCACACACCGAGCCCATCGAGGTGGAACCGTTGGAGCCCAACGCTTCCGACACCTGGCGGATGGCGTAGGGGAACTCCTCGACGCTGGGCAGCACGGGCATCAGGGCCCGCTCGGCCAGCGCTCCGTGGCCGATCTCGCGGCGCTTGGGCGAGCCGACGCGGCCGGTCTCACCGGTCGAGAACGGCGGGAAGTTGTAGTGGTGCATGTAGCGCTTGGACGTCTCCGGTCCCAGCGAATCGATCTGCTGGGCCATCTTGACCATGTCGAGGGTGGTGACGCCCATGATCTGGGTCTCGCCGCGCTCGAACAGCGCGCTGCCGTGCGCGCGGGGGATGATGGCCACCTCGGCCGACAGCGCGCGGATGTCGGTGACCCCACGGCCGTCGATGCGGAAGTGGTCGGTCAGGATGCGCTGGCGCACCAGCTTCTTGGTCAGTGACCGGTAGGCAGCGCCGATCTCCTTCTCGCGGCCGGCGAACTGCTCGCCGAGGCGCTCGAGGACCTCGGCCTTGATCTCGTTGGTGCGGTCGTCCCGCTCGGCCTTGCCGGCGATCTGCAGGGCCTTGGACAGCTCATCGGTGGCCACCGAGGCCACCGCGTAGTACACGTCGTCCTGGTAGTCCGGGAACACCGGGTACTCGGCGGTCGCCTTACCGGCGGCCTCATGGAGCGCCTGCTGGGCGTCGCACAGGGTGGCGATGAACGGCTTGGCGGCCTCGAGGCCCTCGGCCACAACGGTTTCGGTGGGGGCACCGGCACCGGCGGCGATCAGGTCGATCACGTTGTCGGTGGCTTCGGCCTCGACCATCATGATCGCGACGTCATCGCCGGCCTTACGCCCGGCGACCACCATGTCGAACACCGCGTTCTCGAGCTGCTCGACCGTCGGAAAGGCGACCCACTGGCCTTCGATGAGCGCGACGCGGACGCCGCCGACCGGGCCGGAGAACGGCAGACCGGAGATCTGGGTGGATGCCGACGCGGCATTGATCGCCAGCACGTCGTACAGGTCCTTGGGGTCGAGGCTCAGGACCGTGACCACGACCTGGATCTCGTTGCGCAGACCCGAGATGAACGTCGGGCGCAGCGGCCGGTCGATCAGACGGCAGGTCAGGATCGCGTCGGTGGAGGGGCGGCCTTCACGGCGGAAGAAGGATCCGGGGATGCGCCCCGCGGCGTACATCCGCTCCTCGACGTCGATGGTCAAGGGGAAGAAATCGAAGTGGTCTTTGGGGGTCTTGCTGGCGGTGGTGGCGCTCAGCAGCATGGTCTCGTCGTCGAGGTAGGCAACGACGGCGCCGGCGGCCTGCTGGGCCAGCCTGCCGGTCTCGAATCGGATGGTGCGGGTGCCGAAGCTCCCGTTGTCGATGACGGCGGTGGCTTCGAACACGCCTTCGTCAATTTCAGCTGCAGACATAGAGGACCGTCTGGGCCTTCCTGGGTTGTTTCTTCACATGGTTTCGCGTCGTCACGCGTCAACCCCAGTGGCTACGGCCGTCGATCGAAGCTGTCGGGCTCTCCTTGAGGAGCCCGGCAGCCACTACCGAAGACCGCCCACCTGGATGGGTCGATCATGACGAGCCGGAACGGCGACGCGGTGTGCGTCTCGTACCTGCCGCCTGCGCCGGCTGACCGGCGCAGAACAGCCCTACTCTACACCCCGACTTGCAGGGTTCGAGAATCTGTGCAGGCACCACAAAACCCGCCACCGTGCGCGGCACGGTGGCGGGTGCGGAGTGTCTGCGTCAGCGACGCAGGCCCAAACGCTCGATCAGCGAGCGGTAGCGCGCGACGTCGACCTGGGCAACGTACTTCAGCAGCCGGCGACGACGACCCACCAGCAGCAGCAGACCGCGCCGCGAGTGGTGATCGTGCTTGTGCTGCTTGAGGTGTTCGGTGAGATCCGAGATGCGCTTGGTCAGCAGTGCGACCTGCGCCTCGGGGGAACCGGTGTCGGTGTCATGCAGACCGTACTGGCCCAGGATCTCTTTTTTCTGCTCGGCGGTAAGCGCCACGATGTCACTCTTTTCTCACGGTCCGCGTAGGAACGACAACCCCGGCCGCCGCGAACTGCAGCACGGGTGGATACCGCCGCAGAGCTTAGCAGCGAGACCCTGCTCAGACAGAATCGGCGAGGATCGCCCTGGTCTTCTCGACATCGCGCTTCATGGTGGTGACCAGGTCGTCGACGTCCTCGAACTTCTCCTGCCCGCGGATGCGGGAGACGAAATCGACGGCCACGTGCTGGCCGTAGAGGTCGGCCGCGGTGTCGAGCACGAAGGCCTCAACCGTGCGGGTGCGTCCGGAGAAGGTGGGGTTGGTGCCCACCGACACCGCGGCCTCGTACCGCTCGCCCGGGATGACGGTGCCCATCACGGGGCCGTGACCGAGGACCGTGAACCACGCGGCGTACACGCCGTCGGCCGGGATGGCCGAGTACATCGGCGGCGCCACGTTGGCGGTCGGGAAGCCGAGCACCTTGCCGCGGCCGTCACCGCGCACCACCACACCCTCGACGCGGTGCGGGCGTCCCAGCGCTTCGGTGGCGGCCACCACGTCACCGGCGTCCACGCAGGAGCGGATGTAGGTCGATGAGAAGGTCACCGTCTCGGTCGAATGCTGGTCGGCCACCAGCGACATCCCCTCCACGGCGAAGCCGAGGCGTTCGCCGGCCTTGCGCAGCTGCGCGACGTCGCCGGCGGCCTTCTTGCCGAACGTGAAGTTCTCCCCCACCACCACCTCGACCACATGGAGCCGCTCGACGAGCAGTTCGTGGATGTAGCGCTCGGGGGTGAGTTTCATGAAGTCGGTGGTGAACGGCATCACCAGGAAGACGTCGATACCGAGTTGCTCGGCGAGTTCGGCGCGCCGGGTCAGTGTGGTGAGCTGCGCGGGGTGGCTGCCCGGGAACACCACTTCCATCGGGTGCGGGTCGAAGGTCATCAGCACTGCGGGCACTCCCCGCGCCCGCGCCGACTTGACCGCACGCGCGATCAGCTCGGCGTGCCCCCGGTGTACCCCGTCGAACACGCCGATGGTGAGAACACACCTGCCCCAGTCAGAGGGAATCTCGTCTTGTCCCCGCCACCGCAACACGCGCCCAGCCTACGGTGCCCGGCCCGGGCCGGCGCCTCTGGAGTCCCACGACAGGTGAAGGATGCCTAAACTTTCGGGTGTGACGCCGGACGTGAGCCCCGAGACCGGGACCCCCGACCTCTCGACAGTGGCCCAGGATTACCTCAAGACCATCTGGACGGCGCAGGAGTGGTCACACGACAAGGTCAGCACGAAGATGCTGGCCGAACGCATCGGCGTGTCGGCCAGCACTGCGTCGGAGTCCATCCGCAAGCTGGCCGATCAGGGCCTGGTGGACCACGAGAAGTACGGTGCGGTGACGCTCACCGAACGAGGCCGCCGGGCTGCGGTGTCGGTGGTGCGCAGGCACCGGCTGCTGGAGACGTTCCTGGTCAGCGAACTCGGCTACAGCTGGGACGAGGTGCACGACGAGGCCGAGATCCTGGAACACGCCGTCTCCGACCTGATGATGGCGCGCATCGACGCCAAGCTGGGCTACCCGCAGCGCGACCCGCACGGCGACCCCATCCCGGGATCGGACGGTCAGGTGCCCACGCCGCCCGCGCAGCCGCTGTCGGAATGCCGCGACGGGGACCACGGCGCTGTGGCCCGGATCAGCGACTCCGATCCGGAGATGCTGCGGTACTTCGACGATGTGGGCATCGCCCTGGACGCCCACGTGTCGGTGCTGGCGCGCCGGGATTTCGCCGGCACGGTGTCGGTGTCGATCCGCGACGGGGACGGCGGCGAACGCACCGTTGAGCTCGGCAGCCCCGCCGCTCAGTCGATCTTCATCGTCCGGTGCACCTGAGCTATAGCGTGGACGGCCGGATGACCACCACCGACGTGGTGCGACGGCCGCTGTCGCGCAGCAGAGCCATCACCCGCCCGTCCGGAGCCACCGCGGCGTAGATCCCGTCGAGTCCCGTTGCCGGCAACGGCTTTCCGTGACTGACCGCCACTGCCTCGTCATCGCTGAGATCGTGGCGCGGAAACGCCTGCAGGCACGCCTGATCCAGCGAGTAACTCAGGTGCGGGACGTCGGCGAGCTGGTCCAGCGTGCGGGCCTGGGCCAAGCCGAACCCACCCACCCGGGTGCGGCGCAGGGCGCTCAGGTGCCCGCCGACGCCCAGCGCGGCACCGATGTCGCGGGCCAGCGCGCGGATGTAGGTGCCCGACGAGCAGTCCACCACCACATCCAGATCGATGCGGCCCGGGGTGCGCCGGATGTCGAGGACGTCGAACCGGTCGATGGTCACCGTCCGCGCGGCCAGTTCCACCGTCTCGCCGTCGCGGGCAAGTTGGTAGGCGCGTTTGCCTGCCACCTTGATGGCGCTGACGGTCGATGGCACCTGCTCGATGGTGCCGCGCAGCGCGGCGATCTCGGCGTGCAACTGGTCGTCGGCGAGCAGATCTGCCGGAACAGACTGCAGCACTTCACCTTCGGCGTCATCGGTGGACGTGGACTGACCCAGCCGGATGGTGCCGAGGTAGGTCTTGGACTCGCCGGCCACCAGCCCCAGGAGCTTGGTGGCCCGCTCGATTCCGATCACCAGCACGCCGGTGGCCATCGGGTCCAGCGTTCCCGCGTGCCCCACCTTGCGGGTACCGAAGATGCGCCGGCACCGGCTCACCACGTCGTGGCTGGTCATCCCGCCCGGCTTGTCCACCACGACGATGCCGGGTTCCGGAGGCGCTGTCACAGGGTGATCGCCGTCAACACCAGGCCGCCCGCCACCGACCACCGGCCGCGCAGCCGGGCCACGGGAGGCCCGCGCTCGGCCGCCGGGTCGATCAGGATCTCGGACTCGAAGCTACCGGTGTGCCCCGGGCCGTCCACCGCGAACGTGATGTGGGCGTCCTCGAAACCCAACCAGCGGTGGGTCAGCGGAAACCAGGCCTTGTAGGTGGCCTCCTTGGCGCAGAACAGGATTCGATCCCAGTGCAGTCCACCGCGTAGCAGGGAGATCTCGGCGCGCTCGACCGGCAGGCTGATGGCGCCCAGCACCCCGTCGGGCAGCACGTCGTGCGGCTCGGCGTCGATGCCCAGCGAGCGCACCGCGCTACGGTGCGCCACGACCGCGCCGCGGTAACCCGTGCAGTGGGTCAGGCTACCCACCACCCCGTCGGGCCAGCAGGGTTCGCCCTTGTCTCCCTTGAGGATCGGCACCTCGGGTTCGCCGAGCTCGGCCAGTGCCAGCCGGGCGCAGTGGCGCACCGTGACGAACTCGTTGCGCCGCTTGGCCACCGATTTGGCCACCAGCGGCGCCTCCTCGGGCAGCGGCTGCAGATCAGGGGGGTCGGCGTAGACCTCGGCGGAGCGGACCGTCTCCGGCACCACCACATCGAGCAGTTTGGTCATGACTTCCTAGTGCGCAGACGTTCGCGCAGCTGTTCGGACTGCGCCTTCATCTCGGGGGTGATCTCGAAGTGCCCGCCGAAGTCGTTGAGGTACCCCGGCGCGTACCTGGGGTCGGGCAGGATCTGGCGCAACCAGCGATACGGCTTGCGGCGCCGCCATTCCCGCGGGTAACCCACCGACACCTCTTCGAAGCGGACGCCGTCATACCAGGTGGTGCGGGGGATGTGCAGATGCCCGTACACCGAGCACAGCGCGTTGTAGCGGGTGTGCCAGTCCCTGGTCTCGGTGGTGCCGCACCACAGCGCGAACTCGGGGTAGAACAACACGTCGCAGGGCTCGCGCACCAGCGGGAAGTGGTTCACCAGCACCGTGGGGGTCATCCAGTCCAGGTCCTCGAGCCGCTTCCTGGTGTGCGCCAACCGGTCTCGACACCAGGCGTCCTTGGTGGCGTAGGGCTCGCTGGACATCAGGAACTCGTCGGTGGCCACCACGTTGTTCTCGCGCGCGATCGCCAGGCCCTCGCTCTTGGTGGCCGCGCCGGCGGGCAGGAACGTGTAGTCGTACAACACGAACATCGGCACGATGGTGGCCGGGCCACCCTCGTCGGTCCACACCGGGAACGGGTGCTCCGGGGTGACGATGCCCATCTCGTCGCACATCTGCACCAGGTAGTCGTAGCGGGCACGGCCGAACACCTGCATCGGGTCTTTACCGGTGGTCCACAGCTCGTGGTTGCCGGGCACCCAGATCACCTTGGCGAACCGCTTGCGCAGCAGATCCAGCGACCACCGGATGTCGTCGGTGCGCTCGGCGACATCGCCGGCGACGATCAGCCAGTCATCCGGGGAGGACGGGTACAACGACTCGGTGACCGGCTTGTTGCCGGTGTGTCCGGTGTGCAGGTCGCTGATCGCCCACAGGGTCGGCCGGTTGCGGCTTGGCAGGTCATGGGTCGACACAACGCTCCAGCCTAATGAAGTCGCCCGGGTGGCCGTAACGCCGACGCCCCCGCACGCGAAACTAGAACAGGTTCTCACGGCGACTTGTACACTCAACGCTCGTCGAAAGAAGGGGATGGGATGCTCACCAGGATGCGGTTGCTCGCAGCACTGGGCGCCGTGTTCGCCGCGGTGGTCATCATGGTCGGCAACCCCGCACCCGCTCCCATCGCCACCGATGTGGCATTGCGCGGTACCGGCGCGCCGTACCCGCTGGCCACCACCACCATCAAGTGGCCGGTACTCGAGACCACCGACCCCTCCCCCTTCGAACCGTGCCGCGACCTGCCGATCGACGTTCTCGACACCATCGGTCTGGCGTTCACCCCACCTGAGATCGAGACCATCAACCGCTGCAAGCTGGATGCGGGCAACTATCAGATGGCCGTCGAAGCGGTGGTCTGGCGCAGCTTCGAACAGACCTTGCCGCCGGATGCCGTGGAACTCGACATCGCCGGGCACCGGGCCGCGCAGTACTGGATCATGAAGCCCACCGACTGGAACAACCGCTGGTGGTTCACCTGCATGGTGGCCTTCAAGACCAGCTATGGGCTGATCCAGCAGTCCCTGTTCTACTCCCCCATCTACTCCGAACCGGACGTCGACTGCATGGCGGAGAACATGCGCCGGGCCAACGAATTGGCCCCGCACTACGTCTACTGACTTACCGGGCGCGCGCTAGCCTCGGTGCGGTGACTCGCCTGGCCCGCCTGTTCGGTTCCGCACTCAGCCGCGTTGCGGGCACTCCGCCGCCCAGCACGTCGTACCAGGTGACCCGCGGGATCCCGATCCCGATGCGGGACGGGGTGACACTGCTGGCCGACCACTACGCACCCGCCACCCCGATCGGCACCCTGCTGGTGCGCGGCCCCTACGGCAGACGCTGGCCGTTCACCGCCCTCTATGCGGCGGTGTACGCGGCCCGCGGCTACCACGTGATCCTGCAGAGCGTGCGCGGCACCTTCGGATCCGGCGGAGAGTTCGACCCGGTGGTCGACGAGGCGGCCGACGGCGCCGACACTGCCGCCTGGTTGCGCGAACAGCCCTGGTTCACCGGATCCTTCGGCACTGTCGGGCTGTCCTACCTCGGTGCCACCCAGTGGGCGCTGCTGCAGGATCCGCCGCCGGAGATGTCCGCCGCGGTCATCGTGGTGGGCCCCCACGACTTCGCCGCCACCACCTGGGGCACCGGGTCGTTCGCGGCCAACGACTTCCTGGGCTGGAGCTATCTGGTGGCCAACCAGGAGGATCCCAACCGGCTGCGATCACTGGTGCGCCAGCTGGGGGCCCGGCGCACCGTGGCGCGGGCCGTCGCCGAGGTCCCGACGGGGCCGGCCGGACGCCGGCTCCTCGGCGACGGCGCCCCGTGGTGGGAGTCCTGGGTGGACCACCCGGACCCGGCCGACGAGTTCTGGGACCGGTACCGCTGGCCGCGGGCCCTGGACGAATCCCGGGTGCCGGTGCTGGTCATCGGAGGCTGGCAGGACCTGTTCCTCGAGCAGACCCTGGCGCAGTACCGGGCACTGCGCGACCGCGACGTCGACGTGGCTCTGACCGTGGGCCCGTGGACGCACTCACACATGGTGGGCAAGGCCGCCGGGCCGGTACTGCGGGAATCGCTGCAATGGTTGAACAGCCACGTCGGCGGCCGCCCGGAGTCGCCGCGCAGCCCGGTGCGCATCTGCGTGACCGGTGGCGGCGGGTGGCGCGAGCTGCCCGACTGGCCACCGGCGCTGTCCCCTGCGGTGCTGCATCTGCGCGCCGGTGGCCGACTGTCGGACCAACCGGAACCCGACGACACAGCCGCCGCGCAGTTCACCTTCGATCCGCGCGACCCCACCCCGACGATCGGTGGACGGTTGCTCTCCGCCAGCAGCGGGCGCCGCCGCGACGACCGCCTGGCCCGCCGCTGCGACGTGGCGACCTTCACCGGGCCCACGCTGGAGTCCGAGCTGGTGGTGATCGGCACCCCGGTCGCCGAGATCGAGCACAGTGCCGACCTCGCGCACGTCGATCTCTTCGTCCGGATCAGCGAGGTGGACGCCAAGGGCCGCTCCCGCAATGTCAGCGACGGTTACGTGCGCCTCGATGCGTCGCAGGGATCACAGCGGGTGACGGTCGACCTCGACCCGATCGCGCACCGGTTCGCGCCAGGCTCGGCCATCCGGTTGCTCGTCGCCGGCGGCTGGGTCCCGCGGTTCGCCCGCAACGTGGGTTCCGGCACCACTGCGGCCGCCACGCACACCCTGCAGCTACGCCCGTCGCGGGTGTCGCTGCCCGCCGAACCGACCCTCCCCTGACCCATGGCCCGGCGCGCCCGCTGCACCATCGAGGACTTCACCGACCTGGTGGGTCAGCTCGACGAGGTCGCCCGCAGCAACCACCGCAACTACGCCAAGTTCACGGTGTCGGCGAAGACCTTCGCCTACCTGTGGCCGCAGACCAGCACCGTCGGACTGCGCCAGACCATCGCCGAACAGCTGGCTCTGGTGGCCGAGCGGCCGGCGACGTTCGAAATCCAGTTCACCTCGGGTGATTTCGGGTGGGTGGTGGTGCACCTGAACAAAGTGCGGCGCGACGAGCTGGCCGAGCTGACCTTCGAGGCATGGCGGTTGACGGCACCGGAACCGTTGGTGATCGCCCGCGCCGACCGGTTGCCGCACTGAGCCACCGGCGAAGCAATCGGTCGCCGCACCCGTTGTTGAAGGTGTGCTGCACCGATCCGCCACGCTGGCGCTCACCGCTCCCCGGCGCGTCATCGCACTTGTCGCACTGGTGATGGCCGCCGCGGCGATCTTCGGGATCCCCGCGGCGAACAGTCTGTCCAGCGGCGGATTCGAGGATCCGGACTCGGAATCGGCGCGCGCCGGTGAGCTGCTGCGCGACACGTTCGGCCGCAGCGACATGCAACTGATCATGACCGTGACCGGCGCCGCCGACAGCACGACCACCCGGGATACCGCACTGACCGTCAGCCGGCTGCTGGACACCAGCCCCGACGTGCTCTCGGTGGTCTCGCCCCGGACCGGGGTGATCATCGCCGAGATCGACGGCGACGACACCGACGCCCCCGAACATGCTCGGCAGCTGGCGGATTCGATCGATTCCGCGCTGGCTCCCCTCCCGCCGGACGTCACGGTACGCGCCGGCGGGTCCGCCCTGGTATACGCCCAGATCAACGAACAGACCCAGCGTGACCTGGTGATGATGGAACTCGTCGCCCTGCCGGTGAGCTCCGTGGTGCTGGTGTGGGTTTTCGGAGGTCTGCTGGCGGCAGCGGTTCCGATCGCCGTCGGGGCGTTGTGCATCGTGGCATCGATGGCGGTGCTGCGGCTGCTCGCGCTGGTCACCGATGTCTCCGTCCTCGCGTTGAACCTCTGCACCGCTCTGGGTTTCGCACTCGCCATCGACTACACGCTGCTGATCGTCAGCCGCTACCGCGATGAGCTCGCTGACGGCCAGATCCCACAACGCGCGCTGGTGCGCACCATGGCCACCGCGGGACACACCGTCATCTTCTCCGCGGTCACGGTGGTGTTGTCGATGGCGGCGATGGCGCTGTTCCCCATGCAGGTGCTGAAGTCGTTGGCCTACGCCGGAGTTGCCACCGTGTTCTTCGCCGCGCTCGCGGCGATCGTCGTCACGCCCGCGGCACTGGTTCTGCTGGGCCCACGACTGGACCGCTTCGACGTGCGTACCCCGGTGCGCCGCGCCCTGCGGCTGAACCCCGCAGCACCGGGCCGCGTCGGTGACCGGTTCTGGTACCGCAGCGCACGCTTCGCCATGCGCCACGCCATCGTCCTGGGCATCACGGCGGTCGCGGTGCTGATGCTGGTCGGCGCCCCTTTCGCCGGTGTCCGATGGGGTTTCCCCGACGACCGCGTGCTCCCGGCCTCGGCGTCGGCACACCAGGTCGGCGACCAACTGCGCACCCAATCCCCCATCAGCAACCCGGTGACCGTCGTGATCACCGAGGCCCGCGGTGTCACACCGGCGGACGTCGACCGGTATGCCGTCGACCTGTCGCTGGTCCCGGACGTGGCAGCCGTGACCACCACCACCGCGACCTTCGTCACCGGTGTCCGGGCCGGGCCACCGGCCGCCCCCGCCGGGAAGAGCGCCGACAGTGTGTACCTCACCGTCGACAGCACCGCACCGCTGTTCTCCGAGGCCTCCGAGCGCCAACTCGACCGGTTGCACGCCGTGGCGGGCCCGGCCGGGCGGACCGTGGAGCTGGCCGGTGTCGCCCAGGTGAACCGCGACAGTGTCGCGGCCATCACCGCGCATCTGCCCTGGGTCCTCGGGCTCATCGCGGTGGTCACGCTGACGCTGCTGTTCCTGCTGACCGGCAGCGTCGTCTTGCCGGTGAAGGCGCTGGTGCTCAACGTCTTGTCGCTGTCGGCCACCTTCGGGGCGCTGGTGTGGATCTTCCAGGACGGCCACCTGGGGGCCCTGGGCACCACATCCACCGGCACGCTGGTGGCCAACATTCCGGTGTTGTTGTTCTGCATTGCATTCGGGCTCTCCATGGACTACGAGGTGTTCCTGGTCTCACGGATCCGCGAATTCTGGCTCGTCAGCGGCAGAACCCGGGCCGACAACGACGAGAGTGTGGCACTGGGGCTGGCCCACACCGGCCGGGTGATCACGGCAGCCGCACTGCTGATGTCCATTTCCTTCGCCGCGCTCACCACCGCGGAGGTGTCTTTCCTCCGCATGTTCGGCCTCGGACTGACCGTGGCGGTATTGGTGGACGCGACGCTGGTGCGGATGATCCTGGTGCCCGTTTTCATCCACCTGCTGGGCCGGTGGAACTGGTGGGCGCCCACGAGCTTGATGACACTGCGCCGGCGCCTCGGCATGGGCGACGAGGCCCGTGCACCAGGACCCGGCACGATCACCCCCAACACGCGAAGGATCTCCCGATGACTTTCTCCGACAGGGCTGTTCGCCGAGTGCCGCCGGTATGGCTGGCCCGCTCGGTCGAAGCGGTCCGCAACGGGCTGCGTAAGGCCAACCTGAAATCCGTGCCGCCACCGGTCGGAATCCTGGACGCCACCATGGGAAGCGTCGCCGGCGCCCAGACGATCTACGCCGCGGCGCAGCTCGGCATCGCCGATACCCTGGCCGACGGCCCGCTGACCGCCGAGGCGATCGCCGCGCGCATCGGAACCCATCCCGGCGCGACGGAGCGGCTGCTGCGGGCCCTGACCATGCAGTCGGTCTTCACCCGTCGCCGTGACGGGACCTACCAGCTGACCGCCACCGCACAGGCACTGCGCAGTGATTCGCCGATGTCGGTGCGGCCGCTGCTGCTGATGCTCAGCCACCCGTTGTACTGGGAACACTGGGGCCGTCTCGCCGAGTCGGTGCGCACCGGTGACTCCAGTCTTCAAGCGGCATACGGGATGCCACTGTTCGAGTGCCTCGAGCACGAGCCCGACGTCGCACAGGTCTTCAACGATGCGATGACGTGTACCAGCGCACTGGTGACCCCGCCGCTGCTGGCGGCCTACGACTTCACCGATGCCGGCACGGTGGTGGACATCGGCGGCGGCAACGGCAGGCTGCTCTCGGCGATCCTGCGCGCCGCTCCCCTGACCCGCGGAGTGCTGTTCGACCTGGCCGGCACCGAAACCGAAGGTCGCGCCCATCTCCGGGCCGAGGGGCTCGGTGACCGCAGCGAGGTGCGCACCGGCTCGTTCTTCGACACGGTGCCCCACGGCGGTGATGTCTACGTACTCAAGCACATCCTGCACGACTGGGACGACGCCGACGCCGGCCGGATCCTGGGCCGGGTGCGCGCCGCCATGGCACCCGGGGCCAGGCTGCTGGTCATCGAGGCGGTGCTGCCTGCCGGTAATCGGCCGCACCTGGGCAAATTCCTGGACCTCGACATGTTGATCTTCGCGGGCGGCCGCGAGCGCACCGCCGCAGAATACGAGAAGCTGCTGGGCACTCACGGTTTCCGGCTGAACCGGCTGATCCCGACCGCCAGCCATGTCTCCATCATCGAAGCCGTCGGCTGCTGACACAACAACACGAGGGAGGCACCGAAACCGGTGCCTCCCTCGTGTTGTCCGCGCTACTGCGCAACTGCTCGCACCGCCCGCAGCACAGCGCGGCTGGACGTGCGCTCACCGACGGTGATCCGGACCCCACCGTCGCCGTAGGACCGCACCCGCAGTCCGCTGTCGGCGAAGACCTCTGGCCACGGTATGTCGCGCCGGGGCAGGTAGAGGAAGTTGGCGTGTGAACTGGTGCTGACGACTCCCAGATTGCTGAGCTGCGAGCGCAGGAAGTTCCGCTCGGCGGACACCGCAGCCACCCGGCGCCGCAGCTGGTCCTCGGCCGCGTAGGACGCCGTGACCGCGGCCACCCCGGTGCTGGCGGTCCCGAACGGCATCTGCATCGCCCAGAGTGTGCGGGCCAGCTCCGGTGCGCAGAAGCCGTATCCCACCCGGATCCCGGCCAGCCCGTAGGCCTTCGAGAAGGTGCGCACCACAACCACGTTCGGGAACTGTGCGATGATCACCCGGGTGTCCAGGCGCAGCTGCCGCGCCACGAACTCGATGTAGGCCTCGTCGATCAGCACGACGGTCTCCGCGGGCACCCGCAGCAGAAAGCGGTGGACGTCGGCGGGCGTTTCGAGGGTGCCGGTGGGATTGTGCGGCCGGCACAGCACCACCACCCTGGCGCCGGCGGCCGCGTCGGCCATGGCGTCCAGATCGTGGTGTCCGCGCCGGTCGAGGGAAATGACCACGGGGCTCAGGCGGGCCATCCTCGCCAGGATCGGATAGCCGTCGAACGTCGGTGTGCTCAGCACGATCTGATCACCCGGGCTGGTGACTGCGGAGAGCACCTGCATCGCCACGCCCGTCGCACCGGCGCCGATCACCACCTGCCCCGCGTCGACGCCGATGTGGGACCCGATCACCCGCCGGAGGCGCTCGGGCAGGAACTCCGGATAACGGTTGGCAGCCCGCACGGCGTTGTCGATCGCCTCGCGCACACTGGGCAACGGCGGGAACGGATTCTCGTTGAGCGACAACGCCGTCGGGTCGACAGGCATGGGCTGCTCGTCCTGGCCGAGGTCGAGGCGCAGCGCCCCGGTCATGGCCGGCCTCCCCAGCGGACGGCGGCCGCCCCGGCGAAGTCACCGGCGTGGGCGAAGCCCGCCATCATCACGGTGTCACCGGCGGTGACCTGACCGTCGTTGATGGCGGCCTCGAAGTTGACCGGGATCCCGACGCCGAAGAGGTTGCCGCACTGGTGGAACGTGTCGCGGTGACGCTCCCGCGGCACCTCCAGAGCCTCGTTCCAGTTTCGCAGGAACACCCGGTTCGGCTGATTGGTGACGAGCAGATCGAGGTCCCTCGACTTGACGCCGATGCGGTCGCAGACCGCCGAAGCCACCTCGGGAACCAATCTGTTGCCCCGGGCCAGCACCTGGGTGATCTTGGCTTCGGTGAAACTGACGTATCCCTGCCCGGTGCCCGCCTGCCACCACTGCCGGGGCGGGTCAGCGGCCAGCGTCATGTCACCGGCGTGCTCGCCGTAGTAGCGGCACTCCACGTCCAGGATGGGTGAGCGGTCGGACACCTCGAGGAGCCCCACCGCGGCGCCGTCGCCGGGAACCGACGACTGCGCTTTGGTGCGGACCTCGGTCTGGTCGAAGACCTTGCCCGCGCAGGTCTGTGAGACGGCGATCAGGGCGGTGCGGCCGGCACCGGCGGCCAGCATCTGACGGGCGAGCTTGAGCATCAGGACGAAAGAGGCGCAACCGCCGTTGTGGACATCGATGATCCATTCGGGGTTCATGCCGAGCCGGTGGGCGATCTCGCCGCCCGCGCCCATGATCGGAAGGTCCGGCAGCTGCGAGTGGGTGAGCAGGATGTCGACGTCGGCGAGCACGTCTGAGCCGTGGCGTGACACCAGACCGGCGCAGGCCCGGGCCACCATGTCGGTGTTGGTCTGATCCGGGGCGGCGTGGTGACGATATTCCGGTGCCCGGAACATCAGGTTCTCCCGGAGGTCGTCGGTGCCGGCGAAGTGCGCGTAATAGTCTGCCGGGACCCGGTTTCGGGGCAGGTAGGTCGACACATCGACCAGGCTCACGGTGTTCATCGGGGTCCTCACTTCATCCAGTCGGGGGTGATGGGCAGGCCGTTGTGGTGGCGGTACTCCGCGATGGCCTTCAGGTTCTGCATCTCGAGCTGATGGCCGGGACCGAACATGTCCCAGAAGTCGCCGACCCAGACGGGACGGCCCTCGGGGGCGGTCTCCGGGTAGGGGTTGTGGTTGTAGAACGGGTGGCGGCAGTTGGTCCACAGCACCACCGAGCCGGGCTTGTTCAACACCGTCTGGGCGTCGACCACCCGCATCAGGTAGATCATCCAGAGGTGCTCACCCTGGTCCCATGCACAGTGGTAGTCCACCGTGCGGGCGTCGGCGTTGGCGACGGTGCGGGTGTAGATTGCGGTCTCTTCGCCCAGGCGGTCATAGGCCAGCCACAGGCCCGAGGAATCCACCGGAGTGAAACCCCGCAGGCTGTAGGTCCACTCTTCGAGACTGCGGGTGTCGGAGAGGTAGGCGAAGAGCTCGTCAGGTGGGCAGTCGATGTATTCGTTGACGGTGCAGTACTGGCCGAACACCTGATCGTGCGGATAGACCGAACGCATCATCTCCATGATGACCGGGGTGGCCTGCAAGCGTGAGCTGGTCTCGATTCTGGTGACGCCCTCCAGTGGCCCGGTGATGTCCTCGAGCGCAGGCAGTGACGTGGTCATGGATCTCCTCGGTGTGTCGGATGTGTTGCAGTGGTGGTGGTTCAGATGATGAAGGGGGCGAACGGCGGGATCTCGTCGGCGGAGCATTCGATGCTCACCACCGCTGGCCCGTCCACGGCCAGCGCCGCGGCGAGCGCAGCTGGTAGCCGGTCCATCTCGGAGACGTCGACCGAGGGCAGCCCGGGGAACATCGCTGCCAGGCCTGCGCCCAGATGACTCGGCCGGAACCGGTTGTAGCTGTAGTCATCCGGGAAGAAGAGTTGCTCGCGGGTGACGCACATGGCGTGCGCGTTGTTGTTCAGCAGGACGAAGGTGATCGGCAATCCGTATTCGCGGGCGGTGTGGATCTCACTGCCGTGCATGAAGAACGACCCGTCGCCGGCGATCACCACAGTGCGCCGCCCCCGGCCGAACGCGTGACCGACCGCCGCTCCGAAGCTGTATCCCATGCCGCCCATCCCGAGCGCCAGCACGAACCGCCCGTCCCTGCGGACCGGCAGGTCGTGGACGGCCGCGGCGCCGGTGTTGCCCGCATCGACCACGACGTCCACTCCGTCGGGCAGCGCCTCGTCCAATGCGCGCATCGCCTGCCGATACCGGATCCCGGGTCCCCGGTGGGCGGGCGTGCGAAGCCGGCGCGGCGCGGCGCGCGGGGCGGGGGCCGGAACTGGCTGCGGCAGAAGCGATGTGATCCCCCGCAATGCGGTGCGCAAATCGTGCGCGGGGGTGTGGTCGGCCGGGACATACGGCATCTGAGCACCGATCGACAGGGTGGGCACCTGAGCCAGCGCGTCCTCGAGCCCCGCGCGGGCTGTGGCCGCCAGGGGTGCCCCGACCAGCAGGCACAGCCCGCTGCGGCGCACCGCGTCGGGCACCGACGGATGCCCCATGACACCCGTGACGCCCAGCGTCGCGGTGCCCGCGGCGTCCTTGGCGTCGGGCTCCGTGGCCAGCTGTGCACCCAGTGCCAGGCGCAGCTGTTCCAACTCGGCCCGGGCGTCGTCGCGGCATACCTGCGCGCCGGCGAGGATCGTCACGGCCCCGGACGCCGCGCCGAGGTCGCGGGCCAGATCAGGCAGGTCAACCGATCCCGATCGGACCGCGGGCAGGGGTGCCGGCGTACCGGATGCGGCGCGGGTCTGCTGAATGTCTTTGGGCAGGAGCACAACGGCGGGGCCACCGGTGCGTGCCGCACTGACGGCACGTGCCAGAGCGGCCAATGTATCGGCGGGGTCGACGACGCGTTCACAGTGCAGAGAGACCGCCGAGAAGAGGGCATGCGCGTCCAGCGAGCCGTTGAGTCCGCTGGTGTCCTGGAAGCTGCCGCGACCGTCCCCGGTGCTGGGCGGTTGACCCACCAGAGCCAGGACGGGGATTCGGCTGGCCAGCGACTCCCCGAGCCCGGCAACCAGATTCAGCGACCCCCCGCCCGAGGTCGCCATCACCACGCCGAGTCCGGCGCCGGAGCGGCTGTACCCGTCGGCCATCGCCGCAGCGGAGAACTCGTGCTTGGCCAGGACGGCGGTGACGTCAGCGCGGTGGTGTGCCGCGTCGTAGAGATCCTCGATGTTCGCGCCGCCGACACCGAATACGTGTCGGACGCCGATCGAGGCGAGGTAATCGATGATCACACAGGTATTTACGCAAGGGGCGTCAAAAGTATTCGGTTTGTGGTTCAGGCCACCGCGGCGCTCACCCTCCGGATCACGTCCGCGGTGGCGGCGTCGTCGTGTACCGCTGCGCCCAACTGCGGCGCCGACGGAACCTGCACCCAGCTGGTGCACCCGCGGTATTCGGGCAACCGCGGTAGCCGGACCGGTTCGATGAGTGGAAAGACCTGCACCACAAGAACTGTCAGTCGGTGCTTGGGACGGAAGTCCAGCCGGTCCGCCTGGACCGAGGCCTCGGTCCAGATGTGGAGGTCGCCGATGTCGGCAAGCCCTTCGACGCGGTTGACGGCGACGGCGGCCGCGACGCGGGCTGCGGCCCGCAGGGTCACCTCGGTGTCGGTGCTGTCCGGACGCGCGGGTTCGAGCAGATCGTGGTGCTCGGGCCGGACCCGTTCGGCGTGACTGTGCGCGACGGTGGGGAACAACAGGAACTCCGGTGCGGCCACCTCGAAGCGTTTCTCACCGATGCCGCCCTTGCGGAGCAGCACCCGCTGGCGACCGTCGAGCATCGCATGGACAGCGGCCGACCACTCCTTGAGCGCGGCGGTCATCTGATGCGGTCGGCGATGCGCGCCCTGACCTCGGGGCGGCGCAGCGGCGGCACGGTCTTGGGAGGCTGACGGCGCGGCGGCAGCGCACCCAGCAGCCGTGCGGTGGTGGCGGCGACCTCGTTCACGGCGGTCTCGAAGGCCTCGGCCGTGGCCTCGTTAGGGCGCGTGATGCCGCTGACCTTGCGGACGTACTGGCGCGCCGCCGCCTCGATCTCTTCGGGCGTGGCTGCGGGATCGAGCCCGCGGAGCTCGGTGATGTTCCGGCACATGCCTCCACGATAGGCGCGAAAACGGCCCCGCTACGGTGAAGCGATGAGCGACGTGCTGCTGATCGACACCGAGGACCGCATTCGCACTCTGACACTGAACCGCCCGCAGGCGCGTAACGCGCTCTCGGCACAGTTGCGGCGCGAGTTCTTCGCCGCACTGGCCGACGCCGAGGCCGACGACGCCGTGGATGTCGTGATCGTGACCGGCGCCGACCCGGTGTTCTGCGCGGGGTTGGATCTCAAGGAACTCGGCGACACCACCGAGCTACCGGACATCTCGCCCAAGTGGCCTGCGATGGCCAAGCCCGTCATCGGTGCCATCAACGGCGCCGCCGTCACCGGCGGTCTGGAACTGGCCCTGTACTGCGACATCCTGATCGCCTCGGAGCAGGCGCGTTTCGCGGACACCCACGCCCGGGTGGGCCTGCTGCCGACCTGGGGCCTGAGCGTGCGGTTGCCGCAGAAGGTGGGCGTGGGGCTGGCCCGGCGGATGAGCCTGACCGGTGACTACCTGTCGGCGGCCGACGCACTGCGGGCAGGCCTGGTCACCGAGGTGGTGCCCCACGATCAGCTGCTGGGCGCGGCCCGCGCGGTGGCCGCGTCGATCGTCGGCAACAACCAGAAGGCGGTGCGTGCGCTGCTGGAGTCCTATCACCGCATCGACGGCGCATACACCGACGGCGCACTGTGGCTGGAGGCGGAAGCCGCCCGGGCCTGGATGCGCTCGACCTCCGGTGACGACATCGCCACCAGCCGCGCGTCCGTCATCGAACGCGGTCGCAGCCAGGTGCGGTAGCCCCTAGGACAACGCGGGCAACACCAGGTCGCGGTAGCGCTGCTTCATCGTGTTGATCACCATGGCGCCGTCGGTGGCCCACACCGCCTCGTTGAAGATTTCGACCTCGATGTCCCCGCGGTAGCCCGCGGCGTCCACCAGGGCGGTCACAGCACCGAAATCGATCACCCCGTCGCCCATCATCCCGCGCGACAACAGCGGGTCGGCGGCCATCGGAACCAGCCAGTCGCACACCTGATAGGAGCTGATGCGGCCTTGGGCGCCCGCTTCGGCAACCTGTTCGGCCAGGTCGGGATCCCACCACACGTGGAAGGTGTCCACGACGACGCCGACGGTGGCGGCGGGATACGGTGCCGCCAGGTCCAGCGCCTGGCGCAGGGTGGAGATCACCGCCCGATCGGCGCAGAACATCGGGTGCAGGGGTTCCAGCGCCAGCCGCACGTCGCGGGCGGCCGCATACGGCACCAGCTCGGCCAGCCGGTCGGCCACCCGGGCACGGGCGCCGGGCAGATCGCGGTCCACGACGCCGCCGACCACCATCACCAGCTCCGGAGCTCCCAGAGTGGCGGCCTCGTCGATGGCGCGCCGGTTGTCGTCCAGCGCGGCCGCGCCATCCGCAACGCCGGTCAGGAAGCCCCCTCGACACAACGAGGAGACGCGCAGCCCATGATCGCGGATCAGCTTGTCGGCCGCGTCCAGACCGGCTTCGGCGACCCGGTCGCGCCAGACCCCGATGGCAGGCAGCCCCGCGGCGGCACAGGCCTGCACCGCCTGCCGCAGGGTGAGGGTCTTGGTCGTCATCGTGTTCAACGACAACCGCGAGAACTCGCTCACGTGTGCACTCCGTTCACGGTGAGGAATGCGCGCATCCGCGCCACGGCCAGTTCGGGATCGGTCAACAGCCCGGCCCGGTCGGCGAGCACGAACGCCTGGACCAGATGCTGCACCGACCGCCCACTGCTGAGCCCGCCGACCATGGAGAACCCTGGCTGGTGCCCGTTCAGCCAGGCCAGGAACGCGACACCGGTCTTGTAGAACGATGTCGGCGCGGTGAAGATGTGACGCCCCAGCGCCTGCGTGGAATCCAGGATGTCGCGTGCGGTGGCGGGATCGCCGGCATCCAGGTGCTGCAGCGCCGTCGACGCCGCGGGGTAGATCGCGGCGAAGATGCCCAGCAGCGCATCGGAGTACCCCTGCTCGTCACCGAGGATGAGCTCCGGGTAGTTGAAGTCGTCACCGGTGTAGAGCCGGACCCCGGCGGGCAGGGCCCGCCGCAGGGCTATCTCGTGGGCGGCATCCAACAGCGAGACCTTGACGCCGTCCACCTTGTCGGCGTGTTCGCCGATCAGTTGTCGGAAAGTGGTTGTAGCGGCGTCGATGTCAGCGTCACCCCAGTAGCCGCGCAGCGCGGGATCGAACATGTCGCCCAGCCAGTGCAGGATCACCGGCTGGTCCGCGTCGGTCAACAGGTCGCCGTACACGCGCAGGTAGTCCGCGGGTGAGGTGGCGACTGCGGCCAGCGTCCGGGAGGCCATGATGATCACCCGGGCACCGGCGTCGCGCACCACGGCGATCTGTTCGCGGTACGCGTCGGTGATCACCGACAGTCCCCGCGCCCCGGAGGGGACGTCGGCCGGGTTCAGCTGATCGGTGCCCGCGCCGCAAGCCAGTCGGCCACCGGTGCCTGCGGCCTCCCGACCGGAGCGCCGGATCAGTTCCCGGGTGGCGGCCCAGTCCAGTCCCATGCCGCGCTGGGCGGTGTCCATGGCCTCGGCCACGCCCAGACCGTAGGACCACAACTCGTGGCGGTAGGCCATGGTGGTGTCCCAATCCAGGTCGGCCGGCACCCCGGGGGTGTTGTCGGCCAGCGGACGCGGGATGACATGTGCTGCGGCATAAGCGATCCGGGAGGTGATCGGCGCGTCGGGGTGTGTCCACGCCCGAGGCGCACCGACTGTGTGTCGGCGCAGTTCGCCGTCGATCGGGAGCTCCAGGGACAGTGCGATGGTGGCGGTCACAGCACGATCTCCGGCACCTCGAGGCGACGGCCTTCGGCTGAGCTGCGCAGCCCGAGTTCGGCCAGTTGCACGCCGCGGGCGGCCGAGAGCAGCCCGAACCGGTGCGGCCGCCCCGCCACCACGTCGCGCAGGAACTCCTCCCACTGGAGTTTGAACCCGTTGTCCAGGTCCGCGTTGGCCGGAACCTCCAGCCACTGGTCACGGAACTTCTCGGTGACGGGCAGATCGGGGTTCCACACCGGCTTCGGCGTGTGGGCCCGTTGCTGGGCCACACATTTGCGCAGGCCGGCCACCGCGGAGCCGTGGGTGCCGTCGATCTGGAATTCGACGAGCTCGTCACGGTAGACCCGGACCGCCCAGGACGAGTTGATCTGGGCGATGATGCCGCCTGCGATCTCGAAGATGCCGTAGGCGGCATCGTCGGCGGTGGCGGCATACGGCGCGCCGGATTCGTCCCACCGGGTCGGGATGTGGGTGACTGCCCGCGCCGTCACCGACTCGACCGCACCCAGGAGTCCTTCGAGCACGTAGTTCCAGTGGCAGAACATGTCCACGGCGATGCCGCCGCCGTCTTCGGCGCGGTAGTTCCAGCTGGGCCGCTGCGCGGGCTGACCATCGCCCTCGAAGACCCAGTAACCGAATTCACCACGCAGCGACAGGATGCGGCCGAAGAACCCCTCGTCGACCAGCCGCCGCAGCTTGACCAGACCGGGCAGATACAACTTGTCGTGCACCACGCCGGCCACCACCCCGGCGTTCTCTGCCATGCGCGCCAGTTCGATTGCCTCAGTGAGTGTTTCGGCAGTGGGCTTCTCGGTGTAGACATGCTTTCCGGCCTTGATGGCCGCCGAGAGCGCCTCCACCCGGCGCGAGGTCACCTGGGCATCGAAGTAGACGTCGATGGTCGGGTCGGCGATCACCGCGGTCAGGTCGGTGGTCCACTGTTCGACGCCGTGCTCGGCGGCCAGCTCGGCGATCTTGTCGGCGTTGCGGCCCACCAGGATCGGCTCGACGTCGACGCGGGTCCCGTCCTCGAGGGTCAGACCGGTGTCACGCAGCGGCAGGATCGAGCGGAGCAGGTGCTGGCGGTATCCCATCCGCCCGGTCACCCCGTTCATCGCGATCCGCAGAGTTCTCCGGGACGCACCGGATGCTGAAGTCATCGAAGTTCCTTTGTCTGTGAGCCGGCGGCAGACGAGGCCAGATCCGGCGAAGGCCGTGAGCAGGGGCGCACCGCGGCCGACGTTGGCAGCATGCGGTAAGCGCACTTCGGAATGCGCTTTCCACACTAGGTGCCCGACCTCACCTCGGTCAACCCCTCACGGGCCACCCGCATCACGTGACCCTGCGCGACGGCGTCGCACGACTCTCTTGTGCGACTCCCCGGCGCGGCGTCCGTCACCTGCAGCGATGCGCGCCAGGCCGCAGGGTCGTTGACACTGTGCGCTGCATCACGTTATGGTCGAGTCGCTTCGGAAAGCGCATTCCAGATCGGGTCCGGATTTCTTCAGCAGGCCCGTGTCACTGCGAACCAGAGGACATTCCATGTCATTGACCGCACCGGCCGGCGTGCGGCCCTCGGGGGCGTCCGCCTCGGAGCCCACGCCGCCGCGACGGCCCCGCGTCCCGCTGCCCACCTTCTCGGTGCGACGCACCGCTGCCGGCAGCTGGCGGCCTCTGCTGCTGGTGGCCGTACTGGTGGCCGGCTGGTGGGCGCTCACCGAGAACGAACTCGTCGCGCCGTACATCCTGCCCTCGCCCGGCGACACCTGGCGCGCCGCCTCCGAGAACGCCGCGTACCTGGCCGCGAACACCTGGGTGACCACCTGGGAGACCGTCATCGGGTTCGTGATCGCGGCCCTGGTGGGCGTTTTCGTCGCAGTGATGATGGTCTACTCGTCGAGTCTGGAGAAGACCGTCTACCCGTTGATCCTGTTCGCCCAGGTGATTCCCAAGATCGCCATCGCTCCCCTGTTCATCGTGTGGCTGGGCTTCGGGCCATCACCGAAGATCCTGGTGGCCGTGCTGATGGCCTTCTTCCCGATCGTCATCTCCGGGCTGGCCGGCCTGCGTTCGGTGGACCCCGAGATCCTTGAGTTGACCTCCACCATGGGCGCCAGCCGGTTCAAGACCTTCATGAAGATCCGGTTCCCCGCCTCGCTGCCGCAGCTGATGTCCGGGCTCAAGGTCGCGGCCACCCTGGCGGTCACCGGCGCCGTGGTCGGTGAGTTCGTCGGAGCCAACGAAGGTCTGGGCTATGTGATCCTGCAGGCCAACGGAAACCTGGACACCGCAATGCTGTTCGCCGCGCTGATCATCATGTCGATCCTCGGCATCGTCCTGTTCATGATCATCGAGATCGCCGAGAAGCTGCTGATCCCCTGGCACGCCTCCCGCCGTGTCACCAACTCGTCCTCCACCAACGCCGTCTGATCCACCCGTCCCGCTCACCCCTTGAGGAGACCCACCATGACTGTCTTCCGCACGCGCGCCAGAGCCGCGCTGGCCGCCACCACCGCCATGCTGACGCTGGCCGCCTGTGGCGGCGGCGGCACCAGCAACGGGCCTGCCGAGAACTCCCCCGCCGCCGAGGGCGCGCAGGGCTCGACCCCCGTGACACTGATGCTCAACTGGTACCCCTACGGCGAGCACGCCCCGCTCTACTACGGACTCAAAGAAGGCATCTTCGCCGAGCACGGCATCGACCTGACCATCGACGGCGGACAGGGATCCACCAGGACCGCCCAAGCCGTCGGCGGCCAGCAGGTCGACTTCGGCTGGTCCGACACCGCCGCTGTGCTGAGCAACATCGACCAGGGCGTCGACATCAAGAGCGTCGGGGTCTTCCTGCAGACCACCCCGTCGGCGGTCCAGGTGTTCGCCGATTCCGGCATCGAGGAGCCCGCCGACCTGGCCGGGCGCACCATTGCGGTATCTGCCGGTGACGCGCCCACCACCACCTTCCCGATGTTTCTCGCCGACGTGGGCCTCAACCCGGACGAGATCAACCAGCAGAACCTGGATTCCGCCGGCAAGATGGCCGCGCTGCTGGCCGGCCGGGTGGACGGCCTGATCGGCTTCGCGCACGACCAGGGCCCGAACCTGGCCAACAAGAGCGGGCGCGAGATGCGGTACTTCCGCTACTCCGACGCCGGGCTGAACTTCTTCAGCAACGGCCTGATCGCCCACAGCTCCACCATCGAGAACGACCCGGAGCTGGTGCAGGCCATGCTGGATGCCACCAGTGAGTCCTACGCCGCGGCCATCGAGAATCCCGAAGCCGCCGCGGCAGCCATGGTGGGCGTCGATCCCCAGACGCCGCCGGAGAACGTGCTGTTGCAGCAGTGGGAACAGACCATCCCGCTGCTGAGCACGCCGGCCACCGAGGGCAAGGCCCCGGGTACCAACGCCGAGGAGGACTGGACCTCCACGATCGCCACCCTCAGCGAGGCCGGTCTGCTGGAGAGCGCGAAAGACCCCGCCGAATACTGGGCGTCGACGTTCGTGCCCAACGGTGGACAGTAAGGAGCACCGGGACATGACCACGGCAAGCATCGCCCCGCCGGGCACCACCGTCACCGCCGACACCATCTCGATCGAGAACCTCACGGTGACGTTCTCGTCCAAGCGGGGCACCACCACCGCACTCGACGACATCGACCTGCGGGTGGGCGAGGGCGAATTCGTCACCATCGCGGGCCCGTCCGGCTGCGGCAAGTCGACGCTGCTGAAGGTGGTCGCCGGGTTGACCGACGCCACCGCAGGTGACGTCCGCCTGCGCGGCAAGCAGGTACGTGGCCCGCAGCGCGAGATCGGCTACGTCTTCCAGCGCGCCGCGCTCCTGGAATGGCGCTCGGTGCGCAAGAACATCCTGCTGCAGGCCGAGATGCGCGGCATGCCCAGGGCGCTGGCACAGCAACGTTGTGACCACCTTTTGGCGATGACCGGTCTCACCGGATTCGAAAACGCACTGCCCCACGAACTCTCGGGCGGCATGCAACAACGGGTGTCGCTGTGCCGGGCGCTGCTGCACCAACCGCAGGTGCTGCTGATGGACGAGCCCTTCGGCGCTCTCGACGCGCTGACCCGCGAGAAGATGAACATCGAACTGCACCGGATCTGGCGTGAGACGGGCACCACCGTGGTGCTGGTGACCCATTCGGTGGCCGAAGCGGTGTACCTGGCCAACCGGGTGGTGGTGATGAGCCCCCGCCCGGGCCGGATCGTCGAGACCATCGACGTGGACCTGCCTGCCGAGCGCAACTATGCCGAGACAATGGAACGGCCTGAATTCATCACGGTGGCCAACCGGGTTCGCGACCTGCTCGGCAGTTCGTCCGCCGCCGACTGATCCGGTTCCTCAGCTCGACGATTCGCCCGGTGTGCCCCGCACACCGGGCGAGTCCGTTTCTGCCGCCGGGCTACGACGTGCCGCCCACCAGCCAGCGCCCCGACACCGTTCGCCAGCCGACGAACAACAGACGCAGCACCATGAACAGACTCAGACCCGACCAGATGCCGAACAGCCCCCACCCGTAGGCCAGAGACAGCCAGATGGGCGGCAGGAACCCCAGCAGCGCGCTGGCCAGCGTCGCGTTACGCATGAACTTCGCGTCGCCGGCGCCGAGCAGCACGCCGTCCAGCGCGAACACGATGCCCGCCACCGGCAACTGGGCCACCAGGAACCACCACGGCACGGAGACGGCGCTCAGCACCGCGGCATCGTCGGTGAACAGTCGGGGCACCACCGTGGACCCCAGTGCGAAAGCCCCGGCCAGGGCGGCAGCAGCTACCGTCGAGAACACCGTCACCCGCCAGGCCACCGTCTTGGCGTGTGGCAGATGTCCCGCGCCCAGGGCCGCGCCGACCAGTGACTGCGCGGCGATCGCCAGCGAATCGAGAAGCAGCGCAAGGAAACTCCACAGTTGCAGCACCACCTGGTGGGCGGCCACCGAGGCCGCGCCGAAGCGTGCGGCCACCGCGGCCGCCGAGACGAAGCAGGCCTGGAACGCCAGGCTTCGGATCAGCAGATCACGGCCCATGGCCAGTTGTGTGGGCAGCACCGCGACGTCGACCCGTAGCGACACCCGCTCCACCAGCAACGCCCGGCAGAACAGCAGCGCCGCCAGCCACTGGCCCACCAGATTGGCCACCGCCGACCCTTCGAGTTCCCATCGCGGGAAACCCAGCCAGCCGTAGACCAGCAGTGGGCACAGCAGGGCAGAGACCACGAAGCCGGCGATGACATACCGCAGGGGGCGCACGGTGTCCTGCACGCCGCGCATCCAACCGTTGCCGGCCAACGAGATCAGGATGGCCGGGGCGCCCAGAATGGCGATTCGCAACCACGGCAATGCGGCGTCCGCGATGCCGTCGCTGCCCGCGATCGCGGTCACGATGGGCACCGCGGCGGCCTGCACCACAGCGATGATCAGCAGGCCGAGCCCGATGGCCAACCAGGTGGCCTGCACGCCCTCGCGCACCGCGGCACCGCGGTCACCCGCACCGTAGAAGCGGGCGGCGCGAGCCGTGGTCCCGTACGACAGGAAGGTGCCCTGGGAGGCCACCAGTCCGAGAACCAGGCCACCGATGGCCAGCCCCGCCAATGCCAGGGCACCGAGGCGACCGACCACCGCGATGTCGAACAACAGGTACAGCGGCTCCGCGGCGAGCACGCCCAGCGCAGGCAGCGCCAGCCCCGCGATGGTGCGACTGGTGGGCGGCGGCGGAGTGGTGTCAGCCAAGTGCAGCGCGGAGGTCGGCGATCACCTGGTCTGCCGGGCCGGTGGCCGAGTAGCCCGCCGCCTGCCGGTGCCCGCCCCCGCCGAAGCCGGTGGCCACCGGTGTGAGATCAAAAGCCTTGGCGCGCATGGACACCGACCAGTGCTCGGGCTCGATCTCCTTGAAGACCGCAGCCACCTCGGCCTGCGCAGTGGTACGGACGATATCGACGATGCTCTCGATCTCCTCAGGCCGCGCCGCCGCCCACTCCTGGTGCGCCACCACGGTGTAGACCAGCCCACGGCCGCCGAGCGCGTCACTGCACAACTGCGCAGTCGACAACACCCGCGACAACATGGGCAACCACGCGAACGGGTGGGTATCCAGCAGAGTCCGGCTGATGGCGGCGTTGTCGACGCCGAGTTCCACCAGGCGGGCGGCCAGTCGGTGCGCGCGGGCGCTGGCCCAGCGGAACGACCCGGTGTCGGTGGTCAGACCGGCGTAGAGACAGTGCGCCACGGGACCGTCGATCGGCAATCCCCACGCGTCGAGCAGCTCGGCCACCAGCATCGTGGTGGAATCCGCCGACGGGTCGACGTAGTTGGCCGTGCCGAACAGCTGGTTGGACGCGTGGTGGTCGATGACCAGCACCGGGACCTCGGGGTCGGCCAGCACGTCCTGCAGGCCACCGAGCCGGTTCGGGCTGGGGATGTCGACGGTCACCACCAGGTCGGGGTGTGGATCCACCTCCGCCGGGCTGACCAGTAGGTCTCCGCCGGGCAGCGTCCGCAGTGAGTCCGGCAGCGCGGCAGGCGCCGCGAAGCTCACCTGGACACGCTTACCGCGCCCGTCGAGCACCTGCGCCAGCGCCAGCCCCGCGCCGATGGTGTCGGCATCGGGGAAGATGTGGCACACCACCACGACCCTGTGCGCGTGGGACAGCACCTCGACGGCACCCTCGGCGCCCACGCGCCGACCGATCAGATTCTGGTCAGTCTTCGGGTCGATTGCGGTCACCGGCGTCCTCAGGTCGCTCTGGAACTTCTGCCCGCCCCCGGTCTTCGTCCTCCCCCGGTACACGGTACGGGTCGGCCTCGCCGGCCGGCGTCGCACCCTCCCGGGCCCGCGCCACCTCGGCGTCGGCCGCCCTTGCCCGGGCCAGCAGCTCCTCCATGTGAGCTGCGGCCTCGGGCACAGTGTCCAGCACGAAGGACAGCGTCGGGGTGTACCGGACACCGGTCCCGGCACCGACCTTCGTGCGCAGGACACCCTTGGCGCGGTCGAGCGCCGCAGCGGCGCCCGCCACGTCCGGAGCATCGTCGAGGCTCTGCCCCCGCACGGTGTAGTACACGGTGGCGTCGTGGAGGTCTCCGGTGACCTTCGTGTCCGTGACGGTCACGAAGGCCAGCCGGGGATCCTTGATCTCGTACTCGATCGCCGAGGCGACGATGGTGGAGATGCGCTTGGCGAGACGCCGTGCGCGTGCTGGATCAGCCACTACGTGCGGGCCTTCTCGACCAGCTCGTACGTCTCCACCACGTCACCTTCCTTGATGTCGCTGTAGGTCAACGTCAGACCGCACTCGTAGCCCTCGCGCACCTCGGTGGCGTCGTCCTTCTCCCGCTTGAGCGAGGACACCGTGAGGTTCTCGGCCACCACCACGTTGTCGCGCAGCAGGCGGGCCTTGGCGTTGCGCCGCATGATGCCCGACTGCACGAGGCAACCGGCGATGTTGCCGACCTTGGACGACCGGAAGATGGCCCGGATCTCGGCGCGGCCCAGCTCCTTCTCTTCGTAGATCGGCTTGAGCATGCCCTTGAGCGCAGCCTGGATCTCGTCGATGGCCTGGTAGATCACCGAGTAGTACCGGATCTCCACCCCGTCGCGGTTGGCCAGCTCGGTGGCCTTGCCCTCGGCGCGGACGTTGAAGCCGATGATGATGGCATCCGACGCCGACGCCAGGTTGACGTTGGTCTCGGTGACACCGCCGACGCCGCGATCGATGACGCGCAGTTCCACCTCGTCGTCGATCTCGATACCCAGCAGGGCTTCCTCGAGCGCCTCCACGGTGCCGGAGTTGTCGCCCTTGAGGATCAGGTTCAGCTGTGAAGTCTCCTTCAATGCCGAATCCAGGTCCTCCAGGCTGATCCGCTTGCGGCTGCGGGCCGCCAGCGCGTTGCGCTTGCGGGCACTTCGCCGGTCGGCGATCTGGCGGGCGATGCGGTCCTCGTCGACAACCAGCAGGTTGTCACCGGCACCAGGCACCGACGTGAAGCCGATGACCTGGACCGGACGCGACGGCAGCGCCTCTTCGACGTCGGCGCCGTGCTCGTCGACCATGCGGCGCACGCGGCCATAGGCATCGCCGGCCACCACCGAGTCGCCGACCCGCAGCGTGCCGCGCTGGATGAGCACGGTGGCCACCGGGCCACGGCCACGGTCGAGGTGCGCCTCGATCGCGACGCCCTGAGCTTCCATGTCCGGGTTGGCCCGCAGATCCAGCGACGCATCGGCGGTCAACAGCACCGCTTCCAACAGCGCATCGATGTTGGTGCCCTGCTTGGCGGAGATGTCGACGAACATGGTGTCGCCGCCGTACTCCTCAGCCACCAGGTTGTACTCGGTGAGCTGGGCCCGGATCTTGCTCGGGTCGGCGCCTTCCTTGTCGATCTTGTTGACCGCCACCACGATCGGCACGTCGGCCGCCTGCGCGTGGTTGATGGCCTCCACCGTCTGCGGCATCACGCCGTCGTCGGCCGCCACCACGAGGATCGCGATGTCGGTGGCCTTCGCACCACGGGCACGCATGGCGGTGAACGCCTCGTGACCAGGGGTGTCGATGAAGGTGACCAGGCGCTCGTTGCCATCCAGCTCGGTGAGGACCTGGTAGGCGCCGATGTGCTGGGTGATGCCGCCGGCCTCGCCCTCGCGGACGGTGGCGTTGCGGATGGTGTCGAGCAGGCGGGTCTTGCCGTGGTCGACGTGACCCATGACGGTGACCACCGGCGGGCGGAACTCGAGGTCCTCTTCGCCGCCCTCGTCCTCGCCGTAGGTGAGATCGAACGACTGCAGCAGCTCGCGGTCCTCGTCTTCCGGGGAGACGACCTGGACGACGTAGTTCATCTCGCTGCCCAGCAGTTCCAGCGTGGAATCGTCCACCGACTGCGTGGCGGTGACCATCTCACCGAGGTTGAACAGCGCCTGCACCAGCGACGCCGGGTTGGCGTTGATCTTGTCGGCGAAATCGCTCAGCGACGCGCCGCGGGCCAACCGGATGGTCTCGCCATTGCCGTGCGGCAACCGCACACCACCGACGACCGGGGCCTGCATGTTCTCGTATTCGGCCCTCTTCGCGCGCTTCGACTTGCGACCGCGGCGAGGGGCGCCGCCGGGACGGCCGAAGGCACCTGCGGCACCGCCGCGCTGACCGGGACGACCACCGCCGCCACCAGGACGACCGCGGAAACCACCTGCGGCTCCTGCGCCACCACCGGCACCTGCACCCGCGCCGGCACCGCCGCCGCGGTAGTTACCGCCGCCACCGGCACCGCCGGGACGACCGCCACCACCGGCACCGGGACGGGGCCCGCCGCCGGGGCGGGGCCCCGGACGCGGTCCGCGGGCTCCGGGCGCACCGGTGGCCGGACGCGGGGGCATGTTGCCGGGCGTGGCCCGGGTGCCACCGGGACGCGGGCCACCTGGGCCTGCGCCGGGACGTGCCTGTGGGCGCGGAGCCGGACGATCCACCGGCTGTTGCGATGAGAAGGGGTTGTTGCCCACCCGCGGGGGACGCGGAGCGCCGGGCTTGGGTCCGCCGCTCTGCGGTTGGGCAGGCCGGGGTCCGGGGGTCGGCGCAGGGCCGGGCCGGGCACCGGGGGTCGGCGCGGGGCCAGGTCGGGCAGCCGGAGCCGCGGGAGCAGCGCTGGCGGCGGGAGCCTGGGGGGCGGCAGGGGGAGCCGGCGGCGCCGCGGGTGCGGGCGCCGCAGGAGCGGGTGCCGCCGGCGGGGCGCTCTGTGCCACCGGGGCCGGGGCAGCCGGCTTGGGGGCGCTGGGCCTGGGACCGGGTACCGGCGAGCCGGAGCCGCCGTTGCCGGCGGGACGGCCGTTGGCCGCGGCCGGCTTGGGCGCGGTAGCGCTGTCGGAGGACGTATTGCCGCCGAGTGATTCACGAAGACGGCGCGCGACGGGTGCTTCCACCGTCGACGACGCCGATTTGACGAACTCGCCCTGCTCTTTCAGCTTCGCGAGCAAATCCTTACTGGTGACACCGAGTTCCTTAGCCAACTCGTGCACGCGGGCCTTACCTGCCACTACATCTCCTGTCTGGAGGCGACAGCGGTGGTTGGCGCCGCGCCTCGGGTTTAGCTATGACGCATGGTCATCGGGACTTCACGGTGTGCTCATGTTCTTCGCTACCTGTTCTCTTGCCCGGGTGACCTCGCACTGACGTGCTCGGCCACCGCGGAGGTGTCCAATGGACCGCTGATCCGCAGCGCTCGGACGAATGCTCGCCGTCGAATCGCTGCCTCCACACATTGCAGATCGGGATGCAACCAAGCACCCCGCCCCGGAAGGTTACCGGCGGTGTCAACGATCACCGCGGGGACATCTGTTCCCGTGTCGTTCGTTCGAAACCCCGCCACCACCCGAAGCAGTTCGACGGCCAACTCTCGCTTCCGGCACCCGACACACGTCCGAACCGGGTGGTGCTTTCCCTCGGGGAGGGATTCCGGTTGTCGGGTGTCGGCGACGGAAATCTCGCGCTGGATCACGGCTCAGTCTACCGTCACCGTCGGCTGCCTCTAAATCAGCCGGGCAGGCCGGTCCGATCAGCGCGGATGCGGCGCGTCGTGCGAACGCCGGGGTGGATGCTGACCGTCGCCGGGGTGGTCTGCGTCCGGCGCAGCGTCGCTGCGGATGTCGATCCGCCATCCCGTCAGTCGGGCGGCCAGGCGGGCATTCTGCCCCTCCTTGCCGATCGCCAGCGACAGCTGGAAGTCGGGCACCACCACCCGCGCGGCACGGGCCGCGGCGTCGATGACGGTCACCGACACCACCTTCGCCGGGGACAGCGCGTTGGCCACGAACCGGGCCGGATCCTCGTCGAAGTCGATGATGTCGATCTTCTCGCCGGACAACTCGCTCATGACGTTGCGCACCCGCTGCCCCATCGGCCCGATGCAGGCGCCCTTGGCGTTGAGGCCCGGCAGCCGGGAGGCGACGGCGATCTTGGAGCGGTGGCCGGCCTCGCGGGCCACGGCCACGATCTCGACGGAGCCGTCGGCGATCTCGGGTACCTCCATCGAGAAGAGTTTGCGCACCAGGTTCGGGTGCGTGCGCGACAGCCTGATCTGCGGCTCGCGGGCTCCGCGGGTGACGCCGAGGACGAAGCAGCGCAGCCGGTCGCCGTGTTCGTAACGCTCCCCGGGGACCTGTTCGGATGCCGGGATGATCCCTTCGGAGTACTTCGTCTCACTGCCCATCCTCAGCACGACCTCCCCGCGCGCGTTGGCGCGGGCGTCGCGCTGGATGACGCCGTTGACGATGTCTCCTTCGCGGGCGGAGAACTCGCCGTAGATCTTCTCGTTCTCGGCGTCGCGGAACCGCTGCAGCATCACCTGCCGGGCGGTGGTGGCCGCCACCCGGCCGAACCCCTCCGGGGTGTCGTCCCACTCGCTGATCACCTGTCCGTCCGCGTCGTGCTCCCGCGCCATCACCTTGACCTCACCGGTCTTGCGGTCGATGTCGATGGTGGCGTCGGCGGAGTGGCCCTCGGTGTGCCGGTAGGCGGTCAGCAGCGCCGACTTGATGGTCTCGAGGAGTTCTCCTGCGGGAATGCCGCGGTCGACCTCGATGGCATGCAGCGCGGCCATGTCGATGTTCATGTTCCGGCCTCCGTTCCAGCCTGGCCGACCAGGTCCAGCTCTTGCTGGCTGGGCGGCGAAAAATCTACTTGTACAACAGCTTTCGCAACATCAGCGAGTTCGACCTCGCGAACGGACCAGCGGGCGGCACCCTTGCTTCCCGCGGCCACCACCAACCGCAGGGTCCCGGCCTGCACACCGGCGATCCGCCCCATGACCTGCGAACCGTCACTCAGCTGCAGCTCCACCCGGCGGCCGTGGGCCCGCCGGAAGTGCTTCTCGGTGCTCAGCGGCCGGTCCACGCCCGGCGAGCTCACCTCCAGCACGTAGGGGTCGGACGCGTCCGCCAGGGTGTCGAGCAGCTGCGAAGCCGTGCGCGACAAGTCGGCGACGGTGTCGAGATCCAGCGGGCTTTCGCCATCGGCGATCACGACGATCCGCGCCGGGTTCGACGCGCCGTCCACCCGCACGTCCTCGATCTCGTAACCGGCACGGAGGAACTCAGCGCCGAGCAGCTCGATCACCTGGGGCGGTGAAGGCAGTCCCCTGGACCGCTCGGTCACGGCGAGCTCCTCATCTTGAGTTGTCCGGTCAGTTCGTTCCAGCGCGTCCGCCCGGCCTCCAGTGGCGCCGAGCCAGCCATTCACGATACGCCAGGACACCGGTGCACAAACCCAAACGGCCTCCCGCGAGGTCGCGGGAGGCGGATGGCAGGATGGGGCGGTGCTCGGCCTCGACGACCGCTCCGGCGGACCGCTGCGACGGCGGGAGGTGCTGGTCGGCGCCCTCGGGCTGACCGCGCTGGCCCTGGCGGGGTGCAGCGAGCCCCCGCCGCCGGACGTCAGTCAGTTGCAGGCCCAGCTGGACCGCGCCAATGCCGACAGTCAACTCGCGCGGGCGGCCGTTACGGGTGCCGGCCGTGCCGTGCAACCCGCGCTGCTGCAGATCGCTGCCGAACGGTCCCGGCACGCCGACGTGCTGGCCGGCGAGATGTCCCGGACCCTGGGCACATTGGTGCCCGCCACGCCGGTGACCGGCACGTCCACCACCACCGGCACCCCCGCCCCTGCGCGGCCCCCCGGTGTCGACGCCGTGTCCGCAGCACTGCGGGAATCCGCCGAGTCGGCGGCCCGTTACGCCGCCACCGAGGCCGGGTACCGGGCCGGGCTGCTGGGGTCCATCGCAGCCGCCTGCACCACGGGCCACACGGTGCTCCTACCCCAGCGGAGCACACCGTCGTGACGTCTACCGAACCTGCACCCGGCGGCGATGCCGACCGCCCATCAGCCCCCGCCGCGGCCGCCCTGTACGACGCCCTGGCCGGCGAGCACGCCACCATCTGGGGCTACGGGATCGTCTCGGCACACTCCACCCCCGACGAAAACTGGCTGGTCTCCGAGGCCATCGCCGGACACCGCGAACAACGGGAGGCCCTGCTCGACATGCTCGCGGCGCAGCAGGTCCAACCCCCGCTGGCGGCGCCGGGGTACCAGTTGCCGTCGGTGGTCAACGACCCCGACGCGGCCGCCGCGCTGGCCGTCCAGATGGAAAACGACAGCGCGGTCGCGTGGCGAGCCGTCCTGGAGCAGTCACCGTCCCCGCAGGACCGGACCTACGCGGTGCAGGCACTGACCCGCAGTGCCGTGCTGGCCGCCCGGTGGCAGCAGATCCTCGGAGAGTGGCCGATCTCCACTGCCTTCCCGGGTGGGCCCGAGTAGGGATCAGCCCAGGGCCGCCGCGATGTCGGTGGCCGCCGAGTCCACCGACACCTCGCTGGTCTCGCCGCTGAACCGGTTGCGCAGTTCCACCACGCCATTGGCCCACCCACGGCCGACGACCACCACCCAGGGCATCCCGAGCAGCTCGGCGTCCTTGAACTTCACCCCGGGTGAGGACGTCCGGTCATCCAGCAGCACATCGAATCCCAGCCGATCCAGGGCGGCAGCCAGCTCCGTCGCCCCGGCGCGCGCCTCGGCGTCCTTGTTCGCGATCACCAGATGCACGTCGAACGGAGCCACCGACGCCGGCCAGCGCAGCCCGAGACCGTCGTGCTGCTGCTCGGCGATGACGGCGACCAGGCGGGAGACACCGATGCCGTAGGAGCCCATGGTCAGCCGCACCGGCTTGCCGTCCTCGCCGAGCACGTCCACGGTGAATGCATCGGTGTACTTGCGGCCCAGCTGGAAGATGTGGCCGATCTCGATTCCGCGCGCCGAGACCAGCGGCCCCGCTCCGTCCGGTGACGGGTCACCGTCGCGGATCTCGGCGGCCTCGATGGTGCCGTCGGCGGTGAAGTCGCGGCCGGCCACCAGGCCGACGACGTGCCGGTTGGGCGCATCCGCCCCGGTGATCCATGCGGTGCCGTCCACCACCCGCGGGTCCACCAGGTAACGAACGCCGTTGTCCAGCAGCGCTTTCGGGCCGACGTAGCCCTTGACCAGGAAGGGGTTCTTGGCGAAGTCGGCGTCACCGAGCAGGACGTATTCGGCCGGATCCAGCGCCGCGCCCAGCCGTTTTTCGTCGACCTCGCGATCACCGGGCACGCCGACAGCCAGCAGTTCCCACTCACCGCCGGGCTCACGGGTCTTCAGCAGCACGTTCTTCAATGTGTCGGCGGCCGTCACCGGCCGGTCGAACTGTGGGAGATCGGCGCCGTTGGCCCAGTCCACCAGGGTGGCGATGGTGGGGGTGTCGGGTGTCTCGTGGACCACCGCGTCGGGCTGACCCTCGATGGGCAGCGGCGGGGGCACCTGGGTGACGACGGCTTCGACATTGGCGGCATAGCCCGACTCGAGGCACCGAACGAAGGTGTCCTCGCCCACCTCGCTCTCGGCGAGGAACTCCTCCGAGGCGCTGCCGCCCATGGCGCCGGAGACCGCCGAGACGATCACGTAGTCCAGCTCCAGCCGGGCGAAGATCTTCTGGTAGGCCTCGCGGTGCGCGTGGTAGGCGTTCTTGAGGCCGTCGTCGTCGACGTCGAAGGAGTAAGAGTCCTTCATCAGGAACTCGCGGCCGCGGAGGATGCCCGCGCGCGGTCGTGCCTCGTCGCGATACTTGTTCTGGATCTGGTAGAGGATGACCGGGAAGTCCTTGTACGAGCTGTACTCCCCCTTCACCGTCAGCGCGAACATCTCTTCGTGCGTGGGCGCCAGCAGGTAGTCGTTGCGCCGGCGGTCCTGGAGGCGGAACAGGTTGGGACCGTATTCGGTCCAGCGGCTGGTGGCCTCGTACGGCGCGCGCGGCAGCAGCGCCGGGAACAGGATCTCCTGCCCCCCGATGTGAGCCATCTCGTCGCGGACGATCGCCTCGATCTTGCGCAGCACCCGCAGGCCCAGCGGCAGCCAGCTGTACAGGCCGGGGCCCACCGGCCGGACGTAGCCGGCGCGGATGAGCAGCTTGTGGCTGGGGACCTCGGCATCGGCCGGGTCGTCACGGAGGGTTCGGAGGAACAGCTCCGACATGCGGGTGATCACGACGGGAGAGCCTACTCAGTGCCCATGGCGTGCGGTGGCTGCGGGTTCAGGCGTCCGATTGTGGATTCATCCACAGTGGTTGTGCACAGCTGGGGATGAATGACATCGGTGTGATTTCCCCGCCAGGATCGTCCCGTGCACCGCTGCGGGGCGCACAGGGACTGTGATGCGATGCTCATACCCAGGGGTGAACAAGCTCAAACCACTCCAACGGATACTTTTTCCGGGTGATTCCCGGTCCTACAACTCGCCCGCATCGATGGCGTCTTTGACTTCCTGAGCGTGCGCCACCTGCTTGGCGGTGTAACCGATGAACAGAGCGGCACACCCGACCAGGACCGCGACCGCGGCCACCCACAGCAGGCCGTAGGTGTAGCCGGCGTCGAGAGCGTTCAGTTGCGCCTCGTTCATGTCCTTGACCGGCCCGGTGGTGCCACCGAGGTACAGCGTCCGGGAGGTGATGACCGCCTGGATGATGGCCAGGACCACGGGGCCACCGAGGTTCTGCAGCATCAGCGCGATCGCCGAGACGGGGCCGATCTGATCGAAGCCCACACCGGCGATGGCCGAGACCGTCAGAGGCACCACGATCATGCCGATACCGAAACCGCCGACCGTGATCGGCAGCACCAGGTTCGGGAAGTACGGGATGTCGCCGTGCAGGGTACTGCCGTAGAGCATGGCGGCGAGCACCAGCACACCGCCGCCGATGACCAGGATCCTCGGCGGGAACTTCGACACCAGTACCGAGGAGACCCCGAGTCCGATACCCAGGGCGATGACGAACGGGATGAAACCGATGCCGGCCTTGAGCGCGCTGTAGCCCATGATGTCCTGCACATACAGGCCGATCAGCACGGTCAGGGTGAACATCACGCCGCCGGCGAGGAACACCGCGTAGAACGTCGCCACCCGGTTGCGGTCCCGGAAGAGCGAGAAGGGCACCACGGGGTTCTCGGCGCTGCGTTCGGCGATCACGAATCCCACGAAGGCGAGCAGCGCGACGACGCCCGCACCGAGGGTCATCGGGGCCAGCCAGCCGTTCTCCGGCCCCTGGGTGAATCCGAAGACGGCGGCGGTGCAGCCCAGCGTGGCCAGCAGGGCGCCGGCCGCGTCGAGCTTCATCCGCTCTTTGTTGGTCTCACGCAGGGTGGTGTAGGCCAGGTACAGCATCAGCAGGCCGATCGGGACGTTCACCAGGAACGCCAGTCGCCACGACACCTCGGTGAGTGCGCCACCGACCACCAGGCCCATCACCGAGCCCACGCCGGTCATCGCGGCGAACACGGCGGTGGCGGCATTGCGGGCCGGACCCTTGGGGAACGTGGTGGCCACCAGAGCCAGCCCGGTGGGCGAGGCGATGGCCGCGCCCACGCCCTGCAGCAGCCGGGCCACCACGAGAGTGCCCTCACTCCAGGCGATTCCGCAGAGCACCGAGGCGATGGTGAACAGGGCGACGCCCACGATGAAGGTGCGCTTGCGTCCGATGGTGTCGCCGAGGCGGCCGCCGAGGAGCATCAGACCGCCGAACGTCAGGACGTAGGCGGTGATGACCCAGCTGCGTCCTGCGTCGGAGAGCCCCAGCTCGTCCTGGATCTGCGGCAGCGCGACGATGGCGATGGTGCTGTCCATGGTGGCGAGCAGCTGCATCCCGCCGATGGCGATCACTGCATAGATGAACCGCCGCGACGGCAACCAGCTGGGGATCTTGCCCGCACGTGGCGTCTTGTCCACCTTCACCGGCAGCGCGCGGTCCGAACCGGCAGCGCGTGCTTCCGCGTGTGCCCGCTCGGCGTCGTTGAGTGCCGTCATACCGAGCTACCCTACAGTAATCTTAAGAGTTGTTTAAAGCTCGGAATGGTCACAGAACCCCCCGAGGCGGGACCCGTGCGGCCTAGGTCGACGGGGCTCCGACGTCGACGACGGCACCGATCACGATGATCGCCGGGGGCCTGATCCCCTCGGCCCGGATCACCTCGGCCGCATCGGCCAAGCTGGCCCGGACCACCCGTTCCGCCGATGTTGTCCCGTGCTGAACCACCAGCACCGGGGTATGCGCCGGGCGGCCGCCCTCACGCAGCGCCCGGGCGAACAACTCGATCCGCTCCACCGCCATGAGCAGCACGATCGTGCCTTTCAAGGCCGCCAGTGCGGACCAGTTGACCAACGACTCGGGATGGTCGGGGGCCAAGTGCCCGCTGACGACGACGAACTCGTGGTTGACCGCACGGTGGGTGACCGGCACACCGGCCGCCGCCGGAACGGCGATGGCGCTGGTGATCCCCGGCACCACTGTGACCGGGATCCCAGCGGCGGTGCAGGCGAGAACTTCCTCATATCCGCGGGCGAAGACGAACGGATCGCCGCCCTTGAGCCGGACAACGAAGTGGCCGGACCGGGCTCGGTTTATGAGAACGTCGTTAATGGCCTCCTGAGCCATGGCCCGGCCGTACGGGATCTTGGCGGCATCGATCACCTCGACGTGCGGCGGCAATTCGTCGAGCAGCTGGGCCGGCGCCAGCCGGTCGGCCACCACCACATCAGCGCGCGCCAGCAACCGCCGGCCGCGCACAGTGATGAGTTCGGGATCACCCGGGCCGCCGCCTACCAGCGCAACACTGCCGCGCAGGTCGTTGGACGTCTCGGCCAGCTCCTCCCGCGACGAGATGACGCCGGTCTGCAATGCCTCCTGGATCGCGGTGCGGATGCCCGCCGAGCGGCGATGCTCTCCGCCGGCGAGCACGCCCACCGACAACCCGGCGTGGTCCAGGGTGGCCGGCGTCACCGCCGAGCCTTCGACGGCGATGTCGGCGCGCACGCAGAAGATCCGCCTGCTGTCGGCTTCGGCAACGATCGCCGCGTTGGTGTGCGGTTCGTCGGTCGCAGCAATGGCGTACCAGGCACCCTCGAGATCACCGGCACGGTAGTCGCGCAGTTCCACGGTGATCCCGGCCATCGCCTCCACGGCCGGGGTGGCAGCACGGGTGATGACGTGCACATCGGCCCCGGAGTCGACGAGCAGGCCCAGGCGGCGCTGCGCCACCGATCCCCCACCGACCACGACGACCTTCTTGCCGGCGAGGCGGAGTCCGACGAGGTAGGCGTTCTCGGTCACCCGGCGAGCTTAGAGGGTGCGGCGTGCGCAACGAAGCGGCGCACGGATTGCGGATCGGCGGCGGGATGGGTGTGCAGATAGGACGCGTGCACGCCGGCATGCACCGCACCGTCACGACGGGTGGATCCGTCAGGCATCCGCCAGCCCCACGCAGGCGGGTACTCGCTGGTGAATTCGACTGTGGTGCGGTGGAATTCGTGACCGGCGAGCCGGGTTCCCGCGGCGTGCAGCGCGGAGTCCCCGAGAGCCACCGCCTCGCGGTAACCCAGGGTGAGCCGTGGGGTGAAGCGTGCCGACCCTTGGAAGACACCGCACATCGGGTGGCCGTCGAGGTCGCCCATCAGGTAGGTCAGACCCGCGCACTCGGCGTGCACGGGGCCGCGCTGGGCCAGCGTCCGGATCTGTTCGCGCAGTGCGGAGTTGCCCGAGAGCTCCATCAGGTACTGCTCCGGGAAGCCACCCGGCAGCACCAGTGCGGAGGTGTCGGGTGGCAACGACTCGGTCAACGGATCGAACGGCACGACCTGAGCGCCTGCGGCGGTCAGCAGTTCGACCTGCTCGGCGTAGCTGAAACTGAATGCCCGCCCGGCGGCCACCGCCACCACCGGATCCCCTGCCACCGGCTCCCCCACGATGTCGGGTGACCATGCGTAGACCGGGGTGGTCGCGGCGGCCGCGATTCGGGTGACCGCCTGCAGGTCCACGTGCTCGGCGATCAACGCGGTCATGGCCGCGACGGCGGCGCCGGCGGCGGACCCGTGTTCGACGGCGGTGATGAGGCCGAGGTGCCGCGACGGGACCTCGAGTTCGGCGTGCCGCGGAATGGCGCCCAGCACGGGCAGTCCCACGGTGTCGCAGGCCGCGCGCAGGATCTGCTCGTGGCGGGCCGATCCCACCCGGTTGAGGATCACCCCGGCCAGCCGCGTGCCGCTGTCATAGGTCGAAAAGCCATGCAGCAGAGCTGCAATGCTCTGGCTCTGACCACGGGCATCGACCACCAGCACCACCGGCACCCGCAGCAGTGCGGCGACGTGTGCGGTGGATCCGGGGGCCGGCACCTGCACCCCGTCGGCGACCCGGCCGTCGAACAGTCCCATCACTCCTTCGATGACGGCGATGTCGGCACCGCCGCGGCCGTGGGCATACAGCGCGTCCACCAGATCCTCGCCCACCAGCACGGGGTCGAGGTTGCGGCCGGGCCGTCCGGTGGCCAGGGCGTGATAGCCCGGATCGATGAAGTCGGGTCCCACCTTGAACGGGGCCACCGAATGTCCGGCAGCGCGCAGGGCACCCATCAGACCCGTTGCCACCGTGGTCTTTCCGCTTCCGGACGAGGGTGCGGCGATCACGACCGCGGGCGCTGTCATCGGCTCACCACTCGATGCCCTTCTGACCTTTGCGCCCCGCGTCCATGGGGTGTTTGACCTTGGCCATCTCCGTCACCAGGTCGGCGGCCTCGACCAGCGCCGCCGGCGCGTCCCGGCCGGTGATCACCACGTGTTGCATGCCGGGGCGCCGCGTCAAGGTGTCGACCACCTCGGCGGTGTCCACCCACCCCCACTTCAGGGGGTAGGTGAACTCGTCGAGCACGTAGAAGTCGTGTTGCTCGGCGGCCAGCCGGCGGGCGATCTCGGTCCAGCCGTCGGCCGCCGCGTCGGCGTGATCGGCCTCGTCGCCCTGTTTGCGGGTCCAGGACCACCCCGAGCCCATCTTGTGCCACTCCACGGGTGCTCCCACCCCGTGCTGCTCGTGCAATTCACCGAGTCGCCGAAAAGCGGCCTCCTCGCCGACCTTCCACTTGGCGCTCTTGACGAATTGGAACACCGCCACGCTCAACCCGGAATTCCACGCGCGCAACGCCATTCCGAAGGCGGCCGTGGACTTGCCCTTGCCGGGCCCGGTGTGCACAGCCAGCACGGGGGTGTTGCGGCGGGCGCGGGTGGTCAGCCCGTCCCGGGGGACGACGGCGGGGACTCCCTGCGGCATGGTGTGTCTCCTTCCGCTCAGGCGACGTCGCGCAGAGCCTGGGTCAGATTCTCGGCGCGCAGCTGCTCGAGCCGCAGCACCGGGGCGTGGAGCTGGCCGGCCAGCGTGGCCGCCAGACCCAGCCTGATGTACGAGGTCTCGCAGTCGATGACCACAGCCGCGGCACCTTCGGCCACCAGCCGAGCCGCCGCAACCCGGGTGCGGCCCAGCGGGTCCGGTCCACCGGTGGCCCGGCCGTCGGTGAGCACCACGACCAGCGGCCTGCGGGCCCGGTCGCGCACCTTCTCGCGGGTCACCAGGTCGCGGGCGGCCAGCAGGCCCTCGGCCAGCGGCGTCTTGCCTCCGGTGTCGAAACTGGCCAGCCGCCGCGAGGCGATGTAGGCCGAGGAGGTGGGCGGCAGCACCACGGCGGCGCCGCGCTGGCGGAACGTCACCACGGCCACTGTGTCCCGGCGCTGATAGGCATCACGCAGCAGCGACAGCGCCGCCCCGCTGACGGCCGACATGCGGTCCCGCGCGGCCATCGATCCGGATGCGTCGACAACAAAAATCACCAGATTGCCCTCGCGGCCCTCGCGGACGGCGGTGCGCAGGTCCTCGGCGCCGGGCCGCACCGGCGCGGCCCGGCGGGCGGCGGCCAGAACGGTGGCGAACAGATGCAGTCCGTGACCGTCGCCCGACGCGGGGTCGGCTGCCCCCACCACGGCTCCGGTGCGGTTGCGGGCCCGTGATCGGCGCCCCGGCGCGCCCTCACCGATGCCGGGCACCCGCAGGGCGCGGGTCCGAAACGGCCGCGCCGGCGGTGCACTGGGTTTGGCCGCCGCGCCGCCCGACGACGAATCAGATTGCTGCTGCGGGGTTTCCGATGGCGACGGAGCTCCCCCACCGCCGGACGGGTCGGGTTCGGGGTCCGGATCAGGGTCGGCGTCGGGCTCGGGAGCCTCGGACTGCGACAGCGCCTCGTCCAGGGCGCCGGGGTCGAGCCCGGGGTCGTCGAACGGGTCGCGGCGGCGGCGGTGCGGCAGCGCCAGTTCCGCGGCCACCTTGATGTCCTCGGAGTCGACGGCCTCGGCCCCCCGCCACGCGGCGTGTGCCACGGCGGTGCGGGCCACCACGAGATCGGCCCGCATCCCGTCCACGTCAAAAGCCGCGCACACCGCGGCGATGCTGCGTAACGCGGTGTCGCTCAACTCCACCGCGGGTACCCGCGCCCGGGCCTGCGCAATGCGGCGGGCCACCTCGGCGTCGGCGTCGGCGTAGCGTGCCGCGAAACCGGCGGGGTCGGATTCGTAGTCCATCCGGGCGCGGATCACCTGCACCCGCACGTCGACATCCCGCGAGGCCCGCACGTCGACGGTCAGCCCGAAGCGGTCCAGCAACTGCGGGCGCAGCTCGCCCTCTTCGGGGTTCATGGTGCCGATCAGCACGAATCGCGCGTCATGCGAATGGGACACACCGTCCCGCTCGATGTGCACCCGGCCCATCGCCGCGGCGTCGAGCAGCACGTCGACCAGATGGTCGTGCAGCAGGTTCACCTCGTCGACGTAGAGCACCCCGCGGTGGGCGCGGGCCAGCAGACCGGGCGAGAAGGCGTGCTCCCCGTCGCGGAGCACCTTCTGCAGATCCAGCGACCCCACCACCCGGTCCTCGGTGGCACCGATGGGCAACTCGACGAGGCGGCCGTCGTCGACCTCGGCCAGGATGGTGGCCAGGGCGCGCACCGCCGTGGACTTGGCGGTGCCCTTCTCGCCGCGGATCAGCACACCGCCGATATCCGGGCGCACCGCGCACAGCACCAGGGCCAGTCGCAGTTGGTCGTGTCCGATGATGGCGCTGAACGGGTAGACCGCAGCGCTCACGCCTGGTCCTCGGTCCGGCTCCCCGGTCGCAGCATCGGCACGTGCGGGATGCCGTCGTCGAGGTATTCCTCGCCGTCGCGGACGAAGCCGTGCGCGGAGTACATCTCCACCAGGTAGGTCTGCGCGTCGATGCGGCAGCTGTAGTCGCCCACCTCGGCGAGCGCGGCCTGCAGCAGCCGGGTGGTGTGGCCCTGCCCGCGGGCGGCCTGTTTGGTGCACACCCGCCCGATCCGGAACGACTTGGCGCCGCCGGTGTGCTCCTCCATCAGCCGCAGCGTGGCGATCACCTCGCCGTCGGGCAGATCGAGCCAGAAGTGCCGGGTCTCGGGCAGCAGGTCACGGCCGTCGAGTTCCGGGTAGGCGCAGGCCTGTTCGACGACGAACACCTCGACCCTCAACTTCAGCAGCTCGTACAGCGTTGCCGCGCTGAGGTCCTGGGCCCATTTGCGGCGCAGAGCGACCGTCACACCACTCCTGCAGGTTCGGGATCTTCGGTTTCGGACGGGGACACCGAGGTGTCCGCTCCGGCGGACAGGGCGGCGGCGCCGGCGTCGGCACCGGATTCCAGACCCAGCACCTTGGTGCCCCAGTCCCAGACCTCGGCGAACAGTTCGGGCTCGTGTGACAGCTCGGTGCCCAGCGAGGGGATCATCTCCTTCAGCCGCGGCTGCCACGCCTGGAAGCGGTCGCCGAAGCAGCGCTCCATCACGTCCAGCATGGCCGGGACGGCGGTGGAGGCGCCCGGGGAGGCACCGAGCAGGCCGGCGATGCTGCCGTCGGCGGCGGCCAGCACCGTGGTCCCGAATTCGAGGGTGCCGCCCTTGCCCTTGGCCGGCTTGATCACCTGCACACGTTGGCCGGCCAGGGTGAGCTCCCAGTCGGAGTCGACGGCGCTGGGCGCGAAGACCCGCAGGGCGTCCACCCGGTCGCCCTCGGAGAGCATCAGCTGTCCGATCAGGTACTTCACCAGGCTCATCTGCGACAGACCGACGCCCAGCATGGAGGTCAGGTTGTCCGGTTTGACCGACAGCGGCAGGTCGGTGACCTTGCCCTGCTTGAGGAACTTGGGCGACCAGCCGGCGAACGGCCCGAACAGCAGCCACGGCTTGCCGTTGATGATGCGGGTGTCGAGGTGGGGCGCGGACATCGGCGGGGCGCCCAGCGGCGGGAAGCCGTAGACCTTGGCGCGGTGCCCGCTGGTGACGGCCGGGTTGGAGGCCCGCAGGAACTGGCCACCCACTGGGAAACCGCCGTAGCCCTTGGCTTCCTTGATGCCCGACTTCTGCAGCAGGTGCAGGGCGTCGCCCCCGGCGCCGACGAAGACGAACTTGGAGTTCAACGTGCGCTTGGCGCCGGTGCGCCGGTTGGTCACCTTGACGTTCCAGCTGCCGTCGGACTGCTGGCTGACATCGCGCACCTCGTGGCCGAACATCGCGCTGGTGCCGCTGCGCACGCCGAAGCCGATGAGTTGCTTTGCCAGCGATCCGAAGTCGATGTCGGTGCCGTCGGTGGTCCAGTTCAGCGCCACCGGCTGGGCGAAGTCGCGCTTGGCCGCCATGAAGGGCAGCCGCCGGGCGAATTCGTCGGCGTCGTTGATGAATTCGGTGGTGGCGAACAGCGGGTTGGACGCCAATGCGTCCCGCCGCTTGCGCAGGTACTCCACCCGGTCGGCGCCCTCGACGAAACTGACGTGCGGCACCGGGTTCAAGAAGTTGCGGACGTCGGGAAGGATGCCCTTCTCGACGGCGTGCGCCCAGAACTGCCGGGACACCTGGAACTGCTCGTTGACGGCCACGGCCTTGGTGATGTCGATGGTGCCGTCGGACTTCTCCGGCGTGTAGTTGAGCTCACACAGCGCGGAGTGTCCGGTGCCCGCGTTGTTCCACGGGTCGCTGCTCTCGGCCGCCGCGCCATCGAGACGCTCGATCAAGGTGATCGACCAGTTGGGCTCCACGATGCGCAGCAGTGCACCCAGGGTGGCGCTCATGATTCCGGCGCCGACGAGTACGACGTCCGTCTTGGTGATGTTCGAGTCTGACACCCGTCCGTCCTCCGAAGTCGAGCCCTGCCTGTTCGAGCAGGCTGTGGTCCCAGGTTAGCCCGCGTGGGAATGTGACGGGGCACGCAGTCCGTCGACCAGAATCCGCACCAGCCGGTTGCGCTGGTCGACGTCACGGTCGGGCTGCTCGCTGACCCATGCGATCGCCGCCGCCATGTCCAGCACGTCGCCGGCGCCGGTATCGGGCCGCAGCGCGCCGGCGTCCACGGCGCGCTGCAGCAGGGCTGCGCCGGCGGCACTGGCCGCATCACAGGCCTGTTTGCCCTCGCCACCGTCGGGCGGGGCCACCAGGCTGCGCGCCAGCCCGTCGAAGAGCCCGGCCTGTTCGACGTACGCCTGCAACCAGATCTGGAGCGCTTCCGCCGGGTCCGGGTGGTCGAGCAGCCCGGCGGCGCGGTCGGCCAGGTCGTGCAGGCCGTCGGCGATGACGCCCAGCACCAGGAGGTCGCGGGTGGGGAAATGCCGGTACAGCGTGCCCGGACCCACCCCGGCCGCGCGGGCGATGTCGTCCAGCGAGGCCGACACCCCGGATCTCGCGAAGGCCTGGTGGGCGGCCTCGAGCACCCGCCGTCGGTTGCGTGCGGCGTCAGCGCGCATGACCCTCCTGTCGACAAGCGGAGACAGTCTCCATATATTGAGCGGAGACACTCTCCGAATACTATCCGTCACCCCGAGGAGCATCACCGTGCACATCTCCGCCATGGCTCTGCCCGACGCCACCATCACGCTCACCACGGTGCTCGGTTCCGTCACCGAGGCCGACGCCGGCGGCTTCCACCGCGCCTGGCTGCCGCAGCTGCCGCCGGTGCCGGGCCTGGCTCCGTGGGACGCGCTGACAGCGTTGGCGCTGGCCGGACAGCACGCCCGCCGCATCGAGTTGGGCACCAGCGTCAACGTCGCCTATCACCAGCACCCGCTGACGCTGGCGCGTCAGGCGATGACCACCAACACCGCGGTCGACGGGCGACTGACGCTCGGTATCGGCACCGGTCATCAGACGATGGTGGAAGCGCTGGGGCAGCCCTTCACCCGGCCCGCGCAGTACATGCGCGAATTCCTGGAGATCCTCATCCCGGCGATGGCCGGCGACGCCGTGGACTACCACGGCAGCCAGCTGACAGCCGTCGGCAGTGTCGAGCTGGCCGCACCGGCACCGCGGGTGGTCATCGCCGCACTCGGACCGCGCATGCTCGACCTCGCCGCCGAGCTGACCGACGGCACCGTCACCACCTGGACCGGCCCCCGAACGCTGGAACAGCACGTCGTCCCCCGGATCACCACCCGCGCCACACACCTCGGCAGGCCCGCTCCCGAGGTGATCGCCGCGCTGCCCGTGGTCGTCACCCACGACGTCGATGGGGTTCGACACTCGCTGTCGGAGGCCTTCAGCTACACCGCGGAGATGCCCTCGTACCGGGGCGTGCTGGACCGCGAAGGAGTCGACGGGGTGGGCGGGGTAGCCGTTGTGGGCGACGAGGAGCAGGTGGCGGCGCAGCTGCGCCGGTTCTCCGACATCGGGGTCACCGAGTTCGTCGGATTCCTCGTCGGCGACCCCGACACGATGCGCCGCACCAGTGCGTTGCTCGCCGGTCTGCAACGGGAGCCGGCGCCGCTACAGTGAACCCGTGACGGCATGGGATCCCGACGTCCTGCCAGGGTTCGTGCAGACCACGATCGAGCTGGGCGCCGATCCGCACGGCGAGGGCGACCTCTTCTCGACCCTGGTGCGGCCCGCGCAGAGCAGCGGCACGCCCCGGCACGCGGTGTTGGCGGTGCACGGTTACACCGATTACTTCTTCCACACCGAACTGGCCGAGCGGTTCACCGACCGGGGATTCGCGTTCTACGCCCTGGATCTGAACAAGTGCGGCAGATCCTGGAGAGAGGGCCAGACCCCGCATTTCACCACCGACCTGGCAAGCTATGACACCGAACTGGAACGCGCGCTCACCATCATCCGCCGAGAGACCGAGGACGCCACCGTGTGCGTGTACGGCCACTCCGCGGGTGGGCTGATCGTCACACTGTGGCTGGACCGGGTACGCCGGCGGGACGCGACCGCTGCGTTGGGCATCGGCGCACTGGTGCTCAACAGCCCGTTCTTCGACCTGCACGGCCCGTCGATCCTGCGGACTCCACCGACGGGTGCGGCGCTGCGGGGCCTGGCCCGGTTGCGCAAGCGGCAGGTGATACGCAAACCCACCCCCGGTGGCTACGGCACCTCGCTGCACCGGGACTACGCCGGTGAATTCGACTACGACCTGGCCCTCAAACCGGTGGGCGGCTTCCCGGTCACCTTCGGCTGGATCAACGCGATCCGCCGGGGCCACGCGCGACTGCACCGCGGGCTGGACGTCGGGGTGCCCAATCTGATCCTGCGTTCGGACCACAGCATCTCCGAGTCCCGGAACGCGGCGTCGCTGGAGACCGGCGACGCCGTGCTGGACGTGGCGCAGATCGCCCGCTGGGCCGGGTGTGTCGGTGGCACCCACACCACCGTGGCACCCATCGTCGACGCCAAACACGATGTGTTCCTGTCCCTCTCGGCACCGCGGGCCGCGGCCTACCGCGAGCTGGAGCGGTGGCTGGACCTCTACGTCGACACCTCCCCCGTCAGCTGACCGAACAGGACTGCGTACATGGAACACTTCGATCTCGCCATCATCGGCACCGGTTCGGGCAACAGCATCCTCGACGAGCGCTACGCGGGGAAGAAGGTGGCGATCTGCGAGCAGGGCGCCTTCGGCGGCACCTGCCTCAACGTCGGGTGCATCCCCACCAAGATGTTCGTCTACGCCGCGGAAGTGGCTGCCACCATTCGCGATTCGGCGCGATTCGGCATCGACGCCCACATCGACAAGGTGCGCTGGAGCGACATCGTGTCGCGGGTCTTCGGCCGCATCGATCCGATCGCGTTGGGCGGTGAACGCTACCGGCGCTCGTCTCCGAACGTCACCGTGTACGACAGCCACACCCGCTTCGGCCCCACCCGCAGCGACGGCAGACACCTGCTGCGCACCGAAGCGGGTGACGAGTTCACCGCCGATCAGGTGGTGATCGCCGCGGGTGCGCGCGCCTCGGTGCCGGAGGCCATCGCGGGGTGCGGCGTGCAGTACTACACCAGCGACACCATCATGCGGATCTCCGATCTGCCCGAGCATCTGGTCATCGTCGGCGGCGGTTTCGTGGCCGCCGAGTTCGCCCACGTCTTCTCGGCGCTGGGTACGCGGATCTCGATGGTGATCCGCGGGTCCGCGCTGCTGACACACTGCGATGACACGATCTGCGAGCGGTTCACCGATGTGGCCGGCAAGAAGTGGGAGATCCACAGCCGCCGCAACGTCATCGGGTCCCGTCCGTGCGACTCGGGCGTCGAACTCGAACTCGACGACGGATCCGTGCTGGCCGGGGATGCACTTCTGGTGGCGACCGGACGAATTCCCAACGGGGACCTGCTGTCTGCTGAGCTGGCCGGCGTCGAACTCGACGACGACGGCTTGATCCGGGTGGACGAGTACCAGCGCACGACCGCCCGCGGGATCTTCGCCCTCGGCGATGTCAGCTCGCCATACCAGCTCAAGCACGTCGCCAATCACGAGGCGCGCGTGGTGCGCCACAACCTGCTGGCCGACTGGGATGACACCGACACGCTGGTGGCCTCCGACCATCGGTACGTGCCCTCGGCGGTGTTCACCGATCCGCAGATCGCCATGGTCGGGCTGACCGAGAACGAGGCCAGGGCAGCGGGATACAACGTCGGCGCCAAGGTGCAGGACTACGGCGACGTGGCCTACGGCTGGGCGATGGAGGACACCACCGGTATCGTGAAGATCGTCGTCGACCAGGACAGTGGGACGATCCTCGGTGCCCACATCATGGGCCATCAGGCATCGTCGTTGATCCAGCCGCTGATCCAGGCGATGAGCTTCGGGTTGGGCGGCCAGGACATGGCTCGCGGGCAGTACTGGATCCATCCCGCCCTGCCCGAGGTGATCGAGAACGCGCTGCTGGCCCTGTGTGGTGAGCCCGCGTGGCCGCCGCCCAAGCGGCACTGAGATTCGCTAGGGTCGGGTTGTGAGCGCAGGTGATCAGGATCGGTTGCCCGACGATCAGGCCGGCCTGATCGTCGAGGTGTTCCGGATGTTGGCCGACACCACCCGCATTCAGATCCTCTGGGCGTTGACGACGGGAGAACGTTCGGTCAACGACCTGGCTGAGCACGTCGGCAAGCCCGCCCCTTCGGTGTCCCAACACCTGGCCAAGCTTCGCATGGCGCGGCTGGTGCGCACCCGTCGCGAGGGGACGCAGGTGATCTACCGCCTGGAAAACGAGCACGTGCGCCAACTGGTGGTCGATGCCGTGTACAACGCCGAACACGCCGGGCCCGGCGTCCCGGGGCACCACCGCCATGACTCTCATGTCCGGCCGCTCCCCGGCGAGACGGGGTAGCTCCTTCTCGCCCATACCGACACACGGGCCCATTTGCGCGAGTGCGATCCGGTATTTCGTCGGTCTCGGCGTAGCCTGCGATGGGCACCTAAACCCCTGCGCCACTTGAGCATCTGGTGTCACACCGCGCCGATTCTTGTCAGTGGCGATCCGTATGTTCGAGGCATGGGCAGCTCCGCACTCGAGGACAAAGAGGCGATGCTGGCTGCCCTGACCCAGATGGAAACCCCTCAGGCCCAGATGAACTCGTTGTCAATCGACGCCTTCACCCCTCTGGAGTTGCTGGACTTGCAACAGCGTCGAGAAACCCTGTCCTGGCAACAACCCGTCATCGATCACAAGGTCTATCAACGCCTCACAACCGAGTGCACGCCGAAACAGCTGGGCGCAAAAAGCTTCACCAAGGTGCTGTCCACGCGGTTACGCATCAGTGCCGCCGAAGCGTCACGACGCCTCAAGCACGCCGCCCTGCTGGGCCCCCGCGTGGGATTGACCGGCGAACCCCTGGCCCCGCTATGGCCGACGGTGGCCCACGGCCAAGCCGACGGATTGATCAGCACCGAGCACATCACCAAGATCACCTCGTTCTTCCACAAGCTGCCCCAGGCCATCGATGCCCCGACCCGTGACGGCGCCGAAACCGAACTGGCCAAACACGCCTGCAGGCTGACCGTCGACGGATTCGTCACCGCCGCCAACCACCTGGCCTACCTGCTCAACCAGGACGGCATATTCTCCGATGCAGATCGCGTCGCCCAAAGCTATTTCCACCACGGCAAGCAAGACGCCGACGGCCTGATCCCGGTCAAAGGCAAGCTCACCCCAGAAGCCTGGGCGCTGATGGAACCCATCATCGAACAGCACGCCGCCCCCGGCATGTGCAACCCCACCGACGAGAACCCCTGCGTCACCGGAACCCCCAGCGAGGAGCAGACCCGCGCCGACACCCGCACCCAGGGGCAGCGCAACCACGATGCCCTGATGTGGATATGCCGCCAGCTCCTGAGCACCACGCCCGTCGGCACCATCAACGGCTTACCCGCCAACGTCATCATCGTCGCCAACCTCACCGACCTCGAACAAGGCACCGGACACGGCATCACCGCCGGCGGCACCCGCCTGCCGATCTCCGATGTCCTCAAACTCGCCGCCCACTCCCGCCCGTGGCTCGCCCTGTTCGACGGCAACGGCCTGCCCCTGCACTTCGGCCGCTCCCGACGCACCGCCTCGATGGCCCAGCGCCTCATGCTGCTCGCCAAACACCGCGGCTGCACCATGCCCGGCTGCACCGCCAGCGCCTACCGCTCCCAGGTCCACCACGCCAACACAGACTGGCAACACGGCGGACAGACCGACATCGACGAGCTCACCCTGGCCTGCGGGCCGGACAACAGGATGGTCGATGCCCTGGGATGGTCAACACGCAACCGCCCCACAGACGGGGTGACCGAATGGACCCCACCACCCGAGCTCGACCGCGGCCAACCCCGCACCAACAACCTGCACCACCCCGAACGGATCATCGACCCCGACCACGACCCGTGATGAGCCGCGGAACAACGCGGTCAGCGCGCGGGAACCTCGAATCCCCAGGGTAATTCGAGGCGGTGTTGCGCCAGCAGCGCGGCATCCCCGAGCACCGACCGGATGTCCCCATCGGCGACCACCCGGCCGTGGTCGATGATGACGGCCCGCTCACACAGCTGCGCGGCGTACGGCAGATCGTGGGTCACCAGCAGCATGGTCCGCTCGGTCGTCGACTGCTGCAGGGTCTGCGCCAACTCCCGGCGGGCCACCGGGTCGAGGTTGGCCGACGGCTCGTCGAGCACCAGGATCTCGGGTTCGCACGCCAGCACCGCGGCCAGGGCGGCGCGGCGCCGTTGTCCGCCGGACAGGTGTGCCGGGCTGCGGTCGGCGAGCTCGGTCAGGTCAACAGCCCGCAATGCGGTGCGCACGCGCTGCGCCAGCTCCGCACCGGTCAGCCCGAAGTTGGCGGGTCCGAAGGCGATGTCCTGGGCGACCGTCGGCATGAACAGTTGATCGTCGGGGTCCTGGAAAACCAGCCCCACGCGGCGGCGAATGTCGCGGACCGTCTTGCGTGACAACGGAACACCGGAGATCTCCACGCTCCCCGACGCTGCGGTGAGCACGCCGTTCAGATGCAGCATCAGCGTGGTCTTGCCCGCTCCGTTGGGGCCCAGCAGCGCCACCCGCTCGCCTGCGGCCACCGTGAGATCCACGCCGTCGAGGGCGGGATGGCCGTCGGGATAGGCGTAATGCAGCTCGCGCACGCGCACCGCGGGCGTCATCGCAGCACCCACGCACTGCCTGCCACGGCCACCCCGGCGGCCGCGGGCAGCAGCGCCAACGTCCACTGCGTGGTGGTGGCTCTCGGCACCGCCGCGACCCCGGCAAGTTCCGGCATCCGCCCGTCGAATCCGCGCGACAGCATGGCCACGTAGACCCGCTCACCGCGCTCGTAGGACCGTAGGAACAGCGCCCCCACGCCCTTGGCGATGGCGCCGGCCTGATGCAGCGCGCGCGGCGAGTCGCCCCGCGACACCCGCGCCATCCGCATCCGGGCCAGCTCGGCCGCCAGCAGATCGACGTAGCGGATCATCAACACCAGCACAGAGGTCATCATGGCGGGCACCCCCAACCGGCTCAGCGCCAGGGGCAGCTCGGCAGCGGTGGTGCTGGCAGCCAGCGTCAGCGACGCCGCCACACCCAGGGTGCCCTTGATGACGATCCCCCACGCCGCCCACAGCCCCGCAACGGACAGCTGCAGGCCGGCCACCGTGATGCGCTCGCCGCCCTCGGAGAACGGCAGCAGCACCGCCAGCACCACGAACGGCGCCTCGATCAGCATTCGGGGCAGGATCCAGCGCAGCGGGATCCGGCCCACCGCCCACACCGCCACCAGCACTGCCGCGAACATCGCATAGGGCCAGAGCATCTGCCGGGGGGCGGCGACGACGGCCAGGACGAAGACCACCAGGGCCACCACTTTGACCTCGGCCGGTAACCGGTGCAGCGGCCCGCCGGCGTGCCGGTAGAGCGGGTGAGCGTGGCCCGCGCCCACCGCTCAGCCCTTCGACTTGCGGCTGCGGGCGATCAACCAGAACGCCCCGAACGCCAGGGTCAGGGTGACCGCCACCCCGATGATCCCGGCCAGCCCGCCGGTGTTCTCCCCGCCTGCGACCGTGTAGTCGGCCAGCGGTGAATGCTCGAGGGAGTGGTCGGTGGCCGACTGCGCGATGCAGGAGCCCGTGAGCTCCTCACCCTCGGCGGTCTGCACCACCTCACAGCCCTGCAGCGTGGCCGAGTCCAGGCCGTCGGGCTGCGAGCTGGCGAAGTAGGAGACCACACCGGCGATCAGCAGGGTCACCACCGCGAAGGCGATCCAGAATGTCTTGCCCTGCGCGCGTGCGGTCGTGGTCATGCGTCGACCTTCTGGTCCCGGCGGGCCGCGCGCAGCAGGTACACCAGATCGGGGCGGGCCCGTACCACCGCCATCACCGTCAGCGCGGTGATCACGCCTTCACCGATTCCGATCAGCACGTGGGTGCCGGACATGTAGGCCGCCACCGTGCCCAGCGACGCCTGCGCGGCCCCGCCGACGGCGTACTCCAGCACGAATCCCAGTGCTGCGCAGACCGTTCCGACCACCGCAGAGACGAAGGCGATGGCACCGATGGCGGGCACCGAACCGGCGTGGCGCCGTTTCACCACGGCGTAGAGCAGGGCGGCGGTGCCGTACCCGGCGGCCACGCCGATCACCGCCATGTTCACGATGTTGGTCCCCAGTGCGGTGACGCCGCCGTCGGCGAACAGCAGTGCCTGCACCACCAGCACGATGGCGATACACAGCGCGCCGGTGAACGGCCCCACCAGGATTGCGGCCAGCGCCCCGCCGAGCAGGTGACCGCTCACGCCGGGCAGGATCGGGAAGTTGACCATCTGGACGGCGAAGACGAAGGCCGCCACCAGGCCGGCCAGCGGCACCGTGCGCTCATCAAGCTCGGTCCGGGCCCGCCACGCGCACACCACCAGCGCCGCGACGGCGATCACGATGAAGCCCATGGACACGGGAGCGTTGACGATCCCGTCGCTCATGTGCATGGCCTGGTTGACGATGGTCACCGAGCGAGCCTAAGACCGACCGGGAACACCTGTCTAGTTGTACATATGAACAGGACGCCAACCTGCCCGATCGGGCAGCTCAGCCGTGCGCCGCACCTATCCAGTGCAGCAGGTCGTGCACGGTGTGGTCCTCCAGCTTGTAGCTGACCTGCCTACCCACCCGGGTGGAGGTGACCCAGCCCTGCTGCCGCAGGATCCGCAGCGCCTGCGACACCGCGTTCTCCGAGCGCCCCAGCGCCGCTGCCAGGTCACCCACACAGATTCCCGGCGCCCGGTGCAACGCCAGCAGGATCTCCAACCGGTTCGGGTCCGACAACAGATCGAAGCGCAGGGTCCACCCCGAGATGTCGACGTCGGCCAGCGCGGACGATGCCCTGTGCATCGGCGTCTGATCACCCGGGGAGGTCACGGGTATCAAATTTAGTCCAAGAATCCGTGTAACAGGGCTGCCGAGCCCGCGACATGCGCGCGCATGGCCTCCGCGGCGCGATCCTCGTCACCGGCCAGGATGGCGATCACGATCGCTTCGTGCTGCTCATTGGAGTGGGTGATGTTGCGGGCCAGCAGCGGGATCTGGTCCAGCAGCACATTGATCCGCATCCGGTTCTCTGCCACCAGCGGCACCAGCGACGGTGACCCGGCCGCCGCGGCGATCGCCAGGTGCAGCCGCGAGTCCAGCCTCCGGTAGTCCTCCAGCGCAGCATCGCGGACGTCGGTCAGCCGGCCCCACAGTTCCTCGCGTTCGGTGGCCGTCAGGGTGCGGGCGGCGGCCATCCGGGCGGCGCCGGACTCCAGGATCTCGCGCAGGCGCAGGGCGTCATCGATCTCGTCACGGCCCACCCGGGGGTGCCGGTCCGGCAGTGCAGGCAGTTGCTCGGCCAGGAACGTACCGCCGTAGCGACCACGTCGCGACACCAGGTAACCGGCCTCGGCCAGCGACTTGATGGCCTCACGCACGGTGTCGCGGCTGACGCCCAGGCGCACCGCGAGTTCACGCTCCGGCGGCAGCGACTCCCCCGGCGCCAGCACGCCGAGCCGGATGGTCTGCAGCAGCCGCTCCACGGTGTCCTCGAACGCGTTGCCCGGACGCACCGGACGCAGCAGGGCGTCGCTGGCCTCTGCTGAGTACGGGACGTCCGGGTCGGCGCTCATGTCGTCAGAGCGGGGTGACGTAGTGGCCGCTGATCCCGCCGTCGACCAGGAACGTCGACGCGGTGATGAAGGACGCATCGTCAGACGCCAGGAAGGCGACCGCGGCAGCCAGCTCCTCCGGCTCGGCGAACCGGCCCACCGGCACGTGCACCAACCGGCGGGCGGCCCGCTCGGGATCCTTGGCGAAGAGTTCCTGCAGCAACGGGGTGTTCACCGGCCCGGGGCACAGCGCGTTGACCCGGATGCCCTGCCGCGCGTACTGGACCCCGAGTTCGCGCGACATCGCCAGCACCCCGCCCTTGGACGCGGTGTAGGAGATCTGGGACGTGGCCGACCCCATCACCGCGACGAACGAGGCGGTGTTGACGATCGCGCCCTTCTGCGCCGGAACCATGTGCCGCAGAGCGGCTTTGCAGCAGAAGAACACCGACTTGAGGTTGATGTCCTGCACCCGGTCCCAGGCGTCGATCCCGGTGACCTCGATCAGGTCGTCCTCGGGCGGGCTGATGCCGGCGTTGTTGAACGCGATGTCCACCGAGCCGTGCGTCTCGGCCGCGGTGTCGAACAGGGCGTCGACCTCGGCCTGATCGGACACGTCGACCTTGACGAAGGTCCCATTGAGGTCCTCGGCCACACTCTTGCCGGTCGACGGGTCGATGTCCCCGATGACGATGGTGGCCCCCTCGGCCCGCATCCGCTTGGCGGTGGCCAGACCGATTCCGCTGGCGCCGCCGGTGATGACGGCGACCTTGCCGGCCAGTCGCTGGGTCAGATCCATCGTTACTTCTCTCCGATCGCGATGAAGACGTTCTTGGTTTCGGTGAAATGCAGTGGCGCGTCCGGGCCCAGCTCGCGACCGAGACCGGATTGCTTGAACCCGCCGAAGGGGGTGTTGTACCGCACCGAGGAGTGCGAGTTGACGCTGAGGTTGCCCGCCTCGACGGCACGCGACACCCGCAGCGCCCGGGACAGGTTGTCGGTCCAGATGGAGCCGGACAGACCGTATTCGGTGTCATTGGCCAGCGCGATGGCGTCGGCCTCGTCCTCGAACGGCAGCACCGTCACCACCGGTCCGAAGATCTCCTCGGTGACCGTGCGGTCGGTGCGCTGCGGGGTCAGCACGGTCGGCGGGAACCAGTAGCCCGGGCCGCTGGGCGCGCTGCCGCGGAACGCCACCGGTGCGTCGTCGGGCACGTACCCGGCCACCGACTGCCAGTGCTTCTTGGACACCAGCGGGCCCATCTCGGTGTCCCGGTTGGCGGGATCGCCGACGACCACACCCTTGACGGCCGGCTCCAGCAGCTCCATGAACTTGTCGAAGACGTTGCGCTGCACCAGGATCCGACTGCGTGCGCAGCAGTCCTGACCAGCATTGTCGAACACGCCGTAGGGGGCGGTGGCCGCAGCACGCTCGAGGTCGCAGTCGTCGAACACGATGTTGGCGCTCTTGCCGCCGAGTTCCAAGGTGACCCGCTTGACCTGGCTCGCGGCCTTGGCCATCACCTGGGTGCCCACCTCGGTGGAGCCGGTGAAGACGAGCTTGCGCACATCCGGATGGGTGACGAAGCGCTCCCCGATCACCGAGCCCTTGCCGGGCAGCACCTGGAACAGACCGGCGGGCAACCCGGCCTCGAGGGCCAGTTCGCCGAGGCGGATGGTGGTCAGCGGCGTCCATTCGGCGGGTTTGATCAGCACGGCGTTGCCGGCTGCCAGCGCCGGCGCGAAACCCCAGGACGCGATGGGCATCGGGAAATTCCACGGGGTGATGACCCCGACCACCCCGATGGGCTCGTTGAAGGTCACGTTGAGCCCACCGGCGACGGGAATCTGGCTGCCGGACAGGCGTTCCGGGCTGGCTGCGTAGAACTGCAGCACATCGCGGACGGCACCGGCCTCCCACTCGGCGGCTCCGATGGGGTGCCCGGAGTTGGCCACCTCGAGGGCTGCGAGTTCGCCGACGTGCGCATCAACTGCGGCGGCGAACGCGCGCAGGGCGGCGGCCCGTTCTGCCGGTGCGGCGGCGGCCCAGGCCTTCTGGGCCACCTGCGCCCGCGCCACCGCGTCGTCCACCGCGTCGGCGTCGAGTTGTTCGACGTCGCGCAGCACCTCCTCGGTGGCCGGGTTGATCAACGTGCTCATGACACCCTTTCTGTTGAGTACTCCCTGGCTGCCGCCACCACCCCGGCGAACAGCCGCAGATCGTCGAGCCGTTCCTCCGGGTGCCACTGCACGCCCACCACCCAGGCATGCGGGTACAGGGCGGGGTCCACCTCGACGGCCTCGATCACCCCGTCGGCGGTGTCCTGGGCGCTGATGAGCAGCCCGGGAGCCAGCGTGTTGATGGCCTGGTGGTGATAACACTGGGCGTCGGTGGACTCCCCGATCAGCGCGGCTGTCCGGGTGCCGGGCACGGTGCGCACCGTCGAGGTGGTGAACACCGCGTTGCCGGCCTGGTGGCGGGTGTGGCCCAGCACATCGGGCAGGTGCTGGTGCAGCGTGCCGCCGAGTGCGACGTTGAGCACCTGGGCGCCGCGGCAGATGCCCAGCACCGGCATGTTGCGCGCCAAAGCCCCACGCAGCAGCGCGAATTCCCAGGCGTCGCGTTCCAGCGCGGGCGCATCGGTGGTGGGGTGGGCGCCGTGGCCGTAGGCAGCCGGGTTCACATCCCGGCCGCCGGTGATGATCAGCCCGTCGAGGCCGTCGAGCACCCGCGCGGCCACCGTCTCGTCGACCGGTTGCGGCGGCAGCAGGGTGGCAATCCCGCCGGCCCGGGTGACGCCCTCGAGGTAGATCGCCGGCAGGAAGCTGGCCAGTACATCCCAGACCCCGGTTTGGGCCTGCTGCAGGTAGGTGGTCAGTCCGAGTACAGGTTTAGAGACGTTCAAAACCACGCACCCGCTCCCAGTCGGTGACTGTCGAGTTGTAGGCCTTCAGCTCCACTCTGGCGTTGTTGAGGTAGTGCTCCACCACCTCGTCACCGAAGGCCTCGCGCGCCACCGTGGACTGTTCGAACAACGCCGCGGCCTCACCGAGGGTGGTGGGCAGCCGGTCCGCCCCGCCGGTGTACGCGTTGCCCGACGTCGGCTCCTCGAGTTCCAGGCCGGCGTCGATCCCGTGCAGGCCACCGGCGATCAGGGCGGCCACGGCCAGGTACTGGTTGACGTCTCCTCCCGGTGCTCGGCATTCCATCCGCATGCCCGGGCCGTGACCCACCACGCGCAGAGCGCAGGTGCGGTTGTCCAGCCCCCAGGCGATGGCCGTGGGCGCAAAGCTCCCGTCGACAAAACGCTTGTAGGAGTTGATGTTCGGCGCGTAGAACAGCGTCATCTCGCGCAGCGTGGCCAGCTGGCCTGCGACGAAACTGCGGAACATCGACGACATGCCCAGCGGGTCGGCGTCATCGGCGAACACAGCCGAACCGTCGGTGCCCCGGAACGAGATGTGGATGTGGCAGCTGTTGCCTTCACGCTCGTCGAACTTCGCCATGAACGTCAGGCTCTTGCCGTGCTGGTCGGCGATCTCCTTGGCGCCGTTCTTGTAGATCGTGTGGTTGTCGCAGGTGGTGCGGGCATGGTCGTAGCGGAAACCGATCTCCTGCTGACCGAGGTTGCACTCCCCCTTGACGCCCTCGCAGTACATACCCGCCCCCTCCATGCCGAGGCGGATGTCGCGCAGCAGCGGCTCCATGCGGGTGGACGCCAGCATCGCGTAGTCGATGTTGTAGTCCGTCGCCGGCGTCAGCCCCCGGTAGCCCGCTTTCCAGGCGTCCCGGAACGTGTTGTCGAAGACCATGAATTCCAGCTCGGTGGCGGCCACGGCGTCGAGTCCGCGGTCGGCGAGGCGGGCCAACTGCGTGTTCAGGATGCTGCGCGGGGCCTGCACCACCGGTTCGCCGGAGGTCCAGGACAGATCGGCCATCACTAGGGCGGTACCGGGTTGCCACGGCAGCAGGCGCAGGGTGGAGAAGTCCGGCGTCATCACCATGTCGCCGTACCCGGTTTCCCAGCTGGAGATGGCGTACCCGTCGACGGTGTTGTTGTCGACGTCCACAGCCAGCAGGTAGTTGCAGCACTCGGCCCCGTGCGCGGCGACATCATCGACGAACAGCCGCGCCGAGATCCGCTTGCCCGTCAGCCGGCCCTGCATGTCGGCGAACGCCACGATCACGGTGTCGATGTCGCCGGCAGCCACCAGCTCTTCCAGCTCGCGCTGGGACAACAGTCCTGAATTCACGCCCATGACCGCAAAGTCAACCATTGGATAACGATCACCGCCTGATTCACCCCGAAATTTCACCGATTTGTGTCACCCAAAGGTAGGACACCAGACCATTGGCGGGCTTATCGTGCCCTTCAGTGAGACCCGGGTCACAGGGCCTCCACCTGTACACCAAGGAGGGTTTACGGTGCCCGAAGGCCACGAATACCTCAACGAGGACGAGCGACACCTCGCCACGCTGGGCTACACCCAGGAGCTCTCGCGCACCTGGTCCGGTTTCTCCAATTTCGCCATCTCGTTCTCCATCATCTCGATCCTGGCCGGCTGCTTCACCTCGTTCGGCCTGGGCTGGAACAACGGCGGCCCCGCGGCCATCGCGTGGGGCTGGCCCATCGTCTCGGTCTTCATCCTGATGATCGGGCTGTGCATGTCCGAACTGGTGTCGGCCTTCCCCACCTCCGGCGGCATCTACTGGTGGGCGGCCAAACTCGGCGGTCCCAAGGCCGGCTTCTACACCGGCTGGCTCAACCTCATCGGCCTGATCGCCATCCTGGCCTCGGTGGCCTACGGCAGCGCCACCTTCCTGGACCTGACCCTGGGCACCTTCAGCGAGGACTGGCTGGCCGGCTACAGCCTGACCCGCACGTTCGTGATGTTCGTGGTGATCCTGGCGGCGGTGGCGATCATCAACATCTTCTCGTCGCACCTGCTGGCGGTGATCAACAACATCTCGGTGTGGTGGCATGTCGCCGGCGCCGCGGCGGTGATCCTGATCCTGTTCCTGGTACCCGAGCAACACGCCAGCTTCTCCGACGTGTTCGCCCAGACCATCAACAACTCGGGCATCTTCGGCGGTGAGAAGAACATCGGCTGGCTGCTGTTCGTGCTGCCCATCGCCGCGATCCTCACGCAGTACACGATCACCGGCTACGACGCGTCGGCGCACCTGTCCGAGGAGACCCACAGTGCGGCCGACGCAGCCGCCAAAGGCATCTGGCGGTCCATCTTCTACTCGGCCATCGGCGGCTGGATCCTGTTGCTGGCATTCCTGTTCGCGGTGCAGGACGCCGACGCGGTCTCGGCCGGTGGCGGTGCCGTGGTCACCATCTTCACCCAGGCGATGGACTCCTCATGGGTGGGCATCGTGCTGCTGATCTCCACCGCCGGGCAGCTGTTCTGCACCACCGCCTGTCAGACCAGCGCCTCGCGCATGCTGTTCGCCTTCAGCCGGGACCGCGCGGTCCCGGGCCACCAGCTGTGGTCGAAGGTCAACCACGCCCGGGTGCCCGCCAATGCCGTGGTGGTCACGGCGGTGCTGGCTGCACTGATCACCCTGCCCGCGCTGGTGGAGGTGGACATCAACGGCGCCCCGGTGCCGGTGGCGTTCTTCGCAGTGGTCTCCATCGGGGTGGTGGGGCTGTACCTGTGCTTCGCGGTGCCGATCTACCTACGGTGGCGGATGGGCGATGCGTTCGAGGTCGGCCGCTGGAACCTGCGCGGACACCACCGTTGGCTGGCGCCGATCGCGCTCATCGAGATCGTCGTCACCTCGATCATCGCGATGTTCCCGACGTCCCTCGGCGGTATGCCCTGGGATCCCAGCTTCGAGTGGAAGTTCGTCAACTACACCCCGCTGCTGGTCGGCGGTGTCCTGGTGCTGCTGTTCGTCTACTGGCATGTGTCCGTCAAGCACTGGTTCACGGGCCCGATCAAGCAGGTGGACACCCCCGGCGACACTCTCGAGGGGGTGTCCTGACGGTCTCCGACACCTGAACCCCCGCGCCCCTCGAGTCCCCGACCGAGGGGCGCGGGCCGTGTGACGACGGTCTCGCCCGGTTTGATCCGGTGACGGACTGGTTAATAGGCAGTCAGTCGCCTGGCCTGCCGTGCGACATGCAACGAAACAGACGAGCATTCGAAACGGAGTAGGGTCGAACACGTGTGTGGAGCCACCGGCGAGGTACGCCTCGACGGAAGAACCCCAGATGTCAGTGCCGTTGCCGCGATGGCGGAGGTCATGGTCGCGCGCGGCCCGGATTCTGCCGGGGTGTGGTCCCAGGGCAGGGTGGCTCTGGGCCACCGGCGCCTCAAGATCATCGACCTCTCCGAAGCCGGCGCCCAGCCCATGGTCGACGCCGAACTCGGGATCTCCGTGGCGTGGAATGGCTGCATCTACAACTACGAAGAGTTGCGCACGGAGCTGACGTCGCACGGCTACCGGTTCTTCTCCCACAGTGACACCGAGGTCCTGATCAAGGGCTACCACCACTGGGGCGACCGCTTCGTCGACCACCTCAAGGGAATGTTCGCCTTCGCGATCGTCGAACGCGACAGCGGCCGCGTACTGCTGGGCCGCGACCGCCTCGGCATCAAACCGCTGTACCTCACCGAGGACGGCAAGCGCATCCGATTCGCCTCCTCCCTGCCGGCACTTCTGGCCGGCGGCGGCGTCGACACCCGCATCGACCCGGTGGCACTGAACCACTACCTGAGCTTCCACTCGGTGGTGCCGCCCCCGCTGACCATTCTGCGCGGGATCCGCAAGCTGCCGCCGGCGTCGCTTCTGGCCATCGAGCCCGATGGCCGCCGCGTCGCCACCACGTACTGGACTCCCGACTTCTCCCGGTCCGCCGAGCGCGCCGACTGGACCGAGAACGACTGGGAGGACGCCGTTCTCGAGTCGCTGCGCCTGGCCGTCAAGCGCCGACTGGTCGCTGATGTGCCGGTGGGCTGCCTGCTCTCGGGCGGTGTGGACTCCAGCCTGATCGTCGGTCTGCTGGCCGAGGCCGGCCAGACCGGACTCAAGACGTTCTCGATCGGGTTCGAGTCGGTCAACGGCGTGGCCGGTGACGAGTTCGTCTACAGCGACATCGTGGCCAAACGCTTCGGCACCGACCACCACCAGATCCGCATCGACACCGCGCGCATGCTGCCCGCGCTGGGCGACACCATCGGCGCCATGAGCGAGCCGATGGTCAGCCACGACTGCGTGGCGTTCTTCCTGCTCAGCCAGGAAGTGGCCAAGCACGTCAAGGTGGTGCAGTCCGGTCAGGGCGCGGACGAGGTGTTCGCCGGTTACCACTGGTATCCCCCGATGGGCGCGCCGGAGGCGGCGTCGGTGGACGGTTCGGTGGCGGCGTACCGCTCCGCATTCTTCGACCGGGACGCCGCGGGCGTGCACAGCCTCATCTCCGCGGCCTTCGCCGCCGACGGCGATCCCAGTGGGCTGTTCGTCACCGAGCACTTCGGTGCCGCGGGGGCCGAGACCGGGGTGGACCGCGCCCTGCGGCTGGACACCACCGTGATGCTGGTCGACGACCCGGTGAAGCGAGTCGACAACATGACGATGGCCTGGGGACTGGAAGGCCGCGTGCCGTTCCTCGATCACGAGTTGGTGGAGCTGGCCGCCACCTGTCCGCCTGAACTCAAGACTGCCCACGGCGGCAAGGGCGTACTGAAACAAGCTGCGCGCAAAGTCATTCCGGCCGAGGTGATCGACCGACCCAAGGGCTACTTCCCGGTACCCGCGCTGACCCACCTCGAGGGCCCCTATCTGGACATGGTGCGCGACGCCCTGTTCACCCCGGCCGCCAAGGAACGTGATCTGTTCCGCCCCGACGCGGTGGAACGACTGCTGGCCGATCCGAACGGGAGGTTGACGCCCCTGCGCGGCAATGAGTTGTGGCAGATCGCCCTGCTGGAACTGTGGTTGCAGAAGCACGGTATCAGCGGGCCGGCGGCATGAGCATGACCTTGAGCGACTCCGAACAGCCGGAAGCCACCGAGGCCATCACCCTCGGTCTGCACGACGCCTCCCCGCAGCATCTGGTGGACGCGATGGCCACCAACGTGGAACTCGAATTGGGCTGGGGCCGTTTGATCTTCGGGCAGACGTTTGCCGAACCGGAAGTGCTGGCCGAGGCCCTGCGCCGCGAGGGTCCGGGCCGCCGCGACATCTGCATCTACGCCAGGGAGTCACACGTCCTGGTCGCAATGGCGCCCCACGAACTGTTCATCGACCCCAGTCACACCTACCGGCTGCGGTTCACCGGTGACGATCCGGCTGCGGCCGCCGCCCCGGTGGCGATCACGGTGCGGTCGCTGCGCAGCGCCGCCGACGCCGACGCGATGAACCGCGTCTACGTGCGCTGCGGCATGGTGCCCGCACCCACCGACCTCATCTGGGACAACCACGAGAACGCCGACGCGGTGGAGTATCTGGTGGCGGTGCGCGAAGACGATGACACCGTGATCGGCACGGTCACCGGGGTGGACCACGCACGGCTGTTCTCCGATCCCGAGCAGGGTTCGAGCCTGTGGACTCTGGCCGTCGATCCCGCCGCCAGCGTGCCCGGGGTGGGCGAGGCGCTGACGCGGGCACTCGCCGCGATCTTCGCCGAACGCGGTCGCGCCTACATGGATCTGTCGGTCGCCCACGACAACAGCGCCGCCATCAAGCTCTACGAGAAGCTGGGTTTCCAGCGGGTGCCGGTGCTGGCGGTCAAGCGCAAGAACGCGATCAACGAGCCGCTGTTCACCCCGGCGCCCGAGACCGTCGACGACCTGAATCCCTACGCCCGCATCATCGCCGACGAGGCGATGCGCCGCGGCATCCACGTCGAGGTGCTCGACGCCGAGACCGGTGAGGTCCGGTTGTCGCATGGCGGGCGCAGTGTGGTGACACGGGAGTCGTTGTCCGAGTACACCTCTGCGGTGGCGATGAGTCGGTGCGACGACAAACGTCTGACCCGGCGCATCGTCAGCGAGGCCGGCGTGGTGGTGCCGCGCGGGCGGCTGGCCACCTTCGACGCCGGTGATCACGAGTTCTTCGCCGAGGTCGGTGACGTGGTGGTGAAACCGACGCGGGGCGAGCAGGGCAAGGGCATCACCGTCGGCATCGCCGACGACGCGGAGCTCGACAACGCGCTGGCCCGCGCCCGCGAACAGCACCCCGAGGTCCTGATCGAGCAGCGCGCCCCCGGTGACGACCTGCGGCTGGTGGTCATCGACGGCAAGGTGGTGGCCGCCGCGCTGCGCAAACCCGCCGAGGTGATCGGCACCGGCACCCACACCATCGAGGCACTGATCGAGGCCCAGAGCCGTCGCCGCGCCGCGGCCACCGGCGGCGAGTCGGTGATCCCGATGGACGAGGTCACCCGGGCGACGGTCGCCGAGGCGGGGTGGTCGTTTGACGACGTGCTACCGGAGGGACAGCGGCTGCGGGTGCGCCGCACCGCCAACCTGCACCAGGGCGGCACCATCCACGACGTCACCGCGGAGGTCAACCCGGAGCTGTGCCGCGTGGCGGTGACCGCTGCTGCGGCCATCGGCATCCCGGTCACCGGTATCGACCTGCTGGTCCCCGACGTGACCGGTGAGGAGTACGTGTTCGTCGAGGCCAACGAGCGTCCCGGGTTGGCCAATCACGAGCCGCAGCCCACCGCCGCGGCGTTCATCGACTTCCTGTTCCCCGGTCAGCCGGGGTTGCCGCAGGCGTGGACGCCGGACGAGGCGGAGCAGTAACCGAGTAGCTACCAGGTGCTGGTACGCAGGACTATCTCAGCTGCCAGTTGCGCGGTGGCTTCCTGCGCGTTGCGCCGAGCCAGCATCTCGACCACCCGGTAGTCGCCGTAGACGAACCGCTGGCTGGCCTGCACCACCGCCCGCGATGCCGCGGTGCTGACCAACGCGGTGGTGTTCATCTCGACGGCGGGGCAATCAGCCAGGCGCACCACCCCGGAGGTGTCCGGCACACGGGGATGCCCCCGGTCGACCACCACCAGACCGGTGAAACGGTCCAGCCGGGACGCCGCGAGCTCCCAGGCCAGTTCGGCGCCCCAGCGGTCACCGACCAGAACGGCCCAGCGCACGCCGATGACGTCGAGCACGCCGAGCACCGATTTCGGCGTCAGGCGGGGATCCGAACCCACCACCACCGTGCGCAGGTTCGCGGTGTGCAGCCGGGCGCACACCCCGTCGTAGGCCGCCGTGGCGAGTTTCGCCGTCGCCAGCAACACCACCACCGCTCCCTTGTCGGGACCGGACACGTCGACGGGAACGGCAAAACCCTCGACGGTCGGGATCATCGTCGCAGGCATTGCGTCACGCTACAGCTCGCACCCGCAGCCATGGGCACTTTCGTCGTGTTTCGATTCATCTCTGGGCGAATCAGGCGGCGGCGATCCGTTCCGACTGCGAACCCACGACGTCCAGGAACGTCTGTGGCAGTGTGGCTTTGGCGCGGATGTCGGGATTGTCCACCGGCAGGCTCAGACCGATCATGGCCATCGGCCCGATGTTGGCGAAGGCCATGTACACGCTGCTCTCGGCGCCGCGGAGGTTCATCGTCTGCTGGTACAGCAAGGCGTCGTCGGCACCCGGAACCGGGTCCGCGAGCGCGGTGGTGGTCATGGGGATGCCCTCGGACGCGGGGTCGAAGAAGGTCTGGAAGGTCTCACACCGCTGCGCCGTCTGCGCCAGCTCGTCGAGATCCAGATGCCAGGACAGCACGGTGATCACGATCCGCGCGCCGTCGAAGCCGGCGCTGTACTGCACGGCACTGCCCGGTCCGCGCTGCGCCGACGAGGCGATGACGTTGGTCAGGCCGTCGCTGCAGCCGGGGGGCTTGGACAGCATCGCCGGCGGCCCGCCCGCGCCGTCGGGTCGGCCGGGTTGGAACTCCACGCGGTCGTACTGCACACCGTCGGGCAGGTCGGCCGGGCCCAGCACCACCTTCTCCAGCGTGGCTCCCGGCCAGGTCGGGGTGCCGGGGACCACCGAACTGCACGCCGAGAGCAGCGCCGCCACCAGGGCACACACGCCCAGGATCGCCGACCGGTTCGTCACCGGTTCAGGCTACCGGCCAGCGCCGACGTGACGACCGGACGTGGTGGGGCACCGTGCTCCAGCAGCGCGCGGACGGCGTGGAGATCCAGGTGGGCGCTCAGCACGTCGGCCATCAGGTCCAACTGGGCGTCGCGGCGCCCGGGCACGTCGACGTCGGGCGCCACCTCGAAGCCGTCGCGGTGTGCGGCCGCCGCCGCGGCCGTCAGCCAGTCGCGGCGCACGTCGTTGTTGTCCATCAGACCGTGCCAGTGGCTGCCGAACACGGCTGCGCTGCGCAGTCCCACGCCCAGCCAGTCCTCGGCGTCGCTGCGGCTGACCTGGCCGTGGTGGATCTCGTACCCGGTCAGCGGCGACTCCCAGTGCCGCAGCGTCTTGGCCGGTGCGAACTCGATGTCGGCGTCCAGCAGCCCGAGGCCCGGCACGGTGCCCTGCCCGGATTCGACGTCATCGACGATGCGGCGGCACAGCATCTGGAAGCCACCGCAGATGCCGAGCACGGTGCGCCCAGCCGCGGCATGCGCGGCGATCGCCGTGTCCAGGCCACGGCTGCGCAGCCAGGTCAGGTCGGCCACCGTCGCCTTGGAGCCCGGAATGACGATGACGTCGGCGTCGGTCACGTCGGCGGCGTCGCTGACCCAGTGCACCACCACCCCGGGTTCGCAGGCCAGCGCCTCGATGTCGGTGGAATTGGAGATGCGCGGCAGCCGAAGGGCGGCCACGCTCAGCGACCGGGAGCCGCGTGGCGGCAACGGCACCCCGACCATGCGGTTCGTCACCACCGACAGCGAGTCCTCGGTGTCGAGCCAGAGCCCCTCGACGAAGGGCAGCACGCCGTAGGTGGGCCGGCCGGTCAGGGCCAGCAGCTGGTCCAGCCCGGGCTCGAGCAGGCTGCGGTCACCGCGGAACTTGTTGACCACGAATCCCGCGATCAGCGCCTGGTCCTCGGGTGCCAGCACCGCCACCGTGCCGAAGAAGTGCGCCAGCAGCCCGCCGCGGTCGATGTCGCCGACCACGATCACCGGCAGGTCCGCGGCCCGAGCCAGCCCCATGTTGGCCAGATCCGTTGCGCGCAGGTTGATCTCGGCCGGCGATCCGGCGCCCTCACAGATCACCGCGTCGAACTCGGCACGCAGCCCGGCGAGTTCGTCGGCCACCACGGCGGCCAGCTGTTCGCGCTGCGTCATGTAGTCCGCGGCGCGCACCGTCCCGGCGACCGCGCCGCGCACCACCAGTTGTGAGGTGCGGTCGCTGCCGGGTTTGAGCAACACCGGGTTGAACCGCACGCTGGGCGCCAGTCCCGCTGCCCGGGCCTGCATGGCCTGGGCGCGGCCGATCTCGCCGCCGTCGGCGGTCACCGCCGAGTTGTTGGACATGTTCTGCGCCTTGAACGGCGCCACCCGCACGCCTGCCCGCGCCAGCAGCCGGCAGAGCCCGGCCACCACCATGGACTTGCCCGCGTCGGAGGTGGTGCCGGCGACGAGCAGTGCTCCGCTCACGCCGAGGGCAGCGTCAGGATCTCGGCTCCGTCGTCGGTGACCACCAGGGTGTGCTCGAACTGTGCGGTCCAACGCTTGTCCTTGGTGGCCACGGTCCAGCCGTCGTCCCAGATCTCGTAGTCCAGCCCACCCAGGTTGATCATCGGCTCGATGGTGAACGTCATACCGGGCTCGAGCACCGTGTCCACCGACGGCTGGTCGTAGTGCAGCACCACCAGTCCGTTGTGGAAGGTCTCGCCGATCCCGTGGCCGGTGAAATCCCGAACGACGTTGTAGCCGAACCGGTTCGCATACGCTTCGATGACCCGGCCCACCACCGAGAGCTGCCGGCCCGGCTTGACCGCCTTGATGGCGCGCAGGGTGGCCTCGCGGGTCCGCTCGACCAGCAGCCGGTGCTCCTCGGTGACGTCGCCGGCCAGGAAGGTGGCGTTGGTGTCGCCGTGCACACCGTCGATGTAGGCCGTCACGTCGATGTTGACGATGTCCCCGTCGGCGATCACCGTGGAATCCGGGATGCCGTGGCAGATCACCTCGTTCAGCGACGTGCAGCAGGACTTCGGAAAACCTTTGTAGCCCAGCGTGGACGGGTAGGCCCCATGGTCGATCATGTACTCGTGGGCGATGCGGTCCAGATGGTCGGTGGTGACCCCCGGGGCCACCGCACGGCCGGCCTCGGCCAGCGCGTCGGCGGCGATGCGACCGGCCACCCGCATCTTCTCGATCACCTCGGGGGTCTGCACCCAGGGCTCGCTGCCTTCTCTGGCGGTCGACTTCCAGGCGTACTCGGGCCGGGGTATCGACTTGGGAACCGGCAGTGTCGGGGACACGTCACCGGCGCGCAGCGCGGAGCGAACGGACATGACGTCAGGGTAGCGGGCAGATGTCAGCCACGGCGACGCCAGCCCTTGCGAGGGCCGCGGATGTCCACGCTGCCGCACACCACCTTTCCGGTGAGGATGACGTGCGGATTACCCTCGGCGGGAGCGTCTTTGCGGTGATCGTGGGCACTGCCCATGATCACCTCGACGTCGTCGATGGAGGCGCTGGCGCCGTCGGGCAGCCGCAGGTCCAGACCCCCGAAGCGCAGGTCGAGTTCGATCACCACGATGGGGCCGCCGAACTTCGCGCGGGTCAGGTCCAGGTCCACCGAGCCCATCCGGCGCACCAGGGCCAGCCGGGTCGGCACGGTCCATTCGCCGTGGCGCTTGAGTGAGCCCAGGACGCCCCGCAGCTCCACCCGGTCGGCAGCCGAGGTGACGATGGCGCCCGGGCCGGGCAGGTCGTCGACCAGTCTGTCCAGCTCGGAGCGCATCCGCGCCGAGGACACCTGCACCGAGCGTTCCTCGAACTCCTCGATGTCGATCAGGCCCAGCGCCACGGCGTTGTGCAGCCGGCGCAGCGTGCCGTTGCGATCGGCATCGGAGACGCGCATCGGGGCGGCGTGGTCGTCGACTGTCATGGCGCTACCCACGGTACCGCCAGTCAGGTCAGATAATCAGACGGCAGACTGTCGAGCATCTGCTTGGTCATCCGCACCGCGTACTCCGAGCTGCCGCCGCCGACGATCAGCGACGCAAAGGCCATGTCACCGCGGTAACCGGCGAACCACGAGTGCGAACCGCCGGCGAACTCCGCCTCGCCGGTCTTGCCGAAGACCATGCCCGTATCGGCCAGGTCCTTGGCGGTGCCGTTGGTGACCACCAGTCGCATCATCGACCGCAGCCCGTCGAGCAGTTCCGGGCTGATGGGCCGCGCCTGGCCGGTGACCTTGGTTTCGTGGCCCACGATCAGGTGCGGCACCGGGGTCTTGCCCGACGCCACCGTGGCGGCCACCAGCGCCATACCGAACGGGCTGGCCAGCACCTTGCCCTGGCCGAAGCCGTCTTCGATGCGCTCGGTCAGGTTCACCGTCGGCGGCACGGAACCGGTGAAGGTCGTCAGCCCGTCGATCTCGTAGTCCTGGCCCAGGCCGTACTGCGCGGCGGCCACGGTCAGGCCGTCGCGCGGCATCCGGCTGGCCAGCTCGGCAAAGGTGGTGTTGCACGAACTGGCGAAGGCCCGCGACATCGGCACCACTCCGAGGTCGAAGCCCCCGTAGTTGGGCACAACGCGGTGGCCGATCTCGGCCGTGCCGGGGCAGCCCAGCAGGGTGTTCGGGGTCGCCATGTCGCGGTCCATCGCCGCACCGGCGGTGACGATCTTGAACGTCGAGCCGGGCGGATACTGACCGGTGGCGGCCACCGGGCCGTCGGCGTCCGCGGCGCCGTTCTGCGCGACGGCGAGGATCTCCCCCGTCGAGGGCCGCAGCACCACCAGCATCGCCTTCTGGCCCTGGCCGTTGACCGCGTTCTGGGCGGCGTTCTGCACGGCGCGGTCCAGGGTGATGGAGATCGACGGTGCCGGAGCGGGTGCTTCCTCCTTGAAGATGTCGACGTCCAGGCCGTTCTGGTTGACGCTCACCACCCGCCAGCCGGCATCGCCGTCGAGCTCGTCCACGACGGCCTTCTTCACCTCGGTGACGATGGCCGGGGCGAAGCTGGGGTCGGTGGGCAACAGGTCGGCCTGCGGGGTGATGACCACACCGGGCAGCTTCTCCAGAGCGGGGGCGATGCGGTCGTTGTCGGCTTTGTTCAGCGTGATCAGGCTCAACGCACCGGGTGCGGAACTGGCCTGCTCGGCGAGGCGCTGGGGGTCCAGCGCGGGAATGAACGGGCGCAGCGCGTCGGTGACGAAGCGCGCGGTGTTCATCAGGTCGCGGCCGGCCTGGGCGGCGTCGAGCTGGTAGTGGTACAGGTTGCCCGGCACCAGCACGTCGCTGCCCCCGAGCTCGTTGACCGAGGCGCGCCGCGGCGGGTCCGAGCGCAATTGCAATGTCTGGTTCTCCCCCAGCTTGGGATGCAGACCCGTTGCGGCCCAACGCACTTCCCACTGTCCTTCGTCGCGGACCATGTTCAGCTGGCCGTCGTAGGACCAGGTGCGGCCCCGGGGCAGGTGCCAGGTGTAGCGGTAGTTGACGCTGCCGATGTCCTGGGTGTACTTCGCGCCGGTGACCTGAGCGTCGAGATGGTCGGCCTGCAGTCCACCCCAGGCGGCGTTGAGCGCCGCGCGGGCCTCGTCGGGTTTGTCGGTGAACTGGGCCGCGCCGGTGGTGTCGCCGGTGGCCAGCGCCGCGAAGAACTGCTCGGCCGCCGGAGCGGGTCCGTCGGGTCGCGGCGTGCAGGCGGTGAGCCCAGCGGTGAACCCCGCGACAGCCAGCGTTGCTGTTATGCGTGTTACCAGTGATCTGTTTGTGACCATTGGGGTTGATGTTAGAGCTGTGACTGCGCGTCGTTGCGGAGGCACACCGCAGAAATCAGTCGAGCAGGACGGTGGCGAACGTGCCCACCTCGGTGAACCCCACCCGCGCATAGGCCGACCGGGCCACGGCGTTGAAATCGTTGACATACAGGCTGGCCACCCGGCCGCCGGCCACCACCGCGGCGGCCAGTGCCGCCGTGCCCGTCGCCCCCAGGCCCCGGCCGCGGCGCTCGGGGTGCACCCAGACGCCCTGGATCTGGCCCACCGCAGGCGACTGCGATCCCACCTCGGCCTTGAACACCACCTCACCGTGCTCGAAGCGGGCCCAGGCCCGCCCGGCGGCGATCAGCCCGGCCACCCGGCGGCGGTAACCCCGCCCGCCGTCGCCCAGGCGAGGATCGATCCCCACCTCGCCGATGAACATGTCGATGGCCGCCACCAGGTAGGCGTCCAACTCGTCGATCCGCACCCGTCGCACCAGAGGGTCCGCCGCGCAGGCCGGGGGCGACGACAGCGCCAATAGCGGCTGCCGGTCCCGGACGTCCCGCGCTGGGCCCCAAGCACTTTCGAGTCGCCGCCACATCGGCATCACCAGTTCGGCCCGGCCCACCAGGGACGAACACCGGCGCGCGCTGCTCATCGCCTTGTCGGCGAAGGCATGCAGGTCAGCGGCTGCACCGCGCAACGGGATCAGATTGGCCCCGGCGTAGCACAGCGATTCCTCGGCCCGCCGGCGTGTCCACAGCTCACCGCCGATGGCCGCGGGGTCGATGCCGTGGTCGGCCACCCGCGCGGCAACCATGCAGGAACCCACCGGATCGTCGTCGAACACCCGCTGCACGGCCGCGGCATCGCGCACCACGGACACCCGCCGCTCGTCGACCAGACGAAACAGAGGTGGAGCCGACATCAGGACTCTCTCTCACGACCGCGGCTCCCGGACAGCCGCATACCGTTCCTAGCTTACGGTCACCACCGGCGCTCCGCTGGCACTTGCGTCTTCGCCACGCTCCTCGGCGATTCGCAACGCCTCCTCGATCAGGGTCTCGACGATCTGCGCCTCCGGCACCGTCTTGATCACCTCACCGCGAACAAAGATCTGGCCCTTGCCATTTCCGGACGCGACACCCAGATCGGCCTCCCGGGCCTCCCCCGGTCCGTTCACCACGCACCCCATCACGGCCACCCGCAACGGTACGTTCATGCCCTCCAGGCCCGCGGTGACCTCATTGGCCAGGGTGTAGACGTCGACCTGCGCGCGACCGCACGACGGGCAGGACACGATCTCCAGCCCGCGCGGACGCAGGTTCAGCGACTCCAGGATCTGGTTGCCGACCTTGATCTCCTCGACCGGCGGCGCCGACAGCGACACCCGGATGGTGTCACCGATGCCCTTGGACAGCAGCGCCCCGAAGGCGACGGCCGACTTGATGGTGCCCTGGAACGCCGGCCCGGCCTCGGTGACGCCGAGGTGCAGCGGGTAGTCGCACTGGGCGGCCAGCTGCTCGTAGGCGGCCACCATGATCACCGGGTCGTTGTGCTTGACGCTGATCTTGATGTCGCCGAAGCCGTGCTCCTCGAAGAGCGACGCCTCCCACAGTGCGGACTCGACCAGCGCCTCCGGGGTGGCCTTGCCGTATTTCTGCAGCAGCCGCGGATCCAGCGATCCCGCGTTGACGCCGATCCGGATGGGGATGCCGGCGTCTCCGGCGGCCTTGGCGACCTCCTTGACCCGGCCGTCGAACTCCTTGATGTTGCCGGGGTTCACGCGGACCGCCGCGCAGCCGGCGTCGATGGCGGCGAAGATGTACTTCGGCTGGAAGTGGATGTCGGCGATCACCGGGATGTTCGCCTTCTTGGCGATCACAGGAAGCGCGTCGGCGTCTTCCTGGCGCGGGCAGGCGACGCGCACGATGTCACACCCGGAGGCCGTCAGCTCGGCGATCTGCTGCAGCGTCGCGTTGATGTCGTGGGTCTTGGTGGTGCACATCGACTGCACCGCGATCGGATGCTCACTGCCGATGCCGACATCGCCCACCATCAGCTGGCGCGTGGTGCGCCGCGGGGCGAGCGTGGGCGCCGGGGCCGCCGGCATACCCAGGCCGATCGAGGTCATCGCTTGTCCTTTTCTCACTACGGCCGACTACTGGAACAATCTGATCGGGTTGACCAGATCTGCGGTCACGGTCAGCAGCATGTAGCCGACCACCACCACCAAGACTACGTAGGTGGCGGGCATCAGCTTGAGGTAGTTGACGGGGGCGGCGGCCACTTTGCCGCGCGCCGAACGGAGCATATTGCGGATCTTCTCGTAGAGGGCAATCGCGATGTGGCCGCCGTCGAACGGCAGCAGCGGCACCAGGTTGACCGCGCCGAGGACGAAGTTGAGCTGCGCCAGGAAGAACCAGAACGCCACCCAGAGCCCGGCGTCGACGGTGTCACCGCCGATGATGGACGCGCCCACCACGCTGATGGGGGTCTCCGGGTCACGCTCCCCGCCGCCGATGGCGTCGACCAGCGCACCCACCTTGGTGGGGATGTTCGCCAGCGCCTTGGCGAGTTGCACAGACAGGTCGCCGGTGAAGGCGAAGGTGGCCGGCACCGCGGACAGCGGATTGTACTGGGTGGGCCCGAACTGGGCGGCGGCCACACCGATGGCACCGACGTCGATGGTCTGCTGGCCACCGTCGGCGCCGGTGGTGATGCGCTGGGTCTGGGTGACGTCCACGACCGTGGTGAACTGCGTGCCGTCGCGCTCCACGGTGAACGGCGTCGGCGCGTTCAATTCGCGCACGGCGGTCACCATCTCGTCGAAGTTGGCAACCGGGGTGTCGCCGACCTTGACGATGGTGTCGCCGGACTGGATGCCCGCCTGGGCCGCCGGACCGTCACCGGTGCACTCCCCCAGCTCCCCGCGCGCGACTTCCGGTGCCACACAGGCGGTCTGGCCGACGATCGCGGTGGTGGGCGGGTTCAGGTTGGGCAGCCCCCAGATGACGGCGATGGCGTAGATCAGGACCAGCCCGATGATGAAGTTCATCCCGGGGCCGGCGAACAGCACCGCGACCCGCTTCCAGGTCTTCTGCCGGAACATCGCGTACTTACGGTCCTCGGGCGCGAGCTCCTCCACCGACGTCATGCCGGCGATGTCGCAGAACCCGCCCAGCGGGATGGCCTTGAGGCCGTATTCGGTCTCACCGAGGCGGTTGGGCCGGCGGGTGGACCACACCGTCGGGCCGAACCCCACGAAGTACCGGCGCACTTTCATGCCGGTGGCGCGCGCCACCCACATGTGCCCGCACTCGTGCAGCGCCACCGAGACCAGGATGGCCAGGGCGAACAGCACGATCCCCAGGGTGAACATCATCGTGTGGTCAGGACCTTCCGTGAAACCGCTTCGCCGGCCTTTTCCCGGGCCCAGCGTTCAGCGTCGAGAACGTCGTCCACGGTAGCCGGTGGAGCTGCCCATTGACCCGCGGCGTGCAGCACCTCACTCACCGTCGCCACGATCGACGGGAACGAGATGCGCCCGGCCAGGAAGGCCGCGGCGGCCTCTTCGTTGGCGGCGTTGTAGACCGCCGTCATGGCACCGCCGATGGTTCCGGCGTGCCGGGCAAGGTCCACCGCCGGGAAGACGGCGTTGTCCAGCGGCTCGAACTCCCAGGTGGAGGCGGTGCTCCAGTCGCAGGCGGCGGCCGCCGCCGGCACCCGGGCGGGCCAGCCCAGAGCGAGCGCGATCGGCAGTTTCATGTCCGGCGGCGACGCCTGCGCCAGGGTGGAGCCGTCGCAGAACGTGACCATGGAATGCACGATCGACTGCGGATGCACCACCACCTCGATGCGGTCGTACGGGATGCCGAACAGCAGGTGCGTCTCGATCAGCTCCAGGCCCTTGTTGACCAACGAGGCTGAGTTCAGGGTGTTCATCGGGCCCATCGACCACGTGGGATGGGCGCCCGCCTGCTCGGGGGTGACGGCCTCGAGGTCCTCGGCGCGCCAGCCCCGGAACGGTCCGCCGGAGGCGGTCAGCACCAGGGCGGCCACCTCCTCGGCGGTGCCCCCACGCAGGCACTGCGCCAGCGCGGAGTGCTCGGAGTCCACGGGCACGATCTGACCGGGTGCGGCCGCGTCGAGGACCAGCGGCCCCCCGGCCACCAGCGACTCCTTGTTGGCCAGCGCCAGCCGGGCACCGCTGCGCAGGGCCGCCAACGTGGGCTTCAGGCCCAGCGCGCCGACGAGTGCGTTGAGCACCACGTCGGCCGGGGTGTCCTCGACGATGCGGGTGGCCGCGTCGGGACCCGAGTAGCGCACCGCGACGCCGAGCTGGTCGACCCGCTGCGCGGCGGCGGCATCGGCCACCGCGATGTTGGTGACCCCGGTCTGCTGCGCCTGCTGCGCCAGCAGCTCGGGGTTGCCGCCGAAGGCTGCCAGTCCGACGATCTCGAAGCGGTCCGGGTTGGCGGCGATCACGTCGAGCGCCTGGGTGCCGATGGACCCGGTGCTGCCGAGGATCAGTACCCGCACGCGATTGTTGACCACCGATCCATTGTGCCGCGTCAATCCGCGCCGTGGTCGACACGTCCGAGACGGGGCCGAATGATGACACAACCGTGACGTCCGGCCGTCCGAGCCGGTCTGAGACTCTTCGGCGTCCGAATCGTGGGTACAGGAGCCGGACGGGTTCCTGCCCGTTGTTCATCGAAGCAGACAAGGAAGTCGACGATATGCACACGATTCAGCACCGAGTCTTCGCCGCCGGGTTCGCCGCAGCCGCCGCCCTCGCCCTGGCCTCCTGTTCCAGTGAGGAAGCCAGCGACACCGCTTCGTCGGCAACCAGCGCCGCCTCCTCAGCCGCCGAGGCGGCCACCGGCGAGGAGACCACCTCCGAGGCCACCACCACCAGCGCCATGGCCGATCCCGCCGCCAACCTGGTGGGCTCCGGTTGCGCCGCCTACGCGGAGGAAGTTCCCGAGGGCCCCGGTTCGGTGGCCGGCATGGCCGAGGCGCCGCTGAGCGTGGCGGCGTCCAACAACCCCATGCTCAAGACCCTGACGCAAGCGATCTCGGGCCAGCTGAATCCGAACGTCAACCTCGTCGACACCCTCGACGGCGATCAGTTCACCGTGTTCGCACCCACCGACGATGCCTTCGCCAAGCTGGATGCGGCCACTCTCGAGACCCTCAAGACCGATTCCGATCTGCTGACGTCGATCCTGACCTATCACGTGGTCCCGGGACAGGCTGCTCCCGATCAGGTGGTGGGCGAACACGTCACCGTGCAGGGCGCTCCGCTGACCGTCACCGGAGAGGGTGAGGAACTGCGGGTCAACGACGCCGGACTGGTTTGCGGCGGAGTGAAAACCGCCAACGCGACGGTGTACATGATTGATACTGTGTTGATGCCGCCGGCTTCCTGACGGCAACCGAGACTGGCAGGGCAGCCCGACCCCCCGACCGGGCTGCCTTGCCTCTCGACAATCCGCGGGCGTGGACATTCCCCTGCGATGCTCGTCAAAAAGACTCTCGCGTCTTGAATTTCGCCACCTCAGAGTCGAAATAGTTTTCAGCACAAAAACATTCCGACCCATCCAGATGCGGTTCCACAACGAATCATAAGCATCCGCACACTCAACAACAAGGAGTCGACCACCCATGAAGACACACCTGCTCGCCGCCACCGGTATCGCTGCCGCTGTGATGGGCCTTGCGGTCGCCCCCGCCGCCGTCGCCGAACCGATGGGCCCGGTGGGCCCCGGCTGCGCCGCCTACGCCCAGCAGAACCCCGTCGGTCCGGGCTCGATCAACGGCATGGCCCCCGCCCCGGTTTCGGTGGCCGCGGCCAGCAACCCGATGCTCACGACGCTCACCCAGGCCATTTCCGGGCAGCTCAATCCCGAGGTCAATCTGGTCAGCACCCTCGACGGCGGGGAGTTCACCATCTTCGCACCCACCGATGAGGCATTCGCCAAGATCGATCCCGCCACCATCGACACGCTCAAGACCGACGCCCCGCTGTTGACCAACATCCTTACCTACCACGTCGTTCCGGGTCGCGTGAACCCTGACCAGGTGGCAGGCACCCACGTCACCGTGCAGGGCGCTCCGCTGACGGTGGAGGGCCCGGCCGACCACCTGATGGTCAACGACGCCTCCGTGGTCTGCGGCGGCGTGCAGACGGCCAACGCCACGGTCTATCTCATCGACACCGTGCTGATGCCGCCGCCGGCGATGTAATCAGTTCCCCCCGCGAGCGGCACACCGGCCACTGGTCGGTGTGCCGCTCGTCATCGCTTGTGCGCCAAGATATCTGGTGTCGATCACCTGCCCGGCGGCGGAAAATTGTGCACCCAGTGCCGCGCGATGTCCACCCGGCGGGCGATCCACACCGCGTCATGAGACTGCACGTGATCGAGGAAGCGTTCCAGCGCAGCGACGCGGGCGGGTCGGCCCACCAGCCGGCAGTGCAGCCCCACCGACAGCATCTTCGGCGCGCCGGCCACCCCTTCGGCATAGAGCACGTCGAACGCGTCACGCAGATAGGTGAAGAACTCGGTGCCGGACGGGAATCCGCTGGTGGACACGAACTTCATGTCGTTGGTGTCCAGGGTGTAGGGCACCACCAGATGGTCGTGGCCGGCCACCGTGGTCCAGTACGGCAGGTCGTCGGCGTAGGAATCCGAGTCGTAAAGGAAACCGCCGTGCTCGACCACCAGCTCCCGCGTGCGGGGCGAGTCGCGGCCGGTGTACCACCCCAGCGGCGCGCTGCCGGTCAGCTCGGTGAGCAGCGCCACCGCGTGCGCCATGTGTTCACGCTCGACGTCCACGTCAGCCATCTGATAGCTCAGCCAGCGCAGGCCGTGGCAGGCGATCTCGTCACCGCGTTCGGTGAAGGCCGCCACCGCTTCCGGATTGCGTGCCAGCGCCAGCGCCACCCCGAAGATGGTCAGCGGCAGTCCGCGCCGCTCGAACACCCGCAGCACGCGCCACAGACCGGCCCGCGAACCGTACTCGTACAGTGACTCCAAGCTCATGTGCCTGTTGGGATACGACTGCGCCCCAATGACTTCGGAGAGGAACGTCTCCGATCCCTGGTCGCCGTCCAGTACGTTGCTCTCGGCGCCCTCCTCGTAGTTCAGCACGAACTGCACGGCGATGCGGGCGCCGCCGGGCCACTGGGGATGCGGCGGGTGGGGGCCGTAGCCCACCAGGTCACGCGGATACTCGGGCAGCGTCATGCCGGTCATTGTGTCAGCGTCAGAGAGCTGTCACCGGCCGAGAAGTTTCCCGCGACCGCGAATGGGGCAGCATCACAGACATGACTCGGCTGTTGTGGTTCCGGCGTGACCTCCGACTGGGCGATCTGCCCGCGCTGCTGGACGCCGGTGCCGATGACGCCGAGGTGCTCGCCTGCTATGTGCTCGATCCGCGGTTGACGGCCTCGGCGGGGCCGCGGCGCGAGCAGTTCCTCTACGACTCTCTGCGCGAACTGCGCGACGCCCTGGACGGCCGACTGCTGGTCACCCGAGGTCGCCCCGACACCCGCATCCCCGCGGTGGCCAAGGCCGTCGGCGCCACCGCCGTGCACATCTCCGAGGAGTTCACCCCCTTCGCCCAGGCGCGCGACGAGAAGGTGGCCGCGGCGCTGGGCGACATCCCCCTGGAGAAATCCGGCTCGGCGTACCTGGTGTCACCCGGCCGGGTCACCAAGGACGACGGCTCCCCCTACAAGGTGTTCACGCCCTATTTCCGGCGCTGGCGCGAGCGTGGCTGGCGGGCACCCGCCAAGACCGGGCCCAAGTCGGCGCGCTGGATCGACCCCGCCGACGTCTCCGGCGCCGGCAAGAACCTCGACATCCCGGACCCGGGTACCGAGTTGCCGTATCCGGCCGGAGAGAAGGCGGCGCGGCGCCGGTGGAAAAAGTTCGTCGACCAGGGCCTGGAGGGGTACTCGGCGGACCGCAACCGCCCGGATCTGGACGCCACCAGCCGGATGTCGGCCTACCTGCACTTCGGCAACATCCATCCCCGCACCCTGGCGGCGGACCTGGGCACCGCCGAAGGCCCGGCGGCCTATCTGCGCGAGCTGGCCTTTCGCGACTTCTATGCCAGCGTGCTGGCGCAGTGGCCGCGCAGCGCCTGGTGGAACTTCAACAGCGACTTCGACGCCATCGAGGTCGATGACGACGACGAGTCGTTCACGGCGTGGAAGGAGGGGCGCACCGGATTCCCCATCGTCGACGCCGGGATGCGGCAGCTGAGCGAAAGTGGCTTCATGCACAACCGGGTGCGGATGATCACCGCGTCGTTCCTGGTCAAGGATCTGCACCTGCCCTGGCAGTGGGGGGCGAAGTGGTTCTTGGAGCAGTTGCTCGACGGTGACATCGCCAGCAACCAGCACGGGTGGCAGTGGGCGGCGGGCTGCGGCACCGACGCCGCGCCGTATTTCCGGGTGTTCAACCCCGACACCCAGGGCAAGAAGTTCGACCCCGAACAGGCCTACGTGCGGCGGTGGGTCCCGGAGTTCGGCACCGACGAGTACCCGGACCCCATCGTCGACCACGGCGCCGAGCGCGCCGAGGCGTTGCGGCGGTACAACGCGCTGAGCTGAAACGGCGTATGCCAGAATGGCGGCAGGTTTTCCGCCCCGATCCGTGAGGAGCTCAGCAGTGGTCAGCACCGAGGTCGAGCGCTACGACGACGTCGATCCGGCCGATGTGCCGTCCGCCAAGTGGGGTTGGAGCAAGATCAACTACCGCACCTGGCACCTGACCGGCCTGTTCATCATCGGCTTCCTGCTGCTGATGCTGCACGGCAACCACGTCGGTCACGTCGAGGACTACTTCCTGATCGCCTTCGCCATCATCGCCACGTTCTTCCTGGTGCGCGACTGGTGGGGCCGCCAGAAGGGCTGGCTGCGCTAGCCGCTGGCCCGTCCCTCGGCCGCCAGCTGGCCGCACGCTGTGCTGAAACGCGTGCGCTCCAGCTACCGGCCTCGTCCCTCGGCCGCCAGCTGGCCGCACGCTGTGCTGAAACGCGTGCGCTCCAGCTACCGGCCTCGTCCCTCGGCCGCCAGCTGGCCGCACGCGGCGGCGATCTCGCGTCCGCGCGTATCGCGCACCGTGCACGACACGCCTTTGGCGCGCACCCGTTTCACGAACTCCCGCTCCACCGGTTTGGGACTGGCGTCCCATTCGCTACCGGGTGTGGGATTCAGCGGGATCAAATTCACGTGCACCAGCCGCCCGAATGCCGCGTGCAGCTTCTTGCCCAGCAGATCGGCGCGCCACGGCTGATCGTTGACGTCGCGGATCAGCGCGTACTCCACCGACACCCGGCGCCCGGTGCGATCGGCGTAGTACCGCGCCGCATCGAGCACCTCCTCGATCTTCCAGCGGTTGTTCACCGGCACCAGGGTGTCGCGCAACTCGTCGTCGGGGGTGTGCAGCGACAGCGCCAGCGTCACGCCCAGCTTCTCGTCGGCCAGCTTGCGGATGGCCGGGGCCAGCCCGACGGTCGAGACCGTCACCGACCGGGCCGAGATGCCGAACCCCAGCGGCGCGGGGTCGATGATGCGGTGCACCGCGGCCACCACGCGGTTGTAGTTGGCCAGCGGCTCGCCCATGCCCATGAACACCACGTTGGACAGCCGCCCGTCGAACTCGTCGCGCACGGCCGCACCCGCGGCGCGCACCTGCTCGACGATCTCGCCGGTGGACAGGTTGCGCATCAGGCCACCCTGTCCGGTGGCGCAGAACGGGCACGCCATCCCGCAGCCGGCCTGCGAGGAGATGCAGACGGTGTTGCGGTCGGGGTAGCGCATCAGCACCGACTCGAAGGTGGTGCCGTCGACGGCCCGCCACAGGGTCTTACGGGTCTCTCCCGCATCACACTGGATCTGGTTGGCCACCGTGAGCAGCCGGGGGAACAGCGACTCGCTCAGCGGCGTCCGCAGCGCGGCGGGCAGATCGGTCATCTGCTCCGGGTCGGCGATGAGCCGCCCGTAGTACTGCGACGCGAGCTGCTTGGCGCGGAAGGCCGGCAGGCCCAACTCCGTCACCGCGGCGGCCCGGGCGTCACCGTCGAGATCGGCAAAATGCCGCGGGGGCAGTGCCCGGCGCGGCGCCTCGAAAACCAGCGGAAGATTCATGATCGAGATCCAGTATCCGCCTCCACGGCGGGAAACCCGAATCAGGCGAGCACGGCGAGCACGATCCAGGTGGCCGCAGCCGACGGCAGGATCGAGTCGATGCGGTCCATCAGGCCACCGTGCCCGGGCAGCATGGTGCCCATGTCCTTGATGCCCAGATCGCGTTTGACCTGTGATTCCACCAGGTCACCCAGGGTCCCGGTGATCACCAGGAAGATACCGAGCGGGATGCCGACCCAGGCGGGTTGCTCCAGCAGGAAGGTCACGGCGAGCACGGCCGCGGTGACACCGCCGATCAGCGATCCGACGAACCCTTCCCACGACTTCTTGGGGCTGATCGCGGGCACCATCGGGTGTTTGCCGAACAGCACGCCCGCGGCGTAGCCGCCGACGTCGGAGAACACCACGGCCAGCAGCATGCAGAACACCCGCGCCCAGCCGTCTTCCGGATAGATCAGCAGCACGCCGAACGCTCCGAACAACGGGATCCACGCCGTCAGGAAGACCGTGACCGACACGTCGCGCAGGTAGTTGGTGGGCGCGGTTTTCAGACCGTGGGCCAGCAACCGCCAGATCAGGCACACCAGTACCGTGCCACCGAAACCACCCAACGCACCGGCGGCGCCGAACGGCCAGGTCAACCAGATGGTGGCCTGCCCGCCCACCAGCAGCGGCACCATCGGGATGACGTATCCGCCTTCCCGCAGCCGGGCACCGACCTCGAGAGTGGCGACCACCATGGCGATCGCCACCACGCCGATCCACACGTACGGCGCGAACAGCAGGATGGCGATCAGACCGAACCCCAGAGCGCACCCGACGGCGATGGCGGCGGGCAGATTGCGCCCAGCGCGCGACGCCTTGGGGGTCGGCTCGCTGCCGGTGTCGGTGTTGGCCACGGGGGTGCTCACTGGAAGTCAGACTTCCAGCAACTCACCTTCTTTGTGCTTCACCAGGTCGTCGATCTGGCTGACGTAGGTCTGGGTGCTCTTGTCGAGGTCCTTCTCGGCCCGGGTCACCTCGTCCTCGCCGGCTTCGCCGTCCTTCTTGATGCGGCTCAGCTCGTCCATGGTCTTGCGCCGGATGTTGCGCACCGACACCTTGGCGTCCTCGCCCTTGGCCTTGGCCTGCTTGACCAGCTCGCGCCGACGCTCCTCGGTGAGCTGTGGGATGGCGACGCGGATGACGTTGCCGTCGTTGCCGGGGTTGACGCCGAGGTCGGAGTTACGGATCGCATCCTCGATGTGGCGCAGCTGCGAGGCCTCGTAGGGCTTGATGACCACGAGCCGGGGTTCGGGCACGTTGATGCTGGACAGCTGGGTGATCGGTGTCATCGAGCCGTAGTACTCGATGCTGATCCGCGAGAACATGCCGGGGTTGGCACGGCCGGTGCGGATGGACGCCAGGTCATCGCGGGCCACCGTCACGGCCTTTTCCATTTTCTCTTCGGCGTCGAAGAGCGCCTCGTCGATCACGGTTGTCGTCTCCCGTCACGTAGTTCGCCTGGCCGGTTGCCCCTGTCCGCGGGCGTCACGTGGTGACCAGTGTTCCGATCTTCTCACCTGCGACGGCACGGGCGATATTGCCGTCGGTCAGCAAGTTGAAAACCAGGATCGGCATGCCATTGTCCATGCACAGACTGAATGCGGTGGCATCGGCCACCTTGAGGCCGCGGTCCAGGACCTCGCGGTGGGTGACCGCGGTCAGCAGCTCGGCGTCCGGGTTGGTCCGCGGGTCGTCGGTGTACACGCCGTCGACGGCCTTGGCCATCAGCACCACCTCGGCCCCGATCTCCAGGGCCCGCTGCGCGGCGGTGGTGTCGGTGGAGAAGTACGGCAGCCCCATGCCGGCGCCGAAGATGACGACGCGGCCCTTCTCGAGGTGGCGCCGCGCGCGCAGCGGGATGTAGGGCTCGGCCACCTGCCCCATGGTGATGGCGGTCTGCACCCGGGTGTCGATGCCCTCTTTCTGCAGGAAATCCTGCAGCGCAAGGCTGTTCATCACGGTGCCGAGCATGCCCATGTAATCCGAGCGGGTGCGTTCCATCCCGCGCTGCTGCAACTGCGCACCGCGGAAGAAGTTGCCGCCGCCGATCACCACCGCGACCTGCGCACCCTCGCGGACCACCTCGGCGATCTGTCGGGCCACCAGGGACACCACATCCGGATCGAGACCGACCTGTCCGCCGCCGAACATCTCGCCGCCCAGCTTGAGGAGCACCCGTGCGTACTTCGGGCGCGGAATCGCCGCCGTCGTCATCTCCACCCCTATCGGCCCAAACCTTTCCCGGACATGCAAGCGCCATCCGGGCGCTGGCCTGGACGGCTGGCTCCATCCTGCCTCATGGGTTGTTCGCCGGAGTGCCCACCACGGAAGTTGGCCACGCCGCCGCCCGATGGCACACAGCCGATTGCCAGGTAGGGTCTCGCCTGACCAATTGAACAGATGAGCGGAAGAGGATCGATGACGTCGAGGTGGATCGGGCCGGCCTTGGTGACGACCCTGCTGATCGCCACCGGGTGCGCGGGCCCCGCCGCAGACCGGCAGCAGCCCGACCAGATCATCCTCGCCGAGGGGCAGGAACTGGGCGGCTACAGCCCCTTCGTCAGCTACGGCGAGCTCGGCGTCTCCCCCATCTACGAAGGGCTGCTGCGCCCGCAGGCCGACTCCGACGCCCAGATCCCCGACTTGGTTCCGGCGCTGGCCGCGTCAGCCCCCGAACCGGTGGCACCACGCCGCTGGCGCGTGGCACTGCGCGACGGCGTGACGTTCTCCGACGGCAGCTCGCTGGACTCCGCCGACGTGGTGGCCACCTACGCCGCGCTGAAGAACCCGGCCGTCGCCTCCGACATCGCCACCAACGTCGCCCCTGTCACCGCCGTCACCGCCGACGGCCCGCAGGCGGTCATCGTCGAGGTGAACACCGACACCGACCCGTCGCCGTACCTGCTCACCGGGATCGTGCCGTCCGAACGGGTGCAGGACGCCCCGGCTGCGGACTGGACCCTGAACACCGAACCGGTGGGCACCGGTCCCTACCGGCTGGACAGCCTGCGTCCCGATCAGGCGGTACTGGTGGCCCGCGATGACTACTGGGGCCAGCGGCCGCAGGTCACCCGGCTGGTGTACACCTACACCCCCGATGACAACACCCGGGCCCAGCGCATCACCACAGGCGAGGTCGACGGGGCGAACCTCCCGCCCAAACTGGTCGGCTCGGTGGAGTCGGCGGACGTGCGCACCGTCGCGGTCAAATCCGCCGACTGGCGCGGTGTTTCGTTCCCGGCCGGGCTCGCGTTCACCGCGGATCCGCAGGCCCGGCTGGCGATGAACCTGGGCGTGGACCGCGCCGCGGTGATCCGCGATGTGCTCGACGGCCACGGCCGCCCCGCCGACACCCCCATCGGCGATGTCTACGGTCCCGCCTACTCTCCGCAGGCCTCCTTCGCCTTCGACACCGGTGCGGCCACCGCCGTACTGGACCGGGCCGGCTGGGCGCTCGGCAGCGACGGGGTCCGCGAAAAGGGCGGGGCGCGTGCCGAGTTCGAGCTGCTGTACAACGCAGCCGACACCCTGCGCCGCGATCTGTCGGTGGCCTTCGCCTCCGCCATGCAACCGCTGGGCATCCAGGTCAATCCGCGGGGGACCAGTTGGGACGAGATCGATACCCGGTTCGACACCGCCGCGGTACTGCTCGGCGGCGGGTCCACGCCCTACAGCATCGACTCGCAGGTCTATGACACGCTGCACACCCGCCTGCCGGACTCCTCCCCGTATGCCAACCCGGGCAACTTCACCGCCCCCGGGCTGGACAAGCTGCTGGACCGGGCCCGCGAATCCGCCACCGGTGCAGGCAAAGACGCCCTGTACCGCGAGATCCAGACCACCTACATCGCCGAGCCGTCGCATGTGTTCCTGGCCTTCCTGGACCACACCTACGCCTACCGGGACCTCGGCTGGAACCAGTCCGCACCCATCCTGGAGCCGCATTCACACGGCGTCACCTGGGGGCCGTGGTGGCAGATGGACGCCTGGACCCGATGACAACCGACCGAAGCACGTGGCGGCGCAATCGGATCGGCCCGGCGGCCCGCCTGCTCGGCATTCGTGCCGTGATCGCGATCCCGGTGGCCGCCGCGGTGTCGGTCGGCATGTTCTTCGTCGCCGCACTGTCCCCGTTCGACCCGTTGGCGGCGTATCTGGGCGGCAACTACCAGTTCGCCACCCAGTCCCAGCGTGAGGCCATGCGCGCCGCCTACGATCTGGACCAGCCGTGGTGGCAGGCCTGGTGGCACTGGCTGTCGGCCGCCCTGTCCGGCGACCTGGGCTGGTCGTCCACCCAGTCCCAGCCGGTGAGCACCGTGCTGGCCGAACGGATGCCGTTCACCCTGGCCCTGTCGGGCACCGCCCTGGTGCTCGGCGCGGTGATCGCACTGACCCTGGGTGCGGTCGCGGGGATGCGCGGCGGGCTCATCGACCGGCTGTGCAACGCCTTTGCCGTCACCTTCGCCGCGGTGCCCCCGTTCGTGGTGTCGTTGTCCCTGGTGACGGTGTTCGCCGTCGGTCTGCGCTGGCTGCCCACCTCGGGTGCGCGCCCGCCCGGTACCGACTACACCGTGGCCGGGCTGCTGACGTACGGGCTGCTGCCCTTGACGGCGTTGGTGCTGTCGCAGATCCCGTGGCTGCTGCTGGCCACCAGGGCCGAGGTCCTCACGGCGCGAGACTCGGATGCGGTGCGCTCGGCGCGCGCCCGCGGTATCGACGGCTGGCCGCTGCTGCGGGGGCACATCGCGCCGGTGTCGGTGCTGCCGACGCTCGCTCTGCTGGGCACCCGACTGCCCGAGCTGATCGCCGGTGCCGCCATTGTCGAAACCGTGTTCGGCTGGCCCGGTGTGGCGGCGGTGCTGGTGGATTCGGCAGCGGCACTGGACTTCGCTTTGATGGCGGCGCTGACCGTCGGCGCCGCGCTGGCGGTGCTGCTGGGCTCGGCGCTGTCCGACGCCGCGGCGGTGGCGCTCGACCCCCGGATCGGAATGCGCGCGTGAGCACGCCCGTGCGGGCGCGCCTGCTGCCGTGGCCGTGGCTGCTGCTGGCCTCCATTGTTGCTGCGGCGGCGCTGATTCCACTGCTGGCCGGAGATGAGCTGGCCGACTTCGGCCGCGCGTTGCAGCCACCGGGTCCGGCGCACCTGGCCGGCACCGACCATTCCGGATACGACCTGGCGGTCAGATCTGCCCAGGGACTGCGGATCTCGCTGGTGATCGCCGCGACGTGCGCGGTGGTGGCAACGGTGCTGGGGGCGGTCATCGGCATCGGGTCGGTGCTGGCCGGCGGCTGGGTCGATGCGACGGTGATGCGGGTGGTGGACGGGGTGAATGCGCTGCCGCATCTGGTGGTGGGGATCGTGATCGCCGCGATGTGGCGCGGCGAGCCGCTGGCCATCATCGCCTCCATCGGGCTCACCCACTGGCCGGCCGTTGCCCGGGTGGTCCGCGCCGAGTTGCTGGCCGTCACCGACGCCGGCTGGGTCCAGATGTCCCGATTATCAGGCGGATCCCGCTGGTTCGTGGCGCGGCATCACCTGGTACCCGCCGTCACCGGTCAGGCGGTGGTGGCGATGGTCATGCTGCTGCCGCACGCGGTGTGGCACGAGTCCACCCTGTCCTTTCTGGGAGTGGGACTGTCCCCGGACCAGGCCAGCCTGGGCACCCTGCTGGGGCAGGCCCGCGGTGACATCCTCTCCGGGGCCTGGTGGACGCTGGTGGTGCCGGCCGGCGCGCTGATCGTGACCGCGTGGACGTTCGCCGCATCCGCCTCGGCGCTGCGGCGCCGCCACGAGCCTCCGACAGAGCGGGTGTGGTGATGGCTGCTGCCGAGTTGAAAGGCTTCACCGTCGACATCGCCACCCGAGGCGGCCGGGGCGCCCCGGTGGTGCGCCCACTGCACGACGTCCACCTGAGCGTGCCCGCCGGCCGCGTCACCGCGCTGATCGGTGAATCCGGTTGCGGCAAGAGCCTGGTGGCCGCCGCGCTGTGCGGGCTGTTGCCCCCGGGTTCCCGCACGCAGGGGCGGATCCTGATCGGTGGGGAGGATCTCAGCACCGCGGCCGAAGCCCGATGGCGTCCGGTGCGCGGCCGCGGAATCGGCTTCGTGCCGCAGTCGGCGGCGACGTCGTTCACCCCAGTGCGAACCGTCGGCGCCCAACTCGCCGAGGTGTGCCGGCGCGTCGGGGCCGACCGGGATCCCGCCGAACTGCTGGCCGCTGCCCAGTTGCCGCCGGACACCGGCGCACGGTATCCGCATGAACTGTCCGGCGGCATGGCTCAGCGGGCGGCCATCGCGGCGGCCATCGCCGCCCGCCCGCCCCTGCTGATCGCCGACGAGCCCACCTCGGCGCTGGACCCCGGACATGCCGGGGCGATCTGGGCGCTGCTGGGCGCGGCCGCGGCGGCGGGCGCCGGCGTGCTGGCGATCACCCACGACCTGATGACCCTGGCGGACTCCGAGGTCTGTGACGACGTGGCCTTCATGCGCGACGGCACTGTGGTGGCCCAGGGGCCGTGGCCCGAGATCACCGATGCCACCGACGACTACAGCCGGCGGTTCTTCGCGGGGGTGCGGACATGACCCGGCTCTGCGCGCAGGACGTCACCGTCGGCTACGCCGGACGGACCGCGCTGAGCGGGGTCAGCCTCACCGTGCGCGCGGGGAGCATCGTGGGTGTCACCGGTCCCTCCGGCTGCGGCAAGACCACGCTGCTGCGGGTGCTGGCCGGTCTGCAGGCACCCGACGGCGGCACGGTGCACCGCGAGGGGTCTGTCGGCATGCTGGCCCAGCACCCGCGCCTGGTGTGCAATCCACGCTGGCCGTTGCGGGCGGTGATCACCGAGCCGGCCAGGATCCGCCGCTCCGGCGTTGATCTCGATGAGGTGATCACCAGGGTGGGCCTGGACCCCGCGCTGCTGGATCGCTACCCGGCGCAGGTCAGCGACGGCCAGTTGCAGCGGGCCTGCCTGGCCCGGGCGCTGGTGGCCCGGCCGACGTTCCTGCTGTGCGACGAGCCCACCGCGATGCTGGACCCGATCGCCGCCGCGGCCGTGGTGCAGCTCATCTGTCAGATGGCCGACACCGGTGCGGGAGTGGTGGTGGTGAGCCATGATCCGAGGATCGTCGCCGGATTGACCGGCGACGTCCTCGAATTGGGACCCTCTTAGGACTCCCGGGCCCGTTCGGCCACCGGCAGTCCCGCATGATGCGCCGAGTGGCAGGCCGCCGGCGGGCTGGGCGGGAGGTCCAGTGCGGGGTTGCCGTCGAAGAAGCCGACCGGCTTGAGGTGGAACCCTGCGTAGGCGCATGGCATCACCGGCCAGTCCTCCGGGCGCACCACGTGGTGGGCGCCCACGGTGTACCAGAGCACCACATCGGTGTCCTCCAGCGGTGCGTCGTCGGCGATGAACTCCGGCAACCCCTGGACGTCGGCCGACTGGTACATGTAGTCGCCGGCGGCGAACATCTCCGCCGGGTCGTACTTGGTGACCCACAGGTTGTGCTGGACGAAGCGGGCCCGGTCGTAGATGTAGGACCCCTCCTGCACCATCACCGGCACCACCTCTTTCGGGGTGAGCTTGTAGGCGGTGGGGGCACCCAGTTCGTTGACCTTGGAGGGATTGGCCACCTTCCAGTACCGGCCGGTGGACCAGTTCCAGTCCCTGGCCCCCTCGGCTTCCGAAGCCACCAACGTGTCCTGGGTGATCCAGGCGTTCTTGTGCGGATTCAGTGCGGGATCCGGCTCGGGGACCGAATCCACCTCATAGACACTGTTTCCCGGGCCGTCGATGCTCATGTCCAGGCGGAAGTTGAAGAAATGCTGGTGGTTGGGGCCGTAGATGCCCGGGGCCACCATCTTGCCCCACCGGGGCAGTTCGCCCTCCGGGATCGACCCGGTGGTCAGCACGCCGGAGAGCTTCACTTCCACTTCGATGGAGGCGTCGTTGTAGAAGTACCAGAAGAAGCCATACTCGTAGTTGCCGACGGTGCAGATCATCGAGATCACCAGCCGGCGTGAGCGGCGCACCTCCACTTCCTCGGTGCGGAAATCCGTGTGCTTCCAGGAGATCCCGTAGTCCTCCTCGTGCATGCAGATGGCGTTCGGGATGGTGACCGCGTTGCCGCTGGAATCGTTGACCGTGCCGTCGAAGTAGTGGATCTCCCCCAGGCAGTCGCAGCCCAGGGTCAGCGGGTTCGCCGAAAAACCCATGCCCACCTCGCCCATGTCGAAGACGTTCTTGTTCCAGTGCGTCGGCGAGCTGTCCCCGTAGGGCACCACCATCTCCGACAGCGATCCCCGGTAGAGGATGGGGCGGGTCTCGCCGCGGTCGGTGTAGGTGACCTCGTGAATGGTCAGGCCCTCGCGTGGATTGAACCCGATCCGCAGAGACCATTTCTGCCACTGCACGTTCCAGCCGTCGACGGTGAAGCTCGGTCCGTCGGGCTGGGTGATCTCGATGGGTTTGACACCGTCGCGGAAGTGCGTGAATGCCGGCCGGTTGTCCGGGTCGAACATGAAGCGCGGGTCGTAGTTGCCGGCTTTCGGCGGCAGCGGCACCACGCCGTGGTCCTCGATGTCGACGACCTCCATGGCGTCCAGATCGAAGGTGACGATCAGACCTTCCACCGGGCGGGCGTAGCCGTGCTCTGACGGTGCCGCCCGCATGAACGTCAGCGGACGACAGATCAGCGGCGAGTTGTCGTAGTGGTCCTGCTGGCCGTAGTACCCGGCCGGCCACGGATCGATCATCGCCAGGCTGAAGTCGGTGACGCCGCGCTTGCGCATGGCCTCCTGCCACCGTGGGTCCTGGCGCACCTTCTCCTCGACGCCGGTCATGTGCTCCACCAGGTAGGAGGGGAAGCGGCCCGGAACGGCTTTCCAGGCGTCGATGGTGCCGGCCACGACGTCGACCACAGCCTCGTAGATCATCTTGGCGGCCCCGTCGTACATGGTGACGAACGCCTGACGAGAGACCTCGGCACCGGCGAAGGTCAGCTCGGGGGTCTTGTCCGGCTCGGCCAGCTGGATCATCACGAATTTCAAGGTGGGAGTGCCGTATTCGGACTCCGTGATGATCCGCGCCGCCGTCTCGATCTCTGCGCCGGACAGCGGGTCCAGTGGATAGCTGACTGAATCACCGGCACCCGGGGTGCTCAGCACCGTGCTGTCCATCGTCATGCGGGGTTGTCCTCCTTGTTCAGATCGAACACGGCCAGGTGTGCCAGGGAGTCTTCCTGGCTGGTCTTGCGCGCCGACCGGCGTCCGAAGATGTAGACCACCAGGCCGAGGGCGAACATTCCGAGGCTGATGCCGCCCACCCAGGTCATCCAGGTGGCCTGCGGGACGTCGATCCAGGGTGTGACGAACGAGTAGTAGATGCCGCCGATGGTGCCGATGGAGCCCACGATGACGACCGCCCAGACACCGGCCATACCGCCGGGGATCCGCCAGAACTTCTCGTTGGCATACCGGTCGGCATACCGCTTGCGCGCCACCACCACCGGAATCAGGAAGAAGAATCCGGACAGCAGCCAGACCGTGCTCAGGCCACCCTGCAGGTAGATCGTCACGTTGGCCATGCTGCTCTGGGAGTACAGGCCCACCAGGATCAGCGAGGACAGCACGCCCTGGATCAGGATGGCGGTCACCGGGTTGCGGGTGCGCGGGTTCAGGTGGGTGAAGATACGCGGCAGGTGGCGCTCCAGGCCGGAGACGAAGATCAACCGCGAATACGCCACCTGGTAGGTCATCAGCGCCACGATGATGATGAACGCCAGCACGACGGCGCAGATCTCCATCAGACCGGGGAAGCCGGCCACGTCGAGCATGCCGATGATCCCGGTCACCGGGTCGATCTCGTCGGTGGGCAGCGCCATCATGGTGCCCAGTGTGGTCAACAGGTAGATGGCCACCAGAGCCGTTGAGCCCCACAAGATCATCCTGGGTCCGCTGCGACGCACCGACAGGAACTCCGCGCCCATGTTGTAGGGCGTCTCGACACCGAGCAGGTACAGCAGCACCGTGCCGTAGAGGAAACCCGCGACCGCGAAGTTCGGGATGGTGGCCTCGGCCCAGCTGAACGGGGTGGCGGAGCCGTTCTCCACGGCGAACATCAGGCCGCTGATGAAGATGATCAGCGTCAGCACTCCGTACACCACGAAGACGATGTTCATGATCTTCTGGTTGGCGGCCAGCTTCGCCAGCGCCAGTCCGATCACGGTCCACAGGATCACCAGCTGCAAGATGATGCTGGTGGTCAGGCCGAGTTCGGTGTGGAAGGCCAGGAGCAGGAACTGCAACACCACCGCCGGGGACGACGCGGCGTTGAGGATGACCGGCACCCAGGACAGGTAGCCGCCGATGAAGCCCCAGGTCTCCCCCATGGTGCGATACGCCCAGATGTACACCCCACCTTGGCCGGGCCACAGGTTGCCGAGTTCGACGACGGCCATGCCGGCCGGTACCAGGAACGTCAGGATCCCCAGCACCCACATCGGGATGGCCGTCCAGCCGCCCGCGGCCATGATGGACGACCCGGTGACCCAGCAGATGATGAAGACGTAGGCGGCCGTGAGACCGAAGGTACTCATCACCTTCGGCAGGATCTGTTCGGGGACCAGCTCGGTGGTCATCAGTTTGTCGCGGTCGGCCGGCGGCGCGGCTTCAGCTTGTGTCATCGGGTCTCCAAGGGGGTAGCCATCAGGACGAAAAAGGTTGCTTCAGTTGATGATCTGTCCGTCTTTCATGCGGACGACACGGCTCGCTTCGTCGGCCACCGTGGGATCGTGGGTGCTGGCGACCACCGTGACGCCCAGTGTCGAGCACAGGTCACGCAGCATGCGGACCACCGTCTCCCCCGTCCGGTGGTCCAGGTTGGCGGTGGGCTCGTCGGCGAGCACCAGCGTCGGGTTGCTGATCAGCGACCGCGCAATCGCGGTGCGCTGTTGTTCCCCACCGGACATCTTGGTGGGCTGGTGGTTGATGCGGTGGCCCAGACCCACCAGCTCCAACAGTTCGGTGGCGCGCTTGCGCAACGCCTTGCGGTCGTAGGGCTCGAACATCAGTGGCAGTTCCACGTTCTCCACCGCCGAGAGGAACGGGATGAGGTTGTAGCTCTGGAAGATGAACCCGATGGTGTCGTGGCGCAGTGCCGCGAACTGGCTCTCACTCAGCGTCGAGGTGTCCTGTCCGGCCAGCATCACGGTGCCCTTGGTGGGCCGGTCCAGGCCGCCGATGATGTTCAGCAGGGTGGACTTGCCGCTGCCGCTGGGCCCCATCAGACAGACGAATTCGCCTGGCATGACTGTCAGTTCGGCGGCCACCAGCGCCTTGACCACCTCGTCGCCCAGCTTGTGCAGTTTCCACACGTCGGTGATCTCGATGACCGGCTTGCTCCCCGCCCCGGTGTCGGTGCCGGATGCCGATGACTCGTTCAGTGCGGTCATGGTGTGTCTAGCCTCCTGCGGTCAGAGAACGGATGGGCGGATGCGACGCCGCGTTCCAGGTGGGCACGATGCTGGTGGCGACGGCGGCCAGGATGCTGACCACGATCGCGATCAGCACCCCGGCGAGCAGGCCTCCGTAGGAGATGCCGGTGCCGACCAGGCCCACCGCGGCCAGCACCACGGCGGCGACCGCCGCCAGGGCGGCACCGGCCAGGGCGCCGAGCACCGCTGCGACAACAGGTTCCACCAGGAGTGCGGCCACCACGGGGCCACGTGGGATGCCGTTGGCGCTGAGCACGCCGAGTTCACGGGTGCGATGGGCGATCGTGCGGGTGGTGGCCACCGCCACCTCCACCACGCCCACCAGCAGGACGGTGACGGCGATCAGGATGACGGCGCGGTTGATCTCCTCGGCGTGGCCCAGGGTGGCGGACTGGGCGCTGATGCCAGCGGACATCCCGAACACCAGCACCACCAGAAATGCCCCGGTAGCGGTGGTCACGATCGGTAACACCATCTCCGAGATCCGCCGCCGGGCCGAAAGCCAGCCGTAGCCAAGACCTTTGCTGATCATCGAGCCTCCAGAAGGGCGACGGGACGCTGCTGCAGCAGCCGGTGGACCGGGACCAGCGCGCCGACGATGGCCATCGCCGGCAGGAAGGCCGCCACCATGGCCGAGGCCTGCCCCCAGGCGGTGACGGTGGCGATGCCCGGGATCACCAGCGCCACCGCGGCACCGGCGCCGATCACGCCGACCAGGTAGGCGGCGATGAACACCAGGAACGATTCGACGAGGAAGAAATAGAGCACCTCGTCGGCCAGGCCGATGCTGCTCATGATGCCGAATTCGCGTTTGCGTTCCTGCACGGCGGCCAGGAACGACGACACCGCGATCACGAAGCCCAGCCCCAGTCCGACAATGGAGATCAACCCCAGGGTGGAACTGGTGACCTCGCCGGAGAACAGCGCCGAGAACTTCTGCTCAAAGGTCAGCGGGCCGGAGCCGCCGACGGTGTCGTAGATCAGCCCGGCACCGGCGGGATCGGGTGCGACGGCCGGATCCGGGGTGGACGGCAGGCCGGTCGCCGCACCGAGCACCTGGGCCAGATCGCGGCGGGACTGCTCGCCGGCGGGCGCATCGACGGTCCACCATCCGTTGTCGCCCACCACGGATTCCGCGACGTCGGTGGTCACCAGCATCGACTGTCCGGTTCCGGCGATGTCGACGGCGAGGTCACGGCCCCCCACCGTGACGGTCCCACCCGGGGTCACACCCAGTCGGGTGGCCAGCTCGGACCCCAGAACTGCTCGCCCGGAGTCGATGTCGTCGCTACCGCGCAGTGACACCGCCTGCCCGTCGACGTCGGTGACACCCGAGACGGTGCGCAATCCGCGCCAGCCGTCCGGCAGGGTGATCGTCGGGGCCGGGCCGTCGGCGACCAGCGCCTGCGCGTCCTGGTCGAAGTGCACGCCCGCCGCGGGTACCACCCACAGCGGGGACTCGCCGAGCACGTCGCTCACCGAGTCCGCCCCGGTGATCGCGAAACTTGCTGCGATGGTGCGGACTACGACGACACAGGCGATGGCGAGCGCGATACCCAGGACCGACAACACGAACCGTTCCGGTCGGCGCCGGATGTTGGCCAGCGCGAACCGCACCAGGCACAGGAAGGTGTTCCCGGAAGCGGCGGCGGCGATGTCCGGTGTGCGGGATGGGGTCGCTGCAGGTGCAGAGGTCTCCACAGCAGGAATGGTGGGAGCGCCCTGTTTCCGGCAGTAGCCGCCGGGAATGTCGAATGCGTTAACTCGCAGAGGTCCGAGTTAAGTACGCGTGTCGCCCGACTACGGATTTCGTTGCGTCCCGGCCGATCGGCGCACAGTTACCTCACAGCCTCGGGAACGGTTGCGCCTCTTCGAGTTCGAAGGCCAGGGCCAACAACATGGCCTCCTGCCCCGCCCTGGCGGTGAACATCATGCCGATCGGCAGTCCCGCCTCCGACTGCGCCAGTGGCAGGGAGATGGCCGGGTCGCCGGTGATGTTCTGCAGCGGGGTGAACGCCACCCAGTCCTCGAGCCGGCCGATGATCTGCGGGTAGTCCGCCATCGGATCGAGATGCCCGATCCGCGGCGGCTCCTCGGTCAGGGTGGGGGTGAGCACCACGTCGTGGTCACGCATCATCGGTTCGCTCTGTCTGCGGGTCAGGGCGAGTCGGGCCAGCGCGCCCGGAAGCCGGTGCAGATTGCGGGCGGCGTGGCGGTCCAGGCCGAGGGTCAGATTGTCCAGCCGACTGCGATCGAAGGAGTCCCCGAACCGGCGACGGCCGCCGCGCACCAGCGCCATGGCCAGCAGCGCCCAGTACAGAACGAAGTCGTCGGCGAATGTGGCCGGGACCGGCGGCCGTTCGTCGCGCACCTCCACCCGGTGTCCCAGTCGTTCGAGGAGCGCGGCGGTGTCCAAGGTGCGCTGCCGGACTTCGGGTGCGCACTCCCGTTTCAGCGACGAGGTGAACACCACCACCCGCAGCCGGGCGCGTCCCGGACCGGTGACGTCGCCGATCGGTGGCAGCGTGCGGGCCGGACGGATGCGCTCCATCTCGCGGAAGAACGCCGCGGTGTCACGCACCGAGCGGGTCACGACGCCGTTGGCGACGATGCGGATGGGCATCTGGCGCACGGTGCGGTCCAGCGGGAGTCGGCCGCGGGTGGGTTTGAGGCCCACCAGCCCGTTGCAGGAGGCGGGTATCCGGATGGAACCCCCGCCGTCATTGGCATGGGCGATGGGCACCACACCCGCCGCGACGAAGGCACCGGCACCCGAGGAGGACGCCCCGGCAGTGCGGTCGGTGTCCCACGGGTTGCGCACCGGGCGCAACCGCGGGTGCTCTGCGGAGGCACTGAAGCCGAACTCCGACATCTGCGTCTTGCCCAGCGGCAGCAGTCCGGTGGCCAGATAATCCCGGGCGAAGTCGCCGTCAGCTGCTTCCGGCCGGGGATGCCAGGCATCGGCGCCCTCCATGGTGGGCATGCCGGCGACGGCGACGTTGTCCTTGACAAAGGTGGGCACCCCGTCGAAGAAGCCGCCGTACCGGGTGCGGGCCGCGGCGCGGGTCCTGGCGCTGTCGTAGGCCCGGTACGCCACGCCGTTGAGGGCGGCGTTGACCGCCTCGGCGCGGGCGATGGCCGCTTCGACCAGTTCGACCCGGCTGACCGTGCCACTACGCAGCGCGTGCACCACCCCTATGGCGTCGAGATCGGACAGAGCGTCATCACCGAACGCGCGGACACGGGTCATTCCCAGCACGCTAGCAATACATGTGTCTAATAAGAAGGGCGCGTACGGTGTCGTCGTGCGTCCCAGCAAGGTCATCGGATGGTCGGCGGCCCTGTGTGCGTGCGTGATCAGCGGCTGCAGCACCACCGTGGCCGGCACCCCCGTGGCGGCCGGCGGCACGGGCACGTCGTTTCGGGATGTGACCGTCAACGATCTGCCCGACCTTCTCCTCAAGCCGGGCGACTTCGACGAGATCCTGGGCACCACGAACATGACCATCAGCGACACCTCCGAGCGCGCGGTGGCCCTGGACCCGGGGCAGACGGTCACCGGCGACGCCGGCTGCCTGGGCGCGGCGTTCTCGGCGATGGCCGATGTGTATCGCGGGACGGGATACGTCACGGCGCTCGGCCAGCGCGTCACGCAACCGGACGACAGCGCCGACTACATCGCGTTCCAGTTCGTTGCGCTCTACCCGGGAGCCGGCGGGGCGCAGCGCTTCGTCCGCGAATCCGAGGTCGCCTGGCGGGCCTGCGCGGGCAACCCGGTGAGCATCAAACAATCCGACACGGTCACCGACACCTGGACGATCGGCGACACCGTCACCGACAACAACGTCGTCTCGGTACTGAACTACCAGGAGGGCGGCGATGGCTGGGCCTGCTCACGCTCGCTGGCCGCCCGGTCCAATGTGGTCGCGGACGTGGCGGTGTGCGGCGATGACGTCGACGCGGGCACCAGCGCGGACATCGTGGCCGAGATCGTCGGCAAGATCCCCTGAGCCCTGAGACGAAGAAACCCCGCGCCGGCCGGGATCACCGGCCCCGGACGCGGGGTCTCTTGCAATCGAGCGGTGGGTGCGCCGCTCGGGTCTGCTACTGCTGGCCGACCTCGAACCGCACGAAGCGGGTCACGGTCACGCCGGCGTCGTCGAGCAGCGCCTTGACCGACTTCTTGCTGTCGGACACCGACGGCTGATCCAGCAGCACGACGTCCTTGAAGAACCCGGTGAGGCGACCTTCGACGATCTTGGGCAGCGCCTGCTCCGGCTTGCCCTCGGACTTGGCGGTCTCCTCGGCGATGCGGCGCTCGTTGGCCACGATGTCGGCAGGCACCTCGTCACGCGTCAGGTACTTGGCCTTCAGCGCGGCGATCTGCAGAGCCACCGCGTGCGCTGCGCCGGCATCGGAGCCGGTGTACTCGACGAGCACGCCGACCGCCGGCGGCAGGTCCGCGGCCCGCTTGTGCAGGTAGGTCTCGACGGTGCCGTCGAAGAACACCGAGCGGCGCAGTTCGAGCTTCTCACCGATCTTGGCCGACAGGTCGGCGACGGCCTGCTCGACAGTGCTGTCACCGATCTTGGCGCCCTTGAGGGCGTCGACGTCGGCAGCCTTGGACTCCACGGCGACCTCGAGGATCTTGTCCGCGAGCGCCTGGAACTCGGCGTTCTTGGCCACGAAGTCGGTCTCGGCGTTCAGCTCGATCAGCGCGCCGCCCTTGGCCGCCACCAGACCTTCGGCGGTGGCGCGCTCAGCGCGCTTGCCGACGTCCTTGGCGCCCTTGATCCGCAGCAGCTCGACGGCCTTGTCGAAGTCGCCTTCGGCCTCGACGAGAGCGTTCTTGGAGTCGAGCATCCCGGCACCGGTCAAGTCCCGCAGGCGCTTGACGTCGGCAGCGGTGTAGTTAGCCATGTAGTTCTTCCTTCGAATTACGAAGCGTCAGTGGAGGTTTCAGCAGCGGGCTCGGCACCGGTGGTCGCAGAGGCCAGCAGCTCCTGCTCCCACTCGGCCAGCGGCTCGCCGGCCGCAGCCTCGGGCTTGCCGTCGGCGCTGGCGCCACCGGCGCGGGCCTGCAGACCCTCGGCGACCGCGGAGGCCACCACCTTGGTCAGCAGGGCGGCCGAACGGATGGCGTCGTCGTTACCCGGAATCGGGTAGTTCACCTGATCCGGGTCGCAGTTGGTGTCGAGGATGGCGATCACCGGGATGCCCAGCTTGATCGCCTCGTTGACGGCCAGGTGCTCCTTGTTGGTGTCGACCACCCACATGGCCGAGGGCACCTTGGCCATGTCGCGGATACCGCCGAGGCTGCGCTCGAGCTTGTTCTTCTCACGCGTGAGCATGAGGATTTCCTTCTTGGTGCGACCTTCGAAACCGCCGGTCTGCTCCATGGCCTCGAGTTCCTTGAGACGCTGCAGACGCTTGTGGACGGTGGAGAAGTTGGTGAGCATGCCGCCCAGCCAGCGCTGGTTCACATACGGCATGCCGACGCGGGTGGCCTCATCGGCGATGGACTCCTGCGCCTGCTTCTTGGTGCCGACGAACAGGACGGTGCCACCGTGGGCGACGGTTTCCTTGACGAACTCGTACGCCTTGTCGATGTAGGTCAGCGTCTGCTGCAGGTCGATGATGTAGATGCCGTTGCGGTCGGTGAAGATGAACCGCTTCATCTTGGGGTTCCAGCGTCGGGTCTGATGCCCGAAGTGCGCGCCGCTGTCGAGCAGCTGCTTCATGGTTACAACAGCCATGGTTGGCCATACCTCTGTATCTCGGTTGTTCGCCCGGCATCGGGTGATGCCGAACCCTGGCGCCTGCGCCCATGCCGAACCCGTGAAAACACGGGACCGTCGGCACAGGGGTTGCAGCCTTGGTGGAACGGGGCTGCGTCGCAGGCGCGCGAAGTCAACTCACCGAAGCGAGTTGCGGGTAGAAGTTTACACCGTCGGAACAGGTGCTTTGTCCACACAGCGCAGCTCATCCCCAGCTTCGGGCGCAGTGACTGGCGCGGCGCTGCGCACACCCGATGAACTGCACGTATGCGCCTTGTCCTGGTGATCCTCGCCGTCGTGGCCACCCTCGGCACCGCCTCGGCGGGCGCGCAGACCACCCGGCTGCAGTGGCCGCTGCGGCCCACCCCGGCGGTGCTGCGGGGCTTCGACGCACCCCGCCCGAATTGGACACCGGGGCACCGCGGCGTGGATCTGGCCGGCGCCGACGGGCAGGCGGTGCTGGCCGCGGCACCCGCGCGGGTGGTCTATGCCGGCACCCTGGCGGGCAGTCCGCTGGTCTCGCTGGAGCACCCGGGCGGCCTGCGGACGACGTATCAGCCGGTGCAGCCGGGGGTACGCGCAGGTCAGCGGGTGGATGGCGGCACCCCGATCGGCACCCTGGTGCCCGGGCATGCGGGCTGCGGAGCGCCGGCCTGCCTGCACTGGGGCGCAATGTGGGGGCCGTCGGCCCGGGCCGACTACATCGACCCGCGGGACCTGCTGAGGTCCACCCGGGTGCGCCTCAAACCGATGCCATGAACTCCCGCATCGCTGCCAGCACAGCTCCCGGCTGGTCGCGCTGTACCCAGTGGCCCGCGCCGGTGACGATCCGCAGCCGCGCGCCGGGGATCTGCGCCTGCGCGGCGACGGCACGGGCGATGGGCACCGAGGAATCCCGGTCGCCGTGCACGATCAGGGCCGGTGGCCGAAAGCCCGGGAGCCGGTCGCGGTAGTCGGAGGCCAACCGGTCCCAACGGACCTCTGAACGCTGCCACCGCGCGAAGGTGTCCAGGCCGTGGCCGGCGCGCGCTGCAGCGCGTACCTGTGCCAACAGTTCCGGGGTGCGCTTGGCGGGGTCCCGGATCAGTGCGGCCAGGCTGGCATCCAGGGCAGCGTTGCTGTGCACCATCGCCTGCGACAACACGGCGAGCAACCCGGTGCGGACCAGCGCCCAGGTACACACCTGACGGACCACCGAGAACGGGCCGTCACTCAGACGGGGCATCAGCCCGTAGCTACCCAGCAGGACAGCCCCGCGTACCGCGGCGGGGCGGGCCAGGCCGTGTCCGATGGCCAGTCCGCCACCCAGCGACAGCCCGGCTACGACATGCGCGCCCAGGTCCAGCGCGTCGACGAACCGGCCGACGTAATCAACCAGGCCCTGCTGCGTCGTCGGCCCGGGCGCACTCGCTCCGTAGCCGGGATGGTCGGGCGCCAGCACCCGGTGGCCGGCCGCGGCCAACTCGGACCCCAGTGCGCCCCAGGACAGTTCGGCACTGTCGACGCCCGCACCGTGCAGCAACAGCACGGTTCGCGCAGCCGGCTCCCCTGGCCACTCGAGGTAAGAGACAGTGCCCCAGGGCAATTCGACGGAAGCTCTGGCAACCACGGACTACGCTCGGGGGTGTGCCTGGTCGTGCACGGCACGCAGCCGCGCGACGGTCACATGGGTGTAGAGCTGCGTGGTCGCCAAGGTGGAATGCCCCAGCAGTTCCTGCACCACCCGCAGGTCGGCCCCGCCCTCGAGCAGGTGGGTGGCGGCACTGTGCCGCAGACCGTGCGGGCCCAGATCGGGCGCACCCGAGACCGCGCTCATGGTCTGGTGTACGACGGTGCGGGCCTGCCGGGCGTCGAGGCGCCCACCCCGGGCTCCCAGCAGCAACGCCGGGCCGGAATTGCCGTTGACCAGGGCCGGGCGGCCGTCGGCCAGCCAGGCCCGCAGGGCGTCCTCGGCCGGCTCACCGAACGGGGCCGTGCGCTGCTTGTCGCCCTTGCCGAGCACCCGCAGCAACCGGCGGGGCAGGTCCACATCGTCGATGTCCAGCCCGCAGAGTTCGCTGACCCGGATGCCGGTGGCGTACAGCAGCTCGACGATCAGCCGGTCCCGCAGCGCCAGCGGATCCCCTTCGCGGGCACCGACTTCGGCCGCAGCCATCGCGGCCAGCGCCTGATCCTGGCGCAGCACCGAAGGCAGGGTCCGGCGCGCCTTGGGCATCTGCAGCCGGGCGGCGGGATCGGTGTCGAGCAGCCCGCGGCGCACCGCCCACGCGGTGAAGGTCTTGATCGCCGAGGTGCGGCGGGCCAGCGTGGTCCGCGCCGCACCTGCCGCGGCTTGGGCAGCCAGCCAGGCACGCAACACCGGCAGCGTCAGCGCCGTCAGACCCGCGGACGGGTGACGCTGCGCGGCGAACTCGAACAGCGACCTCAGATCGCCGAGGTAGGCCCGCCGGGTGTGCGGCGATCGGCCACGCTCGAGCGCCAGGTACTCGGCGAACTCGTCGAGTACGGGCTCGACATCGAAGGACTGCACTCCCCCACCGTCTCAGACCGGTGTGACCAACGGGCCGACCCCGGACCGCGTGTCCGTACTTGCTAGCCGTTTCCCTCGGCTTTGGCCAGCTCGGCCTTCCACTGCCGGAACGTCTCCTCGGTGCGGCCGCGGCGCCAGTACCCGGAAATCGACGCCCACTTGGCGTCGACGCCACGGTCCTTGCGGACGTAGGGCCGCAGGTTGTGCATCACGGCCTGCGCTTCGCCATGGATGAACACCTGCACCTGGCCTGGCAGCCACGGCGCGTTCTTCACGGCATCGATCAGCGGGGCATGGTCTCCGGCGGTGTCTTCGGGCACCAGGTCGGCGCGGCCGCCGCGGTAGATCCAGTGCACCCGGACCCCCTCGGGTGCCTCGATCGGCACCTCGTGCTCGGGCCCGGCGATCTCGATGAACACCTGTCCCACCGCGTCGGCGGGCAGTGCGGCGACGGCGGTGCTGATCGCCGGGATGGCGGACTCGTCGCCGGCCAGCAGGTGCCAGTCGGCGCCCGGGTCCGGCGCGTAGGCGCCGCTGGGGCCCATCAGGTACACCGGCTCCCCCGGCCGGGCCTTGCCCGCCCACGCCCCGGCCACGCCGTGCTCACCGTGGGTCACGAAATCGATCGCGATCTCGCGTGCCTGTACGTCGACGTTGCGGACCGTGTACGTGCGCAGAGTCGGCTGGTCGACGGCGGGCAGTTTCTTGAAGCTGTCCATGGTCAACGGTGTTTTCAGCGAGGCGACGTCGACCGCGGAGGGGATGAAGGCGATCTTGACATAGGAGTCGGTGAACTCGCTGGGGGTGAACGTCGCGAAACCGTCACCCCCGAGTACCACCCGCACCATGTGCGGTGCCAGCTGCTCGGTGCGGATCACTTCGAACGCGTGTAGTGGTCGGCCCGCCACATCGCCTCCCATCGTCGTCTGCGTACTCCGAAACCGACTATACGAGTCGGAGCTGTTCAGGCGGGGCGCTCCCCTGCGAGCATGCGGCGCAGCTGACCGTCGCGGCGAAACACCGTGTGGCGCATCACCAGCCCGACGTGGACTGCCAGGCCCGCCAGGAACACCAGTTGCGCAGCAATGTGCAGCCACAGCCAGTCCGTCCCCACCCAAACCAGTAGCAGGCCGGTCAGCGGCACCACGAACAGCGAAGCAAGCAGCAGCTTCTCGGCCGCAGACTCCACCGTACGTTCACGCATCGAGAGGTACGGCGCCCACGGCGGCAGCGGGGTGGTGCGCCGCCACACCACCCGCACCAGACCCAGTGCCAGCAGGGTCACTCCCAGCAACACATGTGCCTCGGGCAGGGAAATCCCGTCGCGCAGCCCGTCACCGCGGGCCAGATCGCTCAGCGCCGCCCCCACGTACCCGTCTTCGCGGGCGTCCAGTTCGTCGTCGAGCCTGTCGATGTAGGCCTCGAACGCTTCCTCGCCGGCCTCGCCGCCCTGCTCGGCCGCCTCCTCGCCGAGGTCTTCGAGCTGGTCGATCCGGGCATCTTCGCGGTCGAACGCGGCGTCGTCGGCTTCCATGGTGAGGCCGACGCCAAACTGGGCGATCAGCGCGGCAACGGTGAGCCAGTGCAGCACTAAGGTGGCGAGCCCGTACCCGTGCGGACCATTGCGCAGACGCATGCCCACCAGTGTCGCGGCGATCAGCGGAATCTGTCAGGCCAGCCGCCACCTCCCGTCGTCGCGCCGCACCAGGCCCTCGAGTTCCAGCAAGGCCAGCTGGCCCATCACCTGGGGCACCGCCACTCCGGCGCCGGCGGCCACTTCCTCCAGGGTGCGCGCCCCGCGCCCCGGCAGCGCCTCGTACACCCGCTGCTGCACCGGGGTCAGCGCGTCCAGGGCGGTGGCGGGGTGCTCGGGCTCCTCGGCCAGTTCACCCATCCGGCCCATCTCCTCGACGATCTCGTCCGCTCGGGTCACCAGCACGGCGGCGGGGTTGCTGCGCAGCAGCTGATGACAGCCCGCCGACGCCGCCGAGGTGACCGGCCCGGGCACCACACAGACGGTGCGGCCCAGCGTCCGGGCCCAGGCCGCGGTGTTGGCGGCCCCGCTACGCAGTCCCGCCTCCACCACCACCGTGGCTCCGGAGAGCCCCGCTACCAACCGGTTTCGGGTCAGGAAGCGGTAGCGCGCCGGCCGCACCCCGGGGGGATACTCGCTGAGCATGAGTCCGTGGGTGGCCACCCGGTGCAGCAGCGCCGAATGCCCGGCGGGGTAGGGCACGTCGACGCCGCCGGCCAGCACCGCCACCGTCACCCCCTCACACGCCAGCGCAGCCCGGTGCGCAGCGCCGTCGATGCCGTACGCACCACCGGAGACCACGGCCACGTCACGTTCCACCAGGCCCGCCGTCAGGTCCGCGGCGACCTGTTCGCCATAAGTGGTGCAGGCCCGGGTGCCCACGACGGCGACCGCGCGGTAGGCCACCTGGGCCGCTGTCGCCGGGCCGACCGCCCACAGCACCAGGGGCGGATGATCCTCGGCCCGACGGGTGGTGCCGGGCCGCTCGGTCGTGAATGCGAGCATGGCGAAATCGGGCCATTCGTCATCATCCGGGGTGATCAACCGCCCGCCGCGGCGGTCCAGAATCTCGAGATCCTCTGCGGCACAGTCCATCTCTTGCCTGGCCTCCACCCTGCTGAGCACCTCGGGTGGTACCGCACCGCGGCGCACCCGGTCGGCGGCCTCCACGACACCCACGGCATGAACCAGTTCGGCCAGCGGCGGGCACGGTGGCTCGGCGACCCGGGACAGATACGCCCATGCCAGCCGCTCCTGCCGGATCACCGTCCCGCCCCCGACTGCCGAAAACTCAGCGCCATCGCCACGTCGTCGGCGTTCGGTTGCCCACGGCCGGCCAGATCGGCCAGCGTCCACGCGACCCGCAGGCAACGGTCGACGCCGCGGATGCTGATCAGACCACGGCCCATCGCGGCACTGAGCGGCCGCATGGTGTCGGCGTGCAGCCGGTACTCCAGTCGCAGCAGCGGTCCGCTCACCTCGGCATTGGTGCGGATGCCGTGCCGCCTCCACCGCGCTGCCGCGGCATCGCGGGCCGCCGAAACACGTTGCCGCACCGCCTCGGTGGGCTCACCTGTCTCGGCGGCGAAGGCCGTGGTCCGCACCGGCTGCAGCTCGACCTTCAGATCGACGCGGTCCATCAGCGGGCCGGACAGCTTGCCGAGGTAGCGCCGTTTCACCGCGGCCGGGCAGATGCAGTCGCGCGGATCCGGTGGTGCACACGGACACGGGTTGGCCGCCAGCACCAACTGGAAGCGCGCCGGGTAGTGGGCCACCCCGTCGCGGCGCGCCAGATGGACCTCGCCGGCCTCCAGTGGGGTCCGCAGCGCCTCCAGCACCGAGGTGCCGATCTCGGCGCATTCGTCGAGGAACAGCACACCGCGGTGGGCCCGGCTGATGGCGCCGGGGCGCGCCATCCCGGATCCGCCGCCCACCATCGCTGCCACACTCGAGGTGGGATGGGGCGCCACAAACGGGGCCCGGGTGACCAGCGGCGTGGCATCCGAAAGCACCCCGGCCACCGAATGGATGGCGGTGACCTCCAGGGATTCTTCTTCGGTCAGTGCCGGCAACAGCCCTGGAAGGCGCTGCGCCAACATCGTTTTGCCCACCCCGGGCGGGCCGGTCATCATCACGTGATGCGCCCCGGCGGCCGCCACTTCGATGGCGAACCGCGCCTGCGCCTGCCCCAGGACATCGGCCAGATCCGCCGTCGGCTCCGGCGCCGGCGCCACCACCTGTATCCGACCGGCCAGCGCACCGCCGTCGAGCCACGCCCGCAACTCGTTCAACGTGCCCACGCCCAGCACCTCGATCCCGTCGACCAGGCTGGCCTCGCCCAGGTTGCCGACCGGCACCACCGCCGTGGCCCAGCCCTGGCGCTGCGCCGCCAACAACGCGGGCAACACACCACGCACCGGCCGCACCCGGCCGTCGAGAGCCAATTCGCCCAGCAGCACTGTCTTTTCGAGTCGATACCAGGACTTGCCGCCTTCGGCTGACATCACCGCCGCCGCCAGCGCCACGTCGTAGACCGAGCCCATCTTCGGCAACGTCGCCGGCGACAGCGCCAAGGTCAACCGCGCCATCGGCCAGGTGGCGCCGCTGTTGGTGATCGCCGAGCGCACCCGGTCCCGCGATTCCTGCAACACCGCATCCGGCAGCCCGACCAGATGCACTCCCGGCAATCCGCCGTTGATGTCGGCCTCGATCTCGACGGTCTCCCCGGCCACCCCGCGCACCGCCATCGAGAACGCCCGCCCCAGCGCCATCAGCCAACTCCCATGACGTAGGAGAGCTCGGGCTCGCGGCAGCGGCCCACGCGCACCCCGATGACATCGATGCGCACCCCGGCCCAGTGCCGGTCCTGCGCGGCCAGCCACAGCGCCGCCAGGCGTCGCAAGCGGCGCACCTTGGTGGCCGTCACCGCCTCGGCCACTCCGCCGAAACCGTCCCCCGATCGGGTCTTCACCTCGACGAAGACCACGGTGTTGGACACCGGGTCGGCGGCCACGATGTCCAGCTCGCCGTAGCGGCACCGCCAGTTGCGGCTCAGGATCACCAGCCCCGCGGCCACCAGATGATCCACCGCACACTGCTCACCGAAGGCACCCAACTGCGCCCGCGTCCACGCATCCCAACCAGTCATGCACGCAGCGTGCGACCAGCCTCCGACACCGCGCAGACGCCGACCGACAAATCAGCCCGAAACGGCCCAGTTGTCCACAGTCAGCACTTCATCCACAGGACCTGCGAACTACTCCGGCAGCCGCAGCTCCGGCTTCTCGACCTCTTCGATGTTCACGTCCTTGAACGTGATGACCCGGACCTGCTTGACGAACCGGGCCGGGCGGTACATGTCCCACACCCAGGCGTCGGCCAACCGCAGCTCGAAGTACACCTCGCCGTCGGAGTTCCGCGGGATCAATTCGACACTGTTGGCCAGGTAGAACCGCCGCTCGGTCTCCACGACGTAGCTGAACTGCCCCACGATGTCCTTGTATTCGCGGTACAGCGAGAGCTCCATCTCGGTTTCGTACTTCTCGAGATCCTCAGCGCTCATCGGTCCAGCTGTCCTTCATGTCGATCGGTCCCCTCATCCTGTCCTACCCGAGTTCACTGCGCTGCTCCAGCGCAGGATCGGCGTCGCCGGTCATCTCGACCACCTGCACACCGGCGACGCGTCGCACGTTGATGAACGAATGCCGGTGTTGCACCGACGCACCCAGCCGCGCCAACGCCTCGGTGTGCGCGGCGGTGCTGTAGCCCTTGTGGACGGCGAAACCGTAGCCGGGATGCTCACGTTCCATCGCCACCATCAGCCGGTCCCGGCTCACCTTGGCCAGCACACTCGCGGCTGCGATGCAGGCGGCAGCAGCGTCACCGGAGATCACCGGCAGCGACGGCATCGGCAACCCGGGCACCCGGAAGCCGTCGGAGAGCACATAGCCCGGGCGCATCGACAGTCCGGCGACCGCGCGGCGCATCCCTTCGATGTTGGCGACGTGCACCCCGCGGCGGTCCACCTCCGTGGAACTGATGAACACCACGTGATAGGCCAGCGCGTACCGCTTGATCAGCGGGAACAGTCGCTCCCGCTCCTTTTCGTTGAGCTTTTTGGAATCGTCGAGGCGGGCCAGGCTGGTCAACCGGTTAGGCCCCAGCACGCAGGCGGCCACCACCAGCGGACCCGCGCAGGCGCCGCGGCCCACCTCGTCCACGCCGGCCACCGGCCCGAGGCCGCTGCGGTACAACGCGGACTCCAGTGTGCGCAGACCCGACGATTTGCGGATCACGGTGCGCGGCGGCCAGGCAGCAGGCACTCAGGCACCCTGCGACGCAGTCGAATTCTCCTGCGGGTTGACCGTGGTCACCCCACCCCACCGCGACGGCGGCCACGCGATGAACCGCGCCTTGCCGATGACGTTCTCCACCGGGATGGTGCCGTTGGTGGGATCGCCGGTGCAGATCAGACCATTCTGCGCGTCCGCAGGAGAGCTGGTGCAGTGGGCGCGCGAATCCGCTGAGTGGGTCCGGTTGTCACCCATCACCCACAGCCGGTTCTCCGGCACGGTCACCGGACCGAACTCATTGCCCAGACACGGGTAGATCGCCGGGTCGGCCATCATCGTGGTGGGGTCGAGGTACGGCTCGTCGAGCTTCTTGCCGTCCACGGTCAGCCCGGTGTCGGCTCGGCATTCCACGGTCTGTCCGCCGACGGCGATGATGCGCTTCACCAGATCGTTCTGGTCGGGCGGGACGAAGCCGACGAACGACAGCGCGTCCTGCACCGCGCGGATCGCCGGGTTGTCCGAGCGGATGGACTTGTAGCCGACGCTCCAGGACGGTGGGCCCTTGAACACCACGACGTCGCCGGGAGCCGGATCGGTGAAACGGTAGGTCAGCTTGTCGACCATGATGCGGTCGCCGACGCAGCCGGGGCAGCCGTGCAGCGTCGGCTCCATGGATTCCGAGGGAATCAGGTAGGGCCGCGCCACGAAGGTCAGCATCACGTAGTACAGGACCAGGGCGATGCTGACGAGAATGGCGCCCTCGCGCAGCGCGGAGCTCTTTTTCTTGGGCTTCTCGTCGTCGCCGGTGCGATCTACCTCATCGACGTCCGGGTCGGTCACTTCGTCAGCCCGGTCGGCCGAGTCCTCGGTGTCGGTCACGGCATCAGCGTAGTCAGCGTTGCCGGTACCGCACGGATGCGGCAACGCCTCACGCGCACACTCAGCGCTTTTCCTTGATCTTGGCCTTCTTGCCGCGCAGCTCGCGCAGGTAGTACAGCTTGGCGCGACGCACGTCACCGCGGGTCACGACCTCGACCTTGTCGATGTTGGGCGTGTGCACCGGGAAGGTGCGCTCGACGCCGACGCCGTAGCTCTCCTTGCGAACGGTGAAGGTCTCGCGGATGCCGCCGCCCTGACGACGGATCACGACACCCTTGAAAACCTGGATGCGCTCCTTGGTGCCCTCGATGACCTTCACGTGCACGTTCACGGTGTCGCCGGGGCCGAAGGCCGGAATGTCGTCGCGCAGCGACGCCTGGTCGACGAAGTCCAGCGTGTTCATCGGTGACTCTTCCTTGCGGTCGCGGCCACGGTCGACGCCCGGTCACACTGTGTGCCGGGCACGGTCCGCAGCCGATGGATGGGGCTTTCGGTCTTGCGCCTTGGGTCTGTCTCGCAGCAGGGCAGTACTCCCGGCCCGCGCAGACAACTTGTCAATTGTGCCAGACGCGGCGCACGCAGTGAAATCGCCTCGTCGAGGCGGTGTCCGCCACGGTAGCAAGCCCGCCTAACTACGCGCATGTGCAAACAACCGACTACCCTGGAACCCACCGGGCGGGTGGCGTTCACGCCGGTCCCGGAGCCCGATTCCCGCGCCACTTCCGCCCCGAGGAGAAGCATGCGTTCGCCGGCGTCCCCCCAGGCGAGGGCCTCGAACCTCGTCAAGGGAACGGTCGTCGCCGTCAGCGCGGCACTGATCGCGGGCAGTGCCGGCTGCGAAGCCCGCGTGTACGGCTCTCCCGGTCATGACTCCCCGATGTCGGTTGTCGTTCCGCAGGCGCCGGCGGAAACCGAAGCAGCCGCACCCATCGCACCGCCGATGTCGTTCACGGGTCTGCAGGGCCGCGCCGACGACGCGGTGCGTGCCGCGGCCGATCAGGGCGCCGACATCGGCCTGATGGTGCTGGACCGCGAGACCCGCCAGCAGGTGTCGGCAGGGCGCATCACGGGGTGGGCCACTGCGTCGGTGGTCAAGCTGTTCATCGCCGACGATCTGCTGCTGCGGGAGCCGAATCTCTCCCCCGATGATCGGGCGTTGCTCGACGTGATGCTGCGCTCCTCGGATGACAGTGCCGCCGAGACGTTCTGGAACCGCGGCGGGGGCAGTGCCATCGTGGACCGCGTAACCGCCCGCTACGGATTGCGCGACACCTCTCCCCCGAACAACGGCCGCTGGTTCAACACCATCACCTCCGCCGCCGATCTGGTGCGGTACTACGACATGATGCTGGCCGGCACCGGCGGGCTCCCGCGGGAACGCGCCAGCATCATCATGAGCAATCTGGCCGCCTCGACACCCACTGCACCGGACGGCACCCAGCCGGGCGGCATCTACCCGCAGCGCTTCGGCATCCCGGAGGGCCTGCCCGCTGAACGTGTTGCGGTGAAACAGGGTTGGATGTGCTGCATCGGGGGGGACTGGATGCATCTGTCCACCGGAGTGCTCAGCGCCGACCGGCGCTACATCATGGTGATCTACGCGCTGCAGCCGGTGGGGGCCGAAGCGGCCCGCGAGACCATCACTGCAGCGGTCCGGGCCGTCTTCCCGACCGGGCGGGTCTGAATCAGCTCAGCAGGTCGGGGCGACGTTCCCGGGTGCGCTCTTCGGCGGCTTCGCGGCGCCACCGCGCCACCTTGGCATGGTCGCCGGAGAGCAGCACCTCGGGCACCTCGAGGCCCCGCCAGCTCAGCGGCCGGGTGTAGCTCGGACCTTCCAGCAGTCCGTCAGAGAACGAATCCTCCTGGTGGGAGCGGGGATTGCCGATGACATCGGGAAGCAGCCGGATGACGGCCTCGAGCATCACCAGGGTGGCCACCTCCCCGCCGTTGAGCACGTAGTCACCGATGGAGACCTCTTCGACCCGCATCCTGCGGGCGGCGTCGTCGGCCACCCGTTGGTCGATGCCCTCGTAGCGGCCGCAGGCGAAGACCAGGTGCGCCTCGGTGCTCCAGCGCGTGGCGGTGGCCTGGTCGAACAACCGGCCCGCCGGCGTGGGTACCACCAGAAGAGTTTCGGCAGAACAGATCTCGTCGAGCGCTGCGCCCCAGATGGGTGCCTTCATCACCATCCCCGGCCCACCGCCGTAGGGCGAGTCGTCGACGGACCTGTGCACGTCGTGGGTCCAGCGACGCAGGTCGTGGACCCCGAGCTCGATCCGCCCGCTGTCGATGGCCTTGCCGGGCAGGGACTGCCGCAGCGGCGCCAGGTAGTCCGGGAAGATGGTGATGACGTCGATACGCACGGTGCGCCCCGTTTCAGTCGAGGTCCAGCAGTCCCTCTGGCGGGTCGATCTCGATGAGACCGTCGGTCAGTGACACGGTGGGCACGAATGCGGTCACGAAGGGCACCAGCTTCTCGGCACCGTCAGGGGTTGTGATCGACAGCAGTTCTCCTGCCGCGGTGTGCAGAACTTCGGCGACGGTACCGATCTCGACGCCGGCCACCGTGCGCACAGCCAAGCCCTCGAGTTGGTGGTCGTAGAACTCGTCCGGTTCGCTGATCGGTGGCAGATCGTCGGATTCGACGAGGAACAGGGTGCCGCGCAGGGCGTCGGCGGCATCGCGGTCGGTGACACCGGCCAGGCGCACCAATAGTCGACCGCCGTGCTCACGCACACTGTCGATGGTGTACTCGCGCTCGGACTTGCCGCGAGAAGCTCTGCCTCGCAGCACTTTTCCCTTCGCGAAGCGGCCGCCGGGGTCGTCGGTGCGCACCTCGACAACCACCTCACCGGTGATGCCGTGCGCCTTGACGATACGACCGACGACCAGCTCCACGAACGTACGACCTACTGGTCGGTGTCCACCACGTCGACGCGGATGCCGCGGCCGCCGATACCGGCGACCAGGGTGCGCAACGCAGTGGCGGTGCGTCCGCCGCGACCGATGACCTTGCCGAGATCCTCGGGGTGCACATGCACCTCGACGGTGCGGCCCCGGCGGTTGGTCACCATGTCGACGCGGACGTCATCGGGATTGTCGACGATTCCGCGGACCAGATGCTCCACGGCGTCGACGACGACAGCACTCATTCGGCGGCGTCAGCGGTCTCGGCCGGTGCCTGCTCGGCAGCCTCGTCGGCCTTGGGGGCCTTCTTCTTCTTGGGCGTGATGGCCTCATTGGCGGGGCCACCGTCGGCCTGGGCCAGCGCGGCGTTGAAGAGGTCCAGCTTGCTGGGCTTGGGTTCCTTGACCTTGAGGGTGCCCTCGGCGCCGGGCAGGCCCTTGAACTTCTGCCAGTCACCGGTGATCTTCAGCAGGGCAAGGATGGGCTCGGTGGGCTGGGCGCCCACGCCGAGCCAGTACTGCGCACGCTCGGAATCGATCTCGATCAGGCTGGGCTCTTCCTTGGGGTGGTAGCGGCCGATGACCTCGATGGAGCGGCCGTCGCGGCGGGTGCGCGCGTCGGCGACGACGATGCGGTACTGGGGATTGCGGATCTTGCCGAGACGGGTCAGCTTGATTTTGACAGCCATGCGAAAACAAACTCCTGTAGAAGTGCCACGCTGCAATTCAGCGATCAGGACACGGCGCCCAGATCCGGTTTTGCCTCACGTGTGTGACCGCCGCACAGCCTGAGTCGTACGGCAGACAGCCGCTCATTGTGCCAGAGGCAGCACTCGCAACAGAAATCAGACGAGTTTGTCAAAGCACTTCGTCTCGACCCGCCGGGTCATCCGCCAGCCGTCGGCGGTCCGGATGAACTCGTCGTCGTACCAGAGCCCGCAGAACAACACCTGCTTGCTCTCGCCGTCGAGCACCATCGGGTTGAAGCAGATGACCCGGGAGGACGCGGTGTCGCCGGCGAAGGTGATCGACAGGTTACCCAGCATGTGCGAATACGCCGGGAAGTGCGGCAGCACTTGCGCCAGCCAGGCCTTGACCTCGGGATACTGGCCGTCGATGCCGCCCATGGCGCGGTAGTCGATGTAGGCGTCGGCGGTGAAGACCGCGTCCAGGTCGTCGAAGCGGCGGTTGTCGATGGCGGTGGAGTAGTCGACCAGCAGCTGCTGGATCTCCAGGCGGTCCGAGATCTCCTCGAGGCTGAGCATGAGGACATTCCAACACTGCGCGTAGCGAAAATCACCCGAAGGGACGATCCCACCCCGCCCTCACGCAAGTAAGGTCGCCCTTAGTTAGGGATACCTCACGATAGGAGCCGACTGTTGCCTGCACCGTTCTCCCTGCTCGTCGGCTACGGCAGCGAAACCGGGGGCGCCGAGGGGCTCGCGGGATCGTTCGCCGTCGCCGCCAAGGCCCTCGGACTCGAGGTCACCCCGGTGGAACTCAACGCCATCGATGCCGACATGCTGGCCGCCGCCACCCACCTGGTGGCCATCACCGCGACCTACGGCGAGGGCGAGTTCCCGTTCAACGCCGCGCTGTTCTGGGAGTCGCTCCACGCCGACGACGCCCCGCGGTGCGAGCACCTGACCTTCGCGGTGCTCGGGCTCGGCGACAAGTACTACATCGACTTCGCCAACGCCGGGAAGCTGCTCGACGCCCGCCTCGAGGCGCTGGGCGCAAAACGACTGACCACCCGCGTCGACTGCGACATCGACTTCGACGACGACGCCGCCGCCTGGACCGCGGCGGTGATCGACCTGCTCCCCGCCACCGACCAACCCCTCGCCCACCCCGAACCGCCGGCCCCATCACAGTGGACTCACACCCCGGTCACCGCGCGACTGGCGTCCCGACGACTGCTCACCGGCGCCGGCTCCCACGACGAGGTGTGGCATCACGAGCTGGATCTGGCGGGCAGCGGGCTGACCTACCGGGCCGGCGACTCGCTGAGTGTGCACCCGGTCAACGACCCCGCGCTGGTGGCGGCATTGCTGACCCGGTTGGGCCGCAGCGCCGACGACCCCGCACCAGGTCAGGACCAACCGATGGGCCACTGGCTGACCGAGCAGGTCGAGATCCGCACACCGTCGCAGGAGCTGCGGGCCCTTGTTGCGGCCCGCACCACCGAGACCGAGGCGGCCACCGCTGCGGACCGCGACGTGCTGGATCTGCTGGAGCTCGTAGACCTGTCCGCCGACGAGGTGCTCACCACGCTGCGGCCCCTGCAGTGCCGGGACTACTCCATCGCGTCCAGCCCGCTGGTGTATCCCGACCGGTTGCACCTGACCGTGGCCACGGTGCGCCACCACCGCGCCGGCCGCGCCCGCTCGGGCGTCGCGTCCGGGCACCTGGCGGATCGCGCCCGGGACCTGCGGGTCCGTCTGTGCCCGAACGACGGCTTCCGGCTACCCGCCCCGGACGTGCCGATCATCATGGTGGGGCCGGGCACCGGGATCGCACCGTTCCGGGCGTTCCTGCAGGAGCGCCGGGCCACCGGCGCCACCGGAGCAGCCTGGCTGTTCTCCGGGCACCGCCACCGCGGCACCGACTTCCTCTACGAGCAGGAGCTGCAGGACTTCCTGCACGACGGCGTCCTCACCCGGCTGGATCTGGCCTTCTCCCGTGACAGCGACGGCGGCTACGTCCAGCACCAGATGCTGGCCCAGGCCGCCGAGCTGTTCGCCTGGCTGCAGGCGGGTGCCCATCTCTACGTGTGCGGTGACGCGGTGCGGATGGCTCGCGACGTGCACAACACCCTGCACGAGATCGTGCGGACCGCCGGCGCCATGGACGCCGACGCCGCCCACGCCTATGTCGGTGGGCTCATCACCGCGCACCGCTACTGCCGGGATGTGTACTGACGTTCCATTCTGAGCGGGCCGCCGTCTGGGGTTAGGCTGCCTCTCCATGCGCAAGCTGCTCGCGAGTGTGGCGATCACCTCGAGTCTGGCGATGGTCCTGGCTGTGGTGGCGTTCGCGCCATCCTCGGACGCCCAGCCCCTCGGCGACCTGACCGTGGTGCAGCCCGCCGGTTCGGTGCCGGTCCCCGACGGGCCGGCCCAGGCGTGGATCGTGGCCGACATGGACACCGGGCAGGTGCTGGCCGGGCGCAACGAGAACACCACCTACGCCCCCGCGAGCACCATCAAGACACTGCTGGCGCAAGTGATCCTCGATGAGGTCCCCCTCGACGCCACCATCGCGGCGGACGAGGCCGACACCCGTGTCGAGTGCAACTGCGTCGGTGTGGTGCCGGGCCGCACCTACACCGCCCGGCAGTTGCTCGACGGTCTGCTGCTGGTCTCGGGCAACGATGCCGCGAACACCCTGGCGCGCATGGTCGGCGGCCCGGACGCCGCCGTGGCCAAGATGAACGCCAAAGCGCTCTCCCTGGGTGCCCGCGGCACCAGCGCGGGCTCGCCGTCCGGCATCGACGGCCCCGGTATCAACATCTGGTCCACGCCCCACGACCTGGCGGTCATCTTCCGCTCGGCCATGACCTACCCCGTGTTCGCCCAGATCGTCGCCCAGCCCACCGCGGTGTTTCCCACCGAGACCGGTGAACGGGTGCTGGTCAACCAGAACGAACTGCTGCACCGCTATCCCGGAACGCTCGGCGGCAAGACAGGTTTCACCGACCTGGCCCGCAAGACCTACGTGGCCGCAGCGTCCCGCAACGGGCGCCGCTTGGTGATCGCGATGATGTTCGGGCTGGTGGTCGAGGGCGGACCCACCTACTGGGATCAGGCGGGTGCCCTGCTGGATTGGGGCTTCGCCCAGAACAATGGCGTCGGCGCGCTCTGATTTCGAAAGTTGCTGATTCGCAACCGTTTCGAGATCAGCTTCGCGCCCACAGTGGTTACGCTCGGCGGTCGTGCCCCTCGCTCCGCTCGCGGTGATCATGTCTCTGATGCTGGTGGCGGTGCTGGGGGCCGGTCCGGCCGCCGCCGCTCCCCCGGTGGGCGCGGTGACCACCGCCCCCGACGGCCCGGCACAGTCCTGGATGGTCGCCGACATGGACACCGGCACCATCCTGGCCGGTAAGAACCCCACAGCCGCGTCTGCACCGGCCAGCACCATCAAAGTGTTGCTGGCGATGACCGTGCTCGATCACCTGGACCCGGCCAACTTCGCGCGCGCCGCACCCGTACACACCCGGGTGGAGTGCTCGTGCGCGGGGCTGGTGCCCGGCCAGGCCTACACCGTGACCCAGCTGCTGGCGGCCATCCTGATGGTGTCGGGCAACGACGCCGCGAACATGCTGGGCGACATGCTCGGTGGATACCGAGCGGCCATCACGCGGATGAACGCCAAAGCCCAGTCCGTCGGCGCCACCAGCACCCGGGCACTGTCCCCCTCCGGTCTGGACGGACCCGGATGGGAATCCCTGACCACACCACGCGATCTCGGCGTCCTCTTCCGCGCCGCGCTGTCCTATCCGCTGCTGGCCCAGATCATGGCAGCGCCGTCGGCACAGTTCCCCAGCCGCGACGGCGTCAAGACCATCCACAACCAGAACCAGCTGCTGGAGCGTTATCCCGGTGCGCTGGGAGGCAAGACGGGTTTCACCAACCTGGCCGGCAAGACCTATGTCGGGGCGGCGCAGCGCGGTGATCGCCGGCTGGTGGTGGTGCAGATGAAGGGCAGCGGCGACCTTTACGGCCAGGCCATGGCCCTACTGGACTGGGGTTTCGCCCAGCCTCGGTAGCCCCGGTCAGAACACCGGCCGGGCTAGAACACCCTGCCGCGCAGGATCACCACATCCGGCGCACTCAGCACCGCCGGGCCGGTGCGCGGATCCTCCCGGAAACACAGCAGATCGGCCGGGGCGCCGTGCTGCAGACCGGGCCGCCCGAGCCACTCCCGCGCCGTCCAGGACGCCGCGCCCAGGGCTTCGCCGGCGCTCATCCCGATGGTGGTCAGCGCGGCCACCTCGTCGGCGATGCGGCCGTGGGCCAGCATGCCGCCGGCGTCGGTGCCGGCATAGATGGGGATGCCGGCCTCATGGGCGGCGGCCAGCCGGGATCCGCTGCGCGCGTAGAGGTCCTGCATGTGAGCGGCGTAGGTGGGGTACTTGGTGGCCGCCGCCGCGATGTTCGGGAAGTTCTCGGTGTTGATCATCGTCGGCACCAAGGCAGTGCCGTGGGCCAGCATCAGCTCGATCACCTCGTCGGTGATGCCGGTGCCGTGCTCGATGCAATCGATACCGGCCTTGATCAGCCCGGGCAGCGCGTCCTCGCCGAAGACGTGGGCGGTGACGCGGGCCCCCTCGGCGTGGGCCGCGGCGATCGCGGCGGTGAGAATCTCATCGGACCACAGCGGCGTGAGGTCCCCGACACCGCGGTCGATCCAGTCCCCCACCAGCTTGACCCAACCGTCGCCGAAGCGTGCCTGCGTGGCCACCACGTCGGGCAGTTGAGACTCGTCTTCGATGTCGATGGGCAGGCCGGGGATGTAGCGCTTGGGCTTGGCGATGTGCTTACCGGCCCGGATGATCCGGGGCAGGTCGTCGCGGTCGTCGACGAAGCGGGTGTCGATGGGCGATCCGGCGTCGCGCAGTAGCAGGGCGCCGACGCCGCGCTCGGTCTCGGCCTGCATGACGGCCTCCTCGGCGGAGGTGGGACCCCCCGGCCCCAGGCCCACATGGCAGTGCGCATCCACCAGGCCGGGGATGATCCAGCCGCCATCGAAGATCGTCTCGGCGCCGGCCACCGGCTCCGCGGACAGGTGACCGTCGACCACCCACCAGTCCACCGGCTCACCGCCGGGCAGCTCAACACCCCGCAGGTGCAGCTGCACGACTACTTCTGCCCCGGGAACTTCAGCTTCGAGAGGTCGAAATCAGCCAGCCCCGGCGGCAGTTCGTCGAGCCCCTTGGGCATCTGCGACAGATCCGGGAAGCCGCCCGGCAGACCGGCGCCCAACGGCGACTTCGGCTGCGTCGGACCCCGACCCTTCTTCTTGCCGGCCTGTTTGTTCTTGCCCTTGGCGGCCTTGCGAGTATTTCCCTTGCGGCCGAACGGCATTCCCATCTGGCCGGCCATCTGCGACATCATCTTGCGGGCTTCGAAGAAGCGGTCCACCAGCTGGTTGACCTCGGACACCGTCACACCGGAACCGTTGGCGATACGCAGCCGCCGGGAGGCGTTGATGATCTTCGGATCGGCGCGCTCGGCCGGCGTCATACCGCGGATGATGGCCTGCAGGCGGTCCAGCTGGGTGTCGTCGACGGCAGCCAGCGCGTCTTTCATCTGCCCGGCGCCGGGCAGCATGCCCAGCAAGTTGCCGATGGGGCCCATCTTGCGGATGGCCAGCATCTGGTCGAGGAAGTCCTCGAGGGTCAACTCGCCTGAGCTGATCTTGGCGGCGGCATCTTCGGCCTGCTGCGCGTCGAAGACCTGCTCGGCCTGCTCGATGAGCGAGAGCACGTCGCCCATACCGAGGATGCGGCTGGCCATCCGGTCGGGGTGGAAGACGTCGAAGTCCTCGAGCTTCTCCCCGCTGGACGCGAACAGGATCGGCACGCCGGTGACCTCACGCACCGACAGCGCGGCACCACCGCGGGCGTCACCGTCGAGCTTGGTCAGCACCACGCCGGTGAAGCCGACACCGGCCCCGAAGGCTTCGGCGGTGGCCACGGCGTCCTGGCCGATCATCGCGTCGAGCACGAACAGCGTCTCGTCGGGGTGCACGGCGTCGCGGATGCCTGCGGCCTGGGCCATCAGCACGTCGTCGATACCGAGGCGGCCCGCGGTGTCGACGATCACGACGTCGAAGTGCTTGGCCTTGGCCTCGGCCAGGCCGGCGGCGGCCACCGAGACCGGGTCGCCGGGACCCGAGCCCTCGGTTTCCGGCGCGCTGGGTGCGGTGCCCGGGTGCGGGGCGAACACCTCCACGCCGGCGCGTTGTCCGACGATCTGGAGCTGGTTCACCGCACCGGGGCGCTGCAGGTCGCACGCCACCAGCAACGGCGTATGCCCTTGTCCCTTGAGGTATTTGGCGAGCTTGCCGGCCAGGGTGGTCTTACCGGCGCCTTGCAGACCGGCGAGCATGATGACCGTCGGCGGGGTCTTGGCGAACCGCAGCTGGCGGGTCTCGCCGCCGAGGATGCCGATCAGCTCCTCGTTGACGATCTTGACGACCTGCTGGGCGGGGTTCAGCGCACCCGAGACCTCGGCACCCTTGGCACGTTCTTTGATCCGGTTGATGAAGGCACGGACCACGGGTAGCGACACGTCGGCTTCGAGCAGCGCGAGCCGGATCTCCCGGGCCGTGGCATCGATGTCGGCGTCGGTGAGCCGACCCTTGCCGCGCAGGCCCGAAAGCGCACCGGTGAGCCGATCGGACAGGGATTCAAACACGGCGCAAGCCTACGTCAGCCCCCCGAGATGATCCGCCTGGCCACCTCGATCGCCCGGTCGATCGGCACGGCGAATCCGATGCCGATGTTCCCCGCTTCGGCGCCGCCGACGGTGGCGATCGCGGTGTTCATCCCGATCACCTGACCGTCCAGGTTGGCCAGCGGCCCGCCCGAGTTGCCCGGGTTGATGGACGCGTCGGTCTGCAACAACAGCTGCTCCGGCTGCGGGCCCAGCCGCGCCGTCCGGTCCACGGCGCTGATGATGCCGCCGGTGACCGTGCTGGCCAGGCCCAGCGGGGCGCCCGCGGCGATCACCGGCTGACCGATCGCGACGCCACTGCTGATCCCCAGCGCCGCCGGTGGCGGCGGGTCGCCGGCCATCTGCAGCACCGCGACGTCCATCTGAGGGTCCGTGCCCACCACCCGCGCGGCGACGCGCCGGCCGTCGGCCAACCGCACCAGTACCCGCTGGGAGCCCTCGACGACGTGGCTGTTGGTCATGATGCGCCCCTGGTCGTCGATGGCGAACCCGGATCCGCGGCTGCTGCCCGCCGCCACCTGCACCACGCTGGGCAGCAGAGCGGCCGCGGCGGATTGGGCGTCGGGTGCCCCGGCACCCGCGGCCGCCGGCGCGGCGACCGGCGGGCTCTGACGCAATGTGATGCCCGCGTCGAACTGCGACGCCGCCCACAACCCGGCTGCGGCGCCCGCGGTCCCTCCGCCCAGCAGGCAGGCGGTCACCAGCAGGGCCAGACCGGCGCGGGAGCGCCGGGGCGCCGCCGGTGCCGCAAGGGGTGACGGCACCGGCTTCTGTTTTTCCGCGGTGGCCGCGGCGATCCCCCCGATCCGGGTGGGAACCAGGGGCGGGGCGACGGGGGGCGGGGCTACCGGCACGCTGCCCGGCGCCAGGAAGGCCGGCCCCGCCGGACGGGTTCCGAGATCGAACTCAGACATCGAGGCTCCTCATCAGATGAGTCGGGAGAACCAGCGCATGGACAGCCCCGCGGCCACGATGCCGAAGGCCAGCGCCAACGCGGCGACGAACGGGGTGACCTCGCGCCACTCGGTGCGCCACCCGATGGACGAGCCGATGTCGCGGTAGACCTGCTCGAGTTCGTCGCTGCTCTCGGCGGTGTAGGCGATGCCGCCGGTGCCGTCGGCCAGCTCGGACAGGGTGCGGGCGTCCACCGGCACCGGGATCGCGTACCCGCCGCTGTCGAGGATCCCGCTCTCGGTGCCGTAGGCGATGGTGGACACCGGCACCCCGGCGGCGACCGCCGCCAAGGCCGCCTCGTCGATGCCGCGGCCGGAGGTGTTGCTGCCGTCGGACAGCAGCACCACATGGGCGGGCAACCGGTCCTGGCCCTCCTCGGGTTCCTGATCGGGATCACGGGCCACCCTCATGATCTGCTCCAGGGAGGTGAACACCCCTTCGCCGATCGCGGTCCGCGACTCGGTGCCCAGCATCTGCAGGCTGGTGGCCGCCGCCTCGTGATCGGTGTCGGGGGCGTGCACCACCGACGTGGCACCGGCGAAAGTCACCACCCCGACGTTGAAGGTGTCGGGCAGTTGCTCGATGAAGTTGCCGGCCGCGGCCACCGCCGCGGTGAGCCGGTCCGGGCTGACGTCGCGGGCCTGCATCGACTCCGAGGTGTCCAGCGCGACGATGATGGTGGCGCGCTCATAGGGCACACGCACCGGCAGCTCCGGACGCGCCACCGCCAGTGCGCACAACGTCAGCGCCATCAGCAGGAAGGCGGCGGGCAGGTGCCTGCGCCACTTGGGGCGCTCGGGGATCACCTTGTCCAGCAACGGAAGCGCGGCATACCGCACGGCGTAACGCTGCCTGCGTCGCACGGTCACCAGGTAGGTCAGCCCCAGCAGCGCCACCGGCACCAGCATCAGCAGGCCGAGGGGGAACAGGAAGGTCATCACCGGCGGGCTCCCCGGCGGCGCAGGGTGCGCTGCCGCTCGCGCAGGAAGCGGGCCAGGTCGCGGATCCAGTCCCGCCCGGTGCTGGCACGCAGGTGATCGGCCCCACTGGTGGCGATGGCCGAGGCCACCGCTTCCCGGTGCGCCTCGGCGGCGTCGCGGTAGGTGCGGCGCAGCCGCCGGTCGGAGGTCCACACCTGGCGTTGCCGACCCGATTCGGGGTCCACCAGGGTCACCGCACCGATGTCGGGCAGTTCCAGCTCGCGGGGGTCGACGATCTCGACCACCACCACGTCGTGGCGGTTGGTCAGCCGTCGCAGCGGTGCCTGCCAGTCGAACGGCGCGGTGTCGGCGCCGTCGGGATCGAGGAAGTCCGAGACCACCACCCGCAGACCCGGCCCACCGCGGCGGGCACCCAGTGCGGTCAGCGCCTGCGCCAGGCTCGGGGAGCCGGGCCCGGTGCGGGCACTCACCAACGCCTGCGCCGCCCGCGATGCCGCCAGTTTGGCGCGGTCGGGCCGCTGCCACTGCAGCCCTTCGGCGCCGAACGTCGCCACTCCCAACGTGTTTCCCGGCGCGTCGATCAGCAGACCGAGTGCCCAGACGATGCGGGCCGCCAGGTCCAGCTTCTCGTCAGCGGTGTCGTCGACCGACGCGGTGCCGAACGCCATGCTGGGGCTGGTGTCCACCATCACCCAGGCATCGAGCCGGTTGTCGGCCCGCGGACGCCACACATGCGGCTCACCGGAGCGGGCGGTGATGTTCCAGTCGATGTGACGCACGTCGTCGCCCGGTTGATAGCGCACCACCTCTTCCCGCTCGGTACCCACCCCCAACCGCAGACCCTCGTGATCGCCGGTGAGCAGGCTGTCGATGCGACGGCGCAGCCCCAGGTCCAGCGCCTGCCACGGTGGCCCGCTCACGAGGCCACCTCGGTGAGCTGCTGGCTGTTCGGGGCGATCACCGGCGGTGGCACGCAGTCCAGGAGGGTGGCGATCACCGCACGGGGGTCCAGCCCGTCGGCCACCGCGTCGAACGTGGGCACCAACCGGTGAGCCAGCACGTCGGGCGCGATGTCGGCGACGTCGGCCGGCAGCACGTAGTCGCGGCCCCGCAGCACCGCCAGCGCCCGGCCGGCCGACAGCAGACCCAGCGACCCGCGCGGACCCACGCCGTACTCGAGTACACCGGCAATGGCGTCGGCGCCGTACTCGGCGGGCTCCCGGGTGGCCATCACCAACCGCACGATGTAGTGGGCCACCGCGTGATGGACGAACACGTCCTCGGTTGCGCGCTGCAGCCGCAACACGTCGGCCGGTTCCATCAACCGGCGCGCTCGCGGCGGCGTGCCGCCCATTCGCGACAGGATGGCCATCTCCTCGAGTTCGGTGGGATGGGTCAGGTCGATCTTGAGCAGGAAGCGGTCGCGCTGGGCCTCGGGCAGGTGGTAGACGCCGTCGGTCTCGATCGGGTTCTGGGTGGCCAGCACCAGGAATGGTTCGGGCAGCGCGAAGGTGCGCCCGCCGATGCTGACCTGGCCCTCGGCCATCGCCTCCAGCAGTGCGGACTGCACCTTGGCCGGGGCCCGGTTGATCTCGTCGGCCAGCACCAGGTTGGCGAAGATCGGCCCCAGCTCGATGTCGAAGGATTCGGTGGACGGCCGCCACACCCGGGTGCCCATGATGTCGGCGGGCATCAGGTCCGGGGTGAACTGCAGCCGGTTGAAGGAGCCGCCCACCACCGTGGCCACGGTGCGGACCGCCAGGGTCTTGGCCAGCCCCGGCACGCCTTCGAGCAGGATGTGCCCGCCGGCCAGCAGTCCCACCAACAGCCGCTCCAGCATCGAATCCTGGCCGACGACAACGTGTTTCATCTCGAAGAGGGCGCGTTCAACCAATGCCCCGATACTGTGCGCCTCGGTCTCGTGATCGCTCATGGCGCCCACTTCACCACCCGGGGGCGAAAACCCCGGAAAACTGCGGCGAAAGCCGACCGAAAGCGAACTGGTCGCACCGCGCCCACGCCGCTACCCTCGGCGAACATGCGGGTGCTGATCGTCGAGGACGAAGAGGGCTTGGTCAGCGCGCTCCGCGTCGGCCTGCAGCGCGAGGGGTACGCGGTCGACACCGCGCTGTCGGAGGCCGAGGCGATCGAGCGTCTGACGGTGAACACCTATGACGTGGCCCTGGTGGACGTCAACCTGCCCGACGGTGACGGACTGGACCTGGCCCGCCGGTTGCGCACCGGTGAGATCGGCTCCCCCGCCGGTCGCGAGATCCGGATTGTCATGCTGACCGCGTTGGGCACGCTGCCCGACCGGGTGCGCGGGCTGGATGCCGGTGCCGACGACTACATCGTCAAACCGTTCGCACTGGCCGAACTCACCGCGCGGCTGCGGGCGGTGCTGCGCCGCGAGGTCTCCGGTGATTCGTCGGTGCTGCGCCTGGGCGACATCACCGTCGACACCGCCCGCCAGATCGTCTGCCGCGGCGGCCGCGAGGTGGATCTGACGCTCAAAGAATTCGCCGTGCTGCGCTACCTCATGACCCGTCCCGATCACGTGGTCTCGGCCGAGCAGATCCTCGAGCACGTGTGGGATGAGAACGCCGACCCGTTCACCCAGACGGTGCGGGTGACGGTGGGCACCTTGCGCCGCAAGCTCACCCTCGGCGATGAGCAGCAGGTGCTGCACACGCTGGTGGGCCGCGGCTACCGGCTGCGCACCACTGCCTGATGCGCACCATCCGGGTGCGGCTGGCGCTGACCACCTCGCTGTGGTTGTCGGTGATCTCGGCGCTGATCCTGGCCGGGGTGTATTTCGCGCTGTCGACCACCATCGACGCGGCGCCGCTGGATCCGGTGACGGTGAAGAAGTTCGACCGCAAGGCCGACGGCACCATGGTCTATCGGGTGGGCGAGAGTTTTCAGGCCGCGGACATGGAGAGCGTGCAGCGTGCGGTGAACTACTCGACACTGTCCACGCTGCGGGACTACTCGCTGCTGGCCCTCGGCGTGATCTTCGTGATCAGCCTGGTGGTCGGCTGGTTCGTGGCCGGGCGGCTGTTGCGGCCGGTCGAGGAGATCACCCGCACCGCCAATCGCCTGTCCGCCAGCGATCTTTCACAACGCATCAACGCCTCCGGCCCCAAGGACGAGCTCCGTACCCTGGCCGACACCATCGACGGCATGCTGGACCGGCTCGACGAGGCGTTCCGTACCGAGCGGGCGCTGGTGGAAGACGTCTCCCACGAGTTGCGCAACCCGGTGGCCGTGGTGCAGGCCAATGTCGAGGCGGTGCTGGCCGACGAGGCGGCCACCCCGCAGGAGCGGGCCCACGCACTGGCGGTGATCAGCCGCGCCACCAGCCGGATGTCGCGGCTGCTGGAAGATCTGCTGGCCACCGCACGGCGACGCTCCGGATCGTTCGCCGATCAGCCGGTGGACCTGGAGTCGTTCTGCCGCGACGTGGTCGACGAACACCGGCTGCTGGCCGAGGATCGGCCACTGCGGGTGATCACCCGGCTGTCCCCGGGACCGGTGGTGTACGCCGACCCCGAGTCGCTGTCGCGCGCTCTGGCCAACTTGCTGTCGAACGCGATCCGGTTGGCGCCCAAGGACTCCGAGTTGACCATTGCCAGCGGCAGCTCCGGCGGCTGGGCCTGGGTGGCGGTGCGCGATCAGGGACCCGGCATCGCCGAGGAGGAGCAGCAACGGGTGTTCGACCGGTTTCGCCGCGCGCAGAACGGTGGTCGGCGCGGCACCGGGCTGGGGCTGGCCATCGCCCGGCAGATCGTGGAGAGCCACGAGGGCAAGCTGACGGTGTTCAGCTCCCTGGGCGTGGGCAGCACGTTCGTGATCTGGCTGCCCGACCGCGCGATCGCCGATCGCCCCGAGCGCAGCGACCAACCGCCGACGCACTGCCCTGTCTAGGAGGCGTCCTGCGCCGGGGCCGGCTTGGCCGGCGGCGCAGGCAGCACCTCGACGAGCCGACGTTGCAGGTCGTCGCGCAGCGAGCCGTCGGTGTCGGGCTGCGGGGCCACGATGCCGAACGCGTCCACCACCGAGGAGCCCAGGGTGGTCACCTTGGCCCAGGCGATGTCCACCCCTGCGCTTTCGAACACCGCGGTCAGGGTGGTCAGCAGACCGGGCCGGTCGGTGGTGCGGATCTCGACCAGCAACTCGCGGTCGGTGCGGCCGGCGTGCCACAGCACCCGCGGCGGAGCCGCCGGCGCGTTGATGGGCACCGCCGCGAGCAGCTCGCCGGCGCGGCCCTGGGCCGACGACCCGTCGGCGTCCTTCTGCCGCAGCGCCGTCACAACATCCAGCTCACCGTCGACGGCCAGGATCAGTTGTTGGCGCAGCAGCTCGGCAGCCGGCGGCGAACCGAACCGCGGCGACACCGTGAAGGTGTTGATGGCCGACCCGCCGTGGCTGTTGACCGATGCCGAATGCACCCGCAGCGAATGCAACGCCAGCACACCGGCCGCTTTCGACAGCAGGCCCCGGCTGTCCGGGGCGATCATCGTCACGTTGTAGGTGTGCGCACCTTCCCCGGCGGTCAGGTCGACGTGCACGCCCACCTGGGTGGCCAGCTCGAGGTAGCGCGGGTCGATCGGATCGGCCTGCGGCAGCGGCTCGCCCGCCATCACCAATCGGCAGCGCCGGACCAGATCGCCGATCAGCGACGCCTTCCAGTCACCCCACACCCCCGGACCGGTGGCCAGCGAATCAGCCTCGGCCAGCGCGTGCAGCAACTCCAGCAGCACCGGGTCACCGCCCAGGGCAGTCACCACTGCGGCGATGGTGTCCGGATTCTGCAGGTCCTTGCGGGTGGCTGTCTCGGGCAGCAGCAGGTGATACCGCACGATTGCCGAGAGCGTCTCGACATCCGACGGCCACAACCCCAGCCGGGTACCGATCTGGGTGGCCAGCTCGGCACCGATGATGCTGTGGTCACCCCCGCGGCCCTTCCCGATGTCGTGCACCAGCGCGCCCAGCACCAGCAGGTCCGGCCGCGATACCCGCGTGGTGAAGGCGCTTGCCCGCGAGACGGTTTCGACCAGGTGACGGTCGACTGTCCAGATGTGGGCGGCATCGCGCGGGGGCAGATCGCGTACCGCGCCCCACTCCGGGAAGAGCCGGCCCCACAATCCGGTGCGGTCCAGCGCCTCGACAGTGGCCACAGCGGCGGGGCCGGCGGCCAGCAGCACCAGCAGGTCCTTGAGCGCCGCTCGCGGCCAGGGGGTGCGTAGCTCGGGGGCGGAGTCGGCCAGCCGCGACAGCGTGGACCCGGACATGGGCAGTCCGGTGGTGGCCGAGGCCGCGGCGACCCGCAGGATCAGCCCCGGGTCACGTTCCGGGCGGGCGTCGCGGGCCAGGATCACCTCGCCGTTGAATTCGACGACGCCTTCGTCGAGCGGGCGGCGGATGGGTCGGCGCAGGGCGGCAAAACCACGGCGCGGCAGCGCATTTCCCGCGGTGCGCAGCCCGGCGTCGACGTAGTAGCTGACGGTGCGGGCCGCATCCGACAGTGTGCGGGCCAGGTCGAAGCGGTCACCGATGCGCAGGGCGGCCGCGATCTCGTCGGCGTGCTGCGCCAGTACCTGGTCTCGGCCCCGGCGCGAGAGCCGGTGCAGTTCGGTGCGGACGTTGAGCAGCGCCAGATGAGCCCCGCCCAACGAGCCGGTGGGTGAGACCAGGGACTGGCTGGGATACACGTCGGCCAGCTGGGCGATGGCGAGGGCATTGAGCAGCTGGACATCACGCAGGCCGCCGCGACCACATTTGAGGTCCGGTTCGGCCCGGTGTGCGATCTGGCCGCTACGCTCCCAGCGGGACCGGGTGTGTGCAACGAGATCATCGAAGCGCGAGGCGATTCCGGTGCGCCACTGCCTGCGGGCGCCGCCGATGAGCAGTGCCGACAGGGCCGGATCACCGGCGATGTGCCGGGCCTCCAGCATGGCCAGGCCGGCGGAGATGTCCTCACTGGCGACCTTGAGCGCCTCCGGCACGGTTCGGACGCTGTGATCGAGCCGAATATTGGCGTCCCACAACGGATACCACAGATGTTGCGCCACCTCGGCCACCACGTCGTCGGGCAGGTTGTCGTGCACCAGTGTGAGGTCGAGGTCGGAGTACGGCACCAGCTCCCCACGCCCCAGGCCGCCGGTGGCGACGATGGCGAAGCCGCTGGTGGGGGTGACGCCGATCTCGGAGGCCTTGGTGGTGAGCCAGAATTCGTGCAGGTCCAGCAGTGCGTCACGCAGCGCGGCGGAATCCAGCGCACGGGTGCCGCCGTCCAGGAGTTGCTGCACGGCTCTGGCGAGATCATGGGCGGGCTTGGGCGGTTCGTTCAACGAGCCCGCCGCCGGGCTCCCCTGGTGGGGAGCGCCGGCGGCGGGGTCTGGCGTCTGCTTCATCGAGTCCTATCGTGTTCCGTCACCGACAAACTCTCACTCGGTCCCGGGCCTGGAGAGGACAACTCAGAAGTTGTTGCGGCTCAAAGGGCGTCAGCCCCTCGTTCACCGGTGCGCACCCGTACCACGGTGTCCACCGGGCTGACCCACACCTTGCCGTCACCGATCTTGCCGGTGCGGGCAGCCTGGACGATGACGTCGACCACCTTGTCCACGGCGGAATCATCGACGACCACCTCCACCCGTACCTTGGGCACGAAATCGACGGAGTACTCCGCACCGCGGTAGACCTCGGTGTGGCCTTTCTGACGGCCGTAGCCCTGCACTTCGCTGACGGTCATCCCCAGGATACCCGTCTGCTCCAGACCGGTCTTGACATCTTCGAGCGTGAACGGCTTGACGATCGCAGTAATCAGCTTCATGTAGTTGATCCCTTCCGATGAAATTGTCGCCGATCAGGCGAGCTCGTAAGCCGTTTCGGCATGTTCGGTCTCATCGATACCAGTGTCCTCGTCCTCTTCACTGACCCGCCAGCCCAGCGGCTTGACGATGAAGGCGATGATGGCGGTCATGACCGCCGTGAACACCAGGGCCACCACGGCGATGATGATCTGCACCACGAGCTGCTGGAATCCACCGCCGTAGAACAGACCCGTCTCGGTGGCCAGCAGGCCGATGCCGACGGTGCCCCACAGGCCGGCAACCAGGTGCACGCCCACCACGTCGAGTGAATCGTCGTAGCCGAATTTGTACTTCAGGCTGATGGCCAGTGCCGACAGAACACCGGCGACGGCACCCAGGATCAGCGATCCGATGGGCGAGAGAGAACCGCAGGCGGGGGTGATGGCGACCAGGCCGGCAACGATACCCGACGCGGCGCCGACGCTGGTGGCGTGGCCGTCGCGGAAGCGCTCCACCAGCAGCCAGCCCAGCATCGCGGCGGCCGTGGCGGCGGTGGTGTTGACCCAGACCAGGCCGGCGAGCATGTCGGCCGCACCCTCAGAGCCGACGTTGAAGCCGAACCAGCCGAACCACAGGATCGCCGCACCGAGCATGACGAACGGAATGTTGTGCGGCCGGAAGGCGGTCTTGCCGAAGCCCTTCCGCTTGCCCAGCAGAATGGCCAGCACCAGGGCGGCCATACCGGCGTTGATGTGCACCACGGTGCCGCCGGCGAAGTCGATGGGTGCGACGTTGGCCGCTCCCTCCTCATCGACCCCGAAGATCATTGCAGCGATGCCACCTTCGGCGCCGGAGAGCAGGCCGCCGCCCCAAACCATGTGGGCCAGCGGGAAGTACACCAGGGTCACCCAGATGCCGCCGAACACCAGCCAGGTGCCGAACTTCATCCGCTCGGCCACCGCACCGCTGATCAGCGCGACGGTGATGACGGCGAACGTCAACTGGAAGGCCACCCAGACGATGGCGGGCACGGTGCCGAAACCGCCCAGCACGTAGGTGCTCACCCCGTCGACCTCGCGGGTCTCCGTCAGCTGCGTCAAACCGAACAGCGAGAAGGGGTTGTCGAAGATACCCAGAATGTCGCTCTCGCCGGTGTGGCCGGAGGAGAAGGACATCGAGTATCCCCACAGCACGTAGATGACGCTGACGACACCCATGGAGCCGAACGACATCATCATCATGTTGAGGACGGACTTCTGGCGCGACAGGCCGCCGTAGAAGAACGCCAGGCCCGGGGTCATGAACAGAACCAGGGCGGCAGAAGTGAGAACCCAGGCGGTGTCGCCGGCGCTCAGGCCGTCCGGCCCGAAGGGCAGGAAGGCTTCGTCGGGTAAGGCTAAGACCACTTTGTGTGAACCTCCTCAGGAGTGTGCGCCGATTCCGGATCGGCCTCGCAGAGAAGGTTCTTTTGCCGTGGTTTCATCGGTGATTCTGTTGTGTTTCCGCCAAGTGAACGCACACGCCGGAAGCGTTACGCTCGTGTTTCATCGTTGCTGGACAGCAAAATTGACGCAGATCTGCGAGACTGTAACGCCCGCGGAATGCGCAATCTGCCTATCCCAACAGGGCGTCGACGAAGGCTCCCGGCTCGAAGGGAGCCAGGTCGTCGGCGCCTTCGCCGAGACCGACCAGCTTGACCGGGACCCCCAGCTCCTGTTGCACCCGGAACACGATGCCGCCCTTGGCGGTGCCGTCCAGCTTGGTCAGCACCACGCCGGTGATGTCGACCACGTCGGCGAATACGCGCGCCTGCGCCAGCCCGTTCTGCCCGATGGTGGCGTCGAGCACCAGCAACACCTCGTCGACCGCGGCGCGCTTGCCCACCACCCGCTTGACCTTGCCGAGCTCGTCCATCAGGCCCACCTTGTTGTGCAGCCGGCCGGCGGTGTCGATGACCACCACGTCGGCCCCGCGCTCGATGCCCTTGTCGACGGCGTCGAACGCCACCGACGCCGGATCGGCGCCCTCCGGGCCGCGGACCACCTCGGCACCCACCCGGGACGCCCAGGTCTGCAGCTGGTCGGCAGCAGCCGCGCGGAACGTGTCGGCCGCCCCGAGCACCACCCGGCGGCCGTCGGCGACCAGCACCCGCGCCAGCTTGCCGACCGTGGTCGTCTTGCCCGTGCCGTTGACACCGACCACCAGCAGCACCGATGGGGCGTCGGCGTGCGGCAGGGCCCTGATGGAGCGGTCGAACTCCGGGTGCAGTTCGGCGATCAGCGCGTCACGCAGCACCTGGCGGGCGTCGGCGTCGGTGCGCACCCCGGCGGTGGCCAGCCTGGCGCGTAGCGCGGCCATCACCGACGCGGTCACCACCGGGCCCAGATCGGCGATCAGCAGCGTGTCCTCGACCTCTTCCCAGGAGTCCTCGTCGAGGTCGCCACCGCCGAGCAGGCCGAGAACACTGCGTCCCAACGCGTTCTGGGACTTGGCCAGCCGGCCGCGCAGACGTTCGAGCCGGCCGTCGACGGGCGCGATGGTGTCCAGTACCGGCGCAGGGGCGGCCTCGGGTTCAGGGGTGGGCTCGGGTTCAGGGGTGGGCTCGGGCTCCGGCGCGGCCTCGGGCGCGGGCGGTTCGGTGGGTTCGGCTGGCTTTATGGTGTCCGGTTCGGGAAGCTGTACGTCAGCGATCGATCGTTTGGGAGCGTCTCGCGGGACCGTGGCATCGTCCCCGACCGCGGGCAGCCCGTCGGTGTCGATGCGTTCGGCGGGCCGCACCTGCTCCGGAGCAGGTGGGGCGGACTGGCTGAACGTGATCCCCGATGTGGCGGTGTAACCACCCGACCGGTCGATCTGATCGGTGCTCTCCGGAGGCGCCGACAGGCTGATGCGCCGCCGTCGGTAGCGCACCAGCCCGACGACCAGTGCAGTGACGAGCAGAACGGCGATGACCGCGATTGCGATCCAGAGACCTTCAGACACCGGGTCATTGTCCCAAAGCGGGTATGACGTGACGATGCCGCCCGAGCTACCCAGCGTCCGCAAGTTGCGCCACATCGACGCCTGCCTGACCGGTGCCGTGGAGTACACCGAGGTGACCACGGGTTTCGAGCGCTACCGACTGCCCTACAACGCGCTCACCCAGACCAGCTTGAGCGCCGTGAACCTCGAGACGGTGTTCCTCGAGGCTCCGTTGAGCGTGCCCCTGCTGGTGGGCGCGATGACCGGCGGGGCGGAGTTGGCGCAGACCATCAACCGCAACCTGGCTGCGGCGGCTCAGCAGTGCGGGGTGGGCATGATGCTGGGCTCGCAGCGGATCATGATCGACGACGAGGCGGCCACCGGCAGTTTCGACGTCCGCGACGTGGCACCTGACGTCCTGCTGATCGGCAACATCGGCCTGGCCCAGCTGCAGCCGGCGATGATCCCGTACCTGTCGAAAGCGCTGGCCCGGGTGGGCGCCGACGCGCTGGCAGTGCACACCAACCCGCTGCAGGAGGCGATCCAGGCCGGCGGCGACACCGACTTCACCGGGTCGCTGTCGCAGCTGCTGGAGCTGGCGTCGTCGTTCGACTACCCCGTCCTGGTCAAAGAGGTGGGCCACGGGATCGGCGCGGGAGCGGCCCGCCTGTTGCGCGGCAGCCGGATCGCCGCCGTCGACGTGGCCGGGGCCGGCGGCACATCCTGGGCCAAGGTCGAACAGCTGGTCCGCTACGGCGAGGTCCGCTACCCGGCGCTGGCCGAGTGGGGTGTCCCGACCGCACAGGCGCTGCTGGAGGTGCAGCAGGAACTGCCCGGTGTGCCGGTGATCGCCTCCGGCGGGGTGCGGACCGGGATGGACGCCGCCAAGGCGCTGGCCATGGGGGCCAGTGTGGTGGCGGTGGCCCGCCCGCTGCTGGCGCCTGCGGTGCAGTCGGTGGACGCCGTGGTGGACTGGCTGGGCGCCTTCATCGAGGAGTTACGGGTGTGCCTGCACGGCTGCGGCGCTGCGACGCTGGGGCAGCTGCGTGAGTCCGGGGTCAGCCCGATCCCGTCCTGACCAACTCGTCGCCGCGCATCCGCTGCGAGATCACCTGGGTGATGCCGTCACCCTGCATGGTGACGCCGTACAGCGCGTCGGCGATCTCCATGGTCGGCTTCTGGTGGGTGATGACGATCAGCTGCGACTTCTCCCGCAGCTGCTCGAACAGCCCGAGCAACCGGCGCAGGTTCACATCGTCGAGCGCGGCCTCCACCTCGTCCATCACGTAGAACGGGGACGGCCGGGCCCGGAAGATGGCCACCAGCATCGCCACCGCGGTCAGCGACTTCTCGCCGCCGGACAGCAGCGACAGCCGCTTGACCTTCTTGCCGGGAGGCCGGGCCTCGACCTCGACACCGGTGGTCAGCATGTCGCCGGGATCGGTCAGCAGCAGTCGGCCCTCGCCGCCCGGGAACAGCGAGGAGAACACCTGCTCGAATTCCCGCTCGACGTCGGCGTAGGCCTCGGTGAACACCTGCAGGATGCGGGCGTCGACGTCTTCGACCACATCCAGCAGGTCCTTGCGCGCGGCCTTGACGTCCTCGAGCTGGGTGGACAGGAAGTTGTACCGCTCCTCCAGCGCCGCGAACTCCTCCAGCGCCAGCGGATTCACCCGGCCCAGCTCGCGCAGTTCCTTCTCGGCACGCTTGGCGCGGCGTTCCTGGGTGTCGCGGTCATACGGCATCGGCACCGGCGCGCTCACCTGCTCACCGCGTTCGCGCGCCTGCTCGTACTCGGCCATCTCCAGCTCCGACGGCGGCAACCCGGTCTGCGGGCCGTACTCGGCCACCAGATCGCCGGGCGCCATCCCGAACTGCTCGAGGATGGACTGCTCCAGCTGTTCGACGCGCATGGCGGCCTGCGCCTTGGCCACCTCGTCACGGTGCAGCGCGTCGGTGAGCGTGGTGATCCGATTCTTCAGCGCATCCACTTCCTCTCGGGCAGCGGCCATGGCCGCCACCCGCTGCTGACGCTCGGCGGCCAGTTGGTCCCGGGTGGCCGACGCCACCGCCACCACGGCCGCCAACCGCGCCGCCAGGGTGCGGCCGGATTCCGCCACCGCGGCCGCGATGGTGGCCGCGTGCTCACGCGCCGCCCGCGCCCGCTGCGCCCGGACCCGCGCCTCGCGTTCGGTGGCGGCCGCGCGTCGCAGCGAATCAGCCCGTCCGCGAACAGCATTGGCGCGCTCTTCGGCGGTGCGCACCGCCAGCCGCGCCTCCACCTCCGCTGAGCGCACGGTATCCACCACCGCGGTCAGACGCTCGCGGTCGACGGGCTCGTCGGTCGGGGTGACCCGGATGTCCTGGGCGGCGTGTAGCCGCTCCTCGAGTTCGGTGAGCTCGGCGACTGTCTGCTCACGGCTGGCCTCGAGTTCCTCGCGCTGCTTGATCTGGCGGTGCCAGTCTCCTTCGGCGTTGCGGGCGTCCACGCCGAGGCGGCCGAGCTGTTCGTAGATCTGCGAGATGGCCGCGTCTGACTCGTTGAGCGCGGCCAGCGCCTGCTCGGCGGCGTCCTGGCGCGCGGACTGCTCGGCGGTGGCACCCGAGAGCGCCGCGGTCAGTTCGGCGACCTGCTTTTCGGCAGCCACCAATTCGGCTCGGGCCTTGTCGATTTCGGAGGTTATCTCCAGTGTGCTCGGTTGACGGTCCGACCCGCCGCTCACCCAGCCCGGGCCCACCAGGTCGCCCTCGCGGGTCACCGCGCGCAACTGAGCATGCCGGGACACCACGTCCAGGGCGGCGGCGAGGTCCTCGACCACCACCACTCCGGTCAGCAGTGCGGTCAGCCCGCCGCGCAGTCGCGCCGGCAGGTCCACCAGCTCCAGCGCCCACCGCGCACCCGCGGGCAGGTCGGCCAGCTGCGGGGAGGTGGGCTCGGGCCAGTCCCCCAGCACGATGGCAGCGCGGCCACCGTCGGCGTCCTTGAGCGCGGCCACCGCGGAGCGGGCCGCGTCGAAGTCCTCGGCGGCCAGGGCGTCGGCCGCGGCTCCCAGCACCGTTGCCAGTGCCACCTCGTATCCGGCGTGCACCTTCATGAGAGTGGCGACGGAGCCGAAAAAGCCTGTACCGCCGTGGTTTTCAACGAGCCAGGCGGCCCCGTCGCGACGCTTGAGCCCGACTGCGAGCGCGTCGATCCTGGCCTGCAGGGACACCACCTGGCGTTCGGCAGCGCGTTCGGCAGCCTGCAGCTCGGCCACCCGCTCATCGGCCAGGCGTAACGCGCTGACGGTGCGGTCGTGCTGCTCGTCGAGGCCTGCCTCGCTCTGATCGAGTTCCCCGACCTGGCCCTGCACCGTCTCGAAGTCGGCCTGCGCCTGCTGGAACCGCCGACCCGCCTCGTCGATGCCCTCGGTCAGCCGCGCCACCCGCTCGTCGGTGGATTCGACGCGCGCCCGCATGGTCTCCACCTGACCCGCCAGCCGCGCCAGCCCTTCCCGGCGGTCGGCCTCGGCCCGGACGGCGGCCAGGTGCTCACGCTCGGCCTCGGCGGCTGCGGACTCGGCGTCGGCGAGCTCCTCGCGGGCGGCTTCCAGCCGGGCCCGGGTCTCGGCGAGTTCGGCCAGCAGCTGCTGTTCCAGCTCGGCCACCTCGTCGGCCTGTGCTTCGAGCTCGTCGGGATCCTGGCCGCCGCTGTGCACCGGCTCGGTCTCCAACAACTGGGTTCGCTCGGTGGCGATGCGGACGGTGGCGCTGACCCGCTCGGCCAGCGCGGAGAGCCGGAACCAGGTCTGCTGCGCGCGTTCGGCCCGCTCCGTGAGGCTGCTCACGGCCGTCTCGTGCTCGGTGAGCTCGTCGGTGGCCACCGCCAGCCGCTCGGCGGCCTCCTCGTGTTCCTTGCGCAGCGTGGCCTCGGTGCCGCCCACGCCGTCGAACTCGGCCTGCCGGCGGACCAGGTCATCGGCGGCCAGCCGCAGCCGGGCGTCGCGCAGGTCGGCCTGGATGGTCTGGGCGCGACGGGCCATCTCGGCCTGGCGGCCCAGAGGCTTGAGCTGGCGACGCAGTTCGGTGGTGAGGTCGGTCAACCGGGCCAGGTTCGCCGCCATGGCGTCGAGCTTGCGGACCGCCTTCTCTTTGCGCTTGCGGTGTTTGAGCACACCGGCGGCTTCCTCGATGAAGGCCCGGCGGTCTTCGGGCCGGGACTCCAGGATCTGCGAGAGTCGGCCCTGGCCGACGATGACGTGCATCTCACGGCCGATGCCGGAGTCCGAGAGCAGTTCCTGGACGTCCATCAGGCGGCAACTGCTGCCGTTGATCTCGTACTCCCCGGCGCCGTCGCGGAACATCCGCCGGGTGATCGACACCTCGGAGTATTCGATGGGCAGGGCGTTGTCGGAGTTGTCGATGGTCAGGGTGACCTCGGCGCGGCCCAACGGCGCCCGGGTGGACGTGCCGGCGAAGATGACGTCCTCCATCTTGCCGCCGCGCAGGGTCTTGGCACCCTGTTCCCCCATCACCCAGGTCAGCGCGTCGACGACGTTCGACTTGCCGGACCCGTTGGGCCCGACGACGCAGGTGATGCCGGGTTCCAACCGCAGAGTCGTCGGCGACGCAAAGGACTTGAAGCCCTTCAACGTCAGACTCTTCAGGTGCATGGCGTGCCAGATTACCTCTACCGCTCGCTGAAGCCCCGGATCAGCTCACCCGGGGCCGACCAGTCGGCCACCACGGTGTCCACCCGGCCGGGCGTGTGCTCGCCACGCAGCAACGCCAGCAGTTGCTCGGCCGCAGCTCGCGGCCCCTGGGCCACCACCAGCACGCGGCCGTCGTCCTGGTTCTTGGCGTAGCCGGTCAGCCCCAATTCCAGCGCCCGGGACCGGGTCCACCAGCGGAAACCCACTCCCTGGACATGGCCGTGCACCCAGGCGGTCAGCCTGACGTGCTCGGTGCCGTCCTGGGTCATGGCCGCTTGTCGGCGATCTCGAAGGTGACCTCGGTGCCTGATTTCAGCGTGCGGCCCACGGTGCACACCTGATCGATGGCCCGGTTGACCACGGTGCGCACCCGGTCGGCGTCGGCCTCGGACAGACCGGACAGGTCGATCTCCAGCACCTCCTGCAGCAGCGGGTAGCGCTCCTGCTCGCGGTCCGGCGGGCCGGACACCTTGATGGTGGCCTGGTAGTCGCCGCCGAGACGGCGCGCCAGCGGCACGTCGCTGGACATCCCGCTGCACGCGGCCAGCGCGATCTTGAGCAGTTCACCGGGGGTGAAGACACCCTCGACGTCCTCGGAGCCGATCAGCACCTCGGCCCCGCGCGAGCTCTTCCCCGTGTAGCGCCGCCCACCCGTGCGCTCCACCCACAGTTCGGTCATGTGTGTTTCTCTTCTCCTCGGCGCGAGCGTGCGCGTTTGTACGGGACACGCCGGGCAAACGTGTGCAGACACGCACGCTCGGCGTAGGGGTCAACCACGGGGACGGGGCTGGCATTTCGGGCAGTAGAACGAGGACCGGTTCATGAACTTGTCCCGGCGCATCACCGCCCCGCAGCGGCGGCACGGCAGGCCTTCGCGGCCGTAGGCATCCAGTGACCGGTCGAAGTAGCCCGACTCGCCGTTGACGTTCACATAGAGCGAATCGAAGGACGTGCCACCGTAGCCCAGCGCGTCGGTCATCACATCGCGGGCGTGGTCGAGGATGCGGGCCAGCGTCGGCTTGGTCAACTTCTCGGCGATGCGCGCGCCGTTGACCTTGGCCCGCCACAGCGCCTCGTCGGCGTAGATGTTGCCGATCCCGGACACCACGGTCTGGTCCAGCAGCTGGCGCTTGATCTCGGAGTGCTTGCCGCGCAACACGTCCACCACACCGGCGCGGTCGAACAGCGGGTCCAGCGGGTCCCGGGCGATGTGCGCCACCACCTCGGGCACGTCGGTGCCATCGACGGTGGTCAGCTCGGTCAGCATCCAGCCGCCGAAGGTGCGCTGATCCACGAAACTCAGCGCGGTGCCGTCATCCAGCAGCGCGGCGATGCGCAGGTGCTCGGCTCGTTTCACCGGCCCGAGCAGCATCTGCCCGCTCATCCCGAGGTGCACCACCAGAGCCTCGCCGCTGCCGAGGGTGAGCCACAGGTACTTGCCGCGCCTGCCGGTCCCGGTGATCTCGTTGTCCAGCAGGCGAGCGGTCAGGTCGGCGGGGCCGGCCTCGTGGCGGCGCACCGCCCGGGGGTGGTTGACGCGCACGGCGGTGACGGTCTTGCCGGCGACGTGCGCCTGCAGTCCCCGGCGCACCACCTCGACCTCGGGGAGTTCAGGCATCCGGTTCTTGGGCCTTGATGGCCTCGTAGGCCTGTTCCGCCGCGTTCTGCTCAGCTTCCTTCTTGGACCGGCCGGTGCCGGTGCCGTATTCGATGTCGGAGACGACCACGGTGGCGGTGAACACCTTGTCGTGGTCGGGCCCGATGGAGGACACCGAGTAGCTGGGTGATCCGAGAACCCTGGAGGCGCTCAGCTCTTGCAGGCTGGTTTTCCAGTCCAGCCCGGCGCCGCGGTCGGGTGCACCGTCGATCAGCGCGCCGAACAGCCGCAGGATCACTTTGCGGGCGGTGTCGATGCCGTGCTGCAGGTACACCGCGCCCAGCAGCGATTCCATGCCGTCGGCCAGGATGCTCGACTTGTCGGCTCCGCCGGTGTTGAGCTCGCCGCGCCCGAGCAGCAGATAGAAACCCAGTCCGTGCTCGGTGAGCCGCCGCGCCACCGCGGCGAGCGCCTGGGTGCGCACCACGTAGGCCCGCAGCTTGGCGAGGTCGCCCTCGGCCCGGTCCGGGTGGCGGTGGTAGAGCTCGTCGGTGACCGTGAGCCCCAGTACCGCGTCGCCGAGGAACTCGAGCCGTTCGTTGGTGGGCAGGCCACCATGCTCGTAGGCGTAGCTGCGGTGGGTCAGTGCCAGTGTCAACAGGTCAGGGTCCAGGTCGACCCCGAGCGCCTCGATCAGCGGCTGACGGTCCTCGGGTTGGGTCACTGCGTGCGTTCACCGCCTTCGGGAAGGAACTCGGTGAGCTTGGCCCAGCGCGGGTCGATCACGTCGTGGTGGTGGTCGGGCTCCGCGGTGGCCAGCGGCACGCCGCAGGTCTGGCAGAGTCCGGGGCAGTCCGGCGAGCACAAGGGGGCCAGCGGCAGCGCCAGGCCCACGGCGTCGACGATGGACTGTTCGAGGTCGATGGTGTCGTCGATGACGTGGCCCACCTCGTCGTCTTCGGTGGTGGCCTCGGTGGTGCTGTCGGGGTAGGCGAACAGTTCGGTGAGCTCGATGGCCACGTCCCCGGACACCGGTTCGAGACACCGCGCGCATTCACCGGCTGTCGGAGCCTCGACGGTGCCCGTCACCAGGACTCCTTCGGAGACCGATTGCAGGTCCAGATCGAGGTGCAGCGGGGCGCCCTGCTGGATCGCGATCAGGTCGAGGCCGATGCGCGACGGACTGGGCACCGTCTGGTCGACGTGCATCATGGAGCCGGGTCGCCGTCCCAGCCGGGCGATATCGAGGGTCAGCACCGAGGGTGGCTGTCGATGCGCTGCCGCGGTGGTGGCCGCCGCTTTTTTCGCTCCAGACATGACCGCGAGTCTACGGCGCGGCAACCCCGGGTCGTGTCAGCGCTGCGCGTAGTCGTGCGTGCCGGCGGCGGTGCGCAGCTGGTGGCGGCCGCGCCCGACGGAACGCAGTGTCCCGTTGAGGTAGTCCTCGAACTCGGCGAGCTTGCTGTCGACGTAGATGTCGCACTCGCCGCGCAGCCGGTCCGCCTCGGCGTGGGCAGTGTCGATCAGCCGGGCCGATTCTGCCTGCGCGGACTGCACCACCTCGGTCTGGGACACCAGCCGCTGCTGTTCTTTGATGCCTTCCTGGACGGCCTTCTCGTAGGAGATGTTGCCGCTCTCGACCAGGCGGTCGGCCTCGGCCTTGGCGCGCCCGACAGCGGTCTCGTAGTCACGCTTGGCGTTGGCGGCCAACCGGTTCGCTTCTTCGCGGGCCTCGCCGACCATGCGTTCGCAGTGCGCGCGCGCTTCGGCGACCATGCGGTCCGCCTGCGACTTCGCCTCGGCCAGCAGCCGGTCGGCTTCCCCACGGGCATGGCCCAGCGTGGAGTCGGCTTCCGCGGTGGCCGAGGCCACCATGCCGTCGGCGTGCTGCTTGGCGTCACGCAACATGGTGTCGCGGGCGTCCAGCACATCCTGGGCGTCGTCGAGTTCGCCGGGGATGGCGTCCTTGATGTCGTCGATGAGTTCGAGGACGTCGCCCCGGGGGACCACGCAGCCCGCCGTCATCGGCACGCCGCGCGCCTCTTCGACGATGGCACCCAACTCGTCGAGCGCTTCAAATACTCGGTACACAGCGCACACCCTTCAGGTCTCCCAAGACGAACTGTTGTGACAAGTGTGCCTGCTGTTACGCCTGTGACTGCGCATGCTCGGCCCGGTGTGTCGCCTCTTCTGTGCGTCAGCGCCCCAATTTGTCCCGCAACCGGACATTGACCGGACCCGGCAGCAGATCTGTGACGTCGCCGCCCAGCGCTGCCACCTCCTTGGCCAGGGAGGAGGACACGTAGGAATACTGCGGCGTGGTGGCCACGAAGAAGGTGTCCACCCCGGCCACGTGCCGGTTCATCTGCGCCATCTGCAGCTCGTATTCGAAGTCGGTACCGCTACGCAGCCCTTTGACGATCGCGGTCAGGCCACGGGCCTTGACGAAATCGACCACCAGCCCCTGGCCGGATTCGGCCCGCAGGTTGGGCAGGTGCGTGGTGCACTCCTCGATCAGCGCGATGCGCTCGTCGAGGGTGAACATGCCCTTCTTGTTGGGGTTCACCAGGACGGCCACCACCACCTCGTCGAACTGCGCCGCGGCGCGCTCGAAGATGTCGAGGTGGCCGAGGGTGATGGGGTCGAACGATCCTGGGCACACGGCGCCGGTCATGGGTCCCGACGCTAGCACCGCCCTAGTTTCGTTCGGCCATCTCGACGCGGGTGTCCCCGTAAGTGCGAGCCCGCCACACGTCCCAGCCCGCGGGCCAGGTGATCGGCCCGCTGCCGGCCGGCCGCTCCACGACCATCACCGTTCCCGTTGTGGCCCAACGGTTCTGATCGAGCATGCCGATCACCGCCTCCATTTCGGCAGTACTGACCTCATACGGCGGGTCGGCGAACACCAGGTCCACCGGATGTCCGGATTCCCCGGCCAGCACGGTCTCGACAGCGCCCCGGCGCACCGTCGCGCCCGTGCTTCCCACGGTGGTTGCGTTGGCGCTGATCACGGCCGCAGCCCGGGCGTCGCGCTCGACGAACAACGCCGAGTCGGCGCCGCGCGACAACGCTTCGAGCCCCAGTGCACCCGAGCCCGCATAGAGGTCGAGCACGGTGAGCCCGGTGAAGTCCAGCCGCGCCGCCAGCACGTTGAACAGCGACTCACGCACCCGGTCGGTGGTCGGCCGGGTGCCTTTCGGCGGCACCGTCAGACGCCTGCCGCCGGCGGATCCGCCGATGATGCGGGTCAGTTGACCACCACCAGGAGGTCGCCGCCTTCGACCTGGGCGGTGTCGGCGACGGCGACGCGGGCCACGGTGCCGGCCTTGGGGGCGGTGATGGCGGCCTCCATCTTCATCGCCTCGATGGTGGCGATGGTCTGTCCGGTCTCGATGGTGTCGCCGACGGCCACGGTGACGGTGACGACGCCGGCGAACGGCGCGGCGATCTGGTCAGGGTCGGTCTTGTCGGCCTTCTCCGCCGTGGGTACCTCGCTGGCGATGTTGCGGTCGCGCACCAGGATCGGTCGCAGCTGACCGTTGAGGATGCACATCACGGTCCGCATGCCGCGCTCGTCGGCATCGGAAATGGCTTCCAACCCGATCAGCAGTTCCACGCCCTTCTCCAGCGCCACCCGGTGCTCGTCACCTTGGCGCAGCCCGTAGAAGAACTGGTTGGCCGACAGCTGGCTGGTGTCGCCGTAGAGCTCGCGGTGGGCGTCGAATTCCTTGGTGGGCCCGGGGAACAGCAGCCGGTTCAGCGTGGCCTGACGCTTGTCGCCCGGCTGGGCCAGCACCGCCTCGTCCTCATGGCTCAGCGGGGTTTCCGGCTTGGCCGGGCCCCGGCCGTCAAGAGCCAAGGTGCGCAACGGCTCCGGCCACCCACCCGCCGGGTCACCGAGCTCACCACGCAGGAACCCGACCACACTGTCGGGGATGTCATAGCGCGCCGGGTCAGCGGCGAACTCCTCGGCGGTGATGCCCGCACCCACCAGCGCCAGCGCCAGATCACCGACCACCTTCGAACTCGGGGTGACCTTGATCAACCGACCCAGACTGCGGTCGGCCGCAGCATAATTGGCTTCGATCTCCTCGAAACGGTCCCCGAAGCCCAGCGCGATGGCCTGCTGACGCAGATTGCTCAGCTGCCCACCCGGGATCTCGTGGGTATACACCCGACCCGTCGGAGAAGGCGGCCCACTGGCCGCAACATCAAAGGGCGCATAGACCTTGCGCAACGCCTCCCAGTACGGCTCCAGCTCACACACCGCACCCAGATCCAGACCGGTGTCGAACTCGGTGTGCGCGGCCGCGGCCACGATCGAGCTCAGCGCGGGCTGACTGGTGGTGCCCGCCAAGGGCGCCGCCGCCCCGTCGACGGCATCGGCGCCGGCCTGCCACGCCGCCAGATAGGTCGCCAACTGCCCACCCGGGGTGTCGTGGGTGTGCACATGCACCGGCAGGTCGAACCGGGACTTCAACGCCGACACCAAGGTCGCCGCCGCCGGTGCCCGCAGCAGGCCGGCCATGTCCTTGATCGCCAGCACATGCGCACCGGCGGAGACGATCTGCTCTGCCAGCCGCAAGTAGTAGTCCAGCGTGTAGAGGTCCTCGGCCGGGTTGGACAGATCCCCGGTGTAGGACATCGCCACCTCGGCGATGGTGGTGTTGGTCGCGCGCACCGCGTCGATGGCCGGGCGCATGGAGTCGATGTTGTTCAGAGCGTCGAAGATCCGGAAGATGTCCACACCCGTGGCAGCCGCCTCGTCGACAAACGCGGTAGTGACGATCTCCGGATACGGGGTGTAGCCCACCGTGTTGCGCCCCCGCAGCAGCATCTGCAGACAGATGTTGGGCATCGCCTCCCGCAGCGCGGCCAGCCGCTCCCACGGGTCCTCCTTCAGAAAGCGCAGCGCCACATCGTAGGTGGCCCCACCCCAGCACTCCACCGACAGCAGCTGCGGCATCATCCGCGCCACATACGGTGCCACCTTCAGCAGCCCCGTCGACCGCAACCGCGTCGCCAACAGTGACTGGTGCGCATCCCGGAACGTCGTGTCGGTGACCCCGACAGCCGGAGAATCCCTGAGCCACTGGGCAAAACCCTGCGGTCCGAGCTCCACCAGCTTCTGCTTGGAGCCTGCCGGCGGGTCCACCGTCAGGTCGAGCTGCGGCAGCTTGTCATGCGGGTACACCGTCGACGGGCGCTCACCATGCGGCTTGTTCACCGTCACATCGGCCAGATACGTCAGGATCTTGGTACCACGGTCAGCACTGGAACGCGCCGTCAACAACTCCGGGCGCTCATCGATGAAACTCGTCGTCACCCGTCCGGCCACGAAGTCCGGATCGTCGAGCACTGCCTGCAGGAACGGGATGTTGGTCGAGACCCCGCGGATACGGAACTCCGCCACCGCCCGCCGGGCCCGGCGCACCGCCGTGGAGAAGTCCCGGCCCCGACACGTCAGCTTCACCAGCATCGAATCGAAGTGCGCACTGACCTCCGCACCCACCTGGGTGCCGCCGTCCAGGCGGATCCCCGCACCACCGGGCGAGCGGTAGGCGGTGATGCGGCCGGTGTCCGGGCGGAACCCGTTCACCGGATCCTCGGTGGTGATGCGGCACTGCAGCGCCGCACCGTGCGGCACGATCGCCTCCTGGCTCAACCCGAGATCGGCCAGCGACGCCCCGGCGGCGATCCGCAACTGCGAGGACACCAGATCCACATCGGTGATCTCCTCGGTCACGGTGTGCTCCACCTGAATCCGCGGGTTCATCTCGATGAACACGTGGTTGCCGCGCTCGTCGAGCAGGAATTCCACCGTGCCGGCGCACGAGTAGCCGATCTGGCGGGCGAACGCCACCGCGTCGGCACAGATCCTGTCCCGCAACACCGGATCCAGATTCGGCGCCGGCGCCAGCTCGATCACCTTCTGATGGCGACGCTGCACACTGCAGTCCCGCTCGTAGAGGTGGATCACGTTGCCGTGGGTGTCGGCCAGGATCTGCACCTCGATGTGGCGCGGGTTGATCACCGCCTGCTCCAGGAACACCGTCGGGTCCCCGAACGCCGACTCCGCCTCCCGCGACGCCGCCTCGATGGCCTCCCGCAACGCAGCGGGCTCGGCCACCCGGCGCATCCCGCGACCACCACCACCGGCGACCGCCTTGACGAAGACCGGGAACTCCATGGACTGCGCCGCCGCCAGCAGCTCGTCGACATCGGCCGAGGGCGCCGAGGACGCGAGCACCGGCAGCCCCGCCTCCCGGGCGGCCGCGATCGCCCGCGACTTGTTCCCCGTGAGCTCGAGTACCTCCGCGCTCGGCCCCACGAACGTGATACCCGCCCGCGCGCACGCCGCCGCCAGATCCGGATTCTCCGACATGAAGCCATACCCCGGGTACACCGCATCAGCGCCGGCCGCCACCGCCGTGCCCACGATTTCTTCGACCGACAGGTACGCCCGCACCGGGTGACCCACCTCACCGATCTGATACGACTCATCGGCCTTCAACCGGTGCACCGAATTGCGGTCCTCATACGGGTAGACCGCCACCGTGCCGATCTTCAGCTCGTACGCCGCGCGGAACGCGCGGATGGCAATTTCACCACGATTGGCAACCAATACCTTGGAGAACACCTCAGCAACATACCTGAGACTTCACCGATAGCGAAAGGTGCCTGGCCAAATACCTTGTTCACTATCCTGTGAACCGTCGCTGGCAAATCTGCAAAGTTTGCGAACCAAACCCTTGGCAACAGTGACAAAAAGACAGGGGTGGCGAACACCGACCCGGACTCCCGGCAAACCGGCGAGATGGGCTCAGATCAGGGTGGACCAGTAAGCCCAGAACCGGACCAGGATCATCAGCACAACTGCGGTGAACCACAGCGCAACAAGAGACCAACGCCACTGGTACAGCACGCGCAACACCGGGTTACCCGCCAACGGCCGCAAGGCAATCGACGCCGAGACCACGAACAGCGGGATCATGATGGTCCACACCACCATGCAGTACGGGCACAGAGCGCCGATCCGGTACAGGCTCTGAAAGATCAGATAGTGCACAAAGGCGACGCCGAAGGTGTTGCCCAGCGCCAGGCCCACCCAGTACCACTGCGGTAGGCGCACCCGGGCCACCGCCAGCACGCCGGAGACGATCACCACGGCGAAGCCCACCAGCCCGATCAGCATGTTGGGGAAGCCGAAGGTCGAGGCCTGCGGCGTCACCATCACCGAACCGCAGGACAGTACCGGGTTCAGGCTGCACGACGGCACGTAGGACGGGTCGATCAGTAGTTCGATCTTCTCGATGGTCAGCGTTGCGGCGGCCGCCAGCCCGATGATGCCTGCGATCAGAATCCACAGCGCGCTGGGCCTGCCCACGGCCACGCCGGGACGGGGCTCCCGAGGCTCCGGTGGAGTCTCGGGCGTCACCTCGGCAGCCGGTACCGCAGTCACTGCGCTGTGGCGTCCAGGTTGGGAACGTCGCCGACGATCTCCTCGACCTTGGTGATCAGGTCTTCGGGAGTGCTGACCCGGTAGTCCTCACCGTTGAAGCGCACGGTCGGAGTGGAATTGACCCCGGCCGCCGCCGCCATGCCGTCCACCACGTCGTCGAAACTGCCGTTGTTGATGCATTCCGCGACATCGCCTGCGACACCGGCCTGGCGGGCGGTCTCGATCAGCGCGGCGTTGTCCGGCGCGGGCGAGCCCTCGTTGGGCTGGTTGGCGAACAGCGCACCGTGGAAACGCCGGAACGAATCCTTCATCGGGGTGGTGTCTTCCCGGGCCACGCAGTAGCCGGCATTACCGGACCGGGTCGAGTAGTTCTGGTTGATCGGGGAGTTCAGGATCGCGACCGAGTGGTAGTCGATGGCGATCGCACCGTTGTCCACCAACTTGTTCAGTGTCGGACCGAAAGCCTGCTCGAAGTTGCGGCAGGCCGGGCACTGGAAGTCTTCGAAGAGCGAGATGACGACCTTGGGGTCGCTGGTGCCCTCGTTGGTGATGACCTCCGGGGAAGCCACCCGCACCGCCTGCACTTCGCCACCGGCTTGCTTGTCGCTGGACATCACGATGTAGAGCACGAGTGCCACGGCGAAGACGACGACGACGGCGGTCAATCCGATCTGGATCGCCAGGTTGCGCTTGCGCTCCCCCGCCTTCAGGTCGTACTTGGCAGGTTTTTTGGGTTTGGTGGCCACAGGTGGGTGATCCTCGTGCTCGCGGGTTGGGCGCTTCTAGCGTACCGGCGCCCCGCGGACACCGGTGTCGCCCCGCCGCAGGTGCGCCCGCAGCGCGGAGATCAACTCGGCCAGATGCCGTTCGACGGCGCCGCCGAGTCCCGCGAAGTTGATGAAGCCGTGGGTCATCGACCCCATGCGGCGCAGGTCCACGGAAACACCGGCGGCGGCCAGCGCCTCGGCGTACTGCTCCCCCTCGTCGCGCAGCGGATCGAATCCCGCGGTGACCACCAGCGCGGGCGGCAACCCGGTGAGGTCGTGGGCCAGCAGCGGCGCGACGCGCGGGTCGGTCACGGCCACGCCCGATCCGTCGAGATAGGCCCGCCGGAAGAAGTCCAGGTCGTGGCCGGTCAGCACGAACCCGTCGCCGAACAGCGTCCGCGACCGGGTGCGCGCCGCCAGGTCGGTGACCGGATAGATGAGGAACTGCAGCGACGGTGTGGGCACGTCGGATCTGGCCGCCCACCGAGCGACCACAGCGGCGAGCGCACCGCCGGCGCTGTCCCCCGCGACGGCGACGCCGCCGGTGATGCCGAGTTCGGCGGCGTGCGCGGTGATCCAGGCGTACGCCGCGCTGCAGTCGTCGACTGCCGCGGGAGCGGGATGCTCGGGCGCCAGTCGGTAATCGACGGAGAAGACGTGCACCCCGGCGTCCTGGCAGATCCGGCTGCACACCGCGTGGTAGCTGTCCAGGTCACCCAGGGCGAAGCCGCCGCCGTGGAAGTAGACCACTGCGTCGGTGGCGCCGGCGGCCCGGTAGTGCCGGACCGCAACTCCCGCGGCGGGGCCCGGGATCGACAGCACCTGTACAGGGACCGGGCGCGCCGGGCCGCCCAGACCGACGCACGTCTCATGCATCACCGCCCGACTGCGCGGCACGTCGCCGTCGGTCACCATGCCCGTCACCCCGGTCAATCGTGCGCTCGCCAGGAACAACTGCAACCGCGGATCCAGGGTGTTGCCGTCGATCACCACGGAACGGAAACCGGACAACCCCCGCAGGACGGGCGCGGGCAGTGCGGAGAACAGGGCGGGCGAGACTCGGCTGCCGACCCGCAGCACCGGCAACGGCAACCTGATGGGGCTCATGACCACCGACGGTATTGCATGACCACCGTCACGCGGACGGGTGTCGAATTAGGTCGCACTGGGCCAGGGGAATATCGTGAGCACAAAGATTCTGACTTCAACCAGGTAGGTGAGATGACGTTGACCGGCCAGTCGGGGACCGTTCCATCGATCGGGCTCAACGACGAGAACACCATGCCGGCACTCGGCCTGGGCGTCGGCGAGCTCGGTGATGCCGAGACCGAGCACGCGGTGTCCACCGCCCTCGAACTGGGGTACCGCCTCATCGACACCGCAGCGGTGTACGGCAACGAAGCGGCCGTCGGCCGGGCCATCGCCGCCTCCGGCATCCCGCGCGCCGAGGTGTTCGTCACCACCAAACTGGCGGTGGCAGACCAGGGCTTCCAGTCCTCGCAGGACGCCATCAAGGCCAGCCTCGAGCGCCTCGGACTGGAGTACGTCGATCTCTACCTGATCCACTGGCCGTACGCCGAGGGCGGCAAGTACATCGACAGTTTCGGCGGGATGATGCGCGCGCAGGCCGATGGGCTGGCCAAATCCATCGGCGTGTGCAACTTCACCGCCGAGCACCTCTCCGACATCATCGACCTGACGTTCTTCACCCCCGCGGTGAATCAGATCGAACTGCATCCGCTGCTCAATCAGTCCGCCCTGCGCGCGGTCAATGCCGACCACGGCATCGTGACCGAGGCCTACAGCCCACTCGGCATCGGCAAGGTGCTGGAGAACAGCGCGGTGACGTCCATCGCAGCGTCCTACGAAAAGTCGCCCGCACAGGTGCTGATCCGGTGGAGCCTGCAGCTGGGCAACGTCGTCATCCCCCGGTCGTCCAAGACGGAGCGAATTGCCGAGAACCTCGACGTATTCGACTTCGAGCTCAGCACCGCCGACATGGACACCCTCAACGGCCTCGACGAGGGCACCCGGTTCCGCCCGGATCCGTTGACCTACACCGGCCCCTAGCCACTCGGGCAGGTGGCCGCCGCCTCCTGCAGCACCGGCGCCGACGCGGCGTCGAGTGCCAGCTGGTACCCGCGCAGCACCGCCAGGAACTGCATGGCGTACTGGCAGTGGAAGGCCACGTTGGGTGGCATCCACCGCGCAGGTTCGGCGTCGCCCTTGTCCTGATTGGTGGGCCCGTCCACGGCCACCAGATTGGCGGGGTCGTTGGCGAACCGGATCCGCAGTTCGTCGGTCCAGTTGCGCGCGCCCTGGTCCCACGCGTACGCCAGGGGCACGATGTGCTCGATCTGGACGGCCGCCCCGGTCTGGTTGCCGCGGACGAAGGGGATCGTCTTGCTGGTGTACGGGTCACGCAGCACCCCGGTGGCGACCGCCGTAGGGCACCGGCTGATCGGCACGTGAGTTTTCTCGATCAGATCCCGGTCCAAGATGTCGTTGCGGGTGTCGCAACCGTTGCCCCCGCCGGGAGCGGTGTTGTCATCGGTCCAGGCCTCCCCGAACGCCGCCCGGCGGTAGTCCCCGCTGCGGATCCGGGCCGGCACCACCGTGATTCCGGCGAGCACGTCGACACCCGGTGCCACGCTGGGCGGTTGGGCGTGGGCGACGGCAGCGCCGCCCGCCGGGTCGGCGGCCTCACCGGACTCGGACACCGCCTGGTAGGCCACGATGACCGACAGCGTCGCTGCCACCGCCAGCCAGGCCGTCGTCCGGCGGGTCATGTCTTGTCCAGGAAGTCGATGAGATCGGTGTTGGTGAAGAACGCCGCCAGCGACGCCAGACCCGGATCATGCGGAATGCGGGGATAGAGCACCTCGCACAGTGCGCGGGCGTCTTCGATGATCGGTCGGTGCAGCTTCAACGACAGGAAACGCAGATGGTAGGAGCGGCCGGACTGGTTGAGCCCCAACACATCTCCCTCATCCCGCGCATCGAGGTCCAGATCTGCCAGCTCGAAACCGTCCTGGGTGGCGGCCACCGCCTTCAGACGGCTGCCCGACGGTGACGACTCGGGCAGTTGGGTGATCAGCAGGCACAGGCTGGCATGGCGGCCACGGCCGATCCGGCCGCGCAGCTGGTGCAGCTGGCTGATACCGAAGCGGTCGGCGTCGGCCACCACCATCACCGTGGCGTTCGGCACGTCGACACCGACCTCGATGACGGTGGTGGAGACCAGCACATCGATGTCCCCGGCCTTGAACGCCGTCATCACGGCGTCCTTCTCGACCGGATCCAGACGTCCGTGCATCAGGCCCACCCGCAGATGGGCCAGCGGTCCCGACTTCAGGTGCTCGTAGAGGGTGGTCACCGGGATGGGGCGTGGACCCTTCTCCTCGGTCGGCACGTCGTCGATGCGCGAGGCCACCACGTAGGCCTGCCTGCCCTCGGCGACCTCCTCGCTGATTCGCGTCCACACCCGGGCCAACCAGGCCGGCTTGTCGTTGACGAACACGGTTTTGGTGTCGATCGGTTGCCGACCCCGCGGCAGCTCGCGCAGCGTCGAGGTGTCCAGATCGCCGTACACCGTCAGCGCGAGGGTACGCGGAATGGGGGTGGCCGTCATCACCAGCAGGTGCGGGGTGATTCCATCAGCGGCCTTGGCGCGCAATGCATCTCGTTGCTCGACACCGAAGCGGTGCTGCTCGTCGACCACCACCATCCCGAGGCGGTCGAACTCCACGGTGTCCTGCAGCAGCGCATGGGTGCCGATCACGATGCCCGCGGCGCCGGAGGCCACCTCCTCGCGCACCTGCTTCTTGCGCGCGGGCGACATCGACCCGGTCAGTAGAGCCACCCGGGTGCCGGACTGATCCCCACCGAGTTCGCCGGCCGCGCCCATCGGGCCGAGCACCTCCCGGATACCGCGGGCATGCTGGGTGGCAAGCACTTCCGTGGGTGCCAGCAGCGCGCACTGATAGCCCGCGTCGATCATCTGCAGCATCGCCAGAACCGAGACGATGGTCTTGCCCGAACCCACCTCACCCTGCAGCATCCGGTTCATCGGTGCGGTGGCGGCCAGTTCCTCGGACAGGGTGGTCAGTACATCGCTCTGGCCGGTGGTCAGTTCGAAGGGCAACTGGCCCAGCAGGCGGTCACGCAGGCCGCCGGCGATCAGCGGCGCGGGCGGTGCGGGTTCGCGCGACTGGCTGTACCGGGTGGCCACCAGCGCCCACTGCATGCCCACGGCCTCGTCGAAGGTCAGCCGTTCGACCGCGCGGGCCCGCTCCTCGCTGTTCTCGCTCACGTGAATCGCCCGCAGCGCGTCATCCTGGGACATCAGGTTGTGTTCGCGCACAAAGTCTTCCGGAATGGTCTCGGGTACCGGGTCGAGCACCTCGAGCACCTGGCGGACGCAGGCGTAGATGTCCCAGCTCTGCAGCTTGGCGCTGGCCGGGTAGATGGGGAAGAACTCGCGTTCGAACACCGACATGTCCAACTCACCGTCCTCGCCCTTGACGGCAAGGGCTTTGAGGTTGGCGCTGCCACGCATCCGCCCATCGAGCACCAGATGTGCCGGATGGGTGAGCTGCATCTGATCCCGAAAGAACCCGATCTCCCCGGAGATCATCAACCGGGTGCCTTTCACCAGGCTGTTCTTCAGGTACTTGGCGTTGAAGAAGGTGGCGGTGACGTTCCGGTCGGTCAGCGTCACCACCATGTATTCCTTTTTGGCCTTGGTCCAGCGGACGTCGACCTTGGCCACGGTGTCGACGAAGGTGACGTGTTCGCCGGCCTCCGGTGCCGAGTCCTCCCCCAGCACCGTGGCGCCCTTGCTGTACTTGCGCGGGTAATGCCGCAGCAGGTCGTTGACGGTGCGGATGCCGAATACGTCGGCCAGCTTGGCGGCCGCCTTCTTGCCCACGATGAAGTCCAGCGGATCGGCGAGTCCGGCCATCTATTCCACCCCGATGATCACGGTGTCACCGGCGTGGCCGGTCTGGTAAGCGACGAACTCGGTGCCGGGGTGGTGCAGATGCACGTGCCGGCTCAGCGTGGTCCCCACCTCCGGCGGCGCTCCGGCCCCCAGCAGCACAGTCAGCAGCTCACCGCCCACACCGAGCATCAGATCGATCAAACCCCTTGCAGCGGAGGTGATGTCGTGGCGAACCACCAGCACCTCACCGCCCACGATGCCCAGGCCGTCACCCACCCGGCACGGACCGGCCCACGTCAGCGCCGCCTCGGTGGCCGTGCGCACCGAGCCGTAACGGGTGGCGCCGGCCGCCGCGGCCATGGTGTAGCCGTCGTCCACTGCGCGGCGGGCCGGATCGTGCACCGCCAGCGCCGCAAGCCCGTGCACCATCGACCCGGCGGGCACCGGCACCACGTCGATGCCCCAGCTGGTGGCCGCGGTACAGCCGGCCACCAGTTCTTCGGCGGCGACGTAACCGTTGGGCAGCACCATCACCTGCGCCGCGCCTGTGTCGATGAGGGCACGCACCAGTCGGCGGGCGTCGACGGCAGGGTCGGCGCGCAGCACCGTGGCCCCTTCGCCTGCAAACAATTCGGCGGCCCCGTCACCGTCCACCACCGCCAGCACCGCCCGCTGCGCGGTGAACCCGGCCGGCGCCGCTTTGCCGGTCGCGGCCAGCACCGAGATCTGGATGCGACGGGCCGTGCCGTGGGCCAGGCCGGCCTCGATCGCTGCTCCCGCGTCGTCGGTGTGCACGTGCACCGACAGACCCGCGCCGGGCACCGACTCGGCCAGCGCGATGGAGTCACCGAGTGCTTCCAGGCGCTCCCGCAGTCCGGTGACGGCCTCCGCCGGACAGCCCGTCAGCTGGTACATGACCTCGAACTGGGCAGGGGGCGCCGGTGCCGAGGTGCTCGCCACCGGACGGGGTTCATAGACCGGCCGCACCGGCACGTACCCCGTCACCGTGGCGCGCAACGCGTCCAGCAGCACCACCAGCCCCCGCCCACCGGAATCGACCACTCCCGCTTCGGCCAGCACACGCAATTGGTCGGGGGTCTTCTCCAGGGCCACCACCGCGGCATCCCCGGCGGCGGCCACCACCTCCCCCAGCGCGACACCAGCGGCGCTGCTGTGCTCGGCGGCGGCGGTGGCGGCCTGCAACACCGAGACGATGGTGCCCGCCACCACGTCACCGCCGAGGGCGGAGACCATCAGCCCCTCGGACCGCCGCAGCGCCGCGGCCACGGCGGCACCGCCGATCTCGATCGCATCCGCTGCAGTGACGTCGGCCAGGCCGCGCAGAATCTGTGACAGCAGCATGCCGGAATTGCCCCTGGCGCCGTGCAGCGCGCCGTGGGCCAGTCGCGAGACGACATCGGCGGGCCGGGCGCCGACGTCTCCGGACGCCTCCGCAAGTGCCGCCCGCATGGTGAAGAGCATGTTGGTGCCGGTGTCGGCGTCAGCGACGGGAAAGACATTGAGGCGGTTGATCTCGTCGGCGTGGGTGATCAGATCGCCGACGCAGGTGTGCGCCCACGACAAGATGGCGGCGCCGTCGAGCCGACGATCAGCCATCCTGCGCCTCCTCCCGCCCACCGGCCGAACCGCCCGTGCGTGCGGCGCCAGCCTAGTCAGTGGTCACGACAGCTTCTCCTATGCTCGGCAGTGCCATGCCGCGCCTGTGGAGAGCGTTTTGGTGTTCGCAGCCCCGGTCGGTATTCTGTTCAGGTTGTCGGGTCACCCGCACCAGCGGTCGTTGGCCCGTCACCTGCGAGTGATCCAGTAATCGAGTTTCGGATGAGGAGTTCTACATGGCTGCCGTGTGCGATATCTGCGGGAAGGGCCCCGGCTTCGGCAAGTCGGTGTCGCACTCCCATCGCCGGACCAGCCGTCGCTGGGATCCGAACATCCAGAGCGTCAACGCCGTGACCCGTCCCGGTGGTAACAAGAAGCGCATCAACGCCTGCACGTCGTGCATCAAGGCCGGCAAGGTCGTCAAGCAGGGCTGAACGCCGAGCCGGGAGTAAAAATTCCGGCTGTGACGGGTTAATTGGATTCATTGTTCGGGTAGTCGTTCCGCATGACGTCCTTCAAGATCACCCGCCGTACCGTTGCCCTGACCGCCGCCGGTTTCGCTGCCGCGACCATGGTGACTGTCGGAGTCGCGTCCGCGGAGCCGACACCCAGCCCCGGCCCCGAGCCCGCACCGACCCTGGTGCCCACCACCACGACCGTCGTTCCGGTGCCCGATTACTACCCGAACGAGACCGGTGGCGGCGAGAGTGAATCCGAGGGTTCCTCCGACGACTCCTGACCCCGCGACCCCCAGTGCCGCACCATCGCCTCTGGCGAGGGTGCGGCACGCGTCTTTTCCGGGGTTCGGTCCGCGACACACCGGGTACGTGACGGTATGACCACGACCCGTCGACACACCCGCAGTGCGCTGCTGCTCGGGGCCGGCGCCTCAGTAGCTGTGCTGTCCGCCTGCAGCATCAGTTACACCGGCGCCGAGACCCCGGATCCCACCATGCCCGCGCCTGCGGTCACCACGACCACCACCACCGAGGCCCCACCGGCCGGGCCCGGGGGTGACGGAGAGCCGGAAGTCGGGGTGGGCGAGGTGCCCGCCCCGCCGTCGCCTCCCGAGCCACCGGCGCCGCCGAGCGCCCCGGAAGGCGTGTGACGCTACGGCAGGCGCCAGTCGATCGGCTCCGCGCCCATCTCTGCCAACAGGGCGTTGGCCCGGCTGAACGGACGCGACCCGAAGAACCCGCGCGACGCCGACAGCGGCGAGGGGTGCGCAGATTCGATGGCGACGCAGTTCGCGCCGAGCATGGGTTTCAAGGTCGAGGCGTCACGGCCCCAGAGGATCGCCACCAGAGGCGTCTGACGCTGCACCAGAGCTGTGATGGCGCGTTCGGTGACCGCTTCCCAGCCTTTGCCCCGATGCGAGGCAGGGGTTCCGGGGCGCACGGTCAGCACCCTGTTGAGCAGCATCACGCCCTGCTCGGACCACGGCGTCAGATCACCGCACGACGGTGAAGGATGCCCGAGGTCGGCACTGTACTCGGTGAAGATGTTGGCCAGGCTGCGCGGCAACGGGCGCACGTCCGGTGCCACCGAGAAGCTCAGCCCGATCGCGTGCCCCGGCGTCGGATACGGATCCTGCCCGACGATCAGAACCCTCACCTTGTCGAACGGAAATGTGAAGGCGCGCAACACATGTGCACCCGACGGCAGATACCCGCGCCCCTCGGCGATCTCGGCGCGCAGGAATTCACCCATCTGGGCCACCCGCGAACTCACCGGCGCCAGCGCCTGCGCCCAGCCGTCGTCCACCAGTTCACCGAGAGGTCGCACCGTCACGCCGTCACCCTATCCACTGCCGAACGACTCCCAGCCGGACGGCCCGGTCCAGTGCCCGCCGTCGAGCAGTACCCGTCCGCTGCCGTCGCGGACCGTGCCGATCACCCGCCAGCCGGGGGGCGCCGCGCCCGGGAAACAGGCCACCAGCGCATGGTCTTCGCCACCGCCGAGCACCCAGTCGCGGGGATCGACACCCACCTCGTCGGCGGCCGGCCCTAGGATCGACCATTCCTCCCGCAGTGCCCCGGCCGACAGGTCGATGTCGACACCGGAGGCCACCGCGATGTGCCGAAGATCGGCGACCAGCCCGTCGGAGGTGTCCGTCATGGCGGTGGCACCCGCCTCGGCGGCGACGGCACCCTGCCCGTACGGCGGCACCGGAACCAGATGGCGGCTGCGGAATTCGGCGAAGTCGTCGATGCCCGCCGCCCACATCGCATGACCGGCGGCCGAGACCCCGAGATCCCCGACGACGGCCACCACCGATCCGGGCCGGGCGCCGCCGCGGGTCACCGGTGCCCGGCCCCCCAGATCGCCGAACACCGTCACCGACACCACCCAGTGCGGGCTCGCCACCAGATCACCCCCGATCACCGGCGCACCGGCCAACGCCGCCTCCGCCCACAGTCCGTCGGCCAGTGCGGTGGCGACCGACGCGGCCGAGTCCGCCGGCGCGCCGAGTCCCACCACGAATCCGGTGGCGGTCGCGCCCATGGCCTCGACGTCGGCGGCGTTCTGCGCGATCGCCTTGCGTCCCACGTGATACGGCGTGGACCAGTCGAACCGGAAGTGCCTGCCCTGCACCAGCATGTCGGTGGAGATCACCACGCGCCCATCGGGGGCGGCCAACACCGCGGCGTCATCGCCGGGGCCCACGTGCACACCGGCCGAATACTGCCGGCCCGCGGTCAATTGCTTGATGACTGCGAACTCACCCACGTCGGCCAGGGTCGGCCCGTCCTGATCACCCACGGCTGCGGTGTCCTCCTGACCTGTTGACGCGCCCGACCTGCGGTAGGTTGAGTCCACATCGAGACAGGGAGACTACACCGGTGGCCGAGGCGTTCATGCTGATCCAGACGGAGGTGGGCCGCGCCGAGGTGGTCGCCAAGCAGGTCAGCGCACTCGCCGGGGTGCTGTCGTCGGAATACGTCACCGGGCCCTACGACGTGATCGTCCGGGTGGGCGGTGCGCAGGTTCAGGACGTGGTGGCCGCGGTGCAGCAGGTCGAGGGCATCACCCGCACGCTGACCTGTCCGATCGCCGGGGCGGCCGCCTGAACGCAGAGCCCCACCGCGACGGACCGCCGCGGTCCGTCCTGATCATCGCGCTCGTGATCGCGGTGGTGGCCGCCGGCGCGGTCCTGGCGATCGCGGCCACCCGCACTCCGGCACCCACACCCGTTCCCATTGCGGCCGCACCCGCCCCGGCAGCAGCCGGACCCGATTGCGCGCGGTTGCTCGCCGAACTACCCGACACCCTCGGCGACTACCGCCGTGCGGTCGCCGCCGAACCGGTGCCGCCGGGTACAGCGGCCTGGCAGGCCGAGCCCGGCGGCGAGCCGGTGATCCTGCGCTGCGGCCTCGATCGCCCGCTCGACTTCGTGATCGGCGCACCCCTGCAGCTGGTCGACGCCGTGCAGTGGTTCCGGGTGACGGACCCCTCCGGCACCATCACCAGCTGGTTCGCCGTCGACCGACCCGTGTACGTGGCACTGACCCTGCCGACGGGCTCAGGACCCACCCCCATCCAGGAGATCTCGCGCGCCATCGAGAAGACCCTGCCGGCCGTTGCCCTGCAGCCCGGTCCTCCGCGCTGAGCGAGCTCAGCGGAGCCCGGTCCCCCGGGCCAGTGCCGTCTCCACCATCGCCGACAGCAGCGCCGGGTAGTCCATCCCGCTGGCGGCCCACATCCGCGGATACATCGAGATGGTGGTGAAACCGGGCATGGTGTTGATCTCGTTGAGCACCGGACCGGAATCGGTGAGGAAGAAGTCCACCCGGGCCAGACCCTGGCAGTCGATCGCACTGAATGCGCGGATCGCGAGCCGGCGGATCTCGTCGGCCACGTCGTCGTCGATCTTGGCGGGGACGTCGAGTTCGGCGGCGTCGTCGAGGTACTTGGTGGCGAAGTCGTAGAAGCCGTCCTCACGACCCCGGACGCCGGCCACCCGGATCTCGCCCACGGTGCTGGCCTCGATGCGACCGTCGGGCAACTCGAGCACCCCGACCTCGAGTTCGCGGCCCGGGACGGCAGCCTCGACGATCACCTTGGGGTCGTGACGCCGGGCCTCGGCGATGGCGGCGTCGAGCCGATCCCACGAGGCCACCCGGGTGACGCCGATCGAGGACCCGCCGCGCGCCGGTTTGACGAACACCGGCAACCCCAGCCGCTCCCGCTGGTCGGCGTCCAGCGTCGCCTGGCGGGGACGCAGCACCACCTGGTCGCCGATCGGCAGGCCTTCGGCTGCCAGCAGCTTCTTGGTGAACTCCTTGTCCATGCCCGCGGCGCTGGCCAGCACACCCGCGCCCACATAGGGCACACCGGCGAGTTCGAGCAGGCCCTGGATGGTGCCGTCCTCGCCGTACGGCCCGTGCAGCACCGGGAACACCACGTCGACTGAGGCCAGGACTTCGCCCGCGCCCCGGCCCAGGGACACCAGCTCACCGCCGCGCTGCGGGTTGGTGGTCAGCGTCAACGCCTCACCCGAGGAATCGGTGACGGCGGGCAGCGTGCCGTCGGTGATCACCAGGCTGGCCGGGGTCGCCGAACTGAGCACCCAGGCGCCGTCGGGGGTGATCCCGACGGGCACCGCCTCGAAACGCTCAGGGTCCAGATTGCGCAGGATGGATCCCGCAGACACGCAGGAGATCGCGTGTTCACTGCTGCGCCCGCCGAAGACGACGGCGACGCGGATGCGGCCGGAGGACTCAGAGGGTGCAGTCACAATTCAGAAAGGCTACCGGCACCGCACCACGCGCAGTCATCCGAGCGTCACCCGAGGGCGCGCTCGATGTCGCGCAGCACATCGTCGGTGTCCTCGATCCCCGCCGAGATCCGCGCGAACCCGTCGCTGACCGCATCGCCCCACCGGGCGCGCCGATCCAGCGAGGTGTGGATGCCACCGAAGCTGGTCGCGAACACCAGCAATTCGCTGCGTGCGACCAGCCGGTGCACCGCCTCGGCGTCGGCCAGTTGCACCGACACCAGTCCCCCGAAACGGGTCATCTGCTGTGCTGCAACGGCGTGCGCGGGGTCGGTGGGCAGCCCGGGATAACGGACCGACGCCACGGCGGGGTGTTCGGCGAGCATGGCCGCCAGCGCCGCGGCGGTGTGACACTGCCGCTCGATCCGCAGGCCCGCGGTGCCGAGACTGCGCAGCAGCAGCCACGCCTCGAACGAACCCAGGATGGGGCCGGCCAGCAGACGTTCCCGCTGCACCGCGGCCATCAGTTCGGCATCGTCGCCGGCGACGTAGCCGGCCAGCAGATCACTGTGTCCCGACAGGGCTTTGGTGGCGCTGGCGACCACCAGGTCGGCGCCCAGTGTCAGCGGCTGCTGGCCCAGCGGAGTGGCCGTGGTGTTGTCCACCAGCAGACGGGCCCCGCGTCCCCGGCAGACCTGCGCCAGCCTGCCCAGGTCCACCACGTCCAGGCCCGGGTTGGCCGGCGTCTCGGCCAGCACCACGTCGGCATCCTGCGCCGCATCGCACATCTGGTCACACTGCGCCTCACGCACCGTGATACCAAGGGGCGCAAGATATTCCGCAGCGTAAGCGCGCACCTGGTAGTAGCCGTCGGCCGGCACCACCAGCACCGAACCGGGACGCGCGCACACCCGCAGGGCGGCGGTCACCGCGGCCATCCCGGAACCGAACACCAGCGCGGCGGTGGCGCCCTCGAGTGCGGCGAGCGCCGATTCCGCCTGGCGCCAGGTGGGATTGGTGACGCGGCCGTAGAAGTCCAGACCCTCGGTGGCTTCGGGAGCCAGATGGTAGTTCGACGCCGACACCAGTTGCGGTGCCACCGGCTCCCCCGCCACGGCCGACGAACTCACAGCCTTCACACTCCGCGTGGAGGTACCGAATGTCTGATCCATGTCCGTCACTCCGGTTTCGTGCTGCGGCCCAGAAGCAGCGCCACCGCGTCGAACACCGACAGCCCGCGGTGGCAGACCTGGTGTACGGCGTCGGTCAAGGGCATCTCCACGTCGTAGCTGGAGGCCAGGGCCAGCACCGACTGGCAAGAGGTCACGCCCTCGGCGACGTGACCTCCGCCGGCCGACTGGGCCTGTTCCAGGGTCTGTCCCTGCCCGAGGCGCTCACCGAACGCACGGTTGCGCGAGCGCGGTGAAGTGCAGGTGGCCACCAGATCCCCCACGCCCGCCAGCCCCGCCAGCGTCGCGCCCTTGGCGCCCAGCGCGATCCCGAGACGCATGATCTCGGCCAGACCGCGGGTGATGATGGCCGCCGCAGTGTTCTCCCCGAGCCCCACCCCGGCAGCCATCCCACAGGCCAGCGCGATGACGTTCTTGCAGGCGCCGCCGATCTCGGTGCCGATGACATCGGAGTTGGTGTAGGGCCGGAAGTAGCCGGTGCTGAGGCTGCGTTGCAGGGTCACCGCCCGCCCCGAGTCGCGGCAGGCGATGACGGTGGCCGCCGGCTGCTCGGCGGCCACCTCGGCGGCCAGATTGGGCCCGGAGAGTACGGCGACCTGACTGGCGTCGACACCGCTGACCTGACTGATCACCTGACTCATCCGCATCAAAGTGCCGAGTTCGATGCCTTTGGCCGTGCTGACCAGCGTGACGCCCGGGGTCAGCGCCGGGGTCCAATCGACGAGGTTGGCCCGCAACTGCTGAGACGGGGTGGCCAGCACCACCGTGGTGACGCCGCGCAGTGCATCCACCGGGTCGGTGGTGGCCCGGATCCCCGCGGGGAGAACCACGTCACCCAGGTAATCCGTGTTGCGACGACGGGTGTTGATCTCCTCGGCCACCACCTCGCGGCGCGCCCACAACCGCACGTCGTTTCCCGCATCGGCCAGCACCTTGGCCAGCGCGGTCCCCCAGGCGCCGGCGCCCATCACCGCCGCGGTTCCCACCGTGCCGCTCATCCTCGCCGCACCCCTCTCACCCTGGACCGAGTTGTCAGCCTAATCAGCTGGCAGGATGGAACCATGAGTAGCACGCAGTCGCCCACCGCGGTGCGCGCCGGGCTGGTGATCGCGGTCAAACGGCTCACGGCCGCCAAGACCCGGCTCGCTCCGGTGCTGTCCGCCGCCGATCGCGAGAAGTTGGTGCTGGCGATGCTCCTGGACACCATCACCGCTGCCCAGCAGGTACCCGCGGTGGGTTCGGTCACGGTGGTCACTCCCGACCGGACGGCGGCGCAGGCGGCGGCCCGGCTCGGCGCTGCGGTACTGCAGGACCCCACCCCGGCCGGACACCCCGACCCTCTCAACAACGCCCTGCGCACCGCAGAGCGGTCCGTCACCCGCGGCAGCGCGAACATCGTTGTGCTGCAAGGAGATCTGCCGGCCCTGCGCCCGCACGAGCTGGCCGAGGCGATCGAGAGCGCGCGGCATTTCCCCCGCAGTTTCGTCGCTGACCACCACGGCGGGGGCACTGCCGCCCTGTTGTCCTTCGGCGCCCCGCTCGATCCGCAATTCGGCGTCAATTCCGCTGCGCTACACCGGAGTTCGGGTGCGGTCGAATTGACCGGAGCCTGGCCGGGATTGCGCTGCGACATCGATACCGCCGATGACCTGTGTGACGCCCAGCGCCTGGGCCTGGGCCCTGCCACCGAGGCCGCCACGGCTCATGTCGTCGGCCGGTGCTAGCGACCGCAGTCGCCATGAGGAATGATCGGTGCTGTGACCGACGCACCGCAGATCACCGACTCCACCGATTCCCGATCGAGTGGCGCTGCCACGCCGGAGTCGCCACCGGCAGCCACCCCTGCGGCAGCGGAGAACGCCCTGCCCGAGGACCGTTACCTCAATCGTGAACTGAGTTGGCTGGACTTCAATGCCCGCGTGCTGGCCCTGGCCGCCGATCCGTCACTACCTCTTCTGGAACGGGCCAAGTTCCTCGCGATCTTCTCGTCCAACCTCGACGAGTTCTACATGGTGCGCGTCGCCGGCCTCAAGCGCCGTGACGAAATGGGTCTGTCGGTGCGCTCGGCCGACGGCCTGTCGCCGAGAGAACAGCTCCGCCGGATCGGTGAGCGCACCCAACAGCTCGCCAGCAGGCATGCCCGGGTCTTCCTGGACGCGGTGCGCCCGGCTCTGGCCCAGGAGGGCATCCACGTGGTCACGTGGGCCGACCTCGACGAGGCCGAACGCACCCGGCTGTCGACCTACTTCCACGAGCAGGTGTTCCCTGTCCTGACGCCACTGGCGGTCGACCCGGCGCATCCCTTCCCCTTCGTCAGCGGTCTGAGCCTCAACCTGGCCATCACCGTGCGCCAACCCGAGGACAAGACACAGCATTTCGCGCGCATCAAGGTGCCCGACAACGTCGACCGGTTCGTCGAGCTCCCGGCCAGGGACGGCGACTCCGACGAGAACGGCAAGGCCGCGGTGCGGTTCCTGCCGATGGAGGAACTGATCGCGGCCTTTCTGACGGTGTTGTTCCCCGGCTTGGAGATCGTGGAGCACCACGCGTTCCGCATCACCCGCAACGCCGATTTCGAGGTCGAGGAAGACCGGGACGAGGATCTGCTCAAGGCCCTGGAGCGGGAATTGGCCCGACGACGCTTCGGCACGCCGGTACGCCTCGAGGTCGCCGACGACATGACCGAGCACATGCTCGAACTGCTGCTGCGCGAACTCGATGTGCATCCCGGCGATGTCATCGAGGTCCCGGGACTGCTGGACCTGTCCTCGCTGTGGCAGATCTACGGCGTGGACCGGCCTGCGCTCAAGGACCGCACCTTTGTCCCGGCCACTCCCCCGGCCTTCGGCGAGCGCGAGACCCCCAAGAGCATCTTCTCCACGCTCCGCGACGGAGATGTGTTGGTGCATCATCCCTATGACTCGTTCTCCACCACCGTGCAGCGTTTCATCGAGCAGGCCGCCGCCGACCCGAACGTGCTCGCCATCAAGCAGACCCTCTACCGCACCTCGGGCGACTCCCCCATCGTCAACGCTCTGATCGACGCCGCCGAAGCGGGCAAGCAGGTGGTGGCACTGGTGGAGATCAAGGCCCGCTTCGACGAGCAGGCCAACATCAAGTGGGCGCGTGAGCTGGAAAAGGCCGGAGTGCACGTGGTGTACGGGCTGATCGGCCTCAAGACACACTGCAAGACCTGTCTGGTGGTGCGCCGCGAGGGGTCGGCGATCCGGCGGTACTGCCACATCGGCACGGGCAACTACAACCCGAAAACGGCACGGCTGTACGAGGATGTGGGTCTGCTGACCGCCGCCCCGGACATCGGTGCCGATCTGACCGACCTGTTCAACTCCCTGACCGGGTACTCGCGCAAGGTCAGCTATCGCAACCTGCTGGTGGCTCCGCACGGGGTCCGCAAGGGGATCATCGAGCGGATCGAGCGTGAGGTTGCCGCGGCCGAGGACGGTGCCGAGGCGCGGATCCGGTTGAAGGCCAACGCGCTGGTGGACGAACAGGTGATCGACGCGCTCTACCGTGCTTCGCAGGCCGGGGTGCAGGTGGAGGTGGTGGTGCGCGGTATCTGTGCGCTGCGCCCCGGTGTACCCGGTTTTTCAGAGAACATCACGGTGCGTTCGATTCTGGGCCGATTCCTGGAACACTCGCGAATTATTCATTTCCGCGCCATCAACGAGTTCTGGATCGGCAGCGCCGACATGATGCATCGTAATCTCGACCGCCGGGTCGAGGTGATGGCACAGGTGAAGGACCCACGGCTGACGGCCCAGTTGGACGACGTCTTCGAGTCGGCCATGGACCCCGCCACCCGCTGCTGGGAGCTGGCATCCGACGGTTCGTGGACCGCCCTGCCGTATGAAGGTGAAACGGTGCGCGACCATCAGGTGTCCCTGATGTCCAAGCACCGCCATCCTTGAACCCGGCGCCAGTTGATCTGCAGGAGTGAAGGTGTCGAAAGACACGAAGACAGCGGTGCCTGACACCACGACCGTGGTGCGCGCCGCCGGTGCGGTGCTGTGGCGCCCGACCGATGACGGGCGTCATCCCGTGGAGGTCGCGGTCATCCATCGGCCCCGCTACGACGACTGGTCCCTGCCCAAAGGCAAAGTCGATCCCGGTGAGATCGAACCGGTGGCGGCAGTGCGCGAAATCGCCGAGGAGACCGGCTTCCGCGCACATCTGGGTCGGCGGCTCATGTCGGTGACGTATCCCATCGAGGCAGGCACCAAGAAGGTGCGTTACTGGGCTGCCCGGGCGGACCCGCAATCCGGGGGCGATTTCACGCCGAACGACGAAGTCGACAAACTGCTCTGGATGCCCGTTTCCGACGCGCTGAACCGGCTCGTATACCCACAGGACCGCACAGTGTTGCGTCGGTTCGGCGAATTGCCCGTGGACACCAAGACCGTCTTGGTGGTGCGGCACGCGACCGCGGGCCGCAAGAGTCGGTACAAAGGGGACGACCGAAAGCGTCCGCTGGACAAGCACGGTCGGGCCCAGGCCGAGTCCCTGGTCAGTGTGCTGCTGGCATACGGCGCCTCCGATCTGCACGCCGCCGACCGGGTCCGGTGCATGCAGACGATCGAACCGCTGGCCGACGAACTGGCGACGGACATCATCGCCGAACCCGATCTCACCGAGGAGGCCTACGCGGACAACCGCAAGGCTGCCCGCACCCGCCTGACCGAGATCGCCGCGCTGCCGGGCACCCGGGTGATCTGCAGTCAGGGCAAGGTCATTCCGGGACTCATCGACTGGTGGTGCGAACGCGACGGGGTGCGCCCGGACAAATCGCGCAACCGCAAGGGCAGCACCTGGGTGTTGTCACTGGCGCAGGACCGCCTGGTGGCCGCCGATCACATCGGCAGTCCGCTGGCCACCGACCGGGCGCGCTGAGCGGCCCACAGAACACGAAGACGCCGCGGGTGTCAGCGACACCCGCGGCGTATCCGATTGGGATTGTCCTACTTGCGACCGCGCTTGGCGGGAGCCTTCTTGGCCGCGGTGGCCTTCTTGGCCGGTGCTGCCTTGGTGGCCGGAGCCTTCTTGGCCGCGGTGGCCTTCTTGGCCGGTGCAGCCTTGGTGGCCGGAGCCTTCTTGGCCGCGGTGGCCTTCTTGGCCGGTGCAGCCTTGGTGGCCGGAGCCTTCTTGGCCGCCGTGGTCTTCTTGGCCGGAGTGGCCTTGGTGGCGGTGGTCTTCTTGGCCGGTGCAGCCTTGGTCGCAGCGGTCTTCTTGGCCGGGGTCGCCTTGCTGGCGGTGGCCTTCTTCGCCGGTGCAGCCTTGGTGGCGGTGGCCTTCTTGGCCGGAGCCTTGGTGGCAACCTTCTTGGCCGGAGCCTTGGTGGCGGCCTTCTTGGCGGCACCGCGCTTGGCCGGCGCAGCGACCACGCCACGCTTGACGGCGGGTCCCTCGGCCGGGAGACGCTGTGCGCCAGACACAACCGCCTTGAACTGCGCGCCAGGGCGGAAGGCGGGGACGGAGGTGGGCTTCACCTTCACGGTCTCTCCGGTACGCGGGTTGCGCGCGACACGGGCGGCGCGCTTGCGCTGCTCGAAGACACCGAAGCCAGTGATGGTGACGCTGTCGCCCTTATGCACCGCGCGCACAATGGTGTCGACAACGTGCTCGACGGCGGCCGTGGCCTGCCGACGGTCCGAGCCCAATTTCTCCGTGAGTACGTCGATGAGCTCTGCTTTGTTCATGCAAATCCTCCGAAGCCAGTGGTCCTGTCTGAACCGACTAGAGGACACGGTAAACCCTGTCAAGGCTGATTTCCAAGAGCCACGCGCAATTTCAGGCCACGCAAAGTGAAATTTCGGCAATCAGCTTGGCCCCCTTGGGGGGTCAATCCGCCATTTCGGAGTGCCTCAGAAGCTACTCCGAACCCTCACGGGCGCCCCGAATTCGGGGCGCCCGAGGCGTTCAGGGCGCCGGCAGAGTGCGGGGTTTCCACTCCGGCCGAGCCGCCTCGAATTTTTCGATCGAATCGAGTTTCCGCAGCGTAAGGCCTATATCGTCGAGCCCCTCGAGCAATCGCCAGCGGGTGTAGTCATCAATACTGAACGGCACCACCACGTCTGCGGCGGTGATATTCCGATCTTGAAGGTCCACAGTGATTTCCATACCGGGGTTCTGCTCGATCAACTTCCACAGCAGTTCCACATCATCTTGTGTGACTTCCGCCGCTAACAGACCCGCCTTGCCCGCGTTACCCCGAAAAATATCGGCGAAACGCGGCGAGATGACGACCCGGAAGCCGTAGTCCATGAGCGCCCAGACGGCGTGCTCGCGAGACGAGCCCGTCCCGAAATCAGGTCCGGCGACCAGAACCGAACCCCTGTCGAATGGGCTGAGATTGAGAATGAAGCTCGGATCATTTCGCCACGCGGCGAACAAACCGTCCTCGAAACCCGTTCTGGTTACCCGCTTCAAGTAGACGGCGGGAATGATCTGATCGGTGTCCACATTGGACCGGCGCAACGGGACCCCGATGCCGGTGTGGGTCTGGAAAGCGTCCATCGGATTCTCTTCTCTACGGGCAGGGGCGGTCAGATACCGAGATCGGCCGGGGAGGACAGGGTGCCGCGGACCGCGGTGGCGGCGGCCACCACCGGCGACACCAGGTGCGTACGACCGCCTTTACCCTGCCGGCCTTCGAAATTGCGGTTGGAGGTCGACGCGCAGCGTTCCCCGGGGGCGAGGGTGTCCGGGTTCATGCCCAGGCACATCGAGCAACCGGCCTGGCGCCACTCGGCGCCGGCCGCCAGGAATACCTGGTCGAGGCCTTCGGATTCGGCCTGCGCCTTGACCCGCATGGATCCAGGCACCACGAGCATGCGCACCCCGTCGGCAATGGTGTGCCCACGCAACACCTCCGCGGCTGCGCGGAGATCCTCGATCCGGCCGTTGGTGCACGAACCGACGAAGACCGCGTCCACCGCGACCTCCCGCATGGGCGTACCCGCCCGAAGGTCCATGTATGCCAACGCCTTCTCAGCGGCCTGCTTGTCGGCGTCGCTGGTCATCATCTCCGGGTCCGGGACCGACTCCGAGAGCGGGACACCCTGGCCCGGGTTGGTGCCCCAGGTGACGAACGGGCTCAGCGTCGTGGCGTCGAGGTAGACCTCGGTGTCGAATTCCGCGCCCTCGTCGGTACGCAACTGTTCCCAGGTGGCCACGGCGTGGTCCCAGTCGGCGCCGGTGGGGGCGTGCGGGCGACCCTTGACGAATGCATAGGTGGTCTCGTCGGGCGCCACCATGCCGGCCCGCGCACCGGCTTCGATGCTCATGTTGCAGATCGTCATCCGGCCTTCCATGGACAGGGCCTCGATGGCACTGCCCCGGTATTCGATGACGTGCCCCTGCCCACCGCCGGTGCCGATCTTGGCGATCACCGCCAAGATGATGTCCTTGGCCGTAACCCCCGCAGGCAGTTGACCATCGACATTGACCGCCATGGTCTTGAACGGTTTCAGCGACAACGTCTGGGTGGCGAGCACGTGCTCCACCTCAGAGGTGCCGATCCCCATGGCCAGAGAGCCGAACGCCCCGTGGGTGGAGGTGTGGCTGTCGCCGCACACCACGGTCATCCCCGGCTGGGTCAGACCGAGCTGCGGGCCGATGATGTGCACGATGCCCTGCTCGGCATCGCCCATGGGGTGCAGCCGGATACCGAATTCCGCGCAGTTGCGGCGCAGGGTCTCGACCTGCGTGCGCGACACCAGGTCGGCGATCGGCTTGTCGATGTCGACGGTCGGGACATTGTGATCCTCGGTGGCGATGGTCAGATCCGGCCGGCGCACCGGCCGGCCGGCCAGGCGCAGACCGTCGAAGGCCTGCGGGCTGGTGACCTCGTGCACGAGGTGCAGGTCGATGTAGATCAGGTCGGGTTCGCCGTCGACGGAGGCGACGACGTGGTCGGCCCACACCTTTTCGGCCATGGTCCGTGGCTTCTGCTCGTTGGCCATCACATCTCGATTCATCTGGATTCCACCCGCGGGGCTGGGTGACGCTTGGGCTGGTTATCTCAACATGCGGGACGTTAGTATCTCACTGTGAGACAGGATAGCGGTATCGGCGTTCTCGACAAAGCGGTGGGAGTGCTGCATGCAGTCGCCGAGTCCCCCTGCGGGCTGGCGGATCTGTGTGAGCGGACCGGCTTGCCGCGGGCCACTGCGCACCGGTTGGCCGCCGGGCTGGAAACCCATCGACTACTGGCCCGGGATGCCGACGGCCGCTGGCTGCTGGGGCCCGCCATCAGCGAGCTCTCGGCGCATGTCAACGATCCCCTGCTGTCGGCGGGTGCCACGGTGCTCCCCCGGCTGCGCGAGATCACCGGCGAGAGCGTCCAGCTCTACCGCCGCGACGGCACCAGCCGGATCTGTGTTGCCGCTCTGGAACCGCCTGCCGGACTGCGGGATACGGTGCCCATCGGCACCCGGCTGCCGATGACTGCGGGCTCGGGCGCCAAGGTGCTGCTGGCCTACGCCGATGCGGCCACCCAACAGGCGGTGCTGCCGTCGGCGATGTTCACCGACCGCACCCTCGCCGAGGTCCGCAAGCGCGGCTGGGCGCAGAGCGCAGCCGAACGAGAGGCCGGGGTGGCCAGCGTTTCGGCGCCGGTGCGTGACCCCCGCGGCGCCGTCATCGCCGCAGTCTCGGTGTCGGGCCCCATCGACAGGATGGGCCGGCGCCCCGGCGTGCGCTGGGCAGCAGACCTGCTGGCCGCCTCCGAAGCCATGACCCGCAGGCTGTAGGGCAGCAGGCGAACCCGGTCTGCGACACTCTCACGATGGGAAGCAACCAGCGCTCACAGATCGTCATGTCCGCCGACGAGATCACCGATTTCGTCGCCAACAGCCGTACCGGAACCCTGGCCACCATCGGCCCCGACGGCCAGCCGCACCTGGTGGCCATGTGGTACGGGGTGCTCGACGGCGAGATCTGGCTGGAGACCAAAGCCAAGTCGCAGAAAGCCGTCAACCTCACACGGGACGCGCGGTACACCTTCCTGATCGAGGACGGCGACACCTACGACACGCTGCGCGGGGTCTCGTTCGAGGGACGGGCCGAGATCGTCGATGATCCGGACACCTGTTTCCGGGTGGGGGTCAGCGTGTGGGAGCGCTACACCGGGCCTTACTCCGAGGACATGAAGGCCGGCGTGGAGATGATGATGAACAAGCGGGTGGCGGTGCGCCTGGTCACCGGCCGCACACGATCCTGGGATCACCGCAAGCTGGGGCTGCCGCCGATGCCGTTGTCGGGATCCACCGCACCAAAGACCCGGTAGGGGGAGGATTGGATTGGTAGCCCCGATGGGATTCGAACCCACGCTACCGCCGTGAGAGGGCGGCGTCCTAGGCCGCTAGACGACGGGGCCAGAACCAATCCGTGTGGTCCACCGCCTGAAGGCGGGTGAACCGGAGAGTCAGCATAGCTCAGCGCACTGCGCCAACCTAATCGACTGCTCTCGCTGGGGTACCAGGACTCGAACCTAGAATGGCGGTACCAGAAACCGCTGTGTTGCCAATTACACCATACCCCAATACAACCCGAAACCGCTGGTCAGAGCCATGTTCCGCAGTGTTGGCGCGGAGCTTGGGCACTGAGCCGGCCGTTGTGGGCCGACGAAGAGATTACCAAAGATTTCGGGTGCTCTTTACCAACCCCCTCAGCCCTGCGACGGACGCGCTGCCCGCAACCGGGCCAGGCTGCGCTCACGCCCGAGGAGCTCCAGAGACTCGAACAGCGGCGGGCTGACCGTCGACCCCGTGACCGCCACCCTGATGGGGCCGAACGCCTTCCGGGGCTTGAGTTCCAATCCGTCGATCAGTGCCGACTTCAGGGCGGTCTCGATGCTCTCGGTGGTCCATTCGGTGACCCCCTCCAGCGCGCCGACGGCGACGTCGAGCACCGGCGCAGCATCGGCACCGAGCTCCTTGGCCGCCGCCTTGGGGTTCAGCACGTAACTTCCGTCGTCGAGAAACTTCAGCAGCCCCCAAGCATCGCTGAGGACCACGATGCGGGTCTGCACCAGCGCGGCCGCCTCCGCGAAGCCGTCAGCGTCGAGCCCGGTGTCATGACCGTGCGCGCTCAGGAAGGCACCCAGTCGGGCGGCGAAGTCCTGCGGCGACAGCCTGCGGATGTGCTCGGCATTGATGGCGTCGGCCTTCTTCTGATCGAAGCGGGCCGGGTTGGAGTTGACGTTGCGGACGTCGAACGCCGCCACCATCTCCTCGAGGCTGAACACGTCGTGGTCGTCGGCGATACCCCAGCCCAGAAGCGCGAGATAGTTCAGCAGACCCTCCGGGATGAATCCCCGGTCGCGGTGCAGGAAGAGATCGGCCTGCGGGTCCCGCTTGGAGAGCTTTTTGTTGCCCTCCCCGAGAACGCTTGGCAGATGCGCGAACTCGGGCACCCGCTCGGCCACCCCGATCCGGATCAGTGCGCGGTACAGCGCGATCTGGCGGGGGGTGGATGGCAGGATGTCCTCACCGCGCAGAACGTGGGTGATGTTCATCAGCGCGTCGTCCACCGGGTTGACCAAGGTGTACAACGGGTCTCCGCTGGCGCGGGTGATCGCAAAATCCGGGACCGAGCCCGCCGCGAAGGTCGTCGGCCCGCGTACCAGGTCATCCCACGAGAGGTCCTCGTCCGGCATCCGCAACCGCAGCACCGGATTGCGCCCTGCCGCGCGGAACTCGGCCCGCTGCGCCTCGGTCAGATCCCGGTCGTGGTTGTCGTAGCCGAGCTTGGGGTTCCGTCCGGCAGCCAGGTGCCGGGCCTCCACCTCCTCGGCCGTGGAGTAGGCCTCGTATACCTCACCCGCGGCCAGCAGGCGCGCCACCACGTCGCGGTAGATCTCGCTGCGTTGCGACTGCCGGTACGGCGCATGGGGGCCGCCGATCTCGGGGCCCTCGTCCCAATCGAGGCCGAGCCAGCGCAGTGCATCCAGGATCGCGGCATAACTCTCGTCACTGTCGCGGGCGGCATCGGTGTCTTCGATCCGGAAAACGAAGTCGCCACCGGTGTGTCGCGCATACGCCCAGTTGAACAGCGCAGTGCGCACCAGACCCACGTGGGGCGTACCGGTCGGCGACGGACAGAACCGGACTCGCACTCTCGTCATCACTTGCCTTTTCGCAGTACGGGGTTGGACAGCGTCCCGATGCCGCCGATGGTGACGTTCACGGTGTCGCCGTGCTCGATCGGTCCCACCCCCTCGGGAGTGCCGGTGAGGATCAGGTCACCCGGCAGCAGGGTCATCACCGCCGAGACCCATTCCACGATGGCGCCGATGTCATGGATCATCAGCGAGGTCCGGCTGCGCTGACGCACCTCTGTCGTCCCGTCCCGGGTGACGGAGGTTTCCAGCTCGAGGTCGGACGGGTCGAGATCGGTCACGATCCACGGACCCACCGGACAGAAGGTGTCGTGGCTCTTGGCCCGCATCCACTGCCCGTCCTGCTGCTGCTGATCGCGGGCCGAGACGTCGTTGGCAATGGTGTAGCCGAGGATGTTCTCGGCCGCCCTGGCCGCGGGCACGTCCTTGCACGGCCGGCCGATCACAATGGCGAGCTCGCCTTCGTGATGCACGGGAAAAGCATCGGTGGGCAGCATGATCGGCGCGTTCGGACCGACGATCGACGTGTTGGGTTTGAGGAAGATCACCGGATCCTCGGGTGCCTCGCCGCCCATCTCCAACGCGTGGGCCGCATAGTTCTTGCCCATCGCCACCACCTTGCTGGCCAGGATCGGCGCCAGCAGCCGGACATCGGCCAGCGGCCAGGTCCGGCCGGTGAAGGTCGGTGATCCGAAGGGGTGTTCGGCGATTTCGCGCACCACCGCATCCCCTGGTGACGAGCCGTCTCCGACGTCTCCCTCGATGCTCACAAAAGCAACCCCATCGGGGCTGGCGATCCGACCCAAGCGCATGGCAGCAGCGTAGTGGTTCTCACATTGCGAGACAGAAGTTCAGCATATTGGGATGGCGGTGGCAGCATGGCGGTATGCCCCCGTACTCGATCGGTACCGCACGCCGCTGGTCGATGTTGGTGCTCGCTCTGCTGTCCACGCTGTTCACCAACGTCTTCATCAACGGGATCGCCTTCATGATCCCGACCCTGCACGCCGAACGCGGGCTCGATCTGGCCGCCGCCGGGCTGGTTGCGTCGCTGCCGAGTTTCGGCATGGTCACCACGCTGATCCTGTGGGGCTACGCGGTGGATCGCCTCGGGGAACGGATCGTGTTGACCGCCGGCGCGGCGCTGACCGCCGCCGCCGCATTCGGCGCGGCGACGGTGGATTCGCTCCTGGCGGTCGGGGTGCTGCTGTTCCTGGGCGGGATGGCCGCGGCCAGTTCGAACGCCGCCAGCGGCCGCCTGGTGGTCGGCTGGTTCCCTCCACACCAGCGCGGGCTGGTGATGGGCATCCGCCAGACCGCGGTGCCGCTGGGCGCCGGACTGGGGGCGTTGGTGATCCCGTCACTGGCTGCGGGCGAGGGCATCTCGACCGCCCTGCTGTTCCCCGCCACGGTGTGTGCGATCTCCGCGGTCATCTGCGGGATCGGCGTCCTCGACCCGCCACGGCCACCGCGTGCCGACGCCCCGGCCGCAGACCTCAGCAATCCCTACCGCGGATCCTCGGCCCTGACCCGGATCCATCTGGTGTCGGTGCTGTTGGTCATCCCCCAGGCGCTGGTGTGGACTTTCACGCTGGTGTGGTTGATCGCCGACCGCGGGTGGTCCCCCACCGCGGCGGGTCTGCTGGTCGGTGCCGCCCAACTGCTCGGAGCCGGCGCCAGGGTGGTGGCCGGGTACTGGTCGGACCGGGTGGGCGCGCGCCTGAAACCCATCCGGGCGATCTCGGTGGCGGCCGCGGTGACCATGGGACTGCTGGCGCTGACCGATTGGCTGAACTCGCCGGTGAGCATCGGGTTCATGCTGCTGGCGTCGGCGGTCACCGTGTCCGACAACGGCTTGGCGTTCACCGCCATCGCCGAGATCGCCGGACCGTTCTGGAGTGGTCGGGCACTGGGCACCCAGAACACCAGTCAGCATCTCACCCAAGCCATTTCGGCCCCGCTGTTCGGCGGCCTGATCGGGATCGCCGGCTACCCGGCCGCGTTCGCCGTCTGCGCGCTGTTCCCCTTGCTGGCGGTGCCCCTGGTCCCCGTGGACGCCGACCCGCTGCACACCGAGCCGGCCTAAGCCCGTCCCGCCCGGCGCGGCACTACCAGCAGTGCAGCCACCAGGAAGCACAGTGCGCCCAGGAAGGTTCCCAGATCGGCGAGTGTGGCGTTCTCGCTGGCACCGGAACCGGATACGAACGCGCCCACTGCGGAGGCGCCGAACGCGACACACCCCGCCAGGTTGACGCCTGCGGCCAGCCCGTCGCGGGAGCGCAGCACGGCCACCGCGACCACCCCGAGCACACCGCTGATCAGGAAGGCCACCGAGCCGGTGGCGTCCGGGGCCCAGACGAACCGTTGTTCGGTGCTCACCGCGCTCGCCCACACCGCCGTGCCGGTGCTCACGTTGAACAAGATGGTGCCGGCGAATTGGACGGCCGCACACAGCCAGGACGCCCGCTGGACCTCATCGGTGCGCACCAGCTGCATCCAGGCCGCGGTGGTGAAGAACCAGGAACCGACGAAACACAGCAGGTTCGCCGCCACCGCAGGCGGTCCCACGTGCGGGATCGTGGCGACGGCGAACAACGTCGAGCCGACGGCGAACAGCACGCACTGCCGCCGGAGCGTTGCGAACCGACGGGCTACAGCAGCCCCGCGATCCGGGCACCGACCTGCGAAGTCGAGAACTGCTGTCCGTCCAGCGTCGCCAGGTGCTCGGCCACGGCGCTGTCGACCCGCGCCGCGGCGTCGGCCTCTCCGACGTGGGCCAACAGCAGCGCCACGGACATGATGGCCGCCGTGGGATCGGCGATTCCCTGACCGGCGATGTCGGGGGCACTGCCGTGCACCGGTTCGAACATCGACGGGTTGGTGCGGGTGGCGTCGATGTTGCCGCTGGCGGCCAGCCCGATACCGCCCGCCACCGCCGCAGCGATGTCGGTGATGATGTCGCCGAACAGGTTGTCGGTGACGATCACATCGAAGCGACCCGGGTCGGTCACCAGATGGATGGTCGCGGCGTCAACGTGCTGGTAGCCCACCTCGACGTCGGGGAACTCCTGGCCCACCTCCGCGACGACGCGCGACCAGAGCTTGCCCGCGTAGGCCAGCACGTTGGTCTTGTGCACCAGGGTGAGGTGCTTGCGACGCGCCTGCGCCCGGACGAACGCGTCACGCACCACCCGCTCGACACCGAAGGCGGTGTTCAGGCTGACCTCGGTGGCCACCTCGTGTGGGGTGCCGGTCCGGATGGCGCCGCCGGTGCCGGTGTAGGGCCCCTCGGTGCCCTCCCGTACCACCACGAAATCGATGTCCGGCGCACCGGCCAGCGGGCTGCTCACCCCGGGGTACAGCTTGGAGGGGCGCAGGTTGACGTGGTGGTCGAGCTCGAACCGCATGCGCAGCAGCAGACCCCGCTCCAGCACCCCGCTGGGCACCGAGGGATCGCCGATGGCGCCCAGCAGGATCGCGTCGTGGCCCTTGAGTTCGTCGACCAGCCCGTCCGGCATCACCTCGCCGGTGGCGTGGTAACGCCGGGCGCCCACGTCGTAGGTGGTCTTGTCGACGCCGGGCAGCACGGTGTCCAGGATGGTGACGGCTTCGGCGATGACCTCGGGACCGATCCCGTCGCCGGGGATGACAGCGAGTTTCACGACAGGTCCACCACTTCCAGGGTCACGGCGTCGACGGCGGCGCGGAGCGCGGAACGAACATCGGCGGGCACATCCCGGTCCAAGCGCAGCATGATGGTGGCGCCCTCGCCGTCGGCGTCCTGGCTCAACTGCGCGGCGATGATGTTGACCTCGGCCCCACCCAGCAGGGTGCCGATCTTGCCCAACGCGCCCGGCTGGTCGTTGTAGTTGACGATCAGGTTGACGCCCTCGGCGCGCAGATCGAAGTTGCGTCCGTTGATCTGGACGATCTTCTGCACCTGCTGCGGACCGGACAGGGTTCCGGCCACGTTGTTGGTCGACCCGTCGGCGTAGACCGCGCGCACGTCGACCACGCTGCGGTGGTTGGGGCTCTCGGTCGCGGTACTCAGCTCCGCCACCACACCGCGTTCGGCGGCCAGCGCGGGCGCGTTGACGAACGTCACCTGGTCTTCGATCACCGCGGAGAACAGTCCGCGCAGCGCCGAGAGGCGCAGCACCTCAACCTCTTCGGAGGCCAGCTCGCCGCGCACCTGCACGGCCAGCGAGACCGGCAACTCGGCGGACAGGGCGCCCAGCAGCACACCGGCCTTGCGCACGATCTCCAGCCAGGGCGCCACCTCCTCGCCCACCACGCCGCCACCGACGTTCACCGCGTCGGGCACGAATTCGCCTGCCAGCGCCAGACGTACGCTCGCGGCGACGTCGGTGCCGGCCCGGTCCTGCGCCTCGGCGGTGGAGGCACCCAGATGCGGGGTCACCACCACCTGCGGCAGCTCGAACAGCGGGCTGTCGGTGCAGGGTTCGGTGGAGAACACGTCCAGGCCGGCGGCACGCACGTGGCCGCTGGTGATCGCGTCGGCCAGGGCGTGCTCGTCGATCAGCCCGCCGCGGGCGGCGTTGACGATGATGACGCCCGGCTTGGTCTTGGCCAGGGCGTCCTTGCCGATCAGGCCCGCGGTCTCGGGAGTCTTGGGCAGGTGCACGGAGATGAAGTCGGCGCGACCCAGCAGCTCGTCGAGCGTCAGCAGTTCGATGCCCAGCTGGGCGGCGCGGGCCGCCGAGACGTACGGGTCGTAGGCGACGACGTGGGTGCCGAAGGCGGCCAGGCGGGCGGCCACCAGCTGGCCGATGCGGCCCAGACCCACCACGCCGACGGTCTTGCCGTAGATCTCGGTGCCGGAGAACGCCGAGCGCTTCCAGGTGTGCTCACGCAGCGTGGCGTCGGCCGCCGGAATCTGCCGTGCGGCCGAGAGCAGCAGAGCCAACGCGTGCTCGGCAGCGCTGTGGATGTTGGACGTGGGTGCGTTGACCACCAGGACACCGCGGGCGGTGGCGGCGTCGACGTCGACGTTGTCCAGGCCGACACCGGCGCGCGCGACGATCTTCAACTTGGGCGCGGCGGCCAGCACCTCGGCGTCCACTGTGGTGGCCGAGCGCACCAGCAGCGCGTCGGCGTCCGCCACCGCGGCCAGTAGTTTCGGACGGTCCGGTCCATCCACCCACCGCACCTCCACCTGGTCGCCGAGGGCGGCGACGGTGGACTGGGCGAGTTTGTCGGCAATCAGAACAACAGGCAAGCTCACGGCAGACAGCGTAGTGGGCTCTAATTGTCCCGTGGACGTCACCATCGTCGGAAGCGGGCCCAACGGTCTGGCAGCTGCTGTTGTGTTCGCCCGAGCGGGGCTGTCGGTCCAGGTCTTCGAGGCGCAGAGCACCTGCGGCGGCGGGTCGCGCACTCTCCCCGACCCGGAGTTCCCGGGAATCGCCCATGACATCTGTTCGGCCATCCACCCCCTGGCGCTGGCCTCGCCGTTCCTCTCGGCATTCGACCTGCCCGCCCGCGGCGTGGCGCTGTCGGTGCCCGAGGTGTCCTACGGCAACCCGCTGCCCGGCCGGCCGGCCGCGATCGGGTATCGCGACATCGAGCGCACCGCCGCCGAACTGTCCGACGGGGCGTCCTGGCGACGGCTGCTCGGCCCGCTGGCGCAGCGCTCCCCCGGTGTGGTCGGGCTGCTGCTGGGCGACAAGCGCTCGGTGCCGCCGGATCTGCTGGCCGCCGTGCACGTCGCCCGTCGCATCCTCGAGCAGGGCACCCCGGCCTGGGGGCTGTTGCGCGGGGATGACGCCCGCGCGTTGTTCAGCGGCGTTGCCGCACATGTTATTTCACCGATGCCCTCCCTGGTGTGCGGAGGGGCGGGGCTGATGCTGGCCACGCTGGCGCACTCGGTGGGCTGGCCGGTACCCGTCGGTGGCAGTCAGGCCATCGCGGACGCCCTGATCGCCGACCTGCAAGCCCACGGCGGTGTCATCACCGCGGGTGAACCGGTCACGGCTGCGCCGCGTGGGGTGGTGGTCTACGACACCTCTCCCACGGCCCTGCTGGACTTCTACGGCGACCGGATCCCGCAGCGCTACGCCACGACACTGCGCAACTACCGTTTCGGCCCGGGCGTGGCGAAGGTGGACTTCGTGCTGTCCGGGGAGATCCCGTGGACCGATCCGCGATTGGCCGACGCGCCGACCCTGCATCTGGGCGGCACGCGGGAGAACATGGCGGATGCCGAAAAGGAGATCGCCGCGGGCCGCCACCCCGAGTGGCCGATGGTGCTCGCCGCGCTTCCGCACCTGGCCGACCGCGGCCGCATCGACGCCGCCGGACGCCGTCCACTGTGGACGTATGCCCACGTCCCGTTCAATTCGTCCGAAGACCAAACCGAAACCGTCACAGGCATTTTCGAGAAGTTCGCGCCCGGCTTCCGGGACCTGGTGGTGGCGGTGCGCAGTACCCCGGCGGCGCGACTGGACCACCACAACGCCAACCTGATCGGCGGCGACATCGGGGTGGGCGGCAACAACATGTTCAGCGCGCTGACCGGCCCGGCGCTGCGCCTCAACCCGTGGACCACCCCGATCTCGGGGGTGTACCTGTGTTCGTCGGCGACCCCACCGGGTGGCGGCGTACACGGCATGGCCGGCTTCTACGCGGCCCGCACCGTGCTGAAACGCGAATTCGGCATCAAGACCGTGCCGAGCCTGGCACCCTGACGGTTGTGTTCTCGGAGAATGGGTAGAAAAGCGCTGTGACCGCAACCGGCGACGTCCCCACCGCGTTCGACCCGGGCGCGGATTCCTATGACGCCCTGGTGGGCGCCAACCCGGGCTACAACGAGCACCTACGCCTGTCCGCGCAGCGCATGAATCTGCCGAACGGCGGTCGCGGCCTACGCCTGCTGGACGCCGGGTGCGGCACCGGCCTGTCCACCGCGGCGCTGTTGGCCGTCGCCCCGGAGGCGGAGATCGTCGCGGTCGACGGGTCGGCCGGCATGCTCGCCCAGGCCCGCAAGAAGAACTGGCCGGACTCGGTGAGCTTCGTGCACAGCTACATCGAGCGCATCGCCGAGGCGGGGGTGCACGGCCCGTTCGACGGCATCTTCGCCGCTTACCTGATCCGCAATGTGAACGACGCCGATGCCCAGTTGCGAGCGTTCCGGGAGCTGCTGAAACCCGGGGGGACACTTGCGGTGCATGAATACTCGGTGCGCGACTCCCGGGCGTCCACCGCATTGTGGAATTTCGTGGCCACCGCGGTCATCATCCCGACCGGCAAGTTCCGCACCGGCGACGCCCAGCTGTACCGGTATCTGCGCCGCAGCGTGAACCGCTTCGACGGGGCGTCGGCATTCCAACAGCGCTTGCGGACGGCAGGATTCACCGACGTCCGCAGCGAGACCGTGCCCGGATGGCAGCGCAACATCGTGCACACTTTCCTCGCGCAGGCGCCCGCTTAGATTTATCCTGGTCAGCGGAGCACAGGGGGCCGCCATGACCGACGATCACACCGTTGTCGGCCGCACGGTGGCCATCCTCGACTGTGTGGTCGAAGCTGCCGGACCTCTGCCGCTGGCCATCCTGACGCGCCGCACCGGCATCCCGAAGCAGACGGTCCGCCGGATCGCCGGCGACCTCACCGACCGCGGCATGTTGCGCCGCACTTCCGAGGGTTATCTACCCGGAGACCGGTTGCTGCGCCAGGGCCTGCTGTCAGCACATCGGCAGCGCACGGCCATCACGGTGCAGCCCTATCTGCAGGATCTGCACACCCGGACCCGTGGTCAGGCCGCCTGGTTCGCCCGGATGAACGACGGTGTCCTCACACTGGCGGGTGCGGCGTTCGGCCGTGACCAGGCCGTCGAGATGACCTGGCCCTGCTTCCCGTCGGTCTCGCGGATGGGGCCGGCCATGGCGCTGTTCGCCGTGGGCCGCATCGAAGCCGCCGAGAACCCCGAGATGGCCGCCGACGTCCTGCGGGGCGGGTGGACGCCGTTCACACGCCACTCGGTCACCGATCGCGGCCGGTTGCGCTCGCTGCTGGACCAGGCCAGGGACACCGGTTTCGCCCACGAAGCCGAGCAGACCGCATTGGGGGTGTCGTGTATGGCGGCCTCCCTGCGGGATTCGGACGGCAACCTCATCGGGGTGCTCGGGGTGGGCGGACGCAGCAACGCCATCGAAGCGCGCGGCACCCGGTCCGCCCTGCTCTCCCTGGCCAATGACCTCTCCGCAGAGATCGCCGACGCCGAACCCTCGGCGCTGGATGTATGGAACACACCGATCTTCAACCGGCGCACCGAGATCGGGTACACCTGGCCCACGGGCTGACGTATCACTCAGTGGTACGGCGCCGCTGCGCATCGGCGCCGGGGTGCCGCAGAGTGCGGGCATGACCAGTCGACAGACCTTCACCGCCGCCACCGCGATCACCGCACTCGCGGTCACTACGGGGGTGTCCGCGGCCCGGCCCGCACCCATTACCGCGCAGGCCCCGTTCCTGGGCGCCACCACCGTGGCGCCGGACATCCCGAACCCACCGCAGCGCACCGCGGCCCTGACGACGGCGGCGCTGGTCATCGCCAGCCTGCCGCCCGAGGCGTCCGCCGTGCGTCCGATCTTCGCCGTCGCCGTGGATCCAGCGGCCGCGCCGGCGTCCACCATGTGGACACTGCGCGCCGTGGTCCAGGCAGATCCGGCGGCGAGCCCGAGACTGTCTGCGGCACAACCGTTGTCGTACCTCCACGATGGCCACGGGCCATCCGGACTGGCATTTGTGCCCACGTCCGCGGGACCCGGCGTGTTCGCGGCATCCGGGATCGTCGCCGCCGATCCCATCAACGCGTTTCTCTTGGCCGTCACCCTGGGCGCCATCGGCAACGGGGCCAACGGCACCACCCCGGGTGCCGACGGCAGCAACGGCGGCTGGCTGATCGGCAACGGCGGCAACGGCGCTGCCGGCGCACTCGGCCAAGCGGGCGGCAACGGGGGCAACGGCGGACTGCTGTTCGGCAACGGCGGCAATGGCGGGGCCGGCGGGGCGGGACTCGCCGGGGTCGACGGCGCTGTCGGGATCGATGGCCTGCCCGCAGTGGAAGGCGGCGCGGGCTCGGCGGGCACCGCCGGTGGCACCGGCGGTGCGGGCGGTCGCGGCGGTAACGGCGGCCTGTTCATCGGCAACGGCGGCGACGGGGGCGCAGGCGGAGCCGGCGGCACAGCCGGGAACGGCGGCGCCGGCGGGACCGGCGGAACGGCCGCCGCGCTCAACGACCGCGGCGGCATCGGTGGCGCGGGCGGCACAGGTGGTGGCGGCGGAATCGGAGGCAATGGCGGAGCCGGCGGTAATGGTGCGCTTTACCTGGGCGCCGGCGGCACCGGCGGCGTTGGTGGCGCCGGGCAGTCCGGCGGCACGGGGGGCACCGGCGGGACGGGCGGCACCAACGGTGGCAGCGGCGCCCTCGTCGGGGAGAACGTCAACGGTGGCACCGGGGGAACCGGCGGCGGTGGTGGCGCAGGAGGGTTCGGTGGAGCCGGCGGCGGCAGCGGACTGCAAGGAACATTCGGCCCCGCAGGGGCAGACGGGGCAGACGGCGACGGCGGTAGCGGCGGCGAGGGTGGCACGGGAAGTCCCGGAATCGACTTCGCACTGAACTCACCCATCGGCGGCGGCGGCGGCCGAGGTGGCGCCGGTGGAGCCGGCGGCGGAACCAGCGGCGACGGAGGTACCGGCGGTCGCGGCGGCACCGGCGGCGCGGGCGCCGGAACCCCGCAGGACCCGGCCGTGATCAGCAGAGGTGGTACTGGTGGTACCGGTGGCACCGGCGGAACAGGTGCCACCGCGGGACTCGGCGGCACCGGCGGTGCCGGAGGCAGCGGTGGCGACACTGGGGTGGGCGAGATCGATGTCGACCGACCGGGCGTCGGGGGCACCGGCGGCAGAGGCGGCCAGGGAGGTGCCGGAAACGGCAATGGCGGTAATGGCGGAACCGGCGGGAAGGGGAACGCCGATGTCGGGGGCGGCACCGGAGGAAGCGGCGGGGTCAGCGGCGGCGGAGCACCGGGCACGGCGGGCAGCCCCGGGCAGTCTCCCGACGACGGCGCCGCCGGAGGCGCGGGCGGCGCAGGCGGCGCCGGCTGAAAAACGAAGTCGGCGCGCTGGTAACCGCTGTGCGGTTACCAGCGCGCCGAAATCGCGTGGTGCTTAAGCCGTTTCGGTGATCGGCCGGTCGACCCAGCTCATCAGGTCGCGCAGCTTCTTGCCGGTGACCTCGACGGGGTGCTCGGCGTTCTTCTTGCGCAGCTCTTCGAGCTCCTTGTTGCCACCTTCGACGTTGGCGACCAGGCGCTTGACGAAGGTACCGTCCTGGATGTCCTTCAGCACGGCCCGCATGCGGTCCTTGGTGGCGTCGTCGATGATGCGCGGGCCGGTGATGTAGCCGCCGAACTCAGCGGTGTCGGAGATGGAGTAGTTCATCCGCGCGATGCCGCCTTCGTACATCAGGTCGACGATCAGCTTGAGCTCGTGCAGCACCTCGAAGTACGCCATCTCGGGGGCGTAACCCGCCTCGACCATGACGTCGAAGCCGGCCTTCACCAGCTCCTCGGTGCCGCCGCAGAGCACCACCTGCTCGCCGAAGAGATCGGTCTCGGTCTCTTCCTTGAAGTCGGTCTTGATGACGCCGGCGCGGGCACCGCCGATGGCCTTGGCGTAGGACAGCGTGAGCGCCTGGCCCTCACCCTTGGGGTCCTGGGCGATGGCGATCAGCGCGGGCACACCTTTGCCGTCGACGAACTGGCGGCGCACCAGGTGGCCGGGGCCCTTGGGGGCGACCATGCCGACGGTCACGTTGGCCGGAGGCTTGATCAGGCCGAAGTGGATGTTGAGGCCGTGGCCGAAGAGCAGCGCGTTGCCGTCCTCGAGGTAGGGCTCGATGTCGCTGGAGTAGATCTCGGCCTGCGCGGTGTCCGGCGCCAGCAGCATGATCACGTCGGCCCACTTGGCCACTTCGGCCGGGGTGTCGACAGCCAGGCCCTGCTCTTCGACCTTTTCGCGGGACTTCGATCCCTCACGCAGGCCCACCTTGACGTCGACGCCCGAGTCGCGCAGCGACAGCGAATGCGCATGCCCCTGGCTGCCGTAGCCGATGACGCCGACCTTGCGTCCCTGGATGATCGACAGGTCTGCATCGTCGTCGTAGAACATCTCAACTGCCACTGTTACTTCTCTCTCTTCCTGTTCGCTATGCGCGCTTATTTGCCGATGCCGCGCGGGCCGCGCGCCAGAGTGACCATTCCGGACTGGGCGATTTCGCGGATGCCGTAGGGCTCCAACAGGCGCAGCAGCGCCTCGAGCTTACCGGGCGTGCCCGTGGCCTCGACGGTGAGTGACTCCGCGGACACATCCACCACTTTTGCCCGGAACAAATTGACAGCTTCGATGATCTGTCCGCGGGTGGCCGCGTCGGCGCGCACCTTGATCAGAGCCAACTCGCGGGAGACCGAATTCTCCTCGTCCTGCTCGACGATCTTGATCACGTTGATCAACTTGTTGAGCTGCTTGGTGATCTGCTCCAGCGGAAAATCCTCCACCGAGACCACGATGGTCATCCGCGAGAGGTTCTTCTGCTCAGTGGCACCGACCGCCAGCGACTGGATGTTGAAGCCGCGTCGCGAGAACAGTGCGGCCACGCGGGCCAGCACGCCGGGTTTGTCCTCGACCAGCACGCTGAGTGTGTGGGTGGTGGCCATCAGGCGTGCCCTTCTTCCACGTCACCGAACAGCGGGCGGATGCCGCGCGCGGCTTGGATCTCGTCATTGCTCACGCCGGCTGCCACCATGGGCCACACCTGCGCGTCCTTGCCGACGACGAACTCGATCACCACCGGTCGGTCGTTGATGGCCCGGGCCTGGTTGATCACCTCCTCGACGTCTTCCTCACGCTCGCAACGCAATCCGACACACCCCAGCGCCTCGGAGAGCTTGACGAAATCGGGGATGCGGCGGGTGTGGGTGGACAGATCGGTCTGGCTGTAGCGCTCTTGATAGAACAACGTCTGCCACTGTCGAACCATCCCCAGGTTGCCGTTGTTGATCAGTGCCACCTTGATCGGGGCACCCTCGATGGCGCAGGTGGCCAGCTCCTGATTGGTCATCTGGAAGCAGCCGTCGCCGTCGATGGCCCACACCTCGGCCTCAGGCCGGGCGAACTTGGCGCCCATGGCCGCCGGGACGGCGAAGCCCATGGTGCCCAGACCGCCGGAGTTCAGCCAGGTTCGGGGATTCTCGTACTTGACGAACTGCGCCGCCCACATCTGATGCTGCCCCACCCCGGCCACGTACACCGCGTCGGGTCCGGCGATCTCACCCAGCTTGGAGATGACGTACTCGGGGCTCAGGCTGCCGTCGCTCTGGGGGGCGTAACTCAACGGGTAGGTCGAGCGAACCGTGGACAGGTACTCCCACCAGTTCGCCATGTTCAGCGATGCCGACCCGATCCCCTCCGAGCGCAATGCCTCGATCAGATCGGTGATCACGTTGCGGACGTCGCCGACGATAGGGACGTCGGCGTGCCGGTTCTTGCCGATCTCGGCGGGGTCGATGTCGGCGTGAATGACCTTCGCCTCCGGCGCAAACGAGTCCAACTTGCCGGTCACGCGGTCGTCGAAGCGGGTGCCCAGAGCGATCAGCAGATCGCTCTTCTGCAGGGCAGCCACCGCGGCCACCGTGCCGTGCATACCCGGCATGCCCAGGTTCTGCGGATGGCTGTCCGGGAACGCCCCGCGCGCCATCAGCGTGGTGACCACCGGGATGCCGGTCAGCTCGGCCAGATCCAGCAGCTGCTCGTGTGCCTCGCCGCGGATGACGCCGCCGCCGACGTACAGCACGGGCTTGCGGGCGGCGGCGATCAGCTTGGCCGCCTCACGGATCTGGCGGCTGTGCGGCTTGGTGTTCGGCTTGTAGCCGGGCAGGTCCATCTCCGGCGGCCAGCTGAAGGTGCATTCGCCCTGCAGGATGTCCTTGGGGATGTCCACCAGCACCGCGCCCGGGCGCCCCGACCGGGCGATGTGGAAGGCCTCGGCCATCACCCGGGGGATGTCGTTGCCGTCGCGGACCAGGAAGTTGTGCTTGGTGATCGGCATGGTGATGCCGGAGATGTCGGCTTCCTGGAACGCGTCGGTGCCGATCAATCCACGGCCCACCTGACCGGTGATGGCGACGACGGGGATCGAGTCCATCTGGGCGTCGGCCAGCGGGGTCACCAGGTTGGTGGCGCCGGGGCCGGAGGTGGCCATCATGACGCCGACCTTGCCGGTGGCGTGGGCGTAACCGCTGGCCGCGTGGCCGGCGCCCTGCTCGTGGCGGACCAGCACATGGCGCAGCTTCTGCGAGTCGAACAGCGGGTCGTACACCGGCAGCACAGCGCCGCCGGGAATCCCGAAGATGACGTCGACGTCGAGTTCCTCGAGTGAGCGGACTACCGACTGGGCACCGGTGAGCTGATGCGGCGCAACCCTTTTCGGGGCGTTGTTGACTGCGGGCTTACCAGCATGCACCGGGGTTCCGTTCGCCGGCTTGGGCGCGGCGGGGTCCGGTGGTCGCTTCGTGGGTGCGCTCACGGTGTCCTCTGTAGTCATCTTGTCGGGTTACTTACGTGCGAATCCGGTCGGCAGGCAACAAAAAACCCCCGTCAGCGAGGTGCTGTCCGAGGGTTGCGCGTTGGCGGTGCGAGTAGCTAAAAGCGGTCACGCACCAACGCGCTGACCAATTACTACGAGCATGCCGAGAAGACGCATAACACGTGACGTTAGCTTCCGCACAGCTGATGAGTCAAATTTGGACCGCGACCCAGAAGTGGGAGGATGGTAGACGTGACTTCTCCATCTGCGCGAACCGACAAACCGACCGTGATCCGGATGTCGCAGATGGCGCACTTTGCAGTCGGATTCTTCACCCTGGGCTTGCTGATCCCGGTGCTGAGCTGGCCGTGGACTGCTCCGGTGCTGCTGCTGCCGCTGGTGCTGTCGGCGTGTGTCGTGCGCTGGCGCACCGTGGCCGACCGCACCGGCGTCACCGCCCGCTCCCTGCTGGGCAGCAGGACGGTGGCATGGGAGGAGATCGAGGGGCTGCGGTTCGTCAAGAGCGCGTGGGCCCGCGCCCAGCTCACCGACGGCAGCACGCTGCGGCTGCCCGCGGTGACGTTCGCGACGCTGCCACTGCTGACCGAGGCCAGCGGGGGCCGGGTGCCCAACCCCTACAAGTAGATCAGCCCAACGGGTTGGCGCCGTTGAGCAGCACCCACACCGCGACTCCGGCCCCAACGCCGAGCAACAGTGCCACCACTGATCCGATGAACGGCCGGCGCGCCCAACCGCGGCCCGCGTCGAATCCGTAGCGCCCCGGGCCGGCCAGGATGAGCGTCACCGCGATGACGATCAGCGTGATCTGGAATTCCTGACCGCCGGGCAGGAAGAACGCCAGCCCACCCTGCTCGGACATGGCAGCCAGTAGGCCGTTGACCAGGAACGCCAGGGCGCCGGCGGCGGCCACCGGCGTGCACAGCCCCAGCACCAGCAGCACACCGGCGGCAACCTGCCCACCCGCCGCCACATAGGTGAGGATGTCCGCGTGCTGGTATCCCAGGCCCTCGATGGACTGCTGGAAGCCACCCAGCCCGCTGCCGCCCCACCAGCCGAAGAGCTTCTGCAGGCCGTGCACGATCATCAGGGCGCCGAACCCGACGCGCAGGACCATCAGACCCAGGTCCTGGGTGCCGCGGCGGTTCTCTCTGCGGGCCCGGTCGTAGTCCTCGGGCTCGATCTCGGTGGGCCCGATCATCGGGCCGCGGGCCGCCTGCGGCTGCACGTAGGGCAGCGGTTCCGGATCGCTGAGCACCCCGAGTCCGGCACTGGGCGGCTGACTGCTGTACCCCACGGACCCGTACGGGGAAGCCTGCGGCACGGACTGCCCGCCGTGCGACGAGGGATACTCGCCGTAATGGGGAATGGTGGTGGTTTCGAAATCGCCACCGTAGGTCGCCGATGGCAGGTCGTCCTCGGGGTCGACCAGGCTGGCCGAACCCGGCTTGGAAGTACCCGTGCTTCCGGCAGAACCGGTCGCGGTGTCGGGCCGCTGCCAGAGTGGGTCGTTCGCTGCACTCGTCACGGCTGCCAGGGTAAGACCAAAATCCCAGGATCCCGGGATTTGAGCGGCGCTTTTACATGCCGAATTGATGACGTTTCCCTGGCTGGGTCCTGGGCGGGCCGCCCGGGCGTGGCGAACAGGTGCGAACAATCCGTAACCTGGCTGGCATGGTGAACCGGCGGGCGAGCACCTCGTCACGGAAACGGCGGGTGCTGACGGCCTCGTGTGTGGGGCTGGCGGCCACACTGGTTCTGGCCACCGGCTGCGCCCGATTCGACGACGCCCAGTCCCAGCCGTTCACCACCGAGCCGCAGATGGCACCGCCGCCTCCGACGACGCCTCCTCCGCCGCCTCCGTTGCCGGCCAAGCCCTTCCCCAAGGAGTGCCCGGCCCCCGGCGTCATGCAGGGCTGTCTGGAGAGCACCAGCGGCCTGATCATGGGCGGGGACGGCAAGACCGCCCTGGTGGCCGAGCGCACCACGGGTGCGGTCAAGGAAGTGTCGATCAGCGCCGAGCCGAAGGTGTTTCTGACCATCCCGGTGGACGGCTCCGGTGACGGCGGGCTGCTCGACATCGTCAAGTCCCCCACGTACTCGCAGGACCGGTTGATGTACGCCTACATCAGCACCCCGACCGACAACCGGGTGGTCCGCATCGCGGACGGCGATGTCCCGAAAGACATCTTGACGGGGATTCCCAAGGGCGCCACCGGGAACGCGGGCTCGCTGGTGTTCACCAGCCCGACCACCCTGCTGGTGCAGACCGGCAATGCGGGTGACCCGGCCGCAGCCGCCGATCCGGCGTCGTTGGCCGGCAAGGTACTGCGCATCGAACAACCCACCACGGTGGACCAGGCGCCCACCACCACGGCCATGTCCGGGATGGGCGCCGCCGGGGGCATGTGCGTCGACCCGGCAGACGGCGCGCTCTACGTCACCGATCGCACCCCCACCGCCGATCGGCTCCAGCGTGTCACCAAGGACTCCCAGGTCTCGACGGTGTGGGAGTGGCCGGCCAAGCCCGGAGTGGCCGGCTGCGCCGCGCTCGAAGGCACGGTGCTGGTGAACCTGGTGAACACCAAGCAGACGGTCGCGGTGCGATTGGCGCAGGGCACCGGCGCGGTCACCGGCGAACCCGAGGTGGTGCGCCAGGACGAGCACGGGCACGCGTGGGCGTTGCAGCTGTCCGGCGACGGAAACGTCTGGGCAGCAACGGTCAACAAGACCGAAGGTGATGCCGGCCGGCTCGACGACGTGGTGTTCCCGCTGTTCCCGCAGGGGGGCGGCTTCCCGCGCAGCGAGGCCGAGATCACCTGATAATGATCCGGTGGCAGTCATCTCCCGCGGGTTCGGTGCCCGCAGGCGCGAATCGGAACCCGAACTACCGCCCGGGCAGTATCTGACGACGGACTTCCCCGTGCTCTCGGCCGGTCCGACACCGCAGATCGAGCTCACCGAATGGCAGTTCGTGATCGCCGACAGGTCGGGTCCGCTGCAGAGTTGGTCCTGGGACGAGTTCACCGCGCTGCCCGCAGAGGACGTCCACACCGACATCCACTGCGTCACCCGATGGTCCAAGCTCGGCACTCAGTGGCGCGGCGTGTCCCTGGCGGAGATCTTCGCCGGCGTCTCGACGTCCGACGACTACACCATGGTGCATTCCTACGGCGGTTACACCACCAACATCCCGCTGGCCGATCTGCTCGACGGGCAGGCCTGGCTGGCCTACGAGTTCGACGGCGAGCCGCTGGAGCCCGAGCACGGCGGCCCGGTGCGGCTGCTGGTGCCGCACCTGTACTTCTGGAAGAGCGCCAAGTGGGTCAGGGGCATCGTCCTGCAGCCCGACGACGACCCCGGGTTCTGGGAGCAGAACGGCTACCACACCTACGGCGATCCGTGGCAGGAGCAGCGCTACTGGTGAGCGCCACGTGGTACACCGCGACGGTCGCCGACTCACGGCGGGCGACCCCCGACGGAGCCCTGCTGACCTTGCACGTGCCCGGCTGGCCGGGCAGCCTGGCCGGACAGCACGTTGATGTGCGACTGACCGCCGAGGACGGGTACCAAGCGGTGCGCTCCTACTCACTGGCCTCCTATGGACCCGCGCAGCAGGTGGAACTGGCCGTCGACCGTCTCCCCGACGGGGAGGTGTCGCCCTACCTGGTCGACGACGTGCGCCCCGGTGATCAGATGGAGATCAGAGGGCCCATCGGGGGTTACTTCGTCTGGCGCCCCACCCAATCCGAGGCCGTCCAACTGATCGCAGGCGGCTCCGGGGTGGTGCCGCTGACGGCGATGGTGCGGGCGCACCGGGATTCGGGGAGCACGGCGCAGATGCGCCTGTTCTATTCGGTGCGCACCCGCGAACACGCGTATTTCGCCGACGAGCTCGCCGCGACCGACGGCGTGCAGGTGCACTGGCAGTACACCGCCACCGCCGGCCGCATCAACGCGGCCGCGGTGGCTGCCCACACCATCGGCGCGCCCCTGCGGCCCTCGGTGTACGTCTGCGGCTCAACGGGTTTCGTAGAGCGCGCCGCGTCGTTGCTGGTGAGCGCCGGACATGATCCGATGCGCATCAGGACCGAACGCTACGGCGGCACCTAGAACGTCAGCCGGCTCCGCACGCCGCCAACACCAGCTCACGCACCCGCGCGGCGTCGGCCTGGCCCTTGGTGGCCTTCATGACCTGCCCGACGATCGCGCCGGCGGCCTGCACCTTGCCGCCGCGGATCTTCTCGGCGATGTCGGGGTTGGCCGCCAGCGCCTCGTCCACGGCGGCCTGGATCAGGGAGTCGTCGCGGACCAGCGCCAGGCCGCGGGCGGTCATGACCGCCTCGGGCTCGCCTTCGCCGGCGAGCACACCTTCGACCACCTGCCGGGCCAGCTTGTTGGACAACTTGCCCTCATCGACGAGCTTGACCACCGCGGCCACCTGCGCCGGTGTGATGGGTAGCGCCGAAACCTCGACACCACTCTCGTTGGCCTTCTGCACCAGGAAGTTGCCCCACCAGGCGCGCGCGGACTCGCTGGACGCGCCGGCAGACACGGTCGCCGTCACCAGTTCGATGACGCCGTTGTTCACCAGATCGCGCATCACCTCGTCGGAGATGCCCCAGTCCTGCTGAATCCGCTTGCGCGCCAACCAGGGCAGCTCGGGAATGGTGGCGCGCAACCGCTCCACCAGTTCGTCGCTGGGAGCCACCGGCTCGAGGTCGGGCTCGGGGAAGTACCGGTAGTCTTCCGCGGTTTCCTTGGCGCGGCCTGGGCTGGTGTAGCCGTCCTCGTGGAAGTGCCGGGTCTCCTGGGTGACGGTGCCGCCCGCCTCCAAAACCGCTGCCTGCCTGCGCATCTCGTAGCGCACCGCAACCTCGACACTCTTGAGCGAGTTGACGTTCTTGGTCTCGGTGCGGGTACCGAACTCCTTGGCGCCCTTGAGTTTCAGTGACGCATTGGCATCGCAGCGCATCGAGCCCTGATCCATCCGGACGTCGGAGACGTCGAGGCCACGCAGCAGGTCGCGCAGTGCGGTGACGTAGGCGCGGGCGATCTCCGGGGCCCGCGCGCCGGTGCCCTCGATCGGCTTGGTGACGATCTCGATCAGCGGCACACCCGCACGGTTGAAGTCGGCCAGCGAGGTGGTGGCGCCGGCGATGCGGCCGGTCTCGCTGCCCAGGTGGGTGAGCTTGCCGGTGTCCTCTTCCATGTGGGCGCGTTCGATCTCCACCCGCCAGGTGCTGCCGTCGTCGAGCGGCACGTCCAGGTAGCCGTTGACCGCGATCGGTTCGTCGTACTGGCTGATCTGGTAGTTCTTCGGCTGGTCGGGGTAGAAGTAGTTTTTCCGCGCGAACCGGCCCCACGGCGCAATACTGCAGTTGAGCGCCAGGCCGATCCGGATGGCCGACTCCACGGCGGCCTCGTTGAGCACCGGCAGGGCGCCCGGCATACCCAGGCACACAGGGCAGACCTGGGTGTTGGGCTCGGCGCCGAAGGTGGTGGAGCACGGGCAGAACATCTTGGTCGCGGTGGACAGCTCGACGTGCACCTCGAGGCCCAGTACGGGGTCGTACTTGGCGATCACCTCGTCGTAGTCGAGCAGTTCAGCGGTGGCGACAGTCATGCGTCGATCCTAATGGTGCGGCCCTCAGCCGAAGAACGCCGCCGCATCGTCGTAACGGCTCTGGGGCACCAGTTTGAGTTGCTTGGTGGCGTCAGCCAGCGGCACCCGGCCGATGTCCTGGCCCCGCAGCGACACCATCATCCCGTACTCACCGGCATGCGCTGCGTCGGCGGCGTTGACCCCGAAGCGGGTGGCGAGCACCCGGTCGTACGGCGTGGGGGTGCCGCCACGCTGGACGTGGCCCAGCACCGTGGTGCGCACCTCTTTGTTCATCCGCTTCTCCACCTCGACGGCCAGCTGCTGGGCCACCCCGGTGAAGCGCTCGTGACCGAACTCGTCCATGCCGCCCTGCAGCAGCTGCATCGACCCCTCGGCCGGCTTGGCACCCTCGGCCACCACACAGATGAAATGTGAATCTCCGCGCTGGAAGCGTCGTTTCACCAGTCGGCAGACCTCTTCGACATCGAAGGGCTGCTCCGGGATCAGCGTCATGTGGGCACCGGAGGCCAGGCCCGCGTTCAGGGCGATCCAGCCGGCGTGGCGACCCATCACCTCCACCAGCATCACCCGCTGATGCGATTCTGCGGTGCTGTGCAGGCGGTCGATGGCCTCGGTGGCGATGGTCAGTGCGGTGTCGTGACCGAATGTCACGTCGGTGCAGTCGATGTCGTTGTCGATGGTCTTCGGGACACCGACCACCGGCACCCCTTCGTCGGCCAGCCAGCTGGCAGCCGTGAGCGTGCCCTCGCCGCCGATCGGGATCAGTACGTCGATCCCGTTGTCCTCCAGCGTCTGCTTGATCCGGTCGAGGCCGGCGCGCAGCGTGTCCGGGTTGGTGCGGGCGGTGCCCAGCATGGTGCCGCCCTTGGCGAGCAGGCGGTCGTTGCGGTCGTCGTTGGCGAGCTGGATCCGACGATCCTCCAGCAGCCCCCGCCAACCGTCCAGGAACCCCACGACCTGCGAGCCGTACCGCGCATCGCTGGTCCGGACCACCGCCCGGATGACGGCGTTGAGTCCAGGACAGTCGCCCCCGCCGGTCAGAACTCCAATACGCATGCTTCTATCCTGCCCTCTCAGACTGCGGTCGGCAGCGCACCGCGAGCCACCTCGTACGCGGCGCCCACACGGTAGAGCCGGTCATCGGCCAGCGCGGGTGCCATGATCTGCAGCCCCACCGGAAGGCTGTCGTCGGGCGAGAGGCCTGACGGCACCGACATGCCGCAGTGGCCCGCCAGGTTCAGCGGCAGGGTGCACAGGTCGAACAGGTACATCGCCAGCGGGTCGTCGACCTTCTCCCCCAGGCGGAACGCGGTCGACGGTGTGGCCGGTGAGACCAGCACGTCCACCTTCTTGTACGCCTCGTCCAGGTCGCCGGCGATCAGGGTGCGAACTTTCTGCGCCTGGTTGTAGTACGCGTCGTAGTAACCCGCCGACAGCGCGTACGTTCCGATCATGATGCGGCGCTTGACTTCTGGGCCGAAGCCGGCGGCGCGGGTGAGCGCCATCACCTCTTCGGCGCTGTGGGTGCCGTCATCGCCGACGCGCAGGCCGTACCGCATGGCGTCGAAGCGCGCCAGGTTGGACGACACCTCCGACGGCAGGATCAGGTAGTAGGCCGCCATCGAGTGATCGAAGTTGGGGCAGTCCACCTCGCTGACCTCGGCGCCGAGCGCACTGAGCTGCTCCACCGCCGCGTTGAAGGAGGCCAGCACCCCCGGCTGGTAGCCCTCCCCCTGGCGCAGTTGCTTGACCACTCCGATCCGCACCCCGGACAGATCGCCGGTGGCGCCGGCCCTGGCGGCGGCCACGACGTCGGGCACCGCGGCGTCGACGGACGTCGAATCCCGCGGATCGTGCCCGGCGATGACGGAATGCAGCAGTGCGGTGTCGAGCACCGTGCGGGCGCACGGCCCGCCCTGGTCCAGCGACGACGCACACGCCACCAGGCCGTACCGCGACACGGTGCCGTAGGTGGGCTTGACGCCGACGGTGGCCGTCAGGGCGGCGGGCTGACGGATCGACCCGCCGGTGTCGGTGCCGATGGCCAGCGGCGCCTGGAATGCCGCCAGCGCCGCGGCGCTGCCGCCGCCGGACCCGCCGGGCACCCGGTCGGTGTCCCACGGGTTGCGGGTGGGGCCGAACGCCGAGTTCTCCGTCGAGCTGCCCATGGCGAACTCGTCCATGTTGGTCTTGCCCAGGATCGGGATGCCGGCCGCGCGCAGCTTGGCGGTGACGGTGGCGTCGTACGGCGAGGTCCACCCCTCGAGGATCTTGGAGCCACAGGTGGTGGGCATGTCGGTGGTGGTGAACACATCTTTGAGTGCCAGCGGGACACCGGCCAGCGCCGACGGCAGCTGCTCGCCGGCGGCGACGGCAGCATCGACCTCGGCCGCGGCGGCCAATGCCTTGTCGGCGGCCACGTGCAGGAACGCGTGATACCGCTGGTCGGTGGCCTCGATCTGGTCCAGGTGCGCCTGCGTGACCTCGGCAGACGAGAACTCTTTGGCGGCGATACCGTCGGCCAGCTCGGCGGCGGTATGGCGGATCAGGTCGGTCACTGGCTCTCCCCCAGGATCTGCGGAACGGCGAAGCGGCCGTCGACGGCGTTGGGCGCCTCGGCCAGCGCCTCCTCCTGGGTCAGGCAGGGCCCCACCACGTCGGGACGGGTGACGTTCACTTCCTTCAGCGGGTTTCCGGTGGGCGCGACATCGGTGACGTCGACGGCCTGAATGCGGCTGACGTGCTCGAGAATCGCATCCAGCTGACCGGAGAAGCTGTCCAGTTCGTCGTCGGTCAGCGCCAGTCGGGCCAGTCGGGCCAGGTGGGCCACGTCATCTCGGGAGATCTGGGACACGGGTGACCAGCCTACAGATGTAAAAGGCGTCGACCTGCGCCCGGAGTAGGCCCACGCAGTCGGCCAAAAAAACGACACTGTGCGACAGTGTTGCGCGTGCCTTCGTATCTGCTGCGGGTCCAGCTGGACGATCGACCGGGCAGCCTCGGCTCTCTGGCCGTCGCGCTCGGGTCGGTGGGCGCCGACATCCTGTCCCTCGACGTGGTGGAGCGCACCTCGGGTTACGCCATCGACGACCTGGTGGTGGACCTCCCGCCCGGCGCCATGCCCGACATGCTGATCACCGCGGCCGAGCGGCTCGAGGGCATTCGCGTGGACAGCATCCGCCCGCACACCGGGCTGCTGGAGGCGCACCGCGAACTGGAGCTCATCGACCACATCGCCGCGGCACCGCCGGCGGGCAAGCTGCAGGTGCTGGCAGACGAGGCCCCGCGGGTGCTGCGGGTGGGCTGGTGCACGGTGGCCCGCCACAGCGAAGCCGGGATCGAGCGGGTGGTGGGCAGCCCGGCAGCCCCGGAGACGCAGGCGCAGTCAGCCCCATGGTTGCCGTTGGAGCGTGCGACGGTGCTCGACGGCACCGCCGACTGGGTGCCTCAGGTGTGGCGCGACTTCGACACGACGTTGGCCGCCGCCCCGCTGGGCGACCCGCACGTCGCGGTGATCCTCGGGCGCCCCGGCGGCCCCGACTTCCGCCCCTCCGAGGTGGCCCGGCTCGGGTATCTGGCCGGCATCGTGGCGACCATCCTGCGCTGAGGGTCACTCCCGGCCGTCACCCGCCGAGTTCGCTCATCCCCCCGCCAGGCCAACAGCGACCTCCACTCATTCCCGGCCGTCACCTGCCGAGTTCGCTCATCCCCCCGCCAGGCCAACAGCGACTTCCACTCATTCCCGGCCGTCACCCGCCGAGTTGGCGTCATCGAGCAGACGCCGCAACAGGTCTTGCGGGTCGCCGGGCCCCAGGGTGCGCGGCTCGGGCGGTTCATCCGGCTGCGCCGGTTCCTCGACCGTGGCGCCGGCCGGCGGAGGTGGCGGCGGCGCGACCGCCGGCGGCGGAGGTGGTGGCGCCAGGGCCGGCCCCTGCACCAGCGCGAGCTTGCCCTCCAATCGCGCCACGGCATCGGCCCGCACGGCGCGGCGCTGTTCCTCGGGGTCGTCATTGCCCGCGAAACACCCCGGCTGGGCCTCTTGGGCCACCGCCAGGGCGTCCCGGTACCGCGCGATGGCCGCGTCACGCTGACCGTCACGAAACGCCAGATCCCCCAGCGTCTCTCGCACCAGCAGCAGGTTCACCCGCGCCGGACAGGAGTCGGCATGTCCCAGCGCCTCGGTGAACGACTGCTCGGCATCGGGAAGCCGGCCGGCCAGGACGTCGGCCGTACCCGCGGCGAACGCGGTGGTGCCCGGCTCGATGATGTCGAGGATCTGCAACGAGGACACGTCGGCGTCCAGTGCCCCGATGTCGTGGCGGGCGAAGTCGTCGCGCGCCGAGCCCCCGAGCACCACCACGCTGATCATCTTGATACTGATCAGCAGCACCACGATGCACAACGGCGCCGAGTACAGCACGAGGCGGCGCCTGCTCATCGTCGCAGCCTGTTCCGGTGATACTCACGCAGGGTGAAGGCAATCTCGGCGAGTAGCAGCAGCGCCGCCAACAGCGCAGCCGCCCAATAGAATTCGTGTCGGTCAGCCACCTGCACCGACTCGACAGACGCGGCGTCCCCGATGTCCGGTAGCGCCGTACCGAGCGGCACCCCGAGCTGGTCGGCGATCTCCTGCAACCGGGCCGGGTCCGCGGGCTGGTACTCGAAAACCGCACCACCGGCCACCGATCCCGGCGCCAGATCGAACGCGCCGCGAGACACCACCGAGTCGGGATCGCCGGTGCCGAAGTAGAACACCAGATTCGGCGTGCCCGGGTACTGCGTTGCGGCAGTGTCGATCTTGCTACGCAGTACATCGCGGGCCGCGAACGCATTGGCCTGCAGCTGCGGGTCCGGCACAGTCGGCACATACGCCGTCAGCCCGCCGATCACCGACCGCAGACTCGCCACGTCCTCGGACAGCGGCCAGTCGACGGTGGCGCTGGTGGCAAACGAAATGAGGGCGACGCGGGCGCGGGGGTACTCGTCGAGCACACCGGTGAGCTGCGCGCGCATGTCGATCACAGGCGACTCGGCCGAGCGGTCCACCACCAGGAATATGTTGGGCCCCGCGGCGGCGGATGCGTCGGCCCCCACCTCGCGGTCGGCGTCGACGCCGGGCCGAGCGGCCGCCCCGACCAGCAGCAGCGCCGCGGTCGTCAGCCCGGCCCACCGCGCCAGCGCCTGCCACCGACCGCGCGAGCGTGGCTGCGCCCAGACGCGGTACAGCGCCAGCAGCCGCAGGAGGAGCACCACGGTGGCGATCACCAGGATCAGGGTCGTCGAACCGACCGGTGCGAACGTCATCGGCGCAACACCACCAACGTCAGACTCAACAGCACGGCGGCCACCGCCGCCGCGATCAGCGCAGGCTGCGGGGTGTCCCACGCCGCGCTGGTGACCAGCCGGCCGTCGGGCAGGACGACGGTGGGCGGATGATCGCGGATGCCGTCGAGTTGCGCTGCGAGCACCGGATCCAGGCCCGGTCCGGCGAGCGCGTCCGCGGACGGGTTGTACAGCGTCAGGGTGCCGCCGGTGGATTCGGCCAGCCCGCGCAGCGCGTCCGTGGACTCGGCGGAGTCCACCACATCGGCTCGCGCGACGACGTTGATCTGCACGTCCGCGTCGCGGGCGAGTTGCTCGAGCGCCTCGGCAGTGAACAGCGACCGTCTGGTGTCGGAGGCCGCCCCCAGCGAGCTGGGCCCGAAGTACACGAGCTGGCGCCGCGGGGCAGTGACATCGTCGGGAAAACCGCTGAGGCACAGGGCCAGCACGTCTGCGACGCTGCGCCGGTAATCGATGTAGTCGATATTGCGGGAGAATTCACCGGCCCGCGCCTGCAGTTCGGCGCGCTCGGCATCCGAGACCGCGGCACCGCTGTCGACCTGCTGCTGGATGCGGGCCAGACGCGCCAGACCCTGCAGTCGGTCGGTGACGTAGGTGTGGTCGCGGGTCAGCGGGATGACGCGCAGCGTCTGCGACGTCAGTCCCAGCCGTTGCCGGTCATAGGACTGCGCGAGACCGGCGTAGTAGCCGAGGAACTGCGCGCTGGCCGGGTCGGTGACAGGCTGTCCCAGGCACAGCATCGTGTCCTGCGGGTAGGCGGCGTCGAATGCCCGGGCGGCTTCGGGCAGCCCGGTCGGTCGGGCACCGGCCACCACCGCCGCAGCGAATGTCACGATCAGCAGTACCAGCGCGGTCGCCAGGGAGGCGACGTAGATGCGGTAGGCCCGGACGTACTCCGGCAGGGCGGTCAAGCGGGCGACGTTGGCCAGGTGCCGGACGTGTTTGCGGTCGGTGGCGAAGGGCGCCGTCCACACCGCCGCGGCCACAACGATCAGCGCGGCGAGTCCCACCAGGGTCACCGGCCACCAGTTCAGTGCCACGCCGCGATCACCTCCTGGGCCTGGCGTTCGAGCGCCGCCACGTCGGCGGTGGCCGCCGGGTCGAACTGCGCGGTGGTCAACCGGCCGAGTAGCGGAGCCGCGGACGCCACCAGAGGCACACCGCTGGAGGCGATCTCCCCGACGTGCTGGTACGGCGTCGGCACCCCGGTGGCCGATGCCAGGAAGGCCCGTAGGGTGCTGCTCAGTTCGGCGCAGGCCTGCACACCGGTGAGTTCACCGCGGCGGTGCCGTTGGCCGATGTCCCGCACGTCGTTGCCGAAGCGCCTGCGGATCACCCAGCTGCGCATGCCCCCTGGCTCGCGCGGCTCCGCTGCGCGTGCCGTCGGCCTGGTCGCCACATACACCCCGACGTACCAACCGGTCACCGCGAGCACGCCCACGATGCCGAGCACCAACCACCACCCCGAGTACGCCGGCGGTTCCCCGACGAACTGCAGCAGATCGTCAGCCGGCATGCCGATAGACCTGACTGAGTTGGGTGAGCGCAGAACGGATCTCGCCGCTGGCCCCGATCCGTGCGAACGGGATCCGGTTGGCGGTCAGGAAGTTGTTCAGGTTGACCGTGCGGCGCTCTTCGGCGGCGCGGTAGGCATCGGCCACCCGTGCGCCCAGGGTGGCTGCGCCGAGGACGAAACGCCCGGTGGCGACGTCGAATCCGTCGCGGTGGTCGTCGCCACCCAGCGCCGGCATGTCGGGGGTCAGTAACCACAGCACCTCGTGACGTCCCGACAATCGTTGCAGAGCCTGCTCCAGTGCCGGGGTGACATCGGGTTCGTCGGACACCACGATCACCAGCAGCCGGCTGCGGTGGGCGCGAGCCACATGGGCGAGCTGGGTGCCGATATCGCTCGGGCTGTCGGTGCCATGGGTGTAATACCGCTCCAGCAGGCTCTCGATGTGCGCCTCGCCGCGGCGGCTGCGGATCGACACCGCGCCGCGGCCGTCGCCGTAGACCATACCGACCTCGTCGCTGCGCGCCAGGGCGATCAACCCGACGGCGCCCATCGCGGTGACGGCGACGTCGCGCTTGACCTCCCCGCCGGGCGCCAGAGCGCCAACGTTGCGACCCCCATCGGCGACCAAGACGATCTTGTGATGCTGTTCGGAGACAAAGCGTTTCACCAAGACGTCGGTGGAGCGGGCCGATGCTTTCCAGTCGATGTCACGCACGTCATCGCCGGGCAGGTAGGGTCGCAATTCGTCGAGTTCCAGGGTCCTGGTGTGCAGCAGGGCATACCGGCCGCCGTCGAGCATGCCGCGGGTGTCGGTGCCGAAGTGTGATCGTGCGCGCTGCAGATGCCTGCCCATCAGCGCCGCTCAGGGCACCCGGACCGTCTGCAGCACCGCGTCGATCACGTCTTCGGCGGTGACACCGACGTTGACCGCCTCGAAGCCCAGGATCAGCCGGTGCCGCAGGATACGGTGGGCCAAGGCCCTGATGTCTTCCGGCAACACGTGATCGCGTCCCGACAGTACGGCCTTGGCTTTGGCGCAGCGACAGAACGCGATGGTGGCCCGAGGGCTGGCACCGTATTCGACCAGCCGGGCCAACTGCCCAGGCAGCTGACGGCCCGGCTGCCGCGTGACGTGCACCAGCTCGGTGACGTAGCGCACCAGCACCGGGTCCATGTGGACCGCCCGGGCAGCGTGCTGCACTCGGCGGATGTCGTCGAGAGTGACTGTGGCGGAGGGCTTTCGGTTGTCCTCGTAGACCCCGGCCTCCATGCGGAAGATCATCTCCGCTTCTTCGGCCGGCGTCGGGTACCGCAGCACCTCCTTGATCATGAAGCGGTCGGTCTGCGCCTCCGAGAGCGGATACGTGCCCTCCTGATCCACCGGGTTCTGGGTGGCGATCACCAGGAACGGTTCGGGAGTGGGGTGATCGACGCCGGCGATGGTGGTCTGTCGTTCCTCCATGGCCTCCAGCATGGCGCTCTGGGTCTTGGCACTGGAACGGTTGATCTCGTCGAGCAACACGATGTTGCTGTGCACCGGACCCAGTTGAGTGGTGAAGGTGTGCGCCGAGGAGTCGTAGATCTGGGTGCCGATGATGTCGCTGGGCAGCAGATCCGGTGTGCATTGGATACGGCGGAACTCTCCGGAGATGGCGTGGGCGACGGTGCGGGCGGCGGTGGTCTTGGCCAGCCCCGGGACCCCTTCGAGCAGCACGTGGCCGCCCGCGAGCAGACCGATCAGCAGCGATTCCCGCAGGTAGTCCTGACCCACCACGGTGGCCGAGAACTGGCGGGAAATGGCCTCGACGACATCGATGGCGTCTCTCATGGCGGCAGTCATATCTGCCAACTGGTACCCATCACTGGTCGTCACTAACGTCGGGCCCGTTCTCCAGCAACGCCCGGAAGCCGTCTTCGTCGAGAATCGGCACGCCCAGTTCGACGGCTTTGTCGTATTTGGAGCCGGGTGCGTCACCGGCCACCACGTAGGCCGTCTTCTTCGACACCGAGCCGGCGGCCTTGCCCCCGCGCACCAGGATGGCCTCTTTGGCCTGGTCTCGGGAGAACCCGGTCAGCGAGCCGGTGACCACGATCGACAGGCCTTCCAGGGTGCGTGTGATGCTGGCGTCCCGTTCGTCGGCCATCCGCACCCCGGCGGCGCGCCATTTGTCCACGATGGCGCAGTGCCAGTCGACGGTGAACCACTCGGTGACGGCGGCGGCGATGGTGGGTCCCACCCCTTCGGTGGCCGCGAGTTGTTCCTCGGTGGCCTCGGTGATGGCCTCGAGGCTGCCGAACTCTCCGGCCAGCGCGCGGGCGGCGGTGGGACCGACGTGGCGGATGGACAGTGCAACCAGCACCCGCCACAGCGGCTGGGCCTTGGACTTGTCCAGATTGGCCAGCAGACGCTTGCCGTTGGCCGAGAGCTCCCCGGCCTTGGTGGTGAACAACTCGGTGCGCAGCAGGTCTTCGGCGGTCAGGGTGAAGAGATCTCCCTCATCGGAGATCACCCCGGCCTGCAGCAGGGCGGTGGCCGCCTCGTAGCCCAGCCCCTCGATGTCGAAGGCGCCGCGCCCGGCCACGTGGAACACGCGCTCCCGCAGCTGCGCGGGGCATGACCGGGAATTGGGGCAGCGGATGTCGGCGTCGCCCTCTTTCGCCGGTTTCAAAGTGGTCCCGCATTCCGGGCACACGGTGGGCATCACGAACTCGGTTTCGGAGCCATCGCGCAGATCGACCACAGGGCCGAGCACCTCCGGGATGACGTCGCCGGCCTTGCGGATGACGACGGTGTCCCCGATCAGCACGCCCTTGCGCTTGACCTCCGACCCGTTGTGCAGGGTGGCCAGCCCGACGGTGGAGCCGGCCACCTTCACGGGTTCCATGTAGGCGAAGGGCGTGACCCGGCCGGTACGGCCGACGTTGACGCGGATGTCGAGCAGCTTGGTGGTGGCCTCTTCGGGCGGGTACTTGTAGGCGATGGCCCACCGGGGCGCCCGCGAGGTGGCGCCGAGGCGGCGCTGCAGCGCCACCTCGTCGACCTTGACCACCAAGCCGTCGATCTCGTGCTCGACGTCGTGGCGGTGCTCCCCCCAGTAGCTGACCCGCTCCTGCACCGCCTCGATGCCCTGCACCTTGGCGGTGTGCGTGGACACGGGCAGGCCCCAGGCCTTGAGCGCCAGGTACGCGTCGTGCAGCGTCGGCGGCGCGAAGCCCTCAGCGTGCCCCAGGCCGTGGCAGATCATCCGCAGCTTGCGCCGCGCGGTGACCGCGGGGTTCTTCTGCCGCAGAGAGCCCGCCGCCGAGTTGCGCGGATTGGCGAACGGGAGCTTGCCGTCCTCCACCAGGCCGGCGTTGAGCGCCTCGAAGTCGGCCACCCGGAAGAACACCTCACCGCGCACCTCGAGCACGGCGGGAATGGGGTACTCGTCGCTGGCCGTCAGCCGCTCCGGGACGTCCTCGATGGTGCGCGCGTTCAGCGTCACGTCCTCACCGGTGCGGCCGTCGCCGCGGGTGGCGGCGCGTTCCAGTCGGCCGTCGCGGTAGACCAACGCCAGCGCCACCCCGTCGATCTTCAGTTCGCACAGATAGTGAACGTCGTCGCCGACCTCGGTGCGGATGCGCACCGCCCAGGCGGCCAGCTCGTCGGCGTTGAAGGCGTTGTCCAGCGACAGCATGCGCTCGAGGTGGTCGACGGAACCGAACTCGGTGGCAAAGCCGGCACCGCCGACCAGCTGACTGGGTGAATCTGGGGTGCGTAGCTCGGGATAACGCTCTTCGATGGCGGTGAGCCGGCCCAGCAGCGCGTCGAACTCGCCGTCGGAGATGACAGGGGCGTCTTTGACGTAGTAACGGAACTGATGGCCGCGCACCTCGTCGGCCAACTCCTGCCACTGCCTGCGCGCGTCGGCAGTCGACTGGTCGGTCTCTTCTTCCGGTGAGCTCACCTGTGTCACGTTAGCGAAAGGGGCCGACACCTCTGCGGGCCTGGCTAACCTGGGGTCATGCCGCATCCGATCATGTTTCGTGATGACGACTTCGGCCTTGCCGAAGTGCGGCGGATCGCGCTGGCCTTCCCCGGCGCGTTCGAGAAGATCTCCCACGGCCGACCCGTGTTCTACGCCCCGAAGAGTTTTGTCTGGTACGGCGGCAGCTCCAAGCAGTCCGGGGCCGTCATGCGCTACGACCACGCGATCATCATCAAGCCCGCCGAGGCCGAGCGACCTGCGTTCGAGCAGGACCAGCGGTTCTTCTATCCCATGTACCTGGGCCCGTCCGGCTGGCTGGGTCTCGACCTGGCCGCCGCCGACGTGGACTGGTCGGAGGTGGCCGAGCTGATCGACACCTCCTACCGCCTGGTGGCCTCCAAAACACTGATCCGAGAACTCGACCAGCGAACCGAAGGAGTGTCGTGACATTTGCCAGCCCGTACCCCGAGGTCGACATCCCCGAAACCGGTGTGTACGACTACTTGTTCGGCGACTTGACCGAGGCCGACGCCGACAGGGTCGCGATGGTGGATGCCCCGACCGGCGCCGAACTGACCTACCGCGATCTGGTGACGCGCATCGACGCGTTCGCCGGCGCCCTGGCCGACCGGGGCATCGGAGTCGGTGACGTGGTGGGGCTGTTGGCTCCCAACAGCTCCGGCTTCGCCGTTGCCTTCCACGGCATTCTGCGGGCAGGCGCCACCGCAACGACCGTCAACGCGCTGTTCACCGCCAAGGACATCGCCAAGCAACTCACCGACGCCCACGCGAAGATGCTCATCACCGTCTCGGCTCTGTTGCCGCAGGCTGCCGAGGGTGCGCAACGGGCCGGGTTGTCGCCCGGCGAGATCGTCGTGCTCGACGGGTCGGGTGAGGCCCAGGAGGGGTCCGGCGGGCACCCCAGCGCCGATGATCTGTTGGCGTCCGGCGCGAATGCGCCGGCGGTGCAGTTCGACGCCGCCACTCATCTGGCGGCACTGCCGTACAGTTCGGGTACCACGGGAAATCCCAAGGGAGTCATGCTGACTCACCGCAACCTGGTGTCGAATGTGGCGCAGTTCCGCCCTGTTCAGGGCATCGCCGCCGACGACGTGGTGCTGGCCGTGCTGCCGTTCTTCCACATCTATGGCATGACGGTTCTGTTGAACGCCGCGCTGCACGCGCGCGCCCGTCTGATCGTCATGCCGTCATTCGACCTGCAGGCGTTCCTGGGCAATATCGCTGAGTTCCGCTGCACCATGGGCTTCATTGCCCCGCCGGTGGCGGTGGCACTGGCCAAGCACCCGGTGGTCGATCAGTACGACCTGTCGTCGCTGCGGGTGGTGATGTCGGGGGCCGCCCCGCTGGACGAAGACCTGGGGCACGCTGTCGCGAAACGGATCGGCTGCCAGGTGGTGCAGGGTTATGGCATGAGCGAGCTGTCACCGGTCAGCCACTGCACTCCGCCCGACGGCGGCAAGCAGATGTTCGGGGTGAGCGCTCCGCTGAGTTCGGTCGGCTGGACGGTGCCCAATTCCGCCAGCAAGATCATCGACCCGGCCTCCGGCGCCGAGATCGCCATTCCCGAGTCGGGTCGCAGCCAGACCGGGGAGCTGTGGTTCCGCGGGCCCAACGTGATGGCGGGATATCTGGGCAACGACAAGGCGACCGCGGAAACCATTGACGCCGAGGGCTTTCTGCACACAGGCGACATGGCGTGCGTGGACGCCGACGGCTGTGTCTACATCGTCGACCGACTCAAGGAACTGATCAAGTACAAGGGCTACCAGGTTCCGCCCGCCGAACTCGAGGCGTTGCTGTTGACACATCCCGAGATCGCCGACGCCGCTGTGGTCGGCGTGCTCGACGCAGACGGAGAGGAGATTCCGAAAGCCTTCGTGGTCAAGCAGTCCGGGGCAGAGTTGGACGAGGCAGCAGTCATGGAGTTCGTTGCTTCGCAGGTGGCGCCGTACAAGAAGGTGCGACAGGTGGCCTTCATCGATGCGGTGCCCAAGTCCGCGTCCGGCAAGATCCTGCGCAAGGATCTGCGCGGCCTCTAGGCGACTGTGGCCTCCTCACCGACCCAGGGCGGTTACCCAAAAGTAAGTACTTGCCTCGTGGTGAGGACCCGATGTTGACTCGTCCAGGGAAACCAACAGAGGGGTGTGCCCACATGACTCAGCGTGAGTTCTACTGCGGACTGGACGCCGCTCTGGCCGTTGTCGGAGGCCGCTGGAAGTTCCTGGTGCTGTGGCAGCTCGCCGTGTCCGGTCCGCAGCGGTTCGGCCAGCTGCGACGCCTCGTCGACGGCGTCACCGAGAAGGTACTGATCGGGGCACTCAGAGATCTCGAGGCAGACTCCATCGTCGACCGCAAGGACTTCCAGGAGCTTCCCCCTCATGTCGAGTACTCGTTGACCCCGTTCGGCGAGAGTCTTGCCGAAGCCTTGCAGCCGCTGTGCGAATGGGGCTACGAGCACATGGATCGCATCGGAGCGCGGGCGAGCCAACCCGTGAGGACGTGACAGTGGGCCTGGGCGGTCCTGACGGGCGGTCAGCGGTCCCGCCATGCGAGCATTCTCTCCAGCTCCGAGAAGTCGAATCCGTGCTCGTCTGGGTGAATCTCGCTGGTGAAGAGGGTGACACCCTCGGCCGCAAAGGCGTCAGAGGTCCTCTCGTCTGTCCAGTTGATCCCGCGTTCGATGGCTGCTTCGTCACGTCCGGCCTTGTCGGCGAGCCCCTTGAGCACGTCGTTCTTGCGACGGAACTCCTCGATGGGTTCGAAGCTGTGCCAGATGTCGGCGTGGCGCGCCACGAGCGGGAGAGTACGGCGCTCGCCGCCACCGCCGATGAGGATCGGAATGTCGCGTAGCGGCGCCGGATTCAACTGCTGCAGCCGGTTCTCGATGCGCTCCAAGCTTGCTTCGAAGTAGTCGAATCGGGATTTCGTCGTGCCGTACTCGTACTGGTAGACGTCGAAGTCCTTCTTGTACCAACCGGTTCCGAGTCCGAGGATGAGTCGGCCGCCACTGATGTGGTCGACGGTTCGTGCCATGTCGGCGAGCAGGTCGGGGTTACGGAAGGGAACGGCCGATACCAAGAGACCGATTTCGGCTTTTCTTGTGATCTCACCCCATGCCGCCAGGGCAGTCCATCCTTCGAAGTTGTTGACATCTGGTTGCTCGTCGTGCAGATGGGGAACACCGTCCACGATGTCGACGAAGGGCTTGTGCAGGTGGTCGTAGCCGAAGACCACGTCGGCGCCCAACTCCTCGGCGTGCTGCACTGCGTGGCGCCAGGTCGCGTAATCCGGCGTACCCCCGGGCCACAGTTGGATGCCGATGCGCACGCGGGAGGACTGGTTGACGGAATCGGTTGTGCTGGACATGTCGGGCATGATCGGTGCGCCTTTCGTTCATTACTGGGGTGGTCGGCCAGGCCGGGTGGCTTACGCAAGAACTGAGGAAACCCGCCGTTCCATCCCAGGCGCAAGTACCTACTTGTTTGTAAGTGCCTCCGGTGCTGACCTTTTCGGAGCGATTCCTGAGACCTCGGACGAGAAAACTTGTCGGTGGCCTCTGTTTGAATGGGGTCATGTCCACGAGCGCAACACTTTCGGCCGCTGACGGGGTAACCCCCGCGCAGCGGCTGGAGGTGTTGTTCGCCGAGATCGCGGAGCTCTCGGGGCAGCGCAACGCCATCGACGGGCGGATCGTGGAGATCATCGCCGAGATCGACCGCGACGGGCTGGCCGGCATCACCGGCTTCCGCTCGGTGGCCTCGCTGGTGGCCGCCAAAACCGGGGTCTCCCCGCATACGGCGCACACCTTCACCACGGTCGCCGAACGCGCCGAACAGTTCCCGCAGTGTGTGGCCGGGATGCGCGAGGGGTGGCTGTCGGTGGATCAGATCGGCGCGGTGGTCGACGGCGCCGCTGACGGCTCCGATGCTCACTACGCCCAATTCGCCCGGTATGCCACGGTCACCCAGATCCGCACAGCGGTCCGGCTCGAACCCCCACCCGCACCGCAACCCGAACCCGCGCCCGAGCCCGAGGCCGAACCGGCACCTGTTCCAGAACCTGAAGCGCCGCGATCGATCACCACCACCCACGGCCCCCACTCGACCACCTGGCACATCACCCTGCCCACCATGGAGGCCGCCGAATTCCAGGCAGGGCTGCAGTCCCATCAGGACAAGGTGGTCGCGGACTGGAAACGCGCCCACGCCGAGAACCTCACCGAGACCACCCCACCGTTCCCGACCCCGGTGGACGGGTTCCTGAGCCTGATGCGCGCCGGCTGGGACGCCGACGCCACCACACGCCCGCACGGGCAGCGCACCACCGTGGTGATCCACGTCGATGTCGAATCGCGCCTTGCGAACCTGCATCTGGGCCCCGTCCTCGCCGACGCCGACCGGCAGTACCTGCTCTGTGATGCCACCTGTGAGGTGTGGTTCGAACGCGACGGCCAGCCCATCGGCGCCGGACGCGAGACCCGCACCATCAACCGCCGGCTACGCCGCGCCCTCGAGCATCGTGATCACGGGACGTGTGTGGTGCCCGGCTGCGGCGCCACCCGCGGCCTGCACGCCCACCACCTGATCCACTGGGAGGACGGCGGCGCCACCGAACTCGACAATCTCGTGTTGGTGTGTCCGTATCACCATCGCCTGCACCACACACGGGGCATCACCTTGACGGGGCCGGCCAGCCGACTGGTGGTCACCGACGCCACCGGCCGACACCTCACCAACGGATCCCTGGCCCGGCCACCCACCACAGCGCCACCGCAAGTGGCTCCCCACCCCGGACCGGGCGGCGCTCGGTGTGACTGGTGGTGGTACACCCCCTACCAACCACCACCCGCGGCCGCGAGCTGACCACGCACGGTATCTTGGGCGGCATGTCGAGTCCTGAGACAAACAGGTCAGGGGCTGTCGGTCACACCGCCAGCCCCGATACCTTCTGAGCACCCCCTGCCCGGCGACGGGCGGGTTCTCGACTGCACTTTCGGGCTGGCCGTGGTGACGAGATGTCCTTCGAACCTCTCTCACCCCGGAGTACTCGATGCCTCCCACCCTCTATGCCCTTGCAATGGCCGTGTGTGTCATGGGCACGTCCGAATTCATGCTCGCGGGACTACTGTCCGCCATCGCGAGCGACCTCGGTGTTACCGTCGGCACCGCCGGCCTGTTGACTTCGGCGTTCGCCGTCGGGATGGTCATCGGCGCGCCGGCCATGGCGGCCGTCGCCCGACGCTGGCCGCCTCGGCAAGCGCTCTTCATCTGCCTGGCCGCATTCGCGACTTGTCATGTGCTCGGCGCGGTCACGACGCTGTTCCCCGTCCTGATGGCCACCCGATTAGTGGGCGCCGTCGCCAACGCAGGATTTCTCGCAGTCGCCTTGAGCACCGCGATCACGCTCGTACCAGCGGACCGTAGAGGTCGGGCGGTGTCAATTCTGTTGTCCGGCACCACGGTTGCAACCATCGTAGGCGTGCCGGCGGGTGCACTGCTCGGAAATGCTCTCGGCTGGCGCACCACGTTCTGGGCCATCGCCGTCCTCTGCATCCCTGCAGCCGTGGGGGTCATCCGCGGTGTGCGACACCGCGGAACCGTCAGAGCATCCGATGAACGCACACCCCCTCCGCTGACCGTCGAGTTCCGTCAATTGCGGTCCCCGCGGCTTGTCCGCGCACTGACACTCGGCGCACTCGTCAACGGCGGGACCTTCGCGGCATTCACGTTCCTCGCGCCGGTAGTCACCGACAGTGCCGGTTTGAGCCGCAACTGGATTACCCTCGCGCTCGCGGTGTTCGGGGTCGGATCGTTTGTGGGTGTCACGATCGCCGGACGCCTCTCGGATCGGCGGCCAGGCCTCGTGCTCGCCATCGGCGGCCCGCTGCTGACGGCGGGATGGGTGGCGATGGCCCTATGTCAGACCCTGCCTGTTGCGCTCATCCTGCTGGTCTTTGTGCAGGGTCTACTGGCATTCGGCGTGGGAACCACGGTGATTTCCCGGGCTCTCCAAACGGCGACGGATGCCCCGACGATGGGCGGTTCCTACGCGACAGCGGCGCTGAACATCGGCGCCGCGGGCGGACCCGTTGTGGGAGGCCTCTCTTTGAGCTCGGACCTGGGAACCTCGGGGCCTCTCTGGGTTGCTGCGGCACTGACGGGCACAGCACTGGTGTTGATGACGCTGTGTCGGCCCATCTGACCTCAGTCCTCCACAAACGCCTTCAGTCGACCGAGGGCGTGGTCCCAGCGGGCCGAGAGCTCCGCGAGATAGTCACCGGCCTCGGCAAGAGGGGCGGGATCAACGGTCCAGATCCGTTCCCTTCCCTGCTTGGCGCTACCCACCACCCCGGCGGCCGACAACAGCTCCAGGTGTTTGGTGGTGGCCTGCCTACTCAGTGAAATCACCTGCGCCACTTGCAGAGTGGACCGCGGACCACTCTCGCAAAGGTGGGTGACGATCCGCAGCCGGTGTGGGTCGCCCAGTGCGCCGAACAACGCCGCGCTGCTCATCCCTGCCTCGCCAGGAACGCAGCCACCAGCCGGGTCTGCAGCTCCCAACCCTCGGAGTTGCCTTCGAACGTGCCTCTGCGATGCTCAGCGGGTAGCGCGTCGAAGCCGGATTCGACGATCTCGAGCAGCGTATCGGGGCCACGCTCGGTGAGGACGAATTCGACGAGCGTGGTGAGGTCGGCGAATTCGGGCTCCGACAAGGGATTCCACCGAAACGCCAGCCGGTGCGGCGGTTCGACCGCGTCGATCCAGAGAGTGACAGGCGCTCCTACGTACGGTCGCTGTCGGGCGGCCACGTCCTCGTCCACCGACGTCTCGACAATCCGGCCGCTCACCTGGGCTCCCGGCACAAAACCGCCGTTGAGCTCCATACCGAACCACGTTCCGAACTTGGTCGAGTCGCTGATGGCCTCCCACACGCGCGAAATGGGAGCGTGCAATTCGACGGACTTCTCGATGCGATCCATGGGCAACCTCCTGGTTGCCCATCAGATCACCATACCGAGACGAAAAAGGCAACCTTTTTATTGCCTGTTAGATCGCCTCCGGATCCTGCTCGAAACCGTCGGCCACGCTCTGCGCCAGTCCGATCGCCGTGCGCGCCCAGGCCAAGGTGGCGCCGGCCAGTCCGCAAGCGGGCGTGATGCCGACCCGCTCGCGCAGCACGGTCCGGTTGAAGCCCAGCCGGTCAGTGATCCGCGCGGCCTCTTCGGCCACCTGCTCGACAGCACGGCGCTGGGCCGGTTCGACGGCAGGCACCACCCCCAACATCACTGCGGTGCCGTCCTGCAGCATCTCGCCGATGCCGTCGAGATCCTGGGGCTGCAAAGTCGTCACGTCGACCGACACGGCACTGATGGCGCTGCGCTGCAGCAGCTTCCACGGCAGATCCGCCGCGCAGCAGTGCAGAGCCACCTCGGTACCCGCCGCCGCCACCACGATGTCGAGCAGTTCAACCGCGGCCGCCTCGTCCACCGGATGTACCGGCGTCACCCCGGTGACGCCGGTCAGCCGGCCCGCCAGCGCAGCGGGCAGCGAGGGCTCGTCGAGCTGCACCACAACGGTGGTGCCCAGCCGGCGGGCCACCTCGGCTCTGTGCACCGCGATGCCTTCGGCCAGCGATTCGGTGAGATCGCGCAGGGCACCGGCGTCGGTGATGGCGCGGTGTCCGCCACCCAGTTCCAGCTGCGCCGCCAAAGTGATGGGACCGGGCGCCTGGATCTTGACCGTGCGCTGCGACGCGCCCAGACCGGCCTTTTCCCAAGCCTCTTCGAGCGCGTCGAGATCTTCCCCGAGCAGGCTGACAGCACGGCGGGCCACGGCACCCGGACGTGTGGCGACGCGGTAGCCGCGCGGCACCGTGTCGATGGTGATGTCCACCAGCAGCGCACCTGCTCTGCCGATCAGGTCGGCCCCCACTCCCCTGGCCGGAAGCTCGACCAGGTGGGTGAGGGTGTGCAGTTCGCCGACGACCACCTCGGCGGCATCTCGGGCCGACGTGCCGGGCCAGGAGCCGATACCGGTGGCGGCCGCGAACGCTGTAGTGGTCACGGCCCAACCGTAGCCTGAGTGGGGACTACCAGGTCCAGACGGTCGGATCCACCGGCGGATAGTTCATGCAGACCTCGGTGCCGTGGGCGACGACGCCTTTGTTGTTGAAGAACAGCTTGGCCCAGTTGGGCCAGTTCCAGGCCAGGGTCTCGTAGAAGGCGTTGGTGGCGGTTTCTTCGGAGTAGGCGCGCCGGCCGGTGTAGTCCATGGAGAAGAACCAGCTGATGCGGTCGCGGGCCCACTTCTGCACGTCGGGGGACTTGTTGTTGTAGTCGATGATGTAGCGCTCGTAGTACAGCGGGTCGGTGTCACGCACCGCGGCCATGTACTGGTCGACGGTGCAGGTGGTCTTGAGCATCCGCGACGGGATCGGATACTCGTCGGTGGCGTCGGCCGCTGCCGGCGCGGCCAGCAGCACGGACATCCCGGCGAGCACCACCATCAGGACACGCTTCATCGTCCACTCCGATCGGCAGCCTGCTGCAACACGAACATCTGGTCGGGGCAGTAGATCGGGATGCCGGCACCGACGAACTGCCAGGCCTGATCCGTGGTGGACCCCTTCTGCAACTGCGCATGCACAAAAGCTGCCGAGGCGAAGGCATCCCGGTCGTGGCCGTTGCGCAGCCGCTTGCACATGATTTTGCCGATCCAGGCGTTGAAGTCCTTCTGCCCGTAGATCCCGAAGGTGTGCAACTGCTCGGCGAAGGCCTCATCGGGATCAGCGGCCGCCGTCGGCGCAGCACCGAGCAACAGCACCGAAACACCGAGCGCGGCAACGATTCCCCGGATCACGACACCACCTCCGCCGGGCGAGCCGCGGGCCAGGGCTGCGGCTTGGGCCGCGGTCGCACGTGCAGCGGCCACCAGAACCACTTGCCCATCAGCGCCGCGATGGAGGGCGTCATCAGCGACCGCACCACCAGAGTGTCGAACAGCAGGCCCAAACCGATGGTGCTGCCCACCTGTCCGATCACGATCATGTCGCTGACCAGCATCCCGATCATGGTGAACGCGAAAACGAAACCGGCGGCGGTCACTACGGAACCGGTGCCTGCCATGGACCGGATGATCCCGGTGTTGAGCCCGGCGCCGATCTCCTCCTTCATCCGTGATACCAGCAGCAGGTTGTAGTCCGCACCGACAGCCAGTAGCACGATCACCGACATCGGCAGCACCATCCAGCCCAGTGGGATGCCGACCACGTGCTGCCACAGCAGCACCGACAACCCGAACGAGGTGCCGAGGCTGAGCACCACCGTCCCGACGATGACGGCAGCTGCCGCCACCGCCCGCGTGAGGATCACCATGATCAAGAAGATCAGGATCAGCGAGGCCACCGCCGCGATCAGCAGGTCGTAGTCCGCGCCCTGCTGCATGTCCTTGTAGGTGGCCGCGCTACCGCCGACGTACACCGTGGACCCTTCCAGCGGCGTGCCTTTGATGGCGTCGGCGGCGGCGACACGCATCGGCTCGATCCGCTCAGTGCCGGCCTCGCTGAGCGGGTCGCCCTGGTGGAAGACCGTGAAGCGCACCGCTTGGCCGTCGGGTGACATCATCAGCTTCATGCCGCGCTGGAAGTCAGCGGTCTCGAACGCCTCCGGTGGCAGGTAGAAGGTGTCGTCGTTGCGGGCGGTGTCGAACGCCTCCCCCATCGCCGTGTTGTCCTGCTGCATGGCAATGTTCTGATCCTGCTGCATCTTCTGCGCCTGGTACTGATTCAGCATGATCTGCTTCTGGTTCTTCATCGTCTGGATCATCGCCGGCATCAGCGCTGCCATCTGCGGGGTCAACTGAGCCATCCGCTCGAGATCGGGAACAATCTCCGCGAAGTCGTCGGACATGGTGCTGATTCCGTCGAGGCTCTCGAAGATCGACCGCAGCGCCCAGCACATCGGGATGTCGTAGCAGTGCGGCTCCCAGTAGAAGTAGTTGCGCAGGGGGCGGAACTGATCATCAAAATTGGCCAGGCTGTCGCGCACCTCGTTGAGATTCACCGACGTATCGGCCATCTTGTCGGCCATCCGGCGGGTGACGTCGGCCAACTCCAGCGTGATGCTCTGCATCTTCTCCATCGAGTCGATGGTCACCTGCATCTCGTTGGCCTGCTGCAGGGTGTTCTCCAGGACCGTCTGCTGGAAGTCGTTGTTCATCAATTGCCCGGTGCCGCTCTGGCTCACGGTGTACGCCAGCGAGGCGTGTTTGATCGGCTTGCCGTCCGGGCGGGTGATCGTGGTGACCGACGCAATGCCGTGCACCCGGGTCAGCGCCTTGGCGATCTTCTCGATCACCAGGAAGTCCGCCGGGTTGCGCATGTCGTGATCGGCTTCCACCATCACCAGGTCGGGGTTCATCTTGGCGTCGGAGAAGTGCCGGTCGGCCGCGGCGTAGCCCACGTTGGCGGGCACGTCGTCGGGCAGATAGATGCGGTCGTTGTAGGTGGTGTGGTAGCCGGGCAGGGTCAACAGCCCCACCATGCAGAGCACCAGGGCCATCACCAGGATGGCGCCGGGCCAGCGAACCGTCGCCGCACCAAGGCGGCGCCAGCCGCGGGCGCGAGCACCGCGCTTGGGCTCCAACACTTTTCCGAATCGGGTGACGATCGAGATCAGGGCGGGGCCCAGCGTCAGCGCCGCCGCCACCACAATCGTCATACCGACCGCCAGCGGGATGCCCATGCTCTGGAAGTAGGGCAGCCGGGTGAAGTGCAGGCACAGCGTGGCGCCGGCGATGGTCAGACCGGAGGCCAGCACCACATGCGCGGTGCCGTGGAACATGTCGTAGTAGGCCGACTCCCGGTCCATCCCGTTGCGGCGCGCCTCCTGATAGCGGCCGATCAGGAAGATGGCGTAGTCCGTGGCGGCCGCGATCGCCAGTGTCACCACCATGCTGGTGGCGAAGGTGGTCAGACCGAACACCTCGTAGAAGCCGAGGAAGGAGACGATTCCGCGGGCGGAGAGCAGTCCGACGAACACCATGGCCATGGTGACAAGCGTCGTGACAAAGGACCGGTAGATGATCAAGAGCATCACGATGATGATCCCGATCGTCACGCTCTCAATGGTTTTCATGCTGGCATCGCCGACGATGTTCTGGTCGGTGGTCAGAGCCGCGGGTCCGGTGACGTAGGCCTTCACCCCGGGTGGCGCTTCGTTTCCGTCGACGATGTCGCGCACCGTCTGCACCGATTCGTTGGCCAGGGCCTCACCCTGGTCACCGGCGATGTACACCTGGACGTAGGCGGCTTTGCCGTCGATGCTCTGTGCTCCGGCCGCCGTCAGCGTGTCACCCCAGAAGTCCATGACGTGCTGGACGTGCGTGGTGTCGGCGTTCAGTTCGCGGACGATGTTGTCGTAGTACGTGTGGGCGTCCGGGCCCAGCGGCTCGTCGCCTTCGACGACGATCATCACCGAGCTCGAGGTGTCGTACTCCTGGAACTTCTCGCCGACGTGCTTGGTGGCGATCAGCGACGGTGCATCGTTGGGGCTCATGGACACCGCGCGCAGCTTGCCGACCTCTTCGAGCTGCGGGACCACGGTGTTGAGCAGCGCGACGATGACGATCCAGATCAGGACGATCGGGACCGCGAACATCCGGATGAAGCGCGGCAGCGCCGGGCGCTTGGTGTGCCTGGCAGCCGGCATGGGGTTGGTCGGCGCGTCTGTGATCGTCATGCTGCCTTCACCAGGCAGTAGGTGGCGGCATTCACTCCGTCAGCCGTCCTTTCGTCTTTCACCTCGTCATCGACGGTGACGCGGCAGCTGATGGATTGGCCGTTGCCCTGGGCCATGATGTTCGGCATCACCGACGGCAGAGTCGTTTCCAAGGTCAGAGACCAGGGCAGACTCACTTCGCCGGTGCGCTGCGGGGTGCCATCGAGGTCGGCATAGTTGATGGTGGCCGTCGATCCGGTGCCGAAGACCTCGTAGGTGACGACCTTGGGGTTGAAGTTCTCGGCGGTGTCTGCGTCCACCGGTGTCACGACGGCACCGTCCGAACCGAAGACCGAGCGCAGATTCGACACCGCCAGGGCGCCGATGACCACCGCAGCCACCACCAGGACGGGCAACCACACCCGCTTGACGACGGTGATCACTGCGCAGTGACCCTGCGAAAGACGTTGCCGCAACGGGTTTTCCCAGCCGTTTTCGGGCGCGCGAGGACTACACGCAAGGTCGTGCCTTTCAGTGGACGCCGCGGGCCGCAGTCGGCATGCGATCTCAGGAAAACTTAAGTCAGCAAGTGGATAGAGTCAATCCGGTTATGGCCATTTGGTAAGGCAGGTCACTAAATTGAGCTCAGCAATTGACAAGATCGCGAAGCCGTGTGCACAGAACACCGCAGCGTCCGTACACTCGGGCGCATGACCGCTGGGGATCCGCAGGCGTCCAGCCTGCGCAAGGATGCCGAGCGCAACCGACGCCGGATCATCGAAGCCGCGCGCGAGCTGTGCGCCACCCGAGGACTGGAGGCCACGCTCAACGAAGTGGCCCACCACGCCGGGCTGGGGGTGGGCACCGTCTACCGGCGCTTCCCCACGAAGGAGGCGCTGTTCGAGGCGATCTTCCTCGACGGCATCGACCAACTCGTCACCCTCGCGGAAGCGGCCCTGGAGGCCGAGGACTCGTGGGAGGGGTTCACCGGCTTCGTGTGGTCGATGTGCGAACTGACCGCCACCGACCGCGGCCTGCGCGAGATCGCGTTCAGCCGCACCCACTGCGGCAACCGCGTCGACGCCGGCCGCACCCAGCTCGAACCGCGCATCTCGAAACTGGTGGAGCGCGCCAAACGCGACGGCTACCTGCGCCCGGAGTTGTCATCGACGGACATGCCGTTGTGCGGTTTGATGACGGGTGCGGTCAGCGAGTACGCCGCCGATGTGGCGCCTGACCTGTGGCGGCGTTACGTCTCGATCCTGTTGCAGGGCATGCGCTGCCAGCCTGGCCAGGAGCGGCTGGCCGTCGACGCACTCAGCCAGGGCGACCTGCACACCGCGATGCGCGGTTGGCAACCTGGCGACTAGCGCGTGATGGTGGCGCTGGCCAGCACTTCGTCGCCGTCGGCATCGGGCCGGTAGAACACCAGCGTCTGCCCCGGTGCCACTCCGCGCAGCGCGGAGCGCAACCGAACCTGTAGGCGCCCGTCGACCACCTCGGCCACCGCAGGGGCCAGCCCGCCGTGCGCCCGCACCTGGACCTCGCCTTCCACCGGGCCGGCAAAGGCGGTGCCCGAGGTGAACACCGGATCGAGTCCGGTCAGCTCCCAGATCTCCAGGTCAGCGGCGTCACCGACGTGCACCGTGCCGGTCTGTGCATCGATGGACGTGACGTAGCGGGGCTTCCCGTCCGGCCCGGGGCCGGCGATACCGAGGCCCTTGCGCTGTCCGACGGTGAAACCGTGCACGCCGTCGTGCTCGGCGAGCACCGTGCCGGAGCCATCCACCACCGAACCACGGCGCACCCCGATGCGCGCGCCCAGGAAGGCCTGGGTGTCACCGGAGGGGATGAAGCAGATGTCGTGGCTGTCCGGCTTGTCGGCGACCAGCAGCCCGCGCCGGGCGGCCTCGTCGCGGATCTGCGGCTTGGGGGTGTCCCCCACCGGGAACGCGGCGTGGCGCAGCTGCTCGGCGCTCAGCACCGCCAACACATAGGACTGATCCTTGTCGGCGTCCACCGCCCGGCGCAACCGGCCTTCGGACAGGCGCGCGTAGTGCCCGGTGGCCACCACGTCGAAGCCCAGCGCCAGCGCCCGCGCCGACAGCGCCGAGAACTTGATGCGCTCGTTGCAGCGCACGCACGGGTTCGGGGTTTCACCGCGCGCATAGGACTCCACGAAGTCGTCGATGACGTCCTCTTTGAACTTGTCCGCGAAATCCCAGACATAGAACGGGATTCCGAGCACGTCGGCCACTCGGCGGGCGTCGGCGGCATCCTCCTTGGAACAGCATCCGCGGGAGCCGGTGCGTAGGGTTCCCGGCGCCGAGGACAACGCCAGATGCACCCCCACCACATCGTGTCCGGCGTCGACCATCCGGGCGGCAGCCACCGAGGAGTCGACGCCTCCGCTCATCGCAGCGAGCACCCGCATCAGCGCACCTGCCCAGCTGCGGCCAGCGCGGCCTGTCGGGCCCTGGCCACCGCGGCGGGCAGCACTTCCAGCGCAGCGTCGACGTCGGAGTCGACACTGGTGTGCCCCAGCGAGAGCCGGATGGATCCGCGGGCGGTGGCCGCGTCGGCCCCCATCGCGATCAGCACATGGGAGGGTTGCGCCACCCCGGCCGTACAGGCCGACCCGGTGGAGCATTCGATCCCGTTGGCGTCCAACAACATCAGCAACGAATCACCCTCACAACCGCGAAACGTGAAGTGGGCGTTGCCCGGCAGCCGGGCCTCGCGGGAGCCGTTGACCACCACGTCGTCGATCTCGGCGACAATGCCCTCGATCAGCCGTTCCCGCAGCGCACACAGCCGCGCACTGTTGGCCTCCAGCCCGCCCACCGAGATCTCGGCCGCGGTGGCCATCGCCACCACGCCCGCGACATCCGGTGTGCCGGAACGCACATCGCGCTCCTGACCGCCGCCGTGGGTCAGCGGCGTGCACGCCGCATCGCGGCGCAACACGAGTGCGCCCACGCCGGTGGGGCCGCCGAACTTGTGCGCCGCCACACTCATCGCCGAGAGTCCGCTGGCGGCGAAGCTCACCGGGATCTGCCCGACGGCCTGGATGGCGTCGCTGTGCATCGGGATGTCGAACTCGGCAGCCACCGCCGCGAGTTCGGCAATCGGGAACACCGTGCCCACCTCGTTGTTGGCCCACATCACCGTCACCAGCGCGACGGCAGGTCCGTGTTCGGTCAGCATCTCGCGCAACGACGCCGCGGTCACCGATCCATCGGCCTGGGTGGGCAGGTACAGCACCTCGGCGCCCTCGTGCTCGGCCAGCCACTCCACCGCATCGAGCACCGCGTGGTGTTCGACGGCCGTGGTGACGATGCAGCGGCGCGCGGGGTCGGCGTCGCGGCGCGCCCAGAAGATGCCCTTGATCGCCAGGTTGTCACTCTCGGTGCCACCTGCGGTGAAGATCACCTCCGAAGGCCGGGCGCCCAACACGCCGGCGAGGGTCTCGCGGGCCTCTTCCATCCGGCGGCGGGCCTGGCGGCCGGCGGTGTGCAGCGACGAGGCGTTGCCGACCGTCCCCAGCACAGCCGTCATGGCCTCGATGGCAGCAGGGTGCATCGGGGTGGTGGCGGCGTGATCGAGGTAGACCGGCGTGGCGGGGCTCATGACCTGTCCAGGATAACCGTCGGACAGCCCGCCGCTTGCAGCCCAGCAGTCAGGCAGCCAGCGCGTGCCCGTGCCGGTGTGCAGGCAGTGACGTGCCTCGCACAGCTACCTCGCAGCGAGCGGCCAGACTGCGGCGGTCGCCGACCGGCAGCTGCAGCGATTCGACATGCACGCATGCGATGGTCCGGCGCGCCACGATCAACCGGCGGATGGAGCTGAGCAGGGTGTCCTCGCCGATGAACGCCGGGACGGTCGAGGTGCGCCCGTCGCGGTGGTGGTAGCCCAGCCGCAGCGGCTGCACCGGCCGGCCGGAGTCGATGGCGGCCTGGAACATCGCCGGCCTGAACGGACCGTAGGCCAGGCCACACCAGGTGGTGCCCTCGGGGAACGCGACCACGGTGTGTCCGGCGCGCAACCGCGCGGCGATGGCGGCCACCACGTCGGGGAGCCGGCGCAGGCTGGAGCGCTCGATGGGGATCACCTTCATCAGCCGGGCCAGCCGGCCCAGCGCGGGCCACTCGATGAGATCGGCGCGGGCCACGAAGGAGCCGGGCATCACCGCGCCGATGGCGAAGATGTCCACCCAGGACACGTGCGGGCTGACCACCAGCACGCCCCGCAAGTTGCGGATCGGTCCGCCGGACACTGTGATGCGCACCCCCAGACAGCGCAACACCAACCGGCAGTAGCCGCGCTGCAGGTGCGAGCGCCCCGGCATCGGCACCGCCAGCAGCGGCAACCCCGGGATCAGCGCCATGGTCAGCATCACCCGCAAGGTGGTGCGCAGCGCCACCACGCTGCGCCGGCCCGCGTCGGCGGCGCCGGCCGTCATGCAGTTCTCATCACAGGAAGCACGGGGCAGCCAGGCATGTCCGGCAGTGTTCACGAGACCGCCCCCTCGGCCGCCGAGACCGATCTCAGCCGCTTCAGGTAGCGGACGTCGGCGTTGCGCTTGTCCAGCAGGGCCGGGAAGTCCCCCACGCCGAAGTCCGGATCGTGGGCGGGTTCGCCGCACACCTGCGCGCCCAGGCGTAGGTAACCGCGCATCAGCGGCGGCACGGTGGGCCGCGCGGGAGACACGATGTCATCGAGGGTGAGCCCGTCGAGCACCACCGGCCGGTAGGGGCGCACCGTGTACTGCGCCGGCGCGGCATGCCGCTTGGCCACGAAGTCGCGGACGCCCCGAATCTGACTGCCCGGCACGCTGTCCCCGTCTTCGGGGTGGGTGGGGACCGAGATGCAGCCGGTCACGTAGTCGTAGCCGCTGCGGTCCAGGTAGGCCAGGATGCCGGCCCACATCAGCAGCACCACTGCTCCGTTGCGGTGGTCGGACCGCACCACAGCGCGACCCATCTCGACCAGCGACGGCCGCAGCGGGTCCAGCGCCGTGACGTCGAATTCTGTTGCGGTATAGAGACCTCCGGCTGCGACAGCGCCCGGCGGTGGCAACATCCGGTAGCAGCCCACCAGCTCGCCGGTGGTGTCTTCACGCACCAGCAGGTGATCGCAGTGCTGATCGAACCGGTCGGCGTCTCGACCGTCGGCGCCGGCCAGGGTGAATCCGGGCTCGGAGGTGAACACGTCGTGACGCAGCCGCTGGGCGGCGTCGATCAGGTCGGCGTCGGTGGACAGCAGCAAGGTGTAACGCGGTGTATCGGCTGACGACAGCGGTCGCTCAGCAGGAATGAGTACAGAAGCAGTGCTCATACCCAGCACGGTCGCTGAGTAGTCCGGCGGGACGGCAATCACCGCGTGACGTGTCCGTGCACGCTGGGTGACTACTTGTCGCCATCACACGAGAAAGCCCCGGTGCCGCAAGCGGGCACCGGGGCTGTGCGGGCTCAGATCAGCCCTTGCGCTTCTTGACCGCGTCGGTGAGCTGCGGGGTGACGTTGAACAGGTCACCCACGATGCCGAGGTCGGCGATCTCGAAGATCGGCGCTTCCTCGTCCTTGTTGACCGCGACGATGGTCTTCGAGGTCTGCATGCCGGCACGGTGCTGGATGGCACCGGAAATACCCAGGGCGATGTAGAGCTGCGGGGAGACCGTCTTACCGGTCTGACCGATCTGGAACTGGCCCGGGTAGTACCCGGAGTCCACCGCCGCCCGGGAGGCACCCACGGCCGCACCGATGGAGTCGGCGAGTTCCTCGACCACGGAGAACTTCTCGGCGCTGCCCACACCGCGACCACCGGCCACGACGACAGACGCCTCGGTGAGCTCCGGACGGTCACCGGCGACGGCCGGTTCGCGCTTGGTGATCTTGGTGGCGTTCTCCGCCGGAGCAGGCACCTCGACGGTGACCTGCTCGCCGGCGCCGTCGGCCGGTTCAGCGTCCACCGCGCCCGGACGCAGCGTGATGATGGGCGTGTCCGCGGTGACCTGGGCCTCGACGGTGAATGCGCCACCGAAGATCGAGTGGATGCCCTTGCCACCGGCCTGGACCTCGATGACGTCGGTCAACAGGCCGGAGCCGATGCGTGCGGCCAACCGGCCCGCGATCTCCTTGCCATCGGCGTTGGCCGCCAACAGAACACCGGCCGGGGCGACCTGCTCGACCAGGGCGGCCAGCACGTCGACCTTGGGGGTGAGCAGATAGTTCTCCACATCATCGGACTCGGCGACGTAGATCTTCGCCGCACCGGCGGCCTTCAGATCGTCGGCCAGACCGGCTGTGGTGCCGGGGGCGGCCACCACGACCGCCGACGGCTCACCCAGAGCCCGGGCGGCGGTGATGAGTTCGGCGGTGACCTTCTTGACGGCACCGTCGGCGTGCTCGACGAGCACAAGTACTTCAGCCATGATTTTTCAGCCTCTTGTCTCGGGGAAGTTAGATGAGCTTTTGACCGACCAGGTACTCGGCGATCTTCACGCCGCCTTCACCTTCGTCGGTGACCTTCTCGCCCGCCGTCTTCGGCGGCTTCGGCGTGGCCGACAGCACGGTGGACCCGGCATTCGCGACACCCACCTCGTCGCCCTCCACGCCGATCTCGGCGAGGGTCAGCGTGGTGACTTCCTTCTTCTTGGCGGCCATGATGCCCTTGAAGGACGGGAAACGGGGCTCGTTGATCTTCTCGTTGACACTCACGATGGCCGGCAGGGTGGCCTCGAGGGTGAACACGCCGTCGTCGGTCTCCCGCTCGGCGGTGATCTTGTCCCCATCCAGGGTGAGCTTGCGGACGTGGGTCAGCTGCGGCAGGCCCAGGTACTCGGCGATGATGGCCGGGACCGCGCCGCCGACGCCGTCGGTGGCCTCGTTACCGGCGATGACCAGTTCGACGCCCTCGACGGTGCCCAGCGCGCGGGCCAGTGCCCAGCCGGTCTGGACCATGTCCGAGCCGTGCAGTCCGTCGTCCTTGACGTGGACCGCCTTGTCGGCGCCCATGGACAGGGCCTTGCGGATGGCCTCGGTGGCGCGCTCGGGGCCGGCGGTCAGAACGGTGACCGTACTGTCGCCGCCTTCCTTCTCCTTGATCAGCAGCGCCTCCTCGACGGCGCGCTCGTTGATCTCGTCGAGTACCGCGTCGGCAGCCTCCCGGTCGAGGGTCCAGTCACCCTCGGACAGCTTGCGCTCCGACCAGGTGTCAGGGACCTGTTTGATCAGGACCACGATGTTCGTCATGACTCTGTTTCGTCCTCCTTGACGGGCCTCCGGGGCGTCGAAACGACCTGAAGGAGCCTTGTGCCTACAGCCTGGGTTCGTCCCACCCGCAATGTTACTACTCAGTAACTTATGGTGGTCCGTTCGTTCACCATAGCGCGTCGTCCAGCGAGTTCTCACCCCCCGCACCCTTGGCCGAACTGCGAAGGCTAGGGATCGGGTGAGCTTCGGGTTAGCCTGCCTTCCAATGAGCTCCTTTGTCGCCGACGGCGCCGGACGTGACGCCGCAACTGGAACAGGTTCTACCCCCGACGCCGGGCTGGCGCTCACGGGGGAACGGACCGTGCCCGGCCTCGACGTCGAGAACTACTGGTTCCGTCGACACGAGGTCGTGTACCAGCGACTGACCAACCGGTGCGTAGGGCGTGACGTGCTCGAAGCCGGCTTCGGCGAGGGCTACGGCGCTGATCTTCTGGCCGCGGTGGCGCGCTCGGTGATCGGTGTCGATTACGACGAGTCGGCGGTGCTGCACGTGCAGGGCCGCTACCCCCGCGTCCGCGCGGTCCGCGGCAATCTGGCCGAGCTCCCCCTGCCCGACGCCTCGGTCGATGTTGTGGTCAATTTCCAGGTGATCGAGCACTTGTGGGATCAGTCACAGTTTGTCGACGAGTGTGCGCGCGTGTTGCGACCCGGTGGCCTGCTACTGATGTCGACGCCCAACCGCATCACCTTCTCCCCCGGCCGCGATACGCCTCTCAACCCGTTCCACACCCGCGAGCTCAACGCCGCCGAGCTGACCGAACTGCTGGTCGCAGGCGGGTTCCGGATGGAGTCGATGCTCGGGGTGTTCCACGGCCCCGCGCTGCGCGAGCTGGACGCCCGGCACGGCGGATCCATCATCGACGCGCAGATTGCCCGCGCGCTGGCAGACGCGCCGTGGTCCGACGAATTGCTGGCCGACGTCGCCGCCGTCAGCACCGCCCATTTTGATCTCCTGGACACAGGCGCGTGCGACATCGACACGAGCCTCGATCTGGTGGCGATTGCGGTGCGGCCGTGACACAGCCCGCACCCGGGTTGTTCACCCTGGTCCTGCACACGCACCTGCCCTGGCTCGCCCACCACGGCCGTTGGCCCGTCGGCGAGGAGTGGCTCTATCAATCCTGGGCGGCGTCCTACCTGCCGCTACTCCGGGTGTTGCGGACGCTGGCCGACGAGGGTCGCTCCGGGCTGCTGACGCTGGGCCTGACGCCGGTGGTCACCGCGCAGCTCGATGACCCGTACAGCTTGTCGGGTATGCACCACTGGCTGGCCAACTGGCGGCTGCGTGGCCTGGAGGCCACCACCCTGCGTGATCGGGATGGCTTGCGTGCCTTCGGTTTCCGGGAACACGACGAGGCTGACCGCGCGCTGGACGATTTCGAGGTGCACTGGCGCCACGGCGCCTCCCCCGCGCTGCGCGCCCTGATCGACACCGGCACCGTCGAGCTGTTGGGCGGGCCGCTGGCGCACCCCTTCCAGCCGCTGCTCGCGCCGCGGCTGCGCGAGTTCGCCCTGCGGGAGGGACTGGCCGACGCCGCAGCACGTTTCGCCCACACCCCCGCCGGCATCTGGGCGCCCGAGTGCGCTTACGCGCCCGGCATGGAGGAGCTCTACGCCGCTGCGGGAGTGCGGCACTTCATGGTCGACGGCCCGTCGCTGCACGGCGACACCGCGCTGGGCCGTCCGGTGGGTGGCTCCGACGTGGTCGCCTTCGGGCGCGATCTGCAGGTCAGCTACCGGGTGTGGTCGCCGAAGTCGGGCTATCCGGGGCATGCCGCCTACCGCGACTTCCACACCTACGACCACACCACCGGCCTCAAGCCGGCCCGGGTCACCGGCCGCAACGTGCCCTCGCAGGAGAAGGCGCCCTATGACCCCAACCGCGCTTCCGCGGCGGTCGACGACCATGTGGCCGACTTCGTCGAGATCGTGCGCCGTCGGCTGATCAGCGAGAGTGAGCGGATCGGCCGCCCCGCCCACGTGGTAGCCGCCTTCGACACCGAGCTGTTCGGGCACTGGTGGTACGAAGGCCCGGCGTGGCTGGAGCGGGTGCTGCGGGCGCTGCCCGAGGCGGGCGTACGAGTCGGCACCCTGGCCCAGGCCACCGCCGAGGGGTTTGTCGGCGATCCGGTCGAATTGCCGCCCAGCTCTTGGGGTTCCGGCAAGGACTGGCAGGTGTGGGCCGGTGAGCAGGTGGCCGATCTGGTGCAGCTGAACGCCGAGGTGGTCGACACCGCGCTGGTCACCGTCGACAAGGCGCTGGAACAGGCGGGCACGCCGGGGATGCAGCCGGCCCGCGACAGGGTGGCCGACCAGATCCTGCGCGAGACCCTGCTCACGGTCTCCAGCGACTGGCCGTTCATGGTGAGCAAGGACTCCGCTGCCGACTACGCCCGCTACCGTGCCCACCTGCACGCCCATGCCACCCGGGAAATCGCCGGCGCGTTGGCCTCGGGGCGCCGGGATGCCGCCGCCCGCCTGGCGCAGAACTGGAACCGGGCCGACGGCCTGTTCGGGGCCCTCGACGCGCGCCGCCTTCCGAGGCGGGTGCCGTGAGGATCCTGCTGCTGTCGTGGGAGTACCCCCCGGTGGTCATCGGCGGGCTGGGCCGCCACGTCCACCACCTGGCGACCGAATTGGCTGCCGCGGGCCACGAGATAGTTGTGCTGAGCCGACGCCCCACCGGCACCGATCCCAGCACCCACCCCACCACCGACCAGACCGTCGAGGGCGTGCGGGTGGTGGCCGCTGCGCAGGATCCGCACGAATTCGGCTTCGGCACCGACATGATGGCATGGACCCTGGCGATGGGGCACGCGATGCTGCGCGCCGGACTGGCGCTGGGCGCCTGGCGTCCCGACATCGTGCACGCCCACGACTGGCTGGTGGCTCACCCCGCCATCGCCTTGGCCGAATTCTTCGATGTTCCCTTGGTTTCCACCATCCACGCCACCGAGGCCGGCAGGCATTCCGGCTGGGTGTCCGGACCGATCAACCGACAGGTGCACGCCGTCGAGTCCTGGCTGGTGCGGGATTCCGACTCCCTGATCACCTGCTCGGCGTCCATGCGCGACGAGATCACCGACCTGTTCGGGCCCGAGCTGTCTGACGTCCGGGTCATTCCGAACGGCATCGACACCGCCGGCTGGCCGTTCGCCCTGCGCACCGCCGGCGGCGCGACCGCCGAGCTGCTGTATTTCGGGCGCCTGGAGTACGAAAAGGGCGTACACGACGCCATCGCGGCACTGCCGCGGATCCGTCGCACCCACCCCGGGACCACGCTCACCATCGCCGGCGAAGGCACTCAACAGGACTGGCTGGCCGAGCAGGCGCGCAAGCACAAAGTCCGCAGGTGCGTGAATTTTGTTGGTCTGGTGGATCATTCGACGTTACTGGATCTACTGCACCGCGCCACCGCGGTGCTGCTGCCCAGTCACTACGAGCCGTTCGGGATCGTCGCCCTGGAGGCGGCGGCCGCGGGCGCCCCGCTGGTGACCTCGAACGTCGGCGGGCTCGGCGAGGCAGTGATCGACGGCCGCACCGGGGTGTCGTTCCCTCCGCGCGACGTGGCCGCGCTGGCCGCTGCGGTACGCAGCGTGCTCGACGATCCGGCCGCCGCCCAACACCACGCCATTGCCGCGCGCGACCGTCTGACGTCCGACTTCTCCTGGCACACAGTCGCTTCGGAAACAACACAGGTCTATCTGGCCGCCAAGCGCCGGGAGCGCGAACCGCACGCCCGCCGCCCGGTGGAGCAGCGCCCGCTACCGGGCCGCTGACAACAGCGGGGCCACCAGATCCCACTCACCGGCGTGCAGCCACGACGGGTTCGACTGCTGCGGCGCCCGCAGCGGTTCGATGCCTGCCAGCCCGGGCACCACCTTCAGCTCGGCCGCGGTGACCGGACGGCTCAGCAGCGGTAGGCAGACCCCCACCCGCAGCGCACCGTCCACCGGCGCCGGGGCGGCGGTGACCGTGCCCGCGCCCCAGATCCCCCGCTGTCGATGTGCCGACACCCAGAACACCACCTGCTGCCCCGGGGCCATCAACCGCGTCCGGTAATTTTCGGCGACACACCAACTCGGGTTGGCCCGGCCCGTCGCGACCATGGGAGCCAGGTCCGTGACCGCGGGATTGCACTTGATCACCCAGGCCCCCAGGGTGTCGAGATCGATGCGCACCTAGCGCACCACCAGCGCGAGCACCGACATCACGATCAGGACCAGCACCGCAGCGGTGAGCACCACCACCTCGGTGCGAGGTGCCAGTGGTTGCGGCAGCGGATGTCTGGCCAACACGCGTTGCCGACGCAGCCCGATCCCGTAGGTCAGCAGGGCCACCACCAGGGCCACGCCGGCGGCCAGCAATCCCAAGCCGGCGCGGTGGTGGGCGATGTCGTGCAGCATCAGGACCGCGCCGTTGAGCAGCACCGCGAACGACGTCCTGGTCCACGCCAGCGAGGTGCGCTGTGCCTGCAGGCCGGGGTCCGGCGGCGCCGTCACGCGTTCAGCGTCCTGATCACCACAGCGCCGATCACCAGCAGCCCGATGACCGTCAGCCCGATGGCGAGATACGCCGGGGTGGGGTGGCGAGGCAGCGCGGTTCCCCGCCGCATCGCACGGTCCACCTGCCGCCACCGCCACAGCCCCAGCGCCGCGGTCAGGGTGGCCAGAATCGCCAGGATGCCGCCGAGGATGAAACGGGCGCCGGGTAGGGCGGCCTCGCTGACGAACTGGATCACCGCCACCGACGCCGCCAACAGGCCCAGCGCGGTGCGCTGCCACGCCAGGAAGGTGCGTTCGTTGGCCAGCGTGAAGCGGTAGTCAGGCTCGGTCTCGTCCTCGCCCATGCCGGTCAGCGCGCGGCTTTTTTGCGTTCGATGTCAGCCAGGGCGGCAGCCAGTTCGGCGCGCTGGGCCGCCGAGGTGTCCCAGGCCAGCTTGCGGTTCTTGACCACCTTCGCCGGCGCACCCACCGCAATCGAGTGATCGGGGATCATGCCTTTGACCACCGCGTGTGCGCCCAGCACGCAGCCGCGACCCACCGAGGTGTCCCGCAGCACGGTCACCTTCGCGGCCACCCAGGTGTCCGGGCCGATGCGCACCGGCCCCTTCACGATGCCCTGGTCCTTGATCGGGATGGTGATGTCGTCCATCCGATGGTCGAAATCGCACACGTAGCACCAGTCGGCCATCAGCACCGAGTCACCCAACTCGATGTCGAGGTAGGTGTTGATGACGTTGTCGCGGCCCAGCACCACCTTGTCGCCGATGCGCAGCGACCCCTCGTGGCAGCGGATGGTGTTCTTGTCACCGATGTGCACCCACCGGCCGATCTCCATCTGCGACATCTCCGGGGTGGCCTGGATCTCCACCCCCTTGCCCAGGAAGACCATCCCCCGGGTGATGATGTGCGGGTTGGCGAGCTTGAACTTCAGCAGGCGCCAATACCGCACCAGATACCACGGGGTGTACGCCCGGTTGGCCAGCACCCACCGCAGCGAGGTACGAGTCAGAAACCGGGCTTGACGTGGGTCGCGCAGCCGAGATCCACGCCAGCGCTTGTGCAGGGGAGCTCCCCACATGGTCGTCATGGCCGGAAAGCCTACGCGAGGCACACATCGGCTCGGGTTACCCTCGGTGGGCTTTCGGGGATCGGAAACAGAAGGGAACGGTTGGGGTGCACCGGCGATTCGCCGCGCTGACGGTGGCGCTGTTCGGCGTGGTTCCGCTGGTCCTGGCCACCGGCTGCGGCACCGACGACCGCTGGGTCCAGGCGGCGCCGTCGCCCGGCTGGCCCGCCCAGTACGCCGATGCCGCCAACAGCAGCTACACCCCGACCACGGGTGCGGTGGAGCTGACGTTCGACTGGACCCGATCGGTGAAAGGCACCCTCGGCGCGGCGGTGGCGCTGAACAACGACGGCGGGTTGGCCGCCAACGCGCAGACGACGGCCGGGTGCTCCCTGATGAACTGGGAGAACACCAACGAAGGGCGGCAGCGGTGGTGCATCCGGTTGGTCCAGGGCGGCGGTTTCGCCGGCCCACTGTTCGACGGCTTCGCCAATCTGTATGTCGGCCAACCGGGCACCATCCTGGCCTACCCGCTGACACAGTGGGTGCGCTGGCGCAAGCCGGTCATCGGAATGCCGCAGACCCCGCGCTTTCTCGGCGACGGTCACCTGCTGGTGGCCACCCACCTCGGCCAGGTCCAGGTGTTCGACGCGCACCGCGGCACCGTGGCGGGCAACCCGGTGGACCTGGTGACCGGCCTGGATCCCACGGATTCCGAACGTGGGCTTGCCGATTGCGCGACGGCGGGTCCGGCCTGCCCGGTCGCGGCGGCGCCCGCGTTCTCCCCCGCCTCGCAGCTGATCGTCCTGGGGGTGTGGCAGCCCGACGCCCCCGCGGCCACCCTGGTGGGTCTGCGATATCAGCCCGGTCAGAAACCACTGCTGGCCCAGGCCTGGACCAGCGACGCCGTGACCGGCGGTGTGATCGGCGCGCCGGTGCTCTCGGCCGACGGGACCACCGTCTACGTCAACGGCCGCGACCAGCGGCTGTGGGCACTGCACGCCGATACCGGCGAGGCCAAATGGTCTGCGCCACTGGGCTTTCTGGCACAGACGCCGCCGACGGTGGGTCCCGACGGAGTGATCGTCTCCGGCGGCGGACCCGGCGCCACGCTCCTGGCCCTGCGCGACGACGGTGAGCAGGCCGAAGAGGTCTGGCGCCACGACGATGTGGAGTCGTTGACCACCGCCGGCCGCGCCGGCGACACCGCGTACACCGTGGTGCGCGACGGAGAAGGCTTGGCACTGCTGGTCTTCGACGCCACCTCCGGCGACATCGGCAGCCGGTACCCGCTGCCGGAGGCGACCGGTTTTCCGGTCGGGGTGTCCATCGGCGCCGACCGGCGGGTGGTGGCAGCCACCAGCGACGGCCAGGTGTACAGCTTCGCTGCGAGCTGATCTGCTTTCCGCTGCGAGGTCGCGCACCTGTCATTAGGCTGTGGACTTTCGTGCGAATGACTGTGGCGTGACGAACACGTGGACACACACCGGGGGAATGGATACCGATGACCGACTTCTTGAGCACGCTGAACAGCTACATCTGGAGCAACGCGCTGGTCTACCTCTGTCTGGGCGCCGGGGTGTATTTTTCGATCCGATCGAGATTCGTCCAGGTCCGCCAGATCCCGGAGATGATCCGGGTGATGGTCCACGGCGAGAAGTCGCCGGACGGGGTGTCGTCCTTCCAGGCCCTCACGATGTCACTGGCGGGCCGCGTCGGCACCGGCAACATCGCGGGCGTCGCCACCGCGATCGCCTTCGGTGGGCCGGGTGCGCTGTTCTGGATGTGGGCGGTCGCCTTCCTGGGCGCCTCGACGTCATTCGTCGAGTGCACGCTCGGTCAGATCTACAAGACCAAGGATCCCCTCACCGGTGAATACCGCGGCGGCCCGGCCTATTACCTGAGCCGGGCGTGGTCGCACACCGGTGCTGCTCCCCTGTTCAAGATCTACGGCCTGGTGTTCGCCGCCGTCACCATCCTGGCCTGTGGTCTGCTGCTGCCCAGCGTGCAGTCCAATTCGATGGCTGTGGCCATGAACAACGCCTGGGGCTGGTCCGAGTGGTGGGTGGCCATCGGTACCGTGATCGTGCTGGCCTTCGTGATCATCGGCGGGGTCAAGCGCATCGCGACCTTCGCCTCCATCGTGGTGCCGTTCATGGCCATCGTCTACATCGTGCTGGCCCTGGTGATCGTGGCCGTGAACGCCTCGGTGGTGCCCGAGATGATCAGCCTCATCTTCTCCAGCGCCTTCGGCTTCGACGCCGCGTTCGGCGCCATCATCGGCTCCGCCATCATGTGGGGTGTCAAACGCGGCATCTACTCCAACGAGGCCGGACAGGGCACCGGCCCGCATGCCGCGGCCGCCGCGGAGGTGTCTCATCCGGCCAAGCAGGGTCTGGTACAGGCATTCGCCGTCTACGTCGACACGCTGTTCGTCTGCTCTGCAACGGGATTCCTGATCCTGTCCACCGGCGCTTACCGCGTCTTCGAAGGTGAGAGCGCCGACGGCGCGGTGATCGCCGAAGGTGGCCTGCTACCGTCCGACGTCGCGGTGGGCCCGACCTACGCGCAGTACGGATTCGACACCCTGTGGAGCGGTGCGGGTTCGAGCTTCGTGGCGATCTCGCTGTTCTTCTTCTGCCTGACCACGATCATCGCCTACTACTACATGGCGGAGACCAACCTGCGCTTCATCATGGGCAAAGCCTCCACGGTGAACATGCCCGTGGTCCGGGGCACCGTCGGCTCCAACGCCACCATGCTCCTGCAGGCGCTGATCCTGGTGTCGGTGGCCATCGGCGCGGTGTCCACGGCCAGTGACGCCTGGACGCTGGGTGACATCGGCGTCGGCCTGATGGCATGGCTGAACATCATCGGCATCCTGATCCTGCAGCAGCCCGCCTACAAGGCGCTGCGGGACTACGAGCGCCAGAAGAAGGCCGGTCTGGATCCGGTGTTCGACCCCCTCGCCCTCGGCATCCCGAACGCCACGTTCTGGGAGACCTACAAGCGCGACAAGGTGACCACCTCGGCCGAGAGTTAGACCTGCAGGGGCGGCAGGGCGCTGCGCGGCACACTGGCCTGCAGCGCACCTGCCGCCTCCGGCAACATCTCGCCCTGACCGAAGAAGAACAGCACGGCGTCGTCGGTGATGGCGAAGTTCTGATAGTGCGCGGGGTCCTGGCCGTCGCCCACCGGCGTGATCGACGGCTCGCCCAGTTGCTGACCCACCTGCTGCATGACGATGGGATAGACCGCCGCCAGCGGATCGGTGCCCGGCGCGAACAGGGCATCGAAGCTGACCGGCGCCCGCGTGGTGCCGTCGTAGGTGAACGTCTTGAACCAGGTGGACGGGTGGGCACCGCCGACGTTCTGGTACACCTCGAGCACCACCGACTGCGTGCCGGTGCCGGGCTCCCCTGAGCTGTACCGGGTGGACTTCACATCCAGTGCGTAGGGCAGGTTCCCACTGCCGGGCATCTCGGCGACGTTGACGAACCCGTCGCGGGTCTGCGTCAGGTACTCCGTCAGTGCCGCCTCATCCGGGTAGTCCACCGGGAAGGTCATGTCGAGCATGTACTGAGGGTTCGACACGTGGACGTCGCACATCTGTTCCGCCGCGACGGTGCCGCCGAAGCGGTCGCACACGGTCTCTGCGGTGGCGGGCACCGCGTTGACCAGGGCGGCGGTGGCGATACCGGTCACGACGAGGGCAAGTGAAGTGCGCATCGTCCTCAGCGTACGTCGCTACCGCGACGGCCTGCACACGAATGCAACCGCGCGACTGCTGGCGCCGGCTCCGAGCCGGGTGATCACCACCGACAACGACTGGGTGCCGCGAGGTTTCAGCCGGCGGCGCAAGGCATCCGGGTCCACCGCGACGCCGCGCACCAGAATCTCCAACGCGCCGCAGTCCAGCGCCGAAAGCGCCTGTCGCAGCTTCTTTTCCGAGAACGCAAGGGTGTCGATGACGGCGAACCCGCGGACCCCGTCGGGCAGGGCGTCGCCGCTGAGGTAGGCGATGTCAGGATCCAGTTGCCACAGCCCGTGCCGCGCCGCGTACTGACGCACCAGACCGGCCCGCACCACCGCGCCGTCGGGGTCGACGATCCAGCGCCCCGCCGCCGCCACGCCGCAGTCGTCGGGCTCGGCGTCGGTGAGCTGTTCTCCGGTGTCGAGCAGCGAGGCCCGCCTGCGGATACCGGGCTGGGCCAGGCCGTGGGACCACAGGCAGGCCTCGCGTACCGACCCGCCCAGCGACGTCACCTCGATCTCGCCGTCGAACCCCAGCTCCCCGATCGCGGCAAAATCGATGCCGGGAGCGCATTTCACCACCAGGTCGCGCTCGCGGTACACCTGCAGCACCGCATCCAGCGGCGGGGTGTAAGCCCGCGGGTCGAACCGGCGGGTGCCGCCGCTGCGCCGGGCCGGATCCACCAGCACCACGGCGTCGCGGGTGATCGGGCGCAGCGCATCCGCGCGGCACACCGGCACATGCGCGCCCAGGTTGTGCCGGGCCATCATCAACCGGACCGGGTCCAGATCGCTGCCCACCAGGTTCGGCGCGGCGTCGCGCAGGGCGGCGAGTTCGGCACCCACCGAGCACGTCGCATCGTGAACCGCCCGCCCGGCCAGCCGGGTCGCCCGGTGCGCGGCGACAGCGGTGGTGGTGGCCTGCTGCAGCGCTTCGTCGGTGAGCAACCACTCGTCCGCGCCCGCGAGCTTGGCGCGGGCCCGGCGGCGCAGCAGGGTGGTCTCGACCAGGACCGGCGCACGCCCACCGAACCGTCTGCGTAGCGCGGCGACCTCGGACACCAGGTCGGTGAGTGCGAACTCATCGACCTCGGCCAGCGCCGCCGCACCCGGCGCCGACGTCAGGTAGGCGACGTCGGCGACAGTGAACTCAAGCGCCAGGCTTCACCCCGGTGACCATGACGTTGTAGAACCAGCCCTTGGGCACCACGTTGCGCCACACGTTGTCGTCCACCCAGGACAGGGTGGTCCAGCTGCCGAACGCGAACTTGGCCCAGCCCCACCCCAGCTTGCCCGGCGGCACCGCGGCTTCGAAGGTCCGCACGGGCCAGCCCAGCATGGCCGCGGTGAACTCCTCGCTGGCGGTCGCGACCTCGACGGCACCGGCGTTGCGCGCCATCTGCTCCAGGTCAGCGGGCTCGAAGGTGTGCAGGTCCACCACCGCCTCCAGCGCGGCGGCCCGGGAGGACTCGTCCAGTTCGGTCTGCGGGCGCCGCCAGCCCGACAGGGCGGGCAGCTTGGTGATAGTGGTGGCGATCCGCCAGGTCAGGGTGGACAGCTCCCGGGCGTACCGGTTGCCCACCGTGGTGGGCTCCCCGGCGAACACGAAGCGCCCACCGGGCTTGAGCACACGGATCACCTCGCGCAGGGAGAGCTCCACGTCGGGGATGTGGTGCAGCACCGCGTGACCCACCACCAGATCGAAGGTGTTGTCCTCGTACGGGATTCCCTCGGCGTCGGCCACACGGCCGTCGATGTCCAGGCCCAGGGACGTCCCGTTGCGGGTGGCCACCTTGACCATGCCCGGGGACAGGTCGGTCACCGAGCCCCGCCGCGCCACCCCGGCCTGGATGAGGTTCAGCAGGAAGAAGCCGGTGCCGCAGCCCAGCTCCAGAGCGCGGTCATAGGGCAGTTCGCGCTGCACCTCCTCGGGCACGATGGCGTCGAACCGGCCGCGCGCGTACTCGACACAGCGCTGGTCATAGGAGATGGACCACTTGTCGTCATAGGACTCGGCCTCCCAGTCGTGGTAGAGCACCTGCGCCAGCTTGGTGTCATGGCGGGCGGCTTCGACCTGTTCCGCGGTGGCGTGCGGATTGGGGACGGGACTTTCGTGCGTGCTCGTCATGGCTGGCAGCCTAACCCGCATCGCCGCCCGGGTGACCGGCAGCGAACACCTCGACATAGCGGCGGCGTTCGTCGGCGATGCGTTTGGGCCGGGGGGCCACCAGACCGTCGATCACCGCCTTCGCCGCCGCCAGCGGGCCTGCCGGCGCCTCGGCCAGCCGCTGCGCCCAGGCCAGTGCGCCGTCGAAGACGTGGTCAGGAGCGGTCAGCTCGTCGAGCAGCCCCAGTGCGGCGGCCTCCTTGGCGTCGGCGAACCGGCCGCTGTACACCAGGTCCTTGGCGCGGCTGACCCCGACGGTGCGCACCAGTCTGGCCATCCCGCCCCCGCCGGGAATGAGACCGGCGAGGATCTCCGTGGCCCCGACCCGGACATTGTCGCCGCCCACCCGCCAGTCGGCGGCCAGGGCCAGCGTCAGCCCGCTACCCAACGCGTACCCGGTGACGGCGGCCACCGTCGGTTTGGGGATGGCGGCAACGGCCTCGATGGCGCGGTGGCGGACCCGGGCTGCGGAGTCCACCTCCTCGACAGACAGGGTGCGCAGTTCAGGCACGTCATCTCCGGCGCAGAAGATCTCGTGACCACCGAACAGGATGACTGCGGCGATGTCGGCGCGTGCCGCCACCTCGGCGGCCGCGTCGGCGAGTTCGCGGTAGGCCTGCCGGGTCAGTGCATTGTCCGGCGGTCGCGACAGCAGGATGGTGCCGATCCCCGGATGTTCATCGGCGGTGTGGACGCTGACGAACTCCCGCGCCACCCTCACGGTCTGATGGCTCGGCCGCTCCTCCCCGGCACTCGTTCCTCGCGCCGCCTCGTCGAGGCTCACGGGGCACGCCCGTCGCGGGCGGCGTTGTAGCGGTCGCTGTCGAAGAACTCGATGGCCCAGTCGCCACGGGCCAGGGTCAGGCTCGGCTGGATCGCCACGATCTGACGTTCGTCGGCCAGCACCTCGGCCACACTGCGCCCGGCCAGGGAATCCAGCTGGCTCCAGGTGGGCGGCAACAGGAAGGTCTTCCCGGCGGCGAAGTCCTCCAGAGCACGTTCGGGGGTGGCCCAGCCGGCCTTGTCCGATTCGGTGTTCTCCCCGTCGGCCAGCTGGCCCTCAGGCAGCGCGGCGACGAAGAAGAAGGTGTCGTAGCGCCGGGTGCGTTCCTCTTCCGGGGTGATCCAGTTGGCCCACGGCCGCAGCAGATCCGCCCGCAGCATCAGCTTCTCGCGGCGCAGGAAATCACCGAAGGCCAGCGTGTTGTCGGCCAGCGCATGGCGGGCGTCCCGGTAGACCGAAGCGTCGTCGACGATCAGGTCCGGATCGTCGGCAGCCCCGGCGAACAGCACCCCGGATTCCTCGAACGTCTCCCGCGCCGCGGCACACACCAGCGCCAGGGCCAGATCCTCACTGACGCCCATGCGCTGGGCCCACCACGACGGCGGCGGTCCGTGCCAGTCGATGTCGGCGTTGCGGTCGCGTTCGTCGACGCCGCCGCCGGGGAAGACGATGACGCCCCCGACGAACTCCATGGCCCGGTGCCGACGCATCAGGAACACCTCGATGCCGTCGGCGCCGTCGCGGACCAGCATCACCGTGGCGGCGGGGCGGGGGGTCAGCGGGGTCTCGCTCATGCGCGCCTCCGATGTGCGGCACGGCTGCGGACCCGCCGCGCGAAGTAGCGGTTGTCGATCATCTCCAGGGCGATCGACTGGCCGAAGGCCGTGGACAGGGTGTCCGAGGTCAGCACCTCGTCGAGCAGGCCGGCGGCCACCACCTGCCCCTCGGAGAGGATCAGCGCGTGGGAGAAGCCGGGCGGGATCTCCTCGACGTGGTGGGTCACGAGCACCATGGCAGGCGCGTCGGGATCGGCGGCCAGATCGGCCAGCCGGCCCACCAGTTCCTCGCGGCCGCCCAGATCCAGCCCCGCGGCCGGCTCGTCGAGCAGCAGCAGTTCGGGGTCGGTCATCAGTGAACGGGCAATCAACACCCGTTTGCGCTCACCTTCGCTGAGGGTGCCGTAAGTGCGCTGCGCCAGATGCTCGGCACCCACGCTCTCGAGCATGTCGACGGCCTGCTCGTAGTCCATCTCCTCATAGGCCTCCCGCCAGCGCCCGAGCACCGCGTAGCCGGCGGAGACCACCAGGTCACGCACCACCTCGTCGTCCGGGATACGTTGTGACAGAGCAGAACTCGACAAACCGACGCGGGAACGCAGTTCGGCCATGTCGACCTTGCCCAGCCGCTCACCCAGGACGTAGGCCCGGCCGGTGGACGGGTACTCCATCGCGGCGGCGATCCGCAGCAGAGATGTCTTGCCCGCACCGTTGGGGCCGATCACCACCCACCGCTCGTCGAGCTCGACCTGCCAGGTGACCGGGCCCACCAACACCCGGCCGCCGCGGCGCAGTGAGACCTTGCGGAAATCGAGCAGGAGGTCCGGGTCGCTGCCGTGTTCGGCGTCTACTTCGGGCACTCGCTCATGGTAGTCATGGGCTTCTCGGCACCGAACGCGCCGAGCGCCCGGGCGGGCGCGAACCGCAGGATCAGTTGCACCAGCGGGCCGATGCCCAGCGCGTAGACCACGGTGCCGGCACCGACTGTGCCGCCGAGCAACCACCCGGCGGTCAGCACACATCCCTCGATCGCGGTGCGCACCAACCGCACTGACCGTCCGCTGCGGGCCACCAAGCCGGTCATCAACCCATCACGCGGGCCGGGGCCCATCGCCACCCCGATGTAGAGCACGGTGCTGACGGCATTGAGCACCACCGCGGCCAGCATCACCGCCACCCGCGCCGGCATCGACTCGATCTCGGGGACCACCGCCAACGTGGCGTCGATGCTGGCGCCCACCACGAACACGTTGAGTACCGTGCCGACGCCGGGGCGGGTGCGCAGCGGAATCCAGGCCAGCAGTACCGCGACACCCACCAGCGCCGAGGCCAGACCGATGCTGATGCCGGTGCGCACCGCCACGCCCTGGTCCAGAACAGCCCACGGGGCCAGTCCGAGACCCGCCCGCACCATCAGAGCCATGGAGAAGCCGTACCCGAACAGGCCGACGAACAGGACCACCAGCCGTCGCGCCGGAATCCTCACCGGTGATCTTGGAAACGCGCCCAGATGGCGTCCAGATCGTTGAGTTCGCGCCGGGTGCCGCTGTCCACGTCCCACCGGTCCCACGATGCCACGTAGCGGCTCGGACGGGTCACGGCGATGCTCGCCCGTTTCCACGCCGCCGAGAGTTGTGCAGTCCAGTTCTGTTTCATGTGGCCATCGTGGCGATCAAGTGGCTTGCTCATCAATAGCCAGTTGGCGCATACTGGCTCTAATGACTCTGGATATGGCCGCCACCATGGCCCACCGCGCCCTTGATGTGGACCTACTGGCCCGCGAGCTCGGGAACTGGCGCACCGCGAACCGGGCCGGGCCCGCCTACCAGGGGCTCGCCGATGCCATTCGACTGTTGATCGTCGACGGCCGTGTCCCGGTCGGGGCGCGCATCCCCAGCGAGCGCGCGCTGGCCGACGCCCTGCGGGTCTCCCGGACCACGGTCACCGCCGCCTATGCACAACTCGGCGAGGACGGGTATCTGCACGCCCGCCGCGGCGCCCGCAGCATCACCGCGTTGCCGACGCTGCCCGCCGTCCAGACCAGCGCCTCCCCTGCGACGGTCAGCCTGGCCGCCGCAGCGCTGCCCGCTCCGCCGGCAGCCGTGCTCCAGGCCTTCGCCGAGGCGACCGGCCAGGTGGCGCCGTACCTGGCATCACCGGGGCACGAACTGGTGGGAGTCGACGCGCTGCGCCGTGCGGTCGCCGAAAGATACTGTGCTCGTGGACTTCCCACCGAGCCAGAACAGATCCTGATCACCAGCGGGGCGCAGCACGCCATCAGTCTCATCCTGGCTGCCTATACCCAGCCCGGCGATCGTGTGCTGGTGGAACAGCCGACGTATCACGGCGCCCTGTCGGCCATCACCGCCGCCGGTGCACGAGCGGTACCCGTGGCCATGACCGACACCGGGTGGGAACTGGACGCCCTGCATGCCGCGGTCCGGCAACTGGCCCCCAATCTGGCATACGTAATCCCCGACAACCACAATCCGACGGGTTTCACGATGGGTCCCGCCGAACGCACCCGCCTGGCACAGATCATCGCCGAGACCCGCACCCGCACCGTCATCGACGAGACCATCCTGGACATGTGGGTGGACCAACCCTCACCGCCGCCGCTGGCTGCCGAGATGACCGGCCGCCGTGATCTGGTGATGACCATCGGGTCGATGTCGAAATCGTTCTGGGGCGGTCTGCGCATCGGCTGGATCCGCGCCGAACCCGGCGTCATCGCCACCCTCGCGGCACTGCGACCGTCGCTGGACCTCGGCACCGCCGTGCTCGAACAGCTGGTGGCGGCAACACTTCTCACCGATTTCGACGATGTGCTGGCCGAGCGACGGGAGATCCTGCGGGAGCGGCGCGCCTTTCTGGTCGACCTGCTCTCCCGCCGACTCCCCGACTGGCAACCCGGCCGCGGGGTCGGCGGCATGTCACTGTGGGTGCGACTGCCCGCGCCGATGAGCACCGCACTGTCGGCCTCGGCGTCCCGACTCGGACTCGACCTGCCGGCCGGGCCGCGGTTCGGGGTGGACGGCACCCTCGAGAGATTCGTCCGGGTACCGTACGCCCTGCCCGAGGATCAGCTGGCCGACGCCGTCGAATTGCTGGTCCGCGCATGGCATTCGGTAACCGGCGTCGGCGTCGCCGAGGCGGGCGCGGCCGTCGTCGTGTGACCGGGGTCAGCCACGCCAGCGACGTCGCCGGTACATGTCGCGGTCCGCCCGGTCGATGACACCGTCGATGGTGCGACGATCCCCGGGGCGGTGCGCGGTGATCCCGATTGTGAGTGTCGCCGACACCGCACTGCCGTCCGCCAGGACCACCGGCGTCGAACCGGTGCGTTCGGCGATCCCGCGCGCCAGCTCGCTCAGCTCATCGGTGTCGACAGTACGGGTGATCACCACGAATTCGTCGCCGCCCCAGCGCGCCACCAGATCGTCGGGGCCGATGGACGCGGCGATGCGCTCGGCCACGGCGATCAGCAGCTGATCACCGGCAAGGTGGCCGCGCGCGTCGTTCACCGACTTGAACCCCTCGATATCGGCGAACAAGACCCCGTAACCGCTGCCCTCGGAGGCGAGTTCTTCCAGCCGACCCCACGCTGCCGTCCGGTTGGCGATCTCGGTCAAAGGGTCTGTGGAGGCGCGCCGGGCCAGGTCCGCCTCGCGGAGCCGGTCGGCGGTGATGTCGACGATCTGAGACACGAAGCAGTGCGGCCGGTCGTGCGGCCCCCGAACCAACACGGCGGTCAGGGTGCACCACACCGTGCGCCCGTCGGCGGCAATGTACCGCTTGTCCATGCGGTAGGAACGCCGGCGCCCGGCAAGGCAATCCGCCACCAGCATCAGATCGGAGTCCAGGTCATCGGGATGGGTGATCTGCTGAAAGGTCAACTGGGCCAGAGCTCGTCGTCCATACCCCAACATGTTCCGCAGCGCTCGGTTGGTACGCACGAAGGTTCCGTCCAGACCCACGACTGCCATTCCGATGGGGGAATGGGCCAAGGCCAGCTCGAACCTGCGCTCACCCAGGAGATCGACGGTGCTGGGCAGGGCATCTGTGATCGCCGCGGTGGCACCGGCGGCGGCGAAACCGTGCTGATACGGCTGCGGCCGACTCAGGTGATAACCCTGGGCCAGGTCGATGCCCGCAGCACCGACGGCATCCAACTCCGGCTGGGTCTCCACCCCTTCGGCAATCACCACCGCGCCGATCTGACCGGCGAATTCGGCGATGGCCTGCGCGAGCCGACGCCGCGCATCGTCACTGTGGATATTGCGGGTGATCGAATGGTCGATCTTGACGAAATCCGGGACGAGTTCCAGAACGTGGGTGAAGGACGAGAAGCCGGCACCGACGTCGTCCACCGCCACCCGCATGCCTTGTGCCCGGCAGATATCCAGCACCTCATCGAGGGCGCCGTAGTCCTGCACCGCGTCGTGCTCGGTGATTTCCAAGACGATGCGGGACGGATCGACGTTGCCCAGCAGTTGCGTCCACGGCGCCGCCAACAACGCTGCCGGGGAGATGTTCACTGCGACGAAGATGTCGTCGGGCAATTCCGGCACCAGGCCCAGCACCCGGGCGACGATGGCGGTCTCCAGTTCGATGCCGAGCCCCATCGTTGCGGCCTGCGCGAAGAACGCGTCCGGCCGGAACGGCTCACATGGGAATCTGGCCAACGCCTCCACACCCATCACCTTGCCGGTGGCCACGTCGTGAACGGTTTGGAATACGACGTCGAAGTCACGCTCGGTGACCACCGCGCGTATCGCACTGCGCTGCTGAGCCGAGGAGTCCGATCCGCGCGCCGGCGATTCGATCAGCGCGCCGATCAAGTCCGCGATATGTGTCACGATCCGCAGGTCGACGTCGGCCAGCTCGGGCCGGGCGGTTGTGGTGGCCGCGCACAGCGAACCCACCGCCACCCCGTCCGCACCGAGGACCGGGACACCCACATATGCACCCAGACTCATCTCCTGGGTGACGGGCAGCGCTGATGTGGTCCTGTTGGCTGCGGTGTCCGGAATGACCGACGGCAATCGGCCGTCGACCACGCGGACGCAATAGGACCCGGCCAACGAGGAACGGGCGCCCGGCGTCAACCCGATCGCGTCGGCGTCACCGTCGATCACTTCGAAGACCTGCATACCGTCGCGGAACGAGGCCAGCCAGGCCGTATCGAGCCCGAGCCGGGCGCGCAACACTCCCAGCAATGTTCGTACGAGATCCACGGGGATGTCGGGATTGTCGGACACTTCGCTTACGGTCGCGTCAATGCCCATGGCAAACAACTATAGACCTGCGCAGACGCAGATGAATAGATAAGCGCCACAGCGCAGTACTGCCCGGCCGAGCACCTCACCCGACCCCGCCAGCAATCACCTGTTACGGGATGTCCACCCGGCGGCCCAGGCCGTCCACCGCGTCGGCGGCTTCGATCTCCCCGCGGGTGACACCGAGGATGAACAGCACGGTGTCCAGGTAGGGGTGGCTCAAGGACGCGTCGGCGACTTCGCGCAGCGCAGGCTTGGCGTTGAACGCCACACCGAGACCCGCGGCGGCGAGCATGTCGATGTCGTTGGCGCCGTCGCCCACCGCCACGGTCTGCTCCATCGGAACGTTGACCTGATGAGCGAAGTCGCGCAACGCCTTGGCTTTTCCGGCCCGGTCCACGATCTGGCCGACCACCCGGCCGGTCAGCACGCCGTCGACCACCTCGAGCTCGTTGGCCGCGACGTAATCCAACTCCAACTCATGTGCCAGCGGATCGATGACCTGACGGAAGCCACCGGAGACCACCCCGCAGTAGAACCCGAGCCGGCGCAGGGTTCGCAGAGTGGTGCGAGCACCGGCGGTGAGCTCCAGTTGGTCGGCCACTTCGTCGAGCACACTGGCAGGCAGGCCCTCCAGTGTTGCCACCCGCTCCCGCAGCGATTCCGCGAAATCCAGCTCGCCGCGCATCGCGGCCTCGGTGATCTGGGCGACCTTGGCCTCGGCGCCGGCGCGGGCGGCCAGCATCTCGATCACCTCACCCTGGATCAGCGTCGAGTCGACGTCGAAGACGATGAGCCGCTTGGCCCGCCGGCTCAGGCTGGAGTCCTCCAAGGCCACGTCGACGCTCTGTTCCACGGCGACGGCCGCCAGCGCAGCCTGCAGCTCACTGCCGACGCCGGGCGGCACCGAGACCCGCAGCTCCAGACCGGTCACCGGGTAATCGGAGACACCGCGGATGAAGTCGATGTTGACGCCCAGCTTGGCCGCCTCGCGGGCCAACACCCCGAACGCCTGCGCGGTGATGGGACGGCCCAGCACCACGATCGAGTGCGTGGACGGCTGCGCGATGATCGGCAGGCTGTCGCTGCGCTCGATCGACACCTCCAGCCCCACCCCGTGGATGGCGGCCCGGACCTCGCTGTGGAAGTCGTGGCCACCGAGCAGCACCGCCGGCTCACCGGAGACCAGAACCCCCAGGGTCAATCGTCCCCGGATGACCACCTGTTCGACGTTGAGCAGCTCCACCTTGTGTCGCGACAGCACCTCGAACAACGCTGAGGTGACACCCGGTTGGTCGGAGCCGGTGACGGTGATCAACACCGACGCCTTGGGCACGCTAAACCCCCGTTACATGCCTGATGGGATCAGGCGCTGGTATCAGGTACGGACGTTCTCGTCGTCGAGTCGTGTCACGTCCCCGTCGGACGGGCCGTGCGATCGGCCGATATGGGCCTCGGCACGCATCCGTTCGATCATGTGCGGGTAGTGCAGCTCGAAGGCGGGCCGCTCGGAACGGATCCGGGGCAGCTCGGTGAAGTTGTGCCGCGGCGGCGGGCAGCTGGTGGCCCACTCCAGGGAGTTGCCGTAGCCCCAGGGATCGTCGACCGTGACGACCTCGCCGTACCGCCAGCTCTTGAACACGTTCCACAGGAACGGCAGCGTCGAGATGCCGAGGATGAACGCACCCACGGTGGAGACGATGTTCAGCGTGGTGAAGCCGTCGGACGGCAGGTAGTCCGCATAGCGGCGCGGCATGCCCTCGTCACCCAGCCAGTGCTGCACCAGGAACGTGGTGTGGAACCCGATGAAGGTCAGCCAGAAGTGCAGCTTGCCCAGGCGCTCGTCGAGCAGACGGCCCGTCATCTTCGGGAACCAGAAGTAGATGCCCGCGTAGGTGGCGAACACGATGGTGCCGAACAGCACGTAGTGGAAGTGCGCGATGACGAAGTAGCTGTCGGTGACGTGGAAGTCCAGCGGCGGGCTGGCCAGCAGCACACCCGACAGACCACCGAGCAGGAACGTCACGATGAAGCCCACCGAGAACAGCATCGGTGTCTCGAACGTCAACTGCCCCTTCCACATCGTTCCTATCCAGTTGAAGAACTTGATACCGGTGGGCACCGCGATGAGGAACGTCATGAACGAGAAGAACGGAAGCAGCACCGCGCCGGTGGCGTACATGTGGTGCGCCCACACCGCCACCGACAGGGCCGCGATGGCCAGCGTGGCGTAGATCAGCGTGGTGTAGCCGAAGATCGGCTTGCGGCTGAACACCGGGAAGATCTCGCTGACGATGCCGAAGAACGGCAGCGCGATGATGTACACCTCGGGGTGACCGAAGAACCAGAACAGGTGCTGCCAGAGCAGCACACCGCCGTTGGCTGGGTCGTACACATGTGCGCCGAGATGCCGGTCGGCGGCCAGGCCGAACAGCGCGGCGGTCAGCAGCGGGAAGGCCAGCAGCACCAGGATCGAGGTCACCAGGATGTTCCAGGTGAAGATCGGCATCCGGAACATGGTCATGCCGGGGGCCCGCATGCAGACGCAGGTGGTGATCATGTTGACGCCACCGAGGATGGTGCCCAGACCGCCGACGGCCAGGCCCATGATCCACAGGTCGGCGCCGGCACCCGGCGAGTGGATGGCGTCGGTCAGCGGCGAGTACGCGGTCCAGCCGAAGTCGGCGGCACCACCGGGGGTGATGAAGCCGGCCGTCGCGATCAGCGCGCCGAAGAGGAACAGCCAGAACGACAAGGCGTTCAACCGGGGGAAGGCCACGTCCGGCGCACCGATCTGCAGCGGCAGCACCAGGTTGGCGAAACCGAACACGATCGGCGTCGCGTAGAACAGCAGCATCACCGTGCCGTGCATGGTGAACAACTGGTTGTACTGCTCGTTGGACAGGAACTGCAGTCCGGGCAGGGCCAGTTCGGTGCGGATGAACAGCGCCATCAGTCCGCCCATGAGGAAGAAGGCGAAGCACGCGACGCAGTACATGATGCCGATCAGCTTGTGATCGGTGGTGGTGATGAGCTTGTAGATCAGGTTGCCCTTGGGGCCCATCCGCTCCTTGAATGGACGCGTGGCCTCGAGTTCTCCAAGCGGGGGCGCTTCGGCAGTCAAGAGCTCCTCCAGAAATCCAGGCCACCGAGCGGTGGCCGCCGATCTTGGGGAGAATCCTATCCCCCTTGCCTGTGACTGTCGGCCCGGGTCCGACAATGTGTCGTAGATGATTCCGCCGGAGCCGTCCGGCTAGCATCGGGCCGTGCAGTTCAGCCGCCGATATCCCTGCGCCGTAGCTGCAGTTTCCGCTCTTGCGGTGACCCTCGTCGCCGGATGCGCCGATCCCCAGGGCATGACCGATGTCCCACCGAGCCGCAGCGTGATCACCAGCACCACCGAGGTGGCCGACGCCGGGGTGCTGGGCAACCTACGGCGCCCCGACGACTCCTGTCCCGGCGAACCCGCTCCGGTCGATCCCGGCCCACCCACCAGAACGGTCAACAGCGGTACCGAACGCGGCGACATCGAGGTCCCCGCCGATCCCCAGCGGATCGTGGCCCTGTCCGGCGCCCAACTCGACGCACTGTGCGCGCTCGGTCTGCAGGCCCGGGTGGTGGCAGCGGCCCTGCCTGACGGCAGCGACCAGCAGCCGGCCTACCTGGGCACGGCGATCCACGATCTGCCCGGCGTGGGGACCCGCAGCGCGCCGGACCTGGCCGCGATCGCGGCCGCCGGGCCCGATCTGATCCTCGGCGGGCAGGCGCCGCAGCCCTCAGGCGACTATTTCGCGATCGCGCCGACGGTGCTCATGGCGGACTCCGCGGACCGCTGGCAGGACACCGTGCGCGCCGTGGGCGCCGCCACCGGCCGGAGGCAGGCCGCCGACGAGTTGCTCGGCCGATTTGCCGACCAGGCTGCCCAGGCCGGCCGCGACAACGACGCCCAGCACTTCCAGGCCTCGGTGGTCCAGCTGACCGACACCGGCGTGCGGATCTTCGGTGCGGCCAATTTCCCCGCCAGTGTGCTCGCCGCCGTCGGGGTGGACCGGCCCGCCACGCAGCGTTTCACCGACAGTCCTTACATCGAGCTCGGTTCCGACGACGATCTGGCGGCCGCCGATGCCGACCTGATTTTTGTGTCGTTCGCCTCTCCCGCCGCCCGGGACCGCGCCGCCGGATTTTTCTCCGGCGACTCCTGGCGCGCCCTGTCCGCGGCCCGTGACCACCGCGTCTACGTCGTGAACAACGAGATCTGGCAGGCCGGGGACGGTCTGATCGCCGCCCGGGGCATCGTCGACGACCTGCGTGTGGTGAACGCTCCGATCAACTGAGGGACAGTTGATCGTCCTTGAGCAATAAACTGACACAAGGCGCGTAGCGGGACTATTCCCCCACCGGTCCCCGTTGCCACCCATCGGACGGCCGCAGCGCCGCTGGCCGACTGATGTCCGAATACGCACATCTGCACTCGAGGTAAGAGGTTGATTCCATGACCACCACTGTTTCCGCGTACGCCGCCACCTCGGCCACCGACCCGCTCACCAAGACCACCATCGAGCGCCGCGATGTCGGCCCGCACGATGTCGCGTTCGACATCAAGTTCGCCGGCATCTGCCACAGCGACATCCACACCGTGAAAGCCGAATGGGGCCAGCCCAACTACCCGGTGGTCCCCGGCCACGAGATCGCCGGCGTGGTCACCGAGGTGGGCTCCGAGGTCACCGCGTTCAAGGTGGGCGACCACGTGGGCGTCGGCTGCATGGTGAATTCGTGCCAGAACTGTGAGAACTGCGCTGCGGGCAAGGAGCAGTACTGCACCGGCGGCGGCATGATCGGCACCTACAACGCCACCGACAAGGACGGCACGCCCACCCAGGGTGGCTACAGCCAGGCCATCGTCACCAACGAGAAGTTCGTGTTGCGCATCCCCGACTCGCTGCCGCTGGACAAGGCCGCTCCCCTGCTGTGCGCCGGCGTCACCCTGTGGTCGCCGCTGCGGCACTGGAACGTCGGACCCGGCAGCAAGGTCGCAATCATCGGCCTCGGCGGCCTCGGCCACATGGGCGTCAAGCTCGCCGCCGCCCTCGGCGCCGAGGTGACCGTGCTGAGCCAGTCGCTGAAGAAGATGGAAGACGGTCTGCGCCTCGGCGCCAGCGAGTACTACGCCACCAGCGATCGCGACACCTTCAAGAAGCTCGCCGGCAAGTTCGACGTCATCCTGAACACGGTGTCGGCCAACCTGGATCTGGGCCTCTACATCAACCTGCTCAAGATCGACGGCACCCTGGTGGAACTCGGCGCCCCCGAGCAGCCGCTGGAAGTTCCGTTCTTCCCGCTGGCCGGTGGCCGGCGCAGCCTGTCCGGGTCGATGATCGGCGGCATCCCGGAGACCCAGGAGATGCTGGACTTCTGCGCCGAACACGATGTGACCCCCGAGATCGAGGTCATCGAGGCGTCCTACATCAACGAGGCCTACGAGCGGGTGCTGGCCAGCGACGTGCGCTACCGCTTCGTCATCGACACCTCGACGATCTAGCCGGCTGCCCCGCGCAGGAAGTCGCCGGTGACGGTGAGCGCGGGCGCCGATGAACCGGCGTCCACCACCAACGTCGCGAACGCGATGTCACCGGCGATGCCCGCGAACCAACCGTGTGCAGGGGACACTCCCCCGAACTGGGCCGGGTCCCCGAACTCGGCGGTGCCCGTCTTGCCGCCCAGTTCGGGGATGTCCTGCAGGGCGGTGGCGGTGCCCTCGGTGACGGTCTGGCGCATCATTGCCCGCAGCGCGCCGGTCACAGTGGGCGGCAAGGGAACCGACGCGGTGTCCACGTCGGTGGTCTCACCGTCGATCAAGGTGGGCACCGCGGTTTCACCACGGGCCAGACTCGCCTCGGCGACCGCGAGGCCGAACGGGCTGACGGTGACGGTGCCCTGACCGATTCCGTTCTCGACGCGCTGCGCCGGGGTCTCGGCCACGGGTACCTTCCCGGTCACGGTGGTCAGGCCGGGGATGACATAGTCCACGCCGATCCCGAACTTACGGGCCATGGTCGTCAGGGCATCGTCGGGCAGTTCGTCGGCCAGCTGCCCCATGGTGGTGTTGCAGGATCGCGCGAAGGCGGTGGCGAATGGCACCGTCCCGAGGTCGAAGTCGTCGTCGTTGGGGATGGTGCGGTTGTCGATGGTGAGCACGCCGGGGCAGGCCACCGGGGTCTCCGGTGTCACCAGCGAGGCGTTTAGCGCCGCCGCCGAGGTGATGGTCTTGAACGTCGAGCCGGGCGGGTAGAGGCCGGAAAAGGCAAGCGGCCCTTGGCTGTCGGCAGCTGGATTCTGGGCGGCGGCAAGAATGCCGCCCGTGGCGGCCGACAGCGCCACCACGATGGCCGGCCGCGGGTCCAGCGTCACGGCCCGCTGCGCCAGCAGTTGCAGCCGCACGTCCAGGGTGGTGCGGATGGGTTCGGTCGCCTTCGGCGGCGTGGCCTGCAGCCGCTGCGCCGGGGCCCCCGCCGCGTCGACCAGCGACACCGACCATCCTGAGTCGGCCGTCACCCGATCGAGCCAGTATTCGTCGAGACCGGCCAGCGCCGGCGACGACAGCGCCCGGTCGGCGGTGAGCAGTTCACCCTGCTGCGTGACGGTCACACCGGGCATGGTGGCCAGGACCGGCGCCACCTGGGCCAGGTCCGGTTCGCGCAGCTTCATCACCGTCACCCGGTCATCGGTGTTGCCGTTGAACAACGCGGTGATCGACTCCGGGGTCACACCCGGCTCGAACGGCGCCAACACCGGCGCCAGGGCGGCCGCGGTCGGCAGTTGGGCGCGTTCCAAGGTGATCACGCCGACGGTCTGCCAGGTCAGCAGCGGCACCCCCGCCCGGTCCAGCACGGGCGTCTGCAGGTCGCTGTCCTGGCTGAACTGAAAACTCAGTCCCGGCTCGAGGTCCCGGTGCAGCAGTGTCGGCGACCAGGTGATCCGCCAGTCGCCATCGGCCTGGGTCACCTCGCCGTCGGTGTCGTAACTGAATTCGCGGTCCGGCCCGAACGACCACCGGTAGTCCACGGTGAACTCGGTGTCGGTGCCCTCCACCGGGACCGGGCTGGCCGACACCGAAGCAGCCTGTCCCATGCCCGCGAACATCGCCTCGATGACCGGTTCGGCAGCGGCGGGATCGGTGGTCTCGGCAGCTGCGGCCCGGGCATCCTTGCGCTGCAGCGCATTGGCGAAGGACGTGAAGCGGTCCCCGGGGTCGGGGCCCATCGAGCAGCTGACCGTCCCCGCCATGAGGGCGAGCGTCGAGACCATCACTGCCACCGTCTGCACGCCGCGTCGCCACATAAGAAGCTCAGTTAACCGCGCCGGGGTTCTGAGCTCAAGCTGTCAAGCCCCTGTCAATATCCTTGCCGCGGTTGTGAGCAGTCTGGGCCGGTGTCACGCTCGCTGCGGATTCGCAATGCCGCGGAGACCTCAGCATCCGTCTTCACGTCAGGAGCCCCGCGGTGAGTACTGATTCCGCAGCCATCTCTGATGCCCCGCAGGGTCTGAAGAAGGGCGCCATCGGCATGGTGGCGGTGATCTTCATGGCCGTGGCCAACGCCGCCCCGATCACGGCGATGACCGGGAACACGCCCATCGCAGTGGGTTTCGGCAACGGGCTCGGCGCTCCGGCCGGATTCCTGTTCGCCACGATCATCTTGACCCTCTTCGCGCTCGGCTACGTGGCGATGGCCAAGCACATCACCACCACCGGTGCGTTCTACGGCTTCATCTCCCACGGTTTGGGCCAGGTGTGGGGCATGGCGGCCGGATTCCTGGCGACCTTCGCCTACGTGGTGTTCGAGGGCTCACTGATCGGTGGCTGCGCCTATTTTGCCAACGATGCCGTCAATACCATTGTCGGCGTGGACATCCCATGGCTGGTGTTCGCCATCGGCGCCACCGTGGCCATCGCCGCGCTGTGCCACTTTCACATCAGTCTCACCGCCGCCATCCTCGGCGTCACCCTGGTGTCGGAGGTGCTGATCCTGGTGGCCCTGGCATTGTCGGTGATCGTCTCCGGTGGCGGGCCCGACGGGTTCATGCTCGACAAGACGGTACTGCTGAACCGCGCCTTCGAGAGCCTGCCCGAGGGGGCGTTCGGCACCGCCGCCGCCGCCGGGTCGATGGCCATCGGCCTGTTCTTCGCGTTCTGGTCCTGGGTGGGCTTCGAGACCACCGCGGTGTACGGCGAGGAATCGCGCAACCCGAAGAAGATCATCCCCCGCGCCACCCTGATCGCGGTGATCGGCCTCGGGCTGTTCTACACCTTCATCTCGGCAATGGTGTTGGCCGGCAACGGCGCCAAGGCCTCCGTCGAGGCCTCCATCAGCGCGTCACCGCTGGACCTGTTCTTCGGCCTGGTGCAATCCAACCTCGGCACCGTACTGCTCGACATCTACAAGGCGCTGCTGGTCATCGGCTCCTTCGCGTGCGCGCTGGCCTTCCACAACGCCGCATCGCGCTACCTGTTCGCCCTCGGCCGCGAAATCCCCTCTGCCGCAGTGCAGAAGACCATCGGCAGCGCGCACCCCAAGCACGGCTCGCCCTACCTCGCCTCCGCGCTGCAGGGTGTCATCACGCTGGTACTGGTGCTGCTGTTCGCCTTCTTCACCGCCGTCCAGGTGCCCGACGCCGACGGCGTTCCCGTCGACACCCCGGCCCTGGTGCCCTACACCAACATCTACGGCCTGCTGGCCCTGATCGGCACGGCTGCGATCCTGTTGGTGCAGGCCATCTGCTCGTTTGCGGTGATCTGGTACTTCTGGGTCCGAAAAGTGCACTCCGGCAACGCGATCACCACCCTGATCTGCCCGCTGATCGGCGGCGTGGCCATGCTCTACGTGGTGTGGCTGCTGTGGGACAACCGCGCCTTCGCAGCCGGATATGCGGCGAACTCGCTGGTGTTCAAGAGCGCGCCCTACTTCATCGCCGGCGTGTTCGTCCTGGGCTTGGTGTACGCGCTGTGGCTGCGTTACTCACGGCCCGAGGTGTACGCCGCGATCGGCCGGACCGTGATGGAGGATGCGCACGAGCGCAGTTAGAAGTCCCAGTCCTCGTCTTCGGTGACAACGGCCTTGCCGATGACGTAGCTGGAGCCCGAACCGGAGAAGAAGTCGTGGTTCTCGTCGGCGTTGGGGCTCAGCGCCGACAGGATGGCCGGGTTGACGTCGGTTTCGTCCTTGGGGAACAGCGCCTCGTAACCCAGATTCATCAGGGCCTTGTTGGCGTTGTAGCGCAGGAACTTCTTGACGTCCTCGGTCAGGCCCACGCCGTCGTAGAGGTCCTGGGTGTACTCGACCTCGTTGTCGTAGAGCTCGAACAGCAGCTCGTAGGTGTAGTCCTTGAGCTCGGCGCGCTTGGCCTCACTCGCCTGCGCCAGCCCGCGCTGAAACTTGTAGCCGATGTAGTAGCCGTGCACGGCCTCGTCGCGAATGATCAGCCGGATCATGTCGGCGGTGTTGGTGAGCTTGGCGCGGCTGCTCCAGTACATCGGCAGATAGAAGCCCGAGTAGAACAGGAAGCTCTCCAGCAGCGTCGAGGCGACCTTGCGCTTGAGCGGCTCGTCACCCTTGTAGTACTGCATGACGATCTCGGCTTTGCGCTGCAGGTTCGGGTTCTCCTCCGACCAGCGGAACGCCTCGTCGATCTCGCTGGTGGAACACAGCGTGGAGAAGATGTTGCTGTAGCTCTTGGCGTGCACCGATTCCATGAACGCGATGTTGGTGTACACCGCTTCCTCGTGCGGGGTGAGCGCATCGGGGATCAGGCTGACCGCGCCGACGGTGCCCTGGATGGTGTCCAGCAGCGTCAGACCGGTGAACACCCGCATGGTGAGCTGCTTCTCGTGCTCGTTCAACGTGCCCCACGAGGGGATGTCGTTGGACACCGGCACCTTCTCCGGCAGCCAGAAGTTGCCGGTCAGTCGGTCCCAGACCTCGCCATCCTTCTCGTCGTGCAGGCGGTTCCAGTTGATGGCCGAAACTCGGTCGATCAGCTTGATGCCATCAGTCACTGGAAACCCCTTCTGCAACGCCGGGCACGGCGATGTCGGACTAGTGCTGGCAACACTACAACTGGGGTCCGACAACACGCCGCAACACAAGAGCTTGTGTCGCGGAGTTTTTTCTCACCTCCCGCATCGGCCCTACTGCGCGAGCATGGCGATGGAGCGGCGCAACTGCGGTTCCGGGGTCGCGACGGGCAGTGGTTCACACGGATTCACTGCGAACGCGTTGATGATCAGCGCGGCGAATCGACGCCAGGGCTCGGTGCCCGGCGCCGTTTCCGCTCCGCAGGTCGCCGCGACCACCCCGGAATTGCCCAACAGCATCACCACGACGTCACCGGGAACCAGGTCGCGTCGCAAATCACCCGCCTGCTGGGCGCGCTCCATCAAGGTGCGCAGCTTGACCAGGGCCTCGCCGGAGCGTTGCTCGATGATGCTGCTGGCCGGAAACGACATGGTGAGCAGTTCCCGCAGACCGGCATCGCTGGCCTGCAGCTGGCACAGCTCGTAGAGCAGCGCCCGGAAGCCGCTCCACGGATCGGGCTCGGCCAACGCCCGATCGACCGCCTCGGTGTACCGGCTGAGATTGCGTTCGAAGGTCGCCGCCGCCAAGTCCGCGCGGGTCGGAAAACGCCGGTACAACGTGGCCACCCCCACCCCGGCGTGGCGGGCCACGTCGTCCATCGGTACCGCGATGCCTTTCGCGGCGAACAGTTCTGCCGCGGCGTCGACGATGCGGTCGCGGTTGAGGGCGGCATCGGCACGCAGTCGCCGGGTCACGACTTCCAGGGTAGCTGCGAAGTGAAGTGCGCCCTCCGGATAGTCAGCTGACGATGTTGGCCCGCGGAACCGCTTTGCCGATCGGCAGATCGGGGTCGATGCGGATACCCAGCAGCGCGGTCGTGCCGTTGATGGCGCCGACCATGATCGTCGTGAGGTACTCGATGAACTTCGCGCGGTCCATCCGGCGCGGACTGGACGGGTCGGGGCCCAGCCACCAGTCGGTGGCCGCGGTGGCCGAACCGAAGGTCGTGTACGCGGCCAATTCGATGGCCTCGCGGTCGAGTTCCATCTCGCGCAGCTCGTTGTTGAACATCTCCGCCATGGCCAGGGTGATCTCGCGGCCCTCGTTGAGCGCCCGCATGGTCGACTCCGACTGCTCCGGGAAACCCTGGACCAGGAAGCGCACCACGTTGGGATGCTCGTCGACCAGGTAGACGTACTGCTCGACACTGCGGCGGATGACCTCGCGAGCCGGATCGGTGGCCAGGTTGATCACCGGGAAGATCCCCGCCCACAGCATGTCGCGCATCCGCTCGCCGATCGCCTGGAACAGGTCGGACTTGTCGGCGAAATGCCGGTAGATCTTGGGCTTGGCCGTGCCGGCCTCCTCGGCGATCTCCCGCAAGCTGACCGCAGGCCCCAGCCGGTCGATGGCCCGGAACGCCGCGTCGACGATCTCGGCGCGCACCTTCTTGCGGTGTTCGCGCCACCGTTCGCTGCGCGCGTCGACCTTGACCTCGGCGGATTCGCCGTCCGGTCGGACCTTCGCCGATCTGCGCACGACTGCACTGTACCGCTCGGAATACGCTGACCTGCGCATACCGGCGTCCGACTGCAGGTCGGTCACACTGTTATTACACTCACACCGCTTTCTGTCACCACGAGCGAAGCCGATTTCCGCACTACACAGCTCGGTCAGCTAGCATCACCACGCGACAGCGCAGACCATATCGAAGATGAGAGGCACTAGTGACGCAGCGATATGACCTGGTCATAGCGGGCGGGGGCCCCTCGGGATCAGCAGCAGCCTGGGCGGCCGCCCAGACCGGCGCCAAGGTGCTGGTGGTGGACAAGGCGGAATTTCCTCGCGCCAAGCCCTGCGGTGACGGGCTCACCGCACGTGCCGTCAGCTACCTGCAGAAGATGGGCCTCGCCGACGAGGTGGCCACCTATCACCGCGTGAACCGGGTGACGGTGTTCAGCCCCAGCGCCTGGGAACTGTCGTTTCCCAAGCGCCCGGGCATGCCGGACCACGGCCACACCGTCAGCCGCGAGCATCTGGACACCGTGCTGCTCAAGCACGCCGAGTCCGCCGGCGCGGAGGTGCGTCAGGGCGCGGAGGTCGCCGGTCCCGAATTCAACGCCAACGGCCGCGTCGTCGGCGTCACCCTCAAGGGCGGCGAGAAGATCTACGGCGACGCCGTGATCGCTGCCGACGGTGCCTACTCGCCCATCAAGCGGGCGTTGAAGATCGACTCGCAGTACAACGGCTACTCGGCGATCGCCATCCGCTCGGAGATGCCGGCCAACCGGGTGGACTCCGACAGCTTGGACATCTACCTCAAGCTGCAGTTCCAGGGTGACCAGTTGCCCGGCTACGGCTGGGTGTTCCCCATGGGCAATGGCATCTTCAACATCGGCCTGGGGTACGTCAACAGCTACAAGAACTGGCAGTCGATCAACGCCACCCAGTTCCTCGGCGAATTCCTGCGCACCTTGCCGCGGGACTGGGATCTGCCCGCCATCGAGGAGCTCAAGAAGAACAAGAGTGTGCGCGCCTGGCGCCTGCCGATGGGCTTCACCGCGTGGCCGCCGTTCCGGCCGGGTGTGCTGTTCACCGGCGACTCTCTGGGCGCCGGCAAGCCGGCTTCCGGCGCGGGCATCTCCAAGGCGCTGGAGTCCGGCCTGGCCGCCGGCGAGTGCGCGATTGCCGCTCTGCAGAACGGCGGACCCGACGACTTCACCAACTACGCGCAGCGCATGGAGGCGTCGTGGGGCCGGGAGTACAAGCGGGGCCGCTACATGCACAAGCTGATCGGACAGCCCAAGCTGGCGAACGCCGGCATCAAGCTGATCGACAATGCGGCTTTCCGTGACCGCATGCTCAAGGCGCTGTACAAGAAGGCCGAAGGCCCGCTGCACACCACGCACTGATCTCCGCTTACGACAGCGCGGCCTCATCCGACCGGGTGGGGCCGCGCTGTTGTTGTTTCGAAGCCCCTTCCCGGTCCACATCTGTGCGGTGTTGCGCACGACACGCCGCCCCGACCGCGGTAAAGCACACATGTGTCCGCAGCCGGGCACTCGTAGGGTGGGCGTCATGGACCAGCGCGTCAGCCTCATCACCCTTGGCGTCGACGATCTCGCGCACTCCCGGGCGTTCTTCGAGCAGGGCCTGGGCTGGACACCCACCGCCGTGCACGACGAGGTCGCGTTCTACCAACTGCCCGGGATCGCTCTCGGATTGTTCGGGCGCTCCGATCTCGCCGCCGACGCCCGCCACCCCGTCGACGGCACCTTCAGCGGGATCACCATCGCCGTGAACCAACGCGGCGTCGCCGATGTCGACCGGGTGTTCGCCGAAGCCGAGGCGGCCGGGGCCACCATCGTCAAACCTCCCGAACACACTGAGTGGGGCGGTTATTCGGGCTACTTCGCCGACCTCGATGGCCACCTGTGGGAAATTGCCTACAACCCGCAGTGGACCATCAACGACGACGGCACCATCACCTTGTGAGCGAACCAGGCCTGACCGACGACGAACTCTCGCGCATCGAGGCGGCGTTGGGGTTCGAGTTCGCCGACGATCACCGGGCCTTCTTGGCCGCCGGGATGCCGATGGGCGCAGGATGGCCGAATTGGCGTGCCGGCGTCCGCAACCTACGCACCCTGGTGCAGCTGCCCGTCGAGGGGATCCTGCACGCCGTGGAGTGGAACGACTTCTGGCCCGACACCTGGGGATCGCGGCCCGCGCGCACGAAAGATGCTCTGCGCAGCGCGAATTACCATCTGGACCGCGCTCCGCGACTGATCCCGATCCGCGGCCATCACTACCTGCCGGCCGGACGCGACAGCACCGGCCGGCCCGTGCTGTCGGTGATCCGCACCGAAGTCACCGTCGTCGGAGTCACGCTGGCCGACTACCTCAGCGGTGAGGAAGGCGCCGGCGAGCCCGCCCTTGTGGATTTCTGGTCGGACTTGATCAGCGGCGACCGCGCTTAGCCGGACCGGGCTTACGGGCCACCTTGCCCGCGGCAGCGCGGGCAGCCTGCTTGGCCAGCGTCTTCTCCCGCGCGGTGCGTTTGGGGGCAAGCTCGGTCTGCGCCCGCGAGGAGCCGGCCTTGCGGCCCCGCACGATGCCGATGAACTCCTCCACGAGCTCCGGTTGCGGGCCCGCGGGGACGGCGAGTGCGACCGGGCACGGGGGCGCATCGGTGATCGGGCGGTAGGTCAGGTCTTTGCGATGATGCAGTCGCGCCAAGGACTGGGGAACGATGAGCACACCCACGCCGGCGGCGACGAGTTCGATTGCCTCGCCGGTGGTTTCGGGCCGGTGCTCGACCACCGTTCCCGGCGCCTGCGGCCAGTCGACCACATTGTCATCCGGCAGGAGTCTGGGCTCGCCGTCCAGATCGGCGGCAGCGATCTCGTCGACGGCGGTGAGGACGTGATCGGTGGGCACCACCGCCACCGTCGTCTCCTCGTACAGCGGGATGATGGCCAGCCCGGTGGCGTCGGCCGGTGGCCGTAGCAGCGCCACGTCGACGGTGCCGGTGAGCACTGCATTGGCAGCCTCTGCGGCCGTCAGCGCTCGGAGGTCCAGGGGGACGCCGGGGTGGCGCTCGGCCCAGATCCTGGCCCACTTGGCAGGCGTCCCGCCGGGAACGTAGCCGAGGGTGAGCGAGGCCGGTGTCACCGCTTCAGGCTACCGATACGCTTGTCCCATGAGCAGGCCCGACGCCCAGTCCATGAAACCCGCCACCGCGGCCAAGAAGCTGGATGTGTACCTGCCCGCGACGCCCGCGGAATTCCAGGACAACGCCATCACCCGCGCTGAACTCGCCGCGCTGCAGGCCGATCCCCCGCAGTGGCTCAAAGACCTCCGCAAGAACGGGCCGCACCCGAAGAACCTGGTGGCAGCCAAACTGGGTGTCTCGATCTCCGGCCTGGCCCGCGGCGGGGTCGTGGACGCGCTGACCACCGAGCAGATCAACGCGCTGCTGGAGGAGAAGCCGGAGTGGCTGGTCGCCGAGCGGGAGAGCTACCAGAATGTGCTGCGTGACGAGCAGCGACTGAAGTCGCTGCGCGCGGATCGGGCGCGCGAACGCCAGAGGTGACTGGCGCAGTACCGCCGGCGTTGCTAAGCATGTAGCGGACGGCAACATGGATGGGGGTGCACTGTGGCGCTGAAGGTGAACATCGAGGACCTGGTGGCGTCCGGCGTGAAAGTCACCGGTCACGGCGAGGACGTGGCCATGAAGCACTGCACTGCCGACACCCGTATTGAGACCGCGCAGGGCGGGTGGCAGGGACGCTCGGCGGCCTCGCTGACCCTGCGAATGACCGAATGGTCCACCGCCACGACCACTCTGCTGACCCAGCTCAGCAACCACGCCCAAGGCTTGCACACCTGCGCGCAGGAGTTCTGCGCCATGGAGGAAAATCACGCCGAGGCGCTCGAAGCGCCTGGGCGACAGGCTGATTCCATCGCAACGCAGATGTAGCAGCCCCGGCCGTCACGCTCACCATCGCCGACATCGAACGGTGGGATGCGGGCGATGTCCGGGAGGTTTTCCACGCCGCCAGCAGCCGCGCTCAGGCGGTCCAGGACGCCGCTGACGGGATAGCCGAGCTACCCGCCTTCACCACGTGGGGCGGCGAGGCGGCGGAGGCTGCGAAGACCGCGATCGCCAAGACCCGCGCCGACCTTCAGGCTCACGGCGCGGAAGCCCTGGCGGTGGCCAACGCCGCCCGTATGGCCGCCGACGAGATCGACCGCATCAAGACCGGGCTCGCGTCCCTCAAGGCCGATGCCGCCGCCCTTGGCATGGAGATCGACCCGGTGTCCGGGCGCGTGGTTGCCGGCCCTGGCTTCACTGGCGACCCGATGGAGCTCATGCTCAAGCAGCAACAGCTGCAACCACGGGTTGACAAGCTGATCGGCGAAGCCAACCTGGTTGACATGGCCTTGGCGAACGCCATCGACACGGCCAGCGGCGCGACGCCGGCCCAGGCACCAGCCGGCACGCCCAGGGGTCTGGAAGACATGCTGGTACCGCCGGAAGCTCGCGAACCGACTGGCGCACCCAGCGAGATCCTCGCAGGCGCTACCACCGATCCTGCACAACCGGAGAACCTCGGCGACGCACTGACCGATGTCGCCGGACAACCGGTACCGACACCACCCAGTGCCGCGGACCGCATACTCGATGAGCTCACCGGTCAGCCCACAGACGACACTCCCTACACCCAGTCGCCGCTGGCCGGACCCATCGCAGCCGCCGACCCCTCCGCCTTCAATAGGCAACTCGCCAAAGTGCAGGCCGCCGAACAGAACGTGAAGGCCGCCCAGGCAGCGCTCGACGAAGCTGCCGCCGAAAACTACACGGCGGGCGCAGGCGGCGGCCCCAACCGGGGCGCCACGGACTTGCTGACGCAGAAGCTCTTCGACGCGCGCCGCGAGCTCACCGACCAGCGGCAGATCCTCGAGGATCTGAACATCGCCGTGACCGAATCCGGTGGCCAAAGCGTCAAGATCCCAGCGCTTCCCGAGAACGCCAACGTCCAGTCCCTCCCGCCCGAGCCATCGAAGCTGGCGGAGGCAAGCCGCGCACTCAGTGAGGGCAGCTTGGGCATCATCCCGGACTACGTCAAAACCGCTGACGTGCTCACCAATTGGGGCGAGCATTCAGGGGCCGAACAAACCCAGGCGGTCCTGGACGTTGCCGGCTCGCTCCCCCTCCCTGGCGGCAAGCTGGTCACCGAAGGACTCGAGCACGGCCTGGATGCCTTGGGAGCCGTCGGCCGTCACGCCGACGACATCCCCACCGACGTTCCTACCCCTCACGTCAGTGCTGATGATGTGCCGAGCAGTGCTGATATTCCGGATGTGGATGCGCCGGACACGCCGAATGTGCCCGATACGCCGGACATTTCGGCGGGCACCGCCGACGACATCGGATCTGTGGGTTCGTACGGTATCGAGGACACCAGTGCGCTGCTCACCGCCAGCGAGGCGTCCGGCGGGCATCTCATGGAGAGGCACGTCGGGCAGACCTTTGATGATCTCGCAGCCCGGTTGGATTCACGGCCGCGGATGGAGGCTGCATCGTCATTCCTTACACAGGAAGAGGCGGTGGCCGCAGTAAGCGACACCCTGCAGTCCAATCGACAGAAAATCAGCGATTGGCTTTCTACAGCACCTAAGCGCGAGCTCGAACTGGATGCGCCATTCAATGGAGGCGCAGTTCTACAACGCGGGAGTGACGAGGTGGTGCCTGCCAGCGCTGTTAGGGTCGTTTTGCGCGTTGACGGAAATGGAGGCTGGTACGTGCTGACGGGATACCCGAAACCATGAACGACGGATCAATCTCACCTGAGCTGTACACCTTCTTCGCTGCATACTTTCACCAGGACTGGGATCTAGAGGCTGAAGACTGGGAAGGAGTTGTCGATAATTACGTCGACGCGGATCCCGTTTCGGCGCCTTTGAGAGAATTGGCCAGCGAGATCGACAATCTGCGGGCGGCCCGTTCAGAGGAAGATCTTCGGACGTTTTTACTCAAAACCGTCGGAGTCTCCTACTTGCCCGACCCCCTCACATTCAAGCAGTGGCTGGATCAAATCGCCGCCCACTTACGTGACCGAGCTTCGGAGATTGAGCACAGCAACGAGGCCTGATAATTGCAATCGAGACGACCTAATGCAGAACTCGGGGCCGTGCTGACCGTCTGCACTCCTAGCATGTCGAACCAGGGGGGAACCTGTGCTGGAACCGGCCGTCGCGGCGCCGCTTTTGCTACTCATCGGCGTAGTCCTGCTGGCGGTCGGCATTCGCCGCCGCCGCGCGCACAATCGCTGGAGTCGCCACGACGATGCGCGGTTACTGCAACCGGGCAACAACGATGACCCAGATCGACCATCGCAGCCGCCGGGGCGCGGAACGGCATTCATCGTTGTCGGGGTCCTGGCACTCGCGCTCGGTGCGTCTCACGTCCTGGCGTACCTGGCCGCGTGGCGGACATCAATGTAGACAAGCAGTCTCGAAGCTTGACGGCAGTGAATATCGCGGCTACCGGTCGAACATGTTGTTGAGGCGATCAAAGAAGCGGTCGATGCGACGCTCCAGTTCCGAACCCTTGCCCCACTTCTCCCACACGTAGATCAGGGCGAAGATCGCTGCAACGATGCCGAAGACCAGAGCGGTGACCAGGCTGGCCTCGACGAAGTTCGACATGAGGTCATCATCGCGCGCAATGACGCCCGCGCCAGCGAATTGCCGCCGTCACAACATACAGCTGACGCAACCCTCCACCTCAGTGCCCTCCAGCGCCATCTGACGCAGCCGGATGTAGTACAGGGTCTTGATGCCTTTGCGCCAGGCGTAGATCTGCGCCTTGTTCACGTCGCGCGTGGTGGCGGTGTCCTTGAAGAACAGCGTCAGCGACAGGCCCTGATCCACATGCTGAGTCGCCGCGGCGTAGGTGTCGATGATCTTCTCGTAGCCGATCTCGTACGCATCCTGGTAGTACTCCAGGTTGTCGTTGGTCAGGTACGGCGCCGGGTAGTACACACGGCCGATCTTGCCCTCTTTGCGGATCTCGATCTTGCTCGCCACCGGGTGGATCGAGGACGTCGAGTGGTTGATGTAAGAGATGGACCCAGTGGGCGGCACCGCCTGCAGGTTCTGGTTGTAGATGCCGTGCTGCTGCACCGACTCCTTCAACCGCTTCCAGTCTTCCTGGGTCGGGATGCGAATCCCGGCGTCGGCGAAGATCTCCCGCACCCGGGCGGTGGCCGGCTCCCACACCTGGTCGGTGTACTTGTCGAAGAACTCCCCGGAGGCGTACTTGGAGTCCTTGAAGCCGCCGAAAGCCTTGCCCCGCTCGATCGCAATACGATTCGATGCCCGCAGCGCGTGGTAGAGCACGGTGTAGAAGTACATGTTGGTGAAGTCGACACCTTCCTCGGAGCCGTACATCACCCGCTCGCGCGCCAGGTACCCGTGCAGGTTCATCTGCCCCAGACCGATGGCGTGGGATTCGTTGTTGCCCTGCTCGATCGAGGGCACCGACGTGATCGAGGTCTGGTCGCTGACAGCGGTCAACGCCCGGATGGACACCTCGATGGTCTGCGCGAAATCCGGCGAGTCCATGGCCTTGGCGATGTTGAGCGAGCCCAGGTTGCACGAGATGTCCTTGCCCACCTTGGAATACGACAGATCGTCGTTGAACTCCGAGGGGGTGGACACCTGCAGGATCTCCGAGCACAGGTTGCTGTGGGTGATCTTGCCGGCGATGGGGTTGGCCCGGTTCACCGTGTCCTCGTACATGATGTACGGGTAGCCGGACTCGAACTGCAGCTCGGCCAGCGTCTGGAAGAACTCGCGCGCCTTGATCTTGGTCTTGCGGATCCGGCTGTCGTCGACCATCTCGTAGTACTTCTCGGTGACCGAGATGTCGGCGAACGGCACGCCGTACACGCGCTCGACGTCATACGGCGAGAACAGGTACATGTCCTCGTTCTTCTTGGCCAGCTCGAAGGTGATGTCAGGGATCACCACGCCCAGCGAGAGTGTCTTGATGCGGATCTTCTCGTCGGCGTTCTCGCGCTTGGTGTCCAGGAAGCGGTAGATGTCGGGATGGTGGGCGTGCAGGTACACCGCACCCGCACCCTGACGGGCCCCGAGCTGGTTGGCGTAGGAGAACGAGTCTTCCAGCAGCTTCATGATCGGGATGACGCCCGAGCTCTGGTTCTCGATGTTCTTGATCGGCGCGCCGTGCTCCCGGATGTTGGTGAGCAGCAGCGCAACTCCGCCGCCGCGCTTGGACAGCTGCAGCGCCGAGTTGATGGAGCGCCCGATGGACTCCATGTTGTCCTCGATGCGCAGCAGGAAGCAGGACACGGGCTCGCCGCGCTGCTTTTTGCCCGAGTTCAGGAAGGTCGGGGTGGCGGGCTGGAACCGGCCGTCGATGATCTCGTCGACGAGCTTCTCGGCCAGCACCGTGTCACCGGCGGCCAGCGTCAGCGACACCATCACCACACGGTCCTCGAAGCGCTCGAGGTAACGCTTGCCGTCAAACGTCTTCAGCGTGTAGCTGGTGTAGTACTTGAAGGCGCCCAGGAAGGTGGGGAACCGGAATTTCTTGGCGTAGGCCCGGTCCAGCAGGGCTTTGACGAAGTTGCGCGGGTACTGGTCGAGAACCTCGCGCTCGTAGTAGTTCTTCTCCACCAGGTAGTCGAGCTTCTCGTCCTGGCTGTGGAAGAACACCGTGTTCTGGTTGACGTGCTGCAGGAAGTACTGGTTGGCGGCTTCGCGATCCTTGTCGAACTGGATCTTGCCGTTCTTGTCGTACAGGTTGAGCATCGCGTTGAGCGCGTGGTAGTCCGTCTCACCCGGCAGGGCGTGCACAGCGGTTTCGGGTTCGGCGGTGGTCACGGCTGCAGACACGTCTGTTCCTTCCAGAAGTTTTCCAGGCCATCCCGGACGGCGAAAACGTCATCCGTGGTGCCCATGAGTTCAAAGCGATAGAGGTACGGCACGGAACACTTACGCGAGACCACAGTGCCCGCGTAACCGAACTCGGCGCCGAAGTTGGTGTTGCCCGCGGCGATGACGCCCCGGATCAGCGCGCGGTTGTGCTCGTTGTTCAGGAAAGCGATCACCTGCTTGGGGACGTATCCCCCGGCGTCGGGATCGGGGCCGTTGGCATGCCCGCCCCCGTAGGTGGGCAGCACCAGCACGTAGGGATGCTCCACCTGGATGCGCTCGCGCAGTGGGATCCGGATGGCGGGCAGTTCGAGCTTCTGGACGAAACGGTGGGTGTTCTCCGACACGCTGGAGAAGTAGACGAGATGGGGCTCGACGTGGTGGTCGACCATCTCGATCTCCTCTTTACTGTGTCCGATGAACTTTGTCAGGCGGTAGCGGCCGTCGCTCCGGTGAGCGCCTTGATGCGGTCCGGCCGGAAGCCCGACCAGTGCTCGTTTCCGGCGACGACTACCGGAGCCTGCAGGTAGCCCAGCGCCATCACGTAGTCACGCGCGTCGGAGTCCACCGAGATGTCGACGATGGTGTATTCCACGCCCTGCTTGTCCAGCGCCTTGTAGGTGGCATTGCACTGAACACACGCCGGCTTGGTGTACACGGTGACGCTCATATTCGTCGACTCCCTCGATCTCGTACTTGACAGCCAGCGAAGCTGGTGCGGATATGTGTTCAGGCAGCGCTCACTACTGTTCAGCAGACCGCCGGTCCCGGAAATTCCGGACGCCTACCGCGGGCGCACTCCGTACGGGACGGGGTGGATGTTGCCCTCCGGCGGACCTCTGGAGCTTGTGGCCTGTCGGCTCGTCAGACACTACACCTAGTGGCCGACATTGAGAACAGATACAAGATGTTCTGAACAACATTCATGAAATTCCCTGGTCGTAACTGCTGGACGCGGGTTTCCGACGGCGTGTCGCGCCACGCGCGCCGGGTCCGCTCCGTATGTCGCCCCCATGTGTAGCAGCCACCACCGACAAGCAGGACGACGACACATACCACAGCAAAGCCGCCGGCAGGTCTTTTCAGACCCGCCGGCGGCTTCGTGTCGCGTTCGGAGTGTCAGCTGATCTCGGCGACCAGTTTCTCCACGACGTCGCGCAGTTGCGCCACCACGTCGGCGCTCTCCTGAGGGTGTTTGCCGTCGAGGTTCGTCGCGGGAATCGAGAGCGCGATCGACTCCACCACCGTCATCCCGGCAATCCCGATGGACTTGCGGGTCTCGTCGTGTGCCCACACACCGCCGTACTGACCCAGCGCGCTGCCGATCACCGCCGCCGGCTTGTCCTTCAATGCGCCCTGGCCGTACGGCCGAGACACCCAGTCGATGGCGTTCTTGAGCACACCCGGGATGGTGCCGTTGTACTCGGGCGTGATGAACAGCGTGGCGTCGGCCGCCGCGGCCGCGTCCCGGAACGCCCGTACCGGCTCGGGTACCGGATCGACGTCGATGTCCTCGTTGTAGAAGGGCAGCTCGCCCAGCCGGTCGAACAGGTTCAACTGCACGCCGGCCGGCGCGTTGGCGATGGCGACCTCGGCCAACTGACGATTCACCGACTCCGCCCGCAGGCTTCCCACCAGCACCAGCACATTCACGGTCGTGGACTCCGTCTCAGCCATAACCCGTCCTTCCTGTCTCGTTGCATGACTCTCTCCATTAAACCGGACCACGGTCCGAATTGTTCCCTCTGGGCTACAGTTCAGACATGAGCACTGTGGAGTTCCCCGGCTCGCTGCCGGTGACGAACACCCCGCAGGAACGCGGCGACGCAGCTCGCAATCGCCTGCTACTGCTCGATGCCGCTCGCCGACTCATCGCCGAACGGGGCGCCGACGCCGTCACGATGGACGACATCGCCGCGGCGGCCGGGGTCGGAAAGGGCACGGTGTTCCGGCGCTTCGGCAGCCGGGCCGGACTGATGATGGTGCTGCTCGACGAAGACGAAAAGGCGGCTCAAGAGGCATTCCTCTTCGGCCCCCCGCCGCTGGGTCCAGGCGCCGCGCCGCTGGAGCGCCTCCTGGCCTACGGCCGCGCCCGCCTGGAGTTCGTCCACACCCACCACGGACTGCTGTCCGATGCCGCGCGCGATCCGCAGACCCGCTTCAACGCGCCGTTCACCCTGCAGCGCACGCACATCCGGATGCTGCTCGGCGCCGCGGGCACCACAGGTGACCTCGACGCTCAGGCGGATGCATTGCTGGCGCTGATGGACGCGGATTACGTCCACCACCAACTGGTCGACCACGCCAAGACCCTCCAGATGCTCGGCGACGCCTGGGAGGACGTGGCCCGCAAGCTCTGCGGACACTGACCTCATGACCCCGCGTTGGGTGCTGCACGTCGACCTCGACCAGTTCCTGGCCTCGGTGGAGCTGCGCCGGCGTCCAGATCTGACGGGCCTGCCGGTGATCGTGGGCGGCAACGGCGATCCTGCGGAGCCGCGCAAGGTCGTCACCTGCGCCTCCTACGAGGCGCGCGAATTCGGCGTGCACGCGGGGATGCCCTTGCGCGCCGCAGCCCGGCGCTGCCCCGACGCCACTTTCCTGCCGTCGGATCCTGACGCCTACGACGCCGCGTCCGAGCAGGTGATGGCGCTGCTGCGCGACCTCGGGCACCCCGTGGAGGTCTGGGGGTGGGACGAGGCTTACCTGGGCGCCGACGTCGACGATCCCGTGCCGCTGGCCGAGCAGATCCGCACGGTGATCGCCGCCGAGACCGGGCTGTCGTGTTCGGTGGGCATCAGCGACAACAAGCAACGTGCGAAGGTGGCCACCGGTTTCGCCAAGCCGGCCGGGATCTTCACCCTGACGGACGCCAACTGGATGCCGGTGATGGGTGACCGTCCCGTCGACGCCCTCTGGGGTGTGGGTCCCAAGACCACGAAAAGACTGGCCGGCCTTGGCATCAACACGGTGTCGCAGCTCGCGGTCACAGACGCGGCTGTGCTGACCGACACCTTCGGCCCCACCACCGGACTGTGGATCCTGCTGCTGGCCAGAGGCGGAGGCGACGACGACGTTCGCGCCGAACCGTGGGTCCCCCGCTCCCGCAGTCATGTGGTGACCTTCCCCGCCGACCTGACCGACGTCGACGACATCGCCGCGGCGGTGGCACAGTTGGCGGACGCCACCACTGACGAGGTGGTCGCGGCGGGTCGCGTGGTCACCAGGGTGGCCGTCACCGTGCGCACCAGCACCTTCCACACCCGCACCAAGATCCGCACGCTGCCGGCGCCCAGCGTGGACAAACACCTGATCGGCCAGACCGCCGGCACACTGCTGGCCCAGTTCCCGCTGGACCGGCCGACCCGACTGGTCGGGGTGCGCCTGGAACTGCAGATGCCTCCGTAGGGTGCGGGACTGTCAGAGACGCCGACTACGTTGACGCCATGTTGCAGATCGTGGCGATCCGCGGATATCGGTCCCTGCGGGACATCGTGGTTCCCCTGCGTCAGTTGACCGTCGTCACCGGCGCCAACGGCACCGGGAAGTCGTCGCTGTACCGCGCCCTGAAACTGCTGGCCGACTGCGGTCGCGGCGACGTCGTCGGGTCGCTGGCACGCGAGGGCGGGTTGCAGTCCGCGCTGTGGGCCGGGCCGGAGAACACCGCAGCAGCCCGTCGCACCGGGACGGTGCAGGGCACCACCCGCACCCGGTCGGTGTCTCTCGAAATGGGTTATGCCGCTGATGACTTCGGCTATCTGGTGGACCTGGGCCTGCCCCAGATGGCCGGCATCAAGTCGGTGTTCACCCGCGATCCGGAGATCAAGCGTGAGGCGGTGTTCGTCGGGGCCGCTCCGCGCCCCAACAGCACACTGGTGCGCCGCGGCGGGCCGCTGGCCGAGACCCGGGCCGCATCGGGACGAGGGTTCGATGTGCTGACCAAGAGCCTGCCCACCTATCACAGCGTGCTGTCGGAGTTCACGCACCCCGGCGAGCTCCCCGAAGTGGCGGCGGTACGAGATCGATTGCGGTCCTGGCGTTTCTACGACGGCTTCCGGGTCGACTCGGCTGCCCCCGCCCGCCGCGCACACATCGGTACCCGCACACCGGTGCTCGCCGATGACGGCGGTGATCTGGCCGCGGCGGTCCAGACCATCATCGAAGCGGGCTTCGGTGACTTCGCCGCAGCCGTGGCCGATGCGTTCAACGGCGCCACGGTCTCGGTCACCGTCACCGACGGGCTCTTCGACCTCGCGGTGCAGCAGACCGGAATGCTCCGGCCGCTGCGGGCCGCTGAACTCTCCGACGGCACCCTGCGGTTCCTGTTGTGGGCGGCGGCGCTGCTGAGCCCACAACCCCCGTCGCTGATGGTTCTCAATGAACCGGAGACGTCCCTGCATCCCGACCTCGTGCGTCCGTTGGCCGACCTGATCAACGCGGCGGCCCGTCAGACCCAGGTTCTGGTGGTCACGCACTCCACGACGTTGCTGCAGTATCTCGACAGCACCCCGGTGGAACTCGTCAAAGACGTCGGCGAGACCCTGATCACCGGTCAGACGCAGCTCACTGCTCCGGCCTGGGATTGGGGTAAGCGTTGAGCGCGGGGGCGGTGGCCGGTTTGAGCACCCGGGTGAACAGCGAATTCACCTGGCGCATTGCGAGACTGTAGGGCCACCAGGCCACCCGCTTGAACATGTACAACGCGCGGATATCGGGTGAGGTGTACACCAGGAATCGATTCTTCCTGACGCCCACCAGGATTCGCTCGGCCACGTGCTCCGGGGACACCGCGTGGCCGGAGAATCGGTTCACCCAGGGCGCCACCTTCGGGTGGTCCTTGTCCACCCCGGCGATCTGCACCGTGTCGACCAGCGGGGTGCGCACCGCACCCGGCACCACCACCGACACCCCGATGCGGTACTTCGCCAGGTCGAACCGCAGCACCTCGGACAACCCGCGCAGGCCGTACTTGCTGGCGCTGTAGGCCGCGTGCCACGGCAAAGCCACCAGCCCGGCCGCCGAGGAGACGTTCACCAGGTGCCCGCCGCGCTTGGCGGCCACCATGGGTGGCACAAAGGTCTCGATGACGTGCACCGGGCCCATCAGGTTGATGTCGATCATCGACCGCCACTGCTGATGACTGAGCCGGTCGACGGTCCCCCAGGCCGAGACGCCGGCGATGTTGAACACCGCGTCCATGGCCGGGTGCGCGGCGTGGATCTCGGCGGCAAAGGCAGCCACCGCGTCGTAATCGGAGATGTCGAGGGCCCGGTGGGCCCGCACCTGCCCGCCGAGCGCGCGGACGTCGGACACCGTCTGGGTCAGACCTTCGGCATTGCGGTCGGTCAGGTACAGTTCGGCGCCCTCAGCCGCCAGCCGCAGGGCGGTGGCGCGGCCGATCCCACTGGCCGCTCCGGTCAGGAAACAACGCTTGCCAGAGAAGCCGGAGAATTTCGCCATGGTGGCGACCCTACCGAGGCTCGCCGCTCCAGAAGCTGTGCAGCCACAGCTGCTCGAGCACTGCCACACCCTGCTGCAGGTCGCCGTCGGGCCCGAGGAACGTCGAGTCGCCCGAGAGCATCCACGCCGTGGTCGCGCCCAGCGTGCGCACCAGCATCGGGACGTCGTCGCTGATCGGATTGGCGGTGCCGGCGGCGACTTCGGCCGAGATGTTGGCGACGATCTGGTTGATGATGGTGTCGATCTGCGCATCCAGGATCTTGCGGATCTCGGCATCGGCATTGCGGGCCAGGTTGCACGCCGCCATCACCGGGTCGTTGTGGGCGAAGACCACCACGGCACTGCCGACCATCCGCTTGGCGTAAGCCGCAGGCGTCTCCGCTGCGCCCCGCGGAGCAAAGAAGTGGGTCAGCTCTTCCAGCTCCTGGGTGGCCTCGGCGAGGATCTGGGCCAGCACCGCGTACTTGGTATCGAAGTAGAAGTAGAAGCCGGACCGGGCCACCCCGGCTCGGTCGCTGATGGTGCTCACCGACAGATCGGCGAACTGGGTCTCCTCGAGCAGCTCCCGCACGGCGTTGACGATGGCCTGGCGCTGCCGATCGCCGCGCCTGCGTGGTACCGATTCGCCCTGATCGGACTGCTGAGGAACACTCACCGTCTAACCATGCACCACACGCGCGCACTTGCGAAACTTGACAGGCGTCAAGATTGGCGTTGAAGATGTGATGAGTGGCTCACGCCACATCGGATCGACGCTTCTCGAGGAGTGCTCATGCCAGCCACCATCAACACTTCCGACTACCTGATCGACCAGGCCAAGCGCCGCTTGACGCCCACGCTGAACAACATGCCCGGACTGGGCACGGTGGAGAAGCGGCTGCGCGATCACGACTTCAAGCAGTTCGTTCTCGCCGAGCCGCCGGCGGGCAGCGACCTCAAGCCGGTGATGGGCGACTCGGGCGTGCCGATCCTGGGGCACATGATCGAGACGTTCCGCGGCGGCCCGGAGTACCTGCTGCAGGTGTACAAGAAGTTCGGCCCCCTGCACTACGCCTACTCCCCGGCTCTGCCCGCCGTCGTGGCACTCGGACCCGACGCCACCCAGGCGGTGTTCTCCAACCGCAACAAGGACTTCTCGCAGAAGGGCTGGGATCCGGTCATCGGCCCGTTCTTCAACCGCGGCCTGATGATGCTCGATTTCGAAGAGCACATGTTCCACCGCCGGATCATGCAAGAGGCGTTCACCCGCTCCCGGCTGTCCGGGTACGTCGAGCACATCGACAAGGTGGCCTCGCACGTCATCGCCAACGACTGGGTGGAGAACGATCCGCGCTTCCTGTTCTACCCGGCGGTCAAGGAACTGACGCTCGACATCGCGTCGGTGGTGTTCATGGGCCACGAACCGGGCAGCGACAAAGAACTGGTGACCAAGGTCAACGACGCCTTCACCATGACCACCCGCGCCGGCGGCGCCATCATCCGCACTCCGCTGCCGCCGTTCAAGTGGTGGCGCGGGCTGCAGGCACGCAAGGTGCTCGACACCTACTTCGAGGAGCGGGTCAAAGAACGGCGCCGGTCCGAGGGCACCGACATGCTCACGGTGTTGTGCCACACCGAGGACGAAGACGGCAACAGCTTCAGCGATCAGGACATCGTGAACCACATGATCTTCCTGATGATGGCCGCGCACGACACATCGACGTCGACGCTGACCACCATGGCCTACCACCTGGCCGCCAACCAGGACTGGCAGGACCGGTGCCGCGATGAATGCGACCGCCTCGGCGACGGACCGCTGGACATCGAGGCTCTGGACAAGCTCGAGACCCTGGATCTGGTCATCAACGAGTCGTTGCGCCTGGTGACCCCGCTGCCATTCAACGTGCGTTCGACGGTGCGCGACACCGAACTGCTGGGCCATTTCATCCCGGCCAACACCAACATCGTCACCTGGCCGTCGGTCAATCACCACCTGCCCGAGCTGTGGACGGACCCGGAGAAGTTCGACCCGGACCGCTTCGCTGAACCGCGCAACGAGCACAAGCAGCACCGCTACGCGTTCGCCCCGTTCGGCGGCGGAGCCCACAAGTGCATCGGCATGGTGTTCGGCCAGCTCGAGATCAAGACCGTGATGCACCGCCTGCTGCGGCGCTACCGCCTGGAGCCGCCGCGCCCGGGTTACCGGTCCCGGCTGGACTACGGCGGCATGCCGGTGCCCATGGACGGCATGCCGATCACCTTGCGGCCGCTCTACTGAGCCAGCCGGTTGGCGCAGGCGATCACGGCCCGCAACGCCGACTGGGTGCCGTCCTCGGCCCACGCCATCGCCCACGCGTCCGCAGTGCCGTCGGTGCCGCGGATGAAGGTAACGGTGTCCCGCCCCATCTGCACCTGGTGGAAGTTCAGCATCTCCATCCCCAGCTGGTGCTGGTAGAGCATGTCGGTGAGGGCCGCGATCGGCGCGGCGGCCGTCGCCGACCACAGTCCCATGGTGTCGCCGTAGCGGACGGTGGCGCAGAACCGGCGCACCTGCGGCCCGGAGCGCCGCAAGGGATGGGCGCCCTGCCAGCCGATCAGCTCCAGTGGCCCTGAGGTGGGCCCGTAGGCAGCCAGGAAGTCGGGCCAGGACATGTCCTGGGCGCGCTCCCGTAGACCGCGCGGCAGCGGCGTGAGGGTGGTGGCGATGCTTGTCAGTGTGGGAGTGCTCATGAACCGGTCTTCTCGACTCGAGGGAGGCGACCGACGGTAGCGTCCGACCCACAGCGGGGGGTCGGTCTGGATCAGACCCCGCTGCGGGGAGCTACTACGAGAATCACGCGCACGTCAGCGACAGTAGCGGCCCGCGGCGGGCGCGCGCAACCATTTTCGGCGGTCAGCGGAACGGGTGATCGCCGGTGGCCACCTGACCGCCGAGCCGGATCAGGTTGGCGGCGTTGTCGTGCAAACGTTCCCCGGCTTCGCGGTGCGCCATCCCGGCCAGGTAGCGCGCATAGGTGCCCTCGATGACGATCGCGAGTTTGAAACACGCCATCGCGATGTACCAGTGCAGGTGGGCCGGTTCCCGGCCGCCCGCCCCGCGGTAGGCCTCGACGAGCTCGGCGCGATCGGGCAGTCCCCCCAGTGCTGCCAGTTCCGAGCCGGCATTGATGGGATCGGGATCGTGCGGCCAACAGACCAGGACCCACCCGAGGTCGAGCAGCGGGTCGCCGATGGTGCACATCTCCCAGTCCACGAACGCCGCCACCTCGGGAACCTCCCGTCGCAGCAGGACGTTGTTGAGGTGGGCGTCGCCGTGCATGATGCCCGGCTCGCCGTCGGGGGGTCGGTGGTCGGTCAGCCACTGCGCCAATTCGCCTACCGCGGGCAGTGATTCGGGTGAGTAGCCGCCGAGCGCGCGGTAGCCGTCCAGCAGCTTCAGGAAGCCGGGGACCTGCCGGCTCAGAAAGGAACCGGGTCGTTTCAGTGCCTGCAGCGGCAGGTCACGCCAGCGGGCCCGGCCCAGCCGGGCCAGCGCACCGGCGTAGTTCAGGCCCACCCGGTGGCGCATCCCGGCGTCGCGGCTGTAGGCGGGCGCCACCTCGGCGCCGGGGTTGAACCCGTCGACATCTTCCATCAGGTAGAACACCACGCCGAGGACGTCGAGATCTTCGCAGCTGCGGATGAGCCTGGGGTGCGGTACGTCGCTGCCTGCCAACGTGCTCAGCACGGCGATCTCGCGTTGCATGGTGCGGTTGCTGTTGGGGCGCGGGTGCAGGGGCGGGCGGCGCAGCACCAGGCTCCGGTCATCGATTGTCAACCGCACCACGATGTTCTGGGTGCCGCCGGTCAGTGGTTCGACGCCGGTGACCCCGGAACCGATGCACTGCGCCCGGACCCAGTTGTCCAGGGCGTCGACCTCGCGGTCGGTCAGAGTGTCACTCGACGTCTGGGTCACGTCTCTTTCTTACGTGAGACCACACGCCAGAGTCACCGAAAGCACAAAAGTCAGCGCATTACAGCGGGGTGCGGCACCCGCGGTGAGCCCAGCATGTCGCGGTGGGAGCGCGGGCGGCGACCGCCTTCGTCGGTGATGCCGTATCGCTGTGCCAGCTCTGCTCCGATGACGGTCTGTCCGCTCAACTCGGCGAGTTCGGGATCACGGTGCAGGGCGTCGATCAGGCGCCCGGTGAATTCCGGCGTCTCGGCGTGCTGGGCGAATTCGGTGAGGCCGTCCGGGTTTCCGTCGAAGGCCCGGCGCATCTTCTCGGTCAGCAGGATGCCCATCCAGATGGAGAGCACCGCGACGCCGGTGCCGCGGAAGTCCACGGCCATGTCCGCCGCCAGTTTGTCCACTCCCGCCTTCTGCGCGCCGTAGGCGGGGCCGTGCATGTAGCACACCGAACCCGGCGACGAGGTGAACACGATCAGCCCGCTGCCCTGCGCCACCATCATCGGCGCCGCGTGCCAGGACGCGACATAGGCCGACCGCAGACCCACATTTAGAACGTCGGCCACGTCGATCGGCTTCTCCCAGAAGGGCTCCGGATCGGTGAGCCGGGGATGCAGTGCGGCGGCGTTGTTCACCAGCAGGTCCAACCGCCCCGCCTCGGCAGCCACCTGCCCGAACAACGCAGCCACCGCGGCGTCGTCGCCATGATCCACCCGCACCGGCACCCCGAGACCGCCGGCGTCCGAAACCTCTTGCGCGGCAGCCTCGATGGTGGTGCGCCGCCCGGAACCGGCGTCGCTGCGACCGGTGACGTAGACCTGCCAGCCGGCGGCCCCCAGCGCTGCGGCGATGCCGCGCCCGGCGCCGCGGCTGGCCCCGGTGACGATCGCCGTCTTCCTCGGCGTGGACACCGTCAGTCCAGCAGCCGGCGCGCCACGTTGGTGCTCACCAGGTCCAGCAGCTCGTCGGCGCGCCCGGCCAGGATGGTCCGAATGGCATACAGGGAGAAGCCCTTTGCCTGCTCCACGGTGATCGCGGGCGGGATCGACAATTCCTGACGGGCGGTCACCACATCGATGACGGCAGGCCCGGGATGGGCGAAGGCGTCCCGCAGCGCGGCTTCGAGATCCCCGGGCTGTTCCACCCGCCTGCCGAACATCCCCATCGCCTGCGCCACGGCGGCGAAGTTCGGATTCTCCAGCTCGGTCCCGAAATTCACGATCCCGGCGGCCTTCATCTCGAGTTCGACGAAGTTCAGCGACGAGTTGTTGAACACCACCACCTTGACCGGCAACTTGTTCTGCATCAGCGTGATCAGTTCACCGAACAGCATGGTCAGGCCGCCGTCGCCGGCGAACGCCACCACCTGCCGGCCGCGGTCGGGGGTCTGGGCGCCGATGGCCAGTGGCAGGGCGCAGGCCATGGTGCCGTGATTGAACGAGCCCAGCAGGCGCCTGCGGCCGTTCATCTGCAGGTAGCGGGCCGCCCACACCACCGGCGAACCCACGTCCACGGTGAACACCGCGTCCTCGGTCGCCATCCGGCTGGCAAGTGCGGCAAGGTATTCCGGCCTGATCGGGGCCTTGTCGCGGTCGTTGACCGCCAGGGCGTCCAGGGACTTGCGGGTCTTGGTGTAGTGGTGCAGGCACCGTTGCAGGTGTGCGCCGTCGGACTTGCGCGTCACCATTGGTTGCAGGGCGGCGAGGGTGTCGCCGACATCACCGACCAGGGCGACGTCCACCGGCGTGCGGCGCCCGATGTGGCGGCCCCGGATGTCCACCTGGATCACGGTGGCGCCCTCGGGGTAGAACTGGGGGTACGGGAAGTCCGTCCCCAGCATCAGCAGGACATCGGCCTCCTTGATGGCCTTGTACCCCGAAGCGAAGCCCAGCAGCCCCGTCATGCCGACGTCATAGGGGTTGTCGTACTCCACGAACTCCTTGCCGCGCAGTGCATGAACGATCGGCGCCTGCAGCGTCTCGGCCAGCTGGATCAGCGCGGCGTGCGAACCCGCCACTCCGGCCCCGGCCAAGATGGTGACGTTGGTGGCGGCGTCGAGAACGGCCGCGGCCTGGGTGAGGGCGGTGTCGTCCGGGCGCACCACCGACTGGGTGGGAAGAATCGCGGTGCTCCACGGCGATTCCTCGGCTTTGGCGGTGAACACCTCACCCGGCACCACCACCACCGCCACGCCGTTCTCCTCCACGGCAGCGCGCATCGCCATGGCCAGGATGCGCGGCAGCATCTCCGGCGTGCTCACCAGTTCGCAGTACACGCTGCAGTCTTTGAACAGTTCCTGCGGGTGCGTCTCCTGGAAGTACTCCGAGCCGATCTCGGTGCGCGGAATGTGGGCGGCCAGGGCCAGTACCGGGACCCGGCTGCGCTGCGCGTCGTACAGCCCGTTGATCAGGTGGAGGTTTCCCGGGCCGCAACTGCCCGCACACACGGCCAGCTGCCCGCTCAACGCAGCGTCGGCCGCGGCGGCGAAGGCGGCGGCCTCTTCGTGGCGAACGTGTTCCCAGGTGAAGTCGGGTGCGCGGCGGATCGCGTCGGTCAGACCGTTGAGACTGTCGCCGGGCAGGCCGTAGACCCGTTGCACCCCGCTGCGCTGCAACACGGAGATGACATGATCGGCAACCGTCGTCATCGCAAAACTCCTCACTGGTGTCCCCTACCCCGGACGCCAGCGTATCGGCCCCGTTGACTTCCTACCTGGGTGCGAAGCGCTGCCCGGCGTCCAGCCGCAGGCACTGTCCGTTGAGCATCGGGTTGTCGACGATGGCGGCGACCAGCTTGGCGTACTCCTGCGGCCGGCCCAACCGTTTGGGGAACGCCGCATCCTTGGTCAGAGCGGCGGCGAACTCATCGGGGATGCCCTTGGTGAGACCGGTGGCGAACAGGCTGGGCGCGATCGCCAGCACCCGAACGCCGATCGAGCCCAGATCGCGCGCCATCGTCAGACACATCCCGGCGATGCCGGCTTTGGCCGCGGTGTAGGCCACCTGCCCGATCTGACCTTCGAAGGCGGCGATCGAGGCGGTGTTGATGATGACGCCCCGCTCCTCGTCCTCGGGTTCGTTGTCGGCCATGTGGGCAGCTGCCAACCGGCTGATGTTGAACGTGGCGACGAGGTTCAGGTCGATGATGCTGCGGAACGAGGCGAGGCTGTGCACCCCGTTCTTGCCCACGGTGCGCTCGGCGATGCCGCCGCCGGCGGTGGTGACGATGACGTGCAACCCGCCTAGTTGCTCGACGGCGGCGGCCAGCGTCGCCTCGGTGCTATCGAAATCGGTGACGTCGACGGGGTGGAACGTGCCACCGAAGGCTTCGGCGACGTCTTTGCCCTCGGAGCCCTCCCGGTCCAGGATCGCGACGGAAGCCCCTCGGGCCGCGAGCAGCTCCGCCGATGCCCGGCCCATGCCCGACGCTCCCCCGACGACGATCGCCTTCTTGCCACCGATCTCCATGACCATCCTTCCCACGACTGCCTGAGTTACGAAACTAGCCGCTGGTGTCACGTTGGGAAAGGCCTGCCAGGTCGCCGCGGGCACCGTCACCGATTCTTCACCGCGGCCTACCGCCCGCCCGCCATGGCCGCGGGTAACTTGGCTGCCATGGCTGCTCCCGCGCCCGGATCGCGGATGCTGGGTGGAATCGCGGCGGCTGCCGTGGCACTCGGCGTCGCTGCACTGGCCGCGATCCCCTTGGGATCGTCTGCCGACGCCCGCAACGCCGTCGGCTCCGCGGTCATCGACCTGACTCCCGGCCCGGTCAAGGAATGGGCGATCCAGACCTTCGGCACCTCGGACAAGCTGTTCCTGTCCGCCGCGGTGCTGGCCGTCATCGCCATCATCGCGGCTATCACCGCGGTGTTCGAGACACCCAGACGCCCGGTCGGCAGCATCGCCATCGGGCTGGCGGGACTGGCGGGCTGCGTCGCGGTGTTCTCCCGCCCCGATGCGGGTCCGTTCGACATTCTGCCCACCGTGCTCGGGACCGTGTGCGGCATCGCCGTGCTGCGCCTGCTCACCTCCGGCCGGATCACCAACGGTGAACGCAGGCCCGGCGATGCGCCCACCGTCGACCCGGGGCGGCGGTTGTCCCTGGCCACCATCGGTTTCCTGGGCGCCGGGGTGCTGTCCGGGGTGCTGGGCGCCGTGTTGACCCGCCGTGTCCATTCGGTGGACCAGGACCGGGCGACGTTCGCGGCGCCGCAACCCCGCACGCCGGCGCCGCCGATCCCGCCGGAGGTACAGCCCGCCGGCGTCGAACTGCCCAGCTTCGTCACGGCCAACGACGACTTCTACCGCATCGACACCGCGCTGAGCGTGCCGCAACTGGCGCGCGAGGAGTGGACGCTGCGCATCCACGGCATGGTGGACCGGGAGGTCACCTTCACCTTCGACGACCTGTCCCGGTTCGACGTGGTGGAGAAGGCCGTCACACTGGCGTGCGTGTCCAATCCCGTTGGCGGTGACCTGATCTCCAACGCGGTTTGGACCGGGTACCGGGTGCGCGATCTGCTCGCCGAGGCCGGGATCGACCCGGACGCCGACATGGTGCTGTCCACGTCGTCGGACGGGTTCACGGCGGGGACACCGGTGGAGGCGCTGACCGACACCCGCGACGCCCTGCTGGCCATCACCATGAACGGCGAGCCGCTGCCGGCGCGGCACGGCTACCCGGCCCGGCTGGTGGTGCCGGGCCTCTACGGGTACGTCTCGGCCACCAAATGGGTGGTGGACCTGGAACTGACCCGGTTCGACAAGGCCGAGGCCTACTGGACCCGGTTGGGCTGGGCCCCGCGCGGGCCGATCAAGACCGAATCCCGCATCGACGTCCCGCGCAGCGGCCAGGAGGTGCCACCCGGGCCGGTCACGTTCGGCGGGGTGGCGTGGGCGCAGAACCGGGGGGTGCGCGCTGTGGAGGTACGCATCGACGGACCGGCCGGCCCCGGTATCTGGCAGCCCGCGGAGTTGGGCGCCAGCTACTCCGGCGACACCTGGCGGCTGTGGAGCTTTCCGTGGCAGGCCGGCGCTGTTGGGCAGTACACCATCACCGTCCGGGCGACCGACAACACCGGGGAGACCCAGACCGAGGAGCAGGCCGGGGTGATCCCCGACGGCGCGACGGGTTGGCACGAGGTGTCGTTCTCGGTGCGGTGACGACCTGTCGGACCCACATGCCAGGGTGGACAGCATGCTGATCGCCGATGTCGCCGCCGCCTCCGCCGAGGTGGGTGCTCTGTCGGCCCGGCTGGCCAAAACCAGTCGCATCGCCGAGGTGCTGCGCCGGTGTTCCCCGGGCGAGGTGGCTGTGGTGGTGTCGTGGTTGTCCGGCGAACTCCCCCAGCGCCAAATCGGTGTGGGCTGGGCGGCCCTGCGCGCGCTGCCACCACCGGCCCAGCTCGCCACTCTCACGGTGTCCGAGGTGGACGCGGTGTTCACCGACATCGGCGCGATGTCGGGCAAGGGTTCGGCGGCGCGGCGCTCTGCCGCGCTGGGGCAGTTGTTCGGCCAGGCGACGGACGTCGAGCAGACGTTCCTGCGCCGCCTTCTCGGTGGCGAGCTGCGCCAGGGTGCACTGGTGGGTGTCATGGCCGACGCCGTGGCCAAGGCCGCCGATCTGCCCACCGCGGTGGTGCGTCGGGCCGCGATGCTGGGCGGCGCCCTGCCCGCCGTCGCGGCGGCGGCGCTGTCCGGTGGTCCCGACGCACTGGCCGGGTTCACCCTCCAGGTGGGGCGGCCGGTGGGCCCCATGCTCGCCCAGACCGCCACCGGCGTCTCCGAGGCGCTCGACAAGCTGGGCGGCACAGCCGTTTTCGAGGCCAAGCTGGACGGTGCCCGGGTACAGATCCATCGCAACGGCTCCGATGTCACGGTCTACACCCGCAGTCTGGACGATGTCACCGCGCGCCTGCCGGAGGTGGTCGAGGCCACGTTGGCGTTACCCGCCGAGTCGCTGATCGCCGATGGTGAGGCCATCGCCCTACGCCCGGACGGCCGGCCGCACCGATTCCAGGTCACCGCATCGAGATTCGGTCGGGCCGAGCGGGCCGATCAACCACTGTCGGTGTTCTTCTTCGACCTGCTGCACCTCGACGGACAGGACCTGCTGGATCAGCCCGCCGCCGCACGAGCCGAGGCGCTGACCGCCCTGGTTCCGGCGCAACACCGGGTGGACCGGCTCCAAACCTCCGATGCGCACGCAGCCCAAGAGTTCCTTGAGCTCACACTGGCCGCCGGCCACGAAGGGGTGATGGCCAAGTCCCCCACCGCCTCGTATGAGGCGGGCCGGCGTGGCGCCGGGTGGCTGAAGGTCAAGCCGGTGCACACACTGGATCTGGTGGTGCTGGCTGTCGAGTGGGGTTCGGGTCGGCGCACCGGCAAGCTCAGCAACATCCACCTGGGCGCCCGCGACCCCGACGGCGGGTTCGTCATGCTCGGCAAGACCTTCAAGGGAATGACCGACGCCATGTTGGACTGGCAGACCACACGTTTCCTGGAGTTGGCGGTGGGGCCCACCGACGGCTACGTGGTGACGGTGCGCCCCGAGCAGGTGGTGGAGATCGCGCTCGACGGCGTGCAGACCTCGACCCGCTACCCCGGCGGCATGGCGCTGCGCTTCGCGCGTGTTGTCCGCTACCGAGACGACAAGTCTCCCGCGGAGGCCGACACCCTCGACACCGTGCGTGCGCTGTACCTCCGCAACGAGTGAATATCAACCCGCCCGTTTCGCCCAATACCCGTGGCGCCGGTGCAAGACTCCCCTCATGGCTTCATCTTCTGCGCCGTCGCAGGGCGTCATCACCGAAGAGCAGCACGACGGGAACATCACCTACCTACGCACCGACAAGAATGCACCACCGGTCGCGATCATCGACCGGTCCCCGATCACTGGCAAACACAGGGCGATCTTTGCGATCGTTGCCGTGGTGGGTGCGGTGGCGTGGGCGGTCATTGCGTTCTTCCGCGGTGAGACCGTCAACGCCGTCTGGTTCGTGATCGCCGCGATCTGCACCTACGTCATCGGATTCCGTTTCTACGCACGGCTTATCGAGATGAAGATCGTGCGGCCCCGCGACGAGCAGGCCACCCCGGCCGAGGTGTTCGAAAACGGCACCGACTACATGCCTACCGATCGCCGCGTGCTGTTCGGTCATCATTTCGCGGCGATCGCCGGCGCCGGCCCGCTGGTGGGCCCCGTGCTCGCCACCCAAATGGGTTATCTCCCAGGCACCATCTGGATCATCATCGGTGCGCTGGTGGCCGGCTGCGTCCAGGACTACCTGGTGCTCGCCATCTCGACGCGCCGCCGGGGCCGGTCCCTGGGCCAGATGGCCCGCGACGAACTCGGTGTGGTCGGTGGCGTCGCGGCAATCGTCGGTGTGCTGGTCATCATGGTGATCCTGCTGGCGGTGCTGGCGCTGGTGGTGGTCAACGCCCTCAGCGAGAGCCCCTGGGGCGTCTTCTCGATCGCGATGACCATCCCGATCGCCATCTTCATGGGGCTCTACCTCCGGTTCCTCCGGCCCGGGCGGGTGTCGGAGGTGTCCCTGATCGGCGTGGTCCTGCTGCTGCTGGCCGTGGCGTCCGGCGGCTGGGTCGCCGAAACCGATTGGGGCAACGAATGGTTCACGCTCTCCAAGGTGGCCCTGTCGTGGTGCATCATCATCTACGGGTTGGCAGCTTCGGTGCTGCCGGTCTGGCTGCTGCTGGCACCCCGCGACTACCTCTCGACGTTCATGAAGGTCGGCACCATCATCTTGCTGGCCATCGGGATCGTGCTGGCCAGGCCCGTGATGGAGGCGCCCGCCATCTCGAGCTTCGCAGCCAGCGGGACCGGTCCGGTCTTTGCCGGATCACTGTTTCCGTTCTTGTTCATCACCATTGCGTGCGGAGCGCTGTCAGGCTTTCATTCGCTGATCTCCTCAGGCACCACACCGAAGCTGCTGGAGAAGGAAAGCCAGATGCGGCTGATCGGTTACGGGGGCATGCTCACCGAATCGTTCGTGGCGATCATGGCGTTGATCACCGCCTGCATCCTGAACCAGCATCTGTACTTCGTGATGAACGCACCGTCCGCGGCCACCGGCACCACCGCGGAGACCGCCGCCGAGTATGTCAACGGTCTCGGCTTGTCCGGTGCACCGATCACACCCGGGGAGATCGACGAGGCTGCAGCGAGTGTTGGTGAGAGCTCGATCATCTCGCGTACCGGCGGCGCACCAACTCTGGCATTCGGCATGTCGGAGGTGCTGCATCAGGTCTTCGGCGGCACCGCACTCAAGGCGTTCTGGTACCACTTCGCGATCATGTTCGAGGCGCTCTTCATCCTGACCACCGTCGACGCCGGCACCCGCGTTGCCCGCTTCATGCTGTCCGACGGTCTGGGCAATCTCGGTGGCCCGATGAAGAAGCTGCGCAACCCCAGCTGGCGGGTCGGTGCCTGGATCTGCAGCGTCGTCGTGGTCGCCGCGTGGGGATCGATCCTGTTGATGGGGGTCACCGACCCGCTGGGCGGTATCAACACCCTCTTTCCGCTGTTCGGTATCGCCAATCAGCTGCTCGCCGCGATTGCGTTGACGCTGGTGACCGTGGTGGTGATCAAGAAAGGCTTGCTGAAGTGGGCCTGGATCCCGGGGGTTCCGCTGTTGTGGGATCTGGTGGTGACGCTCACCGCGTCGTGGCAGAAGATCTTCTCGGGTGACCCGAAAGTCGGCTACTGGACCCAACATTTCCAGTACCGCAACGCACGCGACGCCGGCGAGACCGCCTTCGGGGCGGCCAAGGACGCGGGGCAGCTGGATGCCGTCATCCGCAACACCTTCATCCAGGGCAGCTTGTCGATCATCTTCGCGGTCCTGGTTGTCATCGTGTTCGTCGCGGGAGTGGTGGCCGCGCTGCAGGCCATCAGGGGCCGGGGGCTACCACTGAGCGAGGACGATCCGGTGCCGTCCCGGATCTTTGCGCCGTCCGGCATGATCGCGACGCACGCCGAGAAGGAGGTGCAGAAACAATGGGACGCACACGTCGATTCGCAAGCGAGCTCGGTCGGTTCTGCGCCACGGTGAGGTGGTTCTGCTCATCGCTGATGGGCGACAACCACTATCACCGCTATGTGGCACACCGCGCCCGCGCACATCCAGGCGAGCCGGTGATCGACGAACGGGAGTACTGGCGGGTGCGCCACGCCGCCGCCGACGCACATCCCGGTGCGCGCTGCTGCTGACGCGATGACGCCGTGGCGCCGGGGTCCCGGCGACGAAGTGTGGACTTACCGATACCTGCGGATCGGATTGGTCGGCGCGGTGGTGTTTCTGGCCGTCTCGGTGGCCATCACCACCGCGACCACCGGCCGGTGGCAGCCGTCGATCAGCGCCTACTTCTACACCACCTCGCACGCGGCGCTCACCGGTGCGCTCTGCGCGGTGGGCCTCGGCCTGATCGCCTACAAGGGCAGCACAGCCACCGAAGATGTCCTGTCGAACTCGGCGGGCTTTCTGGCATTCATCGTCGCGCTGGTGCCGACCGCCCGCCCGCCGTGCGCCGGAACGCCTGCGTCGTGCGGGCTGTGGCTGCCCGAACTGGGGAACGCGACCGCAGCCGTCCCGAACAATCTCACCGCCTTGGCGGCCGCCACCGCAGTGGGTATCGCGTTCTACGCCGCCGTGCGGGCCATCGATCCCGCCCCGCAACCACGGTGGCCGGCCCCGCACCCCGCGCAGGGCTGGGTGTGGCTGGCACACGCGGTGCAGGCCGTGCTGGTGCTCGCCGGTCTTGGGGTGCTGTGGCGGTGGCCTGGGGTGTTCGTCGAGTGGGCCCATGACGTGGCTGCCATCGCGATGTTCGCCGCGATCATCGCCGTGGTGGCGCACTACGCGTGGTACTCCGCGCGCCGGCCGAAGCGCCCGGGTGCTGGACCGCGGAAGATCACCCAGGCCTATGTCGTGATCGTCGGGGTCATGACGATCGCCCTGGTGGCCGCGGCGCTGCTGCAGCCCGGTGGGGTGGTGTTGATCGTCGAGGCCATCCTGGTGACGGGATTTGCCGCGTTCTGGTGTGTCCAGACCGTCGATCTGTGGGACAACGAGGACAAATACTGCCGGATTGGTCACACCGGCTCGTCGGGATTCCAGCTGCCACCGCCTGGTGCGGTAGGCTGAGCTCAACGCTGGCAGCGCTCACGCGCACACCAGTACGTCGCTGAACGAGCGCGCCGAGACCTTCTCGCCACCGCCTGAGGTGGATTCGCGCAATTGAACCGGCTCCTTTCGCGGCGAACGACCTTGCCCACCGGCATTGTCGCCACCGATGCCCCGAAAGGCATACTTTGACTTCCCCTGTGCACTCCTCCATGACCTTCGCCGACCTCGGTGTGTCCCCGGCGCTGGTCCGCGTTCTCGCTGACCGCGGAATCGCCCAGCCCTTCCCGATCCAGTCCAAGACGCTGCCGGACACGCTCGCCGGGCGCGACGTGCTCGGGCGCGGAAAGACCGGCAGCGGAAAGACTTTGGCGTTCTCGCTGCCGCTGGTCAGCCGCCTCGCCGACACCCGCACCCGGGCGGCCCGCCCGTCCGGCCTGGTGTTGGCGCCCACCCGCGAGCTGGCCACCCAGATCACCGCGGCCCTCGAGCCGCTGGCCAAGGCCAACGGACTGACCGTCACCACCATCTTCGGCGGGGTGTCGCAGAGCCGTCAGGTCAGCGCCCTGCGCGGCGGTGTGGACATCGTGGTGGCCTGCCCCGGCCGCCTGGAAGACCTGATGCGCCAGCGTGAAATCAGCTTGGATGCGGTCGAGGTCACGGTGATCGACGAGGCCGACCACATGGCTGATCTCGGCTTCCTGCCCGGCGTCACCCGCATCCTGGCCGCCACCCCGTCCGGCGGGCAGCGGCTGCTGTTCTCGGCGACCCTCGACAACGGTGTCGACAAGCTCGTCAACCGTTTCCTCGATCAGCCGGTGATGCACTCCATCGACGAGGCCAACTCGCCGGTGGCCGCCATGACCCACCACGTCTTCCACGTGGCCGGGGTGGACGCCAAGAAACGTCTGGTGCACCAGCTGGCGTCGGGCACCGGCCGCCGAATCCTGTTCATGCGCACCAAGCATCAGGCCCGCAAGCTGGCCAAGCAGCTCACCGACGCCGGTGTGCCCTCGGTTGACCTGCACGGCAACCTTTCTCAGCCGGCCCGCGACCGCAACCTCGCCGCATTCAGCTCGGGCGCGGCCCGGGTGTTGGTGGCCACCGACATCGCCGCCCGCGGTGTGCACGTCGACGACGTGGAGCTGGTGGTGCACGTCGACCCGCCGATGGAACACAAGGCATACCTGCACCGCTCGGGCCGCACGGCACGGGCCGGCAGCGCCGGTGATGTCGTCACGCTGGTGCTGCCCGAGCAGCGCCGCGACACCCAGGCCCTGCTGCGCAAGGCCGGTATCACCGTCAAACCCGAAGACGTGGCGCCGGACTCGGCGTCGGTGCAGGCTCTCGTCGGTGAAGTGGCCCCCTACCAGGCCCCGACTCCCAGGGTCGAGCAGCCGCAGCCTCAGGCGCACAACCGCGCCGGCGGATCTCGTCGTGGTGGGCAGGGTGGCCGAAACCGCAATGGCCAGTCCAATGCACGCAGCGGCCAGCCCGGTGCGCGCAGCGGTCGCGGTCAGTCCGGCGGCGGACGCAGCCAGCACGGTGGCCGCAGCAACGCGGCACGCACCCGCTAGGAGGCGCGGGCCAGGTCCCATGGGCCCAGGCGTACCGCCTGGGTACCACCGGCGCAGGTGTGCACAAAAGCTTCGATGGGGCAGTCCCGTAGACCCGGGGCGACGCGCGCGACCGGAAGTTCCTCGGCACCACTGGCGCTCGGACCATGAATGGCCGTCCAGCTCAGGCCGGCCCGGTCGTCGGGGAAGGTGACCACCACCGCGTCATCGCGGTCCATCTGATCGAGCACGGTGGCCACCGGGTCCTCGGGTTCGGCCAGCACCACCACCGCGTCGACGTCGGTGACATACGTGCGGATCTGGTCCTGGAGCTCTCCGGGGCCCAGGAGTCGCTGTAGGAACATCCGGTCGGTGAGCCGGTCGCGGTGCACCGCACCGACTCTGCTGCGCACCCACATGCCGGCCACCTTGGCTTCGACATGCTCGACCACCGGAGGCAACTCGTGCCGGTCGACGTCGAGCAGTGCGGTCAGCTCGCCGCGGTAGCGCACCCGGGCCTGCGCCAGGGAGTCCGCGACTCCACTACATCCACCCGGTATCGACCGGTAGGTGATGGACCCGGCGTCGGGCAGCGTCCGATAGACGACGTTCTCGGTGACAGACATGGGTTTACCTCGCGGGGGCGACCTTCAGGAGTTGGAATCCCTTCCCCCGCAGGGTCAGGGTGAATTTTCTGCCGCCGGGCAGGAACAGTTCCACCCGGGTACGTTCGATGTGCGTGCCGTGCTGGTTCACGCCGCACCCCCCTTCTTGCGTTGCAACAGCACCGCAGCGGTGAGCACCACCAGGGCACCGGCGGCCAGCACGGCCCCGGCCGCGGCAGGTGCGGTGTATCCGAAGCCCGCCGCGATCACCAGGCCGCCGATCCAGGCCCCGGCAGCGTTGGCGACGTTGAGGGCGGAGTGGTTGAGCGCGGCGGCGAGCGTCTGGGCGTCGGCGGCGACATCCATCAACCGGGTCTGCAGAGCCGGTGCCATGGCCGATCCGCTGGCCGCGATACCGAACAGCAGCAGCAGCGCGGTCCACGGGTTGTGGGCGGCCAGCACGAAGAGGGCCAGCATCACCCCCAGCGACGTGATGGTCAGATAGAGGCTGCGGATCACCGAGGCATCGGCCAGGCGGCCGCCGACGATGTTGCCGACCACCATGCCCGCGCCGAACACCATGAGCGCCAGCGGCACCAGGCCGCGTGACATACCGGCGACATCGGTCATCGTGGTGGCCACGTAGGTGTAGACGGCGAACATGCCTCCGAAGCCGACCATCCCGATGGCCAGCGCCAGCAGCACCTGGGGCCGCTTGAGCGCACTCAGTTCGGTCAGCGGGCTGCTGATGTGGCTGTTGCCGAGCTCCGGCAGCCAGGCCCAGATGGCGGCCAGGGTGAGCATGCCGATCACGACCACGAGCGCGAAGGCACTGCGCCAGCCGAGGCCCTGGCCCAGCCAGGACGCGATGGGCACACCGACGACGGTGGCGATGGTGAGTCCGGTCATCACCTGCGCGACGGCCTTGGCGCGTCGGGTCGGTCCCATCATGCGGGCCGCGACCAGTGCCGCCACTCCGAAGTAGGCGCCGTGGGGAACGCCGGCGACGAACCGGGCCGCGATCAGCGTGTAGTAGTCGGGCGCGAGCACGGTGGCCAGGTTGCCCAGCGTGAAGACCGCCATGAGGCTCAGCAGCAGCACGCGACGCGACAGGTGGGTGGTCAGCGCGGCGATCACCGGAGCACCGATCACCACGCCGAGCGCGTAGGCGGAGATGACGTGGCCGGCGACGGGTTCGGAGATGTTCATGCCGGTCGCGATGTCGGGCAGCAGTCCCATGGCGACGAACTCGGTGGTTCCGATACCGAAACCGCCGAGGGCCAGCGCGAAGACCGCGAGCCGGAGCACAGGTGGCGGCGGCGCGACGACGGCGGCAGAGACCGACGGGCGGGAAGCAGTGAGGGTCACGGTCAACTTTCGGGTGCGGCGACTCTGGACAAGAGACCCCCGGGGGGTCTCGGCTGGCACTCGCCGCGTTGCGGAGCGCCCGGACGTCCCGACTCTATCGGGACTTTTAGCATCAGCCCAACCGACTTTAGCCTTTTTAAGGACAAAGTGAGGATGATTACAGCTCTTGCTGATCATTTGTTCAGCTTGTTTAGATGGTTGCAACCCAGTTTTCACGCACTTATTCCTCGTAGGAGGCGCATCATCCGTCGGCCGCGCACCGCTTCAGGGTCCTCAGGGACGCCGGCCAGCGCCGGCGAGATCTTCGCGCTGATCCGCGACGCGGTGGCCACCACCCGTTCCGACATCCGCCGGATCACCGGCCTGTCGCGCACTGCGGTGGCTGCCCGGGTTGCCGACCTCACCGACCGCGGACTGGTGGTGGAAAGGCAGGAGGGCCTGTCCACCGGTGGGCGGCCACCGACGCTGCTGGCCTTCAACTCCGACGCCGGCGCGGTGCTGGCCGCCGCCATCGGCCGCAGCCGCACCCATCTGGCCGTGTGCAACCTCGCCGGCCGGATGCTGGCTGTCACCGACATCGACGAGCACGTGGGCGTGGGTCCCGAACAGTTGATGCCGCAGTTGGTCAAGCGTCTCGAGGCACTGGTGACCGAAGCCGGCCTGCTGCCGTCCGCGGTACTCGGCGTCGGGGTCAGCCTGCCCGGCACCGTCGACCAGGAACGCGGCTGCAGCCTGGACTCACCGGTGATGAACGGGTGGGACGGAGTTCCGCTGGGGCCTTACTTCCGCGACCTCACCGCCGCGCCGGTCCTGGTGGACAACGACGCCAACGTGATGGCGCTGGCCGAACGTCACGGTGAGTACCGCGGCGTGGACGACCTGGTGTTGCTCAAGCTCTCCACCGGCCTGGGCGCCGGCATCATCTCCGGCGGCATGCTGCAGCGCGGCGCAGTGGGCGCCGCAGGGGAATACGGGCACAACAAAGTTCCTGCTGCGCACAATCTCTCGTGCCGATGCGGAGACACCGGCTGCTTGGAGACCGTGGCCAGCGGGTGGGCGTTGGTGCGCGCGCTGCGCGACCAGGGACACGACGTCGGGCATCTACGCGACGTCATCGACCTGGCCAATCGCGGTGACTCCGAAGCCCGGCGATTGATCAGAGAAAGCGGACGCCTTGTGGGCGAAGCGGTTTCACCGTTGGTCAACGTGCTCAACCCTGCCGTCCTGGTGATCGGCGGCGACATGATGGGCGCCTACGACCTGTTGGTGGCCGGTCTGCGCGAGGCGCTCTACGGCAACGCCACCGCGCTGGCCACCCGCACGTTGCAGGTGGTTCCCGCCACCCACGGTGAGCGATCGTCGGTGATCGGGAGCGCGGCACTCATCCTCGACACCATCCTGGACGCAGACGCCATCGATGCCGCGCTACAGTCGGGGCGCTGAGGTACCGAGCGTGGGGTTGTGTGCGTCAGATGTGTTGCGCAAAAAGGCTTTTACCGGATCCATCGAGTTGTCGGAGTGCGTCACTGCGGCCGGCCATCGCCATCAGAAGCGCTTCTCCGGCCCCATGAACTTCCGGCCCATTTCCATGTGACCACTCGAAGTCGGTGGCAACGAGCCTGACTCCCCGTGCATGCCGGAATGGTGCGCGGCATGTTCAACGGCCGCCGAATGTCCTGCTGATGGATCGTGCCATCCACCAGCGCGATCATGCCGCCGAATGCTGCCGTCAACCCGCGCGGACGAATATGGTCCCGGACCATCTGGACCAGTTCTTCGGGCGGATGGGCAGCCAGCTCGCCTGTCCTGATCGCATTGATTCGATTGACGAGGAACCTACCGCGTACGAAGCGAGCAGCCAGATCGGCGGCGCTGAGTTCGTCGTAGCCGATGGTGTGCGCGACGACGTCGCGCACACGCCACCGGCTGCACAGGCTGCGTACGTTCCACTGCTCAGGTGCGAGGCCCGCGAGAAAATCGGCGAACTCCCGGCGCTCATCGCACGCCATTTCCATTGTGGTTCCCACGGCGCCCTCCCGATCAGTGACACCGAAGCTACCCCGGGCCCGGTGAGAACGACCGCAGGCGTGGACCCAGTCCGCACTCACCCCCCCACCTCTACCGCCGAGCGTGCGTGTTTGTACGGGGGCGCCGTGGTTTGTGTGCAGTGTGCGCACGCTCGGCACGGGTGAATTCCGCTCTGCCACTTCTGCAGGGCGGTGCGGGTGTCGGTTGCTCGAGTGTGGAGTTGAGACCCGTTTGCAGCGGCGTGACGGGGATCAAGTCCACACTCGATGTTCGTGCAAAACTCATCTGTCACTGCTGTTTTCGGCGGGCACGTTTTGTCGGACCCGGTCTATATCGTGGGGTCATGTTCGCAGGGTTGCCCGATTGCGCAGCGCGGTCGCAGGGCGTGTCAGATGGTTTGTGTAGGAGCTGCATGAGCCAGATGGAGCACGATGATGTCCATGGTTGTTCGGCAGGACAGTCAGGCCGGTGACGGCGATAACGGCGAGGAAGTAGACCGGCTGGAGTCAGGCCGGCAGGCGTTCGAGGCGTTGAAGGCCTCGGGCGGTTTCGACGACGTGCTGGCCAAGATCGACGCGGGTGAGCTGCAGTTGACTGGCGAAGGTGGCTTTCTGCAGGAGATGGTCAAGGCGGTCCTGGAGCGCGGCCTGCAGACGGAGCTGACCGGCCATCTCGGCTACGACAAGGGCGATCCCGCTGGGCGGGTACTTCCCAACGCCCGCAACGGTTTCAGCGCCAAGACAGTCTCTAGCGAGGTCGGCGACGTCACCCTGGCCATTCCACGTGACCGTGACGGCAGCTTCATTCCGATGCTGGTTCCGAAGGGCTCGCGGCGCATCGGTGGACTGGATTCGATGATCATCAGCCTCTATGCCGGCGGGATGACCGTCCGCGACATCGAGCATCACCTGGCCACCACGATCGGCACCGAGATCTCGCGGGAGACGATCAGCAAGATCACCGACGCGGTGCTCGAAGAGGTCCTGGAGTGGCAGCGCAGGCCGCTGGATCCGATGTATCCGATCGTCTATCTGGACGCTCTGGTGATCAAGATCCGCGACGGTCATCAGGTCCGAAACAAGTCCGCTCACATCGCTGTCGGAGTCGATATGGACGGGATCCGCCACGTGCTGGGGATTTGGGTCCAGCCCACCGAGGAGCGAAATTCTGGGCTGGAGTGTGCGCTGAGCTGGCCAATCGTGGCGTTAAGGACGTGCTCATCGCCTGTGTGGATGGGCTAACCGGCTTCGGCGACGCGATTGCCGCGACGTGGCCGCAGACCATCGTGCAAACATGCACGGTGCATCTCCTTCGGTCATCGATGCGTTTTGTTGCCTACGGCGATCGCAAACAGGTGGCCTCTGCGTTGCGCCTCATTTACACCGCACCCACCATCGATGCCGCGGAAATCGCTCTGCACGAGTTCGCCGCGTCCGCTTGGGGGAAGAAGTACCCGACTACGGTTCGAGCCTGGGAGGCAGCCTGGGACCGCTTCATTCCGTTTCTGTCGTTCCCGCCGGCCGTCCGCAAAATTATCTACACCACCAACGCCATCGAGTCGCTGAACTATCAACTCCGCAAAATCATCAAGAATCGTGGTCATTTCCCGAATGATCAAGCGGCAGTGAAGCTTTGTGGCTTGCGATCTGCGATATCGAAGACAAACGCTCCCGAGAACGCGTTCGTCACCGCGACCGAACGACGCCCCAGCGGTACAAGCAAAGTAACCGTCTCGTCGAAGGCGCCATCGTCACTGGGTGGAAGCACGCACTAGGCGCCCTGGTCCTGGCCTACCCAGACCGACTAGAGCCATACATTTACTAACCAGCGTACTAACCAACGCGGCTCATACACAAAAGTCTTGACAAGCTCCGGTCGCAGATGACCGACGTGCAACTCGACGATGCGATCACCACCTACACCGCCCTGGCCGCCACCGTCGCCGCCCACCGGTTGTTGTTCATCGCGGAGAAGACCAGCCGCACCTACACCGACGACTACGACACCGTCGAGGACACCGAAGCCGCCTGGAAGTCCGCCGCCGCGGAGATCTCGTTGGCCAGCGACACCAGCCACGGCCGCGCCTCCAACGACATGGAAATCGGCCTCGCGCTGGCCACCCGGTTGCCCAAGATCGCTGAGTTGTTGTTGGGCGGGCAGATCTCGGAATACATCGCCCGACGCATCGTGCACCGCACCACCAACATCATCGACCCCGACGTACTCGCCGTCGTCGAAACCCACCTCGCCGAGGCCGCCACCACCTGGGGTGCCCTATCGGTCAAGAAACTCGACAACGCCATCGACGTCTGGGTGAATCGGTACGACCCGGCGGCGGTGCGGCAGGTCCGGGTGCGGGTCCGCGACCGCGGTGTGGAGATCCTGGAAACCAAAGACGGGGTCACCGAGGTCCTGCTGCGCCTCACCGGTGCCGATGCCGCTCTGTATTGGCAGCGGATCACCGCGATGGCCAAAGGGGTCTGCACAGACGACCCCCGCACCCTGAATCAGCGCCGCGCTGATGCCCACGGGGCGCTGGGAGCCGGGTTCTTCCACCTGGCGTGTCAGTGCGGGAACCCGGACTGCCCCGCCGCCGCCGACGATGATGGACGGGCCTCGCAGGTGGTGGTGCACATCTACACCGAAGCGGCCACCCTCGACGCACAGCCCGATCCACTGATGGACGGCGACACACCGCTGCCGCCAGACCCGCGGCAGCCGCACACTGACATCACCCTGGTCTACCCCGACGGCACCCGCGTCCCCCTCGACGGCGAACCCGAACCCGCCCGCGAGAACCAGGCCTCCCACGACGGCCCGGCTGCCGAATGCCGGCGCGCAGAAGAACACGAAGCGCCCGGCGTGGACCAGGCTTCGCCCACCGAGACCGGGCCCGAGCCCGAGGTGGACGGGGAGGCCGGCAAGGCCACACCAGAACACGACGCTCCCGTCGCGGAACAGGATGCACCTGTCGAGGCCGACGATGCCGTGCCAGCACCCTGCGCACCCAATCCGCCGCCGGGCATCCTGGTGGGCTTCGGCGCGATGCCGGCGCCGCTGATCGCCGCGCTCATCGCCCGCGGCGCACCAGTCCGCCACCTCACCGCACCGGGAACGGACCCCGAACAGCGGTACCGCCCGTCAACAGCCCTGCAGGAGTGGACCACCGCCCGCGATCTGACGTGTCGGTTCCCGAATTGCGACCGCCCGGCCCAGTTCTGCGAATGGGATCACACCACCCCCTGGCCGGCCGGCAAAACCCACGCCTCCGGCGGCAAGATGTACTGCAAACTGCACCATTTCGGCAAAACCTTCTGGACCGGCTGGACCGACAGCCAAGCCCCCGACGGCACCATCACCATCACCACCCCCACCGGACAGACCTACACCAGCAAACCCGCCAGCCGCCTCTACTTCCCCACCATCAACACCACCTCAGCCCCGATCACCACCCCGCCGCCGACACCCACCCCGCCCGGCAAAATCAACCACATCCCCACACACCGAAAACGCAACCACGCCCGACAACGCGCCTACCGCATCCGGTCCGAGCGCAAACTCAACGACACCCACGTCGCCGAATGGAACAGACCACCACCGTTTTAAGGCCTGTTCACCACATTTCGCAGCGGCTCGCCGCGGTCCAGCCTCACGATGTTGGCGACGACGTCGTCGACGCGGCCTTGGAAGGTGTCGCGGGTGACACCGGACGAATGGGGCGTCATCACAATGTTGGGCAGCTCGGCGAACGGCACGGTGCTCGGCGCGCCCCGGCCGTCGAGTCCCGGGTAGCTGTACCAGACGTCAATGGCCGCCGCCGCGATCACACCATCACGCAGGGCCTCGAACAGGTCCTGCTCCACCACCAACGGCCCACGCCCGACGTTGATCAGCACACCGCGAGGGCCGAGCGCACGCAGCTGCGCACCACCGATCATGCCGGTGGTGTCCTCGGTCAGCGGCGCAGACACCACCACGATGTCGCTCTCGCGCATCAGCACATCGAGCGACGTGGTGTCTGCCGCCCACTGCAGCCCGTACTCCCCCGCGTCCACCCGGCCGGAACCCGTCACCGCCACGCCGGTCGAGCCGAACGCCTGGAACAGCTTCCAGGCCTGCTGGCCGATGTGCCCGAAGCCGACGAACCCGACCCGCGCACCGCGCACCGTCGGCGACTGCGGAATCTCACGGTCATACACCGATGTGGCCCACCGGCCGTCCCGCAGCGCACGATCCTGGGTCAGGAAATCGCGGCGCAGCAGCACCGCCATCGCCGCGACGTACTCGGCAATTGACGCCTCGTGGTGAAAAGTGTTGGCCACCAGAACACCCGGCGCCAGGGAAGCGAAGTCGATCTTGTCGGTGCCTGCACCGGCGACGTGTATCAGCGCGAGCTTCTCGGCAGCAGCGGCATGTTCGGCGCCGAACCGGCTGCCCACGAACACCTCACTGTCCCGGAGGTCGTCGGCCAGCTCTCGGGCACCGGCCCCGGGCCGCCACACCACCTCGACCGACGGCGCAAGTCCGGCCTCGAAGCGCTCCCGGTGAGGCACCAGATTGACATCGTTCACCAGAACCTTCATGCCAGCGCCGGCCGCTTGCTGTCGAACGTCCACCCCGGAACCAGGTACTGCATGGCGATCGCATCGTCGCGGCCGCCGAGGCCCTCCTTCTGGTAGAGCTCGTGAGCGGCCGCCACGGCCTCCATATCCAGATCGACACCGAGGCCCGGGCGATCAGGAACCGTCAAGTACCCGTCGACGATCGAATACGGCTCCTGGGTGATCCGCTGACCGTCCTGCCAGATCCAGTGGGTGTCGATGGCGGTGATGTCGCCCGGCGCTGCGGCCGCCACATGGGTGAACATCGCGAGCGACACGTCGAAGTGGTTGTTGGAGTGCGATCCCCATCTCAGACCCCAGGCATCGCAGAGCTGCGCCACCCGCACCGAGCCGTTCATGGTCCAGAAATGCGGGTCGGCCAACGGGATGTCCACCGCGCCGGCACGAATCGCATGTCCCATCTCACGCCAATCGGTCGCGATCATGTTGGTGGCGGTCGGCAAGCCGGTGGCGCGCTTGAACTCCGCCATCACCTCACGTCCGGAGAACTCGCCCTCCGGCCCCACCGGGTCCTCGGCGTAGGCCAGCACGTCACACAGCCCGCGGCACGTGCGGATGGCGTCGTCGAGCAGCCAGCCTCCGTTGGGATCCAGCGTGATGCGCGCATCGGGGAATCGCTCGGCCAGCGCGGTCACGGCGGCCGCTTCCTCTGCAGCGGGGAGCACACCACCCTTGAGTTTGAAGTCCGCGAAACCGTAACGCTGCCAGGCGGCTTCGGCGAGCCGGACGACGGACTCGGGAGTCAGTGCCTCCTCGTGCCGGACCCGCAGCCACGGGTCGGTGGCAGTCTCGTCGGACAGGTAGGCCAGGTCGGTCTTGGTGCGGTCGCCGATGAAGAACAGGTATCCGAGCGCCTGCACCTTGGTGCGCTGCACACCGTCCCCCAACAGCGCCGCGACCGGGACCTCCAGATACTGACCGAGCAGATCCAGCATCGCCGACTCGACTGCGGTCACCGCGTGCACCGTCACCCGCAGATCGAAGGTCTGCGCACCGCGGCCGCCGGCGTCCCGCGACGAGAATGCCGCCCCGACGGCGGCCAGGACCGCGTGGTAGTCCCCGATGCCGCGACCGATCACCAGTGCGCGGGCGTCCTCGAGGGTGCGTCGGATCGGCTCACCGCCGGGAACCTCACCGACGCCGGTGCGACCATCGGAATCGGTGAGGAGCACCAGATTGCGGGTGAAAAAGGGCGCATGGGCGCCGCTGAGGTTGAGCAGCATGCTGTCGTGCCCGGCGATTGGGACGACGGCCATCTCGGTGACCACGGGGGTACGTTGCGGGGATGTCATCTCGGCTCCTTGCTGTGTCATGACGCGAACCACTTGTCACCATTGGCCACCGGGCGCACCACGCGGGAAACTTTGTCGCACACGGTGTGCAGGGCCTGCACGATCTCCGCTTCCCGCTCGGGGGTGAGGCGTGCGACTGGCACGGACGCGCTGATCGCGTCCTGGGAAGGCTGGCAGTAGCGCAGCGTCACCGCGAAACACCGCACCCCTGGAGTGTTCTCCTCGTTGTCGACCGCATGCCCGCGCACCCTGATCTCCTCGAGTGCCTCGTGCAGCACGGTCTGGTCGGTGATGGTGTGCGGCGTCAGCGCCTCCAGCGCCCGGGGCACGTGGGCGTCTCGCCCGAAGCCGGTGCGGTCAGCCAACAGGGCCTTGCCGAGCGCGGTGGCATAGGCGGGCAACCGGCGACCCACCCGGCTGGCACTGCGCTGGTATTGCTTGGACTCCCGGGTGGCCAGGTACACCACGTCGGTGCCGTCCAAGCGACCGAGGTGGAAGGTCTCGTCCAGGTCGGCCCGCAGCTCATCGAGGAACGGGGTGATCAGTGGCAGGTACGGGTCGCTGTCGAGGTAACTGGTACCCACCAACAGAGCGCGCACGCCGATCCCGTACTGCGTTCCGGAATCGTCGCAGCGCACCCAGCCCTGCGCCATCAACGTACGCAGCAGGGCGTGTGCGCTGCTGCGGGGCATGTCGAGTGCGGTGCAGATCTCCCGGATCCGGGCCGGCCGGTCCTGCCGACCCGCCAGATACTCCAGCAGTTCGACGGTACGTACCGCGGATTTGACCTTGCGCACAGTGACATCACCTGCGTCGGTGCTCATCGCCCTCCCCTCATATCAACTGCTGGGTGATCAAGACAACGGCACCCAGTGCGGACACCCCGATGGCCAGCCGCCGCAACCGCACCGGATCCAGCAGCCGGTTGACGTACCGCGACAGCACGTAGCCGAGCGCCGCCGCCGGAATGAACACGGCGAACGTTGTCAGCGTGTGTCCGGTCACCGCCCCGGTGAACCACAACGCTGCCAACGACATCAGCGAACCCACCAGGAAGAAGCTGCTCATGGTGCCACGCAGCCGGGCTCCGCTGTTGCGTTGCCACACCAGGGCCATCGGCGGTCCACCGATCGACGTCGCGGTGCCCAGCAACCCCGACGTGGCGCCGGCCAGCACAACGTTGCGCGGCCGCGCGGCCGGCACCCAACCGGCACTGGTGAGCACCACACCCAGCAGCACCACCGCTGCCAGCATCACGGCGAGCCCCCGCTCCGGAAGCGCCGCCAGCAGCAGCGCCCCGGCGATGGTGCCGGGAACCCGGCCCACCAGAGCCCATTTCGCACCGCTGAGGTCGATGGCCTCGCGTTCGCGCAGCGACACCAGCAGGGTGACCAGCGTCGCCAGCATGATCAAGGTGCCCGGAATCAGTGACGGATCCACGATGGCGACGACGGGGGCCGCCAACATCCCCATCCCGAAGCCGATCGAGGCCTGTAGGCACGACGCCAGCAGCACCGCCAACGCCACCACCGCGAAGCCTGCCCACGTCATCGCTCACGCCGGAATCGCCGCGCTCTGCTCCTGCTGCAGCGGATGGAAGCACTCCGCCCGGTGTCCCTTGCCTGCCGTGTCGAGCACCAACGGCGGTCGGGCGGTGGCACATTCATCGGTTGCCTTCCAGCAGCGGGTGCGGAACCGGCAGCCCGACGGCGGGTTCAACGGGGACGGGATCTCGCCCTTGAGCAGGATCTTCTCGGTGCGGTGCTCGGCGTTGAGCTTGGGTGCCGCCGACATCAGAGCGGCCGTGTACGGATGGTTGGCACGGTCGAAAACCGAGTCGGTGATGCCGGATTCGACGATGCGGCCCAGGTACATCACAGCCACCCGGTCGGCGACATGGCGCACCACCGACAGGTCGTGGCTGATGAAGATGTAGGAGATCTGCAGCTCCTGCTGCAGATCGTTGAGCAGGTTCAACACCTGGGCCTGCACGGACAGGTCCAGCGCCGACACCGGCTCGTCACAGATGATGACGTCGGGACGCAGAGCCAGCGCCCGCGCGATACCGATGCGCTGACGCTGGCCGCCGGAGAACTCCTGCGGGTACTTGTCCACGGCCTTGGCGCCCAGGCCCACCATGTCGAGCAGTCCGCGCACGCGCAGCTCACGGTCCTTGCGGCCCGGGTAGAGCGCCTTGTGGGTGCGCCATGGTTCGGCAATGATCTCCCCGGCGGTCATGCGGGAGTTCAGCGATGCGTACGGGTCCTGGAACACCATCTGCACCCGCCGCCGAAACGACAGCAGCTCTTTGCCTTTGAGCGTGAACGGATCGATGCCGTCGAAGGTCACCGAGCCGGCATCAGGGCGCTCCAGCATCATCAGCGTGCGCGCCAGGGTCGACTTGCCGCAGCCGGACTCCCCCACCAGACCCAGGGTCTCGCCACGGGCGAGGTCGAGGTTGATGCCGTCGAGTGCGGTCAGCGCGTTCTTGGCACCGGGGACCTTGAAGGTCTTGGTGAGATCCTTGACCTGCAACACAGACTCAGACTTCCGTAGTTGATCAGACATTGGTGACCTCCTCGGGGAAGTGGCAGGCCGCCGCGCGACCGACGCCGGTGGCGCTCAGGGTGGGCCTGGTGGTGGTGCACACCTCGGCGGCCAGTGGGCAGCGCGCCTGGTAGACGCAGCCCTTGGGGATCGAGTGCAGGTCGGGCGGGGCGCCGCCGATGGACTTGAGCTCCTCGCCGCGCACCGCGTCCACGGGCACCGAATTCAGCAGGCCCTTGGTGTAGGGGTGGCGGGGATCGGCGAAAACCTCGGCCACCGGGCCGGTTTCGACGACGTTGCCGGCGTACATGATGGCCACCCGGTCGGCTTCCTCGGCCACCAGCGCCAGGTCGTGGGTGATGAGTACCACGGCCATGTCGTACTCGCTGCGCAGATCGCGCAGCAGCGCCATGATCTGCGCCTGCACCGTGACGTCGAGTGCGGTGGTGGGTTCGTCGGCGATGAGCACGCTGGGGTTCAGCGCCACGGCCATGGCGATCAGCAGGCGCTGACGCATGCCGCCGGAGAACTGGTGGGGGTAGGAGTTCACCCTGGTCTCCGGTTGCGGAATGCCCACCCGGGCCATCAGTTCGATGGCCTTGGCGCGGGCCTCTTTGGCTTTCATCCGCTGGTGGATCTGGAACGGCTCGGCCAGTTGCGCCCCCACCGGGTACAGCGGGTTGAGGGCGGTGAGCGCATCCTGGAACACGATGGCCAGTTCGGTGCCGGCCAGCTTGCGCCGCGTCTTGCGGTCGGCGGAGAACAGGTCCTGGCGGCCCAGCACCGCAGTGCCCTGGGTGACCTCGGCGACCGGTTCGAGCAGACCCACCAGGGCGGTGGCGGTCATCGACTTGCCGCAGCCGGATTCGCCCAGCAGCGCCAGGGTTTCGCCGCGGTAGGCCTCGAACGTCACCCCGTTGACGGCGCGCACGGTGCCGGTGATGGTGCGGATGTCGACACACAGGTCGTCGACCTTGAGTGCCGGGTCCGATTCCACCGTCGGTGCGTTGGTGGTGTGATCTTCCATCACGGTCATCTGATTGGGCCTTTCCTTGACTAGCGGTTGGTCGGCCGAGTGAAGCGGGACAGCCGCTTCTGCGGAACGGTGAGGCGCCACCGTTGCCCGGGATCGGTGGCGATCCGCGCCCAGGCGGCCAGGATGGTGGCCGAGACGGTGGTGATGACGATGGCCAGGCCGGGGAAGAACGACAGCCACCACGCCGAGTGCAGATAGGTGCGGCCCTGGGCGACCATCAGGCCCCAACTGACGTCGGGCGGCTGGATGCCGATACCCAGGAAGCTCAGTGAGCTCTCGGCCAGCATGACGTAGCAGAAGTCCAGCGTCGCCACGGTCAGCAGAGTGGGCAGCACCACCGGCAGAACGTGGCGGGTGATGATGGCGGTGCCGCTGGCCCCGAAGGTACGCGCCGCGTCGACGAACACCCGGGTGGACAGTTCGGCCGATTCGGCCCGGGCGGTGCGCAGGTACACCGGGATGCGGGTGATGGCCAGGACCGCAACGATGTTGGCAGCACTCGGGGAGAACACGTAGAGCACCACGACGGCCAGCAGCAGGGACGGAAAGCTCATGATGACATCGGCGACACGCATGGCCAGGGTCTCGCGCCAACCGCGGTAGAAGCCGGCCCACATGCCGATCAGGGAGCCGACGACCGCGCTGATCACCACCGCAGGGATGGCCACCGACAGCGTGGTCTGACTGGCCACGATCAGGCGGGCGAGCATGCTGCGGCCCAGCGGGTCGGTGCCCAGTATGTTGGCCCAGCCGTGGCTGAGGGTGAACGGCGCCTGGTTGGAGTTGTCCAGGTCGATGCGGGTGGCCAGGTCGCCCATCAAGGTGGGGCCCACCAGCGCGGTCAGGAACACCAGGCCCAGCACCACCGCGGCGGCCGCCGCCACCCGGTCGTTGACCAGCAGCCGGTACCAGGTGGCGCCCGAACGCCTCTTGGTGGTGTCGGGTTCGCCGACGATCGCGGTGGTCGGTTTGACCGGGACCATCTCGATTTGTGTGCTCATGGGCTGGCTTCCTTAGACTTTCGCCGGTTCGCGGACGCGGGCATCGAGCAGGGCGTAGCAGGCGTCGATGAGGATGTTGAGCAGGAAGATCGACACCGCGGTGAGCAGCACGGCGGCCTGCAGCACGGCGAAATCGCGTTGCAGGATGGCGTCGATCATCAGCTTGCCGATACCGGGCCAGCCGAAGATGGCCTCGACCACCACGGCTCCGTTGATCAGTCCGACGGCCAGGTCACCGGCGACGGTCAGCGCGGGCGCCGCGGCGTTGCGCAGGGCGTGGTGGGTGACCACGCGGAAGTCCCCGGCGCCCTTGCTGCGGGCCAGGCGGACATACGGCGCCGACAACGCGGACACCATGGCACCGCGGACCACCTGGGTGAGGACGCCGAGCGGACGGATCATCAGGGTGGCGATGGGCAGGACCCAGGACAGCAGGCCGGCGTCGGTGCCGGAGGTGGGCAGCCAGCCCATCAGCACCGCGAACAACCAGACACCGGTGATGGCGAACCAGAAGTCGGGGATCGACGCGGCTGTCATCGACAGCAGCGAGGAGAACCGGTCGGCCAGTGAATTGGGCCGATACGCCGCCCAACAGCCGATCACGACGGCCGCCACGATGGCCAGAAGCATGGTGGTGATGGCCAATTGGAGCGTGGCCGGGAAGGCCCGCAGGGCCATCTCGGAGGCGGATTCCCCGGTGCGCAGGGATGTGCCGAAGTCCAGGTGCAGGACACCGGAGAAGTAGTCCACCAGTTGGTTCCACACCGGCTGATTCAGACCATTGGCCTCGGCGAACTCGGCGCGCTGGGCTTCGGTGGCCGACTCGGGAAGGTAGAGGCTGGTGGGGTCACCGGTGAGGCGAGCCAGGAGGAACACTCCCAGCAGCACGACCACCAGGGGTAACAGGCTGGTGTACATCCGGCGCCGGACGAACGAGAACATGGGCGAAGGCCTCCTGGGTGATCAGGGTCAGGTGTTGTCGGGCTCGGTGGGCGCGAAGGTCATCTCGGCCAGTCGCATCTCGTCACCCGTGGCGGAGTTCGGGGTGTAGGCCACCCGCGCGGACTTGCCGAGGATGCCTTTCATGTGCGCCAGGTAGGCCATCTGCATGATCTCCTGGGGTTCTTCGGCGAACAGGGTGGCGAAGGCGTTCTGCCTCTCCTGCCCCGTGAGTGCCTCGGCGGCGCGGATCTCCGCATCGAATTCCGTTGTGCCGTAGGCCGCTTGGGGACCGTCGGAGAGCATGTACTGGTCCAGCGTGAACGCGGCGTCACCGGCCTGGTTGCCGTGCATGATCATCAACAGGTACGGGCCCGTGTCGGCCGGAAAAGGGCGCAGCTGATACTCGAGTTGCGCTGCGGTGTCCATCATCTCGATCTTGACGTTCAGACCGATGTCGCTGAATTCGCTCTGCAGTACCTCGACGGTCTCGGCGATCTTAGGGAACTGCGCGGTGCGTGCGATCAGCCGGATCTCGTTGTCCACCGGCACTCCGTCGGCGCGCGCCTCGTCGACGAGTTGTCGGCCCTTGTCCGGGTCGTACGGCCACAGCGCCAGGTCGGGGTTGTAGCCCACCACGCCCGAGGGAATCAGCTGCGCGGCCGGATCGCCGAGGCTGCGGAACAATGCCTTGACGATGCCGGGACGGTTGACGGCGTAGTTGATGGCCTGGCGCACCCGAATGTCGTTCAGCGGCGCCTCGGTGGCCTGCATGCGCAGCGCGGTGGTCTCGTTGTTCTGGAACGGAACGCCGAGATCGCCGGCGCCGTCCTCCGGGCCCAGACCGGTGGCGATGTCGGCCTCGTCGTTGGTGATCATCGCCGCCCGCACGCTGCCCTCGCTGCGCCACTGGTACTCGGCGCGGGCGAAGGCCGGGGCCGCGCCCCAGTAGGACTCGTTGCGAGTCAGCGTGAGCTTCTGGCCGTATTCCCAGTTGTCGATGGCGTAGGGACCGGTGCCGATGGGTTCGCGCACCTTCTCCGCGGTGCTGGTGGTCCGCGGGACGATCTCGACGAAGGAAAGGCGCAGCGGCAGAATGGGATCCGGGGTGGCGGTGGTGACCGTCAGCGTCGTGTCGTCGCGGACCTCGAGTCCGAGTTCCTCGTCGCCGAAGACATAGCCGTCGACGTTGCACTGCAGATCGGAGTTGACGGCCCGGTCGATGGAGAAGGCGGCGTCCTCGGCGGTGAAGGGAGCGCCGTCGGAGAAGGTGACGCCCTCGCGGGTCCGGAAGGTCCACTGCGTCGGGGCAGTCTGTTCCCATTCGGTGGCCAGCAGCGGCAGCAGATCGCCGGTGTCGGGGTCACGCTCAACCAGCGGCTCGGTGATGTTCGAGCGCACCACGATGCCGGTGGATGTCAGGGAGCTCTCGCAGGGTTCCAGGGTGGGCGGCTCCTGCGAGAGCACCACCCGCAGGGTGTTCGGGTCGTAGCCGCCGTGTCCGGAATTGGCGACCGAGCAGCCGGTGCCGGTCACACACACCCCGGCCAGGGTCACGGCCAGCACGCGGCGGGAAATCGGGCCTGCGTGGCTCATCGGGGTCCTCCAGTTGTCGCGAGATGGAGCGGGCAGAGTAGGCGCGGGGCTGATGCGCTGGTGACGTCCACGTATGTAGATGCCGTTTGTGATCGCAGACACACGGTATGAACGCGCCATTCACCACGTCAACCCCGGCAACACGGGCTGAAACGGGCCGTTTTTGGCCTCCGGGCATCGATCGGGTCCACCGCGCCGGCCCCACAAGCAGGCTTGAACAGCAGTTTTGCCGACGCCCGACGGTGATCCATGCGCCGAACCGCGGCCCGCGCGGCCAGTTATTCACCTTCAGCAACAATTGATGCTATTTCCGTGTTGGACAGGTATCCGCGGGCACACTTAACGTCGCTAGTGACACTTGGAGGAGAACTGCCGTGACCAGCCCTGGCCAGACCCCTGCCGCCGTCCTGCAGGTCGGCCCGCTCAAGCCCTCGCTGCAGGACACCCTGCACACGTCCTACGGCGCGTCAGTGCTCCCTACCGACCCCGCCGAGCGGGCAGCGTTCCTGGCCGCGCACGCCGAGGATGTCACGGTGGCCGTCACCTCCGGACGCACCGGCGTGGACGCCGCGCTGATCGACGCACTGCCCCGGTTGGCGGCCATCGTGAACTTCGGCGTCGGGTATGACACCACCGACGTCCACGCCGCCGGCGCCCGCGGCATCGCGGTGAGCAACACCCCGGATGTGCTGACCGACTGCGTGGCCGATACTGCCGTGGGGCTGATGATCGACACCCTGCGCGGATTCTCGGCTTCCGACCGCTTCGTCCGGGCCGGGCGCTGGCCGGCGGGCAATTACCCATTGACCCGGCAGGCCAGCGACACCAGAGTGGGCATCATCGGGCTGGGTCGGATCGGTAGCGCCATCGCGCACCGGCTGACAGCGTTCGGTTGCGCGATCTCCTACCACAATCGCAGGCAGGTCCCTGATTCGCCGTTCACGTACGTGGGCTCGCCGCAGGAACTCGCCGCGGGGGTCGACGTCCTGGTGGTCGCGGCCGCCGGCGGCTCGCAGACCCGCCACCTCGTCGACGCCGCAACGCTGGCCGCACTGGGGCCGCACGGCTATCTGATCAACGTCGCGCGCGGCAGCGTCATCGACGAGGACGCCCTGGTGGCTGCCCTGGTCGACGGACGGCTCGCCGGCGCGGGACTGGACGTCTTCGCCCACGAGCCCGAGGTCCCCGAGGCGCTGCTCGGCCTGGACAACGTGGTGCTGCTGCCACACGTGGGCAGCGCCACGGTGCAGACCCGGGCCGCTATGGAGGATCTGACGCTGCGCAATCTGGACAGCTTCCTGACCTCCGGCGAACTGGTGACCCCCGTCCCGGTCCCGTCGGGGGTCTGAGGCCCGCTCAGGAGAAGGTGTCCTCCACCAGATCGTCGGTGGTCCACTCTCGCGGCGGCAGCACATCGCGCAGCAGGCGCAGAAGCGCGGGATTCGTGCTGTCGCTGCGCCACACGGCGTCCAGTTCGACGGGACGCTCACGGAACGCACCGATGGACCGGAAAGCCACGCCGTCGGGATGCAGCGTCGCGGCCGAGGCGGGGACCAGCGCGATTCCGATCCCGGAGCGGACCAGCACCAGCATGGTGTGCACCTGGGTCACGTACTGGACGTAGTTCGGGGTCGCCCCCGCAATCGTGAACGTGCTGATCAAGAGCTCGTTGAAGTACCGCGCCTGCACCGGCGAGTACATGATGACGTCCTGGCCGTCCAGGTCGGTCAGCGTGAGTTGACGCGGGAGGTCGGCCAGCGGATGGCCGACAGGGAGCGCAGCCAGCAGTCGCTCGTGCAGCAGGGGGCGAGACACCAGCCCGGGACGCTTGAGTGGTGGCCTCGCCATGCCCAGATCCAATTCGCCGGTCATCAGGCCCTCGATCTGCGCAGAGGTGACCATCTCCCGGAGTTCCAGGGTGACGTCGGGCAGGTGGGCGCGGGCGCTGTCGAGCAGTCGTGGCAACACGGCGTGCGCGGAGGCTGCGGTGAACCCGATGACGACAGTCCCGAGGTCGCCTGCGGGCACCCGTTTGACGGTCAGCGCCGCCCCTTCGGCCAGCTGGACGATGCGCCGCGCGTCAGGCAGAAAGGCCACGCCCGCGGGCGTCAGCGTCACCGAGCGGGTGGTCCGGTCGATCAGCTGCACCCCGAGTTCGGTCTCCAGTTGCTGGATCTGCCGAGACAGCGGGGGCTGCGTCATATGTAGACGCTCAGCCGCGCGGCCGAAGTGCAGCTCTTCGGCGACCGCGATGAAACACGACAGTCTCGCCAGCGAAAACACCGATGCACTCCTTGTATCACCGACCGGCCGCACAGACCGGTTGGCGAATCAGTGTACGGAGCAGTGCTACCAGCGCGGGCTGATTGCCTCGAATGCCGGGTCGATGCTGCGCATGTACCCGGTATCGTCCCGGTCGCGGATACCGCATCGCAGGTACTGCTCGTGCAGTGCCGCCAGGGCGTCCTCGTCGATCTCGACACCCAGCCCCGGTGTGGTGGGCAGCGCCACCGCCCCGTCGCGGATCGTGAGCACACCCGGCTTGACCACATCTTCGGTCTTCCACGGCCAGTGCGTATCGCAGGCGTAGGTCAGGTTGGGTGTGGCGGCCGCCAGATGCACCATGGCGGCCAGGGAGATGCCGAGGTGGGAGTTGGAATGCATGGACAGGCCCAGCCCGAAGGTGTCGCAGATGCCGGCCAGCAGGCGTGAGCGCTGCAACCCGCCCCAGTAATGGTGATCGGAGAGAACAACTTTCACCGCACCGGCAGCCACAGCCGGCGCCAGCTGATCAAACGCCACCACACACATGTTGGTGGCCAACGGCATGGGCGCCTGCTGGGCCACATCGGCCATCCCGTTGATCCCAGGGGTCGGGTCTTCCAGGTACTCGAGGATGCCGGCCAGGCCGGTGGCCACCTTGACCGAGGTCTGCGGTGTCCACGCGGCGTTGGGGTCCAGTCGCAGAGGGTGATCCGGAAACGCCCGGTGCAGCGCCTCGATGGCCGCCATTTCTTCTTCGGGCGCAAACACCCCGCCCTTGAGCTTGATCGCGCTGAAGCCGTACTCGCCGATCATGCGCCGGGCCTGCGCGACGATACCCGCGGGATCCAGTGCCTCACCCCAGGAATCCGGTTCACCGCCGGGATGGGCGGCCCACTTGTAGAACAGGTAGGCACTGAACGGTACGGCGTCACGTACCGCGCCGCCGAGCAGGTCGGACACCGGCCTGCCGGTCGCGCGCCCCTGCACGTCCAGACACGCCACCTCGAACGGCGACAGTACCTGATCCACCGCACTGGCGGAGGTGATCATCCCCGCGGTGCCGACCGCGGCGTCGTCCCCACGCAACCGCTCGGCAATGGCCGCGCGGATCGTGTTGAGCGCAAAGACATCCGATCCTGTGATGGCTTCGGCGGCCGCGTGCAACCGGGCCAGGTGCCGGGTGTCGGCATAGGTCTCCCCCAGCCCGACCAGACCGGCGTCGGTGTCGAGCTGGATGATGGCCCGCAGTGCGTAAGGCTGGTGCACACCGACGGTGTTGAGCAGAGGCGGGTCGACGAATGCGACCGGGGTGATGCGCGCGCCGGTGATCCGGATCGGACCCGACATCAGCGCACCGCGGCGAGGTGGTCGGCGAGCACCGCCCGGCCGGACTTGAGCAACGCGGCCAACGCAGCGACGTCCTCGGGCGCCGCATCCACCAAGGGAGCCCGTACCGGCCCGGCGTTGATGCCCTCCATGGTCACGCCGGCCTTGATCAGGGAGACGGCGTAGCCCGGGACTGTATCCCGCAGGCGCACCAGGGGATGGAAGAACTCACGCAGCAGCGCGGCGGCCACGGTGTCGTTGCCGCTTTCCAGGGCCTCGTAGAAGGCGAGCGCCAGCTCAGGAGCGAAGGCGAAGGTGGCCGACGAATACAGGGTGACGCCGATGGCGCGGTAGGCCTGCTGCGACACCTCGGCGGTGGGCAACCCGTTGAAGAACTGGAACGGTTTGCCGGACTCGGCCAGCGCGTCGGTGACCGCACGCACGATGCGGCCCACCATGTCGATGTCGCCGGTGCCGTCCTTGAAGCCGACGACGTTGGCGATCTGCGCCACCTCGACCGCCGAGGCTTCGGTGTAACGGGCGTTGGCGCGGTTGTAGACGATCACCGGCAGCGTGGTGGCAGCGGCCACCTCCTTGGTGTAGGCCACCAGCCCGGCCTGCGGCATGGACACCAGATACGGCGGCAGCAGCAGGATTCCGTCAGCACCCGCGGACTCCGCTGCCTTGGCGAACACCTTGGCCTGGGCCACCGAGCCGCCGGCGCCGGCGTACACCGGAACCCGGCCCGCCACCGCCTCGACAGCGGTGCGGACCACGGCGGCGAACTCCCCGGACTCGAGGGCGTGGAATTCACCGGTGCCACAGGCGATGAAGACACCACCCGGGCCGGCGTCGACACCCTTGGCGACGTGCGCCGCGAGCTTGTCGAGGTCGACGTCGCCGGCCGCGGTGAAGGGGGTGACAGGAAAGAACAGAACGCCGTCCAGCATGGTGGAGTCTCCTAGAGGATGGTGGGTGTGTCAGTCTTGGGTGAAGCGGCCGTCGATGAGCCGCCAGAGGTGATCAGGGTTGCCGTCGGCAATAGCGCTGGGCAGCAATGACTTCGGGACGTCCTGGTAGGACACCGGCCGTAGGAAGCGCTCGATTGCCTTGGCGCCCACCGACGTGGTGCGCGAATCAGAGGTGGCCGGGAAGGGTCCGCCGTGCACCATCGCGTAGCCGACCTCGACGCCGGTGGGCCAGCCGTTGAACAGGATTCGTCCGGCCTTGAGCTCCAGCACCGGGAGCAACCGGGCCGCTTCTGCGGTGTCGGAATCGTCGGCGTGCACGGTGGCGGTGAGCTGGCCTTCCAGTTTGCTTGCCACCGAGGCCACTTCGTCGGCGTCGGCGCAGCGGATCACCAGGCTGGAGGCGCCGAACACCTCGGCCTGCAGCACATCTGACGCCAGGAAACCGGCTGCGTCGGTGGAGAACAGCGCGGCCTGGCAGGCGGTCGAACTGTCCGCGGCCTGGCCCCGGGCCAGGACGTCGGCAGCGCCCTCGAGGTCACGGACCCCGTCGGCATAGCTCTTGGCGATGTTCGGCGTGAGCATCGGGGTGGGCGCCGCCTGCGCCAGGGCCTCGGTAGCCGCGGCGACGAAGGTGTCGAGGTCCGGCCCATCGACCGCGATCACCAGGCCGGGGTTGGTGCAGAACTGTCCGGATCCCATGGTGAGCGAGCCGACGAAGGCCGCACCCAGTTCGGCGCCGCGTGTGCTCAGCGCGCCGGGCAGCAGGAACACCGGGTTGATGGAGCTCATTTCGGCGTAGACCGGGATCGGTTCGGGGCGGGCGGCGGCGGCAGCCACCAGAGCTGTTCCACCGGACCGGGATCCGGTGAATCCGACGGCCTTGATCCGGGCGTCCGTCACCAGCGCGGTGCCGAGCTTGCGTCCCGAGCCGAACAGAAGGGAGAAGGTTCCGGCAGGCAGACCGGCATCGGCGACCGCCTTGGCCACGGCGCGTCCGACCAATTCTGAGGTGCCGGGGTGGGCGTCGTGTCCCTTGACCACCACCGGGCATCCGGCGGCCAGCGCGGACGCAGTGTCGCCGCCGGCCACGGAGAAGGCCAGCGGGAAGTTACTGGCGCCGAACACTGCGACCGGGCCCAGCGGCACCGTGCGCTGCCGGATGTCGGCGCGCGGGGCGGGGGTGCGCTCGGGCAGCGCCGAGTCGATGCGGGCGCCGTTCCAGCTGCCCTCGCGCAGCACGGCGGCGAACAGGCGGAGCTGACCGCACGTGCGGCCGACCTCGCCGGTGATGCGGGCATGCGGCAGACCGGTTTCGGCGACGGCGCGGGGAATCAGCACCTCGGCGGCGGCCTCGATATTGGCGGCGATGGCCTCCAGGAACTTCGCGCGCTGCGCCGAGGTGGTGGCCCGGTACGGCCCGAAGGCCTCGGCTGCAGCCGCGCACGCCGCCTCCACCACAGCGAGGTCGCCGTGCCGGTAGGCGGGCTCCAGCGCCGTTCCGGCTGCGGGGTCGAAGCCGCGCACCTCTGTTCCCGCTCCCGTGACCATCGTTCCTGCGACGATCATCTGGCCGGTCAGGGTCTGGGTGTCCGTCTCGGAGGCAAAGGTAGTCACGTCGACCACGGTAGGCGGGGCACCAATTCCTGTCCAAGACTCTTTTTGCCACCAAAAATGCCGAAATTGCATCAATAGAGGATTTGATCAAATCTGGGACGCCGCCGTATATTCGACCCACCAAGCAGTTGACCGGTGCGCCACCAAACCCTGTCAAAGGACATCCATGGACCTGGAGTGGTCAGACTCCGATCTCGCCTTTCGCGACGAGGTGCGCGCGTTCCTCGATGCGAAGTTGACCCCGGACCTCCGCCGGGCCGGGCGCCTCATGACCAGCGTCTACGCCGATCACGAGGCCAGCATGGCGTGGCAGGCGGTCTTGCATGAACGCGGCTGGGCCGCGCCGGCCTGGCCGGTCGAGCACGGCGGGTGTGACTGGACGCTGAACCAGCACTACATCTTCAGCCGGGAATCCACGCTGGCCGGGGCGCCCACGCTGTCGCCGATGGGCATCAAGATGGTCGCGCACGCAATCATCCGCTTCGGAACCCCCGAACAGAAGGACTTCTTCCTGCCCCGCATCCTCACCGGCGAGGTCTTCTTCTGCCAGGGTTACTCCGAACCCGAATCCGGGTCGGATCTGGCGTCACTGCAGATGGCCGCCGTCTCCGACGGTGATGATCTGGTCTGCACCGGATCCAAGATCTGGACCACCCATGCCCGCGAAGCCAACTGGATGTTCGCGCTGGTGCGCACCTCGCGGCTGGAACGCAAACAGCAGGGCATCACGTTCGTGCTGATCGACCTGGACTCCCCCGGTGTCGAGATCCACCCGCTGGTGATGACCTCGGGCGAAGAAGTGCAGAACCAGGTGTTCTTCGACGCGGTGCGGGTGCCGAAAGCCAATGTGCTGGGCCGCATCGACGACGGGTGGACCGTCGCCAAGTATCTGCTGGAGTTCGAACGCGGAGGCGGCGCTACCGCGCCGTGGTTACAGGTGATGGGCGAGGAGATCGCGACCGCTGCCGCGGGCCAGCCCGGGCCGACTGGGGGACGGCTGATCGATGATCCGTCGTTCGCGTTGAAATTGGCCGACGCCCGCATCCGTACAGAGGTCCTCGAAATCCTGGAGTTCCGCACCCTGGCCACCGTGGCCGAGGGCAAGAACCCGGGTCCGGCGTCGTCCATGCTGAAGGTGCTCTCCACCGAACTGAGCCAGACGCTCACCGAGCTCGCTCTGGAAGCGGCGGGCCCCCGCGGGCGCGTCTATCAGCCGCACGCCACCGCCCCCGGCGGCCCGGTGACCGAGTACGACCCACCTGATGACGGCTACACCAGCGGTGAGGCCTGGCAGGCGGTCGCTCCGCTGAAGTACTTCAACGACCGCGCGGGATCGATCTACGCCGGCAGCAACGAGATTCAGCGCAACATCCTGGCAAAAGCGGCATTGGGGCTGTAGATGAACTTCACGCTCAGCGACGAACAAGAACTTCTGCGCAGCGGGCTGACCAAATTCCTGGCCACCCGCTATGACCTCGAAAAGAGCCGGGCCGCAGCCAAATCCGGGCCCGGTTGGCAACCGGAGATCTGGCGCGGGTTCGCGCGAGAGCTGGGCATCCTGGCCGCGACCCTGCCGGAGGACGCCGGCGGCCTGGGCGGCGGGCCCGTGGAGGCCATGGTGATCACTGAGGCGCTCGGCTACGCATTGGTGATCGAACCGTACATCGACACCGTGGTGGTGGCCGGCGGGCTCCTGCAGCGTGCGGGCGGCGCCCGCGCGCGGGCTGTCCTGGAAGCGATTGCCGATGGCACCGCGGTGGTTGCCCTGGCGCTGACCGAACCCGACGCCGGTGACGACCTTGCGGCACTGTCCACCACCGCCGAGCGCGATGGTGACGACTGGGTGGTCACTGGCTCCAAGGTCGTCGTGCTCAGCGCCCCCCTTGCCACCCACCTGCTGATCGCGGCGCGTGCACCCGACGGGGTGTCGTTGTTGCTCACCGAGTTCGACGCGGCCGCTCCCCCAGCCGGTGTGACGGTCCATCCTTACCGCACCATCGATGACCGCCGCGGCGCCGATCTCGAGTTCGCCGGTCTGCGTCTGCCCGGTGACGCGCTGCTGGGCGAGGCGGAGGCATCGCTACTGCGGGCCCGCGACGAGGGTGCGGCGGCGGTGGTGTCCGAAGCCGTCGGCGGCATGCGCAAGGTGCTCGACGACACGGTTGAATACTGCAAGCAGCGCCAGCAATTCGGTCAGCCGATCGGCAGTTTCCAAGTGCTGCAGCACCGCATGGTGGACATGTACATGGAACTCGAGCAGGCCGTGGCCGCTGCGTATCTCGCAGTGCTCAACCTGGACGCCGAACCGGAACAGCGTGCCCGAGCCGTGTCCGCCGCCAAGGCGACCGCCGGCCGCGCGGCCAGGTTCATCGGGCAGAACGCCGTGCAGTTGCACGGCGGAATGGGCATGACCGAGGAGCTGGCCATCGGCCATTACTTCAAGCGGCTCACCGCGATGCAGTACGAATTCGGCACCACCGCAGCACACCTGAGCCGCTACGCCCAGCTCGCCGCGCCGTGAGTCAGCGGACCTGAGCTTCCCGTCCCGCGGTCAGCGCCAGTAGCTGGGGGTAGGTCAGGGGCATCACCGAGTCAGCGGTCCCGGCAGCTGTCCACACCACCGGATATTGCGCCAGGGTGCTGTCCACGATGGTGCGTAGCGGGTGGGGATGGCCCGCGGGCGCAACGCCGCCGATCACCTGTCCGGTGGCCTGACGTACCAGCGCCGCGTCCGCTTTGCGGATCGAGGTGGTGCCGAGTGCCGCAGCCAGTACCTCGGTGTTCACCCGCGCGGCGCCACTGGCCATCACCAGCAGCGGTTCACCGTCGCAGTCGAACACCAGGCTGTTGGCGATGGCGCCGACCTCACAGCCCAGCTGTGCCGCGGCCGCCGCCGCCGTCTTGGCGTCGGCGTCCAGGATGACGATGTTCGACGGGATGCCCGCGGCCGCCAGTGCAGCCGCGACCCGGGCGTTTCGTTCGTTCACGGACTCAGAGATATCACCATGACCGGTGCAGTCTCACCAGGCCGTGCACCAAGCCCTCCGGGATCCTGCCATCACGCTGTAGGCCACAGCGATTAACGCTGGATGAACGGCGCCGTCTGCCGTTTGGTCACCGAGATTTGATCCCCTAGATTTCCTGGCGCATCCGCTGAGTGCACCAAGTGTCGAGGAAAGGGGATGTTGATGGCGGCCGAGAACACGAGCAGGCTCCGTCTGAACGACGCGCTCGCCTCCGAGGACACGGTGGCCGTGGCCGACTGGCTACAGGCGGTGGACGATCACAGCGAGCGTGCGTACCAGGTGGCTGGGTTGTCCCGGTCGCAGATGCGCAGGCTCGGCGGACTCCTGGACTCTGAGAGCGGCATCGAACTCTACAAAAGTGTCGATGACCAGCTGGCCGCTGACGTGCTACGCCAGCTGCCCGCCGCGCGGGTGGCAGCGTTTCTGGACCTCCTGGATTCCGACCATGCGGGCAACGTGATGCGTGAGGTAGATGACCGCACCCGCGAGGCCTGGCTCTCCGCGCTGCCGCTGCCGCGCGCAAGGGTTCTCCGCGACCTACTCGCCTGGCCCAAGCACAGCGTCGCCGCGCACATGGTGCCGGAGACCTTGACAGTGGGACCGGCGATGACAGCCGCCACTGCGGTCGACGAAATCCGCGGACATGCCGCGCGGGTACGCAGCGATTCGCGCACGGGCGCCTACATCTTTGTCACCGATGACGACAACCGGCTGGTGGGTGTGGTGCCGTTCCGCAATCTGGTGCTGGCCGGCGCCGACAGTACCGTCGAGAACCTGATGGAGACCGACGTCCTTGCGCTCTCGCCGCTGACCGACGAGGAGGAGGCGGCGAAACTGCTCATCGATCACCGGTTGGTCGCGCTGCCCGTCGTCGACGCCGATCGCCGACTCCTCGGTCTGCTCACCGCCGACGATGCGGCCGACATCGCGGAGGAAGAAGCCACGGAGGACGCCGAAAGGCAGGGCGGCTCAGCCCCATTGGAGGTGCCGTACCTGCGTGCTTCGCCGTGGCTGCTATGGCGCAAACGGATCGTCTGGCTCCTGGTGCTGTTCGCTGCCGAGGCCTACACCGGCACCGTACTGCGGGCGTTCGAGGAAGAACTGGACGCAGTGGTGGCCCTGGCCTTCTTCATCCCGTTGCTGATCGGCACCGGCGGCAACACCGGCACCCAGATCACCACAACTCTGGTGCGCGCCATGGCCACCGGCCAGGTGCGCTTTCACAACGTTCCGGCGATCCTGGCCAAGGAGATGTCGACCGGCGTGATGATCGCGCTGGCCATGGCGGCCGCGGCGGTGATCCGTGCGTGGACGCTGGGCGTGGGGGCGGAAGTCACCCTGACCGTGACACTGTCGGTGGCCGCCATCGTGTTGTGGGCCTCCTTCGTAGCATCGATCCTGCCGCCGCTGCTCAAGAAGTGCCGGGTCGACCCTGCGGTGGTGTCCGCACCGATGATCGCAACCATCGTCGACGGCACCGGCCTGCTGATCTACTTCACGATTGCGAAGATGACGCTGTCCCAGCTGGCGGGACTGTAGGCGGATCACGGGTCATCGCCGGGGTCGATGATCCGTTCCGGGTGGTGGATGTTGTTGGTGCGGGACTGGCCGCAGTCGAGGTGTGGCGGCGGGATCCATTCGGTGACACCATCCTCGGGGCGATTTCTTGTGGTCCAGCCGGTGGTCTCGACCATGCGGTTGTTCGGACCGCAGGCCAACGTCAGGTCGTCGATGTCGGTGCGGCCGCCGTCTTTCCAGTCCTGGTTGGCGTGATGCACCTGGCAGCGGTAGGCGCTGGCGGTGCAGCCGGGCATGGTGCAGCCCCGGTGCTTCGCGAGCAGCATCAGTCGCTGGGCCAGGGTGGCGGTCCTCTTGGCGCGGCCCAGGTGCAGGGGCAGGCCTTTGCCGTCGAATAGGGCCAGCCAGGGCCTCGAGTGGGCGGCGAACTTCAGGACATCGGCGATGGGCAGCAGCGTGCCGCCGGCGGTCAACCCGTGCCCGGTGCCCTTCTCCAGATCGGTGAGACTCACGGTGATCACCACGTTCGCCGGTAATCCGTTGATGGTCCCCGTCGGCTGCGTGGTGAGCATCCGCTTGCACAGAGCCAGCAGCGCATCGTGATACCGCTTGCCCGTGGTGCGGGTGTCATTCCGCTTCTGCTCCTCCGACGGTTCACCCTCGAGGCAGGGATTCTCATCAGCCGGGTTGCACATCCCCGGGGCGGCGTTGCGCTCCAGCAACGGCTCCAGGGTGGCCCACGCCTCCGGCGTCAACAACCCTTCGAACGGGCGCATCCCGTCCGGGCGCTGCTTACCCACCCGGATATAAGCCAGGGCCTGGCGGTCCTCATCGGAGAGCTCCCCGTCCTGGTTCAACAGGTACAGCATGTGCGCTGCGGCCTTGCGGAACGCCTCAGGCCCCAGCTCACAGGCATGCTGGGCCAGTTGTTCTTCGACATTCTCCCGGGTCTGAAAATCCACGAACCCGGGCAGCTCACGGAAAAACCACCGCACATGCTTGATGTGCTCGGCGCCGATCAACCCCAGGGCCTGACCGCGCGCGAAGGTGGGCATGGAGGGTGCCATCGGTTCACCGGTCAGCGAGGTCCGCGGCCCCAACGACGCCGCCTCATCCAACCGGCGGCGCGCCTCAGAGCTGGAAATCCGCAACCGCTGCGACAACACCGCGGCGTAACTCTTGGCACCCAACGAGACCGGTGAACTCTGAGACGTGATCCGCTGATACACCCGATGATCGAGCACCGGCTGCGCACGAGCGACAGCTTCACGACGCTGCTGCAGCGCCAACAACTCGACATCGGAGAACGCGTCGATCGACAGCCGATTCATCCGGGCGGTCAGCTCTTCCATCTGGGTCAGGGCAGCCAGCATCGCCTCGCGATCGGCGACAGCTGACGTTCCCATACATCGAACATACGTGCGACTACCGACAAGAATCAGCGTGATGTGACACCAGATACGCAAGTGACACAGGGGTTTTCAGTGCGCCGCCGCACCCGCCACCACGTCAGCGCATGCCCGTTCAAAAGCTGCCCACTCCGCACTGGTCGGCCGCCCTGGCCTGTCGGCAACCGCGTCAGGACCGACCGCAAGACCTGGGGCGACATCGGACAGCAGGCCGATGAGCTTGTCCATCTGGCCCAACGGGCTCTCTTCGAAGCTCTGAAAGATGCGTCCCTGCGGCCAGTCCCGCGCTGCGGTGATGCCTTTGCCCACGTCGAGGTCGGGCCGCGTCAAGCATCCGACACCCTGCCCAGTGGTCATAGTGCAGTCTCCACTGGCCGTTTTCGATCGCCACAAAATTTGCCCGGTTTCCCATGGCGGGGGTCTGCGCCGACTCGTGAGATCGCCGTGTTCCGTCATCCACAGCCATCACCGGTAGGCGACCTGCAGCTCCTTGATCCCGTTGATCCAGCCCGAGCGCAACCGCGTCGGCTCACCCAGCACGGTGATGTCGGGCACCAGGTCAGCGATGGCCTCGAAGATGAGCCTGATCTCGGTGCGCGCCAGGTTGGCTCCGATGCAGTAGTGGACTCCGTTGCCGCCGAACCCCAGATGCGGATTGGGGCTGCGCGTGATGTCGAACTCGAATGGACGGCCGAAGACGTCCTCGTCGAAATTGGCTGAGCTGTAGAACAATCCGACTCGTTGCCCGGCGCGCACGGTGACCCCGCCGACCTCGGTGTCGGCCAGGGCGGTGCGCTGGAAGCAGTGCACCGGCGTCGCCCACCGGACGATCTCGTCGACCGCGGTGACCGGTCGCTCACGCTTGAAGAGCTCCCATTGCTCCGGGTGCTGGGCAAACGCGAGCATGCCGTGCGTCATGGCATTGCGCGTGGTTTCGTTGCCGGCTACCGCCAGCAGGATGACGAAGAAGGCGAACTCCACCTCATCGAGAGAGTCACCGTCGACGTCGGCCTCGATGAGCCGGGTCACGATGTCATCGGCGGGATTACGTCGGCGTTCCTCGGCCATGGCATACGCGTACCCCATCAACTCCGCGTTGGCCGCGGCCGGATCCACGTCGTTGAACTCAGGATCGTCGGTGTTCATGATCGAATTGGTCCAACTGAACAGCTGGCGCCGGTCGGCGTCCGGCACCCCGATGAGGTCGGCGATCGCCGCCAGGGGCAACCCCACAGCGATGTCGTCGACAAAATTGCCCCGCTTCTTGGCTGCGGCGGTGGCCACGATCTCTCGGGCGGTGCGTTCCAGCCCCTGCTCCAGCGCGGCAACGGCACGCGGAGTGAACAGCCGCGACACCAGCTTGCGCAGCCGGGTGTGCGACGGGGGGTCGTGATTGACCAGCAGCGCCTTGGTGAGGTCCAGCTGGTCGGCGGTCACACTGTCCGGTAGCCGCATCACCGCGCCTTTGGCGTTGGTGGACCACACCTCACCGTCGCGCGAAATCTGTTTGATGTCAGCATGTTTGGTGATGACCCAATACCCGTCGTCACCGAAGATCGACGACCCCGGGGGCTGATGGTTCCACCACACCGGTGAGGTACGGCGCAGCTCGGCGAATTGCTCGACCGGGACGCCGTTCTCCAACACTGCCGGGGACGTGAAGTCGAAGTTCTCGCCGAAGCGCGAGGAGTCGTCGGTGACCGTCATCGCGTTCCCTCCGTAGGACCGCCCGGATTTTCTGGACAGGTGTATGAAATCTTTCTAGCAGCTAGTCTGTCAACGTGTCCAGCGACGCCATCGCAACGCGGAAACGCGACCGCCGCCCCGAGCAGACCATCCGCAAGGTGCTCGACGCCGGACTCGAAGAACTGCATCAGACCTCGTTCAATGCGCTCACGATGCGCATGGTGGCCGCCAGGGCCGGCGTCTCACCGGCCAGCGCCTACACCTACTTCCCCTCCAAGAGCGCGCTGGTTGCCGAGATCTACCTGCGCCTGCTCCGCGGCACCGGGGTGCACACGGACGTCAACCAGAGCACCCGGCAGCGGGTCAGCACGACACTGCGTGAGATGGCGCTCGTCGTCGCCGACGAACCCGAACTGACCAACGCCTGTAGTGCGGCGCTGATGGCCGATGACCCCGCTGTGACGCCCATCAGAGAACAGATCGGCGCGGAGGTGATCGCCCGCATCCAGGCCTCCCTGGGTCCCGGCTGGCCCCCCGAGGTGGTCACCACCCTGCTGATGACGTTCGCCGGAGCCCTGATGACCGCACGGTTCTTGTCCTTCGACCAGATCGCCGACCAACTAGACTCCGCGGTCGGCCTGGTGCTGGGAGAGTCCTAGAAGACGACTGTCTGGTTGCCGTACCGGATGATCCGGTCCTCGCAGTGCCACAACACGGCTCTGGACAACACCGCCCGCTCCACGTCAGCGCCCAGGCGCACCAGATCGGAGACGCCGTGCCGGTGGTCGACCCGAACCACGTCCTGCTCGATGATCGGGCCCTCGTCGAGATCCTCGGTGACGTAGTGCGCGGTGGCGCCCACCAGTTTCACCCCGCGCTCCCTGGCCCGCCGGTACGGCGCCGCGCCGATGAACGCAGGCAGGAACGAGTGGTGGATGTTGATCACCGGGCAGCCGACCGCAGCGAGGAACTCCGGGGTGAGGATCTGCATGTACCGGGCCAGCACCACCAGGTCGACATTGCCCTGCAGCAGGCCGAGCATGCTCGTCTCGGCTTCGGTGCGAATGTCCTTGTGCGCCGGTACATGGATGAACGGGACGCCGAACGGCCGTACCTGATCGGCGAGGTCGGCGTGGTTGGCGATGACGAAGGCCACCGACATGTCCAGCTCCCCGCGGCGGTTGCGCCACAGCAGATCCAGCAGACAGTGGTCCTCACGCGACGCCAGGATCGCGACCCGCTTCGGGCGCGAGGCGTCGGTGAGGGTGAAGTCGATCTGGAACGGCCCGGCCACCTCGCGGGCGAAGTTCTCCCGCAGTTCGTCGCGCGCAGCGGTCAGACCGGACAGATGGAAGATGGTGCGCTGCATGAAAATTCCACCCGACTGCTCGGTCGCGTGCTGGTCCAGCGAGATGATGTTGGCACCGACCCCGGCAAGGAACGAACTCACCGCAGCCACCAACCCGGAGCGGTCGGCGCAGCGCAGCAGCAGGCGGCCGATGTCTTTGTTCGCGTAGGCCCCCTCGGTGGGTGGGAACTGCTGTCGGAGGTCGGTGTCGTCGACGGCCATCAGCAGAGCCTGCCATGCCGTCACCGTCCAGGCGCGTCAGCTCCGTACGCCGCGGCGATCTCGGGGCTGTCCAGCCAGCCTGAGTAGGTGGGGCGGCTGGGCCACCCGTCGGGGGAATCCAGCCACTCCTCCTGTCGCCCCCAGGGCAACACGTCGATGAGGGCGAAGGCGTGGCTCAACTGTTCGGTGCCCCGGCCGTTGGTGTGCCAGGTGCGGTAGACGGTATCGCCGTCGCGCAGAAAGACGTTCACCCCGAAGCCCTCGCCCGGGCCGGCGTCGACGTCGGCGCCGAAAGAGCTCTGCGCCGACGAGTACCAGTCCATCCGGTTGCCCACCTTCTCCCGGTAGGCCAGGGCCTCGTCGATGGGCCCGTTGGTCACGATGACGAACCGGGCGTCGTAGTTGTCCAGGAACTCCAGGCGGGTGAACTGCGAGGTGAAACCGGTGCAGCCACCGCACTGCCACTGCGCGCCGTCGGTCCACATGTGGTTGTAGACGATCAGCTGGTGGCGCCCCTCGAAGATGTCGGCCAAGCTCACCGGTCCCTGCGCCCCCTGCAGTGTGTACTCCGGCATCTCGACCATCGGCAGCCGCCGCCGCTGGGCGGCGATGGCGTCGAGTTCGCGGGTGGCCGCCTTTTCGCGGCGACGCAGGTCAGCCAGCGCACTGCGCCAGGTGTCCACATCCACGACAGGCGGCAGGGCGGTCACTTTGTCTGTTTCAGATTCTGCGGTCATACCCCGTACCGACCGCTCCCATAGCGGAAACTCATCGCCTGCGGGACGACGCGGAGGTCTCCACCGCGTGGTCGGAGAGCCAACGGCGCCCCGCCTTCGCGGCCCGCGACAGTGCGCCGAGCTCCCCGAAGTAACTCGCGACGGCGCCGACGGCGGGCAGCATCCCCAACCACCGGAACGGCGCACGCGGGTGCGGGCGCCTGGCCACCTCGTCGCCGATCGAGTTCAGTAACCCGGCCAGCTTCCACAACGCCTTGGCCACCCCCGCAGCCGACCGCTGGACCGGTTCTGCCGGCGGCTCGTCTGCGGGTGGTTCCGCGGAGACCAGTGTCCGGTTGCACAGCACCTGGGCCAGCATCCGGACCTGGATATCTCGATCGGTCACCCCCATCTCCCTGGCCACGGCACACAACACCACGGCCTGGTTGACGAAGCCGAGCAGGTCCTGCACCGGCAACTGCCTCGCCAGCACGCCGAGGAACCCGGGAAAGGCCACCGCGACGTTGTTGACCGCACCGACCCGCCTGACCCACCAGTTGATGCGGGCATCGAGGTCCATGTCGTCCCACGCCAGCGTGCCGGGGACGTCGGCGGCATTGAGCACCCAGCCGATGCCGTCGGCGACCCGATCAAGCGGCCCGGCCTCCTCACCGTCACGGGGTTGGCGGCGTTTCAGGCTCGCCGGGTCGCTGTCCCACAGCACGTCGAGGATCGGCCCGATGATCCGCACCGCGCGATGCAGGGTGCCGGCGATGTCGGCGTCGTCGATCGGGGTGCTCGGCAGGAGGTTCACCCCGCCATGATGACCCGTCTGCGAATTCGGTAAACCGGATGGGTACTCGCGGTAGATGAGTGTCTTCGATTCATTGCTGGCCCTCGAGCGCGCCGGCTGGGACTCCCTGTGTGACGGATCCGGCTCCCGGTTCTACGGCGAGCTGATGCTGCCCGACGGGGTGATGGTCCTGGCCAACGGCATGGTGATGGACCGCGCCACCGTGGTGGACGCGCTGGCCCAGTCGCCACCGTGGCGCACCTACGAGATCCGCGAACCCCGGCTGATCGACCTCGGTGAGGCCGCCGTCCTGACCTACGTCGGCGTCGGGTATCGCGAGGGTGAGTCACCGGCGTTCACCGGAGCCATGTCGAGCGTCTACCACCACCGCGACGGGCAGTGGAAGCTGGCGCTGTACCAGCAGACTCAAATCCCACACTGACTTATTCTCATCGGCGATGAGCGACATCCGGATCACCCTGTTCGGCCCGTTGACCGTCCGGGTGGCTGGTGCGGTCGTCGAACTCAGGGGCCCGCAGCCGCGGGCTGTGCTGGCCCGGCTCGCGGTGGCGGCCGGTGCGGTGGTGTCCACCGACCGCATCATCGACGACATCTGGACGGCCGAACCGCCGCCGAAAGCCCTGGGCGCGTTGCAGGTCCACATCTCCAACCTGCGCCGGGTCCTGGAGCCCTCCCGCGAGCGCCGCGCGCCGGCCCGGGTGCTGGTGAGCTCGCCGCCGGGGTACGCACTGCGGCTGCCGCCCGACGCCGTCGACGCCTGGGAGTTCGAGGCGCTGCTGCGGGCCGCCGACGCGGTGAGCGAGCCCGCCGAGCGGGCCCGCCTGCTGCGCGCGGCCCTGGACTGCTGCACTGGCGCCGTGCTGCCCGAGTTCGCCGACACCGACTGGGCCGCGACCGAGGCCACCCGGTTGGCCGGCCTGCGGGCCGGCGCCGTTGAGCAGCATGCCGCGGTGAGCCTCGAACTCGGCCGCGAAACAGCCGTCATCCCCGAGTTGGAACGCCATCTCGCCGAGGATCCGCTCCGGGAGGAGGCAGTGCGCCTGCTGGCCCTCGCGCTCTACCGGGCGGGCCGGCAGAGCGCCGCGCTGGCGCACCTGCGCGCGGCCCGTGAGCGGTTGGCCGATCAGCTCGGTGTCGACCCGGGGCCCGCGTTGCGGACCTTGGAGGCCAAGATCCTCGACCATTCGGACGACCTGCTGGGCGCCGTGCCGCGACCTGCGCTCGCGGTGGCGCAGCCGCCGGTGGCCGCACCGCGCCACCACGCGACCCTGGTCGGTCGCGCCGGCGAACTGGGCCGCCTCGACGCCGCTGCCGAGGCGGTGACCCGACACGGCCTGCGGGTGGTGTGGGTCGGCGCCGAATCGGGGGCGGGAAAGACCACGCTGGCCGACGTCGTGGCCGACCGGCTGTCGACACGGGGGTGGGCGGTGGCGCGAGGACGCTGCCCGGAAGTCGACGGCGCTCCCCCGGCGTGGGCGTGGGCCGAAGTGGCGCAGGCGCTGGGTGATCCGGCTCCGGCGGTGGGATCGGCGTTCGCGCTCGCCGCGGACGTAGCGGCTGCGGTACGGACCGTATCGGTGCCGCTGCTGGTGATTCTCGACGATCTGCACCGCGCCGACGGCGCCACCCTGCAGTTGTTGCGCAGCCTGGCCCACGATCTGGCGCAGCGCCCGGTGCTGGTGCTGGCTGCCTACCGCCCCTCGGAAGCGGGACCCGATCTGGCCGCCACCTGGGCGGCACTGGCGGCGGTCACCGTCGAGCGGCTCGAACTCGGCGGATTGAGCCGCGACGGCATCACCACGTTGGTACGCGACCACGCCCCCGGATTCGACCGCGACCCCGGTGTGATCGACCGGCTGATCGAACGCACCGGCGGCAATCCGCTGTTCGTCACCGAATTCGCGCGGCTGCTGGCAGCCGAGGGCGCTGGGGGCACCGCGACCGTGGTGCCGGCGGGTGTACGAGACGTACTGCGGCGCAGGCTGTCCCGACTTCCGGGTGCGGCCAGAACGGTGCTACAGCAGGCCGCGGTGCTGGGCCGCGAGACCGACGTTGACCTGCTGTTGACCGTCACCCGCCGCGACGAGGACGAGGTGCTCGACGGTCTCGAGGCGGCCGTACTGGCCGGGTTGCTCGACGAGCCGTCGGTGGGACGGGTGCGCTTCACCCACGCCCTCGTGCGCGACACTCTCTACGAGGACACTCCGGCGCTGCGCCGCGCCCGGTGGCACGCCGCGGCATTGGCCGAACTGCGTCGCGCACCCGCACCCGACATCGCGGCCCTGGCCTATCACGGGCTGGCCGCCGCCACTCCGGCCACCGCTGCCGACGCCGCCGGGTTGGCCCACGCCGCAGCACAGCAGGCAATGGCGCTGAACTCCCCCGCGGAGGCCATGACACTGGCCGAGGCGGCGCTGCGCATGACAGACCTGTCCGGCGACGCCGTGCCGACCACGGAGCAGATCCGCATGCTGATCCTGCTGACGGCGGCCGCCGCACAGGGTGGTGCAGCCACTCGCGCGCGTCCGGCCCGGGCTCGCGCCGTGGCCCTGGCGGCCGGGGACCCCGAGCTGCTCCTGGCCGCGCTGACGTCCTACCGCGCCCCGATCTCGTGGACGGTCAACGGATTCGACAACGACGACACTGCCATCGAGCCTGCGCTGCGGCAGGCGCTGGTGGATTTCCCGGACGCCGACCCGGCGATGCGGGTCTGGCTGTATGTCGCGTTGATCTTCGAGAAGGAAAATGACGCTGCCGCCTACGGCATGGCCGAGGTGCTCGAATGGTCGGAGCGGGCCCTCACCCTGGCCCGCGACTGCGGCGCCCCGGTGGCGCTGTGTGCGGCACTCAACGCGCGGGCCTACCTGGCGCTCGGCCCCGACCTGGCCGCAGAGCGGGAACCGCTTGTCGCCGAACTGCTCTCGGTGGCACAGCAGCACAGCTTGCTCGGCTACGAGGCGCTGGCACACTGGTTTCTGTTCCTGTGCGCCTCGGCGCGCACCGACCTGTCCGAGGCCATCCGGCAGGCCGATCTGGCGGTGGAACGGTCCACCAGCGGGCAACTCGCGGCGCTGGTGCAGGTGGTGGCTGTCTACCACGCGGTGCTCTGCGTACTGGCGGGCCGGCTCGACGAGGCCGAGCAGGAGTACCGCCGGGTGGCTGCGCAGATGATCGAGACCGGGATGTCCAACGCCGCCGAGGCCGCAATCGTGTTCGAACTGGTGCTGGCGTTTGCCCGGGACGATCTGTCCGCACTGGCCGACGTCATGCTCGGGGTGCACGGGGTGTACCCGGATGCGATGGTCGAAGCGCTGGTGCTCTGCCTGCTGGACGCCGGGCGCGGCGACGAAGCCGAAACCTGGTGGGCCAAGCGAGCTCCCGTGCGCCGCAACTACTACTGGCTGGCGCGGATGGCACTGTTGGCCCGGGCGGCGGCCCGGATGGGCGACGTGGACGCGTGCGCCGCGGCGTACGACGAACTGGTCCCGTGGGCGGGCCGGATCGCCGGAATCGACTCCGGGTCGGTGGCTTTCGGCACCGTGGACGAGGCGCTGGCGGTGCTGGCCGACGCACTGGGTCGGCCAGCCGACGCTGCCCGGCACCGCGCCGGCGCCGACGCGGTGCGGGCGGCCACCGCCGCGTCGCTCAGCTCCAGATGGCCCGCTCCATCCGGCGGTAGCGGGGACGCACCAGGGCAAGCATGACGTCGATCATCGGTCCGGCGTCTTTCTTGAGGGCGGCCATCTCGTCCGGCGTCACCGCAGCCGCGATGCGTGGCAACTCGAAAGACATGCGCGCCCGCCGGCGGATCCGCGCCTCCACATCACGCCAGTCGGCGGCCGACAGATAGCGACGGATCACCGGGAAGGTGTCGCGCTCCTCCTCGGCGATGTGTTCGGTGAGCATGGTGCGCATCTCCACCAGCCGGGCCGCGACCACCGCAGCGGTGCGCTGGGTGGGATCGGTACCGAAGACGTCGACGGCGACGCGCAGGCCCTCCAGCTTGGGGCCCAGCGCCTCGTGATCCTCGGTCAACGGAGCCAGGTCGACGTGCGAGCCGGCCCGCGATTCGATGACGGGCCAGAGGATGTCGTCCTCGGCGTGGTGGTGATGGTGGATGGATTCGCCCATCAGCCGCAGATACCGGACCACCGCCCGCACGCGCCGGGCGGTGATCGGCACACCACCGTCGGCCATCGCCATCGCGACACCGGTGGTGCGGTCCAGGTCGCGCAGCATCACCCGGTGGGCGATCTGCATGCCGAGCACATCGGGCTGGGACGGCGTGGTGGTGGCATCGGCGGTCATGCGGTCTCCTGACGACAGTGGGGTTTCGATGCCCCACTGTCGCCGGGCCCGCTTGTCGTGGACTTGTCGCCGGCTTGGTCAGCGGCTTGTCAGGACCGCCGCGGCCTGCGAACGCGGCACCAACCGCACCAGCTGGGTCACGTGCTCGGGGCCCAGTTCCTCCAGCGAGCACACGCCGAGCAGGCGCATGGTGCGGGCGATCTGGCCGCTGACGATCTCGATCATCTTGTCCACACCAGCCTCGCCGCCGGCCATCAGGCCGTACAGGTATGCGCGGCCCAGCAGCGTGAAGCGGGCGCCCAGCGCCACCGCGGCCACCACGTCGGCGCCCGACATGATGCCGGTGTCGACCAGGATGTCGTACTCCGAACCCACCTCCCTGGCCACCTCGGGCAGCAGGTGGAACGGGATGGGCGCGCGATCGAGCTGGCGCCCACCGTGATTGGACAACACGATGCCGTCGACGCCCACCTCGGCGACCTTCTTCGCGTCGTCGAGGCTCTGAATGCCCTTGACCACCACCTTGCCCGGCCACTGGTCGCGGATCCACCGCAGGTCGTTGAAGTCCACGGTGGGGTCGAACATCGAGTCCAGCAGCTCTCCCACCGTGCCCGACCAACGGTCCAGCGACGCGAACGACAACGGCTCGGTGGTCAGGAAGTCGAACCACCACCACGGCCGCGGGATCGCGTTGACCACGGTGCTCATGGTCAGCTGGGGCGGCAGCGAGAAGCCGTTGCGCTTGTCGCGCAGCCGCGCCCCGGCCACCGGCACGTCGACGGTCACCAACAGGGTGTCGAAGCCGGATTTCGCCGCGCGCTCCACCAACGCCATGGACCGGTCGCGGTCCTTCCACATGTACAGCTGAAACCAGTTGCGGCCGTGGGGGTTCGCAGCCTGGACGTCCTCGATGGCGGTGGTTCCCATGGTGGACAGCGAAAACGGGATGCCGGCCCGGCCGGCAGCATGGGCACCGGCGATCTCGCCTTCGGTGTGCATCATCCGGGTGAAGCCGGTGGGTGCGATGCCGAACGGCTGCGACACCGGCGCACCGAGCACGTCCCATCCGGTGCAGACCTCGGCGACGTTGCGCAGGATGGACGGCGTGAACTCGATGTCCTCGAAGGCCTGCCGGGCCCGGGCCAGTGAGATCTCGGCCTCGGCGGCGCCCTCGGTGTAGTCGAAGGCCGCGCGCGGCGTGCGGCGCTTCGCGATCGCCCGCAGGTCGTAGACGGTCTGCGCCTTGTTTAGCCGGTTCTGCTTGAAGTCCAGGCTGGGCTTTTTGAACTGCAGCAGGGGGGCCAGGTCGTGAGCCTTGGGGAGCTGACGCTTGATCATCACTTCATCCTCGCTGGGGCCGGGCCGGAAATCACCCGATTCGCATGTGGTCCGACCACACTATCGTGTGGCCCGACCACACTCAAGAGGTCCGGCGTTCCTATAGTCGCGACCATGGGCATTCCTCACGTGGATCCGACGGCCGGCTCGCCACTGCTGAGAGTCGGCGCCCGGGTCACCGGCACCACACCGGGTCGCTGGCTGGCCCGCCGCGTGGCCCCGCGCATCGACCCGACCCTGCTGCGCATCTCCCGGGGCCGCGTCTCCTCCGCCCTGGTCACGCCCGAACTGCTGTTGCAACACCGGGGTTCGAAGACGGGCCGAACGCGCACCACCCCGTTGACCTACTTCACCGACCACGGCCGCGTCATCGTCATCGCGTCCAACTACGGCGGCTCCCGCCACCCCGCCTGGTACTACAACGTGCTGGCCAACCCGCACGTGACCATCAGCGCAGGCGGGTACACGGCACCGTTCACAGGCATCGAGGTCACCGGCACAGAGCGCGACCGGCTCTGGGACCTGGCGGTCGGGTTCATCCCGTCGTACGCCGACTACGAGCAGCGCGCCGGGAACCGCCGCATTCCGGTGCTGGCCTTCACCGAGGAGACGGGCGACCCAACCAACCGGTAGGGTGGCTGCCCGTGACATCCGGTCGTGTAGCTCTCCTGGAATCCGTCGGAGCCCCCTTGACGATGGCCGAGGTCGAATTCGGGCCGCTGGTCGCCGACGAGATCCTCGTCAAGATCGCCGGCGTCGGCATCTGCCACACCGACCTGACCGCGCTGCACGGCGCCCTCCCGCTCCCGCTGCCCGCGGTGCTGGGGCACGAGGCGTCCGGCGTGGTGGTCGAGACCGGGCCCGAGCCGAGCGCGCTGTCGCCCGGCGACCACGTGGTGGTGAGCTTCGAGTCCTGCCGTGACTGCCGACAGTGCCGTTCGGGTCACCCCGCCTACTGCGCGCGCTTCGCGGCGCTGAACTACCGAGGGGTGCGCCGCGACGGGAGCACCACCATGACCCGGGCCGGTGCACCCGTGCATGGCAACTGGTTCGGGCAGTCTTCCTTCGGCACGCACGCTGTGGCGAGCGCCCGCAACGCCGTCAAGGTCGATCGATCGCTGCCTCTGACGATGCTCGGCCCGCTGGCCTGCAGCCTGCAGACCGGCGCGGGCGCCGTGCTGAATGTGCTGCGACCGCATCCCGGTGACAGCATCGCCGTCTTCGGCCTGGGCGCGGTGGGGCTCAGCGCCGTGATGGCCGCCAAAGTCGCCGGGTGCACCAGCATCATCGGCATCGACACCAACGCCGAGCGCCTGTCCGTCGCCGCCGAGTTGGGCGCCACCCACGTGATCAACCCCGCCGAGGTCAGCGACGTGGTGGTGGCCGTGTTGTCGGCCAGCCCGCGGGGCGTCGACCACAGCGTCGACGCTGTGGGTCTCAGTTCCGTTGTGCAGCAGGCGGTCTCAGTGCTGCGCTCACCGGGAACCTGCGCCACCCTGGGATTGCAGGGGCCGTTCAACGACACCACGATCAACCAGGGTCACCTGTTGATGGGGCGTTCCCTGACCGGGGTGATCGAAGGCGACGCCGATCCACAGACCTTCATCCCGGAGTTGGTGACGCTGTGGGGGGACGGCATGTTCCCCTTCGAGCGCCTGGTTGCCACCTACCCATTCGAGGCCATCAACGACGCGCTGGCCGACATCGCGGCGGGCACGGTGCTGAAACCGGTCATCATCTTCGATTGACCGCCGATGTTCCACCCGCCGATGTCCGGGTACCCGAGCACGCATGGCAGAGATGTGGAGCGTGCAGATCGGCGAAGTCGACAACCCGGGCAACACGGGTGTACCGCCGGTGCCCACCCGCGTCTACGACGGCGACGAAGACGGGGCCAGGGAGGCGTTCGAGGAATGGTCGGCCAAGGCCACCGAAGGCGACTACCGCTATGTCCTACTGCGGCGCACCGGCGAGATCGTCGAGGTCTGGGGCACCCCGCCTGCGGTGGCGTGAGTGTCAGCCGCCGCTCTTGCTGACCACGTAGAGCGCCTGGCCAGGAATGCGCAGGATCTGAATGCGTCGCGGTGCCCCGAATCCGGCAGCGCTCAACCAGTCATGCAGCTGCTGCGGCGGATGTATCTGCGCTCCCGAGCTGAGGTAAACGAACAAGCTGAGCACGTTCGCCTGCGCCGACGCGCGTCGACCCGGTTCGGCGAAAGCATCCATGACGGCGAACACCCCACCGGGGGCCAAGGCCTGATGGACCCGCCGGAACAGATCCACGATCTGTTCGGAGCTCAGGTGGTGCAGCAGGTTGAAGCACAGTACGGCGTCGAACCCCTGGCCCAGGTCGGCGGTGGTGACGTCGCCCTCACGGTGGGCCACCAGGTGCGACAGACCGGCCTCGGCTATGACTTCCCGGCCGACCGCCGCGCTGCCGGGCAGGTCCAGCACCGTGGCGTGCAGGGACGGGTGGCGACGGCACAGCTGCGCGGAATACCAACCGTGGCCTCCGCCGAGGTCCAACAGTGTTCGCGAGTTTTCCGGCAGCCGAAGCTTTTTGGCCACCTCGCCCGCGCTCAGACGGGCGAGGTCGGCTTGGCCGCGGATGTAGCGGTGCCAGTACGGGTCGTCGGGCTCCACAGCGTGGTGCCCGGTGGGGCGGCCGGTGCGCGTGACCTCATCCAGCTGCGCCCACCACGACCAGTAGTCGGCAGATCCGGCGACATACCGGGCCACGGACAACGGGGATTCCGGGCCCAGCCACCGTCGTGCCGAGCGCGTCAATCGGTAGCGGCCGCGGCGCACCCTGACATGCCCGCCGGAACGCAGACAGTCCAGCAGCAACCGGGTGGGCACCGGGTCGAGCTCGAGGTCCGCGGCCAGCTCAGCGGCCGTCGCCGGCTGTTGCGCCAGCCGGGCGGCGATACCGGTCTGGACCGCGGTGATGACCACGGCGGACAGCGCCATGCCGCCCCAGGCCTCGGCCGCGGCCGTCGGAACGATGCCGGCCCGCAGAGCCAGCCATTCGGCGGGATTGGCCCCGCGCAGAGCGAGCCTCACCGTTCAGAACCTGATGCCATCGAATGTGACTACCATGTCAACGTCCACCCCGATGTGCTGTTCTGCTGCTCTGCGCAGCCGTGACGGGAGGCCGACCATCACTGTTCACACGCACCCATCGGCCCATGCTCTCACCCGGGTCCGGGCCCTGGTCAACGCCGGCCACCCGGGGCCGTCGCTGGCCATCTCCATTCTGGCCACGCTGTTGGCCCCGTTCAGTGCCGACCTCGCACTCGCCGCCGTGGCCATGCTGGCCGGGCAGCTGTCCATCGGCTGGTCGAACGACGCCATGGACGCCGGGCGGGACGCGGCCGCGGGGCGCACGGACAAGCCGGTCGCCGCCGGCGTCGTCAGCGTGCGCGCGGTCTGGTTGGCGGCCGTCGTCGGGTTGGTGGTTGCCGCCGTGGCGGCGCTGGCGGTCAGCGCGGTGACCGCGGCCCTGCTGGCCCTTATTATCGGCGCGGGCTGGGCCTACAATCTGGGACTGAAGTCGACGCCGGCCTCCGCGCTGATGTTCATTCTCGGCTTCGGCCCCATTCCCGCCTATGCGGCCAGCACCCTGCCCGACCAGCCGATGCCCGCCTGGTACGCCACGGCGGCCGCCGCACTGGTGGGCCTGGGCGGACACTTCGCGAACGTCCTGCCCGATCTGGCCGCCGACCGGGCGACCGGGGTGCGCGGATTGCCACAGCTGGTCGGCGCCCGCTGGGGTGCCCGGGCGGTCCGCATCGTGGCGTTGGTGCTGCTGCTCTCGGCATCCGTGCTTCTGGTGGCAGCGTCTGGCTTTCACTGGGTGGCCGTCGCCGGGTTGGGCGTGGCGCTGCTGCTGGCTGTGGCCGGCGCCGTGGGGAAAGGCCGGGTTCCGTTCGCCGCGGCGTTCGGCATCGCCGCTGTCGACGTGGTGTTGCTGGTGGTGGTCGGCTATGCGTGAGAGCCGAATCCTCGGCGTGCGAACGGCTTTTCCGCCGCATCGGTATCCGCAGGCGGAGCTGACCGCTCAGGTGGCCGAGCTCAGCGGGGTGGGCGCCGACCAGCGCGGGCTGTTGGAGAGCCTGCACCGTCATGCCGGGGTGCAGTTCCGCCACATCGTGATGCCGATCGCCGATTACGACCGGCTCCGCGGCATCGACGCCACCGGTGCGTGTTACCTCGACAAGGCCGCCGAGCTGGGTGAGCAGGCGCTGCGAGGCGCACTCGAGGCGGCAGGTGTGACGGCCGCTGACCTGGACCTGTTGATCGTCACCTCGGTGACGGGTGTGACCGTGCCGTCGCTGGATGCCCGGTTGATCGAGCGCGTGGGGCTGCGGCGGGACATCAAGCGGCTACCCGTCTTCGGTTTGGGTTGCGTCGCGGGAGCTGCCGCGCTGTCCCGGATGCACGACTACCTGCTGGCGTGGCCCGATCATCACGCAGCTGTACTGGCCGTCGAACTCTGTTCGTTGAGCTGGCCGATGTCCGATGTCACGACAGCAGATCTGGTGAGCAGCGGTCTGTTCGGCGACGGCGCCGCCGCGGTGGTGGCCACGGGTGGGGACAGCGGCGTGCGGGTGGTCGCCACCCACAGCGAGGTGTACCCCGACAGCATCGATTCCCTGGGGTGGCGGCTGGGCGCCGACGGGTTCCGCATCGTGTTGCAGGCCGATCTGGCCGACACCGTGCAGCACCACCTGGCCGGCACCGTCACGGCCTTTCTGACCAGACACGGCCTGACGGTGGACGACATCACCACCTGGATCTGCCACCCGGGCGGCCCCAAAGTCATTGACGCCGTGCAGAACAGCCTCAAGTTGCCCGACAGTGCCGTGGAGTCCAGCCGCCGTTCGCTGGCCCAGGTGGGCAACCTGTCGTCGGCGTCGGTGCTGCACATCCTCGAGTCGACGTTGGCAACTCCCCCGCCGCCGGATTCAGTCGGTCTGATGGTGGGGCTGGGGCCGGGCGTCAGCGTCGAACTGGTGCTGCTGCGGTGGTGAGGCGACCTATTCCGCGGCGGGTTCTGCGGAGCGGAAGTACGGTTCGACGGTGCCGCTGCGCTTGATGACCATCGGGTTGCCGCGGCGGTCCTTGGCGGTGGGAATTTCCACCCGCACCCAGCCCTCGTCAACGTCGTACTCGTGCACGTGGGTGGTCTCGACACCGTTGAAGCGGATGCCCACATCGCGCAAGAGCGCCTCTTCGTTGTAGAAGTCGCTGCGCGGATCGATGGACAGGTGCTTCGGAGGAACGTCGGTGCTCTGCTCTTCGGACATGATGGCTTTCGTCGACTGCAAGGTGGAGTTGATCTCCAGAGAACTTACGCGACCCCGGCCCGGCACCGGAAAAGCGCTCGTGCCAGATACCGGTGCAGTGACATCATCGCCGGCGTGAGCCACGTGCAGCCCGGGATGAACGTCGCCCGGCAGCGCCGCAAGATCACCCAACTGATCGCCGACGCGCCGGACACTGCTCACGTCGTGCACCTCGACCGCATCCTCAGCCTGTTCGACAAAAATTCAGTGCTGAACGAGATGACAAAACGCCCCTAGCACCAGCGGTTGAACGATCTAATCACCCAGGACGCAGCCCTGGCATACGATCCACTCATCGTCAATAGATTGCGACGCATCGCCACGGGGGGAACGTGTGAATGCACAACAACCAGGCTGGTATCCCGACCCTTTAGGCGGCCCAGGAGCCCGCTACTGGGACGGCTTCAAATGGGACGGCGCCATATCGCCGGAGCCCGAGGAATTCCCCGAGCCAGCGCCACAGAAGGCGCGAACATTACGGCCAGTGTGGCTGGGTGCAGCGGGCGGCTTCGCGGTAATTGCCATCGCAGCAACAATTTTCGCGGTAACCAGGCCCACCGAGACTGCCCAGAACAGTGCGCCGGCAGTGGTTCCGAGCGTGGTCGCGTCCCCGCCCTCACCTATCCCGACCAAGCCTCCGACGGAACTGGTCGCAGCATCGGTCAAGACCTCGATGCAGGAGACGTTCGACGAAGACGAAGACCTGAGAGAACTCGGACTCAGGGTTGTCGACGTTGTTGCGGTCCATAAATCCGACAACGAGTTCAAGGGCATCGCGACGGTGCATGCGGGCAACGGCGTTGAGCGTGACGTCCCGATTGACATCACCGCCGACGGCGACAACGTTCTCTGGGACGCACCCCCGGGGGCATTCATTTTCGCCGTTGACGAAACCCCGGCCCCGGTGGCCCCGCCGCCACCGCCGCCCCCTCCCCCAGTAGCAACTCCCGGTACTGTCGAGACCATCAGAGTCTGCCCATCGGGCATAAGCGGCGTCGTCTCTGCTGACACAAGCTGCGCGTTCGCAGATAGCGTCCGATCATCCTGGTACGGCAGCTCGGGCTCCACGATCATCGCGTACAGCCCAGTGACTGACCAGCGGTACGTGATGCAATGCGGACCCGCCGTGACCGACGCTTGGCCGGATGCGGTGCGGTGCGCAGGCGAGAACGCTCACGGCGCGGTCCTGGTCGTCTACTTCAGCTGAATCGGACAGTTAGCAGGTCCTGAATCAGCCGGATAGCAGGATCCCACGGGCGGCCTTCAAGCTCAATGGGCTCCGTCGTCGAGCTCGTCACCGACGTCAGGCGGTGGTCCGCCAGGCGAAGGGCCGGGAGTAGCGCGCCGATGACGGCGGCGTTGTCTTGGCCGCTGGAGTGGTCCGTGGGACGGCTTGGTGTGCTTGAGCCAGACTGGCGCCGATTGCGTGCTGTCCGCGATGTGCTGTCGCGGCATGCACAGATTGTGCCTGAGCGATCTATCAGGCGTTTCCGCCCGGTTTTGGGTGGAGCTAAGGGGATTCGAACCCCTGACCCCCACACTGCCAGTGTGGTGCGCTACCAACTGCGCCATAGCCCCTTGCGTCGTGCGGTACGAAACTACACCACCGCATGAACGCCAACCAAAATGCCTGGTCAGGGTATCTCGCCACCGCCCTCTGGACCGAGCGCCCGGGGCGGGGTGTGCGCCGGCTCCGGCCGGGTCTCGGGGGCGAACAGCCAGCCCACCGCCGCCAGCAGCAGGATGACCCCGCTGATCAGGAACGCCCACCCGAACGACAGGTACTGCGCGATCAGGCCCACCAGCAGGGAACCGCCGATGGAACCGACGTCGGCCATCATCTGGAACGTGGCGACCGCGGTGCCGCCGCGGGCCTTGCTCCCGATGATGTCGGCCACGGCGGCCTGCTGCGGGGAGCTGAAGATGCCGGTGGCGAAGCCGGCCACGAAGGCCGAGCCCACGAACAGCACCACGTTGTGGCTGAGCCCCACCACGGCCGTCGCCACCCCGGACACCGTGAGACCGACGATCAGCAGCCAGCGGCGGCCCACGGCGTCGGAGATCCGGCCGCTGGGCACCACCGCACACACGTTGCCGATGGCGAAGGTGGCCAGCGCCAGCCCGGCGAACCCGGCGCCGCGGTCCAGCACCTCGGTGACGAACAGCGGGACCAGCGCCACCCGCAGCCCCCACGCTGTCCAGCCGGTCGCGAAGTTCGACAGCAGCGCCGCCCGGTAGGCCCCGTTGCGCAGCACGTGGCGTACCGACACCGTTTCGGTGACCTCGGCTTCGGGGGCGGCCAGCGAGGAGTTGCGCAGGCTGACGAACACCACCACGGCGGCCACCAGCAGCGCCGCGCCGTAGATCAGAAACGGCGCCGAGAGCCCCAGCCCGGCGGTCACACTGCCCAGCACCGGCCCACCCACCGAGCCCACCAGGAAGGCCGAGGAGAACATGCCGGCCACCCGGCCGCGGGCGTCGTCTGGACTGATCCGGATCATCAACCCCAGCGCGGAGATGAAGAACATGGTGGAGCCGATGCCGCCGAGGGAACGGAACAACAGCAGCTGCCAATAGGTTTGGGCGAACGCGCACGCCCCGGTGGACAGCGCGACGATCAGCAGTCCGCCGACGTAGATGCGCCGCTCCCCCAACCGCTGGATCAGCGTGCCCGCGGCCGGCGCGAACGCCAGACGCATCAACGCGAACGCCGTGATGACAAACGTGGCAGCACTGATGCTGACCCCGAAGTGCCGGGCGTAGTCCGGCAGCACCGGCGCCACCACGCCATAACCGAGCGCGATGACGAAATTGGAGAAGATCAGGACCCAGACTTCACCGGGCAGCTTGGGCTTGGTGGATACCGAACAGTCACCCTCCGAGACAGCACTCACGAGATGACGGCGTTGACGACCTCGCGGGCGGCCTCCTGCACCTGGGCCAGGTGCGCGGGTCCCTGGAACGACTCCGCGTAGATCTTGTAGACGTCCTCGGTGCCCGACGGCCGCGCCGCGAACCAGGCGTTCTCGGTAGTGACCTTCAACCCGCCGATGGCCGCGCCGTTGCCGGGCGCGGACGTCAGCTTGGCGGTGATGGCCTCCCCAGCCAGCTCGGTGGCCGTCACCTGCTCGGGCGCGAGCTTGCCCAGCTTGGCCTTCTGCTCGCGGTTGGCCGGGGCGTCGATGCGGGCGTAGGTGGGCGCGCCGTACTGCTGCGCCAACTCGGCGTAGCGCTGTGACGGCGTTTTACCGGTGACGGCCAGGATCTCCGAGGCCAGCAGGGCCAGGATGATGCCGTCCTTGTCGGTGGTCCACACGGTGCCGTCGGTGCGCAGGAACGACGCCCCGGCGGATTCTTCACCACCGAAACCGATTGTCCCGCCGATGAGTCCGTCGACGAACCACTTGAAGCCCACCGGCACCTCGACCAGCTGGCGGCCGATCCCGGCGACCACGCGGTCGATGATCGACGAGCTGACCGCGGTCTTGCCGACGGCCACCTCTCCGGGCCAGTTGGGCCGGTGGGTGTAGAGGTAGTCGATCGCGACGGCCAGATAGTGGTTGGGATTCATCAAGCCGCCGTCGGGGGTGACGATGCCGTGGCGGTCGGAGTCGGCGTCGTTGCCGGTGGCGATCTGGTAGTCACCGATCTTGCCGATCAGACTCGCCATGGCGTTCGGCGAGCTGCAGTCCATCCGGATCTTGCCGTCGGTGTCCAGCGTCATGAACCGCCACGTGGCGTCCACCAACGGGTTCACCACGGTCAGCTCCAGGTTGTGGCGTTCGGCGATGGCCGCCCAGTAGTCGACCGACGCACCGCCCAAGGGATCAGCGCCGATGCGGATACCCTCGGCGCGGATGGCATGGATGTCGACCACGTTTGGCAGATCGGAGACGTAGGCATCGAGGTAGTCGTGCCGCTGATGGCTCTGCAGCGCCCGGGCCAGCGGCACCCGCTTGACGTCGGCCAGCCCGCCACGCAGGATCTCGTTGGCGCGCTTGGCAATCCAGCCGGTGGCATCGGTATCGGCCGGCCCGCCGTTGGGCGGGTTGTATTTGAAGCCGCCGTCGCGGGGCGGGTTGTGCGACGGGGTCACCACGATCCCGTCGGACAGATCCGAGGTCCGGCCGCGGTTGTAGGCCAGGATCGCGTGCGAGACGGCGGGAGTGGGCGTGTAGCGGTCGGCGCTGTCGATCATCGCCACCACGTCGTTGGCCGCCAGCACCTCCAGCGCTGACACCCACGCCGGCTCGGACAGACCATGGGTGTCGCGGCCGATGAACAGCGGGCCGGTGGTGCCCTGGCCGGCGCGATACTCGACGATCGCCTGAGTGGTGGCCAGGATGTGCGCCTCGTTGAAGGCGCCGTCGAGCGCCGAGCCGCGGTGACCCGAGGTGCCGAACACCACCTGCTGGGCGATGTCCTCGGGGTCGGGCTGGACCGTGTAGTACGCAGTGACCAGGTGCGGGAGGTCGATCAGGTCTTCTGGTTGCGCCGGCTGACCGGCGCGGGGGTTGGCTGCCACGCTCCTAATTCTGCCCACCTCGTCCAGGGGCCGCGCAACGGGTGAAGCGCTGGACAGGCTCGCGACACTGGAGAACCGGTCCAGGCACACTGGCCGCGTGGCTGGGTTGGAGATCGAACATCAGCTGCGTCAGATCCTCAATGTGAAGGGGACCTGACACACTTGCACCGTGTTCGGACACGACAACCGCGAGCTGGTGGCCGTGTTCGTCGGCGGCGCGGTGGGCACCCTGGCCCGGGCAGTGCTGTCCACCGAGCTGGCCCCCCGCCCCGACGAGTGGCCGTGGGCGACGTTTGTGGTCAACATCGTCGGGGCGTTCCTGCTGGGCTACTTCACCACCCGCCTGCTGGAACGGCTGCCGCTGTCGAGCTACCGTCGTCCGCTGCTGGGGACCGGGCTGTGCGGTGGGTTGACGACGTTCTCCACCATGCAGGTGGAGACATTGCGGATGCTGGAGCATCACGAATTCGTGTTGGCGGCCGGCTACACCGCGGCCAGCCTGGCGGCCGGGTTCGCCGCGGTGTGGGTGGCCACAGCTTGGGTGCGACGGCTGTGAACCCGGCGATCTGGTTGGCGGTCATGGTCATCGGCGGGGTCGGAGCCGTGACCCGGTTCCTGGTGGACCGGGCGGTGTCGCGCCGGGTGGGCCGCCCGTTTCCGTTCGGCACGCTGGCGGTGAATCTCAGCGGGGCGCTGCTGCTCGGGTTCCTCGGCGGGTTGGCGCTGAGTCACGAGCAGGCGCTGTTGATGGGCACCGCCTTCGTCGGGGCCTACACCACCTTTTCGACGTGGATGCTGGAAACCCACCGGCTGGCCGAGGAACGGCAGCTGTGGCCGGCGGCGGCGAACATCGTGGTGAGCGTCGCGCTCGGTATGGGGGCGGCGTTCTGCGGACAGTGGTTGGCGGGGCTTCTGTGACCGAGATTTTGACCGCCTACTTTGCCGAACGGGAACGGTCCGGCGGCCGCTTCCTGGCCGAGGCGATGCTGGATCATCTCGCCGAACGCGGAGTGCAGACCAGTGTGATGCTGCGGGGCATCGCGTCCTTCGGGTCGACGAACATCATCCGCACTGACCGCACGCTGACATTGTCCGAGGATCCGCCGGTTGCCATCACCGCCGTCGATACCGCCGAGCGCATCGGCGCGGTGGCCGAGGAGGTCGCTGCCATGACGGGTCTGGGTCTGCTGACCCGGGAGCTCGCCACCTCCCCACCCGCGGACGGCGACGTACGGCTGACGTTTTTCGTGCCTCGACAGCGCCACCGGGCCGTGTGTGACGATCTTTTCGGTCTCGGCTTCCACAGTGCGGAAGTACTTCTGGGAGTGGATGGCACGGCCGCCGGACAGCGGGCGCGGGCGAGATTTTTCAGCCACAACAGCGCCGTGCCGTCGATGGTCTCCGGCGTCGGCACCGCCGAGGCAGCCCGGGCGGCACTCGCGCGGTATCCCGATGTGCCGGCGACAGTGCAGGCCGTCGTCATCTGCAAACAGCACGGCCGCGCCATCACCGTGCCGCCAGCCGGAGCGGCGTTCGCAAAGCTGGTGCTGCGCACCGCCGAGGACGACCGCCACGACGGACAGGCGATCCACCGCGCGCTCATCCGTGAGCTGAAGGCGGCCGGCGGCAGTGGGGCGACCGTGTTGCGCGGCGTCTGGGGTTTCCACGACGGCGGCCGCCCGCACGGGGACCGGTTTCTCCAACTGGCGCGTCACGTGCCGGTCCGCACCGTCATCATCGACACGCCGCCCCGGATCGCCGAGGCGTTCACCCTCGTCGATGCGCTGACCACCGAGGCGGGCCTGGTGACCTACGAGCCGGTGGCGGCGGTGCTGGCGCGCCATCACGGGCACAGCCGGGGTGACCTGACCACCGGCTGACATCACACCCGGCGCCAAGGTAAGCGTAGCCTCACTTTAGCTGGCGGTGTAACGTCCCCCGCCATGGAGACGCCAACCCCCGAGGCTGTCAGCGCGGCCCTCTCGGAGATCCTGCGCGACGACCTCACCATCGACATCAGCCGCGTGACGCGCGACTCCCGGCTGATCGACGACGTGGGCCTGGATTCCGTCGCTTTTGCCGTCGGCATGGTGGCAATCCAGGACCGGATCGGGGTGACGCTCTCCGAGGAGGACCTGCTCACCTGCAACACGGTGGGCGACCTGGAAGACGCGATCATGGCGAAGGTTCCGGCCGCCCGGTGAGCCCGCTCGCGACTGCCCTGTCGCAGGCCATGACCACCTCGCCGCGCGATCTCGTCGTGCTTGATCGCAGCAGCGGGACCTGGAGCCGCCACCCCTGGGACGAGGTACACGCCCGGGCTGAGAACGTCGCCGAACGTCTGCTCGACGCGCCCGACGGCGCGGTCGGACTCGTCGGTGAACCGACCGTCGAACTGGTCGCCGCGATCCAGGGCACCTGGCTGGCCGGTCGGTCGCTGTCCATCCTGCCCGGCCCGGTCCGCGGCGCCGACGAACACCAGTGGGCGCACGCCACCGCGCAGCGCTTCACCGACATCGGGGTGTCCCAGGTATTCGGCCACGGTGAGCAGCTGGAGTTGTTGCGCGGCAACAGCTCCGAACTCGCCGTGCACGACGTGGCGGTGGTGGCCCACGCGCACCGGTCAACCACTCTGAGCGCCCACCCCGCGGACGGCAACCCCGCGGTGCTGCAGGGCACCGCCGGGTCCACCGGGACACCGCGCACGGCCGTGCTGTCACCGGAGGCGGTACTGGGCAACGCAACCGGGCTACTGGCACACCTGCGGGTGGATCCCACTGACGACGTGGGCTGCACGTGGCTGCCGCTCTATCACGACATGGGATTGGCCTTCCTGCTCACCGGCCTGCTGTCCGGCGGCGAGATGTGGCTGGCCCCCACCGCGGCGTTCTCCGCCTCGCCCTTCCGCTGGCTGTCCTGGCTCTCGGACAGCCGCGCCACCATGACCGCCGCCCCGAACTTCGCGTACTCGGTCCTGGGCAAATACGCGCGACGCATCTCCGATGTGGATCTGAGCCGAATCCGGTTTGCCCTCAACGGCGGTGAACCCGTCGACTGTGCCGGCTTCGAGCTGTTCCTGACGGAGTTGAGCCGCTTCGGCCTCGACCCAGGAGCAGCAGCGCCCTCCTATGGTCTGGCCGAGGCGACGTGCGCGGTCACCTCACCATCACCGGGCAGCGGGCTGCTCGTTGACGAGTTCACCGATCCGACAACGCGATCTGCGCGCAGGCATGCCGTCCTGGGTCAGCCCATCCCCGGCATGCAGGTGCGCATCGCCCCCGCCGACACCGCGGCGGTCGCCGGCCGCGACATCGGCGAGATCCACATCCGCGGCACCTCGATGATGTCCGGCTACCTTGGCCAGCGGCCCATCGCACCTGACGAGTGGTTCGCCACCGGCGATCTCGGCTATGTCACCGGCGACGGCCTGGTGGTCTGCGGCCGCATCAAGGAACTCATCACCGTTGCCGGGCGCAACATATTCCCCACCGAGATCGAACAGGTGGCAGCCCAGGTGCGCGGTGTACGTGAGGGTGCGGTGGTGGCAGTGGCCGCCGGTAACGACTCCGCGCGACCACGACTCGTCATCGCCGCCGAGTTCCGCGGTCCCGACGAAGCAGGCGCCCGAAGCGATCTCGTGCAGCGGGTGGCCTCGCAGTGCGGGGTCGTGCCGGCCGACGTGGTATTCATGGCGCCCGGCTCGCTGCCCCGCACGTCGTCGGGCAAGCTCAAGCGGCTCGAGGTCACCGCGTCCCTGACGAGCCGGTGACTACCCGGGCCGATTCAACGCGTAGAGCGCCATCCGCCTGTTCGCCATCTGGTGCTCACCGAGGAAGTCGCACTTGGCGAACTCGCACAGTCGGCGCGCAGCGGTGTTGCGGTGGTCGGGGTCGAACATGATGCGGCGGCACTGCGGTTCCATCGTGAACAGGCTCGCCACCAGACGCGGTAAGAGCAGTGGGCCGAACCCGCGGTTGACGAGGTTGACGTCTGCGATGGCCGCGTGCAGACCCAGGTCCCACGGGTCGGCGTCGTAACGGGGGGCGATCGAGTCCTTGGCCGCCCGGTACACCTCGACGTAACCGTGGTCTTCTCCCTTGAGGCTTCCGATCAGCGGGCGCGAGTAGGTCCCGGTGAGTTGCGCGCTCAGGTAACGGTGCCACCAGGATTCCGGACGGTCGTACTCCCACGCCTGCGCCAGATGCGGACGGTTCATCCACTCCGAGATCATCGCTGCGTCGCGGTCGGGTTCGGCCACCCGGATGGCGTAGGGCTCCGGCAGCTCCGGGATGGGCGGCGACGGCACGACCTTGACCTCATCGCTGATGTCGGTGAGCTCGCGAGGCAGGATGGGCGGCGCGTCAGTCATGGTGAGCGGAGAGCCTACCGGAGCACCGGCCCGGAGATAGGGTCACCTAACTCGAGCGTCCACGGCCTTGTCGCGATCCGCGAGCACGGTCAACAGCACCACGGCGTCCTCGAGGGCTGCCAGACTGTGCCGTGCTGGGGGAATCACCACGTGATCGCCGGCAGCGGCGTCAGCGGTGTCCTCCCCGACCACCAACTGCACCCGGCCACGCAGTACCTGAAGCGTCGCCTCGCCGGGGCTCTGGTGTTCGCCGAGCTCGCGACCCGCGATCAACGCGATGACCGTCTGTCGGAGAAAGTGGTCGTGCCCGCCGTGCAGGGTGCGTCCGGCACGGCCGGCGTCGGAGCTGCTCGCGGCGCTCAGCAGTTCGTCGGCGACCGCGGGCAGTGACGTCGATTCCATTGACATCTCCTCACTCAGTGGACCAACAGCAGGGTTCCCGCTGACAGCAGGGCAATCACTTTGACCACTTCCAAAACGACGTAGCCCAGATGGGCCCGGGACCGGGGAGCATCACGACCGGCCAGCACCTCGTTCGACCGCCTGGTCAGCACCGGTCGCACCACTGCGATCTGCACCGCAAGGCTCACAGCCGCCACCATCACTGCCGCCGTCGCATCCGGTTGCGCGCCCCACCACACCCCCACCAGGGCCGCCAGGGCCAACGCCGCCTCGCACACGTTCAGCGCCCGGAACACCAGCCGGCCGATGCCCAGTCCCAGCGCAGGCGTGACACCGGGGGCGCGGAATTTCAGCGGGGCTTCCAGGAATGAAATCGCCAGCACCATGCCGAGCCAGACGAACACCGTCGCGACGGCCACCGACCAGCCGATACCCATGGTGACCAGTCCAGCACCGGCCGCGCCGACGACACAAGGGACCTCGGTCCTCTTCCGTAGCGTGAGTCATGACACACCAGCTATGCCGGTAGGAGCAATCGTGGTCCGGGCATAGGTAGTTCAGCAAACGTTGGAACGGAACTGTTGTTGGCCTCACGCAACCAGTGCCGGCATCGCGCGGTCAGCGATGCCGGCACGGGGAGCTAGAAGATGAGGCCGTCGGTCTTGCCGACGGCCGCGGCGTAGCGGCTCTGCACATCGGCCCAGTTGACGACGTTCCAGAAAGCCTTCACGTAATCGGCTTTGACGTTCTTGTACTGCAGATAGAAGGCGTGCTCCCACATGTCGACCTGCAACAGCGGGATGATGCCCAGCGGGACATTGGCCTGCTGGTCGTACAACTGGAAGGTCAGCAGCCGATCGCCCAGGCTGTCGTAACCGAGCACCGCCCAGCCGGAGCCCTGCAGCCCGTTGGCTGCGGCGGTGAACTGCGCACGGAACTTGTCGAACGACCCGAACTGGTCGTCGATGGCGGCGGCGAGTTCTCCTTCCGGCTTGTCACCTCCGTTGGGCGACAAGTTCTTCCACCAGATGCTGTGGTTCACGTGGCCGCCGAGATGGAAGGCGAGATTCTTTTCGTGCAGGAAGATCGCGGCATGGTCGTCCCCGGCACGGGCCTCCTCCAGCTTGGCCACCGCGTCGTTGACGCCCTTGACGTAGGTGGCGTGGTGCTTGCTGTGGTGGAGTTCGTTGATCTCCCCGGAGATGTGCGGCTCCAGCGCGCTGTAGTCCCAATCCAGATCGGGCAGGGTGTAGTCGGCCATGCGCGTCCTCTCATTGTCGGTGCTCCCGGTTCGGGCCCCCGAGAATACCTGTCTGGATGTTCAGATGTTGTGATAGCTTGACGTTGCGGTCCGGCCGCCCGTCATCGGTGCAGCAATCGACAGTCGCCTCGTGGCGAGGCGCGACGGCGCGGCCGACCGCGCCAACCCTGGAAGCGTTGACGCTGCGGTGAGCGCGAGAAAGTGCGAGGGCGACTCACGGTGGTCGCAGTGTCAACGCAGTGGCCGCCCGCGGAACAGCACCGCGGCGGCGAGTAGCTCCCACAGCACGATGGAGTACACCGACCCGCGCTCGATCAAGCCCGCGGGCCGGGCGCCTGCCGCCACGGCCATCAGGCAGAGGATGCCGGCAACGCCGAGCCCGATGCTGATGCGACGGAAGGCAGGCACCGGACTGAGCTGCCCACCGAGGATCACCGCGATGTTGCCGCCGAGGATTGCCATCGCCGCCCCGGCGACGTGCCAAGGCGCCGCGTCGGGGGCGTGACTCGGAAAAATCGCGATGACGACGTTGCCCACCGCGTTGACTGCCGCTGCAAGGACAAAAAGCCGTCCCCCGGAGGCGACCGAGCGGGTGGCCAGGAGCGCGCCCAGCAGGAACAGCAGCCCATGCACGACGAAACCGGTGTTCATCACCCAGGTGACACCCAGGTCGCTGATGTAGTCGTTGATGTAGCTGTACACCGGAACCGTACCGGCGGCAACCGCCTCGGAGACCAGATAAGCGGCAGCACCGATGCCCCAGACAACTGCCGCCGCGCGCGCCACCCTCATTCGCTCCCCCATACCCAGGTTGCGCAGGTTTACCTCCCGCGAAAACGGGAACAGCCCACGCAGCGCCTGTGCCTTCGAAGGGACCCATGTGATCCTGCGTGTCCGCCGGCCTGCTCACGTCGTGGTGATCGGGACCGGGCGTGGTGTCCGGGTGACCCGCCTGTACCGGGGGGAGTTCGATGGCTTCATCTGCTTCAACGTCGAATTGCCGCTGTCCCTTGTGAATTCGAATTCATTGGCGCTCCTGTCCCTCGGGGGATTCCGCCGCTGGGACGCGGTGGTGCGCACGTTCACACGCTTGCCTCGGGTGTTCACCTTCCAGGCACTGTCCGCCGGGGTGTCTTTCCCTGAGGGCGGTATGCGCGCGGTGCCCGACGCCACAGCGGCCGCGGCCGGTGTCGATTTCCGTTACGACACGACGGTCACCGAACTGGTACACAATGGTGGTGTGGTCACAGCAGTGGGCACCGATGCCGGTGCACGGTTCGCGGCCGACGCGGTGGTGTTGATGACGTCCGTCTCCGGTCGGTTGGCTGCCGATCGGCTCACCGAATCCCCTTCTCGGCAACGACACACGGTGGTGGCGCGCTGATGCTCAGCTCAGAACTCGATGCCGCGGGCATCCACGACCCCGAACTGCGGGAGGCCTACCGCGTCTGCCGGGGGTTGAACGCCGAACACGGGCGCACGTTCTTCCTGGCAACCCGGCTCCTGGCACCGGATCAGCGACCTGCCGTGCACGCGCTGTACGGCTTCGCGCGCCGCGCCGACGACATCCTCGACGACCTCGAATCCACCGCCACCCACGACGAACGTCAGGAGCACCTGGAGCGGCTGCGCAAGCAGCTGTTCAACCGCCTGGTCAACAACGACGTCGACGGCGATGATCCGGCCTTGTCGGCGGTGGCACACTGCGCCCGCACCTACGACATCGGCTGGGACCTGTTCGACGATTTCCTGAACTCCATGCGCATGGACCTGACGATCACCGACTACCCCGACCGGCCGGCTCTGCAGCGCTACATGTACGGCTCGGCCGAGGTGATCGGTCTGCAGATGCTGCCCGTGCTGGGCACCGTGGGCCCCCGCGAGGAAGCCGCGCCGTATGCGTCGGCGCTGGGCACCGCTTTCCAGCTCACCAACTTCATCCGCGACGTCGATGAGGATCTCGAGCGTGGCCGCGTCTACCTGCCCGCCGACGAACTGGCCGCCCACGGTGTCGACCGCGAGCTGCTGCAGTGGTGTCACAACAACCGCGTCACCGATCCACGGGTGCGCCGAGCGCTCATCGAACAGGTGGCCATCACCCGCGACGTCTATGCCGTCGCCGAACGTGGAATTCCGTTGCTGGATGCCCGTTCTCGACCCTGTGTCAGTGCGGCGCTGACGTTGTATTCGGAGATCCTGGACCGAGTGGAGGACATGGGCTTTCTCGTGTTCGGTCAGCGGGCCACCGTCGGCAACCGCCGCCGCCTGCAGGTGGCGGCGGTCGGCCTGATCGATGCCTGGCGAAGCCGGCACACCAGGGCGGCGTGAATGGCCGGTTTCCTGCAGCGCGCAGCAAAAGCCATCCCGTTCCAGTTGCTGCCGAAGACGCCGTGGACGCAGCAACGCGCCACCTGGCGAGATGCCGACCCCGCAATCATCGACACCGCGCTGTCGCGCGCACTGGAGCGGCCCAGCGGCAACTGGTTTGTCATCGGCGCCTCCGACGACATCGGAACGTCACCCTTCGGTGTCACCATCGCGGGGACTGAACTGGTGGCCTGGCGGGGCACTGACCGGACGCTGCACGTCGCGCCTGCGGCCTGCCCTCACCTGGGCGCGGACCTGTGTACTGCCACCGTCGACCGCGGGGCGTTGGTGTGCCCCTGGCACGGTCTGCGGCTCACCGGCCACGCGCGGGAGAACTGGTCCCCGTTCCCCGCGCACGACGACGGTGTGCTGGCGTGGGTGCGCCTCGACCGCGTGGGAGGTGAAACACCGACGGACACACCGATTCTGCCGGTGCGCCCGCCCGCGCCGCGCCTCTCGGCGGTCACCACACTGACCGGGGTGTGCGAACCGCGTGACATCATCTCCAACAGGCTGGACCCCTGGCACGGCGCGTGGTTCCACCCGTACTCCTTCGCCCGCCTCGAGGTTCTCGACCATCCGCCGGCCGAGCGCGACCTGCCCGAGCACCTCGACCGCTTCGTCGTCGCGGTCACCTTCCACATCGGCAGGGTCGGAATACCTGTGATCGCCGAATTCACCTGCCCCGAGCCGCGCACCATCGTGATGCACATCGTGGAGGGCGAGGGCGCGGGCAGTGTGGTGGAAACCCATGCCACGCCGCTGGGCCCCGGCCCTGATGGCCGGCCGCGCACCGCGGTGATCGAAGCGGTCATCGCCCACTCGGACCGGCCCCGGTTCTCCTATGCGCCGCGGGCCACGGCGGTCGCAGCGCCGTTCATGCGCTTGGCCGCCAACCGGTTGTGGCGTGACGATCTGGTGTACGCCGAGCGAATTTACGCGTTGCGCTCTCGGTGATCAGGGGCCGCACGGTCAGTCGAACAGCCGGTCGAGTGCGTCCTGCTCGAGCTGCACCCACCGGCTGACGTCGGCGCGCACGGCGTTCACCTCGTCGGGGCTCAGATGGTCGGCGCCGTCGGGGGTCAGGCGGCAGATGTCCATCGGCCCACCGACGCTCGGCGAGGATGCGTCCAGCGCGTCGAGCACCCGCAGCGCGGCCACCACACCGTGGTCGAGATCGCGTTCGGTCATGCGGATGTGGGACAGCAGTGCGTGCGCCTGCTGCGCCATCGGCGCCCCACTGCCGATGGCCTGAAAGCCGGTCTCCTCGTGGTGGCCCAGCAGGCCGTTGGGGTCTACATCGATGATGAACGGGGTCTCGCCGACGTATCCCGCGGCCAGCAGATAGGTGGCGGGAGTGCCGGCCTTCTCCTCGCCTGGTACCTGTTCGATGAACTCGGCGTAGTGGTGCCGGAACACCGGAAGGGCCTTGGCCTGCAGAGCGTGACCGATGTTGCGGGCCTCCATGATGGCGTCACCCTCGTCGCGCAGGATCTGCTCGATGTCGTAGAGCACCGCGCGCGAGCCGCTGCCGCCCCACGCGGCATGGCTGCCGAGAGGGTGCAGCTTCTGAGCGGGATAACTCAACCCCCGGCCGGGATCGGTGATCTGGGAGTCGGATGCCAACACGATGCCGTTGGCGCACTTGATGGCGAGAACCACAGTCATGCCTCCACCGTAGGGTGAAGCCATGAGCACGCACGAGGCGCGGGCCGGCGTGGAGCTGTCGAACCTCGATCAGCCGTTGGGGCCGGACTCCGGTGCCACCAAGCGAGACCTGATCGATTACCTCGACGCAGTGGCCGATCGTCTGCTGCCGGTGCTGGCCGATCGCCCCCTGACCGTGCTGCGGGTGCTGCGCGGCCGGTCGCCCTTCATGCAGAAGAACGTTCCCAAGTACACCCCCGACTGGGTACGCACGGTGTCGATGTGGGCGGAAACATCCAGGCGCGACATCCACTACGCGGTGTGCGACGACCGGCGCACACTGTTGTGGCTGGGCAACCAGCGCGCGGTCGAGTACCACCCGACCCTCGGGCTGGTCGATGACATCTACCGGCCCACCCACCTGGTGCTGGACCTGGATCCACCCGACGGCGCCCCGTTTTCGGCGGTGGTGGCGGTCGCGCACCTGGTGCGCGGAGCGCTGCGCGACAGCGGCCTCGACGGTGCGGTCAAGACCAGCGGCTCACGCGGCGTGCACATATTTGTACCGATCACGCAGACGCCGGCCGACGACGTCGCCGCCGCCACCCGGGCGCTGGCGGCCCGCGCCGCGGCGCTGGACCCCGACCTGGCCACCACGGCGTTCATCGTCGAAGACCGGGGTGGCAAGGTCTTCGTCGACGCCACCCGCGCCGGCGGGGCCACGGTGGCGGCGGCCTACAGTCCGCGCCTGCGGCCCGGTACACCGGTGTCCTTCCCGCTGTCCTGGTCCGACCTGGACCGGGTGAGCCCGGGTGAGTTCACCGTGCGGACCGCGATCGACGCGCTCGGCAGCCGCGATCCGTGGATGGAGTACATGCCTGCCGCACAACAGCTTCCGGCCGACCTGATTGCGCACGGCCGCACCATCCCGGTGGCGCGGGTGGCGGCCATGCACGAGGGCAAACGGCGGGCGAAGGCCAGGCGCGAGAGCGGGCAGTCGTGACCAACATCTGCGTGTTCCTCTCGGCCGCCGACCTCGACGAACGCTACACCGACGCCGCGCGCGAGCTCGGTGCCGCGATCGGCGCCGGCGGGCACACCCTGGTGTGGGGTGGGTCCGACACCGGGCTGATGCGGGTGCTCGCCGACAGCGTGACGGACTCCGGCGGCGGGCTGCTGGGGATCTCGGTGGAATTCCTGGCCCACCTGGCCCGGCCAGGCGCCCACGAGATGGTGGTGACCACGGACCTTGCGGCACGAAAAGCGTTGATGCTGAGCCGATCCGATGCCATCGTCATCCTGGCCGGCGGGTTGGGCACCCTGGACGAGGCCACCGAGGTCCTGGAGCAGAAGAAGCACGGCCTGCATACGCTGCCCGTCGTGTTGCTGAACACCGCGGGCTTCTACGACGGGCTGATCATCCAGCTGCGCCGGATGGAGGCCGAAGGTTTCCTGCCCCTGCCGCTCGCCCAGCTGGTGACCTTCGCCGATACCGGAACTGAAGCGCTGGGACTGATCAGCCGACGGTGAGGTGGAGGTACTCCCGCCGCCGGATCAGGATGCTGGGCAGCCACGGCCCCACCTCAGTCGCCTCCAGGGTGCGGACCCGGTCCAGCACCCGGCGCAACACCATGCGGGCTTCCAATCGCGCCAGTGCAGCGCCGATGCAGAAGTGCGCGCCCCTGCCGAAAGCCAGGTGGCTCTTGCCACCTGGGCGCTGCAGCCGGAACTCGTCAGGGCGCGCGAACTGCGCCGGATCGCGGTTGGCGGCACCCCACAGCAGGAGCAGCCGGGAGCCGGCGGCCAGGTCGACGCCGCCCAGCTCTGTGTCGGCGAGGACGTGGCGGTAATGTCCGCGAAACGGTGGTTCGAACCGCAGCACCTCCTCGATGAAATCCGGGATGAGGGCGGGGTTGTCGCGCAGGGCCTGCCAGACATCGGGCCGGGTGGCCATGGTCCACAGCGCGTTTCCCAGCAGCGATCCGGTGGACTCACCGCCGGCGCTGAAGAGGATGATCATCATCAGCTGAGCCGTTTGCGGGTCCACTTCGCCTGCGGCGCAGGCGGTTGCCAGTGCACCGAGCAGGTTGTCGCGGGGTTCTGCAAGTGCCGTGGTGAAGTGCTCGGCGATGTAGCCGCCGAGTTGCATGGCCGCGGCCCCCGATGCGGCCAGACCGTCGTCGTCGATGAGCCCGTCGAGCATGTGGGTACTGGCCCCGGCCCAGCGGATCAACGCGTCCACGTCGTCCTCGGGAACGCCGATCAGCCTCGCGACCACGATCATCGGCAGCCGGTTGGCCAGCGCGCCCATCCACTCGATGTGGCCGTCGGTGCAGCCTTGCTCCCACAGGCGGTCGAAGGTATCGGTGATCAGGCGCTCCAGTGCCGGTAGTCGTCTGGCGGCCAGGTGCGGCACCAGCAGCCTGCGGTGCAGCGCATGGGCGGGATCGTCTGCAGTCGCCAGCGCGTGGCTCGGCCCGCCGAGGCCGTCCAACTCGAACGGCACCACCTGGCCGTCGCGGTAGGTCATGGTGGCCGTGAGGTTCGAGGAGAAGACCTGAGGTCTCTTGATCGCCTCGTCGACGGCCGCCCAGCTGCAGACCAGATGAAAACCTGCATCACCGATACGGTGCACCGGGCCGGCTTCCCGCAGTCGGCGGTACAGGGGGTAGGGGTCCTGGATCGCGTGGTCAGTGAAGAAGCACGCGGGGTCGTCGAGCACCAACACATCGTGACCAGCCAGGATCGCCCCGGTCAACGATGCCGGGACAGGTCGAGACCTCGCGCCGCCGGCACGCGCCGCCCTGGTCTCAGTGCGCCACCCTGAACTGCATGAACACGGAGATGACATGATCGATCTGTCTCAGCGGTGAGATACTTCGGGGATCCATCTCAGGAGGTGACCATGCCGGAGGACTGGCTGTTCCGCGAGGGCCGCAGGGCAGCGGCCGCCGAACACCTCTACGACGCCGCCGCCGAACTGATCGCCCGCGACGGTGGCGACGCGTTGTCGGTGGACAAGCTGGCTGCCGAGACGCACTGCTCCCGCGCCACCGTGTACCGATACGTGGGCGGCACACAACAGATCCGGGAAGCGGTGCTCGTCCGGTCGGCCACCCGCATCGTGGACAACGTCCGCCACGCCGTGCGCGGCATGTCCGGCGACCGGCGGGTGATCACGGCCATCGAGGTCGCCGTCGCACAGATCCGCGATGACCCGGCCGGACGGCTGTTTCTGGAGTCGGCGCAGCAGAGTTCGACCTGGATCACCGAGTCGGCGGCGGTCACCGCCTTCGCCACCGAGCTGGCCGGCGTCGCATCGGACGACAAACAGTGCGCGCGGTGGATCGCGAGAGTTGTTCTTTCCCTGCTGTTCTGGCCGGACCCGGACTCCGAACACACCCTGCTCGCCCGGTTCGTCGCACCCGCGTTCGCGGTGTCAGAGTGAGAAGTGATCGTCCATCACGCCCAACCACACCTGCGCTGAGTCGATGGCCACCTTCTCGCTGATGAATGCGTGCTGGGTGCCGGTGTACAGGTCGCGGAACGCCCGCTCCAGCCGGCTGCCCTCCCGGATCGAGCTGGTCCCTGCGGCCAGGTGCGCCCACTGGGCACTGTCGCGGGCCACGTCGGTGGCGTAGACCGCGGCCACCCGCATGTCGGCACGCATGGTCGGGGTCAGGTCGTCGCCCCGCGCCACCGCGTCCTCGGCGGATCCGAACGCATCGAGCACCAACAGCCGCGCCGCGCGCCAGGCCGCCACGTGATGGGCCAGGCCCTTCTGGAACGTGGGCCGGCCGGCCAGCGCCGCCATGTCGGACATCCGAAACTTGGTGGCGGCGAGCTCCTGGACATCGTCGAGCATGCTCTTGGCGACGCCGAGCGCCCAGGCTGCGTGGCCTGCGGCGGTGACCGCCATCATGCCCATCCGGCCGGCGGGGCTGGTGCCGCGCAGGGGTTCCCGGCTGAACAGCCGGAAGGTGCGGTGCTCGGGCACGAAGACGTCGGCCACGGTGTAGTCGAACGAACCCGTGCCCTTGAGCCCTTGCACGAACCAGCCATCGGTGAAGGTCACCTCGTGCCGCGGCAGCAGCGCCACCATCAACTCGGGCACACCGTCGGCAATCCAGCGCATCTCGCCGCCGTCCATCGGCAGGAAGCCCGCGGCCACGTATTGGGAGTGGCCGGTGCCGGATCCGAAGTTCCACGCGCCGGAGAGCCGGTACCCGCCCTCGGTGACCGCACCCTGCCCGTTGGGAGCGAACTGGCCGCCCATGGTGACCTGATTGCCGTTGGCGGTGAACACCTCGGCGAAACCCTGATCCGGCAGATAGGTGGCCGCGGCGAACGACGACGGCAGGTTCGCGATTCCGGTCCAGCCGAAAGAGCCGTCCTGCCAGGCCATCTCGATCCAGGTCTCGATCATCTCCGGCAGCGTCGGTTCCAGACCGCCCGCCTGCACCGGATTCAGCGCGGTCATCAGCCCACTGCTCCACATGGCGTCGACCAGCGGGGGCGACAGGGTGCGCAGCCGTTCACTCTCGGCGGCTTCGGCCCGGACCAGATCTCGCAGGGTCCGGGCGGTCTCGGCCAGGGCGGGGCGTGGCGGCGCAGCGGTCATCGACGTTCCTCCGTTCCGCGGCCGACCCTACGCCAGCGGCGGTGGCGGGTGTATGACATTTCGAGACGACGTCTCGGAAAGGGTGAACGATGGCGAGGTTCGACAACATGGGCGTTCTGGTCACCGGCGCTGCATCGGGTATCGGCGCGGCGACCGTGCGCCGGCTGCTCGACGAGGGTGCGACGGTGGTGGGACTCGACCTGTCCGAGCAGCCCCCGGCCGGCGATCCCCGCTTCCACCACCACCGCGGTGACATCCGCGACGGCTCCGCCGTGGAGGCCGCGGTGGCCGCGGTGGTCGAGCAGACGGGGCGGCTGGACGGCGTGGTGCACGCGGCGGGGGTGGCCGGCGGCGGGCCCGCGCACCTCGTCACCGACGAGGAATGGGACCGGGTCGTGGACATCAACCTCAAGGGCACGTTCGTGGTGCTGCGCGCAGCACTGGCGCAGATGATACAGCAGGACCGCGTGGGCGGCGAACGGGGCGCCATCGTCACGCTGTCCAGCATCGAGGGCCTGGAAGGCACTGCGGGCGGCAGCGCCTACAACGCGGCCAAGGGTGGCGTGGTGCTGCTGACGAAGAACGCCGCCATCGACTACGGCCCCAGCGGGATTCGCGCCAATGCCGTCTGTCCCGGGTTCATCGAGACGCCACTGTTCGAGTCGGTGATCGACATCCCCGGCATGGAACAGGTGAAGGATGGTCTGCGGCACGAACACAAGCTGCGCCGGTTCGGCCGCGCCGACGAGGTGGCCGCCGTGGCCACCTTCCTGTTGTCCGCCGACGCCAGCTTTGTCAGCGGGCAGGCCCTGGCCGTCGACGGTGGTTACCTGGCCGGCCGCGACCACCACGTGACCGAGTTGATGGGCCTCGGTCCTCAGTGATGGCCGTCAAGCGGTGACGAACAACTCGAGCTGGATGTTGTCGGGGTCGCGGAACACCAGGGAGGCATACGGGACCGGATCCTGCCCGGTCCTGATCCCGGAGTGCTCGATCCCGAGTCGGTCGAGCCACTGGGTCCAGGCCTCGAGGTCGGCGCGGCTTCCCACAGCCAGGGCGATGTGGTCCAGGCCGGTGCGGGCCTCGTCGAACGACCGTCCGTCGTTGCCGGTGTTGGTGTGCAGCCCGATCGCCACTCCGGACCGTGGGTCGATCAGGAGTTCGCCGTAACCGGTGTCCTCGCAGTCGAGGTGCGGGAACTTCACCGGCACCCGCTGGGCACCGAGAAGCCTCTGATACCAGGCCATGCTGGCTTCGATGTCGGTGACGGTGATCGAGATGTGATGGATCCCCCTGACGGCGGGGCCGGCGGTGTCGCTCATCGGGTGTCTCCCAGGACGATGCCTTCGCGGCGCGGGTCGGCGCCGCCGATCCACCCCGGATCGCTGCGGACGATGGCCGAGAGTCCGCTGGACTGGTCGGCGAGGTCCACCTGGTGGCCGAGCTCGCGCAGACCCTGCACCAACGGGTCGTCGGCGCCGTCGTCGGCGGTGTTGATGGCGGGATGCTCCCCGCCCACGTTGGTCTCCGGATCGTTGGCGGCGCCGAAGTCCACCATCGAGACCGCCTGCTGCGGGTCCATGCCCCAATCCAGCATCCCCACCAGGGTTTTGACGACGAACTGGATGATCACCGAGCCGCCGGGCGAGCCCACCACTGCGTACAGTCGGCGTCCGGATCCGGTCGGTTCGAACACCAGGGTGGGCGCCATCGAGCTGCGCGGTCGTTTACCGGGTTCCACCCGGTTTGCCACCGGAACCCCGTCCGGGCCGGCAGGTTCGGCCGAGAAGTCGGTGAGCTGGTTGTTCAGCAGAAACCCGTCGACCATGTGGAAGGACCCGAACGCCGACTCGACAGTGGTGGTGAACGACGCGGCGTTGCCCTGGGAGTCGACGACGCTGAGGTGGCTGGTGCCGTGCTCGGGAGTGGGCGGCATCGGTGTGGTGGGCGGCCCGAACTGTCCCGGCTGCGCGGTGCCCATGCTGCGGTCGGGCGAGATCAGCGCTGCCCGGCCCGCCAGATACTCGCTGTTGAGCAGTGTTTCGGGGGTACCACCGGGCAGCGGCACAAAATCGGTGTCGGCCACGTACTTGTCCCGGTCGGCATACGCCAGCCGCTCGGCTTCGGCGATCAGATGCACACCCATGACCGACGGTCGGCCCCCGTTCAGGTCGAGGTTCTCCGGTCCGTGCTCGTTCATCGGGAACCGCTCGAGGCTGCCGAGGGTGGCGGCCACGGCGATGCCTCCGGACGACGGCGGGGGCATGCCGCAGATCTCCTTGCCGCGGTACGGGGTACACAGCGGTTCCCGCGCGGTCGCGGTGTACGCGGCCAGATCTTCGGTGGTCATCAGGCTCGGGGTCCGGTCGCCGGAGGTGTCCGCGGCGGCCGCGACGATGCTCTCGGCCGGCGGACCGGTGTAGAAGCCGTCGGCCCCGTCGGTGGCCAGGACGCCGAGCGTCTTGGCGTAGGCCGGGTTGGTCAGGCGGGTGCCTTCGGTCTTCGGGTTGCCCTGCTCATCGAGGAAGTAGGCCGCCGCGGCCGGGTCCAGGCTCAGCTGTTCGGCAGCGCTGTCGATGGCGGCGGCCAACCGCGGGCTGATGTCGAAGCCGTCGTCGGCCAGGGCCACCGCGGGGTCGAACAGATCGGGCCACGGCGTCGTACCGTGCGCATCGTGGACGTCCTGCAGCATGCGCACCACGCCCGGGACCCCGATGGAACGGCCTGAGGCCCGCGCATCCGGTTTCGGCTCGGTGCGGTCGACATCGTCGACCCAGCGCAGGTAGTTCTCCCCCGCGGCCGCCGGCGCCGTCTCCCGCCCGTCGTACGCCTGCACCTGCCCGGACGCGGCGTCGAAATACAACAGGAAGCCGCCACCGCCGATCCCGGAAGACTGCGGTTCCACCAGTCCGAGTACCGCCTGCGCCGCGACCAGCGCATCCGCCGCAGTGCCCCCGTCGCGCAGCACTTCGCAAGCCGCCCGGGTGGACAGCGGGTTGGCCGTCGCCACCGCGTAGGTGGCGGTACGGACGGCCGTCATGTCCGAGCGGTATCCGGTGGCCACCTCGGGCGCAGCGGGGTCGCTGTCCTCGGTGTCTCCGGTGGCCTCGGTGCCGACGGCGGCGCCCGCGTCACAGGGTCCCGACGGTGCGGGCGCGGCGGCGTCCTGCCCGCCACATGCGGGGAGTAACAGAACCAGCAGCGCGAGCGACGCTCTCACCGTGCGAACCGACATGACGTCCTCCCCCAGGGCCGAGCTCTGCGTGTCTGCTGACTTCACAGTGGCAGCCCAGGACACACTGGGCAACCGCTGTGACTCCGGTTCGACGCTGCCACGCCCGCCCGCACGAAGGGGGCCGATCTGCCAGAATGGCGCCCGATGAAACTCCGGAAAGTGCTGGGCGCGTTGGTGGTGCTGGCCGTGGTGGGCGGCTCTGTCGGCGGCCACGCAACCGCCGCGCCCGGGTCGTTTCCGGTGGTGGCGTTCATCGGTGACTCCTACACCTGGGGATCCGGCGCCTCCGCCAAGGACAAGCGCTGGACCTCGCTGGTGGCCAACAAGATGGGCTGGTTGGAGTTCAATGTCGGCGAGGGCGGAACCGGCTACCTCACCACCTTCGAGAACCGGCCCAACTACTTCGGCCAGCTCGACGAGGTCACCGCGCTACGCCCGGACATCGTGGTGGTGGCCGGCGGACAGAACGACCAGCCGATACTGGATCGAAATCGCAGCGAGCTGTTCGCCGGGGTCAGCAACTTCTTCGTGCAGCTGCGTTCACGGGTGCCGCGGGCGCGCATCATCGGCCTGGGCCCGTCCTTCCCGGACGCGCTGACACCCGAGCGCTACAACTTCGATCAGGTGGTGCGGGAGGCCGTGCGTTCGGTGGGCGGCGAATTCATCTCTTTGATCCGCCCCACCCCGGTCATCGACCCGGCAATGCTGGAACCCGACCGGGTGCACGTCGGCGACGCCGGTCACGCGGCCATCGCGTCGCGGGTGCTGGCTGACATGCACCCGGTGTGACGGGTCAGTCGCGAGCGAAGCCGACGTCCACGGCATGCGCAGTGTGCGGCTCTGCTGAGCCGTGGATATCGAGGGTCACGACGTCGAGCACGGCATCCCGTAGAGCGAAGGGCGAGGCGTAACTCCGGGACACCGGGTGGGCCACGCTGCGACCGGCCGATACCGGTTGCAACATGTCCAGACCGGTCATCTGCACTGCCCCACGCGATCCGGCCGGCTGCCCGTCGATCCGCAGCTCGGCGTCGCCGACCACGGTCAGGGTGCCGTTCACGGCCCCGGTCCGGGTGAACCGCAGAGTGATGTCGTGATCGGCGCCCGGGGCGCATGCCGACGCGGCGATCAGCACCTGCTCGTGCCCGTCCACCACGCAGGCCCAGTGCACCCGGGCACCGTGCAGGAACAACACCTGGCCACCCGCACGGTCGCCCTGGCTGTAGAGCACCCCGTGCGCGTCCGGCGCCTCGACCCGCACCCGGGCCCGCATCGTGAAGGACCGGCCCCGGATCAGCCCACCCATGGGGGTGTGCCAGGCCGGGGTGTCGGGGTAACAGGTCACTGCACTGGTGTCGCTGCCCGAGGCGAGGGCGACCAACTCGCCGGCGCCGCGGTCGTTGAGTGGAAATGCTTGGAAATCAACGGCTTTCTCGTGCCAGAGTGCGATCAGCTCGGCCAGCTTGGCCGGATGAGTGCCGGCCAGGTCCCTGATCTGGCTGCGATCGCCGGCGATGTGGTAGAGCTCCCACCGGTCGTCGTCGAAGTGTGACCAGCCGCGGGGCGCGAACGATGTCGGCGGGTGCACCGTATTGGCGAACCACCCGTCGTGCCAGATGCCGCGGGTGCCCGCCATGGAGTAGAACTGCGTCGATTTGGCCGACGGTTCCCCTCCGCGCAGGCAGTCGGCAAAGCTGGTGCCCTCCAGCGGTTTCTGCGGGATCCCCCGCACGGTGTCCGGCGCCGGCAGGCCGAGCAGGTGATAGATCGTCGGCGTGACGTCGCTGACGTGGACATAGGCGTCCAGGACGTCGCCGCGGCCGGGCAACCCGGCCGGCCAGGAGACGATGCAGGGATCGGCAATCCCGCCTTCGTGCGAGGCGTAACGCTTGAACATCTTGTAGGGGGTGTTGAACGCCATGGCCCACCCGGTCGAGTAGTTCAGTTGTGTTCCAGGGCCGCCGAACTCAGCCAGTGCAGCCAGCGCGCTCTCGGTGGCCTCGGCACTGCGGGCCCGTGGCATCCAGTCCCGCAGCGCCCCCAGCGGTCCGCCTTCCCCGCTGGCGCCGTTGTCGGACATGACGACCACGATGGTGTTGTCCGTCTGCCCGCTGCTGTCCAGGAAGTCGAGGACCCGGCCGATCTGCGCGTCGGTGTAGCTGAGGAATCCGGCGAACACCTCGGCCATGCGGGTGGAGATCCTCTGCTCGTCGGCGCTCAGCTGATCCCACGGCACCACGGTGTCACCTGCCGGCCAAGGGGTGCCGTCGACGGCGGTGCGATCGGCATAGGGGTTGCGCGGCGACAGCTCGGTGTCGGCCGGAATCAGACCCAGCTCTTTCTGATTGGCCAGTACGATCTCGCGGTAGCGCTCGTAACCCATGTCGAATCGACCCCGGTACCGATCGGCCCACTCGGCGGGAGCCTGGTGCGGGGAGTGCCCGGCGCCGGGGCACAGATACAGGAACCACGGCTTGTCGGGCGCGGCGGCGCGATGATCACGCAGGAAGCGAATGGCATTGTCGGCCAGGTCTTTCGACAGATGGTAGCCCTGCTCCGGAGTGGCCGGCGGATCGATGTGGGCACTGTCGCTGACCAGGCTCGGGTACCACTGGTCGGTCATGCCGTCGAGGAATCCGTAGAAGCGGTCGAATCCGCGGCTCAGCGGCCAGTACCGGCGCGACCCAGCAGGGTGACAGTCTTCCGGCGGCGCCAGGTGCCACTTGCCCACCGCGTAGGTGGACCAGCCACGCTGGCTGAGAACCTCGGGTATCAGCGCCGTCTCGGCCGGGATGCGCCCGCTGTGGCCCGGGAACCCCTGTGCCATGTTCACCACGGACGCCACCGAGACGGAGGTGGGGTTGCGCCCGGTCAGCAGGGCTGCGCGGGTCGGCGAACACAGCGCCGTGGTGTGGAACTGGCTCAGCCGGGTGCCGCGCTCGACCAGGCGGCGCAGGTTGGGCATGTCGACCAGTCCACCGAATGAGTCCCACGTCGCGATGCCGACGTCGTCAAAAAGCAGGTAGAGCACGTTGGGCGCACCGGTCGGTGCCGACGGCGCCCGGTAGGGCGTCCAGTCGGGGGTGGAGTCTCGGATGTCGGTGTGGATGGTTCCCTGAAAGTCCATGAGCGTCACGGCTTCTCAGACGGTAACCGGCGTGCGGGGCCCACTTCCGGCCAGCCATGGGTGCAGCATCGGCCCCGCGACCGCCACCAGCGCGCACATTCCCACCCCGATCCAGAGATCGGCGCCGGACACCCATGGTTGCAACATCAACCCTGCCACCACCGCCAACAGCAATAGTCCCAGCTTGGCGATCAGGAACCTGCCGATCGAGTGCTCCGGCACGGTCCGGCCCCGCCGCGCTGCCCAGCGCCGCAGTACTGCTGACAGCGCCATCGCCACACCCATGATCACCAGGAGACGCAGCACCGTCTCCCAGAGCGGGTCGCCGCTGCGGGAGATCCACAGCGCCCCGAACACTGCACCCGCCGCGAGATATCCGATCCGCAGTCGCCGTGAATCTGTCATGACTGACACTTTAAGACAAACTGTCAGTCCTGACAAGATTTTTCTATAGTTGCCGCATGAGCGACGACATCGGCAGGCGCGAGGCACACAAGATCGCCACCCGCCGCGCCATTCAGGACGCCGCCGACACACTGTTCGCACGCGATGGCTACGCCGCGACCACGGTGCGCGACATCGCCGACGCCGCGGGGGTGACCGAGCGGACCTTCTTCCGCTACTTCGCCGGCAAAGAAGCGCTGCTGATCGAGGACATCGAAGCGCGGCTGCCGGTGCTGGCCGACACCATCCGTCGCCGCCCGGCCGCAGAGTCACCGCTGGATGCGGTCCGCAACGCCATACTCGAGCTCGGAGAGCAACTCCCAGAGGCCAATTCGCTGTCCTGGCTGTTCCAGGACGGGCCGCCGGGCCCGAAGCTGGAGAAATCCACCCCCGGGTTGCTGCTGCGGTTCGAACAGCACATCGCCGACGCCATCGCCGACCGGCTGCCCGCCACCCCCGATCCCCGGTTCCGCAGCGAGGTGCTGGCCCGTTGCGCCGTCGGCGCGCTGCGCAGCGCGGGAATCCGGCGCTGGTACCTCGGCGAGGACACCCAGGTCACGCGCGCAGATCTGATCACCGAAGCCTTCGACATCCTGCGCCGAGGCTGAGCGCCAGTACCTTTGTCGCTCATGCGCGCAGTGCTGTTCGAGGAATTCGGTGGACCCGTCCAGGTTCAGACGGTGGCAGACCCGGCGCCCTCGGCGGGCGGGGTGGTCATCGAGGTACACAACACCGGCCTGTGCCGCAGCGACTGGCACGCCTGGGCCGGCCACGACGACGGCGTGGCCCTGCCGCACGTTCCCGGACACGAGCTGGTGGGTGTGGTCGCCGCGGTCGGAGCGCAGGTGCGGCACTGGACGGTCGGCCAGCGCGTGACGACACCCTTCGTCTGCGGATGCGGGATCTGCCCATGGTGCGTCGCCGGCCAGGCGCAGGTGTGTCCGGCGCAGACGCAGCCCGGCTTCACCCACTGGGGCTCGTTTGCCGAACTGGTGGCCGTGCACGCCGCCGACGTGAACCTGGTCGCCGTGCCCGACGGAATCAGCGACGCCGCAGCCGCCGGTCTCGGATGCCGGTTCGCCACCGCCTACCGGGCACTGACCGCCCGCGCCCGGGTCGCGCCCGAACAGTGGGTGGCCGTGATCGGCGTCGGCGGAATCGGCTTGAGCGCGGTGCTGATCGCCGTCGCAGCCGGCGCGCGGGTGATCGCCGTGGACCGCACCGCCGCGGCGCTGGAGCTGGCCCGCACCCTCGGCGCCGAGCACACGGTGTTGGCCGACGGTCGGGACGTGCCCGCGCAGATCCATGAACTGACCGGCGGCGGCAGCCACGTCGCGTTGGATGCCGTGGGTTCGGCCAGCACATGCGCGGACTCCATCCTGAGCCTGCGCAGGCAGGGCCGCCACGTCCAGCTCGGCCTGCTGCCCAATGTCGATGGGCACCCTGGCGTTCCGATGGACCGGGTGATCGCCTGGGAGCTGGATCTACTGGGCAGCCACGGGATGTCCGCGCGGGACTATCCGCCCATGCTCGAACTCGTGAGCGCCGGCCGTCTGCGTCCGCAGGCGCTGGTGGAGCGGGAGGTGGGATTGGCCGAGGGCGCAGCCCTGCTGCCGACGGTCGGCCAGGCCGCGCCGGTGGGCGTCACCCTGATCGACCCCCGCCGGCCGTGAACGCGGCTGTCACGGTTGCCGCTCGGTTCGGTCACGGCCCTTCCGCGCGTCCCGGCGAAGGTGATGGGATCGCCGGGTGGGAGTCATGGAACTCGCGCTGCTCCTGCTGGGCGTTGCAGCGACCGCCTCGGTGTGCGGGTACGCCGGTTCGGCGCTGTCACGGCGACGCAAGCGCGGAGTACGCGGGATCTTTCTGATCGGCTTCCTGTGCGGGACGCTGGCAGTGTCGCTGATGGCCCGGGCTCAGCGCATCGGCGGGCTGGTGGCCGCCGGGCCCAGGAAATCGGCACTGCTGTTCGATGAGGTACGGCGCCACCTGCCGTATAGCGGCACCTCGCGCAGCGCAACGCCCGGCAGCCAGCCCCGCCGGGCACAGAACCGAGTGATGGTGCGCAGGTAGCGGTTGGTCTCGGAGTACCACCGCCATTCGTAGAGCCGGCCGGTGTGCAGCACCGCAGCCAGCGCCTCAGACTCGACGCCCTGCAGATACGGCCGCACCCAGGTCACCAGCACCCGGGCGTCCGCTTCCTCGGGTGTCGGGAAGGTCCATTCGATCGCCGCATCACCGGCGGCCATGGTGTGCCGTACCGTCGGCGGATCGCTCGGTGGTGCTCCGAGCAACTGCATCGTGACGTTGTGGAAGACGCCGGGGCCGCCGACCTCGAACCGGATGCGGGTGTCGCCGCCCTCGGTGCATTGCGTGCGCAGGGCCACCAGCCCGCCGACAGCGACATAGCGGGAGAACACCAGCGCGCTGACCGCCATCACCGCGCGACGCACCGCCAGCAGCACGGTGAACGTCGCGACGGTGACCGCCACGACACTCCACATCAGATCCACGCCGCACAGCGTGACAGATTGGGTGCCAGCCCACCGCGCAACAGAAAAGCCGCAGGTCGTCTGACCTGCGGCTTTCTCTGGTGGAGCTGCCGGGAATCGAACCCGGGTCCTACGGCATTCCCTCAAGACTTCTCCGTGCGCAGTTCACTGTGTCTCTACTCAGATCTCCCGGTCACGTGAACAAGCCGAGATGACGATCCCAGTCGCTGTTTGATGTCCCCACGGGTCCCGCGACCGAACCCGTGGGTGGGTCCCTCTAGATGACGCCAGGGTCCGGGCCGAGGGCTCTCCCGGTCTGACGGATTAGCTTCGCTTAGGCAGCGAGAGCGTAATCGCGCTGATTGGAATCGGCGCTTAATTGGTTACAACGACGCTTACGGTGGTCAGTTGTCTGCACCGGCACGCTTCCCTTGATTCGATGCGCGAAGTCGAAACCGTTCAGCCCCTCGCACCCCCGCTGACTCTCAGCAGGAAGATCAACTATACCGGTCAGGTCAACGACGGCCGGCGAATTAATGTTCCGCGCTAGGCCGATCAAGCGGCACCGTGAGGTATACATTCGGTATGCAATCCCTTTCGGGCCGCGACCGGGCGTATGCCTACTTGCGTGACCAGGTGCTCAGCTCACCCGCCGCGACTGGGACGTTCCTCAACGAGCAGCAGTTGGCCACCCAGATCGGGGTGTCGCGCACCCCGGTGCGCGAGGCCCTGCTGACGTTGCAGGCCGAAGGTCTGGTCGAGATGGTGCCCAAGCGCGGGGTGTTCGTGCCCGCGATGTCCGGTCGGCAGATCACCGAATTGATGGACCTGCGCGGAGCGCTGGAACGCCACGCCGCGTCGACCTGCCTGCGGGCCGGCAGCTCGCCGGTGGCGCAGATGCAGTCGACGTTGGCCGACCAGGATCACCTCAGCGACTCCGACCACGACGGGGCGGCGCAGAAGTTCATCGAACTCGACACCCGGTTTCATCAGATCCTCATCGACGCCGCCGGCAGCGACCTGCTCTCACGCACCTACGCCGGGCTGCGTGCCCGCCAGCTGCGCGTCGGACTGACCGCGCTGCTGCACGGGCACCAGCGCCGCCGGGATGTCTGCTCCGAACATCAGCGCATCGTCGACGCGCTGGCCGGCGGCGACGAACACCTGGCTCACCGCACCATCGACGAGCACCTGAAGATCACGTTGCAGATCCTGTTGCAGGCGTAGCGGATTCGGCCATCTCCCGGTAGTGCTCCTCCTCGGCGCTGTCGGGATTGCGCCCCAACAGCAGACCGATCACGGTCAGCACACCCACCACGGCGATGTAGCCGAGGATCGCGGGCCAGCCGCCGGTGGCGTCCAGCAGATAGGTGAACAGCAGCGGGGCGATGGCACCGCCGAAGACACCGGCGATGGTGTACGCCAGCGATGACCCGGTGGAGCGCAGCGGCACGGTGAACTGCTCGGTGACGAAGGCGGCCTGCGGGCCGTACATGAACGAGTGGAACGCCAGGCCGATCACCACGCCCAGCACCAGCAGCGGGAACGACCCGGTGTCGATCAACAGGAAGAAGATCAGCGTCCAGATCACGCCGCCCACCGCGGCCACACCGTAGACCAGGCGGCGGTTGAACCGGTCGGACACCGCACCGGCCAATGGGATCAGACCCAGCTGGAAGGCCGAGCCGATCAGGATGGCGATCAGCACCTCACTGCGGTCCATGCCGAGTTGCAGGGTGCCGTAGGTGATCGAGAAGACGGTGAACAACGCGTACATCACGTCGGGTGCGATCCGCGACAGGATGGCGGCGATCAGGGGCCGGGTCTGCGTGGTGAAGACGTCCTTGATGGGAGCCTCGGGACGGTCGCCGCTCTCCTGCAGCGCCTTGAACACCGGGGTGTCCTCCAGCTTGAGGCGGATCCACAGGCCGAAGCCGATCAGCACCGCCGAGAGCAGGAACGCCAGGCGCCAGCCCCAGGCCTCGAACTGCTCATCGGAGAAGGCCAAGGTCAGGACGGCCAGGGCGCCGTTGGCCAGCAGGTTGCCCGCGGGCGGCCCCACCTGAGCCGCCGAGGCCCAGAAGCCTCGTCGTTTCGGGTCGCCGTACTCGCTGGACAGCAGCACCGCACCACCCCACTCGCCGCCCACGGCCACCCCCTGGGCGAAGCGCATGGCGACCAGCAGGATGGGCGCGGCCACACCGATCGAGGCGTAGCTGGGGATCAGCCCGATGAGAAAGGTCGTGACGCCGATCAGCAGCAGCGTGATCACCAGCAGCTGTTTGCGGCCGATGATGTCGCCCAGGCGGCCGAAGACGAATCCGCCGATGGGCCGGGCGACGTAGCCGACGGCGTAGGTGGAGAACGCCAGCAGTGTGCCGGTCAGCGGGTCGCTGTCGGGGAAGAACACCACCGGGAACACCAGTGCCGCGGCGGCAGAGTAGACGGCGAAGTCGTACCACTCGAGCGCGGTGCCGGTGAGGCTGGCGGCGAAAGCCTTGGTCAGGCTCTTTTTATCGGTTACGTGGGCCGTCATCGAACCAATCCTCTTCGTGTGCGGGCCGCGCATCGGGCGACCGTGTGACGTACCATACTTCTCGTATACAACATGTATGCCACGAAGCGGTCAAGCCGGAAACGCAGAATTTACGAGAAGGAGCCAGCCTGATGCTCACGTTCGAACTGCCCGACGGATCCACGGTGACGGTGGAGCCCACCACGGTTCTCAACGCCGGATACGCAGGTCGCAACCAGGACGAAGTGGCCGCCCACATCGCCGAATTGGCCGAGCTCGGTGTGCCCGCCCCATCTGTCATACCTGCGCTGTACCCGGTCTCCCCCTACCTGGCACAGCAGACCGAGGTCGTGCACACCCAGCACGGCCGCACCTCGGGTGAGGCCGAATGGGCGCTGGTGATCACCGACGACGAAGACGTGCTGCTCACGGTGGCCTGCGACCACACTGACCGCACCCTGGAGACCCACAGCGTGGCGTGGAGCAAGAACGCCGCCCCCGACGTGCTGGGTACCAAGGCCTGGCGGCTCACCGACATCGTCGATCGCGTCGACGAGATCACCCTCAACGCCTGGGTCGGCAGCGACGAGACCCTGATCCAGTCCGGCTCGCTGGCCGATCTGCTGGGACCGGACTACTGGCTGGGCGTGCTGCGGAAGCGCGGACTGTTCCGACCGGGCACCGTGCTGCTGTCGGGCACCATCACCATGCTGCCCGACGTGGATCAGTTCGCCGACGCGTGGAAGGTCGAATTATCGGATCCAGCAACAGGTTTGAAGTCCACATGCCAGTACCGCACCAAGCCGATGCCCGAACCCATCGGCTAGATCACGTAGTTCAGGTTCTCTACGATCCGCCGGCCCGTGGCGTAGTCACCCTGGATGTCGACGTCGCCGGGCTTGATCCGGCCCCCACACAGCCGGGTGAAATGCAGCCCGTCGACCCGGATCACCGTGGTGGGCTCGGCATCACCGAAGTCGTCCACCACCGCGGCGCGGCCGTCGACGGCCACCCGGATGGTGCGGGACAGCCCACCGGTGAGCTGCAGTTCCACCCGGGATCCCGGGGGCGCCTGACCGCGTTTGCCCACCACAAAGCCCATGCTCGTGGACATCTCATCGAGAGCCTGATGGGCGTCCGGACCGGTCAGGTCGGCGTCGGTGACCGGGCGGTTCAGCGCCTCCCGGATGTCCTGGGCGTGCATCCAGCAGTCAAAGGTACGAATCCGCATGAACCGGCCGTAACTGTCCGGACCGGCAGGAGTCAGTGTCGCGGCGTCCCAGTCGTCGTCGGTCATGGCCGTCAGCATCGCGGTTCGCTGCGCGGTGATGTCGCCGAAACGGGCCAGCATGTCCGCCGGCGACTCGCCGGCCAGGAACCGTACCCAGCACTCGTTGAGCACCCCGATGTCGTTGTGCACGTGGTCGAGTGCGGAGACATCACAGTCGGCCTCCGGCGTGGGGATGCCCTGCAGCAGAGACTCGGTGCCGATCACGTGGCTCACCACGTCATGTACCCGCCAGCCCGGCAACGCGGTGCCGGCCTGCCACGCCTGCGCCCCCTGACCGGCGAGGTGACGCTCGATGGCCTCCCACGACGCGAAAAGCCCTGCCAGGACTGCGGTTCTGTCGAGGACGGTGACGGGACGCGAGGGGCTGGTCATCTCGACGATGCTAGCCGCAACACAAGCGCGATCCCGGCAGTATCGGTCAGCTTCCGGTCAACCAGCCGATGACGTTCAGTACCACCCCGGCCAGCACCAGCAGCATCGACGCTGACAGCACGAATGCCGGTACCAACCCGGTGACGGCCACCGCCCCGATGAGCACCGCGCCCACGCCGTGCCCGGCCCGGGCGGCGAGCATCGGACGGGTGCGCACCACCGATCGGCGCGCACTGGCCGGTACCAGCCGGGTGATCCACACCAGCAGGGCCGACACCAGGATCGCGCCCACCGCAGCCACGACGCGCGGCACCACGTCCTCGGGACGGGCGGTGCAGACCACCGCGGCAAGGCACAGGACCACCGCGGCCGGTGTGGTCCAGCGCAGCGGCCGGATGAGCGCCACACCGATGTTGCGGCGCACGTGGTCGCCGAGGGCGGGATCCATCCGCGCGGCACCCAGCAGTCCCTGCAGCGCCCGGCTCCAGTGGCCGCGGTTGAGCCGGTTCACCGCGATGTTGTGCGCGGCGTCGGCGTGCTGCGGGTCCAGCCGCAGCGTCTCCTCGTAGGCGGCGCTCGATTCGTGAAGACGGTTGAGCTTGGCCAGGATCCGGCCCGCCAGGAAATGGTTCTCGGCGTCCCCCGGCTGCAGCCGGACCGCCTCGGCTGCCGCGGTCAGCGCCTGCGGGGCGTACCCGGCGTTCAGCAGCACGGAGGCGTAGGTGAAGTGGGTCAGGTGGTTCTGCGGATCGGTGCACACGGCGCGGTAGGCGACGGACATGGCGTCGTCACGGCGGCCCAGGCGCTCGAGCGCGGCGGCGTACACCCGCATGGCGTCGGTGCGCTCCGGGGCGAGGGTCAGCGCGTTGTGCGCGCTGGACGCCGCGGCGACGGGATCGTCCAGGTGCAACCGCACCCGGCTCATGGCCACCAGCAGAGTCGGCTCGTCGGGATGGGACTGCAGCGCTGAGCCCAACACCTCTGCGGCCTTGTCGAACTGGCGAGCGGCCGAGTAGAGCCGGGCCCGGCCCAGCACCTCCTCGACAGCGGTCAACGAAACTTCTTGTTGCGCATGAACTTCGCCAGATCGTCGTAGCTGCCGTCGCGGTTGCCGAACTCGATGACGTTGCGCGCCGCCTCGAACCACGGGCCGGTGCTGGGTTTGATGTGGGCAAGTGCGGCGTCCACGTCGGCCATGGCGACCGGGCGGACCTGCCCGCTCCGCAGTGAATCTGCCATGGCCAGTTGAGTGGCCGCCTCGCACAGGTGCGCCAGGTCAGCCCCGGAAAGCCCCTCGGTGCGGCCGGCGATCTTGCCCAGATCGATCCCGGCGACCGGCCGGTCGCGCAGGTGACTGCGCACAATCGCGGCGCGCGCCTCGGCGTCGGGCAGTCCCACGAAGATCATCCGGTCGAACCGGCCGGGTCGCCGCAGCGCCGGATCCACGTCCCAGGGCATGTTGGTGGCACCCAGGATGTAGAGCCCGTCGTTGGAGGAGGTGGCCGAATCCATCTCGGAGAGAAGGGTGTTGACCACCATCCGCAACGCGGAGTTGTATCCGGTGGCCGACCGCCGTCCACCGAGGGCATCCACCTCGTCGAAGAACAGCACGCAGGGCGCATTGCGACGGGCGGTCTCGAAGATCTCGTGCAGTGCACGTTCGCTGTCGCCGAAGAAATGGTGCATGACGTCGGTGATGCCGACCGGCAGGAAGTTGGCGCCCAACTCCCCCGACACCGCCTTGGCGACAAAAGTCTTGCCGCAGCCGGGCGGGCCGTACAGGAGCAGGCCGCCGCGGGTGGAGACACCGTAGGCCTTCATCAACTCGGGATTGCGCAACGGGCCCAGCAGGGACAGCTCGAGCTGCTTCTTGACCTCGGGCATTCCTGCGACGTCGACGAGTCGGACGTCGGTGCGCTGGATGGCGTCGTGATCGTCGTCGTCCAGGATGGAGGGCGACTCCTGCGCCTCCACGAAGGCAGGCCCGATGATGTCGGCCACTTCCTCTTCGGCGGCCGACCAGTCGAAGCTCTTGTGCGCCGGCTGCCCACTGAGCGCGGCGCTGCAGCGCTGCAGCAGGGCCAGCGCCTCGGTGTTGCCCGGGCTCTGCGTCAGTGCAGTGCTGCAGTGTCCCAGCGCCTCGGCCGCACGGCCGTCCTGCAACATCAGTTCGGCCAGGTGCAGTCGCAGCGAGAGAACCTCTGGGCTGCGTTCCACCGCCGCGGACAGTTCTTGGATCAACGCATCCTGCGCCACCCGTCAGACCCTACCCGGCAGCGATCATGGCCACCGCGGCCAGCGCCAGCACCATGCCGGCCACCTGCCGCCAGGTCACCCGCTCCCGCAGCACCACGATGGCCAACAGCACCGTGGCGGCGGGGTACAGCGAGATGAGCACCCCCGCCAGCGACAGCAGCGAAGAGTGCAGCGCCAGCAACATCGCGACGTTGGCCACCGTGTCCAGCACTGCCGCCAGCAGTGCCAGTTTCAACGGCGCGCCCTGGGGCGGCATCAGGTTCCGGGTGAGGATCGCGAACACCACCACCAGAACGGTCGCCGAGATCCGGCCGAACACCAGCGGCCACAGGCCGGCCTCCACCGGGGCCTGATCGATCAGCACGAAGTTCAGCCCGAAGGCCAGCCCGGATCCAACGGTCAACCACGCGACCTTCTTGGTGAACGGGCGCGCCGACCCGGGGTCCGAGGCGTCACGGCTGACCAGGAACACCGCCAGCAGCGCCACCACGATGCCCACTCCGGCCAGCGCAGCGGGCCGCTCCCCCAGCGCCAACCCCACGGTGACGGGCACGCCGGCGACCAGGATGGCGGTCAGCGGCGACACCACCGAGATCGGGCCGGCGCCCAGGGCGGCATAGAACCACCACACCCCCAGCGCCTGGCTGATGCCGCACACCGCGCCCCAGAACACCGCAGGAGGGCTCACCTGGCCACCGACCACCGTGGCAGCGACAGCCAGCAGCACCATGGCCACCGGATACGACACCAGGATGATCCGCAGGGCAGCCACCCGCCGCGCGGCCACTCCCCCGACGAAATCGCTGATGCCGTAGGCGAACGCCGAGACCAGCGCGGCCAGGATTCCGGTCAGCGCATGCCCTTGGCCCGGCGTCCGAGCTCGCGGGTGATCTCCCGGTCGGCGTCCCGCTTGGCCATGTCCTGACGTTTGTCGTGCGCCTGCTTACCGCGGGCCAGCGCCAGCTCCACCTTGACCTTGCCGTCGAGGAAGTAGATCGACAGCGGTACCAGGGTGAGGTTGCCGTCGCGGATCTTGCCCGTCAGGTTGTCGATCTCGCTGCGGTGCATCAGCAGTTTGCGATTGCGCCGGGTGGCGTGGTTGGTCCAGGTGCCCAGGTGATATTCCGGGATGTGGAGGTTGCGCAGCCACACCTCCCCGTCGTCCACGGTGGCGAACGCGTCGGCCAGGGACGCCTGGCCCTCCCGAAGACTCTTCACCTCGGTGCCCTGCAGCACCACCCCGCACTCGAAGGTGTCGAGGATCGTGTAGTTGTGCCGGGCCTTGCGGTTGGTCGCAACGACCTGGTTGTTGCGTTTGTCGACGATCTTCTTCGCCGCGCCCGTTTTTGCCATGGATTACCTGCGTACGTAGAGGCGCAGCGTGGCGTATGCCGTCGCGCCGGACATCAGCACACCCAGCCCGAAGAGTATCGGCGAGATGTACAGGATGTCGGCGTAGTCGATGCGCGCGATGAGATTGGCTTGATAGAACTGGTCCAGCGCATTCTCCAGGAACCACGCCCGCACCGCGATCAATCCCAGCACGGCGATGATCACACCGATGGTCGCGGCGATCACCGCCTCCAGGAGGAACGGCAGCTGGGTATACCAGCGGCTGGCGCCCACCAGTCGCATGATGCCGATCTCGGTCCTCCGGGTGTAGGCGGCGACCTGGACCATGTTGGCGATCAGCAACACCGCGCCCACGGCCTGCACCAGAGCCACCGCGAACGCCGCACTGGAGAGCCCGTCGAGTACGGCGAACAGCCGGTCGATCAGCTCCTTCTGGTTCAGCACGCTGCGCACTCCCGGCTGTCCCACCATCGCCGCGTCGAAGTCGGCGTGCTGCTCGGGATTGTCGAGCTTGACGATGAACGAGGCCGGGAAAGCGTCCTTGCTGGCGACGTCGCGGTACTGCGGAACGCGGCGCACCGCATCCTCGTAGGCGTCGTCGCGGTTGAGGAAGCGCACCGAGCTCACGTCGTCGCGAGATTCGATGGCCTGACGCAGGGCCTGGCACTGCGGTGAGTCACACGTCAGGTCGTTGGCCGAGATGTCATCGGTGAGGAACACCTGCGTCTCGACGCGGTCGAGGTAGATGTCGCGGGACTGGTCGGCCAACCGCAGTACCAGCAGCCCACCGCCGACCAGGCCGATCGAGATGGCCGTGGTGAGGATCATCGCGATCGTCATGGTGACGTTGCGACGAAGCCCGGTGACGACCTCGTTGATCAGGAAGCCAAAACGCACTTATCGATCCATTCCGTAAACGCCGCGCTGTTCGTCGCGGACCAGGCGGCCCAGCGACAACTCGACAACACGCTGGCGCATCGAGTCGACGATGTGGTGGTCATGGGTGGCCATCAGCACCGTGGTTCCGGTGCGGTTGATCCGCTCGAGCAGATCCATGATGTCTTTGCTGGTGTCGGGGTCCAGGTTGCCGGTGGGCTCGTCGGCCAGCAGCACCAGCGGCCGGTTGACGAAGGCGCGGGCGATGGCGACGCGCTGCTGCTCACCGCCGGACAACTCGGCCGGCAGCCGATTGGCCTTGCCGGACAACCCCACCATCTCCAGCACGTCGGGAACCACGCGGTTGATGGTGTCGGGCTTCTTGCCGATGACCTCCAGCGCGAAGGCGACGTTCTCGAACACCGTCTTCTGCTGCAGCAACCGGAAGTCCTGGAACACGCAGCCCAGCACCTGCCGCAGGCTCGGCACATGCCGGCCCGCCAGCTTGTTGACGTGAAACTTCGACACCCGGATGTCGCCCGAACTGGGGTGCTCCTCAGCCAGCAGCAGCCGCATGAAGGTGGACTTGCCTGAACCGGACGGACCGATCAGGAAGACGAATTCACCCTTGTCGATCTTGACGCTGACGTTGTCCAACGCCGGCCGCGCCGACTGCTTGTACTGCTTCGTCACGTTGTCGAGGGTGATCATCACGGCACGCCAGTGTAGCGGTGAAGCCTCAGCAAACCTGGGACGCCTCAGGGGTTCACCGGCGGCACCGTGGGCTCGAAACCCGGTGGCGACGGTGGCGGCTCCGGTGTGGGCGACGGCTGGAACGGATTGAAGGGGTTGAACAGTCCTGGTGGGGCGTCCGTCGTCGTCGGAGTCGTGGTGGTGGGCTCCGACGTCGTGGTGGGCGGCTCCGTCGTCGTGGGAGTTGTCGTCGTCGTCGTCGTTGTCGTCGTTGGTGTGGTGGTACGAGGCACCGTCGTCGTCGGGTACTCCCGCACCGAAGTCCGGGGCACCCAGGTGTACTCCGGGTCGGGAACGAATCCCGGCGGCACCATCTGTTGTGCCGGCGCCGGCGCCGGTGGTGGCGGCTCGTAGGTCTGCAACAGCCATGACAGCGCTACGAACGCGGCTACCAAACCCGCAGTCGACGTGCGAATACGGCCGCCAGGAAGGTAACGAGGCCAGCCGCGGTCGGCACGAGGCCATCCTTTGATCGCGTCGAGCGCGCGTCGCCGGATGTTCGTCATGGCTTCTCGGTCCGAGTCGGGTTGGCGTCCGAGGTGGGTGCCATGGTGCTGACCACCGCGGGGACTTGGTCTTTCGCGGTGGCGATGCCGGCCCTGGACAACGCGGCGACCACTCTGATACGCAGCCGCCGACCCACCTCAAACTGCTTACCCGGCAGTGTGCGGGCCACCATCCGCAGATTCACGGTGTCGACCTCGATGCTCTCGACCCCCATGAGCTGCGGTTTGTCCAAGAGCAGCGCCCGCAGTTCCTCGTCTTGCCAGGCACCTTCGCCCACGTCGTGCAGGACATCGTTGACGTGGTTCAGATCTGCCGAGGTCGGTACCGGAATGTCGACCACCGCGCGCGCCCAGTCTTTGGAGAGGTTGAGCGAGCGCACGATGTTGCCGTTGGGAACGGTGAACACCTCCCCCTCGGAGGTACGCAGCTTGGTCACCCGCAACGTCACCTCCTCGACGGTTCCCATCGAATCCTGCGCCGCACCACTGCTCAGCTCGACCAGGTCACCGAATCCGTACTGCCGCTCGGTGATGATGAAGAAGCCGCTCAACAGATCCTGAACCAGCTTCTGTGCGCCGAAACCGAGCGCCGCACCCAGCACCGCGGCCGGCGCCACGAGCGACCCGAGCGGGATGTCCAGGATGTCGGTGATCTCGACGAACACAACCACCATCACCAGCGCGATCGACACCCACGAGATGACCGATGCGACGGCCTGACGGTGCTTGGCCGTTTCTGTCCGGACCAGTTGGTCACTTTCCAGATATTCGGCATCGATGCGCCGGGTCACTCGACGGGCAATCCAGCTGATGAACCGCGCGGCCAGCAACGCTGCGACGATCAGCAGTGCGATACGCAACCCAGATCCGCGGATCCACAGCCCGATCTCGTCGGTCCAGAAACTGTGCCATCCCTGCGACCAGCCGATGGCCAGCACGGCGCTACTGGTCGTCATCTTTTCGGTTACGCCAGCGGATCCCCGCCTCGAGGAAGCCGTCGATGTCACCGTCGAGCACGGCGGAGGGGTTGCCCACTTCGTACTCGTTCCGCAGATCCTTGACCATCTGGTACGGGTGCAGGACGTAGGAACGCATCTGATTGCCCCACGAGCTGCCGCCGTCACCCTTGAGCGCATCCATCTCGGCGCGCTCCTCCAGCCGCTTGCGTTCCAGCAGCTTGGCCTGGAGCACGCGCATCGCCGAGACCTTGTTCTGCAGCTGTGACTTCTCGTTCTGGCAGGTGACGACGATGCCGGTGGGGATGTGCGTCAGGCGCACCGCGGAGTCGGTGGTGTTCACCGACTGCCCGCCCGGTCCGCTGGAGCGGTAGACGTCGACGCGCAGGTCACCTTCCGGGATGTCGATGTGGTCGGTGGTCTCCACCACCGGAAGCACCTCGACGTCGGCGAAGGAGGTCTGCCGCCGGCTCTGGTTGTCGAAGGGGCTGATCCGCACCAGGCGGTGGGTGCCCTGCTCCACCGACAAGGTGCCGTAAGCGTAGGGAGCGTGCACGGCGAACGTGGCGCTCTTGATGCCCGCCTCTTCGGCGTAGGAGGTGTCGAACACCTCGACGCCGTAGTTGTGTTTCTCGGCCCAGCGGATGTACATCCGCATCAGCATCTCGGCCCAGTCGGCGGCGTCCACGCCACCGGCCCCGGACCGGATGGTGACCACGGCCTCGCGCTCGTCGTACTCCCCGGACAGCAGGGTGCGCACTTCCATCGCGTCGATGTCTTCGCGCAGCTTGGCCAGTTCGGCGTCAGCCTCGGCAACCTCGTCGGCGCCGCCCTCTTCGGCTGCGAGTTCATAGAGCACCGGGAGGTCGTCGACGCGCTGGCGCAGTTCCTCGACCCGGCGCAGTTCGGACTGGGCATGGGACAGCTCGCTGGTCACCTTCTGCGCGCGGGACTGGTCGTCCCACAGGTTCGGATCGGACGCCTCGTGCTCGAGTTTCTCGATCCGGCCGCGCAGCGCCTCGACATCGAGCACGCGCTCCACCGTGGTCAAGGTGGTATCCAGTGCAGTGATTTGGTCTTGCCGGTCGACGTCCACGACTGTCCAGATTACCGGCGCGCGCGTTCGCCGTGACTACCGGCGGCTTTCGGCTGTGACGATTACGATCGCCTTCGTACCCAATGTCAGTACCGCGCGACCGACACAGCCCCCCGGTCCAGCCCCGTGACCGGTTCCCGTCGGTGTGCGTGGCAGGCCCCGCGGATGCGTGACAGCCCCACCACGCGACCCCGGAAACGGACAGAAAGTGTCGCATCTTGTCTGACACCGCAGAACAGCCGACGGCTCCCTCCCATCACGTGGCGATCGTCGGTTCAGGCCCCTCCGGCTTCTTCGCCGCCGCCGCCCTGCTGAAGGCGCAGGACGTGGATGTGCGTGTCGACATGCTCGAGATGCTGCCCACGCCGTGGGGTCTGGTGCGTTCCGGAGTGGCTCCGGATCATCCCAAGATCAAGTCGATCAGCGCGCAGTTCGACAAGGTCGCCGCCGACGACCGGTTCCGCTTCTTCGGCAATGTCACCGTCGGCGACCAGGTACAGCCTGCCGAGCTCGCCGAGCGCTACGACGCGGTGGTCTACGCGGTGGGCGCCCAGGCCGATCGGCCCCTGGGCATTCCGGGTGAGGATCTGCCAGGCAGCGTCGCGGCCGTCGATTTTGTGGGTTGGTACAACGCGCATCCGCATTTCGAGACCATGACCCCGGATCTGTCCGGTGGACGTGCGGTGGTGGTGGGCAACGGCAATGTCGCGCTGGACGTGGCCCGCGTGCTGGTCACCGATCCGTCCGCCCTGGCGGTCACCGACATCGCCGATCATGCCCTCGAATCGCTGCACGGCCGCGGGGTGGAGGAGGTCGTGGTGGTGGGCCGCCGCGGCCCCCTGCAGGCCACCTTCACCGCCGTGGAGCTACGTGAGCTCAGCGACCTGGAAGGGCTCGCCGATGTCGACGTGATCCTGGACCCGGAGGACTTCGCCGGCATCACCGACGCCGATCTGGAAACCGCCGGGAAAACCGTGCGGCAGAACATCAAGGTGCTGCTTGGATTGCTCGACCGGCCCACCACCCCGGGTCACCGGCGCATCGTGTTCCGATTTCGTACCTCTCCCATCGAGATCCGAGGAACCGACCGGGTGGAATCGGTGGTGCTGGGCCGCAATGAATTGGTGGCCGACGGTGATCGGGTGGTCGCCAAGGACACCGGGGACCGCGAGGAGCTCCCCGCGCAGTTGGTGGTGCGGGCCGTCGGTTACCGCGGGGTGGCGACGCCCGGCCTGCCGTTCGACGACGCGACTGCCACCATTCCCCATGAGCAGGGCCGGGTGTCGGGCCGGGAGAACGAGTACGTCGTCGGCTGGATCAAGCGCGGCCCGTCCGGCGTGATCGGCAGCAACAAAAAGGACTCCCAGGACACGGTGGACACGCTGCTGGCCGACCTCGCCGCTCGGGAAACACCCGCACGGTCGGCCGATCACAGCGACGAGCTGGTGGAGTGGCTGTTGTCGCGCCAACCGAAACTCGTGACCGACGACCACTGGCGGCTGATCGACGCCCACGAACGTACGACCGGTGAGCCGCACGGCCGGCCCCGAGTGAAGCTGACGAGTGTGGCAGAGCTCCTGAAGATCGGGCACGCCTGAGCGGCGTCATTCCCCCGCCGGCGGCAACACTCTGTCAGCTTGGATGGTCACGATGATCCGGGTCTCGTCGGGGTTGCCGCTGTAGTAGGCATACGGCTCCCCCGTGTACTTCCGGGAGATCTCGTCGATGCTCTCGCGGCCACCCTCGGTCGTCGTGGCGATCACCCGGCCGCGCACGGCGTAGAACCGCCGCATGTCCTGCGGGTCGACGACGTTGACCGCGACACGCGGGTCGCGGGCGATGTTGCGCGCCTTCTGCATGCCCTCGACGATGTTGATCACCACGTTGTCGCCGTCGGTGGTCACCCAGGTCTCGGTCAGCTGTGGCGATCCATCCGGCATCAGCGTGGCGACGAAGCAGGGGCTGGGCTTGTTCAGCAGGTCGAGCAGTCCTTGGGGCAAATGCACAGCCACAGAATGTCCTTTCCCCGGTTCATCATGCGATGCACCCGTCAGTGCCCGTATTCCCCGAGCACGGGCAGTCGCACCACCAGCGTGCTGTGAGAACGCTCGGAACCGTTGTTGGCGAACCGGTGCGGATGGTCGGCGTCGAGACTGATGGAATCGCCGGCCGCCAGCTCGAACACGGCGTCGTCGATCTGGACGGTCAGGGCGCCCTCCTGGACCACGACGACTTCATATCCTTGGTGACGAACCAGTTCGTCGCCGGTGCGGGCCCCTGGCTCGAGGGTCAAGGCGACCACCTCGAGGCCGTGCTCGCGGCTGCGGTGCACGATTCGCCGGGTGACCCCGGAGGCGAGCGTCAGCTGCTGCTGATCACCGAGTCGGTTGAGCGAGGAATCGGATCCGGATGCCGGACCGAACAGATCCCCGACGGCCACTCCGAGTGCCGATGCCACCGCCACCAGGGAACCGATCGACACCCCACTCTTGCCGCGTTCCAGCATCGAGAGCATGGACACGCTCAGTCCGGTGGCCGCAGAGACGTCCACCAGGGTGAGACCGCTGTCCAAACGGGCCCGACGGATCCTCGCCCCCAGCGACGCGATCGCGTGAACCGACACCGACTGTGGTTCAGCCATGGCCCCCCTGCCTCTCGACTGCTGATCGACATTGTGCATGGGCATCTGCGGGTTCCTCTCAGCGCCACGATGTTGACCTTTCGAGTCGGTGCAGAGGAGTACACTCGAACACATGTTCGAGATAATGACGCAGGAGGGCCGGTTGGCCCGCATCGCGGAGCTTGAACGCCTGAAATCAGCACACGCCGCCGAACAAGCTGTCCTGGCTGCTGAGTTCGACGCACAACGCCGCAGTGACGAGGCCGCCCGCGGGGTGCCGGCCACACAACGTGGGCGCGGGGTGGGCGCCGAGATCGCCCTGGCCCGGCGCGAATCTCCCAACACCGGGGGCCGCCACCTCGGCTTCGCCCGCGCCCTGGTCCACGAGATGCCTCATACACTGGCCGCCTTGGCCACCGGAGCACTGTCGGAATGGCGGGCCACCCTCATCGTGCGCGAATCCGCCTGCCTCAGCGTCGAACACCGCCGTCAACTCGACGAAGAGCTGTGCGGCGACCCCACCCGCCTCGACGGCTGCGGCAACGCCCGCATCGAAGCCGAGGCCAAAGCCATCGCCTACCGTCTCGACCCCCGCGCCATCGTCGAGCGCGCCGCCCGCGCCGAACACGACCGCACCGTGACCATCCGGCCCGCCCCCGACTGCATGACGTATGTGACGGCGACACTGCCCGTCGCCCAGGGGGTCAGCGTCTACGCGGCACTGAAACGCAGCGCCGACACCACCTGCGACGGCCGCGGCCGCGGCCAGGTCATGGCCGACACCCTGGTCGAACGCGTCACCGGCCTGGCGGATGCCGACGCGGTGTCCGTCGCGGTCAATCTCGTACTCTCCGACGAGACGCTGATGGGCGGCGACGACCCCGCCACCCTCAGTGATTACGGACCCATCCCCGCCGAGATCGCCTGCCGCCTCGTCGAGAAGGCCGTCACCCACCCGCAGGCGAAGGCCACCCTGCGCAAGCTGTACGCCCGCCCCAGCACCGGCGCCCTGATCGCCCTGCAATCACAGGCCCGAGCGTTTCCCAAGGCCCTGGCCGCGTTCATCAAACTCCGCGACCAGCGCTGCCGCACCCCCTATTGCGACGCCCCGGTGCGCCACAGCGACCACATCACCCCGTGGTCGAAGAAGGGCACCACCTCTGCCGACAACGGCCAAGGGCTCTGCGAACACTGCAACTACCTCAAAGAACTTGCCACATGGACAGTCCGCGTCCAGGCACACGAATCCGGGCGCCACCAGACCATCATCGAAACGCCCACCGGCACCTGCCACCACAGCCAGGCTCCGCCAATCCTGCCGGGGCGACGCACCCGCGACCACACCCCCGTCGAACACCACGCCCGGGTGCTGCTCTACGACCTGCACGCCGCCTAGCGTGGCGGCGCGTACGGCGGCGGCTCCTGCGGCGGGCCAGGAGGCGGGGCCTGCGGCGGCGCGAAGTTCCAGTTGTCGGGGTTCTTCGGGGAGTAGATCACCGGCATGAGCTGGCCCATGGTCGGCCAGCGGTTCACGTCCACCGCCATGCGTTGGTACACCACGTGCTCGTTGACCGTCGGGCCGTTGATGACGCCGGTGATGGTGACGAACTGTTCGCCGTCGACACCGTCCGGGCGGGGGCTCACCCCCGTCACCAACAGGGTGCCCTCCGCGAGCGGCTGCCCAGGTCGAGGCCCCCGACCCCGCATCCGGGGCACGATCAACAGGGCCAGGGCTCCCAGGAGCAGCAGTATCATCGCGAATTCCCACACACCGCCATGGTAGGACTGCTGCCGTGGACGCCTTGACAAACGACCTGGACCTGGCCCTCGAACTCGCCGACCGCGCCGACGTGGTGACGATGGATCGCTACGGCGCGCTGGATCTGCACATCGACACCAAGCCGGATCTGACGCCGGTCACCGACGCCGACCGGTCGGCCGAGACCATGCTGCGGGAACGGCTGGCCGAAACCCGGCCCGACGACCTGGTTTTCGGCGAGGAATTCGGCGGCTCTCCCACACTCACCGGACGGCAGTGGGTGCTGGACCCGATCGACGGCACCAAGAACTTCGTCCGTCGAGTTCCGGTGTGGTGCACGCTGATTGCACTCCTCGACAACGGAGTTCCGACTGTCGGCGTGGTCAGCGCACCGGCGCTGGGGCGGCGCTGGTGGGCCGCCGCCGGGCAGGGCGCCTTCACGTCCTTCGGCGGCGGCACCCAGCAGATCTCGGTGTCCGGCGTCGCCGACCTGGGCTCGGCGAGCCTCAGTTATTCCGACCTGGTGGGCTGGGATGACCGGCGCGACCGATTCCTGGGGTTGCTCGACGATGTGTGGCGCGTACGTGCCTACGGCGATTTCTGGTCGTACTGCCTTGTCGCCGAGGGTGCCGTGGACGCCACCGCCGAACCCGAGGTGAAGCTCTGGGACCTCGCGCCGTTGGACATCCTGATCCGGGAGGCCGGCGGGACGTTCACCAACCTCGAGGGCGAACCCGGGCCGCACGGCGGCAGCGCGGTGGCCACCAACGGCCTGCTGCACGACGCTGTGCTGTCGCGGCTCAAGATGTGAAATAGCTAACAGGGTCACCGTACCTTACTCTGGAGTAAGATACGGTTCATCGGTCCCCAACCAATTGAGGCTGTTGATATGACCAACACACTTCCGGCCCGATCTGTTTCTGCGGTAGGGCTGCACAAACACAAGCGCACGGCCACCGACATCGGTTTGGCACTGATCACTCCCCTGGTGGGCCAGGAATTCCTGGATCGCTACCACCTCCGGGACCCGCTGAACCGGGGCCTTCGCCTCGGCGTCAAGACCGCGTTCTCGGCGGTGGGCGCCTCCACCAGGCAGTTCAATCGCATCCAGGGCCTTGGCAAACCCCCCACCCGCCTGGAGGCCGGCGCGTCCACGCAGGGCAAGGGATATTTCGACCTGACCCCCGACGACGAGCAGAAGATGATCGTCGAGACGGTGCGGGAGTTCGCCGAGGAGATCCTGCGCCCGGCCGCCCACGATGCCGATGCGGCCACTGCCTATCCGAAAGACCTGGTGGCTCAGGCGACCGAACTGGGCGTCACCGCCATCAACATTCCCGAGGACTTCGACGGCATCGCGGCCCACCGGGCCACCGTCACCAATGCGTTGGTGGCAGAAGCCCTTGCCTACGGCGACATGGGCCTGGCACTTCCCATCCTCGCGCCCGGCGGGGTGGCTGCGGCTCTGACCCATTGGGGCAGCGCGGACCAACAGGCCACGTACCTCAAGGAATTCGCCGGCGAGAACGTCCCCCAGGCATGTTTGGCCATCGCCGAGCCGCGCCCACTGTTCGACCCCACGGCATTGAAGACCACCGCGGTGCGCACGCCCAGCGGCTATCGCATCGACGGTGTCAAGTCGTTGGTCCCCGCCGCCATGGATGCCGAATTGTTCATCGTGGCAGCACAATTGAACGGCAAGCCGGCCATGTTCATCGTGGAAGCCGCCAGCGCGGGCGTCACCGTCACCCCGGATCCGAGCATGGGCATCCGCGCCGCAGCGCTCGGCAAGGTCGAGTTCAGCAAGGTGAGCGTGCCGCTGAGCGCGCGACTCGGCGAAGACGGCGCCACAGATCAGGACTACTCCGATGCCATTGCGTTGTCTCGGCTCGGCTGGGCGGCGCTGGCAACCGGCACCTCCCATGCCGTCCTGGACTACGTGGTGCCCTACGTCAAGGAACGTGAGGCGTTCGGCGAGCCGATCGCCCGTCGTCAATCAGTGGCCTTCATGTGCGCCAACATCGCCATCGAACTCGACGGGCTGCGACTGATCATGTGGCGCGGCGCATCTCGCGCCGAGCAGGGCCTGCCGTTCGCTCGCGAGGCCGCGCTGGCCAAGAAGTTGGGCACCGACAAGGGCATGCAGATCGGCCTCGACGGGGTGCAGTTGCTCGGCGGTCACGGCTACACCAAGGAACACCCGGTCGAGCGCTGGTACCGCGATCTGCGGGCCATCGGCGTGGCCGAGGGTGTTGTGGTCCTCTAGGAAGGCACATCAGACATGGCGATCAATCTGGAAATGCCGAAGAAGCTGCAGGCGGTCATCGAGAAGGGCCACCAGGGTGCGGCCGAGATGCTGCGGCCGATCTCGCGTAAGTACGACCTGAAAGAACACGCGTACCCGGTCGAACTGGACACGCTCGCAGACCTTTTCGAGGGAATCTCGGAAGCCAAGACCATCTCGTTCGCCGGCACCGACGCGTTCCGCGGTTCGGATGGTCCGAAGGAGAACGTCAACGGCGCCAACATGTCCGCGCTGTTGAACGCTCTGGAGATCTCCTGGGGCGATGTGGCACTGCTGCTCTCGGTGCCGCGTCAGGGCCTGGGCAATGCCGCCATCTCATCGGTGGCCACGCCGGAACAACTCGAGCGGCTCGGCAAGGATGTCTGGGCGGCCATGGCCATCACCGAGCCCGGTTTCGGGTCCGACTCGGCCGCGGTGTCCACCACCGCCAAGCTGGACGGCGACGAGTACGTCATCAACGGGGAGAAGATCTACGTCACGGCCGGGTCCCGCGCCAGCCACATCGTGGTCTGGGCAACGATGGACAAGACCAAGGGCCGGGCGGCCATCAAGTCCTTCATCGTTCCCCGGGAGTATCCCGGGGTCACCGTCGAGCGGCTCGAGAACAAGCTGGGCATCAAGGCCTCCGACACCGCGGCCATCCGTTTCGACAACGTGCGCATTCCGAAGGACAACCTGCTGGGCAGCCCGGACATCGAGGTGGAGAAGGGCTTTGCCGGGGTCATGGAGACCTTCGACAACACCCGTCCCATCGTGGCGGCCATGGCCGTCGGGGTGGCTCGGGCTGCGCTGGAGGATCTGCGCACCATCCTGACCGAGGCCGGCATCGAGATCTCCTACGACAAACCGGCACATGCGCAGAGCGCACCCGCTGCGGAATTCCTGCGGATGGAAGCAGATTGGGAAGCCGCCTACCTGTTGACCGTGCGCTCGGCGTGGCAGGCCGACAACAAGATCCCGAACTCCAAGGAAGCCTCGATGGGCAAGGCGAAGGCCGCACGCGTCGCCAGTGACATCACCCTCAAGGCCGTCGAATTGGCCGGCACGGTGGGCTATTCCGAGGAGGCATTGCTGGAGAAGTGGGCGCGCGACTCGAAGATCCTGGACATCTTCGAAGGCACCCAGCAGATCCAGCAACTGGTGGTGGCCCGCCGGCTGCTCGGTATGACGTCAGCCGAACTCAAGTAGCCGCGGGTGCACCCGGGTGCGTCAGAATCCGTCCTTCACGACAACACGGGTGCGCCCGGTGACGCCCCCTCCGACGATGGTGCCCAGCACGTCGGGCACGTCGAGGACCGCGACGTCGCGGGTGACCCGGTCCAGGTGCAGGGGGAACAGTTCGGTCTCGAGCTGCTGCCAGATGGCGCGGCGGGCTGCGATGTCCAGTTGCACCGAGTCGATGCCGGAGAGAGTCACGCCCCGCAGGATGAACGGGTGCACAGTGGCCGGCAGCTCGGCTGACCCCGCCAGACCCGAGATCGCCGCGATGCCACCGTACTTCAGGGTGCTGAGCGCATAAGCCAGGGTTCGCCCGCCTACACAGTCCACCACCGCGGCCCAGTGCGTCTTGCCCAGTGGGCGAAGTTTCTCGTCGGGCGCCGGAACCCGATCGATCACCTCGGCGGCGCCCAGGTCGCGCAACAGATCATGGGCGTCCGCTTTGCCGGTGGAGGCCACCACCTCGTAGCCCAGCCCCGCCAGCAGGTCCACGCTCACGCTGCCCACTCCCCCGGTGGCTCCGGTGACCAGGACGGGGCCGTCACCCGGGGCAACCCAGTGCGCGCGGACGGCGTTGACGCTCATCGCGGCAGTGAAGCCGGCCGTGCCGATGGCGGCCGCCTGCGCGGGGGTCAGGCTGTGCAGCTTCACCACGTAGTCGGCCGGATAGCGGGCCAGGGCGGAGTACCCGCCGTGGCGGCCGGTGCCGATGTCGTAGCCGTGGGCCACCACCGCGTCACCCACGGCGAAATCCGGTGAGCTGCTGGCGGCCACCCGGCCCGCGACATCGATGCCGGGGATCAGCGGATATGACCGTGCCACACCGGCTTTCGGGGTCACCGCCAGCGCATCTTTGTAGTTCACGCCGGAATACTCGACCTCGATCAGGACCTCACCCTCGGGCAGCGCCGTGGTCGGCAGTGTCTCCGGCCGGAGCGTGATGTCTCCGTCGGCGTCCTCGTGGGCGACCAACGCGTTGAACTCGTTCGACTGGGTCATGCCTTCGATCATGCTCCTCGACCAGAGGCGACGGAAACCGCGGGTTGACACCTGTTGACTTGTGCGCAGAAGTGAAGCTAGCGTCACTTTTCATGGAGTCGTTCACCCACCTCCGCCGAGGTGTCACCCCGAGGCGTCTGCACGCCGACCTCGACGGCCTCAAGGACGACGAGCTGGGCCGCGGCGGGTTCACCGGCCGCACCGCCAACATCTACCGCCGCCACGATCCCACCGCGTTCCGCTCAGAGGGCCCGCTGCGGCCCATCGACGTGCTGGCCGGTGAGCTGAAGCCCAGCGACGCCACCGACGCCACCGGTGGCCCGATGTTTTTGTTCTCCAACGCCGATTGCCGCATCCACCTCTCGCGGCGCACCGAGCAGATGCCGTATTTTGCCCGGCACATCGACGGCGACCTGTTGTGCTTCGTCCACCGGGGAGCAGGGTCACTGGAGACGGAGTTCGGGCCGCTGCGCTACCGCGAAGGCGACTGGGTGTACATCCCGAAAGCGTGCACCTGGCGGCAGGTTCCGGACTCCGAGACGACCTTGCTGATGATCGAAGCCACCGACGAGTTCCGGGTTCCCCCGCCCGGCCAGCTGGGCCGGCACTTCCCGTTCGACCCCGCCCAGGCCGTCATTCCCGAGCCGAAGGCGTTCGAAACGGGCGACGGCCCGCAGAAAGACGGAGAGTACGCGGTGCGCCTGGTTCACGACGGCGGCCCCACAACGCTGTTCTACCAACACCATCCGCTGGATGTGGAAGGCTGGCGCGGCGACAACTTCGCCTTCACCTTCAACATCGACGACTACAACGTCATCACCTCCGACAGCGTGCACCTGCCACCGACGGTCCACCTGTTCATGCAGGCCACCGGCGTCTACGTGATGAACTTCCTGCCCAAACCGGCCGAAGGCGTACCGGGTACCGAACGCACCCCGTGGTACCACCGCAACGTCGACTTCGATGAAATCGCCTTCTTCCACGGCGGCTCGCTGTACGGAATCGAGATGCCCCCCGGGCTGCTCAGCCACGCCCCGCAGGGTGTGCACCACGGTGCGCCCGAGAAGGCCCGCGAACGTGCGCGCCGCAAGTTCGACGACTTCACGAAGGTGGACTGGAAGGTGATCGCCATCGACACCCGGCGCCGCCTGGTGCCCTCGGCCGAGGTGCTGAGCCACGACCTGGGGCAACACTGAGGTGTCACACAGCTACGACCGCGTCCCGTATCTGATTGCCTTCCAGAACACTTCGGCAGTGCGCGACGTCTACGGCGGCGTCGCCGAGTTGGTGGTCCTGGAGAGTTACCTGCTGCGGCCCCAGAAGCCGTCCGACACCGTGCTGGTGTTCATGCACCCCATCGGCGGCGGCGCCTATCTGCCGATGATCAACGCCCTGGCCCGCGCCGGACACCACGTCATCTACTGCAACAGCCGCTTTCGGGGCACCGACTCCGCGCTGCTGATGGAGAAGGTGGTCGAAGACCTCGGTGAGTGCATCAAGGACGCCAAGAACCGGCTGGGCTATTCGAAGGTGGTACTGGCCGGCTGGAGCGGCGGCGGCTCACTGTCGGTGTTCTACCAGCAACAGGCCCGCACGCCGACGGTGACTGCGAGCCCATCGGGCGACGGCCCGGATCTGACCCGGCTCGGCCTCATCCCCGCCGACGCCATCATGCTGCTCGCCGCGCACATCAGCAGACACGGCACACTCACCGAATGGCTGGATGCGTCGATCCTCGACGAATCCGACCCGGACCGGCGCGACCCGGAGCTGGACCTCTACCACCCCGACAACCCGAATAAACCGCCGTACACCCCGGAGTTCCTGGACCGCTACCGCGCCGCGCAGGTCGCCCGCAACCGTCGCATCACCGCCTGGGTGAAGGACAAGTTGGCTGCCCTGCGCGCGGCCGGACGCGCCGAGGACGAATTCGCCTTCGTGGTCCACGGCACCATGGCCGACCCCCGGTGGCTGGATCCGACTGTCGACCCCAATGAGCGCGCTCCCGGCACGTGCTATCTGGGTGACCCCCGCGTGGTGAACATGAGCCCGGTGGGCCTGGCGCGGTTCTGTACCCTCCGCAGCTGGCTGTCGCAATGGAGTTATGACGACGCCAACGGCGATGGGGTGAAGGCCGGGCCCGACATCGACGTGCCCGCACTGGTGATCGGCAATCTCGCCGACGATGCGTGCACTCCCAGCCACACCCGCCGACTCTTCGAGGCCATCGGGCACCCGGACAAGGAGATGTACGAGATCTCCGGTGCCAACCACTACTACGCCGGTCCCGCGCAACGTGAGACGCTACGGGAGGCGGTCGGTCTGTGCACCGACTGGTTGCACCGACACGGTTTCTCCCAGGAGGTCTGATGACAGCGGCTGCAGGGGCACTGGCTGGAATCCGGGTGCTGGAGGTCGGCACCCTGATCTCGGGTCCGTTCGCCGGCCGACTCCTCGGTGACATGGGCGCCGAGGTCATCAAGATCGAACCACCCGGTGCCCCCGATCCGTTGCGCACCTGGGGTCAGGCTGAGTTGGACGGACACCGGTTCTTCTGGACGGTGCACGCCCGCAACAAGAAGGCCGTCACCCTGGACCTGCGCACCCCGGCAGGCCGCGAGTTGTTCTTGGAACTCGTGGACTGCAGCGACGTCATCGTCGAGAACTTCCGCCCCGGCACCCTGGAGCGGTGGGACCTCGGCTACGACGTGCTCCACGCGCGCAACCGCGGCATCATCCTGGTGCGGGTCTCCGGGTACGGGCAGACCGGTCCCGACGCCCACCGGGCGGGCTACGCCTCGGTCGCCGAGGCGTCCAGCGGGCTGCGCCACCTGAACGGATTCCCCGGCGGTCCCCCACCCCGGCTGGCCCTGTCCCTGGGCGACAGCCTGGCCGGCATGTTCGCCGCCCAGGGCGCGCTGGCGGCGCTGTACCGGCGCACCGTCACCGGCGAAGGCCAGGTGGTCGACACCGCCCTGACCGAATCCTGCCTGGCCGTGCAGGAATCGACCATTCCCGATTACGACGTCGGAGGGGTGGTCCGCGGACCGTCGGGCACCCGCCTGGAAGGCATCGCCCCGTCGAACATCTACCGCAGCGCTGACGGGAGCTGGGTGGTGATCGCCGCCAACCAGGACACAGTGTTCCGCCGATTGTGCGCCGCGATGGGCCAACCCGAGCTCGCAGGAGACGAACGCTTCGCCGACCACGCAGCCCGCGGCCGCAACCAGGACGAGCTGGACGCGATCATCGGCGACTGGGCGGCCCAGCGGCAGCCCGACGACATCATCACCACGCTGTCGGCCGCCGGTGTCATCGCCGGCCCCATCAACACCGTCGCCGAGGTGGTGCAGGATCCACAACTGCGAGCCCGGGGCATGCTGGTGGAGCACTGGGACGACCGGGTGCAGCGCACCGTGCTGGGCCCCGGTGTGGTGCCGGCGCTCTCCGAATCACCGGGCTCCGTGCGCTTTTCCGGCTCGGCGCATCCCGGCCAGCACAATCAGGAGATCTACGGCGAGCTCTTGGGCCGCACCGGCGACGAGCTGGCCCAGCTGAAAGCCGACGGTGTGCTGTGAGCGCCCCCGACGTCACCATTCGCGAGGTGGCCCTGCGCGACGGCCTGCAGATCGAGACGCCGATCTCCTTGAGCGCCAAGATCGAACTGCTCGAGGCCATCGTCGCCACCGGTGTGCGTGAGGTCGAAGCCACCGCGTTCGTCTCACCCAGCAAGGTACCGGCGCTGGCCGATGCCGCCGAACTGGCTGCCGCCCTGGCGGATTTCGATCAGGGTGTGGAGTTCTCGGCGCTGGTGGCCAGCCCCAACGGCGCCAGACGCGCCATCGCCGCAGGGCTGCGCAGCATCGAGTACGTGGTCTCGGCGGCCGACGGGCACAGCCGCGCCAACGTGGGGCGCAGCAGCACCGAGGCCAGTGGCCAGATCGCTGAGATCGCGAGCATCGCCCATGACGCCGGTGCCCGCGTCGAGGTGATCATCGCGACCGCGTGGGACTGCCCGTTCGACGGACCGACCCCACCCGAGCGGGTCCTGGAGGTGATCTCAGCGGCGACAGCCGCGGGCGCAGACCGCCTCGCCATCGCCGACACCATCGGCACCGCCACCCCTGGCCGCGTCGTGAGCCTGATCGACCGGGTGCGGGCGGCAGTCGGATCATTGCCACTGGGCGCCCATTTCCACAACACCCGCGGCGCGGGTCTGGCCTGCGCCTACGCCGCCATCGGCGCCGGGGTCACCCGCCTCGACGCGTCGGTGGGCGGACTGGGTGGTTGTCCGTTCGCCCCCGGCGCCAGCGGCAACATCGCCACCGAGGAGCTGGTGTACCTGCTGCGCGACAGCGGAATCCGCACCGACGTCGACCTGTCTGCCACCATCGACGCCGCCGCCGTGGCACAGCGGCTGGTGGGTCACGAACTGCCCAGTGCCCTGTTGCGCGCCGGTGACCGGATCCTGGGTCCGCCATGCCGTCCGAGCTGACCCCGAAGGGCCTTCAGACCAGAGCAGCGCTGGCCCAGGCTGCTCGAAAGCTGTTCGCCGAACGCGGTTTTCATCAGACCACGCTGGCTGACATCACCGCGGCCGCAGGCAAGTCCGCCGCGGCGTTCTACCGCTACTACGACGACAAGGAAGACCTGCTGGCCGTACTCGCAGAGTCCTTTCTGCAGGACGTCGTGCAGCCCTCGCCGGTCGGTCTACCCGAGTCTCCCGACGACCATGCTTTCTTCACCGCTGCCGTCACCGGCTACTGGAACATGTTCAAACAGAACATCGGCATCATGGTGGCGGTGGACCAGCTGAGCGCGGGACAGGCCCGCTTCGCCGAGGTCCAGAACGAGTTCCGCCGGTTCGGCATGGACATCGTCCGCGCCACCGTGACACACGCCCAGCAGCAGGGCTACAGCCGCGATCTCGACCCCGATCACATCGCCTTGGCCATCGCCCTGCTGTTCGAGCAGTTCACCACCGTGTACCTGCGCGCGGACGCCGCCGCACTGGGCGTGAGCACCGATGACCGGGACGCCGTACGCACATTGGCGACCGTCTGGCGCAAGACCGTGTACGGCCACTGACGGCCGAGAGAGGGATCACCGTGGATTTCACCCTGCCAGAACACCTTCCGGGGGTTCTCGCCGAGATGGACGCGTTCATCGACGCCGAGATCCGGCCGCTGGAACGCGAGAACATGCAGTACTTCGACCGGCGTCGCGAGTTCGCCAGGACCGACCTCGACAACGGTGGCGTGCCGAGGCGGGAGTGGGAGGACCTGCTCGACGAGATGCGCCGCCGCGCCGACAAGGCCGGATGGCTGCGCTACGGCCTACCCACCCGGTTCGGCGGCCGTGGCGGCAGCAACCTCGACATGGCGGTGATCCGGGAGCATCTGGCGCACAAGGGCCTGGGGTTGCACAACGATCTGCAGGACGAGTCCTCCATCGTGGGCAACTTCCCGCAGGTGATCATGATGGACCGGTTCGGCACCGAGGAGCAGAAGGCCGAATGGATCGAGGCCATGCTCACCGGCACCCGGTCCATGGCTTTCGGGCTCACCGAACCCAACCACGGCTCCGACGCCACCTGGCTGGAGACCACCGCTGAGCCAGACGGCTCAGGGGCAGACGCAGGGTGGGTGATCAACGGGACCAAACGGTGGAACACCGGCGTGCACCGGGCCACCCACGATCTGGTCTTCGCACGCACGTCCGGCGACGCCGGATCGGCCACCGGCATCACCGCTTTCCTGGTCCCCACGGACACCCCGGGTTTCGAGGTGCCCTTCTACTGGTGGACGTTCAACATGCCCAGCGACCACGGCGAGGTCACCCTCACGGATGTCCGGGTCTCCGCCGACGCCGTGCTGGGCGAGATGGACCACGGGCTGGAGGTCGGCCAGACCTTCCTGCACGAGAACAGGATCCGTCAGGCTGCGAGCAGCCTGGGCGCGGCGCAGTACTGCATTGACCGGGCCGCGGCGTACGCCGGCGAGCGCGTGGTGTTCGGCAAACCGCTGTCGATCAATCAGGCGGTGCAGTGGCCGCTGGCCGAACTGCAGACCGAGGCCCAGATGGTCCGGCTGCTCGTCTATTACGCCGCCTGGCATCTCGATCGCGACCACCACATGGAGGTCTCGGACAAGGTCTCGATGGCGAACTACCGGGCCAACCGACTGGTGTGTGAAGCCGCCGACCGCGCGATGCAGATCCATGGCGGCATCGGCTACAGCAGGCACGAACCGTTCGAACACATCTACCGCCACCATCGCCGGTATCGAATCACCGAGGGAGCTGAGGAGATTCAGATCCGCCGGGTGGCCCAGCGGATGCTGAAGTTCGGGTCCCGCCGGTGAACCCACTGGCCGTGGCCGAGGTGCTGCGCCCCGTACTGGGTACGGTCACGGTGGCGGATCTGCGCACCCTCACCGGCGGCGCCAGCCGCACCACGTGGTCGTTCACCGCCGTCAGCGGTGCCGGCAGCACCCCGCTGATCCTGCGGTGTGGGCCACCGGACGACGTGCACGCCGGCATGGAGCTCGAAGCCCGCGTGCAGTCGCTGGCCGCGGCGGCCGGGGCGCCGGTGCCGCAGATTCTGGCCGCCGACGATTCCGCCGCCGCTCTGGGCAGCCCGTATCTGATCTGCGCGGCTGTTGCCGGGGAGACCATCGTGCGACGCATCCTGCGGGGCCTCGACGACGCCGGGCGGGCCCAGCTGCTGACCCAGTGTGCTGTGGCGCTGGCCGCGATCCACCGGGTGGACCCCGCCGACGCGGGGCTCTCCCCCCGGGACCCGCTCACGCAGTGGCGCCACCAGCTCGACGAGATCGGCGACAGCACAGCCACATTCGAGTGGGCCCTGCGCTGGTTGGAGCGCAACAGGCCTCCGGCGACAGATCCCACCCTGGTGCACGGTGATTTCCGGATGGGCAACCTCATCGTCGACGTCGAGCACGGCACCGGCCTGGCCGCCGTCCTGGACTGGGAGCTGGTGGGCTGCGGTGAGCGCTACGAGGACCTGGCCTGGTTCTGCGTCCGGGCCTGGCGGTTCGGGGCGCCACCGGAGCTGGCCGCCGGCGGGCTGGGTTCCGTCGAGGACCTGCTTCGCGCCTACGAGCGGGAGGCCGGCACGGCGCTGGACCGGGAGACCTTCAGATGGTGGCTGGTACAGGCCACTCTGCAGTGGGGCATCATCTGCCGGTACCAGGCGCACCGGCATCTGTCCGGGCAGCACCCGTCGGTGGAACTGGCCACCATCGGCCGGCGGGTCTGTGAGAACGAATGGGATCTGCTGGATCTGCTGGACGGCGCGGTGGGCGGATGACCGGCCTGCACGGGCGCCCGGATGCAGCCGAGCTGGTGGCCGCGGTGGCCGACTTCCTCGAGGGCGAGGTCCGCGACGCCACCACCGGGTCGGTCAATTTTCATGCCCGGGTGGCGGCCAACGCGCTGCGCATGGTGCACCGTGAACTCCTGTCCGCGGACGCAGCGGCGCCGGTGCTCGCCGCCGTGCAGGGCCTGGGGTATGCCGACGAAGCCGAATTGGCCGCGGCGATCCGCCGGGGCGACCTCGACGACCGCCCCCGGGAGGTGACCGCGGTGCTGCGCACACTGGTGGCCCACCGGCTGGACGCCGCGCACCCCGGCTACCGGTAGTGGCATCCTGGAGATCATGACCGCTCTCGAAGCGCTGCTGTCCGACCCCGCCAACACCGGGGTGTGGACACTGACGCCGGACCGATCCGCGGTGACGTTCCGCTGCCGTTCACTCTGGGGGTTGCTGCCGGTCAAGGGCCGGTTCACCGAGGTAAGCGGTGATGGTCAGCTCGGTGACGGAACCGCCTTCGGCCGCCTCGACATCACCGCAGCCTCGCTGGACACCGGCAACCGGAAACGTGATGAACACCTGCGTTCAGAGGATTTTTTCGACGCCGAGCGCTTCCCCACCCTCAGCGTCGTGGTGACCGCCCTGCAGCAGGCCGGCGCCCGGGCCCAACTGCGCAGCACCCTCACCGTGCGCGGTGTCTCGCGCCCACTCGAGCTCCCGGCGGAGGTCACCCGACTCAGCGACGGAGCGGTGCAGATCGCGGCCACCGGACTCGTCGACCGCACCGAGTGGGAGGTCGACGGCAACCTTCTGGGCATGGTCAAGACCGACACCACCCTGGCCGCCACGGCCGTCTTCGTGAAATCCGGGTAGCCGGAACAGAAGTGACCTAGCCTGGGACCGTGCCCGACACCCAGGCTCCGGTTCGTGTCCTGGTCTACAGCGACAATGCCCGCACCCGCGAGCAGGTGATGCAGGCGTTGGGAACCCGGATTCACCCGGGACTGCCGCCGTTGAGTTACCTCGAGGTGGCCACCGCCCCGGTCGTCATCCAGCACATGGACGCCGGAGAGGTGGATCTGGCAATCCTGGACGGTGAAGCCGCGCCTACCGGAGGCATGGGGCTGGCCAAGCAGCTCAAGGACGAACTCGACGTCTGTCCACCGATTCTGGTGCTCACCGGGCGGGCCGACGACGCCTGGCTGGCCACGTGGTCACGCGCGGAGGCCGCGGTGTCGCACCCCATCGATCCCATCCGACTGGGTGAAGCGGTCGCGGGTCTGCTGCGCGGCATCTCGCGCTGATGACGGGCCGATAACCGGCCGATTACGGACAGCCTCACAGGGCAGCAGCAATTGCCTTGTGCCCCATGCCGGTTCGGCACGCTGAATCCGGCCGATGGCCCTCGGATCGATCCTAGCGAAATGTGGCATGGTGCCGGTCAAGATCGGTAGGCTGTGTCCCAGCTCACATGGATGCATGAACGAGACACAGACCACAGTGACGGGAGCTGACGCAATGAACGTCTACACGCCCATCCTGGTTCTCGGTGCCATTGCCGCTGGGTTCGCCGTGGTGTCGGTGGGGATTGCGCTGGTGATCGGCCCGCGGCGGTTCAACCGGGCCAAGTTGGAGGCCTATGAGTGCGGGATCGAACCGGCTCGCCAGCCCATGGGCGCGGCGCGGTTCCCGGTGAAGTTCTACCTGACGGCGATGCTCTTCATTGTCTTCGACATCGAGATCGTCTTCTTGTATCCGTGGGCGGTGTCCTTTGGTCAGCTGGGGATGTTCGCGTTGGTGGAGATGCTGCTCTTCATGGCCACGGTGTTCGTGGCCTATGCCTACGTATGGCGGCGAGGTGGTCTGGAATGGGATTAGAAGAACAGTTGCCCGGCGGGATCCTGCTCTCGACGGTCGAGAAGGTGGCCGGGTTTGTGCGTAAGGGGTCGCTGTGGCCGGCGACGTTCGGGTTGGCGTGCTGTGCCATCGAGATGATGGCGACGGCGGGTCCGCGTTTCGACATCGCGCGTTTTGGGATGGAGCGGTTCTCGGCGACGCCGCGGCAGGCGGATCTGATGATCGTGGCGGGGCGGGTGTCGCAGAAGATGGCTCCGGTGCTGCGGCAGGTGTATGACCAGATGGCCGAGCCCAAATGGGTTCTGGCGATGGGTGTTTGCGCGTCCTCGGGTGGGATGTTCAACAATTACGCGATTGTGCAGGGCGTCGACCACGTGGTACCGGTCGACATCTACCTCCCCGGGTGCCCGCCGCGGCCGGAGATGCTGTTGCACGCGATTCTCACGCTGCACGCCAAGATCGCCGAGATGCCGTTGGGGGTGCACCGCGACGAGGTGGTGGCGGCGGCGGAGAAAGCGGCCCTGAACGCCAGGCCCACCATCGAACTGACGGGGTTGCTGCGATGACGGACGAGGAGGTGACGAACAGGGAGGTGATCGGCGTGCGCCGCGGTATGTTCGGCGGCTCCGGCACCGGTGACACCTCCGGCTACGGCCGGCTGATCCGCGAGGTCGCCCTGCCGGGCGGCTCACCACGCCCCTACGGCGGCTGGTTCGACGAAGCGGTGGACCGACTCGCAGAAGCACTGGGCGCCAATGTTTTTGCCGCGGCGATCAACCGGGTGGTGGTCTACCGCGACCAGCTCACCCTCGACGTCGACCGCACCCGTCTGCCGGTCGTCGCACAGACGTTGCGCGACGACCCGCAACTGCGGTTTGAGTTGTGTGCCGGGGTGTCGGGGGTGCATTACCCGCAGGATTGTGGGCGGGAGTTGCGGGCGTTCTATCCGTTGATGTCGATCACCCACAATCGGCGGCTGCAGGTGGAGGTCGCGTGTCCGGATGCTGATCCGCATGTGCCGTCGCTGTTTTCGGTGTATCCCACGGTGGATTGGCATGAACGTGAGACCTACGACTTCTTCGGCATCATCTTCGACGGCCATCCGGCGTTGACCCGCATCGAGATGCCTGATGACTGGATCGGGCATCCGCAGCGCAAGGACTACCCCCTTGGTGGGGTGCCGGTGCAGTACCACGGCGCCACCATCGCACCACCGGATCAGCGGAGGTCCTACACATGACCGACACGGCTGAACGCGTCATCACCCTGGGCGGGCAGGACTGGGATGAGATCGTCACCGCCGCCCGCGCCGGCGGCGACGCCGGGGAACGAATCGTGGTCAACATGGGTCCCCAGCACCCGTCCACCCACGGTGTGCTGCGCCTGATCCTGGAGATCGAGGGCGAAACCGTCACCCAAGCGCGCTGCGGCATCGGCTACCTGCACACCGGGATCGAGAAGAACCTGGAGTACCGCACCTGGACCCAGGGCGTCACCTTCGTCACCCGCATGGACTACCTGTCGCCGTTCTTCAACGAGACCGCCTACTGCCTGGGCGTCGAGCAGCTGCTCGGGATCACCGACGACATCCCCGAACGCGCCTCGGTGATCCGGGTGATGCTGATGGAACTCAACCGCATCTCCTCGCATCTGGTGGCCCTGGCCACCGGCGGCATGGAACTCGGCGCCATGAGCGCGATGTTCTACGGCTTCCGCGAGCGTGAGGAGATCCTCACCGTCTTCGAGGCCATCACCGGCCTGCGGATGAACCACGCCTACATCCGCCCCGGCGGCGTGGCCGCCGATCTCCCCGACGACGGCCTGGACCGGGTCCAACACCTGCTCGACATCCTGCCCGGGCGGTTGGCGCAGCTGTCGGCCCTGCTGCGGGACAACCCGATCTGGAAGGCCCGCACCGTCGACATCGGCTACCTCGACCTGACCGGGTGCATGGCCCTGGGCATCACCGGCCCGGTGCTGCGCTCCACCGGCCTACCCCACGATCTGCGCAAGACAGCGCCCTACTGCGGCTACCAGGACTACGACTTCGACGTCATCACCGACGACGCCTCCGACTGCTACGGCCGCTACGTGATCCGGGTCGACGAAATGGCCGAATCGCTGCGCATCGTGTCCCAGTGTGTGGCGCGGCTTCAAGGACTGGCCGGTGCCCCGGTGATGATCTCCGACAAAAAGCTCGCCTGGCCCGCCGACCTGAAGCTGGGCCCCGACGGACTGGGCAACAGCGAAGCCCACATCGCCAAGATCATGGGCCGCTCCATGGAGGGCCTGATCCACCACTTCAAGATCGTCACCGAAGGGTTCCGCGTCCCACCCGGGCAGTGCTACACCGCCGTCGAATCACCGCGCGGGGAGCTGGGCGTGCACATGGTCTCCGACGGCGGCACCCGGCCCTACCGCGTGCACTACCGCGACCCGTCGTTCACCAACCTGCAAGCCGTGGCCGCCATGTGTGAAGGCGGCATGGTCGCCGACGTCATCTCCGCGGTGGCCTCCATCGATCCCGTCATGGGAGGCGTCGACAGATGACCCTGGTCGACCTCGCGCTGGGTCCACGCCCCGACGAACCCGGACCCCCGATCAACGGTCCCGCCGCCTACCCGGCCGACGTGCAGTCCCGCCTGGCCGCCGACGCCGCCACCATCGTGGGTAAGTATCCGCAGCCCCGCTCCGCGCTGCTGCCGTTGTTGCACCTGGTCCAAGCCGAGGACGGCTACGTCAGCACCGCAGGCATCCGCTTCTGCGCCGCCCAACTCGATCTCACCGACGCCGAAGTCTCCGCAGTCGCCACGTTCTACTCGATGTACCGACGCACCCCCACCGGGACCTACCTGGTCGGGGTGTGCACCAACACCCTGTGCGCCGTCATGGGCGGCGACACCATCCTGGCCACCCTCGAACACCACCTGGGCATCACAGCCGGACAGACCACCGCAGACGGTGCGCTCACCCTCGAGCACCTCGAGTGCAACGCCGCCTGCGACTACGCCCCCGTCATCATGGTCAACTGGCAGTTCTACGACAACCAAACCCCCACCACAGCAACCACACTCACCGACACACTACGCACTCCCACCCCCCAACACCCCACCCGCGGCACACCACTACCCACCTTCACCACCACCTGCCGCGTGCTGGCCGGGCTGCCGACGGACCTCGGTGAGGGCACTGGGCCCGGCGCGGCCACGCTGGCCGGTCTGCGCATCGCTGCCGAACACGACATGCAGGCCCCGGCGGACACCGGCCCCGCCGCAGCGCCGTCGTCGAGCGCCGACGCCCCCGAGCCGGAAGCCGTCGACTCTGTGCGCGACGAACCGGCCCCCGCACCATCGGCGACGGTGCCAGCCGAGCCGGGCACCGCGGAAACCGACCCGTCCACCACGGGAGACTGAATGACTGCAACGCCGTTGACGCCGGTGCTGAGCCGGTTCTGGAACGCCGCGCAACCCTGGACCCTGGACACCTATCACGACCACGACGGATATCGCGCCCTGCGCTCTGCGCTGGGCATGGCGCCCGACGACGTCATCGCGCTGGTCAAGGACGCCGGGCTGCGGGGGCGCGGCGGTGCCGGCTTCCCGACGGGCACCAAATGGTCTTTCATCCCCCAGGACGGCGCGGCGGGCGCCAAACCGCACTACCTGGTGATCAACGCCGACGAGTCGGAACCCGGTACGTGCAAGGACATTCCGCTGATGATGACCACGCCGCACTTCCTGGTGGAGGGCGCCATCATCGCCGCGTACGCCATTCGTGCCCGGCATGCCTTCATCTACGTCCGCGGTGAGGTGGTGCCGGTGCTGCGCAGGCTGCAGCAGGCGGTGGCCGAGGCGTACTCAGCCGGATACCTGGGCACCGACATCCTCGGTTCCGGGTTCGACCTGGACCTGATCGTGCATGCCGGGGCCGGGGCCTACATCTGCGGTGAGGAGACCGCGCTGCTGGATTCGCTGGAAGGCCGCCGCGGCCAACCCCGTTTGCGCCCACCGTTTCCCGCCGTCGCCGGTCTGTACGCCTGCCCCACCGTGGTCAACAACGTCGAGTCCATCTCCTCGGTGCCGCCGATCCTGTTGCACGGTGTGGACTGGTTCAAGTCCATGGGCTCGGAGAAATCCCCGGGTTTCACCTTGTACTCACTGTCGGGGCATGTCACCACCCCAGGGCAGTACGAGGCACCGCTGGGTATCACCCTGCGTGAGCTGCTCGAGTACGCGGGCGGGGTGCGCGCCGGGCACGAGCTGAAATTCTGGACCCCCGGCGGGTCGTCGACACCGTTGCTCACCGCCGAACACCTGGACGTCCCACTCGATTACGAGGGGGTGGCCAAAGCGGGGTCGATGCTGGGCACCAAAGCCCTGCAGATCTTCGACGAGACCACCTGCGTCGTGCGCGCCGTGCGCCGCTGGATCCAGTTCTACGCCCACGAATCGTGCGGTAAGTGCACCCCCTGCCGCGAGGGCACCTACTGGCTGGCGCAGGTCTACGAACGGCTGGAGACCGGGCGCGGCACAGCAGAGGACATCGACAAGCTGCTCGACATCGCCGACACCATCCTCGGCAAGTCGTTCTGTGCACTCGGTGACGGCGCCGCCTCACCGATCATCTCGTCGGTCAAGTACTTCCGCGACGAGTACGAGGCCCATGTGGGCGGCGGGTGCCCCTTCGACCCCGCTGCGTCCACCCTGTTCGCCGCCGAGGAGGTGCCCGCGTGACCGTCACCGAGCCCGAACGCCAGACCCCCGCCGTGGAGATGGTGTCGTTGACCATCGACGACACAGCCATCTCGGTTCCCAAGGGCACCTTGGTGATTCGCGCCGCCGAACTCCTCGGGGTGCAGATCCCCCGGTTCTGCGACCACCCGCTGCTGGACCCGGTGGGTGCCTGCCGGCAGTGCCTGGTGGAGGTCGAAGGCCAACGCAAGCCCATGGCGTCGTGCACCACCACGGTGTCCCCCGACATGGTGGTGCGCACCCAGCTCACCAGCACCGCCGCCGACAAGGCGCAACGCGGTGTGATGGAACTGCTGCTGATCAACCACCCCCTGGACTGTCCGGTCTGCGACAAGGGCGGCGAATGCCCGCTGCAGAACCAGGCGATGTCCAACGGCCGGGAAGAAACCCGCTTCACCGACGTCAAGCGCACCTTCCCCAAGCCGATCAACCTGTCGAGCCAGGTACTCCTGGACCGCGAACGCTGCGTGCTGTGCGCCCGCTGCACCCGCTTCTCCACCCAGATCGCCGGCGACCCGTTCATCGACCTGCTCGAACGCGGCGCCCTCCAGCAGGTCGGCATCGCCACCGGTGAGGCGTTCGATTCGTACTTCTCCGGCAACACCGTTCAGATCTGCCCCGTGGGCGCACTGACCGGCACCGCCTACCGCTTCCGGGCCCGGCCCTTCGACCTGGTGTCCACCCCCAGCGTCTGCGAACACTGCGCTTCCGGCTGCGCACAGCGCACCGACCACCGCCGCGGCACCGTGCTGCGCCGCCTCGCCGGCGACGATCCGGAGGTCAACGAAGAATGGAACTGCGACAAGGGCCGCTGGGCCTTCACCTATCCCCGGGTGGGTGATCGCATCCTGACGCCCCTGATCCGGGAGAACGGTGCGCTGCGGCCGGCTTCGTGGTCGGAGGCCATCACCACGGCGGCCTTCGGCCTGGCCTCCTCCGCCGGACAGACCGGGGTGCTGGTGGGCGGCCGGGTGACCGTCGAGGACGCCTACGCCTACGCGAAGTTCGCGCGGATGGTGTTGGGCACCAACGACATCGACATGCGGGCGCGGGCGCACTCCGACGAGGAGGCGCAGTTCCTCGCGGCGCACGTGGCCGGGCACGCGATGGGCGTCACCTACGCCGACCTCGAGACCGCGCCGGCGGTGGTGCTGGCCGGCTTCGACCCGGAGGAGGAATCACCGATCGTCTTCCTGCGGCTGCGCAAAGCTGTCCGCAAGAAGGGCCTGCGGGTGGTGGCGTTGGCGCCGTTCCTGAGCCGGGGCCTGGACAAACTGGGCGCCGAGCTGGTGATGACCGCACCCGGCGGTGAGGCCGAAGCGCTGTCGACCCTCGAGGCGCCTGCGGGAACCATCGTGGTGGTCGGCGAGCGTCTGGCCAACGTGCCAGGCGGATTCTCCGCAGCGGGCCGGCTGGCTGCCCGCTGCGGCGCCCGGCTGGCGTGGATCCCGCGGCGCGCCGGAGAACGCGGCGCCGTGGAGGCGGGCTGCCTACCGAACCTGTTGCCCGGCGGCCGGTCGGTGTCCGATGACGACGCGCGCGGATGGCTGGAGCGGGCGTGGAACATCGACCGACTGCCCACCGTCGCCGGCCGCGACACCGCCGCCATCGTGGCCGCCGCGCAGGCCGGCGAGCTGGCCGCGTTGGTGGTCGGCGGCGTCGAACTGGCCGACCTGCCCGATCCTGACGCCGCCCGCATGGCCCTGGAGAACGCCCCGTTCGTGGTGAGCCTCGAGTTGCGTGAGAGTGCCGTCACCGCACTGGCCGACGTGGTGTTCCCGGTGGCCCCCACCACCGAGAAGTCCGGTTCCTTCGCCACCTGGGAGGGCCGGGTCCGTTCGTTCGGTCCGGCCCTGTCCACCAACGCCGCCTCCGATTTGCGGGTGTTGCAGACCTTGGCCGATGAGCTCGGTGTTGATCTCGGCTTCCGCTCCGCTGCCGAGGCCCGCGACGACCTGGCGCGGCTCGGAGTGTGGGGCGGCCGGGTGCCGGCATCCCCCGACGTCCCGTCCGCGGTAGCGCCCACCCCGCAGCCCGGCGAGGCGGTGCTGGCCACCTGGCGGATGCTGTTGGACGCCGGCCGCTTACAGGACGGCGAACCGCATCTGGCGGGTACCGCCCGGCCGCCGGCGGCACGCCTGTCGGCGGCCACCGCCGCCGAGATCGGCGCAGCCGGCGGGGATCTCGTGCGGGTGGGGACCGCCCGCGGATCACTCACTCTGCCGCTGGAGGTGACGCAGATGCCCGACCGGGTGGTGTGGGTTCCGCTGAACGCACCCGGAAGCCCGGTGCACCAGCTCTTGGGTGCCGGCGCCGGTGCCGTGGTGAGCATCGCGCGAGGAGACATCTCATGAGTCATCCCGATCTGAGTGTGTTCGGTCAGGATCCGTGGTGGTTGATGCTGGGCAAGGCATTGGCGATTTTTGTGTTCCTGCTGCTGACCGTGCTGGTGGCGATCCTGGTGGAACGCAAGATCCTGGGCCGTATGCAGATGCGGTTCGGGCCCAACCGGGTGGGTCCGTTCGGTCTGCTGCAGAGCCTGGCCGACGGGGTGAAACTCGCCCTCAAGGAGGGTTTGGTGCCGGCGGGTGTGGACAAGCCGATCTACCTGATGGCGCCGGTGATCGCCGTCATCCCCGCCATCATGGCGTTCGCGGTGATCCCGCTGGGCCCGATGGTGTCGGTGTTCGGTCACGCCACGCCCCTGCAGCTGACCGACCTCCCGGTGGCCGTGCTCTACGTGCTGGCGGTGACGTCGGTGGGGGTGTACGGAATCGTGTTGGCCGGCTGGGCATCCGGGTCCACCTATCCGCTGCTGGGCGGGTTGCGGTCCTCGGCGCAGGTGGTGTCCTACGAGATCGCCATGGCGTTGTCGTTTGTGGCGGTGTTCCTCTACGCCGGCACCATGTCCACCTCGGGCATTGTCGCCGCCCAGGCCCAGACGTGGTTTGTGGTCCTGCTGCTGCCCTCGTTCCTGGTCTATGTGACAGCGATGGTCGGTGAGACCAACCGCGCCCCGTTCGACTTGCCCGAAGCCGAGGGCGAACTGGTGGGCGGATTCCACACCGAGTACTCGTCGCTGAAGTTCGCGATGTTCATGCTGGCCGAGTACGTGAACATGACGACGGTCTCGGCGCTGGCGACCACGATGTTCCTGGGCGGGTGGCAGGCCCCGTGGCCGGTCAGCATGATCGACGGAGCCAACTCCGGGTGGTGGCCGGTGCTGTGGTTCGTGGCCAAGGTGTGGGGCTTCCTGTTCCTGTACATGTGGTTGCGGGCCACCCTGCCGCGGCTGCGCTACGACCAGTTCATGGCGCTGGGATGGAAACTGCTGATCCCGGTCTCCCTGGCCTGGATCGCCACCGTCGCCGTCACCCACCAGGTCCGCAACGACGGAGCGCCGCCCTGGGTGACCGCCGTGGTCTACCTCGGCTTCCTGGTGGCGGCCCTGTCCGTCCTGGTGCTCTGGAATTCCCGGCGGCGCCGCCGGATCCGAGCAGCCCTCCCACCCACGCCCACCGACGACAGCCCCTTCCCGGTGCCGCCGATACCCCGCAAGGAGACCACCCATGCCTAAGTTCCTCGACGGTGTATCGGGTTTCGGGGTGACGTTCTCCTCGATGTTCACCAAGCCGATGACCCAGCAGTACCCGGACACCGACAAGGCCACCGAGCCCCGCTACCACGGCCGCCACCAACTCAACCGGTACGCCGACGGTCTGGAGAAGTGCATCGGCTGCGAACTGTGTGCGTGGGCCTGCCCGGCGGACGCCATCTACGTCGAAGGCGCCGACAACACCGAGCAGGAGCGCTTCTCCCCCGGCGAACGCTACGGGCGGGTGTACCAGATCAACTACCTGCGCTGCATCGGCTGCGGGCTGTGCATCGAAGCCTGCCCCACCAGGGCTCTGACCATGACCAACGACTACGAGATGGCCGACGACAACCGCGCCGACCTCATCTATGGCAAGGACAAGCTGCTCGCCCCGCTGCAGGAGGGCATGCAGCCACCGCCGCACGCGATGGCCGAGGGCACGACTGACGACGACTACTACCTGGGTCATGTGAAATGACATCCACAGCCGAAGCCGTTGCCTTCTGGATCCTGGGCGCCATCGCGGTGGCCGGAGCTGTGGGTGTGGTGGCCGCTCCGAAGGCGGTGTACTCCGCGATCTTCCTGGCGTCCACCATGATCGCGCTGGCGATGCTGTACGTGGCCCAGGATGCGTTGTTCCTGGGGGTGGTGCAGGTGGTGGTGTACACCGGCGCGGTGATGATGCTGTTCCTGTTCGTCCTCATGCTGATCGGCGTGGACTCGTCGGAGTCACTGGTGGAAACTCTGCGCGGACAACGCATCGCCGCACTGGTGGCCGGTGTCGGCTTCGGCATCCTGTTGATCGCCGGTATCGGCTCGGTGTCGACCACGCTGGCCGCCGACGGCGGCTTCGCCGGCTTGGCGCAGGCCAACGCCGGCGGCAACGTCGAGGGCCTGGCGGCCCTGATCTTCACCAAGTATCTGTGGGCGTTCGAGATCACCAGCGCCCTGCTGATCACCGCGGCGCTGGGAGCAATGGTGCTGGCGCACCGTGAGCGGTTCGAGAGACGGAAAACCCAGCGCGAGTTGGCGATCGAGCGGTTCCGGCCCGGCGGGCACCCGACCACGCTGCCGAGTTCGGGGGTGTATGCCCGGCACAACGCGGTCGACATGCCGGCGCGGCTACCCGACGGCTCCAGCGCGATGCTGTCGGTCAGCGCCATCCTGAACCCTCGTTCGCTCGACGAGGATGACCTGCGGTGAACCCCGAGAACTACCTCTACCTGTCCGCACTGCTGTTCACGATCGGTGCGGCGGGGGTGTTGTTGCGGCGCAATGCCATCGTCATGTTCATGTGTGTGGAGCTGATGCTCAATGCGTGCAATCTGGCGTTTGTCACCTTCTCCCGGATGCACGGGCAACTCGACGGCCAGGTGGTCGCCTTCTTCACCATGGTGGTCGCGGCCTGTGAGGTGGTGGTCGGGCTGGCCATCATCATGACCATCTACCGCACCCGCCAGTCCGCCAATGTCGACGACGCGAACCTCTTGAGGGGCTGAGGCACCGATGGACCTGCTGTGGTTGATCGTGGCGCCGCTGGCCGGCGCTGCGGTGCTGCTGCTCGGCGGGCGCGCCACCGACGCGTGGGGGCACCTGCTGGGATGTGCCACCATGGCCGCCGCGTTCGGCACGGCGGTGGCGCAGTTCGTCACGCTGCTGGGCCGGGCGCCGCAGGACCGGGTGATCCACCAGGTGCTGTTCTCCTGGGTGCCGGTGGCCCAGCTGCAGCTGGACTTCGGCCTGCAACTCGACGCGCTCAGTGTGTGTTTCGTGCTGCTGATCACCGGGGTCGGCCTGCTCATCCACATCTACTCCGTCGGCTACATGGCCGACGACCCCGACCGCCGGCGATTTTTCGCCTACCTCAACCTGTTCGTCGCCGCCATGCTGCTGCTGGTGCTCGCCGACAACTTCCTGGGCCTGTACATGGGCTGGGAAGGGGTGGGCCTGGCCTCGTATCTGCTGATCGGGTTCTGGTCGCACAAACCGTCGGCAGCGACCGCAGCCAAGAAGGCCTTCGTGGTCAACCGCGTCGGCGACATCGGCCTGGCGGTGGCGCTGATGGTGATGTGGGCCGATGCCGGCACCCTGTCCTACGCCGGAGTCTTCGACGCGGTACCGGCCCTCTCGGGCGGCACGGTCACCGCCATCGGGCTGCTGCTGCTGTTGGCGGCCTGCGGGAAGTCGGCCCAGTTCCCGTTGCAGTCGTGGCTCGGTGACGCGATGGAGGGCCCCACCCCGGTCTCGGCGCTCATCCACGCCGCCACCATGGTGACCGCCGGGGTCTACCTGATCGTGCGCTGCGGCCCGATCTACGACGCCGCCCCGATCGCCCAGGGCGCGGTGGTGACCATCGGCGCGATCACCCTGGTGTTCGGCGCGATCATCGGCTGCGCCAAAGACGACATCAAGAAGGCGCTGGCGGCATCGACGATGTCGCAGATCGGGTACATGGTGCTGGCCGCGGGTCTGGGCCCGGCCGGCTATGCCATCGCGATCATGCACCTGCTCACCCACGGGTTCTTCAAAGCCGGGTTGTTCCTGGGCGCCGGCTCGGTGATGCACGCCATGGGCGACGAGACCGACATGCGCCGCTACGGCGGGTTGCGCCGGTACCTGCCGGTCACCTTCGCGACCTTCGGCCTGGGGTACCTGGCCATCATCGGTGTGCCGCCACTGGCCGGCTTCTTCTCCAAGGACGCCATCATCGAGATCGCCTTCGCCGCAGGCGGACTCACAGGCGCACTGTTGGGCGGGGCGACCCTGCTGGGCGCCGGCATCACCGCCTTCTACATGACCCGGGTCATGCTCCTGACATTCTTCGGCGAGAAACGCTGGAATCCCGACACCCACCCGCATGAATCCCCCGCCCTGATGACCGCACCCATGATCATCCTCGCCCTGGGATCCGTCGGAGCCGGCGCCGCACTGGCCATCGGCGGCACCCTGTCAACCTTCCTCGAACCGGTCGTCGGCACCCACGAAACCCACCACGTCATCCCCGTCTGGGCCATGACCACCATCACCTTGGCTGTCGTCGCCGCCGGCATCGGAGTGGCCTACCGCAGCTACGCCACGCGTCCGGTGCCGGAGACCGCGCCGCAGGACGTGTCGGCGCTGACGGTCGCCGCCCGCCGGGACCTCTACGGCGACGCGTTCAACGAGGCGGCGTTCATGCGACCCGGCCAACGCCTCACCCACGATCTGGTGTCCGTGGACGACAAGGGGGTCGACGGGGCGGCCGACGGACTGGCCGCGCTGATCGGGGCGGCGTCGCGGCGGATGCGCACCGTCCAGACCGGTTTTGCCCGGTCCTATGCGCTGTCCATGCTCGCGGGCGCCGCCCTGGTGGTGGGCGCCGTGCTGGTGGTGAGGGTGTGGTGATGAACATCCCCTGGTTGACCGTGCTGTGGGCCGTCCCCATGGTGGGGGCCGTGCTGATCATCCTGCTGCCTGCCGCGGCCCGGCAGCTGGCCAAGTACCTGGGTGTGGCGGTGGCGCTGGCGGTGCTCGCCGTGGCGCTGGTGCTGGCAGTCGGGTTCGACCCGGCCGGCGCGCAGTACCAGTTCGTCGAGGACCACCCGTGGATCCCGTCGTTCGGCACCGGGTACATCCTGGGTGTCGACGGGATTGCGTTGGCGTTGGTGGTGCTGACGGCGGTGCTGGTACCGCTGCTGTTGCTGGCCGGGTGGAACGACACCCAGGACCAGACGGCACTGTCGGGGCGATCGGCGCACAGCTACGTGGCCCTGACCCTGGCCGTCGAAGGCATGGTGCTCATCTCCCTGGTGGCGCTGGACGTGCTGCTGTTCTACGTCTTCTTCGAGGCCATGCTCATTCCGATGTACTTCCTCATCGGCGGTTTCGGGGGCGCGGGCCGCGGCAAGGCGGCGGTGAAGTTCCTGCTGTACAACCTCTTCGGTGGCCTGGTGATGCTGGCCGCCGTGGTGGGGCTGTATGTGGTGACCGCCAACAGCACTGCCTTCGACGGCGGCACCTTCGACTTCCGCGCCATCGTCGCCGCGGTGTCCTCGGGTGAGTTGGCGGTGGACCCGGCCATCCTCAACGCACTCTTCCTCGGGTTCATGTTCGCGTTCGCGATCAAGGCGCCGCTGTGGCCGTTCCACCGATGGCTGCCCGACGCAGCGGTGGAATCCACCCCGGCCACCGCCGTGCTGATGATGGCCATCGTCGACAAAGTGGGCACCTTCGGCATGCTGCGCTACTGCCTGCAGCTCTTCCCGGAGCCGTCGACGCTGTTCCGTCCGTTTGTCATCACGCTGGCAGTCATCGGCATCGTCTACGGCGCCATTGTCGCCATCGGGCAGACCGACGTCATGCGGCTCATCGCCTACACCTCGATCAGTCATTTCGGCTTCATCATCCTCGGCATCTTCGTGATGACCAGTCAGGGTCAGTCCGGGTCGACGCTCTACATGGTCAATCACGGCATCTCCACCGCCGCACTGTTCCTGATCGCCGGGTTCCTGGTCTCGCGCCGCGGTAGCAGGCTCATCGCCTCCTACGGGGGCGTACAGAAGGTGGCGCCGGTGCTGGCGGGCACCTTCCTGGTCGCCGGTCTGGCCACCCTCTCCCTGCCTGGTCTGGCACCGTTCATCAGCGAGTTCCTGGTCCTCATCGGCACGTTCACCCGCTACCCGGTGTTCGCGGTGCTCGCCTCGGCGGCCCTGGTGCTCTCCGCGGTCTACATCCTGTGGCTGTATCAGCGCATGATGACCGGACCCGTCACGGTGGACAGCAAGGGGGTGCGTGATCTGGTGCCACGCGAGATCGCCGTGGTCGCACCGCTGATCGCCCTGCTGCTGGTGCTGGGCGTGTATCCCAAACCGGCGCTGGACATCATCAACCCCGCGGTGGAACACACGTTGACCACCATCGATCAACAGGATCCCGCGATCGCGGAAGGGACGGTGCCGTGAACGCACCCAGCGTCGAATACTCGTTGATCCTGCCCATGCTGATCGTCTTCGGCGCCGCCGTGGCCGGCGTGCTGGTGGAGGCGTTCCTGCCCCGCGGTGCGCGGTACCGCAGCCAGGTGGTGCTGTCCCTGGGCGCGCTGGCCGCAGCCTTCGTCGCCGTGGTGGTGCTGGCGCGTGACCTGCACGGCACGCCGGGTCAACTGGCCGTCATGGGCGCAGTGGCCGTCGACCCGGTGACGCTGTTCCTGCAGGGCACCGTGCTGCTGATCGCCATCCTCGGCGTGCTGCTGATGGCCGAGCGCCGCATCGTGACCGGCAGTGGCGGCGAGACAACGGGTTTGGATGGGTTCACCCCTCAGGCATCGGCCATCGCAGGCAGTGTGGCGGAGAAGGTGGCAGTCAAGGCGGGGGTGGTGCAGACCGAGGTCTTCCCGCTGACGATGTTCGCCATCGGCGGCATGCTGCTGTTCCCCGCCGCCGAGGACCTGCTGACCATGTTCATCGCCCTCGAGGTGCTGTCCCTGCCGCTGTACCTGCTGTGCGGGCTGGCTCGCCGGCAGCGCCTGCTCTCCCAGGAAGCCGCGCTGAAATACTTTCTGCTGGGCGCGTTCTCGTCGGCGTTCTTCCTCTACGGCGTCGCGCTCATGTACGGCTACAGTGGCACGTTCTCGCTGTCGGGCATCGCCGACGCAGTCGCCACCGACACCGGAACCGGCGGGCCCGCCATCGTGCTGATCGGCATCGGGCTGCTTGCTGTCGGGGTGTTGTTCAAAGTGGGTGCCGTGCCGTTCCATTCGTGGATCCCCGACGTCTACCAGGGAGCACCCACCTCCGTCACCGCATTCATGGCGGCGGCCACCAAGGTGGCGGCGTTCGGCGCGATGCTGCGGATCTTCTACGTCGCGCTGCCCGAACTGCGCGACGACTGGCGGCCCATGATGTGGGCCATCGCCATCCTGACCATGGTGGTGGGCACCATCACCGCCGTCACCCAGACCGATGTCAAACGTATGCTCGCGTATTCGGCCGTGGCCCACGCCGGGTTCATCCTCACCGGCGTCATCGCACTCAACGACAACGGCCTGTCCGGCACGCTGTTCTACCTGTTCGCGTACGGGTTCTCGACGCTGGGCGCGTTCGCGGTGGTGAGCCTGGTGCGGTCCCCGGACGGGGAGGAGGCCACCGGCCTGGCGCAGTGGGCCGGGTTGGGTCGCCGTTATCCACTGGTGGGCGTAGTGTTCTCACTGTTCCTGCTGGCGTTCGCCGGCATACCGCTGACCAGTGGTTTCGTCAGCAAGTTCGCGGTCTTCAAGGCCGCCGGTGAGGGCGGGGCCATTCCACTGGTGATCGTCGGTGTGATCGCCAGCGCCATCGCGGCCTACTTCTACGTGCGCGTGATCGTGCTGATGTTCTTCACCGATCCACCCTCCGACGCTCCGGAGGTGGTGAACCCCAGCTCGCTCACTGTCGCCACCGTGACCGTGGCCGCCGCCGTCACCTTCGCCCTCGGTGCGCTGCCCCAACCGTTGCTGGACTTCGCCACCGGCTCAGCCCTGTTCGTCTAGCTCCGGGGTACGCGGAGGGACGGTGCGCCGCGCGCCGGTGGCTTCGAACGCCGCCGCGAAACGCAGCAATGCGGTGTCGTCATACGCGCGTCCGGCGAAGGTCAATCCGACGGGCATGCCGATGTCGGCCATCGTCCCCATCGGCACCGTGACGGTGGGGATGCCGAGATGACGCGGCACCAGGTTGCCGTTGGCCACCCACACCCCGTTGCGCCAGCCGAGATCGGCCGAGGCGGGGTTGACGTCCATGTCCGCCGGGCCGACATCCGCGACGGCAGGGAACACCACCGCGTCGAGCCCGAGCTCGTCCATCCACTGTTCGAGATCGGTCATCCGCGTCTGTTCCAGACCGCGCAGACCGCTCTCCAGGTGCGGGATGTCCAGGAAGGTCTCGACGTGGTGGGCAGCCACGACGGCGGGATAGTCGTTGATGTCGTCGTCGAACCCGTCCACCCGGTCCGGCAGTGCGCCTTCCGGGTGCACCCAGATCCGGCTGCCGTCGACATCCGCGAGCCGGTTGAGTGCGGGATCGTTGTTGGCGCGCAGGAAGTCGTCCCAGAACCATGCCGAAAGCTCGCGGATCTCCTGGTCCAGGAACTCGGCACTGACCAGTCCCCTGGTCCGGATGGTCGGCGCCCCGGGCCGGTCGCCTTCGTAATTCGTCACCACAGGAAAGTCGACCAGCACCACTTCGGCTCCGGCGGCGCGCAGGTCGGCTTCGGCGGCGCGGTAGAGCGCCATCACCGACTCCCGGGTGTGGATCGGCTGGCCGGTGGCACCGCCGATCCCCGCGCCGCCGGCGTCGGGGTCGGCGTTGACGTACATGCGCGGAACGCCGAACCGCTTGCCGGACAGTGAAGCACGATGGCGCAGAGCGACGTAGGACTCGGGGCGCACCTGTGAGGCCCGCGGAATGCTCACCCAGGGCTGCGCGCGCCACAGATCGCCGCGGGGGTCGCTGTCGTCGGCGACGATGACGTCGAGGACCTCGAACATGTCGGCCATCGTTCTGGTGTGCGGTACCACCACGTCCATGGTCGGCACCAGCGGCCAGTTCCCGCGCACCGAGATGACACCGCGAGACGGCGTATACGCGCACAGTGCGTTGTTGGTCGCCGGAGCCCGACCACTGGACCAGGTCTCTTCGCCGAGGCCGAACGCTGCGAAGCTGGCGGCGGTGGCGGTGCCCGAACCGTTGGACGACCCGGAGCCGAACGCCGCGGTGAGGTAGTCGGCGTTGTAAGGACTTTCCGCGCGGCCGTAGAGCCCGCGCTGCATACCGCCGTTGGCCATCGGCGGCATGTTGGTCAGCCCCAACAGGATGGCGCCGCCGGCGCGCAAGCGCTCCACGGCGAACGCATCACGCTGGGCGATCAGGGTCGCGAAAGCGTGTGAACCCGCAGCCGCGGTCATCCCCCGCACCAGGTAACTGTCCTTGGCGGTGTACGGGATGCCGTCCAGCGGGCCCAGGCTCTCCCCGCGGGCCCGGCGCCGGTCCGCTCCCGCGGCCTCGTCGAGGGCCGCGGAGTTCAGCTCCACGATGGCGTTCAACAGCGGGCCGTTGCGGTCGTAGGCGTCGATGCGGGCCAGGTAGGCCTCGACCAGCGCCACACTGGTGACCTCACCCTCCTGCAGCGCTGCGCGCAGGTCGGCGATGCCGGCCTCGACCACGGAAAAACTCACCATGGCCATGAGATTAGTGACCGGAGATTGGCGGCGGGCGCAGTGGCCAGAGTGCCCAGTCATGACCCTGGTGTTGACGGCCGGTGACGGTGCGGTACGAGTCCTGACACTCAACCGCCCGCCCCGACATCAGCGGGTTGGCCGGACGCAAGGACGAGGTGGCCGCCAGGAACAAGCAACAGATACCGAGCCCTTGACCAAACGGAGCGTCGCTCCATATAGTGAGACGGAGCACTGTTCCGCTTCTCCCAGATTGCCGTCTATGACCTCCCACCACCAACATCCGCTGGGCTCAGGCTTCACAGCCGCGTCCACCACCGCAGACATCCTGGCCGGAGTCGAGCTCACCGGCGTCAATGCCGTTGTCACAGGCGGCCATTCGGGACTGGGTGCCGAGACCACCCGTGCGCTCGCCGGAGCCGGTGCCGCGGTGACGGTCGCGGCTCGCAACCCCGATCGGGCCGCGCAGGCGCTTTCCGGGCTCAACGTCGACATTCGCCGACTGGACTTGATGGATCCACTGTCCATTGACCGGTTCACCGCCGGCTGGCGGGAAACCGGCCGCCCGTTACACATCCTGATCAACAATGCCGGGTTGCCGGCCCCCGCCGCAGTGCAGCGAGACGCACGCGGCTTCGAGGCGCAATTCGCCACCAATCACCTCGGCCACTTCCAGTTGACACTCGGCCTGCTCCCCGTGCTGCGTGCCGCACGAGGTGCGCGGGTGGTCACCGTGTCTTCCGGGGCCCAGCGTTTCGGTCACATTCGTTGGGAAGACCTGCATTTCGAGAACGGTTACAACCCGGACGTTGCTTATGCGCAGTCGAAGGTCGCCAACGTGTTGTTCACCGTCGAGCTCGATCGTCGTTATCGCACCGACGGCATCCGCGGCTATGCCGTGCATCCAGGCGTGGTGGTGGGCACCGCCTTGAACGCCGCCGGCGGACCCGAGCAGTTGCGCACGATGGGCCTCATCGACGCGGCCGGCCACGCCATCATCCGGCCCGAGACCGGGCGCAAGACCGCGGCACAGGGGGCAGCCACCATCGTGTTCGCCGCCACCAGTCCGCTGCTGGCCGGAATCGGCGGCGTGTACCTGATGGACAACGACATCTCACCTGTGGTGGCCGGCGATGTGCCGATGACCTTCAGCCCGGACCAGGCGATTCCCGCCGAGGTCGCGCCGCACGCCATTGATCCGGAGTCCGCACGGCGGCTGTGGCAACTCAGCGAGGAGTTGGTGTCCCCTACACATCACGACCGGAACGGCAGATAGCTCCCGTCGAGCACCTCTCGGTGCCCGATGGTGCGGCCGGTCACCTGGGCAGGCTCCACCAGCGCCAGCCGCACCACCGCTTCGGCGAATTCGTCCTCGGAGCCGGTCTCGTCGAAATCGGTGCGGTAATAGGACAATCCGGGCGTCATCATCGGCAGTGACGGCGACAGGGCATTGACCGAGATGTTGTGACGGGCCAGTTCGTAGGCCGCCGAGGAGGTCAGGTGTTCCAGCGCCGCCTTGGAGCCGCCGTAGCCGGGCAGGATCCCACCGGAGACGTCGTTGTAGGGACCGGAGCCGGGGATGCGCGATGCCACCGAGCTGATGTTGATGATCGCGCCGTGACCCGCCTCGATCATGCCGGGGGCCGTCAGTTGCATCAGTTCATAGGGGGCGAACACCGCGATCTCGAAGTGCCGGCGAAAGGCCGGCAGCGGTGTTCCCACAAACGGGGGCCAATCCGGTCGCGGTGCAGCCGCTCTGACAGCGGTTCGTCTTGGCGCGCCGCCGGGGCGCCCGGGCGCGGTGAAGGCGGCGTTGTTCACCAGCACCGTGATGGGCCCCAACGCCGAGCGGGCGTGCTCGACCAACCGGGGAATGTCGTCACGGTCCAGCAGGTCGGCTCGGATGGCGACCGCGCGACCGCCCGCCGCCTCGATCTGGTGCACCGTCTCGCCGATGGTTCCGGGCAGTCGGTCGTCCCACACCTGCTCGGTGCGCGCCACGACGGCCACCGCCGCCCCCTCGGCGGCCAGCGCCAGCGCCGTGGCCCGGCCCAGTCCACGACTGGCGCCCGTCACGATGGCGACCTCACCGTCGAGTCTGCCCATGTCCACCCGTCACTCCTTCTTCACACCGTGCACCACGATGGCCGCGGTCTGCGCCACCCAGGTGTCATCGAGGTCGCCGGCCGGGTTGAGCAGCAGGCGGATCAAGGTGCTGCCGCCGATCACCTCGACCAGTCGGTCGGGATCGATATCCGGGTGGACCTCGCCGCGTTCCACGGCGTCCGACAGGCGCCGGCGGATGACGCCGAAGACATCACCGAAGCGGGCCATCACCCGTGCGCTCAGTTCGGCGTCGGTGGCCATGTCGGCGATCAGCCCGGGTAACGCCGCGCGCACCACCGGTGAGACGAAGACATCGCGGGTGGCACCGATCATGGCGTGGATGTCGGCGGCGATGTCGCCCGCCGGCATGCGCAGCGCGGTGGGAGCAGCGGGAAAGGCTGCCTCGTGCACGATCTCGGCCTTGCTGGACCAGCGGCGGTAGAGCGCCGTCTTGGTGGTGCCGGCCCGCTCCGCGATGGCGGCCATCGTGATGTTGGCATAACCGATTTCGACAAGCAGGTCCGCCGCGGCCGCGAGTATGGCAGCGTCAATGCGAGGGTCGCGGGGACGTCCGGCACCCGGAGGCTTGTCTTCGGGGTACGGGTCTGCTTTCATAACGCTACCCACCGTATCGTATTACCAACGCGGAGGATCCATGGCCACAGAACCGGCCGTCGAAGATGTCGGCCGTCTGCAGCGTTCCAGCCGGGACGTCACCACCTTGCCCACGGTGCTCGCGCAGTGGCTCTCCACGGTGCTGCCCGGCGCCGTCACCCCGGACGTCACCGTCGAGAGTGGGATCGACTCCAACGGAATGTCCTCCGAGACCATCGTGCTCACCGGCCGCTGGCACCACGACGGCGCCGACGTGGAACAGAAGTGGGTGGCCCGGGTGGCGCCCACGCAGGCCGACGTCCCGGTGTTCTCCTCCTACCGGCTGGATCACCAGTTCGAGGTGATGCGGCTGGCCGGCGAACTGACCGACGTCCCGGTGCCCACCGTGCGGTGGCTCGAAGACACCGGGTCGGTGCTGGGCACCCCGTTTTTCCTGATGGATCACGTGGACGGCATCGTGCCACCCGACGTGATGCCCTACACCTTCGGCGGCAACTGGTTCTTCGACGCCGCGCCCGAACAACAGCGAGCGCTCCAGGACGCCACGGTCGCAGTCATCGCCCAGTTGCATTCAATTCCTGACGCCAGCAACACATTCGACTTCCTCGCACAGGCCGACCCACCGGGTGACACCGCGCTGCGCCGCCATTTCGGCTGGCTCAAGGAATGGTACGACTTCGCGGTACCGGACATCGGCAACTCCCCATTGGTCGAGCGCGCACTGGCCTGGCTCGATCACAACTTCCCCGACGAGGTGGCGGCCGCCGAGCCCGTGCTGGTCTGGGGTGATTCCCGCATCGGCAACGTGCTCTACCGCGACTTCGCACCGGTGGCGGTGCTGGACTGGGAGATGGCCTGCATCGGGCCCCGCGAGCTCGACGCCGCTTGGATGATCTTCGCGCACATGGTCTTCCAGGAGCTGTGCGGATTGGCAGGCCTGCCGGGGCTGCCGGAGGTGATGCGCGAGGACGACGTGCGCAGCACCTACCGCAACCTCACCGGCATCGAGCTGGGTGACCTGCAGTGGTTCTACACCTACTCCGCGGTGGTATGGGCCTGTGTGTTCATGCGCACGGGGGCGCGCCGGGTGCGATTCGGCGAGATCGAGAAACCCGACGACGTGGAATCGCTGTTCTACCACGCATCGTTGCTGAAACGGCTGATCGGAGAAGACAACTGATGCTCGGCCCGATGGATGAGTTCCCGGTTCACCAACTGCCCCAGCCGATTGCCTGGCCGGGGTCCAGCGACCGCAACTTCTATGACCGCTCGTATTTCAACGCCCACGACCGCAGCGGTGACATCTTCGTCATCACCGGCATCGGCTACTACCCCAACCTCGGTGTGAAGGACGCGTTCTTCCTGGTGCGGCGCGGTGACACCCAGACCGCCGTGCACCTCTCAGATGCCATCGACGCCGACCGGCTCCACCAGCACGTCGGCAACTACCGGGTGGAGGTCGACGAGCCGCTGCACAAGCTGCGCATCATCCTCGATGACACCGAGGGCGTGGCCGCAGATCTCACCTGGGACGGCCTGTTCGACGCGGTGCAGGAACAACGCCACATCCTGCGGGCGGGCTCCCGCGTGACGCTGGACGCCCAGCGGTTCGCCCAGGTGGGCGCCTGGAGCGGCACCATCACCGTCGACGGTGCGGACATCGCCGTCGACCCGGCCCGCTGGATCGGCACCAGGGACCGCTCCTGGGGCATCCGCCCCATCGGCGAACCGGAACCGGCCGGCCGGCCCGCGGACCCGCCGTTCGAGGGCATGTGGTGGCTCTACGTGCCCATGGCGTTCGACGACTTCGCCATCGTGCTCATCATCCAGGAGGAGCCCAGCGGCTTCCGCTCCCTCAACGACTGCACCCGCATCTGGAAGGACGGCCGGGTGGAGCAACTGGGCTGGCCGCGGGTGAAGATCCACTACCGCTCGGGCACCCGCATTCCCACCGGCGCCACCATCGATGCCACCGCCGGCGACGGTTCGGCAGTGCGCTTCGAGGTGGAATCCAAGCTGGCCGTGCCGATTCACGTCGGGGGCGGCTACGGCGGCGACTCCGACTGGATCCACGGAGTGTGGAAGGGCGCGGACTTCACCGAGCGCCTGACCTACGACATGACCGATCCCGCCATCGTCGGCCGCGCCGGGTTCGGCGTCATCGACCATGTGGGCCGCGCGGTCTGTCACGACGGTGGTTCCCAGCGCGAAGGCTGGGGCCTGTTCGAGCACGGCGCGCTGGGCCGCCACGACCCCTCCGGCTTCAGCGATTGGCTGACCGTCGCCCCCTAGAGCACATCACAGGTGGTCGACGATGGCGGCCAGGGCCTCTACGGGGATCGGGCCCGGCTGATACAGGCACACCGTATCCGCCACGCCGGCAACACGTTTGCGGATGTGCTCGGCGATCTCGGCCGGCGTGCCGCAGGCGGCGATGGTGTGCAGCACCTCGTCATCGATCAGCGCGCCCATATCCTGCCAGCGGCCCTGCTTGGACAATGCGTGCAGTTGCGGCTGCAGATCTCCCCAGCCGTGGATGTCGAGCACCGGCTTGTAAGCCGGGGTGGACCCGTAGAACGCCAGCAGCCGTCGGGTCGCAGTGTGGTCCTCGCCGGCGGAGACGATGATCTCGGGCACCACGGCGAAGTCGGCCCCGCTGCGCCCGGCCGCGGCCAGGCCGTCGCGCACCGCGGGCATGGTGGACTCGTGCAGGAACTTCGCCGACCCGAACGGCATCACCAGCAGGCCGTCGGCATGCTCGGCGGTGGCCCGGGTCAGCCGCGGACCCAGCGCGCCGACGTAGATCGGCGGCGGCCCAAACGGATTGGGGCCGGGGCTGAAGTTCGGCGTCATCAGCGTGTGGCGATAGAAGTCGCCCTCGAACCGCAACCGTTCGCCGGTGTTCCAGGCCTCGAAGATGGCCCGCAGCGCAGCGATCAGCTCGACCATCCTGGCCACCGGCCGGTCGAAGTCAGCGCCGAAGCGCTTCTCGATCTGCGTGCGGATCTGGGTACCCAGCCCGAGGGTGAAGCGGCCCTGGCTCATCAGCTGGTGGTCATTGGCCTGATGGGCCAGGTGAATCGGATTGCGCGGAAATGCAATCGCCACATTGGTCATCAGATCCAGCCCGTCCACGGTCGACGCCAGGGTCAGTGGGGCGAAGACGTCGTTGGGTCCTTCAAATGTGAAAACGCCGGTGGCTCCGGCATCTTTGAGTTCGTGGGCGCGGGCGATGGCATTCGTGGGTCCGAACAATGCCGTCTGGATCTTCACGTCAGCAGCTTATGCTGCTTCACTGGTATCCGTGCGTGATCGTGTCGACGTCGTGGTGGTGGGTGCCGGGTTCGCGGGCTTGACCGCCGCCCGGGAGCTGGTCCGGGCCGGGCTCCAGGTGCTGGTGCTGGAGGGCCGCGACCGGGTGGGAGGCCGAACCGCGCCCGGATCGGTGGCCGGGGTGCCGGTGGACCTGGGGGCGGCGTTCGTCGGCCCCACCCAGGACGCCGTACTGGCCCTGGCCGCCGAACTGGATTGTCCGACAACACCAACCCACAACAGCGGAGCCAACCTGATCCGGTGGCGGGGCCGGGTGCGGACGTATTCCGGCACCATTCCGTCGCTCTCGCCGGTCAGTCTGGCCGACATCGCCCGGATCCAGTGGCAGTTCGGCCGACTGGCGCGCTCGGTGCCGGTGGCTCGACCGTGGGCGGCGCCGCGGGCGCGGGCACTCGACGACCAGTCGCTGGCGGACTGGTTGCACGCGGTGCGGGCCACCGCGGGGACCAGGGATCTGCTGGCGATCATGTCGAGGGTGACCTGGGGTTGTGAGCCGGCGGACGTGTCGCTGCTGCACGCACTGCGCTACGTCAAGGCAGCCGGCGGTCTGGACCGGATGCTGGACGTGCGCGACGGCGCACAGCAGGATCACTTCGCGACGGGAACCCACCAGATCGCGGTGCGGATGGCTGCCCAGCTGGGTGACCGGGTGCAGCTGAGCGCCGCCGTGGAGGCGGTGGAGCACGGGGACGCCGGAGTCAGCGTCGTGTCGACGGCCGGCACCGTGACCGCGCGGGCGCTGGTCGTCGCCGTCCCCCCACAGCACCGCGGTCACATCACCTTCTCCCCCGCACTTCCCGACGGCAGCGCCCAATTGGCCCGGGTATGGCCACAGGGCGCGTTGAGCAAGGCCTTTGCCGCCTACGAGAGCCCGTTCTGGCGGGCCGACGGCAAGTCCGGCCAGGCCCTGTCCGACGGCGGGCCGGTGTTCATCACCTTCGACGTCAGCCCGGCCGACGGCCCGGGGATCCTGCTCGGCTTCGTCGATTCCCGGCAGTTCGACGGGTGGGATCCGGCCCGGCGCCGCGCCCAGGCATTGGACTGTTTCGCCGAGCTGTTCGGCGACGCGGCCCGGCACCCGGTGGATTACGTCGATTTCTGTTGGGGCAGTGAGGCGTTCTCGCCGGGCGGCCCCACCGCAGCGGTGCCGCCCGGATCATGGACGACGGTGGGGCGCTGGCTGCGCGAGCCTGTCGGGCCCGTCTTCTGGGCCGGCACCGAGACTGCCGACGTCTGGACCGGCTTCCTCGACGGCGCGGTCCGCTCGGGCCTGCGGGCGGCCCGGGAGGTGGCCACGGCCCTGGGGTGACACCGCCGGGCGGCTATCCGGTCGACGAGGTGTCCTGCGTGGCCGACTGAACCAGCCGGCGCAGCTGTTCGTTGACCTCGGCCGGGCGTTCCAGGATGGCGCAGTGGCCACCGGGCAGTTCCACCAGGCCGGCCAGGTTGGGCAGGTCCCGGGCGATCCGGCGGGAGGAATCAATCGGCAGCAGCCGGTCGTGTTCACTGCCGATCACCAGCGTCGGCACAGTGAGGCCGTGCAGCCTGATGTGCCGCTTCTCGATGGAATCGACCAACGCGCGGGCACACCCGGCGCGGCCCGCCGGCGGGGTGGCGGCGTACAGGTCGTACACCAGATCAGCGACGTCTGGGGCCGCATCACGCCCGACCGCCAGTGCGGCGACGAAGCGACGGCTGGGCCGCGCGGCCGCGCGCAGCGCCGGGACACCGCCGAAGGTGCGGATGATGCGGGAGCCGACGGCCACCCGCCCGCCCGCCAGCCGTGGTGCCACGGACAGGAACCGGACCTGACGGACGATCTCGCCGGTGGTGGTGTTGATGAGCGCCACCGCGTCGGCACGCTGGGCGACCTTGTGGGGGTAGCGCTCGGCCCACGACGTGATGGCGACACCGCCCATCGAATGCCCCGCGATCACTGCACGCTCGCCCGGGGCGAGCGTGGCCTCGAGGACCGAATCCAGGTCGGAGGCCAAATGATTGAGGCTGTAGTGCCCGCGCGGCGGCACCCCACTGCGGCCATGGCCCCGGTGGTCGAATGCGATGACCCGATGGTCGCGGGCCAGGTCGTTGATCTGCTCGTGCCAGACACTGATGGCGCAGGTGATGCCGTGCGCCAGGACGATCGGGTATCCGTCCGGCGGCCCGAAGACCTCGGTGTGGAGCCGGGTCCCGTCGGCCCCGCGAACGATCGCGGGCCGACCAGGTGGCAAAGGGACGTGCCGTACCGGGTGCACTGCCATGGATCGACCTCCCGCGCCGTGGCCGCGGGCACCCTTGCCCCGACCGTGTGACGAGTTTACTCGACAGCTGTCAACTATCGGCGCTGCAATACTCGGAGCCGTGTCCGAATTCGAGTACTCCGCCTCCATCGACATCGACTCCGACCCCGAGGCGCTCTACGCGCTGGTCTCCGACGTCACCCGGATGGGCCAGTGGAGCCCCATCTGTCGTGCGTGCTGGTGGGACGAGGGCGCAGGCCCCCAGGTCGGCGCATGGTTCACCGGCCGCAACGAAACCCCCGATCGCACCTGGGAGACGCGTAGCCAGGTGGTGGTGGCCGACAGCGGGCGGGAATTCGCCTGGGAGGTCAACGAGGGTTGGGTGCGCTGGGGATTCGTCCTGACGCCCATCGACGGTGGAACCCGCCTGACCGAGCAGTGGACGTTTCTCCCCAAGGGCCGGGCGGGGTTCGCCGAGCGCTACGGCGATCAGGCCGACGCCCAGATCGCCGTGCGCACCGAGGCCGCCCACCGCGGCATCCCCGAGACGCTGGCCGCGATCAAGCTCACCGCTGAGCAGCGGTGAGCTCGATCGGACTCAGGCCTGGCCCAGGGTGACCTCCGCGGTCTGCGGGTTGCCCGAGTCGTCCAGGTAGGTCAGTGAGACCTGGTCGCCGGGTGCCTTGGACCGCACCGCCGCGATCAGCGCCTCTGGGCCGTCGATCACCCGATTGTCCAGCTTGGTGATCACCGCGCCGCTGGGCAGGCCCGCGGCGGCAGCCGGGCTGCCCGCCTCGACCTGGGCCACCGCGGCGCCGTTGTCGCTGGCGCTGTTGCCCAACTGCACACCGAGTGAACCGTGCGTGGCCTTGCCGGTCGAGATCAGCTCATCGGCGATGCGCTTGGCCTGATCGACGGGGATGGCAAAGCCCAGGCCGATGGAACCGCTCTGCGCGTCCGGAGATCCCTGGCCACCGCCCATGGTGGCGATCGCGGAGTTGACCCCGATCAGCCGACCGTTCATGTCGACCAGCGCACCTCCGGAGTTGCCGGGGTTGATGGCGGCGTCGGTCTGGATGGCGTCGAGCACCGAGAGTTGCTGATCGGCTCCGCCGCCGGCGGCCACCGGCCGGTCCAGTGCGCTGACGATGCCGGTGGTGACGGTGCCCTGCAAGCCCAGGGGTGACCCGATGGCCACCACGTTCTGCCCCACCTTGACGTCGGACGACGATCCGATGGTGATGGGGGTCAGACCCGAGACCCCTTGCGCCCGAATGACTGCCAGATCCCCGGCGGGATCCGTGCCCACCACGGTGAACGGGGCGGTGCGACCGTCCGAGAACGTCACCGTCTTCTGCACCTCGCCGCTGGAGGCCAGCTGTGCGCCGGCCTCGGCGGGCAGCCCGGCCACCACGTGATTGTTGGTCAGGATCAGGCCGTCCTGCGAGAGCACGATGCCCGACCCTTCCCCACCCTCGCGGCCCATGCGCATCTCGATCTTGACGACGCTGGGCATGACCTTCGCCGCAACCTGCTCGACAGAGCCGGCCGGCAGGTCCGCGGCCACCGGCTGGCTGGGCGCCGAGGCGATGGTGGCCTGCATGGCGGCCGAATGGTCCGCCTCGGTGGTGACGGCGGCAGCCGCACCGATGCCTGCGCTCACCACGGCGACGGCCACCGCACCCACCACCAGTGCTCCGCGACCCTTCTTCGCACGGCGCGAGCGCCGGTTTCCGGCCGACGAAACAGGTTGATGCCCAGCGTGATACGAGCCCTGGCCGGGACCGGGGTAGGGTCCGGTCGGCTGCTGCGCGTAACGCCAGTCGTAGCCCGGCTGCGGATAATACTGCGCCGCAGAATGACTCGGATCCTGGCGCGGGTCAGGCCGGTTCGCGGGATACTGCGACGGGTTGCTCATCGTGTTGTTCTCTTTCTCAAACGCCCTAGGGCACAGCTCGTTAAGCACAAGGTGCCTGGTGTCGCTGAGACGTCACTGAGAGTGGGCTCTGGGAAGCCCGAGACTTTTCTGCCCACGGTGAAAACTTTGCTCGCAGCGGCTCAGCCTGGACCCGGCAGCTCGCCACCGCGACGTCGCCGCCCCACCGCTCCTCGCGGAAAACTTCGCTATGTGTGGACAGTGCACACGGTCTGTCATATATTCACACGACCACCTCAAAACGGGGTCTAAAAGCCGACTGACTGGAGAAGAGCTTGTGAATTTTCCACAGCAGTCGCAGGTGTGCCGGTGGACCTGAAGCGTCGTCGGGACGAGATCGAACAACGCGTCCGTGAGCACCGCGAGGTCGGATACGCCGAGCTGGCGCTTGCCTTCGACGTCTCCGAGATGACAATTCGACGCGACGTCGAGGCGCTCGAGTCCCTCGGCGTCGTGCGGCGGGTGGTCGGTGGCGCAATCGCCATGCAAGGTAAAGACACCGAACCGTCCTTTGCCACCCGGATGGCGGATGCCGCGCAAGAGAAAAACCACATCGCCGAGGTGGTCGCCGACCTGATCAGCCCCAAGGAGACGGTGATCCTCGACTCCGGGAGCACCGCACTGGCAGTCGCCCACTCACTGCGGGGCCGCGGCCTCGGACTGACCGTCGTCACCCCGAGTGTGCTGGTGGCGCTGGCACTGGTCGATGAGCCGGAGACCACGGTGGTTCTCACCGGTGGTCAGCTGCGTACCGGGGAGCTGAGCCTGATCGGACCCAGCACCGAGCAGACGCTGGCGAACTACAACTGCGACACCTACGTCATGGGCGTCGCGGGCATCGACGGCGATCGCGGAATCTCCGACTATCACCAGGCCGAGAGCCAGGTGAAGCGGGCCGCCAGTAGCCGCGCCGACCGCGTGATCGTGGCCGCCGACCGCAGCAAGCTCGGTCGCGTGACCTTCGTGAGCATCGCCGGGTTGTCCCAGGTGCAGGCCATCGTCACCGACGGCGCCCCCGACCATCCCACCTTGGTGGCCGCGCGCGCCGCCGGTGTGGACGTCATCTGCGTAGAGGGAGAGGTGCGGTGACGCGCTACACGATCGGTGTCGACATCGGCACCACCGGCACCAAGACCGTGCTGCTGGACACCACTGCGGGCATCGTCGCCACGGCCACGCGCGAGACCGCGTTGCACTCACCGGCACCGGGCTTCGCCGAGGCCGACACCGCCCAGTGGTACCGCAACACGATCGAGTCCATCAGAGAAGTGATGAGCACCGCCGGGGTCTCGCCCGACGCGGTGGCCGCGGTGGCCACCTCCGGCATGGTGCCCGCCGTGATCCCAGTGGACGGTGCGGGAAAGCCGTTGCGTCACGCCATTCTCCAGAACGATGCCCGCGCCCACGCTGAGGTCGCCGCCCTGGCCGACGCTCTGTCCGGTGTCGACCTGGTGACCTTGACCGGGTCGGCGCTGACGCAGCAGTCGGTGGCGCCGACGCTGGTCTGGCTACGGGAGCACGAGCCCGACGTGTTCGCGGCCGCGGCGCACTGGGTCGGTTCCTACGACTGGGCGCTGTCCGCCCTCGGCGCTCCCGCGCATGTCGAGCAGAACTGGGCGCTGGAATCCGGCTTGTTCACCGTCGACGGGGATATCGCGGACGCGGTGTTCCGGGCCGCCTCCCTGGACCCCGCCACCATGGCGCCGGTGCACCGGCCCGGCGCACGAGTCGGCGCACTCAGCCCCGATGCCGCCGAAGAGACGGGCCTGCGACCGGGCACCGCACTCGTGGTCGGCGGTGCCGATCACGTACTGTCCGCCTACGCGGCCGGAGTGAACAAGCCAGGCGATGCACTGGTCAAACTCGGTGGTGCAGGCGACATCCTGGTGGCCAGCGACACCAAGGTGGTGGACCGGCGGCTCTACCTCGACGCACATCCGGTGCCGGGCCGCTGGCTGCCCAACGGATGCATGGCGACCAGTGGCAGTCTGATCCGGTGGTTCCAGAGCCTGATCGGCGGGACTGCATTGACCGACCTCGATGACGAGGCGGCTGACCGCGCCCCCGCCGAGATCCTCTGCCTGCCCTATTTTCTCGGGGAGAAGAGCCCCATCCACGATCCCGACCTGCGCGGTGTGTTCGCCGGGATGCACCTGGGGCACACCCGGGCCGACCTGTACCGCTCGGTACTGGAGGCCATCGCCTTCGGGTTCCGGCACCACGTCGATGTGTTCGGCGACATCGGCATTCCGTTCACCCGGGTGATGATCACCAACGGGGGCTCGAAATCCACGCTGTGGAAGCAGATCCACGCCGATGTGCTCGGTCACGAGATGCTGCCGGTGTGGGGACACCCCGGTGCGTCGTTGGGCGCGGCGGTGATCGCCGCCATCGGCGTCGGCGAACTCGACGACTGGTCCGATGCGGACCGGTTCATCGCCTTGGAGAAGCCCTTCGTCCCGGATCCCGCCCGGCGCGACGCCTACGATGCCGCGTACGCAACCTGGCAGGAACTCAGCGCCGCCATGACCCCGATATCACACGCAATCGCCCGCACCACCCGTTGAGATGAACCGAAAGGGACTGTAATCACATGAGATTCGCTCAAAATCCCACTCGTGGGCGGCGCGCCCGCTCCGCGCTCCTGGCGCTGGGAGCCGTCGCCGCCCTGACCCTGAGTGCCTGCGCCGGTTCCGGCGGACCCGAACAAGCCGAGGCCACCGGCACCGGTGAGGTGTCGGCGGACGTCTCGGGAACCGTCCGCATCCTGATGGAGAACGTGCCGGACACCGACATCGTGCAATCGATGGTGGCCGACTTCAACGCCGACTACCCCGATGTCGAGATCAACATCGAAACCCTCACCTACGACCAGATGCGCGACAAGCTGGTCTCGTCGTTCCAATCCTCCTCCCCCACCTACGACCTGATCGTGGTGGACAACCCGTGGATGGTCGACTTCGCACAAGCGAACTTCCTGCAGCCGCTGGACGCCCGCATCGACAGCACCCCGGATTACGATGCCGCCGACTTCTTCACGCCGCTGACCGACATCACCGAAGTCGACGGGACCCGGTATGCCGTCCCGTTCTACAACTACGCGCTCGGATACCTCTACAACACCGACGATCTCGCAGCGGCCAACCAGCAGGTGCCGACCAACCTCGACGAGCTCGTCGCCACCAGCAAGGCCCTCAAGACCGCCGACCGTGCCGGCATCGCCATGCAGCCCCAACGCGGGTACAAGATCTTCGAGGAGTGGGGCAACTGGCTGTTTGCGGCCGGCGGGTCGATCTATGACGCCGACGGCAAGGTCACGCTGAACACCCCTGAGGCCAAACGTGCCCTGCAGGCCTACATCGACACCTACAACACCGCCGCCCCGGCCAACAGCCTGAACTGGAGCATGGACGAAGCCCAGCGCTCGGTCTCGGCCAACCAGTCGGCGTCGATGATCAACTACAACTGGCAGCTGCCCGCGCTCAACGAACCGGGATCAGGCCCCGCCGCGGGCAAGATCAAGCTCGCCACCATCCCCGGCGGCAAGCAGGTACTGGGCTCGTGGAGCTGGGCCATCCCCACCAACTCCGCAGCATCGGATGCCGCGTGGGCGTTCACCTCGTGGATCACCAGCAAGCCCCACGACGTGGCGCGGGTCGAGAAGGGCGGCGCGGCCATCCGGCAGAGCACGCTGCAGGATCCGGCCGTGTTGGAAGGCAAGTTCGGCGCCGAGTACTACCGGACCGTGGAACAGCTGCTGGCCAATTCGGCGCCACTGAGCCAGGGTCCCAGTGGCGAGGAGATGATCCAGGCCGTCGGCACCGAACTGAACGAGGCCGTCGCGGGCACCAAGAGTGTCGATGACGCTCTCGCCGCCGCACAGGCCGAGGCCGAGAGGATTCAAGGCTAACCACATGAAGCCGACCACCCCGCGAAAGGAGCAAGGCCTACCGTGACAACCCCTCTGAAGTTCCAGCACGGCATGGTCGCACCCCTCATTGCCCTTTTCGTCGGGGTGGTCGGTTTCCCCCTCGGTTACGCCGCCTACCTCAGCGTCACCGACTACAAGCTCACCGACCGGGGTGCCCCGGCCATCGTCGGCGCCGACAACTTCGTGGCGACCTTCGGCGACAGCGGATTCTGGAATGCCTTCGGCACCACCGCGCTCTACGTGGTGGTGGCCGTCGGCCTCGAACTCGTCATCGGTCTGGCGCTGGCGTTGTCACTCCAGAAGCAGAAGTGGGCCAGGGATCTCACCCGTTCCATGCTGCTGGCGCCCATGTTCATCACCCCGATTGCGGTGGGGCTGACCTTCCGGTTCCTGCTCAACGATCAGCTCGGCGCCATCCCGACGATGTTGCAGGCCATCGGAGTGGATTACGACTTCTTCGGTCCCGACCGGGCGCTGTTCACCCTGGCCCTCATCGACGTGTGGCAGTGGACGCCTTTCATGGTGCTGCTGCTGCTCGCCGGCCTGGAGTCGATTCCCAAAGAACCGCTCGACGCTGCCCGGGTGGACGGTGCAGGCGGCTTCTATGTGTTGCGGCGGGTGACCCTGCCGCTGCTGGCCCCGGTGCTCGTGGTGGCGATCCTGCTGCGCAGCCTGGACGCGATGAAGACGTTCGAGTACGTCTTCGCCACCACCCGCGGCGGTCCCGGAACCGAGACCGAGACCCTGCAGTACTTCATCTACCAGACCGGCATCCAGTTCTTCCGACTCGGATCCGCATCGTCGATGGCCTTTGTCGTGCTGATCGTGGTGCTGGCGGTCATCGTGGTCGCGTTCCGCCGGATGGAAAGGGCCAAAACACGATGACCCGCTCGACCGTATTCACCGTACTGCGGGTGACACTGCTGTGGGCCGCCGGCATCTCGGTGCTGTTCCCCATCGTGTGGATCGCGCTGGCCAGCCTGAAAACACCGCAGCAGCTCAACGACCCTTTCCTGTTCGCCTTCAGCCCGGACTTCGCCAGCTGGCAGAACGTCCTGGCCTCGGGCATTCTGGGCGCCGCCGGTCGCAGCGCCGTGGTGGCGCTGGTGACCGTCGGGATCAGCGTGGTGGTCGGCAGCATGGGTGCCTACGCCATCGCCCGGTACCGCGCAGGCGGCACCTTGACCCGGTTCGGCATGCTGGCCGCCCAGGTACTCCCACCCGCGGTCCTGGTGTTCCCGTTCCTCACCATGGCCTACGCGTTGCGACTGACCGACACGTTGGTGCCGGTCATCTTTGCGCACCTGAGTTTTGTTCTGCCCGTGGTCACCTGGTTCCTCATCGGTTTCTTCGAGGCGGTCCCCCGGTCTCTGGAGGAACAGGCACAGGTCGACGGCTTCACGCGATTCGCCGCGTTCCGGCTGGTGGTCCTGCCGCAGGTGCTACCCGGGATAGGCGCCTCGGCGATCTTCGGCTTCACCCTGTCCTGGAACGACCTGTTCTACGGACTCATCCTGGCTCCCGGCCAGTCGGCCATCCTGCCGGTGGCCATTGCCGGGTTCAACACATTCCGCGGGGTGCAGATCGGCTCGATGAGCGCGGCGATCCTCATCGCGGTGGTTCCCGTCGTCATCGCGAGCTTCTTCATCCAACGCAAGCTGGTGCAGGGCATCAGCGGCGGCGCGGTGAAATTCTAGGCTCAGATAGGACTTTCAGGTTCAATGGCTACCGTTCGTTTCTCCGGCGTCAGCAAGTCGTACGGAACCACCTCTGTGGTCAGTGATCTCGACCTGGAGCTGCCCGACGGGTCGTTCACCGTGCTGGTCGGCCCGTCCGGCTGCGGCAAATCCACGTCCTTGCGGATGCTGGCGGGACTGGAGTCCGTCACCTCCGGCACCATCAGCATCGGCGAGCGCGATGTCACGCATCTGCAACCCCGGGACCGCGACATTGCCATGGTGTTCCAGAACTACGCGTTGTATCCACACCTGAGCGTGCAGGAGAACATCGCCTTTCCGCTGCGGGCCACCAAGACCCCACGCGCCCAGGCGTTGTCCCGCGCCACCGAGATCGGCGAGTCGCTCGGCCTGGGCAAACTGATGGCCCGCAAGCCCAAAGACCTCAGCGGTGGTCAGCAGCAGCGGGTTGCGATCGGCCGGGCCATCATCCGCGAGCCCTCGGTGTTCCTGTTCGACGAACCGTTGTCGAACCTGGATGCCAAGCTGCGGGTGGAGACCAGAACCGAGCTGTTGCAGATCCAGCGGCGGCTGGGCATCACCTCCGTGTACGTCACCCACGATCAGGAGGAGGCGATGACGCTCTCGGACCGCATGGTCGTGATGCGCGACGGCCGAATCGCCCAGCAAGGAACTCCGCAGGAGGTGTATGCCCGCCCGGCCGACACCTTCGTCGCCGCCTTCGTCGGCAGCCCCAAGATGAACCTGATCGACGGGGACGTCGCACACCGGTTGGGTCTGCTGCCTGAGCAGTCCGGTGCGGTCACCCTCGGCATCCGGCCCGACGACCTGATCCCGACCAGCAATGACGGCGCCGCCGCCCGGGTGACGTTGATCGAGGACCTCGGACCCCGCGCCATCGTCACCATCGACGGTGCCGGCACCACCGTGACCAGCGTCGTGGAGGCGTCCCGGCTGTCGGGCATCTCCGAGGGCAGCCCGGTTGACCTGGCGGCCCGCCCCGGCGCCGCCCACCTCTTCGACGCCCACTCCGGCCAGCGGCTCGCTGGCTGACACCACAAGATAGGAATCCAGCATCTGATGACCCCCACAGTTGTAGTCACCGGCGCAGGCTCGGGTATCGGCCGTGCCATTGCAGTCACACTGGCACAACGGAATTGGCGCGTTGTCGTCACCGACCTCGACGGTGACGCGGCCCGCGAGGTCGCGGCGTCGCTGGCCAACTCCGACGCCGGTCACGAGTCCGCACAGCTCGATGTCACCTCACCCGAGGGCGCCGCCGCCGTGGCCGCCGACGTTGCCGGCCGCTTGGGCCTCGACGCCTGGGTGAGCAATGCCGGCATCTCGTTCATGCACCGGTTCCTCGACGCCCCCATCGAGCGGTACCAGCAGACCATGGACGTCAACCTCAAGGGTGTTTTCGTCTGCGGGCAGGCTGCCGCCCGGGAAATGGTGCGCAACCGAGTTGCCGGCGCGATCGTCAACACCGCGTCCATGGCCGGCAAGCAGGGCCGGGTGCCGTTCCTCTCCGATTACGTCGCCTCCAAGTTCGGCGTTGTCGGCCTCACCCAGGCGATGGCCTACGAGCTCGGCGAGCACCGCATCACCGTCAACTGCGTGTGCCCCGGATACGTCGAAACCCCGATGCAGTCAAGGGAACTGGAGTGGGAAGCGAAGCTGCGCGGGACCACCACCGATGGCGTGCGCACCATGATGCTCGACGACACCCCGCTGGGCCGGCTCGAACAACCCGAGGACGTGGCCCGCGCGGTGGCATTCCTGCTGTCCGAGGACGCCCGTTTCATCACCGGAGAAGCCCTGGCCGTCAACGGCGGCGCTTACATGGACTGATCGCAACCCGACCTCATTTGCAGTTCAACAGTTAGAGAAAGGCACCCTGTGACCACCACCTGGCTCGACGAGGTGTTCGGAGTCAAGAAACCCGTCATCGCCATGCTCCACCTGAGCGCCTTGCCGGGAGACCCCGGCTACGACAGCACACGCGGCATCGCGGCCGTCGTCGACCGCGCCCGCACCGAACTGGACGCACTGCAGAGCGGCGGCGTCGACGGCATCATGGTCAGCAACGAGTTCAGCCTGCCGTACCTGACCAAGACCGAGCCGATCACCGCGATCACCATGGCCCGCATCATCGGTGAACTACTGCCGGAGATCTCGGTACCCTACGGCGTCAACGTGTTGTGGGACGGGCGCGCCTCGATCGACCTGGCAGTGGCCACCGGGGCCCGGTTCGTGCGGGAGATCTTCACCGGCGTCTACGCCAGCGATTTCGGCCTGTGGAACACGAACGTCGGAGAGGTGGCCCGCCACCGCACCCGCGTCGGGGGAAGTGACGTCAAGCTGCTGTTCAACATCGTGCCGGAGTCGGCGAAGTACCTGGCCGAACGCGACCTCGCATCCATCACCAGGACCACGGTGTTCGCCACCTTGCCCGACGCGATCTGCGTCTCGGGTGCCACGGCCGGATCCCCCACCGATCTGGAGGCATTGCAGGTGGTCAAGGACGCAGCGGGCGCGGTGCCGGTGTTCGTGAACACCGGTGTGCGGGCGGAGAATGTGGCCCTGCAGCTCGGTATCGCCGACGGCGCAGTGGTGGGCACCTACTTCAAGGAGGGTGGGGTGTTCGAGAACCCGGCCGAGAAGTCGCGGGTCGAAGAACTGATGAGCGCTGCCAAGGCATTCCGCGCAGGGTTGTAGACCCGTACAGGTGCGGGTCAGCCGGGTGGGGTTCGGGGCGCCCCACCCGGGCTGTCACGCCGCAACGAGCCGAACGGGAAGACGTTCGTGGCGGTGGATGATGTTGTTCACGACCCAGGTCGGCTCGGCCGTGATCTCGATCCGCTCCACACGGTGGAGCAGGGCCGTGAGCATGGCGCCGGCTTCCAGCCGTGCCAACCCCTGGCCGGCGCAGGCGTGGGCGCCGTTGCCGAATCCGACGTGACGTCCGGCGTCGTTGCGGATGTCGAAGATGTCGGGGTGGCTCCATTCGCGCTCGTCGCGGTTCGCCGAGGCGTACAGCACCAGCACACGAGCACCCGCCGGGATGGCCTGCCCGTTGATCGTGTGTTCCTGCAGGGCTTTTCGGGTGAAGGCACGCAGAGGCGACTCGAAGCGCACCACCTCGTTGATCGCATTGGGTACAAGCTCCGGCTGCGCTTTCAGAAGCTGCCATTGGTCAGGATGGGTGGCAAAAAGGTAGATGGCGCTGGAGATGGCGCTGATCGTGGTGTCCAGCGACGGGGCGATGTAATCGATGAGCAACGGCGCAACCTCAGTGGCGGCCACGCTGCCGTCATCGACGGCGGTGAGCAGTTCGGCTGCCATGCTGCCGGGCAGCACGTTGCGGTCACGCAGGACAGTCCGGGCGAAGCGCAGCATCTGCAGGCTTCGCGGTACCGCCTTGACCGCCTGCCAGTTGGCCGGCCCGAGAACGTCGAAAGTGGCTGCGGCCCAGTCGAGCAAGTGCTCGCGCTGATCCGTCGGCCACCCCACCAGATCAGGCACCACCGCCAGCGCCAACGCGGTGGCCAGGTCAGCCACTCCATCGACCGAGCCCCGGCGCACCGCGTCGTCGACGATGGTCCGGGCCTGGGCGTCCACCTCGTCGCTCAGAACACGAAGGGCGCGCGGCATCAGGCGGTGCGCGACGAGCTTACGACGCCGCTCGTGGTCAGCACCGTCACTGCTGAGGGTGGTGCCCTGTGACAGCCGGTTGATCACCGGATTGGCCGCAACCCCATGACCGGACAGGTACCGACCGTCATCGCGCAAGGCGGCTTTGCAGTCGGCGTAACGGGGCAGGGCGTAGAGGCGTTGGCGAGGAAGCCACACCACCGGACCCAGCTCGCGCAATGCACGGTAGTGCGGGTAGGGATCGAGAAGCGCTGAACGGCGGTAGATGTCGGGGTGGTACACGGGGACATTCACGGGCGCACGCAACACGAATCGATCCTCTGTGAGTCGGGGGGCAGGAACGTGGGCAGGTTTCGGCACACCGCTGTGACGTCGCGTCCTGCCGCCAGTACGGCGCGGTCCGGTCGCACCACCACCGCCCGCACGTGGTGGCCGTCCAGCCAGCGGGCCAACTCAGAGCCGGCGGCAGCGTAGATGGTGCGGGCGCCGCGCGCGCTGACCAACTGCTGTTGCGCGTGCGTCAGCGCCTGTGTGGCGATCACGCCGAAGCCGACGCCGAGCACGTTGTCGAGACGACAGCCGGCGTCGAGTCGCGGGTTCGGACACAGGTGGCCGACGATGCCCCGGGTGTGGGGGCGGCGACGGAGCAGGGCCGAGGATCGAAGCGGCGGAGTTTCTGAGTCGGTGACCTTGGCCCGCAGTCCCGGCACCGCATGCAGGTGCGGCAACACACGGGCGCGGGCGGCAGCACCGAGCCGGCCGCCCGAGGTCATGGCGCGACCGACGTTGAGTGCCAGTGAGATCATCTGCCGTGCGTGCGGCCGCCGTTCGCGTTGGTAGCTCTGGAGTGCACCGCGAGGCAGATCTCCGTACTGGACACCGGCGATCTTCCAGGCCAGATTCATGGCGTCACGGAGCCCGGCGCCCATCCCTTGCCCGATGAACGGCGGGGTCAGGTGCGCCGCGTCGCCGAGCAGAAACACGTTGCCGCGATTCCAGCGGTCGGCCAGTTGGGCGCGGAAGGTGTATTCCGTCACCCTGACCACCGTGAGCTCAGCGTCGGCGACATCTCGTGTCCATGGCGCGATCAGCGGCCGCAGGTCGGCCAGGGTGGCAAAGTCGGCCACCGATTCGTGATCGAGAAGCCGGAATTCCCAACGGTATCGAGTAGGACCGATCCGCATGTACGTGCCGGCGCGGTGGCCATCGCAGAGCTGGTGCACACCCTCCCACTGCTCCAGATCGGCGTCGGTGGCAATGTCGATCACCAACCAGCGCTGATCGAATTTCAGGCTGCGCATCGTCACACCGATGGCTGAGCGGACCATGCTGTTGGCACCGTCGCACCCGAGTACGAAGTCTGCAGTGATCTGGTTCTGCCGGCCACTCGAACGGTCACGGACCGTCAGGCGCAACGGCCCGGCACCCGACGGCAGGACGAGATCGAGCACCTCGGTGTCGCCGCGGAGGCGGGCGCGGGGAAAGCGTGTCAGGTTGGCACGCAGCAGCTCTTCGAGTTCCGGTTGGTCGAACATGCTGGCAGCCGGAAAGCCGTTGCGAGTCAGTGCCGTGTCACGATCGAACTGGGCCAGTACCGCCATGTTGCGGTCGATGAGCCGCAATCCGCGCGCCGGACGGGAGATGGCGGCAAACCCCTGTGCGACTCCGAGGCGGTCCAGAATCCGGTACACCTCGTCGTCGAGGTGCACCGCCCGCGGCTGCGGGTACACCTGCGGCCATCGGTCCAGCACCAAGCTGTCGACCCCGTACTGCGCCAGCAGTGTCGCAGCGGTGATGCCGGTGGGCCCGCCACCGACGATGGCAACCGAGACATGCTCAGGCTGGTGATTTTTCGTGAGGCTCATTGCTGGAGAATCTGGTAGTTCACCGCGAACGACTTCACCACGCGCTCCACGGCCTGGCGATCGGCCGCCTCGTCGAGGGTCAAGACAACGGTGGGAGCGCCGGCCTCGACCTGGCCACGGATGGTGAGCACCCCGGGCTGCTCAGCAAGGGCCTCGGTCAGCGCCTCCTCGGCGGCCGCGGCGCGCAGCGGTACCTTGTAGGGCTTGCCCACGTCGGTCACGGGTATCGCATCGATGATGGTGACCGTCTTGGGGACCGCAGCGCGTTCGCTGATCCGCGCGCCGACGAAAGCGGTGACATCCTGACCGGTGACGGCGGCACCGGGTCGCACGGTCACGAATCCGACGGGTACCTCGCCGGAGTGGACGTCGGGTCGCGCCACTGCCGCGGCTGCGGTGACATCCGGATGAGCAAGCAGCGCCTCCTCGATCACTGCGGGGTCGATGTTGTGGCCACCTCGGATGATGAGGTCCTTCGCCCGACCTGCCAGGTAGACAAACCCGTCGTCGTCGACGCCGGCCAGATCGCCGGTGTCGAGCCAACCGTCATGCAACGCGCCGCGCCCGTCGAGCACGTAGCCGGCCTCGGTGCGGTTGGTGACATATCCAGGGAACACCGTCGGTCCACTGATGAGAAGCGTGCCGACCTGACCGCCCGGGACATCCTGCCAGGTGCCGTCGGCGGCCGGCTGGACCACCCTGAACCGTTGATAGGGCATCCGTTGTCCGACCGAACCGGGCCGGGGGTCGGCAGCGAAGCTGCGGGCGCTCGCGCAGGTGGCTTCGGTGAGTCCGTACCCCTCGACCAGGCTCACGCCCGTGGCCTTCAGAAAATCCTGTCGCACGGTGTCCGGCAGCGCGGAGGCGCCCGACACGGCCGAGGTCATTGTGGAGATGTCGGCATCGACGGGGATCTGGGCGAGCACCGCGTACACCGTGGGCACTGCGCTCATCGCCGCCAGCCGGTAGAACTCGACGATGCGCCAGAAGTTCTTATAGAGACCCACGTCCCGGTACCCGAGGGGGCCGGCCCACACCACCGGGCGCCCGCGCAGCAGTGGCGCCAGCAGGGTCACGATGAGCGCGTTGACGTGGAAAAGCGGTAGGGCGGCGAAGATCACGGCGTCGTCGGCAAGGTCAGCGCTGATGGCGACCATCCAGGCATCGGTCACTTCGTTGCCGTGGGTGTGGGCGGCCAGCTTCGGCGTGCCGGTGGTACCGCCGGTGTGAAAGAGCGCGGCCAGGTCCGCCGTCTCGGCCGGTCCCTCCTCGAGTGGATCGGTGCGCTGCTCAGCGGCCAGTGCGGACAGGTAGGCCACCGTGACGCCGGGCAGCTCTGGCAGTGGCCCCGGTGTGCCCGCTGCCAGCGTGGGGCGCACCAGCAGCACGGTGTCGATCAGACCCGCTGTGGCCAGTTCCGCGGCGCGTCTGACACCGGCTGGGTCCAGTTCGGGGGCCGCGGTGATCAGGACCCGGGCGCCCGAGAGCCGCGCCAACTCGGCCACGTGCTCGCCGGACAACGATCCGTTGATCGGTACGGCAATGCCGGCGGCCTGCGCCGCGAGCGTGGCTGTGATCAGTTCGTCGCAGTTGGGGCTGATCAACAGCACCCCGTCGTGTCGGCCGATGCCGAAATGCCGCAGTACTCGTGCCGCCCGGGTCACGTCGGCGGCGAGTTCGGCGAACGTGCGGCGGGCAGATCGCTCGAAGTCGGTGCCGTCGGCCAGGACGGTGATTGCAGTGCGGTCCGGCCACAACCGTCCGGCCCGCAGCACGACATCATAGGTACACGCCGGCAGGCCTCGCTGTTCCAGCGGGATCTGCTCGATGGTGGTCAGGTCCCGCGGCGACCGGGAAGTGGGCCAGAGCAGGTCGGGAGTCATGTGTGACGCACCGCCAGTCGTTGGGTGCCCAGGTCGACTTTCCCGTCATCGGTGGCGATGGAGGCCTCGATGATGTCGCCGTGCTGCAAATACTTCGGGTTCTTGGCCTGCCGGCCGAAGAAGGCCTTCCACTTGACCGCCGGCGGCAGCAGATTGCCGATCATCTCGATGGGCTTGGCCGGCGCGGTCAGTGCGGTACCCGCGGGGGTCCCGGTGAGGATGAGGTCACCTGCCGCCAGATCCTGGAATCGCGTCAGAGACTGCAGCGCCTGCAAGGGGCGGTAGAGCATGTCGCCGTCGACCATCGCGTTCTGGCGCTGCTCGCCGTTGACGTCCAGGCGCAGACGCAGGTCGCCGAAGCGGGCCAGTTCGGCGGCGTCGAGGAGCACCAGTGCCGGCCCCACCGGAGTGAACGTCGGATACGACTTGGCCTCGTAGAACTGCGTTTGCGGCAGTTGGATGTCGCGCGCGGAGATGTCGTTGGTGACGGTCAAGCCGGCGATGTAGTCAGCAAGGTTGGTGTCGGTGAACGTGCTGCCCGCCGGGGCATCTCGTCCGATGACGAGCCCGATCTCGATTTCGTAGTCCAGCAGTGTCACATGGGCTGGACGCACGATGTCGTCACCGGGGCCGCTGATCGAGGCTGAGGACTTCCGGAAGAAGGTCAGCGGCACCGTCTTCGGATCCATTCCGGAATCCCTGACGTGCGATTCGAAGTTGGTCATCTGCGCGATCACCCGGCACGGTGCCGTGACCGGTGACAGCAGGCTCAACTCGGCGACGGGCACGGTGCCGCCGCCGGCCGCGGCGGCGTCGATGGCTGCCCGGTCGGCCAGCAGCTCCGCGGTGCTGGCGGCGGATGTCGTGATCTGTGCGGCGCCGGTCGGGGTCTGCACCCACCAGCCCTCGGTTGTACGTAGAACGGAAATGCTCATGTGGTGGCTACTTTCATCAGGCCGATGAGGCGATGGAGATCGAATTCGTTGTCGCCCCGCAAGGCGGCGAGCATGCACGCCGCCTGGTGCCGGGCTGCACGTGGACTGGCATCGAGGAAATCCTTGGTGACCGGGGGGCCCCACTGCGCGAGGCCCGATGCGGTGAACGGGGCCCAGCCGGGTTCGAGGGTGTTGTCGAACACGTCACCGTCAGCGAAGTGTTCCACCAGGAAGCCGTCCGGGTCCCGCCAGTAGTCGAACACCTGGCTACCCTGGATGTGACGACCGATCCCCCAGGACCGGAAATAGCCGCGCTCTTCCAGGAATTCGCCGCCGGCGGCCAGCGCGTCGAGGTCACTGACCTCATACGCCGAATGGACGTAGCGATTGGCCGGCCCGAGCGCCAGCGCGAGGGTGTGGTGGTCGGCAGGGGCGGTGCCGCGATCGCAGCGGATGAAGCTCATCGCGGGCCCGCGATCACGCTGCCCGGGAAAGAACAGGAAGTCGCTGACGATCATCCCGAAGGTGTCCAGGTACCAGTTCAGCGTCTGCAGGTAGGTGGTGGACTGCAGCACGACGTGACCCAGGCGCTGAACGCGGGCGGGGACCCGCGGCGGGCGGACCGTGGTGTTGACCCGGTCGGGAGCAGCCCCGGCGTTGCGCACCTGGGGCGGCTGCTCAAGTTGAGCGGGTAGTTCGTGCAGCCCGGCGACCACCCGGACCGGTGTGCCGCTGGGATCGACCAAGTGCACCCCCACACCTCCGAGTGCTTCGGGAAGGCGCTGCAACGGAGCCCCGGTCTCGTCGGCCAAGCGCAGCACGTCGATCTCGTCGGTGGCTCTCAGCGCGAGTCCCGCGAAACGGGTGTGCGGGCCGCGCCGCAGGATCACACACGGCGAACCCGCTCGTGTGCCGCGGAGATGGAGCTGGTGCGGATCCCGCAGCGCGACCCCGAAGCCGAAGGCGCGGGCGAACGCCTCCGCCCGCATCAGATCGGGTTTGTCGAATTCCAGCCACGCGATGTCCGCCACTCGGATCGTCGGGTTCCGTGCGCGGCCGGGATGCTCACCGTGCAGCGCCCCGCGTTCACTGTGCAGATTTTTGTGTCCGTCGGAAACAGGCGTCCCACTCTCGGCCATGTCCCTCCTTCCGGGCTAAAGTGAGGAAATCGTCACATACGCGTATATCCTCAGTCAACCTTTCTGACGAAAAACTCAATCCTGAGCCGGCTGGTATGGTGCACGCATGGACGTGCCCGAGCGCGACCCTGGAGCGGCCGACGCCCCGGCCAATCGCCTGCAGCGGCGCAAGATGCGCACGCGTAACGCGCTGATCCGCTCTGCTCAGCGCTTCATCGCCGAGGGCAAGTTGAACGTCCCGATCCTGGACATCACCCAGGCCGCGGATGTCGGCATGGGCTCCTTCTACAACCACTTCTCCACCAAGGAGGAGTTGTTCGCGGCTGCGGTCGCCGACGCGCTGGACGACATGGGCGCCGTCCTGGACGGTGTCACCGGGTCCATCACCGATCCCGCCGAGGCGTTCGCCGCCAACTACCGCCTCAGTGGTCGCCTCTTTCGATACCGCCCACGGGAAGCAGCCCTGCTGCTGGCCAATGGCGGTTCACTCATCCTGTCCGACCGCGGACTGTCGCCCAGAGCATTGCGCGACATCACCGCAGCGATCGACGGTGGCCGCTTCTCCATCACCGACCCGGAACTCGGCCTGGCCATTGCCGGCGGGATGTTCGTCGGCCTGGCCACGCTGCTTCGGGAGCGCCCGGACCGCGACACGGACGCCACCGTCGATGAGGTGACGGAGCGAGTCCTGCGGACCCTCGGGATGAGTGCACAGCAAGCCCGAAGTATTTGCCGCAGGCCGCTTCCCGACATCTCGGAACTACGGGACACCTCCACTGCATGGCCGGCCGAGTAGCCGGTGAAGGAGCGCTTCTCAGACGTCGATGCCCGGTAGAGCTGCTGGGTTCAAGCTCCCGCGGGGGGTTTCTGCCTGCGCCGTTCCGAGGCACCGATCATCGCCAAAGATGGCCAGCTCGTACTGTATTGCGTCGTCGAGTACAGCACTGACTCTGACCCCGATCTGGTAGTCGCCGGGAAACGTCACCTCACCGGCGTATTCGATGCCCAGACGACGGGTCGACAGTTCCGGTGAAGGCGTTGATCCCTGTGCACCTCCGGCGGCCCACACCACCCCGGCCACGGCCTCTTCGTACCACGTCAGAAGCACCTGGAAGTTGACGTGGCGATTCGAGTCCAAGTCCGCCACACGTGTTCGGACGGTTGTCCACCACGGGTAGTGGTCGCGATGTCGCTGTGCATCGGACGCTCTGCCCGAACCACCTTCACCACCGGGAATCGCCAGGTCCTGCAGGTCGTCGATCAATTGGTCAGGAAGAACCATGGGGCCGCTCGAGGTTCCGAGCACAATCGTCGCCTGTCCCTTGCCCACCACCTGGCCTGGCTCCCGGGCTTCGTGCAGGTAGGTGAACGAGGAACGCCCGATCCGGCTGACACCCGACACCACCTCGACGTTGTCGCCGGCCCGACTGCCGAAGTGATCCGAATCATCCCACTCGTCGCGTTCTCAGAACCTCGCGTAACCGCCGTCGATGGAGATCACGTCGCCGGTCTGATAGGCACTGGCAGGTCCGGCCAGGTACACCGCGAGACCGGCGAAATCGTCTCCGGTTCCCCACCGGCGCAACGGAACCCGCGGCAGCACCCGGTTCTGGAACCCGGGCGACTGCAGCGCCAGGTCGGCCATGTCGGTGGACACCCAGCCCGGTTCGACGGTGTTGGCCCGAATCCCGTACCGCGCCAGTTCCACTGCAGCGCTGTTGACGATCGCGGTGATGCCGGCCTTGGAGGCGGCATACCCGGGCTGGCGCGGCATGCCCTGGCGGGCGCCCATGCTGGAGATGCCCACCAGGGAGCCACCGCGGCCACGATCGATCATGTGCCGGGCCGCCTCACGCAAGGTCACGAACACCCCGTCGAGGTTCACCGCGGTGACCGACCGGAAATCCGCCAGCGAGGTGTCCACCAGCGGGGCGATGCTGCCGCCCACCCCGGCGTTGGCGAAACAGGAGTCGAGAGCCCCCAGTTCGTCGTTGACCTGTTGCATCGCCGCGACCATGGCGTCCTCGTCGGCCACGTCCGCAGAGATCGCCAGAATGCGGGATCCATGTTGCTCCAGAGCTTTCCGGGCCCGCGCCAGCCGATCGGCGGAGCGACCGATGATGGCCACGGAGGCGCCGGCGGCCGCCAGACCACCCGCCATGCCCAGACCGATGCCGGATCCACCCCCGGTCACCACCGACACGTGGCCTTGCAGGTCAAAAGGATTGCTGTTCATGATTTCTCCTCGGTTGTGGTGACTTTTTCGCTGGCGCCCGCCAGCAGCAGTCCGATCATGGCGACGGCGACATCGGCGCGCGGTGCGCTGCCGGTGATCATGTCGCTCCAGATGAACGACTCCCCCAGTCGGACGATCGCATACGCCAGGTCATCGGTGGCGACGTCGGACCGGATCCCCGGCATGGCGTCCACCTGTCCGCCCACCCACTCGATCAGGTGCCCCTGCACGGTGCCGTAACCGGAGGTGAGGACCCGAAGCGCGTAGTCGGGATCGTCGGCCACGAAAGTCACCAGCGGCGGGTAATCCCGCACGGTCTCGGTGAGGCGTCCGTACACGCGCAGGAAGTGGGTACGGGGGTCAGCACCGGCCGGCTCGGATGCCTCGATCCTGGCGATGGTATCGCCCATGATGCGCCAGGCGATATCACCGAGCAGGGCTTCGCGACTGATGAACCACCGATACAGGGTCGATCGCGCGACATCGAGATGGCCTGCCAGCGCACGCATGTCGAGACGCCTGCCGTCGAGGAACCACTGCAGCGCGGTCTCGAAGGCATCGCCGCGGGAGACCCGCCGCTCCGCCGCCGGTACGCGCAGGTGGGACATATCTGCAATATGTCCCTTGCGTCGGCTGCCGTCAAGAGTGGGCCGGCGACTACGACAACACAACTTCCGCATATGCTGACTTAATGCACTCTATTTTCCGTATCTGCGGCTGTTTACCGTGACGGCCATTCGCGTCAAAGACGCCGCCGCGCTGCTGGGTGTCAGCGATGACACCGTCCGTCGCTGGATCGACAGCGGGGCCCTGGCCGCCGGCAAGGACGAGTCCGGCCGCAAGGTCATCGCGGGTGAAGACCTGGCCGCGTTCGCCCGCGAGCACGCCGCGCCACCGCCCGACCCGCTGGGCATCGCCAGTTCGGCCCGCAACCGGTTCGTCGGACTGGTCACCCGCGTCAACGCCGACGGGGTGATGGCCGAGGTCCAGATGCAGTGCGGACCCTTCACCGTCGTCTCGCTGATGAGCCGGGAATCGGCCGAAAGTCTGGGCCTGGCCCCGGGCAAGCTCGCGGTCGCCGTCGTGAAAGCCACCACCGTGGTGGTCGAAACCCCAGGAGGGCAGTCATGAAGCAGCGCCTCCGTCTCGTCGTCGCAGTGGTGGGCACCACCGCACTGGTGGCCGGCTGTTCCGGCTCTTCGGATCCCGCGGCCAGGCCGCAGACATCCGAGAACTCCGGAACCATCACGGTGTTCGCCGCCGCGTCGCTGAAAAAGACCTTCACCGAGCTGGGCGAGAAGTTCACCGAAGCCAACCCCGGCACCGAGGTCAACTTCAACTTCGCCGGTTCCTCCGATCTGGCGACGCAGCTGACGCAGGGCGCACCCGCGGACGTGTTCGCCTCCGCCGACGCCACCAACATGACCAAGGCCGTGGACGCCGGCATCATCGCCGGCGCCCCGGTGAACTTCGCCACCAACACCCTGACCATTGTCACTGCGCCCGGAAACCCCAAGGGCATAACGTCGTTCGCCGACCTGGCCGCCGACGGCACCTCGGTGGTGGTGTGCGCACCCCAGGTGCCGTGCGGATCGGCCACCGAGACGGTGGAGCAGGAGACCGGGGTGACCCTCGCCCCGGTGAGCGAAGAGTCGGCGGTCACTGACGTCCTCGGCAAGATCACCTCGGGTCAGGCGGACGCGGGCCTCGTCTACGTCACCGATGCCAGGGGCGCCGGCGACGCGGTGACGGAGGTGCCGTTCCCCGAATCCGGGGGCGCGGTGAACACCTACCCCATCGCCGTTCTCGAGGAGTCCGCCGATGCCGCCACAGCACAGCAGTTCGTCGCGCTGGTGACCGGTCCGGTGGGACGGGCGGTCCTCACCGGGGCAGGTTTTGCCGCGCCGTGAGAAGCGGACCCGTACAGGTGGGGTTACCGAGGTGGATCTACGCCCCGGCAGCGCTGGGTGCACTGTTCGTCGTCGTCCCCCTGATCTCCATCCTGGTCACCATCGACTGGCCCCAGTTCATTCCGCTGATCACATCCGAGTCCTCGCGCGCCGCACTGGTGTTGAGTCTGCAGACGGCGTCGGCCAGCACCGTGGTGTGCGTGGTGATCGGCGTTCCGATGGCGGTGGTGCTGGCGCGCACCGGCTTTCCCGGGCAGTCGGTGCTGCGCGCACTGGTCCTCCTGCCCCTGGTACTACCCCCGGTGGTCGGGGGCATTGCCCTGCTGTACACCTTCGGCCGCCAGGGCCTGCTGGGCCAGTACCTGGAGGTCTTCGGGCTGCGGATTGCGTTCTCCACCACCGCGGTGGTGCTGGCCCAGTCCTTCGTGTCACTGCCGTTCCTGGTGGTCAGCCTGGAAGGTGCTCTGCGGTCGGCCGGTAGTCGATACGAGGACATCGCCGCCATGCTGGGTGCGCGGCCGACCACCGTCTTGCGCACGGTGACCCTGCCGCTGGTGCTGCCCGGGCTGATCTCGGGTGCGGTGCTCGCGTTCGCGCGCTCGCTCGGCGAGTTCGGTGCCACCTTGACCTTCGCGGGCTCGCTACAGGGAGTGACGCGCACGCTGCCGCTGGAGATCTACCTGCAGCGCGAATCCGATCCCGATGCGGCGCTGGCACTGTCGCTGCTGCTGATCGTGGTGGCCGGGGTGATCGTGGTGGCCTCCGCCTCCCGGCGACTGGCAGGTCCACTATGAGCGGCCTGGACATGCGGGCGCGGTTGGACAGCCGCGCCGTCGACGTCGAGCTGTCGCTGGACGACGGCGACGTGCTGGCCGTCCTGGGCGCGAACGGGGCGGGCAAATCCACGGTGCTGTCCCTGATCGCCGGACTGCTGCGGCCCGATTCCGGGCGCATCACGCTGGGTGAAGACGTGGTCACAGACACCGAGGCCGGCGTGTTCGTGCGCCCGCACGCCAGGGGGGTGGCCATGCTGGCGCAACAGGCTCTGCTGTTCCCGCACATGAGCGTGGCCGCCAATGTGGCCTACGGTCCGCGCTGTCGTGGCCTGGGCCGGGCGCACGCGCGCTCGGTGGCGCACCAGTGGCTGCAGACCGTCGACGCCGCGGATCTGGCGGACCGGCGTCCGGCTCAGCTGTCGGGGGGCCAGGCCCAACGGGTCGCAATCGCCCGCGCGCTCGCCGCCGAGCCACAGGTGCTGTTGCTCGACGAGCCGATGGCCGCCCTGGACGTGACCGCCGCACCGGCGGTGCGCCGCGTCCTGCGGTCGGTCCTGCGCGACGGTGGCCGGACCGCGGTGATGGTCACCCACGATCTGCTCGATGCTCTCGGCGTGGCCAACAAGGTGATCGTCATCGATGGTGGCCGCATCGTCGAACGCGGTTCGGTGCGCGACGTGCTGACCACACCGCGCAGCGAGTTCGCCGCCCGGATCGCCGGGGTCAACCTGATCTCCGGAGTGGTACGCACGCCGGGCACCCTCACGACGGCGTGGGGCGCCGAGGTGGTCGGTGTCGGCGAGGTCGAACCCGGCAGCGCAGCCGTCGCGCTGTTCCACCCCAGTGCGGTGTCGGTGCATCCGGACCATCCCCACGGCAGCCCGCGCAATGTCGTGCCGGTGACCATCACGGAACTGGACCTGATCGGCGGCAGCGTCCGGGTCCGCGGCGCGGATCAGCCCGACGGCGGCACGGGCCTGGCTGCCGATGTCACCGTCGCCGCGGCCACCGATCTGGATCTGGCGCCCGGCCGCCAGGTGTACTTCGCCGTGAAGGCCCACGAAGTGCAGCTGCTGCCCATCAGCAAATAGGAATCAATTTGTGAGGGCACCCGAAATAATACAAAAGACCGCCCAAAACCACTGGTGAGAGCGTTCTCACCCCTGCAAGGATTTGCAATGCCCGACGCTTTGTGCAAACCTGGTCGCAGCGAAGGGGAGTAGTCCTCCAATTCGGGCATCGACATACTGGCCGAGCAGCGCACGCCGCACGGCCCGGTGCCCGAGCCGGTGAGAGCCGGTGGACGAGACCTTCGGCGCACAGACCGTTGCGGTTGTGGGCCGGAGGCGTCTCGACGCCCGGGCCCGCGGCCACCGACCGAAAGAGAACTCCCGTGCTCTCCGCTCTGCTGCTGAGTTTCGCCGTGATCTTCGTGGCCGAACTCGGCGACAAGACCCAGCTGGTCGCGATGACTTTCGCGCTGCGCTACAAGTGGTATGTGGTGCTGGGCGCCATCACCGCTGCGACCACACTCGTGCACGTACTGTCGGTGGCCATCGGGCACTACCTCGGTGCCGCGCTGCCGACGCATCTGCTGGGCATACTCGCCGGCGCCATGTTCATCTTCTTCGGCCTGTGGACCCTGCGCGGTGATTCCCTCAGCGACGAGGAGAAGAGCCGCGCGCAACGGGCCACCGGGGCGGCATTCTTCGTGGTGACCTCTGCCTTCTTCCTCGCCGAGCTGGGCGACAAGACGATGCTGGCCACCATCACCTTGGCCGCGGACAACGACTGGCTGGGCGTGTGGATCGGGTCCACCCTCGGGATGGTGGTGGCCGACGGTCTGGCCATCGTGGTGGGCGCCGTCGCCGGCAAGCACCTTCCCGAGCGATTGATCCAGATCGGCGCAGCGGCGTTGTTCCTGCTGTTCGGGTTCTACATGCTCTTCGAGAACATCTTCTCCACCGCCCCGGTCTGGGTGGTCGCGCTGGCCACCGCCGCCGTGGTCGCCCTGTGCGCCGCCGGTCTGGCCGCGCTGCCCCAGCGGCTGCGCCCCGCCGTGCTCAAAACGCCGACCAACTCCCCCACCACCGAGGACACTGAGCAGGAATCCGGCGTCGAGGTGCACAGCACCACGGCACCGGAGCCGCCCCAGACCGAACGCTGATCCAGGGAGGACCTCCCGTGCTGCTCGCCGCACGCTGCCTTGCCGCGCTCACGCTGGCCGTCGTGGCCGTACTGTTCGTCACCGCCGGGGAACTGGTGCAGGCGGGCAATCTCCTGGAGGTTCACGGTGGTGCCGCCATCGCGTTGCACGTCACCACCGGCCTGCTGACGCTGACGCTGGCGGCGTTGGCCAGGCAGCGCGGCCACGGCTGGGGTGCCGCCGCAGTGGCCTCGGCGCTGTTCGCCTATTCGTTCCTGCAGGCCTACCTGGGCGAAGGCGCCACCCTCGCGATCCACGTGCCCGGCGCCCTGCTGGTCGCCGGCGCCTCGGTGTGGCTGGTGTTCTGGCTATTCACCCGTCAACGATCGGCAGCCAGCGCGTCATCCAGCGCGCCGGTCAGGTCCTCGTAGCTGCGCGGTTGCAGCCGGGAGCCGTCGACGAAAAACGTCGGGGTGCCCTCGACGCCGAGCGCCTGCCCGTCGGCCTTGTCCTGCGCGACGCGCTCCGCGGTGGCCGGATCGTTGTACGCAGCGTCGAACGCCGCCATGTCCAGTCCGACCTCCTGCGCCAGTGCCCGCAACTCGGCATCTGAGGGCGTGTCGCGGTGGCCCCACTGATCCTGGGTGTCGAAGAGCTTCTTGTACATCGGTTCGAGTTGGCCCTGCTGGGCTGCGGCCTCGGCTGCACGGGCGGCGCGCTCGGAGTTGACGTGGCCGCTGAGCGGGAAGTAGCGGATGACGAAGTTCACCCGGTCGCCGTACTCGGAGCGCAGTTGTTCGACCACCGGGTACATCGCCTTGCAGCCCTCGCATTCGAAGTCGAGGAACTCGACGAAGTGGACGGGACTGTCCGGGACCGACGACAGCCGGTGGCTGTTGTCGCGGACCACCAACTCCGACTCCGGGCCCGCAAGCTGCTGCGGCGCACTGTCGTCGCGCAGGAACAGCACGGCCAGCGTCGCCACCACCACCGCGACCACCGCCGCCGCGGTGAGCGCGATTCGTGTCCTGTGTGTCATGGCGCCACCTTCCCCATCTACTGGGCACGATCGTAGATGCCTCATCAGCCTGCCACGGTGCCGAGTAGGCGCGACCCCTCAGCCGCGCCCGAAGTAGGGCATGGCCCGCGCCATCACCGTCACCGATGGAATGGCCACCTCGAGCGGCAGGTCGATCACGTGCGCGATCGACCGCGCCACGTGTTCGGCATCGATCGTGGGTTCGGCCAGCACAGACCCGTTGGCCTGCACGGCCTCGGAGAATCCCGCGGTCATCACGGTCGCGGCGTTGCCGATGTCGATCTGGGTGACGCAGATGTCCAGATCCCGTAGGTCCAGCAGCATCGATGCGGTCAGGCCGGTGATGGCGTGCTTGGTCACCGCGTAGGCGAGCGTGCGGGGGCGTGGCCGGTGCGCCGCCAGCGAGCCGTTGTTGATGATGCGCCCCCCGCGGGGCACTTGCGCCGTCATCACCCGGGCCGCGGCACGGGCACAGAACACCGACCCGTCGACGTTGGTGCGCCAGGCCTGCTCCCAGGAGGCGTCGTCGATCTCGCTGACCGATGCCGCCGGACCGAACACCCCGGCGTTGTTGAACAACACATCGACCCGGCCGAAGGCCGACACCGCATCGGCAAACAGCGCGTCCACCGACGCGGAATCCGTGACATCGGTGCCGCAGATCCTCGAGTTCGGATGTCCCGCAGCCGTTTCGGCCAACGCCACCGGCCGTCGGCCGGCCAGCACCACGCGGTGCCCCGCCGCCAACAACACCCTGGCGGTGGCGCGGCCCAGCCCGCTGCCCGCACCGGTGACCACCACGACCTTGCTCACGGTCGGTCCCCGTACTGCTGCACCGCTGCGGCGTAGTCGTCGAGCAGACCCAGCGCCTTGTCCCTGGGCACCGACGGCAGCAGCAGACCCACCTGCCCAAAACCCAACTGATCCACAGCGTGCCAGTAATCCTGGTCCACCGGGGTACCGAACATCGCCAGCGGCACATCACGGCCCGCACCGTCACGCAGTTGGCCGGTGCGTCGCGCCAGGTCGTCGAGCGGCAGCGGATTCGAGATCCAGCCCGCGCCATGGCGCAGGGCCCGTCTGACGGTGGCGTCGGAGTTACCTCCGATGAAAATCGGCGGGTGCGGCTTCTGGACCGGCTTGGGGCGGCAGAATGTCGGCTCGAAATCGACCAGCCTGCCGTGGTATTCGGCGCGTTCCTGGGTCCACAACGCCGTGATGGCCTCGATGCGCTCGTCGAGCAGAGCGCCGCGGGTTTTCGGGTCGGTCCCGTGGGCGCGCATCTCTTCGAGGTTCCAGCCCGCACCGACCCCGAAGACAAAACGGCCGCCGGAGATCAGGTCCACGCTCGCGGCTTCCTTGGCGGTGTGGATGGGGTCACGCTGGATCAGCAACGCGACACCGGTGATCAGTTCGATGGTCTCGGTGACGGCCGCGGCGGCCGCCAGGGTGACGAACGGGTCGAGGGTCTTGTAGTACACCGAAGGCAGGTCGCCGCCACCCGGGTACGCGGATTCACGACTGGCGGGGATGTTCGAGTGCTCCGCCACCATCAGCGAGTGAAAACCCCGCTCCTCGATGGCGCGGCCCAAGGACACCGGATCGATTCCGTCGTCCGTGACAAACGTCGAGATACCGAATTTCATGGCCTCATTCTCCTCCGATCGGGCTCCGCCGTATCCCTGCGGCGCTAGTCTGCTCTGCGTGAGCAAACGGGTGTTGTCCGGCGCCCGGGGTCGCTGGGTGGCCGTCGCCGCGTCGGTGGTCGTGTCAGCCGGCATGTTCTACGCCCAGACCGGTGACCGGCAGCCGGTGACGCCCGCTGTCAGCCCGGCCGGACACGACCACGTCCTCGCCGACGTGCCCGCAGCCGCTGTACCCGCCGAGGCAGCTCCGCTGCTGGCAAGCGTTCCCGCCGGTGCCGCCGACATCCCGTTCGCGCTGCCCGAGGGGGTGACGCCCGAGGGTGGGCTCCAGGTCAGGACGATCTGGGTGGCCCGCGCCATCAGTGTGCTCTTTCCCGAGGTCACCACCATCGGCGGCTACCGTCAAGATCCGCTGCGATGGCATCCCGACGGGCTGGCCATCGACGTGATGATCCCGGACCACAATTCCGACGCCGGCATCGAACTCGGCAACCAGATCGCCGGCCTCGCGCTGGCCAACGCAGAGCGGTGGGGTGTCCTGCACGTCATCTGGAGGCAGGGCTACTACCCCGGTGTGGGCGCGCCGAGCTGGACAGCGGACTACGGCAACGAGACCGCCAACCACTTTGATCATGTACACATCGCGACCACCGGCGGGGGCTACCCCACCGGCCGGGAGACGTACTACATCGGTTCCATGAGCAAAACCTGAGTGCCCCGGGCCGGCGGCTTGTAACGTCTGCGTCAATACAAGCCCGCGGCGATGGGAGCTCATGGTGTCGACGGTCAAGCAGGTCTGTCTCGGTGTTGCCGCTGCCGGTGTGATCGCAGGGGCGGGCACGGTGCTGGCAACCGGAGTCGCGTACGCCGAGACCACGACCGACAGCGGATCGTCCGCTTCGTCGAGTGCGGATTCATCGGAGAGCAGTGACACCTCCGCCCCCGACCGCACCGAGAAGAAGCGTGCGGACAAGGAAGCGACGGCCCGCGACAGCAGGGCGGAATCCTCGAGTGCTGAGGCCGAAGACGATTCGGATGATGCCGCCGACACCGACGCCGAGGTCGCCGACACCGACACCGCGACAGACGACCGAGCGACAGACGACCGAGCGACAGACGAGGACGACGCCGACAGCGCCGCCGCTCCCGCCACCGACGACGAGGACTCCGATGCGTCCGCCTCCGGCGAGGACGAGGCAGCGCCGGTCCAGACCCTGGTGGCCACCCGCGAAGAGATCAAGGCCTCGGATGCACCGGTGCGCAAGAAAAACGACCTGCCGTTGCCGCTGCTACCCACCACGCCCACCACCGCCGCCGTCACCACCACCGCCGCCGAGCGCAACCGCGCCGCCACCACCGCGGACGTCACCGCCGCCGCGGTGGATCCCACCACACAGCGGGTGCTGGTGATCGGGGTCGACGGCACGAATCTGAGCCGGGTCCTCGACAATCCGGCCAACACCAACTTCTGGGAACTGATGCAGACCGGCACCACCGGCCCGTCCACCATCGTCGGGCACACCACGATCTCGAACCCGTCGTGGACGGCCATCCTGACCGGTGTCTGGGACAACAAGAGCGGCGTGATCAACAACGTGTTCACCCCGTCGACCTACTACCGCTGGCCCACGGTGTTCAACCAGCTCGAGGAGTACAACCCGGACATCCGGACCAAGGCCATCGCGGACTGGAAGGTGATCGCCGACATCGCCAATGGGGGTTCCACCCCAGCCGATGTGGTGATCTACATCCCCCAGGGTGCCGACGACCCGGTGTACGCCGAGGCCGACGCCGCCGTCACCGCCGAGACGGTCAAGTCGATCCTCGGCACCGAACTCGGCTACCAGGACGTCCCGAATTTCATGTTCACCTACATGACCGGCGTGGACGAGGCCGGGCACCTGTACGGGGGTGCCTCACCGCAGTACGCCGAGGCCATCGAGCGGGCAAACGTCAATGTCGGGCTGATCCTCGATGCCGTCGCCGCACGCGAGGCCGCCACCTGTGCCGCCGGACCCAGCACGTGTGAAGACTGGACCATCATCATGGTCACCGACCATGGTCATCAGCCACAGCAGGGCTTCGGCCACGGCTTCCAATCACCGGACGAGACATCCACCTTCGTCATCGTCGACGGCCCCGACTTCGCCGACGCCACGATGAACCTGAAGTACTCGATCGTCGACGTCACCCCCACGGTGGTCAGCTTGTTCGGGCTCGGCCCGCGCGCCGACGCCGACGGCGTTGCACTGACCGACCTGGAAGGCAGCCAGGTCGACCCGGTGGACTTGCGACAGGCCGTCCAGGACGCCATCGACATGTACGGGTGGCCGGACATCCAGACCAACGTGGCCCTGAGCCTGCGCACCATCTTCGCCACCATCCCCTACTACATCGACACCTTCACCACCGACATCACCGCACAGCTGCAGGCCATCGCAGGACAGGGCATCTTCCTGGTCAGTGACATCGCCGCCATCGCGGTGTTCCCGGTGAACCTGATCGGTGATGCGCTCTACGCGGTGACCAACGCGATCGCCCAGGTGGTCGCGCGGCTCACCGGGATCAACGGGGGCCTGCTGCTGCCGTCGAGCGCACCGCGCGACGGTCAGCCCTACCCGTGGCTGGTCGTCTAGTCAGGGGTGGCGGTTGGCCCAGCCGTCGTCGTTGTAGGTCAACAACCGCAATTCGCGTTCCCAGGCGCGGTCACGCAACCGGTCGAGGATCTTGCGCATCGCCGCCGCGCCGAAGACCAGGAACAGCACACCCAGGCCCCAGGCGACACCGGAGATGCCGAGTGCACTGAGCTCGGCGTCGACGGGTTGCAGCGGCGCACCGGTCACTGCACCGTCCTCGTCGAGCCACACGGTCAGCGGCTCACCGGTCGCGACGGTGGCGGGGCTGACGATCTGTTCCGAGCGGACCCGGGTGCCCTCTTTCCACTGCGCCGTGACATAGGCGGGAGTGTCGAAGTCCGTGGGGAGTCCAGTGCTGCCGTGGATCACGGTGGCCTGCACGGAATGCCGCGTCTGCGCCTGCTCGGCGACGGTGTGCATCCGGTCGGTGTAGGTCTGGTCGTAGAGCACCGTGGCCATCGGGATGGCGATCACCGCCAAGATCAGCACGGCCAGTACGCTGAGCGCCTCGGTCCGGTCTGTCCCGCGTACCAGCGGACTACGCCCCAGCGCACGCAGATACCACCGACACTGCTTGACCATGATTCGATGCTGACAGCGCGATGCTTAGATCGCCAATTGAATTGGCGTACGGGCGACCGATATCACAACAGACCCGCCATTGTGGCCGAGTCAGGCTGTCCCGGTCACCTCGTCGAAGACGGCCAGCGCCTCAGCGGTGAGATCGTCACGAATTCCGCTCTCGGCGTGCGCGAACCGGATGTAGGCCCCCAGCACCTGGGGTAGCTCCGCGCGGGCGTCGACCGGGAAGCGTTCGGCCGGCTCGGACAGCAGTTGCGCCACGCGCGCCGCACTCCACCTCAGCGGGTCGCCCGTGCCGGCAACGAGGCTCGTCTCCAGCATTGCCCGGTGGCCGGGACGGTCGAACACAACTCCCGCCGGGGAGGCGAAGAACCGATCCAGGATATCGGTGTGATCACGCTGCGGCACACTACTTTCCGCGCTTGGCGGGAGCAGCCGCACGACCCAGCGCAGCAGTGCGCGACTGCTCGGCCAGGTGTCTGAGACCTCGGGTCCCAGCGGACGCTCCAGCGCGGCACGCAATCGTGTTGCGGCGTCTCCCAGGGCAATGTCGGCGAAGCTCGTGTCGGGGTCGTCATTGCCCGCCCGCGCCACCGCCAGGACGGTGTCGATCGTTTCAGGTACGAAGAAGGCGTCCTTGATCGTCGAGAACCGCAGATGGTCGATGTTCACCGCACCGCTCATCTGACTGCCGTCGGCGAACCGGACACCGATGACCAGCTCGTCGGCATCACCGAGAACATGTGTCATGAGCACGGTCCGCGACACGCCGGCCTGCGCCAGCTGCGTCAACCAACGAGGCAGCGCGTCGGAGCGAGCGGCGGCGGCACTGCGACAGCGCGCCGCGAGCGCGTCGTCCTCGCACAGCTGACCGAGTGCAGTCAGCAGGGCGGTGGTCTCGGGAATCGGAGTGCCCATGAATGCCTCGACGAGCTCGTTGAGATCGCTCGACGGCGCTCCGCCGCCGGTCCCGGTGGCCAGGATCATCAAGGACACCAGACCGAGGAGTTCGAGAGGCTCACCGCTGTCCAGGGCGGCGCGCACCTCGTCGATCAGGTGCACCTCGCCGTCGGGCTCCGGCGGTTGCGGGTGGGTCACGGGCGAACCGGTGACCAGTAGTCCAGCATCTCGGCCAGCGTGTCGAACGCCGCCCGCGACACCCCGTAGGTGGCCTCGAAGTGCAGGCTCAGCGGGTAGCCCAAGTCGACCACGCCGTCGATCACCCGCTTGTAGAGATCCAGCAGCAGTCCGCGGCGGGTGTCCTGATCCGAGGCCGCCAGCGTCGCGACGAATTCCTGTTCGCGGGCGACGGCCGCGTTACCGGGGTCCTGGATCAGCCAGTTGATCAGCCCCACAGAGGCCTCGACCTTGGGGACGAAGCCGAAAGACAACAGGATCTCGGGGCGCAGATCGGTCGACGCCGCGTGGTCGCGCAGGAAGCCCACGATGGCGTCGGAGTACAGCAGCTGGGTCATCCCGAAGTTGGCACCCTTGTCGCACTTGAAGGAGAACCGGCCCTGCTCACCTTCGCGGGTCGGAATCAGGATCGCGCCGCGGTTGCTCACGATGTCGTCGTACATCGACAACGCGTCGGCCGGTGCCACACCGCCGCCTTCGCCGTCCTTGAGGGTCCGGGGCACGCCCACGAAGATCATGCCCTCGAAGCCGGCAGCACCCAGCGTGGTGAGCCGCTCACGCAGGCTGTCCTGATCCATGAACGCGGTGACCTGGGTGCACAGCCCCCGCATGCCGGGCAGCTCCGGACGGATGATGGACCAGTAGTCCAGGACGTCGAGCTTGGGCTTCATCTCGATGGGCCGGCCGTCGTCCTCCTCGATCATCCCGGGGATCATCACGTGCCCGATCCGGCCGTCGATGCCGGACTCCCCGGCCAGGCGCAGCACCTTCTGCGCCTCGTCGCGGGCGTACTGGGCGCCGCGGTCGGTGTTCGGCGGCACCAATTCCAGCGCGATGGTGTGCAGCGGCACGATGTTTCTCTCCCAGTCCTGGCGATCCCCAGTGCTGGCGATCCCGAAGCCAACACGGTACCCAGGACGCCGTGACCACGGTGACGTCGGCCATGCGGGCTGGTTGTTCTCCAGAGTTGGCAAGGCTGCACTACAGCCGATATACGGTAAGCGCACAGTAAGTTCCCAGGATCTATGCAATCGAGGAAAATGATGCCCAGGTCGACACTCAGATTCAGCGCTGCACTGAGCGCCTGTGCGGCGATGTTCGCACTCTCATCCTGCAGTTCCAGCTCCGAACCCGCCGAACAGACGTCTTCACCCTCGGCCGCGGCGGAGGGTGAACAGAAGGTCGTGGTCTATTCCGGCCGCAACGAGGAGCTCATCGCTCCCCTGCTCGAGCAGTTCACCACCGACACCGGCATCGACGTCGAGGTCCGCTACGCAGGTTCCGGCGAGCTGGCCGCGCAGCTGATCACCGAAGGTCAGAACTCCCCCGCCGACGTGTTCCTCTCTCAGGACGCCGGAGCACTGGGCGCGGTGTCCCAGGCGGGGCTGTTCGCACCCATCGACGCCGAGACGCTCGCCGCCGTGCCCGCCGAGTACTCGGCCGCCGATGGCACCTGGGTGGGCGTCTCGGGACGGGCCCGCACCATCGTCTACAACCCCGAGCTGGTGCCCACCCCGCCGGACACCGTCGACGGGCTGCTGGACCCACAGTGGCGTGGCCAGATCGCCTACGCACCCAGCAACGCGTCCTGGCAGTCGTTCGTGACCGGGCTGCGCGTGCTGCGGGGCGACGAGGGAGCCCAGGAGTGGCTGCAGGCCTTCAAGGCTCAGGACCCACAGCCCTATGAGAGCAACGGCCAGATCCGCGATGCGGTCGACGCCGGGGAGATCGGCATGGGACTGATCAACCACTACTACATGTACGAGCTGATCAACTCCAAGGGCGCTGAGAACGTCGCGGCCCGCCTGCAGTTCATGGCTCCCGGCGACCCGGGCGGCCTGGTGAACGTCGCGGGTGTGGGTGTGCTCGCCACCGCACCGGATCCCGATGCGGCCCAGGCATTTGCGGCCTATCTGGTGGGCGAGTCAGCGCAGCAGTACTTCGCTTCGGAGACCGCGGAGTTCCCGCTGCTCGACGGAGTGGCCGTGGTGGGCGATGTGCCCGCCCTGACCGACCTCGACCCACCCGCGGTCGACCTGTCGCAGCTCGACGACATCGAGGCCACGCAGCAGATGCTGGTGGACACCGGGCTACTCACCAATTGATCGCGCTCGAGACGGTGCGGGCCGGCGTGCGGCGCCGGCCCGGCCGTCCTGCTGCGCTTCTCCTGCTGGCGGCAGCGGTGGTGGCGGCGAGCACCCTGCTTCCGCTGATCTACCTGTTCCAACGGGCTGTCGAGCGGGGCATCGGCTTTGTGGCCGAAGAGTTGCTCCGGCCGTCGACCGCGCACCTGGTGGGCCGCTCACTGCTGCTGGTCGTGGTGGTGACGGCGGCGTGTGTGGTGCTCGGGGTGGGGTTCGCGGTGCTGCTGGCCCGCACCGATGTGCCCGGACGCCACTGGTGGGCCGTGGCGCTGACGCTGCCGCTGGCGATGCCGAGTTATCTGCTGGCCTTCCTGTGGGTGTCGCTGCTGCCCGCGTTGCACGGGTTCTGGGGCGCCGCACTGGTTCTCACGCTGGTGAGCTACCCGTTCGTGTTCCTGACCACCACCGCAGCCCTGGCGCGGGTGGACCCGGCGCACGAAGAGGTGGCCCGCTCCCTGGGGTTGGGCAGTGTGGCGGTGCTGTTCCGGGTCACCCTGCGGCAGGTACGTGCGGCCGTCGCGGCGGGCGCCCTGCTGGTGGCACTGTATGTGCTCAGTGATTTCGGGGCGGTGGCCGCCATGCGCTACGAAGTGTTCACCTGGGTCATCTACGGCGCGTACCGAAGCGGGTTCAATCCGTCTCGCGCCGCCGTCCTGTCCTTGATCCTGCTGGTGTTCGCCGTCGGGTTGGTGGTCGCCGAACGCCGCGCCCGCGGGTTGGCCGCCTCCCGGCTGGGCCCGGGTGCACCCCGGCCGCGGCACCGCGCCGCGTTGGGCCGGTGGCGGTTCGCGGCCACCCTGCCCGGGGCGGCGGTACTGGTCCTGGCGGTGCTGATCCCGTCGTATGCGTTGACGCAGTGGCTCGTCGCCGGGGGTTTCCGGTGGGATGCGGACCGATGGTTCAGCGCGCTGAGCGCCACGATCTGGCTGGCAGTGGTGGCCGCTGTGGTCTGCACGGTGGCCGCCCTGCCACTGGGATTGCTCTCCGCTCGCTACCCGTCACGATCGTCGCGGGTACTCGAGAGCGCCGGTTACGTGGCCCACGGACTGCCGTCCATCGTGGTCGCCATCGCGATGGTGTCGGTGGGGGTTCTGCTGTTGTTGCCCTTCTACCAGCGGGAGCCGCTGCTGATCCTGGGATACGTGGTGCTGTTCGTCCCGCTGGCAGTGGGGTCGGTCCGTGCGGCCATCGAGGCCTCTCCGCCGCGTCTGGACGAAGTGGCCCAGTCTCTGGGACGCTCCCCCGCGCGGGTGTTCCTCACCGTCACCGCCCGTGCGGCCGCGCCCGGAATTGCCTCCGCGGCAGCACTTGTCCTGCTGACATGTATGAAGGAACTCCCGGTGACCCTGTTGTTGCGGCCCACCGGGGTGGACACCCTGGCCACCCGGCTGTGGGGGTACAGCTCCGTCAGCGACTACGCCGCCGCGGCCCCCTACGCCGCGGCGCTGCTGGCATTCGCGACGGTGCCGACGGCGATGCTCGGTGCAGCCACCAGGAACGTGGATGTCTGACGTCGAGATCACCGGGGTCACCATGGCTTTCGGGTCCCGCCAGGTCCTGCGCGGCGTCGATCTCCATGTCCCCACCGGGACGGTCACCGCGGTACTCGGACCGTCGGGGTGCGGCAAGTCGACACTGTTGCGGATCCTCGCGGGTTTCGAGAGTCCCACCGCGGGAGTCGTTGCTGTCGGTGGACAGACCCTGGTCGACGGCTCCACCTGGGTCCCGGCGCACCGTCGGAGGATCGGCTTGATGCCGCAGGAGGGCGCCCTGTTCCCGCATCTGACGGTGGCCGACAACGCCGCCTTCGGCGTGGGTCGGATGCCGCGCGGCGAGCGGGCGGCCGCGGTGACGCGCTGGCTCGGGGTCGTCGGCCTCGACGGGATGGGCGACCGCCTGCCGCATCAGCTCTCGGGTGGCCAGCAACAGCGGGTGGCACTCGCCCGGGCGCTGGCGGCCCAACCCCGGGTCCTCCTCCTCGACGAACCGTTCGCCGCTCTGGATGCCGGCCTGCGGGTCCAGGTGCGCGAAGACATCACCGCGATCCTGCGCGACACCGCAACAACGGCCGTGCTGGTCACTCACGACCAGTCCGAGGCGCTGTCGCTGGCAGATCAGGTGGCGGTGCTGCTGGACGGGTCCATCGCTCAACACGGTGACCCGCACACCCTGTACTGGCACCCACGCTCGCTGGCGGTGTCCCGATTTGTCGGCAGCACAATAGAACTCGATGGGCAGCGGCACGGGGACACCGTTACCACCGCACTCGGCACCCATCCGGTGGCCGGCGGCGACGGCCGGGGCGCCGTCACCGTGGTGCTGCGGCCAGAACAGGTGAGCATCGCCGACGGCAGCACGGCCACGGTGTCCGGGCGGCGCTTCTACGGCCCGGAGCTGGCGGTGCGGGTGCAGCTCCCGGACGGGACCGTGCTCGACATCCGGCAGCCCGGGAACACTGATGCGCCCCCCGACGGCGGCCTTGTCGGCATACGGGTCGACGGTGGTGCGCTGGTCTTCGGATGACGTTCTCGGTGTGTCTTCAGCGGTGGTCTGGCACAGTGCCTGCATGACGGTCCCGCACCAGCCCGCGGAAACCCGGCCTTCGGAGGACCCGAGCATCGATGTCGGCGACCTGGCCGAGAACCTGCACTCGCGCCTCTTCGGCATCCTCGCGGGGCTGCGCAAACGGGACCTTCAGCCGATCGGTGGCCATGTTCTGACCCCTGCTCAGCGCTCCCTGCTCTACGTCCTCCGCGACGGGGTACGGATTCCGGTCACCGAACTGGCCGCCCACGAGGGCCTGTCCCAGAAGAGTTTTGCCGGCCACATCCGCGCACTGGCGGAGCTGGGCCTGGTGCAACGGATCCGCGATCTATCGGACCGTCGCAAGATGTGGGTGCAGATCACCGCTGAGGGGGTGCGCAGCCAGCGCGCCGTCGCGCAGACGTCGCTGGCCGCGACGGAGCTGACGGCCGACGACGTCGCCGCGTTGCAGGCCGCGCTGGTGCTCCTGGAGAAGCTGGCCCGGCGGGCGCTCACCGAACCCGGATAGCTAGGGCAACCGGCGCTCACTGGCGAAACCCCACACCGCAGCGCTGATGTCCGGGCCGGCCCGGTCGGTGAACAGGCCGTCGGAGGCGGGCCCCGAGTAGGCATGCCCCAGGCCGTCGACCAGATACATCTCGATCGCAACCGCGCCCGCGGGGTCGCGGAACACGCTGTGGGTGTACGGATACCGCCCGTCGGCGGCCGGTACCGCGGTGTCCCGGCGCACCAGGGCCCGACTTCCGTTGAGTGCGCCGTCATCCACCAGATCACCCACTGCCGACCACTGCTCGACCAGCCGGGTGGCGACCACCGGCGGCACCACAGTGTCCTGGGTGCCCTGGAACACCAGCAGGGGTACCTGCCGGGCGTGCTCACCCATCTGCGCCCGCGCCTGCCGGGCCGTGTCCGACGGACTCACGGCGTCCGGGTGCGCCGGGTCCACCTGATCGAGGCCATATTCACCGCCGGCCACCGACGTCGCCGTGGCGAACACATCGGGATAGGTGGCCGCCAGGATCACCGCCGTGCCCGCTCCCGAGGACGCGCCCACCACATGCACGCGGTCGGGATCACCGCGGTAGTCGGCGACCACCCGTCGTGCCACGCCGGCCAACAGCGCCGGTTCGCCGGAACCACGCTGCTGGTCGCGACGGTCCGCAGAGCGCCAGCAGTTCAGCGTGTCCCGCCACATCCGTTGGGTCGGGTACACCACGATGAATCCCTCACGGTCGGCCAGGGCATTGAACTGCGTGGTGGATTTCATGCTGTTCCAACCGAATCCGGTCATACCGCAGCCGTGGAGGGCCATGATCACCGGTAGTTCGGCCCGGCCGTCATACTGCGGCGGCAGGTGCACCTGGTAGCGCTGGCCGTCGAGGGTGTGATTGTGATCGCGGTCGCCGGCCCACCACGGTAGTCCGTACTGCGCGACGGTGAGGAGTAACCCGAGGACGATGACGAGCACCGCCGTGATACCCGAGAGGATCCATGGCCAGCGACGCTTCTTCTGCCCGGCATCGCCTTCGCCTCGCGCATCCATGTGGACCGATCGTACCCTTCTGCACCGATCGGTATAAAACGGGTGAGCTCACCCCTGGCGCAGAGTCAATTTCCCGCGGGGACGATCGGAAGTGGTGTCAGGCTCCCACCGGACGCCGGAGCAGGCAGCTCACCGGGAGCAGGGCCCCCCGGGGCGATCGGTCTGGTTGCGGGTCGACCGTCTGGCACCAGTGGCGGCCATCCGATCGACGTCGGCGGCCACATCTCGACATCACTGCCTGACGTCGAGGTCGAACTCTCGGCCCAACCGTCGTCATCGTCATCATCATCGTCGGCGGCATGGGCTGTGCCGCAGGCAAACAACGCCGTCAAGATGACGGCACCGAGCACTGGGAGCAGGCCACGCAGATACCCCGCGCCGATGAACGAACCGTCATTGCTCACAGCGCTGACGCCGCTCCGTAGGCATTCAGGCTGTCATCGGATGAGTCCGTACTGATCCGGGCGGAAGCGAACATCCTGATCGTCACTGGGCCGGCACATTCGGAGACTTCCACATGAGCATCACGAACGGCGATGGTGGCAGTCTTCGACTTCATCGACTTTGCGCCGAGCCCGACCACCGTGATGGTGCCCGCTTTCAGCTTGGTGCCGACCTCGGGAAAAATGTTGAAGTCGACGATGTCGTTCTCGTTCAAGTCGAATGTGTCGAGATCAGGGTCGAAGCCGAGCTCCAGACCTTCGCTCACATCCGTCTGGCAGCCCAACTGCACACCCAACACCAGGTAGCCGGAGTTCACCGACAGGTCACCCTCGCCTTCGATGGTGGCGGTGGCCTTTGCCGTGACGAACCCCTCCCGGGTGAATTGAGAGGTCGCGAGGTTGGGCACGGCGTCTACGCGTAACTCGGTCATGGTCAGCGTGAACCGCCAGCCGTCGACAGTGTCGCTGAACTGCGCGACATCCGGCAACAGGACACGTTCGGCCTGTGCGACTCCGGTGCCGGCAGTGGCCATGAGAACGGCAGTCATGGTGGCGGCGAACACGGTCCGCACGTATGAGCTGATGATGGTTCTTCTCCCTGACCCACCCGGGTCCTCGTTGCGGCACAGGATCATTCATGCTCGTCGTCACACCTTGGTGGACACTGTGAAGAAGTTTTGCTCACCGTGTGCCCGCGTACACATGTCGCTCCCATGGTCGTGACATCGGACGCTCATGGAGCGGCCCTAGGTTCGCAAACGTCAGAGGTGGAAGCGCCCGAAGGAGAAGCAATGAAATCAGCAATGCTGAGAGCAGGAACCCTGATCGGTTCGGCAGCTGTCTGCGGCGCCGTGGCCGTCGGACTGGGTGCCGGTACCGCGGCTGCACAACCACCCCCTCCGGGGCCCGGCGGTCCTGGCCTCTGCCTGCCGCTCCTTCCGTGTCCCGGTCCGCCGCCCGCTCGCGGTCCCGTAGGGCCGGGGATGGGGCCCGGCGGCCCCGGCGCAGGGCCTGTGGGACTCGCGGGCCTTCCGCCGCGCTGAGTCAATCTCTCGAGGCGCCCTGTGCACGGTTTCCATGCACAGGGCGCCGTTTTGTCGGGTCGATATCACGCTGATACCGCAGACACAGCGGTTCCATAGTCCCGCCTGTTTGCATCATGAACGGGAAGTGAACCGAAGGGAAAGGAACAGCGAGTTTGATGGGTTTGTTCACGCGGCTGGCCAAAGCGGCTCCGGGGCCAAAAGACCTGCACGAGGACGTACCTACCCGCCCAACGGGTTACCAGCAGACCGCGAGCCGGCTGCACGCGTTCAATCGCTACGAGATCAAGTACCTGCTCGACGAGCTGAAGATCCCAGCCTTGCGCGAGGCACTCTCGGCGCGAATGGGCACCGACCCGTTCTCACCGCACGGCGGTTACCCGGTGACCTCGCTGTACTACGACACCGCGGATCTTCGGTTCTACTGGGAGAAGATCGAAGGCCTGCGCTTCCGGCGCAAACTGCGAATGCGGCTGTACGGCAATCCCGCCGAGTGTATTGACGAGACACCGGTTCAGGTCGAGATCAAGCAGCGCGTCAACAGGGTGACACAGAAGCGACGTGTCCCCCTGCCGTACGGCACCGCCAGGCGGTGGCTTGATGCCCGCGAGGAGATCTCCTACGAGCCCCACCAGCGCGCCTTCGTCCACGAGGTGACGGCCCTGATCGGCAACCTCGATCTGCGACCGATCGTCACCACCGGATACCTGCGCGAAGCGTTCGTCGGCCGCGACGCAGACCTGGGTCTGCGGGTGACCATCGATCACAAGGTGCACGGCCGTGACCGCGATTTCCACTTCGCCTCGGGCGCGGAGAACCGCTTCATCATCCCGCCGAAGCTTGCCATCGTGGAGATCAAGGCCAACGAGCGCGTGCCGTACTGGGTCACCGACCTCGCGGCCCGCAGCGAGATGTCGGTGGTGCGCGTCTCCAAGTACTGCCAGTCGGTACAGGCGTTCGAGCTGGCGCCGCGCTCCACCGTGGGAGCCCAGGAAATCAACGGATTCCGGGCTGGCGATTCATTGCCCGTCGATGAACGCAGCATCAAAAGCGCCTGATTGCAGTAGTTTTCATCGGTTCACAGGACATTCTCATCGGTTCACAAGACAAAGGAACACCGTGACAATAGATTTCCAGGACCTGAGCGGCACCTTCACCGTGTTCGATGTCTGCGTGTCGCTGGCACTGTCGTTCGTGCTGGCGTCGCTCATCGGTTGGGTCTACCGCTACACCCACAAGAACGTCTCCTACAGCCAATCCTATGTGCAGACGTTGGTCATGGTCTGCATGGTGATCTCGGTGATCATGCTGGTGGTCGGCTCGAACATCGCGCGGGCCTTCGCCCTCGTGGGTGCGTTGTCGGTGATCCGATTCCGCAACGCCATCAAGGAGACTCGCGACGTCGGATTCATCTTCCTGGCCATGGCAGTCGGAATGACCACCGGAACCCGCTTCTACACCTTGGCCATTGCCGCCACCGTGGTGATCTGCCTGGTCCTGCTCATCATGTACCGCTTCAACTGGTTCAAGCTCGACGTCCAACGGCAGGTCGTCAAGGTCCAGGTTCCGCCCGAGCCCGAATACACCAAGCGCGTCGAGGACGTCCTGATCGACTACTGCTCGGAGTTCGAATTGGTGTCCACTGAGTCGGCCCGCGCCGGTGCCCTCAACGAGCTGTACTACACGGCCCAGTTGAAGAAGGGCCGCAAGTCCGCAGACCTCATCGCCGCTCTGGCAGAGGTCAACACCGGCCAGCGCGTCACGGTACTGACCGGGTACGACCAGACCGACATCTGATGCGGGACCAGCACAGCCCACGTCGCCGGTTCGCTCATCGGATTCCCGTGCATGTGCGGCAGTACTGGAAACTGCTGGCACTGTTCATCACTGCGATGGTCGTCATGGTGGTCCTGTTCGGGCCCGGCCGGGTCCATCCGTACATCACTGGCGATGCCACCATCATGGCCGCGGAGATCACCGACAACATCACAGGCACTGTCGACCTGTTCGACACGAGCGTCACCCACTCGTTGACCATCGAACTCACCCCTGCCGAGTACAACGACATGATCACCGCTTACGAGAAGGACGGTGCCAAGAAGTGGGTCACCGCTGATATCACAATCGACGACACTCCGATCAGCGACGTGGCAGTGCGGCTGAAAGGCAACTCCACCCTGATGGGGTTGCGGCCGGATGATGCACGCCCGGGCGGCGGGCCGCCCGACGGCGAGATGGCTTCCCAGGCCCTGGCTTCTGCTGATGACCCCACATCACTACCGCTGCTGATCAAGTTCAACAGGAATGCCGACGGGCGCGGATACCAAGGCATGACTGAGCTCTCGCTCCGGCCGGGGACTCCGGTGCTCAATGAAGCGCTCGCATTGTCGTTGACGGCGAAGACGGGACAGCCCACGCAGCGGTACACCTACGCCGCGTACACCGTCAACGGCGAGACCACCACGCGACTGCTTCTGGAACACCCCGATGACACCTACGCCAACACGTTGTTCGACTCCGATGGCTACCTCTACAAGGCAGATGCCAACTCCCGGTTGGAATACCGCGGTAGCGACCAGTCGGAGTACGCCGACCAATTCAAGGCGATCAACTCCGTGGACAACGGCAACCTCGCCCCGATCATCAACTTCCTGCGATGGCTGGATGGAGCTGATGAGACCGAGTTCGACAAGCACCTCGGCGAGTGGGTGGAGGTCGATTCGCTGGCACGGTACCTGGCCACCCAGAATCTCCTGGCCAACGCCGACGACATGGGCGGCCCCGGCCAGAACTACTACCTCTGGTACGACCTGGATACCGAGAAGATCACGGTGGTGTCGTGGGACCTGAACCTCGCCATGCAGAGCGACGCCACCGTGGGGCCCGACGACGAGGTGCAGATGGGGCCTCCCCCAGGGCAGGGCGGCGCCACGGCGGCGAACCGCCCCCCACCGGGCGGCGAGGGCGGCGGACGCATGTTCGGAAATCCACTAGAGACACGGTTTCTCGAATCTGCTGCATTCAGCGACGTGTATCTTGCGACGTACTGGAATCTGTACGACCAGATGTACGGCGACGGGCGGGCCCACGAACTGCTCGATGAGATCGCCACATCCGTTCCTGTGACCGATGGGCTGAGCCAGGATGATCTGGTTGCGGCAACAGAATCCATGAGGGAGTGGCTGGACGAACGCACAACGGCGTTGGACGCCCTTCGCAACGAGTGATACGCGCCTGATCCGTGTGCTCAGGTCATGGCAACCCGAGAGCGTGCAGAGCAGTACCGACCACGCGGTCCAGGAAGCCCGGCGTCGTCTCCTGACGCAGGCCGCAGACCCGCCAGAAGACAGGCGCCGCAACCAGATCGAGGACATACTCGATGTCCACGTCGGGCTGCACCTCACCCCGTTCGATGGCGGCCTCGATGATCGTGCGACCGTAGTTGCGCCTGGGCGCGCCCAGTGCCGAGGTGAGCGCCTGGGCCAGCTCCGGGTTGCGTCGCGCCTCGGCGAGCAGGTCGGGAAGAACCCGCGACATCAGGGGGTCACTGATCCAGGCATCAACGCCACTAACGAGATTCACGACGTCGGTGCGGATATCCCCCGTACTCGACGACAGCGCCACCGGCAGGCTGACACGCGTGACCGCGGCCAGCACCATGTCCTGCTTGGCGGGCCACCGCCGGTACAGAGCGGCTTTGCCGGCCTTCGCCCGTCGGGCCACGCCATCCATCGACAGTCTGCCGTAACCGAGGTCGGCCAGCTCGGCCAGTGCCGCGTCCAAGATGGCTGCGGTGACCTCGGCGTCCAGGACGCCGCCAGGCGAGCGGCGCGACACATTCATCTCAGGCATGGGCATCGGCAAGCATACGGCCACCTCGGACCGGTCCTGGACGCTGTGCCATGAACGCGACTATAGTCGATACGGAACCGTTCCGTATCGCGATTGATTCAACGGAGATCACCATGACCACTGAGCACGACATCCGCATGCACACCGACCGGGTGATGGACTCGATGCTGGCCTGCATGCGCAACAACGACATGCGCAGCTTCACTGACCTGTTCGCATCCGACTGCGTCATGGACTTCCCCTTCGCCCCACCCGGATATCCGACCCTGCACAGCCGTGACGACGTATGGGAGTACGTCAAGGACTACAGCTCCGTCCTGCGCATCGACGAGGTCATCGAACACCGTCGCCACCACACCATGGATCCCATGACCGCCATCGTGGAGTTCTCGGCGCGGGGGCAGGCGCTGCGCACCGGCAACAGCTACGTGGTCAACTACATCTCCGTGGTCGAGGTGGGACCGGACGGAATCCGCCGCTACTCCGACTACTGGAATGCGCTGGCCGCAGCCACCGCAATCGGCGGGGTGGAATCCCTGATGAGCGAGTTCGCCGGGCCGGCGAGATGAGTACCGATCGGCCGATCCTGGTGACCGGAGCCACCGGCACCACCGGCAGTCGTGTGGTCAGCGGCCTGCGCCGAGCCGGGGTTGCCGTCCGGGCGGCCAGCAGGACCCCGGCACCGGACCGGGTGGTTTTCGACTGGCAGGACACCGCGTCGCACGCGCGTGTGCTGTCCGGAGTCCGCGCGGTGTATCTCGTCGCTCCTGTGGAGCTCGAACTGGTGACCCCGTTTCTGGAGGTCGCCTCCACCGAGCGGATTCGGCGCGTGGTCCAACTCAGCTCATCGGCAGTGCAGCGGGGCGATCCGGGCCTCGGCGCCATCCACGATCAGATCGCCACGTCGTTCCCCGAGCACACCATCCTGCGCCCGTCCTGGTTCATGCAGAACTTCGTGGGCGAGCATCCGCTGGCCCAGGGCATCCGTCACCGGCGTGAACTGATCACTGCCACCGGCGAGGGCCGGTTGGGCTTCATCGACGCCGACGACATTGCCGCCGTGGCAGTGCAGGCGCTCCTCGCGGGCGAACCCATTGCTCCCGAACTGATACTCACCGGGCCCGAGGCGCTGTCGTACCCGCAGGCCGCGGACCTCATCACCGACGTCAGCGGCACAGCGGTGCACCACGTCGACCTCAGTACCGAGCAGTACCTGCGCCACCTCACCGCTGCGGGTTATCCCCAGGACCTGGCCACGACGCTGGCCGCGCTCGACAACCAGATACGCAACGGCGCACAGAATTTCGTCACCGACACGGTCCTCCACATCACCGGCAGGTCGCCACGCTCACTGCGACGCTTCCTCATCGAGCACCGGGATGCGTTGGCCGCCTGAGCTTCAGCAGGGCGGCCACTGCCGCAGGGCACCGTCGGCCACTGCCTGGAGGGCCTTGCGGCCGACACCACCCGCGGCCTGGACGGCGATGCCGTTGCCCACGGTGAGCAGGTAGCGCGCCAGCAGCCCCGGGTCCGAATCCCGCGGCAGGTCGCCTTCCCTGATGGCCCGCCGAAAGCGGTTCCGCAGGGCCGCCCAGGTCTGCTCGCGACACGCAGTCAGGGTGTCACGAGCGTGCGCGCCCGCGTCGCCCGCCGCCAGCGCCCCCTGCACCGTGAGGCATCCGGCCGGGGTGTTGCTGCGGGTGGTGGTCTGCACCGAACCCGCGAGGAAGGCCTGCGCCACCCCGCGCGCTGTCGGCTGCTCCAGCGCAGCTGCGAAGTATCCTGCCGGACCCTCCAGATAGCGGTGCAGCGCCTTGAGGAAGAGCTCCTCTTTGTTCCCGAAAGCGGCATACATGCTGGTGCGGGTGATGCCCATGGCGTCAGTGAGATCACAGAGCGTGGCCCCGTCATAGCCACGTTCCCAGAACACCACCATGGCGCGCTCCAAGGCTTCGTTCATGTCGAAGCTCCTGGGACGCCCGCGTGGCACGCCGTCCTGCACAGTCATGGGAACGTCATCCTACTCTCGCGCACCGCGCGGTACAGAATTCGCCCTGAGTGAACCACCCCCGGGTTTCTGTACCGATCGATTCACAACTGTTACGGTCCTTTTTGTACCGACCGATACTCAAAGGGTGGAGATCTTCAATGGGAGCATTCGAAGGCAAGACCGCGGTGGTCACCGGCGCCAGCACCGGCATCGGGCTCGCCACCGCACGACGATTCGTCGACGAAGGTGCTCACGTCTTCATCACTGGCCGGCGACGGCCCGAGTTGGAGAACGCCGCGGCCGCACTGGGCCCGTCGGCCACACCGATCGTGGGCGACATCGCCGAGTCTGCTGATCTGGATCGGCTGTACGCCGCAGTCCGGGAGCGTGGGCGCGGGCTCGACGTGCTGTTCGCCAACGCGGGTAACGCCACCTTCGCCCCCTTGGCGCAGGCCACCGAGGACGACTACGAAAGAAACCTCAACGTCAACGTCCGCGGTACATGGCTCACCATCCAGAAAGCGTTGCCGCTGTTCAATACTCGCGCAGCCGTGGTGGTGAACGCTTCGGTGCGGGCCACCGACGGACTGGAGAACTTCGGGCTGTACTCGGCGTCCAAGGCGGCGGTCCGGTCTCTGGCGCAGACCTGGGCCAACGAACTCAAAGACAGCGGCATCCGGGTCAACACCGTGTCACCGGGCGCCATCGACACCCCGGCGCTGGAGCGGATCATCGGCGCGGAAGCGGCGGTTGCTTTCAAAACCGATTCCGCCAAGCAGGTTCCGATCGGCAGACTCGGCACGCCCGAGGAAGTAGCATCCGCAGTGGCTTTCCTGGCCTCCGATGAGGCCAGCTTCATCTACGGCACCAACCTCTACATCGACGGCGGCGAACTCCAGTTCTGACTGCCACCTCTTCAACGACAGGAGTCACACCATGAGCCTTCCCTTGTCCGGCCGCCGCGCCCTCGTCACCGGCGGTTCCCGCGGTATCGGCGCCGCGATCGTCCGGCGGCTGGTCGCCGACGGCGCCGACGTCGCATTCACCTACCAGTCCTCGGCGCAGCGGGCAGACGATCTGGCTGCCGAGCTGTCCCAGCACGGCCCGACCGTCGTTGCGCTGCAGGCAGACAGCGCTGACCCCGAAGCAATCAGGGGCGCTGTCGAGGCTGCCGCAACTGCACTGGGCGGACTCGACATCCTGGTGAACAACGCCGGCGTCGGCGCGTTCGGAACCGTCGACTCCTTCCCGCTCGAGGAGTTCGACCGGCTGGTCGCGGTCAATGTGCGCGGGGTGTTCGTGGCCAGCCAGGCCGCGGTCCCCCACTTCACCACCAACGGCCGGATCATCACCATCGGCAGTGTGAACGGCGACCGGATCCCGGTGGCGGGTCTGGCGGTCTACGCCATGACCAAGTCGGCGGTGGCCGGCCTGACCCGCGGTATGGCTCGCGATCTCGGACCGCGCGGCATCACGGCCAACAACATCGCCGTCGGACCCACCGACACCGACATGAACCCCGACAACGAGGGCGAGCTCGCCCAAGGCAACCGGGCAGCCACCGCCCTCGGGCGGTACGGGCAGCCCGACGAAATTGCCAGCGTCGTCGCGTATCTGGCGCTACCGGAAACGGGATACGTCACCGGCGCCACCTGGACCGTGGACGGCGGGTTCAACGCCTGAGTGACGGCGGTGCAACAATCTCGGCATGCCGTATCTGCTGCCGCTGCCATCGGTTGACGCGTTCTGGCGCGACGACCTCTACCAGCTGCGCACCCGGGTGACGTCGGCCGTCGGTGCTGCGGACATCGCGCAGTGGGAGGCTCAGCACGGAGTGCACCTGCCCGAGCCGTTGGCGGCGCTGTACCGGCAGCGCAACGGCGGCGTCTCCGACTGGCTGAACGCGCTGGTCGAGCCGCGGGGACCGGTGTCGCTGCACGCCTACTTCGGAAATCACTGGTCGCCGCTGGTCGGGGCCGGCACCACGCTCGGCGAGGTGTCCGATGGTATCGACTTCGGCGAGGCCGCCGCGAGCTACCGGCACGCCCTGGGGTCCGACGCCGATCGGCTGTGGGTGGTCGCGAGTTACGGCAGCAGCAAGTACCTGGTGCTGGACTATCGTGGCAGCAGCAGCGAACCCGCGGTCATGCTCGTCGATGACGACGCACTGTTCGCCGGCGACGGATTCCGAGTGGTGGCGCAGAGCTTCCAGGCGTTCCTGGCGGCCTGCCGGCGCGAGATCGCCCACCCACTGCGGGTGTGGTCGGTGGACGGCAGCGCCGTCGCCGATCTCGCCGACCGACTCACCGCACAGCTGTCCGCGGTACCGCAGCCGCCGGCCCGGATGGCCATCGACGGTAGCTGGGAACCGCAGTACGGCCAGGGCCACCTGGGCCTGCCCGATCCCTGTCTCGCCGCCGAGTTCCAGCCCGACTTCGGTGCGGTGCGCCAATTCTCCGGCGGCGGACTCGGTGACGCGACCCTGCGGGTGTACACCAATGGCAGCACCCAGCACACCCGCGCCGAACGCTTCGCCGGGGACAAGGCCGTGCTGGTCAGCCTGATGTTGCCGGTGGTTTCGCCGACGCCGTTGCCACCGGCCGTGGTTTTCGCGATCGAGGAAGCGATCGATGCCGGCGGGACCCCGTGGCGGCGCTGGCTGGACACCGATTCCGCGAAGTTCGTCGCCGAGGACGACCTGCTCTCGCCGTAGTCAGGCCGTGCCGCGGATCTGATCGAGCAGGGCGGCGGTGTCCATGAGATCCCACACTGCGGTGAAGGCGCCGTCGTGGATCCGGTAGACGGTGAACTCGGCCGCGCTTACTGTGCGCCCGGTGGCGGGAACACCGAGGAAGGTTCCGCGATGGGTACCCGTGACTGTGAAATGCAGGGCGATGGTGTCCGCTCCGGTCCACACATGGCGGATGCCCCAACGCCAGTCGGGAAACGCGGTGAACAGCGGCGGAAACTGCTCGGCCACCGCCTCGGGCGGCATCACCACGTCATTGACCGTGATGCCGGGGGCATAAAACTCCATCATGGCATCGACGTCATGAGCGTTGCAGGCGTCTAGATAACGCGTGTAGAGGACTTCGAAGTCATCGTGTTCGGTCATCGCATTCATTCAACACCGGTCGGCAGTCTGCCGCGCGGGCTCAGCCGCGACCCGACTCGAATTTTTTGACCGATCGTTCTTGAACGACTATTCTCAAACCGTGGGGCGACCGAGAGAGTTCGACGAAGACAGCGCCCTCGCCGCTGCGGCGGAGGTGTTCCGACAACAGGGTTACGCCGCGACCTCCATCGATCACCTGGTGCGCGCGACGGGAATCCATCGTGGCAGCTTGTATGGCACGTTCGGCAGCAAGCACGGACTGTTCATGCGGGTGCTCGAGACCGTCACCGCACCGGCGACCGACCCTGAGCGGCGCCTGGACCTCATCCTGGTGGCCCTGCTGGAGCTCGCCCCTTCCGATATCCATGTCCGCCAACGGATCTCGGCCCTCCTCGAGGGGAACGGGATCGATGAACGACAGCTGGGCCTGCGCCTGCTGGCCCGCGGCGGACTCCGACGTGAGAGGACCACCCATGACCAATAATCGTGTCACCGTGACCGACCGCCACCTGGTGATCGAGCCGGTGGGCCTGGACAAGTTCTGGTCCTTCACGCGCCGCCTGCGCTTTCCCCTCGAATCCGTCCGGGGCGCGACGCACGATCCAGGAATGCGGGATGAGCCCAAGGGCTGGCGCGGGCCGGGACTCGGCCTCCCCGGAAAGCTGTCCGGGACCTTTCACCATGGCGGCACCAAGCAGTTCTGGAACATCTCGGGTTACGAACGCGCGGTGGTCATCACCCTCTCACCCGAGGAGCGCTTCGATCGCGTGGTGATCACTGTCGACGATCCGCACGAAACGGTGCGCACCATCAACGGTTCCGCGTACGGACAGTGACGTCTACAGGATATCGACGTCACCGTCGCCGTCGGTGTCACCACATCGGAGACGGATGTCCTGCAACGGTTTACGAATGTTCTTGAGCTCAGCTCCCACCTGGGGATTGGCGGCGAAGTACTCGTCGACCTTGGGCTGCATCGCCTCTGGCGCCTCACCTTGCAGGCTGGTGAAGAAGTCGTTGACGGCCGGGTGGGTGAACAGGTAGGCCGACGTCGCCGCCGACACCCCCGACGCCACACCCGCCAGATCGGCGGTCGAGCAATTCTGTGGCGGTGCGGCCAGGGCGGGTGCGGCCAGCAGCAGCGGCGCCGCGATCACGCCCGCTACGGCCACACGGGTACTGAGCAACACAATCGGCCCCCTCACATGTCGATACCTGCGAGATGCTGAAGTTACACACTCTGCACCGGCGGCCACCTGGAGATCAGCTGTGGGCCACCTGCCAGAACGGTGAGGTCAGCCGTCGTAACGGTGGTAGGTGCTTGTTTTTGCCCCGTCCGGATCGAGGCGGCCCAGGATCGCTTCGCCGATCGCGGCGAGCTGAGTCACCTGCTGCGGCGTCAGCGCGTCGATCACCAGCTCACGCACGAGGGCCGAATGCCCCGGCGCGGCGTCGCGCACCTTGCGCCAACCGGCGGCAGTCAGCCGTGCATTCGTGGCCCGGGCATCCTCGGTACAGGCGAATCGCTCGATGAAGCCGCGGCCCTGCAGACGTGTCACCACATGGGACAACCGCGGGGGTGTCGCGTTGGTGTAGGCAGCCAGGGCACTCATCCGCATGGTGCGCTTGGGAGCCTCCGACAACACCGACAGCACCTGGTACTCGAAGTGCAGCAGCTCGGCATCGGAACGCAGCTGGGAGTCCAGCACACCGGGGAGCAATTCGAGGACCGACGCCAGCCGGACCCATGCCGCCAGCTCGTCCCGGGTCAGTCCTGCATTCACGCCTCCAGTGTGGCATGAGGTTGTAGCTACAACAATATTCTGCTAGATTTCCGATTGTTGTAGCTACAACAATATCGGGAGCTGTCATGTCCGTCTCACCTGTCCGCCTGAACCATGCCGTGCTGTTCGTCGCCGACGTCGACCGCTCGGTCGAGTTCTACACGGAAGTGTTGGGCATGCAGACCGTCAGCCGGGAAACGCAGATGGGCGCGGCCTTTCTGCGCCTACCCCGGTCGGGCAACCATCACGACCTCGGAGTGTTCGAGATTCCGGGAGCGACCACCCCGCCCCGCGGGTCGGTCGGCCTGTACCACCTGGCTTGGCAACTCGACACCGTCGACGAGTTGATCGAGATCCGCCGGATCCTTCGGGATTCCGGCGCCTACACCGGCGAATCGAGCCACGGCGCCACCAAGAGCGTCTACGGAGCCGATCCCGATGGCAACCAGTTCGAAATCATGTGGATGCTGCCACGACACGCCTGGGGAGAATACGAGAGTTCCTCGGTGGTCGAAAGGCTGGACCTGGCAGCGGAATCCGCACGCTGGTCAGGCATCCGCACCGCCGGCGACCTCATCACCCCCTCACCCAAGGAGAACTGACCCATGGCGACCTCCACCAGTCTCGACAACCGCCTGAGCACCTACACCCCCACCGCGCTGGGCGTGTTCCGCATCGTCTTCGGCGTACTGTTCCTCTGCCACGCCGGCGCCCATCTGATCGGCTGGCCGGGTGGCCAGGCCGCCGCCATCGGTCAGTGGCCGTACTTCTACGCCGGCGTGATCGAACTGGTCACCGGCCTCCTCATCACCATCGGGTTGTTCACCCGGATCGCGGCTTTCATCGCCTCCGGCACCATGGCCGTCGCCTTCTTCCTGCAGCACGTACCGTCGGGTGGCATCATCCCGATGAACAACGGGGGCGAAGCCGCGGTGCTGTACTGCTTCGCGTTCCTGTTCCTGGCATTCGCCGGCGCGGGCGCCCTGGCACTCGACAACCGGCGGCGTTAGCGTCCGGCTGAACCGAAGACCTTGCCGGGGTTGAGGATTCCGTGTGGGTCCAGTGCGTGCTTGACGGCTCGATGCATGTCGAGCACCACGGGATCCAGCTCCTTGACCAGGCCGTCCATCTTCAGCAATCCCACGCCGTGCTCACCGGTGACGGTGCCACCCAATTCCAATGCCGCGTCGATGATCTCGGCGAACGCCACCTGCGCCCGCCGGCGGGCATCCTCGTCCCCCTGCGCGGTGATCAGCAGCGGATGCAGGTTGCCGTCCCCGGCATGGGCGACGTTGGCGATGGTGATCCCGTGGCGCGCGCCGATCTTCTCGATCCGCGCGAGCATGTCCGCGACGTGGCGCTTGGGTACACACACGTCCTCGGTGAGCACCGGGCCCAGCCGTTCCATGGCCGGATACGCCAATCTGCGGGCAGCGAACAGCGCTTCGGCCTCCTCCTGATCGGTCGACACCGCCGACCACGAGGCGCCGGCGGAGTCGAAGCACCGGCGCATCAGATGAGCCTCCTGCTCGCCAGCTGGATCGGCGGTGTCTACACGCCCCAGCAGCACCGCGTTGGCGTCCACCGCCAGACCCATCTTCTTCCACGCATCGACGGCCAGCAGACACTGCCGGTCCACCAGTTCCAGCGCCGACGGCGTCAGACCCGCGGCCGCGACGTTCTCCACCGCGCGACCGGCGTCGACCACCGAGTCGAAGTAACCGGCAACCGTGCGCTGGGGACCCTGCGCCGGGCGCAGCTTCACCGTCACCTCGGTGATGATGCCCAGGGTTCCCTCTGAGCCCACCATCAGTGCCGCCAGGCTGTAGCCGGCCACCCCCTTTGCGGTGGTGCGCCCGAGGCGCACGATGTCCCCGGAACCGGTGACCACCTGCATACCCATCACGTAATCGGCTGTGACGCCGTACTTCACGCAACACAGGCCGCCGGCATTGGTGGCGACATTGCCCCCGATGGTCGACCACGGCGAGCTGGCCGGATCCGGCGGGTACCACAGGCCCTTCTCCGCGGCCGCCGCACGCAGATGGTCGTTGACCACGCCGGGCTGCACCACCGCGCAGCGCTCGAGTTCGTCGATACGCAGGATCGCGTCCATCGCCTCGAGCGAGACCACCACACACCCGTCGACGGCGTTGGCGCCACCGGAGAGCCCGGTACCCGCACCCCGTGTCACCACCGGTACGCCCGCATCCAGACAGATCAACACCACCTGTTGGACGTCCTCGGCGGACCGGGCACGCACCACCGCCGCCGGTGGCACGTGCGGCGCCCACTCGGCCTCGTCGTGGGCATAGGTCGCGGTGACGTCCGGATCGATGATCAACCGGTCAGCCGGCAGGCGCTGCCGCAGCGCCTCGACGAGAGTGGACACCCCGTCGACGGTAGCCCCCTCGGTAGGCTGGCAGGCCTGATGGCCCATTCCGCAGCGCTCGTGACGGCCGGTACTGCGCTCATCGCCTCGTGCTACGGCCTGGCCCGCTTCACCTACGGGCTCTTCTCCCCCGACTTCGCCGCAGAATTCGCGCTGAGCCCGGCAATGTCCGGTGTGCTCGGCTCCGGCAGTTACGTGGGCTACTGCGTGGCGATCGTCGTCGCAACCGTCCTGACGCCGCGCTGGGGCGCCCGCCGGGTAGCCGTGCTGGCCGGTGCCACCGCCACGGTGGGGATCGCCACCGTCGCCGCCTCGTCGTCGGCAGCGATGCTGGCAGTCGGGATCCTGGTGGCCGGTTCCAGCACCGGTATCGCCTCACCCCCGATGGCGGCGGCCGTCGCTCGGTGGATCTCGCAGCGTCGCAGGGACCAGGCCCAGACCCTGGTCAATGCCGGTACCGGGATCGGGGTATTGCTCTCCGGACCGATCGCGCTGGCCCTGCGATCCGACTGGCGGTCGGCCTGGGCCATTTTTGCCGTGCTCAGCGCCCTGGTGACGGTGGCGGTCTGGCGTTACGTCCCGGCGGGCGTCCATGCCCCCGAGGGACACCGCTCGCCGGGGAACTGGCCGCCCGGCAGTGTGCGTTTGCTCGTCTGTTCGGCGGCACTCGGCCTGGCCAGCATCGCCGTATGGACGCTGGGGCGCCAGGTGATCAGCGAACAGGGCGGGACGCCGCTGGTGTCGGCGCTGGTGTGGACGGTGCTCGGCGGCGCCGGGCTGGTCGGTGCGGTGTCCGGTCCACTGGTGGGCCGCCTGGGTATCGCACGCGCCTGGCAACTCGGCATGGTGGTCATGGGTGCAGCCACCACCGCTTTCGCGGTGTTCGCCCAGCTACCGGTGGTCACCGTCGCGGCGGCCTTCGCGTTCGGCGCGGCCTACATCGCCCTGACCGGTGTGTTGCTGGTCTGGGCCACCCGGCTGTTTCCCGAGCGGGTCGCCTTCGGCGTCGGGAGCGCGTTCCTGGTGGTGGCAGCAGGGCAGGCCGCAGGTTCGACACTGGCCGGATCTGGCGTCCAAATGCTCTCTATCACAACAGTTTTCATCATATGCACGGCAATTGCCCTGGCGGGCGCCGCCGTGGGCCACCGTCTGTAGGATTTGCTCATGGGAATACCGGCCTGACGATGCGTGGTTGACAGATCGATGTCCGAGGAACAGAGCGACGGCGCACGGCGGCGGCTGCGTCGGCGACTCCTGGGCGCCGGCATTCCGCTGGTCGCGCTGGCGTCGCTGTATGTCGCTGACCTGGTGGTGACCTCGGCCAAGGTGCCCCGGGGAGTCACCGCGGCCGGCGTGACGCTGGGCGGGCTGACACCGAGCGAAGCCGAGCAACGCCTGCGTGAGGAGATCTCCCCCCGCCAAAGCCGGCCGATTCCGGTGACCCTGGGATCGGTGGAGGCGACCATCGACCCCGGTCTGACAGGGCTCGCAGCGGACCCGGGTGCCACCGTCGAGCAGGCCGGCGGACAACCGCTGAACCCGATCACCCGCGTCATGTCGTTCTTCGTACAGACACCCGTGGAGCTGGTGAGCTCGGTGGACGAGCAGGCGCTCACCGCGTCACTCGACGAGATCGGGGCGGCCGTCGCCGAGGATCCGGTGGAAGGCTCGATCGTGTTCGTCGACGGTGAGCCGGTGGCCTCGGACCCGCAGTCGGGTCAGCGCCTGGACGTCACCGCCGCAACAGCCACCATCCTGGACAATTGGGCCACCGGCGAGACCCTGGATCTGCCGATCGTCGAACTCCCCGCGCGCACCGCCGCCGAGGATGTGGCGGGGGCACTGGACGACATCGCCACGCCTGCGGTGTCGGGACCTGTCACCGTCCGCGGCGAGAACGGAGTCGACGGTGTGCTGACGCCGGACGACATCGCAGCGGCGCTGAGCTTCCGCCCCGGGCAGGGCCGGTTGGTGCCCGAACTCGACACACCCAGGATCATCGACGTCCTGCGCCCGCAACTGGCGGCGTCCGAGATACCCGGGCGCAACGCCGATATCGACTTCGCGGCCACCCCGCCGATGAAAGTGCCTGCGCAGGATGGCCGCCGGGTCGACTTCGCGGCCACCCTCGATGACCTGCCCGCCGTGCTGCGCGACACCGATGACCGCGACATCACCGCCGTCTACCTCGACGACGAGCCCACCTTCACCCTCGAGCAGCTCGACGCGCTGGGACCGGTGGAGGTCATCGGCGAGTTCCAGACCGGCGGTTTCGCCAGCGACTCGGGCCGTAACATCCGCCGCGCCGCCCAACAGATCAACGGCCTCGTGGTCCGGCCGGGTGAGACCTTCAGCCTCAACGCCGCTACCAATCCGCGTAACGCCGCGGCCGGCTACGTCGAAGCGGGCGTCATCGAAAATGGCAGGCCCGCACGGGGTGTCGGCGGCGGGGTATCGCAGGTGGCCACCACATTGTTCAATGCTGCCTACTTCGCCGGCATGGAGGACGTCGAGCATCACGAGCACAGTTACTACATCAGCCGCTACCCGGCGGGCCGTGAGGCAACCGTGTTCGAAGACGTGCTGGACGTCAAATTCCGCAACGACGGCCCCACCTCCGTGCAGATCCAGACCGAATGGACACCGAGCAGCATCACGGTGCGGCTGCTGGGCATCAAGCGGTACGACGTGACGTCCTCGCAGAGCGCGCGCAGCCGACCCACCGAACCGCAGACCGTCACCATCCCCGCGGGTGAGGCCTGCAGCGCCAGCGGCGGCGCGCCGGGATTCACCATCACAGACACCCGCACCCTGCGCGACATCGCCACCGGACAGACCCGCACCGAGTCCCACACCGTCGTCTACGATCCGATCCCCCGGGTGGTCTGCGGCGTCGGAGATGCGGCGTGAGCATGCAGGACGCTGACATTCCGACACCCACCCTGGCCGAGGATCTGCTGCTGGTGTTGTTCCAGCCCGACTCCGGCACCATCGCCGGGGAGACCACGCTGTTCTATCCTCTGGCCGGTGCCGTGCTCTCCGATCTGGCTCTGCAGCAGAAGGTGACCACGAGCTCGCGGTCCGGTGCGGTGATGGTGAAACCTGTTGAGGGTCAACCACCGTCGGATGACATCTTCGCCTCCACGTGGGACTACATCAGCACGAAACCGCGCTCGGTGCAGACGGTGTTGGCCGCGATCGGCCCGACCCTGCGCGGGCCGCTGCTGGCACGCCTGGTCGCCCGAGGTGACCTGCGGGCGGAGAAGACGAAAACGCTGGGCCTGTTCACCTCCACCGCACTGCGACTCGGTGACAACGGCCGCCGCGCGGCCGTTCTCGCCCGCGTCCGTGACGCCCTGGTCGATGGCGCCGATCCGAGCCCCCGTACCGCCGCACTGGCCGCGCTGCTGTGGAAGAGCGGATCACTTCCCCAGTTGCACCGCGAGATCCCCTGGACGTCGGCGGTGATCAGCCGCGCGCAGGAACTGGAGCGCGGACAGTGGGGCGCCACGGCGGCCGGCGAAGCGGTGGCCCGCACCCTGGCTGCGATCGTGGCCAACAGTGTCATCGTCACGACGGCAGTGACCCCGCCGAACTGAGTTCCCGGCGGCGGGTGCCGGCTCGTGTGATGATGCACGCCTGTGACACCACTGGGAAGGTGATGATGGCCGAATACCACATGTCGGACGTGCCCATCGGCATCGACGCCGACGGTACCCGCACCGAATCGGACTCCATGGGCGAGATCGACGTTGCCGCCGACCGGTACTGGGGTGCGCAGACGCAGCGCTCGCTGATCCACTTCTCCATCGGCACCGACCGGATGCCCAAAGAGGTCTACCACGCCTACGGCTACGTGAAAAAGGCTGCCGCACAGGTCAATGCCCGCGCCGGTCGACTACCGCAGTGGAAAGCCGACGCCATCGCCAGGGTGTGCGACGAGGTGATCGCCGGCGACCTCGACGACCACTTCCCGCTGTACGTCTTCCAGACCGGCTCCGGCACCCAGTCGAACATGAACGTCAACGAGGTCATCAGCAACCGGGCCATTCAGCTGCTCGGCGGAGTGCTCGGATCCAAGGCACCGATCCACCCCAACGATGACGTCAACATGGGGCAGTCGTCCAACGACACCTTCCCCACCGCCATGCACATCGCCGCCGTACTCGAGATCCAGGGTCGACTGCTGCCCAGTGCGCGCGCCCTGCACCAGTCGCTGACCGACACCGGGCAGCGATGGAACGATCTGGTGAAGATCGGCAGAACACATCTCGAAGACGCGGTCCCGCTGACCGTCGGTCAGGAATGGTCCGGCTGGGCGGCGCAACTGGACACCGCGCTCACCCGGGTCGAGGCCGCACAGAACGAGCTCTACCGCCTGGCCGCCGGCGGCACCGCGGTGGGCACCGGGCTGAACGCGCCGCACGATTTCGGCACCGAGGTGGCTGCGGAGATCGCCGCACTCACCAGCAGACCATTCGTCACCGCCCCCAACAAGTTCGAGGCCCTGGGCGGCCTCGACGGCATCGTCGCCGCGGGCGCAGCACTGCGTGGCCTGGCCGTGACCCTGATGAAGGTCGCCAACGACATCCGGTGGCTGGCGTCGGGACCGCGGGCCGGGTTGGCCGAACTCACACTGCCCGCCAACGAACCGGGCAGCTCGATCATGCCCGGCAAGGTCAACCCGACCCAGTGTGAAGCGATGGTCATGGTGTGCATCCAGGTGCTCGGTGACGACGCCGCGATCGGGATGGCGGGATCGCAGGGCAATTTCCAGCTCAATGCGATGCGGCCGATCATCATCAACAACTTCCTGCATTCAGCGCGCATCCTGGGCGACTCGTGCGAGAAGTTCCGCCGGTACTGCATCGACGGGATCGACGTCAACCAAGCGCAGATCACCGACTACGTGAACCGCTCCCTGATGCTGGTGACGGCACTGTCGCCGGTGATCGGGTACGACAACGCGTCGGCGATTGCACACGACGCCGATCGCACGGGACGTACGCTGCGCGAATCCGCACTCGCCTCGGGTCTTGTCAGTGCCGAGGAGTTCGACCGCATCGTGGTCCCGTCACAGATGGTGGGGCCGTTCTAGGGAGGCACGATGGGCAGCCCCGACCACGACGCCGTGCTGCAGGCGGCGACCCTGCTGCAGAACAACGGGCAGTCCACCGGCATGACGCTGGCGGCGGTCAACCGCCTCAACCGCGGCCTCGACACCCACGCCGTGCTGATCCCCTCCTGGTCGTCGCTGCTGCTCAGTGATGACAGCACCCGCACCGCACGGTGGGCCCCGGTATCGCCCACCGGGGTCAACATCAGACGGGTTGCGGCTGCGATGCGGGTGGTCGACGCCGCGCAGGACGGGCCGCTGGATCGGACCACCGTGCGCGCCGAGCTCGACCGGGCCGCGCAGTTGCCGGCCTCGCATGCCGCGGTGTTCACACTGGCCTGCGCCACCGGGGCCGGTGCGCTGGCGGTGATCTTCGGCGCCGACCATCCCGCCGTCGTCCTGTTGGCCGCGCTCAGCGGTGCAGTCGGTGGGGCGCTGCGACGCACAATCGGCCGGTGGGGCGCCGGCCCCCTGCCGCAGGTACTGCTGGCGGCGACGGTGGCCGGACTGATCGGCGCCGCCGCACTGCGCGCCGACCTCGGGCCGAGCGCTGCGCTGGTGGTGTTGTGCCCCGTGCTGATCCTGGTGCCCGGCCCGCATCTGCTCAACGGGGCGCTCGACCTGCTGGCGTTGCGGGTGACGCTCGGGTTGTCGCGGCTGGGTTACGCCTCGGTGTTGGTGGCCGCCATCGGAGCCGGGCTGATGCTCGGCTTGCAGGCCGGCGGCGAAACGCTGCCCATGGTGAGCTCGGTGGGCCGGACCCCGTTGCTCGGCGACGTCCTGGCTGCAGGCGTGGCGGCCGCGTCGTACTCGGTGTACTTCTCCATGCCGTACCGCTTGATCGCCTGGCCCGTTGCTGCAGGCATGCTGGCCCATGCTGCGCACTGGTGGGCGCTGTCCGGCTGGGGCAGTGGCCCGGCGACGGCCGCACTGATCGCGTGCCTGATCGTCGGGGTGCTGTTGGTGCCGGTGTCACACCTGGTGCGGATACCGTTTGCCGGCATCGGCTTTGCTTCGGTGGTGTCGCTGATCCCCGGCTCCTACGCGCTGCACATGCTGGGCGGGCTGGTCGCTCTTCCCGGGGATCCGTCGCCGTCCCTGCTGGCAGCGACGGTGGCCAACGGTGTGGTCGCGACGTCGGTGGTTGCTGCGATGGCCGTCGGCCTGGCGATACCGATGCACGTGCGCGACGTCGTGGAGCAGCGGCGCCAGGAAGGGTCGGGCTTTCGCTTGTAGTAAACAACGTTGACTATCAAGGTGTTTGTCAAATAGTTTTGCTGCGCCCGAATGTGGCCTGCGCCGCAACCACTTCCGAAGGAGTTGCATGACCACCCCGCCCGTTGCCCCTGATTTCACCGGCCTGAAGGCCATGTTCATCAACTGCACACTCAAACGCTCACCGGAAACCAGCAACACCCAGGGCCTGGTGGACCGCAGTGTGGCCCTGATGCGCAAGAACGGCGTCGAGGTCGATCAGATCCGCGCAGTGGACCATGACATCGCCATCGGCGTGCGACCCGACATGACCGAGTACGGCTGGGCCACCGACGAATGGCCGGCGCTGCTGCAGCGGGTGCTGGCCGCCGACATCCTGGTGCTGGCCGGCCCGGTGTGGCTGGGCGACAACAGTTCGGTGATGCGCCAGGTGATCGAGCGCCTGTACGGGTACTCCGGTGTGCTCAACGACAACGGCCAGTACGCGTACTACGGCCGGGCCGGCGGCTGTCTGCTGACCGGCAACGAGGACGGCGTCAAGCACTGCGCCATGAGCATCCTGTTCAGCCTGCAGCACATCGGCTACACGGTGCCGCCGCAGGCCGACGCCGGCTGGATGGGTGAAGCAGGCCCGGGCCCGTCCTACCTGGACGAGGGTTCCGGGGGCCCGGAGAACGACTTCGTCAACCGCAACACCACCTTTCTCACCTACAACCTGATGCACATGGCCAAGCTGCTCAAGGACGCCGGCGGCTTCCCGGCATACGGCAACCAACGCTCCGAATGGGACGCCGGCTGCGATTTCGGTTACGAGAACCCCGAATACCGTTAGTGTTGGGCTGATTTCAACACCCCCGGCCCGGAGGTTGGTGCGTCATGACCGATCCACTCTTCGACGTCACCGACCGCGTGGTCCTGGTCACCGGCGGCAGTCGGGGCCTGGGCGCCGCGATGAGCACCGCGTTGGCGCAGCGCGGCGCCCGGGTGGTGGTGGCCAGCCGCAAACTCGCCGCGTGCGAGGAGCTGGCCGCCAGGATCACCGCGGCCGGCGGACAGGCACACCCGCTGGCGTGCCATGTCGGCGACTGGGAGTCGCTCGAGGGCGTTGTCGACGCCGCCGAAGCGGTATGGGGACGACTGGACGGGTTGGTGAACAACGCGGGCATGAGCCCGGTTGCACCGTCGCTGCTGGAGACCACCGAGACGCTGTTCGACAAGATCGTCGGCGTCAATCTCAAAGGGCCCACCCGCCTCACCGCGCTGGCCGCCACCGCCATGGCCCGCACCGGCGGCGGCTCCATCGTCAACATCAGCTCGGTGGCCTCGGTCAGGCCGACGCCACTCACCACGACGTACTCCGCGGCGAAGGCCGGCCTGAACGCGCTGACTGCGGCGACGGCGATGGAGTACGCGAACGTCGGCGTCCGCGTCAACGGGATCGTGTGTGGGGTGTTCGACACCGACGCCACAGCGGGTTTCGTCCGTAATCCTGACCTGCTGGCCAGCGTGGTCCGACCCGTCGCGTTGCAGCGGGTGGGGCGGCCCGACGAGATCGTCGGTGCGGTGCTGTATCTGCTGTCCGAGGCGTCGAGTTACACGACCGGGTCGTTGATGACCGTCGACGGTGGACGGGGTTGAGCGCTTCAGCCACCACGTGTTTGACGCGCAGACATCCTAACTGTACCGTACAGACCATTAATTGTACTGCATGATACAGTAGCGGTGCGGCGACCACCGCGTGTGCGCGCGCCACCACAGTCCACAGGAGGCATCGTGTCCGATAATTCGCGGTTCGACGCTGTGATCATCGGCGGAGGCCCGGGTGGGGTCACCGCGGCCACCCAACTGGCCGGCCTGGGGTTGACCACGGCGCTGGTGGAAAACCGCCTGATCGGCGGCGAATGTCATTACTGGGCGTGTAATCCCACCAAAACGTTGTTGCGGCCCATCGAAGTTCTCGAACTCGCCAAAGAGGTTCCGGGGGTGCGCGAGCTCCTGCGCGGGGATCGTGTCGACACCGCTGCAGCCCTGGCCAAACGCGATACCATCATCGACCACCTGTCCGACGACGGCCTCGTTGACGCTCTGACGCAGGCCGGTATCGACGTGTTGCACGGCCACGGTCGGCTGAATGGCGAACGCGCCGTGACGATCACCGAGGTCGAGGGACGCACACAGCGCGTGCAAGCCCGCCACGCAGTCGTCCTGGCGACCGGCACCCGCCCACTCCTACCTGATATCGCCGGGCTGGCCGCGGCGTCGCCGTGGACCAATCGGGAGCTCGCGACCATGACGCGTGTACCGCCCCGAACGATAGTGCTCGGCGGTGGTGTGGTGGGCGTCGAATGCGCGACCATCCTGTCAGGGCTGGGCAGTGACGTGACCATGCTGGTGCGGGGTACCACCTTGCTGCGGGGGTCCGAGCCGTTCGCAGGTGAACGGGTGGCACGCGCCCTGCGCGACCGCGGTGTCACGATCCAGTTCCGCGCCGTACCGACCTCGGTCGCGCGTCGTGCAGCGGGCGGCGCGGTGACGGTCACGCTCGGCGACGGCATACTCGAAGCCGACGAGATCGTCGTTGCTACAGGTCGACTGGTCAACACCGATGACCTCGGAATGGCCACCGTCGGCCTGGACGGCGGGGAATTCGTAGCGGTGGACGATCATTTGACCTCCACCGGTGTCGAGGGGCACTGGCTGTATGCGATCGGTGACACGACCGGTCGCGCCCTGCTGTCGCACGTCTCCCAATACCACGCGGGAATCGTGGCCAACGTGGTCAAGGCCCGGGCAGACGGCACCGCACTCGACGGCCCGGAGTACGTGGTGCGGGACAACGGCACCCTCCCCCAGGTGATCTTCACCGACCCGAACGTGATCGAGGTGGGTCGCACCGAATCAGACGCGCGCGCTGCGGGATTCACCGTCACGACCAGAACAGTCGACTATCCGGGCATGCCGGGCGAACTGCTGATCCAGCGAGACGGCTTCGACGCGGCAGCCAAGCTGGTGGTCGATGCCGATCGTGATGTCCTGCTCGGCGCCACCTTCGTCGGGCCGGGTGTCGCCGACCTCGTGCACGCAGCCACGGTCGCGGTGGTGGGCCAGGTACCGCTGTCGGTGCTGCGTCACGCTGTTGCGCCTCATCCCTCGCTCAGCCAGATGTGGAACGCGCTACTGGCGGCGCCCGCCGACGCCTGACGGGTCCGCGGAGGTTGGACGAAAGTCTGTGAGGGTCGCTCGTGCCAGCCGCGCCAGTTCCCGAGTGGCGGGAGACAGAATGGCGGACTCCTTCTGGATGAGAGCCACCGTGTCGTAGAGCGGCTCCTGCAGGGGCAGATACCTGACACCCGCTGGCGCGATGGAGGATTCCGACACCGCCCGCGACACCACCGTCTCACCCGCCCCCGCGGCGACGAGTTCGAGTGCGGTGTCGACTTGTTCGACTTCGATCCGCGGGGTCAGTGAGAGACCCCGCAACAACGCCCGCTCCGCCAGTTGACGGCGGGTGGGATCACGCCATCCGGCGTGTGCGTCGTAGAGGATCAGGCTCGCCTCTGCCATGTCCTCCAGGGATACCGGTCGGGTACGGGCGGGGTCCGACGTCGCGTAGAGCACCTCGTCCTGGAGCAGCGGTGTCACGGACAGTTCCCTGGTGTCGACCGGAAGAACCACCAGCCCGGCCTCCAGATCTCCGTCGCGCACCAGGTCTGCAACATCAGCGGAGTTCACCCCGATCACTCGGAGGCGGACGTTCGGGTAGCGAGCATGAAACGACGTCAGCAGGTCCGCCATGGCGTAGAACTTGGCATTGCGCAGCAGACCGATCGACGCCACGCCGCCCTGCAGTCCCGTGACCGCCCGCAACGCGCGATCGGCTCCGTCTGCGGACGCCAAGGTCTGCTCGGCCAGCGGCATCAGCTCCTCGCCAGGAGCAGTCAGGATGAGCCTTTTGGACCCCCGTACGAACAGCGGTGTGCCGTAACGCTGCTCGACGCGCCGAATGGTTTCCGAGACCGTTGGCTGTGACATGTGCAATTGCTTCGCGGCCGCAGTGAACGACCCGCACTGCGCCGCAGTGACGAACACACGCAGCTGTATCAACGACAGCGACATAGCCCAACCCTATAGCAGGCGACGGCATTCACAATGTTGTCCTCTCCCCGAGTGCTTTTTACGGTAGGTCACAGAGATTGCACAGCGCAGGGAGGATCACGATGGACACCTCTGATGAGGACCGCCAACTCGGCGAGCTGGGGTACACCCAGAAACTCAGTCGATCCGTGGGGGGAGTGTCGTCGTTTTTCCTCGGCTTCTCGGTCATCAGCGCCACCACCGCGGTGTTCTCCGGGTTCGGGTTCGGCCTGAGCACGGCAGGACCAGCCTTTGTGTGGACCTTCCCGATCGCGGTCGCCATCTTCTTCATCTGGGCGCTGATCGCGGCCGACCTGGTGGTCAAACTGCCGCTGGCCGGCTACGCCTATCAATGGACCAGCCGCCTGGTCAACCCCAACCTGGGGTGGTTCACCGGATTCGCCGGCGCGGTCGGATTCATCAGCGGTTTCACCGGTGTGGCGTTTGTGATGGCGGGCTACATCGGTGCCTTGCTGGGCATCGAAATGACGACTGCGACACAGATATTCACCGCCATTGCGGTGGTTCTGCTGTGCGTTCTCATCAACGTCTACGGCGTGAAACTGGCGACCATGCTGAACAACATCGGCGTGGCGCTGGAACTCGTGGTCACCGTCGGCGCGACGGCCTTCATCGCCGTCGTCGCCTTCTTCGTGACCAACGAACACCAGGGCATCGAGTTCCTGTTCTCCGCCGGCGGCGCCGGCGACTCGGGATCGCCCTATGTGATCGTCTGGTTGACCGCCAGCCTCGGGTGCATCTTCGGCCTGCTCGGCGTCGAAGCCGCGGCCGACGTCGCCGAGGAAACCAAGGACGCCCGGCGCACCATCCCTCGCACCATGTTCCTCGCGCTCGGGGTGGCGTCGGCGATCGAGTTCTTCATGTACATCGTGTTTCTCCTTGTCATCAAGGATCCGGACACGCTGACCGAGAGTGCCTCGCCGATCACCGACCTGTTCGCCCAGCAGGTGTCCCCCTGGTTCTCGAAGCTCGTGATTGCGTTGGCGCTCACCAACATCTTGGTCTGCGTGCTCGCCAGTATGCTGGTCGCGACCCGCCTGGTGTACGCCCTCGGACGAGACAACATGCTCCCCGGTTCGCGATTCCTGCGCCAGGTGTCCGAGACACACAAGGTGCCGACCAATGCGGTCTGGGCCACCGGTGTGGTGTCCTGCGCGCTGCTGTTGTCCGCGCTGGCCAACGAAGAGACGTTCTCCTACGTCGTCGGGATGGCCGCCCTCGGATTCTTCGCCGTGTATCTGCTCACCACGGGTGGACTCCTGGTGGCCAACGCCCGCGGGCGTATCCCTGCCGGCGCCGCCGGGGTGTTCGACCTCGGCCGACTGCGGGTGCCGGTGTATGTCCTCGGCTTGGTGGTGTTCGGATCCGTGCTGGCGACCCTGCTGCTACTACCGGACTTTCGACCCAATGCCACCGTCTTTGTCATCACCATGGCGATCGCCGCGGTCTGGTGGGTACTGGTCCTGCGGCGACGCATCGCCCGCGCCGACGCGGGTCCGCAGTATGCCCTCAACAGAAGCGAGCACTCTGCCAGCAGTACTGCAGCCTCGGCCTGACCTCCGCTCGTCACTCCCGTCGACTTCTCCCTCTCGGAGAGGCCGACGGGAGTTTTGTTGTGTTCGGACCTTTCCTGGGTATAGCAAAAAGCGATGGAGCGCGCCGGGAATCACTGTCTGGTCCAACACCGAGAATGTCCCTACCGTGAAACACATGCGTTATTCCACTCCCCTTCTCGAGCGTGTGCAGGGCAAGTTCCGGCATCTGAAGAGTCCTCTCGTCGACGCACCCGCGGCGCAGCGCGACCCAGCCGTGATCAACACGGTGACCGCGATGCTGCGTGACATCGAAACCAGAAAACTCGACGCCGTACGCGACTTCAGCCGTGCGCTGGACAACGACGATCGGCGAGACTTCGAACTCTCCGCCGAGGACGTCGCCAAGAGCGGTGACCGCATTCCGCGAGACCTCCGCGAAGCCATCGAGCTCGGCTCAGAACGCACGCAGGCATTCGCCCGCGAACAGCGGTCCCACCTCACCGGTTTCGAGACCGAGCTGTGCCCGGGGCTCGTGACCGGGACACGCTACGTGCCCGTCGCCCGCGTCGGCGCGTACCTGCCCGCAGGTCGCTTTCCCTTGACCGCATCGGCTTTCATGACGGTGGGGGTGGCCAAGGTGGCCGGGGTCTCCACCGTCATCGCATGCACTCCACCTCAGCCCGACGGCGGCGCGAACCCGGCAGTGGTCTACGCCGCGCACCTCTCGGGCGTCGACCGGGTCTTCGTCCTCGGCGGCGTGCAGGCCCTGGCCGCCATGGCGTTCGGTCTGCTGGGCGAACTCCCGGTCGACATGCTCGTAGGAGCCGGTAATGCCTATGTCGCCGAGGCGAAGCGTCAGCTGTTCGGGACCGTGGCCATCGACCTGCTCGCGGGCCCCTCCGAGGTGGCTGTGCTGTCCGACGAGACCGCCGACCCCGAGATGGTGGCCGCTGACCTGCTCGGGCAGGCCGAGCACGGTACCAATTCGCCTGCCGCGCTGGTCACCACCTCCGAGGAACATGGCAGAGCCGTGATCGCCGCCGTGGACCGTCAACTGAGCACCTTGGCCACCGAGCCCATCGCCGGCCCGGCATGGCGCGACTACGGAGTGGTGACGGTTGCCGACGACCGGGAAACCGCTGCGCTGCTCATGGATGACCTCGCGCCCGAGCATCTCGAAGTCATCACCGCCGACGACGACTGGTACCACGACCGGTTGCAGAATTACGGTTCGATCTTCCTCGGCCCGTGGAGCACCGTTGCCTACTCCGACAAGGGGATGGCGGGCACCAACCATGTGCTGCCGACTGCCGGAGGCGCCAAACACAGTGCAGGACTGTCGGTCTCGCGTTACCTCAAGCCGCTGACGTACCAGCGGGTGTCCCGCGCCGCGACCCCCGCACTGGCTCATGCCGTGCAGGTCATTTCCGACTCGGAGGGCATGGCGGCTCACAGCGCGACTGCCACCCGCCGACTCGCGAGCTATGGTTCGCCAGGTTCCTGAGACTGCAACCATCGACGAACTACTAGGCGAAAGGTGGACCACGTGACTCAGACACTCGTGGTGGGGGCCGTGCAGATGGCTTCCGTGTTCCTGGACCGCGCGGCGACCCTCGCCAAGGTCGAAAGCTATATCGACGAAGCCGGTGCGGCCGGGTGTCAGCTGGTGGCGTTCGGCGAAACGCTGGTTCCGGGGTATCCATTCTGGCTGGGGCGCACCGACGGAGCGAAATTCAACTCCGAGCTACAGCGGGACATCCACTCGATGTACCTGCACGAAGCCGTGCAGATCGAGGCCGGTCACCTCCACGGCGTGTGTGCCGCTGCACGACGAAACGGCACGACGGTGGTGCTCGGCATCGCCGAACGGCCGGCGGATCGCGGTGGTCACAGCATCTACTGCTCCGCGGTGACCATCAACGCGCTCGGCGAAATCGCCTCGGTGCACCGTAAACTCACACCCACCTACGAAGAGCGCCTGAGCTGGGCCAATGGCGACGGCCACGGACTGGTGACCCACGACCTGCCGCCGTTCACCCTGGGGTCGCTCAATTGTTGGGAGAACTGGATGCCGCTGTCGCGGGCGGCGCTCTACGCACAGGGCGAGAACCTTCACGTGGCGCTGTGGCCCGGCGATCTCTACGACACCGCCGACATCACCCGGTTCATCGCGCTGGAGTCACGCTCCTATGTGATCTCCGTGTCCGGCGTGCTGCGTCGCGAGCACATCCCGGACACCATGCCGGGCGCGGACCTGATGCGCAGCGCCAGCGATGAGCAGATCAGCACCGGGGGCACCTGCATCGCCGCGCCGGACGGCAGTTGGGTGGTCGAACCCGTCGATTCCGCCGAGGGCCTGACGGTCGCGACTCTCGACCACGGCGAGGTGCGTCGCGAGCGCCAGAATTTCGATCCCGCCGGGCATTACGGACGCCCGGACGTCACCCGGCTGGTGGTCGACCGTCGTCGGCAGAACCTGGCCAGCTTCACCGACTGATGCGGGCCGCCGAGTCCACAAGTGCCACATCCGCGACGCCGCGCAGCGCCCTCCGTAGCGGCGCCACGTCGCCGTGGACAGCGGTGAGAAGCACACCACCCTGATAAGCCGCGAGGAGCGCCGCGGCCAGATCCCCGGCGTCGACCCCCGCACGGAGACCCCCGCTGTCGGCGACGCGTTGCAGCCCGGCTTCCAGCAGTCGCTCCCAGCGCGCGAAGCCGGCCTGCAGTGCACTCCGCGCGGCCCGATCGTCGTCGCCGAGCTGATTGATCAGCGACCCGAGCGGGCAGCGGATCGGCCCCGGAGTCGCGGCATAGGAGCCCACGACCGCCTCGCACCAGGCGCGGACATCATCGGACGTGGACATGGCCTCCATGGTCGGCTGTAATCCTGCGATCACCCGCTCGACCTGAAACGTCACAACCTCGGCCACCAGATCAGATTTGTCGACGAAGAAGTGGTAGAGCTGGCCGCGCCCCACCCCGGCAGCGGCGCCGATCTCGTCGAGTGACGTCGAGCGAATGCCCTGAGCATTGAAGAGATCGCAGGCCGCCTCCAGGACACGGCCGACCGTCGCGCGGCCCCGGTCGGTGGTCGGTACGACTTTCACGCCAAGTCCTCTCCGCAGCTGCTTTGTACCCGACGATACAGAGGATGGCAGATGCCGGCCTACCGTCCCGTCAACAGCCACCCTGCGGCCGCGCCGATCAGCATCCGCCGTCACCGCCTTGTGATTGACGGCGGCTACCGCTTCCGATCACCCGCGGGGCATTTCACTGACGGCCCGTTCAAGACGCGGGGTGGCGACGTCGAACCGGCGGGCTGTGGCCAGCGTGTCCTCGAGGACCGCCCGAGCTACGGCCGCATGGGGATCGGTGTGTGCCGCGAGGCTTGCCTGCGCGATCGGAAAGCGACCCGTGGCCCATGCCGTTGCGGTGGCCGTCAGCCCGGGTAGTCGAGAGGGCAGTGACGCGACGGCGTGTCGGCGGAGCACGACGTCCCTCCGCTGGAGGACCGGCAGCAGCTCCCGACTGGTCAGGAACGCCTCCCGTAAGGCGCGGCGGTCGCCGATCATGTTCGCCAGTCCCCCGCTGCTCAGCGCTTGCGAGAACATTCCGGCGTCCGAGGCGAAGTGCAGCCACAGCCATCCACGCATGTCCCGCTCGCTCTTGACCCTGAGACCTGCCTGCTCGAACATCGTGCGCACGTGTCGTTCCCGCTGGCCCGGTGACGACGCCCCCGTGCCGAGGATCACCGATCGGAGCAAGGCACCGCGGAGAACCCCGTCGTATCCGAAACCCCCGCCGGCTTGCGGGAATCCGAACATCACCCGATCTGCCGGCAGCGGGGCAACAGCCGCCAGGGGTTCGTCCCACACATTCCCGAAGATCAGCACGGTCGCCTCCCCGATGCGGGGAGCCAGGTACTCGGCTGCCTCCCGCAGGCGATGGTGCCCGACGCTGAGCACGATCAGATCAACACCGTGGCCCGGATCGACGGACTCACGCAGCCGGGTCGAAAAGACGTGCTGAGTTCGTCGGCCCAACGGGGAACGGCGCCCATCGACGAGTTCCATGTGCAGTTCGGGGCCGTACTCGACGGCGCGACCCGGACGCACGTAGAACTCCACATCATGGCCGGCCTGGTGAAAGGCGTAGCCGTAGATCGTCGCAATGACACCGCGTCCGAACATCAGAACCCGCATCAGCACCCATGCTAGAGGTTCGCCCCGGTGCCCAACGGAGCCGCTGCGGTGGCGGCTCCCTGTGCTCCCGGAACGGGTCGAGTCGGCACAGAGGAATCGGATGGCAGCCTGCCCGCCCTGTCCGGTCAGCTGGAGGCCGCAGTGAGCCGGCCGACGTCGTCCGGTGTCAGCGTCAGTTCGGAAGCAGCCAGGTTCTCCTCCAGATGCTTGCGTTGCGAGGTGCCGGGGATGGGGAGCATGACCGGCGAGACCTGCAACAGCCAGGCGATTGCCACCTGCCCCACAGTGCAACCGTGGGTGCGGGCGACGTCGGCGAGCGCTTCATGGGCCTGCGCCAATCCGCCTTGGGCCACCGGCGCCCACGGAATGAACGCGAGTCCATCGCGTTCACACACCTCCAGCATGTCCTGGGCACTCCGGTCGATGACATTGAACCGGCTTTGCACACTGACGATATCGGCGATCTGCCGCGCCTCATTGAGCTGCGCAGGAGTGCACTGCGACATGCCGATCTCGCGGATCTTGCCCTCGTCCTGCAGCGCCTTGAGCTCCCCGATCTGATCTGCCAGCGGCACTTTCGGGTCTACCCGGTGCAGCTGCAGGAGATCGATCTGATCAACGCCCAAGCGGCGCATGCTCATCAGTACCTGTTGCCGCAAGTATTCGGGGCGGCCCACCGGGGGCCACGCCGCCGGGCCGAGGCGTTTCGGTCCTGAGGGGGTGTCGATGACATCAGGACCATTGCGGGTCAGGCCCGCCTTGGTCGCGATCACAACATCGTCGGGATAGGGATACAGTGCCTCGTGCAGGATCTCCTCGGCGACGTGCGGGCCGTACGAGTCGGCGGTGTCGAAGAACTGCACGCCGAGTTCGACAGCCCGCCGGGCGACGGCAATACATTCGTCCCGGTCCTGGGGCGGACCCCAGATCCCGCGGCCCGTGAATCGCATCGACCCGAAACCCAAGCGCGAGACTGTCTTACCGCCGATGGTGATGGTCTGTGGATGGTGATCCACCATGTCAACTACCCTCATTTCTGTTTTCTGGAACTGATGTTCACGCCCGAACAGCTGCGTCGAATTCGCAGAACATCCGGGTGAAGTAGGCGGGCTGCTCCTCGGCCACCCAATGGCCGCAGTCCGGTACCAGCTGATCCGTCACCGAGTCGGCAACCTCTTCGCACATAGCCCGGAAGTTCTTGGCCAGAGGGTTGGACGCACCCCCGGAGGCCAGCACGGGGATGGTGAGCTTGCCGTGTTCTCGCAGCGCGGCCCGATTGTCGTCAGCGTCGCGGTCGAGTTCGCGGTAGATCTCGCACATCGCCCGCATGGCACCCGGTGCTTCGAAAGCGCGGGCGTAGGCGTCGAGGTCCACACTGGAGATGGCGTCCTGCTGGTAGGTCAACTCGTCGAAAAAGCGGGTGATGTACCAGCGTTCACGTCCGTGCGTGAGATACACCGCCAAGTCGGTGTTGGCGTGAAAAGAGAACTGCCACGCGGACTTCTGCGCCACGCGCCAGGTGTAGTAGTCGGTGCCCGGCAGCGGGGCTTCCATGAAGGTGGCGCTGACGACATCCGTGCGGTAGCGCAGGGCATAAGCCAGGGCCAATGTCGATCCGAGGTCATGACCGACCAGCGAGACAGGCTCCGCCACTCCCAGCACCTCGCGCACCAGAGTGCGGATGTCACCGGCCATGGTCCATTTGTCGTACCCGTCACGAGGTTTGTCCGAGGCGCCGGCACCACGGTAGTCGGGCATGATCACGCGGTAGCCGGCGATCGCGAGCGGCATCATGACCTTGCGCCACTCGTAGCGGGTTTGGGGCGCGCCGTGCAGGAGGACGACGGTCTTGGTCGGCTCGGGTGGCGTGGCGACGGTGTAGCCGATGCGAATCGACTGGTCCGCATCTACCCAGGCCCGGCCGTGCTGGACCGTGACATCGTCTCCACTCTCCATCTCCAGCCCCTTCGTCCGCAAAGAGTCGACACTATTTTCAGGATTGGGTACCTGCAGGAATCGGTTCTGATACCAGCCAACGTTCCAGATGCCCCAAAGTATTCCTATGACTGGCAGTACATTGACAGCATCGACCTGCAGGCCGCCAAGCGTCGAGTCCCCCGAAAGGCGGTACGACAAAAGTGTCGACACTACGCCACTTTGCCCGTGGTACCCGGGTTACGGTGTGGAGATGACCACCCGAGATGACACCGCCACGTCAGCGACCAGTGCTGTGCCCGATCTCGTGCAGGAGTTGCTGACGCGCCTGCTGGGTGTCGCCGGTCGCGAGGATTCACTGGTCGGCAAGATCGCCGTCGAAGTTGCACGCGACATCATCGAGGAACGTGTGGACCCAGGCGCCGACCTGAACTCGTTCGAGTTGGCCAAGCGGTTCGGCACAAGCCGTACACCCGTGCGTGAGGCGCTCCTGCTACTCGAGAAGCAGGGCATGGTCGAGGTACCGCCGCGGCGGAGACCCCGCGCCACCACCTTCTCCCCGAAGGTGATCGCTGAGATCTACGAACTCCGAGGCGAGCTCTACGCCCTTGTGTCCCAACACCTTGTCGCGAAGGCGCACAACCTGAGCACACTCGACCAGCGATTCGCCGCCATGGGCGAGGCGGCGAGTCGAGGAGACCATGAGGGGTACTTCTGGCAGCTCGTTCTCTTTCAAGAGGAATCATGCGTACTGGCCGACAACGACACGCTCAAACAGACCATCGATACACTGGGGTTGCGCGTCCTGCACCTGCGTCACCTGGGGATGGCCCGAGGTTGGCAGTTGGACCGGTCATTGGCCGACCACGAGCGGCTGATGCAGGCGTTTCACGAACGCGACACCGAGCTGGCAGCGGCGCTCAACCGAACAATGGCCAGAAATGCGCTCGCCGGCTTGATGGCGTTGTTCGTCGACGACCGCTTTGTGCGCCGCCCTTGAGGATGCAGGTCGGACCAGGACATTGCATGCCTCACCTCCCCCGTATTGCGGCGATCCATCTTGCGCCGGCACCCGCGCAGCCCTCCCTGTACCGCCTTGACGACGGAAGGCTGTGACCCAGCGGGACATCACCGCCGGCGGAGTAGTCCTCGACCTGCGAGCTTTTCAGGGTTATCACCGTCCACTCACACGAGTTCGACGAGCGCGTCCGTGTCGTCGGCGACCGATCCGATGGTTGCGTTGACGTGGAGTTGCCGGTTCGCCGCGGTGAAGGTGGCGCAGACGATTCCGCAGGTGCGATTGTCGATTCGCCTGGCGATCGCTGGTGAGCGTTGCATGAGCGCGAGGCCGGTTTCGACGATGTGTGCTGCGGCAACAGCCTCGACCGAGTCGGCGGGGACGCCGCGTCGGACGACCGAGAGCAAGGCATGCTCGACGGCGGTGCGCATCGCTCCGTTGGGCAATTCGGCGGTTTCCCACGCACGCAGTGCCGTGTGCATCGCCGGGCAGTTGTCATGGCCGAGCACGACGATCAAGGGGATCTCCAGCTTGTCGACGGCGTACTCGATGCCGGCCAGTACACCGGAGTCCACGGTATGGCTCCAGGTGCTGATGTCGATCAGCGAGCCCGAAGGCCGACAGAACACGTCCTCGTTGCTCAGGCGGGCGTCAGCGCATCGAAACACCACGGCGACAGGCCGATCCGATGGGCACAGATCGGAACTCTGGTCGGCGGCACGGAGGTGTTCCCAGGCGAGTGCGGGTGTGGTCATGGAGGGCTGCCTTTCAGCTTGTTGTTTACGTGAAGTACTCAGGACGGCTGACGTAGGTCTCGGTCACGAACATCACGCCCGATGAGGCGTCGAGAAGCGGTCGCAGACCGGCGAGTAGCGCCTCGACCTTGCTGTCCGGCACGACGGTGATGATCAGTTCCAGGGTGGCCTGCTGATTGAACAGCAAGCGACCTTGGCGGTAGCCGTGGTGGCCGAGACCGGACACCCCGGACACACTGGTGTAGCCGGTGGCGCCAATGCTGCCGATGAGTTCGCGAACCGCCGGGACATCGTTGCCGGTGACGACAACTTCGACCTTGGTCATCTTGGTCAGGGCCGGCGTCATGACACCATCTCCTTGTCGTAGTCTGTTGTGTTGCTTGAATTTTCCGCCCACATCTGCCAGCCGGTACGAGTCCAGCGTTGCCACGGGTCGGTGGCGTGTTCGCGCGCGGCCAGGTGTACCCACTCATTTCCGAACAGTTGTTGCAGGATGGGATTGCGTGCGACCACGGCGTCGATGCGCTCACGCGGGGCCTGCACGATTGCCAGCAGTCGCTGCGGCTCGTGGATCAGCCGGTCCCGGTGCGCGACCGACTGCCACGGTAGTCCGAGGCGCAGGTCGCCGACATGGCCGCCGATCACCCCGGCGTCACCGACGACGTTGTGCACGGTCTTGGTGCCGGCGCCGAACACGTCGGGCGCCACGGTCGAGAAGTAGTACTGGCAGTTGATCCATTGTGCGACAACAAGTGGGGCGGTCATGATCGTTTCCAGAGCAGTGCCGTCGGCGTCGATGGTGGCGTCGTAGGAGTGCAGGAACGTCCGCCGTTGCAGGTCGACCCCACGAGTGACGTCCCGGGGCGCGATCACGAATGCCGCGTTGCCGGCCAGTGCCCACTCGGGGTAGACCTGGGCCCAGTCGACCGATCGGCGCCGGACGTGTCGTGCCGCGGCACGCGGCGAGGTGCGGCGGGCGCCGGGCAGGGTGGCGCAGCGTTCGGCGGCAAGCGCGCGGCCCGCGCGGGTCAGGTCGGCTTCGAGGCGGTCGACCGCCGCGCGGTGGCTGTCGGGAACGAGGTGGTCGTCCACGATGGTGATCCGGTCGGTGGCGGTGTCGTGGAGTGCCGCCACGACGTGGGTGTGGTCGGGGATGTCGATGCCTGTGGACCGTAGTTCGTGGCGCACGTCGAGCTGATTGAGGATCAGCGCTGCGGTGCGGGCGTTGGGCCCGCCGCCCTGACCACCGCACGCGCCGCAGTCCAGTGCTGCCTGGTACGGGTTGTTCTCGGTGGCGCTGTGGTGCCCGCACAGCACGAGAAGGCGACCGAAACCGTCAGTGAGGCCGATGGTTGTGAGCATGACCTGAGCGAACAGAACCCGCTCGGCCAACGTCATCGCTGCCACATCGATCACGGTTTCTGCGGGCGGCGCAATTGCGTCGCGCAGTCGGCGACGGAGGTTGCTGAACGCGGCGGGGGCCAGGGTCTTGGCCGCGGCCAGCGGGGCGGCGACCCAGCCTGCAGCTTCGGCGAGCACGAAGGGGGCGGTGGCCGACTCCTTGGCGGCGTGGAAGGCCGACTCGGCACCTGCCAGGTTGGTGAACCCCGTGATGTGCCGGCACGCTTCACCATGGTCTCGGGCGGGTCGCTCGGCGATGTCGTGGCTGGGTGAGATCAGCACAGGGCACAGATCGGCCGGTGCCCCGCCCAGTAGGTCTGTGAACCGGATGGCCACTGCGAAGAAGCCGGCGAACCCGAACGTGTCGTAGCCGCCGCATCCTTCGAGATGTCGCCGCAGTCCCTCCGAGCGGGTGTCGATACAGGCGACAAGTTGGGTGTGTGCCGGCGACGGAGGCGGTGACCGGTGGGATTGCAGCTCATTCAGTAGGCAATCCTGGTAGCGGGCCTCGAAAGCGTCCTGCCACACCATGGGCCGGACTGGAGCAGGTACCGCGCACAGCACGCGTGCGGCGGTGGCCACCTCGCTGTCGGTCGCCTCGGTGATGCCCCACACCCGCAGCAGGTGCGCCACCCGCTCGCGGGCGGTGGGCAGCGCTTGCCGCGGCGCTGCGGTCGGGTCGGGTTCGCTGTGGTTGCGCAGCAGCGCTGCTTCGTAACTCAAGCGCATTGCCAGGTACTGCAGCAGGTCGATGCCTTGACCACGATCACCGCACAGGCGCACGTGGGCGGCCCAGCCCGGCATGGCTGTCAGGTGGGCTTGCAGGTAGGTGATCCGCGCGTCGTCGGATACCCCGAGGGCGGCCAGTGCTGCCAGCGCGGCGTCGTCCGGACGGTCGGCGAGGTCATCCAGCGCGGTGCGCACGGCCCGGGGCAACGACCGGTCCCTGGGCGCCAGTGACCGCCAGGCCGAATAAAAGCCGTGTTCCTGCCCGGGCATCGGCCAGCTCGGGTGGCCGAGGAAGGCCGCTGACCACTTGGCGGTCTGCGCGTCGATGAGGCCGGCCACATCGGGGGCGAGCTGCTCGGCGCGGATTCGGTAGTGCCGGATCGGGCCGGGATGGGGGTGGCCGTGCAGCAGATCGGCGCGCAGCAGTTCGGTGGCTGTGCAATAACGCGGGCCCAGCCGAAGAGCGGGTTCCTCGTCCAAGATCGGGTAGCGACGCAACAGTGCCCTGTCCAGATCGGTGTCGGTGATCCTGCCCTGGCGGTGCAGAATGCGGAACGTGTTCTCCGGCAGGGTGCCCGGCGTGCCGTAGAGATCGCCCGCACGCCGGATGGCCTGCTCGAACGGCATGGCCTGCAGACCGGCAAGGGGATTGACCGCGATGAAGGTACTCAACGGGTAGTGGGCGGGCAGCACGCGTGCCGCCAATCGGATGTCGCTGCGAAGCCGGGCACGGTGGGAATCGGCTGCGATCGCGTGGGTTTGGGTCATCGGCGAGCTCCTGATGTGGCGGAATCGATGGTTCCGGCGGTCAGTGCATGGGTGTAGACGAGGCGGTGCGCTGTGGTGATTGCCGGAGACCTGCGAAGGCCTGCGATGGCGGTGAGCAGGATCAGCGTCAGCCCGACGGTCGCCCACACGGTCGTCGCCGAGATGGTGGCGCCCGGCAGCGCAGGAGCGAGAAACTCGCTGACTGCGTTGATGATTGCGACATATCCGACGGCGACCGGAACCAGAACAGCCGCGGCGAGCAGAGCGCCGGCCAGGTCACTGCGACGTTGCATCCAGCCCCAGGTCGCCACTGCGCCGCTGACCCAGGCGAACAGCAGCAGCGCCTGTTCTGCGGGGTGGTGGGGCCCGGCGGAGATCAATCGTACGGCGGCGTACAGGGCGAGCGCCGGTAGCGCCGCCGCGCAGGCCACGCCGAGACTGCGGCGACGTCCGCTGGGTCGGGGCGCGATGGGCAAGGCAGCGTGTCGGCGCGCACGCGCGATCGCCGAGCCCGAGGACAGGAACAAGGTGGCTTTGTAGAAGCCGTGCGCGACCAGGTGGAGCACCGTGGCCGCCCACAACCCCAATCCGCAGGTGACGATCATGAAGCCCATCTGCGCCATCGTCGAGTAGGCAAGCGCGCCTTTGATATCCGGCTTGACGAGCATGATGGTGGTGCCGTAGACCATCGAGGCGGTTCCGGCGGTCACCAGCAGACCGGCCGCCACTGCGGGATTCGGCAGTGGACTCATCCTGATCAGCAGGATGCCGCCGGCATTGACAACGCCGGCGTGCAGCAACGCGGACACCGGCGTAGGCGCGGACAAGGTTGCGGGCAGCCAGCGATGAAAGGGGATCTGCGCCGAGCGGGATAGCGCAGCAACCACGATCAGCAGCACCGCGACCACCGCCACCGGCCCGCCGATCTGGGTTCTGGCAACGTCGGTCACGGTGATGGAACCCGATGCGAGACCGAGCAATGCGACGGCGATCCACAGCGCCGCATCGCCGATGAGGAAGGCCACGCCGGCGCGCCGGACACCATCGCGGGCGCTGGGGAGCTGGGGATAGGTTCCCAGCAGCAGGCACAGCGCGATGCCGGCCACGGTCCATCCGATGGCGACACCCACCAGCGTGGTGGCGCTGACCAGTACCGCCGAGGCCGCGGTGAGAAGGCCGGCCCCGCCGGTGAACCACCCGGCCCGCCGATCCCCCGCCAGGTAACGCAGCGCGAAGGCCTGCGCCACGGTGCTCACGCCGAAGATCAGCAGGAACAACACCACAGCCAGGCGATCGGCGGCGATGGCCCACACCCCTGTGCCGGTGGAGACGACCGCACCGCGCCCCGCCACCGTCGCCAACATCGCGGCCAGGAGAAACCCAGCGCCGGCCGCGGCGACGCCCAGACGCGCCGTCAACGCCGGTGCCCGCCGGCCCAGCACCGAGGCGGCCGCGGCGGCCAGCAGAGGTGTCGCCACCAGGGCCGTCAAGGCCGACTTCTCGATCTCGAACCACATATGAAGTAAATTACGTGTAATGTGTTGCACGTGTCAAACTTCGTGAAAATGTCTAGCTCTGCCAGAGATGGTCGAACAAACCGGAATTCAAGTGAAAGGCGCGTTGATCGATGACCGATGCGGTAGTGGTGCCGATATGGGGGTGGGTAGCCCTGACGGTGGTCATCGTCGCCCTGCTGGCGATCGACTTGTTCATGCACCGTGACAACCACGTGATCGAGTTCCGCGAAGCGGCGGTGTGGTCGGCGATCTGGATCGCCGCCGGGTTGGGCTTCGGTGGCATCGTCTGGTGGGCCTACGGCGGCGAGGTGGCCGGCACCTACTACGCCGGTTATCTCATCGAAAAGGCGCTCTCAGTCGACAACGTGTTCGTCTTCGCGCTGATCTTCACCTACTTCGCCGTCCCGGACCGCTATCAGCACAAGGTCCTGTTCTGGGGTGTCGTCGGGGCACTGCTGTTCCGGCTCGTGTTCATCTTTGTCGGCGCTGAGTTGCTCGCGGCGTTCTTCTGGACCGCCTACATCTTCGGCGCCTTCCTGATCTATACCGCCTACAAGATGGCCTTCCAGCACGACAAGGACCTCGAGCCGGACAAGAACCTGCTGGTGCGGCTGGTGCGCCGAGTGCTGCCCACCGATCCGAACTATCACGAAAGCCGGTTCTTCACCCGGATCGACGGAAAACGGGTTGCCACACTGTTGTTCGTGGTGCTCATCGCTGTCGAGGCGACCGATCTGATCTTCGCCATCGACTCGGTGGCCGCAGTGCTCGCCATCACCACCAGCACCTTCATCGTCTGGACCGCCAACGCCTTTGCCGTGCTCGGATTACGAAGCCTGTACTTCTGCCTGTCTGGACTGCTCCGTCGGTTCACCCACCTGCATTACGGGCTTGCGGTATTGCTTGCCTTTGCCGGCGTCAAACTCATCCTGTCCGAGACACCGGTGGGCAAGCTGCCCATCCCGGTGACCCTGGGCGTCATCGTTGTCACCCTCACCGCGTCGATCGTGTGGAGCCTGATCGCCACTCGCGCCGGCACCGTCGACAACTCCCCCGCCCCGCCCACGTCACCACCTGATTACCGAAAGTGAGTACACGAATCAGGGCAGTAGTATGTGAGCGGTGGTTGCCGCGTCGAGCCAGACACCGAAGAAAGCGCGCCGAGCAGGGACGTCGAAGTCCGTAGCCCGGCCGCGAGCAGCCGCCGGCAAACCGGCACCGAGTACCAGCGCCGACGGCGGCCCGGCCCCCGGGTGGACGTTCCTCACCAATCATGCGCACGTCCTGCTGTGTCTCGCCCATGCCGGTTCCCTGACCGCCCGTGAGCTGAGCCTGCGCATCGGCATCACCGAGCGCTCGGTGCAGGCCGTCCTGGCCGACCTCGTCGCCGAGGGTTACCTCGACAAGACCAAGGTCGGGCGGCGCAACGACTACTCGGTCAACATGTCCGGACGCCTCCGCCACCCGCTGGAAGCCGCCCACACCGTGGGTGAGTTGATCGAAGCGCTGACGTGAAGACTGCCGGGCAGAGGCAACTGTTGATGTTGACTCTGTCGGCAATCGTGCATTCACGAAACCCATGAGAAAGGCCCCCGGAGAGATCTCCGGGGGCCTGTCTACCTAGTAGCGGGGACAGGATTCGAACCTGCGACCTCTGGGTTATGGGCTGGCTTCCGGGGATTTCTGGAGTGTCGCTAAGTCTCATTTGCGCAGGCCAGAGGGGGTGCAGGGTCCGGCCCGTATCGCCTCGTTGCACCGATTTCGGGGGGTTCCGCGGAGTTTTGTTCCCAAATCCGTTCGCAAATGTGGTTTGCTGGAGCATGGTCGAGCCCGCAAATAAGTCGTCGCGGGCGGCGGGGAAAGCGGTGTACGAGCGTGGCATCGGCGAGGCTGAGACGTCGGCGCGACCGGGTCTCACGCACAGCGCCTGAGAAGGCTGACGAGTAGCCCACAATCACCCTGGGACTAGAGATAGGAGAACTCCGGTTGGATCATGGTGCGTGAAGATACGCCGTCGTTGGGCCGCCGACGGCCGTGCGACCGGAACACGGAACTTGCTCACCGGTTTGGCGGACCGCAATGAACGGAAATCTGGCGCTGCGGTCGCTCGGCTTCTGAGCGACCACAGCGCTAGTACGGCAGCGCGTACTACTCGCCAAGCCTCGCCCGCGCGATCAGGTGGGGCTTCGATGTCGATTAGCGGAAAGCACCACCACGATTGGGTGACTACACGAACTCCGGTGCCGTTGTCGTGGTGGATTCGGCTGCGATGCCGATGATGACCTCGTAGCGGAAAGTCTAGTCGACGTGCAGGTGCAGCCCAAGTTCGGTAATTCGGCCGTCGCGGGGGTTCCATTCGCGAAACGGATGTTCGTGCCCGAGAAGGGCGCCCAAAGAATCGATGGTGGGCTTCCAGAGATTGATCCAGTTCCTGCTCGGCGCCACGGTGAAGGCAAGTTCGAGTTTGACGGGCCCGTCCGGTAGCTCTGAGACGGCGGCGAGCGCGGTGCGGATCTGCTCTTTCGCTCCGGGGCCGTCCCACGATGCAGTGGTGGTCACCTGCAGAACCTCGGTGGGCGGACCGAGCACCTCGCGGGCCGCTTGGATCCGCACGAAGGACTGCGCACCGGTGCGCTTGGTGCACCAGACCGACACCAACTGTCCATCGGAAAGGCGAGAAGCGAGTGGCTTGGCGTAGTTATCCAGGTCGCGCTTGTTCAGCAAGTCCAGATGCGGCTCCAAGCCCACATCGAGCCGCAGCGTCCACGGGCCGCTGATTCGTGAGGCGGCGGTGGCTGCTTCCGCATCGGCGAGGAACGTACTCAGCCGCACCTGGCTCTGGTTGCCGGCGCCGTCCCAGGAATCGAGTTGGGGCGCGACTGTCAGCTGTGCAGCCGTATTCTCGGGGCCGCTGATACCACCGCATCGCTACAAGGTAGCCCGCCGTCCGATCTGAACTGCGCCGCAAGTAGCAGGCGCTACGCCGTAAACAGTTCCGTCGACCACGCCGCGACGGTCGGCTCGAACCGCTCCGGAAGGCGGGACTCCTCGGGCCGTGCCCCGCCCGGCGCACGTGATGCCGCTTCGAAAAGGCACGCCGCGCATTCTGCCATGTTTAGCGTCACGGCGAGGGCGTCGGCGATCATCGGGAACACCGTCCCACCGCGGGAGTAGTCCGTCATCCACTTGTAGCCGTGAATGAAGCTGGACCCGTACGAGTAGAACTGCCGGGCGCTGCTCTCCAGGCCGTTATTGGCAATCTCCCCGGTGTCGTGCGCCGGCACGTGCGTATCGACCCACTGCGCCGAGGACCTGATCATCTTGGTGAACGAGGGCGTCGCCGCGAACGTGTACGCCTCCTTCGCCGCGTCGAACATCGCGTTGTACTTGCGGCGGTGCTCGGCGTTCTCGACCAGCATTTGGGGCGGGTAGCGGGAGGGGCGGGCGGTCTCGTCCTGCTCCCCGATGACCAGGTACCTGCGGCGTTGCTCAAGCTGCTCCATCTCCTCGTCGAGACAGTGGTCTCGGCGCACGGTGCGGTCCGGGTCGCCAAGCAGCCAGATGGTGAGCGCGGCGCACTCCATAGCGACGCGGCACAGCTGGAGGATCTCCGTGATGTGCGGCTGCCGGTGCGACTTGCGGCGGGCGACCAGGATCCCGACGGTGTGCAGACTCTCCGCGGCGCTCATCGCCGGGAAGAGCGCGTGCTCGGTGACGGCCTGAGGTCCGGCCAGGGTGAGCGGATACGCCTCGGCGAAGGCAGCGTCGTCGGCGGCGAGTGCACTTCCCGGTTCGGCGGTGTGCGGGTGCAGTCCCCACTGGAACAGCTCGCCGGCGCGTTGCCCGCGCTCGTCGATGCGAGTCAGGACGCCGTTGTTCGCCAGGTTGAAGAAAGCCTCGGCTTGGTCGGCGGTCAGCCCGCCAATGTTCGGGATGCTCATGGGGTAACGGTAGGTAGCGGGGGTGACACAGCATGGTGTCCGCGCGCCGGTCTACCGAGGCGAAGCCGGATTAGGCAGGGCGCGGCGGGTTTCGTGAAGAGCGGGCGCACTCGTTTAACCCACCCCGGTCCCGTTCGTCCGCGACCAAAGCGTCAGTTCCAGCGTCAGGCACTCGGCAACGTCGGGGTGCGGTTCCCAAGCGGCCGTCATCGGCTGCCCCAGAGTCGTCTGCTTCGCCAGTACCTCGCCGATCGGGGCCAGGTACTGCTCCCACAGGGTGACGCGCAACGCTTCGACATGGTCGCTGAACTCCTTCGCCAACTCGGAATCGATCAGCGGGCCGAGGGACGTCACGATCTCCACCCGGAGGGAGTCCAGCGTTCCGGTCGCGGCGTTGAGTTGGTCGGCGAACACCCGCACCGCCTCGAACTCCGCGGAGTTGCGGTGACCGACGTGACCGTGACGCCAGCTCATCAAGATCTCATGGAACTCGATCCCCCGGTCTCCGCGTGCCTCGCGCAGAAGGTCCTCGTGCTCGAGTCTGCGTTTCTTGCCGCTGGTCTGCATCCGCGCGTAGCTGACGATGGCAGACTCCCAGAGCGCTCGCCGCGTGAACGCCGTCGCGGGGATCACCCGCAGCTGCGACCGCTCAAGGAGCGCCATCGCCGCGTGGGTGAGGTCCGCCCACAGCGAGGCCCACTTCCCAAGCCGGTTCGCGTCGGGGATCTCGAGCAAGATTCGCCGCGCCTGATAGCTGCCGTCGGTCATCAGGACATGGTGCACTGCGCAGCCGACACAGCTGACTTCTTGTCGCGAGTGTGTTCTTCACACGAGCCAAATACAGCGCGGAGAATCCTCACGCAGCCCGAACCAGCGAGAGGGTGCCAGCGGCACCACCAACCGCTCATCGTTGGACGATGTCGACGTCCACTCCCAGAGAGCCCCGACAGGTGCCCCAGCCCGGAGCGCTGAGCGAGCATGATCTCGACGCCGGATACACGCAGCTGGCAACAGCGTTCAACACGGGGTAGATCAATAATCCTATGGTGGCCGGTCCAGCTGTTCGAACATTGCGCAACTCAGAGCACCTTGCTTTTCTAGCGGAGGCGCCCGAGCGACTAATCAATCGACGCGTGAGTGATCCGCTGCTTTACAGGACCCGACACCCCAAAATCGACCTGCACGAATAGCTGCCCACGGATCTCCCACAAACTGGTGGCGCCACCGGCGGTCGCATCCTTCCCAGCTACGACCTCTGCCAGCGCTTCCGCCGCTGGTTGGGCGCTTAAGCCTGCCCACAAGAACGAGACGTCTTCACAGCGGACCCCTAGAGTCAGCGACGCCGCATCCTGGCCGGGTATCTCGACGCTAGGCCCCTTGGCAAGCACGGTGCCCGGGTGTGACGTCTTGGTACCGAGGCCTTGACCGCTAACGCCCTTATATTCGTAATCCAGAAGCAGCGCAATATCCCTACCTGTGGTTGGGACCCGACCCGAGTTGCGGAAGACCACGTCAATATCTAAGGAATCAGTACCTTCATCGCACTCACCGCGCACGGTGACGGTGTCATCCACTGTCGGCATCGCGCCGGACGCCTTCTGCTCCAAGACGGTGAGGTCGTTGCTCCTCTGAGCCTCGGCTAGAGCATCTCGCGCTATCTCGTTTGCGTCGCGCGATTGGACGATCGAGTAAAGGCTTACGCCCAGCGCGAGTATTGCAGCAATTGCGGCTGCGGTTTCGGGCCACCGCGAGCGGTCACTCGAACGCCTACGCTCACCCTTGCCATCCTTATCGCCCATGATTGAACACAATATTTCAACGGCCCCTTCGGAGAGGCGACATGCCGGTTGAGGACGTTCGTTCGATCACCAGCAGCGAGATGCCCATCTCACGCACGAGGCCTCTCATGGGTATTTAGGAACTTCGGGAATGGCTTCTTTGAAGACTTGAGGAGTGCTTCTGTGGGGGACGAAATGCGGCGCGGTACAAAAGCAGCTAAAACGGCGGTTCATCCTCGTCGGCGTCTTCGATCGCTTCGACTTGCTCCCGCTTCGGAGCCCACGCAGCGGCTAGTCTTGCGACGTCCAGCGGAGCCCCGTTCCTCCATGCGGCCTCGAAGTCTGGATCGGACGCATTCGGCCGGAAACGCCCGTCAAGCATTTCGACTTCCACGAGCACAGGAATCTCTGCGGCGGCACCGAGAAGTAGTGCGGTCCGGGCGGGGTAGGCCGACACCTCATTCACGAGGTCGCCGAGGGAGTCAGGCACGAGCCGACGTACCAGGTCTTGGTCCCGCCCGTTCACGATCCGGTGCACGAGGAAGGTGTTGCACTGCGAGAGCACCGTTTCCGATAGCTCACTCGGCCGTTGCGATGACACCACCAGCGACAGACCAAACTTCCGTCCCTCTCTTCCGATTCGTTCGAAGGCTTCGCGGCACAAGTCAGCCATCCCGGTTGACACTTCGTCCAGGGATGTGTCGGCACGACGGCGAACTAGAGCGTGAGCCTCTTCTATTGCAAGGATGACTGGAGCTGCACCTGCGACGCGGCGCCCCCTCTCCAGAACTTCTAAGACTGACCGCGCAATAACGCTAGCAATCACATGCTGAGCCTGCGAAGGAATCAAACTCAAGTCGAGAACTGAGATCTGGCCGCTTTCATCTTTCCCGATCAAGCGGTCAATCCAACCTTCGAGCGACTCCTCGTCACGGTAGCCGCAGACGTTATTCATGCGGCGGTCGCTCATCGCGATCGTCAGTCGGTCCTGCATGGGCGCTACCCAGCTCGCGACATCTGAACCAGCGTCAACGCCAATGAGCTCGATCAACTGGACAAGATCAAGCGCATTGAACGGAGTCGGAGTGTCGATGCTAGAAACGTCTCCGATCATGCTCGGCACTCCGAGCGCCTCCAGCGCGCTGTCAAAACTGGATATAAGTTCTCGGCACTCTTCGACCGACGGGCCCGCAACACCCATCGCCCACTTGTACCGAGAATCGCTGCTGCGTCTCCGATCCAACACAGCCTTGAGCGCACCGTGCAGCGCGCGAAGTTCATCGGCGCCGTCGCCTCCGGCAGACTCATAAACAGCTTTACAAGACTGCCTGATCCGTTCCAACTCAGACAGCTTGGCTGTGATGTCTCTAGTTGCAACGCGTTCGGACTTGAACTGAAGAACTATCCTGCGCCCCGCAACGACCGTCACGACGCCTTCTGGCACTCCGCCGTAGGTCGAAGTGCGTAGTATATGGAGGGCTTGTCTGAGAACTGGTGCCTGACTGCGACCACTGGCCGCGGCGAAGGCAGACCACTCGCGAAAGCTCCATAGCCAATACGGAACTCGTAGAGTCTCGACGTTCGCATCCACGTCTGGTTCTACGGTGTACCGCCTGACTGGTATGACACCCTCAAGGTCGGCGAACGTCTGACCGTATTCGCCATTTAGGTCAAGAACGATGGCGCGGAAAGTCCCTCCGCCTTCAATAGCCAGCCTCGCGCTAGTCCGTAGCAAATGCGCGAGCGAGCATGATTTACCGCTGCCCGTATTTCCGAGGATGGCGAGATGGCGACCGAACAGACGGTTAGGGCTCACGACGACTGGGCTATCGCCCGCCATCGGTGCAGTCCCAATACGTAGTCCGCCGCCTGCAAGTAGCGGTACAGCGAGCGCAGCCTCAGATCCCGTCGGTAGCCTCACGGGATCGCCAACGGTCGGAAATGTCAGCGCGCCACGTTCGAGCCTGAGTTCGCCTCTCGAATCGCGCCGCACCAGACCCAGCGCCATTGCTTTGAGCCGACGGCCGCCGGTCGGCAATCCGAGAACGCCTGCCTCCTGGCGCGTCCGGGCAAGGGCAGGGCTGTCGACGATGCCCAGCCAAAGCACGATCGCCAAGATGACGCCCGCCTCGCATGGCAGTGCGACGAATCCATTGACACTCGGGAAGCGTTGTAGAACGCCGTGATTAATGGACGTTCCGTGCGGTGCCTCAATATCGAGTTCAACGGTGACCGCTGACGGCGTCACTTCGACAACATGCCCCACCGTGAGCGTTTCTTGGCTGATGGAATCCCACGACCTGGCTCTAGTCACGGCTGTCGTCCTCGTCTTCGTCAAGAGCGTCGCCCGGGGTCCGTTTCAGACCGTTGAGGTGGGCGGTCCCAGGCCACGGCAACCACTCCTCCGTCAGCCGACCGATGTCCGCAAACGAAGGACCCATCATTAGGCTGACCTGCCCACTTCGGCGATATGGCTCGGCGAACCTTGTAATCCGTTCTCCGTCGTCTGAGTAAGCGATTATGAGGAGGTGGGCGCTCGGAATGGTCAACATATCGCGGAGGATTCGGTTGATGTGGTCATCACCGAAGCTGTATCCATATGTGACCACAGTGGCGTTCGGCCTACAGGCGGCGGATGAAAAGTCTCTGAAGAGGTCCGCATACGGGTACAGGGACGTCTCAATATCTTTAGCTGCGTTCGGATAAATGAGCAGTTCATTAGCATCCAAGGCCGGTGCAATTCCAAACATGGATGGAATGCGAATGACTTGCCGCTCTTGCTGATTCCACCGCCAGTCCAACGAGCCGTGAAGCTTCGTCAATCGGAAGACGCCATCAAGGTGTCTCGGTTCCTTATGACTGCCCGGGGGTGAGTAGTGATAATCGATCTCAAGCCGGGATGACCGGAACAACGGCTCGAGTGAGCCAACAAAGCGGTCGAGAACTCTGAAACCAGCTTTGTCGGCTCCCCACTCGATCACTCGGTCGTAGTTAGTAGTGAAGACCTGCAATCGGTCGCGTGTGGGAACTCGACCCACGAACGTTCCTAAGAAGGAGGTCAGCAGGTCGACAGCCTTCGCGCCATCATTACCTGCCAATGACTGGTCACGTAGTCCCGATTCAACAGCAGCCACTGAATCACGAACGGAATGCAACACGTTATCGATTGTCTGCCGTAGAAGAGACTCACGCTGGTCCCGCACCACAGCGAGCCCTGCGTATGCCTGGAGAGCAACGCGAAGCCGATCTTCCACATTTGGTTGATCACCGCGTCCGCTCGCCCGAGCAGAAAGGCCGGCCGCGGCCTCCAACATGAGGTCTAACTCGGCGTCACCAGTGGTGATCTTCGCAGCGAGATCCGCCTTCAATTGAACTTTTGCGGCCGCCGCAAGGCCGGTTGTCAGGCCCGAACCGACTAACAGATTGAGGTGCTCGCTTTGGAGCAGTGCTGCGATGAAGGCCTCAACATAGCGACGGGGCGGAAGGGGCTCTCCCGATGTCCACTTCCGCTCGCCCAAGGCGAGATGATCCTGCTGAAGCAGGGTCGGTGGAGCTTCCGTTAACTCATCTTCATCCTCTGGCATCTAAAGCTCCTACCCTCGCGATGTGGTGACGGCTCCGCATTACGCTGATAGCCAATGCGGCCGCGGCGACTGCCACTTCACGAATCACCGAAAGGCTACTGGGGACTGTATCTGTTCCATTGCCAATAGCCGCCCAATCCGCGCCGGGGGCGGCCCGCGCCGACCGACGTTCTTCGACAGCCGCGGTCTTACGACAATTCTTGGCAGCGTATTGGGTCACCTAGCGATGATCACGGGCGCGCCTCGAGGGTTCAGCCAGGCGGCACTCCACCGAAACGTTGGGAAGTTGCCGAAGTCGGGGAAGGAGTTGATGTCGGAATGCTCGTGCGCACGCAGCTAGGGATTGCAGATTGGAAGCATGGGCGACAGGCGATCGCCGATCGGTTACTGGACGCCGACGCGAGGGTGTGATCACTCAAGTACGGGTCTAAAGCGGTGGTACGCCAAGCTCCTACTTATTCGTCTGTGAACTGCGACTGCGCAACATGTGAGATGCGGGCTCCAACGGGCTTCACAGATCTAGGCCGTACACGGTGTCTCGGCTCAAATTCCGTTCGTCGGACGTGTGGCGTTCCTGGGCTTCCTGAGCGGCTGTCGTTTGCCAGGCTCGGAAGCCGTGTCGGCGGGATTCGAGCTGGTCAGCGCGTCGAAGTTTGAGCCCCCTGACGATAGCGGGTATCGCAGCAGAATGGGCCCGGGATGCAGTCTCGTGGGCGGTCTGGGGCTGATGATCCTGTGCGATCACCGATAGTACGAATAGAGCGGCCTCCGACGAGCTTCCGCGAGTGAGCGGTAGGCAGCCCGTCGGCGCCTCATGGACATCGGCACCTCATTCGTAAAGGTATGCAGTGTTGTCGCGGCGGCCGCGAGTCATGGCGACGTACAACATTTCTCGGCTAGCCTTCTCTCCAAGCAGAGCGTGACAGGTGTCGGCGGTGACGCCTTGGGCAGAGTGCACGGTAACCGCGTATCCAAGGTTAATTTGCTCGCGCAGATAATTCCCGCTAAACACTGCGGCGGCACCATCATCAAGCCGCACCGCGGCGATTCGGTAGCGCACCGAGTCGATCGCTGCGATTCGCCAACGATTCCCATTGCGTACGGGTGCAGCGGTAACGGCGGCGTGCGGGCTCTTCCGCACCGTAATGCTGGGATCGTTTCGGCAGCTGATGATGAGATCGCCCACCCCGATGCGCTGCCCGTGCGCGACGAGTGTGGGGTCGTCTCGCCCGATACGTTGTTCGTGCAGTCGCCGGTTGAGGGCGCGCGCCAGTTCTTTAGTGTCGCAGATCAGCAGCGCGTCTTGATGGTCGGCTTTGGCGGCTTCGTATGCAAGAAGCGCGTCGTGGGCCATGGTGACCGGGTCACCATAGTGCAGACGGTCATGGTCGCGATACCAATCCACCGCACGTTGGGCGGCGTTTAGTCCGCCGTCGCGCAGCGCTAGCGAGGCTTCCCGCTCATCCGGGTCGCGCATCCGCCACACCTCGGACAGCTCCTGCGTCCATGGCAAGTCTTGGCAAAGTTGGGCGAACATCCCGCCACGGGCTTTGACTGGGGCGAGCTGGTGGGCGTCGCCCACCAGAACGGTCTTGGCGCCCGCAGCTGTCGTGGCGGTCAACAGCCGGCGCAGGTCTTCAGTGCCCACCATCCCGGCCTCGTCCACGACGATAAGCGTCGACGGGGCGAGGTGTAATTCGTTGCGTTGCAGCATCCTTAGCGCTTTGGCGATCGTGTAGCCCGTGTCGCCGGCGCCTTCGCGGACCGCGACATCGACGGCCTTGCCCGTCGGTGCGAGCACCACCACCGTCCCGCTGTGGCGGCGCTTCACCGCGGCATTGAGGGAACGGAGCGACGTCGTCTTACCTGCCCCGGCCGGCGCCGACAACGGTTGAACAAGCCAGGGCGAGCGACCGATGCTCTCACCGCGCGCTTCTGGTCGGGGGAAAGCCCGGCAGTGTCTTCCTCTTTGAGCGACAACAGCGCGCGATCGTTCCGGGCGTCCACCAAATCAAGGACCGCGCTCTTCGGCCAGGATCTGGTCAAGAGTGAACCGCTCGTGTCCCTCCCGTTGATGCGCCGCCCGCGGAGCGGTCAGCCTGATCCCCACCTCGTCGGCGGCGGCCTCCGCCAGTTCCCGCGGTGACTGCTCACTGTCGACCGGAAGCTGCGCCCCGACAATCTCCATCAGGTCGGCCCGGGTGAACGCCGCCTTCTCGATCTTCTCCGCAGCCTCGGCCAGGCGCGCACGGCCGAACGGCGTCCGCGCAGCTGCGCGCCGCGCCGCGCGCGCCTCCTCGAACGCTGTGCGGTCCAGGCGCAGGCCCCGCGCATCCGCTCGCCACTGCGTCACCCAGCTGGCCCCGGACCAGCTCTTCCGGCTTGGACGGTCGGGTGGCCTTCTGCGCGGTGGCCAGCTGCGCCGCCGACAACGGCCCCTCGACGACCTTGAGGTTGCCGGCGGCCCACTCCCGCAAGGCGGTAGATCGCCGCGACCACGCAGTGATGGTGTCGCGGTCCACCCCGGCCAGCTCCGCCATCCCCGTGGATGGGTCGACCGGCGCCCACTCGAACACCATGGAGCGGTGCAGTTCCCGGCGCAGGGTGGCTTGGTAGATCACTCCAGCGGCCCGGGCCTCGTGATACAGCGAGGCTCCGTCGATCGACACCAACTGCCCGTCGGCGCGGGCCTGCCGGTTGGGGACGATGACATGGGTGTGCAGATGCGGGTCCCCGCACCGCGACGTCTCATGTTGATACGCGACCGACACCAGACCGGGCAGCCGCACCAGATCCTTCTCGCCGGTCCGTGGGTTGTGCACCCGCGTGTAGCCCGCGTGCGTAGACAGATACTCCATCGCCTCACGCAAAGCGGCGTCGTGCGCGTCGGCCATCGCCTTCATCACGACGTCATCGACGCGCAACGCCCGCACCAACGACACACTCTTCGGTGCGCAGAACGTCAGATCGAAACCGTGCACCCCGCGCTCGCCGAATGCGCGGCCGCGCGCACCGCTCGGGGCGACCCCATCATCGAGCCAGCGCGCCACCACCCCCGCGTCAGCCTCCCCGCCCGCGCGCTGGGCGTCTGTCAACCCGACCAAAGCCGCCGCGCGGCAGGTGTCACCCGCACACACCCACACCGGAGTGCGGGTCTCGTGTTCGGAGTAGTACTCCCCCAGCCCACCGACCGACCGACTGCGATCGTTGGACGCGCGCTCGGCCGCCTGGGCGGTGTCGATGTAGTAGTTGATCGACCACCGCTTCAGCTTGGCGATCGTCAACATCATCTCGCCCCTTCAGCCGGCGCCTACGGCACGTGCTGCGCCACAGACATACTCACACCGTTGTGCAAATGTGCCATGCAGAAATTGGGGGTGTTGGGAATGTGAGACGAGGTGGAGTACTTGGGATAAGACTAAGGGAGGCACTGTGTTTAGAGACGCAACGGTATGCATGTGGACGCGATTGACTGGAAATGGAGACGAAGGCTGGAGAGGGGAGATAGGGTGTCGTTAAATCCGGAGGCGTGAAACAGGTTGCGACATAGCGCACTACGCGACCCGTCGCAACGCGTTGCGCGAACACTCTGCACAAACCTGTCGGTACCGCGAATTACAGTGATGTTGGGTGCGCGATGAACCTCACCGCAGCCGAGCAGAACAGCCCGCGACGTGACGTCGCGGCGACAATTCCACACAGGCGCTGCAGCACGTCGCACGGGCCATAGCCCCACACGACTCCGTGGAGGGTGGTGATCAAAATGGAAGACAACCCGTTCAAGGGACTGCCCCTGCTTCTCTCCGTGCCGCACGCCGCGGAGCTGCTGGGGATCAGCCGAGCAGCGGCGTATCGCCTCGTGAACTCCGGCGAATTGCCGGTTCGCCGGCTGGGCGGCCGCGTCTATGTCGTCACCTCAGGCCTCCGTGAGCTCGCGTCATGAAGGGATCGGTGTACCATCGGGGAGCGAAGTGGTACTACAAATTCCGCTCACCGCAACGCGATCCCACCACCGGCACATATCCCTGGATCACCAAAGGCGGCTTCGACACCGAGAGGGAGGCCTGGAAGGCTTGCCGTGACGCGATGCGTGACGCTGACCGCGGCCGCATCGTCAAACCCTCCACCCGAACCGTCGGCGAGTTCCTGACGGAATGGCTCACCGCAGTCGACCCCACACTCGACGCCACCACCTGGCGCAGCTGGAGCGACTACGCGCGGTGGTACGTCATCCCGCACATCGGCGGCGAGCGCCTTCAACGACTCGACGAACCCACGCTGCTGAAGCTCTACGCGAAACTGCTCGCCGAGGGACGCGTCAAACGCGACAACGACTCGGCGATGTACGCGTACTGGTCGAGGCGCGTCGCGCGCGGTGACGAGCCCACACCGCGCACGGTGTCTGAGGCCTGCGGTACCTCGATTCACGCCGCCCGCGCCGCGGTGCGCCGATACCGGTCCGGCATCGTGCCGGAACCGACGCCGCGAGGTCTCGCACCCAAGACGGTCCGCAACGTACATGCGTTCATGCATCGCGCCCTGGTCGACGCGGTCGCGTGGAAGTTCCTCACCGACAACCCCGCAAGCAATGTGAAGCCGCCCCGACGGCCGCGCACCCGTCGCCAGGTCTGGCGGCCGGAGGAGATTCAGACCTTCCTCGCCTCGGTGCGGCATGACCGCTTCGGCGCGCTGTTCCTGCTGGAGCTCACGACGGGTATCCGGCGCGGCCAGATCTGCGGGCTGCGGTGGTCTGCCGTCGACCTCGACGCCGGCCACATCGCGGTTCACGACAACCGCGTGGTGGTCGGTGGGCAGGCTCGCGACAAAGCCGGCGGCAAGACGCGCAACGCCGACAAGACCATCTCGATCGACCGCGCCACCGTGGCCGCACTGCGCCGTTGGCGTGAGGTCCAGGACGGCGAGCGCGCGTTCTTCGGGCCCGACTATCACCCCGGCGGCTACATGTTCACCTACGAAGACGGTCGGCCGTTGCACCCGGACTCGATCCGGCAGCGATTCGACCGTCTGTCGGCCGCAGCCGGCTTGTCCCGCATCACCTTTCACGACCTGCGCCACTCGTACGCCACCGGTGCACTCCGGGCGGGAGTCAATCCGAAGGTCATCAGCGAACGCATCGGCCACGCCAACGTCGGCTTCTTCCTCGAGACGTACGCCCACGTGCTGCAGAACGACGACCGGGAGGCCGCCGAGCAGGCGGCCGGATTCCTGATCGGTCACGCGTGGGCCGAAGACGACGAGGACGCCGACCCGACAGACCTCGAGTGAGGAAGCCCGACCGATATAATGCTGGAGTTATACTGATGGCGTGGGTGGTGCTCCTGCTGGAGGAGGTTGAACGGTGGTACTTCACGCTGGACGACGACACCATGACGTCGGTGACCGGGGCGATCGACTTACTCGAGGCGGAGGGGCCCGCCTTGGGCCGGCCCACGGTGGACCGGGTGAACGGCTCGACGTTCCACATCATGAAGGAGCTGCGTCCCGCCGGTACCAGCGTCCGCATCCTGTTCATCTTCGATCCGCAGCGACAGGCGATCCTGCTGCTCGGCGGAGACAAGGCCGGGAACTGGCGAAGCTGGTACGACAAGAACATCCCGGTCGCGGACGAGCGTTATGCCAGATGGCTGGCGACCGGCGAGGGAGGTGAGTAGCCATGGCACGCAATTGGCGTGAGATCCGAGCCGAGGCGGTGGAACAGGGTCGCGTGGAACCCGCACGCGCAGACTCGGCACGCAAGCAGATGCATGAAGCCGTCCAGGCTTACCGTCTCGCCGAGATTCGGAAGGCGCACGGCCACGCTCGCCAGGCCGACGTCGCGGCGCTCATGGGCGTCTCGCAGGCGCGGGTCTCGCAATTGGAGAGCGGCGACTTGGCGCATACGGAGTTGAGGACGCTGCAGTCCTACGTCGCCGCACTCGGTGGACACTTGCGGATTGTTGCCGACTTCGGTGAGGACAGCGTCGAACTGACGGCCTGATGCAGGCGTCAAACACAGAACCCGTGCACTAGAACCAGGGAAGCACCGAAGCAGTGCGAATGAAGCCATCAGGAGTGACCTGGACAGCCGCTGTCAGCGTGCTGATGATCGCCCTTTATGTCCCAATCGCGAACATCACGACGAGAGCCCCGTCAGCTCAACCGTTCGCCGGCTGGGTAGCAGTCGTGGTGCCTAGCGATCAGATGCGCGACGACGGTTCGCGGACACACAGAGTGGCCCTAACAGTCTCTCGCGACGAAGCCAGCGCGGGCGACTCGAACCCGACTGTCTCATACAGTGTCGGAGTCTGCGCGAACACCACCTCTTTTGCCGGTCAACCGGACTCATCAGTTCCTTTTCGAGCAACGCTGCTCATGGGCGGAGACGCCAGGCTGATCTCGCCGAAATATCTACCACACGATCGGACTGAGACAGAAGCTGTTACCGCGCAATCTTTTTCAGGTGTTGTCAAGATCCCAATGTCGCCTGACACGGTTAATCTTGGGCCTACCGACGCGATATCGATCAGCATCCCCGAACCCGTGCAATGCGTACCCAGTTTGTTGGAGCAAGACCCGCCCGGATTTCTCGGGACCCCCGTAAGCGTCATAGGCCGAATGCTGGAGCCAACTCGTCACCGACCCAGCCTGCTCTGGTTCGAGGGCCCTCGGTATTCGGAGTCATGGCCTCTTGTCGGAGCACTGCCCAGTCCGATCCCTAGGTCGATGGGCGGCACGTACACATTCGAAGAGCTCCCAGGCACGTGGGTGCGGCCAGACTCTCAAGTACTGGACATCTACGCCGGTGCCTTACCCTCTCGCATAGCCATAGAGGACAGTCGTCCGACGTTTGAGAGCCCTGACGCCTTGAACTGGGTTGCTCGATCGCCGCTGGCCCCGTCTGCACGCCTACTAGATCTAGATTCCCAAGCTCGGTGGCAACAGGCGCTCGTTGTTGCAAGTCTCCTCTTCGGCATCGCGGCCTCATTACTTGCGGAGGTTCTGCTCCGGTGCCTGGGTCGGCCACGGTCGAAAACTGTGGGCATGCCTCTGCAACGCGCTCAAAATTCAAACCTTGACTCACCCACCGATGGTTCGTCACGGTGGGCAACGGCCCTCGTGCTTGTGTTACTCGCGAGACGCTGGCTCCGGACGCGGGGCAAGGGCCAGTGCGGCCGTGATCCCCAGGACGACTAGATAAGCGAACGTGTATGCGGTGTCGCTCGCCGAGCGCACCGCGCTGAGCGCACACCGATCCAGGCACGAGGTCGCCACGACAGCTCGCGCGTTCCCAATCCGTTCCCAACAAGTTCTTTGCGTTGGGAATGTTCCCAAAAGTATTCCCATCGGACATGAAAACGGCCCCCGGAGTAGTCTCCGGGGGCCGTTTTACCTGGTAGCGGGGACAGGATTCGAACCTGCGACCTCTGGGTTATGAGCCCAGCGAGCTACCGAGCTGCTCCACCCCGCGTCGGGTGAACACAAGGTTACTGATGCGGCCCGGTAGCTCCAAATCGCCTGATCAACGTCCTTTTCACGCGAGAAACCGCAGGTCTTCACCCCGGCTTGCGGTGGTAATCGTGACGCAGATTACAGCGGATGGCGGGCGACCTGCCCCACCCGGAAGACCCCGGCGGGGTCGTACCGCTGCGCCAGGGCGGCCAGCCAGTGCAGGGTGTCCTCGTCGTAGCAGCGCGCCACTCTGGTCGCATCGGCAGAAGGGCCGAAGTTGGGCAGTGCTCCCCCGGTCGACCAGGGGGCCAGCGCGTCGAGCACCGAGGCGGCGTGCCCCGGCACCATCTCGGCAATCTCCGGCATCAGCGCCCCGATGGTGGCCATGGAGAACGCGGCGTCGCGGTGACAGAACGCGCTGCGGTGCGCGGCCGGCCGGGCCATGGCTCCGCCGAGGTGACGCAACTCCACGATGACCTGCAGCGAACCCGACGCCGGCCCGGCCACCGCCAGCAGCGCCTCCACCGCCTCGGGCGTCAGCTCGTGCAGCAGCGCATGCCCTTCGTGCACCGGCATCGGGTCCACCGGATCGGCGTGCACGGCGCCGATGCCCGCGTAGGGCATCACTGACACCGTGTCGATCAGGGGTGTGGCGACGGCCCGCAGGGGCGCCAGCACCTGCTCGGCCTCGGCGGGATCGCCGAGGGCGACGAAGCGCACCGCCAGCGTGAACCGGCCGGCCAGCGGTTCCGGCACATCCGGCAGCGGGGGAAGTTGTTGCAGCGCAAGCGAGGTGGTCACCGTGTCGGGCAGCCCGGCGAGCCAGCCTTGCCAGGCACGCAACACCGCGGCAGCGTCATCGGCACCGAAATACAGTGCACCACCGTAGAACTCGGGGATGGGCAGCAGATCGATCTCCACCGCGGTCACGATGCCGAGAGTTCCTTTACCACCACGCAGGCCCCAGAAGAGTTCAGCGTGCTGATCCGGTGTGACCCATAGGATCTCGCCCGTACCCGTCACCAGCTCGAATGCGCGGACGTGGTCCGAGGACAGCCCGATGCTGCGCACCAGCGGGCCGATACCCCCGCCGGTCAGGAAGCCGACCACCCCGACGCCCGGGGCGGACCCGCAGGCAGCGGCCAAGCCGAAGGGTGTGGCCGCGTCGAGCACCTGCTGCCACCGGACCCCCGCACCCACCAGCGCGGTGCGGTGGTGAGCGTCGACGTGACACCCGCTGAGCTCACCGGTGTGCACCAGCAGGGTGGACGGCCCCACCGGCAGAGCACCGTGGCCGGTGGCCTGCACCGCGACCGTCAGGCGGTGCGCTGCGGCGAAGAGCACCGCCTCGGCGACATCCCGGGCGTCGGCGACGAACACCACCGCAGCCGGACGCACCGGTACGGCGACATTCCACGGGGTCGCCCTGGCGTATCCGGGATCGGACGGCAGCGACACGGTGCCGCGGATGCGGGCCCGCAGCGGGGCCACCGTGTGGTCGTCGAGGTGTTCACCGGTCAGGTCGGTGACGGTCATGCTGAGTCCCTTTCGCACGAAGTGTTCGGTGGAGCCACCATCGCGGACCCGCCTTGGCTTTCGCTTGGCGAAAACTTGGCGCTACACCCGGCCCGGCCCCAAGCGTGCGGCGGCGTCGGCGACACCGTGCATGCCGAGCCTGCGGGCATCGCGTTCGAGAGCCGCCGCGTCGCCGTCGCCCAGCTCGAGCCGCAGCAGACGGCAGCGCACCAGCGATGGGACGCCATCGGTGCGCTGGCTGATCGCCTCGGCGGTGGCCAGATCCGCCTCAGCCGACTCCCCCAGAAGAACGCGCAATCGGGCCGTCGCATGCGCTACCGTGCCTGCCAGACCCACCTGCCCGATGACCGCGATCCGGTCGCGGAACGGATCCAGGCGGGCCAGCAACTCGCGAGCGAAACCCGCAAGTCCGTGATCGGCACACAACTGCGCCAGCAGGACGTGGTAACCGAGCGACATCCAGTCGTGCGCCTCGGCGCCGTCCACCCCGCGGCGCACCAGCATCTCGGCCGCGGCAGGGTCGTCGCCGCGCACCGCCGCCAAGGCGACGCGCACCACCCCGACCATCCCCTCACCGCCGGCAGCCGGCACGTCCCCGGCCAGCAGCCCGGTCTCCGGCACCCGTCCCGTCTCGCGGATCAGCGACGCTGCCGCCAGCATGCCGCTGCCGGCCTCGTACAGTTCGGTCTGCTCGTGCACCGACGCCGCAATGTCGTGGTGTCGCGCGGTTTCGGCGAAGTCGCCGCGCCACAGCGCGATCAGCGCCTCGGTCCAGCGCAGCTGTGCCCGCAGCACCGGCAACTGCAATGCCTCGCTGCCCTCGATCCCGGCCCGCAGATGCGCCTGGGCGCCGTCGACGTCGCCGAGGTTCATCGCCGCCATGGTGGCCACCGAATGCGCGATCACGGCGTCCTCGCGAAGACCGTTGTGCCCCAGCGCAAGCAGTTCATCCACCCACTGCACGGTGGGGCCGCTGAACTCGGCGACGCCTGAGTAGGTGATCAGGTGGCCCATCAGTGCATCGGCGATTACGTCGGCGTCGTGGGTGGCCTGCGCCAACGTCATGCTCCGTGCCAGGTGATCGGCCGCCACCGTGGTGTCGGGGTGATAACAGTGCCCCACCGCCAGCGCCGCGCGGATGCGCGCTTCGGCTGCCGGATCTGCGGTGGCCAACTCCGCGGCACGGTCGAGCACCGTCAGCAGCGGGCCGGGGTCCACCCCGGGGGCCAGCCAGGGCCAGCCGCCACTGACCCGCAGCAGCGCACCGGCCAACCGTCCGGCGGTCGCGGTTCGCCCGGTGTGCAGCGCCTCCAGAATGTGCCGCTGCACGGTCTCCAGCACCGTCTGGCCTCGACCCGCCCGCGCCAGCGCATCCAGCAACGCCACCGTCAATCCGTCCCGCTCGTCGTCGCTGCGCAGCGCGGCAGGCATCAGGTCGTAAGCATCGAGCGCCGCTTGCCACCAGCGCGCCGCGGTCTCCGAACTCCAGCGCTGCGTGGCGGATTCGGCCGCACAACGGCATGCGTCGACCACCTCGACCGGCTCGACCAACGGCAGCGCCGCCACCAGATGCTGAGCGCGGCGCGTCAGCGCGGCGTCCCCCGCAGCGCCGTCGAGCACCTCGGCCACCCGGGCGTGCAGGCGTTGCCGGCGCAGCGCAGGGATGTCGGCCAACAGCTGGGTCCGCAGCAGCCCGTGGGCGAACGCGTAGCCCTCGCCGTCATGGGCGCCCACCACTATCCGCTCGTCTGCAGCATCGTCGAGGTGGTCGGCCAAGGTGTCGACGTCGAGTCCGGTGGTGGCTGCCAGCACGGAGAACTCCACCGTGTCCCCGATCACGGCGGCAGCTCGAAGTACTTGCAGCACAGCGGGATCCAGTACAGCCAGGCGGCGGTCCAGCACCGACCGGATGGCGCCGGGCAACACCGCGCCCGTGCGCTCGGCCCGGGGTAGTCGGGCGTATTCGGAGACGAAGAACGGATTGCCGCCGGTGCGCTCGGCCAGCGCCGCAGCTTCGGCGTCACTGAGTTCATCCTCGGCCACCTGGTTGGCCAGAACGGCCACCTCGGCCCCGTCCAGGGCAGGTACCTCCCACTGCCGGTTGCCGTCACCGCGGGCGGCAGTTGCCAGCAGGCGTGCCAGCTCGGGGCCGTGCTCGATGTCACGGACTGTGATCACCACCAGGATCCGGTGATCCCGCAGCGCCCCGGCCAGATAGGCCAGGCAGCTCGCCGAGGTGGGATCGGCCCATTGCACGTTGTCGATCACCAGGGCCACAGGCTGCGCGCGCGAGCAGTGCTCCAGCAACGTCTGGACGCGTTCATAGACGTGGAAGCGCGCGGTATCGGAGTCGACATCGGGCGGCACGTGCAGCACCTGGCCGGTCTCGGCGCCCAACCCGCGGACCAGTTGGCGCATGGGCCACCAGGCGGGCGTGCCGCGTTCATCCGGGCATCCGACCCAGATCACCTGCGCACCACGGTGTGCCGCACGGTCGGCGACTTCCTCGGCGAGCCGGGTCTTACCGATCCCCGGTGGACCCGTGAGCACCAGCCATCGCGTGCCGCCGGCCATAACGTCATCGAGAAGCCTTGCGGCGGAGAATAATTCACGGTGGCGGCCGACCAATCCCGTCGGCGCCGGCTCCGGCGCCGACGTCTGCGTCGCCGCCGGGGCGGGCACCTCGGCGGCACCGGTCCACTCCGGGGATCGTGGCCAGGCGGCCAGCTCGGGAGCCTGACGCAGGATCGCGACCTGCAGGTCGCGCACCTCCGAGCCCGGATCCAACCCCAGCTCATCGTCGAGAGTCCTGGTGTGTGAGGCGAATACGTCCAGCGCCTCCGCAGTGCGCCCGGCTCGATAGAGCGCCAGCATCTGCAGCCACGCCCCACGATCACGCAGCGGTTCCAGGGAACGCAGTTCGGCGGCCTCGGCCACCGCCTCGGGTACCCGGCCCAGCGCGAGCAGCGCCGTCACGCGATGTTCGACGCACTCGGTACGCAGATCGTCCACCCGGCCGGCCTCCTCGCGCACCCAGGGCTCGTCGCGCAGGTCCGACAACAACGGCCCGCGCCACAGCGCCAGCGCGTCGTCGACCGCGGTCAGGGCCTGCCGCCAGGAACCTTCGGCCACGGCAGCCCGCGCGGCCGCGCACCGGTCCTCGAATTCCGCGAGATCGGTGCTCGCCGCCTCCAGGGCGTAACCGGGCGGCTGCCGCACGATCGGTGACACGGCACCGCCGATGGGACGCAACGCCTTGCGCAGATTCGAGATGTAAGCCTGCAGCCCGGCCGTCGCGCTGCCGGGAACGTCGTCACCCCACACCGCATCGATCAATCGATCGGTGGAGACCACCCGGCCCCGCGCGATCAGCAGCGCCGCGAGCACGGCCCGCTGCTTGGGGGAGCCGACGTCCACCTGGGATTCGCCGTGCACCACCTGCAGCGGGCCGAGCAACCGATAGTGCACGCGTGGATCTTAAGTACGCGTGCCACGCCTTGTCAGCGCGTCTGTCGGTACCTGTTCATCGCATCGTCCAGACGCTGCAGGGCTTCACCGAACTCGGCGAAGTTCCCGCTGACCTGTGCCTCCTGCATACCGTCGAGGGCGGTCTGCACCTCCGCCAAGGCGGCGGCCCGGGCGGGCGACAGCGTGACCGGCTGACCGCTGGGGGCAGGCGGGGTGGCCGCTTCCGGGGCGGGTGTCGCAGGCTGCGCGGCAGGCGGTTCCACCGACTGCGCGGCGTTCGGGGGCGGCGAATCCCCCGGCGCGTTGGCCGGCAGCGCCGACCCCGGCGTGGGGGCCGGGCCTGTCGCGGTGGCGCCCGCACCGGCGCCGAAGATCTCGTCCAGCGCGTCGCGCACTGTCGGACCGTAACCGACCTGGTCGTTGTACATCATCGCCACACGGATCAGGCGAGGGTAGCTCGACGCCGCGTCGCTGCTGCCCGGTGAGGCGTAGATGGGCGCCACGTACAGCAGGCCACCCTGGCCAACCGGCAACGTCAGCAGATTGCCCCACCGGATGCGGTTCTGGTTGTCGCGGCCGATGACACCGAGGTCCTGGCTGACGGCGGTGTCGGTGCTGATGGCGTTGAAGGCCAGCTTCGGACCGTTGACCTGACCCGGGATGGTGAGCACGGTCAGCTGACCGTAGGTGTCCGGATCCGAGGACGCACTGATGTAGGCGGCCAGGAAGTCGCGGCGGAAGCGGTTCATGGCACTGGTCAGCTGGAACGACGCCCGGCTGCCATCCTGCGCGATGTCCTTGGCCACGATGTAGTACGGCGGCTGGTAGCTGGAGGCCGTCGGGTTGGGGTCCAGCGGCACGTCCCAGAAATCCGACGTCGAGAAGAACGTGATCGGGTCGTCGACGTGGTACTTGGCCAGCAGGGCGCGCTGCACCTTGAACAGATCTTCGGGATAGCGCAGGTGCTGGGCCAGTTCCTCGCTGATGTCCGCCTTCGGCTTCACCGTGTCGGGGAAGACCTTCATCCACGCCTGCAGCACCGGGTCGGACTCGTCCTGGGCGTACAGGGTAACGGTGCCGTCATAGGCGTCGACGGTGGCCTTCACCGAGTTGCGGATGTAGGACACCTGCCGGTCGGGCAGCAGCCGGTTGGCGGCCACCTCGTTGGAGTCGGCGGTGGCACTCGAGAGCGAGGTGAGCTCGGAGTACGGGTAGTTGTCCAGCGTGGTGTAACCGTCGACGATCCACACCATGCGCTTGTTGACGATCGCCGGATACACGCTGGTGTCGGTGGTCAGCCACGGTGCCACCGCCTCGACGCGGTTCGCGGGGTCGCGGTTGAACAGGATTTTGCTGTTCTCGTTGATGACGCCGGAGAACAGGAAGTTGCGCTCGGCGAACTTGGCGGCGAACACCGACCGGTTGAACCAGTTGCCGATCGAGACACCGCCGCTGCCCTGGTAGGTGTAGTTGCGGGTCTCGGTGTTGGTCTCGTAGTCATACTCGCGATCCGGGCCACCGTTGCTGCCGACGATGGCGTAATCGGCGGGGGCCGAGGCGATCACGGGGCCGTAGTAGACGCGCGGCTGATCCAGCTGGGCCGGTCCGGGTGAGACCACCGAGCCGTTGCCGCCGACCACGCTGGCCAGGAACTCGGGGTAGCCGCCGTTCTGGTTGGGGTCGTTGGCGATGCCGCGCACGGTGTTCGCTGGCGAGGCGATGAACCCGTTGCCGTGGGTGTAGACGGTGTGGCGGTTGATCCAGTCGCGCTGGTTGTCGATCAGCCGTTCCGGGTTGAGTTCGCGAGCGGCCACCACGTAGTCGCGCAGCGAGCCGTCCTCGCCGGTGTAGCGGTCCATCGACAGTTGCTCGGGGAAGCTGTAGAAGTTCTTGCCCTGCTGGAACTGGGTGAACGCCGGGCTGACGATGGTCGGGTCGAGCAACCGGATGTTGGAGGTGGTGGCGCGGTCGGCGGCCACCTGCTGTGCGGTCGCATTCGCGTTGCCGCTGTAGTCGCGGTAGTTCACCGTCTGCTCGGTCAGCCCGTACGCCTCGCGCGTCGCGGTGATACTGCGGGAGATGTACTCCGCCTCCCGCTGCGCGGCGTTGGGCCGGACGCTGATCTGCTCGACCACCAGCGGCCAGCCGGCACCGATGACGATGGAGCTCAGCAGCAGCAGCACCAGACCGATGGCCGGGATACGCAGATCCCGCAGCACCAGCGCCGAGAACACCGCCGCCGCACAGATCACCGCGATGGCGAGCAGGATCAGCTTGGCAGGCAGCACCGCGTTGATGTCGGTGTAGCCGGCGCCGGTGAACGGCTTGCCGCCCCGGGTGTGGCTGAGCAGTTCATAGCGGTCCAGCCAGTACGCGAACGCCTTCAGCAGCACCAGCACACCGACCAGCGCCACCAGTTGGATGCGCGCGGGCTTGCTGAGCACCCCGGCGCGCCCGGCCAGCCTGATACCGCCGAAGATGTAGTGGCCCAGCAGGTTTGCGATGAAGGCCAGGAACAGCGCCACCATGACGTAGTTGAGGACCAGCCGGTAGAACGGCAGGTCGAAGGCATAGAAGCCGAGATCGAGACCGAACTGCGGGTCGGTGACGCCGAAGGTGCCGCCGTTGAGGAAGAGCTGGACCTGCGGCCAGTAGCTCTGTGCGATCAGACCGGCGAAGAAGCCGATGGCCACCGGGACACCGATGCCGACCAGCTTCAGCCGGGACATCACCGCGGTGCGGTACCGGGCCACCGGGTCGTTGGGCCCGACGGTGGGCACGAACACCGGCCGCGACCGATAGGCCAGCGCCAACCCCGCGAACACGATGGCACCCACGCCCAGGGCCACCACCAGGAAGACGACGAGTCGGGTCACCAGGGTGGTGGTGAACACCGAGCGGTACCCGAGCTCACCGAACCAGAGCCAGTCGACATAGGTGTCCACCAGTCGGGGACCGACCAGCAGCAGCACCACCGCCACCAAGGCGATGGCGATCAGAATCCGGCTGCGCCGAGTCAGCTTCGGCATCCGCGCGGCGGGCCGCATACCCACGTGTTAACTCCCTGGTGACGATGTGGTGACGGGTGTACTGTGACGGCCCCAACTGTACTGAACGCGGTTCGGGCAACGACCCGACCGTCGGTCAGCAACGGGGTGGTTCGCCACCGGCTGAAAGCGTCTGGAGTGCGTTGACCGCACTCTCGAGTGATTCCACCTTGACCATCTCCAGCCCGTCCTGGGGATCGGTCACGGCCTCGGCGCAGTTGTCGGCGGGCACCAGGAACACCGTGGCACCCGCTTCCCGCGCTGCCAGCATCTTGTGGGTGATGCCACCGATGGGCCCCACGGCACCGTCGAGGGCGATGCTGCCGGTGCCCGCGACGAACTTGGATCCGTTGAGGTCACCGGTGGTGAGCTTGTCGACGACGGCCAGGCTGAACATCAGCCCGGCCGATGGGCCGCCGATGTTGGCCAGGTTGAAGTCGATGGAGAACGGCGCCCAGGGCACGGTGAGCACCGAGACACCCACCAGACCCGAGTCCTTGTCCGGATGCTCGCCCAGGGTGATGGTGGTGGTGCCGGCGGGCTGGTTCTTGCGGCGGTAGTCGACGACGATCTCCTCCCCCGGCCTGGTTTTCTCCAGCAAACGCATGAAATCGTCGGTGTTGGCGACGGGCTGTCCGTTGACCGCGTCGATGGCATCGCCGGGCTCGAGCTTTCCGGCCGCCGGGCCGGGATCGTTGACGACGGACACCGTGAGCGCCGGCGCGTAATCCAGATAGCCCAGCGCCGCGTACTCGGCGCTGTCCTCGGACCGCTGGAAGTCCGCGGTGTTCGCCTCCTGGACCTCCTCGCGAGACTTGTCCGGCGGGTACACCAGGTCGCGCGGCACCAGTTGCTCGCGGCCGGACATCCAGAGACTCAACGCATGCCCCAGGGTCAGGCCGTCCCGCTGGGACACCGTCGTCATGTTCAGGTGCCCGGACGTGGGCTTGGTCTCGGTGCCCTCGATGTCGACGACCGGCTTGCCGTCGAACTCACCCAAGGTGTCGAAGGTGGGCCCGGGACCCAACGAGACGAAGGGCACCGTCACCACGGCCAGCAGCACGCCGAAGGTGACGATGGGAACCAGCGCCACCACCAGCGTCATAATCCGCCTGTTCACGAGGCAAGAGTACGGGCACCCGGAGAGGGCCAACGTCGTCGTACGGGTCGACACAGGTACGCGTCACGGACGGATTCACTGACAGCGTGAGCGCCGTTGACGCAACCTCTGGTGGTGATGAGTACCGTTGGACTCATGGCTGACCTGCCCTTTGGCTTCTCGTCCGGTGAAAACAAGGATCCCGACAAGGATCCGGACCGACAGAACCCGAACCCGAACGACCCGTTCGGCTTCGGCGCGGGCGGCGGTGACTTCAACATGAACGACCTGGGGCAGATCTTCACCCGGCTGGGCCAGATGTTCTCCGCGGGCGGCGCGGGCATGGGCGGGGCCTCGGCCGGACCGGTCAACTACGACCTGGCCCGCCAGCTGGCGTCGAACTCCATCGGGTTCGTCGCGCCGATCCCGGAGAACACCACCAAGGCGATCGCCGACGCCGTGCACCTGGCCGATCTCTGGCTCGACGGCGTGACTCCCCTGCCCGCCGGCACCTCCAAGGCCGTCGCCTGGTCGGCCACCGACTGGCTCGACAACACCATCGACACCTGGAAGCGGCTGTGCGATCCGGTGGCACAGCAGATCTCGACCATGTGGGCCTCGGCACTGCCCGAAGAGGCCAAGAGCATGGCCGGTCCGCTGCTGGCGATGATCTCCCAGATGGGCGGCATGGCGTTCGGCTCCCAACTGGGTCAGGCCCTGGGCAAGCTCTCGAAAGAGGTGCTGACGTCCACCGACATCGGGCTGCCGCTGGGACCCAAGGGCGTCGCTGCGCTGCTGCCCGACGCGGTCGAGGAGTTCTCGTCGGGACTGGAACAGCCGCGCGCCGAGATCCTCACCTTTCTGGCTGCGCGTGAAGCCGCCCACCAGCGGCTGTTCGTCCACGTGCCGTGGCTGGCCAGCCAGCTGCTGAGCAACGTCGAGGCCTACGCCAAGGGCATCACCATCGACATGTCCGGCATCGAGGAACTGGCCCAGGGCTTCAACCCGGCCGCCATGGCTGATCCCGCCGCCATGGAACAGCTGCTCAACCAGGGCATCTTCGAGCCGAAGGCCACCCCGGAGCAGACCGCGGCACTGGAACGCCTGGAGACGCTGCTGGCGCTCATCGAGGGCTGGGTGCAGACCGTGGTCGCGGCCGCCCTGGGTGACCGGATCCCCGGCGCCTCCGCGCTGGCCGAGACGCTGCGCCGGCGCCGCGCCACCGGCGGCCCGGCCGAGCAGACCTTCGCCACCCTGGTGGGTCTGGAGCTGCGGCCCCGCAAGATGCGCGAGGCGGCCGTGTTGTGGGAACGACTGACCGAAGCTGCAGGCACCGATGCCCGCGACGCCGTGTGGCAGCACCCCGACCTGCTGCCCAACGCTCACGATCTCGATGAGCCCGCCGGGTTCATCGACCGGGTGATCGGCGGCGACACCAGCGCCGACGACATCGACAAGGCCATCGCCGAGTTCGAGAAGGAACTGGGTCGCGGCCCCGACGATCCCCCTGTGGACAAATAAAACCCGGCCTGACCGCGACGTGCCACAGTCGGCGGCATGGCCGGCCGCTACAGCCTCGACCCCGCGATGCCGGTGCTGCTGCGCCCGGATGGCACCGTTCAGGTGGGCTGGGATCCGCGTCGAGCCGTCACCGTTCGGCCGCCCGGCGGGCTGACCCCCGTCGCGCTGGCCGCGGTGCTGCGCCGGATGCAGGCCACCGCCGGCCTGGAGGACCTGGCCCGCGAGGCAGCCCGCCACGGCGAGCTCGGTGCCGACGACCTCACGGTGTTGATCGGTGCCCTGGTGAGTGCCGGGGTGGCGCGGCCCCACCCCAGCGCCCGCACCGGTCGCGCACCGGCGATCCGAGTGCACGGCCGCGGACCCCTGGCCGATGTGATCCTCGACGGCCTGACTCGCTGCGGCGCCCGCGTCAAGCACAGCAGCCAGCCGCACGCCTCGGTGCGACCCGGGGTGACGGATCTGGTGGTGCTGACCGACTACCTGGTGGCCGACCCGCGGTTGCTGCGGGAGCTGCGCGAAACCCGGTTACCGCACCTGCAGGTCCGGGTTCGCGACGGAGTTGGCCTGGTGGGTCCGCTGGTGCTGCCGGGTCTGACCAGTTGTCTTGGCGACTGTCAGAGGGCATCACTACCCGCATGTCACGATTCTTATCGTCGTCAGATAGCCGAACGGCTGTTGTGGTTCGATAGGCCGCGGGGGTGACAACGTCGGCGATCAACGTTGTCAGCCGCGTCTGTTCAGGCCGACGAGGGGGACCATGGATTCGAGCGTGATTTTGGGCTGGGCAAGCTTCGTCATTGCGGTTATCGGCATCCCAGCAGCATGGTTCTTCGCGCGCCGGGGACGGCAGCGGCCGGACCTGCGGTCAGCAGCTGACTTCGACGTGATCATCGATTCGGACGATGGCATCCTCGACCGGCTCAACATGGAGTTTGACGGAAGCAAGATTCTCAGCGTAAGCAGAACGCGATTCGCTATGTGGAACGCGCGCGGCGATACAGTCCGGGGGTCCGACATCGTGCCAACCGACCAATTACGCCTGGAGCTCGAATCGGACGCTGTCGTTTTGCACGCCCGCGTGCTCACAGTTAGTCGTGAACAGATCGACGCGAAGTGTGAGTTTGGCTCAGACGATCCCCAGTGCGCCAGACTATCGTTCGACTTCTTGGATCCCTCTGACGGATTTATCGTTGAATTACTTCACACGTCCCCGAGGAGAGCGAAGCTCGTCGGAACAATTCGCGGCGCAGAAGTCGCCAGCTCGAAAAGAGGAATCGACCTATCTAACGACGCACTCGACGCCGTTAGCGAGAGGTGGTTTCTTCGCTTCAAACATCTGCGTAGAAAGCTCAAAATATTCACAATCTTTACGATCATAGCTTTTGCGATCTTTGTTTTTCAAGCTTGGATTGTCATCCGCGACGACATTCTGAGCGAGCCTCATCTGGTAAATGCGTCCAGTTTCGATCTGGGCCAGTTACAAGGTCAGCACGATTTTGCCAAAGCGGTCACGGATGCCAATAACGGCGGACGGCGATCACCATTAGAATCCTGGGTATTTGTCGTGATTTCTGCCATAATGGCTGTCTATATCCTTCGATTTCCAATTCTTTCAACCTTCTTATCCGCCGTCCCTCGTTCGATTACTTCGGTACCGAAAGACTCGCCTTGATTCGATTTGCGAATTGCGGGACTCGCGATGCCCGCTTTGGCGGGGTCAGCCGGAAGTCATGGAAACTCGCCGAGGCAGACAGTTCGCCACCACCAAGCCGGTAGAACCGCGCTTGCCGAGGGAGCTACTGCAAGAAGCCAACCATCGAGGGCGTGGGCCACGTAGTGGCGTCGCCTGCGCGAGGGACCCCCTACCGCCCCTGCTGCCTCCGCCCGCCTCTGCCATCCTTAACGGGCACAACCTGTGGGCTATACGACTTCATCCCACATGGTGCGCCTGCCGCCACACGTACGGCGAGATGGTGTAGAATCCTGTCGGCGCTGTTGCCAGAATCGGCAACAGTGCATACACTCGTTTGTGTGGCTTCCACCCCCGAAACGGCAAATATGCTGCGCGAGCTCCGGCGTCAGCAGGGCAGATCACTGCGTAGCGCCGCCGCAGACATTGGCGTCGCGCCGTCGCAACTGTCGCGACTTGAACGCGGCCAGCGCGGGCTCGCGCCCGAAGTCACCAAACGTCTTTCCTCGTACTACGGCGTGTCCGCAGACGTCATATGGCTCGCTCAGGGTGACGTCCCCGCGGACATCGTCGAGATTCTTCGCGCCCATCCTGACGCAATTGCACACCTTCGAGAGCGCTATGGACCAGAGTCTACTGAATGAGCAACGCGCGAACCTGGATTCCAAGTCTGTTGGGTCAGGACGTGGACGGGTACCTGCTTAACTCTTGCATCGGCGTCGGAACCTTTGGTCTTGTGTTCGAAGTTACGAAGCAGTCGAGCGGTTCTCGATTTGCGATGAAGATACTCGTACCGAACGGTATAGCGAACGCAGCCGCTGAGTTCGACCGAGAAGGAACCCTTCTCGATAAGCTGAATCGCTGCTCCAGTGTCGTGAATTGGATCGAATCTGGCACCTTCCAGTACATGGTAGTGGCGCCGAATGGAACATCCATCCCGATTGCCCTTAAGTACCATGTTCTATCGCTGGCATCCGGCGCACTCGATGAGCTGATTCTGGATCCAGTTCAGCGAGCGGCGTTGCCTTGGCCCGAGAGACTCGCGCACTGGCGGGGCGCCGTAAAAGGCATCCACCAAATGCACCTCGCCAGGGTTGCGCACCGCGACTTGAAGAGTGGCAACTGCCTGCTAATGGTGCACAAGGGTGACACCCAGGTGCGCATTGGCGACCTGGGAAGGTCGAAGGACATGACCGAACCAGCAACGGTGCCGGCCATCAACTACGTTTTCGGCCGCGGCGACGCCGAATTCGCGCCGCCCGAACATCTTTACTGCCAAGGCGGAGGTACTGAGGCCGATTTCCGCAACGCCGACCTTTACGGGCTAGGTTCTCTCTTCGTCGAGCTCGCGACGGGGCACCCGATGACTGCTCTCGCTATCGGATCGTGGCAAAACGCGAGAAATGAAGGGGAACAAGAGTTTCGAAACGGTGCGCCTCGCGATCTGTCTACGTTGCGGCCCAGGTACCGCCTAGCGCTCGACATCATGGCCGCGGAGGTGGCGCCCCCAATTAGGCAGGAGGCGGTACGGCTTGTACAACAACTGTGCGACCCGGTGCCGTCTGAACGGCAACCGCGGCCCCGGCGCGGCAAGCGCTATGCACCCGACAACGGGCTGCTCTGGCTTTTGGCTCGTGCGGACATTATGAGCCGCAGACTCGCAGTCGAGACACGTCGAACAAGCTACAAGAAGTCTAGGAGCGCATGAATGACCGTTCTGGGTACCTTAGAAGTTGTTCGCCCGAACGACGACGCATCATCCGCGAAGGTGGGACCAGTAGCCCCCGCTTACGAAGTTCCCGCGATGACCACCTCACGCGATTCCTTCAGGACCCACGCCACCATCGGCCAACAGATCTTGGATGACGCTGAGCGCGCGCGCGATTACGCAGTGCGTCGAATTCAGGCAAGGCGCAGTTCAACAACACTTTCCGCTCTGGCACAGACTGAAGCGTCGCTAGGTGACACAGAGGCAGCCTTGATGGCCGCTCGAGAAGCTATTGACCTTTGCGTCACCACGGGCACGGACGGTCCAGTTTGGACAGACGCCCCGTCGGCAAGCATCGCAGCAGAAGTCCTTTTGCGTCTCGGTGACGCCAAATACGCCTACAACGCGCTTCGCCGCGCTCCTTTACCCAAGTCACTTAGTGTGACTTTTGCCTGCGTTGCTGAAGAGCTTAACGAGCTCGACGAAGCACAGCAGGCACTTGAACCCTACGACGGTGCCGCTGTTGCGGCATTCCGCGGCTATCTACTAGCAAGTGCGGGCAATTTTCAGCAAGCAGCTCATTTTCTTCGGCAGGCTTTGTCAGAAGACGCAGGCGACACTAGTTCGTTACTAAATCTGTCCTTCTCGCTCTGGAATCTGGGTGCAATGCGTGGGGCGACTCGCGCAGCCTTGCGCGCAACTCGCACTGCTCCACGCAGGAGAGACGCTGCCCTTCTCTATCTTGATCTTCTTCTAGCCTGCAAGGACAGCGAAAAGCTGGCTCAAGAGATTGCATCTCTAAAGGCAAGACGCGTGATTTTCGATGCGAGGTTACTTGAAATACAGGCACGCGCTTTCATTTTGCGAGGCGAACTAAGTAAGGCAGTATCCATACTTACGCGGGCTGCGGAAGAGGCAAAACGCGAGGGAGATCGAGGCACACAGGGTCGAACTTGGTCAAACTTGGTGCGATACAGGCATTCCTTGGGGCGTATAGCTCGCGATGAAGCAGCACAGCAGCTCGCGGCCCTTATGGCGGAGTTTCCAGACAACGAAGCCGTTGTAGTGAATTTCGCATCGATGGCTCGAAAGCGCCATGAGGCGTCAACACTTCGAGAAGCTTACGTGCGGGTGGAAGACAGCCTCACGGCAATCCAACGCGCGTTCGTCGAGTACCGCATCACGTCGCTGGAGGGCGACAATGAGGGCGCCGGCGCCGCCGCGAACAGATGGTTCTCACTTGAGCCGGAGAACCCCATGGCGGCCGCAGCAGCGCTACTAGCCGTGGGCATCGGGCTATCTCGGTGGTCCGAAGCGGCCGTCATCGCTGAGTATGCGTTGAAACAGTTCCCCGGGGACGAAGCGGTCATAAACAACGCCGCTTATGTTCTTGCAATGGCCGGTCGCCCGGAAGTTGCTATTCGCGTCCTGAAGCCGATTGCAGAGAACATGTACGTCTTCCGAGCGACCCTCGGGCTAGCTTTCTTGGCGTCCGGGGACATTGCGCAGGGAATGCGACTGTATCGCGAGGCCGCGGAAGAAGCCGAACGAGAAGATCCGCCCTCGCGGATCCTCATGGCGTTGTACCAGGCTCTGGTGGTCCGCCAGCTGAACCTTGAGGCCGATAAGGCCAGGCCGACCAGAATGATTGAGGCTTCTGCGCTTATCCCCGTTGCACTTCCGGACGATTGGCAGGATCGTCCAGAGTATCTGCTGCTAAACGCGGTTTGCACTCAGAAGGGCTACGATTGGCCACCGACTCTTTAGCAAGCAATCCCGACTCGGGTAATACCTTAGCCGCTAGCTGAAAATGCGACCGAATGTGAGCGTTGCTCTTGGCCGCCTTGCGGAAAATCGGCGAGAAATAGATCAGGCCAGGACTTACGTGCCAGGCTTCGAGGGGCCCCTAAAAAAGGCGGTTCCCGCATGACGAAGACATGCTTGTACTCTAACTATTGCTGGTCTATTTGCGTCGATAGCCTGAAATGCCTTGCATGACAGCATATCTGGCGTTAATGCTGACGTACTGACCACCACGCCCAGGACGGTGGTCACGTCCATATCAGGTCAGGCTGCTCCCGCGAATCACGTTGTTGCACCCAAGTATTTAGCTAAACAGCTACTGTTCAGCAACACCACGATTCACTTATCGTCGATAACGTCGAAGAACTTTAAGGCCGGCTTGTCCTGATGCTGTTGTCTGCGTCGACGCTTTGGCGGTGGTGGTGTGGGCTCGACCGGCCCGAAGAAGTCCAACGCCCGTGCCCGTGGATTGGTTGGTGTGCTGCGCCGAGTGGTCCTACGCGGCGACGATCGATGCGATGCAGATACACCGCACGCGCTGTGCGATACGCCCAAATACCCTGCCGCAGGTACCTTCCGAGGATGGCTGCGGTAGACCGGACCCGCCACGCCGTCGGCGTGCTCCAGATGGAATCCGCTACCCCGACCGCTGGCCTGCCATCCCGGAATGGGTTTCCCACACCGGCAGCAGATACATTCGCCGCGCTCGACTAGTAGCCGCCATTCCCCCCGTATTCGCCGGTGCGAACCCGGATACCGCTGCGAGTGGGCTTGCTGCTCCGGCGGTGTGCGTTTGCGTGGCGTCGCGCCGCCTTGTCGCAGGTTCACCCGCCGTCGCCGGGGTGGTGGTTGAGTCATGGTCTCAGCCGCCGGCCAGTCTCGCCGTTGCCTAGTTCCTCGTACCACATCGCGACCTGCTGCTCATCGGCGGCAGCCCACTGGCTGATGGAGAGCGCAAGGTTGCGAAAGTCGCCCTCTGACAATTCAAGCACGAAGCGCTTTCCCCCGGCCGTCGTGACGGCAATTAACGGCTGCAGGCGGGCCTCGGTACGGTGACGAGCGAGTACGACACGCGCGTCGGCATCGCGCGCGATCAACAACTGGGAGCCAGGCGGGACAAATTGTGGTGCCGTCACTGCAGCCGCCCCCGCTCGACGTAGGCCAGCTCGCACTCGCCGAGACAGATCACAGTTGTTTCGCCTTCCGTTTCGCATTCCACATGTCAAGTTGTGCTAGTTGGTGTTCAGTTTCAATGAGTTCGCGCTCGGCGGCGTCGGCCCTCATGGATTTCCGGCGGACGCTCATCACGCCGGCCTTGGAGTACGCGGGCCATTGCGTCACGGATAACTCCTCGATGATGCACCCCCGCCGAAGCAGCAACGGCGGCTGGCCACTGACCGGCGATCGGCGGAAGATCTGGCGGCCACTTGGCCTGAATCCGATCGAAACACCCGAGTAGACGCCCGCCGCCCATTTTGATCTCCAGCCTTCGACTTCGCCCTCGCTGCCCAACAATTCGCCCTCTACCCAAAGGCCAGCAGGTCCGAAAGCAGCGGTATGGACTACGCCGATCGGAACCGACGCACGAAAGTGGTGCACCAACAGCGGTATTTCGCTTGGCATTTCCCGGAGCGATTCCGCATCCCAGATCTCGGCGATGATTCCGGCCGAACCGTCACGTGTGATGTACACCTGGTCGACAGGTACGGCCAGCGCCCGGAAGAAGCGGCCTCCCGGCTCGACGTCGACGTCCCGACGACGGACAGCCGGCCTGTCTGGCGGCCTCACTGGTTGGCCTCTTTGATCGCTCCGGAGGGGTCTAGCTCTGTCGTCAGCAGGCCGCCCGCTGTTCGCGCTCGCGGGATCGCCCGGACGTCTGGATCTGTCTCCAACTCCTCTTGAGCCCGTTGCCAACGCACACTTGCATTCGACAGACCGATGTCACCAGGCTCAAGATATGGCTCTAACCAAGGTGCTTCACCCAGCGCGGCCTCGTCTGCAACCGAAAGGCCGCTGGAATCACAGAATCCATCCTTGAAGGTCATCAGGCATCGCCCGCAGGAGGGCGCACGACGGGGCGCGTTTCAAGTTCTGGGCGGAGCTGACTCACTGCGGAATCGGCTCGCGCCGGCACCCGTCGCCGCTGTCGCGCACGCTCGGCGACCTCGGCATCCCGTCGCTGCACCAGTTCGAGGGCGGCCGCTGGTGAACAGCACCGCAAACCCGTGGCGCCGCGAAACACTGTCTGGACGCCGAGAAGGTCGACAATTCGGTCGATTTGCACGTCCAGTTCGACCGAGAGAAGCACCAGCGGTATCGGATTCAGCTGTTGCGGTTGAATTTCGGACATTGTGATTCTCCTATTCTGGCGGAACACCGTTAGAAGCTCCGTTCTTCCGGTTTGAGCGCGTCGGCGATGGCGGCGCGCGCTTCCGGCTCCAGGTTCGCCCACGATTGGCGCCGAAACCCTTCTGGCCTCGGCACCGCCAACGGGTCCGGACGCGACGACGGCTCGAACCGCTGCGGTGGCGCTAGCGCGGCGCGCAACCAAATCTGCGCAACCAGCCCGTGCGGCAGGCAGCGAACCTCAGAGGGCAGCTCAGTCGACGTCACCAACTGACCCGCCCCCTCCAGGCGGCAGGCCGCGTTTCGGTGATCGTCGTCCTGATCGACCACGCGGAACGCCGCTACTCGGGGTCGGCCGTTCTCAGCCATCGAATGCGCATTCGCGGCATCGCTGGCGAGCGACCGACTCGGGCACGGTCAGCGGTGTGCCGCAATCGACGCACCGATCGGTGCCAGATTTAGCGGGGGGTGCGTGTAGATCACTTGGTTCGTCGGTCTGACCCCCCATACTTCTGTGGGGCGTAGGGGTACGTGACGCTAAATCTGGTACTGATTTCGGGTCGAGCGCTGTTGGTTCGATGCCATCGGCGAGGCGGTATGTCCACCGAGTCGCGTCCTTTCCACCCCAGGTGATCGATTCCTCGTCGCACTTGAGCACGTCAAGCATGTGCAACGCCTGCAGCTGGCGGTCGACCGTCGCGCGCGGCTTCCCCAACCGCTTGCGGACCTCCGCCGTCGAGCCGTTCGGATGCGCCGCGATGTCGTCGATGATCGCTAACCGTAGCGGCGGCATCGAGTCGCGAGCGCACCGAATGGCCAATCGCAACGCCGCGGGCCGGTCGATGCCGATCGCCACGGCGCCACGCACCACTTGCGCGAGCTGCTTCGCGAATCGCGTGGGCATTTCGGGCGCGTGGGCGTCTATGACGTCGCCGCGGTAGTCATAATCGACACCGGTGCGGGCTCTGGTCACCAGGTCGGCCGCAGCAAGGAGCACGTCCGATTCGACGTCGCTGATCTCGATGGTCGTGGTATCCATGCCGGCGATCACGCCGGCTGCCGCAGCGGAAAGCTCAGCGCGCATCTGAACTTCGCTACCGGTGTTTCCGATGGCTTGGCGCCCAGCCGCCTGCCGCCCCGTTGTGGAATCCATGCGCATCAGCACGAACCGGTCTCCCATAGACGCGATAACCGAGTGGGCCCGGTCCCACACCGTCGTTACGGCTCCGATGACGGCGATGCGACCCGCCCATTCCAGAGTGCGCCCGCCGTCGGTACCGACGTTGCGGCTCCAGCGGCCGTCGTAGACCTCGCGGAGTGCGCCGAGCACTTCGGCTTTCGCATCACCGGACATCGACAGAATCGAGGTCACGTCTTTGACGACCATTACGCCGCGCGGCTCCAATTTCCGCAGCAGCCCGCCGGTTGCGTCCTTGGCCCTTTCCTTCTTCGCGGTCGCCGACAGCAGCGCACCGCAGGACGAAATGGTGCTGGTGACGATCGCGTCAATACCGTCAAGACACTGGACCGTCTCGGTCTTCGCGTTGCCGCTACCCGATATGAGCAACATCCACAGCGGATCGCCGTCGAGCCGTTCGACTGCCGCCGTCGCCAGTACAGCGTCGAGAGCGTCGGTGTCGTAGTCGTCTCCGAACCAGCGCTTGAACACCGCGTGCGCGTCCTCGAGCGTGGCCAGGGCAGGCGGCGACCCGGCCGCGACAGGCACCAGGTCATCGAGACCCAGACCCGCGGCAATGTGGTCCGCGGCATCCTTTCCGACCTTGGCCTCTACCACGGTTACCGATCCCGCGACACCGGTCAGAAGCGCGACCACTTGGTCGGCATGTTTACGCCCTGGTCCATCTCGATCGGCCACGACGATCACATGCCGGCCCTGCAGCGGCGCCACATCGGCGCGGTGCGCCTTGCCCGCACCCATCGGCGAGCAGACCGCCGCGGCACCGAGCGCCTCAATGGCCTCGACGTCCTTTTCGCCCTCGGGCCAATAGACGGTAGTGGCGCCGCCTACACGATCAGCATGAAACAGACTGTGACCGTCGGGATTTCGAACCGTGGGAACGATCTGCGGAAACGACTTACCCGGCTTCCGGTGCACCTTTCGGCCATCTGGATAGTCGTATGTGCGCCTCGGACTATAGACCCGCTGCAAACTCTCGTCGTCGAACAGATCGCGCGGGGACAAGTCGAGCGCGTCGAGCACGTCGAGATAATCACATCCGGCGTGGCAACAGATCACGACCCCTCGGCCATCCTTGCGCGGTGCGATCGACAGCGACGGATTGTGATCATCGTGGGCCGGGCACTCCGCCTGCGCGTGACCGTCGGCCTTCTCGACAACTTTCCTGCCATCGTCGCTCAGCCTCCCGACAATCGTCTCGTATGCCGTCACGAGGTCACCGCGCCAGGATCGGGACCAATATCGATATCCCGACAGCCCCCGGTTGTTGTTGAGTGAGCTGTAGCGGCACCGTTCCTGTCGGCCAGACGCGGCGCCGCGGCAGCGTTTACCCGCGGAGTCACCGCCGGCGCCGAGGTTTCAAAAGCGCAGCGAGACGGGCGATTTGATCGTCGCTCAATGGCGGCGCCGCGGAGAGCGTTTTCTGCACATAAGCTTTAATTTTGGCTTCGGCAAGTCGTTGCCGCGCTTCGGATTCCGCCTCGGGATTTCCGTCGCGGACAGCCCGCGCAACGGCCATAACTTCAGATTGCACCGTCATAAACACCCCACCTTTTCGGAGAGACGTCCGCGCGGCATTGCTATGCATCAGGTCGCCATGGTCGCCATTCGTATTTGTTAACGATGACTCTAGGCACTTGTTTGCGCCTGCGGCAACGTCATTGGGTATGACATCGCGTCACAGTTATAGACATACGCCGTGAGCTACTGCTGGTGGCAGCGTTAGCTGGGTTGCAGAATCCAAGTAACTTTCACGGTCTCGGGCTCAAATCCTGGGCCCTTTTTCGCGCGCGGGAGCAGCGTCACCGTCACGCCGAGGGCATCGAGGACCGCGCGGCGCTGAGATACCGCCATCGCCCCCCACCGGGTGGCCACCTCGGGGCCGGCGAGGTCTTCCAGCTCAGTGACGTCGGTGGTACGTAAGGCCGCGTCGCGCTCGCGTTGCGCTATGTCCAGGTCGGGCGCGATCGTCGCCGTGATTCGCTGCAACTGCGCCGCGGTGATGCCGCCCTGCGCGTACAGGTCGGCCGCGTCGTCTAGCCGGCGCTGTAGACCCTCGCACCGCTCGATCAGTGCCTGTGAGGCCTCGTCGCCGTCGTCGGAGTACGCGGTGATGCGTGCCCACACCTCCGGATCGGCCAGCCGGCCGATGACGACGCGTTCCACCAGTGCGTCAACATGGTCCTGCCGGCGCCCCGTGCAGCCCTTCGTCGCGCATTGATAGATGCGCTGCTCGGTTCGTCTCCCAGTGCGCGTGGCCACGCGCAGCACACCTCCGCAGGGCCCGCACAGGCCAATGCCGCTGGTCAGCAGATGCCGACGAGCACCGGGGCGCGGGCCGGTGTGCGCGCGGCGCTGCGGTGCACTGAGCATCGCTCGCACACGCTCGTGCTGAGTCCGTTTGATGATGACGGGCCAACAGCCGGCGGTCACCGTGGCGTCATCGAGGCGGGCCCGCACCCCTGCATTGGCGTCGCGCAGCGCGATGGCACGGATGGTTGAGTCGGCCCACCGACGGGATGGAACGCCACGCCCCTTGGCGACCAGCTTGGCCAACCTTTGCTCGCGGAGGTCCTCGGGGAGCTTCTGCCACAGCGCGAAGGCCGGCGCCGGCTCGCCGCGTTCGTTCAACCGCCGTTGAATGGAGTTGAGCGTTTGGTGCGCAAGTATGCGCCCAACGATCTCTTTGACGACGCCGGCCTCGTGCCTGTTGATCGTCCAGACGCCAGCCTCGGCGCTATCCCAGCCATATGGAGTCAGCCCCCACGCGCGACCCTTGCGAGCGAGATCTGCGATGGCGGCAGAAACTCGTTCACTCTTCACTTCGCTCTCCATGGTGTCGAAGGCGGTCATGAGATCGGCCACACCACGGCCGTAGGCCGTCCGCAACTCCAGTGACGGTCCCTTGACGGCAACCACGTCCACACGGTGACGGCCGAACTCGGAAATCACCGCGGCCCGTTCGCGCCGGCTGCGTGTGAGGCGACTCGTCTGCCACACCACGACGGCATCGATCTGCTCGGCGCGCACCAACTCCCAGATGCTCTCGTAACCCGGCCTGTGGAGATCCTTGCTCGCGGAAATGTCGTTGTCGGTGACCTCGGCGACCACTTCGAAGTCGCGTTGCTTAGCCAACTTGCGGAGCTCGACGAGCTGGCGATCGACCCCGACTCGCTCGCCGCTGCGGTCGTAGGAGATGCGGGCGTAGAGAACGCACCGGTCAGACGCCATTTCGACCCCGATTCGCAGTAGTGCCCTCTAAGATGCTACCAGCTGCCTGGACTGCGCCGACCTGCACCGCAGCGACCGCGACGCTGCCTGGCCGGTGGTGGCCGCGCAGCTGCGCGACACCGTGGGCTCCGCAGACCGGGCCACCGTGCTGGCCACCGCCGCGCTGGCGCTGGGCCAGATCAACACGGTGCTCGCGGCGATGCGTGGCACACCCGGGCCACGACCGCCCACCACGCTGTCCACCACACTCGAATTCGACGCGACCAGTAGCACCATCACGTCCCGGCACTGGCCCCGTCACCCGCGTTGCGCCTGCTGACAACCCCCGTTGCCCTATCGGAACACGGGGACACAGGAAGGTCATGGATGATGGTGGCGTGGCAGACATCAGACGAGGAAGCGCCGCGCGCAATGCCAAGCTCGCGACATTGCCGGTGGGCTTCGCCGGCCGCGCCGCACTCGGCTTCGGCAAGCGGCTGACCGGCAAGTCGAGAGACGACGTCAACGCGGAGTTGATGGAGAAGGCCGCCAACCAACTTTTCACCGTCCTGGGTGAGCTCAAAGGCGGCGCCATGAAGGTGGGCCAGGCGCTCTCCGTCATGGAGGCCGCCGTTCCCGAGCAGTTCGGCGAGCCGTACCGCGAGGCACTGACCAAGCTGCAGAAGGACGCGCCGCCTCTGCCCGCGGCGAAGGTGCACCGGGTGCTGGACCAGCAACTCGGCACCAAGTGGCGGGACCGGTTCACGTCTTTCGACGACGCCCCCGTCGCCTCCGCCAGCATCGGCCAGGTACACAAGGGCATCTGGTCCGACGGCCGCGAGGTGGCCGTCAAGATCCAGTACCCCGGTGCGGATGAGGCGTTGCGCGCCGACCTGAAGACCATGCGGCGCATGGTGTCGATCTTCAAGCAGCTCTCCCCCGGTGCCGATGTCCAGGGCGTGGTGGACGAGCTGATCGAGCGCACCGAGATGGAGCTGGACTACCGGCTGGAGGCCGACAACCAACGCGCCTTCGCCAAGGCCTACAAGGACCACCCGCATTTTGTGGTCCCCGCGGTGATCGCGAGTGCGCCCAAGGTCGTGATCGCCGAGTGGATCGAGGGCATCCCGCTGGCCCAGATCATCCGCACTGGCACCCAGGATCAACGAGATCTGATGGGGTATCGGCTTTTTGAGCTCACCGATGACGCCCCACGGCGCCTGGAGATGATGCACGGCGACGCACATCCGGGCAACTTCATGCTTCTCGAGGGCGACAAGATGGGTGTTATCGACTTCGGTGCCGTCGCTCCGCTGCCCGGCGGGATGCCGCGCGAGCTGGGCCAGATGCTGCGCTACGCGGTCGACAGGGACTACGACAAACTGCTGCCCACCATGGAGAAGATCGGCTTCATCCAGAAGGGCGAGAAGGTCTCCACCGCCGACATCGACGACATGCTCAAGCAATACGTGCAACCGCTGGAAGTCGACGAGTTCCACTACACCCGCAAGTGGCTGCAGAAGATGGCCGCGGTGGACCTCGACCGCGCTGCCGGTCAGATCCGCACCGCCCGGCAGATGGACATCCCGGCCAAGCTGGCGATCCCGATGCGGGTCATCGCCTCGATCGTCGCGATCTCCTGCCAGCTCGACGCCCACGTCCCGGTGCGCCAGATCGCCGTCGACCTGGTGCCCGGGTTCGCCGACCCCGATTAGACAGCGGTTTGTGGAGTTTCAGCGGCGCCATTCGCCGCTGAAACTCCACAAATCCCTCATGCTGCAACCGAATCCTTGCGGGGCCGGCCACGCGGGCGCTTGCGGGCGACGATCGAGCCGCGCTCGATGATCTCGCCGCCCCACACTCCCCACGGCTCTTCGCGCTCCAACGCCGCCGACAGGCATTGCCGGCGGATCGGGCACTGGGCGCACAGCACCTTTGCGCGCTCCAGATCGGCGGGGGTCTCGGCGAACCACAGATCGGGGTCCCCGACATGGCAAGGCAGCATCGGCAGCTTCTGCGTGTCCTCTGCGACAGGGACCGTCAGGGCTGACATGTCCTTCACCTGCTTCCTGGTCTGATGGCTTCTCGTGTGTTGCTTCGAGATCCGGACCAGGTGTGTCGGGTGTCATCCCCGTCAGACACTGATGGCCACGGATCCGGGTGACTTCGGGTCCGTGGCCAAGTGGCTGGTGTGTCGGGCTTCTAGAGGAACCTCCGATCCACGGACGCGTCAGTCGCGGCGGCGGTGCGGCGCTTGCGCTGCGGCGCAATGGCGGCAACCGCCCAGGCGGCGTGAGCCGCGGGGGCGCTGGGCGGTGCGGTCATCACCGCAACACCATTCCCACGCTGCAGAGAACGGGGAGCCCCAGCCGCAGACGCCACAGCGGCATTGCTGCCTACTGCGCCGAAAGTCGTGTGATCGATCATTGGCGGGACTCCTCCTCTCCATGTGCGCGGGCCATCTGACGGCCGTGGGTCGTACGGGTTCGAGGCTAAACGGTCGGGGCGGATGTGCACAAGCAATTTTCTGACCTGCACAAACGGCAATTCACGATCGCCCTCGGACCAGCGCCAGCAGATCGGCGCCGTACTGCTCGAGTTTGCGCGCTCCGATGCCGGGGATGGTCACCAGCGCCGCCTCGTCGGTGGGCAGCATCTCGGCGATCGCGATCAATGTGTTGTCGCTGAACACGACGAATGCCGGCACCTTCTGCTCCTTGGCGGTACGCGACCGCCAGTCCTTGAGCTGTAGCAGCAGTTCGTCGTCGATGTCGGACGCGCAGGTCTCACACCGGCGCAGCATGATCGCCGACGGGGTGTTCAGCTCGGCGTTGCACACCCGGCACCGCTTGGCCGGTCCGCGCTGCTTGCGGCCCGCCCCGCGGTCCGGCGGCGGCTTGGGGGCGATGCTGGCCAGAAAACGCGACGGCTTACGGCTCTGCCGACCGCCCGGCGTGCGGGACAGGGCCCAGCTCAGGGTCAGATGCACCCGCGCCCGGGTGATGCCCACATACAGCAGGCGGCGTTCTTCCTCGACGGCCTCGCTGTCCGGACCGTGGGACAGCGCGTGCGAGATGGGCAGGGTGCCGTCGGCCAGCCCCACCAGGAACACCGCGTCCCACTCCAGGCCCTTGGCGGCGTGCAGCGACGCCAGCGTGACGCCCTGCACGACGGGTGGGTGGCGAGCGTCCGCGCGGACCTTCAGTTCGGCGACCAGGCCGGGCAGGTCGAGCTCCGGCCGGGTGGCCACCTCCTCGTCGACCAACTCGGCCAGCGCGGTGAGCGCCTCCCACCGCTCCCGCGCCTGGGTGCCAGACGGCGCTTCGGCGGTGAGACCGAGCGGTTCGAGGAGTCGACGGACCAGATCCGGCAGATCGGCGTCCTGGGCGTCGCGATCGGCGGCCCGCTGCAAGGCCACCAGCGCCTGGCGGATCTCCTGGCGGCTGAAGAATCCCTCACCGCCGCGGACCTGGAAGGCCACCCCGGCCGCCGTCAGCGCCTCCTCGTAGACCTCGGATTGGGCGTTGATCCGGTACAGCACCGCGATCTCGGCTGCGGCCGTGCCGGATTCGATGAGACCTTTGACGGCGCGGGCCACCGCGGCAGCCTCGGCCACCTCATCGGGGTACTCGCGCATCATCGGCCGCGGGCCGGGTGGACGCTGGCCCACCAGGTGCAGCTTGCTGCCGGCCACCCGTCCGCGGGCGTCGGCGATCACGCGGTTGGCCAGCTCGACCACCTGCGGGGTGGAGCGGTAGTCGCGCTCCAGGCGCACCACCGTCGCCTCCGGGAACCGGCGGGAGAAGTCCAGCAGGTACCGCGGTGAGGCTCCGGTGAAGGAGTAGATGGTCTGGTTGGCGTCGCCGACCACGGTCAGGTCATCCCGGTCGCCCAGCCAGGCGCTCAGCACCCGTTGCTGCAGGGGCGTGACGTCCTGGTACTCGTCGACGACGAAGCAGCGGTAGCGATCGCGGAACTCGGCGGCCACCGCGGCGTCGTTCTCGATGGCGGCAGCGGTGTGCAGCAGCAGGTCGTCGAAGTCCAGCAGCGCCACGTCGCCGCGCGCCTTGAGGTTTTCGTACCCCGCGTAGACCGCGGCGATGCGGTTGGCGTCCTTGGGGATGTCGCGCCCCACTTCGGCGACCGTGGCGGCGTACTGCTCCGGGGTGATCAAGGAGGCCTTGGCCCACTCGATCTCGCTTGCCAGGTCGCGCACGTCCTCGGTGCTGGCCTGCATCTTGGCCCGGTTGGCGGCCTGGGCGACGACGGAGAACTTGCTGTCGAGCAGTTGCCAACCGGTGGAGCCGACGACCCGCGGCCAGAAGTACGACAGCTGGCGGCGGGCGGCGGCGTGGAACGTCAACGCCTGCACCGCCCCCACCCGCGCCCCGGTCTGGGCGTCGGCGTCGAGGCTGCGCAGCCGGGTGCGCATCTCCCCGGCCGCCCGGGAGGTGAAGGTGACCGCCAGTACCTGACCGGCGGCGACGTGGCCGGCCCCGACGAGGTGGGCGATGCGGTGGGTGATGGTGCGCGTCTTACCCGTCCCGGCGCCGGCCAGCACACACACCGGCCCGCGGCCGGCCAGCACGGCCTCGCGCTGTTCGTCGTCGAGGCCCGCGGTGAGGACGGTGTCGGTGGGCATGGGTCTCATCATCGCAGCGCGCGCCGACAGCCACCGGGTCGGGAACCTCGCGCCCCCGGCGATCCGGCACTATTGAAGGATGACGGTCAACGAACTCACCATGTATTCGACGACGTGGTGCGGGTATTGCAAGCGTCTCAAGACGGCGCTGAAGGCCAAGGGCATCGGCTACACCGAGGTGGACATCGAACTCGAGCCCGAGGCCGCGACGTTCGTGCAGTCGGTGAACAACGGCAACCAGACCGTGCCCACCGTGAAGTTCTCCGACGGTTCGACGATGACCAACCCGAGCATCAAGGACGTCGAGGGCAAGCTGGCGGAGCTGTCCCTCAGCTGACCGCGTACGCCCAGGACTCGATGATCTCCCGGGCGATCGAAATAGACCCTGGCAAAAGCAATCTCGATGCCGACGCCTCGGCGCTGTTCCAATCCCCGATCTCCAGGGCGGCCTTCACCTCGTCCCGGGTGAACCAGTGGGCCTCGACGATCTCGCCGTCGTTGAACGCGAACTCCTGTTGCGGGTCGGCGACGGCGTGGAAGCCCACCATCAGCGAGCGTGGGAACGGCCACGGCTGGCTGCCCAGGTAGCGCACATCACGCACGGTCAGACCCACCTCTTCGGCGATCTCGCGGGCCACGCACGCCTCGAACGACTCCCCCGCCTCCACGAAGCCGGCGAGCAACGAGAACATCCGGTCCGGCCACACCGTCTGACGAGCCAGCACCACCCGGTCGGCGCCGTCGTGCACCAGGCAGATCACCGCGGGGTCGATCCGGGGGAACTCCTCATGCCCGGTGACGGAATTGACGCGGGCCCACCCACCCTTGATCTGGGTGGTCGGCGAACCGTCGACCGGGCTGAAGCGGGCGTTGTCGTGCCAGTTGAGCAGCGCGTAGGCGGTGGCCACCAGCTGTGAGCTCACGTCGTCGAAAATGGTTCCGGCACGGCGCAAGTCGAGGACATAGGAGTCGGTGGCCTCAGGTGGTGCCTCCAACGGACCGCGAACCGCCCAGACGTGTCTGCCGCCGTCGATGCGGCCCAGGAACACCGCGTCGGCGGGCGGACGGTCACCGAGCCCCGCGCTGGAGGTCAGCACCACCTGGCCGTCGGCGATCAGCACCTGCCCGCGGCCGTCGACCCGCAGCACCGCGGCCTCTGCCCAACCCGCGACGGCGGCGTCGATGTCGGTGCGCAGCTGATCGGAGCGGTCAGCGCCGACCCGGGACAGCAGTGGGACATTGCGCAGGTGGAAATCAGCCACGGTCTTCCTCGGCGTTGCGGACGTAGAGCAGGCGGTCGGTGGCCTCGATGGCGTCCACCTCAGGGTCGTTGACCTGCTTGAGCTCACCGTTGCGCACCACGCCCAGCACGATGTCCTTGAGGTGCCGCGGCGACCCGCCGACCTCCTTGGGCTCCACCTCCCGCTCGGCGATCGCGAAGCCGGCATCCGGGGTCAGCAGGTCCTCCATCAACTCCACCACGCTGGGCGTCTGGGTCGCGATGCCGAGCAACCGGCCGGCCGTCTCGGAGGACACCACCACCGAATCGGCCCCCGACTGTCGCAGCAGATGCTGATTCTCGGACTCCCGGATGGAGGCGATGATCTTGGCGTTGGGCGCCAGTTCACGCGCGGTGAGAGTGACCAGCACGGCGGTGGGGTCGCTGTTGGTGGCCACGATGATGGCGGCCGCATGTTGCGCTCCGGCGAGCCGCAGGACGTCAGAGCGGTTGGCGTCACCGCGGACCGTGACCAGGCCGGCCTGGCTGGCACGGTCCAGCGACGCCTGATCGGTGTCGACGACGACGATGTCCCCGGGCTTGACGTTGTCGCCGACCATCGCCGCGACGGCAGTTTTGCCCTTGGTGCCGTAGCCGATCACGATGGTGTGATTACGCACGGAGTTCCTCCAACGCTGGATCTTGAGGGCCTGGCGCGAGGCCGCGGTGAGGGTTTCGACCGTGGTACCGATGAGCACGATCAGGAACGCCACCCGCAGCGGGGTGATGACCAGGACGTTGACCAGCCGGGCGGTTTCGGTGACCGGGGTGATGTCACCGTATCCGGTGGTCGACAGCGACACCGTGGCGTAGTAGAGGCAGTCCAGGAACGACAGCCCGCCGGGCACCGGCGCGCTGTCGATGTCCCGGTAGCCGTCGCGATCCACGTAGACGATCAACACCGCGGCGAACAGGGCGCCGAGGGCGTAGACCACACGCAGGAAGATCCTGCGGGCCGGGCTGACGAAGTTCTCCGGGATGTGCAGGTAGTCGACCAGCGCCGAATCCGGTTTCGCGGTCAGCGTCTCATCGAGACGGAGCAGCCGGCGCCGCAGCCTATTCTTGGCCACAGTGCTCGCTCACCTGATCCCGACCAGAATCGGGCTCTTCCCACGGGTCATCCCGGCGCACGACATCATGTAACCATGAAGCTGGAGACACCATGACGTCGAACACCCCCACCGCTGCTGACAAGCGGGCGTACACCATGGCCGCGGGCCTGGCCGGAATCGGTCTTCTTCACTTTGCGGCTCCCAAACCGTTCGACGGGATCGTTCCCGCCGAGCTGCCGGGCAGTTCCCGGTTCTACACCTACGCCTCCGGCGTCGCCGAGCTGGGCACCGCGGCACTGCTGGTGCCTACCGCTACCCGCCGCCTGGGCGCGCTGGCCGCGGTGCTGCTGTACCTCGGGGTCTTTCCCGCCAACGTCAACATGGTGCGGTTGTGGTGGAGCAAGCCGTGGCCGATGCGGGTGGCCGCACTGGCGCGGCTGCCATTGCAGATTCCCATGATCATGACGGCGCTGAGGATACGCCGGGAATCCTGAACGCCGATCACGCGGACGCATCACGGTCATCGGAGATCAGCGCGGCGAGTTCCTCGGCGCCCGGCAGCAGCGGCGGGGCCACGGTGCGCCCGCTGCGGACGTAGTGGAACACCGCCCGGACCTCGGACTCCGGCACGTCGAACAGCGCGGCTGCCGCCAGCCGGTAGACGCCGAGCTGCACGGCGGCGTTGCGCTGGGCCTGCTCCCCCTCCGGCGGCGCGCCGGTTTTCCAGTCCAGCACCGTGATTCCGCCGTCGCGGTCGGCGAACACTGCGTCGATGCGGCCGCGGACGACGTGGCCGCCGATCATCATCTCGAACGGCACCTCGACGTCGGCGGGGGTGCGCGACGCCCACGGTGAAGCCATGAACGACGCTTGCAGATCGGCCAGCTGTTCGGCCTCGGCCGCGGCCAGCTCACCGTCGACGGCGCCGGGCAGATCGGCCAGGTCGAACAACCGCTCAGCACCGTAGAAACGCTGCACCCAGTCGTGAAAGGCCGTGCCCAGCAGCGCAAAAGGGTCGGGGCGGACCGGCAGGCGGCGATGCAGCCGACGCAGCGCCTCCGCCCGGTCGCGGCCCAGCTCCACCATCGTGCTGACCGACAGCTGCCCGGGCAGGACGGCGGCGGGCTGCCACGGTGTGCGCTCACGTTCGGCCAGCAGTGCGTCCACCTCCGCCGTCCACGGCGTCTCCGCCGCAGGTGGGTCGGTGGTCATCGCGGCCAACACCAGCGCGGCCCCGTCCTCGATGGCGCCGCGCCGGTCTGCGGCGGGGTCGGCGGGCCACGAGGCTTCGATCACGGTGTCGCGCAATGGATTGCTCTCGCCGTCAGCAGGTGCCGGCGCCCACTGTTCGATCACCCCGCACGGCGTACCGGCGGCGGCCGCGGTGTCGATGATGTCCTTGAGCTCGACCAGGAACTCCGAGGGCCCGCGCGGCTTGCTCTCGGTGGCACCCCAGTGATGACCGGAGAGCAGCAGCGTATCCTCGGCGCGGGTGATGGCCACGTACAGGAGCCTGCGCTCTTCATCAATTCGTCGTTGATCGAGCTGCGCGCGGTGCGCGATCACAGTGTCGGACAACTGCTTTCGATTGGCCACCGCCGAGGTGTCGAGCACCGGCACGCCGTGGTCACCCAGTCCGGCCCGGTCACCGCGCAGCAGCGGCGGCAACTCTCCGGCATCGGTGAGCCAGGTGCTGCGCGCCGCGGTGGACGGGAACACCCGCCCGGCCAGGTGCGGCACCGCGACCACCTGCCACTCGAGCCCTTTGGCAGCGTGCACGGTGAGGATCTGCACCCGGTCACTGGCCACCGTCACCTCTGCCGGCGCCAGGCCGTTCTCGACGTCCTGGGCGGCGTCGAGGTACGCCAGCAGCCCGGCGATGTCGTTGCCTGCGCCGGTGGCGCCCCGCATCGCGTAGGCGTCGACCACATCGGCGAAGGCATCCAGTTGCTCGCTGCCCGACCACATCTCGGCACCGGTGGGCACGGCGCGGGCCTCCACATCGATACCCGACATCCGACGCACCTCGGTCACCAGGTCGGACACCGAATAGCCCAGGTGGGACCGCAGGGCGGTCAGCTCGTCGCCGAGCGCGCAGATGCGCCGGTAGCCGGCGGCCGAATACTCCTCGGCAGCACCGGGATCACAGATGGCATCGGCCAGGGAGGCCGCGTCGGCGTCGGGGCCCAACTGCGCGACGATCGCGGTCAGGTCCTCGCCGCCGGAAGCCGAAGCCACCACCAGGTGCCGGGCGCGGCGCCAGAGCGCCGCGATGTCGGCCCCGCCCAGCCGCCAGCGCGGGCCCGTCAGCACCCGCATGGCCGCAGCCCCCGACGCCGGGTCCGCGACCAACCGCAGCATCGCCACGACGTCGGCGACCTCGTCGACGGCCAGCAGCCCCGCCAGGCCGACCACCTCCACGGGGACGCCGCGAGCGCGCAGCGCAACCGCCATCGGCGCGGCATCGGCGTTGCGCCGCACCAGGACCGCCGCAGTGGGCGGTGGCATGTCGGCATCGGCGGCCGCCCGGTAGCGGGCGGCGATGTGGTCGGCCACCCAGTCGCGTTCGGCCTCGACGTCGGTGAGCAGGGCACAGCGCACGGTGCCCTCGTCGGCGTCGGGCCGGGCCCGCAGTTCCCGCACCGCCACCGAGCGTCGCCGGGCCTCCTCGGAGATGGCGTTGGCCACCCGCAGGGTGGTGGGTGGGTTGCGCCAGCTGGTGCGCAGTTCGAGGGTGGGCGCCGGGGTGCCGTCGGCGAACGGGAAATCGGTGGTGAACCGCGGCAGGTTGGTGGCCGAGGCGCCGCGCCAGCCGTAGATCGACTGGATCGGGTCGCCGACCGCCGTGAGGGCGAGGCCGTCGTCGGCACCGCCGCCGAACAGCCCGGACAGCGCGACCCGCTGGGCGTGTCCGGTGTCCTGGTATTCGTCGAGCAGGACCACCCGGAACCGTTGCCGCAGTTGCTCGCCCACCTGCGGGAACTCGGCGGCCAATCGTGCGGCGGCAGCCATCTGCATGCCGAAGTCCATGGCTTTCTCCGCGCGCAGCCGCCGGTGCAGCGCCTCGATCAGGGGCACGAGTTCGGCGCGGTCGGTCTGGGCGTCCGACAGCCGCAGCAGCCACTGGCTGGGGCCCCGGTCGCGCTGGTAGGGCGCGGCGGGCAGGGTGTGCACCAGCCGTTCGAGCTCGACGTGGGTGTCGCGCAGCTGGTCGGTGCTGACCAGGTGTTCGGCCAGCTGCCCGGACAGCCGCAGCACCATGGCGGTGACGGCGGCGGGAGTCTTGGTGGTGTCCAGCTCGCCGGGGTGGTTGCACACCACGTCGTAGGCCAGCTGCCACAGCTCGGTCTCTGAGAGCAGCCGGCTGTCGGGTTCCACCGGCAACAGCAAGCCGTGCTCGCGCAGCAGGGTCCCGGCAAAGGCGTGGTAGGTGCTGACGGTGACCGGATCGGTGGATTCGACTGCGGCCAAGCCGGTTCCGGCAAGGCGGCTCAGCCGTGAGCGCACCCGCCGCAGCAGCTGGCCGGCGGCCTTGCGCGTGAACGTCAGCCCGAGCACCTGGCCCGGGTGGGCGTATCCGTTGGCGACCAGCCACACCACGCGGGCGGCCATGGTCTCGGTTTTGCCCGCCCCCGCACCGGCGATCACCACCAGCGGTCCGGGTGGCGACGCGATGACGGCGGCCTGTTCGTCGGTGGGCTGCGGAAGTCCCAGCGCCGCCGCCAGTTCCGCGGGCTGATAGCGCGCCTCGACGATCGTCATGGCTGCTCCTTGTCGACCTTGTGTGCCGGGCAGAACGGTTGGATGGGGCAGTGCCCGCATCCGTCGTTGACGCGGGCGACGTACTGCGGGCCCGCCGTGGCCGCCGCCGCGTCGCGGATCCGGGTGCGCCACTGGTCGCGGGCCGCCGGCGTCATCGGGTCCTGGTTCCGCTCGGCAGCGCCGCCGGCACCCGATTTGCCGACGTAGACCAGGCGGGCCCCGCCGGGGGTGCTGTCGCCGGGAAGCACGCCCTCGGCGATGGCCAACTGGTACAGCGCCATCTGCGCGTGCCGCTGGGCGTCGTCCTTGCTGACCGGGGTCTTGCCGGTTTTCACATCCACCACGACCAGCCGGCCTTCGGCGTCGCGTTCGAGTCGGTCGACCCGGCCGCGGACCCGCACCCCCGGCCCGTCGGCGTCGGGGGCAACGACGTCACCGTCGATGGCCACTTCCACGCCGACCTCGGTGAGCTCACCGCGCGTCTGGCTGTGCCATTCGGTGAATGCGGACAACATCTCCCGGTGCCGGGCCAGTTCGTTGCGGGCGAACCACTGCGCGTCGAAGGGCAGTTCCTGCCACACCGCGTCGAGGTCGGCGTTGCGCTGTGCCTCGCTGCGGTTGGACTGTGCGACCAGGGCGTGCACCAGAGTGCCGATGGTGGAGCGCAATTCGCGAGCATCCGCCCCGCCGTGGCGTTCCAGCAGCCAGCGCAGCGAGCAGTCCTGCAGCGTCTGCAAGGTGGACGGCGACAGCGTGACCGTGTGGAGGTCACCACTCCACAGCGGCTCGCGGGTACTCAGCGGCGTCATGGCGTACCACTGGGCGGGATCGGCACCCGGCACGCCGGCCTTGGCCAACCGCGCCAATTGCGCGGCGGCATCGGCACGCGCCTGCGGATCCACCGCCTCGGCGGGGGCGCAGACCACCGCCCGCAGACGCCCCACCACCGCGGGGGCCGAGAGCACCGGCGGCGCGGCAACCGGCGCCAACGGCATCTCCGCCTCGCCGTCGGTGGTGGCGTGGGCGAGCAATTCGGTGAAGAACGGGGAAGGGATGGCCAGACCGTCGGCGTCGCTGCCCTCGCCTTCCACCGCGGTGACCACCAGCCGGTGGCGGGCCCGGCCCGCGGCGGTGATGAGCAGGCGCCGCTCCTCGGCGATCACCGGTGCGGTGGCCGAAACGGTGTCGCCGAGACCGTCGAGGGTGTCCAGCAGCCGCTGGGTGCCCAGAATGCCGCCGCGCGGAACGGTGTTGGGCCACAGACCTTCCTGCAGGCCGGCGATGACCACCAGGTCCCACTCCCCGTCGATGGCCTGGTGGGGGCTGAGAATGCTCACCGCCTCCGGGGGCGCCACCGGATCAGCGGCCCGGACCGGCAGCCCCAGGCTCTCGATGTGGCCGACCAGACCCGCCACCGACGCGCCGGCGGTGTGCGCGACATAGGAGTCGGTCACGGAGAACAGCTCGGTCACGGTGTCGAGGTCGGCCGCGGCGCGCGCCCCACCTGCGCCGCCCCGCTCACTGAGGGTCAGCAGCCGGCGCTGCAGGCCGCACCGGTGCCAGGCTTCCCACAGCGCGGATCGCGGGTCCTGGTGCCGGGCACCGGCCACCGCGTCGAGCACGGCGCGGACGCGGCGCAGGGGGCGCGCGTGGGCGGGGGCCAGTCCGTCGGGCAGGCCGTGGCGCAGGGCAGCGGCCACCAATTCAGCGGCGGGGGCGTGCCCGCCGTCGAGCCGGCGCAGCGAGCGTCGCAGTTGCCGCAGGGACACCGGGTCGACGCGGCCGATGGGGCCGGTGAGCAGCAGTTGCGCCTGCTGCGCCGTCAGCTCCCCGGCGCCCGCGGTCAGTGCGGTGAGCAACGCGCGGACCACCGCGTTGTCGGCGAGCGGTGCGCGCGTGCCGGGCGGTGCCACCGGCACGCCCGCCGCCGCGAGGATCCTGGGCAGACCCGCTGCCCGGGCCACCGATCGCACCACCACCGTCATCTGTGACCACGGCACACCGTCAAGCAGATGGGCGCGGCGCAGTGCGTCGGCGATCAGGGTGGCCTGCGCATGCTCCGACGCCGCCAGCCGAACACTCACCGAACCCGACCGGTTGGCATCACCGGTGATGGCCCGGGCCGGGCCGGCACCCGGCAACCGGCCCGCCAGCCCGCTGACCACAGCCGCCACCGCGGGCGCGCAGCGATGACTGACCTGCAGTTCGACGGTGGGCGAGTCACCCTCGATCAGCAGCGCGGGGTCCGCTCCGCGGAAGCCGAACACCGACTGGTTGGGGTCGCCGGCCAGCACCGTGAGCTCCGCCCCGGCTGCCAGGGCCCGGACCAGCTGTGCGGCTTGGGGATCGAGATGTTGGGCGTCATCGACCAGCAGGGTCCCGATGCGGGCGTGTTCGGCGGCCAGCAGATCCGGGTCCGTGGCGAACGCATCGAGCGCTGCACCGACCAGTTCGGCGGCACCCAACGCCGGAACCGTGGCCTGCGGGGCGGCCATCCCGACCGCCGAACGCAGCAGCATCACCTGTTCGTACTGTTGGGCGAACTTGCCGGCGGCGGTCCATTCCGGGCGCCGCGCCGAGCGCCCCAGCCGTTGCAGCTGCTGGGGATCGATGCCACGTTCGGCACAGCGCGCCAGGAGATCTCGCAGCTCGGTGGCGAACCCGGCGGTGCCGAGCGCAGGCCGCAGCTGGGGTGGCCAGAACAGTGCACCGTCTTCGACATCACCTTCGAGCAGTTCCCGGATGATGCCGTCCTGCTCGGCACTGGTGATCAGCCGCGGCGGCGGGTCACCGGCACGCTGGGCCGCCAGCCGCAGCACCGCGAAGGCGTAGGAGTGCAGGGAGCGCACCACGGGTTGGCGGACCACACGGCGCTGCTCGGGATCGGCCCCCGCAGACAGCAGTGCCGAGGTGAGCTGGGCCCGCAGCCGGGCACCGGGGCGGCCGGAACCGGTGAGCACGAGCACGGATTCGATATCGGCACCCGCGCAGATGCGCGCGACCGCGGTGTCCACCAGCAGGCTGCTCTTGCCCGTGCCGGCACCGCCGAGGACACGGACCACGCCCTGGCACCCCGGATGCAGCAGCGCCGACGCTGAAGCGGGCCAGACCCGGGCGTGGCCCGCGGCGGTGGAGGTGGAAGTGGTCATGGCGGACATGACACCACGGGGGTCCGACAGGTCGGTGCGAGCTGGCACGATCATGGGTGTGACCCACCCATTGCATGTGCACCGTTACGGGCCTGACGGCCCCGCCCGTGTCCTGGCCGTCCATGGCCTCACCGGCCACGGCCGACGGTGGGAGCACCTGGCCAACCACCACCTGGCCGAGGTGGCGGTGCTGGCACCCGATCTGCTGGGTCACGGACGCTCGCCCTGGCGGGCGCCATGGACCATCGACCACAACGTCGCCGCGGTGGGTGATCTGATCTCCGAACCCGTTGTGGTGGTGGGCCACTCGTTCGGCGGTGCCATCGCCCTGAGCCTGGCCGCCACCCATCCCGAGCTGGTGCGCGGGCTGGTGCTGCTGGACCCGGCGGTGGGTCTGGATGGCGACTGGATGGCCGAGATCGCCGGCTCCATGCTGGCCTCACCGGATTACCCGGACCGCGCCGAGGCCCGCGCGGAGAAGCGTCACGGTTCATGGGCCGACGTCGACGACGCGCAGCTGGACGCAGAGCTGGACGAGCATCTGGTGCGGCGGGCCGACGGGCGGGTGCAGTGGCGCATCAGCCTGCCGGCCATGATGTCCTACTGGAGTGAACTGGCGCGGCCGCCGGCGCTGCCGAACACCGCGATTCCCACCGTGTTGGTACGCGCCACCCGCACCTCACCGCCGTACGTGACCAGCGAGCTGATCTCCGGTCTGCGCGAAAAGCTCGGCGCCGGGTTCGAATTGCTCGATGTCGACTGCGACCACATGGTGGCGCAGGCCAAGCCCGGGGAGACCGCCGCCGTCATCCGTCGCGTACTGGGAGGCTGACCATGGCGCCGATCACCGACGAGCAGGTGGAACGGGTGCGGGGGCTGGTGGCCGCGATCCCGTCGGGCAGAGTGTCCACCTACGGCGACATCGCCGCCGCCGCAGAGCTTTCCAGTCCCCGCATCGTCGCCTGGATCATGCGCACGGATTCCTCGGATCTGCCCTGGCACCGGGTGATCAGGAGCTCGGGACGGCCGGCGCCGCATCTGGCCACGCGTCAGTTGGAGCGGCTGCGCGCCGAAGGGGTGCTGGCTGACGACGGCCGGATCCCGCTGCGCGAGGTCAGGCACACGTTCTAGACGGCCAGGCGCACCAGCGCGGCCGTCCGCGCCAGCCCGGGGAAGGCCGCGGCCGTCGACCGGGGATGCAGTGCATGCACTGCCAGCCGGAACATCAACGCCCGCAACAGCATCTGCGGAAACTCCGGCAGGGCACTCCACCGTTCGATGAGACCGTCGTCGGCGTCCCCCCAGGCGAGCGCGTCGACGACGGCCACACCGGCCGCCCACGACGTGGGTCGCCAATAGGGAGTGATGTCGGTGATCCCGGGCGCCGCCGTCCCGGCGAACAGCACGGTGCCGAACAGGTCCCCGTGGACCAGCTGGTTGGGACTCTTGGTCGGCTTGCGCAGCGTGGCGAGCTGGTTGATCAGATCGACCGAACGTTGTCCGTCGGCCGATCCCGGGGCGACGCGGGCCCCGGCCGGCAGCGAGTGCAAGGGGCGTTCCTCCCAGGCGGCCCGGTCCGCGGCGATGAACACGTCGACGTCGGCCCAGGGCGCCACCGGGGGCTGGGTCAAGAACCGTGGCCGCTCGAGGGTGGCGGTGGCCTCGTGCAGTCGCACCGCGGCCGAGACCACTTCGTCGTGGCGCGGTTCGGGGGTGCCGGCGACGTAGGTGTCGCCACGCCAGCCTGCCACCACGTACCGCCCGTCGGTGGAGCGCACCGGACGGGCCAGCCGTACACCGTCGACGAACAACGTCTCGCGCACCTTCGCCGACCACGCCGCACGGGCGTGATCGGCCACCATGGACAGCACCACTTCGCCGCAGCGCCAGCCGCCTTCCCATGTCGAACCCAGAGGTGTCGGTCTGGCTCCCCCGAGCCCGAAGGCCGCCAACACATGATCCGGCGGCGCATCGACAGTCATGGGCGTCAGCCTATCGTCGCCGCGCGGGCAAACCGGGGCGCTGACCAGCGTGTGCCGTTTCGTGTCGAAGCGGTGACCTGGGTCCTAGTAGGTGATCATGTCCGGCTCGACCTGCTTGGCCCAGGCGGCGATGCCGCCCTGGACGTGCACCGCGTCGGAGAATCCGGCCTTCTTGGCGATGGCCAGCACCTCAGCGGAGCGGACACCGGTCTTGCAGTAGAACACCGGTGTGCGATCGACGGTCAGCTTCGACAGCGCCTCACCGTTCTCGAACGAGCCCTTGGGCAGCAGCTCGGCGCCGTCGATGTGATTGATGTCCCACTCGACCGGCTCGCGCACGTCGATCAGCGCGATGTTCTTGCCGGAGTCCAGCAGATCGCGCAGCTCGCGCGGGGTGATCGTGGAGTCGGCCGCAGCCGCCGCGGCATCCTCGGACACCACGCCGCAGAACTCTTCGTAGTCGATGAGCTCGGTGATCTTGGGCGTGGCGGGATCCTTGCGGATCTTGATGGTGCGGTAGCTCATGTCGAGGGCGTCATAGACCATCAGCCGGCCGAGCAGGGTGTCGCCGATACCGGTGATGAGCTTGATGGCCTCGGTACCCATCACCGACGCGATGGACGCGCACAGGATGCCGAGCACCCCGCCCTCGGCGCAGGACGGGACCATGCCCGGTGGTGGGGGTTCGGGATAGAGGTCGCGGTAGTTCAGGCCCAGCCCGTCGGGGGCGTCCTCCCAGAACACCGACACCTGGCCCTCGAAGCGGTAGATGGAGCCCCACACGTAGGGCTTGCCTGCCAGCACCGCGGCATCGTTGACCAGGTACCGCGTGGCGAAGTTGTCCGTGCCGTCGAGGATCAGGTCGTACTGCTTGAACAGGTTCACCGCGTTCTCGGGCTCCAGCCGCAGCTCGTGCAGGCGGACGTCGACGAACGGGTTCACCTCGCGCACCGAGTCGCGGGCGCTCTGCGCCTTGGACCGGCCGATGTCGGATTGACCGTGGATGATCTGGCGCTGCAGGTTGGACTCGTCGACCACGTCGAACTCGACGATGCCGATGGTGCCGACGCCTGCGGCGGCCAGGTAGAGCAGGGTGGGCGAACCCAGACCCCGGCACCGATGACCAGCACGCGGGCGTTCTTCAGCCGCTTCTGCCCGTCGAGACCCAGGTCCGGAATGATCAGATGCCGGCTATAGCGCGAAACCTCTTCGCGCGTCAGCTCGGCTGCTGGCGCTACCAGCGGCGGCAACGACGACACCGTATGACTCCTCGATTGCACTAGGGATGCCTCGACTCACGTCGAGTCCTCTGTGCAACCGTAATCGTCCTCCAACGCTTCCCGACAATCCGGTGATGCGCCGAAACCGATGATCTGCCGGTCCGCACTCGCACAAATGGGCCCGTGTGTCGGTGTGGGCGGGATCAGGCGATGGGGTACGGCCACGGGTTGAAGCGGCAGGTGAGCCCGTTGGCGGGGATGGCGCCCGGATCGAAAAGCGTGTTGTCGTTGTTCGCGGTGGAGAACGTCTGCTGCATCATGATCGGCGCCAGATCGCCGTTACCCGGGCAGGCCTCGTGCTGCCGGTAGCCGATCGCGTGGCCCACCTCGTGGTTGACCAGATATTGCCGGTACGAGCCGACGTCGCCCTGGAACGGCACCGCGCCGCGCACCCAACGGGCCTCGTTGATGAACACGCGGGGTGTGGGCGCTGCGCCGGGACTGGGACTGTAGGCCGGGTTGAAGCACGACGTCTCGATCTGGATCTCGTAGCCGCAGCCCTGCCGGATGGTCATCGGCGAGGTCAGCGAGACCCGGAAGTCGGGCTCGGCCGTCGACGTCGCGTCGGCGCGCACGAAGGCGAACTGCGGGTCGTGGATCCAGCTCTTCGGATTCGACAGCGTCTGACTGACCATCTGCGCGAAGCCCTCGTCCCCACCGAACGAGGTGGTGTCCATGCCGTCCTCGACCTCGACGGTGTAGGTGAAGACCTTGGCGGTGCCCTGGCCCACCTGCGGCTCGGCGCCGGGCACGATGTGCCAGGTGTTGGCGCCGGCCTCGGTGAACGGCCCGCCCGCGGGCAGGATCCCGGTGGGCAGGTTCGCGTCGAACTGCGTCAGACCCTTCGGGGGCGCTCCGACGATGGCGGTGGAGTCCGCACCGATGGTGGGCGGTCCCTGGGCCGGCTCGTCGACGGCCACAGGCGTCTCGGTCTCGGTGCCGGTGATCGTCTGATAGACCACCAGGACGGTCACCACCAGCAGGATCGGCAGCGCGTAGGCACGCCACCCGTAGGTCGAGACGAAGCGACCCAGCCACGTCTGCTTACGCCACTGCTGGCGCTCATCCCGGTTGGCCCGGGGCCGCCCGGTTTCACCGGCCAGCGGGTCGCGCTGGGCACGTAGCGGCTCGCGCCACTCGCTGTGCACCACAGGTGCACGACTGGGCCCGCGACGCCCTGGGTCGAAGGTCACCGACCCAGAATGGCACAAACGCGCACACAGACGGTTTTCGGCGCGCCCGGGACCGCTGCCCGAGCCGACGATTCGTGGGTTCGGCGCCCGCGGGTAGTAATGTCGTCGCGATGGGCCTGCACCTCCTGGCCTGGCACGGAACCAGATTGAGGACTTGATGAGCGAGCTCGCCAACACGACACGACGGCGGGGCGCCAACGCGGCCGAGGGAGACCGGGCTACGGGCACCAACAGGCGCGGAAGCAGGCTGCCCCGCGACGAACGACGCGGCCAGCTGCTGGGCGCCGCCAGTGAGGTCTTCGTGGACCGGGGTTACCACGCCGCCGGCATGGACGAGATCGCCGACCGGGCCGGGGTCAGCAAACCCGTTCTCTATCAACACTTCTCGAGCAAGCTCGAGCTGTACCTGGCAGTGCTGGCCCGCCACGTGGACAACATGGTCTCCAGCGTGCGTCAGGCGCTGCGCACGACCACCGACAACCGACTGCGCGTGCGCGCCGCCGTGCATGCGTTCTTCGAGTTCATCGAGCAGGACGGTCAGGGCTACCGACTGATCTTCGAGAACGACTACGTGACCGAGCCTCAGGTTTCCCAGCAGGTCAAGGTGGCCACCGAGGCGTGCACCGACGCGGTGTTCGACCTGATCAGCCACGACTCCGGCCTGGAGCCGCACCGCGCGCGCATGATCGCCGTCGGGCTGGTGAGCATCAGCGTCGACTCAGCGCGCTACTGGATCGACAACGACCGCCCCATTTCCCGGGAAGACGCCATCGAAGGCACCGTCCAGTTCATCTGGGGCGGTCTGTCGCACGTGCCTCTTACTCGTTCGTGACCGGCGGCGTGACCGGGCCGGCTCCGATGCCGAAGCCCACCCGGCGGCCGTCGGCAGGCCCCAACTCCACATAGGCCACCCGTGCGGCCTGGATCAGGAACCGGCGGCCCTTCTCGTCGGTGAGGCTCAAAACGCCGTCGCCCGCGGTCAGGGCGCTCGTCACCTGCTTCTCCAGCGCATCGGGTGTCGCCGCGCTGACGAACACAATTTCGCGCGGGCTGTCCGTGACACCGATCTTGACCTCCACGCTGGACCCTTTCTTCGACAAGCGGTTACCCATGAAGGCTAATGGACGCACCGGCAACGCTTCACACCACGGCGTTCGCGGTCAGCGAAGCGGCTCGCGACCTGCCGCGACGGTGATCCAATCGCAATCAAATCGAGTACGTACCGGGTCCGAACGCCACCCTCCCGTCGATACGCTGAAGTGAAGTGAGTGACAAATGTTGCGGAAGTGAAAAGGACGCGTCGGCGGTGAACCGGTGAGCAAACCGTATTGGAGTGGCGGCCACCAACAGGGGCCCAGTTTTCTCGACGACCCGTTCGGCGAGGAGAACCCCACCGGGCGGATCAGCACCCGTGAGCGCTACAACGACGGCTTCTACAGCAACGGCGGGTACCGGACCACCGACGACTACCGGCGCCGCCGGCCCGGTCTGGACTACTCGGAGCACGACGACCTCGAGTACGACGACGAGTACGAGGACTACGACGAGGACGTCTACTACCACTCGGACACCCGCTGGCGTCTGGTCGCCGGCCTGGCCGTGGCGGTGCTGTTGGCCGCGGTACTGGCCATCGTCCTGGTGATGCGCGGCGGCGACGACACCCAGAACACCGCGCAGAGCTCCCCCGCGACCTCGACGACACCCCGCACCGTCGTGGCCACCATCGCGCCCAGCCCGGCGCCACCGCCGCCGGTGCAGCTGTCCCCCGAAACCGTGGTCACCATCACCACCACGCCGCCCGCGCCCCCGCCCGTCGCGGCGGCTCCAGTTCCGGAGGCGGCACCGGCACCCCAGGTTGCCCCCGCCCCGGCGGCGGCGGTCGATCCGCGCACGGTCACCTACACAGTCACCGGCACCAAGCAGATGATCGATCTGGTCAGTGTCATCTACACCGATGAGCAGGGCCTGCCCCGCACCGAGGTGAACGTGGCGCTGCCGTGGTCGAAGACGCTGGTGCTCAACCCGGGTGTGGACTTCGAGTCGGTCACGGCCACGAGCCTGACCGGCCAGCTGAACTGCGCGATCACCGACGCAGCGGGAACCCCGGTGGTGGCCCAGAACAACAACTCGATGATCGCGACCTGCACCGGGTAGACGGCCCCGGTGGCCGTCAGCTCAGCCCGAGCTCGGCCATCCGATCGGCGTGCGTCTGCTGAAGGCGCTCGAAGAAACCCGCCATCTGGCCGAGACCGCCGGTGCTGGCCAGCACCAGATCCACCAGGTCGTCCTGGTCGGCGAGGACGTACTGCGCCTGCGTGATGGCCTCCCCCAACAGGCGCCGCGACCACAGGGCCAGTCGGCTGCGCTGCATCTCACTGGCGGCCACCGCGGCCCGCACCTCATCGACCACGAACTGCGAATGCCCGGTCTCGGCCAGCACCCCCCGCACCACCTCCGCGATCTCCGGCGGCAACACATCGGCGATCTCGAGGTAGAAGTCAGCGGCCAGAGCATCACCGACATAGGTCTTGACCAACGCCTCGAGCCAGGTACTCGGCGTGGTGAGTCGGTGATAGTTCTCCAGCGCCGAGGCGTATCGCGACATCGCGGGCACCACATCCACCCCGCGGCGCTCCAACGCGTCTCGCAGCAGCTCGAAGTGGCCCATCTCGGCGGCGGCCATGCGAGCCATGCTGATCCGGCCGGACAGGTGCGGCGACATCCGCGCCTCCTCGGTGAGCCGATAGAAGGCGGCCACCTCGCCGTAAGCAAGCAATGCGAACAGCTCGTCGATCCCCGGATGATCGGCGGTCAGCCCCGGCGCCGACCCGCCGGAGGACAGTTCACCAGACCCCGTGACGGGCTGCATCGAGCTCATGCGCTCACTGTAGTTCCTGAGCCCGCGGCACCCACCTCGGAGACCGTCGGGCCGTGGCGAATCGGGCCGGGCTTGTGCGACCGGCTACCATGGTCGTAGGCAGAGGCGTTTCTGCGCCCCTACCTAGGTAATGTGCGTGCACGCAGTTGGCCCACTCAGTGACCACTGTCATCGCACTGGGCCCAGCGAACCGGTTCGCGGCACGTCTACGCGACGGCCGGTCTCGTTCCTCTCAGAACTCGTGCGCGCGTGATCGATACGCCGTGATCGAAATGACGAGTACTGATCTCGGACCGAGACCGAAAGGCACCACTTCTCCCCTATGACTGTCATCCCCAAAACCTTCGCTGACCTTGGTGTTCGCGAAGAAATCGTTCGTGCCCTCGCAGAGCAGGGCAAATCACACCCGTTCGCCATCCAGGAGCTGACCCTGCCGATGGCCATGGCCGGCGACGACCTGATCGGCCAGGCCCGCACCGGTATGGGCAAGACCCTGGCCTTCGGCGTGCCGTTGCTGCACAAGATCACCAGCGACACCGAGCGACCGCTGACCGGTGCGCCGCGCGCCCTGATCGTCGTGCCCACCCGTGAGCTGTGCATCCAGGTGTACGGCGACCTGGCCGCTGCCGCCGAGCACCTGCGTGTCGGCGACCGTGCACTGTCCGTGGTCTCCATCTATGGCGGACGCCCCTATGAGTCGCAGATCGAGTCACTGCGCAAGGGTGCCGACGTGGTGGTGGGCACCCCGGGACGCCTGCTCGATCTGGCCCAGCAGGGCCATCTGCAGCTCGGCGGCCTGTCCGTCCTGGTGCTCGACGAGGCCGACGAGATGCTGGACCTGGGCTTCCTGCCCGACATCGAACGCATTCTGCGGCTGACCCCGGACAGCCGTCAGGCGATGCTGTTCTCGGCGACCATGCCGGATCCGATCATCACGCTGGCCCGCACGTTCATGAACCAGCCGACCCACATCCGGGCCGAGTCCGCGGCGTCTTCGGCCACCCATGACAGCACCGAACAGTTCGTCTACCGCGCGCACGCCCTCGACAAGGTCGAGATGGTCGCGCGCATCCTGCAGGCCGAAGGCCGCGGTGCCACCATGATCTTCACCCGCACCAAGCGCACCGCGCAGAAGGTGTCCGACGAACTGGCCGAGCGCGGGTTCAAGGTCGGCGCCGTGCACGGCGACCTCGGGCAGATCGCTCGCGAGAAGGCGCTCAAGAGCTTCCGTACCGGCGCCATCGACGTTCTGGTTGCCACCGACGTCGCCGCCCGCGGTATCGACATCGACGACATCACCCACGTCATCAACTACCAGATCCCTGACGACGAGCAGGCCTACGTCCATCGCATCGGCCGCACCGGACGCGCCGGCAAGACCGGTATCGCCGTCACCCTGGTCGACTGGGACGAGCTGCCGCGCTGGACGCTGATCAACACCGCACTCGGCCTGGACACCCCGGACCCCGCGGAGACCTACTCCAGCTCACCGCACCTGTTCGAAGAACTCCGGATCCCCGCCGACGCCGGCAGCTCCGTCGGCGCCGCGCAGAAGGTGTCCTCCAAGCGCCCCGAGCGCAAGGAACGCGGCGAGAGCTCCGCCGACGGCGAGGCCAAGCCGCGCCGCACCCGCAGCCGCCGTCGCACCCGGGGTGGTCAGACCGGGACCGGACATGTCGAGCAGGTCACCGACGGGTCCGAACCCTCAACCGACGGCGGGGTCGAAGCGGATTCCGACGCCCCGGCCCGCCGGCGGCGTCGCCGCCGGCCCCGCAAGGCCGCAGGTGCCGCCGCCGAGGCCACCTCGACCGACGCTCCGGTCAACGCCGGCTGACCCACACCGTCCGCCATGGTCAGACCTGAGCGCCGGACCAGAGGCGATGTGATCGCCGCCCTGGCCATCGCCGCAGTGGTGGCATTGACCGCAGGCGTCGTCTGGTGGACCAGCGACGCCCGCGCCACCCACAGCAACCCCGCCGCCGACGTGTCGACAGCACCGCCGGCAGCCACAGCAGTTCCCGCTGGCCTGCGCGAACTGTGGTCTGCCCCGAGCCCGCACACGACCGTGCCCGTGATCGCCGCGGGCACCGTCGTCACCGGCGACGGGTCGACCATGCAGGGCCACGATCCGGTCTCCGGCGCGGTGCGCTGGAGTTACTCACGTAACCGCGAGCTGTGCGGCGTCACCTGGGTGTACAACTACGCCGTGGCGGTCTACCCGGACGACAGAGGTTGCGGTCAGGTCAGCACGGTCGACGCGGCCACCGGCAAACGTGGACCCGCGCGCTCCGGAGAGGCCAGTCCCCACGTCGAGCTGTCCGCCGACGGCACCACCGTGCTCTCGCTGGGTGGGTCACGCTTCGAACTCTGGCGCTCGGACATGGTGCGGGTGATCGGGTTCGGCGAGGTCTCCGCCCGGGTCAAGCCCGTCCACGTGGGCGTCGGCAACGGCTGTGCGCTGCTGTCGGCGGCCGCGGGCAACGACGCGGTGTCGGTGCTGCGCTTCTGCCCGGGTGAGACCGACGTCAAGCTGTCCTTGGTGCGGGCCACCGACGAAGACGACGAGCCCGAGGTGCGCGACGTTCCGGAACCCGGGGTGCCGGCCGACTCGGGCGCACAGGTGCTGGCGGTGTCCGGCACCACCACCGCCGTGTACCTGCCGGTGCCCGAGCCGCGGGTGCAGGTGGTCGACGACACCGGTACCGAGATCGGCGATCACCGGCTGCCCGGACCGGCATCGGCCGCGTTCCCCGAGGGCACGGTCTCCAAGACCGGCGACCTGATCACCTGGTGGACCGGTGATGCCGTGATGGTCTTCTCGAGCACCGACATCGAGTACCGCTACACCATCGGGCGCTCCGGGGGGCAGGTGCCGCTGGGCCCCGGGGTGATGATGGCGGAGAAGCTGCTGGTGCCGGTGACCGGTGGCATCGGCGTCTACAACCCGCAGACCGGTGAACAGGAGCGCCTCATCAGCGTCCAACGCCCGCCCACCGATACCGCGGTGGTGCCCGCCGTCGTCGGCGACACCATCCTCGAACAGCGCGGCCGCACCCTGGTGGCACTGGGCCAATAGGTTCACAGACATCCATGACAGCCCTGGTACTGGCGCTGCTCGGCCTCGCCGTGCTCGATTCGCTGAACGTGCTCAACATCGGCGTCGTGTCGGCCATCGTCTACGACAGCCGGCTCAACCGGCGTTCGCCGGTGCCCGGCGGGCTGAGCTACATCCTGGGTGTGTTCACGGTGCTGACGGCGTTCGGCATCGCGACGGTGCTGGGCCTGAGCTTCCTGACCGAGCTGTTCGACATCGAGATCACGCCTGCGTTCCGCTACCGCGGCGAGCTGGCGATCGGGGTGGTTCTCATCGGCCTGGCCTTCTTTCCCCTGGTGGCGCAGACCTCGGCGCCGGGATGGGCGATGGGGGCCATGGGAACGATGCGGCGCAGGCCGTGGCTGTTGGGCTTCGTCGGGTTCGCCGTCGGCCTGGGTCAGGCGCCCACCGCGGTGCCCTACCTCACCGGCCTGGCGATGATCGCCGCGCTCGACCCGCGCCCCGAATTCTGGCCGATCCTGATCGTGGGCTACTGCCTGGTGGCCGCGCTGCCGGCGACATCGGTGCTGGCGCTGTCGACCATTCGGCGTCAGCGGGCTCAGCGGGCCCAGCGTTGGGTGGTGCGCAGCGTGACCCGGTTCGGGCCGATCGGCGTGCGGATCCTGTTCCTGGTCGCCGGGGTGGCGCTGGTGGCCGACGCGGTGATCCACCACTCCGCGCTGTGGTGAGTCAGGGCCTACCCGTCAGATCTCCGGGGTGTACGTCGGCAGCTTCTTGCCGGACTTCCAGTACTTCAGCAGGCTCTCGGCGAGCTCCCGGTAGGCAATGGCGCCCTTGTTCTTGCGGCCGGCGATCACCGACGCACCCGAGGCACTGGCCTCGGCGAACCGCACGGTGCGTGGAATCGGCGGCGCCAGCACCGGCAGGTCGTAGCGGTCGGCCACGTCCAGCAGCACGTCACGACTGTGGGTGGTGCGCGAGTCGTACAGCGTGGGCAACGCACCCAGCAGCGTCAGGTCCGCGTTGGTGATCTGCTGCACGTCGGTGACGGTGCGCAGGAACTGACCGACTCCGCGATGCGCCAGCGTCTCGCACTGCAGCGGCACGATCACCTCACCGGCGGCGGTGAGGCCGTTGAGTGTCAACACCCCCAGCGACGGCGGGCAGTCGATGATCACCACGTCGAAGTCGTCGCCGACCTTGGCCAACGCCCGCTTGAGGGCGTACTCGCGTCCGGCCCGCATCAGCAACATCGCCTCGGCCCCCGCCAGATCGATGTTGGCGGGCAGCAGGGTCATGCCCTCTTCGGTCTGCACCAGCGCGGCACCGGGTTCGACATCGCCGAGCAGGACCTCGTGCACCGAGACCGCCAGCTTGTCCGGATCCTGGCCCAGCGAGAAGGTCAGACAGCCCTGCGGGTCCAGGTCGACCAGCAGCACCCGCTTTCCGCTGGCGACGATGGCCGCGCCCAACGATGCCACCGTGGTGGTCTTGGCGACCCCACCTTTTTGGTTGGCCACAGCCAGCACGTGTGTCCCCACGGCTCCATCCTGGCATGTGAGACGGCCCGCGTCCCGGGTGGAGCCCCCGGGTGGGGCAGAATTGGCGAACGTGAGCGTGGGCAAGCATCGGCTGGTACTGCTTCGGCACGGCGAAACCGAGTGGTCGAAGTCCGGTCAGCACACCAGTACCACCGACCTGGAACTCACCGACGACGGACGGGAGCAGGCCCGGCTGGCGGCTCTGGCGCTCGATCACCTGGGCTTGCTGAACCCCATCGTGTTCTCCAGTCCGCGCCGCCGGGCGTTGGCCACCGCCGAGCTGGCGGGACTGACCGTCGACGAGGTGACCCCCCTGCTGTCGGAGTGGGACTACGGTGACTACGAGGGCGTCACCACCCACGACATCCGCAAGAACGTCCCCGGCTGGCTGCTGTGGACCTACGGGTGCCCGGGCGGCGAAAGCGTCGATCAGGTCAGCATGCGCGCCGACCAGGCCGTCAACCTGGCGCTGGAGCACATGTCCGAACGCGATGTGGTGTTCGTCGGGCACGGCCACTTCTCCCGTTCGGTGGTCACCCGCTGGGTCGAACAGCCCCTGCGCGAAGGCGCCCGGTACGGCTTCGGGCCCGCGTCAGTGGCGGTGTGCGGATTCGAACACGGTCTGCGGCAACTGAAGTCGCTGGGGTTGACCGCGCACCGCGAACCGGTCTCGACGTGACCCCGGGAGCCGACGAACCTTCCTTCGTGTTGTCCGGTCCGACCGGGACGGTGGTGGCGTCCGGGGTGCGCACCGGGTACTCCGACGTAGCCGCGGCGGCCGCCGCGCTGCGCACGCGTCAAGCCCCGATTGTGCTGGGCGCGTTACCTTTCGATGCATCCGGTCCGGTGGCACTGCACACCCCGGAATCCGTCGCGTTCACCGAAGCGCTACCCGCATGGCCGACGCACGAGCCCGGGGCCGTACGGGTGGAGCAGACCGTGCCCGAGGCCACGGAGCACCGCAGGCGGGTCGCCGAGGCCGTCGCCCGCCTGCGCGATCCCGACTCGACCCTGCGCAAAGTGGTGCTGGCCCGGTCGATCCGGCTGAGTTCGGCTGCCGGTTGGGATGCCCGCACGGTCCTGAACCGGCTGCGTGCCGCCGATCCGGCCGCCTATACCTATCTGGCGGATCTGACGCCGGCGGGCGAGAACCACCTCGGTGCGGTGCTGGTGGGCGCCAGCCCCGAGCTGCTGGTAGCGCGTTTCGGAAACCAGGTGCGCTGCCGGCCTTTCGCGGGATCAGCGGCCCGCTCGCAGGATCCCGAGGTCGACCGTGCCCGCGGCGCGGCGCTGGCGGAATCCGCCAAGAACCGGTACGAGCACCGGGTGGTGGTCGATGCCATCCGCGACGCACTGGCGCCGCTGTGCAGCGACCTCGAGGTCGACGCCGAGCCGCAGTTGCACCACACCGACGCGCTGTGGCATCTGAGCACCAGAGTCACCGGAACGCTGCGCGAAAAGTCCACCACGGCATTGGATCTGGCGTTGGCGCTGCACCCGACACCGGCGGTGGGCGGACATCCCACCGCCGAGGCGACGACCGCGATCGCCGAGATCGAGGGCGACCGCGGCTTCTACGCCGGCGCGACCGGCTGGTGTGACGCCGACGGAGACGGCCGCTGGGTGGTGTCGATCCGCTGTGCGCAGCTGTCCGCCGATCGGCACACGGCGACAGCACATTCCGGCGGCGGGATCGTGGCCGACTCCGATCCCGACGACGAACTCGACGAGACCACGACCAAGTTCCACACCATCATGACGGGATTGGGAGCAGCGCATGGGTGAGGTGATCCGTCGGGCGGTGCCCGGAGACGAACACGAGATCGTCGCGATGGTCCACGAGTTGGCCGAGTTCGAAAAGGCGGCGCAGGAATGCACCGTGACGGCCGAGCAGTTGCGGGATGCCCTGTTCGCCGATCAGCCGACGGTGCACGCCCACATCGTCGAGGTGGACGGCCGAGCCGCCGCCACGGCACTGTGGTTCCTGAACTTCTCCACCTGGGACGGGGTGGCGGGCATCTACCTCGAGGATCTGTTCGTGCGCCCGGCTTTTCGCCGGCGGGGGCTGGCCGCGGACCTGCTGGCCGAGCTTGCCCGTGAATGCGTGCGCAACAGTTATTCGCGCCTGAGCTGGGCAGTGCTGAACTGGAATGTCAACGCCATCGCGCTGTATGACGGCGTGGGCGGCAAACCGCAGACCGAGTGGACCACCTACCGGGTCTCCGGTCCCGAGCTCGAGCAGCTGGCAGCGCGGGCCGCTCGCTAACCCTTGGTCGCGTACCAGTGCACCGCAGGCGGGCTGAGCAGCAGGCCCAGCACGGCCACTGCGAACAGGGCCACCAGCACGCCGTACACCTCATGGTGGGACGAGAACACGTACCACGCCACCGGCAGCAGCAGCAGATTGGTGGGCACGCCGATGCCGCGGCCCCACCGCCGGCCCGTGATCAGCGCCCACCCGCCGGTGACCACACCGGCACCGATGAGCAGGAACCACAGGGCCGTGCCGTAACCGCTGACGATGTGCTGATCGGCACCGCCGAGGCCGCGCACCAGCAGCACCACGGCCATCACCAGAGCGGCGACGCCCTGCGCGGCCACCAGGAAACCGGCGTAGCGCACCACCGCGGGTTGCGTCGGGCTCACAGTCTGCTCGCCAGGAAGCGCACCGCCAGCTCGTAGCCCAGTGGTCCCGCCCCGGCCACCACCATGTCCGCCACCGGGGATACGTAGGAGTGGTGCCGGAACTCCTCGCGCTTGTGGATGTTGCTCAGGTGGACTTCCACCACGGTGAGTTCGACGGCGGCCAGCGCGTCGGCGATGGCCACCGAGGTGTGAGTGAAGGCGCCGGGGTTGATGATGATGCCCGCGCAGCCGTTCCGCGCCGCGTGGATGGCGTCGATCAGCACGCCCTCGTGATTGCTCTGCACCGCGTCCACCGCAAGGCCGTGCTGCTCGGCGAGGTCGGTGACCGCCTGCTCGATCTGCGCGAGGGTGGTTGATCCGTAGATCTCCGGCTCCCGGGTGCCCAGCAGGTTGAGGTTCGGCCCGTTCACGAGCAGCAGGCGGCGTTCTGTCACGACGCAACCGTACCGAGCAGCTCTGGAGGACGCCTATAGGCTTGGGGCTCGTGCGTGCCGTGCTGATCGTGAACCCCAATGCGACTTCGACGACGCCGGCCGGCCGTGATCTGTTGGCACATGCCTTGGAGAGCCGCACCCGGCTGACCGTCGAACACACCAATCACCGCGGACACGCCATCGAGATCGCCGAGCAGGCGGCCGATGACGGTGTGGACGTGGTGATCGTCCACGGCGGTGACGGCACGGTGAACGAGGTGGTCAACGGCCTGCTCGGGAAACCGGGTCCGCTGCCGCTGCGGGACCTGCCCGCCGTCGGCGTGGTTCCCGGTGGCTCGGCCAACGTCTTCGCCCGGTCGCTGGGCATCCCGCAGGATCCCATCGATGCCACCAACCTGCTCGTGGACCTGCTCAGCACATACCGGAGCACCGGGGTGTGGCGGCGGATCGGCCTGATGGACTGCGGAGAACGATGGGGTGTGTTCACCGCCGGGATGGGTGTCGACGGCGAGGTGGTGGCCGCGGTCGAGGAGCGACGCAAACACAGCACCGGGGTGACGGCAATGCGCTACATCAGCGCGGCGGTACCCACCGTGCTGCGCAGCGCCCGCCGGGCACCGCGGTTGACGCTGCAGATCGACGATCAGGATCCGGTGACCGGCGTGCATTTCGTCTTCGTCTCGAATTCCAGCCCCTGGACCTATGCCAACAAGCGCCCGGTCTGGACCAACCCGGATACCGGCTTCGACACCGGCCTGGGCGTCTTCGCGACCACCAGCATGAGCATCTGGCGGAATCTGGGCCTGGTGCGCCAGATGCTGGCCAAGCGGCCGAAGCTGGCGGCCGGCCACCTGATCCGCGAGGACGATGTGGCGTGGGTGCGGGTGAGCAGCGACACGCCGGTAGCCAGTCAGATCGACGGCGACTACATCGGTCTGCGCGAGCAGTTGACGTTCCGATCGGTCCCCGACGCGCTCGGCGTGGTGGCCCCGCTGATCTGAGGCAGGAAAGAAACATGCCTCTAGCTGCGACAAAAGCCGCTGTGACGAAATCGCTGCGCTGAATTGAGAGCACAACTGGGTTGAGCGTAGTACAAACGAATGAGGGATCAGAAAACGGCCCCCGCGAGTGACATTGCACACGTGTTAACTCGCGCTATTGACTTGTGTTGCCGATCTGGAACGATCAGATGCAACAGTGCAGAAACATTTGGTGTGCACGCGTTAACAGCCGAAAAACAAAACCCGGCGCGCACTGCTGCGCGCATTAGTGAGGAGTGCTTCTTATGGATTGGCGCCACAAGGCGGTCTGTCGCGACGAGGATCCGGAACTGTTCTTCCCGGTGGGGAACAGCGGTCCGGCACTCGCGCAGATTGCTGACGCGAAGCTGGTGTGTAACCGGTGCCCGGTTACCACCGAGTGCCTGGCCTGGGCGTTGGAGTCCGGCCAGGACGCGGGCGTCTGGGGTGGCATGAGCGAGGACGAGCGCCGCGCTCTCAAGCGTCGCAATGCCCGCACCAAGGCCCGCAGCGGAGTCTGACCAGACTCCCCACAGCACGTCGACGGCCCCGACAGTGAATGTCGGGGCCGTTCTTTTTGCTCCAACGAATTGTGTCTCATTGTGCCAATCTCGAACGTCGCCCAATTGGCACTCGTAACACCACATCGGTGCCGCCGCTGTCCGCCTCGTGCATTCCCAGCGACCCGTCCAGTTCGGCCGACACCAGTGTTCGCACGATCTGCAACCCCAGTCGGTCGGACTTCTCCAAGCTGAACCCGCCGGGCAGTCCGCGGCCGTCGTCGTGCACCGTGACGTCCAGCCAGCGCGCCGAGCGTTCCGCCCGGATGCTGACATGTCCTTGTTCGGCCCCCGGGCCGAACGCGTGCTCGATGGCGTTCTGCACCAGTTCGGTCACCACCATGATCAGCGCGGTGGCGCGGTCGGCATCCAGGACTCCCAGCGCGCCGATACGGCTGATCTTGATGGGGCTGTCGACCGCGGCGACGTCGTTCATGATCGGCAGGATGCGGTCGATGACCTCGTCGAGGTTGACCTGCTCGTCCACCGACATCGACAGGGCGTCGTGCACCAGCGCGATCGATGACACCCGCCGCACAGATTCGATGAGGGCCTCGCGGCCCTCGGCATTGGTGGTGCGCCGCGCCTGCAGGCGCAACAGCGCCGCCACGGTCTGCAGGTTGTTCTTCACCCGGTGGTGGATCTCGCGGATGGTGGCGTCTTTGCTCAGCAGAGCGCGGTCCCGCCGCTTGATCTCGGTGACGTCGCGGATCAGCAGCGCCGCCCCCACGGGGGTGCCGTGCACCACCAGTGGCAGCGTCCGCAGCAGGACGGCCGCACCGCCGGCGTCCACCTCCATTCGGGTACTCGATCCCCCGGACAGCGACACCTTGATGTGTTCGGACAGTTCCTGGGCCTCAAAGGGGTCCGAGATCAGGGGCCGGGTGACGGTCACCAGGTTGTGGCCTTCGAGTTCGGAGGTCAGGCCCATGCGGTGGTAGGCCGACAGCGCGTTCGGGCTGGCGAAGACGACGGACCCGGAGACGTCCAGTCGGATGAACCCGTCGCCCACCCGGGGACTGGACCGCGACATCGCGATGTCGCCCGCGTTCGGGAAGGTGCCCTCGGAGAGCATGTTCACCAGGTCGGCGGCGCAGGCCAGGTAGGCGGTCTCCAGCGGAGAGGCCTTGCGCAGGGCGGCCAACGCGGTCTGATGCGTGAGCACCGCCACGACATTGCCTGCGTGTCGCACGGGCACGGCTTCGACGTTGAGCCCCGCTGCGGTGCTCGCGCCGGGGGGATCTTCCCTGGCGATGGCACCGGACCGGAATGCCGCCGTCACCAGCGGCAGATCGGCCGCATCGGACATGGTGGACACGGCGTCGCTGAGCAGTCCGGTGGGAGCGGTGTTGGGGCGGCACTGGGCAACGCACACCAGCGCCCCGTCGTCGCGGCGTACCCACATCAGATAGTCGGCGAACGACAGGTCGGCCAGCAACTGCCACTCCCCGACCACCGCGTGCAGGTGATCGACCGCTTCGCCCGGCAGAACGGTGTGCTCGGCCAAGAGGTCACCGAGCGTCGACACGGGCGCCTAGCTGATCACAGCGATGAGGTCGCCGGCCTGGATCACATCGCCCACGGCCACACTGACCTTGCTGACGGTGCCGGCCACTTCGGCCAGCACCGGAATCTCCATCTTCATCGACTCCAGGAGCACCACGGTGTCGCCTTCGCCGATCTGATCGCCCTCGTGGACCACGACCTCGAGCACGCTGGCCACGATTTCGGCGCGAACATCCTCGGCCATCTTCACCCACCTCTACTGGAGCAACGTCACTGCTGTAGCTATCGAACCACAAGACCGGGTGGACAGAGCATCGTGTGCCCCGTGAGACACTGGTATGTCACCGCTGCCCGGTTCGGGCCGGCGGACCACCCAATCAGTTCACGACCTGGAGGTACATCATGGCCAAGCGTGGCCGTAAGAAGCGTGACCGCAAGCACAGCAAGGCCAACCACGGCAAGCGGCCCAACAGCTGACTAGCCCCTGATGATGGTGGTGCGGCTGATCTCCAGCCGTAACCGCTGTCGCAGGCTCTCAGGCGCTCTTTCGCCACTGCACTTGGTGGCGACGAGCGCCTTTATGCGTTCCTCCACCCCGTAGTGCCGCAGGCAGGCCGGGCACTCGTCCAGGTGCTGCTGCAGCTTGTCACGGGTTTCCACCGTGCACTCCCCGTCCAGCAGCGTCCAGACCTCGGCGATCACCGCCGCGCACTCCGGGTGCTCGGGATCCACCGGACCGACCGGCGGGCGCCACGTGCGCTCGTCCTCGCTCATGACGACACCTCCTCGGCAGCATCGACGGAGCCACGGATGAATCCGCGATCCCGGGCCACATCGGCCAGCAACTCGCGCAACTGGCGCCTCCCTCGGTGCAGCCGGGACATCACAGTCCCGATGGGCGTATCCATGATCTCGGCGATCTCCTTGTAGGGGAAGCCCTCGACGTCGGCGTAGTAGACCGCCATCCGGAATTCTTCCGGAAGTGCCTGCAGGGCTTCCTTGATCTCGGTATCGGGCAAGGCCTCCAGGGCCTCGACCTCGGCGGAGCGCAGCCCCGTCGACGTGTGTTCGGCGTTGGCCGCCAACTGCCAGTCGGTGATCTCGTCCGTGGGGTACTCGGACGGCTGCCGTTGTTTCTTGCGGTAGCTGTTGATGTAGGTGTTGGTGAGGATCCGGTAGAGCCAGGCCTTGAGATTGGTGCCTTCGCGGAACGACCGGAAGCCCGCATACGCCTTGACCATGGTTTCCTGGAGCAGGTCTTCGGCATCCGCCGGGTTGCGGGTCATGCGCAGTGCGCCGCCGTAGAGCTGGTCCAGCAGCGGGATCGCATCGCGTTCGAAGCGCGCCGTCAGCTCGGCGTCGGTGTCCTCGGATCTGGTGGCCGACGTCTCCTCGGCCGGCTCCAGACCAGTGCTGTCATCTATGTCGGTCATCTTGGTTGACACAGTCCCTTCCGTTGCGGAGGTCCAGATGATCGACGGCAGCAATGCCAGCTCCACGACCAGTGGTTCTGACACCGCACGCTCGAGGCATACCGTCGACACCAAGTTCCCCTCTCGCAATCCTAAGGCTGTGACCGACAAACCCATGTTGATGGGCGTGATAGTGAGGTCAACAGTGACCGCAGCCGTGCTATTTCCGCGCTCCGCCGCCGGGCTACGCTGACCCGGTGGCAGGCGCGGCAACTCCGGCGATCGCGGCTCTGGTGGCCGCCTCCGTCCCCCACGAGGTGTTCGGATACCAGCATGACCCCCGCAACCAGGCCTTCGGCGACGAAGCCGTCGCCGAGCTCGCGGCAGCCAAGAACGCCGAGGCGGAGCAGATCTTCAAGACGCTGGTGGTCGAGCTTCCGTCGGGGCTCGCGGTGGCGGTGGTGCCGGTGCCCGCCAAGCTCTCACTGAAGGCGGTGGCCGCGGCACTGGGCGCGCCGAAGGCGGCCATGGCCGACAAGGCGGCGGCCCAGCGGTCCTCCGGCTACGTCCTGGGCGGCATCTCACCGCTGGGACAGCGCAAACCACTGCCTACGGTGATCGACGAGACGGCACTGCTGTGGGACACGGTGTGGTGCAGCGCCGGTAAGCGCGGCCTGGAGATAGGGCTGGCACCCGACGACCTCATCACGCTCACCGGCGCCGTGACTGCCGACATCCAGGCGGTTTGACCCCAGCGCGCGGGTTCCTCATCCGCCGAGATCCACCCGGCTGCCGACACCACGCTCAAGCGCCGCGTCCACCAACACGCGGGCGGTGACGAGATCCTGCAGTCCGATTCCCACCGAGTTGAACAAGGTGATGTCGTCGCCGTCGCGACGACCGATACGCGGGTCGACGACGACATCGCCGAGTTCGAGGGTCACGTCGCTGTCTCGCAGGTAACCCTCTGTGATGGCGATGAGGACGTCACCCGATTTGGTGAGAGCGGTCTGGCGGCTGTCCACCACCAGGCGCACCGAACCCATCCCGGGGCCGTTGATCTCACGGTGATCGGCCCGCGGTGGTGCACCGACGGCATTGACGTGCATACCGGGCCGGAACCAGGCCCCTTCGACGATGGGGGTCTGCGACGGGGTGAGGGTGCACAGCACGTCGGCGGCGACAACAACGTCGCGGGGCGAGCCGGCGCGCTCGACGGACAGGTCCAGGTCACCGATCCGGTGACGGAACTGTTCGACAGTGGAATCGTTGCGTGACCACACCACCACCTTCTCGATGGGCCGGATGCGGGCGATGGCGCGGGTGTGTTCGACCGCCAGGGCGCCCGCCCCGATCAGCCCCAATGTCGTGGAGTACTCACGGGCCAGCGCTGCGGTGGCCACAGCGCTGGCCGCCGCGGTCCGCACCGCGGTGAGAAGTCTCCCGTCCAAGAGTGCCTGACATTCGCCGGTTTCGGTCGACATCAGCAGGATCGCCGAACGCTGGGTCGGGAGTCCGCAGGCGCGATTGGCCGGCATGTCGGAGAGCATCTTCACGACACTGCCTCGGTGCCGGGCGGCGGTCGCCACCATGGGTAGCACGGTGGTATCGCCGTGCACCGGGATGGCCGACGGAGCCGGGTTCTGCGCACCACCGGAGCTCAGATCGGCGTGGGCACGGCGCACCGCGTGGTAGACCGCGGTCCGGTCGATCAGTTCGGCGATATCGGAATGGGACAGCACAACAGTCATGGGAGGGACCTCTCCGGCGCTAGACGCGGCCGACATGGGGAACGGCGAGACCGGACGGGGCTCTGCGGCCACCGACGAATCCGCTGATGGCGACGATGGCGATGAGGTAGGGCAACATGACCAGCACGGCATAGGGAATGTCGACGCCCAGCGCCGGCAAAGCGAACTGCATGGCCCTGGCGATACCGAAGAAGATTGCCGCCCAGAGTATTCCGATGATCTTCCACCGACCGGCGATGACGGCGACCACCGCGAGGTAGCCCATCCCCGCGGTCATGTTCTCACTGAAGGACCGCACTTCCGACAGGGCCAACTGTGCGCCGGCCAATCCGCCTGCGCCGGAAGCGATCAGCACCGCGACGACCCGGGTACGGTTGACCGCCAACCCGGTCCACCCGGCTGCGGTGGCATCCTCCCCCACGGCGTCGATCCGGATACCTGGCATGGTGCGGGGAGAGAAGACAAGCGCCAACACGACCACTGCAGCCAGGCAGACGTACCCCAGCGCGGTCTGACCGAACAGGGCAGGGCCGATGACCGGAAGGTCACTGAGCACGGGGATCCGCACATCGTCGAACGCGGGTATGTTCTGGCCACGACCGCCGTCGAGCACGATCCTGGCGCCGAACGTGGTCAACCCCAGCGCCAGGGCGTTGGCGGCGATACCCGTCACGATCTGGTCGGCGCGGAGCCGGACCGAGAGCAGCGCCTGGGCCATCCCGAAGACGAGCCCGGCGAGCAGTCCGGCCACAGCCCCGGCGACTGCCGAACCGGTGATGACGGCGCCCAGTACGCCGGCGAAGGCGCCCGTGAGCATCATGCCCTCCATGCTCAGGTTCAACACGCCGGCACGTTCACTGACCGATTCACCGGCGGCCGCCACCAGCAGAGGGATGGCGAATGCGACTCCACTGGAGACGATCTCGGTGATCATTGCGACGCTCATGCGGGCACTTCCTGACGCGTGGGTACGGCGGGGATCGCCGGGCGAGCGGTGGTCCACCACGCCGCAGCGGCGATGGTGATGATCAGTACGCTCTGCACGACGGTGACGGTCGACGCGGGGACGCCGGCCTCCAGTTGCAGGTTGATACCGCCGGAGACCAGCAGGCCGAACAGCAGCGACACTGCGGCCACGGCGGCCATGGAGCCGCGGGCCAGCAGACCCACCACCAGACCGGCGAACCCGAAGCCCGAGGAGAAGCCGTCGACCAGGATGAACGGCGCGGAGGCGACCAGCAGGCCGCCGGCAAGACCCGCGAAACCGCCTGCTGCGCACAGAGCTTGTGCCCCCGTGCGGTCCACCGGGACGCCGAGGCGCGCGGCTGCCGTCGGCGACAGGCCGATCGCCCGCAGCCGCAATCCTGTTGCGCTGCTGCGCAACATTGTTCCGACGATGACCATGGCCACCACAGCCAGCACAATCGCGATGGTGGCGGGGTTCTTGGCCAGTCCCAGCAGGGGAAGGTGGGCAGCGGCCGCCAGCGGCTCGGACTGCGGCAACGTTTCCGACGACGTGACGGGCTGACGCAACAACGCGGGTTCCTGCACCATCAGCACCACCAACGCCACACCGACGAAGTTCAGCAGCAGCGTGGTGATGATCTCGCTGGTGCCGCGGCGCACTCGCAACCAGGCTGCGACCCCGGCCCACAGGGCTCCGGCGAGCACGGCGGCGCCCAGCGTGAGGGGCAGTCCGACCGCCAGGGGCCAGCGCTCGGGCAGTGAGACCCCCACGGCGGTCGCGGCGATACCGCCGAGGCACAGTTGTCCCTCACCTCCGACGTTCACCAGACCGGCCCGGTAGGCAATGGTGAATCCCGCGGCGACGAGCATCAGCAGGGCCGCGTTGTTGAGTGAGGTGCCGATGGCGAACGGGGATCCCAGGGTGCCGTCCACGAGTGCGTCGACCACGGCAGCCGGGCCGGAGCCGGCCAGCGCGGCCAGGGCCAGACCCACGCAGGCCGAGAGCACCAGCGCTGCGGCGGCCACCACCAGCGGGTGGCGTGGGTGCAGGTTCGGGATCATTGCGGGACTCCTGTCATCAAGGCACCGATTTCGGTTGCCGCGGTGGGTGAATCCGTGCTGACGCTGCCGTGCAGCTGTCCCCGGTAGGCGACCACCACGCGGTCGCAGACGGTGATGAGCTCGTCGATCTCGGTCGAGGTGACCAGTACCGCGGCGCCGCTGTCGGCGGCGTCACGCAACCGGTTCAGGACAAAGGCGACGGCGCCGGCGTCCAGCCCTCGGGTCGGCTGTGCGGCGACCACCGCTCGTAGACCGGGCGTGGACAACTCACGCGCCAGCACCACCTTCTGCTGATTGCCCCCGGACAGCGAGGCCATGGTGGCGTCGGGCCCCGAGGCGCGCACCGAGTACATGTCGATCGCGGTGTCGGCATCGGCGCGCATCCGGCGGCGATCGAGCAGACCCCACCGGCGGTAGGAGCGCAGCCGGGGCATGGCGATGTTCTCCGCGACGGTCATGTCCGCGACCATGCCGTCGGCGTGGCGATCCTCTGGGATCACCGCGAGTCCCGCCGCGGTGCGTTGTGCCGCTGTCGCGGTGCTGAGGTCCTGATCGCCGATCCGTATCGAGCCGGATTCAGCCCGTAGCACTCCGGCGAGGACTGCCGTCAGCTCGGACTGCCCGTTGCCCTCGACTCCGGCGATCCCGACGATCTCGTTCTCACCGACCTCGAGGTCGACGTCCGCGAGGGCGGTGCTCCCGTCCTTGCGAATCACGGTCAGGCCGTTGATCTCGAGTCCGGCGGCCGCCGACCCGTCGGTCTGCCGCAGACGCTCGGTCCGCGCCACCCGTGTGGTGTCTCCCAGCATCAGGTTGAGCAGCTCAGGCAGCGCAGCGTCGGAGACCGCACCGCCACCCACCACGGTGCCTGCGCGCAGGACAGTGGCCTCATCGGCGGCGCGGGCCACCTCACCGAGTTTGTGGGTGATCAAGACGACGGATTTCCCGTCGGCGGTGAGCGCGGCGCAGGTCGCGATCAGCGCGTCGATCTCGCGGGGATCCAGCACGGCGGTGGGCTCGTCGAGCAGGATCAGCTGTGGGTCACGCAGCAACGCCTTGACGATCTCAACACGTTGCCGGGCTCCGACGGTGAGGTCGCCGACCGTGGCGCGGGGGTCGACGGTCAGACCGTAGGCGTCCGCAATCCGGTCCAGGTCTCGGGACAGTGTGCGGCGCGGCGGGCGGAAACCGTCGCGTCCCAGCATCAGATTGTCGGCCACGGTCATGGTGGGTATCAACGAGAAGTGTTGGTGCACCATGGCTACACCGGCGGCCAGCGCTTCGGCCGGATTGCGGGGGTGGTAGTCGGCGCCGGCCAGCGTCATCGTGCCGGTGTCGGGAGCCACGGTGCCGAAGATGCTGTTGCACAAGGTCGATTTCCCCGCACCGTTCTCCCCGAGAATGCAGTGCACCGAGCGCGGCTTCACGGTCAACGTCACCTGGTCGAGGGCCCGCACCGGCCCGAATGACTTCCCCACCCCGGTGAGTGCCAGAAGTGCTGCGTCGGTTGAGGTGTGCGCGGTGGCCATGCTGTCTGTGGCGATGGTCATGGTCGCGGATCCGTCAGTAGGGGGTGATGGAACCGGCGATGATCGCGGCTTCGGCCTTCTCCACCGCGGCAGCCACGGCTGGGTTGTCCGAACAAACCACAAAATCGCTGCCGCCCTTGTCGGTGGTGACGCCGAACGGCACCTGCTCGGCAGCCCAGCTGCCCTCGAGCGTCGACGACACCGCGTACTCGATCTCGGTGCCGATGTCGGTGCGCACGAAGCCGCCGTAGACTCCGGCGCACTCGCCGGGAATCGGTCCTCCGATCATCCGGTTGCCGGATTCGGCGGCAGCCTGCTCCATGCCCTGCTTGCCGAGGTTGACGATCTGACCCAGTACATCGGCGCCACCGGCGTAGGCGGTGCCCGCGGCCTGCTTGGCCTTGGCGGGATCGTTGAAGTCGCCGACGTACTGGGGCGCCAGGACCGTGACATCTTCTCTGGTGAACCGAGCACCGTTGCCGAATGCCTTGGCTGCATTGACGATTGCGGGCAGTTCGACGCCGCCGATGAACCCGACAGTACCTGTCTGCGAGAGCGCGGCTGCGGCGGCCCCGGACAGGAACTCGGCCTCGGCCTGTTGGGGATCGTAGTAGGCCAGATTCGACATCGGTTCGGCATCCGAGGGTCCGCCGATCTCGACGAACTTCACCTCGGGGAACTGCGGAGCGATCTTGCGGACATCGGCGTCTGTCTGGCCGCCGACCGAGATCACCAGGTCGTTCTGCGAGGCGAAGCGCTGCAGCGCCTGCTGATAGTCGGCGGCGGCCACCTGCTCGACGTAACTGACGTCGACCTGGTCGCCGTACTTCTCGACGATCCGTTGGTAGCCCAGGAATCCGGATTGCATGAAGCCGGTGTCGTTGATGGACCCCGGCAGGAACACACCGACCGACAACGCGTCGTCGTCGCCTGCGGTGTCCGCCGAACTACAGGCAGACAGGCCGGCGGCCGAGATCGCGGCGGCGAGCAGCGCCGATGTGGTGCGTAAACCGATACTTCCCATAGCAGTTCTCCTGGCGTCGTTGGCATTCCCTTAGCGGTATACCGTTAAGAAAAGCTTCGGCCCGGACTATTTCCTGCCGGTTAATCCGTCGTAATGATCGAGTTACTGGTATACCCTTATGACTCACCCGGTTATGCTCGTGAGCCGGAGCAGGAAGGAGGGGACGTGACCGCGGTCAGCGACCACGCCCGTAGACCCCTACGTGAGCACGCGTACGACGAACTGCGCGCACGGATCGTGGGGTTGGAACTCGCGCCGGGAACCCGGCTGATCGAACGCGACCTCGCCGAAGAACTCGCAGTGTCTCGAATCCCGTTGCGCGAGGCCATGCAACGCCTGCAACAGGACGGTCTGGTGGTGGTCGTGCCGCGTCAGGGCGCCATCGTCTCGCCCTTCACCGTCGACGACGTGCGCGATCTCTTCGACGTCCGGGAGAGCCTCGAGGTGCTCGCGGCCCGCTTGGCGGCCGAGCGCGCGGATCAGGCCGGCCTCGACGCCCTGGAGGCACAGCTGGACACTGCCCGCGAGGCCACCAGGAACCAGGACCGCCCCGCCATCGCCGCTGCCAACGCCGGTTTCCACACCCTCATCGTCGACCTGGCCGCCAATCCTCTGCTGGAATCGATGCTGCGGCCGCTGGGCGCGCGCACCCAATGGCTGTTCCACCTGACCGGCGACCGCGATCCCGGCGTGCAATGCCTCGAGCACGAGGAACTGCTGGCTGCCATCGCCGACCACGATCCCGACCGGGCCGCCGAATCCGCGTTTCACCATGTGCATTCGGGGCGCGAAGCCAGCTTGGCGATGGCCGCAGAGTGGTCGCGTACCGACCTCGACCCCGTGGCGTTGACCAAGAGTCGCCGGCGGGGGCCGAACTAGTTCTGGGCCCCCACCGCCCAGCCCCGGCTTGTAGCGTTGACGCCATGTCATCAACGCTCTGGTCCGCCGGTCGCTATGAGGCGGTCGCCCAGCACATTGCCCCGATCGCCGACCAGGTGGTCGCCGCCGTCGACGCACGCACACCCGTGGCCGGTTGCGCGCTGGTGGATCTGGCCTGCGGAACCGGAAGCGCCGCCATCGCCGCGGCCCGGACCGGGGCGCAGGTCACCGCGCTGGACATCACCCCGGAACTGGTGGCTCTCGGCGAACACAAGGCCGCGGCAGCCGGGTTGACGATCAACTGGCGCGTCGGCGACGCCGCCGCCACCGGGTTGCCCGAGTCCTCCTTCGACGCGGCGGTGTCCAACATGGGCATCATCTTCGTCGCGCCGGACGCTCAGGTGCCCGAGCTGGCCCGCCTCCTGCGCCCCGGCGGTACCCTCGCCTTCTCCTCCTGGGTCCGCGACACGGTGAACCCGTTTTTCGACCCCGTCATCGCTACCCTGGGGACCCCACCGAGCCGCGGGCACACCCCGGACCAGTGGGGCGATCAGGACACCGCCGCACAGCGTTTGTCCGAATACTTCGACAACGTGCAGTTCGATGCCGGCAAGATCCGCTGGCTTTTTGAATCCCATTCCGCAGCACTACGATTCGTCACCGCCGAGTCACCCATGCACGTCGACATCTTCAGCCGCCTCGGTGACGAGCAGGCCACCGCGCTGACAAAGGCCTTCAGTGACGCGCTGGCCGCGCACACCGGCGACGACGGCACGGTCGCTTTCGATGCGTCCTACGTGGTGATCACGGCGACGCGGCGCTGACCGGCAGGACTAACGGCGCAGCTACTTCGCGCGACCGGAGTTCAGCTTTGTCCGCAGATCGCGACGTGACCGAATACCCAACTTGGTGAACACCTTACGCAGATGCCATTCCACCGTGTGCGCGCTGATGAACAGTTGCCCCGCGATCTCCTGGTTGGTCAGGCCCTGGCCGGCCAGCTCGGCGATCTGCTGCTCCTGCGGGCTCAGTTCCTCCCCCGCGGCGGTGGGTTGCTTGCGCGTTTTCTGTCCGCTTGCCTGCAGCTCCCGGCGCGCCCGCTCGGCAAACGCGGCCGATCCCATCGCCAGGAATTCCCGATGGGCGGTGCGCAGTGGTTCCCTGGCCACGGTCACGGGGCCGTTGCGCCGTAACCACTCCCCGTACAGGAGCCAAACCCGCGCCAGGTTCATCCGTTGTGCGGTGGACCCGAAGTGCGCCAACGACTCCCGATACAGCTCCTCGGCGCGCGGGCCGGCGCTCAGCAACGCCTGCGAACGTTTCAGAGCGCCCAGCGCCCGGGGCGTCCCGGCGGCTTCGGCGCGTTCTCGCAGCTGCGCCAGGCACGTCTCGGCGTACTGCCTGTTGTCGCACCGGACGGCGGCCTCCACCGACTCGACCAACAGCTCGTTGTAAAAGCCCAGATCGTCGTACTCCAGGCCGCTGCGGGTCGCGGCCAGCGCGTCGTGGTAGCGACCCGTTGCGTTGTTCACCACCGCGATCGCGTAGTGGGCCAGTCCGACCACCCGGCTCTCACCGCGGGCTTCGCCCGTCTCGGTGGCCGCGGCGGCCAGTCGGGTGACCTCCGCTTGATCGCCCTTCCACGCCGCTACCAGAAGGCCGTGATACTTCAGCGGCACGTAACTGATCGCCATCGACAGATCGTTGGCCTCGGCCACAACTGCGGTGGCCGTGGTCAATTCACCGTTCTCCGAGAGTGCGCCCGCGCGCGACAGCAGCGCTGCGGGCAGCGGCGCCAGCGTCCCGCTCTCGGTCGCTGCCGCCACCGCATGGTCGGCGATCACCGGCCAGCGGTCGTCGAAGGTCTCGTGGACCAGGCAATCGTGGGCCAGCGGAAACGCCTGCCAGAACCAGCCCCGCCCGGTGCGCGTGGATTCGATGACGGCCTCCAGAGCGCGGCGCATTGCCGGCATGGCCGCCACCGGACCCAACGCCAGGCGGTCGGCGAACGCGTGCGTCACCAGGTCCAGCGGAGTGCGCGGCGGCAGGTGCGCCAGGGCTGTCCGGGCCTGGATTGCCATCTCGGTGCTCAGCGTGCCGCCTCCACGGCCGACGTACATGGCGGCGGTGAGGGCTTCCAGATAGGTCTCGGTGGCCAGCGCCGCGTCGAGTGGTTCGAGTTCACGGGCCACCGAGGTGAAGCGCGTGACCGCCTCGCGCAGGGCGGTGGCATCCCCGGAGGACCGCGCATCCGCGAAGTCCACCCGGGTCCGCAACTGCGCCAGCCGAGCTCGCTGCAGCGCCGTCACCGGCCCGAGTTCGGCGGTGGCCAGCAGTCGGCGCGCCAGGTCGAAAGACGCGATCTCCCGGTGTGCCTCCGCGGCCACCAGCGCTCGACTGCTGCGTAGCGCCGGATCCGGGGTGAGTTCCACTGCGCGGCCGAGAAAGGCGGCGACGGCGGCCGTTCCGCCGCGTTGCCGTGCACGACCGGCGGATCGTTCGAGATCGCCGGCCACCTGCTCATCCGCCTGCTCGGCGGCCAGCGCGCGATGCCAGGCGCGGCGGTCGGGATCGACATCGGGGTCGGTGGCGGCAGCCAATGCGCCATGGGCCCGGCGCCGCTGCTCGCCAGCGGCGATCCGGTAGGCCACCGAACGTGCCAGCGGATGGTGGAACTGTGCCCGGGTGTCCAGGTGGATCAGTCCGGCGTCCAGGGCAGGCGTCAGTGCGGCCGGGCCGATCTTCAGTTGCGCCAGCGCGCGTCGTAGCAGGGCGGGATCACCCACCACGTCCGCCGCGGCGACCAGCAGGGCCGTCCGGGTCTGGTCGGGCAGCGCCTCGAGCACACGCTGGTAATGCGCCTCGATGCCCGCGCTGACCGGCTGCGCCGGCGCGTGGTGCGTGACCGGATAGGTCTCGGCGAACACCGGAGTCTGAGACAGCGCCAGCGGATTTCCTCTCGACTCCGCCACAATCCGATCCAGGACGGCCGGATCCACCCGCCCGGGCAGAACGGACTCCAGCAGAGCGCGTGCGTCGGTGTCGGACAGGCCCGTGACGGTCAGTGTCGGCAGCCCCGCGGTGCCCTCGATCGGGGTGCGCGAGGCGAACGCCACCCCGACGGATTCGGCCTGCAGCCGGCGCGCGACGAAGAACAGGGTCTGAGCCGACACGTGATCAAGCCAGTGCACGTCGTCGATGACACACAACACCGGCTGCTCGGATGCCGCGGCCGCCAACAACCCCACCACCGCCAGCCCCACCAGGAACCGGTTGGGCGGCGCGTTGCCGTCACCGAGACCAAACGCCTGCTCCAGTGCCTGGCGCTGGGGCGACGGGAGGCCGAACCGGTGATGCAGCACCGGGGCGCACAGCTGCTGCAGCCCCGCGAATGCCAACTCCATGTCGGATTCCACGCCAGCAGCGGTCAGGACGGTGAAGCCCGCCGCGCAGTCGCGCAGATGGTCCAGCAAGGCCGTCTTGCCGATTCCCGCCTCACCGAGCAGCACCACGACTTCGCTGGCGCCCGACCGGACCGTGTCGACCAGATGCTCCAACGCGCGACATTCCGCCGCGCGGCCCGGCAGAGCGCTGCCCCGCTGGTCGGAGATCATCGTCACGGTCGCGCCGTCTCACCTCACCGCTCGCCGGCGTGCGTACGTGCGCCGGGCTCTGGATGCGACCGGCGCCGCCGGCCGCGGTACCAGCAAATCCTCGCACGCCGGCCCTCCACGTGCAGCGGCACCCGGACTACGCGTTTCCCGTGGTCCCCGTGGCGCGCGGCGGTGCCAGAGTCGATCCTGGCTCTCGACCGCGGGGCCGCCGCACAGAGGGACGAGACCATGGCCGCGATGGACTTCGCCGGGAAGACCGCAATGGTGACCGATGGGTGTTCCGAAATCGGGTTCGCCAGCGCGCGGCTGCTCAGCCGTGCCGGCGCCCACATCGTCGTCAGCGGCAGCGATTCCCGCCTCGGCAAGCGCGCCGCCGCGGCCATCGGAGCGGGCACCCAGTTCGTCACCGCAGACCTCGCCGACCTCGGCTCGGTTGATCACCTGGCTCGTCAGATGCCCGTCGACGTCCTGGTGAACACCGCGATGGTGCACGACTTTCCCACCGTGCGCGGTCTCTATTTTCTGGTGGCGGCCGTGGCTCCCGGCATGCAACGCCTCGGCGGCGGTGCGATCGTGAACCTGACGACCGGCAATTCCGCGGCCGCGGCGATGGTGGCCGCCTTGACCCGCACGTGGGCCGTCGAATTCGCCGCCGCCGCAGTCCGGGTCAACACCGTTGCCGCGGCGTTGCCGCACACCGCGGCCGCATGTCCGCTCGGACGTGGCGCCTCGCCCCTCGAGATCGCGCACCCCATCGTCTTTCTCGCATCGTGGCGCGCCGGCGCCGTCAACGGCATCATCTTGGATGTCGACGGCGGAGCCGCGGCCACACCATCAACGAAATGAGAAAGAGTTGAGTCAGTCACGTCCTGCGGACCTCGCCGAAACGCTCCTGGGCCTGCACGTCCCCGGTGATCCCGTGGTGCTGCCGACCGTCTGGGACGTGTGGTCGGCCGAGGTGGCCGCCGACGCCGGCTTCCCCGCCCTCACCGTGGGCAGCAAGCCGCTGGCACATTCCCTGGGCAAGACCGACCACGAAGGGATGCGGTTCACCGACGTCCTCGATCGGGTTGCGGCGATCGTTGCGGCAGTGCAACTCCCGGTGTCGGTCGACGCCGAATCCGGGTACGGACTCGGCCCCGGGGAGATGATCTCCGGCCTGCTCGAGGCCGGGGCGGTCGGCGTGAACATCGAGGACACGGTGCACAGCGACGGCGGCCGACTCCGGTCGTCTGCCGAACTGGCCGACCTGGTGGCAGCCTTGCGCACCGCGGCCGACAGCTGTGGAGTCCACGTCGTGATCAACGCCAGAACCGACGTGATCCTGCACCAGCTCGGCGAGGAGTCCGACCGGGTGGACCGGGCAATCGCCCGGTTGCGGGAGGCCGCCGCGGCGGGCGCTGATTGCCTCTACCCGATCGGGTTGCACGACAACGACACTCACCGTCGGCTGGCTACGGAGTTGCCGTTGCCGGTGAACGCCGTGGTGCGACCGGACGAGGCCGATGTGACCGCGCTGGCGGCACTGGGCGTGGCGCGCATCAGCTTCGGCCCGTTCCTGCAGACCGCCTTGACGGCCAGGGCTACCGACATCTTGAAGCCGTGGAGTCCCCGGGCGAGGGGCTGATGAACCCAGGGCGCCGGACGTCCGGCGGCGTGGAGCCTAGAGCAGGACACCCTGCTCGGGCTGCGGCTCGGCCGGCTCGATGAGCTCGGGTCCGTTGTTGCGGATGTTGTTCACCAGGGTCGACACCTCGCGGATGGCGATGCGGTCCAGGTCGCCGTGCCCGCGCAACAGACCCTCGTCGACGGGGGCGTCGGGGTCGAGCCAGCGGTCCCAGTCGGGCGCGCTGATGGTCAGCGGCATGCGGTCGTGGATCTCGGCCAGCGGGCCGGCCGCGTCGGTGGTGATGATGGTGCAGCTGACCAGCGGCGGGCTGTCCTTCGGCGCACCCTTGGGCCGCCACGTCGACCACAGACCCGCCATGAAGAGCAACTCGCCGTCGTCGCCGTACATGTAGAACGGCGTCTTCGGGGTCTTCTTGCCCGGCTCGCCGTTGGGTCGCCATTCGTACCAGCCGTCCATCGGGACCAGGCAGCGCTTGCTCTTGGCCGAGTTGCGGAACGCCGGTGAGTCGGTGACCTTCTCCGCGCGGGCGTTGATCAGCAGCGGGCCCTTGTTGTCCGGGCTGCCGTCCTCGGCGGTTTTCGCCCACGGCGGGATCAGGCCCCAGCGCATGGACCGCACGCGGCGGGTCGACTGGTCGTCAGGCTCGGAATGGCGTTTGACCACGGTGGTGATGGTCTGGGTGGGCGCCACATTGAAGTTGGGGCCGGACTTCGCCCCTGTCGACGTCTGGGTCGCTTCGTCGAGCGCCTTGATCTTCTCGGCCAGCAGAGCCGGGTCGGTGGTGACTGCAAATCGTCCACACATGAACACCATGGTTCCAGAAAGGGCCGACAAGGCAGGATGGGAACGGTGACGACATGGCCCGCCCCCTGCACCCCGACGCCCGTGCACGCCACCGTCGCGATCCCGGGCTCGAAATCGCTGACCAACCGGACCCTGATCCTGGCCGCGCTGGCCGCCGCACAGGGCCAGGGCACCTCCACCATCAGCGGCGCGCTGCGCAGCCGCGACACCGACCTGATGATCGGCGCGCTGCAGACGCTGGGGTTGACCGTCGAGGGCCATCTGTCCGAGCTGACCGTCAGCGGCGGGCTGTCCCCCGCCGACGGCGCCACCATCGACTGCGGGCTGGCGGGCACGGTGCTGCGGTTCGTCCCGCCGCTGGCCGCCCTGAGCACCGCGTCGGTGGTGTTCGACGGTGACGAGTACGCCCGCAAACGCCCCATCGCACCGCTGCTGGGTGCGCTGCGGTCCCTCGGCGTGGACATCGACGCCGACGCCATGCCCTTCCGGGTCGCCGGCGGTGGCGCCGTCAAGGGCGGCACCGTCGAGATCGACGCCTCGGCGTCCTCGCAGTTCGTCTCCGGCCTGCTGCTCTGCGGCGCGGCCTTCGAGGAGGGCGTGACCGTGGTGCACACGGGTGAGTCGCTGCCGTCGATGCCACATATCGCCATGACGACGGCCATGTTGCGGCAGGCCGGGGTCCGGGTCGACGACTCGACCCCTCACCGATGGCACGTCGCCCCGGGGCCGGTGGCCGCTCGAAGCTGGGATGTCGAACCCGACTTGTCCAACGCTGTTCCGTTCCTGGCGGCGGCGGTGGTGTCCGGCGGCAGCGTGCGCATCACCGGCTGGCCCACCCCCAGCCTGCAGCCCGCCGACACCATCACGCGCCTGCTCGGGATGCTGAACTCCACCACCACACACGCCGACAACCATCTGGAGATCTCCGGGTCCGCCGAGTACGGCGGGTTCGATGTCGACCTGCGCGACGTCGGTGAGCTGACCCCCACGGTGGCCGTGCTGGCCGCTCTCGCCACCCCGGGTTCGGTGTCCCGGCTGCGGGGCGTGGCTCATCTGCGCGGCCACGAGACCGATCGCCTGGCCGCATTGACCGCCGAGCTCAACGGGCTCGGCGGCGACTGCCGGGAGACCGAGGACGGCCTCGAGATCACCGCCACCGTGATGCACGGCGGCACCTGGCACTCCTACGCCGATCACCGGATGGCGACCGCGGGCGCCCTGATCGGCCTGCGGGTGTCCGGGGTGGAGGTCGACGACATCGAGACCACCTCCAAGACGCTGCCGGACTTCCCCCAGATGTGGTCCGGCATGCTGGCCGGCCAGGACTTCTGACCCGTGGGCGCGCGGTGAGCGGTCGCGAGTACGACGAAACCGATGTCCGGGTGCGCCCGGGCAAAGGCTCGCGTCCGCGCACCAAGAACCGCCCGGATCACGCCGATGCGCGCAGCGCCATGGTGGTCACCGTGGACCGCGGCCGGTGGGGCTGCGTGCTCGGCGGCGACCCGGGGCGGCCGGTCACCGCCATGCGCGCCCGGGAACTGGGCCGGACCCCCATCGTGGTGGGCGACGACGTGGACGTGGTGGGCGACCTCTCGGGCCGCACCGACACCCTGGCCCGCATCGTGCGACGCGGCGAGCGACGAACGGTGTTGCGGCGCACCGCTGATGACACCGACCCCACCGAACGTGTGGTGGTGGCCAACGCCGACCAGCTGATGATCGTGGTGGCGCTGGCGGATCCGCCGCCGCGCACCGGATTCGTCGAGCGGGCTCTCATCGCGGCGTATGCCGGCGGGCTGCAACCGATCCTGTGCCTGACCAAGAGTGATCTGGCCCCCGCCGAGCCGTTTGCCGCGCAGTTCGCCGATCTGGACCTCACCGTCATCACCGCCGGCCGTGACGACCCGCTGGAGCAGGTCCAGCCCCTGCTCACCGACCTGGTGACGGTGCTGCTGGGACATTCCGGGGTGGGCAAGTCCACATTGGTGAATCGACTTGTGCCCGAGGCGTTCCGCGCGACCGGCGATGTCTCGGGCGTGGGCAAGGGCAAACACACCTCGACACAGTCGGTGGCGCTGCCGCTGAAGGCCGGCGGCTGGGTTGTCGACACCCCGGGCATCAGGTCGTTCGGGCTGGCCCACATCCAGCCCGACGACGTGATGCTGGCGTTCTCCGACCTGGCCGGCGCCATCGAGGACTGCCCCCGTGGCTGCGGGCACATGGGCCCGCCTGCCGATCCCGAGTGCGCTCTGGACGCCTTGACCGGAGCTGCCGCGGCGCGGGTGGCTGCGGCACGACGGCTCCTGGCCGTGCTGTCGGGTTGAGTAATATCTGCGCGCATGGATGCACATGTCGAGCAGCGAGAGTTCCAAGCAGAGGCCCGTCAGCTGCTGCAGTTGATGGTCCACTCCATCTACTCGAACAAAGATGCCTTCCTGCGGGAATTGATCTCGAACGCCTCCGATGCCCTCGACAAGCTGCGGCTCGCGGCGTTCCAGGACAAGGACCTCGACGTCGACACCTCGGACCTGCACATCGACATCGAGATCAACAAGGCCGCACGCACTCTCACCGTGCGGGACAACGGCATCGGGATGTCCCGCGACGAGGTGGTCAACCTGATCGGCACGCTCGCCAAGTCGGGCACCGCCGAACTGCGCCAGAAGCTGCGCGACGCCAAGCAGCAGGGCGACACCGATGACCTCATCGGGCAGTTCGGCGTGGGCTTCTACTCGACCTTCATGGTGGCCGACACCGTCGACCTGTTGACCCGCAAGGCGGGTGAGACCGCGGCCACCCGGTGGCAGTCCAGTGGAGACGGCACCTACACCATCGAATCCGTCGAGCAGGCACCGCAGGGCACGTCGGTGACCCTGCAGCTGAAGCCCGCGGATGCCGAGGATGCGCTGCACGACTACACCGCGGAGTCGAAGATCCGCGAGCTGGTCACCAGGTACTCGGACTTCATCGCCTGGCCCATTCGCATGGAGGTGGAAAAAACCTCCGTCGACGGCGATGAGCCGACCACCACCGTCGAGACCGCGACGCTCAATTCCATGACGGCGCTCTGGGCGAAACCCAAGAGCGAAGTCTCCGACGAGGAGTACGCGCAGTTCTACAAGCACATCGCGCACGCGTGGGACACACCGCTGGACGTCATCGCGATGAAAGCGGAAGGCACCTTCGAGTACCAGGCGCTGTTGTTCATCCCCTCTCATGCCCCGTTCGACCTCTTCAATCGCGACGCCCGCACCGGCGTGCAGCTCTACGTCAAACGGGTGTTCATCATGGCCGACTGCGATGAGCTGATGCCGGAGTACCTCCGCTTCGTCAAAGGTGTTGTGGACGCAGCGGACATGTCGTTGAACGTCTCGCGCGAGATCTTGCAACGCGACCGACAGATCACCGTGATCCGACGCAGCCTGACCAAAAAAGTTCTCTCCGCGGTCAAGGATCTGCAGACCAAGCGACCCGAGGATTACCAGACCTTCTGGGCCCAGTTCGGCCGTGTTCTCAAGGAGGGGTTGCTGTCCGATCCCGACAACCGCGACACCATTCTGGGGGTCTCGTCCTTCGCATCCACCCACAGCGACGAGCACCCCACCACGCTGGCCGAGTACGTCGAGCGCATGAAGGACGGCCAGCAGCAGATCTTTTATGCCACCGGCGAGTCACGGCAGCAGCTGGAGCGCTCGCCGCATCTCGAAGCGTTCAAAGCCAAGGGCTTTGAGGTGCTGCTGCTCACCGACCCGGTAGACGAAGTGTGGGTGGAATCGGTACCCGAGTTCGACGGCAGGGCACTGCAGTCGGTCGCCAAAGGCGAAGTGGACCTCGACGGTTCCGATGAGTCGGAGCGGGATACCGACCGCGATGAGGCTTTCGCCCCATTGTTGACCTGGCTCAAAGACACCCTCGATGAGCATGTGAAGGAGGTTCGGTTGTCCACCCGGCTCACCGAGTCCCCGGCCTGCCTGATCACCGACACCTTCGGCATCACCCCGTCGCTGGCGAGAATGTACCGCGCCTCGGGCCAGGAGGTCCCCGTGGGTAAACGCATCCTGGAACTGAACCCGAACCACGATCTGGTCACCGGCCTGCAGCGGGCGTTGGCGCAGCGGCCCGATGCACCGGAACTGGCCGAGACGGCCGAGTTGCTCTATGGCACAGCGCTTCTGGCCGAGGGCGGAGCGCTCGACGATCCGGCCAGGTTTGCCGCCCTGCTGGCAGGCAGGCTGGCGCGCACGGTGTAGCCCGAGCAGAGCAAGACAAAAGCCGCCCCGGTTCTCGAGGAACCGGGGCGGCTTTGTTCAGGCGTGAACGCTCAGGCGGTCTTGCGCTCCTCGAGCACGTGGATCTCCTGGCGCTTGCCACCGGACCGGCGCCACTTGCGCACGGTCGCGATGGCGGTCTTGAGCCCGCGGCGGCGACCCGAGGTGGTGTCGACGCCACCGAATTCCGGCCCCAACTCCGCGAACATCCGCTCGCTGCGGGTCTCGGGGGCGTCGTCGGCACTGTCACGCAGGTACTTGTTGGGCAACGACAGCTTGGCGATGGTGCGCCACGACTTGCCGTACTGCACCAGGAACGAGCCTGTGGTGTAGGGCAGGTCGTACTTGTCGCAGATCTCCCTGACCCGCAGCGACACCTCGTAGTACCGGTTACTCGGCAAATCCGGGAACAGGTGGTGCTCGATCTGGTGGCACAGGTTGCCACTCATGAAGCGCAGCACGGGGCCGTTCTCGAAGTTGGCGCTGCCCAGCATCTGACGCAGGTACCACTGGCCTTTGGACTCGCCCACCATGTCGGTCTTGGTGAACTTCTCCGCGCCGTCCGGGAAGTGGCCGCAGAAGATCACGGCGTTGGCCCAGACGTTGCGGATGATGTTGGCCACCGCGTTCGCCTTGGCCGTCGACGTGAATGTCGCGCCCGGCGACAGCGACGTCAGCGCCGGGTAGGCCACGTAGTCCTTGACCAGCTGTGCCCCGGCCTTGGCGCCGAACTCACGCACGCGCTCCAGAGTGGCCTCGCGGTCGTCACGGCTTTTGGCGATCTTGCCGAGCTCCAGATGCTGCAGCCCGACACCCCATTCGAAGAACGCGCACAGCACCGTGTTGTAGAAGAGGTTGCCCAGGTTGAACGGGCTCCACTTCTGGTCCCGGGTCACGCGGATCAGGCCGTAGCCCACGTCGTCGTCCATGCCCAGGATGTTCGTGTACTTGTGATGCATGAAGTTGTGGGTGAAGCGCCAGTGCTTGGAGGCCCCGCTCATGTCCCACTCCCAGCTGGAGGAGTGAATCTCGGGATCGTTCATCCAGTCCCACTGGCCGTGCATGACGTTGTGGCCGATCTCCATGTTCTCGATGATCTTGGCCACGCCGAGGGTGGCGGTGCCCGCCCACCACGCCTTGCGGTTGGAGCTGCCGGCCAGCATCAGGCGGCCTGCGAGTTCGAGCGCGCGCTGAGCGGCGATGGTGCGCCGGATGTAGCGGGCATCGCGTTCCCCGCGGGAATCCTCGATGTCCTGCCGGATGGCGTCGAGTTCAACGCCCAAACTCTCGATGTCGGCATCGGTGAGATGCGCGAATTCTGGAACGTCCGTGATTGCCATGGTTGCCCTCCTTCCGGGTTCCTACGCTAGCGTAACCTACGACTCCGTAGGTTACTAGTCAGTAAAGTCACATTCGTCGGGTCAGACGTCGAGCGTGCAGTCGCCCGCCGCGGCGGACACACACGTCTGGATGCGGGTGCCCGGTTCGTGCTCGACGCCCGTCCGCAGGTCACGCACGTGACCGTCGAGCAGTGGCACCACACAGGACTGGCAGATCCCCATCCGGCAGCCGAACGGCATCTGCACGCCCACCGTTTCGCCGGCGTCCATCAGAGGAGTCGCGCCGTCGACGGCCAGCGTCTTGCCGGTGCGTTCGAACGTGACGGTGCCACCCGCGCCGTGCGGCGCCGCCCGGGTGACCGCGAACCGTTCCAGGTGCAGCCGCTCGGCGATCCCCGCAGCGGTCCACACTTTCTCCGCCTCGGCCAGCATTCCCTCCGGCCCGCAGGCCCACACCTGCCGTTCGCGCCAATCCGGCACCAACTCGGACAGCCGGTTGAGGTCCAGGCGGCCTTCGGTGCGGGTGGCCCGGACCCGGAGGCGGTAATCGGGATGCTCCTCGTGCAGCGCGGCCAGCTCATCACCGAACAACACGTCGTCGGCCGTGGGCGCCGAGTGCAGATGCACGATGTCGGTGATCTGGCCGTGCCGCTCCAGGGTGCGCAGCATCGACATGATGGGCGTGATGCCCGAGCCCGCTGTGAGGAACAGCACCGACGGCGGCGCCGGGTTGGGCATGACGAAGTTGCCCTGCGGGGCGGCCAGTCGCACGATCGTGCCGGGCTCCACACCTGCGACCAGATGGCTGGACAGGAAACCCTCCGGCATCGCCTTGACGGTGATGGTGATGATCTTCGACTCGGTGTGCGGCGCCGAGGTCAGCGAATAGGACCGCCACCGCCAACGACCCTCCATCAACACGCCGATTCCCACGTACTGGCCGGGTTCGTAGTCGAAGGAGAAACCCCAACCCGGCTTGATCACCAGCGTCGCGGAGTCCTCGGTCTCCCGTCGGACGTCGAGGATGCGGCCGCGCAGTTCGCGCGCCGACCACAGCGGGTTGGCCAGGTGCAGGTAGTCATCGGGCAGCAGCGGGGTGGTGATCCGAGCAGCCAGAGTGCGCAGTGCGTGCCAGCCGGGATGCTTGTCGGCACCGGCGACGGTGGGGCGCACGGTGTCGACCACCTTCGCGCCGGTCTTGATCTTGCTCTTCGCCATGGCCACCTCACTCGAGTCGCAGCGTGCAGAACCTACGGTACCGTAACTTACGGTTCCGTATCCAGGCCTCAGAGCAGCTCGAGCAGGAACGGCAGCTCCTGGGTGGCGTACCAGGCCAGGTCGTGGTCCTGGGCGTCGCCGACAGCCAGCTCGGCATCTTCGTCACCGAGGTCCGCCGCGTCTACCACCGCCGTCGCGGCCCGAACCGCGTCCTCGGCCGATGCCAGGTCGACGTACACGGCGACGACGTCCCCGATCGTGACCGCCTCACCGACGCGCACCACCGCGTCGTCGAGATCGGGCCGGGCCTTCGCCCCGTCGACGTCGGCCACCAGCACGCACCGCCGCAACGGCAGGGTGCCGGGTTCCTCCTCGCCGGCCAACAAGCGCAGAGAGCCCAGGGCCGCATCGCGCAGCGCCACCTCGGCGAGTTCGTCGTCGTCACCGTCGGAATAGGCCTCACGCAGGGTGGGAGTGACGGCAAACGCTGTTCCGCTGACGGGAAACAGTGAACCGTCGGCGACCAGTCGCTGGAGCATCCCCAGCGTCGCCGGGATGTAGACCCGCATAGCCGTGAGGCTACCTACTCCGGATCACCCAGCAGTGACGCCACGTGATCGGGAACGTAGGTCGACAGTTCGCGCGGCGGACGCTGGTAGTTGCCGGACAGCACCGGCCGCTCGGGCAGCTCGACGGTGGGCCGCTGCACGTCGTAGTAGTCGATGCTGCTCAGCAGGTGATTCATCATGTTGAGCCGGGCGTGCTTCTTGTTGTCGGACTCCACCACGAACCACGGACTCGACGGGGTGTCCGTGTGCACCATCATCTCGTCCTTGGCGCGTGAGTAGTCCTCCCAGCGGTACACCGACTCGAGGTCCATCGGCGAGAGCTTCCACTGCCGCACCGGGTCGTTCAACCGCGACCGGAACCGGCGCAACTGCTCGTCGTCGGACACCGAGAACCAGTACTTGCGCAGCAGGATGCCCTCGTCGATCAGCATCTGCTCGAAGATCGGGGTCTGCCGCAGGAACAGGGTGTGCTCCTGCGGCGTGCAGAAACCCATCACCTTCTCCACCCCGGCCCGGTTGTACCAGGACCGGTCGAACAACACGATCTCCCCCTCGGTGGGCAGATGGGCGATGTAGCGCTGGTAATACCACTGCCCGCGTTCGCGATCAGTGGGCGCCGGCAGCGCAGCGATCCTGCTGACCCGGGGGCTCAGATATTCGGTGATTCGCTTGATCGTGCCGCCCTTGCCCGCCGCGTCACGGCCTTCGAACACCACGACAATGCGCGCGCCCGTGTCCTTGGTCCACTCCTGAAGCTTCACGAATTCCGTTTGGAGCCGGAACAATTCAGCTTCATAGACGTCCTTGGACAGCTTTGTCTTGGACTTGCCCATCACGAAATCGTACCGGCATGGACTATGGTCGACGGGTTGCCGGGCACGATCGCCGGCGTGGCACCCGCCTGTGATTGAAAATTCCGCGTGGTGGGTAGTGAAAGCCGCTGGGGCGTCATCTGGCCCGCAGGAGTACACGGAGCGCGCGTCTGCGGAGCGCACCGAGACGAGGAGGAACACGACGTGACGGCGCGATCAGGGCCCGATACCCCCGCCGGGACCGGCCCCACCGGCTTCAAGAAAGCCATAGCCAGTGTCCAACCGCGCGTCTTCGTGCCATCGTCGATCATCATCGTCGGCCTCATCGTCTTCGCCGCGGTGTACGCAGGTACTGCCGAGGACGTCTTTTCCCGGCTGAATACCGCGCTCACCGCCGGCGTCGGCTGGTGGTACATCCTGGCGGCCACCATCTTCTTGGTGTTCGCCGCCTACTGCGGCCTCTCGCGCATCGGCACCATCAAGCTGGGCCGCGACGACGAGGGCCCTGAGTTCGGGTTCTGGCCTTGGCTGGCCATGCTTTTCAGCGCCGGTATGGGCATCGGGCTGGTGTTCTACGGTGTGGCTGAGCCACTCACCCACTACGCCGAACCACCCGCCTCGCGCGGCGTTCCCGGGCTGACCGACCCTGCCGCGAACCAGGCGATGGCGCTGACCCTGTTTCACTGGGGCCTGCACGCGTGGGGCATCTATGCCGTGGTCGGGCTCGGCATGGCGTACATGACCTATCGCAGGGGACGGCCGCTGACCGTGCGGTGGTTGCTCGAGCCACTGCTGGGTCGCCAGCGTGTCGAAGGTCCCATCGGCCATGCGGTGGACACCGTCGCGGTGGTCGGCACCCTGTTCGGCGTCGCGACCTCGCTGGGGTTCGGAGTCACCCAGATCGGCGCCGGCCTGGAGTACCTGGGCTGGATCCAGATGAACAACTGGTGGACCGTCGGCATGATCGCCGCGATCACCGTCATCGCCACGTTCTCCGTGGTGAGCGGCGTACACAAGGGTCTGCAGTGGCTGTCGAACATCAACATGGGTCTGGCCGCCGCCCTGGCGCTCTTCGTTCTGCTGCTCGGCCCCACGCTGTTCCTGCTGCAGGCCTGGGTGCAGAACCTGGGTCTGTACATCCAGTCATTGCCGGAACTGATGTTGCGCACCGCCCCGTTCTCCGACGGCGAATGGCTGGGTAGCTGGACCATCTTCTACTGGGGCTGGTGGATCAGTTGGGCGCCGTTTGTCGGCATGTTCATCGCCCGCATCTCGCGGGGGCGCACCATCCGCGAGTTCGTCACCGGCGTCCTGCTGGTCCCCACCATCATCGGTTCGCTGTGGTTCACCATCTTCGGGGACTCGGGAATCCTGCGGCAACGCGACGAGGGTGACCTTCTGGTCGACGGGGCCGTAGACACCAACACCTCGATGTTCCGCTTGCTGGAGACGCTGCCACTCGGTGTCATCACCAGCGTTATCGCCGTCGCCGTCATCGTGTTCTTCTTCGTCACCTCGTCGGACTCGGGATCACTGGTGATCGACATCCTGTCCTCCGGCGGCGAACTCGACCCCCCGGTGGCCACCAGGGTCTACTGGACGACGCTCGAAGGCGTCGCGGCCGCGGTACTTCTGGTGGTCGGCGGCTCCGGTTCGTTGACGGCTCTGCAAACTGCCTCCATCGCAACAGCTCTGCCGTTCTCGATCGTGATGGTACTGGCGTGTGTGGCAATGTTGCGTGCCTTCCGCTACGACGTGGCCACCACACCGCGGCTGATGCACATCTCCGCTCCGGACGGGGTGCCCGAGCCCACGGCGGTGGAATCGCGTTCCCGCCGCCGAGATGTGTCCGCCACACTGGCCGGGCTGGTCGCGGTGCGCAGCGTGGACGTCGACACCTTCGAGGTGGACCCGGAGACCGGGGCGGTCACCATCGCCACACCCGAGGATCCGCTGGGCGGCGAGGTGTTCGACACCGAGGAATACCGGTTGTCGGCCGAGGCCGAGCGCAACGCCTGAGCGGCTTTCAGCCGGCGGCGTCGAGCAATTCGTCCAGCGATTCCTGCAGCAGCGTCGGGAACTCGTCGACGTCGCTCATCGCCTCCCGGTCGGCGTTGATGCCGAAGTAGAGCATGCCGTGGTAGGAGGTGACGCCGATGGCCAACACCTGGTTGGACAGCAGCGGCGGAACGGCGTAGGTCTCCAGCAGTTTGGTGCCGGCCACATACATCTGTGCCTGCGCCCCCGGCACGTTGGTGATCAAGAGGTTGAACTGCCGCGCCGAAAAGCTGGACGCCACCCGGATTCCCATGGCATGCAGTGTCGGTGGGGCGAACCCCGAGAGCGTCACGATGGTGCGGGCGTCCACCAGACTGGCTGCGGTGGAATGGGATTCGGTGGCATGGGCGATCTGCGACAGCCGCACAACGGCATTGCCCTCACCCACCGGCAGGTCCACCAGGAACGGCGCCACCTCGCTGATCGCCTGTCCCGGTCCGGCGGTGGGGTCCAGATCGTCGGTGTACACCGACATCGGAGCCATGGCCCGCACCACCGAGGTCGGCTTGACGGGCTCGCCGCGCGACAGCAGCCAGTTGCGCAAAGCACCGCCGATCACCGCCAGCACCACATCGTTGACGTCGCAGTCGTAGCGGGCCCGTAGGTGCCGGTAGTCCTCCAGCTTTCCGCTGGCCACCGTGAAGCGGCGATTGCGCGACACCGTGGTGTTGAGTGGACTGCTGGGGGCGGTACCCCGTGCGACGGTGCGGGCGATGTCGAGCACGCGCCGGCCGGCTTCGGCCAGTTCACCGGAGTTGGTCACGACGCCCGCCAGCACCGACTGCACCGCCTGCGCCTGCTGGCGCGGCCGCGACACCCAGTCGCCGATGGCGCCCAGAACCAGGCTGGCCGTGCCGGGTTCGCGGGCCGGGATCCAGATGTCCTCACCGAAGGTCGGGGGTTTCTGGGTGCGGTCGGCGATCACGTGCCCGATCTCCAGGGCCGTCATCCCGTTCACCAGCGCCTGGTGCGACCTGGTGTAGATGGCCACCCGGTTCTTGGTCAACCCTTCGACCAGATACATCTCCCACAGCGGGCGGGACTTGTCCAGCGGCCTGGAGCCCAGTCTGGCGACCAGGTCATGCAGCTGCGCGTCGCTGCCCGGTGACGGCAGTGCGGAACGGCGGACGTGGTAGGTGATGTCGAAGTCGGCGTCGTCGATCCACACCGGACGACCCAGCCCCCAGGTGACCTCGCGGACCTTCTGTCGGTAGCGCGGAATCTGCGGGAGACGCTGCTCGACGGTGGCCAGCAGCGTCTCATAGCTCAGCCCGGCACGCGGCTTGCGCAGGATCGACAAGGTACCGACGTACATCGGTGTCGACGTGTTCTCCAGCTGATAGAACGACGCATCCGACGCCGACAGCCTGGCCACCATGTCAGCGCTCCCCCCTCGCGTCAATGGACAGCACAACCGTAGCGGGAGCTGCGGTGAGCGCGCAGCACGGGTGCACACGCAAATCCGGCGGCTGTGCCATGATCAGCGCGGCTGCCACTCTCCAGCAGACCAGGTCCCTGGTGTCACGTCGGTTGGAGGTCGAGCATGTCCACATCACCCGTCGCCCGCGTCGTCGACTACGAGCCGCCGGCCCACGCGGAGCGCAGCGCACCGGTGCCGACACGCCGCAGCGCGCCTGCGCGTCCGCGCCGCCTGCACGCGGTGCCCCCCATCTCGGCGCGGCGTCAGGCCGCCTCGGGATTCGCCGACGCGGCGCTGCGCACCGTACTGGAGGTGATCGACCAGCGGCGCCCAGCCGGTCAACTCGGTCCGCTGCTGGTGGGCGGGCTGGCCGATGCGGTGCTGGCGCTGCGCCGGGCCGGTGCCGACCGGAGCTGCCCGGCGGCGGTGTTGCGCCGGGTTCGGGTGCAGGCAACAGACGCCGCGGAAACCGCCTTCGAGGTGGCGGCGGTCTACACCCGCGGGCCGCGGACCCACGCGCTGGCGGGACGGATACAGCTCACGCAGACCGCCCGCGGCCCGCGGTGGCAGTTCGCGGCCCTGCACATCGGGTGAGGGTCAGCCCCGGCGCGTCTTGGCGGCGCGGCGGGCCGCTTCCCGCCGTTCCTTGCGGGTGGTCCCATCGCCGACGAACGTGCCACCGTCACCGTCGCGGCGCTTCACTTCCGCGCTGCCGTCTTCCGACGGACCGGTGTAGGTCAGCGGAGGCGCCTTGTCCTCGATGCCCTTGGCGCGCACCGCCGCCGGAGCGGGGGTGGGAGCGCCCTGCTTGCGGGCCGCGGCCGCGGCGAACTCCGCCAGCCCCTCGGGAGCGGCTTGCGCCGACACCGCCGGGGCCGCCGTCGGGGCGGCCTCGACCTGCACGTTGAACAGGAAGCCCACGGACTCTTCCTTGAGCGCGTCGAGCATGCCGCGGAACATGTCGTAGCCTTCGCGCTGGTACTCGACCACCGGATCGCGCTGCGCCATGGCGCGCAGACCGATGCCTTCGCGCAGGTAGTCCATCTCGTAGAGGTGCTCACGCCACTTGCGATCCAGCACGCTGAGCAGGATGTTGCGCTCCAGCTGTCGCATCGCGCCAGGCCCGGCGATCTCCTCGATCTGCGCTTCGCGTGCGGCGTAAGCCTTTTCGGCGTCCGCCAACAACGCGGCCAGCAGCTCGTCGCGGGTCAGCTCACCGGGCTCACCGACCACCGACGAGTCGATGAGGTCGTGGTGGTCGATGCTGACGGGGTACAGCGTCTTGAGCGCCTCCCACAGCTTCTCCAGGTCCCAGTCCTCGGAATAGCCCTCGGCGGTGGCGCCGTCGACGTAGGCGGTGATGACGTCGACGAGCATCTGATGCGCCTGTTGCTGCAGGCTCTCGCCTTCGAGCACCATCTTGCGCTCGGCATAGATCACCTTGCGCTGCTGGTTCATCACCTCGTCGTACTTGAGGACGTTCTTGCGGACCTCGAAGTTCTGCTGCTCCACCTGAGTCTGCGCGCTCTTGATCGCTCGGGTGACCATCTTGGCTTCGATGGGCACATCATCAGGCAGGTTGAGCCGGGTCAGCAACGACTCCAAGGTGGCGCCGTTGAAGCGCCGCATCAGCTCGTCGCCGAGCGACAGATAGAACCGCGACTCACCCGGGTCACCCTGGCGACCGGCGCGGCCACGCAGCTGGTTGTCGATGCGGCGGGACTCGTGGCGCTCGGTGCCCAGCACGTAGAGCCCGCCGACCGCGCGGACGTCCTTGGCTTCTTCCTCGGCCTCGCTTTTGATCTTCGACAGCGTCTCTTCCCACGCCGCCTCGTACTCCTCCGGGGTCTCCACCGGGTCCAGCCCCTGGGCGCGCAGCCGCTTGTCGGCCAGGAAGTCGACGTTGCCGCCGAGCACGATGTCGGTACCGCGGCCGGCCATGTTGGTGGCGACCGTGATGGCGCCCAGGCGGCCCGCCTCGGCGATGATGTTCGCCTCTTGCTCGTGGTACTTCGCGTTGAGCACGTTGTGCGGGACCTTGCGCTTGGTGAACTGGCGCGACAGGTACTCCGAGCGTTCCACGCTGGTGGTGCCGATCAGGACCGGCTGGCCCTTCTCGTAGCGCTCCGCCACGTCGTCGACGACGGCGATGTACTTGGCTTCCTCGGTCTTGTAGATCAGGTCGGACTGGTCTTGGCGGACCATGTCGCGGTTGGTCGGGATGGTGACCACACCGAGCTTGTAGATCTCGTGCAGCTCGGCGGCTTCCGTCTGCGCGGTGCCGGTCATGCCGGAGAGCTTGTCGTAGAGCCGGAAGTAGTTCTGCAGCGTGATGGTGGCCAGGGTCTGGTTCTCGGCCTTGATCTCGACGCGTTCCTTGGCCTCGATGGCCTGGTGCATGCCCTCGTTGTAGCGGCGGCCGACCAGCACGCGGCCGGTGAACTCGTCGACGATGATGACCTCGCCGTTGCGGACGATGTAGTCCTTGTCGCGGGTGAACAGCTCCTTGGCCTTCAACGCGTTGTTGAGGTGGCTGATCAGCGGCGAGTTGGCCGATTCGTAGAGGTTGTCGATGCCCAGCTGGTCCTCGACGAACTCGACGCCCAGCTCGTGCACGCCGACGGTGCGCTTGCGGATGTCCACCTCGTAGTGGACGTCCTTTTCCATCAGCGGCGCGATTCGGGCGAACTCGGTGTACCAGTTCGAGGCGCCGTCGGCCGGGCCGGAGATGATCAGCGGGGTGCGGGCCTCGTCGATCAGGATGGAGTCCACCTCATCGACGATCGCGAAGTTGTGCCCGCGCTGCACCAGATCCTCGAGGCTGTGCGCCATGTTGTCGCGCAGGTAGTCGAATCCGAACTCGTTGTTGGTGCCGTAGGTGATGTCGGCGGCGTAGGCGGCCCGGCGTTCGACGGGCGTGAGTCCCGAGAGAATGACACCGACGTTGAGACCGAGGAAGCGGTGTACCCGGCCCATCCACTCGGCGTCACGTTTGGCCAGGTAGTCGTTGACGGTGACGACGTGCACGCCCTTGCCGGACAGTGCGTTCAGGTATGACGGCAGCACCGCGGTCAGGGTCTTGCCCTCACCGGTGCGCATCTCGGCGACGTTGCCGAAGTGCAGCGCCGCGCCACCCATCACCTGGACGTCGAAGTGGCGCTGCGAGAGCACCCGCCAGGCCGCTTCCCGGGCCACGGCGAACGCCTCGGGAAGCAGGTCATCGAGGCTTTCGCCCTTCTCGATGCGCGCCCGGAACTCGTCGGTCTTGGCGCGCAGCTCCGCGTCGGTGAGCGTCTCGACGTCGTCGGAGAGGGTGTTGACGTAGTCGGCCACACCCTTGAGGCGTTTGACCATGCGACCTTCGCCGAGGCGGAGCAGCTTATCGAGCAGCACTGATATATCCCCTACAGGATCGGAGTCTTAGCGCAGTCCATCGTAGGTGACGCCGCTGGGAGCGCTGAGCCCGAACACGAAGGTGGGCAGGATCCCGCCAGGATCCCGCCCACCTGGGTCGACGGATCAGCCCAGTCGGATCAACCCGTAGTCGTAGGCGTGCCTGCGGTAGACCACGGTCGGCCGGTCGGTTTCTTTGTCATGGAAGAGGAAGAAGTCGTGCCCCACGAGTTCCATCTCGTAGAGCGCGTCGTCGACCGTCATCGGACGGTCCGGGTGCTCTTTGGTGCGTACCACCCGGCCGGGGACATGCTCGTCGGCAGCGGGATCGGTGCGCGCGTCCGCGGCGCCCGGGGAGGTTGCGGGAATGTCGAAGTCCGGCGCGATGGCGGCGGTGGCCTCGGCGACCGACACCGGGGTCTTGTCCCCGTAGTGAATCTTGCGGCGGTCCTTGCCGCGGCGCAGTCGTGCCTCCAGCTTCTGGACGGCCGCTTCCAGCGCGGCGTAGAAGCTGTCGGCGCAGGCTTCACCGCGGACCACGGGTCCGCGGCCGCGCGCAGTGATCTCGACGTGCTGACAGTTCTTGCGTTGACGGCGGTTCTTCTCGTGGTCGAGTTCGACATCGAACATGTAGATGGTCTTGTCGAAGCGCTCCAGGCGGGTCAGTTTCTCGGCAACGTGTATCCGGAAGTGCTCCGGAATCTCGACGTTGCGTCCCTTGACCACCACTTCGGCGTGCAGCTCTTCAGCTTGCTCGTCGGTGTCGGCCAGCATCTGGGCGGATTGGCTTGTCATGCTTGACAACTCGAAACTCCTCTGCGTCGAACGCGAGCGCGTGTCTGGCTTGTACAAACATGCGCCGAGGGGTTCAGCGGATACGCACACCCGCCGGCGCCAGGGGTCGGATATCACCTCCTGTCGCCTCCGGGCGAAGTGGCCTCGCAGGCTACGGCCCGGCAAGTCCGGCTGCGAGTCCTTCACAGCGTGTTGCTCACGAAGGTAGTCCGAGTTCACCCAAACGTGCCACCTTTTTCGCGCACCTGTTGCGAGTTCTTTCGACCGTCGTTACCTGGGACCGTGGTCCGTAACGTCAGGACGTTGGTCAGGCGTAGGCCAGGGTGAGCACCGCGGCCACCTGGACACCCGCCTCGGAGAGCACCCGCACCGATTGGCAGGCGGTGGCCCCGGTGGTCACGATGTCGTCCACCACGAGCACCTCGACCCCGCTGATCAGTTTGCGGGGCCGCAGCCGCACCCGTCCCGCGAGGTTGCGCTGGCGGTCGCTGCTGCCGAGGCCCACCGAGTCCCGAACACCGCGGGTCAGGCGCAGTGCGGGGACGACCGTGATTGCGGGATACGCCGCGACGGCGCGGGTGGCGCATCGGGTCACCGGGTCACCGCCGCGCCGGCGGGCAGCGCTGCGACGGGTGGGTGCCGGGACCACGGCCAGCGACTCCGCAAGCACCCCCCAGGTGAGCAGACGCTGGATTCCCCCGGCCAGGGCGTAGGCCAGCGGTGGCACCAGGTCGCTGCGACCGTGCTCTTTGAGTGCAACGATGGCCTGCCTGCGGCTGCCGGCGTGGCGGCCCAGCGCGAATACCGGCACCCCGGGATCCAGCCGCGGGGTGATGACGACGGGTTCGTCGGGCCGCACACACAGGGCCGTCGCGCACGCCTCACACCAGCGTTCCCCCGGCGCGCCGCAACCTCCGCACTCCAGCGGCAGGATCAGATCGAGCATGGCTGCAGTCTGGCCCGGGGGTGTGACAACTCAGGGGTGGGACGTGTTGAGCCGCTGTTGGCGGCGGGCGCAGTCAGGATCTCACCCGCGACAGCTACTTGAGTTCAAAGAGCGGCTGACCTGTAGGACTTATGAACGACTCGGCCACCGAGTCGGAAGGAGCGCCGATCCCCCATGACAATCTCACCAACGTCGAGACATCACTGAACGGATCCCATGGTCGATCCATAACCACCACGGGTTCTCCGGTGCCATCGAGAAGAACGAGCCTGTCTGCACGGGTGTCATCAACCCGGAATCCCGGATACGCGTCATCTCGAGAAAGCGGAAGTCGAATCCTCGGCAGCCGAAGGGCACTTCGAACGCTGGACCCGAACTCAACCAAGAAAAAATCTTCGGCCACGTCCGCAGTACTCACGTCCGCGAGGTATTCCTCGTCTTGGTTTCGCGTAGAGGATGAGATTCGGAGAAACGGCCCTGCTGCCCTTACAAAGAATGCCGTCTCCCACCCAGCGTTGTGAAAAGCCGAGCTTCCACTGGGCCCATCGGCGTCAAACCTGTAACCCGCCTGCTCGGCCCATGCGAGTAAGCGCGGTGACGGAGTGAAAGGACTGCTGCTGGAGGTCACCGAAGCACACCCGCCCGTTCGAGTTGATCGACACTGACTTTCCTGCCGACGCTATCGAAAATCAACACCTGCAAACTCCCACCTTCTCGACCGAATGCCGGTGCGACCTGGGAGATTTCGACGGTCCAGCCTTCGGGCATCGAACCCGTCAACTCATACGCATGGTAGTCGAGCTCGAGAGAATCGATCGGCAAACCCCTTGCCTCAAATGACGCTGCGACCCCATCTTCCCGAACTGCAAGGTAGTTACCCCCCTCATCTCCCAGGCGGTCGACGCGGCGGGGGCTTCCCGTCGCACGCAGACCCGGTCAACAGGACGGTGCCGCTCACCGCGGCCGTCCACGCACGAGTGCGGTGTAACTACCGGCGGCCGCCGGGGCCTTGAAGCTCGCTGCGTCGACGTCGGCGAGAGCCAGGCTCTGCGTCGGTGTCTCCGACGGCCACGTCAGTTGCACCAGCGAGACCCCATGGTCGCGGAGGAGCAGTGTCACGGATTCGGTTGCGATGGCGATCTTTTGGGCTTGAGACAGCGCGTCGTCGGAATTCAACGTCCAGATCAGTTCGCACAGACCGTAGCTACTCATGTCTATGACGTCGAGGACGTCCTGCACGAGGAGCTGGACACGGCGGCCAAATTCAGCGTTTCCAGGGAAACCCGACATCTCGCTGAGTCCCGACTGCGCGTGGCGAAGCGGCCTGGCGAGTGGACCTCAACAGCGGAGGCGGCCAGCGATGGGCCAACGTATGCGCGCACGGCTAGCCTCAGTTCCTCAGGCCCCGGCGGTATTTCATGAGCATCAGAGGGGCCCTAAGGAACTTCCGGTGCGTTGTACTTTAATTGTTGCCGAGCGTAGTCGCACAGGTCACCGAACATTGCTACGAGATTTGCGCGCCGGCTGGCATCATCAATACCCTGTATGTATTCCGGCAGATCCTGGGCCAAGATTCGCACTGCCAAATCAGATTCAGCACCGCGAAGATCCAAGAACAGAACGTTATTATCCGCCAATTCTCTAACGGTGTCTCTGAGTTCGCCCGCCGGTAGCCGTTCCGCAATGAAATCCATGGCGAAATGCGTAGCCGAAGACTTCCCGTCCCAGGTGTGTTCAGAAAAGGTGATCGAACCCGTCATTCTGTCTCCATACTTCGCAACTCAATCTATCCTAACCATCCTCGCCCACAATGAAAGCGCGATCAGTGTGAAGGCCCTCAAGGAAGACCTTCACCTTCTGCGTCTGCTCCGGCGTGAACTTGGAAACATCGATTGGGACAAAATCCGCCTTGTCTAAGTGCTTGAGTATCTGTTCCTTCAGATTAGCCCATTGCTTGTCGAAGAACTTCCCGTCGAAATTCCCAACGGCGTCATAAGTCTTTCCCGTCGCGGTATCTCGCCAATCACCCGGGGAATCGCCCGGAAGCCGTTCCAGTGTGACGCCGGTTTCATTCTCTATACGCAACCCCGTTTCTGCTTCAGCCGGGCGGAATCGCCCGACATCCGGGTCCATACCCAGCTCCTGGGCGTGCGGTGAAGACACATCTAGTGGTCCCGAAGAATCAAACCCTGGCGAGTCGAAAGCGGAGTCACCGGAACCGGCACCTGGGGCAGGGTCAGGCCCATCTCCGCCCGAGTCGTGACCACTCGAGCCCGATCCCCCGCTGCCCGGATCATGCGGCGTAGGCGGACCCCCGCCGGACGACGCACCGTCGGCGGCCTTCTCAGCACCCGCCCCCACCGACACCAGTTCGCGGTCCTTGCCTGAATCAGCTCCGGCGCCAACGCCATCCGACGAGCCACCCGGGGACCTGCCGCCTCCATCCGTCGCGACCTGGCCCGCGTGCTCACCAAGGCTGGCCGACGCCCCCAGACCACCACCGGGCGGGCCGCCACCCGGCGCACCTGCCGGTGCTGCTGCAGCCGCCGGCACACCCGACGGCGGCAGCCGGTCCCCCGAGCCGGCGGCTGCGGGAGCCGGGCTGTGTGCCGGGTCGGGGGTCGCCCTGCCTGCATCACCGGTGGCGGCAACTCCCGCTCCAGAGGCGGTCGGTCCGTGATGGCCGCCGCTTCCACCGGGAGGCGACGCGGGGGTTGCACCGCCGCTGCCCGCGGGGCCGCCTTTGGGAGACTCTGGCAGCGGCGCGGGCGCACCACCGGCGGGCGCTTTCGGCGGCTCCGGAACCTTGGGCGGCTCAGGGACTTTGGGTGCCTCCGGCACCTTGGGCAGCTCGGGCACCTTCGGCGGGTCGAGCAGGCGTGGCGCGGTGCGCGCAGCGGCCTCGGCCGTCTCGGCGGCGCCGTGGCCCAGGGTGCCGAGCTTGGTCGCGCCGCCGCCGGGAAGGAAGAACGTGGCGACGTCGAACACACTGCGTCCCAGCGCCTCCGCCGGATTGGTCTTCCACAGATCCCAGTGCACGGTCTCTTTGCCCACCTGAAGCCATGCGTCGCCCGTCCCGGTCCAGCCGTCCTCATCAGCACCCACCAGCGGGGCCATGCCGCTGACCAACTGGCGGTAGGAGTCGAGGCTGCCCTGCGGATCGACCACCGCCCGCTGCGGACTGTAAGTCCACGCTCCCTCGACCAACTCCCACGCCTGCAGCCCGAAGCCCTTGGTTGCCTGGGCCATGTCGTCGATGAGCTGGCCCACCGGGTTGCCCTGGAGAAACTGTTCCCACTCTTTGTCCGCCAACTTCAGCATGCTCTCGGCGATGGTGGCCGCTGCTCCGACCATGGGCTCGAGTTCGGCCATCAGAGCGTTCACCTGGGTGGCGAAGTTGTCGACCACGGTTTTGATGTCCTCGGCGATCTCTTTGATCTCGGATTCCTCGTCGTCGGTGAGGAAATCCCAGATGATCTTCGCCCCGGTCATCGGATCGCAGATGCGCGCCAGCAGGTCGATGATCGCGGCGTGCACCTCATCCACCTGGTCGGCGTACGAGATCAGCTTGGCAGCAATGGCATTGCTGTGCACCATGACATCCGAGGCGGACTTCAGTGAGTCCGCGAACGCCTGTCCCATGGCCTCGGCCTCGGGGATCTGTTGGCCGCCGATGATGCCCAGCGCGGGTGCTGCTGTGGCCTGGGTGGCCAGCAGGTTCGTGCCGGCCGCGATCCAGGCACCCGCCGCAGTGCGTAGCTGCGCGGAATCGGCTGCAGGCCAGATCATCCCGATGTACTTGCTCACCCAGCCGAAGCCCGCCGGCGCCGGTATTCCGCCGCCGACGGAGGTGGGCGATTCGCCGGCAGCGATGGCACCGCTGGAGCCCGGCACCGGCAACGGCTCGGCGCGGCCCCGCCCGTCGGACAGCGACTCGGCCATCGAATAGTTGTGTGCCGACATCCGCACGCCATCAACGAGATTCACCAGCCCGTTGCGGGATGCGGCGAAGGCCTTGAGCAGGCTCGCGGCCGCGGAATCGTAGGACTTCCCGATGGCCGCGCCCACGGGGTCGTCCCCGCACATACCACCGCAACCCGACAGCGTCCCGGCCAGCGTCGACATGGTCCAGCCGATGTCTTTACCGACATCGGTCAGGGTGACGCCGGCGCCGTCGAGCGCGGCGGGATCGACGGACAGCGGGGCCATCGGCTAGGTCGACCACATCTTCGCGTTGAGCGAGCTGGCGCCGGAGTAGTTGTCGTGCGCTCCCCCGCCGGCGGTGTGCAGTTTCTCCAGCGCGTCGCGCATGGTGGCGGCGCCCTCGGTCCACAGCCGGTGGGCGGCCTGGTGTGCCGCGGCTGCCTCACCGTCCCAGCCCAGGTGCAGATTCTTGACCACCGCGTCGATCTCGGACAACAAGCCGTCCAGGGTGGTCTGGAAGGTCGACATCCGCTCCACCGCGTCGGCCAAGCCCTGGGGTTCCACCGAGAATGCCTCAGCCATGCAGACCGTCCAACTGGGCGCGGGCGGCGTCGTCCTGCGCGCCGAACTCCGTGCCGGCGTGCCCCAGCAGGTCGGCCATGATGGCCAGGCCCTTCTCCACCTCGTCGGCTCCGGTGGACCACATCACGTACGCCTCTTTGTAGGTGCCGCCGGATTGCCCACGCCACGACGCGAGCATCCCCTCCACCTGGGAGTCCAACGTCTGCAACTGCTTGAGCAGATGCTCGGCCGCCGCGGACAGCGACGAGCATGTTGCGGCCAGCACCGCCGGATCGACCCGCAGTTCTCCACTCACAAGAGAAAAGGTATCGACGTGACGGATGGCGCTCAATTCACCTTTGCCCGGCATATTGCTGCGAACATGGTCACCGCGTCGCTATCCTGAGCTCGCGCTGTCGAATACCTGCACGAATACGAAATCGTCGAGCGCCAGCATTCATATTCTGCAACTGACCCGTACTTCACGGATGCATTCAAGAATCGTTTCCCGACAGAGGAATCTGACATGTTGAAGCTGTTGCTCATACCTGCCATGCTCGCCGCCGCGCTCACCGTGGCCGCGCCCGCCTACGCCGGTGAGGAGGAGTTCCTGACCGACCTGGCGAACAACAATTTCACCGGACCCACCGACGTCGCGTTGACCATGGGCTACCAGATCTGCACGGACATCGCGCACTCCGTGCCGGAGGCCACCACGGTGGAAGCCATCTACCAGAACACCGCCGATGAGGTCACCTACGAGGACGCCCAGTTCATCTACGACGCGGCGTTCATCTATCTGTGCTGAGAGTCAGCCGGGCAGCACCGGCACGGCGCCGGCTATCAGCAGGGGCTGCACACCCCGCCACGCCAATTGGTTCTCGGTGCCCGACGCGGAGAGTTGTATGACGCCGGCGCGATCGGCGACGTAGACGGCGGCCGGACTGGCGGCCACCGTGGTTACCGGCATGCGCAGATCATCGCTGGGCCCATCGGAATTGACGCCATCGAGGTTGACGAACGACACCGGATGGGCGCTGTCGTTGCGGCTGACCACGATGTCGTCACCCGTGCGCCAGGACAGTGACACCACCGAGTCGCCGAGTCCGAATCCCAGCCGCCGCGGATAGGTCAGCGCGAACTCACCACCCGGCAACAACTCCACACCGGCCAGGATCACCTGGCCGTCGATCACCATGGCCGCCCGGGTTCCGTCCCGGGAGAGCTGCAGTTCCGAGATGGCCCCCGGGAACCTGGTGGACACCGCGGTGGAGTCGACGGGGATCTGCGCGGGCTCACCCGATGCGGCTTCGCGGATGACGCGCAGGACGATGTTGCCGTCGACGACGATCCACACCGCCTGATCCAGCGCCCAGGTGGGGCGCGAGAGACTGCGCGCGACGGTGGACCGCTCGCCGTCGCGACCCAGCGCGCCGATCCACAATGCGGATTCCTGATCCGGCGCCCCGGCGCGCACCATCGTCACCGACGCCACCTGCTGGCCGTCCCGCGACAGCGACGCCGCGCGTTGATCCGGCATCTGACCGAAACCGCCGGGAACCCGCGTCGCGCGTTCTCCGTCCAGGAAATGCAGGACACCGCCCAGAAGGGCGTGCAGGCCGGCCGCCGCGCCGTCGGTGGCGCCGGGATCGGTGGCTGCGACGTCGGAGGTGTTCCACCCGTCGGCGAAGCGTTCGTCCAGCGGGGCGCCGTCGACGTCGATGACGTAGGGGCCCTTGATGTCTGCCCGTGCGAGCGTCCAGATGATCTGCGCGGCCAACAGTTGCCTGCTGTGCGGGTCTGTGGTGGACAGGTTTTCCAGCTCGACGCGCGCGCCCCCGTAGCCGCGGCCGATCCCGGTCTTGCCGCCGTCGGCGCGGGTGACCGGGCCGCGCAGACGCAGCGGCTCGGCGAGCATGTTGCGCACGGTGTTGGCCATCTCCGAGCGCGGGCCCGAGATCATTTTGGTGACCAATTCGGTGGCCAGCTGGTCGGGGTCGGAGACCGCCACATACCGCGGGTCGGGCGTCATGGTGGCGCCGGTGGGATCGATGAAGTACAGCGTGTGGCGTTTGTAGGTCGCTTGAAACTGCTGCCAGTCCAGGAACACCCCGTTGGGCAGCCGGTCGATGCGCCAGCCGTCTTCGGTCTTGACCAGCTCGATCGGGCCCGGGTCCGGCAGTGCCCCCTCGGCCGTCTCGAACACTCCGATGTCGGACAGCGAACCCAGGATGTCAGCCCGCATGGACACCGAAACCCGTTCTGCACTCCGCGTTTCGACGAACACCACGCGGTCGATCAGTAGCGCGCTACCGGCGTCGTCCCAGGAGTTGGACGCAGACTCGGTGAGGAATTGGCGCGCCGCGAGGTGCCGGTTGGCGGGATCGGCAGTGGCTTTGAGGAACTCACGCAGCAGCAGATCGGGCTCCATGCCCGGTGTCGGCTTCGGCAGGCTGGGCGGAGCCGACCGTTCGACTGTTCCGATGGCTTGAGGCGCAGACGAATTCGGCACTCCGGCGCAGCCCGACAGCAGGGCCACCACCAGGACGATGGCGGCGGCAAGGCGATTCACTGGCTCTTCCCGGCAGTTTCGCGGCTGCGCGGCTGCGCGGACGGTGTGCGACCGTCGCGTTCCGGGGCGATGGGTTTGAGCGGCAACGGACTGGTGGTGACTTTGTGCCCGCGCACCAGCGGCAGCGTCAGCCGGAAGCATGCCCCGTTGCCGGGCTCGCCCCAGGCCTCCAACCGGCCCTGGTGCAGCCGGGCGTCCTCGATGCTGATCGCCAGCCCCAGACCGGTGCCCCCGGAGCGGCGCACGCGGGAGGGATCCGAGCGCCAGAACCGGCTGAACACCAGCTTCTCTTCGCCCGGTCGCAGGCCCACGCCGAAGTCGCGCACCGTCACCGCCACGGTGTCCTCGTCGGCGGCCATACGGATTCGCACCGGTTTGCGTTCGGCGTGGTCGATCGCGTTGGCGATCAGGTTGCGCAGGATGCGCTCGACCCGGCGCGCGTCCACTTCGGCGATCACCTCTTCGGCGGGCATCTCCACCATCAATTCGATGCCGGCGTCGTCGGCAAGGTGTCCGACGTTGCCCAGCGCGCTGTTGACCGTGGACCGCAGGTCCACCGCCTCCACCGAGAGTTCGGCGACACCGGCGTCGTGCCGGGAGATCTCCAGCAGGTCGGCCAGCAGTGTCTCGAACCGGTCCAGCTCGTTGACCATCAACTCGGTGGAGCGCCGCAGCGCCGGGTCCAGTTCCTCGCTGTGATCGTGGATGAGGTCGGCGGCCATCCGGACGGTGGTCAGCGGCGTCCGCAGCTCATGGCTGACGTCAGAGGTGAAGCGGCGCTGCAGGTTGCCGAATTCCTCGAGTTGGGTGATCTGGCGGCTCAGGCTCTCGGCCATGTCGTTGAACGAGACCGCGAGCCGCGCCATGTCGTCCTCGCCGCGCACCGGCATCCGCTCGGTCAGGTGCCCTTCCGCGAAGCGTTCGGCGATCCGTGAGGCCGATCGCACCGGCAGCACCACCTGGCGGGACACCAGCACCGCGATGCCGGCCAGCAGCACCAGCAGCACCAGACCTCCGGTCGCCATGGTGCCGCGCACCAGCGTGATGGTGCTCTCCTCCGACGACAGCGGGAAGATCAGGTAGATCTCCAGGTTGGTCACCCGCGATGCGGTTGGGCTGCCGATGATCAGGGCCGGACCGGAGAACCCCTCGGTGCGCACTCCTGCGTACTGGTAGCTGACCTGCCCGGCCTGGACGAAATCGCGCAGTGCTGCCGGGATCTGGTCGACGGGCCCGGCGGCCGTCGCGGCGCGGGGACCGTCACCGGGGACCACCAGGACGGCGTCGTAGGCGCCCGCCAACGCCGACCCCGCGCCGGGGTCGGACTTGGAGATGAGCGTGTTCCGCGCCAGCTGCAGGCTGCTGTCGAGCGAGCGGGATTCCTCACCGCCGACGATGCCGCTGACAGTGGTGCGGGCCCGTTCGATCTCCTCGGTGGCCGCGCGGACCTTGACGTCGAGAACCCGATCGGTGATCTGGCTGGTGAGCACGAACCCGAGCACCAGGATGACGGCCAGCGACAGCCCCAGGGTCAGGACCACCACCCGCAGCTGCAGCGAACGGCGCCAGGCCACCCCTACCGCCCGGCTCAGCGCACTCAGGCCGCGTAGCAACGGGCCGGTGCGGCCCCAGCGTCCGCGAGTGCGCCGCTTCGAGCGCAGGATCACGTGAACGGACCTGTCATGGTGGTCCGGCCTTGTACCCCACCCCTCGAACGGTCAGCACCACCTGCGGGTTCTCGGGATCTTTCTCAACCTTGGCCCGCAGCCGCTGGACGTGCACGTTGACCAGGCGGGTGTCCGCCGGGTGGCGGTATCCCCACACCTGTTCGAGCAGCACATCCCGAGTAAACACCTGACGCGGTTTGCGTGCCAGCGCCACCAGCAGGTCGAACTCGAGCGGGGTCAGGGAGATCTGTTCTCCCGCGCGGGTCACCTTGTGCGCCGGGACGTCGATGTCGATGTCGGCGATCGACAGCATCTCGGCGGGCTCATCCTCGTTGCGCCGCAGCCGGGCGCGCACGCGGGCCACCAACTCCTTGGGCTTGAAGGGCTTCATCACGTAGTCGTCGGCGCCGGATTCCAGGCCGAGAACGACGTCGACGGTGTCGGTCTTGGCGGTCAGCATCACGATGGGCACACCCGAATCGGCACGCAGCACCCGGCAGACGTCGATCCCGTTCATGCCGGGCAGCATCAGATCCAGCAGCACCAGATCGGGACGCAATTCACGCACCGCAGTCAGCGCCTGCGTGCCGTCACCGATCACCGCCGTGTCGAACCCCTCACCACGCAACACGATGGTGAGCATTTCGGCCAGCGATGCATCGTCATCGACAACCAGGATCCTTTGCCTCATGGTGTCCATGGTGTCACCGATACGCGACAAAACTCCGGTACCACACGCGCAAATCTCCCTCGGATCTCGGGAACAACTGCGGCCCCACCACGGTTGAGGCCTATGTAACATCGTTCTATAAGAGTTTCGAAGGGACCGACATCATGACCAACGTCGTCTTCATCCATGGACTGTGGATCGCTCAGAGCGCATGGCAGCCCTGGATCGAGTACTTCGCCGCGCAGGGGCACCAGGCCGTCGCGCTGCCGTGGCCGGGCGAACAAGCGTCCATCGAGGCCACTCGCGCCCACCCCGAGACCCAGGCCGGCTACGGCATCGACGCGCTGACCGACCACTTCGCCGCGCTGCTCAACGGATTCGACACCTCGCCGGTGGTGATCGGCCACTCGTTCGGCGGGCTGATCGCCCAGAAGCTGCTGGTGCAGAATCGCGCTGCCGCCGCGGTGGCCATCGATCCGGCCCCCATCAAGGGCATCCGGGCGCTGCCGTCGGCCCAGTTGCGTTCGGCGCTGCCGGTTCTCGGCAACCCGCGCAACCGCAAGCGCGCCGTCGCGCTGACCCAGGAGCAGTGGCGCTACGGCTTCGGCAACGCTGTGACCGCAGCCGAATCCGACGCGCTCTGGCAGCAGTGGTCCATCCCGTCGCCCGGCAAACCGCTGTTCGAGGCGGCCACCGCCAACTTCGTCTCCGGCTCCCCCGCCGCCGTCGACACCGCCCGCGGTGACCGCGGCCCGCTGCTGATCACCGGCGGCTCGGTCGACCACACCGTTCCGCTGAGCACCGCCCGGGCCGCCCATCGGCTGTACCGCCGATCCGAGGCCGTCACGGACTTCCACGAGTTCGAGGGACGCGGGCATTCCCTGACCATCGACCACGGATGGCGCGACGTGGCCGACGTCTCGCTGGCGTGGCTGGCCCACCGCGCCACCGACGCACCGGCGCGGCCGTGACGCGCCGACGCACGGCCAGTGAGGAGGTCTCGGCCGCGCTGCTGCAGGCGGCCGAGACCGTGCTGGACCGCGACGGCGCCGACGGGGTGACCGTGCGCGCGGTCGCGAAGGAGGCCGCGGTGGCGCCCATGGGTGTGTACAACCGCTTCGCCAACAAGGAGGGCTTGCTGGTCGCCCTGGCCAACCGGGCACTCGACGACCTGGCCGCGGCGATCGAGGTCGACGGCGGCCAGGCCGACGACCGGTTGCGCCGGGCCTGCCGGGGTTACCGGGATTTCGCGCTGGGCCATCCCGCCCGCTACGCACTGATCTTCGCCGCCGGCACCCCACTGAGCGATCAGTCGTCCGCCGTGGCCACCCACGGCCGGTCGGTGTTCACCACACTGGTCGGATTGGTGACCGGTCTCGGCAGTTCCGAACCCACCGAGACCGCCCAGGCTGTGTGGAGCGCCATCCACGGGGCGGTATCCGTGGAGTTGGCAGGCATCGGTCAAACGCCCGATGCAACAGCTTCTTTCGACAATCTCCTGGATCTACTGATCGCGGGTCAAGGGGCTGCTGCGACGTCGGCGGCCACGGCAGCCGGGTCGGCATCCGCTCCAGCGATCAACCAGCGCCCGCCCCAGTCGGCGGCGGCCAACTCGGAGTAGACCGCGGCGGTGCGGTGCTGCAGCCCACCGTCGCGCTCATAGGCATCCCGCGCCCGGCTGGGATCGCCGTCCGCCCGCGAGCGCGCCCGCTGCTCGGCCAACTCCACCGGAACATCAAGCAGCAGTTGATAATCCGGGCTGGGCAGGCGCAGCCTCTCATACTCCAGCCGGTACACCCAGTCCACCACGTCACCGTCGGCACCCTGGTGCAACCGAGCGGCGCTGTAGGCGGCGTTGGAGGCGACGTAACGATCCAGGATCACCACGTCGTGAGCGGCCCGCAACGCGGCCAGCTCGTCGATGGCTCCGGCGCGGTCCAACGCGAACAACATCGCCATCGCATACACCGAGTCCGCGAGGTCACCGTGATCACCGTGCAGGGCTTCGGCGGCGATGTCGGCGGTCACCGACTGGCCGTACCGCGGAAACGCCAGCGTCGTCACCGACTTTCCGGCGGCGGCGAACGCCGACTGCAGGGCCTGCGACAAGGTGAACTTGCCGGCACCGTCCACGCCTTCGATCACGATGAGCACCGCCGCAGCCTAACCGAGAGTTCTGCTCAGTACTGACCGCAGTTCGGGGTTGTCGGCACACCATTGAACCGCGCGGCGATCCACTGCATCGCCGGTTCGCCGTCCACCAGCATCGGCAGGGCGTGATTGACCGCCGCCTTGTTCAGGAACGGGGGCTGCTCGTTGGTGCGGAAATCGACGTCCGCACCCTGGGCGCACCAGTCGCGGGCCAATTGCGCGACGGGCGCGTACGGCACCAGCGGATCGAATCGATTGCTGTTCAACAGCACCGGCGCATTGGGCGTGTAGCGGCCGAGTTTTTGCAGGTCCAGCAGCCCCTTGAACGGCTCCTTCTGGACCAGGTCGGTGATGGGCGCGTTGAAATACAGCTGCAGGTGCCGGAAGGTGAACTTCGCGATGGTCTCGGGGATGCACTGCTCAGCCACTTTGGACAGCATGTCGGTGCCACGGGGGGTGAGGGTGGCGCGGACGGCGGGCTCGGCCTCGGGGTAGGTCGCCATCACCGAATTGATCGCGTATCCGACCACGCCGACCAGTGCGCTGCCGTCGGCGAACGGGAACAGCGCAGTCAGATCGGCCGGCGGCGCACCGGAGTAGGTGCCCACCACGTCGAGTTCCGGTGCATACGCCGAGGCCAGCTCAGCGGCCGAGGCGGCGGCTCCCCCGCCTTGTGAGTATCCCCAGAAGGCCAGCGGCCCTTGCGGATCCAGGGACGTTCCCGGCAGGCGCATGGCTGCCCGGCCGGCGTCGAGCATGGCGTTGCCCTGGGCGATCCGGTTGACATAGCTGTGCACGCCGGGGGTGCCGAGGCCTTCATAGTCGGTCATCACGATCGCGAACCCACGCGCCACCATGGTCGCAACGAACAGTTCCTCGTAATTGAACGTGAAGTCGAGGTACGGCGACCAGTGGATGCCCTGATTGAACAACCGCGACGGCGCGCACTGGTCACCTTGGCCCTGCGTACCGGGCCCGTAGACGATCAGCGGACGGGGCCCCTGCCCGGGCCAGGCGTTGAAAGGCTCGAAATAGGTTCCGGTGACGGCGTTGGGACGCCCGCGGGCATCGGTGCTGCGGTACATGATCCGGGTGCCGGTGGCCATGATCGCGCCCAGCTGCCCGGACGGCTCCAGCACCAACCGCGACGGCTCCGTGCGAATCAGGTCACCGGGCACCCCGTCCGGCAACGGAATCGGTGGCGTGTAGAACGCGGTGTACTCGTCCTCGTTGTAGTACGGATACCAGTCGTCCGCATGCGCCAATCCGGTTGCGAGACAGTTGATGACGATACCCATACATGCGACGACGACCACTGCCCCAGCCCGGATCACTACCGGACAGTAACAAACGAGCGTCCGACTGGGCACGGATTCATCACATGTCGTTCTCGGGCGGAAATGTAACGTCGCTCAGTCGGGCGTACACACGCCGGATCAGGACGGAGCCAGCCATGCCAGCGCAGCCACCACCAGCGCCTGGGTGGCGGTGTCCAGGGTGGGCTGGACGACCGGGGCGAAATGCGGCGAGTGGTTGACCGGAATGTCCTCGTCGACCCGGCCGTGTTCCAGTGCCTGGCGGAAGGCCTCGGGGTCGGCACCGCCGATACCCCAGTACGAGTACGGCACGTCCAGGGCGGACGGGATGGCGCTGAAGTCCTCGCTTCCCGCTCCCTGCGGCAACTCCCGGCACCGGTCACCGAAGACGGCCTCGAAGGCGCCGCGCACGCGCCCCGTCGTCTCGACATCGTTGTCGGTCAGCGGAAATCGATCGAACATCTCGAACTCAGGGTCCTTCGGAGACCCGGCGGCCGCACATTCGGCGGAGACGATCCGGCGGATCGCTGCGAGCACCGCAGCCCGCGTCTGTTCGCTGTAGGTGCGGATGTTGAGCAGCAGGACCGCGCGGTCCGGGATGACATTGCTCTTGCTCCCGGCCTGCACGCTTCCCACCGTGAGCACCGCGGTTTCACTGGGCGCGATCTCCCGGGAGACAACCGTCTGCAGCCGGACGATGATCATTGCCGCCAGCACCACCGGATCGATTGTGGCCTGCGGCATCGACCCGTGCCCGCCGCGGCCACGCACGGTTACCCGAATGCTGTCGGCGGCGGCCATGAACGGGCCCGCATGGACACCGATCAGCCCGGCCGGCAGTGGAAGGACGTGTTGCGCGAAGGCGACGTCCACTGCTGGGAGCAGGGCGGCGAGGCCGTCGTCGACCATGGCACGCGCACCGTCGGCAGTCTCCTCGGCAGGCTGGAACACCGCCACCACGGTGCCGGCCCAGTGTTCGGCACCGTCGGCCAGCAGTTGAGCAGCGCCGAGAAGTGCCGTGACGTGCACATCGTGCCCGCAGGCGTGCATCACCGGCACCTGGTTGCCGTCGGCGTCGGTGGCCAGAACGGTGCTGGCGTAGTCGAGTCCGGTGTCCTCGCGCACCGGCAACGCGTCCATGTCCGCGCGCAGCAGCACGGTGGGACCCGGGCCGTTACGAAGTATGCCCACCACGCCGGTGCCGCCGATCCCGTCGTGCACCTGGTATCCGCAGGCGATCAACCGCTCCGTGACAGCGCGGGCGGTGCGGTTCTCCTGATGCGAGAGCTCCGGGTGTTGGTGCAGCCGGCGGTACAGGTTCTCCTGCCACCTGCGCACCTGGTCCAGACCGCCGAGGACGGCAGCTGTGGCGGGCCCTGGCGGCGACATCTCCGCGGGGTACCTCGCGTCACGCCCCCCGAAACGCCGATCGCCGCGACGGCACCAGTGCCGTCGCGGCGATCTCTCAGATCAGACTGTCGAGCTCAGATCAGTAGCGGTAGTGCTCGGGCTTGTACGGACCCTCGACGTCCACGCCGATGTACTCGGCCTGGTCCTTGGTGAGCTTGGTCAGCGTGCCACCGAGTGCCTCGACGTGGATCTTGGCGACCTTCTCGTCGAGGTGCTTGGCCAGGCGGTAGACCTCGTTGTCGTACTCGTCGTTCTTGGTCCACAGCTCGATCTGGGCGATCACCTGGTTGGAGAAGCTGTTGCTCATCACGAACGAGGGGTGCCCGGTCGCGTTGCCCAGGTTGAGCAGGCGGCCCTCGGACAGCACGATGATCGACTTGCCCGACTCCGTGAACGTCCACTCGTCGACCTGCGGCTTGATGTTGATCCGCGTGGCACCGGAACGCTCCAGAGCGGCCATGTCGATCTCGTTGTCGAAGTGGCCGATGTTGCCCAGGATCGAGTGATCCTTCATCGCCTTCATGTGGTCGAGGGTGATGATGTCCTTGTTGCCGGTCGAGGTGATCACGATGTCGGCGTCAGCGATGGCCTGCTCGACGGTCACCACGTCGTAGCCGTCCATCAGCGCCTGCAGCGCGTTGATCGGGTCGATCTCGGTGACCTGGACGCGGGCGCCCTGGCCGGCCAGCGACTCGGCGCAGCCCTTGCCCACGTCGCCGTAACCACAGATCAGCACCTTCTTGCCGCCGATCAGCGCGTCGGTGCCGCGGTTGATGCCGTCGACCAGCGAGTGCCGGGTGCCGTACTTGTTGTCGAACTTGCTCTTGGTCACCGAATCGTTGACGTTGATGGCCGGGAAGGCCAGCTCACCGGCGGCGGCGAACTGGTAGAGCCGCAGCACACCGGTCGTGGTCTCCTCGGTGACGCCCTTGACCGACGCGGCGATCGTGGTCCACTTGTCCTTGCTCTGCTCGTAGCCCTTGCGAACCAGCTCGAGGAAGACCTTCCACTCGGCCGAGTCGTCGTCCTCGGCGGGCGGAACCACGCCGGCCTTCTCGTACTGCGCGCCGCGCAGCACCAGCATGGTGGCGTCGCCGCCGTCGTCGAGGATCATGTTGGCCGGCTCACCCGGCCAGGTCAGCATCTGCTCGGCGGCCCACCAGTACTCCTCGAGCGTCTCGCCCTTCCAGGCGAACACCGGGGTGCCCTTGGGCTCCTCCGGGGTGCCGTGCGGGCCCACCACGATCGCGGCGGCGGCATGGTCCTGCGTGGAGAAGATGTTGCAGCTCGCCCATCGAACTTCAGCACCGAGGGCCGTCAAGGTCTCGATCAGCACAGCGGTCTGCACGGTCATGTGCAGCGAGCCGGAGATGCGCGCACCCTTGAGCGGCTGCACGTCGTGGTACTCGCGCCGCAGTTCCATCAGGCCGGGCATCTCGTGCTCGGCGAGGCGGATCTCCTTGCGGCCGAATTCGGCCAGCGACAGATCGGCGACCTTGAAGTCGATCCCGTTGCGTACGTCGGCGGTCAGTTCCGGTGCAGTCATGTAAGAGCCCCTAAATCATTCGTCATTGTGGAGAACGTCGGGCGCGCAGGAGGCAGCACCCGGACAGACAACCCAAAGCCTGCGGGCTCGCGGGACAGGCGGCTGAAGCGCTCTGCCAGCTAAGGGGTATCGATGACACCGTAGCGTCCGGCCGCGCGGTTCATCAATCTGCCCTGTTTGGAGGGGTTCGCGTGCGGGGTACCTCCGCCTGGCCGATAGGGAGGTGCGCCGATGGGCGAACGCAGTGAGGCCGTTGGCAGGCGGTCACTGATCAGCCTCGCAGTGCTGAACCTCTTCCTGGCAGACGCGCGCGACGGCCTGGGGCCGTTCCTGGACGCATTCCTGGCCACCCGGGGCTGGTCCCCCATAGCTCTCGGCGGCATCGCGACCGTCGGCGGATTGATCGGCCTGGCTGCGACGCCTGTGTTCGGCGCCCTGGTCGACGGCACCCGGTACAAACGCGCCCTGGTGGCCGGGCCGGTGGTGTTCGTCACCGCGGTGGGACTGGCCACGCTGCTCGCCCCGACGACCGCCGTGGTGTGGCTGGGCCAGACCGGAACCGCGGTGGTCGGGGCCGTCATCGGTCCGGCGCTGACGGGTCTGACGCTCGGACTGGTCGGCGAGCGGCTCTTCGGCAGGCAGATCGCCCGCAACGAGGTCTGGAACCACGTCGGCAACGTGGCGTACCTGGCTGCGGTGTTCCTCGGGGTCTCGCTGTTCGGTGAGCCCGCCATCATCGCGCTGATGCTGGTGACCGCTACGGGGGCGGTGGTCGCAGTGCTGGCCATCGACCCCCACCGCATCGACCACGCAACGGCGCGGGGGCTGGGCGGGCCCGAGACGGGATCGCAGCCGTCGGGACTACGGGTGCTCGTCTCCACGCCCGGGCTGATGCTGCTCGGAGGGGTGCTGTTGATGTTCCATTTCGGCAATGCGCCGGTGAGCCGGCTGGTGGCCCAGGACTTCGCGATCGAGCTCGGCAGTCCGTTTCGGACCACCGCCATCATCACCGGGGTGTCGCAGGTGTCGATGATCGCGGTGGCCGTGGCGGCGCCACTGCTGATCCGCCGATTCGGCCTCGGTGCGGTGGTGCTGGTCGGCCTGTGCGCACTGCCGCTGCGCGGGCTGATCGCCGGGACCCAGAGCGACTTCTGGTCGATCATCCCGATCCAGGCCCTCGACGGCATCGGCGCCGGCCTGATCGGCATCGCCACCCCCATTGCGGCCGAGCAGCTGCTGGCCGGGTCAGGGCGCTTCAACATCGGCCTGGCGGCCGTGATGACGATGCAGGGCGTGGGTGCCTCGCTGAGCAACGTGGTGGCCGGCGCGGTCTCCCAGCGCTACGGGTACCACGCGTCGCACCTGCTCAGCGGCGCCGTCGCCGTGGTGGCGGTGGCCGTGTTCCTGCGCTGGCGCCGGGCCATCATCCGGCCGCGGCAGACGCATACGGACCCGTCGGATCGCGGCCTTGCTAGCCCGTCTCGATGACGCCGTAGCGTTCGGCGTAGGGCGTCATCAGCCGGGCCAGATCCGCGGCCACGTCATGGTCGGACTCGGGGGGCATCGAGACGTAGCTCATGGCGAGCCGGACGATGGCGCGCGCCAGCACCCCGGCGTCATGCTCACTGCACTGGACCCAGCTGTGCCGGAACGAGTCGGTGAGCCGCGCCGACGCCCGCGCGATGATCGGGGCGCTGTCGGTGGTGATGATCTGCAGCAGGTCGGGTTTGGCCACCCCGGTGAGCAGCGAGATCACCAGCGGATCGGCGGCCGACTCGGCGAAGAAGGAGCGGAAGCCCTGCAGGAAGGCCTCGGAGATGTCGCCGACGTTGGTCTCGATGGCCTCGTCCACCGCGTCCACCAGGCGGTCGGCCAGGCGCAGTGCGTACCCCTGCGCCAGGCCCTGCCGGGACCCGAACTCGTTGTAGATGGTCTGCCGGCTGATGCCGGCCGCCTTGGCGACGTCGGAGAGGGTGATCGAGGACCAGTCATTGCTCAGTAGCAGCTCGCGCATGGCGTCGAGCACCAGGTCGCGCAGCAGCACCTTGGAGGCTTCGGCGTACGGGACGCGCACCGGCTTACCCTCGCTGCGCCGTCGTGCCACAGGGGCGAGAGTGGCAGTAACGCTGCCGCTCGTCAAATGGACCCGCTGGTCAAGGACGGGCAACTTCGATCATCTCGAAGTCGGATTTGGCCGCCCCGCAGTCCGGGCAGCTCCAGTCCTCGGGGATGTCGTCCCAGCGGGTGCCGGGGGCGATGCCGTCCTCCGGCCAGCCCAGGGCCTCGTCGTACTCGAATCCGCACTGGATGCAGCGGAACAGTTTGTAGTCACTCATGTCATCTCCTGGAAGTCGATCTTCTCGCGGACGGCGCAGTCCGGGCAGCCCCAGTCGTCGGGCACCTCGGACCACCGGGTTTCAGGCGGAAAGCCTTCGCGCGGTTCACCTTTGGCCTCGTCATAGATGTAACCGCACCCTGGGCAGGCGTAAGAGCTCATGAGTACCGGGCCAACACCTTGTCACGCACGCGCGGATGGATGTTCACGCGGGTGATGTCACCGTCGTAGTGGGCCAGCACCCGGTGGTCCATCACCTTGCGCCACAGCGGCGGGAAGTACGTCAGCCCGATCATCGAGGCGTAGCCGCTGGGCAGGTTGGGCGCGCCGTCCATGCTGCGCAGCGTCTGGTATCGCCGGGTCGGATTGGCGTGGTGGTCGCTGTGGCGCTGTAGGTGGTACAGGAACAGGTTGGTCACGATGTGGTCGGAGTTCCAGCTGTGCTCGGGGGTGCAGCGCTCGTAGCGGCCGCTGTCCTTCTTCTGCCGCAGCAGGCCGTAGTGCTCCAGGTAGTTCACCGTCTCCAGCAGCGTGAAGCCGTAGACGGCCTGGATCACCATGTAGGGCAGCAGCGCAGGCCCGAACACCGCGATCAGCACGCCCCAGAACACCACCGACATGACCCAGGCGTTGAGCACGTCGTTGGACGGATGCCACACCGGCTTGCCGGCCCGCTTCAGCCGCTGGGCCTCCAGCTCCCAGGACGACTTCAGGCTGCCCCAGACGCTGCGTGGCAGGAACTCCCAGAACGTCTCACCGAACCGCGACGACGCCGGGTCCTCGGGGGTGGCGACGCGGACGTGATGGCCGCGGTTGTGCTCGATGTAGAAGTGCCCGTACCAGGTCTGGGCCAGGGTGATCTTGGACAGCCATCGCTCCAGCGAGTCCTTCTTGTGCCCCATCTCGTGGGCGGTGTTGATGCCGACGCCGCCGAGCACGCCCACCGACAGGGCCAGGCCGATCTTCGCGGGCCACCCGAGGCCGCCGTCGAACCCCAGCCAGCTCAGGTCCGAGGCGGTGAACAGGTAAGCGCCCACGATCACGCTGGCGTACTGAAACGGCAGGTACGCGTACGTGCAGTAGCGGTAGTACCGGTCGTTCTCCAGCCGCGCCATCACCTCGTCGGGCGGGTTCTGGCCGTCGGGCCCGAAGAACCGGTCCAGCGTCGGCAGCAGCACGTACACCAGCAGCGGACCGACCCAGAACGGCACCTGCGCTGCGGCATGCCAACCCCACTGATTGAACGCCCACACCACCGGGAGCATCACGAACAGTGCGGTGGGCGCGATCAGCCCCATCAGCCACAGGTAGCGCTTCTTGTCACGCCACTGCTCGACCTCGGGGGTCGGAGCGTTGTCGATCTGTGCGGTCACGCGTCACCTCCATGTGAAAGCCATCACCCTGAATGACTTGACTATAAGAGGCAATTTGTCCGATGTCTAGACACAGGGTCCATTTTTGTAAAACGCCCGGGACCTAAAAGCGCCACACATGTGTGCAGACACGCGCGACACGCCGTGCGGGCGCCGCAGGACACACATGTGTGGCGGAGAGGGGGTGTGGCGGAGAGGGGGCGGTGGCGGATGCTCCGGGGTCAGGAGCGGGCAGCAGCCTCCCGGCGGCCCAGCACCGAGTGCCTGCGGCCATAGAGGAAGTACACGATCACTCCGATGCCCATCCAGATCAGGAAGCGGATCCAGGTCAGACCGGTGAGGTTCAGCATCAACCAGACGCAGGCGATGATCGACAGGATCGGCAGCAGCGGCACCAACGGGGCCCGGAAGCCGCGGTCGAGGTCGGGCCTCGACCGCCGCAGCATGATCACGCCCGCAGACACCAGCACGAACGCGAACAGCGTGCCGATGTTGACCATCTCCTCGAGCTTGCCGATGGGGAACACCGCGGCCGCCACGGCCACCAGGGCACCGACGATCCAGGTGATCCGCACCGGGGTGCCGTGCTCGCCGGTCTTGGCGAGTTGCTGCGGGATCAGCCCGTCGCGCGACATCGCGAACAGCACCCGCGTCTGCCCCAGCATCAGCACGATCACCACGGTGGTCAGACCGGCCAGCGCGCCGATGGAGATCACCGTCGCCGCCCAGTTGACCCCGTTGGCCTCGAAGGCGGTCGCCAGGTTCGGCGACTCGGCATCACGCAGCACGGTGTAGGACACCATGCCGGAGAGCACCACCGTCACCGCGACGTAGAGCACCGTGACGATGACCAGTGACCCCAGGATGCCGCGCGGGACATCCCGCTGTGGATTCTTGGTCTCCTCGGCCGTGGTGGCCACGATGTCGAAGCCGATGAAGGCGAAGAACACAATCGAGGCACCGGCCAGCAGGCCGTACCAGCCGTAGGAACTGCCCTCGGCCCCGGTCAGCAACGAGAACAGCGACTGCTCGCTGCCCGAGCCACCTTCGGCGGCCTCGGCCGGGGGGATGAACGGGGTGTAGTTGGCGGCCTTGATGTAGAACGCGCCGACGGCCACCACCAGCAGCACCACCGCAACCTTGATGATCGTCACGACCAGGCTGACGCCGGCCGACAGCTTGGTGCCCCGCGCCAACAGCAGCGTGACGATCACGACGATCAGCAGGGCGCCCCAGTCCAAGGGAACGCCCGCGACGTCGGCCACCGCCCCACCGAATCCGAACACCGTGCCGAGGTAGCTGGACCAGCCTTTGGCCACCACCGCGGCCGCCACCGCGAACTCCAGGATCAGATCCCAGCCGATGATCCAGGCGATGAACTCCCCGAACGTCGCATAGGAGAACGTGTACGCGCTGCCGGCCACCGGCACCGTGGAGGCGAACTCGGCGTAACACAGGGCGGCCAGACCGCAGGCGATCGCGGCGATGACGAACGAGATCGAGATCGCCGGCCCGGTCAGGTTGCCGGCGGTGGAGGCGGTGATGGTGAAGATGCCCGCGCCGATCACCACCGATACACCGAACACCGTCAGGTCCCACCAGTTCAGGTCCTTGCGGAGCCGGGTTCCCGGCTCATCGGTGTCGGCGATCGACTGCTCAACGGATTTGGTCCGCCAGCGTCCAGTCATAATTTCTTCACCTTTCGCGAGCCAGTCTCGGCACAGTACCCATTACGTTGGGTTCCGATGGGGAGGACCGGAGAACACGCAGTCGTGATCGGCGCCAGCATCGCGGGGTTGTGCGCCGCACGGGTGCTGTCCGATTTCTACGACCGGGTATCGGTGTTCGAGCGCGACCACCTGCCCGACGGTCCACAATGTCGGGCCGCGGTCCCCCAGGACCGGCACGTTCACCTGCTGATGGCCCGGGGCGCGCAGGAATTCGAGGCGCTGTTTCCCGGATTGCTCGAGGCCATGGTCAGCGACGGTGTGCCGATTCTGGAAAACCGGCCGGACTGCATCCATTTCGGTGCCGCCGGGCATGTGCTGGGAACCCGGCACAGGTTGCGCGACGCGTTCACCGCCTATGTCCCGAGCCGACCCCACCTGGAATGGCAGATCCGACGCAGGGTGCAGCAGATCCCGAATGTCGAGATCGCGCAGCGACCCGTCACCGAACCGGTCTACGACCCGGTGCGCAGACGGGTGACCGGGGTACGCCTCGGCGACGACACGGTGGCGGCCGATCTGGTGGTCGACGCTACCGGTCGCGGCACCCGTCTACCGGTGTGGTTGCGCCAGTGGGGGTTCCGACCACCAGATGAAGACACCGTGGAGGTCGGCATCGACTACTCCACCCACCGTGTACGGATTCCGGACGGACTGATCCAGGAAAAGGTGGTGGTGGCCGGCGCTTCCGCAGAGCAGCCGGTGGGCCTGGGCATGCTCTATTACGAGGATGGCATCTGGGGTTTGACCACCTTCGGTACCGCCAGGGCCGCACCGCCCGCTGACTACGCCGGCATGATTGCACTGGCTGAGCAAATCCTGCCGCCACACGTCGTGTCGGCACTGCGCCGAGGTGAGCCCGTGGGCGAGGTGGCCCGGCACAAATACCCCACCAGCCGGTGGCGCCGTTACGACAAGCTCACGGACTTCCCGAGAGGGATTGTTCCCTTGGGTGATTCGGTGGTCAGCTTCAACCCGACCTTCGGGCAGGGCATGACGATGACCTCGATCCAGGCCGCCAACCTACGCGATGTGCTGGACTCCGGCGCCGAGGACCTGGCGGGGGCGCTGGCCCGCCGCTCAGCCCAGACCACCTTCCCGGTGTGGACGATGAACGCCATCGGCGACCTGGTGTTGCACAACGCCTCCGGGCCGCGACCGTGGTGGTACCGGCCGGTCGGCAGCCTCTTCGACCAGTTCCTCGGCGCCGCCGAGACCGATCCCGTTCTGGCGGAATGGTTCCTGCGCCGGTTCAGCCTGCTCGACAGCCTCTACATGGTCCCGTCACCGCGGTTGGTCGCGCGGACCATCCGGCACAACGGCACACTGTGGCTGCGTTCGCGGCGCGCTGCCTGATCAGATCCCCACAGTTGCCCGGAACAACCGGGTGGGCTGGTCGGCCACCAGCCTGATGGGTCCGTCGTCGGCGGACACCCAGGCCGCCGCACCGCGATCAAGTGCCAGCGTGTCTGTTTTGGCGCGCACCACCGCAGAACCCTGCGCGCACAACAGGATCTGAGGCCCGTCGTGCTGACTGGGCGCGTCCACTTCGTGGCCAAGATCGTCGCCGTCGAGTTCCAGCACCGAGACGGTGAACTCGTCGGCCGGGGTGCGGTAGGTGGATTCGAATCCGTCGGCATCCACCGGTGAGAGCAGTGACTCCTCGCTGGCCGGGGTGAAGTCGAGCACCCGCAGCAGTTCGGGTACGTCGACGTGCTTGGGCGTGAGGCCGCCGCGAAGTACGTTGTCGGAGTTGGCCATCACTTCGATGCCCACCCCGCGCAGGTAGCTGTGTAGGTTGCCCGCCGCCATGTAGAGACCCTGCCCAGGCTCGAGGTGCAGCAGGTTCAGCAGCAGTGCGGCGAGCACACCCGCATCACCGGGATAGCGCTCCCCGAGTTCGAGGACGGCCTTGGCTTCGGCGTCGAACTCGGAGGCATCCGAGCGCAGGTAGTTGATGGCGCCGTCGAGCACGGCGGGCACCAGCACATCCAGATCCGGCTGGGGTGCGGTGATCCAGGTGGTGAACAGCGCCCGTAATCCGTTGGCGTCGGGCTGGCCGGCCAGGAGGTGGACGTAGGGGTTGAGTGCGGAGACGCCCAGCGCATCGAGGAATTCGACGGTGCGCGCCGGCGGCCGGAACCCGGCCAGCGCATCGAACGGTTCGAGGGCGACGATGAGCTCCGGCTTGTGGCTGCGGTCACGGTAATTGCGCACCGGGGAGTTCAGCGGAATACCCATCCGCTCCTCACGCTGGAAGCCCTCGACGGCTTGTTCCGAGCTGGGGTGGGCCTGCAGCGACAGCGGCTCGTCGGCAGCCAGCACCTTCATCAGGAACGGCAGCGCATCGCCGAACCTGTTGCGCACCACCGGCCCGAGCTGTCCCTCCGGATCGGCGCGCACCACGTCCAGCAGGGACTGTTCGCCGCCGTCAGTGGCCAGAAAGGCCGGGTCGCCCGGATGCGCACCCAGCCAGAGCTCGGCCTCGGGGTGATTGGTCGGTATCTCTCGTCCGGTGAACTCGGCGATGGCCGTGCGCGACCCCCACGCGTAGTTCCGGACCGCTCCTCGCATCGACTCCATGTTGTGCCTCCCCTGTCACCCGCGCATGAGTCTCATGTACACCGCCGCCATCTCCACTCGGACTGCCAGGACCGCCAGCTGCTGCTCCGGGCGTCCGGCCTCCGCGGGAACAACGGCCGGTGTGAGCCACCGGTCCGATTCGGGGCGTTCTGCGCCCAGTCCCTCATCCGGCACGTCCTCGGTACCCACGAGATCCACGTCGCTGACCCCGGCCACCCGCGCGCTGACCACCGGCCGTTCGGTGGCCAGCGTGAAAGCCAGCACCCTGGGCCGCTGCGGCAGCGGACCGTCGAGCTCTTCATCATGGAACAGCGAATCGAAATCGCTTCCTGCGCCGCGACTCTCGGCTCCCATTCCGTCGCGCAACGCCACCACCGCATCGGCCAGCCCGGCGGCGGCGACGGCCTGGTGGGCCACGCGCAGCAGCACGGTCGACAGATGCCGGGCCAGGGCCAGTGTGGCGGTGTTGTCACCGGCGAGCACCACCCCGCGGCCGGCCATCCGCTCGGCGAGCGACTTGGCCGGGTTGGTGAAGATTTCCCGTCCGGCGCTGTTGCGCAGGGCTTCGGCGTCGAGTTCATCGGCCAACAACGCCAGGTCCGCCTGCACGGCGGTGGCTCCTGTCTCGACCGCCTGCAGCACCGCCAGCCCCACGGCCAGATAACGGCACAACCCGAACTCGTCGCGCACCCACATCCGCGGCTCCAGGACGGCGACGCGGCCGGCGGTGGCGTCGCGCAGCGGCCCGGCATAGGGGGCGGCGATCACCACCCTGGCGCCCCGACGCGCTCCGGTGGCCGCGGCCGACACCAGGACCGGGTCGGCCGGATCGTCGCCGGCCACCACCAGGACGTCCAGCGGCCCGATCCACGGGGGAACCTCGGCGGCGGTGACGATGGGTTGGGCGGCGCCACCGGCGACCACCGCCGTCAGGATGGCGCCGGCGGATTCGGCGGCACCGCGCCCGGCCACCCAGATCACCGAACGGGGCCGTTGCCCGGTACGCACGGATTCCAGCGCGCCCTCGTCCACCGCGGCTGCGACCGCTCGGACCTGCGCTCCCGACGTCGACGCGCCCCGCAGCAGACCCTCGCGGTCGGCGCCGATCAATCCGTCGGTGTCGTCGAGGTCGATGGAGGCGCGGGTGGCGCTCATGGTGCCGCCTGGGCCGCTTCGATCTCGGTGGCTATCTTGCCGACAATGCCCGCCACCTCGTCCGAGGTGCGGGCTTCGACGTTGAGCCGCAGCAGCGGTTCGGTGTTGGAGGTGCGCAGGTTGAACCAGCTGCCCTCGCCCAGATCCACCGTGACACCGTCCAGGTGGTCGATGGACTGGATGCCGGTGCCGAACATCGCCAGGACCCGCTCCACACACGCCGGGGCGTCGTGGACGGTGAAGTTGATCTCCCCGGAGGCCTCATAGCGCTGGTAGTCGGCCGCGAGGTCCGACAGCGGGCGGTCCTGTCCGCCGAGAGCGGACAGGACATGCAGCGCGGCAAGCATTCCCGAGTCGGCACCCCAGAAGTCGCGGAAGTAGTAGTGGGCCGAGTGTTCGCCGCCGAAGATCGCCCCGGTCTCGGCCATCAGCGCCTTGATGTAGGAATGCCCGACCCGGGAGCGCACCGGGGTGCCGCCGCGCTCGATCACCAATTCCGGGACGGCCCGCGAGGTGATCAGATTGTGGATGACCGTGGCACCGATCTCGCGACCGAGCTCGCGGGCCGCCACCAGCGCGGTCACCGAGGACGGTGAAACCGCCTGTCCGCGTTCGTCGACGACGAAGCACCGGTCGGCGTCGCCGTCGAAGGCCAGCCCGATGTCGGCGTTCGACTCGATGACGAACCGTTGCAGGTCCACCAGGTTCGCCGGGTCCAGCGGATTGGCTTCGTGATTGGGGAATGAGCCGTCCAGCTCGAAGTACAACGGAAGCACTGTCAGAGAACCGATCTGACCCAGTACCTCGGGGGCGGTGTGCCCGGCCATCCCGTTGCCGGCATCAACGGCGACACGCAACGGGCGCAATGCACTCACATCGACCAGACTCCGCAGAAAAGTCCCGTAGTCGGCCAGCACGTCCTGGTCGGTCACCGAGCCGGCTGGGCCGTCGAAGGCCGGGACACCGGCCACCACCTCGTCGCTGATGGTCGCCAGACCCGTATCCCGACCCACCGGCTTGGCGCCGGCTCGGCAGAGTTTGATGCCGTTGTAGGCGGCGGGGTTGTGGCTGGCGGTGAACATGGCGCCCGGGCAGTCCAGCAATCCCGAGGCAAAGTAGAGCTGGTCGGTGGAGGCCAGTCCGATCCGGACGACGTCGAGTCCCTGGCCGGTGACACCGGAGGCGAACGCCGCCGCCAGCGCCGGCGAGCTCTCCCTCATGTCGTGCCCGATCACCACGCGGGTGCTGTCCGCGCGCACCAGCCGCGCAAAGGCTGCGCCGACCTCACCGACGAACTGCTCGTCGATCTCGGAGCCCACCAGACCGCGGACGTCGTATGCCTTGATCACACGGGCAACCGCATCAGCGGATCGAGACATGTCCGGACTCCTGACTACTGCGTGGGTGTGACGTGGTTGCCGGTACCAGCCTAGCCGTAACAGGCCCGCGATTTAGTGGCCAACTCCGGTCCGCGGCGCTGGCTCCGCGTGGCTGAACCCGGTCCGGCGAACCCTGACGCGAGATGAATCCAGAACTCAGTCGGAAGGATCCGGCAGCACACGCAGGTGACCCCGCCTGCGTCCGGCGCCGGCCGGACGCTGGCCCGCCGACGCCAGCACACTGCTCGCCGGGGCGGCGGCCGCCCCGGGATGAGGACCTGGGTCGGAGAAGCCGTGCATGGGTGGGCCCGTCGGCACACCGCCGCGGCCTTCCCGAACGGCGTCGGCCAGAGCCGACAGATCATCCTCGTCGGGGTGCGACGGCAGGGGTCCGGCGTGGCGTACCAACTCCCAGCCGCGGGGCGCGGTGATCCGCCCGGCATGCGTCACGCACAGATCCCATGAGTGCGGCTCACGAACCGTGGCGAGCGGGCCCACCACTGCCGTCGAGTCCGAGTACACGAACGTCAGCGTCGCCACGGCGTAGTGAGGGCACCCAGGCCTGCAGCAGCGACGGGGAACATTCACGCCCGTGAGGCTATCGCGCGGGCACGCCCGGGCTGGGGCGGACACGCGCACCCGGGGCTGCCACTACTGAACCGTTACCTGGGTATGCCGGACCGTTACGATCGGCCGGTGGCAGACTCCGGCAGCTCACGGCACCGACCATCGGGGGGGCGTTGGTCCACCCGCCACGGTCGCAACATCCGGGGACCGCTGCTGCCGCCCGATGTGCCGGGATGGCGCAGCCGGGCAGAGCGCTTCGACATGGCGGTACTGGAGGCCTACGAACCGATCGAACGCCGGTTCACCGACCGGGTGACTGCGCTGGACGTGGCCGTGGACGAGATTCCGCGGATCGCGGCGCGGGATCCGGAAAACGTGCAGTTCCCGCCGGAGGTGGTCGCGGACGGGCCGGTGGCGTTGGCCAGACTCATACCCGCAGGGGTGGACGTCCGGGGACAAAACACCCGGGCGCGAATAGTGCTGTTTCGCAAGCCCATCGAACGGCGGGCGAAGGACACCGGAGAACTGACTGAGTTACTTCACGACATTCTGGTGGCGCAGGTGGCCACCTACCTGGGCGTGGAGCCCTCGGTGATCGACCCCACGCTCGACGACGAGTGAGGACCGGTGGGTCCGGCTAGATGATGCCGCGCTTGATGCGGCGTCGTTCACGCTCGGACAGACCGCCCCAGATCCCGAACCGCTCGTCGTTGGCCAGGGCGTACTCGAGGCATTCGTTCTTCACATCACAGCCCAGGCAGATGCGCTTGGCCTCCCGGGTGGACCCACCCTTCTCGGGGAAGAACGCCTCCGGGTCGGTTTGCGCGCACAGGGCACGTTCCTGCCACTGGTCGTCGGCAGGCTCGAGTTCGGACTCGAACCGATCGGGCACGAGGCTCAGATGCGGCCGCCCTCCCAGCTCGCTCTCCCCCTCTGTTGCCGGTTCCGTACTGGTGCGCGGGATACTGCCCATAGCTCCGATCAGGTGCTGATAGGACATGTTTCCGCCTCCTCACAGTTCTGCTAGTCGATCCAGGAATGTCGCCCACTATTGATACGCAGCCATGCTATTCGAACAGGTGATCGAATCTCGGTCTGCGACACCGGAACCGGCCGGCCAACCGGGAAATGACACTGATGTGATTAGACACGGGTTAGCTGGTGAGGTCAAGCCGTAGAACGGAATTTCATACCATTCGAGACCGACATTTCCGCGAGTCGGTGCATGGGCGTGTCGTCACCGTGACCGTGCTGAGACCCCGACCCGCAACAACGCCTAGTGTCGTTCGTTGTGAAGGTCACCGTTTTGGTCGGCGGCGTCGGCGGCGCGAGATTCCTGCTGGGCGTTCAGAAATTGCTGGGGCTCGGCCAGTTCGCGGCCCCTGAGGGTCAAGCTGAGGTAGAGCACGAGTTGACGGCTGTCGTCAACGTCGGCGACGACGCCTGGATGCACGGGGTACGCATCTGCCCGGACCTCGACACCTGCATGTACACCCTCGGTGGCGGCATCGACCCCGAACGCGGCTGGGGTCACCGCAACGAAACGTGGCACGCCAAGGAAGAACTCGCCGCCTACGGCGTGCAACCGGACTGGTTCGGGCTCGGCGATCGCGATCTGGCCACCCATCTGGTGCGCAGCCAGATGCTGCGGGCCGGGTACCCGCTGACTCAGGTCACCGAGGCCCTCTGTGCGCGCTGGCGGCCCGGCGCCCGGCTGCTGCCCGCCAGCGACGACCGCAGCGAGACCCACGTCGTCATCACCGATCCCGACACCGGCGAGCGCCGGGCCATTCACTTCCAGGAGTGGTGGGTGCGGTACCGGGCCAAGGTGACGACGCACAGCTTCGCCTACGTGGGTGCCGAAAAAGCAACCGCGACCCCCGATGTGGCCGACGCCATAGCCGAGGCCGACATCGTGTTCCTGGCACCGTCGAATCCGGTGGTGAGCATCGGGTCCATCCTGGCCATCCCCGGCGTCCGCGGTGCGCTGCGTTCCACCGCGGCGCCGGTGGTCGGCTACTCCCCCATCATCGGCGGGAAACCGTTGCGCGGCATGGCCGACGAGTGCCTGACCGTCATCGGGGTGGAGTCCACCTCCGAGGCGGTCGGGCGCTATCACGGCGCCCGTTCCGGCACCGGCATCCTGGACGCGTGGCTGATCTCCGAGCAGGACAGCGCCGACATCGACGGGGTGGCAGTGCGGTCGGTCCCCCTGCTGATGACCTCTCCGGAGGCCACCGCACAGATGGTGCGCGCCGGTGCGGAACTGGCGGGGGTGCAGCTGTGACCGAACACGGCGCGGCCGCGGCCATCGAGATCCTGCCCGTCACAGGCCTTCCGGAATTCCGCCCCGGCGACGACCTCACAGGCGTGCTGGCCGACGCCGCGCCGTGGTTGCGTGACGGCGACGTGCTGGTGGTGACCAGCAAGGTGCTGTCGAAGTGCGAGGGCCGCATCGTCGCTGCGCCCGCCGATCCCGAGGAACGAGATACCCTGCGGCGCAAACTGATCGACGAGGAGGCCGTGCGGGTGCTGGCCCGCAAGGGCCGTACCCTGATCACCGAGAACGCCATCGGCCTGATCCAGGCGGCCGCCGGGGTCGACGGTTCCAACATCGGGACCACCGAATTGGCGCTGTTGCCGGTGGATCCCGACGGTAGCGCAGCTGCGCTGCGCACCGGGCTGGCGGAGCGGCTCGGTGTCGAGATCGCCGTGGTCATCACCGACACCATGGGACGCGCCTGGCGCAGCGGCCAGATCGACCAGGCCATCGGCGCCGCGGGCCTGCCGGTGTTGCACGGCTACGCCGGGGCAGTCGACCGGCACGGCAATGAGTTGGTGGTCACCGAGGTGGCGGTGGCCGACGAGATCGCCGCGGCCGCCGACCTGGTGAAGGGAAAGCTGACCGGAATTCCGGTGGCGGTGGTGCGCGGACTGCACCTGCGCGACGACGGTTCCACGGGCCGGGATCTGCTGCGCCCCGGCGAAGACGACCTGTTCTGGCTCGGCACAGCGGAATCCATCGACCTGGGCCGCAGACAGGCGCAGCTGCTGCGGCGGTCCGTGCGCCAGTTCAGCGACCAGCCGGTGGACCATGCCCTCATCGAAGAGGCCGTCGCCGAGGCGCTCACCGCCCCCGCTCCCCATCACACGCGGCCGGTGCGCTTCGTCTGGCTCACCCCCGAGAGCCGCACGCCACTGCTCGATGCGATGAAACAACGCTGGCGCGAAGACCTTTCCCGCGACGGCAGGCCCACCGACGCCGTCGAGCGCAGGGTGGCCCGCGGCCAGATACTGTACGACGCCCCCGAGGTCGTCATCCCGTTCATGGTGCCCGACGGCGCGCACCACTACCCTGACGACACCCGCACCGCCGCCGAACGCACCATGTTCACGGTGGCCGCCGGCGCCGCCGTCCAGGCCCTGCTGGTGGCGCTGGCGGTACGGGAGGTGGGCAGCTGCTGGATCGGGTCCACCATCTTCGCCGCGGATCTGGTACGCGCCCAGCTGGAGCTGCCCGAGGATTGGAACCCGATGGGCGCCATCGCCATCGGCTATCCGGTCCAGCAGCAGGGCCCGCGGGACCCGGCAGTCGCGGACGGTTTGCTGGTGCGTCGATGACGCTGCGCGACTCCGTCGTCGACACGCTGCGCGACTGGGCCGCACCGGGTCCCGAGCAGGACGCCCTGCGGGAAGCGGTGCTCGGATTCGTCCTGGCGCGCCCGGATGCCTGTCAGCGCAGCTGCGAGCCAGGCCACATCACGGCGTCGGTGGCGGTGCTCGATGCAGAGGGCACCCGGGTGTTGCTGACGCTGCACCCGCGGCTGGGCCGGTGGGTCCAACTCGGCGGGCATTGCGAACCCGGCGACAACCACATCCGGGCGGCCGCACTACGGGAGGCCACCGAGGAGTCGGGCATCGCGGACCTGCAGCTCGGCGGGCTGGCCGCCGTCGACGTGCACGCGCTGACGTGTTCGCTGGGCCGGCCCACCCGGCACCTGGATCTGCAGTTCGCCGCGAGCGCGCCGGCACACGCGCAGATCCGCATCAGCGACGAATCGCTGGACCTGCGGTGGTGGCCGGTCGACGACCTACCCGCGGACACCGACCACGCGGTACACGCGCTGGTGGCCGCCGCCGTGGCTCACAGATCGCTGGAATAGCGGATGCCGTGGTCGGGCAGGACGACACCCGGCCACACCCGCGCGCCACGCAGCAACTCACACCGGGCCCCGATGCTGGCGCCATCACCGATCACTCCGTCGCGGATCAGCGACCGCGGGCCGATGTGCGCGCCGTGCCCGACGATCGACCGCTCGATCACACACCCGGCTTCCACCCGGACACCGTCGAAGATCACCGCGCCGTCCAGCCGCACGCCCGCCCCGATCTCGGCACCCCGGCCGATCACGGTCCCGCCGATCAGCACTGCGCCCGGCGCGACCGAGGCCCCGTCGTGCACCAGCGACTCACCGCGGTGGCCGTGCAGCGCCGGCGAGGGCGCCAGTCCGCGCACTAGGTCGGCCGAACCGCGCACGAAGTCCTCCGGCGTACCCATGTCCCGCCAGTAGGTGGCGTCGACGTAGCCGCACACCTTCACCCCGTCGGAGAGCAGCTGCGGGAACACCTCGCGCTCCACCGACACCTCACGGCCGGTGGGGATGCGGTCGATGATCTCGCGGTTGAACACGTAACAACCGGCGTTGATCTGGTCGGTCGGCGGGTCCTGCGTCTTCTCCAGGAACGCCTCCACCCGGTGGTTGTCATCGGTGGGCACACAGCCGAAGGCCCGGGGATCACCCACCCGCACCAGGTGCAGGGTGACGTCGGCCTGGTGGGCGTGGTGGTGGTTGAGCAGAGCACCCAGGTCGGCGCCGGAGAGCACATCGCCGTTGAAGATGACCGCGCGATCGTGCCGCAGCTTCGGGGCGACATTGGCGATACCGCCGCCGGTGCCCAGCGCCTCCTCTTCGAAGACGTACTCGATCTGCAACCCGAGCTTGGAACCGTCGCCGAACTCGGCTTCGAACACCGAGGCCTTGTACGAGGTGCCGAGGATCACGTGTTCGATGCCCGCCTCGGCGATCCGCGACAGCAGATGCGTCAGGAACGGCAGCCCCGCCGTCGGCAACATCGGTTTGGGCGCCGCCAGCGTGAGTGGGCGTAGGCGGGTGCCTTTGCCACCTACCAGCACCACGGCGTCGACCTTCGACGGATCAACCACTTCCAGAGTCCCGCTCATTCGGCTGTCCCTTCCCCCTCGTGTCAGTCGCGCTGCCGCCGCGCACCGCGTACCACCAGGTGAGATCGTACGGCCAAAGCGCCGCGCATGGCCCATCTCAGCGGAGCCCGTTGCCAGCCGGCATGCCGGTCAGACAGATACAAATAGGTGCTGCGGTGGTGCGCGGCGAGGTTGCGGGCAGGATCTCGACCCGTGGAATGACCCTTGTCGTGCAGGATCTCGGCATCGGGCACATAGACGTTCAGCCACCCGGCGCGGCCCAGCCGGTCACCGAGGTCGACGTCCTCCATGTACATGAAGTAGCGCTCGTCGAAGCCGCCGATCTGCTCGAATGCCGCCCGGCGCATCAGCAGGCAGGACCCGGACAGCCAACCCACCGCCCGCTCGCTGGGCTCCTGGCGCTCCTGGCGGTAGGCCTTCGTCCACGGGTTGTTCTTCCACAGCGGGCCGACGACGGCATGCATGCCACCACGGATGAGACTGGGCAGGTGCCGTGCCGACGGGTACACCGACCCGTCGGGATCGCGGATCAGCGGCCCCACCGCGCCGGCCGTCGGCCAGCGGTTCATCGCCTCGAGCAGCGCGTCGATGCTGCCCGGTCCCCACACCACATCGGGATTGGCCACCACGATGAATTCCGAGGCCGAACAGTCCAGCGATGCCACTCCGCGGTTGACCGCGCGTCCGTATCCCAGGTTCTCACCGGTCCGCAGCAGCTGGGTGCCGGGAAACCGCTCCGCCGCGCTCTCCGGGGCACCGTCGGTGGAGCCGTTGTCGGCCAGCACCACGGTCACCGGCCGATCGGTGGCCAGGCTCAGCGACGACAGGAACCGTTCCAGGTGTGGCCCCGGTGAGTAGGTCACTGTCACCACCGGCAGTTCGTCACTCACGGCGTAGAGGGTAGCGGTCAGCCGACGGTGGCCAGCGCCTGCGTCAACGCTTCCCGCCACGGCCGCAGCGGGGTCAGGCCCGCCCGCGTGGACAGCTCGGCGCCCAACGCCGAATAACGCGGCCGCGGCGCGGGCCGCGGGTGGGAGTCGGTGCCCACCGGCCGCACCCGCTCGGGATCCGCGCCGAGTTCCTCGAACACCGCCCTGGCCATGTCGAAGCGGCTGGCCGGGCCGCTGTTGGCGACGTGCAGGATCGGCTCACGGATGCTGCCGCCGGCGATCTCCAGCAGCGCCGCGCACAGGTCTCCGACGTAGGTGGGTGAGCCGATCTGGTCGGCCACCACGTCGACGGTGCCGCTACCGGCGGCCTTGGCTCGCATCACCGCCGCGAAGTCCGATCCGGTGCCGCCGGTGTACACCCAGGCGGTGCGTGCCACCGTGCAGTCCGGCAACGCCGCCAGGACGGCCACTTCGCCGGCCAGCTTGGTGGTGCCGTACACCGAGCGCGGACCGGTGTCGTCGCCCGGTTCGTACGGGCGCGGTTCGCCGGTGAACTCGCCGCTGAACACGTAGTCGGTGGAGATGTGGATCAGTTGGGCGCCCACCCGCGCGCAGGCCTGCGCGACGTTCTCGGCGCCGGTGACGTTCACCGCGTACGCCCGGTCGGGATCGTCCTCGGCGGCATCGACTGCGGTGAAGGCCGCGCAGTTGACCAGCACGTCATCGGGTTCGAGCACCGCCTCGGCGGCCTGCGGATCGGTGATGTCCCACTGCGCCGACGTGTAGGCGGCGACCCGGTGACCTCGCTGTTCGGCGAAGCGGGCGAGGAATCCGCCTACCTGTCCGCCGGCTCCGGTGATGACGATCCTCGGTGCGTGGGGTCCGGTGTCAGCCATGTCACCGAGTCTGGCACGCCGGTGTCGGCTACCCGGATCCCGGCGGTGTCACCAGTAGCCTGGGCAGGTGCCAGCCCGACTGATACGAGTGGTCTCGACCCTGATCGCCATAGCGATCGTGGCGGGAACCGGTGTCGCCTGGAGCACCATCCGGTCCTTCGAGGAGGGCATCAACCACATCAGCGCCGAGGCGCTCGGTGGCGGCGGCGAGGACGGCGCCATCGACATTCTGCTGGTGGGGGTGGACAGCAGGACCGACGCCCACGGCAATCCGCTGTCGCCGGAGGAACTGGCGGTGCTGCGGGCCGGTGACGACGTGGCGACCAACACCGACACCATCATCCTGGTCCGCATCCCCAACAACGGGAAATCGGCCACCGCCATCTCCATCCCGCGCGACTCCTACGTCGAGGCGCCGGGCCTGGGCAAGATGAAGATCAACGGCGTCTTCGGTCAGGTCAAGCTCGAGACCATGAAGGAACTCATCGAGGTCCAGGGCATGGACCCGGTGGAAGGCGAGAAGCGGGGCGTCGAAGCCGGCCGCGAACGGCTCATCGAGACGGTCGCCGATCTCACCGGTGTCACCGTCGACCACTACGCCGAGGTGGGGCTGTTGGGCTTCTCGCTCATCACCGACGCCATCGGTGGCGTCGACGTGTGCCTCAAAGCTCCTGTCTATGAACCGCTTTCCGGCGCCGACTTCCCCGCGGGCTGGCAGCGGCTGAACGGTCCGCAGGCGCTGAGCTTTGTCCGTCAGCGCCACGATCTGCCGCGCGGCGACCTGGACCGTGTGGTGCGCCAGCAGGTCGTCATGGCTTCCCTTGCCCACCAGGTGATCTCCGGTAAAACCCTGTCCAGCCCCGCCACCTTGAGCCGGCTGCAAGACGCGGTGCACCGTTCGGTGGTGCTGTCCGACGGCTGGGACATCATGAACTTCATCACTCAGCTGCAGGAGTTGGCGGCCGGCAGCGTGGCTTTCGCCACCATCCCGGTGCTCGACGAGGCCGGCTGGAGCGACGACGGCATGCAGAGTGTGGTGCGCATCGATCCCACCCAGGTCAAGGATTGGGTGACCAGCCTGCTGGAGGACCAGGACCAGGGCAAGACCGAGGAGTTGGCCTACTCGCCGGGCCGAACCACCGTCGAGGTGCTCAACGACACCGACATCAACGGTTTGGCGTCTGCGGTGTCGGATGTGCTGACCGCCAAGGGTTTCCTGCCGGGCAACGTGGGCAACAACGAAGGCGCGCGCCCCCCGGTCAGCCAGGTACTGGCCCGCAGTGTCGACGATCTCGGCGCGCAGGCGGTCTCCGGTGAACTCGGCAGCCTGCCGGTGGTGGCCGACGAGACCCTGCCCGAAGGCACCGTTCGGGTGGTGCTGGCCAATGACTACACCGGCCCCGGCTCGGGCCTGGAGTCCGATCCCGCCCTGAACGGCGACGTGCTGTCGCAGGCCGCCGGATCAGTGACGGCACCGCCGCCGCCGTCGCCGATCCTGACCGCGGGGTCCGACGACCCGCAGTGCGTCAACTGACCATGGCAGTCACCGTTTCCGGGGCGGTCCTGGACCCGTTGTTGCGCAGCGACCCGATGGGTCCGCGCATCACCTTCTACGACGACGCCACCGGTGAGCGCATCGAGTTGTCGGCCGTGACGCTGGCGAACTGGGCCGCCAAGACCGCCAACCTGTTGCGTGATGAACTGGGCGCGGGCCCGGGCAGTCGGGTGGCGGTGCTGCTGCCTGCGCACTGGCAGACCGCGGCAGTGGTGTTCGGTATCTGGTGGATCGGCGCCGAGGTGGTCTTCGGCGGTGATGCCGAGGTGGCGCTGTGCACCGTGGACCGACTCGATGAGGCGGACGCCGCGGCGGGCCTGGGCGAGATCGCCGTGCTGTCGCTGGATCCGTTCGGCAAGCCGGTCGCCGACCTGCCCGTCGGGCTCACCGATTACGCCACCGCCGTGCGGGTGCACGGAGATCAGATCGTGCCCGAGCGCTCCCCCGGGCCCGCCCTCGACGGCCGGTCGGTGGACCAGGTGCTGGCCGCCGCGTCTGAGCGAGCCCAGACGCGCGGGCTGACCGCGACCGACCGGGTGTGGTCGGCCGGCGAGTGGGGCAGCCCCGAGACGCTGATCGACAATCTGGTGGCCGTGTTCGCCGCAGGTGCGTCACTGGTCCAGGTCGCCAATCCGGACCCGGCCGCCCAGCAACGGCGTCGGGAGATGGAAAAGGTCACCACTGCGTTCGAGTAGTTGCTGTCACCCGCTCGAGGTGTCGGACAATGCTTGGTACATCAAGCACAATTCCTGGTACAACGAAAATTGCGCGGAAATTTCGCTCTTCGGACTAGATTCGCCGGGCGTTGCCAACTATGTTACTGAACAGTTACCTGTGTTGGCGTCGTCAAACACTTCGCGAGGCGGACACTGGACTGCAGCAGTTCCGTCGAAGAAGCCGGAGAACCGTTCATGGTCACACCCGTGATCGCCATCGCCGCGGCCCTGACGCCGGCCCTGTGGGTCTGGTTCAGTCGTTGCCACCCCGCCTGGTCGCTGAGCGTGCACGCCCGCTTCTACACGGGTGCCGGTTACCTCAGTTCGCTCATCGCCACCTACTTCGTCCTGGTCGACGGAGGCACCTCGTGGGTGTTCGGGGCGGCGTGGGCCGCCGCCGCCGTCGCGATGTTCTGGGCCGGCCTCGTCGCCTTGCGCAGCGTCATGCGCAGGCAGCACTCGACGGCCATGTCGCTGGAGACCATCAACGCCGATCAGGTGCAGTCGCAGGGACCCCTGCTCTGACCGCTAGGGTCGGGTGCTGTGAGTGTCCAGCCCCGACCGCCCCTTGATGTCAGTGCGCTCGAGGGCTTGGCGCCGTGGCGGCGCATCGATGTGGTCGAGGAGACCGGTTCCACCAATGCCGATCTGCTGCGCAGAGCCGCCGCGGGTGAGGACATCGCTGGTGCGGTACTGCTGGCCGAGTATCAGAACTCGGGCCGGGGGCGGCACGGCCGCAGTTTCACGGCGCCGCCGCGCTCGTTGATCGCGATGTCGGTCGCGATCGGCACCGCGGACGTCCCCTCGGATGCCTGGGGCTGGCTGCCGCTGCTCACCGGGGTGGCGGTGGTCGACGCGCTGGCCCAGACCTGCTCGGTGCAGGCGGGTCTGAAATGGCCCAACGATGTTCTGGTCGGTGACGGGAAGCTGGCCGGGATCCTGACCGAGGTGGCCGCTCCGGCGCCGGTGATCGTGGTCGGGTGCGGTCTCAACGTATCGCTGTCGGCGGAGGAAGCCCCGGATCCGCGGGCGACGTCGCTGGCCCTGCTGGGACACCCGGACGTGGACCGGACCGCCTTGGTGCGGGCGATCCTCGACGCCCTCGCCCAGCGGGTGCAGCGCTGGCGCGCCGCCGGCGGCGCCGACGAGCAACTGGTGCTCGATTACCGCACGCGCAGTGCGACATTGGGCACCCGGGTGCGGGCGTCGCTACCCGGCGACACCGAATTGGTGGGGCTGGCCACCGACATCGATACCTACGGACGGTTGGTCATCGACGACGGGCACACCGCGACCACCGTGGCCGCCGGCGACATCACGCATCTGCGCCCCGCGCCGCAGTGACCGCCGGGCGTCAAGAGTCGCCGGCGCCCATCAACCGATCGCGCAACGCAGCGTCCTTCTGCAGCACCATGGCCTCCAGGTCCGCTTGAAAAGACACCATCCGGGCGCGCAGTGCCGTGTCGGAGGCGCCGAGGATGCGGGCGGCGAGCAGTCCGGCGTTGCGGGCACCACCGATCGACACCGTAGCGACCGGCACCCCGGCGGGCATCTGGACGATCGAGAGCAGTGAGTCCATGCCGTCGAGCCGGGCCAACGGCACGGGCACCCCGATCACGGGCAACGGCGTGGCCGAGGCGACCATGCCGGGCAGGTGCGCGGCTCCCCCTGCTCCGGCGATGATGACCTGGATTCCGCGGTCGGCGGCGGACTGCGCGTAGTCGAGCATGCGGGCGGGGGTGCGGTGCGCCGACACCACGCCCGCTTCGAAGGGGATCTCGAATTCCGCCAGTGCCTCGGCGGCAGCGGACATCACGGTCCAGTCGCTGTCGCTGCCCATGATCAGCCCGACACGTGCAACGCTCATCAGTGCCCTTCCCATCCGTCGGTCCATTCGGCGTGCGACAGCCAGTGCGCGGCGCGGACGGCGCGCTCCCGAACGTCCGCCGGATCTTGGCCCGGCAGGCCGACGACGTTGACGTGCCCCAGTTTTCGGCCCGGTCGCTCACCCTTGCCGTACATGTGCACCTTGGCCTCGGGCAGCCGGCCGAACAGGTGGTGGATCCGCTCGTCGACGCTCATCGTCGGCGTGTGCGGCGCGCCCAGCACGTTGGCCATCACCGTCACCGAGGCACGGGCGGCGGTGTCCCCCAGCGGGTAGTCCAGCACCGCACGCAGGTGCTGTTCGAACTGGCTGGTGACCGAACCGTCCATGGTCCAGTGTCCGGAATTGTGTGGGCGCATGGCCAATTCGTTGACCAGCAGCCCGCCGTCGAGGGTCTCGAACAACTCGACGGCCAGCACCCCGACCACCCCCAACTCGTCAGCCAACCGGAGGCCGAGTTCCTGGGCGGCGGCGCCCAGCCCGTCGGGCAGATCCTGTGCGGGCGCGATCACCTCGACGCAGATGCCGTCGCGCTGCACGGTCTCGACCACCGGCCAGGCGGCACCCTGACCGAACGGTGAGCGGGCCACCAACGCGGCCAGCTCGCGGCGCATGGCCACCTTCTCCTCGATCATCACCGGAACTCCGTCGGCCAGGTAGCGCTCGGCGATGGCGCGGGCGTCCTCGGCGGAGTCGGCCATCAGCACGCCGCGGCCGTCGTACCCGCCGCGCACCGTCTTGAGCACCGCGGCGCCCCCGGCCTCGGCGGTGAACGCGGCAGCATCGTCGGGGGTCTGCACGTCGGCGAAACGCGGGACCGGCGCGCCGAGCGCGCTCAGCTTCTGACGCATCAGCAGTTTGTCCTGCGCGTGCACCAGAGCCTGCGGCGGCGGCGCCACGTTGACACCGGCAGCCACCAACTTGTCCAACAACTCGGTGGGCACGTGCTCGTGGTCGAAGGTCATGGCCGTCGCACCGGTGGCGGCCCGGGCGAGGGCGTCGAAGTCGGTATGGGACCCCAGCACCACGTCGGGACTGACCTGAGCGGCGGGGTCGCCGGGGTCGACGGCCAGCACGCGCAATGTCTGACCCAGAGCGATCGCGGCTTGGTGGGTCATCCGGGCCAGCTGACCGCCGCCGATCATGGCGACCACGGGGGCATCTCGGGAAGATCTCGGCACACCATCATGGTGTCATGCCGTCGGCTGGGTGATCACCGCCGGTGAGCAGCACCGATGATCGACGATTACCCAGCGCTGCGCAGCGCTCCGTACACTCCACCCTTATGTCCTTCGCCGATGCAACGATCGCGCGGTTACCGCGTTCGGTCCGTCCGTTCGCCGAACGGCATCACGAACTCATCAAGTTCGCCATCGTCGGCGCCACGACGTTCATCATCGACTCGGCGATCTTCTTCACGCTCAAGCTGACGGTGCTCGACACCAAGCCCGTCACCGCCAAGATCATCGCCGGCATCGTCGCGGTGATCGCGTCCTACATCCTGAACCGGGAATGGAGCTTCCGCGACCGGGGCGGCCGTGAGCGCCACCACGAGGCCCTGCTGTTCTTCGGGGTCAGTGCGGTGGGCGTCCTGCTGTCGATGGCTCCGCTGTGGATCTCGAGCTACGTGCTGATGCTGCGCGTGCCGGAGGTGTCGCTGACCGTCGAGAACATCGCCGACTTCATCTCGGCGTACGTCATCGGCAACCTGCTGCAGATGGCGTTCCGGTTCTGGGCGTTCCGGCGTTTCGTCTTCCCCGACGAGTTCGCACGCAACCCCGAGAAAGCGTTGGAGTCCACCCTCACCGGCGGCGGGATCGCCGAGGCGCTCGAGGACGAATACGAGCTGCGCCACGGCGTGCCCGGACAGCACCAGCCCTGATCAGCTGGGCGACTCCTCCGAGCCCAGGGTGTCGAACACCTCGTGGTACAGCAGCGAGTGGACCTGCTCCACCCGCGGGATGTCATAGAACTCCAACGGATCCTGGGACGCCGACTCGATGATGAGCGTGCCCGTGCGCAGGATCCGGTCCAGCAGCCCATGGCGGAATTCGACGCTGTTGACCCGGGCCAGTGGGATGTCGATGCCGCTGCGGGTGATCAGTCCGTGCCGGAACATCACGCGGCGGTCGGTGATCACGAAATGTGTGGTCCACCAGTTGAGGAACGGCCATATCGTCAGCCACCCCACCAGGATCAACCAGACCGCCCCGATGACCACCGCGACGACGGTCCTGGCGGTCGGTTCCCAGTCGGTGTTGGTCACCACGGCGGCGCCGAAGGCGGCCAGCGCGGTGGCGAGCAGGAGCACCAGGATCGGACCGATCAGCCGCTTCCAGTGCGGGTGCCGGTGCAGCACCACCTGTTCGTCTCTGGCCAGGACGTTATCCGGGTAACCCACGAGGGCACTTTACCCAGGTCATGGCCGTGCGCAGCGGCGGACAAGCACGGCTACGACCCGCCGCTGCCTGCGAGCAGGGCCCGCAGTGTCTTGACGACGATCAGCAGGTCGGCGGTCATGGACCAGTTCTCCACATAGAAGAGGTCCAGGCGTGCCGCATCGTCCCAGGACAGATCGGCCCGGCCGGTCACCTGCCACAGCCCGGTGACGCCGGGTTTCACCAGCAGTCGACGGCGGGACTCGTCATCGTAGGTGGCCACCTCGTCGGCCAGCGGCGGCCGCGGTCCCACCACACTCATGTCACGCCGGAGCACGTTGATGAATTGCGGCAGCGTGTCGAGGCGGAATCGACGCAGCAGCCGGCCCAGCGATGTGAGCCGCGCATCGCCGTCGGAGCCGGTGCGGAATTCCAGCATCTCGAAGGGCTCTCCGTCGAGCCCGATGCGTTCCGAGCGCTGCAACACCGGCCCGGCGCTGGTCACAGTGAGTGCGAGCACCACCCCGAGCAGCAGCGGGCTGGAGAGCACCAGAACCGCGGTCGCGACCACCAGGTCGAACGCCCGCTTCTGGAATCGCTGCGCGCCGCTGTACTGCGGTTTCTCCACGTGGATGAGCGGCAACCCGGCGACCGGCTTGAGCGTCAGCCGCGTTCCCGACACGTCCACCACGCCCGGAGCGACCATGAGATCGACCTCGAGGGTCTCCAACTGCCAGGACAGCGCCCGGATGTTCTGTGCGTCGAGGCGATCGGTGGCGACCAGGGCCACGGCTCCGCAGTCCGCTTCGACGACGACGTCGATGACGTTGTCGACGTCGCCCCGCACCGGTATCGGGGGGTGGCCCGGCACCTCGATGAATCGGCCGTCGATGAACCGGCCGCCCTGCTGTCCCGGGACGCACGCGGCCACCACGTCGAAGCCGGCCTCGGCGTCGATGACCATGTTGACGGCCAGGTCCCGGACCGCGCCGGGGTTGCCCACCACCAGAACTCGTGTCCGGCACCGGCCATGGTGCAGCCGCGCTCGCCGGACCAGGCGGCGCGCGACGTACCGGCCCGTCAAGAGCCCCGACAGTCCGAGGGGCAGCATGAGCACCAGGTATCCCCGGGCGATCTCGAGTTTCAGCAGCATTGACACGACGGCGATGGCGCCGAACACCGCCAGCGTGGCCACCACCACCCGGCGGTACTCCTCCAGACCTGCTCCGATGACGCGCGGGGACCGGGCCCGATTGATCGCCAGCGACAGCATCCAGGCGGTGGCAACAGCCGGCGACACCAGGTTGTAGTCGGCGAACCCGCGGTCACCGCTGCCCGGCCAGACGCCGAAACGCAGCCACTGGGCGATCAGGACCGATGCTGCGACGGCCCCGGCATCGATGTAGAAGAGCCGTCGGCGGTACCGGCCGCGCCACGCTCCTGAATCCGTTCCGCGCCCGGCAGCGCCGGCCAGTGCACCCGCTGCCGGATCAGCAACACTCACAGCGCCCCCCCGGGGCAATTCCGCCAGCAATCACCACATCGCCGGATGAATCTATCATGAAATACCAGGCAGCAACCATTTTCACTCACCCGTACCGCGGACTGTAGCAAATGTCGAAGCGGAGATCTCTGGAATGCGTGAGCCGCGGCCCGACACCCCGCGGGGGAGGTTCAACGCAACCCTGGCGGAATTCTAAGAACGCAGCCGATAACATCGGATCCCATGACGAGTGTTACCGAGCCGGACGCCGGGGTTCCTGCAGACAGCAAGGTCGATATCCACACCACAGCGGGCAAGCTCGCCGACCTGCGCAAGCGGGTCGAGGAAGCTGCGCACCCGGTCGGCGAGGCCGCGGTCGAGAAGGTGCACGCGAAGGGCAAGCTCACCGCCCGTGAGCGCATCTTCGCCCTGCTCGACGAAGGCTCGTTCGTCGAACTCGACGCGCTGGCCCGGCACCGCAGCACGAACTTCGGGTTGGAGAAGAACCGACCGGTGGGCGACGGCGTGGTGACCGGCTACGGCACCATCGACGGCCGCGAAGTGTGCGTCTTCAGCCAGGACGCCACCGTCTTCGGCGGCAGCCTCGGCGAGGTCTACGGCGAGAAGATCGTCAAGGTGCAGGAGCTGGCCATCAAGACCGGCCGCCCGCTGATCGGCATCAACGACGGCGCGGGCGCCCGCATCCAGGAGGGTGTGGTCTCGCTCGGCCTGTACAGCAAGATCTTCCACAACAACATCAAGGCCTCCGGCGTCATCCCGCAGATCTCGCTCATCATGGGCGCCGCGGCCGGTGGGCACGTCTACTCCCCCGCGCTGACCGACTTCGTCATCATGGTCGACCAGACCAGCCAGATGTTCATCACCGGCCCGGACGTCATCAAGACGGTCACCGGTGAGGACGTCACCATGGAGGAACTCGGCGGCGCCCACACCCACATGGCCAAGTCCGGCACCGCGCACTACGTCGCCTCAGGTGAGCAAGATGCCTTCGACTACGTGCGGGACCTGCTGAGCTACCTGCCCCCCAACAACTACGCCGAGCCGCCGCGCTACCCGGCGCCGCCGCATCCCGGCGCAGTCGAGGACAACCTCACCGATGAGGATGTCGAGCTCGACACCCTCATCCCGGATTCGCCGAACCAGCCGTACGACATGCACGAGGTCATCACGCGCATCCTCGACGACGACGAGTTCCTCGAGGTGCAGGCCGGCTACGCGGGCAACATCCTGGTGGGCTTCGGCCGAGTCGACGGACGTCCGGTGGGCATCGTGGCCAACCAGCCCACCCAGTTCGCCGGCTGCCTGGACATCAATGCCTCGGAGAAGGCAGCCCGGTTCATCCGGACGTGTGACTGCTTCAACATCCCGATCGTGCTGCTGGTCGACGTGCCTGGCTTCCTGCCCGGCACCGACCAGGAGTTCAACGGCATCATCCGCCGTGGCGCCAAGCTGCTGTACGCCTATGGCGAGGCCACCGTCGCGAAGGTCACCGTCATCACACGCAAGTCCTACGGCGGTGCGTACTGCGTCATGGGCTCCAAGGACATGGGCGCGGACGTGGTGGTGGCCTGGCCCACCGCCCAGATCGCCGTGATGGGCGCCTCCGGCGCGGTGGGCTTCGTCTACCGCAAGGAACTCAAGGACGCAGCCGCCGAGGGCGCCGACGTCGACGCGCTGCGCCTGGAACTGCAGCAGACCTACGAGGACACCTTGGTCAACCCGTACGTGGCCGCCGAGCGCGGCTACGTCGACGCGGTGATCCCGCCCAGCCACACCCGCGGCTACATCGGTACCGCGCTGCGTCTGCTGGAGCGCAAGATCTCCCAGCTGCCGCCGAAAAAGCACGGCAACATCCCGCTCTGACCCCTCGTCGATTTCGAAAACGGAGCCACTTTGTCTCAACACGTCGACATCACCGAGGTCAGTGACCCGCGGGACATGACCATCGACGATCCCGCGCCGCCGCAGACGGAGATCAGGATCGTCAAGGGAGAGCCCTCCGACGAGGAGATCGCCGCGCTGGTGGCGGTGCTCACCGCCGCCGGCGGCGGCACCGGCGAACCCGGCCCTCAGGAGCTCAATCCATGGGGCCATCCGGTGGACAAGTTGCGCTACCACCTGACGAGCTGGCAGCGGGTCACCCTGCTGGAGCGGACGCACATGCGCCGATGACGCGACTGGTGCTCGCGTCGGCGTCCTCGGGACGCCGCGCGGTGCTCAACCAGTCCGGGGTTGCGCCGCAGGTGGTGGTCTCGGGCGTGGACGAGGACGCGATCATCGCCGGCATGCCGGACGCGGCCCCTGCCGAGGTGGTGACGGCCCTGGCCGTTGCGAAGGCTCACGACGTGATGGCCCGGCTGCCCGCGGACATCGCAGCCGATTGTGTTGTGGTCGGCTGCGATTCGATGCTGCTGCTCGACGGTGAGCTGCGCGGCAAACCCGGCAGCGCCGCGGCCGCTCACACCCAGTGGGCGGCGATGGCCGGGCGCAGCGGCGAGCTGCTCACGGGCCACTGCGTCATCCGCAGCACCGCGGGAACCCGGCGTGAGGCTGCCGAATCTGGCTGCACCACAGTGCATTTCGGCCAACCGCCGCCCGCGGATCTGGACGCCTACATCGCCGGCGGCGAACCGCTGTTCGTGGCGGGGTCCTTTACCCTCGACGGGCGGGGCGGCTGGTTCGTCGACCGCATCGAGGGCGACCCGTCGAACGTGATCGGGCTGAGCCTGCCGCTGCTGCGACGGATGCTGGCTGACCTCGGTGTGTCCGTTGCGTCACTGTGGGCCGCCAACCCCGCCTGAGCGCACATGTACCGGGTGGGCGACCGGTAGGCTCGACGCGTGCCGCTTCCAGCAGATCCCAGCCCCAAGCTCAAGGACTACGCCCACCCCGAGCGCCTCGTGACCGCTGACTGGTTGTCGGCGCACTTGGGCACCAAGGGCCTGGCCATCGTCGAGTCCGACGAAGACGTGCTGCTCTACGACATCGGCCACATCCCCGGCGCGGTCAAGATCGACTGGCACACCGACCTCAACGACCCCGAGGTGCGCGATTACATCACCGGGGAACAGTTCGCGGAACTGATGAACCGCAAAGGCATTTCGCGCGACGACACCGTGGTGATCTACGGCGACAAGAGCAACTGGTGGGCGGCCTACGCCCTGTGGGTCTTCACGCTCTTCGGCCACGAGGACGTCCGGCTGCTCAACGGCGGACGCGACCTGTGGATCTCCGACGGCCGCGACACCACCCTGGACGTGCCGACGCGTTCGGCCACCGGCTACCCGGTGGTGGAACGCAACGACGCCGCCATCCGTGCGTTCAAGGAGGACGTGCTCGCCACGCTGGGCACCGAGACGCTGATCGACGTGCGCTCCCCGCAGGAGTACACCGGCGAGCGCACCCACATGCCCGACTACCCGGAGGAAGGCGCCCTGCGCGGCGGCCACATCCCCACCGCGGTGTCGGTTCCGTGGGCCAAGGCCGCCGACGACCACTCGCGCTTCCGCAGCCGCGCCGAGCTCGACGAGATCTACAGCTTCGTCGGCGAGGCCGGCAAGCCTGTCATCGCCTACTGCCGCATCGGTGAGCGCTCCAGCCACACCTGGTTCGTGCTCACCCACCTGCTGGGTGTGGAGAACGTCCGCAACTACGACGGGTCCTGGACCGAATGGGGCAACACCGTGCGGGTGCCCATCGTGTCGGGGGACGCGCCAGGAGAAGCGTGACGCTGCCCGCGCCGCTGGCCGAGGTGGTGTCCGACTTCGCCGAGGTGCAGGGTCAGGACAAGCTGCAGCTGCTGCTGGAGTTCGCCCAGGACCTCCCAGAGTTGCCCGCCGACCTGGAAGAGGCGGCCATGGAACCGGTGCCGGAATGCCAGTCGCCGCTGTTCCTGCATGTCGACGCCGCCGACCCGAATCAGGTGCGGTTGTTCTTCAGCGCCCCGGCCGAGGCGCCGACCACCCGCGGTTTCGCCTCCATCCTGGCCACCGGCCTGGACGGTCAGAGCCGCGAGGCCATCTTGGCGGTGCCGGATGACTTCTACTCCGAGCTGGGGCTGGCGTCGCTGATCAGCCCGCTGCGGTTGCGCGGCATGTCGGCGATGCTGGCGCGGATCAAGCGGCGGCTGCGCGACGTTTAGGCGCGCTCGGGCACCCGATTGCCGGCAGCGGCCGGCACCACCACCGCACCCGCTGCGTCGACGATGGGTCCGTCGGTGAGCACGAGCGGGTCTGCACCGACCTTGATCCACATCAACGTGCGGACTGTCGCCCACGGCCCCTCGTTGCGGCAGAGCGCACTGTCGGCCTCGGTGTAGCGGCCGCCACCGTCGGTCCAGCCGAGCCGCACGTTGACGGTGATGCGGTTGCTCTCGATCCCGGAGTGCATGCGGGTGTCGCGGCAACCCGGGGTGTGTGAACCCGCGGCGGCGCCGGGGACCCGTGGACTCAGATAGGTGATGTCGAGATATCCGTCCTCGGAGACGCTGTAGTCGCGGATCGGCAGCAGGCCGCGGTCACTGCCGGTGAAAGTGTCAGTCGGCGGCAGACCGTCCAGGCGCGGCACCACGTTCCCCGGCGCAGCGGGCTTGGTCATCTCGTTGCCCGTGGTGGCGATCGGCGAATCGGTGACCACCTGGCCGACGCGGGCGAACGGCCCCCATTCCTGGCGTCTGACCGTGTACTGACCGGCCATTTGGCACGCCGGGAAATTCGGGGCACCGGCGCTGCTCGGCCGCATCAGCCGCACGCTGATCTCGATGCGCCCGTCATCGCCGGACACGATGTCCGGCAGCGACACGCAGGAGTCGTCGGTCATGGAAGCCACCGCCCTGGGCACCGAGTCCGCCGGCGCGAGATAGTAGACGTCGATGTCGGTACCGCCTGCCGTCGGTGTGGCGACGTAGCCGATTACCGGTAGCGGTGACAGTGACCGGTCAGCACCATGCGGCGCCTTCTCCTGTGCCGGCTTCGTCGCGGTGCCGGCGACGACGCGCTCGGAGCAGGCCCCCAGGGCGACCGTCAGGATCAACGCGGTGAGCACCCGTGCGACCCCCATCCGTCGACGGTAGCGGGAATGCCGGGCCGCGGCCGCGCAGCCCTCTGACAACGCCCGACGTAACTTACTTTCAAGTAACCGGCACCGCCTCCACCAGCCAACAGGTGCGGCCTTTAAACTGCCGGATAGATTCTTAAAGACGTTTCTTAGAGACGGCCGTTGACCGACCGACAGACTTGACCCCCAGGAGGCGTAGTGCCCAGTCACGCCAGTTCGAGCATCTCCAAAGTTCTCGTTGCCAACCGCGGCGAAATCGCGGTCCGGGTGATTCGTGCAGCCAAGGATGCCGGCCTGGCAAGCGTCGCCGTATACGCGGAGCCCGACGCCGACGCCCCCCACGTGCGCCTGGCCGACGAGGCCTTCGCCCTCGGCGGGCAGACCTCCGCCGAGTCCTACCTGGTGTTCGAGAAGCTGCTCGAGGCCGCCGAGAAGTCCGGCGCCAACGCCATCCATCCCGGCTACGGCTTCCTGTCCGAGAACGCGGACTTCGCCCAGGCTGTGCTGGACGCAGGGCTGATCTGGATCGGGCCCAGCCCGCAGTCCATCCGCGACCTCGGCGACAAGGTCACCGCCCGCCACATCGCCGCGCGCGCCGACGCCCCCCTGGTGCCCGGCACCCCGGACCCGGTCAAGGACGCCGACGAGATCCTGGCGTTCGCCAAGGAGCACGGCCTGCCGATCGCCATCAAGGCAGCCTTCGGTGGCGGCGGCCGCGGCATGAAGGTCGCCCGCACCCTCGAAGAGATCCCCGAGTTGTTCGACTCGGCCACCCGTGAGGCCGTGGCGGCCTTCGGTCGCGGCGAATGCTTCGTCGAGCGTTACCTGGACAAGCCGCGCCACGTCGAGGCCCAAGTCATCGCCGACACCCACGGCAACGTCGTGGTCGCAGGCACCCGCGACTGCTCGCTGCAGCGTCGCTTCCAGAAGCTCGTCGAGGAGGCCCCGGCGCCGTTCCTGACCGACGCGCAGCGCAAGGAGATCCACGAGTCCGCCAAGCGCATCTGCAAAGAGGCCGGCTACTACGGCGCGGGCACCGTGGAGTACCTGGTGGGCCAGGACGGGCTCATCTCCTTCCTCGAGGTCAACACCCGCCTGCAGGTGGAACACCCGGTCACCGAAGAGACCTCGGGCATCGACCTGGTGCGCCAGCAGTTCCGCATCGCCAACGGCCTGCCCCTGGAGATCACCGAGGATCCGACCCCACGCGGGCACTCCTTCGAGTTCCGGATCAACGGCGAGGACGCCGGCCGCGGCTTCCTGCCCGCCCCCGGCCCGGTCACCAACTTCGTCCCGCCCACCGGCCCCGGCGTCCGCCTGGATTCCGGCGTGGAGACCGGATCGGTGATCGGCGGCCAGTTCGACTCGATGCTGGCCAAGCTGATCGTCACCGGCGCCACCCGCGAGGAGGCGTTGGAGCGCTCCCGTCGGGCGCTGGCCGAGTTCACCGTCGAGGGCCTTGCCACCGTCATTCCGTTCCACCGTGCCGTGGTGTCCGATCCGGCGTTCATCGGTGACGAGAACGGCTTCACCGTGCACACCCGCTGGATCGAGACCGAGTGGGACAACACCGTCGAACCGTTCACCGGTGGCGGCGCGGTCGACGAGGAGGAGGCCACCCCGCGCCAGACGGTCGTCGTCGAGGTCGGCGGGCGTCGCGTCGAGGTGTCGCTGCCCGGCGATCTCGCCATCGGCGGCGGTGCGCCGGCCGGCGGCAGCGGTGTGATCCGCAAGAAGCCCAAGCCCCGCAAGCGCGGTGCCGGTGGTGGTGCCGCGGCGTCCGGCGATTCGGTCACCGCTCCCATGCAGGGCACCGTGGTCAAGGTGGCCGTCGAAGAGGGCCAGCAGGTGTCCGCGGGCGACCTGATCGTGGTGCTCGAGGCCATGAAGATGGAGAACCCGGTGACGGCGCACAAGGACGGCACGGTGACCGGCCTGTCCGTGGAAGCGGGCGCCGCCGTCACCCAGGGCACCGTCCTGGCTGAACTCAAGGATTGATCCTCCCCCGCACCACCGAGACGGCCGCTCCCACCCGGGGCGGCCGTTCTGGTCAGAACGCCACCTGCAGGCACCCCCACCTGTAACGTTGGCCGTCCGGATCATCGAGGGGGGCGCTGATGCGGCCGATCCAGGCGTCAATGTTCGCGGTCGCCACCGCCGTCTGCGTGGCGCTGGCACCCGTGCCAGCGCCCCAACTGCGATTGGCCGCGCGGACCGTTCTGCTGGTTCCGGGCAACCTGAACCCCACCGCCAACGGCGTCGAGAAGGATCTGGACCACTACTTCGACCCCGCTGATCCCAATTTCGGTTTCCCGGGCTACGACGTGGTTCGGGTGCCGTGGCGGGCCGACTCGTTCGGTCTCTTCCCCGGCTACACGGCATCCCAGAACGACGGCATCGCCAAACTGCATGCCGCGATCGATCGTTACAGCGACGTCGACGACGAGGACGACCTCGACAAGCTTGTTGTGGCCGGCTACTCCTCAGGCGCCCTCGTGGCGGCACACGAGATCGCGGCACAGAGTGGCCTGTTGAGTCCGGAGCAGCTGGAGTTCATCCTGATCGGCGGACCGTATCGCGGCAACGGCGGTGTGCTGGAACGATTTCCGACGGTGACTGGCTGGCTGGGTGTGCGCGGGCCGCTGCCGGACACCGACTTCCCGGTGACCGACATCGCCTACGAATACGATCCGATCTCCGACTTCCCGGCGTACCCCCTGCTGCCGCTGACCGCACTCAACGCCGCGCTGGGCTGGTACTACCTGCATCTGGATTATCAGCATGCCGATCTGGGCGAGGTCATCGACGATCCGAACATGACCTACGTCGACGAGGAGACCGGCGTCCGCTTCGTCACCATCGCCGCACCTCACCTGCCGTTGCTGATGCCGGTGTACCAACTCATCGAGCACGTTCCGGTGCTGCGCCCGGTGCTGGAACCCCCACTGAAACTGCTGGAGCCTGCACTGAAGGCGTTGGTGGATCTGGGCTACCGCCGCGATGTGCCGGTGGGCGAGAAGGTTCCGGTCGGTGTCGTCCCGGCCCTCGACGTCGCGAAAGTGGCTGAGAGGACTGCACATTCGGATTCACCCGAACCGGACGCAGAGCCCGAGGACACCGGTCCCGAGGATCGCCACGACGACGAGACAGACACCGAGGGCGAGCCCGGTTCGTCCGAGCAACCCGCCGCAGAAGACAGCGAAGACTCCCCCGCCGAGACCGAAGACGCAGACACCCAGGACACCGCAGAAACCGAAGATGCAGCAGAAACTCAAGAGACCGAGAAGACGGCCGATGCCGATGCTGATGCCTCCGCGACACACGACCGGGACATCCCGCAGCTGTCGCCCGCCGACGCCGCATAATGGCCGACGTGGAGCCCGTCGAGATCAACGCCGGCAGTTGGTATCTGCGTGCACTGCGGGCCGACGACCGGGTGGACGACCGCCCGGCGCTGGCGGCCCTCGGTGAGCCAGACCCGGAGTACGTCGCCCGGTGCACCCGCGACTGGCTCGACGAGCGCCGGTTCACCTGGGCGGTGAGCGAGCCCACCACAGGCGAGATGCTGGCCGAGGTGGTGCTCGACCCGGCCGACGGCCGCATCACCGCGCGGGCCCGCACCGGCCACCAGGCGGCGCTGACCACCGCCGAGCACGCGGTACGCCGGTTCGCGACGGGGGCACTGGGGCTGCCCTGACCGGCGCAATGCCAGACTGGCGGCCGAGCCCGTCCCCAGCCGCAGGAGTCGCAGATGCCCCGCCCCCAGATCGTTGCCGTCACCGGCGCAGCAGGCAGCATCGGCTACGCCGCCCTGTTCCGCATCGCCGCGGGCGCCATGCTCGGCCACGACACCCCGGTGGTGCTGCGGCTGGTGGAGCTCCCGGCTGCCGTTCGTGCCTCCGAGGGTGTGGTGATGGAACTCGATGACGGGGCGTTTCCGCTGTTGGTGGGCACCGAGATCCATGACGATCCGGTGCGCGCGTTCGACGGGGTGGACGTCGCGTTGCTGATCGGCGCCCGCCCGCGCACCAAGGGCATGGAACGCGCGGATCTGCTGTCGGCCAACGCCGAGATCTTCGCGACCGCGGGCCGGGCCCTGAACGCCGGCGCGGGCGCCGACGTGCGGGTCCTGGTGGTGGGCAATCCCGCCAACACCAACGCACTGGTCGCGGCAGCCCACGCCCCCGACATCCCGGCCGACCGGTTCACCGCCTTGACCCGCCTGGACCACAATCGGGCCATCGCCGCCATGGCCCGGCATGCCCGGGTGCCGGTCACCGAGATCACGCAGATGACGATCTGGGGCAATCATTCCCCCACGCAGTACCCGGACATCTTCCACGCCACCGTCGGCGGTCGGTCCGGGGCCGACTACGCCGCCGACACCCATTGGCTGACGGACGATTTCATTCCCACTGTGGCGCGCCGCGGTACCGCGATCATCGAGGCCCGCGGAGCCAGTTCGGCGGCATCGGCGGCCAACGGTGCCATCGACCACATCGACGACTGGGTGCACGGCACCCCGGCCGGGGACTGGACGTCGGTGGCGCTGCCCTCCCCCGGGGCCTACGGCGTCGACGAGGGTCTGGTCTGTTCGTTCCCGTGCCGCGCGGCAGACGGTCGCTGGCAGATCGTCGAGGGTCTGGACATCAATCCGTTCTCGCGCACCCGCATCGACGCCTCGGTGGCCGAGCTGCGCGACGAACGGGACGCGGTGCGGGCGCTCGGGTTGCTGCCCCGCTGAGCGCTCAGCGCATCGCCTCGGGGGTGTCGATGTCGGCACCGGTCGCCAGGTCCCCGCATTCGACGGTGACCACGTCCTGCCGGCCGGACAGGAACGCCCGCGCCCCCTGGTCCCCGACCAGACCGGCCACCAGCGCCGGCCAGTGCGCCGCCCCGATGTAGACCGGATGTCCGGGACGGCCGCGATAGACCGCGCGCGCCAGCTCCGCATCGGAGGCCAGCACGCGGCGCACGACGTCGGCGCCGACGTCGGGGGTGTCCACCAGGTGCAACACCACCCCCCGGGCCCCGGCCGCAGCGGCCAGACCGGCCCGCAGCGAGGCACTCATGCCGTCGGACCAGTCCGGCGCCAGTACCGCACGGGCCGGAGCGGGCACGTCCACCACCGCCGCCCCCAGAACCACCACCACGTCGTCGCAGCCGCCCCCCGCCAGCGCCGAAATGGCCTGGCGCAGCCACGCACCCTGCGCAGCAAGCACTTTCGGCATGCCGAAGCGCGTGCCCGCGCCGGCCGCCAGCACCACTCCGGTCACCCGCGCGTCGCTCGACATGCGAACATTGTCGGACTGCCGGAAACTTGCACGATGTCCGCCCCGGCGAAACCGACCACAGGCAAGCGCGTCCACCCTGTCGACGAGCTGCTGCCGGTCCCCAAGTTGGCCACCTACGGCTTCCAGCATGTCGTGGCGTTCTACGCCGGCGCGGTGCTGGTGCCCATCATCATCGCCGGCGCGGTGGGGTTGTCCGAACAAGAGCTGGTCATGCTGATCACCGCAGACCTGTTCACCTGCGGCATCGCCTCCATCATCCAAGCCGTCGGCTTCTGGAAGGTGGGGGTGCGGCTGCCGCTGCTGCAGGGCGTCACCTTCGCAGGGGTGTCCCCCATCATCGCGATCGGACTGGCGAACGGCGGCGGCTCGGCCAGCATGGTCTACGTTTACGGCGCGGTGATCGTCGCGGGTGTCTTCACCTTCCTGATCGCACCGGTGTTCATCAAGCTGCTCAAGTTCTTCCCGCCGGTGGTCACCGGGACGCTGATCACCATCATCGGCCTGTGCTTGGTCCCCGTGGGCGCGATGGACGCGGTCACCAATCCGACCACCCATGAACCGGACCCGACCAACCTGCGCTGGCTGCTGTACGCCCTGGGCACCATCGCCGTGATCGTGGCGATTCAGCGACTGTTCCGCGGGTTCCTGGCCACCATCGCCGTCCTGCTGGGTCTGGTGATCGGCTGCACCGTCGCCTACGCCCTCGGCGACATGAACTTCGACCGGGTGGGCGAGGCGGCCGCCGTGGGCTTCACACCGCCGTTCCTGTTCGGGCTGCCCAAGTTCGACTTCGTGGCCTGCCTGACCATGATCATCGTCCTGCTGATCACCGCCGTGGAGTCGACCGGCTCCACCATCGCCACCGGCGAGATCGTCGGCAAGCGCATCAAGGCCGCCGACATCGGCCGGATGCTGCGCGCCGATGGACTGGCCACCACCATCGGCGGTGTCTTCAATTCCTTCCCCTACACCGCATTCTCCGAGAACGTCGGCCTGGTCCGCCTCACCGGCGTGCGTAGCCGCTGGGTGGTCGCCGCGGCCGGGGTTTTCATGATCCTGCTGGGCTTCCTGCCCAAGGTGGCCGCCATCGTCGCCTCCATCCCCAACCCGGTGCTCGGTGGCGCGGCACTGACGCTGTTCGCGACCGTCGCGGTCGTCGGCATCCAGACCCTGGGCAAGGTCGACTTCACCGATCACCGCAACCTGATCATCGTGACCACCAGCCTGGCGCTGGCCCTGTGGGTCACGGCGTATCCCGACATCGCCTCGGCCATGCCCACCGGGCTGGATCTGATCTTCGGCTCCGGCATCAGCATCGGCGCCGTCACGGCGATCGTGTTGAACATCGTGTTCTTCCACACCGGCGGCCTCGGCGCCCGGGTTGCCGGCGGCGGCTCCATCACCCTCGACGAAGTGAATGCGATGACCGCGCAACGCTTCACCGAGGTGTTCGGTCACGTGGTGCAGGACGTCCCCTGGGCGATCGAGCGGGCCTACAGCCAGCGGCCCTTTGCCACCACCAGGGCGCTGCGCGAAGCGTTCCAGGACGCGGTGCTCACCGGCACCGGCGACCAGCAGCTCGAGCTACTCAACGCCTTCCCGGACCTGGGGGCCGAGGACGACACCGGGGCCGCCCTGGCCGTCGATCACGTCGCATTGTCCAATCTCGATGAGAGCGACCACAATGACGTGGTGCAGCTGGCCGCCGCCTATCGTGAACACTTCGGTTTCCCTTTGATCATCTGTGCCCGGGAGACCGAGCACTTCGACCGGGTGCTCAAGAACGGATGGTCTCGGATCGACAATTCCCCGGCGGCCGAACGCGCCTTCGCACTGATCGAGGTGGAGAAGATCGCCAACTACCGGTTCACCGATCTGGTGGCCGATGCCAATCCCATTGCGGCCGCGCGGTTCAGCCGGCTCAACGAGTTGCAGTAGATGCCGAGCCTGGAAGACTTCAACGCCCTGACCGACCGGCAGCGGATGCACCTGCTCTTCGGGGTGTGCAGCTCCACGATCTGGGCCCGTCGTGTTCTGGCGGGCGCACCTTTTCGCAGCGTCGACGCGCTGTTGGACCGGGCCGACCGGGTGCTGGCCGAGCTGCCCGACGCCGAGATCGATGCGGCACTCGACGGCCACCCCCGGATCGGCGCCGCAGTGGACAACCCGTCGTCCGCCCGCGAGCAGGCTGCGGTGACCACCGCCGGTGACGACGTCAAGGCCCAGCTGGCGCTCAAGAACAAGGCGTACGACGAGAAGTTCGGCTACGTGTATCTGGTGTGCGCCAGCGGTCGCTCGGCCGAGGAACTGCTGGCCATCCTGACCGAACGGCTGGACAACGATCCCGAGACCGAGCGCCGGGTGATGCGCGCCGAACTCGCCAAGATCAACCGCCTGCGACTCGAGCGCCTGATGAGCGAGGCAGGATCTAGGTCATGACACACGTGAGCACCCATGTTCTCAATGCCGTCACCGGCCGGCCCGGAGCCGGGGTGGCGGTCACCTTGACCGACTCCGCGGGCGCCATCCTGGCCCAGGCCGGCACGGATGACGACGGCCGGATCGCCAGTCTCACCGACGAGGAGCTGTCCGGGGTGTACCGCCTGACCTTCGACACCGCAAGCTATTTCGCAGCCCAAGGTGTGGTCGGCTTCTACCCCGAGGTGGTGATCTCCTTCGAGATCACCGACGCCGCAGCCAAATATCACGTACCGCTGCTGCTCTCGCCGTACGCCTACTCCACCTACCGCGGAAGCTGAGCCCAGTGAAAGCCATCATCATCGGCGCCGGCATGGGCGGCATGAGCGCAGCACTTGCGTTGCGGCAGATCGGCATCGACACCGAAGTCTACGAACGCGTCACCGAGAACAAACCCGTCGGTGCCGCCATCTCGGTCTGGTCCAACGGGGTCAAGTGTCTGAACTATCTGGGGCTGGAGCAGCAGACGGCCGCGCTGGGCGGCATCGTCGACAGCATGAGCTATCTGGACGGGCACAGCGGCGACACCATGTGCCGATTCTCGCTGCAGCCGCTCATCGACCAGGTGGGCCAGCGGCCCTACCCGATCGCCCGGGCCGATCTGCAGATGATGCTGATGCAGGCCTACGGCCTCGAGGACATCCACTTCGGCATGAAAATGGTGGCGGTGCAGGACGGTCCTGGCTCGGCCAGCGCCACCTTCGCCGACGGCACCACCGCGACCGCGGACGTCGTCATCGGCGCAGACGGAGCCAGTTCCATCACCCGCGAGTACGTCCTGGGTGCCCCGGTGACGCGTCGCTACGCCGGCTACGTCAACTTCAACGGCCTGGTGGACGCTGACGACGCCATCGGACCTGCCACCGAATGGACCACGTACGTCGGTGACGGGCAACGCGTTTCGGTGATGCCAGTGGCCGGAGGGCGGTTCTATTTCTTCTTCGACGTGGTGGCACCGCCCGGCCTGCCCTATGAGCCGGGTACCGCCCGCGAAGTGTTGCGCGAGCATTTCCGGGGCTGGGCACCTGGTGTGCAGACTCTGATCGACACGCTGGACCCGATGACCACCAACCGGGTCGAGATCGCCGACCTCGACCCGTTCTCCACCTGGGTCAAGGGCCGGGTCGCGCTACTCGGCGACGCGGCGCACAACACCACCCCCGACATCGGGCAGGGCGGCTGCTCGGCCATGGAGGACGCGGTGGCATTGCAGTGGGCGTTCCGCGATCACCCGGGGGATGTGCACACCGCACTCGCGGCCTACCAGCGAGCCCGCGTCGACCGAGCCGCAGACCTGGTGTTGCGGGCACGCAAACGCTGCGATGTCACCCACGCCAAGGATCCGCAGATCACCCAGCAGTGGTACGACGAGCTGCGGGTCGAAGACGGCACGAATGTCATCCGGGGCATCGTCGGCAACATCATGGGCGGCCCGGTCACTCCGGTGCGCTGACCACCGACGATGTTGTCGGCCGGTGTCGGTAGGCGTATGGTCGGCTACAGGTTGAGTTCACAGCCGAACCAGGAAACGTCAAACTGGCGAGCTTGTCAGAACTCGAGACTTGACGCGACCCGCGAGCTTTCGCAGCGATTGATGGGGGTCACGATGTCCACCAAACCCATTTCCACGACTTTCGAACGCGCTGTGGTGGCGTGGCACGACGACCATGTGACGATCACCCTCGCCGGCGACCTGGACGCGGCCAACGCCGAAGACTTCGGCCGATTCGTCACCGCGCACCTGCGCCCCGGCCGGGCGTTGCACGTCGACCTGAGCACGTTGCAGTTCTTCGGGACCGCCGGCTTCTCGGCGCTGCACATGGTCAACGTCGGCTGCGCCGCGGCCGGGATCCGATGGACGGTATCAGCCAGCGAGCCAGTGGCGCGGGTGCTGCGGATCTGCGATCCGGACCGCACCCTGCCAGTGGTGACCACTCACTCGAGCTGATCGCGCAGCCGGGTCAGCGCCCGGGCCAGCAGACGCGACACATGCATCTGCGAAACGCCGATGCGTTCGGCGATCTGGGTCTGGGTCAGCGATTCGAAGAAGCGCAAGACGACCACGGTGCGTTCCCGTTCGGGGAGTGACTCCAGCAGCGGCCGCAGCGCCTCGCGATTCTCGATCTGGTCGAGGGTCAGGTCGACGTCGCCGAGAGTATCGGCGATGGCGGGGGCATCTTCGTTGCCGCTGCCGCCACTGTCGATCGACAGGGTGTTGTAGGAGCTGCCTGCGACCAGGCCCTCGACCACCTCGTCGCGATCCATACCGAGTTCCTCGGCGAGCTCGGTGGGAGTGGGGGCGCGACCGAGCCGCTGGGACAGCTCGGCGGTGGCGCTGCCCAGGCGCAAATGCAGTTCCTTCAGTCGGCGAGGTACCTTCACCGACCAGCTGTTGTCGCGGAAGTGCCGTCGCACCTCACCCATGATCGTGGGGACCGCGAACGACACGAAGTCCGAGCCGGCATTGACGTCGAACCGGATGACGGCGTTGACCAGACCCACCCGGGCCACCTGGACGAGGTCGTCGCGGGGTTCGCCGCGGCCGTCGAAACGGCGGGCGATGTGATCGGCCAGGGGCAGGCAGCGTTCCACGATGCGGTCGCGCTGCCGCTGAAACTGCCTGGAATCCGGTGGCAGCTCGGCCAACTCACGGAACATGTCCGGCACATCGGCGTATTCAGAACTCGAACGCGAAGCTCCGGTACGCGAGGCCGACCCCTGCGAACCTGGCGGGGTCACCGTGCTGGGCTCACTCGCCTCGTCGTCAACGAGATGCCGAACACCGGTCCGAGCCCGTCGACATCCGATCCGTTGCGGAACGTGCTGACATCATCAGTGAGGGAGGTCAGGACGTGCCAGCTGAAGCTGCCAGGCGTCAGGACGTCCTCTGTGGTCGAGGACGTCGACACGTCGATGACCAGTTCGTTGGGGCGGGGGTCGATCACCAGGACCAGCGTGGCGTCCTTGGCGGCCGACTTGATCAGCCGCGTGCAGGCCTCGTCCACCGCCAGCCGCAGATCGGCCACCGCATCCAGATCCAGGTCCTCGAAAGTCCCGATCGCCCCGATGACGGTTCGCACCACGGCGAGGTTCTCCAGCTGCGCATCGATGCGCAACTCCACAGCCTTGGGGCTGCGAACGCTCGCGGTGTCGGAACTTTCGGACTCGAACATGTAATGGCCTCCCGGCAATATCGCACCGAGACTACCCCAGCTGGCAGACCAACTAACCATGGCTCCACCCTTCCCCGTTCTGTGGTGTCGACGGCCGTCTCGATGTAAATGGTGACCGCAGTCGTACCCCCCGCAACGGCGCTGCCAAACTCCGATGTGACATGGCAACGGACGTGTGTGGACGCCCTGCGCCGGGGTATCAACCGCGGGTGGACGGTCTCGCCGGCCCCCGCATCGGCTCCAGAGTTCCCCGAGTCGGCGGGCACCGTTTTCGCGGACGGTCACACGGGTAACTACCGTCGCATGTCTGGTCCCTTTTCCGATGACGTACCGATCGACGATGCCATGGAACAACAGCAGCCGGTGGCCGACCCGGCACCTGCCGACGGTCCGGACGGCGCCCCGCCACTGGAGAGCGACCCCGGGGACTGGCAAGAACAGCGGCAGGCCCTGGACGAGCTGGATCCGGACGAGGAGCGGCGCTGACGCCTCTCCCACTGCGCCGTGCCTACCAGGCGAGCGCCGGGAATCCCATCGCCAGGGTGATCAGGAATGCGGTGGCCAGGAACCACCCCGCGCCCTGCCATGCCCAGAAGCGTTCTCCGCTGTCCTCTCGCCAGGCGCGATAGGTGCAGACGAATGCCCAGACCGCGCCGCCGAGCAGGATGATCGGGGCACCGACACCGAGAAACGTGCGCTGCGGTACGCCGCAGGCAACGGTGTCGACGTCCATCGACTCGATACACGTACCGACCCACAGGGCCGCCATGATGAGGAAGGCGAGTCCGGCCACGGCGACAGCCACGGTGAACCGCACCGCGTCGGCAGGGCTGCGAGTCTTACCCCCACCGGTGTGGCCGCGCACGTCATCGGTGCGGGGATCGGCACTCAACTGTGCCTCTGACCTGCGCGTGACCGCCATGTCGTTCCTTTCCGGGTGCTCCCCTGTACCCGCCTGTTCGGAACCCAAAACGTTCGGACACAAATTTATCGAATTGTTTCCGTGTCGGTGCTGTAATTGCGACGTAATTCATGCATTTCCCGCTGCAGTGGCCCCTTCTCGCCGCGCTGCGCCGCGGTGCCCGCTTGACTAGCGTGACGGAATGGACCTGCACACCGTCGAGGTCGTCGACATCGCGACCAGCCGCGATGATGTCTGGCCTCTCGGGCCCCACGATGCGGTGCTGGCGGGCGGCACGTGGTTGTTCTCCGAGCCGCAGACTCAGCTGCGGCGACTGGTGGACATCACCGGACTGGACTGGCAGCCGTGGGTGATCGGGCGCGACGAACTGGAGATTGCCGCCACCTGCACCATCGAGCAGGTGGCGGCACTGTCCGACGAACTCCCGACGCTGTGTCCGCAGTGGCGGGCCGCCCCGCTGCTGCGGCAGTGCTGCGAGGCGTTGCTCATGTCGTTCAAGATCTGGCACACCGCAACCGTCGGGGGCAACGTCTGTCTCTCGTTCCCGGCGGGGGCCATCATCTCGCTGCTCTCGGCGCTCGACGGCACCGTGACCGTCTGGCGGGCCGACGGATCGCAGTACCGAGTTGCGATCACCGACTTCGTCACCGGTGATTCCACCAATGTGCTGAGCGCGGGTGATCTCCTGCGTTCGGTGCACCTACCCGCACACGCACTGCGGGCCCAGACGCAGATGCGCAAGCTGGCGCCGTCGGAGCTGGGCCGCTCGGGGATCGTGGTGATCGGCCGCCGCGACACCATCGCCGACGGGGGGCGGTTCTGGCTGTCGATCACCGCAGCGACCGTGCGCCCCTATGTGTTCGTGTTCGAGACCGCCCCAACCGATCACCAGATCGAGGTCGAGCATGACCGCATCCCCGACCACGAGTGGACCAGGGACGCGCATGGCGATCCGGACTGGCGCCGCGGCGTGACCCTGCAGTTGGCGCGAGACGTCTGCGCGGCGCTGCGGTGAGCATCCGCATCAACGGAGAGCCGGCCGGCGGCAACCCCCGGCCCGGCCAGTGTCTGCGCACCTTCCTGCGCGACCAGGGGCACTTCGAGGTGAAGAAGGGTTGCGACGCCGGCGACTGCGGCGCCTGTTCGGTACTGGTGGACGGGCGTGCGGTCCACTCGTGCGTCTTCCCGGCTTTTCGCGCCGACAATCGCGACGTCACCACCGTCGCGGGCCTGGGCACCCCCGACGATCTGCACCCCATGCAACGAAAGTTCCTGGAAGCCGCCGGCTTTCAATGCGGGTTCTGCACCGCCGGGATGATCACCACCGCCTCGGCGCTGTCGGAGGCACAACTGGCTGATCTGCCCCGCAGCCTGAAGGGCAACCTGTGCCGTTGCACCGGCTACCGGAGCATCACCGACGCGGTGGACGGGCGGGCCAACACCGAGAAGCCGGCGCAGGGCGCTGATGTGGGCCGGTCCGTCAGCGCACCCGCCGGGTCGCGGGTGGTGACCGGCACCGAGCAGTACACCATGGACTTCACGATGCCCGGCCTGTTGCACATGGCCGTGCTGGCCAGTCCGATGGCCCACGCCAGAATCCGCTCCATCGACACCTCCGCCGCCGAATCCCTGCCGGGCGTACGCCTGGTATTGACCCACCACGACAGTCCGCCGGTGGCGTTCTCGACCGCGCGGCACGAGAACCGCCTCGACGATCCCGACGACACCCGGGTGCTCGACGACACCGTTCGGCACCTCGGACAGCGGGTGGCCGCGGTGGTCGCCGACGACCTGGCCACCGCCGAAAAGGCCTGCCGCGCTCTGGTGGTCGAGTACGAGGCATTGCCGGCGGTGTTCGAGCCCGAGGCCGCCCGCTCCCCTGGCGCACCCCTGGTGCACGGCGACAAATCGGACACCAGCCGCATCGCTGATCCCGCACGCAACACGGTTGCCGAATTGCACGGCGGCGTAGGCGATGTCGAGGCCGGCATCGCGGCCGCACGCGCCACCGGTGGCGCGGTGGTGACGGGCCGGTGGCACACCCAGCGGGTGCAGCACAGCCATCTGGAGACACACGGGTGCACCGGGTGGCGCGATGATGCCGGTCGGCTGGTGATCCGCAGCAGCACCCAGGTTCCGTTCCTGGTTCGCGACGAGTTGTGCCATGTCTTCGGGCTGGCCCGCGAGGACGTCCACGTGTTCACCAAGAGGGTGGGCGGCGGCTTCGGCGGCAAGCAGGAGATGCTGACCGAGGACCTGGTGGCGCTGGCGGTGCTGCGACTCGGGCAGCCGGTGCGTTTCGAATTCACCCGCGGCGACCAATTCACGGTGGCGCCGTGCCGCCATCCCTTCCGGATCGACGTGACGGCAGCTGCCGGGGCGGACGGGGTGCTGACCGCACTGGCCGCCGACGTGTTGGTGGACGCCGGGGCCTACGGCAACCATTCCCCCGGCGTGATGTTCCACAGCTGCGGTGAGTCGCTGGCGCTGTATCGCTGCCCGAACAAACACGTCGACGCCCAAGCCGTGTACACGAACAACCTGCCGTCAGGGGCCTTCCGCGGTTATGGCCTCTCGCAGATGATCTTCGCGATCGAGTCGGCGATCGACGAGCTGGCGGTACAGCTGGGCGTCGACCCGTTCGAGATGCGCAGGCGCAACGTCATCGTGCCCGGCGACGACTTCGTCGATTCCCATGTGGCCCGCGATGATCTGACCTTTGGCAGTTACGGTCTGGACCAATGCCTGGACCTGGTGGAGGCGTCGCTGCGCAGCGGCGCGGGCACCCCGGCACCTGTCGGCCCGCAGTGGCGGGTCGGCACCGGCATGGCGGCAGCCATGATCGCGACCATTCCGCCCCGGGGGCATTTTGCCGAAGCACGGGTGTCGTTGTCTGCCTCCGGTGCCTACACGCTGTGGGTGGGCACCGCGGAATTCGGCAACGGAACATCGACGGTGCACGCGCAGCTCGCTGCCACCGAACTGAACACCACGTCAGACCGAATCGTGTTGCGCCAGTCCGATACCGATGTGGCCGCACACGACACGGGTGCCTTCGGTTCGGCGGGAACGGTGGTGGCGGGCAAGGCCGTGCAGACCGCGTGTGCGCACCTGCGCACCACGCTCCTGGCGTCGGCGGCAGCGCTGGCCGGGGTTGACCCGTCGCAGTGCGAGCTCGGCCCCAACGGCGTGCAGTGCGGTGACCGGCTGATCGGGTTCGCCGAGCTGGTCGGCGACGCCCCGATGGAGGGTGTCGGTCGCCACGACGGCACACCGCGATCGGTGGCCTTCAACGTGCAGGGTTTTCGGGTGGCGGTGGACACCTCGACCGGCGTGGTGCGGGTGCTGCACTCGGTGCAGGCCGCCGACGCCGGTGTGGTGATCAACCCGCAGCAGTGTCGAGGCCAGGTGGAAGGGGGCGTCGCACAGGGCATCGGCGGCGCGCTGTACGAGGAGATGCTGCTCGGCGACGACGGCGCGGTGACCAATGCGACGCTGCGCAATTACCACATTCCCCAGCTCGCCGACCTGCCGGTGACCGAGGTCCTGTTCGCCGACACCTATGACCGGCTGGGGCCACAGGGTGCGAAGTCGATGAGTGAGTCGCCGTACAACCCGGTGGCGCCGGCGCTGGCGAACGCCATTCGTGACGCCATCGGGATCCGTCTGCACCGGCTGCCGATGACCCCGGCCCGGGTGTGGCGGGCGCTGACCACGGGCACCGAGAGCTAGAGTCCCCGCTTGGCGGTCTTCGCGGCCGCCACCGCGGTCTCGTCACCGGCGAAGTCCACCCGGATCGCATCGCGCCCGAAGGCGTACAGCACCAACTCTTCTGGCGCGCCGGTCAACACGACTTCCGGCCCATTGCCCACGGTGGCCAGTGTGCGGCCGGCGTCGGTGCGCAGCACCAGCCGCGCCGGCACCTTGGCCAGCGCCACCTTGCTCAGCAACGGGAACGGGCGCAGTAGCGCAGCCACGGTGGCACTGTCCAATTGCCGTGGCTCCCAACCGGGTTGAGCCCGGCGCACATCCTCGTGGTGTACGAACATCTCGGTGACGTTCACCAGCGGATCCAGGATGACGAACGGCGAGTAGATGGGCGGCCCGCCGGCGATCTTGTCGACCAGTTCCGGATACGGCGTGGACTCCGCAATCCGGTCCTGCACCTTGGCGGTGTACTTCTGCAGGGGCGCCAACGCGATGCCGGGGGTGGCGTCGAGGCGGCGTTCCCGCAACACCAGATGCGCGGCGAGGTCCCGGGCGGTCCACCCCTCACACAACGTGGGGGCGTCCGCGTCCACGGCGCGCAGGGTCTCGACGAGGGCGGCGCGTTCACGCTTGGCAACGGTCATGGTCTCCACAGTAAGCAGACCGGGAGTCTTCTGTCGGATGAGCCCCCTAACATCGTGCCGTGCTCCGGGTCCGGTTTCTGATGCTGTTCGCTGCGGTGGCCGGTGTCGGCGCCTATCTGCTCGGCGTGGACCCGGCGTTCTGCGTGCTCATCGCCGCGGCTGCCATCCTGGCGCCGCGGTTCCTGGCAGGTGCGTTACGCGGGGCCGCCACCCCGGCCGCACGCGAAGAACCCACCGCACAGATGTCGGGCACCGAGTTCGAGGACTTCGTGGCCACCATCGCCCGCCGCGCCGGGGTGCCGGTGATCATGACTCCGCTGACCGGCGACTGGGGTGTCGACCTGATCCTCGGCCGGCGCCCGGATCGTGTTGCGGTGCAGTGCAAACGGCTGGGCCGCCCGGTGGGGCCGGGTGCGGTCCAGGAGGTGGTGGCGGGCGCTCCGATGCAGGACTGCACCCGCACCATGGTGGTGTCCAACCAGGAGTTCACCCCGGCTGCCCGCCGCCTGGCCGAACTGCACGGCTGCGTGCTGGTGGGCGGATCTCAGCTACGCAGCCTGCGAGCCGAGATCCTGCGCGTCACCGCTACGCCAACCCGCTGAGCACCTCACGCACCGCGGCCACCGCGGCGTCGATCTCGCCACGACTCACCGTGAGCGCCGGACGAAACCGCACGCTGTCGCCACCACTGGCCAGCATCACCACACCCCGCTGCCACAATCCCTCGACAAGCGCGTCGCGCGCCTGGGCGGTCGGCAGGCTGAAGGCACACATCAGTCCACGGCCACGCACGTCCAGCACCACGCCCGGGTGATCGGCAGCCAGCTCGGTCAGGGCGTCGAGCAGGTACCTGCCGCAGGCGGCGGCATTGTCGAACAGGCCGTCGGCCTCGATGGTCTCCAGGATGCGACGGGCCCGCACCATGTCCACCAGGTTGCCGCCCCAGGTGGAGTTGATCCGGGAGCTGACGGCGAACACGTTGTCGGCCACGTCGTCGACCCGCCGGCCGGCCATCACGCCACACACCTGCGTCTTCTTGCCGAACGCCACGACATCGGGGGCGACGCCCAGCTGTTGGTAGGCCCACGCCGTCCCGGTGATCCCGCAGCCGGTCTGCACCTCGTCGAAGATCAGCAGTGCGTCGTGCTCATCGCACAGCGCGCGCATCGCGGCGAAGAACTCGGCGCGGATGTGCCGGTCGCCGCCCTCACCCTGGATGGGTTCGGCGATGAAGCAGGCGATGTCATGCGGGTACGCCTCGAAGGCGGCCCGGGCCTGGCGCAGCGACTCCGCTTCGAGTGCGTCGATGTCGGCGCCAGGGCGGACGTAGGGAGCGTCGATGCGCGGCCAGTCGAACTTCGGGAATCTCGCAACCTTGTTGGGGTCGGTGTTGGTCAGCGAGAGCGTGTACCCGCTGCGGCCGTGGAACGCACCCTTGAGGTGCAACACCCGGGTGCCCAGTTCGGCTGAGCGGCCGCGGGATTCGTTGAGCCGGCTCTTCCAGTCGAAGGCCACCTTGAGCGCGTTCTCCACGGCCAGCGCCCCGCCGTCGACGAAGAACAGATGCGGCAGCGCGGGGTCACCCAGCACCCGGGCGAAGGTGTCGACGAACCGTGCCATGGGCACGGTGTACACATCGGAGTTGCTCGGTTTGTTGACGGCCGCCGCGGCGAGTTCCGTGCGGAAGTCGGCGTCCTCGGCGAGCGCCGGATGGTTCATGCCCAACGCCGAGGAGGCGAAGAACGTGAACATGTCCAGGTGGCGGCGACCGGTGCGGGCGTCCACCAGGTAGCTGCCCTGCGACCGCTCGAGATCGAGCACCAGGTCCATACCGTCGGCCAGGATGCTGCGCCGCAGCACCTCGTGGACGTCGGTGGCCGTGATCTCTCCGGCAAACCCGGCTTCACGCGACAAAAGTTCCGTCATGCCGCGAATACTAACGGAAATTTTACAGCTGACGGTAAAGAAACCGGCCTCAGCCCTGATTCACAGGAATATCTACGGTAGAGATTGTCTTCCGTCGTAAAAAGTTTGTAGGATGATCGTGCTTCGGGTGCGGACGTTGGCCGCTGTCCGGATCTGCTGCAGGAGATCCTCGAGGGCACGCGCCGATCCCACACGAACCAGCAGCATGTAGCTTTCGTCGCCCGCCACCGAATGACACGCCTCGATGGCATCGATGTGCTCGAGGCGGGCAGGCGCATCATCGGGCTGAGAAGGATCGAGAGGAGTGATGGCGACGAACGCCGACAACATGTGGCCCACCGCTTCGGGATTGACCCGCGCGGTGTATCCCTTCACCACACCCCTGGATTCCAGCCGCCGCACCCGCGATTGCACCGCCGACACCGACAGGCCGGCAGTACTGGCCAGATGGGCCAGCGTGGCGCGGCCGTCGGACACCAGTTCACGCACCAGAGCCTTGTCGATGTCGTCGAGATGCTCGGCGTCGGCCGTCCCTCGGCTAGAAGACACACGCGGAGACTATCGCAGGACGGGGTCATCATGAACGGGCAGCCATTCGTGCCCACCTGGCGACTGCGTGCGCGTTTCGCCGCCGACCTGTCGGCCATGTACGCCCGCGAGGTACCCGCTTACACCACCCTGGTGGAGGTCAGTGCCCAGGTGAACCGTGATCACCTGACCGCACATCCGAAGGCCGAGCGGCTCGGCAGCCTGGACCGGGTCACCGCCGAGCGCCACGGCGCCATCCGGGTGGGGACCCCGGGCGAACTGGCCGACGTCGCCGCGTTGTTCGCGGCTTTCGGGATGTTTCCGGTGGGCTTCTACGACCTGCGTGATGCTGCATCCCCGGTGCCGGTGGTCTCCACGGCATTTCGGCCCATCTACGCCGACGAACTCGCGCGCAATCCCTTCCGGGTGTTCACCTCCATGCTGGCCACCGATGACGCCCGGTTCTTCGACGCCGACCTGCGTGCACGCGTCCTGCGCGCACTCTCGACACGCACGCTGTTCGATCCTCAACTCATCGCCGACGCAGGGCGATTCGCTGCCGACGGTGGATGCACAGCCACCCAGGCCGATGAGTTCGTCCCGCGGGCGGTGGCCGCGTTCGCGCTGTCCCGTGAGCCCATCGACCGGGCCTGGTACCAGGAGCTCTCGCAGGTGTCCGCCGTGGCCGCCGACATCGCCGGCGTCTCCTCCACCCACATCAACCACCTCACCCCGCGTGTGCTCGACATCGACGACCTCTACGTCCGCATGTCGGCGCGCGGGATCACCATGATCGACGCCATCCAGGGGCCGCCCCGCTGGGACGGTCCCGACGTGCTGCTGCGCCAGACGTCGTTCCGCGCGCTGGCCGAGCCGCGCCGGTTTGCCGATGCCGACGGCGCCGTCTCCGAGGGCACCCTGCGGGTGCGCTTCGGTGAGGTCGAGGCACGCGGGGTCGCGCTCACCCCCGCCGGCCGCGCCCGCTACGACACCGCCTTTGCCGAGGCGGCCGCCGCCACCGACCGTGCCGAGGTGTGGGCACGCCACTTCCCCCGCACCGACGCCGAGATGTGCGCCTCCGGCCTGGCCTACTACCAGCACGGAAATCCCGCCAAACCCGTTGTGTACGAGGACTTCCTGCCAGCCTCCGCGGCGGGGATCTTCCGCTCCAACACCGACAGCGATGCCGTGGCCGGCGCCGCCACCGACACCTCCGCCTACAGCGGGGAATGGCTGGCCGGCGCCATCGGCACAGATCTGCACGACCCTTACGCCCTCTACGAGAAAGCGGCATCATGACAGTCATGGACGCCACCACCACCATGCCCTCATCCGACACGTTGCGCGGACGTGCCCGGGAAGCCCTGGCGACGATCTTCGGGCGTCCCGTCGAGGATGTCGAGCTGGCCGCTCCGGGCGGTCACGGGGTGCAGTCGAGCACTCCGGTCACCGGGGATGTGTTGTTCACCATCGCCGAGGGCGCCGGAGTCGACGTGGAGACCGCCATCGCCGCGGCCGCCGACGCGTTCACATCCTGGCGCACCACACCGGCTCCGGTGCGCGGTGCGCTGGTGGCCCGGCTGGGCGAGCTGCTCACCGAGCACAAGGACGATCTGGCCACCCTGGTGACCATCGAAGCCGGCAAGATCACCTCCGAGGCCCGCGGCGAGGTGCAGGAGATGATCGACGTCTGCCAGTTCGCCGTCGGCCTCTCGCGTCAGCTGTATGGCAAGACCATTGCCTCGGAGCGGCCGGGGCACCGGCTGATGGAGACCTGGCACCCGCTCGGGGTGGTCGGCGTCATCACGGCCTTCAACTTCCCGGTCGCGGTGTGGGCGTGGAACTCTGCGATCGCCCTGGTGTGCGGCGACACGGTGGTGTGGAAGCCGTCGGAGCTGACCCCCCTGACAGCCATCGCCTGTCAGGCTCTGCTGGAGCGGGCCGCCCGTGAGGTGGGTGCACCGCCCGCGGTGAGCCAGTTGGTCATCGGTGGACGCGACGTCGGCGAACAGCTGGTCGACGACCCTCGGGTGGCGCTACTCAGCGCCACCGGGTCGGTACGGATGGGACGCGAGGTGGGCCCACGGGTGGCGCAGCGCTTCGGCAAGGTCCTGCTGGAGCTCGGCGGCAACAACGCCGCCATCGTCACCCCGTCGGCCGACCTGGATCTCGCCGTGCGCGGCATCGTGTTCTCGGCGGCGGGCACCGCCGGACAGCGCTGCACCACCCTCCGCCGGGTCATCGCGCACACCTCGGTGGTGGACACACTCGCCGAGCGCATCAGCACGGCCTATCGCAGCCTGCCGGTCGGTGACCCGTTCGCCGACGGCACGCTGGTGGGTCCGCTGATCCACGAGACCGGCTACCGCGACATGGTGGGCGCACTCGAGCAGGCCCGCGCCGACGGCGGCGAGGTGACCGGCGGTGAACGGGTGCAGACCGGTGACGACGGGGCGTTCTACGTCACGCCGGCGGTGGTGCGCATGCCGGCGCAGACCGCGATCGTGCACGAGGAGACCTTCGCGCCCATCCTCTACGTCCTCACCTACGACACCCTCGACGAGGCCATCGCCCTCAACAATGCGGTGCCGCAGGGACTTTCGTCGGCCATCTTCACCACCGACATCCGGGAGGCCGAACGTTTCATGGCGGCCGACGGATCCGATTGTGGTATCGCCAACGTCAACATCGGCACGTCGGGCGCTGAGATCGGCGGCGCGTTCGGTGGCGAGAAGCAGACCGGTGGCGGACGCGAGTCCGGGTCGGACTCTTGGAAGGCCTACATGCGTCGGGCCACCAACACGGTGAACTACTCCTCGGAGCTGCCGCTGGCCCAGGGCGTGCAATTCGTCTAAACAGGTACCCATGGACATCGACGGCAAGGTCGCCATCGTCACCGGCGGCGGCTCGGGTATCGGTAGGGCACTGGCGCAGGGGTTGGCGGCCGCGGGAGCCCGGGTGGTCGTCGGCGACCTGACGCCGCCGGGGGCCGAGACCCCGGGAACGGTCGCACTGCAAGCCGATGCCGGCACCTCCGAGGGCATCGCATCCCTGATCGCTCTGGCGGAGAACAGCTTCGGACCGGTGGACATCTTCGTCGCGAACGCGGGCATCATCGGCGCCGCCGGCCTGGGCACCGAAGCCAGCTGGGACACCGTCCTGGATGTGAACGTGCGCGCGCACATCCGGGCTGCCGAGCAGCTGGTTCCGGGGTGGCAGGCCAGAGGCAGCGGCTACTTCGTCTCGGTGGCCTCGGCGGCCGGGCTGCTGTCGCAGATCGGGGCGGCCGGCTACGCGGTCTCCAAACACGCCGCGGTGGGATTCGCCGAGTGGCTGGCCATCACCTATGGCGACGACGGCATCGGGGTCAGCTGTGTGTGCCCGCTCGGAGTCGACACTCCGCTGCTCGATGCGGTCCGGTCATCCACCGAGGAGGCCGGCCGGGTGGGCGCGCAGTCGATTGTCCAGTCCGGCACGGTGATCAGCGCCGACGACGTCGCTGCGGCCACCCTGGACGCCATGAGTGAAGACCGGTTCCTGGTGTTGCCGCACCCGCAGGTGCTGGACATGTACCGCGGCAAGGGCAACGACTACGACCGCTGGATCAGCGGCATGCGCCGTTACCAGCGCACGTTGAAGGGCTAGCTGTCCGGGTTGGCGTCGAGGTAGCCCGTCAAGGCATCACGCAGGTGTTCGCGGGCCAGGCGCTCCGCCAGGTCGGCATCACCGGCGGACAGCGCCTCGGCGATCTGCCGGTGCTGCTTCCAGGCGGTGTCGAACAGATCGGGCACGGTGCGCAGCATGCCGGCCATCGCCCGCTCCACCACCGACCAGATGGCCACCATGGCCCGGTTGAAATACGGGTTCTCGGTGGCGTCGAGGATGGCCCCGTGGAAGTCCCGATCGAGTTCCAGCAGCATCGCGGTGTCGTTGCGGCCACCCAGCTCGGCATGGCGATCCAGTACAGCCATGATGCCGGAGAGGTCCCGGGATTCGGCCAGCGCCACTTCCCGCACCGCCTGCGCCTCGAGAGCTTCGCGCACCTTGTAGGCGGCTTCCACGTCGTATCGTGAGAGGGCACGCACGGCGACGCCACCAGTGGGGAGCGGTTCCAGCAGGCCCTCGCCCACCAGGTCGGCCGCCGCCACCCGCACCGGCATCCGACTGACCCCGAGTTGCTCGGCCACCTGAACCTGGTTCAGCCGCACCCCCGCCGGGATCTCTTCGAGCACGATCGCAAGCCGCAGCCGGTCGCGCACCGACCGGGCCAGTGCGCTGCTGTCCCGCGGCGGCAGCGCACCGAGCGATGAGAAACTGTGCGGCGTCCGGGCACCGAGATCGGGTCCAAGGCTCACGTGGTATCTCCTCGAGTACCGCCGACGACATAACGCTTGACCTCGGCAGCATTCCACGGCCCCACCGCCTGGCGGGGTGGAACCGCCGCGAGGCCACCGAGGTAGTCCGCGGACTTCGGCGTCCGGGACACCAGGACGTCCACCACGGCGGGGGCGTTGTCGAGCGCGCGTGTGAGTGCGCCGGCCAGGTCGTCGGGGTCTTCCACGCGTTCGCCGTGGGCACCGAGGCTGCGGGCCAACTGGTCGTAGCGGCATCCGGGTAGGTCCACCCCCACCAGGTTGTTGTCGAAACGGTCCACCTGGTCGTGGCGCTCGATGTTCCAGGCCTGATTGTTGGCGACCACGAAGACGGCCTTTGCGCCGTGTCGGACTGCCGTGTCCACCTCCATGGCGGTGAAACCGAAACTGCCGTCGCCGATCACGGCGATCACCGGCTCGGCAGGCCGCTCCAGGGCCGCGGCAACGGCAAAGGGCACACCGACCCCCAGACAGCCCAGCGCCCCGCAGTCGAGGTAGTCGACCGGCTTGAGGCCCACCCGGGCGAAGGACAGGATGTCCCCGCCGTCGGCGATCGCCACCGATCGGTCGGTCAGCAGGGCGTTGACCGCGCCGATGACGACGTTGGGCGACATCAGTCCGTCGTCGGCCGGCGTGGTATCCAGCAGTGCCGCGGTCAGCTTGTCTCGGCGAATTGTGTTGGCCCGCTGCATCTCCTGAACCCAGACCAGATCCGGTGCGGCGGGGGCGGCGTCAGCCAGAGCGGTGAGGACGGCTGCCGTCGTACCGTGCACCTCGACGTCACCGCGGCGGTTCTCGCCGAGCTCCTCGAAGCACGTCCCGATGCGCAGGAAGCGGGCGTGCGGGGAGAACACCGCGGGCGAACCGTAGCCGAGCTGGAAATCCAGCCGCCGGGCGAGCGTGATCACCAGATCGGCCTCGGCCATGGCCCGGCCCCGCACGGCGGGGACAAAACCCGGCACGTCGTCGCGGATCACCCCGCGGCTTTCGCCGGAGTCCAGGTACAGCGCTTGCGTGCGGTCGAGGAAGCTGCGCACCTGAGGCCCCGCGGTGCGCACCGAGCGGCCGCCGATCACCACGATGCGTGCAGATTCGGCAATCAGCGTGGCGGCCTGGCCCACCGACACCGGATCCGGCGCTGCCACAACAGCTTCCCGGCGGTGCATCGCCAGCGCAGGGACGTCGGCGTCGTGTACCTGCTCGTCCAGCAGGTCGGTGGGGAAATCGAGGTAGGCAGGCCCGGTGGCGCCGGTGGCCGCACCCAGTGCGGCCGCGATCGCCTTGTCCAGCCTGGGTATCACGTGGTGACGTTCCGAGACCTGCTCGGCCAGACGGCAGATGGGTCGCACGATCTCAGCCTGGGCGATGTCCTGCATACCGCCCATGCCGGTCTGCGGCCGCGGTGGACGCCCGGAAAGGACCAGAACCGGGCTGCGACCCACATACGCGTTGGAGATCGCCGTCACCGCGTTGGTGAGCCCGGGGCCGGCGGTCACCATGGCCACGCTCAGCTCACCGGTGAGGTCTGCGGTGGCGTGGGCCATGTAGACCGCGGCGGCTTCGTGGCGGACGTCGATGATCTCGACGCCTGCTCTGGCGGCGGCGTCCCACAGCGGTTGGATGTGGCCGCCGCAGAGTCCGAATATTCGCCGCACGCCCTGGGCCCGCAGCCGTGCGGCGATCAGGTGGGCCACGGTGGTTTCCGGCACGGGGTCACCCTTTCGATGCTGCGAGGCGTGGTTGCGAATCCTGGATCCAGAGTCCATAGTAGCCTACGTCACAGTTGATGAACGGTGCGACGGTGGCCACACGACGTGCATAGGAGACCGCGATGACTTTGTCCGACACCCGGCCACCCCTGGCGGGACCCCGCTTCCGGCCGGAGGACAGACTGGACTTCACTCTGCCGCGGTTCCTGCGCGACGCCGCGCGCGCCTACGCCGACAAGCCGTTCATGAGCACCATCTCCGGCGAGACACTGACGTATGCCCAGGCGCTGGAGCTTGTGGAACGCCGCGCAGCGGGTCTGGCGTCCCTGGGCGTCAACAAGGGCGACCGGGTGTTGCTCATCATGGACAACTCGATCGACCTGCTGATCAGTTGGTTCGCCATCAATCTGCTCGGCGCCGTCGAGGTCCCCTCCAACACGGCCAATCGTGGTGCCAGCCTGGCCCACACCGCCAACAACTCCGGCGCCACCATTGCGATCATCGACACGCGGTACGCGGGCACGCTCGATGATGTTGCGGGAGAGCTCAAGACGGTGGCCACGGTGGTGGTGCGCGGCGAGATGCCCACGCTGGCGCTGCCCACCGTCGCCCTGTCCGATCTCGACGACACCGACGGCGCCGTCCCCGCTGTCGAGGTGTCATACCGCGATCCCGCGGCGATCATCTACACCTCAGGCACCACCGGCCCGGCCAAAGGTGTGGTGGTGCCACACGCGCACATGCACACCTTTGCCGCGCACGTGGTGGAACAACTCGACATCTCGGGCGACGACGTCTACTACATCTGCCTGCCGCTGTTCCACGCCAATGCGCAGTTCATGCAAGTACTTCCATGCCTGATGACCGGCGCTTCGATGGTGCTGGCGGACGCGTTCAGCGCCAGCGGCTGGCTCGACGATCTGCGCAACTGCGGCGCCACGGTGACCAGCTTGCTGGGGGTGATGGCGCAATACATCTTCGACCGCCCCGAGCGTCCCGAGGACACCGACCACCGGGTGCGCCGGATGGTCACCATCCCCCTGCCCGGCGTCATCGCCGCGGACTTCGAGCGCCGATTCAACACGCTGTGCATCGAGGCCTACGGCATGACCGAAATCTGTCTGCCCCTCTATCGTCCCGCTGGCGAGCCGCTGCGGCCCGGTAGTTGCGGCAAGGCTCTGGACAGCTGGTTCGAGGTGCGCATCGTCGACCCGGTGACCGACGAGCCGGTGCCGGACGGCGAGGCCGGCGAGATCGTGGTGCGCCCGCGGTACCCGTTCACCACCTTCCTCGGCTACCACGCCATGCCGGACCGGACCGTCGAAGCGTGGCGAAACCTGTGGTTCCACACCGGAGATGCCGCCCGCCGGGACAGCGACGGCTATTTCTACTTCCTGGACCGGCTCAATGACCGCATCCGGCGCAAAGGCGAGAACGTCACCACCTACGACATCGAGGTGGCCCTCACCGAGATCCCGGGGATCGTGGACGCCGCGGTGATCGCCCGGCCCGCCCAGGAGGGCGAGGACGACATCAAAGCGTTCCTGGTGATCGCCGAGGGTGCCGACTCCCCCGATCCTGTTGCGGTGCTGCGACACTGCGCCAAGCGGTTGCCCTACTTCTCCGTTCCGCGGTATCTCGAGTTCATCGGCGATCTCCCCAAGACGCCCACCGGCAAGGTTCTCAAACGCACCCTGCGAGGCATGGAGACCTCGCCCACCGAATGGGATCGTGAAGAGGCCGGGTGGACGGTCAAGCGAGGCAACGATGCGTTGGTGCCCGTGGAGCCAAAGATGGGTTCCGCTACCCCGCAGTAGTAAGTTCCCCCACCTCCATCTCGCCCAAACCGACGCCGGCCCGAGGCCGAGGCTGGCGAGGCACGAGCCAGTCGAAGGAGATCGGGCCAAGAGATGGGGCCCGAATCTGCGAGTGCGGTTCGGCATTTCGTCGGTCTCGGCGAAAGCGGGTTTGAGCACCTAAACCCCTGTGCCACTTGAGTATCTGGCGTCACATTGCTCGGATTTTTGTCGGACCCCAGGTCTAGTTTCGAGGCATGGGAACGTCAGCTGTCGCCGATCGTGAGGCGATGCTGGCCGCCCTGACCCAGATGGAAACCCTGCAAGCGCAGATGAACTCACTGTCCATCGACGCCTTCACCCCGCTGGAGTTGTTGGACCTGCAGCAGCGCCGCGAAACCCTCTCTTGGCAACACCCCGTCCTCGATCACAAGGTCTACCACCGTCTGCGCGCGGAATGCGCCCCGAAAGAACTGGGCGCCAGCAGCTACACCAAAGTCCTGGCCGCCCGGCTGCGGATCAGCGAAGCCGAAGCATTCCGGCGCCTCAAAAACGCCGAACTCCTCGGGCCCCGCACCGCCCTGACCGGTGAGCCGATGCCCCCCGCGTTGCCGAAAGTCGCCGCCGCCCAACAGAAGGGCCTGATCGGGCCTGAGCATGTCAGCGAGATCAAGTCGTTCTTCCGCACCCTGCCCCAATCGGTGGACTTCCAAGCCCGCGAAGCCGCCGAAACCGACCTCGCCCACCACGCCAGCACCCTCGGCGCCGACGGCTTCACCGCCGTCGCCGACCGGTTGAAGTACCTGCTCGACCAAGACGGCACCTTCACCGACACCGACCGCCAAGCCCGCCGCGGGCTGCGCCTGGGCAAACAACGCCCCGACGGCACCGTCCCCATCTCCGGATACCTCACCCCCGAAGCCGCAGCCACCTGGGAAGCGGTCAAAGCCAAACTCGCTGCCCCCGGCATGTGCAACCCCGCCGACGACACCCCACAAGTCGACGGCGAACCCGACCCCGAGCACGCGGCCACAGACACGCGCACCCAGAGCCAACGCGACCACGACGCGTTCCTGGCCGCCGGTCGAGCGGTCCTGGCCTCCGGTGATCTCGGTCAACACAAAGGCCTACCGGCCACGATCATCATCCGCACCGAACTCAAAGACCTGGAAAAGGCAGCCGGACACGGGCTCACCGCCGGCGGCACCCTGATCCCGATGCGCGACGTCATCCGCATGGCCTCGCACGCCTACCTCTGGCTGGCACTGTTCGACGGCAAGGGAGTGCCGCTGCATCTCGGCCGCACCCGCCGCGTCGCCTCACCGGGGCAGCGCATCGTGCTGCTGGCTCAGCACCGGGGCTGCACCGCCCCGGGCTGCACCGCCGATGGCTACCACTCCGAAGTCCACCACGCGAACAAAGACTGGAAAGACGGCGGCAACACCGACGTCGAGGACATGACTCTGGCGTGCGGGCCGGACAACAGGATGGTCGAAACCACCGGGTGGACCACCCGCAACCGCCCCGACGACGGCATCACCGAGTGGATCCCACCACCAGCGTTGGACTGCGGGCAAGCCCGCACCAACCCCTACCACCACCGGAGACCGCATCCTCGCCCCCGATGAACCCGACGAAGACCCACCCGGCGACGACCCGTGAGCCCGGGATGGGGAGGCTGCAACCGGCGGAGTCAGGAGGCCCGCCGGAACTCCCCCGCGAAACAACAGCGCCGCCAGGGAGATTCCCTGGCGGCGCCGCAGTGTCAGCCCCCTCAACGAGCGGCCGTCTCCTCCAGGTTGCGGTCCTTGGTCTCCGGTAGAGCCAGGACGCAGAGCAGGCTCACCGCCGACAAAGCGGCCAGCAGCACGCCCACCCAGATGCTCGACGACGTGGCCACGATCTGTGCCGCGAGGATGGGCGGGATGGCGCCGCCGATGATGCCGCCCAGGTTGTAGCTCAAACCCGCTCCGGTGTAACGGAACCGCGACTTGAACATCTCCGGCAGCAAGGCGCCGGCCGGGCCGTTGGCCACACCGTAGATGCACAGCGTCACGGTGACACCGATCAGGAAAGCGATGGGCGAACCGGTGTCCAACAGCGGGAACAATGCCAACGACCAGACGATCGCGGCACCGTAGGCCACGGCAATCACCTTCTTGCGCCCCAGTTTGTCGCTCAGGATGCAGGCCGCGGAGGTCACCACGCCCAGCGCCACCGCGGCGATCATGCCGAAGCCCAGGATCATGGTGCGGGTGAACTCGAGATTGCCGATGCCGTAGCTGGTCAGGAAGGTGCTGCCGGTGTAAAACATCGAGAAGACGGTGGACATCGCCAGACCGGCGATCAGGATCTGCTTCCACTGCTCCCGGAATGCATCAGCGAACGGCAGCTTCTCGGGTGCACTCACCGTTTCCTTGGTGCGTAGGTGGTTTTTGAAGACGGGGGTTTCCTCGATGGACAACCGGATCCACAGGCCCACCATCACCAACAGCAGCGACGCGATGAACGGCAGCCGCCAACCGTAGTTCAAGAATGTCTCGCTGGTGGCGCCGATGGTGACCGAAGCCAGGAAGAACGTGCCGCTGGCCAAGAAGAATGCGCATGCCGGGCCCAACTGCGGGTACACCGCCATGCGGCCTCGTTGACCCTGTGGGGCGTACTCCGCCGTCAACAGTGTTGCGCCGGCCCATTCGCCGCCCATCGCCAAGCCCTGCAGGAACCGCATCGCCACCAGCAGGATGGGCGCCCAGATGCCGATGCCGTTCTCGAGAATCCCGAACACGCCGGTGTCGTAACCCGGGAACAGGCCGATCGCGACAGTGGACAGACCCATGATCAGCAGCGTCCACACCAACGTCCTTTTGCGGCCGATCTTGTCCCCGAAGTGACCGAAGATGATGGAACCGACCGGGCGGGCGAAGAAGGCCACCCCGAACGTCGCGAACGACGCGATGGTGCCCATCGCCGGGCTTGCGCTCGGAAAGAAGACGGCGGGGAACACCAGCGCGGCGGCCGTGCCGTACACGAAGAAGTCGTAGTACTCGATGGTGGTGCCGATGAGGCTGGCCGCGCCGACCCTACGCAGGCTTCGCGGGTCGGATGGCTGTTTCACATCGGAGGGCAGAGCCGCGCTCTGATGGGTCATATGGACATCTCCAATCGAAGTGACAGGGCTCACTTTGGTCCTACCATAGGTGTGGTGTACGCCACAGGCAATAGCTACCAGTTACGCAGCACACAACACGTGTCAAACCCGTCCACGGCGCCGCTTCGGCGGACTTCTCAGCGCGCCCGGATAACCCTTCGACCAGCCGTGATACCCCAACCTGCTTGGCAATCTTCGCAATTCACACGTTCGACGCTCTCAATACTTCGCAAACCCGCGTCCTTGTCCGGCGACCCCGAAGTTGGAAATGTCAGCGTCGTCGACGAAGGGAGCGAAGCCGGATGCTGAAGCACGTGGCGATCGTCAACCGCGGCGAGGCCGCGATGCGCTTCCTCAACGCCGCGGGTGAGTACGGCATGGAACGGGGCGTGCCCCTGGAAACGGTGGCGCTCTACACCGACGCCGACGCCGGCTCCTGGTTCGTCCGCGAGGCCGACCACGCCGTCCATCTCGGACCCACCATGTCCACCGACCCCGTGACCGGTGCCCGCAGGCACACCTACCTCGATCTCGACGTCCTCGAAACCGCCCTGCGGTCCAGCGGTGCCGATTCGGTATGGCCTGGTTGGGGTTTCGTCGCCGAGAATCCAGATTTCGTGCGCCTGTGCGAGCGCATCGGAGTGCGGTTCATCGGGCCCAGCGCGGAGGCCATGGACAAGCTCGGCGACAAGATCGCCGCCAAGCGAGTCGCCGAGTCGGCCGAGGTCCCGGTGGTGCCGTGGAGCCATGGCCCCGTAGCGACAGCTGACGACGCCCTCGCCCACGCGCACCGGATCGGATTCCCGGTGGTCATCAAGGCCGCCGCCGGTGGCGGTGGCCGCGGCATCAGGGTGGTGCGCGACGCCGCCGAACTCCCCGCGGCGTTCGCGGGCGCCAGGTCCGAAGCCGAGTCCGCATTCGGTGACTCCACCCTGTTCCTCGAGGCGCAGGTGTTGGGCGGACGCCACTTCGAGGTGCAGGTGGCCGCCGACACCGCCGGCACTGTGTGGGCACTGGGGTTGCGGGACTGCAGTGTGCAGCGGCGGCGCCAGAAGGTCCTCGAAGAATCTGCCCCCGTCGACATCGACGCTCACACCCGTCAGCGCATCCTCGACGCCGCCCGCCGGCTGTGCCGGACCGTCGGCTACACCGGGGTCGGCACCGTGGAGTTCCTTGCGCGGCCGGACACTGGCGATTTCTACTTCCTCGAAGTCAACACCCGGCTCCAGGTGGAGCACACGGTCACCGAGTCGGTCACCGGCGTGGATCTGGTGAAGCTCCAGCTCGACATCGCCGAGGGGCTTCCCCTGATCGGCGACCCGCCCGAACCACGCGGCCATGCCGTCGAGGTCCGGCTCAACGCCGAGGATCCCCGGCGCGGGTTCGCCCCCGCCCCCGGCCGGGTGGTCGAACTGCGCATTCCGCAGGGTCCGTCGATCCGGACCGACGCAGGCGTGGTGGCCGGCGACAGCATTGCGTCCGAATTCGATTCCATGATCGCCAAAGTCATTGCCTGGGGCCGGGACCGGGATGAGGCGCTGGCGCGGCTGCGGCGGGCGCTGGCCCGCTCGGCCGCGGTGGTCGAAGGCGGTACCACCAACCGGCGCTTCCTGATGGCCCTGCTCGACAACGCCGACATCCGTGCGGGCCATGTCGACACGACGTGGTTGGACCGGGCCTTGGACAGCGGCATCCTGCTGGATGCCCCTGACGCAGCACCCGCCCTCGTGGCCGCGGCCGTGGAGGCCTACCGGCGCGATCACGCCGACGCCCTCGACAGGTTCGCCGGCATGGCCGCTCACGGACGCCTGGACCCGGTTGACGACACCGCGATGACCGTCGAGCTGGAATACGAGGGCGAACGCCGCCGCTTCACGGTGCGCTGGCTGGGCGCCGATGATTTCGAGATCGAGGTCGACGGGACGGTGGTCGCCGCGCAGGTCGCCGAGGTCGGGAAGTTCGAACGCAGAATGGTCGTCGGCGACCACGAGATGGCACTGACGGTGGTGGCCGGTGGTCCCCTGATCACCGTGGAGGCCGGACACAGCGTCTACCGCATCGTGCGCGGGGACGGCGGACTGGTGCGGGCCGAGTCGCAGTGTGTGGTGGCCAAGGTCCTGGTGTCTGTGGGTGACGAGGTGCGGCCCGGCGAGGTGTTGCTCATCGCGGAGGCGATGAAGATGGAGTCGCCCGTTGTGGCGCCGGCGGCCGGGCGCATCACCGAGATTGTCTGTCCGGCGGGAACTCTGGTGGGCGCGGGTGGCCCGATCATCCGGATGGAGGCACTGGATCAGGCCGCGGCGGGCGTCGCGACTCAACTGTCGTTCACCGACCTGGCCGCGCACCAACCCGATTCGGCGGATACCGATCGCGACACCCTGGTGCGGCTGATCCTCGGCCAGGATCTCGACGACGACGCTGCCGCCAAGGCCATCGCCCGAATCGACGCGCTGCCCTTTGATGCCGGGCTGCAGGTGCTCCGCGCCGCCGCCGACCGGATGGCGCTGTTCGCAGACCACGACGACGCGGACACCGGCACGCAGCGCCGCTCCCCCCGGCCCGATCTGCTCCTCCTTGCGCTGCGTTCACCCGACCGGCTCGACGAGCTGGCGCCGGGCCACTTCCCCGCGCAAGTACGCAGTGTGCTGGCCTATTACGGCGTGACCGAGGTCAGCCAGAGCCCTGAGTTGACCGACGCGCTCTACCACGTCTGGCGCGCCGAGTCCCGGATGGATCGGGTGGCGCAGGTGAGCGCCCTGGTATTGCAGAGCTGGCTGGAGCCCGACCACGACACCGTGGACTCCACTGAGTTGGTCGAGGTTGTCGACGCGGTGATCACGGCAGCAGAGCTCGGCTACCCGGGCGTCGCCGATCTCGGCCGCGCCGTCCGTCACCGGCTGGTGGAACACCCGGCCATCCGGGAATTACGCAGCGCCGATGAGCGATATGCCGCCCTCCTGCTTGCCGGTGAGCAGGCTGACGTCACCGGCCTGTTGCACCTGCCCGCTCCGCTGGACCGCTGGCTGGCCGCACATGCCGTCGACCAGGGCCCCGAGGCGGTCGCCGCTCTCGAAGCGCTGCTGCGCCGGACCCACCGGCACCGCGCCCTCGCCCGGTGCGCAGCACTGCCACTCACCGGCATCACCGGGGTCACGTCGGCACGGAGCGACAACGGAAACACCGTGGTGATGGTGGCCGTGGCGGGGACCGCCGACCGACTCGGCGACGTCCTCTCGGCCGCCGCCGGCAGTGTCGAGACCACGGGGGTCGTCGACATCGACATCTTCGTCGGCGGTAACGGGGCCCCGGACGCCACGGCGCTCGAGTCCACGATCCGGCGGGTGTTCACCGACGTCGCCGGTCGTTGCGACCATCTGACCCTGGTGATCACCTGGTGGGAGGGCGGCCGATTCACCGGGGCGCCGCGCCATCTCACCGTCACCGGCGGCCACGGAGACCTCGCCGTCGCAACCCGCCACGGTGGTATGCACCCCGCGGCGGCCGAGCGCCTGGAACTGTGGCGCTTCGACAACTTCGCACTCTCGGGCCTGCCCGCCCCCGACGGGGTCCACCTGCTGCATGCCACCGCCCGGGAGAACCGCAACGATCAGCGCCTGATCGCGATTCTGGAGGTCTTCGATCTCGATCCGGCCCACCTCACCGGCCAACTGTCCGAGGCGGCCATCGCCATCAGGCAAGCCAGGGCCGCGCTGCCCGATCCCTCGGTCTCGCTGAGCAATCGCATCGTGATCCATGCCGAGCCCACCTGGACGCTGACCGACTCCGAGCTGCAGAAACTGATCGCCGAGCTGCTGCCCCTGACCCGCGGACTGGGCCTGGAGAAGGTGATCGGCCGGGTCGTCACACACGATCCGGACACCGGCGAGCGGTCGGACGAGGTGCTGCACATCACCACACCGGCTCGAGTGGGTGTGATGGTCGGACGAACCAAGCCCTCGCACAACACGATTCGACCCATGTCGGAGTACCGCCGCCGGGTGGTGACCCTACAACGGCGGGGGCTGGTGTATCCCTACGAGATCGTCGAGCTCCTGGTCGGCACCGGCGCCACCCACACCGAGTTACCCGTCGGCGATTTCGTCGAATACGACTTCACCGATGAAGGCTTCGCAGCGGTCGAGCGTCCCCGCGGTCAGAACACCGCGCGCGTGGTCACCGGGGTGATCGAGAGCAGGCCGGCCGGCTCCACCGCCACCATCCGCCGGGTGCTCATCATGAACGAGCCCAGCCGCGATCTGGCGTCGCTGGCCGAGCCCGAATGTCGCAGGATCATCGCCGCACTGGACCTGGCCGCCGAACTGGGCATCCCGGCCGAGTGGTATGCGGTGTCCTCCGGTGCTCGGATCGCCATGGACAGCGGCACCGAAAACCTGGACGCGACGGCGGCGGTGCTGCGGCGGATCATCGAGTTCACCCAGGCCGGCGGAGAGATCAACGTCGTCGTGGTCGGGGTGAACGTCGGAGCCCAGTCGTACTTCGATGCCGAGGCCACCATGCTGATGCACACCTCGGGAGTGCTGATCATGGTCGGGCGCAGCGCCATGGTGCTCACCGGCAAGCAGGCGCTCGAGTTCTCCGGAGGGGTGGCCGCCGAGGACAACACCGGCATCGGTGGTTATGCCCGCATCGCGGGGCCCAACGGGCAGGCGCAGTTCTGGGTGCCGGATGTCGAGTCCGCGTGCGCCGTGCTGTTCCGTCACTACGAGTCTTCGCTGCCGCACGGCGCCTGGCGGCCCACGACCGATCCGGTGGACCGCGACATCACCCCGTATCCGCACCGCAACAGCGGCAACGGAACCGCTTTCGCCACGGTCGGCGAGATCTTCTCGGCCACCCACAATCCGGACCGCAAGCGGCCGTTCGACATCCGTTCGGTGCTGTCGGCGGTCCGCGACCAGGATGCCCCGCCTCTGGAGCGATGGACAGCGTGGCAGGACGCGGAGAACGTGGTGGCCTGGGACACTCGGCTCGGCGGATTCGCAGTGTCGTTGGTGGGCATCGAGTCCCGCAACCTGCGCCGGCGGCTGCCCCGGCCGGCCAATGGTCCCGACTCCTGGACAGCGGGCACGCTGTTCCCCCAGTCCTCGAAGAAACTCGCGCGGGTCATCAACGGCGCCAGTGGCCGGCGGCCGCTGGTGATCCTGGCGAACCTGTCCGGTTTCGACGGCTCCCCGGAATCGATGTCCAAGCTGCAGCTCGAGTACGGCGCCGAAATCGGCAGGGCCATCGTCAACTACCGCGGCCCCATCGTCTTCACGGTGATCTCCCGTTACCACGGCGGGGCGTACGTGGTGTTCTCCAAGGCGCTCAACCCCCACCTCGAGGTCGCAGCCGTCGAAGGCTCCCGGGCGTCGGTGATCGGCGGCGCACCCGCCGCAGCGGTGGTGTTCACCCGCGAAGTCAGGGCGCGGGTCAAACAGCACCCGGCGGTGCTGGAGTTACAGAGCCGGCTGACCGCCGCCCCCGCGGACGAGCAGCCGGTGCTCACCCACCGGTTGCACGAATTGACCGCGGCCGTGACCACCGAGGTACAGGCCGCGGTGGCCCAGGAGTTCGACGACATCCACACCGTGGAGCGTGCACTCGAGGTGGGGTCCATCGACCACATCGTCACCCCGACAGACCTGCGCCCCTATCTGATCGGCGCGGTGAGCCGCGGGCTCGAGAACACCAGCACCATGACCGGAACCGAATACCCACTCACAGAAGGACTCCGCCATGCCTAGAGTCGTCATCACCGGTCGCGGCATCATTGCCCCGAACGGGAACTCTGTCACCGACTATCTGGACGGGTTGCGCAACAACGTCTCCGGCATCGGGCGCATCTCCTGGCCCGGGGAGACCGACACCTTCTGGTTTGCCCCGGTCCGCGACTTCGAGGCCACGGACTGGATGGACGCCAAGGTGGCCGACGGCACCGACCTGTTCGCGCAATGGGCCCTGGCCGCCACCGAGCAGGCCCGCATCGACGCGGGATTGGACGACTTCGACTCGGAGCGCACCGGGGTGGTACACGGCACCAGCATGGGCGGCACCCGCTCGCTGAGCGAGGCGCAGCGGGCCTACGAGCGCGACGGCGCCGCCGGCGTCGACCGCAAGACCATGATCCGCATCCTGCCGAACATGGCGGGTTCCCAACTGTGCATGCGCTACGGCCTGCACGGTCCGTTGCTCACGCTGACCACCGCGTGCGCGTCCTCCAATGACGCCATCGGCAACGCCGCCAGGCTGATCCGTTCCGGGGAGGCCGACGTCGCGCTGACCGGCGGCACCGAGGCCGTGACCCTGGGTGACGGCGACTTCGCGCCGGCCTGGTATTTCGCCCAGGCCCAGTACGGGATGATCACCAACAGCACCGACGAGCGCCGCACCCTGACCCCTTTCGACCAGTCCCGCACCGGCATCGTGATCGGCGACGGCAGTGCGATGTTCGTGATCGAGAGCGAGGAACACGCGCTGGCTCGCGGCGCGACCATCCTCGCCGAGATCGCCGGGTATGCCTCGCTGGCGGACGGCCCCCACCCGTCCGCGCCGGACCCGAACGGCACCTGGGAGGCGCTGGTCATGCGCAAGGCGCTGGCCAACGCCGGTATCGAACCCGAGCAGGTTGATGCCCTCTACGCCCACGCCACCGGAACCGCCAAGGGGGACACCGCCGAGATCCGCGCCATCAACACGGTGCACGGTGGACGCGATCTGCCGGTCACCGGGATCAAGGGCCACACCGGGCACACCGGAGCGGCCTCGGGCGCCATGAGCGCGGTCGCCGCGCTGGAGACATTCGCATCCGGCATGTTCCCCAACGCTTTCGGCACCGACGTGGTGGATCCGGACGCCGACTTCCAGGTGATCACCCAGAAGCCCGCCCACGTGGACGCCGACGTCATCCAGATCAATTCCTTCGGGTTCGGCGGCCAGAACGCCTCGCTGGTTCTGCGCCGTTACTCCTGACCCAATCCCCCTGCACCGAAAGGCACTTCATCCATGGGCAATCTGACCTACGACTTCTCCGGACGGTCGGTCATCGTCACCGGCGCCGCACGCGGCATCGGCTTCGAACTCGGCTCGTTCTTCGCCGGCGCCGGCGCGGCGACCTACATGATCGACGTCGACGCCGACGAGCTCACTGACGCCGCCAAACGTGCCGGTGGAGTTGCTGTGATGGCCGACGTTCGCAGCACCGAGGACGTGAAAGCCGCTGTGGCAACGGTGATCGAGGACACCGGCAAGGTGGACGTGGTGGTCAACAACGCCGGTGTGCTGCGCGACAAGGTGGTCTGGAAGCTCACCGACGAGGACTGGGACGAGGTGATGGCCGTGCACGCCGGCGGTACCTTCCGGTTCACCCGGGAATGCGTACCTCATTTCCGCGAAAGGAACTTCGGCCGCATCATCAACATCACCTCCTTCACCGGCCTGCGCGGCAACCCCGGCCAGTCCAATTACGGCATGGCCAAGGCCGGCATCATCGGTTTCACCAAGACCACTGCCAAAGAACTGGCCCGTTTCGGGGTCACCGTCAACGCCATCGCCCCCAACGCCGAGACGCGGATGATCGCCTCCATCCCCGCCGACAAGAAGGCCGAGATGACCAAGGCCATCCCGCTGGGGCGCTTCGCCCAGCCATCCGAGATGTGCCCGGCCATCGGCTTCCTGGCCTCCGAGGAGGCCGGCTTCATCACCGGCACCGTGCTCTCGGTCGACGGCGGGATGTCGATGTGAGCGGACTGACCATTGCCTCCCTGACCGAGCAGTCCGAACTCGATCTCGGCTCCAGCCATTGGATGGAGATCGACCAACCCCGCATCGACGCCTTTGCGGACATCACCGAGGATCCGCAGTGGATCCACGTCGACGCCGAGCGCGCGGCCACCGGACCGTTCGGCACCACCATTGCGCACGGCTACCTCACGATGTCGCTCATCGCGCCGGTGCTCAACGAGCTGTTCGTCGTCGACGATGCTGTCGCGTCGATCAACTACGGCGCCAACAAGATCCGTTTCCCCGCAGCGGTTCCGGTGGGCTCGCGGCTGCGCGGGCGCCTCACCCTGGTCAACGCGGAACCGGTGGCCGGGGGCGTGCAGGCCAACCTGCGGGTCACCATGGAGATCGAGGGCGGCGACAAACCTGCCTGTGTGGCCGAGGTGCTGATCCGGCTGCGAGGCGACCAGTGAAGGCCTACCGTCTGCACTCCTACGACGGGCCGACGGCGCTGACCCTCGACGAGGTCCCCGACGTGCCCCGCACCGATGGGACCGCGGTGGTCGAGGTCAAAGCGATCGGGGTCAATTTCCCCGATCTGCTGCTCACCAAGGGCCAGTATCAACGCAAACCCCAGACCCCGTTCACCCCCGGCTGCGAGGTGGCCGGTGTGATCGCCTGGGCACCAACAGATTCCGGCTGGTCCACCGGTGACCGGGTGATGGCCTTCGTCTGGGACGGCGCCTACGCCGAGGCGGTGTCTGTGCCGCTGCAGTCCTTGGTCGCCATTCCGGACGACATGGGCTTCGACACCGCTGCCGGACTGGTGGTCAACCACCACACCACCCACTTCGCGCTGGCCCGGCGCGGGCGCCTCGAAGCGGGAGAAACCGCGCTGGTGATGGGCGCCGCCGGTGGTATCGGCAGCGCCGCCGTCCAGGTCGCCAAAGGACTGAAAGCCACGGTGATCGCCGGGGTCGCCGGTGAGCATGAGATCGCGGTGGCGAAGGAGGCCGGCGCCGACCAGGTGATCGTTCTCGAGCAGGGCTTCTCGTCCACGGTCCGCGAACTCACCGGCGGTGACGGCGTCGATGTGATTCTCGATCCCCTGGGCGACTGGCTCTTCGACGAGGCGGTACGGGCACTGGCATCGGAAGGTCGCATCCTGGTGATCGGTTTCGCCGCCGGCGGCATCCCCGCGATCAAGACCAATCGACTTCTGCTGCGCAATGTATCGGCAGTCGGCGTGGCCTGGGGCGCCACCCTGGACAAGGACCCCACGCTGTTGTCCTGGGGCGCGCAGGCGCTGCACCGGATGTACGCCGAGGGCACCGTGCACCCTCAGATCGGACATCGCTTCGGCTTCGATGAGATCCCGGCAGCCTTGGCCGAACTCGACGCCCACCAGATTCGCGGGAAAGCGGTGATCGAGGTGGCGTGAGGCTGTTTCGCATCGGACTGACCCCGACAGAATCGCCTTCACCTGGCCTTTCGTCGGCTTTTGCGAAATGTGCGAACAGTGACCCTCGCAATCCGTACTACCCTGTGACCGTGGACAAGCTCTTCGCAGGCATCCGCCTCCGCAGACTGCGCGAGGAACGCGGACTCAGCCAGGTCGAGCTCGCCCGCGTTCTGGCCATCTCGTCGAGCTACCTCAACCAGATCGAACACGACGCGCGGCCCATCACGGCCACCGTGCTGGTCCGGCTCACCGAGGTCTTCGGTATCGATCCGGCGTTCTTCGTGCCCCGCGACACCGCACGCCAACTCGCCGAGCTGCGTGAGGCACTACCCGAGGCGGCCCCCGGCATTCCCCACTCCGCCTCGGATATTCGCCAGTTGGCCAGCCTGATGCCCGAGATCGCCGACGCGGTGATCGCCCTGTACCGCCGCTACCGCGACGCCATGGTGCACCTGGAGGCCCTGACCGATTCCCGGTCGGAGGGGCCTGCCCTGATGCCGCACGAGCATGTCCGGGATTTCTTCTACCGGCACCAGAACTATGTCGACGTGCTCGACCGTGCGGCCGAAGAGCTGGCCGCCGACATCGCCGCCCATGGTGGAGATCTACGCCAGAACCTGCGAGCCCATCTGGAGGCGCGCCACCAGGTTCGGGTGACCACCGCCCGTCGCGACCAGGATGGCGACCTGTACACCTTTGACAGCGATCGGGGCGTCCTGACGCTGGCTGCCGACCTGCAGCCCGGGCAGCAGGCGTTCCGGATGGCCACCCAGATCGCCCTCCTGGAAGTGCCCAACCTGCTGGACGACGTCCTCGACGCCGAGATCTGGCCGGACCAGACCACCCGCGACCTGGCCCGGTTGGGTCTGGCCCACCACTTCGCCAGCGCGCTGATCCTGCCCTACACAACGTTCTACAACGCGGCCGAGAAAGTGCGCTACGACGTCGAAATCCTCTCGGAGCGCTTCGACGTGGGCTTCGAGACCGTCGCGCACCGGCTGAGCACGCTGCAACGCCCCGGGATGCGCGGGGTCCCGTTCATCCTGGTACGGGTGGACAAGGCGGGCAACATCTCGAAACGCCAGTCGGCCATCGGTTTTCACTTCTCCCACACCGGGGGCACCTGCCCGTTGTGGAACGTCTACGACGCGTTCGCCTCCCCCGGTCAGGTCAACGTGCAGGTCGCCGAAATGCCGGACGGGCAACGGTATCTGTGGTTGGCGCGCACTGTCACTCGTCGTCGCGGCGGTTACGGGTCGGCGGCCAAGACCTTCGTCGTGGGCCTCGGCTGTGAGCTGCGCCAGGCGGGGCGCCTGGTCTACAGCAGGGGGCTGGACCTGGTGGATCCGGATGTGATGCCGATCGGGCCGGGCTGCCGCACCTGCGATCGGCAGCATTGCCCGCAGCGCGCCACCCCGCCGGTCGGCAGGCAACTTCTGGTGGACCCCGAGCGGGGACGGTTTGTGCCCTATCCGCTGAGCTTCCCCGGCAAAAGCTGACTCGCTCAGCTGAATTCGCTGAACCCCAGCACACGGTAGAACCCGAGGATGTGCCTGGCCACGTGGTCGGCGGCCGCCCCGCCGTCACCCGCGGCGATCGCGTCGACAATCAGCTCGTGCTCATCGGTCAGGGTTGCCATGGTGCACACCGGGTCGTCGAGCCGTTCGAACCCGGCGATCATGGCGTTGTGCAGGGCGTCCCGCAATGCCGCCATCAGTGCGGCCGCCAGGCCGTTGCCAGAGATCTGCGCGATCCCGACATGGAAGGCGGTGTCCAGCTGGTGATGCTCAGCCGTTCCGGGGGCACTGCGCATCTCGTCGACCAGGCGGCGCAAGTGGTAGATCTGCGCGCCGGTGGCGACGCCGGCCGCCTTGCGGCATGCCAGCCGCTCGAGCATCAGCCGCGTCTCCAGGAGATCGGTTTCGGTGAAAGACGCCAACTGCAGGTGCATCCGCAGCAGCATGCCCATCCCCACGGTGCTGTCGGTGACGATCCGGGACCCGGAGTTCGGGCCCGACCCGGGTCCGGCCTCCACCACGCCGATCGCCTCGAGGATGCGCAGGGCCTCCCGGACCGCGCCCCGGCTGACCCCGAGCGTCTCGGCGAACTGCCGCTCGGGCGGAAGCCGATCCCCGGCTTTGAGCGCCCCGGAATTCAGGCGGCTCTCGATCTCGGCCACCACCTGCTCGTGCGTGCGCAGGCGGGCGGGGGGTTTGGCAGCGGAGGGATTCGACGCCGACATGCACAACCCCCTTTTTGCGCCGCAGGACCCGTCGGCGCTCACTGTACCCAGTCGGCGGCCGTGTCTCCGTTCTCCAACCGATCCAGCCGGTAGTGCAACCGCAAAGCTTGCCAGCGTCCGATCCGCAGCTGGTGATCGGTGCGCAACACCCCCTCCTCGTCGGCGTACACGTGGAAGGTCTCCCGCAGGGGGACCATCGCCGCATACCAGCGGTTGTCGAACCGCACCGCGACGTACGCCCCGTCCTGCCCGAACGAGCGGGACCTCGATTCCAGCCACAGTGATCCGTCCGGATCGACACGCGGCACCAGGAACACCTGAACGTTGCCGTGCTCCAAGGGAAATGACACATGCACGTGCGGCTGCGCGTTCGACGGCAGCCGACTCACCCGGTAGAACCCGCTGTAGACCCGCGATCCGTCGGAGCGCAGATTGCGCAGCCAGGCCGCACCCGCACGAGCGCCGTCCTGTTCGACCACCCGAACCACACTCGACATCCCGCGGCTGACGGACAGCGGTTGCACCGGCAGGGCCAACTGCTTGACGCGCCGGCCCCACAGCCGCGCGATCACCTCACCTGCAGGAGCGAACAACGCATTCCACTGCGACCACACCTCCATCCGCCAGGACGCAGTGTGCTCGTAGAAATCCCGGACCTGCGGATCCAGCTGCGCCGCGCGGAATCCGGGACCGTCCAGGTCCGCCATCGAGGCCAGCAGCCCGTCGCGTCGGTCGACGGGCCGTACCTGCCCAACCCGGTCGAACTCGGCGAGCCAGTCGTCGCCGCTGCCGCCACGGGCCGTGTGCGGCGCCTGCAGCCAGCTGTGTTCTCCCTCGATATCCACGCGGCGACCGACCGTCCGCCAGAACAGCCGGGTCGACAGATCGAGATTCGCCGACAACGCAGCCACGGGCACACGTCAAGGTCTAATTGACCAGACCAGGACTGTCAATCGTGGATGGGCGGCCCAGGACTAGGGTTCGACCATGACCACCGGAGCGTCGCTGTACGTGGAGACCCTGCACCGCTACCCCGTCAAGTCGATGCTCGGCGAGACAGTGCCCGCGCTGCACGTCGGCTTCGACGGCGCCGAAGGCGACCGCCGGCTGGCGTTGATCGACGACGAGACCGGGAGGGTGGCCAGCGCCAAACAGGCTCGGCTGTGGCGCCGGCTGCTGACGTGCGAGGCCAGGATCGACGACGGACGCGTGCGGGTCCGACTGCCCGACGGCACCGATGTCGCCCCCGGGGAGGACGGATTCGACGACGCGGTCTCCGCACTCGTGTCGCGCCGGGTCCGGGTTGCCACCCAGCGGCCTCCCGGCGTGAGCCTGGAACGTGCCGATCCCGATCAGGTTCTCGAACACGGACTGGACGCGGTGGTGGACGCTCCACTACTCGAACTGGCCGAAGCGACACCGGGCGATTCCTTCGTCGATCTGGCGCCGCTGCACGTGATCACCAGCGCAACGCTGGAGCGGATCGGCACCGAAGCGGTGCGCTACCGACCCAACATCGTGGTCACCACACCGCCGGGTTACCCCGCCTTCAGCGAGAACGACTGGACTGAGCAGGTTTTCGCTGTCGGAACCGCGCGGTTGAAGGGAATGGGGCCCACCCCGCGCTGCGTGATACCCACCCTCGAACACGGCGACCTCGGTCGCGCGACACATGCGCTGCGCACCCCGGCGGCCGAGAACCTCGTCGACTCGTTCGGCCTGGGCCGGCTGCCGTGCGCCGGTGCCTACTTCGAGGTGGTGAGCGAAGGCCGGATCAGCGCCGGGGATGCCTTCTCACCGAGCTGATCGACGGCGCCCACCGCGGCCGTCAGGTTCCACCCCGACGGCGCAGGCCCAGGTGGAAGTCCTTCGGCATCAGAGTCAACCGCTCGGCGACGGTGAGTGTGTAGTCCGGGTCGGGCACCAGGTCGTAACGCCGGATCAGGGCCGCGAGCACCAGCACTGCCTCATGCAGCGCGAACTGCCGCCCGATGCAGGACCGTTCACCGGTGCCGAACGGCTTGTACAACTGGGCGGGGCGGGCGCGCAGGTGCACGGGCGCAAAACGATCCGGATCGAACTCGTCCACCGGCGCCAGCCCCGGACCGGCCCACCGGGGATCACGGTGCAGCATCGTCGTCAGCGCCAGGACCCACTCCCCCTTGCGGATCCGGTACTCACCTGCCAGCACGGTGTCCTCCCGGGCGGCGCGGTAATACGCCGGCACCGTCGGCTGCAGTCGCAGCGACTCGTCGAGAACCCGGCGCACGTAGCGCAGCTTGGCGACCTGCTCGAACGGTGGCTCCGGGTTCTCACCCCACACCCGGTCCACCTCGTGGCGAGCCCGGGCGAACACCTCGGGATGGGTGGACAGGAAGTACAGCGCGAACGACAGTGCACCCGAGGTGGTTTCGTGACCGGCAACCAGGAAATTGATCAGCTGATAACGGATGTTGGCCTCGTCGAGCACCGGCTCGCCGTCGGCGCCGGGCGTCAGCATCAATTCCAGAAGGTCGTCATGGTGCCCCAGCCCGTCGACCCGGCGAGCGGCGATGATCGCATCGGTGACCCGGTGCATCTCAGCGGCATGCTGCCTGACCTTGCGTTCGTAGCGGTCGCCGAGGAACGCTGGCAGGAACGTCGCCCGCAACACCCCCAGCCGGTCGCATCCCACCAGCGCCTCCACCATGTTCTCCACGAACGGGTGAGCGCGGGCGGACTGGAACGCGCCGAAGGAGTAGCCGGCCGCGCAGCGGCCGATGGTCTCCAGGGTGATGCGGGTGGTGTCGGCGGAGACGTCGACTGCTGCGCCGGTTTGGGCCGCGCGGTCCCAGGCCCCGGTGAGCTCGCCGGCCGCGGCGAGCATCGTCGGGTGGTAGCGGCGCATGGCGGCCTGCGAGAACGCGGGCATCAACAACGTGTGCGCCCGGCGCCAGTTGGCCTCGTCGTTGTGCGCGGTGAACAACCCGTCGCCGCCCACCACCCGCAGCGCCACCATGTCCGGGCCCAGGTGTTTGCAGAACCGGGTCTCGTCGTTGAGTTCGGTGACCACATCCGCGCCGGCGGCCACGACGTAACGTGCTCCCAGGAAGGCGAATTCGAACAGTGGGCCGAGCCGGGTGGCCAGTGCGGACACCGATTGTGACGGTTGGTCGCTGCGGAAGCTGAAGAGGTCACCCAGCAGCGGGATCCGGCGCGGTGGGTGAGGCAGGCGACGGTCCTGCAGAGCCGTACCGCTGCTGACCCCGCCCACGACCACCGCCATGGCTCCACCTTCCGTCCGCTGCCCTTATTGTACGTATGTCAGATAGTATTCCAGGATGTCCGATCAGCCGGAGATCAAGCCGTCGCGCAGGAGGCTCTCTCCCGACGACCGGCGCTCGGAACTGCTGTCCCTGGGCGCCAGGGTGTTCGGCGAACGGCCCTACGACGACGTGCGCATCGACGAGATCGCCGAACTGGCCGGCGTGTCGCGTGCGCTGATGTACCACTACTTCCCGGACAAGAGGGCGTTCTTCGCCGAGGTGATCCGGGCGGAGGCCGAGCGACTCTTCGAGGCCACCAGCACCCCGGCGGTGCCCGGGCAGACCCTGTTCGACCGGCTGCGCATCGGCGTCCTGGCCTACCTGGAGTACCACGAGCGGTATCCGCACGGATCCTGGGCGGCCTACATCGGTCCGGGCCGCACCGACCCGCTGCTGATGGGCATCGACGACGCCGACACCATGCGGCAGATGCAACGCATCCTCGATGCAGTCAGCGCCGTCGCGCCGGACCTGGACGAGCCGGTGAAACGGGACCTGCGGGTCACGGTGTACGGGTGGCTGGCCTTCACCCTGGAAATGTGCCGGCAGCGCATCGTCGATCCGACGCTGGACGCCGAGCAGATCGCCCGCGCCTGCGCGCACGCGCTGCTGGATGCGGTGAACCGAGTGCCCGGCATTCCGTCGCAGCTCAGCGAGGCCATCGCGGTCCGCTGAGCTGTGTTGTCGGTGCCCCGGGGCACCATGGACACGTGCCCGTCACCACCGACCCGCTGCTCCGGTTCAGCCCACTGACCCGGCAGTGGTTTGCGGGCACGTTCGTCGAGCCCACCCCGGCCCAGGCGCAGGCGTGGAAAGCGATCGCCGACGGCGACAACACGCTGGTCATCGCTCCCACCGGTTCCGGCAAGACCCTGGCGGCGTTCCTGTGGGCCATCGACCAGCTGACCGGCCCGCTCGACCTCGACCGCACGCCCGGCACCAGCGTGCTCTACGTGTCGCCCCTCAAAGCGCTCGCCGTCGACGTCGAGCGCAACCTGCGCACCCCCCTGACCGGCATCGGCCGCGTCGCCGAACGGGAGGGTTCGGCGCCGCCGCAGATCAGCGTCGGCGTGCGCTCGGGCGACACCACACCCGCCAAGCGCCGCGAACTCATCACCAAACCACCGGACATCCTCATCACCACGCCGGAATCGTTGTTCCTCATGCTCACTTCCGCAGCCAGGGAGACGCTGGCCGGAGTCCGCACCGTGATCGTCGACGAGGTGCACGCCGTCGCCAACACCAAGCGCGGCGCCCACCTGGCCCTGTCGCTGGAGCGCCTCGACGCCCTGCTCGAGAAACCTGCGCAGCGCATCGGGCTGTCGGCCACCGTCCGCCCCGCTGAGGAGGTGGCCCGGTTCCTCTCGGGGCCCGCCCCGGTCACCATCGTCGCCCCGCCTGCGGCCAAGACCTTCGAGCTCACCGTCCAAGTGCCGGTGCCGGACATGGCCAACCTGGAGAACAACAGCATCTGGCCCGATGTGGAAGAGCGCATCGTCGACCTCATCGAGACCCACCGTTCGTCGATCGTGTTCGCCAACAGTCGCCGCCTCGCCGAGCGACTGACCGCGCGGCTCAACGAGATCCACGCCGAGCGCACCGGGGTCGAACTCTGCGGTGAGCGCAACCCCGGCGTGCCCGGCGGCCCGCCCGCCCACATCATGGGCAGCGGTCAGAGTTTCGGGGCCGAGCCCGTGCTGGCCCGCGCCCACCACGGATCGGTCAGCAAGGAGACCCGCGCCGACGTCGAGGACGCGCTCAAGAGCGGCCGACTCAAGGCCGTGGTCGCCACCTCCAGCCTCGAGCTGGGCATCGACATGGGCTCGGTCGACCTGGTGATCCAGGTGGAAACGCCCCCCTCGGTGGCCAGCGGCCTGCAGCGCATCGGCCGGGCGGGCCACCAGGTGGGCGAGATCTCCCGCGGCGTGCTGTTCCCGAAGCACCGCACGGACCTGATCGGCTGCGCGGTGTCGGTGCAGCGCATGCTGGCCGGTCAGATCGAGACCATGCACGTACCGGGCAATCCGCTCGACGTGCTGGCCCAGCACACCGTCGCAGCCTGTGCGCTGGAGCCGTTGAACGCCGACGGCTGGTTCGACACGGTCCGGCGCAGCGCCCCCTTCGCGACACTGCCGCGCAGTGCGTTCGAAGCGACCCTGGATCTGCTGTCGGGCAAGTACCCGTCCACCGATTTCGCCGAGCTCCGGCCGCGGGTGGTCTATGACCGCGACACCGGTACCGTCACCGCCCGGCCCGGCGCGCAACGCCTCGCCGTCACCTCCGGCGGCGCCATCCCCGACCGCGGCCTGTTCACCGTCTACCTGGCCTCCAGCGCGGACTCCGAAAAGCCCTCGCGGGTGGGCGAACTCGACGAAGAGATGGTTTACGAGTCCCGGCCCGGCGACGTCATCTCCCTGGGCGCCACCAGCTGGCGGATCACCGAGATCACCCACGACCGGGTGCTGGTCATCCCCGCGCCCGGAGAGCCCGCCCGGCTGCCGTTCTGGCGCGGCGACGCGGTGGGCCGGCCCGCCGAGCTCGGCGCCGCAGTGGGAGCCTTCACCGGCGAGCTGTCCCGGATGGACCGCACCACCTTCGAAAAACGTTGCACCACAATTGGATTCAACGACTTCGCGGTGGACAACCTGTGGCGGCTGCTCGACGAGCAGAAAGAGGCCACGGGTACCGTTCCCACCGACACCACGCTGGTGGTGGAACGCTTCCGCGACGAGCTGGGTGACTGGCGGGTGGTCCTGCACTCCCCCTACGGCCTGCGGGTGCACGGGCCCCTGGCGCTGGCCATCGGCAAGCGGCTCTACGAGCGGTTCGGCATCGACGAGAAGCCCACCGCGTCCGACGACGGCATCATCCTGCGACTGCCCGACACCGACGAGACCGCACCTGGGGCAGACCTGTTCGTGTTCGACCCCGACGAGATCGAGCCGCTGGTCACCACCGAGGTGGGCGGTTCGGCGCTGTTCGCCTCCCGGTTCCGGGAGTGCGCGGCGCGGGCGCTGCTGCTGCCACGCCGCCATCCCGGCAAGCGCTCCCCACTGTGGCACCAGCGTCAGCGCGCCGCGCAGCTGCTCGATGTGGCACGCAAGTACCCCGACTTTCCCATCGTGCTGGAGGCGGTGCGGGAGTGCCTCCAGGATGTCTACGACGTCCCGATGCTGACCGACCTGATGGGCCGGATCGCCCAGCGGCGCATCAAGGTGGTCGAGGTCGAGACGTCCATGCCCTCACCGTTCGCGGCATCGCTGCTGTTCGGCTACGTCGGGGCCTTCATGTACGAAGGCGACAGCCCGCTGGCCGAACGCCGGGCCGCGGCCCTGTCGCTGGATTCCACCCTGCTGGCCGAACTCCTGGGCCGGGTCGAGTTGCGCGAACTGCTCGATGCCGACGTCATCACCTCCACCGGCCGCCAGCTGCAGCACCTCACCCCCGAGCGGGCGGTGCGCGACGCCGAGGGCCTGGCCGACCTGCTACGCCTGCTCGGTCCCCTCACCGAGGACGAGGCCACCGAACGCAGCACCGCCGACGATGTGGGCGGCTGGCTGCACGGCCTGCTCGACGCCAAGCGGGTGCTGCGGGTGGCCTTCGCCGACCGCACCTGGTGGGTGGCCATCGAAGACATCGGCCGGTTGCGCGACGGGGTGGGTGTCGCCGTGCCGGTCGGAGTGCCCGCCACCTTCACCGAATCGGTCAAGGATCCCCTGGGCGAGCTGCTGGGCCGTTATGCGCGCACCCATGGACCGTTCACCACCGTCGACGCCGCGGCGCGATTCGGGCTGGGGCTGCGGGTGGCCGCCGATGTGCTGGGCCGCCTGGCGGTCGACGGCAAACTGGTGCGCGGCGAGTTCACCGATGCCGAGGGTGAGCAGTGGTGTGACGCCGAGGTGCTGCGCATCTTGCGCCGCCGGTCACTGGCAGCGCTGCGGGCCCAGGTCGAGCCGGTCAGCACCGCGGCCTACGCCCGGTTCCTGCCCGGGTGGCAACAGCTGGGGACCGCATCGGGCATCGACGGGCTGGCCGGGGTGATCGAACAACTCTCGGGGGTTCCGATGCCCGCGTCGGCGGTGGAGCCGCTGATCTTCGGGCAACGGGTGCGCGGCTACACCCCGGCGATGCTCGACGAGCTGCTGGCCTCCGGCGAGGTGCTGTGGTCCGGCGCCGGGGCGCTGGCCGGCGGTGACGGCTGGGTGGCGTTCCACACCGCCGACACCGCGCCGCTGACCCTGACCGCACCCTCGGAGATGGACCTCACCGACGTGCACACCGGTCTGCTGGACATCCTCGGCCGGCCCGGTGACGCGCACGGCGCCTTCTTCTTCCGGCAACTGGTGGCCGGTGGTGTGTCCGAGAGTTCCCTCAAAGAGGCACTGTGGCAACTCATCTGGGCAGGCTGGATCACCGGTGACACCTTTGCGCCGGTGCGGGCCCTACTCTCGGGCGGCCGCCGACCCGGGGCGCGCAAGCCGGCTACTCCGACCCACCGCACCCGGCGGGCGCCGCGGCTGTCGCGCTACAGCGTGGCCAACCCGCAGGCGCGCACCGTGGACGCCACGGTGGCCGGCCGCTGGTCGGCTCTGCCTGCGGCCGAGCAGGATTCGACGCTGCGCGCCCATTTCTCCGCCGAGCTGCTGCTGGGTCGCTACGGGGTTCTGACCAAGGGTTCGGTGGCCTCGGAGAATCTACCGGGCGGGTTCGCCACCCTGTACAAGGTGCTGTCGCTGTTCGAAGACAGCGGCCGCTGCCAGCGCGGCTACTTCGTCGAATCACTGGGTGGAGCACAGTTTTCGACGGCCTCCACCGTGGACAGGCTGCGCACCCACGCCGACTCGGTCGACGACCAGCGTGGCGAGCGCACTGCCGTGGCCCTGGCGGCCACCGACCCGGCCAATCCGTTCGGTGCCGCGCTGCCGTGGCCGGTACGCGATGCCGAGGCCGACACGGCCCACCGTCCGGGCCGCAAGGCCGGCGCGCTGGTGGTGCTGGTCGACGGCGAGCTGGCCTGGTTCCTGGAACGTGGTGGCCGCTCACTGCTGAGCTTCACCGCCGACCCCGAGGCGCTCAATGTCGCCGCCGCGGCGCTGTCGGACCTGGTGACCCAGCGCCGCGTGGACGGCCTGCTGGTCGAACGGATCAACGGTGCGGCCGTGCTGGACCCCGGCGCTGACCACGCCGCGGTGTCCGCCGCGCTGACCGCGGCGGGGTTCAGCCGGACGCCGCGGGGCCTGCGGCTGCGCTGATCACGCGGAAGCCAACTGCCTCTCGTGCAGCTGCCGACGGTGCTCGGCGGCGGTGCGGGACCGTCGACGGCTCGCCAGCGCCGCGGCGGCCAGCGATGCCACGATGCCGGCTGCCGACCACACCGCGAGCACCGCGATCGGGCCTGCCGTGCCGTGGCCGCCGAAGTAGGCGATGGCACGCACCGCGTCCGTTCCGGCGCCGTTGGGCAGCACATTGTGCAGCGCCCGCCAGAACGGCGGTAGCAGCGCAGGCTGATAGGCGCCGCCGGCGGACGGGTTGCCGAGGATGACAAAAACCAACACCGTCAAGGCGATCCCCAACGTCCCGAACAACATCTGGAACGCCATGGTCACCGACGCCGCCGCGAGCACCACCAGCGTTCCGACCCCGGCCAGCGCCCACACATGACCGGTGAGCGCACCCAACAAAGGCCCGGCCACCAGTGCGCCGCCCACGCCCGAGGCAAGGCTGTAGGGCAACGTTGCCCCCAGCCGCCACACCGCACGCGGGAACGTGGCCGGTCGCGCTCCCTTGGCCACCCCGAGCATGGAGGCGAACAGGTAGCCGCCGACAGCCCAGCCGATGACGAGGTAGAAGCCGCTCAGTCCGCGTCCGTCACCGGGCTCCAGCGGAACCACGTCGTCCACCGTCACCGTCCTGCCCTCGGACTGGGCCACCCGCTGGAAGATCTGTTCGACGGCCCCGGACACCGAGGTTCCGCCCGCGGAGGCGATCAGCAACCGGTCGCCGGTGCCGGCCGGGTCGACCACGAACACCGCGGAGGTGTCCGCAGTGCTGAGTGCGGCCCGCGCACTGTTCTCGTCAGGCGCCACGCTGGCCTCCAGAGGTTGTCCGCTGATGGCGTTGAGCCGGTCGACGGCGGACTGGGACACCTGTGTGGGTGCCACCACCTGAACGGGGATGCGCTGTGGAGTCGGGGCGTGAAAGGCGCCCAGGTAGGACAGGATGAAGCCGAACTGCAGCAGCAGGACGCCCACCCCCAGAAACAGCGTGCGCGGCGACACGGCGTCGCGCAGCCCTTCGCGCAGCGACTCACTTCGTTCGTGCTTGCTCACTACCGTTCCTTCGTCTCATTCAAACGGATACACATCGTATCGGATACACACTGTATCAAGATGTGCCAGACTGTTCCGGACGAAGGGAATCGCCATGCCGAAGTCGCCGACCAAACGCAGGCCGGTCACCGTCGCCGCCGTACTGGACGCCGGGCTCGCGACGTTCCTCGAGCGGGGATTCCACGGCGCCTCGATCCACGACATCACCGCCGCCGCGAACCTGACCCGGGGGGCGTTCTACTCCAACTTCCCCACCAAGGAAGCGCTTTTCCTGGCGGTCTACGACCGCAAGACCGAGGAGATACTCCAGGAGTTGCGCCGCCTGCTGGACAGCGCAGCACCGGAGGTCGACACCGTCCGACTCCTGCTCGACTACGCGGCCAACGGCGGCGCCGGCGGTGACGAGTGGATCCTGGTGCTCGCAGAGTTCACTGTGCACGCGGCCCGCGACAGCGCGCTGCGCGCCGAGTTCGCCGCCCACCGGGCCCACTTCACCGGCAGGCTCGCCACGCTGATCTCCGACGTCGCCGCCGCGAACGACCGCCGCTCGGATGCGGGCGTCGACGACCTGGCCGGCGCCATCATCGCCCTGTACGAGGGGGCGGCGCTGCTGCGGGTGTCGAACCCCGCAGGCGATGCCGTGTTCGCGCAGATGGCGTCGGTACTGGTGGACGCCTTCACCCCGATCCGCGAACGACAGGCTCGAACCTGAGCGGTCACTGTGAGGTCATTCCGCGGCAAGAATGTCCCAGCAGCCGCCTGAACTCTTGATCGCTTGCGCCACAGCGCTTTACCGGCACCAGCCGTTTGAGGTGAGGGACCGGCAACCTGCCCGAAGTTGCGGATTAACTCGACATCAACTGGGAACCACCTGTGAATCCGCAATCAACCTGCGCGTCAATAGCTTTGGCGCGCTGTCTGATTCATGGAGACTGCCTGTGAGCATGTTGGGAATGTAGGGCACACCGAGGTTTTCGCCGGTAGCGTTTCGCGTGCAGTGACGATCACTGTACGGAGAAAGGGAAACGCTCGATGGCTAACAACTCACGCAGCTTCACAACGCTGGGTGTGCTCGGTTTGGGATCGCTGGCCGTCTCCGCGGCGTTCCTGGGCCTCAGCAGCGCCACCGCCAGCGCGGACGTGGAAGAAATGGCGCCCACCCCCCAGGTGACCAGCCGGCAGGCGCTCATCATCGACGACAACTCCCTGCGTTCCACTGCCATCGGCGAAGCACGTGGTCTCGGCGAGAGCCGCACCGCCGACATGCAGGAGATCAGTGCCCAGGGTGAGGTGCACGACTCGGTGAAGGCGGTTCCCGGTACCACGGCCGCCCCGTTCAACCTCGAGGACAACGGGCAGTTCGTCTTCGATCCGCCGATCGGTCAATGGTGACCCGCTAGCTCGATCCACACGTACCCCCGGGGCCGTCGGCTCCGGGGGTACGGTCGTTCTCATGCCGGAAGGCGACACCGTTTACCGCACCGCGGAGAAGTTGCGCAGCGCCCTGCTCGGCAAGGCACTGACCCGTTGTGACGTCCGGGTGCCGCGGTTTGCCGCGGTTGATCTCAGCGGACAGGTGGTAGACGAGGTGCTCGCACGCGGCAAGCACCTCTTCATCAGAGTGGGTGACGCCAGCATCCATTCCCACCTCAAGATGGACGGCAGCTGGCAGGTGGGCCGGTTTCGCGGACCCGGGTACAAGGTGCGCATCGTGTTGGGTACCGCCGACACCGTGGCCTATGGCATCGATCTCGGCATCCTCGAAGTTCTCGAGCGCAGCACCGACATGGACACCGTCGCACATCTGGGGCCGGACCTGCTGGGTGAGGACTGGTCTGCCGAGACCGCCGCCGCCAACCTGATGACCGATCCGCAGCGCCCGCTGGCCGAGGCGCTTCTGGATCAGCGCAATCTGGCCGGTGTCGGCAACGTGTACGCCAACGAGCTCTGCTTCCTGTTCGGACTCCGCCCCAGCACCGCCGTCAGCGAGGTGGCCGATCCACTGCGGCTGGCATCACGAGCGCAGAAGATGCTCTGGGCGAATCGGTCGCGCGTCAACCGGACCACCACCGGCAACACCCGCCGCGATGAGGACCTGTGGGTCTACGGCCGCGGCGGCGAACCCTGCCGACGCTGCGGAACTTCGGTGGTCCGCGACGCCGAGGGCGACCGGGTGTCCTATTGGTGTCCCCGGTGCCAGCGCTAGCGGCACCGGTCAGGGCTGCCGGAGAAACCTCACCAGACTGTCGTCCATCTCCTGCCACCACGGGGTGTGGTGCACCGGGGCAACGGTGCCGGTGCACGGCGAGCTGAACGACTTGTCGCGATAGCCGGTGATGCTCTCCTCCTTGTCGTGTTCCCAGGTGTAGAAGTGCGCCCGCACCAGGTCGAGGTCGAAGGACGCATAGTCGGTCAGACTCAGCAGCTCCCGCACGTAGTCGGTCTGGAAGTCGATCATCTCGGCGGGGTTGCTCAGGGTGGGCAGCCGGTCCAGCCAGCCCGCGGTATCTGCGGTCATCGCCGCGGCATCCGGTACGGCGGTCGCGCCCAGCACCACGTCACGGGCGAAGAACGCCTGCGGGTCGAACATGTTGAAGGTGTAGAACTGATCCTGCATACCCAGATACAGCAACTGCGGATTGGCCGTCCACACCACCCCTTTGTACAGCCCGGCCGGGTACAGGTTGTTGGCGGTGTGCAGACGCAGACTCGGGTCCAGGAACGGGAAATGATGCTGGTAACCGGTACACAGCACGATGGCATCCACGTCCCGCGTGGTGCCGTCGGCGAAGTGCGCGGTGCGGCCGTCGACGTGCTGCAGCGCCGGCACCTCGTCGATGCCGTCCGGCCAGCCGAATCCCATCGGGTTGTGCCGGTAGGCGATGGTCACCGACTTCGCCCCGTACTTGCGGGACTGCAGCGCGATGTCCTCGGCTGAATAGCTGCTTCCCAACACCAGCAGGTCCTTTCCGGCGAACTCGCAGGCATCCCGGAAATCGTGGGAATGCAGGATGCGGCCGGGAAAGGTCTGGAAGCCCGGGTACTCCGGTAGGTGCGGAGTGGAGAAGTGCCCGGAGGCCACGATCACGAAATCGAACTGCTCGGAGTTGAACTCGTTGTCCACCAGGTCCTCGGTGGTGACGGTGAACATCCCGGCCCCGAAGCTCACCTGCCGGACCGCGGTGTCGAACCGGATGTACTGGCGCACATTGCTTTTCTTGGCCCGTCCGGTGATGTAGTCGAACAGCACCTCGCGCGGCGGGAACGACGGGATGGGCGCGCCAAAGTGTTCGTCGAAGGTGTAGTCGGCGAATTCCAGGCACTCCTTGGGTCCGTTGGACCACAGGTAGCGGTACATGCTGCCGTGTGCCGGATCGCCGTGCTCGTCGAGGCCGGTGCGCCAGGAGTAGTTCCACAGCCCACCCCAGTCGCTCTGCTTCTCGAAGCAGACCACCTCACCGACGTCTGTGCCCTCAGCACGAGCCAGCTCGAACGCGTGCAGTTGCGCCAAGCCGCAGGGGCCGGCACCGATGATCGCCGTACGGGTCATGAACAGTCTCCTAGGAGCGTGGTCGCGTTTTGTCGGGGTCGTAGAAGGGGAACCGGACGACGGTGGCCGGGAGACGCTTGCGGTGACCGTCGAGCTTGCCGATCTCGACAGTCGTGCCGATGTCGGCGTGTTGGATTGCCATGCGGCACAGGGCGATGGATGCACTGAGCACCGGCGAACGCACACCGGAGGTGACCACGCCGACCTGGCTTCGGCCGAGGTGCACGCAGTCGCCGTGCCCGACAGTGTCATTGCCCTCCATGCGCAGGCCCACCAGCACGCGTTGCGGGTGGGCTTTGCGCTCGATCAACGCCTCGCGGCCCAGGAAGTCGTGCGCCTTGGACTTCAGCGGCACCGTGAACCCCACCCCGGCTTCCCAGGGGTCGGTCTGGTCGTCGAATTCGGTGCCCTTGGCCACCAGACCCGCTTCCACCCGCAACATCTCGAGTGCGTCCAGACCCAGCGGCAACAGCCCGTGCGGCGCACCCGCCGCCCACACCGCATCCCAGGCGGCGGCCGCATCACGCGGGTGGGCCCAGACCTCGTAGCCGAGTTCACCGGTGTACCCCGTCCGCGACACCAGCACCGGTGGCCCCGCCGGTCCGCCGAGGCGGCCGATCAGGAACCGGAACCAGCCGAGTTCACGCAAGGTCGGCTGGGTGGGCGGGGTCCAGATGACGTCGGCGAGCAGGTCGCGGCTGGCCGGTCCCTGCACGGCGATGTTGTGCAGATGGTCGCTGGAGTCCTTGATCCACACCTGACTCAGGCCACGCCGGGCGGCCTGCTCACGTAGCCATTCCCCGTCGTAGGGGTCGCCACCGACAAAGCGGAAATTGTTGTCGCCCAACCGGAAGAGCGTGCAGTCGTCCATCATGCCACCGGTGTCGGTACACATCGCCGAATACACCACCTGCCCCTGGGACAACCGTCGGACATCGCGGGTGAGCGCCCACTGCAGCAATGCCTCGGCGTCGGGGCCCAGCACCTCGTACTTGCGCAGGGCCGACAGATCCATCACAGCGGCCCGCTCCCGGCAGGCCCAGTACTCCTGCTGCGCCCCGTGAGCCTCGAAGGTGCTGGGTAGCCAGTAGCCGGCGTACTCGGTGAAGTGCCGGGTCAGCGGTTCGGTGCGCGACGCGAAGGCGGTCTTCTTGGTCAGCACCGTCTCGGCATCCGGGGTGACGCGATGGCCCAGCGCCACGGAGAACCTCCTGGTCGAATCGTAAACGCGCACATGGATATCGGTGGGAATCCAGCCGTTGGCCGGATCGATGTCGTCCGGGCAGGCCGATGAGGCGCACACCAGGTCGGCGGTGGCCCGCAGCAACACGTAGTCACCTGCCCGTGACCAGGGCTCGTCCATCACCAGCTGGTGCGCCGCGTCGAAAGCGGTGTTGTAGAACAGGTTCAGGGCGGGCCAACCGGTGCGCCTGCGCACCCCGTACGTCGATAGGGCGGCGTTGAAGTTGTCGGTGCAGTTGATGTGACCCGGGTAGCCCATGTCCTCGTAATACTTGGCGTTGCAGGCCAACCCGAAGGTGTCGTGGCGCCCCACGGTGTCGCGCACCACTTCCACCAGCGCCGCCCCCCTGGCGTCGAAGAACTTCCCCCGCAGACCCGGCTGCGGGTAGGCGCTTCCGACGATGGTGCGGGTGGTGGTGGCATCGAGGCCGAACTCCCGGCCGTCCTGCAGCGCCCGGGCGTCGAAGGCCAGGAAGTCCGAGCACTGCCGGCCCTCGACGTCGATGATCTGGATGAACTGCCCGGCCTTGACCTGATAGTCCAGCGCGGTGGAGGCGTCGATGCGCATGTCCAGCAGTGGCTCGGCCAGTGGCGCAGGCAATTCCACCGGGCCCATCCGGGTGGGGTCGGCGCGGCGCAGGTGGACCCACAGCTCCGACGGTGGATTGGGCTCCAGACTGTCGATCTGCATCGGCACCGCGGGAGCAGCCAGCAGCAGCACCGCGTCGTCGTCGACATCGAACCCCACCAGGGCACCCGCGCGGGTGTGCCCGTCGAACAGGCGCGTGGCCCGCGCCTCATCTGCGACCACCCCGTAGGAGGCCACCATGCCCAGGATGCGACGAGCCGCGTAACCGTCTTCTTCGTCGCCGGGCACCAGTCGCTGCAGCACAGTGGCGGGAGCATCGGCCGGGGCGCCGGGAACGGCCCCGGGGTTGGAAGAGAGCACTGTCAGTTCGGCCGGCTGCCGGCCGAACTGGTCGATGACGTCGAGGTGGTCACCGGGATGAACCCGAATCGCGGTGATCGAACCGGGTTGCACCCGGTAGGTCTCGAGTGCGGGCGCGGCGAGCGTCACGTCGTCAGGGCGCGAAGGAGCGGTATCCGACGTAGAACGCCAACCCGCGATCCGGCGTCGAGAACAGGATTCGCGAGCCCTTGGGGAAGAAGATCGCGTCCTTGGCCTTGGCGATCTGCACCTGCCCGGTGTCGACGTTCTCGAGCCGGAACTCGCCCTCGAGGACGACCTTCATCTCGTCGTAGTCGTAGTAGTAGTCCAGCGGCGCCTCGGTGTGGCGCAGCTCGAAGTACCCCGCGCACATCGGCACGCTTTCGGGGTTGACATAGACGTCGTCGATGAATCCCTGCGTGCCGGGGTACTTTTCGAGCGACATCTGCGGCAGCTGACGCCAGAAATCCGGCGTCACCTGAAAGGTCGGTCCTGCAGCTGCGGTGGTATCGGTCATGCCGCCTCCTCATCCTCTGTGGTGAAACAGAGAGTAATAGGAGGAAACCCCGCAGCGGTTACCGCGAGATTAAGGCAGGTAACCAACTGCTACGACGAACGCCTCAGATGCACCCACTGACGCTGATGCGCCGGCCCACGTTGGCACACACATCCACGTTGGGCGTGGGGTCCACATACACCGGAGGCGGAGGTGGGGGCGGCGGTGGAGGTGGAGGTGGCGGAGGGGGCGCACCCGGCGGGGGCGGCGGAGGTGGGGGTGGCGGAGGCGGTGGCGGTGGCGGCAGATACTGCAACTCCGCCAGCGGATCCGAACACCCACTGACATCCACGAAGCGGCCGCCGACGGAACCGCAGATCGCCTCTGCCGACGGAGCGGTCACCACACCGACACCGAAGGTCGAGCCGGCCACCAGCACCGCCGCGCACCATGATCCCAGCTTCCGAAGCATCACCACATCGTCGGACACAAAGCGCCGGCGCGCACTCCTTTGCCAGAAATTGATCAGACCGTGCAGTCCACACCTGCGGCGTCACGGGCGATCACACACGCCGAGGGGTTGCTCAGCTTCCAGGCGCCGTCGGAGTTGACCCAGTAGATGTCATGGGTCTTGGTGCCGAAGATCGGGATGGTCACCGCCAACTGGGCGTCCACCTGATCACCGCGCTGCGACGCGTTCTGCACCCGCCACGACATCATCGAGCTGTACTGGTCCATGACCCCGGCGATGTTGTTGGCGGTGGGTACCGCAGCCAGGCCGCCCTGCAACTCGGCAGCGCGCTCGGCATCGGGCAGCGAGCGGTTGAGCACCTTCTGCAGCTGGGCCTGCAACTGTTCGGCCGACGGCGCGGGTTCGGCGGCGGCAGCACCGGCGCCGATCATCGCGCCAACCGTCAGAACCACCATCGCACTCAGTGCCGCACGCATGTCCACAACCTTCTCTCGGTAATCAGGGCCCCCAACAAGACCATTTCCACCGAGGCCGCACAAGAGCTACGTCACGCCATCGTTCACACTGCGCCCACCGCGAAGATCCTCGAGTGGCGGTCGCGGCCACCGCAGTGTCAACGACTCAGGTCGCGTTCGGAGACGAATTGCCGTGGCGCGCCGGTCAGCGGATCGTCGAACTCCAGCGTGTGCGCCAGCAGCTGCAGTGGCGTGCTGAAATCGTCGGCGGCGACGTCGACGATGTCCGGGTACAACGGATCACCGGCAATGGGCAACCCGATCGAGGCCATGTGCACCCGCAGCTGGTGGGTGCGGCCGGTGCGGGGAGTCAACCGATAGCGCTGCCCGCCAAGACTTTCCACCACCGTCTCGGCGTTCGGTTCGCCCGGCTCCTGCACCGCCTGCAGCACACCGCGGTGCTTCACGATGCGGGTACGCACCACTGCGGGTAGTTCGACCTGCGGAACCCCCTGCGCCACAGCATGATAGGTCTTGCGCACCACACCCCGGGCAAACAGCGTCTGATACGCGCCGCGAATGTCACGGCGACAGGTGAACATCAGCACCCCGGCCGTCAGGCGGTCCAACCGGTGCGCCGGCGAGAGTTCGGGCAGCTGCAGCGACCGCCGCAGCTGCACCAGTGCGGTCTGGGCCACATGCCGTCCCCGCGGCATGGTGGCCAGGAAGTGCGGCTTGTCCACCACCACCAGGTCGTCGTCGCGGTGCAGAATCGGGATCTCGAACGGCACCGCCACCTCGTCGGGCAGGTCCCGGTACAGGTACACGAACGCCCCCGGGCGCAGGACGGTGGCGGCAGTCACCACCGTGCCGTCAGCGTCCACCACCTCACCGGCGAACACCTTGTCCGCCGCCGCCTCCCCGAACCGCGATGCCAGTTCGACCAGCACCGCTCCCCCGCGCAGCCGAATCCTCGTCGGCCCCAAGCCGTCTCGGTCCGGCAGCGGTGCCCTCAAGTCAACGGCCTCAAGTCAAGGGCACCGGTTCGAGGATCTCGGCCCGCGCCTCCGGGGCAGCGGCGCGCAGGGCATCGGCTGAGGCGTCGTCGGGCTGGGTCTGGGAGAGCACCTCGGCCTCGACCCGGGCGATGTAGGTGGCGACCTCGCGGTCGATGTCTTCGGCACTCCAGCCCAGGATCGGCGCCACCACCTCGGCCACTTCGCGGGCACAGTCCACCCCGCGGTGCGGGTACTCGATCGAGATCCGCATGCGGCGCGCCAGGATGTCTTCCAGGTGCAGCGCTCCTTCGGCCGCGGCGGCGTAGGCCGCCTCCACCTTCAGGTACACCGGAGCCTCGGTGATCGGCGTCAGCAAGTCGGGGTCGTCGGCGCCGAGGGCCAACACCTCGTCGATGAGCGAGCCGTACCGGTCCAGCAGATGACGCACCCGGTAGGGGTGCAGCCCGTAGCGCGCACCCACGTGCTCGGTCTGGTTGATCAACGCGAAGTAACCGTCCGCACCCACCAGCGGCACCTTCTCGGTGATGGACGGTGCCACCCGGGCCGGGATGAACTGGGACGCCTGGTCGATCGCATCCGCCGCCATCACTCGGTAGGTGGTGTACTTGCCTCCGGCAATCGCCACCAGGCCCGGTGCGGGAGAGGCCACCGCATGCTCACGCGACAGCTTGGATGTCTCTTCACTCTCGCCGGCCAGCAACGGGCGCAGCCCGGCGTAGACGCCGTCGATGTCGTCGTGGGTCAGCGGGGTGGCCAGCACGGTGTTGACGTGGCCCAGGATGTAGTCGATGTCGGCTTTGGTGGCGGCCGGGTGCGCCAGATCCAGGTTCCAGTCGGTGTCGGTGGTGCCGATGATCCAGTGAGTGCCCCACGGGATGACGAACAGCACCGACTTCTCCGTGCGCAGGATGATCGCCACTTCGCTGACGACCCGGTCCCGCGGCACCACGATGTGCACACCCTTGGAGGCCCGTACCCGGAACCGGCCCCGCTGCTTGGACAGCGCCTGGATCTCATCGGTCCAGACGCCGGTGGCATTGACCACCACATGTCCGCGCACCTCGGCGACGGCGCCATTCTCGGAGTCGCGGACCCGCACCCCGATCACCCGGTCGCCCTCACGCAGCAGCGACACCACCTGCGTGGAGGTGCGCACCACGGCGCCGTAATGCGCGGCGGTGCGGGCCACCGTCATGGTGTGGCGGGCGTCGTCGACCACGGTGTCGTAGTAGCGGATGCCGCCGATGAGCGCGCTGCGCTTCAGGCCGGGGGCCAGCCGCAGCGCCCCGGACTTTGTCAGGTGCTTCTGGGCCGGGACGGACTTGGCCCCACCCAGCTGGTCGTAGAGGAAGATGCCGGCCGCGATGTACGGGCGTTCCCACACCCGATTGGTCAGCGGGAACAGAAACGGGAGCGGCTTAACCAGATGCGGCGCCAGCGTGGTCAGGGACAGCTCGCGCTCGTGCAGGGCTTCGCGGACCAGACCGAATTCCAGCTGCTCCAGATACCGCAGCCCGCCGTGGAACATCTTCGACGAGCGGCTGGAGGTGCCGGAGGCGAAATCGCGCGCCTCCACCAGGGCGACCTTGAGCCCGCGGGTGGCCGCGTCCAGCGCAGCCCCGGCGCCGACGACGCCTCCGCCGATCACCACCACATCGAACTGCTCGGCGCCCAGGCGCTCCCACGCCCGCCGGCGTTCTGCAGGACCCATCAACGACCCGGTGCCCAGTTCGACGTCCGTCACGCGCACTCCTCGTTACTCGTCGCAGTGGTTACACGCTGCAGCGTTCTCCAGGCTACGTCGGCTAATCCAGGTCGTCGTGCGCCATCAGTCGCCGCGCCGCTTCCACGATGGAGCCCGACAGGGACGGATACACCGACAGCGTCTGCGCCAGGTCGGTCACCGAGATGCGGTTCTGCACGGCCAGAGCGATGGGCAAGATCAGCTCCGAGGCAATGGGCGCCACCACCACGCCGCCGATCACCACGCCGGTGGCCGGGCGGCAGAAAATCTTCACAAAACCGTGCCGCAGCAGGCTCATCTTGGCGCGGGCATTGGTGTTCAGCGGCAGCATGATGGTGCGCGCCGGGACGCTGCCGTCGTCGATCGCGGTCTGCGGGATGCCGACGGCGGCGATCTCGGGCCGGGTGAATGTGGCTGATGCCACAGTCCGCAGCCGGATCGGGGCCACTCCCTCACCGAGGGCGTGGTACATCGCGATGCGCCCCTGCATGGCGGCCACCGACGCCAGCGGCAGCAACCCCGTGCAGTCGCCGGCGGCGTAGATGCCCGAGGCAGGGGTCCGCGACACCCGGTCCACCGGGATGTAGCCGCCGGGCTTGAGCTCCACGCCCACCCGCTCGAGGCCCAGGCCCGCGGTGTTGGGCACCGAGCCCACGGTCATCAGTGCATGGCTGCCCTCGACGACGCGGCCGTCGGCCATCGTCACGGCGACGCCGCGCTCGGAGCGGGTCACCGAGTCGGCACGCGCGTTCTTGACCAGCGTCACACCCCGCTCGTTGAACACCTCTTCCAGCGCAGCGGCGGCGTCGCGGTCCTCGTGCGGCAGGATCTGGTCGCGGCTGGCCACCACGGTCACGTCGACGCCGAGTTCGGTGTAGGCGTTGCAGAACTCCGCACCGGTGACCCCGGAGCCCACGATGATCAGGTGTTCGGGCAGCTCGTCGAGGTCGTAGAGCTGGCGCCAGGTCAGGATGCGCTCGCCGTCGGGCACCGCGTTGGGCAGCACGCGCGGGCTGGCGCCGGTGGCGATCAGCACGATGTCGGCCTTGAGCACCCCGGTCTTGCCGTCGGGTGTGCTGACCTTGACCCGGTGGTGTGCCATCCCTGACACGTCGTCCACCAGCTCACCGCGCCCGCCGATGATGGTGACGCGCTGGTTGAGCAGCTGGCTGCCGATGTCGGCGGACTGGCTGCGGGCCAGCGTCTTGACCCGGTTGTTGATCTGGGTGAGTTCGATCTTGGCGGCGTCGATACCGATGTCGTAGCCCAGGCCCTCGGCACGGCGCAGTTCGGTGCGCACGCCGGTGGAAGCGATGAACGTCTTGGACGGCACGCAGTCGAACAGCACGCACGCACCGCCCAGGCCGTCGGAGTCGACAACGGTGACCTGAATTTCTGGACCCCGAGCCGCAGCCACCAGGGCCGCTTCATATCCGGCGGGGCCGCCGCCGATGATCACGATGCGCGTTGGCACCGTACAAACCTAGGCCATCGCGGCCCGTGGGGATCGGTGAGGCGCTGATATGGGCCAGCTGCCGCTTTCTGACTAAGCTCATCGGGTGCCGATCTACGCCGCCTACGGGTCGAACATGCATCCCGAGCAGATGCGGGAGCGTGCGCCGCATTCGCCGATGGCGGGAACCGGGTGGCTGCACGGCTGGCGGCTGACCTTCGGCGGCGAGGACATCGGCTGGGAGGGCGCGCTGGCCACCATCGTCGAGGATCCGAGCGCCAAGGTGTTCGTGGTGCTCTATGACATGACCAAAGAGGACGAGGACACCCTGGACCGTTGGGAGGGTTCCGACTTCGGGGTGCACAAGAAGATCCGCTGCCGCGTCCACCGCGAAACTTCGGACACCACAACCGATCCCGTGCTGGCGTGGCTCTATGTGCTGGACGCCTGGGAGGGCGGGATGCCGTCGGCGCGCTACCTCGGGGTGATGGCCGATGCGGCCGAGATCGCCGGGGCTCCCGCCGACTACGTCCACGACCTGCGTACCCGCCCGGCGCGCAACATCGGCCCCGGCACCATCAATTGAGCTCCTGCGTTGACACTGCGGTGACCGCGAGGTTCACTCGCACTTCCTCGCGGTAGACGCAGTGTGAACGCGATCTAGAAGGCGGCGCTCTGCTCCACCAGGTTGGCCATCACCCGCACGCCGACCCCGAGGGCCCGCTCGTCGAGGTCGAAGGTGGGCTGATGCAGGTCCAGCTGCGGCCCCTGCCCGCTCCAGACACCCAGGCGTGCCATGGCGCCGGGCACCTCCTCCAGGTACCAGGAGAAGTCCTCGCCGCCACCGGACTGATGGGTGTCGGCCAGCACCTCCGGACCGATGGCCTCGATCGCGTGGGTCATGATGCGGGTGGAGATCTCCTCGTTCACCACCGGCGGCACCCCGCGGTTGTACTGCAGCGAGTGCGCGATGCCCAGGGGTGCCAGCAGCGATGAAACCGCCTCGCCGACAAGCGCTTCCAATTCCAGCCAGGTCTCGCGACTGGCGGTGCGCACGGTCCCGGCCAGGGTGCCGAGTTGAGGAATGGCGTTGGCGGCCACGCCGGCGTTGACCGCACCCCAGACCATCACCGTGCTGTGCCGCGGGTCCACCCGCCGCGACAGGATGCCGGGCACGCCGGTGATCAGCGCGCCCAGCCCGTAGACCAGATCGCTGGTCAGATGCGGTCGCGAGGTGTGCCCGCCCGCCGAGTGCAAGGTGATCTCCAGCGAATCCGCAGCCGAGGTGATGGGTCCCGGGATGGTGGCCACCCGCCCGACGGCCAGCCGCGGGTCGCAGTGCAGGGCGAAGATGCGGGACACCCCAGCCAGCACTCCGGCGTTGATGGCGTCGATGGCACCGCCGGGCATCAGTTCCTCGGCGGCCTGGAACACCAGACGCACCGACACCGGCAGGTCCGGGACCGAGTTCAGCGCCAGTGCTGCGCCCAGCAAGATCGCGGTGTGGGCGTCGTGTCCGCAGGCATGCGCCACGCCCGGCAGTGCGGAGGCGAACGGCAGATTGGTGCGCTCGGCCATCGGTAGGGCATCCATGTCGGCGCGCAACGCGATCCGGGGCCGATGCTCGGGACCGATGTCGCAGGTCAGGCCGGTTCCGGCGGGCAACACCTTGGGGTTGAGGCCGGCGTCGGCCAACCGTTCGGCGACGAACTGGGTGGTGGCGAACTCCTGGCGACCCAATTCGGGATGGCGGTGGATGTGCCTGCGCCAGGCCACCAGCTGGTCGTAGTGGGCAGCCAGCCAGGATTCGGTGACGTCGCTGATGCTCATGACGCCACCCGCCGCTCCTGCAATTCCAGCACCCGGTCCCGCTCGGTCGCCGACTCCGCCAGGGCGACCACGGTCCGGGCCAGCATGATCGCGCCCTCCACCACGGCGGTGTCACCGCTGGCGCTCGCCGCGGCCGCGGCGAAGCCCGGCTGGTGCACGCTGGCCCCGCCGGCATCCACCCCGACCACGGGGTGGATCCCCGGCATCACCTTGGTGACATTGCCCATGTCCGTGCTTCCCAACGGCAACGAGGCCTCCATCTCAGCGGGCAGCGGGGTACGCCCCAGCCGCTGCATCTCGGCCCGGAAGGTCTCGGCCAGGAAACCGTCGGGCGTCAGCTCCTGGTACATCGGCGACGCCTCGGCGACGTCGTACTCACATCCGGTGGCCACCGCGCCGGCCTGGAAGCATCCGGCCATCCGCTGCTCGAGATCGCGCAGCGCGGAGGTCTCGGTGGCCCGCATGGTGTAGCGCAGCTGCGCCTTGGCCGGGATGACGTTGGGGACCAGGCCGGCTTCGGTGATGATGCCGTGCATCATCTGCCCGGGTGAGAGTTGTTGGCGCAGTAGGCCGATGGCCACCTGGGTGACGGTCACCGCGTCGGCGGCGTTGACGCCCAGATAGGGCGCCACCGCCGCGTGGGATTCGCGCCCCCGGTAGGTCACCCAGACCTCCGAGAGGGCCAGCGAGCGGGCCGCCGCGATGTCGACGGGCCCCGGGTGCAGCATCACGGTGGCTGCCAGGTCGTCGAAGACACCCGCGTCGAGCATCAGCACCTTGCCACCACCGGCCTCTTCGGCCGGCGTTCCGACCAGGACGACGGTCAGCCCGAGATCGTCGGCGACGTCAGCCAGCGCGAGCGCGGTGCCCACGGCCGAGGCCGCGATGATGTTGTGCCCGCAGGCGTGACCGATTTCCGGCAGCGCGTCGTACTCGGCACACACGCCCACGGTCAGGGGTCCGCTGCCGTAGGACGCCCGGAACGCGGTGGCGAGGCCGCCCGCGTTCTCGGTGATCTCGAAGCCCCGCTCGGCCACCAGCGCAGCCACCTTGGCGCAGCTGCGGTATTCCTCGAAGGCCAGTTCCGGCTCGGCGTGGATGGCATGCGACAGCGCCACCAGGTCGTCGCGGCGACGACGGACGACGTCCTCGACGGTCGAGGACGCGGCGGTGTCGGACATCCCAGCAGTATCCCACTGGCGCAGGTGTGACCTGTCCCGGCCACCGCGGGCGATTACGCTCACCGTTCGTGAGCTCCCCCGCCGACGCAGCGTCCCGTGCCGCCACCGCCATCCGCGAGCGCACCGGCGTCGAGCGCCACGATGTGGCCGTGGTGCTGGGCTCCGGCTGGGCCCCGGCTGTCGAGGTGCTGGGCGAACCCACCGTGGTGATCCCGATGGCCGAGTTGCCGGGGTTCACCACCCCGACGGCGGCCGGGCACGGCGGCCGGGTGCTGTCGGTCCCGCTCGGGCAGCACCGCGTGCTGGTCCTGGTGGGCCGCATCCACGCCTATGAAGGTCATGACCTGGCCGACGTGGTGCACCCGGTGCGGGCGGCGTGCGCTGCCGGCGCGGACACCGTGGTGCTGACCAACGCCGCGGGTGGTCTGCGAGCGGACTTCGCGGTGGGGCAGCCGGTGCTGATCAGCGACCACCTCAATCTGACGGCGCGCTCCCCGCTGGTGGGCGCGGAGTTCGTGGACCTGGTGGACGCCTATGCACCGGCGTTGCGGGCGCTGGCCCGCGAGATCGATCCGACGCTGACCGAGGGCGTGTATGCGGGACTGCCGGGCCCGCACTACGAGACGCCTGCCGAGATCCGGATGCTGCGCACCCTGGGCGCCGATCTGGTGGGCATGTCGACGGTGCACGAGACCATCGCCGCCCGGGCAGCGGGCGCACGGGTGCTGGGCATCTCGCTGGTGACCAACTTGGCTGCCGGCATGACCGGCGAGCCGCTCAGCCACGCCGAAGTTCTCGAGGCCGGCCGTCAGTCGGCGACGGCGATGGGCTCCCTCTTGTCCTCGGTGATCTCGCGGCTCTGACCGCCGAACCGTTCGGTGAGCTTCACCAGGCCCCGGGCCATCCACGGCGCGGCGAACAGCATCACCAGGATGCGCAGCACCTGGGCGGCGACGATGAAGGTGACGTCAGAACCCGTCTCGACGGCGGTGGCCAGTACGGCGTAGACCCCGCCCGGACTGGTCGCGAGATAGCCCTCCAGCGGCGTGACACCGCTGACGTGCGACAGCAGCAGACCCAGGCCCGCCGTGGCGATGGTCAGCGCCGCGATGAGCGCCACCGCCAGGGGCATGGCGCGGCCCACCGACTTCAGGGACTCGCGGGTGAAGGCAACGCCGGCCTGCCACCCGATCAGTACGTAGCCCACCTGCACCAGAGCCGACGGGACCGTCAGGCCGAGGTCCTGACCGGTGACCTCCAGCACCACGGTGATGGCCATCGGACCCAGCAGCCCGGCCCCGGGCAGCCGCACCAGCTTGCCGAGCACCACCCCCACCACGGAGATCGCCAGGATCAGGCCCACGCTGACATACCAAGGTGCCGAGGCAATCTCGGTGACCTGGGTGGGGTGGGACCGGTCGGGGTGGAAGATGAACAGCACGATCAGCGGCATGGTGGCGGTCACCAGACCCACCCGCAGGTACTGCACCACGGCCACCACCCGGTCGTCACCACCGAGTTCCCGGGCGATGGCCACCAGCCCGGAGGCTCCGCCGGCCACCAGGGCCAACGCACCGGTCAGCGGTGTGACGTCGCGGCGCAGTCCCATCAGCGCCCCCGCCAGCACGGAGATGGCCAGGGTCGCCACCACGACGGTCACCACGATCGGCCAGTGCGGACCCAACGCCGCCAGGGAATCGTCGTGCACCATGGTGCCGATGTAGACGCCGAGCACCGCCTGGGCCGCCAGTCCGGCCCGCCGCGGCACCGCGGTGGGCGCCAGCGACAGCAGCGCCAGCACGATGCCCACCACCAGGGCGGCGAACAGGGCTGCAGACGGCACGCCCAGCAGCGTCAGGCCGACGGAGGCAGCGACGGTGACCACGGCCAGCAGAACCCAGCGCGCCACCGTTCTCACCATCAGCCTCAGCCCTCCCTTGACCATTATTGACAAGTATGCCCTTTGCTTTCCCTATCAATCAACCCAGTGTGTTCGGCTTCTCGATCCGCAATTACCAAGGTATAACTTGGTGATGCACGGACGTGGACCCGCAGCAACCGAACTGCGTGAATCGGTCATGGCGCTGGCCAGGCAGATGCGCCGCCACCGTCTCGACACCGGGCTGACGCTCACCCAGATGCAGATCCTCGGCGACGCCAGCCGCGCCGGCGTCACCACACCTGCCGAGATCGCCGCCCGCTTGCAGGTGCGGGTGCAGTCACTGACCGACAGCTTCAACGAACTGGTGCTGCGCGCGCTGGTCTCCCGCAGTCCGGATCCCGAGGACCGTCGCCGCCAGCTCATCGAGATCACGGCCGAAGGCGAGCGGCTCCTTGCCGAGGACCGCGCCGAGCGGGACCAGTGGCTCGAGGCCGCCATGCGCGAGAGCCTCAGCGAACTGGAGTACGACCTGCTGATGATCGTGGCGCCGGTGCTGCGCAAGCTCGCCGACAGCGAGGCGGCACAATCAGCGACGTGATCACCTTCGGCACCGCGGGACTGCGCGGCCCCATGCGCGACGGGCCCGACGGGATGAACATCGAAAACGTCGAGCGCGCCACGTGGGCACTGGCCCGGGTCCTGACCGATCGGTGCCTGGCCGGATCCACCGTGGTGGTGGGCCGCGATGCCCGGCACAACTCCGACGATTTCGCGCTGGCCACTGCCGAGGTCTTCGCCGCCGCCGGGTTTTCGGTGCTGTTGCTGCCCGACGCGCTGCCCACCCCGGTGCTGGCGTTCGCGGTCCGGCACCTGCACGCCGCCGCGGGGGTGCAGATCACCGCGTCGCACAACCCGGCAGGCGACAACGGCTACAAGGTCTACCTCGACGGTGGCATGCAGATCATCTCCCCCACCGACCGCGAGATCGAGGCGGCGATGCAGCAGGCTCCGCCGGCCATCAAGCGAGTTGCGGTGCAGCCCAGCGACACCGGGATCGTGCAGACCTATCTGGAGCGGGCGGCCGGCGTGCGGCGCTCCGCGGGCCCGGTGCGGGTGGCGCTGACGCCGCTGCACGGCGTGGGCGGCACGGTGGCCCTGGAGGTGCTGCGCCGCGCCGGTATCACCGACGTCCACACCGTCGAGACCCAGTTCTGGCCTGACCCCGACTTCCCGACCGTCACCTTCCCCAACCCCGAGGAGCCGGGCGCCACCGACGCCCTGTTGGCGCTGGCGGGCGAGGTCGACGCCGACATCGCCATCGCCCTGGACCCCGACGCCGACCGGTGCGCGGCGGGAATCCCCACCCACGACGGCTGGCGGATGCTCTCCGGTGACGAAACCGGCTGGCTGCTGGGCGATTACGTGCTGTCCACGCAACACCGTGACGATGCGGTGGTGGCCAGCACCGTGGTGTCCTCGCGGCTGCTGGCGCACATCGCGGCCGCGCACGGCGCCCGGCACGTGGAGACCCTGACCGGGTTCAAATGGCTGGCGCGAGCCGCCGACGACGCTCTGGTGTACGCCTACGAGGAGGCCATCGGGCACTGTGTGGATCCGGCGGCGGTGCGCGACAAGGACGGCGTGAGCGCAGCAGTACTGGCCTGCGACCTGGTGTCGGCGTTGAAGGCCGCGCACAGCTCGGTCCCCGAGGCCCTGGACGGCCTGGCTCGCAGGCACGGGGTGCACGCCACCGCCGCCGCCACCGAACGGGTCGATGATGCCCCGGCGGTGATGACCCGGTTGCGGGCCCACCCGCCGGCACAGCTGGCCGGTATCGACGTCAACGTCGAAGACCTGCTGGACCGGCGCGGCGACCAGCGCACCGATGCGCTGGTCTTCACCGGCGAGTCCGTGCGAGTGGCCATCCGACCGTCTGGGACGGAGCCCAAGATCAAGGGGTATCTGGAAGTGGCCCTGCCCCCGCAGGCCGATGTGGCCGGGGCCCGCACCCTGGCCGCCACCCTGCTCGCCGAGGCCGGCGCGGAGGTCTCCGCGCTGCTCACAGCCAACTGACAGGTCCGGGTAACGACACCTTACCCAGGGTTTACCGGGGTTCACCTGCGGTGGGGAACACCTCTGGAGTCCCTGCACACCGGCGTGCGTCCGCTCCTGACGATCCCGAGGTGAACCATGAGCACCGCGCCTGCCACGGGCTACGACAACTCAGCGCTGGCCCACGAGGAAGAGGGCTACCACAAAGGCCTCAAACCCCGGCAGATCCAGATGATCGCCATCGGTGGCGCCATCGGCACCGGGCTGTTCATGGGCGCGGGCAGTCGGCTCAACAGCGCCGGGCCCGGGCTGTTCCTGGTGTACGCCGTCTGCGGCGTTTTCGTCTTCTTCATCCTGCGCGCGCTCGGCGAACTGGTGTTGCACCGACCGTCCTCTGGCGCGTTCGTGTCCTACGCACGCGAATTCTTCGGCGAGAAAACGGCTTACGTCACCGGGTGGCTCTACTTCTTCAACTGGGCGATGACCGCGATCGTCGACGTCACCGCCATCGCCCTCTACACCCACTACTGGAGCATGTTCCAGGCCATCCCGCAGTGGGTGATCGCGCTGGTGGCCCTGGCGGTGGTGATGGCAATGAACGTCATCTCGGTGAAACTGTTCGGCGAGATGGAGTTCTGGGCAGCCCTGATCAAGGTGGCGGCGCTGGTGCTCTTCCTCATCGTCGGCACCGTGTTCCTGGCCGGCCGCTTCGAGATACAGGACCAGCCAACCGGATTCGGCATCCTGACCGACAACGGCGGACTGTTCCCGCAAGGCTTGTTCGCGCTGGTGATCGTCACCTCCGGGGTGATCTTCGCCTACGCCGCAGTGGAACTGGTGGGTACCGCCGCTGGCGAGACCGAGAATCCGGCCAAGATCATGCCGCGCGCCATCAATGCGGTGATCGTGCGGATTGCGGTGTTCTACGTGGGTTCGCTGATCCTGCTGGCGCTGCTGCTGCCTTACACCGCTTACAAGGCGGGCGAGAGCCCGTTCGTCACGTTCTTCTCCAGCATCGGGGTGCCCGCCGCGGGCGGCATGATGAACCTGGTGGTGTTCACCGCCGCCCTGTCGAGCCTCAACGCAGGCCTGTACTCCACCGGCCGCATCCTGCGCTCATTGGCGCTCAACGGCAGCGCGCCGCAGTTCACCGGCAAGATGAACAAGAACGGGGTGCCGTTCGGCGGGATCGCACTGACCGGTCTGATCACGTTGTTCGGTGTCGGGCTCAACCTCGTGGTGCCGGCCGAGGCGTTCAACATCGCACTGGATCTCTCGGCTCTGGGCATCATCTCGACCTGGGGCATGATCGTGGCCTGCCAGATCCAGCTGCACCGGTGGGAGAAGAAGGGCATCTTGACCCGCCCCTCGTTCCGAATGCCGCTCTCGCCGTACACCAGTTACGCGACCCTGGTCTTCCTGGCGGCCGTCACCGTCCTGATGTGCTACGAGAACTACTGGAACGCCGTCGCTCTCGCCGTCATCGTGCCCGCCCTGATCGCCGGCTGGTATGCGGTGCGCGCCAAGGTGATGGCGATCTCGGCCGCCCGGATCGGCATCACCGGCGACTACCCGGTGGTGGCGGACACCCCGATGATGGACGAGCACCGTCGCAAACCCGGCAGGCCCGGGAGCGACTGAGCCGTCCCGTCAACAGGGCAGCGTGGCCGCCTTGGCCAGTGCCGCGTACTGGTAGGCGTACACATAGGCCCAATACGGGACGCTGTAGTCGTAGGCCCGGGGCACCGGGTGCATGGTCAACTCACCGCCGAAGCACTTCTCGAAGATGTAGCGGGCCCGCACCATGTGGAAGTTCCAGGACACCACGATCAGGTGCGTCCAGCCGCGCTCCCGGGCCATGGCGGAGGCGAACATCGCCTCGCCCAGCGTGGTCCAGGGGTCGGGGACGAAGCACACCACCTCGATGCGCGCCGTGCCCGATGCGCAGGCCCGCCGGATCACCGGGTAGTCCGGCGGGTAGGAGTCGGCGATCACCAGGGTGTCGGCATAACCCTGCCGGGCCAGCTCCAGTCCGTAGTCGATGCGGCCGTCCTGATCGCCGCCGAGCACCACGATGGCGTCCGCCTTGGTCAGCGGGTCGACATGCGGACGGGTGAACAGCGCGTACCCGGCCACCCCGGCCACGGTCACGATCACCAGCGCGACGGCCGTGGTCCAGAACAGGAATCGTCGCACTCAGCGGGGACCGAACTGGCGATCACCCGCGTCGCCGAGGCCCGGGACGATGTAGGCCACCTCGTTGAGACCGTCGTCGATGGTGGCGGTGTAGAGCCTCACCTGTGGCGCCGCCGCCTCTACGGCGGCCACCCCCTCCGGGGCGGCCACCACGCACAGCAGCGTGATGTCCACGGCGCCCCGCGATTGCAGCAACCCCAGTGCGTGCACCATCGACCCCCCGGTGGCGAGCATGGGATCCAAGACGAAGACCGGCTGCTCGCTCAGGTCATCGGGCAGCGATTCCAGGTACGGCGTGGGTTGGTGGGTCTCCTCGTTGCGGGCGACCCCGATGAAGCCGACTTTGGCCTCGGGGATGAGTGCGTGCGCCTGATCCACCATGCCGAGGCCGGCCCGCAGCACCGGGACCAGCAGCGGCGGCGAGGCCAGGCGGTGGCCCGTGGTGTCCATCAGCGGCGTGCGCACATTGATGGCCGCCCGGGGGGCGTCGCGGGTGGCCTCGTAGACCAGCATCAGCGTGAGGTCGCGCAACGCGGCACGGAAGCCGGCGTTGTCGGTGCGCTCGTCTCGCAGCGTGGTCAGCCGCGCCGCGGCCAGGGGGTGATCGACGACCCGCACATCCATAGGCCGCAACCCTAGAGAACTCCCGCCGAGCGTGCGCGCCCGCGGGCAAAACGCCGCGCCGTCGACGTGGTTTGCGCACGGGCGTCGCGGACTCCCCAGGGCACGTCGTTATCCTGTGCCGCATGGCTGCTGAGCTTGTGCCGATCCGACTCACCCTGACCGCGGGCGATTTCTACACTGTGTGGGCGCCCCGCTGGCGCGATGCCGGCGACGAGTGGGAGGCGCTGCTGGGTGACGAGGACGATCTCTACGGCCTGCCCGGACCGGCGGAGCTGGCGGCGTTCGTGCGCGGCGGCGCCCCCAACGATCTGTCCGACCACCCGGCGTGGCCGCAGCTGGTCGAGGCCAATGCACACCGCTTCGATCCGGGCGAGGATCGGCAGTTCGACCTGATCGCCGTGGAAGAGCTGCTGGCCGACAAGCCCACCGAGGAGTCGGTGGCCACCCTGGCCCGCACGCTGGCCATCGTGTCGTCCATCGGGTCGGTGTGCGAGCTGCCCGCGGTCACCAAGTTCTTCAACGGCAACCCCGCGCTCAGCGGCGTCAACGGCGGGCTGGACGAATTCAGCGGCAAAGCCGGCCTCAAGCGCTGGAACAACATCGCCGCGATCGTGGGGCGCAACTGGGACGGCATCATCGCCGCGATCGACGACATCATCACCACCCCGGATGTCGACGAGAAGCTGGTGGCCGCGGCCACCGAGGAGCTGGCCGCACCGGCACCCGAAGAGCCCGAGGACGAGCTGGTGGCCGAGGACGGCGCCGAGGGCGTCGACGACGGCGTTCTCGACGACGAGGTTGACCCCGAGGACGAGGTGCTGGCCGCCGAGGCCGAGAGCGCCGGTGCACTCGGCGGCGACGATGACTTCTGGGCCAAGGTCGGCATCGATCCGGTTCAGCTGATGACCAGCTCGGGGACCTTCTTCACCCTGCGCTGCTACTTCGATGACCGCCCGCTGTTCCTCGGTCGCAACGGCCGCATCAGCGTCTTCACCTCCGAGCGGGCGCTGGCCCGCTACCTGGCCGACGAGCACGACCACGACCTCTCGGACTTGAGCACCTACGACGACATCCGCACCGCCGCGGTGGACGGCTCGCTGGACGTCAGCGTCACCGACGAGAACGTCTATGTGCTCACCGGACTGTCGGAGGAGATCGCCGAGGGCCCAGAGGGCATCGACCGCGATCAGCTGGCCCTGGCCGTCGAGCTGCTCCAGGACGTCGGCGACTACTCCGGGGACGACACGGTGGACAAGACCCTGGCCGCCGATACCCCGCTGGGGCAGTTCGTCGCCCACGTGGAGGACCCGGCGGCCGCGGACAAGCCCGGCGCGCCCTACACCAAGGCCGTCGAGGGCTTCGAGCGCCTCGAGCGCTTCCTGGACACCCGCCTGCGCCGCGAGTGAGTGATTTGCGGAGTCTCACCGGCGCCCAGCACCGGAAAGACTCCACAAATCACCCGACGAGGACGGCGTAGCGCGGCTTGATGATCTCGTCGATGATGGCCAGCCGCTCGTTGAACGGCAGGAAGGCCGATTTCATCGCGTTGATGGTGAACCGCTCCAGGTCGCTCCAGCCGTAACCGAAGGCCTCCACCAGCCGCAGCATCTCCTGGCTCATGGTGGTGTCGCTCATCAGCCGGTTGTCGGTGTTCACCGTGACCCGGAAGCGCAGCCGAGCCAGTTCGGCGAAGGGATGCTCGGCGATGCTGGCGACGGCGCCGGTCTGGACGTTCGAGCTCGGGCACAGCTCCAGCGGGATGCGCTTGTCCCGGACGATGCCGGCGACGCGGCCCAGCTTGGCACCGCCCTCGGGCAGGGCTTCGATGTCGTCGACGATGCGTACGCCGTGGCCCAGCCGGTCGGCGCCGCAGAACGCGATGGCCTCGTGGATGGACGGCAGGCCGAAGGCCTCACCCGCGTGAATGGTGAAGCGCCCGTTGTTGTTCCGCATGTACTCGAAGGCGTCGAGGTGACGGGTGGGAGGGTATCCGGCCTCGGCTCCCGCGATGTCGAAGCCCACCACTCCCTTGTCCCGGAACCGGATGGCCAACTCCGCGATCTCCCGGGACCGGGCGGCGTGGCGCATCGCGGTCACCAGGCAGCGCACGGTGATGGTCTTGCCGTCGGCCGCGGCGGCCTTCTCGCCGTCGGCGAAGCCCGCCAGCACCGCGTCGACCACGGCGTCCAGGGACAGGCCGTTGTCGATGTGCAGTTCGGGGGCGAAGCGGATCTCGGCGTAGACCACCGAGTCGGCGGCCAGGTCCTGCACGGCCTCGAAGGCCACCCGGTGCAGGGCTTCCGGGGTCTGCATGACGGCCACGGTGTGGGCGAACGGTTCCAGATAGCGCACCAGCGACCCGGAGTGTGCGGCGGTGCGGAAGAAGGTGGCCAGGCCGTCCACGTCGTCGGCGGGCAGCTCGTGGCCGATCTCGTTGGCCATCTCCAGCACCGTCGACGGCCGCAACCCGCCGTCGAGGTGGTCGTGCAGCAGGGCCTTGGGGGCGCGGCGGATGTTGTCCAGCGTGAGTGGAGTTGTCATGACTCGATCCGATCGATGAGCAGGGGTCGTGTCGGTGGCGCCTGGTCCTGCACGCTCCAGGCACCGTCGAGTTCGGCCACGGCCGGACCGAACCGTTCGGCAGTGTCGGTGAACAAGGTGAACAGCGGGTCACCGGCGGCCACGGCTTCTCCGGGTCGGCGGTGCATCAGCAGCCCCGCCCCGGCCTGCACCCGCTCACCGGGGACCGCACGTCCCGCGCCGAGCCGCCACACCGCCATGCCCACCGCCAATGCATCGATGTCCCCCATTGTGCCGCCTCGCGGTGCGGTGATGGTCTCGGAGTGCCGGGCCACCGGCAGCGCGGCGGTGGCGTCCCCGCCCTGGGCGGCCACCAGGGCACGGAAGCTGTCCATCGCCGTGCCGTCGCGCAGGGTGTCGGCGGGGTCGCGGCCGTGCAGACCCACCAGGTCGAGCATCTCGCGGGCCAGTGCCACCGTCAGCTCCACCACGTCGGCAGGCCCGCCACCGGCCAGCACCTCCAGCGACTCGGCGACCTCGACGGCGTTGCCGACCGCTCGGCCCAGCGGCACCGCCATGTCGGTCAGCACCGCCCGGGTGGGCACCCCGTGGGCCTGCCCCAGCGCGACCATGGTGCGCGCCAGCTCCCGGGACTCCTCCTCCGTCTTCAGGAATGCCCCCGAACCGACCTTGACGTCGAGCACCAGCGCGTCGGCGCCCTCGGCCAGCTTCTTGCTCATGATCGAGCTGGCGATCAACGGCAGCGATTCGGTGGTGGCGGTGACGTCGCGCAGTGCGTAGATCAGGCGGTCGGCCGGGGCCAGGTCACCGGCGGCGAAGATGGCGGCGCCGACCTCGCACAGCTGTTGGCGCACTTGAGCTTTGCCGATCTCCGCGGTGAATCCCGGAATGGACTCCAGCTTGTCCAGGGTGCCGCCGGTGTGCCCGAGCCCGCGCCCGGCCGCCTGGGGCACGGCGGCCCCGCAGGCGGCGACAACGGGCACCAGCGGGATCGTCAGCTTGTCGCCCACCCCGCCGGTGGAATGTTTGTCGACCAGCTTGAGGTTCAGGTCGGAGAAGTCCAGCCGCTCGCCCGAGTCGATCATCGCCGCGGTCCAGCGGGCGATCTCCGCGCGGTCCATCCCGCGCAGGAAGATGGCCATCAGCAGCGCCGCCATCTGCTCGTCCCCGACGACTCCGCGGGTGTAGGCGTCGATCACCCAGTCGATCGCCGCGTCGCTGAGCCGGCCGCCGTCGCGCTTGGTCCGGATGACCGTGGGCGCATCGAATGTGAACTGGGTCACGGTGTTACACGCTCCATGTCGTCGGGCCCGAAGGCGTCGGGCAGCAGTTCCGCCAGCCGCTTCGGGCCGGCCGGATGGGCGATCAGCATCTGCGCCCCGCCGTGCTCGAAGAGCACCTGCCTGCACCGCCCGCAGGGCATCAGGAGTTCGCCGTCGGCGGCCACACACGCCAGCGCCAGCAGCCGTCCACCACCGCTGGAATGCAGGGCGCAGACCACAGCACACTCCGCACAGAGACCCAGGCCATATGAGACATTCTCCACATTGCATCCGGAGACAATTCGCCCGTCGTCGACTAGGGCAGCCGCCCCGACCGGAAAATGCGAATACGGGGCATATGCCCGCCTGGAGACCTCTATCGCCTTGTCCTGCAGCACTTTCCAGTCAACTTCAACGTCCATGACACCATCCCCGCGTTGTCTCTGAATGCATTCACCCAGCCCCTGTCCCGACCAGGCTTTTCACCAAGGTCACCCTAACTTCGGAGCGCCTGGGGCGGCCGGTCACGTTTTGGCAATTAGTTGGCTCCTTCAAATGGGATTAGAGTCCTCCTAGACGGTTGCCCGAAGCAACAATTGGGGATCGAACACCGCCACGCTGGGGATGAGCCCACTGCCCCGGCGTCCACCGATGGCGTTGGAGGCGCTGAGATGAGCACAGCGGCACCGGCACAGCCGGCCAAGCAGGAGAAGCCTCGCCGGCGCACCCTGTACCGCGGAGATCCGGGCATGTGGTCCTGGGTCCTACATCGCATCACGGGTGCGACGATCTTCTTCTTTCTTTTTGTGCACGTGCTCGACACGGCACTTGTCCGGGTGAGCCCCGAGGCCTACAACGAGATCATCGAGACGTACAAGACACCGCTGATCGGCCTGATGGAGATCGGGCTCGTGGCAGCAGTGCTGTTCCACGCCCTCAACGGCGTCCGCGTCATCCTGGTGGACTTCTGGTCAGAGGGCCCGCGCCATCAGAAGAAGATGCTCGTCGGCGTCGCCGCGGTCTGGATCGTGGTGATGACGGCCAGCCTGGTCACCATCGGCATGCACATGGCGGAGCGATTTCTATGAGTAGTCCCGAACGGCCCATCGCGCCGATCCTGGAGAAGAGTTTCGACCGGCCCGCCGGACTGGACAACCCTCGCGCGCCGCGCCGCCGCGGTGGGATGCCGAACTTCGAGAAGTACGCCTGGCTGTTCATGCGCTTCTCCGGCATCGTCCTGGTCTTCCTGGCGCTGGGGCACCTCTTCATCATGTTGATGTGGCAGAACGGCGTGTACCGCATCGACTTCAACTACGTCGCCCAGCGCTGGGCCTCGCCGTTCTGGCAGACCTGGGACCTGCTGCTGTTGTGGCTGGCACAGCTGCACGGCGGCAACGGGATGCGGACCATCATCGCCGACTACACCCGCAAGGACTCCACGCGGTTCTGGCTGAACTCGCTGCTGGCCCTGTCGATGGTCTTCACCCTGGTGCTGGGTACCTATGTGTTGCTGACGTTCGACGCGAACATCGGGAGTTGACCACATGATCCATGAACACCGCTACGACGTCGTGATCGTCGGCGCAGGTGGGGCGGGGATGCGCGCCGCCGTCGAGGCCGGGCCGCGCGCCCGCACCGCGGTGCTGACCAAGCTCTACCCCACCCGTAGCCACACCGGCGCGGCCCAGGGCGGCATGTGCGCCGCGCTGGCCAACGTCGAAGAGGACAACTGGGAGTGGCACACCTTCGACACCGTCAAGGGCGGCGACTACCTCGCCGACCAGGATGCGGTCGAGATCATGTGCAAAGAGGCCATCGACGCGGTCTACGACCTCGAGAAGATGGGGATGCCGTTCAACCGCACCCCCGAGGGCCGCATCGACCAGCGCCGCTTCGGTGGCCACACCCGCGACCACGGCAAGGCGCCGGTGCGCCGGGCCTGCTACGCCGCCGACCGCACCGGCCACATGATCCTGCAGACGCTGTACCAGAACTGCGTCAAGCACGACGTGGAGTTCTTCAACGAGTTCTACGCGCTGGACATCTCGCTGACCGACACGCCCGACGGCCCGGTGGCCACCGGTGTGATCGCCTACGAGCTGGCCACCGGTGACATCCACGTCTTCCACGCCAAGGCCATCGTCTTCGCCACCGGCGGGTCGGGCCGGATGTACAAGACCACCTCCAACGCGCACACCCTGACCGGAGACGGCCTGGGCATCGTCTTCCGCAAGGGACTTCCCCTGGAAGACATGGAGTTCCACCAGTTCCACCCGACAGGTCTGGCGGGCCTGGGCATCCTGATCTCCGAGGCCGTGCGCGGCGAGGGCGGACGCCTGCTCAACGCCGACGGCGAGCGGTTCATGGAGCGCTACGCCCCCACCATCGTCGACCTGGCGCCCCGGGACATCGTGGCCCGCTCGATGGTGCTCGAGGTGCTCGAAGGCCGGGGCGCGGGACCGAACAAGGATTACGTCTACATCGACGTGCGCCACCTGGGTGAGGACGTGCTGGAAGCCAAGCTGCCGGACATCACCGAGTTCGCCCGCACCTACCTGGGCGTGGACCCGGTGACCGAACTGGTGCCGGTGTACCCCACCTGCCACTACGTCATGGGCGGCATCCCGACCAATGTCAACGGTCAGGTGTTGCGCGACAACGACAACGTGATCCCCGGCCTCTATGCCGCGGGCGAGTGCGCCTGCGTGTCGGTGCACGGCGCCAACCGCCTGGGCACCAACTCGCTGCTGGACATCAACGTCTTCGGCCGCCGCGCGGGCATCGCCGCTGCCGAGTACGCCCTGGGCCACGACTTCGTGGACCTGCCGCCGGAGCCCGCAGACATGGTCGTGGGTTGGGTCGCCGACATCCTCAGCGAGCACGGCAACGAGCGCGTCGCCGACATCCGCACCGAGTTGCAGCAGTCGATGGACAACAACGCCGCGGTGTTCCGCACCGAGGAAACCCTCAAGCAGGCGATGACCGACATCCACGCCCTCAAGGAGCGGTACTCGCGAATCACCGTGCACGACAAGGGCAAGCGCTACAACAGCGATCTGCTGGAGGCCATCGAGCTGGGCTTCCTGCTGGAGCTGGCCGAGGTCACCGTCGCCGGTGCGTTGAACCGCAAGGAGTCTCGCGGCGGCCACGCCCGCGAGGACTACCCGGATCGCGACGACACCAACTACATGCGCCACACCATGGCCTACAAAGACGGCACCGACCTCCTCAGCGACATCCGTCTGGACTACAAGCCCGTGGTGCAGACGCGATACGAACCGATGGAACGGAAGTACTGACATGAGTGCACCTGTCCTCGACAAGCCCGAAGCCGGCGACCCGCCCCTGCCTCCCGTTCCGGAGGAAGCAGTGATGGTGACGCTCAAGATCGCCCGCTTCAACCCGGAGAACCCGGACGCCCAGGGATTCCAGAGCTTCCGGGTACCGTGTCTGCCCACCGACCGGCTGCTCAACCTGCTCACGTACGTGAAGAGCTACCTGGACGGCACGCTGACGTTCCGACGGTCCTGCGCCCACGGGGTGTGCGGATCGGACGCCATGCGGATCAACGGGGTGAACCGGCTGGCCTGCAAGGTGCTGATGCGCGACATGCTGCCCAAGAAGGCGGGCAAGCAGCTCACCATCACCATCGAGCCCATCCGCGGCCTGCCCGTGGAGAAGGACCTGGTGGTGAACATGGAGCCGTTCTTCGACGCGTTCCGCGCCGTGAAGCCGTTCCTGATCACCTCGGGTAACCCGCCGACTCGCGAGCGCATCCAGAGTCAGACCGACCGCGCCCGCTACGACGACACCACCAAGTGCATCCTGTGTGCGTGCTGCACCACCAGCTGCCCGGTGTTCTGGAGTGAGGGTTCGTACTTCGGGCCGGCTGCGATCGTCAACGCGCACCGGTTCATCTTCGACTCGCGTGACGAGGCGGCGGCCGAGCGGCTGGACATCCTCAACGAGGTCGACGGGGTGTGGCGTTGCCGCACCACCTTCAACTGCACCGAGGCCTGCCCCCGCGGCATCGAGGTCACCAAGGCCATCCAGGAAGTCAAGCGCGCGTTGATGTTCGCCCGCTAGTTTTCTTTCCTTACGGCGAGCGTGCGTGTCCCCGGCAGACGCGCCGCTCCCGAGCCGTGGTTTGCGCACGCTCGCGGGTTTGTCCACAGTGGTGAATACCCACATCGCGTTCCACACCCCAGCATGTGCGGGTGCCCGAGAAGCTGGATCTGCTGCTGCACACCCAAGGCGATGTCGCCACCACCGCACAACTCCTGCGGACGGTCGGCCGTGCTCGTTTCGAGTCTCTGGTGTCGGCCGGCGACCTCGCTGCGGTGTGGACTGGTGTCTACACCCGAGGCGATCTGACCGACGAGATCCGTCTCCGCGGGCTCGACCTACGCGCCGGTGAACCCGTGGCAATGTGCCTGGGCACCGCTGCCGCGGCATACGGTTTCGACACCGAGGATGTGTCCGACCTGCACGTGCTGACGCCGGTCGGGCACCACCTCCGCGACAGCGACGGCCTGGTGGTGCACCGCCGCGAGGGCGCACCCCTGGCTACGGTGGACGGCCGGCCCGCCACCACCGCGGCCTGGACCGCCGTCGAAGTGGCGCGCGGCCTGCGCCGACCGCGAGCTCTGGCCACCCTCGACGCAGCCCTACGCAGCGGCACCTGCACACCCAGCACGCTGACACTGGCCGCGGCCCGGCAGAAGCGGCGACGCGGCATCGTCGCCGTACGCGAGCTCATCCCGCTGGCGCGGCCCGAAGCCGAGTCACCCATGGAGAGCGAGGCGCGCCTGGCGATGCATGACTGCGGCGTCCCGAGCCCGGAACTGCAGTACGAGATCTTCGACAGAAGAGGCAAGCTGTGGCGGGTCGATTTCGCGTGGCCGCAACAGCTGCTCGCGGTCGAATACGACGGCTATGACTGGCATTCGGGGCCGGATGACTTCACCAAGGACCGGCAGAAGCGGGCCGCCCTGATCGAGCTCGGCTGGTCGGTCATGTCGATCGTCGCTGACGACGTCCGCCGGTCCAAGTGGGACATGGCGCGCCGGATCAAGCATCAGCTGGCACGTCAGGTGGCATGAGCGTGCGCAGACCACGAGATGCTGCCCGCGTGTTGCCCGGGGACGCGCACGCTCGGCCTAGGTGAGGCGGCGGGACAGGAAATCGCGGGTGAGCGTGACGACCTCCTCGAGCGCACTCTCGAGCAGGAAGTGGCCGCCGTCGAGCAGGTGGATCTCAGCGTCGACGGCATCCTCGGCAAACGCGCGCGCGCCGTCGGGACCGAAGAACGGGTCCTTGTCGCCCCACACCGCCAGCACGGGAACGCCACTGCTGCGCAGGTATTCATGCAGGGCCGGATACAGCTTCGGGTTGGACTGGTAGTCCAGGAACAGCTTCAGCTGGATCTCGGTACTGCCGGGCCGCGAGAGCAGGGCAAAATCGTGGTTCCAGGTGTCGGGGCTGACCAGGCTCTCATCCGGAACGCCGCCGAGATACTGGAACTTGGTCGCGTCGTAGCTCAGGAACTCGGTGAGCACCGCCGCGGTCTCCGGCGTCTGTTCACGCTGATAGGCCCAGACCCCCTCCCAACCGGAGGGGACGAAGCCGGCGTCGTAACCGTTGCCGTTCTGGGTGATGATCGCGGTGATCGCAGAGGGGTTTTGCAAGGCCAGCCGCCACCCCACCGGGGCGCCGTAGTCCTGGACATACATCGCGTACCGCGTGACGCCGAGCTGTTCCAACAGTCCCGCCGTGTGCTCGGCCAGCGCGTCGAAGGTGTAGTCGAAGCCGGCGACCGAGGGCGCGTCCGAGTAGCCGAACCCCAGGAAATCGGGTGCGATCACCCGATAGCTGTCGGCCAGCGCGGGGATCAGGTGGCGGTACATGAACGAGCTGGTCGGAAAGCCGTGCAGCAGCACGATCACCGGAGCGTCGGCGTCGCCCGCCTCCCGGTAGAAGATCTGCCGTCCGGCCACGGTCGCGTACCTGTGATGCACTGACATGATCTAACTCCTCAACATTGTTTTACCGGTTATCTCTATGGAAGCGGAATTACGGTAACCTGTCAAGAAGTCTTTGGAGGTTAGTATGGATCTGGCGCTGAGCAATGCCGACGACGAGGAACTGCTCCTCGATCTGCTGAACACGACTCCGGTGGTCGATGGCTCCCCCACCGACACCCTGGCCGACCACCGGGCTGCCGCATCGTGGCTGACCGGACACGGCCTGTCGACCAGCCGCGAAGAATGGCAGGCGCTACTGCGGGCGCGCGCGATCCTGCAGGCAATCGTCCGCGGCGAGGAAACCCCGTCGGCGCTGCAGCCGATTCTCGCTGCCGCAGAATTGATTCCGACTGCCACCGAGGCGGGTGTGCGGTGGCAGCTGACCGGAGCCACCGGCGCCGTCCGAGCCGCTCTAGCCTGGGACGGGCTGCGCATCACCAGCCCCGGCCGGCTGCGCCCCTGTGCCAACACCGAGTGCCACCTCTTCCTGATCGACCGCAGCAAGCCCAACACCGCGCGCTGGTGCTCGATGGCGGTCTGCGGCAACAGGATGAAGGCACGCCGTCACCACAGCCGCAATCGCGCCGGATAGCTGTCACATCAGGCGGCCCTGTCTCGTCTGAAGGGTATGACGCCACGAATCACTCCGCTGCCCGCCACCTCGCTGCTCACCCGGTTGCTGTACCGCTACGCGACGCGGCGCTTCGGCGCCGTGCCGGAGCCGTTCACCGTCTACGCCCACCACAAGGGACTGCTGATCGCCGGGGCCCTGCACGAGGCAGTCCTCGAACGTGCCAGCACGACGCTGCCGACGAGCGTGTGCGAGCTGGCTGTCTACTGGACCGCCCGTCAGATCGGCTGCTCCTGGTGTGTGGATTTCGGAGCCATGCTGATGCGGCTGAACGGACTTGACCAGGCCCGACTCGAGCACATCGACGATTACCGGACCAGCCCACTGTTCACCGATGACGAGCGCGCGGCCATCGACTATGCGGCTGCGATGACCGCCGATCCGCACCTGGTGACCGATGACCAGGTGGCCGATCTACGGCGCCGGTTCGGCGACGACGGCGTGGTCGAACTGACCTATCAGGTGGGCGTGGAGAACATGCGGGCCCGGGTCAACACCGCCCTGGGCATCACCGAGCAGGGCTTCGATTCCCGCGACGCCTGCCGCCTGCCGGGGCGCAGCTGACATCGAGGCGGTCGGCGTGCTCCTCACCGTCATGCGAAGCTCGTGAACACCATGACATCGAGGAGCCAGATCACAGTGACGGCATCGCAGGCGTCCACGTCTTTCACCGGCGCCGTGGCCACGCCACACGCGCTGGCCACCGAGGCAGGAGTCCACGCCTACCGCGACGGCGGCAGCGCCATCGACGCGGCCATCGCCGCAGCCGCCGTGCTGACGGTGATCTACCCCCACAACGTGGCGCTCGGCGGCGACCTGATCGCACTCGTGCGCACACCGGACGGCCGCATCCAGTGTGTCAATGGTTCGGGATGGGCAGGCACACATACCGATCCGGCGAGGATGCGCGAGACCCATCGGGGGCGCATGCCGATGCGCGGAGTCGACACCGTGACAGTTCCCGGTGGGGTCCGCGGCTGGCAATGCCTGCAGCGACAGGGAAGCCGCTTACCGTGGGAGCGGCTGCTGGAGCCGGCCCAGGAGGCTGCGGCCGGCGGTGCACCGGTGCCGCTGTCCCTTGCCGCTCACCTCGTCGATTCCGAGCAGGCCGATCTGTTCGGCACGAGCGACTTCGATCGCGTGTTCGCTCCCGGCGGCCGACGCCTGCGCGAAGGGGAGGTCTTCCGGCAACCGGAACTGGCGGAGACCTTCCGCGTTCTGCGCCAGGAAGGTCCGGATTGCTTCTACGAAGGTGACCTCGCCGAAAGCATGGTCGCTTTCCTACGTAGCCGGGGCTCGACATTGGACAAGGGGGACTTCGCAGAGTTCAACCCCGAGATCACCGACCCCGTATCGGTGTCATTCCGCGGTCTCACCGTGTCGTCCAGCCCGCCCAACACCCACGGCTTTGTGTTGCTGCGGGCCTTGCGCGCCCTGGATGCCCTCGGCATCACCGATCCGCTCGGCAACGACCTCGCCACAATGATACGAATCTTCCTTCACGGCAATGGTTTACGCTCGCGCTTACTCGCCGATCCACGCCATGTCCCGGTCGACGTAGACAAGTTGGTCAACGCCGACCTCCACAGCCTCTCGGGTACCGACACCGCGTCCGAGCGGGTGCCCCAGGTACCGCACGGCGACACGGTGGGCATCGCCACCGCCGACGGCGACGGGTACGCCGTATCCCTGATCCAGAGCGTGTACTGGGCGTTCGGATCCGGGCTGATCGCCCCCGAGACCGGCATCCTGTTTCACAACCGGGGCAGCAGCTTCTCCCTCGATGAGAAGTCCGCCAATGTCATCGCCCCCCGCAAGCGGCCTGCCCATACACTGATGCCCACCATGACCACGCAGGACGCTGCGGTGCGTCATGTGCTCTCCACCATGGGTGGGCAGGGCCAGCCGCAGATCATCGCGCAACTCCTGCTCCGCATCATCGCAGGGGCGAGCGCCGAAGCGGCGGTGTCGGCACCGCGGGCCATCGTCGGCCTGCAATTCGACGGCAACACCGCTGAAACAGTGTCCGCCGAAGCCGATCTCACGGTCGAGGCGCGAGAGTCGCTGCAACACAGCGGGTTACCCATCAAAACGATGCCGATGCACACCGAGGCCATGGGCCAGGCCAACGCCATCGTCATCACCTCCGACGGTTCCATGACGGCCGCCTCCGATCCACGCTCGGACGGCGCAGCCTCGGTGGTCAACTATGCCCGCCACCGCCCTACGTGACCCACAGCCCAGCTCCGCGTTCCTCGGCCACCGAGTTGGCGCCGTCGACCACCATTACCTGCCCGCTCACATACGACGCACCGGGCGATGCCAGAAATGTGACCACCTCCGCGACCTCGTCGGGGCGCCCAGGGCGCCCCAGCGGCGTGGCCGCGCCCATCCGGCGTTCATGCTCCGTCGCCGAGGCCGTCTCGATCCAGCCCGGTGCCACCACGTTGGCGGTGATTCCGAGGTGTCCGTAGTCCAGGGCCAACGATCTGGTGAGCCCGACGATCGCGGCTTTGGCGGCGTGGTAGGCGGCGTCGCCCCGGTAGGCCATCACCGGACCGGACACGGACGCCACGTTCACGATCCGCCCGTAACCGCGGTTGCTCATCGGCGCCAGCGCGGCGCGGGTGACATAGAACGTGGTGTCGAGGTTGCGTGCCAGTGCTGCCCGCCACTGGTCGTCCGGTGTCTCGCCTGCGGCGAGTTGCTGCTCCGCGCCGGTGGTGGCCACCATGCCCGCGTTGTTGATCAGCACGTCGACCCGACCCCACTGCGCGCGCGCCGATTCCACCAAGGCAGCGGCCACGGCGGAATCGCTGAGGTCGCCGACGAAACCCGCGGCGTCGACACCGCCTGCCCTCAGTTCGTCGACGCGCTGATGGATCCGGTCGGAGGTGGCGGCGACCAGCACCCGGTGCGATCGGCCGATCAGGCGCGCCGAGGCGAAGCCGATGCCCTCCGCACTGCCGGCGCCGGTGACGACAGCGACGGGCGTGTCCGCTTGCATGGGCCCTCCTGGAACGTGAACGAGCGAACGCTCATTGTGGCTGACCCCGCAACGGCGACGCACTGAACTTGTCCGGGTTGGCGATGTCCCACAGCGCGCTCACTGCGTCGTCGCAGACCGTCAACGCCACGATGTGCGGCGCCATGGCGGGAAAGCCATCGCCGGCGGGCGTGCCCGGTGTGTAGAACCCCAGGTCGCCGTTGACCAGGACGAGCCGGGCGGATGTGTGGAACGCGGGGCCGTAACGGGCCGCCAGGCCGAACAGGAAACGGGCCACCTTGTCGGGGCCGCGGATCACCTGGACGGCCGTGGGTGCATGGCGGTTCGCATCGCCGGTGAAGGTGACGTCGGGATGCAACGCCTGCACCACGGCGGCCAAGTCTCCGTCGGCCATCGCCGCCAGCAACCTGCCGACCAGCTCTTCGTGCCCGGGGTGGCGGGTTGGGGCCGGGGCGTCAGAGACGAGCTTGCGAGCGCGCGAAGCGAGTTGACGGGCCGCCGCGGCGCTGATGTCCAGGACGTCGGCCACCTCCCTGAACGGCATCCCGAAGCCGTCGTGCAGGACGAAGGCCACGCGCTGAGCCGGGCCGAGCCGTTGGAGTACCACCATTGCCGCAAACCGGGCCTCCTCGTCGGCCACCACCACGCCCAGCGGGTCTGGATCAGCGACGTGTGTCACCACCGGCTCGGGCAACCATGGCCCTGTGTACGTCTCGCGGCGGTGAGCGGCTGACCGCAACCGGTCCAGACACAGCCGGCTCACCACCGTCGTCAGCCAGGCCGGTGGATCGGCGACCGATTCGTGGCTGCGGTCCCACCGCAGCCACGCGTCCTGCACGGCATCCTCGGCGTCGGCAAACGAACCGGTGAGTCGGTAGGCCACCGCGAGCAGGTGCGGCCGCAGCGTCTCGAACACGTCGGCGCGCCCGTCTGCAGTGGTCACGAAATCGAGCCTAGCCTCGGCCCTGGTTGGCCGGCAGCGCATCAGAACCGGCGCTGGGCAACGTCTTCGGTCGCGGTGTTACCCGCAGGAAAACTATTCGGTGGTAACGCCTCGCAGCAACAACGGGAACCGTATATTTTGCGTCCATGGCAATAGCGCAACCGCCGCCCGCGGCGACCACCGGCAAGGGCCTGCAAGCCGGTGCCCTCGGACTGGTCGGCAACATCGTGATCGGCCTGGCCGCCGTCGCTCCCGCCTACAGCCTCGCCGCCACGCTGGGGTACGTCGTGCTGGCGGTGGGCGACAAGGCGCCGTCGATGTTCGTGCTGGCGTTCATCCCGATGCTGCTGGTGGCCTTCGCCTACAAAGAACTGTCCCAGGACACCCCGGACTGTGGCACCACCTTCACCTGGGGGGTCAAAGCGTTCGGCCCCTGGATCGGCTGGATCGGCGGCTGGGGCCTGGCGGTCTCCGCAATCATCGTGCTGGCCAACGTTTCCGAGGTCGCCGCAATCTATCTGTTCAAGTTCCTGGGTCTGGATTCCCTGGCCGACAACCTGACCGCCAAGGTACTGCTCGGGTCGTTCTTCATCTTTGCGATGACCTTGCTGAGCGCCCGCGGCATCGTGGTGTCCGAACGGGTGCAGAACGTCTTGATCGCCATCCAGTTCGGGGTGCTGATCGTGGTCAGCGTATGGGCACTGGTGCGCGTGTTCTCCGGTACCGCAGGTGAACAGGCCATCACCCCGTCCTTGTCGTGGTTGCTGCCCACCGGCCTGGACTCCTCGGCCATCGCAGCGGCCATCATCTTGTGCATCTTCATCTATTGGGGGTGGGACGCCTGCCTGGCCGTCGGCGAGGAGACCAAGAACCCGGGTAAGACACCCGGGATCGCCGCCGTCATCACCACCTTGATCCTGGTGTGCACCTATGTACTGGTGGCCTATGCGGTGCAATCCTTCGCCGGCTTCGGAGACACGGGGATCGGACTGAACAACGAGGAGAACGCCGACGATGTGCTGACCATCCTCGGCGAGCCGGTGGCCGGCAGCATCGCGGCGTCCCTGCTGCTGCTGACCGTCTCGATCTCGGGTCTGTCCTCGACGCAGACCACCATCTTGCCCACCGCTCGCGGCACTTTGTCGATGGCGGTCTATGAGGCCATCCCGAAGCGGTTCGCCAGCGTCCATCCGCGGTACATGACCCCGGCCTTCGGCACCATCGTGATGGGTATCGCGGCGCTGTTCTTCTACCTGGTGTTGAGCTTCCTGTCGGAGAACGCGCTCGCCGACTCGGTGGCCTCACTGGGCTTGGCCGTCGCCTTCTACTACGGCATCACCGCCTACGCCTGCGTCTGGTACTTCCGCCGGACGTTGTTCACCTCGGCGCGCAACCTGTTCTTCCGCGGCATCTTCCCCCTCCTCGGCGCCATCGCGATGACCTGGGCGTTCGTCCAGAGCGCCACCGACATGATCCAACCCGATTACGGCTATACCGCTTTCGGGTCGATCGGCGGGGTCTTTGTGCTCGGCGTCGGCATGCTGGTGCTGGGCATCCCGCTGATGCTGGCCTGCTTCGCCTTCGGCACCAAGCGGTTCTTCCGGGGCGAAACCCTCAATGCCACCACCGAAGTCAAGGTGCCGGACACCTTCTGAAGCGAAAGCACAGGTTCGAGTCATGCATCTGACAGTCGGGTATCTGGCCACCCCCACCGGTAAGGACGGCATCGCCCTGGCCGCGGATCTGGCGCTGACCTTCGACGCCGACGTCGACGTGGTGCTGATCGTGCGGGAGGAGCTGCCCGACGGGCACCCCGGCCGCGCGGAGTATCAGCAGATGCTGGTGAGCCAGGGTGAGAAGTGGGTGGCCGAGGCGGTGGCCACCCTGGCTGACTGGGGGGTGACCGCGAGTTCGGCTGTGCTGGTCGGGGAATCGTTCGCCGAATCACTGATCGAGTTCGCCGAGAGCAAGCACTCGGACATGATCGTGGTGGGCGGCGCCAAGGACGGATTCTTCGGCGGGCACACCATCGGCCCGGTGGCCGGCGCCCTGCTGCACTGCTCCCCCATCCCGGTGGCCCTGGCGCCCAGAGGCTGGAGCGACGAGCCGCCCGTGAAGATCCGCGAGATCACCGTCGCCGTCCCCACCACCGATCGCACCGACAATCCGCTGCCGATCGCGTTGACCCTGGCCAGCGCGGCCGCCCTGCCGCTACGGATGATCTCGCTGGTCACCATCGAGAACATCCCGGAAAAGGGCTCGACGGCCGTCGCGCGGCGCATGCAGGTGGAGGCCGCCGAGCAGAATTTGCTCACCGCCGCCCGCTCGGTCCCCGAGGCGCCCGACATCCAGTCCCTGGTGGCCGACGGCACCACCTTGGAATCAGCGCTGCGCAAACTGAAATGGGCCGACGGGGATCTGCTGGTGGTGGGATCGAGCCGGTTCGCCGCACCGCGTCGGATCTTCCTGGGGTCCACGGCGGCGCGGATCCTCGCCGGCGTCGACGTCCCGGTGATCGTGGTCCCGAAGGGTCAGTAGCAGCGTCGGTCAGGGTTGCACGCGCGTGGGCTCGGCGGCGTGATCCGCCGAGGGTTCGGTGCGGACTCCGCGGAACCGGTTGATGGCGAACACGATTGCACCCAGCACCAGCCAGGTCACGCCGCCGATCTTGGCCAGCGAGTCGGCGTTGAACAGCACGTAGCCGATGATCACGAAGCCCAGTGTCGGCACCACCAGGTGCAGCAGGTAGTTCTTCGACTTCTTGCGCACCAGGTAGAACCACAACACCGACAGGTGCAGCAGGCAGAACGCGGTCAGCGCCCCGAAGTTCACCAGCGAGGAGATCAGCCCGATCTGCCCGACGAAGAACAACACCAGCACCAGGCTCAGGGCGCTCACGGTCAGTAGGGCCGCCAGCGGGACCTGTCGTGCGCTGATCTTGGACAGGAAGTGCGGAAGCTGGCGGTCGCGGCTCATCGAGAACAGCAGGCGACTGGTGGCCGCCTGCGCAGCCATGGCGTTGGCGAAGCCGACCGCCAGCACGTTGACCACGAAGAAGGCGTCCATCCACCCGGTGCTGGAGGCGGCCTGAACCAGGTTGAAGAACGCGTTACCCGCCTCGCTGTCGTCGAACGCCTCACGGCCGCCGGCCAGCAGGCTGGCCAGCCAGGTCTGCAGGATGAACAGGAACGCAACGATGAACAACGCCCCGATCATGGCCCGCCCGGCCGGGTTCCGGGTACCGGTCGATTCCTCGGACATGGTGGCGATGCCGTCGAAGCCGAGGAAGCTGAGCACGGCGATGGACAGTGCGGCGGCCAGCAGCGGCGCGCTGACCAGCTCCGGGTTCCACAGCGGCGTGGTACTCCAGCCGACGTCAGGCAGGGTGGCGCCGCTGATGGCGCGCACGGCGATGACGACGAAGATCACCACGAACACCAGTTGGATGGCCAGGAACACCCGGTTCGCGATCTTGAGGGTGTCGACTCCCAGCAGGTTGATCACGGTGTTCACCAGCACGAAGAGGACGGCCCACATCCAGCGTTGGGTGCCGGGGAACAGTCCGATCATCGATTCGGCGGCGAAGACGTAGAGCAGCGTGGGAATCAGCAGGTAGTCCAGCAGCATCACCCAGCCGGCGAAAAAGCCCACCCCGGGGTGGATTCCGCGTCCGACGTAGGAGAAGACCGAGCCGGCCAGCGGGAAGGACTTGGCCATTTGCGAGTACGCCAGCGCCGTGAAGAGCATGGCGACCAGCCCGATGGCGTACACCAGCGGCACCATGCCCGACGAGCTGTTGTAGACCGTGCCGAAAATGGCCCACGGCGCGATCGGCACCATGAACACCAGCCCGTAGACCAGCAGGTCGAAGGTGCTGACCGAGCGGTGCAGTTCCTGCTTGTAGCCGAATGATTCGAGGCTGCGCTGGTGCCCCTCGTCGGGTTTGATGTCGACCATGTCGTCGTCCTTCTACTGAGCGGAAGCTTCACAGCCGGCGAGGAATCCGGCTATCAGGGAACGGAATTGCGCCGGCTGCTCCAGATGGGTGCAGTGACTGGCGCCGGCAAACACGTGGGGGCGGGCACCGGGGATCTGCGTGACGTAGGGCGCCCAGGTGGCCGGGGTGGCCTCGTCGAACTCGCCGGCCACCACCAGGGTGGGCGCCGTGATCGACGGCAACCGGTCGATGATGCTCCACTGCCGCAGCGAGCCGACGACGTGAAACTCGTTGGGCCCGTTCATGGTGTGGTACACCGTCGGTTCGGCTTCCATCTGGGCTTCGCTGTCGAGGAAGTCCTTCGGCATGGGCTCCACCCGGCACACGTGACGGCGGTAGAACTCGGCCGTCGCCGCCAGGTACTCCGGATCGGTCACGGTGCCGGCGGCTTCATGCTTGGTCAGGGCGTCGCGGGCCTCGGGGGGCAGTTGGTCACGCAGCTCGCCGGCCGCGGCCACCCACAGCTCCATGGAGGCCGGCGAGTTACAGATCGACAGGGACGCCAGCCCGGCGGGTTGCCGTACTGCGATCTCCGCGCCCAGCATGCCGCCCCAGGATTGGCCCAGCAGGTGGTAGCGCTCGAGTTCCAGTGCCCGGCACAGGTTGTCGAACTCGTCGACAAACAGCGCCGGGGTCCAGAAGTCGGCAGGGGCATCGGGCAGGTGGGTGCTCGCACCGCAGCCGAGCTGGTCGTAGTGCACCACGACACGGCCGGTTTCCTGCGCCAGTTCGGCGATGTTGGCGACGTAGTTGTGCGCCATGCCCGGGCCGCCGTGCAGCACCACCAGCGGGAGGGCATGCGGATCGGCGTTGACCGGTGTGGTGATCTGCACCCAGGTCTGGTGATCACCGAAAGGCACGAAACGTTCTGCGCGAGGCACCCGCACAGCATGAACCTCTAAAGGTCTCGCGGCAAGACCATATCGGGGGAATTAACATCGAGTTGACGAACAGGGGTGAAGCAATGGCCCACAACGGCTGGCATTCCACGGCGGCGGCGCGCGACGCGCCCCCGCCGCCGCAGACCGGTGTGCTGCATCAACAGCTGGACTCCTCGACCCGCGTGGACGAAGTGACCGACCGGCTGATCACGGCGATCGCCATCGGTGAATACCTCCCCGGCGCCCGCCTGCCGGGCGAGCGGGAGTTGGCCGCTGCCCTGGGCGCCGGCCGGATGACCGTTCGGGCCGCCCTGGCGCGCCTGGTGGAGCGCGGTCTGCTGGAGACCCGGCGCGGACGCGGAGGCGGCTCCTTCGTCTGCGACCAGTGGCCCGACTCCTCCACCGAGACCGTGGGCCGCACGCTGTCGCACCGCCTGGTCGAACTACGCGACCGGTGCGACGCCATCTGCCGCCTCCAGGGGGCGGTGTGCCGCGCGGCAGCCGAATCCCGCACCGACGACGACGTCGCGATCCTGTGGGAGCGCTTCGGCGACTACCGGTCGGCGGACTCGGGTTTGCCGGCGCAGCAGGCAGACAGTCGGCTACACCTGGCCATCAACGATGCCGCGCACAACGACGTGCTGACCGGGGTGCTGCTCAACCTGAAGGCGACGGTGTCCATCGGCGCCCCCGCGCACCTGTGGGGCGAACCGTCCACCATGGCCGCGATGGAGAAGCGGGCACTGCACGAGCACGAGCAGTTGGTCCGCGCGATCGAGGACCGCCGCGCCGATGACGCCGACGCGTTGGCGCGCCACCACGGCGCCATCGACTACCACCTGATCACCGCCGCGATGCGACGCGCCGGCGTGGTCGTCGACTGACCCTAGCGCTTGATGAAAATCGTTCGGTGCCAGTCTTTGTCGGCCACGGCGGTGATGTCGCTCATCACGTGCTTGATGGTGAGATACTCCTCGAAGGAGTAGTCACTCATGTCCTTGCCGAATCCGGAGGCGCCCACCCCACCGTGCGGCATCTCGCTGATGATCGGGATGTGGTCGTTGATCCACACGCACCCGGCCTTGATCTCGCGGGAGGCGCGCTGCGCCCGGTAGACGTCGCGGGTCCACGCCGAGGCCGCGAGCCCATAGTCGGTGTCATTGGCCTGTCGCAGGGCGTCGTCGTCACCGTCGAACGCCCGCACGGTGAGCACCGGGCCGAAGATCTCGTCGCGGTACACCTCGGAATCCTCGGCGACGTCGGCGATCAGCGTGGGGCGGTAGAAGGCCCCGGGAAGCTCCGGCGCCACACCGCCGGTCACGACCCTGCCACCCTGCCCCGGCGCGCGCTCGACCATCCCTGCGACCTTGGCGCGGTGGGCGAACGAGATCAACGGCCCCAGGTCGGTGTCCGGGTCGGAGGGATCGCCGACCACGATCGAACTCATCACCTCGCCGACGCCGGCCACGAAGTCGTCGTAGAGATCGCGGGCCACGATCGCCCGGGTGGCGGCGGTGCAGTCCTGCCCGCTGTTGATCAGCGATGCCGCCACCGCGCCCTGAACCGCCGCATCGAGGTCGGCGTCGTCGAACACGACGAACGGCGCCTTGCCGCCGAGTTCGAGCTGCGTGCGGTGCCCGTGGGTGGCCGCGGCCGCCATCACCTTGCGCCCCACCGGCGTCGACCCGGTGAAGGTCACCACGTCGACGTCCGGGTGGCCGGCCAGTGCCGTGCCCACATCGTGGCCGGCGCCGGTGACGACGTTGAGCACCCCGTCGGGCAAGCCGGCCTCGGTGGCGAGTCTGGCCAGGGTCAGCGTGGTCAGCGGCGTCAGTTCGGCCGGCTTGATGACCACGGCACAGCCGGCGGCCAGCGCCGGGATCACCTTCCAGACCGCCATCTGCAGCGGGTAGTTCCAGGGCGTGATGGTGGCAACCACGCCGACTGCCTCACGCCGGATGCTCGACGTGTGATCGCCGGAGTACTCGGCGCTGGCCTTGCCCTCCAGATGCCGCGCTGCACCGGCGAAGAAAGCGACATTGTCGATGCTGCCGGGGACGTCGAACTCGGTCGCCAACCGCACCGGCTTGCCCGTCTGACTCACTTCTTCGGCGATGAACACCGCAGCGTTGGCCTCCATCAACTCGGCCAATGTGGCCAGCACCGATGACCGCTGCGCCGGGGTGGCGCGCGACCACTCGGGCAGGGCTGTGCGGGCGGAGGCGACGGCGATGTCCACGTCGGCGGGGGTGGCCAGGGACAGCTGCGCCACCGCGGCGCCGTCGGCCGGGTTGATGACGGTGTGCAGCGGTCCGGCGGTATGCACCGGTGCGCCGTTGATCCAGCTGGAGGCCACGGCCGCAGATACAGCAGTCATGCGTGCCACCGTAGCCGAACGGCACTGCCCAGACCAGGGCTGATTGTACGTATTCACTCGACCTGAACCGGTCCGACTGAGCATATTGAAAGTATTAGTTGCCCATCGCAACTGATTCCGTGCACAATCAGGACCATGCGCGAATTGGGCGGGATCGGCTCCGGGCATCTTCGCGCGAGCCCGGGCGGGCCGGCGATGCAGCTCGATGAACTGTCCAAGGCCATCATCGAGAACCTGCAGCAGGATGGCCGTCGATCCTACGCGGGCATCGGCAAGGCTGTCGGGTTGTCCGAGGCGGCGGTACGTCAGCGGGTGCAGCGGCTGGTCGACGCGGGCGTGATGCAGATCGTCGCGGTGACCGACCCGATGCAGCTCGGTTTCGCCCGCCAGGCGATGATCGGCATCAAGTGCACCGGCGACACCCTCAAGGTCGCCGACGAGCTGTCGAAGATCGCATCCGTCGACTACGTGGTCCTGACCGCTGGCTCCTTCGACGCCATCGTCGAAGTGGTCTGCGAGGACGACGACGACCTGCTGGACCTGCTCAACACACAAATCCGCGCCGTCCCAGGGGTGATATCCACCGAAACGTTGGTTTATCTGAAACTTGTTAAACAGCAATACAATTGGGGTACGCGATGACAATAATCTCGGAAACCGAACAACATCTGGCCGGCGGACTGTCCGCCAAGGCCGACCGGCACCTGTGGGGCCACTTCGCCCGCCACGGTGAAGGGATCACACCGACGATCATCACCCGTGGTGACGGCGTCCACATCTGGGACAGCGAGGGCAACAAGTACATCGACGGGCTCTCGGGGCTGTTCGTCGTCCAGGTCGGCCACGGCCGCGCCGAGCTGGCCGAGACCGCCGCCAAGCAGGCGGAGTCGCTGGCGTTCTTCCCGCTGTGGTCGTTCGCCACGCCGCCGGCGATCGAGCTGGCAGAGCGCATCGCCGGCTACGCACCCGGCGACCTGAACCGGGTGTTCTTCACCACCGGCGGCGGCGAGGCCGTCGAAAGCGCCTGGAAGTTGGCCAAACAGTACTTCAAGCTGACCGGCAAACCGGGCAAGTACAAGGTGATCTCGCGTTCCATCGCCTATCACGGCACGCCGCAGGGCGCGCTGGCCATCACCGGCATCCCGGCGTTCAAGGCACCCTTCGATCCGCCGACCCCCGGCGGCTTCCGGGTGCCCAACACCAACTTCTACCGGGCTCCCGAGCAGTTCAGCACCGATCCCAAGGCGTTCGGCCGCTACTGTGCCGACCGGATCGCCGAGGCCATCGAATACGAAGGCCCCGACACCGTGGCCGCGGTGTTCCTCGAGCCGGTGCAGAATGCCGGCGGGTGCTTCCCGCCGCCGCCCGGATACTTCGAGCGGGTGCGCGAGATCTGCGACGAGTACGACGTCCTGCTGGTCTCCGACGAGGTGATCTGCGCCTACGGCCGCATCGGATCGATGTTCGCCTGCAACGACTTCGGCTACACCCCCGACATCATCACCTGCGCCAAGGGGCTGACGTCCGGGTACTCCCCGATCGGCGCGATGATCGCCAGCGACCGTCTGTTCGAGCCCTTCAATGACGGCTCCACCGTCTTCGGGCACGGCTACACCTTCGGCGGTCACCCGGTATCGGCGGCGGTGGCGCTGGCCAACCTCGACATCTTCGAACGCGAGGGGATCAACGACCACGTGAAGCAGAACGCCCCGGCGTTCCGGGCGACGCTGGAGAAGCTGCTCGACATTCCGATCGTCGGCGACGTCCGCGGCGAGGGTTTCTTCTACGGCATCGAGCTGGTCAAGGACAAAGCCACCAAGGAGACCTTCAACGACGAGGAGTGCGAGCGGCTGCTACGCGGATTCCTCACTCCGGCGCTGTTCGAGGCCGGTCTGTACTGCCGCGCCGATGACCGCGGCGACCCAGTGGTGCAGCTGGCGCCGCCGCTGATCTGCGGCCAGCGCGAATTCGACGCCATCTACGACATCCTGCACAACGTGCTGACCGAGGCGTCTGCCCGGATGTGACGTAACGATCCGAGTCGGCCCCTGCCACCGGCAGGGGCCGACTTCGTCACAGGCTCAGCGGTTTCGGCCGCTGCGGGGGCGTGACGAACCCGCTGCCGACCCGCCGGCAGCTGTCGCCGATCGACGTCATCTGGCGGCGGGTGACCGGATCGAGGAAGTGGCTGCGCACAACGCGGGCATAGGTGTCCAGCGCCGGCCCCAGCCGCACCCGGCCGGCGTCGGTGATGGAGGCGACCACACCCCGGCGGTCCTGCGGACTGACGCTGCGCACCACCAGACCCGCGCCCTCCATTCTGGCCACCTGCTGGGTGAGGCGGCTCGGCAACAGCACCAGCGCGTCGGCCAGATCGCCCATCCGGGCCGACCCGGCGGGTGCGGTCGCCAGCGTCTGCAGCAGCATGACGTCGTGCAGGCTGAAGCCGTGCTCGCGCGTCAGGGTGCGCTGCAGCAGATCACCGATCCGGGTCGCCGATTCACTGAACTGACGCCAGCATTCGTGCTCCACATCATCGAGTCCCGGCAACCGCAGGGGGCCGCGAACCGCGGCGGCGTCACCACCAAGCCGCCCATCTCGAGTCGTCTGTATGCACGCACCATCCACCGACCGTCCCCCGATCCCATGAGCACCTGCCACTGACACAGGTTCCACCTGTACACAGCGATAGCTGATCGCCGAGCGAGCTCATGGTAAACACTGCTGAGAGGGTCGACAACCGCGCGTGATCGTCATTGCTGCTGTCTGACTCCGACGAATGACAGATGTAGCCATCTCGCTGCCGGTCCACTCTCGGTCCACGTGACCTCAGAAACAACATGGTTCACATCAGTCACAGCGCGGCTCCCCGAAATGCCCGCATCGGTCGCTTAATCTCCATCCCGATGGCGACCACACGACCCCTGTTCCGGCACGCCGCCGCGCTCGCGGTGGCGCTGATCGCGCTGAGCAGCCCCGCCTTGGCGCACGCCGAACCCGAAGCCTGCCCCTACCGGGTCACCACCCCGCCGGCCGTCGACGCCTCCGAGGTGCCCAAGCCCGGCGATCCCACTCCGGCCCCGCTGGCCGTGCCCGCCAAGCCCGTGGGCGGAGACGCCCTCGGCGGCTGCGGCATCATCGCCGCACCCAACACCCCGCCGGTCCCCGGCGACGTCTCGGCCGAATCGTGGATCGTGGCCGACATGGACACCGGCGAGGTGATCGCCGCCCGCGATCCCCATGGCCGCCACCGCCCCGCCAGTGTCATCAAGGTGCTCACCGCGCTGGCGTCATTGCGGGAGCTGAACCTCAACAAGCAGGTGCCCGGAACCCAGGACGATGCCAACGCCGAGGGCACCAAGGTGGGCGTCGGCCCCGGCGGCTTCTACACGGTCAACGACCTGCTGCACGGCCTGATGATGCACTCCGGCAACGACGCCGCCCATGCCCTGGCGATGCAGCTGGGCGGGTGGGACGCCGCACTGGGCAAGCTCAACACTCTGGCGAGCCAGCTCGGTGGCCGCGACACCCGCGCCGCCACCCCGTCCGGTCTGGACGGGCCCGGCATGAGCACCTCGGCCTACGACCTGGCGCTGTTCTACCGGTACGCCTGGCAGAACCCGACGTTCACCGACATCGTGCGCACGCAGTCCTTCGATTTCCCTGGGCGCGACGGCAACCCGCCGTACGAAGTCGTCAACGACGTCAAGCTGCTCTACAACTACCCCGGCGCGCTCGGCGGCAAGACCGGGTACACCGACGACGCCGGCCAGACCTTCGTCGGCGCCGCCGAGCGGGACGGCCGCCGACTGGTGACGGTTCTGCTCAAGGGCACCAGACAACCGATTGCGCCCTGGGAGCAGGCCGCGCGCCTGCTGGACTACGGCTTCAGCCTGCCGGCCGGCACCTCGGTCGGGAAACTGGTGGACCCGGACCCGGCTCTGCAGCCCAAGGAGAAGCAACCGATCGACGACATGGCCGCAGTGGCAGCGGCGCAGGCGGCCACCCTGGTCCCGGCTGCGGACGCGGTACCGGTGCGCGTCGGCGTGGCGGTGGTGGGGACCGTGGTGGTGTTCGGGCTGATCCTGATCGCCCGCGCGGTCAATCGTCGTTCTCGCGCCGCCTGATTCGCGAAAGACCGAGCACACCAACCGCTCCCACGGCGGCGGCCGCGGCAGCCTGCAGGGGGCCGATACCGGGCCGGGTGATGACCCGGGTGGTGATCACCGCCGGCTCGGGCGGCGGTACCACGTCCTCCTGGAGATTGTCCTTGGAGGTGGCGGCCCAGGCGGTCGAGAACAGGATGAGCCGCGCGGTGATGTAGGCGAACACCATCAGGCCCAGCACCGGACCGAACGTCGCGCCGGCCGGTCCGGTGACCACCGACTGCAGGTAGATCGAAGCCACCAATTTGAAAATCTCGAACCCGACGGCGGCGATCAGCCCGGCCCTGATACTGCTGCGGAAGCTGATCGACTCCCGCGGCAGCCGGGCGATCATGGTGGTGAACAGCAGCCATGACACCAGCACCGACGCGACGCGGGAGGCCACCTGCAGCCCCACCCCCAGACCCGGGATGTCGCCCACTCCGAAGAACTGCAGCACTGTTCGCATGGTGCTGCCGCTGCTGAGGGCGGTCAGCGCGAACGTCAAGACGATCGCCACGAATACCGAGACCAATGCCGACAGGTCTGACAACTTGGTGCGCAGGAAACCCTGTGGCTCATCGCGGAACAGGCCCCACATCTGGCTCAGGGCCTCACGCAGATTGCCGATCCAGCCCAGCCCGGCCCACGCCGCCGTGGCCAGTCCGATAGCACCGACCGTGGCGCGCGATTCGATGGCCGAGTCCATCAACGTGATCAGTTGCTGGCCCATGTCACCGGAGACGCTCGAGCGGATCCAACCCTGCACCTGGGCCATCAGCTCTGGAGATCCGGCCAGCACGAAGCCGCCGATCGCGAACCCGACCATCAACAGGGGGAAGAGCGCGAAGATGGTGAAGTAGGTGATGCCGGCGGCGTAGAAGTCACCCTTGGAGTCGGTGTAGCGCTGCTGCGCCCGCATCACGTGATCGAACCAGTGCCAGCGGGCGCGGTAGCGGTCCAGCAATCCCGGCTTCTCAGCCTCGGCGTCGATGTCGTCGACCTCGGTGTCCGAGCGGGCCGGATCCGTCACTGCCAGCCTCCCACGTCGTCATCTTCGCCGAGCCAGAAAGCCCAGCCGGTCATATACCCGATCCAGCGTCTTCGCAGACACCTCCTGCGCCCGCGCCGCCCCGGCGGCCAGAATCGCCTCCAACTCGGCGCGGTCGGCGAGGAGTTCATCGACCCGGGACTTGATGGGGGTCACGAACTCCACCACCGCCTCGGCGGTCTCCTTCTTCAGATCGCCGTACCCGCGGCCCTGGTATCCGGCAACCAGGGCGTCGATCGTCACACCGGTGACCGCAGACTGGATGGTCAACAGATTCGACACCCCGGGCTTGGCCTCGCGGTCGAAGCGGATCTCGCGCTCGCTGTCGGTCACCGCCGAACGAATCTTCTTGGCGGTCTTGGCCGGATCGTCGAGCAGACTGATCAACCCGGCGTCGGTGACGGCCGACTTGCTCATCTTGGCGCTGGGCTCCTGCAGGTCCTGGATCTTGGCCGCCGACTCCGGAATCATCGCCTCGGGCACCACGAAAAGCTTCTTGTACTGTGCGTTCAGCCGCAGCGCCAGGTCACGCGTCAGCTCCAGGTGCTGGCGCTGGTCCTCGCCCACCGGGACCAGATCGGTGTTGTAGAGCAGGATGTCGGCGGCCATCAGCACCGGATAGGTGAACAGACCCACGGTGGTCGAGTCGCTGCCCTGCTTCTGCGACTTGTCCTTGAACTGGGTCATCCGCGCGGCCTGCCCGAACCCCGTGAAACATCCCAGCACCCAAGCCAATTCGGCGTGTGCGGGCACGTGACTCTGGACGAACACCGTCGCCTTGGACGGATCGACGCCCAGCGCAAGATACTGGGCGGCCGTCACCAGGGTGCGCTGGCGCAGCTGCTTGGGGTCCTGCGCGACGGTGATGGCGTGCAGATCCACGACGCAGAAGTACGCGTCGAAGCTCTCCTGCAGAGCCACCCACTGCTTGACCGCGCCGAGGGCGTTGCCCAGATGCAGGGAATCGGAGGTGGGTTGGGCGCCGGAGAAGACGACCTGGCGGGCAGGCGTGCGGCTGGTGTCGCTCATGATGGATCGATCATCCCACGCGGCACCGGAGGGGCTCGCTAGCATCCTGACAACACAACACGCGAACAGGTGGGTGGCATGCACAGGTTGTTGGTCGCCGTGACCATCCTTATGATGTCGGCCGTGTGCAGCGCACCCGCTGCCGGCGCCGCTCCGCCACCGACCGGCCGCGCCGTGGTGATCGTGTCCGGTGGCGACGCCACGAGCCCGTTCACCACTCCGGATCAGGCCTGCGCCACCGGATTGGCGGCAGGCAACACCGATACCGCGCTGCGCCAACACCTCCTGGATCACGGCCACACGGTCTACACCTCGCCCGCACTCGCCGGACGCGGACCCGTCGTCGACCAGCCGGGCTTCGGCGCATTCGGCGACTGCCCCGTCACCCTGCCCGAGAACATGACGGTGAATTCGACCGGCAGCATCGACACCGCCGGCGAACATCTGGCGCGCTTCTTCACCTACCTGCAGGACGAATTCGGCGTCCGTGAGCTCGATGTCGTGGGTCACTCCATGGGCGGTCTGTACTCCCGTGCCGCGTTCGCCGTGCTGCAGAGCCTCGATTCACCCATCCGGATCCGCTCGCTGACCACCATCGGGACCCCGTGGCAGGGGTCTTACCTGTCCGACTACGCCAACGGCATCACGCCGAAGTCCGACTGTCTGGGTGACCGGTTCTGTGAGACGGCGATGGACGGTATGCAGGCCGAGGTCCAACGGCTGATGGCCGGCTCCGGTCGCGAGGTCAATCAAGCGTTCCTGATGGGGCCCGACGGTTGGAACGAGTACCAGGCCGGGGTTCTCGACGAGATCCCGGTGACCCTGATCGCCGGCGACCGCTTCACCATGGCCGGCCCGGTGAATCGCACAGTGTGGCCCAACGACGGGTTGGTCGCGGTCACCAGCGCGCTCGCCGTGGACATCAGCGAGCGGGTGTTACCTCACCGGCGGTGCCTGCAGTTCGACGACACCCACAGCATCTTCGTCTCCGAGACCGCGGGCCTGCCGTGGGAAACCGGGCTGACCTGGGATCCCCGGGTGCACGACGCGGTGCGCACCGCGATCGAGGGAGCGGGCACCCCCGGCGCGACGTCCGAACCCGGCTGCGGCTAGACGTACTCGACCGTCACCGGGGCGTGATCAGACCACCGCAGCGCGTACGCCTCGGGCCGCTCCACCCGGGCGGCGACGGTGCGGGCCGCCAGTTGCTGGTTGGCCAGCTGGTAGTCGATCCGCCACCCGGCGTCGTTGTCGAAGGCCTTGCCGCGCCAGGACCACCAGCTGTAGGGCCCCGCCATGTCAGGGTGCAGATGCCGGACCACGTCGACCCAGCCCGCGTCGAGCAGTTCCCCCACCCACTGCCGCTCGGCGGGCAAAAAACCCGACTTCTTGACGTTGGCCTTCCAGGCTTTGATGTCGTTCTCGGTGTGGGCGATGTTCCAGTCCCCGCACACCACCGCGTCCCGCCCCGAGGTGCTCAGCTCGGCCATCCGTTTGGCCAGCGCCACCATGAACCGTTCCTTTTCCAGCTGCCGGGGCGTCTCGGCCTCGCCGGTCTGGACGTACACGCTGGCGACGGTGAGGTTCGCGATGTCGACCTCGAGGTAGCGACCGTGGTCGGCGAACTCGTCGACTCCGACGCCCACGCGGACCGCGTCGAACGGGTGCCGACTCAGGACCGCGACGCCGTTTCGGCCTTTGAGGTGGGGCTCGGCGGAGGCCAGCTGCCAACAGTCGTCCAGGGCAGGTGCCAGCGCGGCGGCCAGTTGCTCGTCGTCGGCCCTGGTCTCCTGCAGGCACACCACGTCGGCATTGGTCTGCGCCAGCCAGGGCAGCAGGCCCAGGTTGTCGGCGGAGCGGTGCTTGACCGCGGCGCGGATGCCGTTGACGTTGATGGTGCTGACGATCACGGAGCACGACCCTAACGCAGCGAAACGCCCGGAATCGAACTCGGCAGTATTGCGGTACCGCCGGTATCACCTTAATGTCGGTCCGCATGAACTCCCCCGCCGTCGGCGTCGCGCCGATCCATCTGGGCTCGGGTGAACCGGTCCTGCTCCTGCACCCTTTCCTGTGCTCGCAGAACGTCTGGCGCACCGTGGCCGAGCAACTCGACCAGCGGGGCGGACTCGAGGTCTTCGCGCCCACCATGGCCGGCCACAACGGCGGACCGACCATCAGCTCCTGGGTCATGGACACCGGTCTGCTGGTCGACCACGTGGAACGACAGCTCGACGAATTAGGTTGGGACACAGCGCATGTCGTGGGCAATTCCCTGGGCGGCTGGGTGGCCTTCGAGCTGGAGCGGCGCGGTCGCGCCCGCAGCCTGACCGCCGTCGCGCCCGCGGGCGGCTGGACCCGTTTCTCACCGACCAAGTTCGAGACCATCGCCAAGTTCCTGGCCATGGGGCCAGCGCTGCTGGCCGCCCGCCTGGCCGGGCCCCGGATCCTGGACATCCCGTTCGGCCGCCGCATCGCCACCCTGATGGTCAGCGGGCCCGCCGACGGCCCCGACAACCCTGACCTGCTGGCCCTGCTCGACGACGCCACACACTGCCACGCCTACATCGCACTGCTGGTCAAGACGCTGACGGCGCCCGGCCTGCTGGAGCTCGAAGAGATTCGCACCCCGGTGCAGCTGGTGCTCTGCGGGAAGGACCGGGTGTTCCCCACTCCGCGCGGCAACCGGCACTTCACCGAGAACCTGCCCGCGGGGTCGACGATCCACAAGCTCGACGGCCTGGGCCACATCCCCATGCTCGAGGCGCCGGGCATGGTCACCGAGCTGATCGCCGAGTTCGTCGAGGACAACGCCTCGCCCCAGCCGATGGCGCCGCCGGCCGGCTGACGTCGCCTCCGTCACACCCGCCCCGCCCGTCGCACCCGCCCCCATCTCCGCGCACACATGTGTGCCCTACTCGCGGCGCACGGCGTGTCCCGCAGTAAACCGCACACTTGTCAGCGGCGACCGGCCCTCCCGGCGCACACATGTGTGCCCTACTCGCGGCGCACGGCGTGTCCCGCAGTAAACCGCACACTTGTCAGCGGCTACCGGCGGCGACGCGTGGGCACACCGATCGCCCGAGGTGGCAACGACCGGCGGGCGTGCGATACAGTGCGAATCGGTCATGAGTGCCAGCGCATAGCCCCGGCTTGCTGGCCGGCAACCCTCCAACCGCGGTGGGGTGCCCCGGGAGACGACCAGGTTGAGTAACCGCACGCGGTTACACGGCAAGCGCGGGTCCGACACCAGAACGGGCCCCCAGAACCGATGGAGGCACGACAGTCGTGACTGAACCCACCGATGCCACCCTGAACTGGTCCTTCGAGACCAAGCAGGTGCACGCCGGCCAGAGCCCCGATGCCGCCACCGGCGCGCGGGCCCTGCCGATCTACCAGACCACCTCGTATGCCTTCCGCGACACCGACCACGCCGCGGCGCTGTTCGGGTTGGCGGAGCCTGGCAACATCTACACCCGCATCATGAACCCCACCACCGACGTCGTCGAGCAGCGCATCGCCGCGCTCGAGGGCGGGGTCGCGGCGCTGTTCCTGTCCTCGGGCCAGGCCGCCGAGACCTTCGCGATCCTCAACCTGGCGTCCGCCGGGGACCACATCGTGTCCAGCCCGCGGCTCTACGGCGGCACCTACAACCTGTTCCACTACACCCTGCCCAAGCTGGGTATCGACGTGAGCTTCGTCGACGACCCGGACAACCTGGATTCCTGGCGCGCGGCGGTGCAACCCAACACCAAGGCGTTCTTCGGCGAGACCATCTCCAACCCGCAGATCGACCTGTTGGACACGCCCGGCGTCTCGGCCGTCGCCCACGAGCACGGCATCCCGCTGATCGTCGACAACACCATCGCCACCCCTTACCTGATCCAGCCGATCAGCCAGGGAGCCGACATCGTGGTGCACTCGGCCACCAAATACCTCGGTGGCCACGGCTCGGCCATCGCCGGGGTGATCGTCGACGGCGGTACCTTCGACTGGACCCAGGGCCGGCACCCCGGCTTCACCACCCCGGATCCCAGCTACCACGGTGTGGTGTTCGCCGACCTCGGTGCACCGGCGTTTGCGCTCAAGGCCCGGGTGCAACTGCTGCGCGACCTCGGGTCGGCGGCCTCTCCTTTCAACGCGTTCCTGATCGCCCAGGGCCTGGAGACGCTCAGCTTGCGCATCGAGCGCCACGTGGCCAATGCCCAGAAGGTGGCCGAGTTCCTCGAAGCCCGCGACGACGTGCTGTCGGTCAACTATGCGGGGCTGCCGTCCTCGCCGTGGCATGAGCGGGCGAAGACTTTGGCACCCAAGGGAACCGGCGCGGTGCTGGCCTTCGAACTGGCCGGCGGGGTGGCGGCGGGCAAGGCCTTTGTCGACGCGCTGACCCTGCACAGCCACGTCGCCAACATCGGCGACGTGCGCTCGCTGGTGATCCACCCGGCGTCCACCACGCACGCGCAGCTCTCACCCGAGGAACAGCTGGCCACCGGCGTGACCCCCGGACTGGTGCGACTGGCGGTCGGCATCGAGGGCATCGACGACATCCTGGCCGATCTCGAGCAGGGCTTCGCAGCGGCAAGCAAGGTCGGGGCCACCGATCCGCAAGCCGTGGCGGCCTTTTGAGCGAGGACCGCCCCGTGACGATCTCCCCTGAGTTGAGTGCCACGCTGCCCGCCGAAGGCGAACTCGGCGTTGTGCACATCGGAGCGCTGACGCTGGAAAGCGGTGTGGTGCTCGAGGACGTGACCATCGCGGTGCAGCGGTGGGGCGAACTGTCGCCCACCCGCGACAACGTGGTGATGGTGTTGCACGCCCTGACCGGCGACTCCCACGTCACCGGTCCGGCCGGACCCGGCCACCCCACTCCGGGCTGGTGGGACGGGGTGGCAGGCCCCGGCGCCCCCATCGACACCGACCGCTGGTGCGCCATTTCCACCAACGTGCTGGGCGGCTGCCGTGGCAGCACCGGGCCCAGCTCGCTGGCCCGCGACGGAAAGCCTTATGGCTCCAGGTTTCCGGTGATCTCGGTGCGCGATCAGGTGAACGCCGACGTGGCCGCGCTGGCCGCCCTCGGGATCACCGAGGTGGCTGCGGTGGTCGGCGGATCCATGGGCGGTGCCCGCGCGCTGGAGTGGGCGGTGAGTAACCCCAACTCCGTCCGCGCGGCGCTGATCCTGGCTGTCGGCGCCCGCGCCACCGCCGACCAGATCGGCACCCAGAGCACCCAGGTGGCGGCCATCAAGGCCGATCCTGACTGGCAGGGCGGTGACTACCACGGCACCGGCCGCAGCCCCGACGCCGGCCTGCAGATCGCCCGCCGGTTCGCGCACCTGACCTACCGCGGCGAGGAAGAACTCGACAGCCGCTTCGGCAACGACGCGCAGGGCACCGAGGATCCGCTGGCCGGCGGACGGTACGCCGTGCAGAGTTATCTGGAACACCAGGGCGGGAAGCTTTTGGCCCGCTTCGATGCTGGAAGTTACGTGGCTCTCAGTGATGCGCTGTCCAACCATGACGTCGGCCGAGGTAGAGGCGGGGTGGCAACGGCGTTGCAGTCCTGCCCGGTGCCCACGATCGTCGGTGGCATCACCTCCGACCGCCTGTACCCGCTGCGGTTACAGCAGGAGATCGCCGACCTGCTGCCGGGCTGCGACGGCCTGGAGGTGGTGGACTCCATCTACGGCCACGACGGCTTCCTGGTCGAGACCGACGCGGTGGGGGTCCTGGTGCGGCGGACGCTGGAACTGGCCGCACGGTGAGCCGGTCGTCGAGCTCGTGGCGGGAGCTCTCGCGGTCCTTCGGGTCGGCGGCAGCGGCCTATGAGCGCGGGCGCCCGTCCTATCCGCCGGAGGCCATCGACTGGCTGCTGCCGCCGGGTGCGCAGACGGTGCTCGATCTGGGGGCCGGCACCGGCAAGCTGACCACCCGGCTGGTGGAACGCGGCCTCGATGTGGTGGCGGTGGATCCCCTGGCCGAGATGCTGGAGGTGCTCAGCGCCGCGCTGCCCGACACCCCGGCACTGCTGGGCACCGCGGAAGAGATTCCGTTGGCCGACAACAGTGTGGACGCCGTACTGGTGGCGCAGGCCTGGCACTGGGTGGATCCGGAACGCGCCATCCCCGAGGTGGCACGGGTGCTGCGGCCCGGCGGGCGGCTGGGTCTGGTGTGGAACACCCGCGACGAAAGACTGGGCTGGGTCAAGGATCTGGGCCGGATCATCGGCCACGAGCGGGATCCGTTCAACCACGAGGTGAGCCTGCCCGCGCCGTTCGCCGACATCGAGCGCCACCACGTCGAATGGACCAATTACCTGACGCCCCAGGCACTCATCGATCTGGTGGCATCGCGCAGCTACTGCATCACCTCGCCCGACGAGGTGCGGACGCAGACCCTGGATCAGGTGCGCGAACTGCTCGCCACCCACCCCGCGTTGGCCGCATCCACCGGTGTGGCGTTGCCGTATGTGACGGTGGGGATCCGGGCGACGCTGGCGCAGTGAGGGGTCAGCTCGCCAGGGCGTGAGCCCGCTCCGCGACGAACAGCTCGGCGGAGGCGATGCGGCGCGCCGCCCGGTGCAGCGTGACTGCTTCCAGCACACCGTTGTTCATGATGCGCTCGACGTGCAGAACTCCGGCCGGGGTGCCCAGCCGCAGGGGGCCCGTCGGCGCGGCGGCGCTCCGCGCGGCAACCACTCCCCCGACAACGGTGGATGCTGCTGCGACGGCCACCGCGGACGTCAGTCCGATCGCGGGATGGGGAGCCAGCATCGACAGCATCCGCACGGACACGTCGTAATCGTCGGCCCGGATCAGGTCCCCGGTGCCGGTCCGGTAATCCAGCGGGCTGCCCACCACGCCCACCTTCGGGATCGCGTGCCGGACCGGATCCCCCGGCTTGCTCAACCCCATCCGCAGAGAGGACTGCTGGCGCAGCGCCACCAACAGCGAAAGGTGTTCGGCGACAACCGCATTGTCCTCAGCGCCGGTGAGACCCAGATCGGCGGCGTCGAACAGCGCGGCCGGCGCACCGGCCGTGACCATCGTGGCGGAGTAGTCGTGGCCCGCAACAGTCACGGTGTCGAGGGCCCGTCCGCTGGGCAGCAGTTGCGCGGGTGCACCCGCCAGCCCGGTGAAGGTCAGGCCCACCGGGACACCGAGCGCACTGGTGCCGGGCACGGCGGCATCGCCGTCGGTGGGGATCGCCCCTGCGGGAGTGGCAATTTCGGCCGTGAGCACTGCACCGGTGTTCTGGTTGCGCATCCGCACCGAGGTCACCTCGGCGTCGACGGCCACCAGACCGGTCTGCAGCGCGTAGAGCCCGATCGCGGTGGCGCAGTTGCCGCAGTTGCTGCCCCACTCGACCTGACGATCGCCGATGGCGACCTGGGCGAACAGGTAGTCGATGTCGATGCCGGGGAGCTGGGAGCGGCGGACGATGGCGGCCTTCGAGGTCGTCGAGCTGCCGCCGCCCACCCCGTCGAGCTGACGCGGGTCGCCGGATCCGAATGCCGACGTGAGCAGCTCGTCCAGGCCGCCGGCGTGGTCGATCAAGGGGTCGATGTCCACCGCGTGGAAGAGCCAGCATTTGCTGGTGCCTCCCCGCATCCAGGTGGCGCGAACTGTGAGCATGAGCGTGCCTTTCCGCCGCGACAGGTCCCTGAGACCAGGGTGGCCCGCGCGAAGATGAAGAACAATGACGTAAAAGTGGAGAGGGGTTCAGCTGCGCTAAACCCTTGGCTGGCTCAGACCATCGAGGGCACGACGACCAGCAGCAGCCAGCACAGTGCCGGTGTCGCTGCGACCACGATGCCGGCGTTGACCAGCAACTGCCGGTAGAAGCGCGGCCGCTCGATGCCCTGGGCGTTGGCGAGCACCAGAGCGCCGTTGGTGGAGAAGGGTGAGACGTCGACCACGGTGGCGGCGATGGCCAGTGCGGCCACCACGCCCACCACCGGCAGCGCGCCGGTCTGCAGCAGCGGCAGCGCCATCGGGATGATCGCCGCCAGCAGGGCCGTCGACGAGGCGAACGCCGAGGTGACGCCGATGACGTAGCACAACACCAGCGCCACGATCAGCGGTGCGCCGATGGTAATCGCCATCTGAGCCAGGTGGTCGATGGTGCCGACCTCTTCGAGCAGCGAGATGTAGGTGACCATGCCCGCCACCAGCAGCACCGTCGACCAGCTGATGCCGGCGATGGCCTCGTTCTGCTTGGACAGGTCGGTGAAGGCCAGGATGGCGCCGGCGGCGATGGAGACGAAGCTGATCGGCAGGTGGAACACCAGCACGAGCACCAGCACGGCCGCGATTAGGAACAGCGTCAGCTTCTGCACCACGGTGACCGGGTGCACCTGGGTGATCAGCGCGTCGGGGCGCACCGGACGGGTCAGCACCTGGGTGCCGGTGCCACCCCCGCCGGCGGGACCGGACGCGGGGTGCGTACCGGCGCCGCCGCTGCCGTCGGCGTCATCGTCGATGCGGGTGCCGGTGGCGCTGTACTCCAGGTTGCGCATCCGGGCCAGCGCCGCGTAGCCGACCACGGTCAGCACCGAGAGCAGCAGGTTCATGCCGTAACTGGCGAAGAACAGCGTCCAGGGGGCGATGGTCAGTCCACTCTTTTCGACCAGGTCATGCACCAGCACGCCGGAGACCGAGATGGGCGAGAACGCACCGGCGTGGGCACCGTTGATGGTCATGATCCCCATGACCAGCGGGCTCATCTTGGTCCTGGCCGCGAAGGACAGGGCAGCAGGGCAGATCAGTGCGACGGCCGCGGGGCTGAAGGTGCCCAGCGCGGTCAGCACCGAGGCGCAGAAGAAGAACACCCACGGAACCACGGTCACGCGGCCGCGCACGGCGCGGATGCAAGCGTTGACCAGCAGATCGATGGTGCCGTTCTTCTTGGCCATGCCGAAGAAGTACGTGACCCCGATGATGGTCAGGACGATGGAGCTGGGGAAGGCGGCAAGGATCTCCTTGTCGTCATAACCCAGCAGGAAGGCACCGACGCCGAAGGCGCCGATGAATCCCAGGATGCCGATGTTGATCGGGAAGAACGTGGCGATGACGAACATCGCCACCAGCGCGATCAGAGGCAGAATCTCGACAGAAGACATGGTGTTCCCTCGGTTCCGGACCGTGGTGCGAGCGGAGTACATCCCTCGGCAATCACACGCCCCGATGAATCATTACTCAGATCACAGTAGGAACGACGTGCCTCCACAACAATCTCGAAAATCCGCAGAGCACTTTAGCTGAACTTAAGCCCGTACGTCAGGGCCGCGATCTACGGACCGGCGACGACTTCCCGTCATGGCGGTAGGCCACCTCTTCGAAGGTGTCGACCAGGGTCGCCTCTGCGGGAGTGAGCCGGTGTTCGGCGAGATGCGCCAGCAGGATGCGCCGCGACGGCGCCCCCCGCAGCGGGATGACCTTGACGTCCTCCCGCAGGTTGGACAAGGCCAGTCGCGGGGCCATGGACACCCCGAGATCCACGGCCACCATGGCTTGGGCCTCCTGGTAGTCGTTGGCCGCAAAGGCCACCGATGGCACGAAACCCGCCTTCTGGCATGCCTTTTCCAGCGCAGCACCGACGGGGTGGTTGTCCTCTCGCGTGATCCACTGCTCGTCGGCCAGCTCGGCCATGTCCAGCGACTCCCGGTGGGCGAATCGGTGGTTGACCGAAACCACCAGGGTGGGCGGATCGACCAGCAGCTCGCGGACCACCAGCTCACGGTCGGTCACCGGCGCCCACTCGTAGTCCCACAGCAGCGACAGCTCGACCTCGCCGGTGTCCAGCATGGCTCGCAGCGCCGTGAAGCGGGAGCTGCGCACCGTCAGCCGGACGGCGGGGTGGCGGGACTTGTACAGCTTGACCACCTGCGGCAGCAGGCTCGACCCGACGGTGGGGAAGGTGCCGATCCGCACGGTGCCCGACCGCAGGCCGGCGATGTCGTCGAGCTCGCTTCGGGCGGCCTGCAGCTGGGTCTCGATCCGTTCGGCCCGGCGCGCCAGAGCCGCGCCCGCCTCGGTCAGCCGCACCCCGCGGGCGTGCCGTTCCAGCAGCGGCTGCCCGGCCTCGGCCTCCAGCTTGGCGATCTGCTGGGAGATGGCCGAGGTGGTGTAGCTGAGCCGGTTGGCCGCCGCGGTGAGCGAGCCGGCCCGCACCACGTCGACCAGGAGGAGCATCCGTCGGGGATCCAGCATGCTGCCGCTTTCAGTTGAACTTAATGGTTATCGACTTTTCCGAAATTGTACTCGACCCTCACGTGATGCACGCTGAAACAGCAGTCGAGGGTGAGCCGGGTCACTTTGCTGGCCACCCCAGCCGAGGAGAGGAGGCCGGACCTCATGACCAGCTTGTGGGGCACGTGGATGCGGGGAGGCACCAGCAAGTGCTGGCTGTTCAACGCCGTGGACGTCGACCCACTGTTACGGACCACCGGCCTCGACGAGATCCTGGTGTCCGCCTTCGGCTCCGGCGACCCGCTGCAGCTCGACGGGGTGGGTGGCGGCACGTCCACCACCTCCAAGGCCGCCGTGGTGCGACGCTCGCCGGTCGATGGCGTGGACGTTGACTACCTGTTCGCCCAGGTGGCCCTCGGCCAACGCGCCGTCGAATGGGGCAGCAACTGCGGCAACTGCGCCACCGCGATCGGGCTCTACGCCCTGCAGACCGGCATGGTGGCCGTCGACTCCGAGCTGACGGTGGTGCGGATGCGCAACCAGAACACCGGCGCCATGTTGTCTGCCGAGATCGCCACTCCCGGTGGTGTGGTCCCGGCTGACGGCGCCGCAACCGTACCGGGAACGACGGCCCTCGGGGTGCCGGTTGCATTGACGTTCACCGATGTTGCGCCGAATCGGGCGGCTCTGTTGCCCACCGGCCACGCCGTGGATCTGCTGGAGGCAGGCGGGCACCGCTACGAGGCCACGTTGATCAACGCGGGTGCCCCCGCGGCGCTGCTGCACGCCGACGACTTCGGCCTCACCGGGTCCGAGGACACCGGCGCGCTGGCGGAGCGGCTGCCGCTACTGATCGAGCTGCGCCACCGGGCCGCACTGGCGATGGGATTGACCAGACCCGGGGAGCCAGTGCAGCACGCGGTCCCCAAGGTCGGGATCGTCGGACCTGCTCTGGACTACACGACCAGCGATGAAAATCTCTTGGCCGCAGGCGAATACGACGTGGCCGTCCGGATGGTGTCCATGCTGGCGCCGCACCCCGCGATCGGCCTCACCTCGGCGGTGGCGGTGGCGGCAGCGGCCACCGTGGACGGCAGCATCGTGGCCCGCAACGTCAGCCCGCGCCGCTCGCCGTCGTCGCTGCGGATCGGCACCGCCGCCGGAGTGATCGACACCAGCGTCACCCTCGACGGCGATCTCCTCCCCCGCGACATCGCCCTGCACCGGGCCGCACGCCGGATCGCCCGGGCCGAACTGTTTCTGGCCGAGCAAAGCCGCGACACCACCCGCGCTCTGGCCGCCTCCTGATCCACCGCCACCCACACCACAGAAGGACATCATGAAAGTCACCATCGACAACCTGACGCTCTCCTATGACGGCAACACCGTGGTCCGCGATCTCGACCTCGACATCGCCGACGGCGAATCCCTGGTGCTGCTGGGGCAATCCGGCTGCGGCAAGACCAGCACCATGCGCTGCGTCGCCGGGCTGGAGACACCCAGCATCGGCACCATCACCATCGGCGACCGGGTGGTCCACGACAGCACCACCGGCAAGTCGGTGCCACCCCACAAACGCAACGTCGGCATGGTGTTCCAGTCCTACGCCGTGTGGCCGCACCGCACTGTCGCCCAGAACGTCGGCTTCGCCCTCAAGATGCAGAAGGTGGGCAAGTCCGAGACCCAGCAGCGGGTCTCGGAAGCTCTGGACCTGGTGGGCCTCGGCCACCTGGCCGACCGCGGCGCCAGCCAGCTCTCCGGCGGGCAGATGCAGCGCGTCGCGCTGGCCCGCAGCCTGGTCATGCGGCCCAGCGTCCTGATGCTCGACGAGCCCCTGTCCAACCTGGACGCGCGACTGCGCGAGCGTCTGCGCATGGAATTGCGCGAACTTCAGCTGCGGTTGGGCCTGACCACCGTCTACGTCACCCACGACCAGGTGGAGGCCTTCGCCCTGGCCGACCGGATCGCCCTGATGCAGAAGGGCCGGATCGTCCAGATCGGTTCGCCCGAACAGATCTACAAGAACCCCTCGTGCGCCTCGATCGCTCAGTTTCTCGGCATCGGCAACATCTTCGCCGCCTCGGCCGCCTCGTCGGGGCAGAGCTATCTGCTCAACGACCACCCCGCCATCACGGTGGCCACCGACGAATCCCCCGCTGCCGACGGGCCACTGGTGGTCTGCCTGCGGCCCGAAGATCTGCTGGTCACCGGTATCACCGAACCCGCACCGCAGGGCCAACACTGGACCGGTCGCGTCGAGGTGGCCAGCTACCAAGGGGCCTCGATCCGCTACCGCGTGACCCTGGACAACGGCCCCGAGATCGAGGCCGTTGCCACCGGCAACGGCAGCCCGGTGCTGGGGATCGGTGAATCGGCCATCGTGACCGCCCGCCCCGGCGCGGCCCAACTGCTGATCGACGACCGCACCGACGTCGCGGTGGTGACGGCATGAGCGCTCCCACCGTAACACCACCGGTACCGCAGACGTCGACCGCGCCGGCCGGTGAACCGCCGCGCCGCCGCCGGCTCCGACTACGCGGCACCATGCCCGTCCTGATCCAGCTGGCGGTGCTGACCGTCATCGTCTTGTGCCCGATGTTCTTCATCCTCGCCGGAGCGTTCAGCGAGAACACCGAGCGCGACAACCTGTTCGACTTCGGCAGTTTCACCTTCGACAACTTCGCGGTGCTGGGTTCGGGTACGGCGCAGACCGCGCTGCTGAACTCCGCCGCCGTCGGCATCGGCTCATCGGCGGTGGCGCTGATCATCGGCTGCCTGCTGGCGTTCCTGGCCGCCCGTACCGACATCCCGGGCCGCAAACTGATCTACGGCATCGCCATCATGCCGCTGTTCCTGCCCGCATTGGTGGGCGCTCTGGCCTGGGCGCTGCTGGCCGGCCCGGCCACCGGGTACCTGAACCTGGCGTTCGGAGCGATGGGAATGCCCCATCTGATCGACATCTACAGCTTCACCGGGATGATCTTTGTGCTCGGATTATATTACGCCCCATATCCTTTCCTCATGGTGCACTCCGCACTGTCGCTGATGAACCCCGACCTGGAGGATGCGGCCAGCCTGCACGGTGCCCCGGTGCGCCGGATGCTGCGGGAGGTCACCTTCCCGCTGGTGATGCCCGCAGTGCTGGGTTCGGCGATCCTGGTGTTCGCGCTGACCGTTGAGAACTTCCCCGTCGCCCAGGTGATCGGCGTCCCCGGCGGGGTGGACACCCTGCCCACCCTGATCTACCGACTGATGAACGCCTCACCGGCCCGCTCCAACGACGCCGCCGCACTCGCCGTGGTGCTCACCGTCCTGCTGGTGGTCGTGGTGGCCTTCCAACAACGGGCCATGGGCGGCAAGGAATACACCACCGTCAGCGGTAAAGGTGTACGGGCCCGCCAGGTTTCACTGCGCGGCTGGCGCACCCCGGCCGCCGTCTTCGCCTGGGCGTACTTCGTACTGGCCGTGCTGCTGCCCGTACTCGCCCTCATCGTCGCCGCCATGCAGACCAGCCCCTACGTCGCCAACCTGGGTCAGCTCGGCTCACCCGGCGCACTGTCGCTGTGGAACATGGGACAGACCTTGCAGAGCAGCGACTTCCACCAGGTCGTGATCAACAGCGTGGTGGTCGGTGTGGCCACCGCCGGCATCGGCACCGCCTTGTGCTTCGCTCTGGCCTACACCCGCTACCGCACCAAGGCGCCGGGCCGCAAACTTCTCGAGTACGTCGCCATGCTGCCGCTGGCGGTACCGGCCATCGTCTTGGGCCTGGGCCTGCTGTGGACGTGGCTGGCGCTGCCGATCCCGGTCTACGGCACGCTGGCGGTGCTGGTCATCGCCTTCGTGGCGGTGTTCCTGCCGCAGGGCTACCGCGGGGTGTCGGCCTCGATCGTCCAGTTGGACAAGGACCTCGAGGACAGTGCGGTGATGCTCGGCGCCCGCAGGCACCGCGCCATCACCTTCGTCACCGCACCGCTGCTGCGGGTGGGTCTGTCGTCGACCTTCCTGCTGCTGATGATGCTCGCGATGCGTGAGCTGACCGCCGCGCTGTTCCTGTTCACCTCCGACACCCGGCTGCTGTCGATCGCCATCTTCGACGCCTACGACAACGGGTCGTTCCAATCCGCGGCCGAACTCAGCCTGTTGTACTGCGCCGTCATCGGCGTGCTGGCCGTGCTCGCCCGCCGCTTCGGCTCCAAGGAGATCTCATGAGGAAGTTGTCCGCCCGCCTGGCCCTCGGGTTCGCCACGGTCGCAACGGTTCTGGCCGCCTGTTCGCCGCCGCCCCCGACGCCGGAGCTGGCCCGGCCCGCCGACACCATCGAACGCGACACCGCGCTGGTGATCAACGGTGAGCAGATCGCCGATCCCGACCTCTGGGCGGCGGCCCAAGAGGAAGGCCACATCACTCTCTACAGCGGCTACACCGCCGACAGCGAGGCCACCGTACTGGAGCAGTTCGAAGCCGACACCGGGCTCGACGTCAAGCTGGTCCGCCTGACCCCCAACCGGCTCTACGAGCGCATCGTCGCCGAACACGGTGCGGGCAAGCTCAACGCCGACGTGGTGCGCATCTCCGATGCCGGCTTCGTCTCGGGGCTGAGCCGACGCGGGGTCTTCCAGCCCTACACCCCGCCCACCGCGACCAACCTGCGCGACGACGTGGTGTTCGACAACGGCAACTACTACCGGACTTTTGACCCGATCTACACGTTCGGCTACAACACCGCACTGGTGGATCCCGAGGACGCACCGAAGAGCTGGCAGGACCTGCTGGGACCCCAGTGGGCCGGCAAGCTGGGCATCGCGCAGGCCGGCGCCGGCGGCAGCGCGCTGGCGCTGACCCGCTTCCAGCGGGATGTGCTGGGCGACGACTATCTGCGCGCCTACGCCGCTCAGGCCCGGGTGTTCGACTCCCTCGGAGCCGAACTGGACAGCCTGGCCCGGGGTGAGATCGACGCCGGCACCGTGGTGGTCAGCAGCGTCAACATCGCGGTGAACGAGAACGCCCCGGTGAACTTCGTCGTTCCCGACGAGGGCGTCACCGCCTACGACTACTACACCGGAGTCGCCTCGACGGCCACCAACCTGGCCGCCGCCAAGGTGTTCCTGAACTGGAACCTCTCACAGCGTGGCCAGAACGTGCTCCGCGACATCGGCGAATACTCTGTGCGACAAGATGTTCCGGCACCGGTGGTGCGGGGGGTCCAGCTGCCCGACTTCGACGACCCGCGGGTGCACCGCATCACCCCGGCCGAGTCGATCGAATGGGCCGAGCAGGATCAACGGTCCTGGAATGCGATGTTCGGCTACAACGAGTAACCCACCCATCGAACACCGACCGGGCCGCGGAGCACACGCTCCGCGGCCCGTGTTGTCAGCTGGTGCCCAGCCGGTCGATGGTCCAGGCGATGTACACCACCGCGGCGCTCACCGAACCCGTGGTGATGAGGTCGATGGTCTTGGTCCGCACCGCCAGCAGCCCGGCGCGATCGTCGGGAAGCACCAGACGCAGCGCCGCCGCCACCCCCACGGCGATCCCGATCAGCAACGCCCCGCGGCGCCAGTAGCCGGCCGCCACCAGGACGAACGCGGCCACGAAGATCAGCCCGACCACCACGATCGGCCACTGACTCTGCAGCCGCGCCCGCAGCCTCACAGCGACTTCTCGGCCCTCTCAACAACATTCGTCAGCAGGAACGCCCGCGTCAGCGGGCCCACGCCGCCGGGATTCGGGGAGACGAACCCGGCCACGTCCCACACATCGGGGTGCACGTCGCCGGTGAGCTTGCCGTCCACCCGACTCACCCCCACGTCGACCACCGCGACGCCGGGCTTGACCATCTCGGGGATCACCATGTGCGGCACCCCGACCGCGGCGATGATGATGTCCGCCTCGCGTGCCAGCTGCGGGAGATGGCGGGTTGCGGTGTGGCACAACGTGACCGTGGCGTTCTCCGACCGACGGGTCAGCAGGAGCCCGAGTGGCCGCCCGACCGTCACGCCACGGCCGATCACCACCACGTTCGCCCCTGCGATCTCCACCTCGTAACGGCGCAGCAGGTGCACGATGCCGCGCGGGGTACACGGCAGCGGCGCAGGCTCGTTGAGCACCAGGCGACCGAGGTTGGTGGGGTGCAGACCGTCGGCGTCCTTACCCGGGTCGACGCGCTCCAGCGCGGCGTTCTCGTCCAGATGCTTGGGCAGGGGCAGCTGCACGATGTACCCGGTGCACTCCGGGTTGGCGTTCAGCTCATCGATGGTCTCGTCGAGCGTCGCCTGACTGATGTCTGCGGGCAGGTCCCGGCGGATCGAGTTGATGCCCACCTTGGCGCAGTCGGCGTGCTTGCCCCGCACGTAGGCCTGCGACCCCGGATCGTCACCCACCAGAATGGTCCCCAGACCAGGGGTGCGCCCCTGAGCGGTCAGCGCCGCCACCCGTTCCTTGAGGTCGACAAAGATCTCGTCGCGCGTGGCCTTGCCGTCCAGCACCTGTGCTCCCACAGCGGCCATTGTTTCAGATCCATTGACACTGCCCCGCCACCGTGTTGGAGTGCCAGAGTGAACACCAGCCCAGATGTGTTCAGTCCCGCGAAGCTCGGGCCGCTGACGCTGCGCAATCGCATCATCAAAGCCGCGACCTTCGAGGCGGCCACCCCTGATGCGCTGGTGACCGACGACCTGATCAATTACCACCGCAAGCCCGCGGCGGGTGGCATCGGCATGACCACGGTGGCCTATTGCGCCGTCGCCCCCGGTGGACGCACCGACGGCTGGCAACTCTGGATGCGCCCGGAAGCGGTCCCGGGGCTGCGCCGGCTCACCGAGGCCATCCATGCCGAAGGCGCGGCCATCAGCGCGCAGATCGGCCACGCTGGACCGGTCGCCAACGCCAAGACCAACAAGGCCCAGGCCCTGGCACCGGTGCGGTTCTTCAACCCGATGTCGATGCGGTTCGCCAAGAAGGCCACCAAGGACGACATCCGCGCTGTCATGGACGCGCACGCGAACGCCGCCCGGCTGGCCATCGACTCCGGCTTCGACGCCGTCGAGATCCACCTCGGGCACAACTATCTGGCCAGCTCGTTTCTCTCTCCCCTGCTCAACCGGCGTGACGACGAGTTCGGCGGCTCGCTGGAGAACCGGGCGAAAGTTGCGCGCGGCACCGTGCTGGCAGTCCGGCGCGCGGTCGGAGACCAGATCGCCGTGACCGCCAAACTCAACATGGCCGACGGCGTGCGCGGCGGCATCTCGACCGAGGAGTCACTGCAGACCGCCCGCTGGCTGCAGGACGACGGCGGCCTCGACGCCCTGGAGTTGACCGCGGGCAGCTCGCTGGTGAACCCGATGTATCTGTTCCGCGGCGACGCCCCGGTCAAGGAGTTCGCCGGTGCGTTCAAGCCGCCGATGCGGTGGGGCGTGAAGATGATGGGCACGAAGTTCCTGCGCGAGTACCCCTACCGCGAGGCGTACCTGCTGCGGGAGGCGCGGCTGTTCCGCGCCGAGCTCACCATGCCGTTGATCCTCCTCGGTGGCATCACCAACCGCGAGACCATGGACAAGGCGATGGCCGAGGGATTCGACTTCGTCGCGATGGGCCGCGCGGTGCTCGCCGAGCCCGACCTGATCAACCGGATCCGCGCCGACAGCTCGGTGCGGTCGAAGTGCACACACTGCAACCTGTGCATGCCGACCATCTACAGCCACACCCACTGCGTGCTGACCGGCGCGCCGGACCGTTGAGCGCACCCGCATCGAATGGAGCCCTGCGGTTAGAGTTGACGCGATGTCTCGACCAGTCGCACCTGCACTGACCGTTCGGCACGACGGGTCTTCGCGTAATTTCGCCGCAGGCAATGATGTTGTTGTCGGCCGTGACCTGCGCGCAGACGTTCGTATCGCGCACCCGCTGATTTCGCGTGCCCATCTGGTGCTGCGCTTCGATCACGGACGCTGGATCGCGATCGACAACGGCTCGCTCAACGGCATGTTCGTCAACAATCGGCGGGTCGCCAGCGTCGACCTGCACGACGGGTTGGCGCTGAACATCGGCAACCCCGACGGCCCCCGGCTGGAGTTCGAGGTCGGCCGGCACACCGGCGCGGTGGGCACTCCCCCGCAGACCGCGGCGGTGCCCGTCGCGCACCGGCCTGTCACCGGGACCACCCCGTCGAACTATCAGCCCCCGCACTACCCGGCCAGCGGCGTGTGGCAGTCCCCGGCGCCGGCGCCGGTCTCGCGTCCTCCGCAGTACCCGACCGGAGCGCGCCCACCCGTGACGCCGCCTCCGACGCACTACCCCAGCCAGGCGCACCCGACCGCGCATCCGCCCGCCTCGGGCGCGATGCCCACCCAGATGGGGCCCACGGCCATCCCGCCGCGCTCGGTCACCAGCAGCACCGGCGACGGCAACCTCGCAACCAGCATGCTCAAGATCCTGCGCCCGGGTCGCACTCCCGAGGTGCCGGCGGGCGGCATCAAGATCGGTCGCGCCACCGACAACGAGATCGTCATCCCCGACGTCCTGGCGTCGCGGCATCACGCGACGCTGGTGCCCTCCGCCGGTGGCGCCGAAATCATCGACAACCGCAGCATCAACGGCACGTTCGTCAACGGCCAGCGGGTCGAGCAGGCCACGCTGCGTGAGGGCGACGTCGTCACCATCGGCAACGTCGACCTGGTGTTCACCGGCGGCACGCTGGCGCGGCGGTCGGAAACCCAGGCTGCCACCCGCACCGGCGGCCTCGAGGTCCGCGGGCTCACCTGGACCATCGAGAACAACAAGACGCTGCTCAACAACATCTCCATCGACGCGCGGCCCGGCACGCTCACCGCGGTGATCGGCCCGTCCGGTGCCGGCAAGTCGACCTTCGCCAAGCAGGTCGCCGGATTGACCCACCCGACCAGCGGCCGGGTCACTTTCGAGGGCCACGACATCCACGCCGAGTACGCCTCGCTGCGTTCCCGGATCGGCATGGTGCCGCAGGACGACGTGGTGCACGGCCAGCTGACCGTGCGCCAGGCCCTGATGTACGCCGCCGAGCTGCGGCTGCCGCCGGACACCACGAAGGAAGACCGCGAGAACGTCGTCATGCAGGTCCTCGAGGAACTCGAGATGACCAAGCACCTCGACACCCGCGTCGACAAGCTCTCCGGCGGTCAGCGCAAACGCGCATCGGTGGCCCTCGAGCTGCTGACCGGACCGTCGCTGCTGATTCTCGACGAACCCACCTCCGGTCTGGACCCGGCGCTGGATCGCCAGGTCATGACGATGTTGCGCCAGCTGGCCGACGCCGGACGCGTGGTGCTGGTGGTCACGCACTCGCTGACCTACCTCGACGTCTGCGATCAGGTGCTGCTGCTGGCCCCCGGCGGCAAGACCGCGTTCTACGGACCGCCCAGCCAGATCGGTCCGCAGTTGGGCACCACCAACTGGGCTGACATCTTCTCCACCGTCGCCGGCGACCCCGACGAGGCGGGCAGACGCTATATCGAGCGCACCGGGCCCGCCCCGGAGGCGGAGGCCTCCACCGAGGAACCCGGGGATCTGGGCAAGCCCGCCAAGACCAGCTTCCGGCGGCAGTTCTCGACCATCGGTCGCCGGCAGATGCGCCTGATCATCTCCGACCGCGGCTACTTCATATTCCTGGCACTGCTGCCGTTCATCATGGGTGTGCTGTCGCTGTCGGTGCCCGGCACCGTCGGCTTCGGCGTGCCCGACCCATTGGGTGACGCCCCGAACGAGCCGGGCCAGATCCTGGTGCTGCTGAACGTCGGCGCGATCTTCATGGGCACCGCGCTGACGGTGCGTGACCTGATCGGCGAGCGCGCCATCTTCCGCCGCGAACAGGCCGTCGGGCTGTCCACCACCGCCTACCTGCTGGCGAAGGTGTGCATCTATGCGGTGTTCGCGATCGTGCAGTCCTCGATCGTCACGGCCATCGCGGTGCTGGGCAAGGGCGGCCCGACGCAGGGTTCGGTCTCGTTCCTGCCGCCCACCGCGGAGTTGTTCGTGGTGATGGGTGCGACGACGGTGACCGCCGCGATGGTGGGTCTGGCGCTGTCGGCGATGGCCAAGTCGGCCGAGCAGATCATGCCGCTGCTGGTGGTGGCGGTGATGAGCCAGTTGGTGTTCTCCGGCGGCATGATCCCGGTGACCGACCGCCTGGTGCTCGATCAGCTGTCCTGGATCACCCCGGCCCGCTGGGGATTCGCCGCCTCGGCGTCGACGGTCGACCTGATCCACCTGGTGCCCGGGCCGCTGACGCCCAAGGACGCGCTGTGGGAGCACACCACCAAGGCGTGGTACTTCGACATGGGCATGCTGGTTGCGCTGTGCATCGCCTATCTCGGCTTCGTGCGGTGGAAGATCCGGCTCAAGGCTGCTTGAGGTTCACCTCCGCGGCACTCGACAACTGTGCGGTTTACTCCGCGACACGCCGGTCCGGGCCTATCTGAGCACACATGTGTGCCGGAAAACGGGCGGCGGAAAGTCAGTCGCCGTGCACGTCCAGCCCGTGGGCGGCGGCAAAGGCCAGCGCCTGCGGCAGGTCGATGCGCGCCCCGCGCAGCGACGCCTGCGTCCACAGGTCCGGATCCACCCGCGCGCCACGCAGATCCGCGGAGTCGAGCTTCAGTCCGCGCACTCGGGCGCCGGACAGGTCGGCGTTGCGCAACACCGCCTTGCGCAGATCGGTCTCCACCAGCCCGGCTTCGCGCAGCCGGCACCCGGTCAGATTCGCCCCGCGCAGGTCGGCGCCGGCCAGCACGGCCAGCGTGAAGTCCACCTCGTCGAAGGTGACCGGCCGCAGGCGGCAGTCGGAGAACACCGAGCCCATCAGGCTGCACCCGCGAAACGTGCTGTGCCATAGCGAGGTCCGGTCGAAGCGGCAGTTGCGGAAGGCGGACCCGGTGTGCTCGGACTCGGCGAGGTTGACCCCGCTGAAATCACAGTCGGTGAACACCGCGCGCTCGGTGCGCAGCCCCACCAGGTCGTCGTCGCGGAAGTCCTCACCCACGAACTCCCGGTCGATCCAGGATCCGGTCACGCCGACAGCGACTCCAGCGCGTACTCACTGACGGCGATCAGCGCATGCTTGGCGGAGTCGCGGTCACGGGCGTCGACGGTGATCACCGGGATGCGCTCGGACAGCGCCAGCGCCGCCCGCACCTCCTCGACAGCGAACCGCTGCGCGCCGTCGAACTCGTTGACGGCCACGATGAACGGGATCTTGCGGTCCTCGAAGAAGTCGACGGCAGCGAAGCTGTCCTGCAGGCGCTGGGTGTCCACCAGCACGATGGCGCCGATGGCCCCGTGCACCAGGTCGTCCCACATGAACCAGAAGCGGCGCTGCCCCGGTGTGCCGAACAGGTACAGCACCAGGTCCTCACCCAGGGTGATCCGGCCGAAGTCCATGGCCACGGTGGTGGTCGACTTTGCGGGTGTGGCGGCGAGTTCGTCGACGCCGGCCGAGACGTTGGTGACCATGGCCTCGGTGCGCAACGGCATGATCTCCGAGACCGCACCCACGAACGTGGTCTTGCCCACGCCGAAGCCGCCCGCGATGACGATCTTGGTGGACGCGGCGTCACGCCGGGCCGTGTCAGAGTGCGCGTAGCCCACGGAGCGTCCTTCCGATCAGTTCACGACGTTCGTCGGCGCTCGACGCGTCGGTCAGCGTCGTCTGCACTTGAAGGTAACCCGACGTGACCAGATCTCCGACCAGGACACGGGCAACACCGAGCGCGACATCCAGGCGTGCGGCGATCTCGGCCACCGACGGGCTCTCGACACACAGGTCGACGATCCGGGCACGCAGGTCACCCGACGGCCAGCGGTGGGCGCCCACCGCCTGGATGGGCGCGGCCAGCGGCAGGTCGACGGTGGTGTCGGTGCGACCGGAAGTCAGCGTGTAGGGCCGGACCAGGCTGGCCTCACGGTAAGGGTCGGGATCAGCGGGCGCCATCGCGGCTCACGAGGTCTGCGGAGCCTGCCGACGGGTGGCGGACACCACACCGCCCACCCGCTCGGCGAGCAGCGCCATCTCATAGCCCACCTGCCCGATGTCGCAGTTCTTCGCCGCCAGCGTGGCCAGCTGGCTGCCGTCGCCCACCTGCATGATCAGGACGTAACCGTGGTCCATCTCCACCACCGACTGCAGCACCCGACCGCCGTCGAAGAGCTGCGCGGCACCCGCCGCCAGACTGGCCAGCCCGGAGGTGACGGCGGCGAGTTGGTCGGCGCGTTCGGGAGGCAGGTGCGCGCTGGACGCGATCAGCAGACCGTCGACCGACACCAGCACCGCGTGCGCCACCCCCGGGATGTCGCGGGCGAACTTCGACACCAGCCAGTCCAGCGGGTTCTCCTGCGACGCTGTCATGTCTGATCGGGTCCTTCGGTCGGGGTGTCGCTGCCGTGGGTGCGCCCGGCTTGGACACCGGAGAAGTGTGCACCCAGGGACGCGCGAATGGCGTCGGGGTCGCGTTCAGAGGTCTGTTCCGGCGCACCGGCCGACGTGCCGCCGGGCACCAGGCGTGCCCCGGGCCGGCGCACCGGCAGCCCGTGGTCGGTGTGCGTCTCGACGGGCACGTCCTCGACCTCGGCCGCGGTGGCCCAGCCGTTGTCCCACACCGACTTCCAATCCTGTGGGGTGGCCAGCTGCTGCAGGTCTTCGGGGTCCACCAACCACTCGGACATCATGTTCTGGTAGATCAGGTCGACGTCGGAGGTGGCGGGCTCGGCCGGCTCGGGTTCGGTGTGCCCAGTCTCCTCCTGGGTTTCCCACTGCGCGCGCCTGCGGGAGGAGAAGAACTCGGAGGTGTCGGCGGGTGCGCCGCTGCGCGCGGCACCCTCACCGGGCCACCAGGCGGGCTGCTCATCGGCAGCCGGGGGCTCGCCGGTGATGCCGCTGGATCCCGGCGTCCGGCGGGGCAGCGCAGTGCCGGATTCGTCAGCCGGCTCGGGCACCGGGGCCTCGAACAGCGACGGCGCAACAGCCGGGGGCGCGGGTTCGGGTTCGGGCTCGGGTTGCGGGGCGACGGTGACGTTCTCGAGCAGTTCTGGCGGGACGTAGAGCTGGGCCTTGGTCCCGCTGCCGGTGTCGCCGACCAGTAGTTGCACGGTCATGCCGTGCTGGCGCGCGAGCCGGCCCACCACGAACAGGCCCATGTGCCGTGCGCTGTCCGGGGTCACCTCACCGCCGGCGGTCAACCGCATGTTGGCGATCCGCAGGTCGCCGTCGGTCATCCCCAGGCCGTCGTCCTCCACGTCGACGAGGACACCGCCGTTGCTGGTGTGCACGGCATTCACCCGGACCTGTGCGCTGGGCGGTGAGTACCGCAGGGCGTTGTCGATCAGCTCGGCCAGCAGATGTACCGCGTCACCGGCGACGGAGCCGACCACCGAACAGTCGGGCACGGCGCGGGTGTGCACCCGCTGATAGTCCTCCACCTCGGAGGCAGCCGCCGCGATCAGCGAGGCCAGCGGCTCCGGGGCGCTGTGTTCGCGGCTGATCTGGGCGCCGGCGAGCACCAGCAGGTTGGCGCCGTTGCGGCGCATCCGGGTGGCCAGGTGGTCGAGCCGGAACAGGCTGTCGAGACGTCCGGGGTCCTCTTCGTTGCGCTCCAACCGGTCGATCAGCGACAACTGTTGGTCGACAAGCGATTTGTTGCGTCGCGACATGGTTTCGAACATGTCGTTGACGGTCACCCGCAGCCGCGCCTCGTCCCCGGCCAGCAGCAGCGCCTGGGTGTGCAGTTCGTCGACCGCGTGTGCCACCTGCCCGATCTCCTCGGTGGTGTGGATGGGCAGTGGGTCAGGCTCGCGTTCGTCACCGGCTTTGACACGTTCGATCTCGTCGACCAGGTCCCGGTGGGCGATGCTCAGCGCGCCGTCGCGCAGCCGCCGCAGCGGGCGGGTCAGCGAGCGGGCCACCAGGACGACGATCAGCACCACCAGCAGGAAGGTGAGCACCACCACCGCGGCGTCGCGGATCGCGTCAGCACGTGCGTCGGCGGCCTCGTCGCGCACTGCGGCGGTGATGCCCGAGGCGGTGTCGTCCACCAGGCGCGCCGCGATGTCGTCGGTGGTCTGGATGGACTGCAGCAGTTGCGGGTTACCGGTCAGCGGGGCTGCCGGGTCGGACAGGATGTCGAGCCGCTGCACCATCTGCGAGCGCAGGGCGGCGGCCTCCTCGGAGGTCGGGCCCAACAGTTCGGCCATGCCGCGCACGGTGGACGGTTCGGTGCCGGCCAGTGCCACCATCGACGACCGCAGCTCCGGTTCGCCCACGGCGCCGCCGGACTGGACCAGCAGGCGCTGCATGGCCATCTGGCCGCGCGCACCGACCGCCCGCGCCAGGCCCTCGGCCTGCACCCGGACGGACTCATCAGCCCCCCGCACCGAGCCGGTGATCGCGGTCTCGGCGGTCAGCAGCAAGGGGGAAAACGAACTCACCTGCTCGGGCAGGTACGAGCTGCCGGCGTCGGCAACCAGCTGCCGACCCAGCGTCAGCAGATCGGTGACCGCGAGGCGGACATCGGACACCGGGTCGACGGAATCCACCCGCTCCTGCAGTTCGGTGCTGCGGGCCTGGTAGTCGGCATCGGCGGTGGCGGTGTCACCGCCGGATGCGGTGGCCACCAGCGCATCCTGCAGCGCCGCCATGTAGTCGTCGATCGCGGGCACCAGCTCGGTGCGGTCCGCAGCCGCTGCCAGGTCACGTGCCTCCACGGCACTGGCGTACACCCGGACGCCGCCGAACACCGCGGCCAGCAGCAACGGGATCGCCGCGATGGCCGCCACTTTCCAGCGCACCGGCCAGTTGCTCAGTGACCAGCGGGCCGGCTTGCGGATGACGGGTCCGGCCGGCGGGATCAACCCGGGCTGGTCGAACATGGGGGCGGGTGAATCGTGGGTCACCGCGACGCGTCCGTGTCCCGGGGCGCGCAATGCTGCGCGCCGCCGCGTGGTGTCTGCGCCTGATTCATGTGACTTTCCTGCTAATTCGACCCGCGCGTGTGCTCAATTCGCCTGGCAATTCTTGAAGTATGACAGGGCAGGGACGGCGACTGCACAGTTCTGCATGAACAGCGCGACCGCCCCGGTGCCGCGAAAGTACGGAAAACCGATCCGGAGCAAACAATTCGTGATCGAACTGACATCATCGGGTGATGTTCCGATTGATGTTCTATTCGCCCCGCATCGCACCCAACACCGGAAATGCAATTCGGATGGTCGCGGCGACGGGTGCTGCGCTGCATCTGGTGGAACCCCTCGGATTCGATCTCTCCGAGCCCAAATTGAGACGTGCCGGTCTGGACTATCACGACCTCGCGTCGGTGACGGTGCACCCGTCGCTGCCCGCCGCGTGGGAGGCTCTGCAACCCCGTCGGGTGTACGCCTTCACCGCGCACGCCACCACGTCCTTCGCCGACATCGCCTACCAGGCCGACGACGTTCTGATGTTCGGACCCGAACCCACCGGCCTGGATCAGCAGACCCTGGCCGACCCGCACATCACCGAGCGGCTGCGGATCCCGATGCTGGCGGGCCGGCGGTCGCTGAACCTGTCCAACGCGGCGGCGGTGGTGGTGTACGAGGCCTGGCGCCAGCACGGTTTCACCGGCGCCGTGTAGTCACCAGGTGTCCCAGTGCGCCAGGTCGGCGGCGGGCAGCCGCTTGGCCTTCTTGAAGTCGGTGCCCTTGGTGTAGGCGATGGGGAACAGCCCACCCTGGGAGTACTTCTCGAACGGGATACCCAGGATGTCGGCGACCTGCTTCTCCCCGTCGCCCATCAGGTGCAGCGTGGTCCAGGCCGACCCCAGCTCACGGGAGCGCAACGCCAGCATGAAGCTCCACACCGCGGGCAGCAGTGAGCCCCAGAACCCGGCGCTCATCCCCGCAGGTGCTCCGTCGGGCCTGCCCTCCAGGCACGGGATCAGCATCACCGGCACCTCGTGCAGATGCTCGTTGAGGTACTTGGCCGAGTCGACCACCTTGGGGGTGCGTTCGTCGCGGGCGTCGCCGTAGCTGGGCTTCTCCTGCTCCAGATACGGCGTCGCGGCGATCCGGTACACGTCGGCGATGGCCTTCTTCTTCTCGGCATCCTCGACGAACATCCACTGCCAGCCCTGGGAGTTGGAGCCGGTGGGAGCTTGCAGCGCCAGATCCAGGCATTCCAGCAGCACTTCCCGCGGTACCGGCCTGTCAAAATCCAGCCGTTTGCGAACCGAGCGCGTGGTGGTGAGCAGTTCATCGACAGTGAGGTGCAGGGTCATGATCGGAGACTACATTCGCACCCATGACCGCTGAACTGACTCCGGAAGTCACCGAACGTCTCACGGGCGACGACTTCGGATGGCTGACCACCGTGGCCAAATCCGGGCTGCCGGTACCCAGGCTGATCTGGTTCTTCTTCGATGGGACGGAGCTGTTCGTCTACACCATGCCGAACGCGGCCAAGGTGACCCACATCCGGCGGCATCCGCAGGTGAGCCTGAACCTGGATTCCGACGGCCGGGGCGGCGGCATCATCGTCGTCGGTGGCACCGCACGGATCGACGCCGACGGCGTCGACTGCCGCGACGACGGCCCCTACTGGGCCAAGTACGAAGCCCTCGCGGCGCAGGCGGGGCTGACCGAGGTGATGGGCGACTACAGCACCCGCCTCGCGATCAGCATCGACAAGGTATGGACCACGCCCACCGAGGGCTAACCGCAGCTGGTCAGCGGAAGTCGCGGGATTTCGAACTGACCCGCATCGACAGCTTCTCCATGTTGTCGGCGACCACGGTCACCGCGCCGGAGGCGTTCTGCACCACTCCGCGGATCACCAGCGCCGACGCCGTCTGCGCGAGTTTGCGGTGTTTGCTCCACAAACCGACCGAGCACACCACGTTCACCATTCCGGTCTCGTCCTCGAGGTTCATGAACGTCACGCCCTGGGCGGTGGCCGGCCGTTGCCGATGGGTCACCGCTCCGGCCACCAGGACCCTGGTGCCGTCGGGCACGTCCTGCAGGCCGGACGCAGGCACCACCCCCCTGGCGTCGAGATCGGCGCGCAGGAACTGGGTGGGATAACTGTCCGGCGAGACGCCGGTGGCCCAGACGTCGGAGGCGGCCAGTTCCACATCGCTCATGCCGGGCAGGGTGGGCACATGCGACGACGAGCCCACCCCCGGCAGCCGGTCGGGACGCTCGGCGGCTGCTGCGCCCGCCGCCCACAGTCCCTCGCGGCGGGTGATGCCGAAGCAGCCCAGCGCGCCCGCGGTGGCCAGGGCTTCGGTCTGCGGCACGCTGAGCTGGACCCGGCCGGTGAGATCCAGCAGAGAACGGAAGGCGCCGTGGGCATCTCGCTCGTCGACGATGCGCTGGGCCAGCTCGGCACCGATGTGGCGGACGTCGCCGAGGCCGAGGCGCACTTCCAGTCCGGCGTTCTCCAGGGTGGGGTGGGCCAGGCTGGCGTTGGCGTCCGGGCCGTGCACCAGCACCCCGTGGCGGCGGGCGTCGGCCACCAGCGTCTGCGGTGAGTAGAAGCCCATGGGCTGGGCCCGCAGCAGCGCCGCACAGAACGCCGCCGGGTGGTGCAGTTTGATCCATGACGAATAGAACACCAGCGACGCGAAGCTGAGCGAATGGCTTTCCGGGAAACCGAAATTGGCGAAGGCTTCCAGCTTCTCGTAGATCCGGTCGGCCACGTCGCCGGTGATGCCGTGGGTGTGGTGCATGCCCTCGTAGAACCGGGCCCGGAGCCGGCGCATCTTCTCGGTGGAGCGCTTGGAGCCCATCGCCCGGCGCAGCTGGTCGGCTTCGGCGGCGGTGAATCCCGCGCAGTCCACCGCCAGCTGCATCAGCTGCTCCTGGAACAGCGGCACGCCAAGGGTTTTGCGCAGCGCCGGCTCCATCGACGGGTGGTCGTACACCACGGGTTCGAGACCGTTGCGTCTGCTGATGTACGGGTGCACCGAGTTGCCCTGGATGGGCCCGGGACGGATCAGCGCGACTTCGACCACCAGGTCGTAGAACACCCGGGGCTTGAGCCGCGGCAGCGTGGCCATCTGCGCCCGCGACTCCACCTGGAACACGCCCACCGAATCCGCCTTCTGCAGCATCTCGTACACCGCGGGCTCGGACAGGTCGAGCATGGCCAGGTCCACCTCCAGCCCCTTGTGCTCGGCCAGCAGGTCGATGGCGTAGTGCAGCGCCGAGAGCATGCCCAGGCCCAGCATGTCGAACTTCACCAATCCGATTGCCGCGCAGTCGTCTTTGTCCCACTGCAGCACGCTGCGGTTCTCCATGCGCGCCCACTCCACCGGGCACACGTCGGCGATGGGCCGGTCGCAGATCACCATCCCACCGGAATGGATGCCCATGTGCCGCGGCAGGTTCTTGATCTCACACGCCAGGTCGATCACCGGTTCGGGGATGCCGTCGACGTGCTGACTCTCGGCGAGGTCACCCCACTGGCCGATCTGCTTGCTCCACGCATCCTGCTGGCCCTGCGAGAACCCCAGCGCCCGGGCCATGTCGCGGACGGCACTGCGACCCCGGTAGGTGATGACGTTGGCCACCTGGGCGGCATAGTCGCGGCCGTACTTGGTGTAGACGTACTGGATGGCCTCTTCCCGCAGGTCGGATTCGATGTCGATGTCGATGTCCGGTGGCCCGTCACGCGCCGGGGACAGGAAGCGTTCGAAGAGCAGCTCGTTGGCGATCGGGTCGACGTGGGTGACCCCGAGGGCGTAACACACCGCGGAGTTGGCCGCCGAACCCCGGCCCTGGCAGAGGATCTTGTGGTCCCGGCAGAACTGGGTGATGTCGTTGACCACCAGGAAGTACCCCGGGAAGTTCAGCCGGGAGATGATGTCGAGCTCACGCTCGAGCTGTGCGTAGGCCTGCGGAGCACCGTCGCGCGGACCGTAACGGCGGGCGGCGCCGCGCATGGTCAGCTCGCGCAGGTAACTGCCCTCGGTGTGCCCGGTCGGTACGTCGAACGGCGGTAGCTGCGGGGCGATGAGCTGCAACCCGAACGCGCACTGTTCCCCCAGCTCTGCTGCAGCGGTGACCGCGTGCGGGAACTGGCCGAACATCCGGGCCATCTCCTCACCCGAACGCAGATGCGCGCCACCCAGTGGTGCCAGCCAGCCGGCCGCCTGGTCCAGGGACTGGCGGGCGCGGATCGCCCCCATCGCCATGGCCAGCCGGCCACGCTGAGGAGCGGCGAAGTGGGCACCGGTGGTGGCGACCACACCGACCCCGAACTTCGGCGCGAGCGCGGCCAGCACCGCATTACGTTCGTCGTCGAGCGGGCCGCCGTGACCGCTGAGCTCGATGCTCACCCGGTCAGCGCCGAAGCGGTCCACCAGGTCGGCCAGGGCCTTCTCCGCGGCGTCGGGCCCACCGGCGGAAAGGGCTTGGCGGACATGGCCTTTACGACAGCCGGTGAGGATGTGCCAGTGCCCACCGGCGGCGGCGGTGACCGCGTCGTAGTCGTAGCGCGGCTTGCCCTTCTCCCCGCCGGCCAGATGCGCCGCCGAGATCTGGCGCGACAGCCGGCGGTAGCCCTCCGCTCCGCGCGCCAGCACCAGCAGATGTGGCCCCGGCGGGTCTGGGACCTCGGTACGGGACCCGTCGCCCAGAGACAGTTCGGCCCCGAAGACGGTGCTGATGTCCAGTTCCTGAGCCGCTTCGGCGAAACGCACCACGCCGTAGAGACCGTCGTGATCGGTCAGTGCGATGGCCCGCAGGTCCAGCCGCGCGGCCTCCTCGACGAGTTCCTCCGGGGTGCTGGCGCCGTCGAGGAAACTGTAGGCCGAGTGGGTGTGCAGTTCGGCATACGGCACCCGGGAACGGATCCGCCGCTCCCCTGCCGGTTCGAACGCTTCCCGCTTGCGCGACCAGGCGGGGCTGTCCCCGCCGTCACCCACCGGCTCCTTCATGGGCAGCCCGGCGCGGCGGGGTTTGCTGTTGAGCACCCGCTGCATCTCACCCCAGGTGGGCGGCCCCAGGAACTTGTCCACGTACCCGAGTGTATCGAACTGATGTTCGACTGACGAGAGGCCTTTGGTCCCCGCCCCCGGTGACCAAGCGGTCTTGGGCGCCCACCCCGCGTGGGCCGAAGATGGCGCCATGGGCAACACGGCGGTGAGCACCGATCTGATCAGCACAGCCGTCGAACTCGCAGGCCGGGCACCGTCCCTGCACAACAGCCAACCCTGGTTATGGGTGCTCGACGGCAACACCCTGCAGCTACACCTGGACCACAGCCGGCTGGTGCGCAACACCGACCACGGCGCGCGCCAGGCGCTGATCAGCTGCGGCGCCGCCCTAGACCACCTGCGGGTGGCGGCCGCCGCGGCCGGATGGCAGACGTTCGTCGACCGGTTCCCCGACCCCAACCGCCCCGAGCACCTGGTCACCGTCGAGTTCTGGCCGGCAGGTTTCGTCTCCGCGGCCACCCGCGCCCGGGCCGCCGCCATCACGCAGCGCCGTACCGACCGGCTGCCGATGCGCGCCCCGGACGACCTGAACCTGCTGGTTCCCGTGCTCACCCATCTGCTGGACGACACCGACACCCGGTTGGCCGTGCTGCCGGAGCCGCTGCTGCCCGACCTCTTCGAGGCATCCGCGCTCACCGAGGCGATGCGGCGCCAGGACGCGGGCTACGTTGCCGAACTCGACTGGTGGACCGCACCTTTCGACCTGGACCAGGGCATTCCGCCCGACCTGTTGAACGGCGTCATCGACAATGACCGGGTGCCCGTCAACCGGAACTTCCCGGCCGGCGTCCACGCCTCACACACCGACGTCAGCGCCGACGAGGCGGCGGTTCTGGTGCTCTCGACTCCGGAGGACACCAGAGCCGACGCCCTGTCCTGCGGGGAGGCGCTGTCGACGGTGCTGCTGGAATGCACCGCCGCCGGGCTGGCCACGTGCACGGTGTCGCACGTGACCGAGTTGCCTGCGGCTCGCGCGGTGGTCGCCGAGCTGATCGGCCGCAGCGGCGTGCCGCAGGTGTTGGTCCGGGTGGGTCGCGCCGCCGGTCTGACCGCGCCCCCGACGCCGACACCGCGGCGCGCCCTGTCGGACATCCTGCGGGTGCAGCGTCAGAAGTGAAACCCCATCTGCGCGGGCACCGTACTGCGGAAGGCCGCGTCGGCCATGTACAGCGCCTCATCTGACGCACTGCGAATCCGGTTGGCCGCAGCCAGATCCCGCGCCGAGTGGGTGCCCAGATAGATGCTGCCGAGCACGTCGAGATCCAGGTGCAGATCCGCCGGGGCGTCGGTCGGGACACACGTGGCCCGGCCACCTGAGATGTCGAGCGCGAACCGGCCGTCACCCACCTCGAGCACCAGGTGCGCGTCAGCGGGGTAGGTGCGGGCCTGCAGGGCCGCCGGGATGTCCATGATGCGCAGCCACAGTGCGTCCACCATCGAGGTGGTCTGCACCCGCCGCGAATCCGCCAGCAGGTAGGGCAGCGGATCGGCCGGGTGGGTGTCGATCTGCACCTCGTCGATCAGGTCGAGCCCGAGCAGCGTCCGCCACAACGCCGCGTGCGCCTGCGGGGTGACGGCGGTGACCCCGGTGCGCACCACGGCCTTGTCGCCGTGGCGCACCCGGTACAGCGCGTAGCCGTCGGGATGTAGCAGCGCGAACCAGGCGCTGCCACCGTCGCGGTCGCTGTCCCGGTCGGCCAGCACGTCATCCCAGAGCACCTGTGGGCACGCCAGCCCGCCCGGTGTGCGGCGGCGCCAGCGGTCGTAGATCTCCATGAGTTGGTCGCGGTGCTGCGCCGGAGCCACCAGGCGCACCCGGCCGTCGTCGGGGGCGTCGGCGTGGAACTCGGCCAGTCGCCGCTGCACCACCATGGAGCGCTCGATGGTGGCCGGGCCGTATCCGAAGCGACCGTAGATCCCGCCTTCACTGGCCGTCAGGGCGGCGATGGGCGCACCGGTGGCCTCGATGCGCCGGTGCAGGTCGGTCACCATGGCCCGCAGGATGCCGCGGCGGCGGTGGGTCGGGGACACCACAACCGCCGAGACGCCGGCGATGGGCAGGGTGACCCCACCCGGCACCGTGAGCTCCATGTCCAGGTAACAGGCCATGCCCACGATCTCGGGGCCGTCGGACACCACCACCGAACCACCGTCGGCCACCATCACCCGCCACGGCCGCTTGCTCTCCGGCGCCATGTAGACACCGAAACCTGTTGCCGCCAGGCGTGACATCGCCTGCTGATCGTCGTCGGTCGCCGACCGTACCGCCCATGTGGTCATTGCGTCCACAGTGCCACAGCAGCGTCGCCCGACCCAACCGATTTTCAGTCGCGGCTGATGGTCTGGCCCCGGAAGAAGGCCGGGCTGCGGGTGCGCATCACCCCCATCAACACCGCACCGAGCGCCAGCAACCCGAAGCCCAGGAAGAACACCAGCCCGATGCCGCCCAGCGATGCACCGCTGCCGTTGTCGGGGTTCATGCTCTCCTTGACCGAGATCACGAACACCGCCGCCAGGATGATGCCGCCCAGCAGCGGGAACAGGAACTTGAAGACGAGGTTGTGCACGCTGGAGAACAGCTCGCGACGGAAATACCAGACACAGGCGAAGGCCGTGATGCCGTAGTACCAGCAGATCATGATGCCCAGCGCGGCAATGGTATCCAGCAACACCGACTCCGAGAGCAGGCTCACCACGGTGTAGAAGGTGCCGGTGACGATCCCGGCCACGGCGGTGCTGAACGACGGGGTGAGGAACCGGGGGCTGACCTCCGCGAACTTCGCCGGGAACGCCCCGTAGGCCCCCATCGCCAGCATGGCGCGGGCGGCGGGCAGGAACGTGGTCTGCAGGCTGGCCACCGACGAGGCGAAGACCGCCAGGTAGAGCACCAGGCCGCCGGCGGGGCCCAGCACCGGATCGGCCAGGGCACCGAAGACGTTGGCGGCGTTGTCCTCGTTGCCCAGCCCCAGACCGTCGGTCCCGATGCCGGCGTACATCATCACCGCCACGGACACCAGCAGGTACGTGAGCAGAATCGAGGTGACACAGAGCAATCCGGCCCGCCCGGGCACCTTGGTGGGGTCCTTGGACTCCTCCCCCAACGTCAGGCAGGTGTCCCAGCCCCAGAAGGCGAAGATCGAGCCGGTCACCCCGATGACGAACGCGCCCATGGCCAGTCCGGTGAACGGATTGAACCAGTCCAGGTCGAAACTCAGACCGGCGGGGGCGTCACCGGCACCCACGTGGGTGATCGCCACGACGGCGAACGCCACCAGCACCACCATCTGAAAACCCACCAGCACGTACTGCACCCGCTCGCTGGTGGTGATGCCCCGGCTCGCGATGAGCGTGGCCAGACCCAGGAACGCGAGGGTGCTGACGATGTTGACGGCGGTGTTGTAGGCCAGGTCGGCGATGGACGGCTGGTTCACCAACTTGGCGATGAACAGGTAGAAGAACTCCACGGCGATGGCCGCGAGATTGGACAGCACGATGATGGTGGCGATCACCATGCCCCAACCGCACATCCAGCCGACGTAGGGCCCGAATGCCTTGGTGGACCACGTGAACGACGCACCGCAGTCCGGCGTGCGGGAGTTGAGTTCGCGGTAGGCGTAGGCGGTCAAAAACATCGGGATGAAGCCGGCGATGAAGATCGCGGGCATCTTCAGTCCCACCGCGGCCACGATCAGCCCGATGCTGGCGGTCAGCGTGTACCCCGGCGCCACCGAGGAGATCCCGAGCACGGCGCCGGAGAAGGTGCCGACCTTGCCTGCGGCCAGCCCCTTGGCGCTGCGGCCGTCGGTGGCCTGATCGGTCACGGCAGGTCCTCCTCGCCCAGTTGCTCGCGGGGCACCACAACCATGGGGACCTCCAGGACGCGCAACATCTTGGCCGCCGTCGACCCCAGGAACAGCCGCCGCGGCGCACTCAGCCGGCTGGACCCGACCATGATCAGGTCACCGTCATGCCAGTCGAGCTTGTTGACCGCCGCCTCCACCGACGGCCCGTCGACAATCGTGGACTCCACCGGAAATCCTTCGGGCAATTCGGCTTTGGCGGCATCCAGGGTCTGGCGCGCATGGGCGATCGCCCGGTCTCGGGTCGACTCCGCATCGTCGCGGAGGGTGCCGAACGCCGGGTCCAGCGCCACCAGCGACACCAGGCGCAGCGGAGTGCCCGCCGCCGCACTGGCGCGTACCGCGGTGGCCAGCAACAGGTCGGCGCCCTGGCGGCGGCCCAACGCGCAGGTGACCTCCCGGACCCGCTGCGCCGTGGAATGCCGGGTGCCGCGCGGCGCCAGCGCCAGCGGCACCGGCGACGAGTGCAGCAGCTCGCCGGTAACCGAGCCGACCGAGTAGCGCCCGATCAGACCGTCCCCGGCGGCGCCGACGACGATCGCCTCGGCGCCCAAGCGGGCCGATTCCTCGATCAGCCCTTCGGCGAACGATTCACCGAAGCTGACATGGGTGGCCACCTCGATGTCGTCGGGCACCGTGGCGGCGGCCTCGTCCAGCCACTGCTGGGCCTGGTCGGCCAGGAACTGGTCGAAGCCGCCCACCGTGCCGAGACGGTCGTGGGGCAGCACCATGCACAGGTCCAGCGCAGCGCCCAGGGTGCGGGCCAGCCGCACCCCCAGCGCCAGACCGTCGTCGCCGCTCGGAGTGGCCAGGTACCCGACGATGAGCCTCATGCGGCTCATCCTGCCGGATGAAAGGCTCCTGGACGGGCGATTCAGGCCTGGAAGGCGGCCACCCCGTCTTCGAGGACCAGCCGGGCGCCGGAACCGTCGGGCTGGGCGGCCTCGGTGGTGAACACCGCCTGCCCGGGCCCGGTGCGCCAGATCGACGTGGTGAGCGTCTCCCCGGGGAACACCGGCGAGGTGAACCGGGCCGACATGTCGGTGATGCGGGCAGCGTCACCGCCGCCCAGATCGGCCACCAGGGCCCGCCCGGCGAACCCGTAGGTGCACAGCCCGTGCAGGATCGGCTTGGGGAAACCGGCGAGGTTCTGGGCGAACCACGGGTCGCTGTGCAGAGGGTTGCGGTCCCCGGAGAGCCGGTAGATCAGCGCCTGGTCCTCCCGGGTGGGCATCGCGGTGCGTGAATCCGCCTCGCGCTGCGGCACTTCCGGCGCCTGCGGGCGGGTACCGGGTTCGCCTCCGAAGCCACCGGCACCACGGATGACGAAGGTGGCCAGGGTCTCCACCACCACCTCGTCGGTCGCGGGGTCGCTGCCGCGGGCGCGCAACATCACGATGGCGTTCTTGCCCTCGCCCTTGTCCTGCAGGTCGGCGACCTCGGATTCCACCACCAGCCGGCCCGCCGCCGGCAGGGGCTTGGTCAGCCGGATCTGCTGGGAGCCGTGCAGCAGCATCCCGAAGTTGAACTCGCCGATCTTGCCGAGGGCGGGGAACCCGATGCAGGCGATCACCGCATAGGTGGGCAGCACCTGCTGGGCAGTGTCGTGGCTGTTCTCGGTGGTGAACGCGAGATCCGCGGTGCCGCAGCCGACGCCGAGGGCGTAGAGCATGGTGTCGCGGTCGGTCCAGGTGAAGGTGTACGGGTCGGCCTTCGCGCCGATGGCCGTCGGGTCGATCGCCATGGGGCTCCTTTGCAGTTTCCCCGACCTTACTGACCCGGGTGAGCGGCCCGGGCGGGCACGTGGCTCTATAGATACGTGCCGCAATCATTGCAGGATGTTCTGGACCTGTTCGACGTCCAGGATCTGGGTGGAGCCAGTTATCGGGGCGCGCAGCCCGTCGACGACGTCCCCCGCGTACGGGTGTTCGGCGGGCAGGTGGTGGCCCAGGCCATGGCCGCAGCGGCGCGCACGGTGAGCGGACGGCTGCTGCACAGCCTGCACGCGTCGTTCCTGCGGCCGGGCAACCCCGCGGTGCCGCTGCGCTACGAGGTGACCTCACTGCGGGAGGGACGCACCTTCTCCACCCGCCGGGTCACCACCGTCCAGGGGGACGTGGTGGTGATGGAAGCCATGGCGTCGTTCATCGAACCCATCGCCGGCGACGACTACCAGCAGCCCATGCCGCTGGTCACGCCGCCGGAAGCGCTGCCCACCCTGGACGAGCAGCTGGCGCCCTACATCGACGAGGGCTACGCCGAACTGGCCCGGCTGAAGCTGTTCGAGATGCGCTACATCGACCCGCCGCCGCGGGTGGCGGTGGACGCCGGCGTACCCGAGGAAGCGGTGTGCCGGGTGTGGTTCCGGGTGGAGTCCGCACCGCCGCGCGCGCTGCTGACCGACCCCATGCTGGCCCAGTGTCTGCTGGGATACGTCAGCGACTGGACGATCCTGGATCCGGTACAGGTCGGGGTGGGCAAGACCTGGCAGTCGATGGAAACCATGGCGTCGCTGGACCACACGATGTGGTTTCACCGGCCGGTCGACTTCTCCGACTGGCTGCTCTACGACCAGCGCGCGCCCAGCGCCATCGGCGGGCGGGGTCTGGCATCTGGGCTGATCTACAACCGCAGTGGCGAACTGGTCTGTACGGTGACGCAGGAAGGTTATCTGGGAAGGCGGCGCTAGATGCCCAGGTTTGTCGCACCATTACTGGCTCTGACCGTGCTGCTCAGCGGCTGCGGCTCCGATCCCGCGCCGCCGGAATCGATCACCGTCACCTTCGTCCGCCATGCCCAGTCCCAGGCCAACGCCGACGGCGTCATCGACACCACGGTGCCGGGGCCCGGCATCACCGGAGAAGGGGAGCAGCAGGGCCAGCAGGTGGCAGATGAACTGCGCGGCAAGGACTTCGACGGGATCTACGCCTCGTCGATGATCCGCACCCAGCAGACCGCGGCCCCGCTGGCCCGGGAGCTGGGCGAGCAGGTCGACGTCCTACCCGGTCTCAAAGAGATCCCCGCGGGTTGGTTCGAGGGCAGCCCACAGGACGCCGCTGCAATGACCTACTTCCTGGCCCCGGAGCTCTGGCTGCAGGGCCAGCGGAGCGCGCGGATCCCCGGCGCCATCGATGGCAACGAGTTCATCGACGAGTTCACCGGCGCGATGCAACGCATCTACGACAGCGGCGACAAGAACGTGGTTGCCTTCTCCCACGGTGCGGCCATCGCCGTCTGGACGCAACTGACGGTCTCCAACACCGATGCGAACCTGCTGATGTCGCATCCGTTGCCCAACGTCGGGCAGGTGGTGATCGAGGGCAATCCGGTGACCGGCTGGCAGTTGGTCAGCTGGGACGGCCTGTCGGGCTGACGCTGCGGCGTTGACGGCGCCGCCGCGGCGGTCCACGATGGCTGCATGCAGTATATCGTTACCTGCGGTACCGGGTTCTTGGCCCGGTACATCGCGGACCGGATCCACCTGAACGACCCTGACGCCGACATCCAGGTGTCGCCTCCACCCGCGGATCTGGACGGCCTCGTCGTCGATCACGTGGTGCACTGCGGGACCGACGACGACCTCGGCGCGCTGATCGAACTCACCCTTCGGTGGGGGGCGACGCTGCATCTCGTGTCCTCGATCGCGGTAGCGGGCAACTTCGCCGGGACGTTCACCGAGGACGACTTCGACGTGGGGCAGGATCTACCGACTCCGTTCCAGCAGAACAGGTTCGACGCCGAGCGGCGGGTGCGCCAGACCCCCGGCCTGCGCTTTCGCATCTATCGGCCCGGTGTGGTGGTGGGCGACTCCCGCACCGGTGAGATCGACACGACCGGCGGCCTGCACCACCTCTTCGGCCTGCTGGCCAAGCTCACGGCACTGCCATGGTTCGCCCCGGTGGCGCTACCGCAGGTGGGTCGGATGAACGTGGTGCCGGTCGACTATGTCGCCGACGCACTGGTGGCCCTGATGCACGCCGACGGGCACGACGGCCAGACGTTCCACCTCACCGCGTCCGAGTCGGTGAGCCTTCGCGGCTTCTATCGTGCCCTGGCGCCTGCGGCCGGGCTGCCGGTCCGTCCGGTGACCATGCCCGATGCCGTCGCCGGCCCGGTGCTGGGCGCCCAGGGCAGATTGAAGGTGTGGCGGAACATGGCCGTGACCCAGGTCGGCATCCCGGCCGGGGTGCTCGACACCGTGGGCATGACGTCGGAGTTCACCGCCGACCACACTCAGGAGGCGTTGCGCGGCACGGGTATCGAGGCCCCCGCCTTCGGCACCTATGCACCGGCATTGTGGACCTTCTGGGCTCAGCACCGCAGCCGTGACCCGCTGGCGGGGCGTCACGTCGTCATCACCGGCGCCTCCAGCGGCATCGGCCGTGCCTCGGCCGTCGCCGTCGCCGCCCGCGGAGCCACGGTGTTCGCCCTGGCCCGCAACAGCGCCGCGCTCGACGAGCTGATCGCCGAGATCCGAGCCGACGGCGGACAGGCCCATGCCTTCGCTTGCGATGTCACCGACGCAGATTCCGTGCAGCACACCGTCACCGAGATCCTCGACCGCTTCGGCCACGTCGACTACCTCGTGAACAACGCCGGCCGGTCCATCAGGCGCTCTATCGGAGCGTCCACCGACCGCTTCCACGACTACGAGCGGGTGATGGCGGTCAACTACTTCGGCGCGGTGCGGATGGTGCTGGCATTGCTGCCGCACTGGCAGCGGCGCCGTTTCGGCCATGTCGTCAACGTGTCCAGCGCAGGTGTGCAGGCCAGCTCGCCGCGGTACTCGGCCTATGTACCGACCAAGGCCGCACTTGACGCCTTCGCGGAAGTGGTGGCAGCCGAGACGCTGTCGGACCACGTGACCTTCACGACCATCCACATGCCACTGGTACGCACGCCGATGATCGCGCCGTCCAGCCGGCTGAATCCCGTTCCCGCGATCACCGCCGAGCACGCCGCCGCGATGGTGGTTCGGGCACTGGTCGACAAGCCGGTGCGGATCGACACCCCGCTGGGCACCCTGGGCGACGCCGGCCGCTACCTGCTGCCCAAGCTGTCGCGCCGGGTGCTGCACCAGTTGTACCTCGGCTATCCGGACTCCGCAGCGGCGCGCGGTGTCGCCCCGTCGCCGGCGCCGGCGCCGGTCATTGACTCACGGCCCCGGTCTCGGCGCCGCACCCGCGTGCCCAAGCCGGCGAAGCGGGTGGCCCGGTTGGTGCCCGGTATCCATTGGTGAGCAGACGCCAAATCGGGTGACTGCGGCGCGGATCACCCGAGTTGGCCACTGCTCGCGGTGTTTGGTGCGCGGCTGACGGCCCCGGCTTGCGTTAGGGTCTGCGGCATGACGACGGCGGCTGAATCGGTAGCGCGCATCCCGGTTTTCGTCGACGTCGACACCGGCGTCGACGATGCGATGGCGCTGGCCTACCTGTTGGCCAGCGACGACGCGCAGATCGTGGGCATCGCCTCCACAGGCGGCAACGTGCCGATGGAGCAGGTGTGCGTCAACAACCTCGGGCTGCTGGAACTGTGCGGCGCCCCGGACATCCCGGTGTCGGCGGGTGCACCGCAGCCGCTGGTGATCCCGCTGCGCACCGCCGAGGACACCCACGGGCCCTCGGGCCTGGGCTACGCCGAACTGCCCGCGACCGAGCGCCGGCTCACCGACCACGACGCGGCCGCCGCGTGGGTGCAGGCCGCCCACGACCACCCGGGTGAGTTGGTGGCGTTGGCATGTGGACCGCTGACCAACCTGGCGCTGGCACTGCGCCTGGAGCCGGCCCTGCCGCGGCTGCTGCGGCGGCTGGTGATCATGGGCGGGGCGTTCGGATACAAGGGCAACACCACTCCCGTCTCGGAGTGGAACATCGCCGTGGACCCCGAGGCCGCTGCCGAGGTGTTCGCCGGCTGGGGTGCCGCGTGGGGCCTGGACACCCCGTCCCATCTGCCGATCGTGTTGGGGCTCAACCTGACCGAACGGGTGGCCATGACCCCGACCGGGCTGGCCCGGTTGGCGGCCGCCGCGGGTTCGCCGACGGTGACCATGAGTGTGCTCGACTCCCGAGGTACCCGCTCGGACGCGGCGAACCCGGTGATCCGGGTGCTCGAGGACGCCATGCGTTTCTACTTCGAGTTCCACTACGACCAGGGCGAGGGTTACCTGGCGCACGTCCACGACCCGCTGGCCGCCGCGGTGGCACTGGAGCCGGACCTGGTGCGGACCGCGGCGGCGACGGTGGATGTGGAACTGACGGGCACCCTGACCCGCGGGATGACGGTCGCCGACTGGACCGGGATCTGGGGTCGCGGCCCCAACGCCCTGATCGGGGTGGACGTCGACCCGGCGGTGTTCTTCGAACGGTTCACCGACCGGGTGGGCCGCTACGCCCGCGGGCTCGTCTAGTCGTCGGTGACCGTCAGCGTCACCTCGATGTTGCCTCGGGTGGCGTTGGAGTACGGGCAAACCTGGTGCGCCTTCTCCGCGAGTTCGGCGGCGGCGTCGTGGTCGACGTGCGGCAGGGTGATCTCCAGTTCGACGGCGAGGCCGAAGCCACCGCCGTCGAGGTTGCCGAGCTTGACCTTGGCGCCCACGGCGGAATCGCTCACATCAGCCTTGGCTTCGCGGGCCACCAGCCGCAGCGCGGAGTGGTAGCAGGCGGCATAGCCGATGGCGAACAGCTGCTCCGGGTTGGTGCCGGTGCCTGTGCCGCCCATCTCTTTCGGGATGGACAGGTCCAGGTCGACCTTGCCGTCGGAGGTGGTGGCGTGGCCGTCCCGGCCGTCGCCGGTGGCCAGGGCTTCGGCGGTGTAGAGGGTGTTCATATCGGTGATTCCTTTCGATTCGATGGGGTGCTACTGATCGGGGTTGTCGCTGTGACGCACCAGCGCGGTGAGCTTGTTGACGTCGTCGCGCAGCGCGACGACGTCTGCCTCGGTCCAGCCCGAATCACCGACGAGCTCGGCGAGCCGCTGCGGCACGCACCGCACCGTGACCTCCAACTGGCGGCCGGCGTCGGTGAGGTCGACGTGCACTGACCGCTCGTCGAGTTCGGAGCGTTGCCGCACCAGCAGTCCGGCGGACTCCATCCGCTTCAGCAGCGGAGAGAGAGTGCCGGAATCCAGTTGGAGCCGCTCCCCCAGTTCTCGCACGCTCATCGCCCCGTCCTCGCGCAGCACGACGAGCACCAGGTACTGGGGATAGGTGATACCGAACTCGGTCAGCAACGGGCGGTAGGCGGCAGCCACCGCGCGCGACGCCGCGTACAACGCAAAACACAGATGGTCGCCGAGCCGGAGAGCCGCCACACCGATGAGCTTAGCACAATTGAATTGTGCACAATCTTTACCTTCGGTCAGACCAGCGGAACACCGAGCGGCACCCGATCAACCCGCCCACGGTCCAGGCGAGCAGGACGAAGAACACCCGCCAGAGCTCCCAGCTGCCGGCCGGCTCGAAGGCCACCATCTCCGGCGGCAACAGCACCGACCGGAAGCCCTGCGCCATCCACTTCACCGGGAACACCGACCCGATCACCAGCATCCAGGTGGGCAGGAGCATCAGCGGCACGTAGGTGCCCGAGACGAACTGCAGCCCGACAGCCGGCCCGTTGGTGAGTACGGCCGCCGACACCGCGTTGCTGGCCAGATTGCTGATCAAGATGCCCACCAGCGAGCAGCTGACAATGCCGAGGACGAACACCCAGGCCAGGGTGAACCAGCCGAAAACGGTTGCCGGCAGCTGCAAATCGAAGACAAACACGCCGACCATCAGCAGGATTACTGCTTCGGCCACACTGACGATGGCCACCAACAGGATCTTGCCGATGAAGTAGGACGTCGCCGTCGCCGGCGTCCCCCGCAACCGCCGCAGCGCCCCGGTGTCGCGGTCGGCGGCAATGCTGGTTCCGAGGTTGATGAACGACGTCGACAGGATGCCGTAGGCCAACATGCTGGCCGCGATCACCGCCCCGGTGTTGACCGGCGCCCCGGGAACCTGCGCGGTGAAGATGGACCCCAGCAGCACACAGATCACCGCCGGCATCGAGAACGTCAGCGCCACCTGCTCCGGCCGGCGGTAGAACATCTTCAATTCCGGTATCACCCGCGACAATCCGATCCGCACCGCCGAGGGCGGAACCCGCGGGGCCGGCTGGGCTGTGGTCACACCGCCCCGATCAGGTGCAGATACGCATCCTCCAGCGTCGGCCTCGTCACCGTCAGCTGGTCGAGTTCCCTGCCGTGGCGGCTGTGATGGCGGATCAGCTCGGTGGGGTGATCGGTGTGCTCCACCCGCAGGGTGTCGCCGTCCATCCACCGCACCGTCGCCGCCGCACCCGCGTAACCGGTCAACTTCGCCGGCGCGTCCACCGCCACCACGCGCCCACCGGCGACGACGGCCACCCGATCTGCCAGCGCCGCAGCCTCTTCCAGGTAGTGGGTGGAGAGCACGATGGTGGTGCCGTCGGCGGCCATCAGCCTGATCAGATCCCAGAACTGCCGCCGCGCCTCGGGGTCGAACCCGGTGGTGGGCTCGTCCAGGAACACCAGTTCCGGGTAGCCCACAATGCCGAGCGCAACATCGAGACGCCGACGCTGGCCGCCGGACAGCGCGCGCACCCGCGAGCCCGCCACCATCCCCAGGCCTACCAGGTCCAGGACGTCTGCGGGTTCGCGTGCGCGGCCGTAACACCGGGTGAACATCTGCACCGTTTCGTGCACGGTCAGCATCCCTGCGTCGCTGACCTCCTGCAACACGATCCCGATGCGGGTGCGCCACGTCCGCCCAGCGACGGCAGGGTCCTCCCCCAGGACCGTCACCTGACCGGAATCACGCCGCCGGTTGCCCTCCAGGATTTCGATGGTGGTCGACTTGCCGGCCCCGTTGGGACCCAGAATGGCGAAGATCTCGCCATAGGCGACCTCGAGATCGAGGTTCCGCACCGCCACCGTGGAGCCGTAGGTCTTCGACAGACCCCGCACCTGCACTGCGGCGCTCACGTCTGCCTGGCCCCGGCGTCCGGATCAGCGGGGTCGGCCTCCAATTCGGCCAGCAGTTCCCGCAACTCGGCTTCGGACAGGTTCGCCAGCATCTGCTCGGCGTCAGGCTCCTCGACGGGTTCCGACGCGGCCGGCGCCTGGCCGTGGATCGCGCGCAGTTCGGTCAGCACGCGCTCTGACAACGAGTTCACACTGACCCCGCGCAGAATCTCGAGCACCGGCAGATCGATCGAGAACATCGTGTTGATCCGCACCCGGAAGTCCATCGCCATCATGGAATCCAGTCCGATGTCGTCGAGGATGTCGTCGGGCTCGATGTCCTGAACCGCACAGTCGAACACCGACGCCACCAAACCCCGGACCTGCCCGGTGATCACCGCGGGGCGCTCAGCCTCCGGGGTGGCGGCCAGGACATCGAGCAGCGACGAGCCCGCCGCGGCGTCCGGGGCGGTGGGCTCGGCGCCGAGTTCGGCGAACATCTGCGGCAACCGGCCGCCGAGGCCGGCGTGCCGCGCCCGGCTCCAGTCCGCGGTGATCGCAACGACATCGGTCACCGGCTGGTTGATCAGGCGATCGAGGATGCGGGCTCCCACCGCCGGGGTGATCAGTTCGATTCCGCGGCGGGCGTAGACATCTTCCAGATGCAGTTCTTCGACCATGCCCACCGACCACGGGCCCCAGCCGATGGTGAGCGCCGGAAGGCCTTGGGCCCGGCGGTGATTCGCCAGCGCGTCGAGGTAGGCGTTGGCAGCGGCGTAGTTGCCCTGCCCCGGAGCCGCGATGGTGGACCCGGCGGAGCCGAACAGGACGAAGAAGTCCAGATCCCGGTCGGCGAAGGCGTCGTGCAGTGCCCGGGCGCCGTGGACCTTGGGTCGCAGCACCGCGGCGAAATCGTCCTCGCTCATGTTCACCAGCAGTTGATCGGCCACCGTTCCGGCGGCGTGCACCACGCCCCGGATCCGGCGCCCTCCGTCGCGGTGGTGATCCTCCAGCCAGGTGCGCAGCTGCGTGGCGTCGGCGACATCGACGCTGGCCGTCTCGACGTGTACACCCAGCCGTTCCACCGCCTGGATCATCGAGACGGCGCGGTGGTGCGGATCGGCCTCGGTCAGGGTGGCCCACTGCCGCCTCGGGGGCAGTGCGCTGCGGCTGAGCAGGGTGATGTGCCGGGCGCCGCGCTGCGCCAGATAGCCGGTCACCACCTGGCCGAGGGCGCCCAGGCCACCGGTCACCAGGTAGGTGGCATCGGCGGCGAGTTTGGTGGGAAACGGCCGCGTCAGGCCCGTACACAACGCCAGCCGCGGCACATAGGTGGCTTCGCCGCGCAGGGCGACCTGGTCTTCGTCCCCGCCGCCGGTCAGGTGCGCGCTGATCCGTTCGGCCAGCCGCTGCGGATCGTCGGTGAGGTCGACGTCGATCAGTCCACCCCACTGGTCGGCGAACTCCTGGTGGCCGATGACGCGGCCCAGACCCCACAGCGGCGCCTGGGCCACCCCGGTGACCGCCGAACCCGGTACGGGTTGGGTGTCGGCGGTGAGCACGAACACCTTGGTCGATGAGAGATTGTGCTGCGCAATGGTCTTCACCACCGTTAGCAGGGCGAAGACACCCCTGCCGTGGTCGGACTCGGCGGTGATGTCCAGCGGCCAGCAGTCGACGACGCCGGCGAGCTCGCTGGTGGCCATCAGATCGTCGAGCTGGGCGGCGTCGCGGTAGCCCAGCGTGTGCACCCGGGCACCGAGGCCCTGCAGCCGCTGCGCCACCTGCGCGCCCACTCCGGTGTCGTCGGTCAGCACCAGCCAGGAGCCGTGGGCGGGTTCACCGGTGCTGTCCGGGGTGTCGGCCGGCCGCCAGATCACTTGGTACAGGCCCTTGTCGATGCGCTCTGCGGACATGCGCGCCGAGGTGGCAAGCGACTGCACCGCGAAACCGTCGATGACAGCCAGCACCGTCCCGTGCCGATCGGTGACCGTGATGTCGCTGACCACCTGCTCGCGGGTCGCCGAGCGGACGTCGACGCGGACCGTCATCTCCTGTTGTGGTGCACCGTAGATCGCGCAGTGCCGCACCGCGGTCGGCAGGAAGGGTTCATTGCTGGCCTGTTGCCCCAGGAAGGGCGCCCCGAACAGGGTGTGGAAGGCGCCGTCGATGAGCGCGGGGTGAAATCGGTGCTCCCCGAGCTCATCGGCCACGGCTGCCGGGACGCTGATGTCGGCCTGGGCCCAGTCGTGTCCGGCGGCCACGCTGCGCACCGACCGGAAGGCGGGGCCGTAATCGAAGCCCAGCGCCTGGGTTCGGTCGTAGAACTCGTCGCCGGTCAGCCTGATCACCGTGTCGTCGTCGGCGCTCGTCCCGATGCGCCTGCGCGGCGCGGGCAGGATGTTGAGTTCGGCGGTGGCGGTGATGTACCACTTCAGATCGCCGTCGGCGGCGGCGGTGAACGCCGTGAACTCCAGGGTGCCGTCGTCCTGGTTGAGGGTGGTCCGCAGGATGGGGTCGCAGGTCGAATCCAGGATGACCGCCCGGTGCAGCACCAGGTTGTCCACGCTGTGCTGGGAGCCGTAGGTCTCGGCGGCGGCAGCCATCGCCATCTCGAGGTAAACCGCGCCGGGGACCACGACGCTGCCCTGGATCCGGTGATCGGCCAGGAAAGCGACACTGTCGGCGCTGATCTCGGCTTCCCAAGTGGGGTGCACCCCGCTGACCGGCTGCCCCAGCAGCGGGTGCACCGGCCGGTAGAACAGCGCCTCGGCCGCCTCCGGGGTCTCGTTCCAGTACCGCCTGGTCTGCCAGGGATAGGACGGCAGCGCGACCAGCGCGGCCTCGCCGCCCGGATGCAGTGCAGCCCAATCGAGGTCACAACCGTGGCTGTACAGCGCACCGACACAGCCCAGCAGGGTGCGGGTGTCGTCCTGGTCACGGCGCTGCGCCGCCAGTGTCGACACCTTCTGCGTCCCTGCGGTTTCCAGGATGGACGCCGCCAGCACCGGATGCGGGCCCAGCTCCAGGAAGTGGGTGTACCCGTCGTCGAGCATGCGCTGCAGTGCCGGTTCGAAGAGCACGGTGGCGCGGGTGTTCTGCCACCAGTACGCGGCTCCGGCCTGATAGCCGTCCAACAGCTCACCGGTGACCGTCGAATAGAGAGGCCGGGCAGCAGCTTTGGACGACAGCCCCTCGAAAGCCGTCATCAGGTCGGCTTTGATGTCGTCCATGTAGTGCGTGTGATAGGGCACCTTCACCGCCAGCCGACGATGGAAGATCCCAGCCTGTTCACAATGCCGGGCGATGTCGTCGAGAACCGCGCCCTCCCCGGCCACGGTGACCGCAGACGGGCTGTTGATGGCCGCCACCGACACCCGCCTGCCGAACTCGTCGCGGGTGGCCGGATCCAGTGTCTGCAGCAGTGTTTCAGCGTCGACACCGACGGCCAGCATCCGGCCGCGGCCGCTGGTGCGCTGCTGCAGCCGGCTGCGGTGGTAGATCACGTGCACAGCCTGCTCGAAGGTGAGCAACCCGGCGAGATGATGGGCTGCCACCTCTCCGGCGCTGTGCCCGATCACGGCATCGGCGACGACGCCGAATTCGGCCAACTGTTCGGCCAGGGCCACCTGCACGGCGAAGTTCGCCGGCTGGGCGATCTCGGTCTCGGCCATCCGGGAATGCGCCTCGTCGGCGCCCAGTTCGGCCAGCAGCGACCAGTCCGCGTAACGGGACAATTCGCGGTCGGTGCGTTCCATACTGGCGGCGAAGACCGGGAACTCCGCGAGGAGTCCACGGCACATCCCCCACCACTGTGGGCCCATCCCGGTGCACACGAAGGCCATCTTGGGCGACGCCGAGCCCGTGCGGCCGATCGAGAGCCGGCCGCCGTCGGCCAGTGCCTGCAGCTGATCGCGCGCATCGGCGATGTCGGTGGCGACCGCAGTGAAGCGGTGATTGAGGTGGGAACGCCGCCGCCCGAGGGTGTACGCCAGATCCGGAAGTGTGATCTCCGGGTGCGCATCGAGGTGCGCGGCCAGGTTCTGCGCCGTGGCGACCAGCGCCTCCTCGCTGCGCGCCGAGATCGGCAGCACGGCCAGCGGCAGTGGCGGGCTGTCCGGCGGCGGCACCGGTGTGGGGGCGGGCGGCTCGGCCAGCACCACGTGGGCGTTGGTGCCGCCGAAGCCGAAGGAGTTGACCCCGGCGAGGCGGCGCGCGCGGTCCGGGAACGGCCGTCCCGCAGCGGGGATGTCGAGCTTGAGGTCGGCCAGGCTGACGTGCCGCGTCGGAGTCCGCAGGTGCAGGTTGGCGGGAATGTAGCCGTGTTCGAGCACCATGGCGGCCTTGATCAGCCCGGCCACCCCGGCACCGGCCTCGAGGTGCCCGATGTTGGTCTTGACCGACCCGATCAGCAGGGGGTCGCCGGCATCGCGGTCGGCGGTCAGCGCCGCGGCCAGCGCCCGCATCTCGATGGGGTCGCCGACCGGGGTCCCGGTACCGTGCGCCTCGACATAGCCGATCTCGGTGGCGTCGATGCCGGCGCGGTCCAGTGCGGCCCGGATGGCTGCTTCCTGGGCGAGCTCGCTGGGCACAGTGATGCCGTCGGTGTGACCGTCCTGGGAGATGGCCGTGCCGAGGATCTGGGCGTAGATGTGGTCGCCGTCGGCGAGCGCGGCCTCCAATGGTTTGATCACCACGATCGCGCCGCCTTCGCCGCGGGCGTAACCGTCTGCGGCGTCGTCGAAGGCCTTGGACCGTCCTTCCGGACTGAGGAACCCGCTCTTGGATTCGGCGATCGCGGTGTTGGGTCCGATCATGACGTTGACCCCGCCGGCCAGCGCCAGATGGCATTCACCGTTCCAGATACTCTGCGCGGCAAGGTGAACCGCGACCAGCGAGCTCGAGCACGCGGTGTCGACCGTCATGCTGGGCCCGCGCAGATCCAGCGCGTAGGAGATGCGGTTGGCCAGCATCGTCATCATCATGCCGGTGGCCGAATGCGCTTTGAACCGGTAACGACTGGTGCGTCCGAGGTTCTGCAGCAGCTGGTAGTCCAGGGTGAAGCCACCGACGAACACGCCCACGTCGGTGCCCGCCAGCTCGGCGGCGGGGATGCCGCCGTCCTCGAGCGCCTCCCAACTGGCAGCCAGCAGCAGTCGCTGCTGCGGATCCAGGGAATGCGCCTCCCGCGGGGACATGCCGAAGAACTGGGGATCGAACTGGTCGATCTCGTCGAGGAACCCGCCGCGACGGGTGACGATCTTGCCGACCTTCGCCGGGTCCGCGTCGTGGTAACGTGCGGCGTCCCAACGGGTTTCCGGAACCACGCTGGTGGCGTCTGTCGCGGTGTACAGAAGGTCCCAGAACTGCTGTGCAGAGCTGACATCGCCCGGCAGTCGACAGCCGACTCCGACGATCGCCAGCGGCGGTCGGGGGTGGTGGTGGTTGTGCATGGTCATCCCCTGCCCTGCTGTGCGCGTGGATTCTGTGGTCAACGGGGCAACAGCTCCGGTGTGGTGCTGACGATCCAGCCGTCGCTGACCGGGTTGTCGGCCTGTTCCTGCCGATAGACCGATCGCCATTGCCGCAGAAGGGAATCCCGCTGCCAGGCCTGCACCTGGTGAACGGCCGCGTCGTCGTCGAACAGGGCGGACTTGTCCGCCAGGACACTGTCGACCAGCTGACCGGCCAGTTGCCGGAGCAGACGTGCGTTGGCGTCGAACTGTCCGGTGAAGTCGGCGCTGGGGCCCATCATGGCGGCGTGCAGGGTGACCATGAAGTTCAGCGGTGCGTACAGGTCCACAAAAGGAACCGACGGCGCGCCGGATTCCACGGCAGCCCATTCCCGGAAGAACTGCTGCATCCGGTTGCTCAGGGCGATCAGGCCCTCCAGGTGAGGGACGAAGCCCGGGTCGTCGGCGACCCGCACGAAACTGCGGTTCATGTAGAGGAATCCGACGAATCCCCAGTAGAACGCCACATCCCAGATGACCTTGGCCGACATCACCGTCGGTGTGCCCATGAGCGTGTACTGGTCCTGGTAGATGTTCAGCCACATGTCGGTCAGCGACCGGAACAGCGAATCGCTGATCTGCGCCCGTACCGCCACATCCTGTCCGTCCAGGTCGCGGACGATCATGTCGGTGATGAGACCGTTGCCGATGGCCACGAGATCCAGGCCCGAGGAGTACAGCGGGTCCAGGAACACGCCGGCGTCGCCGGTCAGCGCCCAGCGGTGGTGTCCGTCGAACATCTTGCTGACTCCGTGGCTGTACTTCTTCATCACCCGGAAGTCACGGATCAGGTGCTCGTTGTCGGCCAGCACTGCGGCACACTGTGGTTCGTGCTCACGCAGCCAGCCACGGGCCTTGTCGAGGGTGTTGAACCCGTCGAAATCGTGAAAGGCGGGGTCGGCGACGATGCCGACGCTGGTGGCCCCGGACGCCAGCCTGATGAGCCAGACCCAGTAGCCCTGCCCCATCAGGTGATTGGTGGACATGGCGCGGTCACCCTCGACCAGCCGACCCTGGAATTCCGGGTCGTCGCTCCAGCGGCCGACGTCGATCTCGGTGGCCACCCGCAGCCAGACGGCGTTGCACTGGTGGGCATTGGCGCGCTTGAGATCGAGCTGGCGCCCCAGCAGACGGTTGCGGCCCGAGGCGTCGACCACCCAACGCGCTGTGGTGTCGGTGAGTGTGTCGCCGTTCTGGACGTGCACGGTGTGCGGCTGATCGCCGGTCCCGAAGTCGACGGACCGGACGCGTCCGCAGGTGACGTCGACGCCCTCGGACAGGCACCGCCGGTGTAGCTCGTTCTCCAGCCTTCCGCGGTCGATCTGGTAGGTGACCTGCGGTACGAAGGAGGAGCTACCCACCTCCATGCGCTGGGCGATGTCGGTGTTGCCGTTGCGGGAGAAGAACATCCGCAGCCCCATCTTACGAATTTGTGACGAACTGAGATGTTCGGCCAGCCCGATGCGCTCGCGCAGGTAATGGGCGGAGACCTCAACGGTGGACTCGCCGACAGTGTGCGTCACCTCGGGCACGGGGTAGGCATCCGGCTCGACCACCAGGACGCGCGTGCCGGGCCGTTCGCCACGGATCTCAAGCGCCAGCGTCAGGGCGGCGACACCACCCCCGGCGATCACCACGTCCTGGTCGGCCGTTGCCGGCCGATCCGCGCCGAGCTGGCTCCTGATCTTGTGCGCCAACGCCTCTCGGGTGGCTGCGTCGAGATGCGAGATGTTTGCTCGACCGGTCACGCGCTTGCCTTTCGCAGGTGCCGAGGGCTCCCTCAGCGCAGTCCACGTTACACGCGGCCACCACGCGCCTCCCGGGAAAAGAATTGCCGTTATTCCTCCGTCAGTCGACCACGACCGGGCTGTGGGCACGTTGGTGGCGACCGTATACCCACTCGAAGACCGGCGACGCCATCAAGGTGGTGACGATGGCAACCAGCACCAGGATGGTGAACAACGTCGGGGTGATGATCCCGGCCTGCAGCCCGATGTTCAGCAGGATCAGTTCGATCAGCCCGCGGGCGTTCATCAGTGATCCCAGTGCGACGGATTCCCGCATCGGCACCGCGCTCAGCCGGGCCGCCGCCGCGCACGCGACCCCTTTGCCCACCACGGCGATGATCAGCAGGCCCAGCGTCAGCGCCCACAGCCCTGGGGTGTTGACCAGACCGATCTGGGTGTTGAGGCCGGAGTAGACGAAGAACAACGGCAACAGCAAGGTGGTGGTGAGGGGTTCGAGGTGATCGGTGAGGCGGCGGGCGAAGAAGCCCGACGGCATCGCCACCCCGAGGATGAAGGCGCCGAAGATGGCATAGATGCCGACCACGTCGGTGAACCAGGCGCATGCCATCAGCACGATGAGCACGGTGCTGAGCGCGGGTGCCGAGATGGACCCCCGCGCATCCGCCTGCCGGCCGAGGATGCCCAGCACCCGTCGTCCGACGGTCAGCAGCACCACCGTGTAGGCCAGGCCCCCGAGAATGGCCACCGCGGCAGTGGCCGGGCTGTCCCGGTGCACCGCCAGCACGACAGCCAGGATGCACCACGAGATCGCATCGGCGGTGGCGCCGCAGGCCAGCGCCAGCGTGCCCAATGTGGTTCCCGAGAGCCCTTTTTCGAAGATGATCCGAGCGAGCATGGGAAACGCGGTGATGGCCAGTGCAGCGCCCAGGAACATCATCGCCATGCCCAGGGTGACCTCGCCGCCGAAGAAGCCGCCGCTGTGCAGCAGGGGAATGGCGGCCAGCGCCCCGAGCGCCAGGGGCACCACGGTGCCCGCCGTCGAGACGGCCACCGCGGTGCCGGCCCGCTGTCTGACGTGCGCGACGTCGAAGTTGAGGCCGATGATGAACATGTACAGCACCAGCCCCACCTGCGCGGTGGTGTACAGCACCACATTCGCCGTCCCGGTCGGAAACAGGAATTCCTGCAGCTCAGGTGCGAACCGGCCCAGCAGCGAGGGCCCCAGCACCACGCCGGCGATCATCTCGCCGACCACCTGGGGCTGCCCCAGCCGTTGCGCCATCAGACCTGCCAGTCGGCACGCCGCCAGGATGACGGCGAGTTGCAGGAAGAAGTGGATGGCCGTTTCTGCCGGCATGGTGTGGCTCGCCCTTCGACGTGGGGGTACTCCCGTCGGACGCTAGCCGGTGGTCACCGCGTGGTGGACGAAGTGCGAATTACGGTTTATTCATATACCCCCTCTACATACCAATGCCTGCGTCGATAACACAACAGCAACGCCCGGGCGCAGCCGTCAGCCCGGGCGTCACCTTCCAACAAGACCTGTACCCGCGCGGTGCGGCCCGCAGCCGGTGCCTTGACGTCCCACCAGCGCTCGTCGACCGACCACGGCCCTGCCCACCACTGCAGGTCACCGCGGAACATCCCGGCCCGGACTCCCTGCGCTGCAGGTGAATCCAATCGGACCGGATCGGCACTGAACAGTCCGCGCCCGGTGACCCGCACCGGGCCACCCTGGGCATCGAGCAGTTCCACCGGTTCGTCGAGCAGCACTGTGGGCGACGGCTCCGGCAACTGGCCCGGCCACGGCTGGGACGGGTCCGCCCGGGGCACCAGTTCGTCTCCCAGCGGTGTCAACGTGATCCGGTCGGCCGGACCACGCCCCCCGCTGAGCACGGGGATCTGCACTGCTTCGGGCCCCAGCAGACCCTGCACCCGCACCAGGGCCCGGCGGGCCCGCAGCCTGTCCTCCTCACCGAGGCCGCCCCACAGGGGCAGCTGCAGGGCACCGGCCGACACCACCTCCACCGGTTCGAGCCGCAACTCGACGATGGGTGCACTGGGTCGGTCACCGGGATTGCGCCGGTTGAGCCAACCGTCGAGCTGCCAGCGGATGCGGTCGGCGGTGGCATCCTCGGTGAGGGGCTCGGCACACCGCCACACCCGTTCCAGCTCTTCGCCTTTGGCCGTCAACGCGTGGATGCCCAACCGGGTGCACCCCACCCCCGCCGACTCCAGGCTGCGATGCAGTGAACCTGCCAGCGACCGCCCTGCAAAGGCAGCGGCGTCCACCCGGTCGATGGGCGGATCGCAGGTCATCACCGCAGCCAGATCGGCAGGCGCCTCCCGCCCGGACGGCCCCCGCATGGGTTCGGCGCGGGCCAACCGGTGCGCCAGCACCGCATCGGCTCCGAACCTCGAGGCGACATCGCTGCGAGACAGCTGGGCGAACCGACCGAAATCCCGGATACCCATCCGCCACAACAGGTCCGCCAGCTCGACACGACCGGGTGAGCTGAGGCTGGGCTCGGTGGAGAGCTGCCGGATGGACAGTGGCGCCAGAAAGGCGGCATCCCCGCCGGGAGCCACGATGCGTCCGGCCCTGGCCGCGAACACCGCGGTGGGCAACTGATCGGCAATGCCGACCTGGCATTCGGCACCGCCGGCGGCCACCGCATCGATGAGCCGCTCGGCGGCGGCCTCCTCTGAGCCGAAGAACCGTGCCGCCCCCCGCACCGGGAGCACCAGCAGCCCCGGCCGCAGCACCTCGGCCCGCGGTACCAGTGCGTCGACGGCCGACGTCACCTCTTCGAAATAACGGGCATCGCGGGCCGAATCCGCGGTCACCACATGCAGATCCGGGCACCGCGCCTGCGCCTCCCGCCGGCGCAGCGCGCGTTTGACCCCCACCGCACGGGCCGCCGCCGAACAGGCGATGACGCGGTTGGCCAGGGTGACCGCCACGGGCGCGGTGGCAGGCAACTGCGCCGACAGCGCCGCCGCCACGGCGGGCCAGTCCATGCACCAGACAGCCAGCACCCGAGATGGTGAACGCGCCATCTCAACCGGCCAACGACCGGGAACGCGCCCCACGCCCGGTACCTCGCAGAGCCACCTGGACGCGGCCGATCCGGCCGTGTCCGGGCACCGCACCCACCGTCATGTCGTACCCGCGCACCCTGGCCTCCAGCCGCAGGGATGCCCCTGGCCAGTCTCCGCCGGTGGCCAGCAGGGTGCAGCCCCGGTGCTGCGCGCGGGCCGTCACCGCCCGCGCGCGGGTGGGCGTCACAGATCGGCCACCCAACCCGAGCACCACCAGATCCATCCCGTCCATCAACACCGCGGCGACCTCCACCGGATCAGTGCCGGGGTCCGGAATGACCGCAATACGGGTCAGGTCCGCCCCCATCTCGACTGCTGCCAGCAGGCCGGCCTCGGGATGGCCGACGATCGCCACGTGCCCACCTGCCGCGGTGACCGCCGCCGCCATGCTCAGCGGTAGCGACCGGGCCCCGGTCACCACTGCGACGACTCCCCTGGGCAACCCCGCCGGCATCAGCTCACGCAGCGTTTCGGGCACCGGCAGCAAACTTTCCGACGCAGGCTCGGGAGCAGAGGACTGCGGCGCGGTAGGCTGTGACCGCCGCCCCGCTCCCACCTTCCCCGAGACACCCGCCATTTGACTGCGCAGCTGTTTGAGCAGCTCAGCACGCCCAGAACCCGCGTGATCAGGCGCTACCGCAGCCGTCATCACTCACCCTCCCAGCCTGGCCGGCAGCTCGATGTTCGAATGTATGTTCGATACAACGAGTAAACACCCACCCACCGACAGAATCAAGCGGCTTGGGGCGCCGGCATACGGGCGGGACCACTGTGGCGGACGGGGCGCGCGAGCCACCGATTCTCGGCGCGGGTGCGCAGCACGCGCCGCCCCGCCGCGACGACTAGAGGATCAGACCCTGGAGAACGTGAGGGCGAGCCCTCACTCCCACTCGATGGTGCCCGGCGGCTTGCTGGTGATGTCGAGCACCACGCGGTTGACCTCGGGCACCTCGTTGGTGATGCGGGTCGAGATCCGTTCCAGCACGTCGTAGGGAACCCGGGTCCAGTCGGCGGTCATGGCGTCCTCACTGGACACCGGCCGCAGCACGATGGGATGACCATAGGTGCGCCCGTCGCCCTGCACGCCCACCGACCGCACGTCGGCCAGCAGCACCACGGGGCACTGCCAGATCAGGCTGTCCTGGCCGGCCGCGCTCAGCTCCTCGCGTGCGATGGAATCAGCCCGGCGCAGGGTGTCCAGCCGCTGGGCGGTGACCTCACCGACGATGCGGATGCCAAGGCCGGGGCCCGGGAACGGTTGGCGCCCAACGATGTCCTCGGGCAGGCCGAGTTCACGGCCCACTGCGCGTACCTCGTCCTTGAACAGCAGACGCAGCGGTTCGACGAGCTTGAACTTCAGATCATCGGGCAGTCCGCCGACGTTGTGGTGGCTCTTGATGTTCGCGGTGCCCGCACCGCCGCCGGACTCCACGACGTCGGGGTACAGAGTGCCCTGCACCAGGAAGTCGACCTCACCACCGCCGTCGGTCACGATGTCTCGCACCGCGCCCTCGAAGGATCGGATGAACTCGCGGCCGATGATCTTGCGCTTGCCCTCGGGATTGGTGACCCCGGAGAGCTTCTCCAGGAAGGTGGCCTCGGCGTCGACGGTCACCAGCTTGGCGCCGGTGGACGCCACGAAATCGCGCTGCACCTGATCGCGCTCACCCGCGCGCAGCAGGCCGTGGTCGACGAAAACACAGGTCAAGCGGTCACCGATGGCGCGCTGCACCAGCGCGGCAGCCACCGCGGAATCCACCCCGCCCGAAAGCCCGCAGATGGCCCGGCCGTCGCCGACCTGGGCGCGTACCTGTTCGATCAGCGACTCGGCGATGTTGGCCGCGGTCCACTTGGCCCCGATGCCGGCGAAGTCGTGCAGGAAGCGGCTGAGTACCTGCTGCCCGTGCGGGGAGTGCATGACCTCGGGGTGGTATTGCACCCCGGCCAGCCGGCGGGCCCGGTTCTCGAACGCGGCCACCGGCGCACCGGAACTCATGCCCACCACGTCGAAACCCGCAGGCGCTTCGGTGACCGCGTCGCCGTGGCTCATCCACACCGGCTGACTCTCGGGAAGACCCGAATGCAATTCCCCACCAATAACTTTGAGATCGGTACGGCCGTACTCACTGGTGCCGGTGTGGGCCACCGTTCCGCCGAGCGCCTGAGCCATGGCCTGGAAGCCGTAGCAGATGCCGAACACCGGGACGTCCAGATCGAACAGGGCTGGATCCAGCTGTGGCGCGCCTTCGGCGTAGACGCTGGCCGGGCCGCCCGACAAGACGATGGCCTGCGGGTCCTTGGCCTTGATCTCCTCGACCGTGGCCGTGTGCGGGACCACCTCGGAGAACACCCGCGCCTCGCGGACGCGGCGGGCAATCAGCTGCGCGTACTGCGCGCCGAAGTCGATGACCAGCACAGGGCGTGGGGAGGAGTGATCTGCCACCGCGCCAGTCTAGTCAGGGGCGGGCCCGGCCACCTGCCCAGCCACAGCCGCCCACACATGGTCAGGAGCCAGAGTGGGTAAGGGTGTAGCTGTGATGGGACTCCCAGAGCACATACGCGCGTGTCTGTTCGACCTCGATGGTGTGCTCACCGACACCGCCAGCGTGCACAACAAGGCCTGGACCGCCATGTTCGATGATTTTCTGCACCGGCGTTGTGGCGACGGGTACACCCCGTTCGACCCGGTGACCGACTACCGGAAGTACATCGACGGGCGCAAACGCGAAGACGGCGTGCGCAGCTTCCTGGCCAGCCGCGACATCACTCTGCCCGACGGGCAGCTGTCCGACAGCGCCGACGCCGAGACCGTCTACGGCCTGGGCAACCGCAAGAACGCTCTGTTCGAGAAGACCTTGCACACCGACGGGGTGACGGTCTTCGAGGGATCCGAGCGCTACTTGCAGTCCGTCCGGGATGCCGGCCTGGCCGTGGCGGTCGTATCGTCGAGCGCCAACACCCGCGAGGTGCTCGACCTGACCGGGCTGGCGCGCTACATCGACGTCCGCGTCGACGGCGTGACCATGCGCGAGGAGCACATCCCCGGAAAACCGGCGCCCGATTCCTTTCTGCGCGCCGCCCAACTGCTGGACACTCCCCCGTCGGCGGCGGTGGTGTACGAGGACGCGCTCGCCGGCGTCGAAGCGGGCCGCGCCGGCGGCTTCGGGCTGGTGATCGGCATCGACCGGCACCAGCAGGGCGAAGCGTTACGTGAACACGGCGCCGACATCGTCGTCGCCGATCTGGCCGAACTGATGGAGAACCCCACCCCGTGATCAGCCCGGAGATCTTCCCCGTCGAGCCCTGGTGTGTCCGGGAAACCCGCCTGGACTTCGATCTGCTCGACGAAGCCGAGTCCCTGTTCGCGCTGTCCAACGGTCACCTGGGCCTGCGGGGGAACCTCGACGAGGGAGAGCCGAGCGGGCTGCCCGGCACGTATCTGAACGGGTTCTTCGAAACCCGCCCACTGCCGTACGCCGAAGCGGGATACGGGTATCCGGAAGCCGGGCAGACGCTGGTCAACGTCACCAACGGCAAGCTGTTCCGCCTGCTCGTCGACGATGAGCCGTTCGATCTGCGCTATGGCGAGCTGCTCTCCCACGAACGCGTGCTGGACATGCGGGCGGGAACGCTGACGCGCGACGCGCACTGGTGTTCGCCGGCCGGCAAGCAGATCAAGGTGCACTCCACCCGGCTGGTGTCGCTGGTGCACCGCGGAGTCGCCGCGATCGAGTACATCGTCGAAGCGGTCGACGAATTCACCCGCGTCACAGTGCAATCCGAACTGGTCACCAACGAGGACCAGCCCGAGACCGAAGATGATCCGCGGGTCTCGGCGGCACTGAAGGATCCGCTGCAGGCGATACACCACGAGCACACCGACTACTCGGCGTTGCTGGTGCACCAGACCCGCGGCAGCGAGCTGATGATGGCGGCCGCGATGGATCACGAGATCGACGTGCCCGGGCGCGTCCAGACCACCACCGACTCGCACGACGATCTGGCCCGCACCACCGTGATCTGCGGACTGCGCCCGGGGCAGAAGCTGCGCATCGTCAAGTATCTGGCCTACGGCTGGTCGAGCCTGCGGTCACGACCGGCCCTGCGCGATCAGGCGGCCGCAGCCATCGCCGGCGCCCGGTACTCCGGCTGGCAGGGCCTGATCGACGCTCAACGGGCCTTCCTCGACGAGTTCTGGGATGGCGCCGACGTCGAGGTGGAAGGCGACGCCGACATCCAGCAGGCCGTGCGGTTCGGCCTGTTCCACGTGTTGCAGGCCAGCATCCGCGCCGAGCGTCGCGCCATCCCCGGCAAGGGACTGACCGGCAACGGCTACGACGGACATGCCTTCTGGGACACCGAAGGCTTTGTGCTGCCGGTGCTCACCTACACCATGCCGACCGCGGCTGCCGACGCATTGCGCTGGCGGGAAAGCACTCTCGATCTGGCCAAGGAACGGGCCAGGACGCTGAACCTGAAAGGAGCGGCCTTCCCCTGGCGCACCATCCGGGGCGAGGAATGCTCGGCGTACTGGCCGGCCGGGACCGCAGCCTGGCACGTGAACGCCGACATCGCCATGGCGTTCGAGCGTTACCGGTGGGTGACCGGTGACGACTCCCTGGAGCGCAGCTGCGGGCTCAAGGTCCTGGTGGAGACGGCCCGGCTGTGGATGTCGCTGGGCCACCACGACCGCCACGGTGTCTGGCACCTCGACGGGGTGACCGGGCCCGACGAGTACACCGCGGTGGTGCGCGACAACGTGTTCACCAATTTGATGGCCGCGAGCAATCTGCGCGCCGCCGCGCAGGCCTGCCTGCGACACCCCGACGCCGCACACGACCTCGGCGTGTCCACCGAGGAGACCTCGGCGTGGCGGGATGCCGCTGCCGCCGCCCACATCCCGTTCGACGAGGAACTGGGCGTACATCAGCAGCACGACGGCTTCACCACGTTGCGGGAGTGGGACTTTCACGCCAACACCGAGTACCCCCTGCTGCTCAACGAGGCGTACGTGCGGCTGTACCCCTCGCAGGTGGTCAAGCAGGCCGATCTGGTGCTGGCCATGCAATGGCAGAGCCACGCCTTCACCGACGAGCAGAAGGCCCGCAACGTCGACTACTACGAGCGTCGTACCACCCGCGACTCCTCGTTGTCGGCCTGCACGCAGGCGGTGATGTGCGCCGATGTCGGCCACCTGGAACTGGCCCACGACTACACCTACGAGGCGGCGCTGATCGATCTGCGCAACCTGCACAAGAACACCCGCAACGGCCTGCACATGGCCTCACTGGCCGGTGCGTGGACGGCTCTGGTGGCCGGATTCGGTGGTCTGCGCGACGACGAGGGGCTCCTCGTGCTCAACCCCCACCTGCCCGACGGCATCTCCCGGCTGCGGTTTCGGCTGGCGTGGCGCAACTTCCGGCTCTCGACGTGGTGCACAACTCCGTCACCTACACGCTGCGCGACGGGCCGCATGCCGAACTCACCATCCGCCACGCAGGCGAGGAGGTGACGCTCACGACCGACAAGCCCACCACCTTGACGGTCTATCGCCGCCAACCTCTGATGCCGACCCCGAAACAACCGCCCGGCTGCGAGCCGGTGCACCGCCGCCGCAGCACCTGACCCGGCAGGAAAGGACGCAGCATGCCAGAACTCCACACCGCCGAAGCGCGCCACTGGTTCATCACCGGTGCGTCCGGGGGCCTGGGTCGCGCCATCGCCGAATATGCGCTGCAGCAGCATGATTTCGTGACAGCCACCGTTCGCCGCACCTCGGCCCTCGATGATCTCAAACAGCAGCACGGTGAGCTGCTGACCGTCGAAGAGCTCGACCTCAGCCCGCCGGTCTCGGTCGACGACGTGGTGACCCGCACTCAAGCCGCCAGACCGGTGGACATCGTGGTGAACAACGCCGGGTACGCGCTGGTGGGCGCGTTCGAGGAGATGAGCGTCGACCAGATCCGGGACCAGGTCGAGGTGCTACTGGTGGCCCCGATGCTGATCACCCGCGCGTTCCTGGGATCCATGCGGGAACGGGGCGGCGGCCGGATCATCCAGATCGCCAGCCTGGGCGGGCAGACGACAGTGCCCAGCTACAGCTGCTACCACGCGGGCAAGTGGGGCCTGGAAGGCTTCAGCGAGAGCGTGGCCAAGGAAGTGGCGGACTTCGACATCCGGTTCACCATCGTCGAACCCGGCGGCACCCGCACCGATTTCCTGTCCGGGATGCGGTTCACCGAGGAGACGCAGCCGTACCGCGATACGGCGGTGGGCGCAGCGCGCCGGGCCCAGCAGTCGCTGGATCCGGCCGATCTCACCGGTGATCCCGCGAGGATCGCGGCGCTGATCTACGACAGCACTCGGCGGCCTGACCCGCCACTGCGCCTACCCGCAGGGCTGGACAGCTACGAGGCGATCCGCACCGAACTCACCGAACGCCTGGCCGCCATGGAATCGCAGCGCGACGCGGCCGCGTCGGTGGCGTTTCCGGACTGACTGTCAGCGGGCGGTGTTGACCGGTTCGATCGGCAACTGCCGCAGGGCCGCCGGCGCGTCGTGGGGCACCACAGGATTGCGGGGGGCGATGGGAGCCAGCCGACGGTAGGGCTGCCCCTGCGCGGGCCGCAGATCCTCTTCGCCCTTGTTCGGCCACAGCGACGCGGCGCGTTCTGCCTGCGCTGTGATCGACAGCGACGGGTTGACCCCGAGGTTCGCCGAGATCGCCGCGCCATCGGTGACATACAACGTCGGGTAGTTGTACACCCGATGGTAGGGGTCGATGACTCCATGCTCGGGACTGTCGGAAATGGCTGCGCCACCGAGAAAATGGGCGGTCAGCGGGATGTTGAACATCTCCCCCCAGGTGCCGCCTGCCACGCCGTCGATCTTCTTGGCAATGCGCCGGGTCACCTCGTTGCCCACCGGGATCCAGGTCGGGTTCGGTTCCCCGTGGCCCTGCCTGCTGGTCAGCCTGCGGGTGCCCCACTTGGTGCGCTTGGTGAAGGTGGTGATGGAGTTGTCGAGGTGCTGCATCACCAGGGCGATCATGGTGCGCTCGCTCCAGCGTCGCGCATTCAGCAGCCGCATGGTCCCACGCGGATCCTGAGAGGCATTGTGCAGCAACTGCTTCCACCGCGGAATGTCAGTGCCGTCCGGGCCGTTGCCGTCGGTCATCAGCGTCTGCAGCAGACCCATGGCGTTGGACCCCTTGCCGTAGCGGCACGGCTCGATATGAGTGTCGGCAGTGGGGTGGATCGACGACGTGATGGCCACACCATGGGTGAGGTCCAGGTCGTCGGAGACGCGCAGTCGGCCGGCGCCCACGATGGACTCGGAGTTGGTGCGGGTGAGCACGCCGAGTGAGTCGGAGAGCTGCGGCAGGGTGTTGGTGTCCCGCATCTTGAACAGCAGCTTCTGAGTGCCGAAGGTGCCGGCCGCCAGCACCACGTGCTCAGCGGTGAAGGTGCGCTTGCGGCGGCGCACCTTGCGCCCGGTGCGCACCGTCGCCACCTCCCACAGCCCGTCGCCGCGCTGGCGCAGACTGGTGACGGTGGTCATCGGATGCACCTGTGCGCCTGCGGTTTCGGCCAGACCGAGGTAGTTCTTCACCAGCGTGTTCTTGGCACCGAACCGGCAGCCGGTCATGCAGGAGCCGCACTCGATGCAGCCGGTGCGCTGCGGGCCCACTCCGCCGAAGTAGGGGTCGGGCACACGCTTGCCCGGGGTCTGGGTGCCGTCGGGGCCGAAGAACACCCCGACCGGGGTGGGCACGAAGGTGTCCCCCACGCCCATGTCGTCGGCGACCTCCTTCATGATGCGGTCGGCATCGGTGAAGGTCGGGTTGGTCACCACGCCGAGCATCCGCTGCGCCTGGTCGTAGTGCGGCATCAGCTCCGAACGCCAGTCGGTGATGTCGCGCCACTGCGGGTCGTTGAAGAACGGCTCTGGCGGGACATAGAGGGTGTTGGCATAGTTCAGCGATCCGCCGCCCACCCCGGCGCCCGCCAGGATCAGCACGTCACGCAACAGGTGGATGCGCTGGATGCCGTAGCACCCGAACTGGGGCGCCCACAGGAATTTGCGCAGGTTCCAGGAGGTCTTGGCGAACTCCTCGTCGGCGAAGCGCCGACCGGCCTCGAGTACGCCGACCCGATAACCCTTCTCCGTCAGCCGCAACGCCGTGACGCTGCCGCCGAACCCCGACCCGATGACCAGCACGTCGTAATCAGGAGCCATGGCCACATTATGAACTTACTGACCGGTAACAAGCTAGCGAGGGTGCCCTAAGTTCTTTGCCGAGCAGACGTGAACTCGGATGATCACGAGCTCCAGAACCCGAGCTCGCGTCTGCTCGGCGAAATCATCCACAGCGTCGTTGCGCGTGCACACCGGCGGCGTGTCACCGGAGAACCATCCACGCCATGAATCCCGCGGTGCAACAACTCCTTGACGTTCTCGGTGGCATGGCAACCACACGCCAGCTCCTTGAGATCATCACCCGCGATCAGCTCGACTGGCAGGTCAAGTCCGGACACCTGGTCCGGCTGCGGCGCGGGATCTACGCGGCAGGGATACCCGACCGGCTGGACCGCCTGCGGGCGCTGGATCTGCACCTCGGCCAAGAGGTGGTTGCGTGCCTGGGGACGGCGGCGTCGTTGTACGGATTCGACACCGAAGGGGTGACGGCCGTGCACGTTCTGGATCCGGGCATTCGACTGCGCCCGCAGATCGGATTGATGGTGCATCAACGCCTCGGCGCCCCGCTGCGACGAGTCCACGGGCGGCTGGCCACCGGCCCCGCCTGGACCGCGATCGAAGTGGCCCGGCAGGTACCGCGGCCGCGGGCGCTGGCGACCCTGGACGCGGCACTGCACTCGAGGTGGTGCACGCCGGCCGAACTGGCGCGAGCCGTCTGGGAGCAGCATGGCCGCCGAGGCATTGTCCACGTGCGCGAATTGCTCGCCCACGCCGACGGCCGTGCGGAATCAGCGATGGAAAGCGAAGCGCGCCTGGTGATGATCGACCACCGGCTGCCGACTCCTGAACTTCAGTACGAGATCGTCACCAAGGACGGGACCGTGTACCGCGTCGACTTCGCCTGGCCGGATCAGAGGGTGGCCGCGGAGTACGAGAGCATCGACTGGCACGCCGGCGCGCTGGAGATGCTGCGGGACAAGAAGCGCACAGCCGCACTCCAGGAGATGGGGTGGCTGGTGGTGCCGATCATCGGCAGCGATGTACGCGCGAGTCCGGGCCGGCTTGCCGAACGGCTGACCTACCACCTGAGCGCCCCGAGCAGACGCGAGCTCGGGTGATGACGGGCCGCTGAACCCGAGTTCGCGTCTGCTCGGCAGAATTCAGGAGCCGACGGTGAGCCCGACCTTCTGGAACTCCTTGAGGTCGCAGTAGCCGGCCTTGGCCATCGAGCGACGCAGGCCGCCGACCAAGTTCAGCGTGCCGAACGGATCGTCGGACGGCCCATTGAGCACCTGTGCCAGCGACGGCCGCTCCCCCTGGGCCACCTGCAGCAGCGCACCACGAGGCAGTGACGGGTGGGCGGCGGCCGGCGGCCAGAACCAGCCGTCGCCGAGTGCCTCGGCCGACGCGGCGAGCGGCGTGCCGAGCACCACGGCGTCGGCGCCGCAGGCGATGGCCTTGGCCAGCTCACCCGAGGTGTGAATGTCGCCGTCGGCCAGCACGTGCACGTACCGGCCGCCGGTCTCGTCGAGGTATTCGCGACGGGCAGCGGCGGCGTCGGCGATGGCGGTGGCCATCGGCACGCTGATGCCGAGTACTTCGTTGCTGGTGGTCACTCCCCAGGTGGAGCCGTAGCCGACGATCACGCCTGCGGCACCGGTTCGCATCAGGTGCAGGGCGGTGCGGTGGTCGAGCACGCCGCCGGCCACCACGGGCACGTCGAGTTCGGAGATGAAGGTCTTGAGGTTGAGGGGTTCACCGTCGGACGCCACGCGCTCGGCCGAGATGATGGAGCCCTGGATGATCAGCAGGTCGATGCCCGCGGCCACCAGGGTGGGCGTGAGTTCCTTGGCGTTCTGGGGGCTGACCCGCACCGCCGTGGTAACTCCCGCGTCGCGCACCCGGGCGACCGCGGCGCCCAGCAGATCGAGGTCCAGCGGCGCGGCGTGCAACTGCTGCAGCAGTCTGATCGACGCCGAGGGCTCTGGTTCTTTGGCGGCCGCCTCGATCACCTGGGCCACCTTGGCCTCGACATCGGCGTGCCGGCCGATCAACCCCTCGCCGTTGAGCACCCCGAGGCCGCCGAGGCGACCCATCTCGATGGCGAACTCCGGGGACGCCAACGCGTCGGTCGGGTGGCTGAGCACCGGGATCTCGAAGCGGTAGGCGTCGAGTTGCCACGCCGTCGAGACGTCCTTGCTGGACCGGGTCCGCCGCGACGGGACGATGTTGATGTCGTCGAGTTCGTAGGTGCGACGGGCGGTCCTGCCCATGCCGATCTCAACCATGTCACGCATTGATGTGACCCCTAGCGGGAGTAGTAGTTCGGGGCTTCGACAGTCATCGTGATGTCGTGCGGGTGACTCTCCTTGAGACCCGCCGCAGTGATCCTGACGAATTGCGCCTGCTGAAGCTGCTCGATGGTGGCGGCACCGGTGTAGCCCATGGCGGCCCGCAGACCACCGGTGAGCTGATGGATGACCGAGGCCAGCGGACCGCGGAACGGCACCCGGCCCTCGATGCCCTCCGGCACCAGCTTGTCCTCGGAGAGGACGTCGTCCTGGAAGTAGCGGTCCTTGGAGAACGATTTGCCCGCCGCGCCGCCCGCGCCGCGGCCCTGCATGGCACCCAGCGATCCCATGCCGCGGTAGCTCTTGAACTGCTTGCCGTTGACGAAGATGAGGTCACCCGGCGCCTCGGCGGTACCGGCCAGCAGCGAGCCCAGCATGGCGGTGGACGCACCGGCGGCGAGCGCCTTCGCGATGTCCCCGGAGTACTGCAGCCCGCCGTCGGCGATCACCGGGACCCCGGCCTTGCCGCACACGGCGACGGCCTCGAGGATGGCGGTGATCTGCGGGGCGCCGACACCCGCGACCACGCGGGTGGTGCAGATGGAGCCGGGACCGACGCCGACCTTCACCGCGTCCGCACCGGCCTCGACCAGGGCCAGCGCCGCCGCCCGGGTGGCGACGTTGCCGCCGACCACCTCGACGCGATCGCCGACCTCGGCCTTGAGCTTGCCCACCATCTCCAACACCATCCGGTTGTGGGCGTGAGCGGTATCGACGATGAGGACGTCCACCCCGGCGTCGACCAGCGACATCGACCGCACCCAGGCGTCGTCGCCGACACCCACGGCAGCGCCGACCAGCAGACGGCCGTCACTGTCCTTGGTGGCGAACGGGTGCTGCTCGGTCTTGACGAAGTCCTTGACGGTGATCAGGCCGGTGAGCTTGCCGTTGCCGTCGACGATGGGGAGCTTCTCGATCTTGTTGCGCCGCAGCAGCCCCAGCGCCGCGTCCGCGGAGACGCCCTCCCGGGCGGTGATCAGTGGCGACTTGGTCATGACCTCGGTCACCGGCTTGTTCTGGTCCACTTCGAAGCGCATGTCGCGGTTGGTGATGATGCCCACCAGCGCGCCCTTGTCGTCGACCACCGGCAGCCCGGAGATGCGGAAGCGGGCACACATCGCGTCCACTTCGGCCAGCGTGTTGTCCGGCGAGCAGGTGACCGGGTCGGTGACCATGCCGGCTTCGGACCGCTTGACTGTCTCCACCTGGGCGGCCTGCTCGGTGAAGGGCAGGTTGCGGTGCAGCACGCCCATGCCGCCGGCGCGCGCCATGGCGATGGCCATGCGCGATTCCGTCACGGTGTCCATGGCCGAGCTGACCAGGGGCACCCGTAGCCGGATCCTCTTCGTCAGCTGGCTGGAGGTGTCGGCGGTGGCCGGGATGATGTCCGAGGCTGCCGGCAGCAGCAGCACGTCATCAAATGTCAGCCCGAGCATCGCGACCTTGTTGGGGTCGTCGCCGCCGGTGTGGACGCGGTCCTCGGCGATCACTCGCCCAGGGTGCAGTTCGGCATCGGTTACAGGTGAAACCATCGGTGGGGCCTCCAAGAACAGCAGTGCCTCCACGACAAAGCGGAGTGAGGACACCTATCTTATCGGCTCACCGGAGCAGATTCCGACGCCGCCACGGGGCCGTGCAGACGCTCATCAGCTAGCGCGATCACAGCGCGGCTGCGTACTGTAGAGGCGTGCGCGACCACCTCCCCCCGGGTTTGCCGCCCGACCCCTTCGCCGATGATCCTGCCGACCCGTCGGCGGCCCTCGACGCGATCGAGCCTGGGCAACCGCTCGATCCCCAGGAGCGCACCGCTGTGGAAGCGGATCTCGCCGACCTCGCGGTGTACGAAGCATTGTTGGCGCACAAGGGAATTCGCGGCCTGGTGGTCTGCTGTGACGAATGCCAGCAGGATCACTACCACGACTGGGACATGTTGCGGGCGAATCTGCTCCAGCTGTTGATCGACGGCACCGTCCGCCCGCACGAACCGGCCTACGACCCGGAACCCGACTCCTACGTCACCTGGGACTACTGCCGCGGTTACGCCGACGCCTCGCTGAACGAGGCCACGTCGGACAGTGACGGATATCGCTGACGGCTGACCCCGCGTCAGTTCAAGCCCGGGATGGGCAGCTGAATCAGCGGTCCATTCGGGACCGTCGTCGTGGTGGGTGTGCTCACCGCCGTCTCCGGAGCCTGCGGGGCTTCCGACTCAGCTGACGGCGCGGGAGTTCCCGTTTCCACCTCCATCAACGTGGTGCTGGGCACCACAGCCTCGGCCGCCGTCGTCGTGACCGGCGTCGACGCCGACTCCTCGGCTTCCGCCACCGCAGTGGTGGTGGTCGTCGTGCTCGTTGTCGGGCGCGCGGACGTGGTGGTGGTCGTCGTCGTGGTAGGCGGCCGGCTGGTCGTGCTGCTCGCCGTGGTCGTCGGTGATGGTGTGGTGGTCGCCGGCGTCGACGTGGGGGTCGGGCTCGGCTCGGTGGTGGTCGGGCTCGTCTCCGACGGCGGGCTGGTCTCCGACGGAGAGGTGGTCTCCGACGGCGCCGTCGTCGTGTCGGGCGTCGTCGTGTCGGGCGCCGTCGTGTCGGGCGACGTGGTCTCCGGTGATGTGGTCTCCGGCGATGTGGTCTCCGACGGGAGCGTGATCTCCGGCAGGGTCAGCGGCGGAGCGCCCGGCTCGGGCGGCGGCAAGGTGGCCGCTGGATCCTGGCTCTCCACCTTCACGTTCAGCAGATTCCACTCGTCGACCAGCTGCTGCTGGCGGGTGGCGTCTTCGACCTGCACCACCGAGGTGGTCAGGGTCTGCAGCTTCTGCTGCGCCTGATCCCAGTCGCCCTGGTCGATCAGCCGCTGGACCTCGGCCATCTCGGTCTGGGCGGCCAACGCCACCCGATCGTCTCGCACCGACTGCGGTTCACCGAACAACGCGGTGCGCATGCCGTAGAGCGAGTCACCCGGGCCGGCGCCGGCCACGACGGCGCCGAACCCACCGATGCACAGCACCGCAGCGGCCACGGAACCCACGACAGCGAGATGCCTCCGTGCGCCCTTGGTCTGCGGGGAGGGCTGAGACAGTCCGCGGTGCAGGGCGCTGACCGCGTCCTGTTCGCTGAGCACGTTGGTGCCGGGGGCGCGCACACCGTCGCGCCAGCCCTCCAGCAGGTTCAGCAGCTCGGCCTCGCCCGCGTCCCCGGGGCGGATGCGCTGCTGGCCACCGGCCAGCGCGTCGAGCAGACGGTCACTGCGGTTGATGTCGTCCAGCGATTCCGGCTCGCTTGGACCCCTCCCGAAATCAGGCATAGTCGAACCCCGTCGCCGTGATCTCGTTCTTCAACCGAGCCAGCGCCCGGTGCTGGGCAACCCGCACCGCACCCGCGGTACTGCCCACGGCCTCGGCCACCTCTTCGGCGGACATTCCGACCACCACACGCAGGATCAGGATCTCGCGCTGCTTCTCCGGCAGGATCTTCAACAGCGCATCCATGCGGGACGCCGCGTCGGCGTTCATCGCAAGCTGTTCGGGACCCGCGTCCACGCTGAAGCGCTCGGGCACGACATCAGTGGGGTCAGCCTTGTTCCGGCCGGCCGCACGATGTGCGTCAGCTACCTTGTGCGCTGCAATGCCGTACACAAAGGCCAGGAACGGTCGTCCCTGATCTTGGTACCGCGGCAACGCCTGCATGGCGGCCAAGCACACCTCCTGAGCCACGTCATCAGCTGAGAGACCGCTGCGTTCCGCGGTTCCGATGCGTGCCCGCACGTAGCGGACGACGATCGGGCGGATGGTCTCCAGCACTTCCCGGAGCGCATTCCGATCGCCGGCCACCGCGTCAGCAACGACGGCGTCGAGACGTTCTCCTGGAATTGTCATCGACGGCGGTATCTCCAACGTTACGAACCGGAAGTAGCACGGCTGATTGGCTCAGCTAAACAATAGCGACCGGGGCGCATCCCAGACGTCCCCCAGCCGCCCGACGGCCCGGCGAGTCGCCGGATCCCAGCTCAGCTGCGCAGGTCGCCGCCGCGCGCGGCGATCAGGGCGGCGGCCCGATCCCGCGTGTCGGCGAGCTGCCCGGCGGTCAGTGTTGTGCTGCCCACCGCTGCCAGCAGACTCGCCACCGCCCACTGCAGGGGCACCAGCCCGTGACGGGTGGCTGCGATCAGTGCGGCGTCGGCCACGTCGCGCGCGGCATCCAGGTCACCGGCAGTGCACAGGGCCGCGGCCAGCACCACTTCGCTCTTGGTGCGGTGCCGCAGCCAGGTGGCATCCGCGGCCTCGATGCCCGCCCGCGCATACCCTACGGCACCGGCGCCGTCGCCTCGTGCCATCGCCAGCTCCGCGCTGACCCAGGCCAAGCGGACACTGCATCGCGGCGGAGCGCCCGAGAGCGTGCGCGCCGCATCCAGCAGTGTCGCCGATACCCCGAACCGCCCCACCCCCAGCGCGTCGGCGGCCAGACCCACCAGCGCGTCGGCTCTGGCTTCCGGGTGATTTCCGGCCAGGCGCAAGGCGATGCCATCCCATCGGCGGGCCCGGATGTGCCAGCCCAGCTGGCGCAGCAGTGAACCGGTGGTGCTGTGCGCCAGAGACAGCAGCGCCGAGGACGGCGCGGTACGACGGACCGTCGCCAGGTCGGCATGGGCCGCGCCATAGCGCCCCTGGCCGGCTGCTGCCACGGCCCGCAGCCAGGCCTGCGTGGCGGTGTCGGGGACCGGCAGCGGCCAACGGTGCACATCGGCTCCGAATGCGGCGGCGGTCAGCGCTTCGGTCTGCGACGTCACCGACGGCACGGTATCAACGTGGGACGAGCGGCCGGCGCTGTAACGATTCAAAGGTTTTTACGGCTTTGCTGGTTAACAGTTTGTCGTCGCCATGTTAACGGCAGATCAACTGCCTGCCGAGCGCTAGGAAACAACGCCCGGGTGAAGATGAATCCGAACTGCGGATTTTCCGGATCGCGCCACACCGAGCTCAAGCCCCTACCACGAATTCCGCTCCGCAACACGCTCAATGATGAACGTGGTGTTAAATCTCGCGTCGTCTCTATGCCATTAAGCACAGGCTGAGGGGATTGACGGAATTTCCTAAGCGCACCTACTTTGTCCTCACGAGTAGTCATCGGCGACAGCACTCGGATCGAGTCCACAACTCTCGCAGCATCAAATGTGCGCGGAGAGAGGGGTTTCCAAATGCCACAGCCGCAACAGCTACCTGGCCCCAACGCCGACATCTGGGACTGGCAGATGCAGGGACATTGCCGGGGCGTCGATTCCTCGATGTTCTTCCACCCCGATGGTGAGCGTGGCCGCGCCCGGGCGCAGCGTGAAATGCGCGCCAAGGAGATGTGCCGTCGTTGCCCGGTGATCGCACAGTGCCGTTCGCACGCGCTGGCAGTCGGCGAGCCGTACGGCATCTGGGGAGGGCTCTCGGAGTCCGAGCGTGAACTTCTGCTCAAGCGCGGGATACGCCGCACCGCCTGAGCGCGGACACAGACATTCGGGGACGCCCGGCTTCTGCATCGGAAGCCGGGCGCTTCTGTGTGCGCCACTACTCCTCGGTCTCGGCGGGTGGCGCCGCGGGCACCGGCGCGGGTGGGGCCGCGGCGGTGGGCGCGGGCGTGCGTTTTCCGCGGCCGAGCCACCGGGTCAGGCCGTAACAGACGGCGGCGAAAGCGGCCAGCAGCAGCAACCACGGCAGCACCAGCCCGAACAGCAGTACCGCGCTGCCGAGGGCCGACACCAGCGTGTCCCAGCCGCGCTCGACCTGCCCGAAGAAGCCCTGGTACTGAGCCGGCCCGCCGATCCGCTCGGCGGTGAAAGAGACGCTCACCGTGCTGAAGTCGATCTGCTCGCCGAGCGCCTGGCGCTGCGCGCGCAGGCTGTCGAGTTCGGCCTGGCGCTGCGACAGCGCCTCCTCGGCGGTGATCAACGCCTCCGGGTCGCGGGCCTCGGCCATGATGGCCAACAGCCGGTCCACCGAGGTCTGTAGCGCCCGGATGCGCGCGTCCAGGTCCACCCGTTGGGCAGTGACGTCCTCGGCGGTGGTTTCGGCGAACTCGACCGTGCCCAGTTCCTTGAGCTCGCGCACCACGGTGTCGAGCTCGGCGACCGGTACCCGCAGCACGATCGAGGTCTGCGCGCGCCCGGTGCCCGATCCGGCGTCTTCGGTGCGGCTGTCCACCCGACCGTCGGCTTCCTCGACCAGTACCGCGGCCTCGTCGGCGGCAGCGGACGGATCGGCCACCGTGATCTGCATGGTTGCGGTCTTCACGACGTCGCGCTTGGCGATCGGCGCCTCCCCCGGCACGTTCTGCGGCACAGGGGCGACGTTGTCGGCGGCCACCCCCGATCCGGATTCCGGCCGGGAGGATTCGCCACCCCCACCGCACGCGGTCAGCATCGTCGCGACAGCGAACAAGCCGAGCACCAGCGCAACCCAGTACCGCAGTGTCATATCCGCAACCTAGCCGGTGCGGGTTGCGCTCACTCCCCAGAGCGCGAACTTCTTGTGGTGATCGACGGTGAAGACCGCCTCGGAGAATCGGGACTCCCCCACGGCGGCGAGATCCGCCAACACCTCGCCCCAGACGGGCGCAAATTTGAATCCGTTGCCACTCAGCGCGGTCGCCACCACGATGCGGCCCTCGGCCATGCTGTCGATGATGGGCATCTTGTTGGCGGCCAACGATTCTGCGTGCACCGACCACCGGGACGCGGCCGGGATCAGGTCGGGGATCATCTTCTGCATCTGGACGCCGGCTCGCTGCAGCTGCGCATCGGTCAGTGCGGTGGTGCGGTCGGACCAGTCGTCGGCCAGCGGGAGATGCATGTCGGGAGTGGCCTTGATGCTGTAGCCGTCGAGGCTGGGTATGCCGAACGCGTGCACACCGTGCAGGTCACGCATGAACCCCGGAAGGCGGTCCGGCGTGAACATGTCGATGTGGCGGGGCAGGAACCAGATCAGCGGGTAGCTGACCACCTTGACGACATCGTCCAGCTCCGGCAGCAGCCGCGCGGTCCACGGCCCAGCGCTCACCACTGCCCTCTCGGCCAACAGGTCGCCGTGGTCGGTGACCACCCGGACGCCCGCCGGGCCGGGCTCGATGGCTTTCACCGTGGTGCCGTAGTGGGTGGTGGCGCCGCGCGCCAGCGCCAGCTCGGTGGCCGCCACCACCGCCAACTCGGGCCGCACCACCCCGCCGAGGGTGTCCAGCACCCCGATGTCCCCGTCATCGGCGTAGAACTGTGGAAAGCGGGCCCGCAGCTGCCCGGCGTCGAGTACCTCATGCGGCAGAGACAGATCGGCGATGGCCGCCAGGCCGGCCTCCAGGTCGGGATGGCCACGTGGCCCCACGCTCAGCGCGCCCGCGGGGATCAGCAGGTCCTGGCCGTACGCCGCACCCAGCTGCACCCAGAGTTCGCGTGCGCGCAGCAGTGCCGGAGTGAACACCCTGCCCTCTTTGGCAGCCACCCGGAACAACCGTGACTCACCGGCGTACGCGCCCCAGGTGTGAACCCGGCCGAACTGCTCGACGCCCACCACGTCGACACCGCGTTCGGCCAACTGCCACAACGCCATCGACCCCATGGACCCGAGACCGACGACGACCACCCCCGCCCGGGTTGTGCCCGTCATACCAGCGGTGGCTAGCCGCGGGCCAGCTCGCGCAACACCGAATCGGTTGCCGCCCAGTCCATGCACTTGTCGGTGACCGACTGGCCGTAGGTCAACGGCCGGGCATCAGGGGACTGTGCACCGGCGACCAGGAAGCTCTCCAGCATCACTCCGCTGATCGGCAGGCCGTCGCGCACCAGCTGTGCCACCTCGGTGGCCACCACGGCCTGGCGGATGTGATCCTTCCCGGAATTGGCGTGGCTGCAGTCGATCACGACGCGACCCGGCAGGCCGGCCGTGGCCAAGGTGGCAGCGGCCGAAGTCACCGCGGCGGCATCGTAATTGGGGCCGTCGGTACCGCCGCGCAGGATGACGTGGCAGTCGTCGTTACCCATGGTGCTCACCAACGCGCCGCGGCCCATGTCGTCCATCCCGAAGAACACATGCGCGGCCGATGCAGCGCCCACACCGTCGACGGCCACCTGGACGTTGCCGTCGGTGCCGTTCTTGAACCCGACCGGCATCGACAGTCCCGAGGCCAGCTGGCGGTGCACCTGCGACTCGGTGGTACGGGCGCCGATGGCGCCCCACGCCACCGCGTCGGCGATGTACTGCGGGCTGGTGGGTTCGAGGAACTCGCAGCCCACCGGCAGGCCGATGTCGATGATGTCGAGCAACAGCTGGCGGGCGGTGCGCAGGCCACGCGCCACGTCGAAGGTGCCGTCCATGTCCGGGTCGTTGATCAGGCCTTTCCAGCCGATCGTGGTGCGGGGCTTCTCGAAGTACACCCGCATCACGATCTTGAGCCGGTCGCGCAGTTCGTCGGCGATCTTGACCAGCCGGCTGGCGTACTCCAGCGCAGCCGCCGGGTCGTGCACCGAGCACGGCCCGACCACCACGAGCAGGCGGTCGTCGCGACCGGCCAGGATGTCGGCGATTTCGTCACGGTCGCGGGCCACCCGCTCGGCGCGGCGGGCGCCCAGCGGGAATTCGGTGAGCACGTCGTGCGGGCTGGGGATCTCGCTGAAACTGCGGATTCGCCGGTCGGAGGTGTTCTGAGGGGCGATCTGCGCCAGGTTCACTGGGGTGCCTTTCTGATACTGGGCACCAGTGCAAACCTCCGGTGCCCCTGACATACAAAAGGCAGCGACCGTGTGGTCACTGCCTGGGCTCCGGGTGGATGCGTTGCTTAGCGCTGCGCTGTATCGGCTCCGCCCGGAGCCTTGATAAAGCGCCAATAGCTGGCACGCACACCGATGGTCACGCGGACCAGGGTATACCCCGGGGCGTGCGATCGCCGAATCGGGGTGATCCTGGGAGCACTGCACCCTGCCCTGCGGCCCGCATCGGACCTACCGTGCCAGGTATGTCATACCCGAAAATGCTTGCCGTACTTGTCTGTTCGCTGATCGCGCTGGCCGCCGCGCCACGCGCCGGCGCCGAGGAGGCTGCGCCCGACAACATCACGATCGTGGCCGATGCGTTCAACCGCGGTGTCGGCGCCCCCGACACGTTCTACGGAATCCTGGCCGACGACGTGCACTGGACGGTGGCCCGCGCCGAGGCGCCCTCCACCTACACCTCGCGGCAGGAGTTCCTGGCCAACGGCTCCGGCCCCATCACGTCGCGCCTGAACGGTCAGATCACCGCCGAGGTGCACGAGCTGATCGCCCAGGGCGATCAGGTGGTGGCACGGTGGCGCGGAACGGCCACCGCCCGTGACGGCCTGCCGTATGTCAACGAATACAACTGGGTGATGACCATGGCGGGTGGTCAGGTGACCCGGGTGGTCGCCTATCTGGACCTGGTGGCCCTCGACGAACTGCTCACCCGGGTGCCCGTCTAGGTCAGTCCGCTGAGCTGAGCGCAGCGTGCCCGGACAGGCGCAGCCGGCGGTTGCCGCGGCGGGCCTGGAGACGCCGGCGGCGCACCTTCCACGAGCTCCACTCACCGAGCGTGACGCCGGCGGCCAACGCGGTGCCGACCAAGAACGCGCTCAGCACCGAGGCGAAGCCGACGGCGTGCTGATCGTTGAGGATGGCGTATACGCCGTGCAGCAGAGCCAGACCGGGCAGCAGCGGCACAATGCCCGCGATCGAGACGACCAGCGGCGGTGCCAGGTTGCGCCGCTCCATCAGCCGGCCCACCAGCCCGATGGCGACAGCCGCGGCGAATGATGCCACCACAGCGCCCACCCCGGCGCCGGTGGCGGCCAGGAACACCACCGTGCCGGCCGCTCCGCCGAATCCGGCGGCCAGCGCCGCGCTGCGTTCGGCATAACAGGCCAGGGCGTAGGCCGCCGCGCTGGCCGCGCCGAAGGCCACGCGGGCGGGCAGTTCGGCCAGGGCCGGGGGCGCATAGCCGTTGATGGCGACGAACGGCGCACCGAATTGGTAGGCGAAGTGCAGCACGATGGCCACCCCGGCGATGGTCGCCCCGGTCATCATCACCAGCTCGAAGAACCGGCCCGCCGCGGTCACCGGAGCGCCGCTGATGACGTCGCCCACCGACCCGACCAGTGACAGCCCGGCCAGCAGTACCACCAGGCCTGCCGCGATCGCCACGCTGGGCCTGAATTGCAGCCCGATGGTGGGACCGAGCCAGTACAACAGGATCGGCGGCGCCGTCGCGATGGCCCCGCCCACCACGTACTGGAAGAAGAACGGCAGGCCGTGCCGGTTGAGCCGGCGGTTCACCCGGTCGATGGTCATCGCACTCAAGGCACTGATCAGGCACACCAGCCAGGTGCCGCCCAGGGTGCCGGCGGTGGCGTAGGCCAGCGCACCCCAGGCCAGGGTGGCGATCCAACGCTTGTACGGGTGCGGCGCGGTGATGATGGCGCTCAGCTCCTGACGCGCGTCGGTCGGCGAGATCTGGCCGGCACGGATGCGGTCCAGCAGGCGCTCGACTGCGGCCAGGCGGCTGAAGTCGATGGAGCGCGACTGCACGATGTGCAATGTGCTGGCCGCCGGAGCGGACGGTCCGCGGTAGGCGGCGATGTGGATGGTCGTGTTGATGACGTCGACCTCGCAGCGCTTGACGCCGTAGGCGGCGGCGACGGCCGTCACCTGATCCATGGTGGAGGTCGCGGACATGCCCGACGCCATCAGGATGGCGCCGATGTTGCCTGCGAGGTCGAGCACCTCGTCGACCAGGCGGTAGTCGGCGTCATCGTGCCCGGCCGTCGCGGAGATGCGCGGCAGGGTGTCGGTGGGCGGATCGGTCTCGCGCACCATCCGGGCCAGCATTCCGCGCTGACGCTCCAACCACGCCTGCCCCGTGCGCCCAGGGGTCGACTCCACCACAGTGCCCTCCACCAACGAATGTGCCGCTCGGCCCCCAAGAGTCACGAGCAAAAGTGATTTTACTCGTGTCAGGCAAGTGAATTTGTCGTCGCTCGGGTGAGAGTGGTCACCCGGTGCGACCGTGGGCCTTATGCACGCATTCCCGCTCGATTCTGTGCACAGGCCCCACTCTCGGCGCCACCACAGACGACAACACCCCCGGCCCACTCGGACCGGGGGTGTTGTGCGTGGAACTGTTCCTAGTGGGTGTGGCCGTGATGGCCGTGCCCGTGCCCGTCATCCTCGACCGGGGCCGGCTTCTCGACGACAGCCGTCTCCGTGGTCAGAATCATGCGGGCCACCGACGCGGCGTTGAGCACCGCGGAACGGGTCACCTTCACCGGGTCGATGACACCCTCGGCCACCAGGTCGCCGTAGGTCAGGGTGGCGGCGTTGAAGCCGTGGTTGACCTCGGCACCCTCCACCTTGCTGACCACCACGGCGCCGTCGAGACCGGCGTTGGTGGCGATCCAGAACAGCGGCGCCGACAACGCACTGCTGAACACGTCGACACCCAGGGCCTCGTCGCCGGACAGCGACGACTTCAGGCTCTCGAGCGCCTTGCGAGCCTGCACCAATGCGGAGCCGCCGCCGGCGACGATGCCCTCCTCGACCGCAGCCTTGGCCGCTGCCACCGCGTCCTCGACGCGGTGCTTGCGCTCCTTGAGCGCGGTCTCGGTGGCAGCGCCGACCTTGATGACGGCCACGCCGCCGGCCAGCTTGGCCAGCCGCTCTTCCAGCTTCTCGCGGTCCCAGTCGGAATCGGTGTTCTCGATCTCCGAGCGCAGTTGCGCCACCCGGCCGGTCAGGGCCTCCTTGGTGCCGCCACCGTCGACGATCACGGTGTCGTCCTTGCTGACCACGACGCGGCGGGCGCTGCCCAGCACGTCGAGACCCGCTTCACGCAGTACCAGGCCCACATCGGGGTTGACCACCTGTGCGCCGGTGACGATGGCGAGGTCCTCCAGGAACGCCTTGCGGCGGTCGCCGAAGAACGGCGCCTTGACGGCCACGGCCTTGAGCGTCTTGCGGATGGCGTTGACCACCAGGGTGGACAGCGCCTCCCCTTCGACGTCCTCGGCGACGATCAGCAGCGGCTTGCCGGATTCGGCGACCTTCTCCAGCAACGGCAGCAGGTCGGGAAGCGAGCTGATCTTGTCGCGGTGCAGCAGCACCAGCGCGTCTTCCAGGACGGCTTCCTGGGAGTCGAAGTCGGTGACGAAGTACGCCGACAGGAAACCCTTGTCGAAGCCGACGCCCTCGGTGACCTCGAGCTCGGTGTGCAGGGTCGAGGACTCCTCGACGCTGACCACACCGTCGCTGCCGACCTTGGTCATGGCTTCGCCGACCAGCTCGCCCACTTCCTCGTCGCGCGAGGAGACGGTGGCGACCTGGGCGATGGAGGTCTTGCCCGACACCGGGGTGGCCGCGGCCAGCAGGGCCTCGGACACCGCGTCGGCGGCCTTGCCGATTCCCGAACCGAGGGCGATCGGGTTGGCACCGGCGGCGACGTTGCGCAGACCGGCCTTGACGATGGCCTGTGCCAACACCGTGGCGGTGGTGGTGCCGTCGCCGGCGACGTCGTTGGTCTTGGTGGCCACCGACTTGACCAGCTGGGCACCCAGGTTCTCGAACGGGTCCTCCAGGTCGATCTCACGGGCGATGGTGACACCATCGTTGGTCACGACGGGTCCGCCGAACGCCTTGGCCAGGACGACGTGGCGACCACGCGGGCCCAGGGTCACCTTGACCGCGTCGGCGAGCTTGTCGACGCCGGTCTCCATGGCGCGACGGGCAGTTTCGTTGAATTCGATCTGCTTACTCATGTTTGTCCTTTTACGCGTGCCGCCCCGGACATCACCGCACGCAGCGTGCGGGATCTCCGGGGCGGATCACATTCGCTTTACTTGGAGACGACAGCCAGCACGTCGCGGGCCGACAGGATCAGGTATTCCTCGCCGCCGTACTTGATCTCGGTGCCGCCGTACTTGCTGTAGATAACGACGTCGCCTTCCGACACGTCCAGGGGAATCCGCTTCTCGCCATCCTCATCCCAGCGGCCGGGGCCAACTGCGACGACGGTGCCTTCCTGCGGCTTCTCCTTGGCGGTGTCGGGGATGACCAGACCGGACGCGGTGGTGGTCTCGGCCTCGTTGGCCTGAACGAGGATCTTGTCCTCGAGTGGCTTGATGTTGACGCTCGCCACGATGGAGCCCCTTCACTCAGTTGATACGAACTTTCAGGTTGTCGGCATCCGGTCACACCCTCGCGCCGTCGTCGCGGGTGCCGACACAGGGAGTGTCCGCCTGCCGCCTAGCACTCTATACACGAGAGTGCTAGCGCTCAAGGCTTGGGTGTGCGCATCTGGATGAACAGGTGGTCGGACACATCCCCCACCATCTCGACATCCACGGTGCGTTCGGTGAAGTACCAGCCCTGGCCGTCGTGGGCGAAGGTGTCTGCGTAGCGGCCCACCACGATGGGCGCCAGAGCCACGGTGTCGGTCTGTTGCACCACGCAGAACACCGAGCGCGCCCGCGCCGTGCCAGAGTCGACCTCGATGATCGGGTTGAGCACCAGATGCCGGGTGCGCGGGGTGTTGCCATGGTCGGGATGGCGGCGGGTGGTGTTCGCGAAGAGCGTAGCGATGGTCTCGGCACCGGCCACGCCCATGAAGCTGCCGCGGCCCAGCAGCCGTCCCACCCCATCGAAGTCGCCGGCGTCGATCAGCTCGGCATAGCGATAGAGCAGCTCGGCGATCTCGAGCTTGTCGAGCGCGCTCACGCCACCTGGCCCCGCACCACCGGCAACCCCGGATCGCTGGCCACGGTCAGCGGCGAGGGCGCAGCGCCGGCCGCCAGCAGGTGCGCGGCGAAGGACGCGATCATGGCTCCGTTGTCGGTGCACAGTCGCAGCCGGGGTACCCGCAGCGTCAGACCGGCTGCAGCGCAGCGTTCTTCGGCGAGCTCCCGCAGCCGGGAGTTGGCGGCCACCCCTCCGGCGATCAGCAACGTGGACACTCCGAGGTCGGTGGCGGCGCGCACGGCTTTCATGGTGAGCACATCAGCGACGGCCTCCTGGAAGCCCGCCGCCACATCGGCGGTGTCGGCGTCGGGATGGGACTCGACATAGCGGGCGACGGCGGTCTTGAGGCCGGAGAAGCTGAAGGCGTGCCGCTCGTCCTGCTGTCGGGTCATGCCACGCGGAAACACGATGGCGTCGCGGTTGCCGGTGCGGGCCAGGTCGTCGAGAACCTTGCCGCCCGGATAACCCAGCCCCAACAGCCGGGCCACCTTGTCGTAGGCCTCACCCGCCGCGTCATCGACTGTGGTGCCGAGTTCTTCGATGGGCTCGCCGAGTGAGCGCACATGCAACAGGTGGGTGTGCCCGCCGGAGACCAGCAGCCCGACACTCTCGGGAAGCGGGCCGTGCTCGAAGACATCAGCGGCCAGATGCCCGCCCAGGTGGTTGACGCCGTAGAACGGCACCGCCCAGGCGGCGGCGTAGGCCTTGGCGGCGGCCACCCCGACCAGTAGCGCACCGGCCAGCCCCGGACCGATGGTGGCGGCCACCACGTCGGGTTGTGTGATGCCTGCGGTGGCCAACGCGCGGCGCATGGTCGGCCCCAGGGCTTCGAGGTGGGCGCGGGAGGCGATCTCGGGGACCACGCCGCCGAAGCGGGCGTGCTCGTCGACGCTGGAGGCCACCTCGTCGGCCAGCAGGGTCATCGTGCCGTCGTCCTCGAGCCGGGCGATGCCCACTCCCGTTTCGTCACAGGAGCTTTCGATTGCCAGGATGACCGTCATCGTGCCTCCTCCACCGGTTCGCGGCGCATGGTGTAGGCATCGGCACCGCTGCCCTGGTAGTACTTCTTGCGCAACCCGATGGTCGCGAAACCCGTCGACTCGTACATGGTGATGGCAGGGGTGTTGTCGGTACGCACCTCCAGGAACACCGCTGCCCGGTCGCTGTCGGCGCGGGTCAGCAATGCCGACAGCAGCCCGCGGCCGATGCCGCGGCCCTGGTAGTCGGGATCGACGCCGATGGTGTGGATCTCGTACTCGAACGGCGCCTCGTTGCCCAGCTTGGCGATGCCGGCGTAGCCGACCAGCCGGGCGTCTGCCCGGGCCGCCACGTAGAACGTGTGCGCCGAGGCCAATTCGTGCAGGAACGCCCGCGCCGGCCACGGGTCGTCGCCGGGGAACAGGATCTCCTCCAGCTCTCCGCACCGCCGGGCGTCGGCGCGGGTGAGCGCGTCGATCACCACCGTGTTCATCGGGCCACGCCTCGCTCGACCAGCGTTTTGGCGTCCGGCCTGCGCAGGTACAGCGGCACCAGCGGGGGCGGTTCGGACTCCCAATCCGCCACGGCAGCAACCAGTCTCGCCGGTTCAGGATAGGTGGGTCCCAGCACCGGCAGATCGAAGAGGACCACCTGGTCGGGAGAGCCGGCGACCGCGGTCATCTCATCGAGTGGCACCTGCTCGACCGCGCTGACGGCGGGACCGTCCACCCGCACCCCGTCCCGATAGCGGGCCCAGTAGACCTCTCTGCGGCGGGCGTCGGTCACCACCAGGGTGCCGCCGGCGGTGTGGCCGCCGATGCCGTCGAGGCTGCACACCCCGAACACCGGGATGTCGAGGGCGTGGCCGTAGGCCGCGGCGGTGGCCATCCCCACCCGCAGACCGGTGAACGGCCCCGGCCCGGTGCCCACCACCACTGCGTCCAGGTCCGCCATGCCCAATCCGCTCTCGGCCAGGGCAGCAAGCACATTGGGGGTCAGGGTCTCCGCGTGCGCCCGCGGGTCGACGGTGATGCTGACGGCCAGCGTGGCCAGCGGGTCACCGAGGGACACCACTGCCGCAGTGACGGCCGCGGTGGCGGTGTCGATGACGAGCACGGTCCTGGTCATGCCACACTCCACTGCCATACCGCGGTCCGGGTCTCGGAATCCGACAGTCGCTCCAAGCGGACGTCGAGGTGCCGGTCGGACAGTCGCTCGGCCAGCCCCTCACCCCACTCGACCACCACCACGGCATCGTCGAGGTCGGTGTCGAGGTCCAGCGAATCCAGTTCGGCCAACAGGTCGGCCGCGCCGTGGTCCAGCAGCCGGTAGACGTCGACGTGTACCAGGGCGGGGGCGTCTGCCCGGCGCGCGCGATGCAACCGGGCCAGCACGAACGTCGGCGAGGTGATGGGACCGTCGACGTCCAGCGCCTCGGCGATACCCTTGGTGAGCAACGTCTTTCCCGCTCCCAGCGGACCCGAGAGCACCACCACGTCCCCGGCGCGCAGCTCGGCGCCCAGCCGGCGGCCCAGTGCCAGGGTCTCTTCCGGGGTGGCGAGTTCGGCGGTTCCTGCGTGTGTGTCAGCCACGGGATCGGGTCCGTTCCCTGATGCGGCGCGTCAACGCCACCAGCTTGCTCGGGCTCGCCCGGTCCACCAATCGCACCAGCGCGTCGTCGATGGGATCGGGCTGCTCCATCTGCACCAGATGCCCGGCCCCGCCGAGAATCAGCAGCTCGGCCTTGGGTAGCTCGGCGGCCATTTCCTCGGAGTGCTCGGCGGTGGTCAGCACGTCCTTGGAACCGCACGCGATCAGGGTGGGGATCTTCGCCAGTACCGGCAGGGCCGCGCTCTCGTCGTGGGTGCCCAGGGCGTGCAGGAAACCGACCATGGTCTCCACCGGGGTGTCGTGGATCATCTCCTCGGAGTACTTGGCCACCGCGGGGCTGACCTGCTCGTCGCCGAAAGACGCCGCCTGCAACACCGGCGCCAGGATCCACCGCACCGCGCCGCGGCCCCGGTGCACCGTCTTCGGAGCGTAGCGCGTCGCGAAGCGGGCCGCCTCCAGCGCGGGGTTCTGCAGGATCTCCCCCAAGGGGGACCGGGAAAGCCCTTCTGCCGCAGACGAGATGATGGCCGCACCGACGATGTGGCTGCCGTAGCGCCGCGGGAACTGCCGGGCGTGGGACAGCACGGTCATGCCGCCCATCGAATGCCCGATCAACACCACCGATCCCCTGGGTGCCATGGTGGTCAACACCAGTTCCAGGTCCTGGCCCAGCTGTTCGACGGTATAGGTGTCCGGGGCGGCGGCGCCGGAGCGGCCGTGCCCGCGCTGGTCGTAGAAGATCATGCGAACCTGCTCGCCCCACATGGCGCTGAGCTCGCGGCGCTGAAAGTGGAACGCGCCCATGTTCATACAGAATCCATGGGCGAACACCACCGTCACCGGCGCGTCCTCGGGACCCGATTCGCGCACCACCAGATCCACCCCGTCGGGCGTGGTCAGCACGCCGCCGCGGTCGGTTTCCAGCAGCGCGAAATCCTCCGCCGCCCAGGGATCGTCGGGAACCGAGCGGCGCGTCATGGACCTGGCCACCGAAGCGCCCGCCACCGCGGCCACCGCGCCCAGGCCGGTGGCACCGGCCAGCCAACGACCCCACCGGGGCCCGCGCTGCAGGGGTTCGGTCACTGCGGGCCTCCCCGGTAGCTGCGGACCACCCGGGCCCGCGGGCTGGTGGCGACCTCGTAGTTGATGGTGCCGAGCAGTTGCGCCCAGTCCTGGGCGGTCTGCTCACCGAAAGCGCCGGGCCCGAACAGGATTGCCTCGTCTCCGGCGGCCACGTCGTGGTGACCGATGTCCACCACGAACTGATCCATGCACACCCGGCCCACGCTGCGGTGCCGCACGCCGTTGATCAGGACTTCCATCTGCCCGCCCAGCGCCCGGAAGATGCCGTCGGCGTATCCCAGCGGAATCACCGCGACTCCGGTGTCCCGGTCGGCCACCCAGGTGTGGCCGTAGGACACGCCGTCACCGGCGCGCAGTGACTTCACCAGCATCACAGGGGCTTTCAGCGTCATCGCGGGGATCAGACCGAAGTCACCCCGGCTCGGTATGGGGCTCAGCCCGTACACGGCGATGCCCGGGCGCACCATGTCGAACGCCAGGTCGGGACGCGTCACGGTGGCCGGCGAATTGGCCAGGTGCGCCACCTCGAAGTGCAGTCCGTGGGCACGCGCGTACTCGCACATCTGCACGAACCGCTGCCGTTGCGTGTCGTTGACCGAGCTCTGCGGCTCGTCTCCGCACGCCAGGTGACTCATGATCCCGCGCAGCCGGATGGCGTCCTCGGCGACCGCGCGACGCAGCGCCGCCACCATGTCAGGGAACGCCGCGGCGGGCACTCCGTTGCGGTTGAGACCGGTGTCGACCTTGACGGTGACGATGGCCGTGGTGCCGGTGCGGCGAACGCCCTCGAGCACCCCGTCCAGTTGTTCTGCCGACGACACCGCCAGCTGGACGTCGGCGGCGATCGCCGGGGCGAAGTCCGTGCCGGGCGGATGCAGCCAGGACAGCACCGGCGCGGTGATCCCGGCACCGCGCAGCGCCAGTGCCTCACCGACGGTGGTGACACCCAGTTCCGCGGCACCGGCGGCCAGCGCGGCCCGGCCGACCTGCGCCGCGCCGTGGCCGTAGCCGTCGGCTTTGACCACCGCCATCACCGCCGCCGAGCCGGCATGCTCGATCAGCACCCGCACGTTGTGGGCGATCGCGTCCAGGTCGATCTGAGCAGTCGGGGCGCTCACGGGGGTCTCGGTTGTCTTCACCGCCGTCGATTGTCCCAGACGGGTCAGTGGGCGAAGTGCTGCACATCGTCGAAGGTGCCCTGCGGCTTGAGCTTGTCCAGCTTGCCGAGCACCTCGATCATGTCGTCCTTGAGTGCCCGCGCCAGGTCGGTGGAGAACCCCTCACGCACCACCACCCGCAGCACCGCGACGTCCTGCGCCCCCTCGGGCATCGTGTACGCGGGCACCTGCCAGCCGTAGCTGCGCAGGCCGGCGGACACGTCGAACTCGGTGTAGCCGGGGTCGCCGGACAGCCGGAACGCCACCACCGGGATGGCCGAGCCGTCGGAGATCACCTCGAAGTGCTCGCTTTTGTCCAGCTCGTCGGCCAGCCAGCGCGCGGTGCTGGACAGACACGTCATCACCTGGCCGTATCCAGCGCGACCGAAGCGCAGAAAGTTGTAGTACTGGCCCACCACCTGGTTGCCGGGACGGGAGAAGTTCAACGTGAACGTGGGCATGTCCCCGCCCAGGTAATTCACCCGGAACACCAGGTCCTCGGGCAGGCAGTCGGCGTTGCGCCACACCACGAAGCCGATGCCGGGGTAGGTCAGGCCGTATTTGTGGCCGCTGACGTTGATGGACGCCACCCGCGGCAAGCGGAAGTCCCACTCGATGTCCGGGTGCAGGAACGGCACCACAAAACCGCCGCTGGCGGCGTCGACGTGCACGGGGATGTCGAGGCCCTTCTCATCCGCCAGCTGGTCCAGGGCCGCGCAGATCTGTGCGACGGGCTCCAGTTCACCGGTGTAGGTGGTGCCCAGGATGGCGACGACTCCGATGGTGTCCTCGTCGACGTGTTCGAGCACCTGCTCCGGGGTGATGACGTAGCGCCCCTCCTCCATGGGCAGGTAGCGCGGCTCGACCTCGAAGTAGCGGCAGAACTTCTCCCACACCACCTGCACGTTCGAACCCATCACCAGGTTCGGCGTGCGCGTGCGCCAGTTCGTGCCGACGCGCTCCTTCCAGCGCCACTTCAGCGCCAGTCCGCCGAGCATGACCGCTTCACTGGAGCCGACGGTGGACACACCGATGGCGCTGGAGGGGTCGTCGTCGCGCAGGTTCTCGGCGTGGAAGAGGTCGGCGACCATGCAGACGCAGCGCTGCTCGATGGCGGCGGTGGCCGGGTACTCGTCCTTGTCGATCATGTTCTTGTCGAACGTCTCGGCCATCAGCTTCTCGGCCTCCGGGTCCATCCACGTCGTCACGAACGTGGCCAGGTTGAGCCGGGAGCTGCCGTCGAGCATCAGCTCGTCGTGGATGAAGCGGTAGGCCGCAGTGGGGTCCATCGGCTCGTCGGGCAGCCGGAGCGACGGGATCGGCGCGGTGAACATCCGCCCGGTGTAGGCCGGGGTGATCGAGGACGACGCGCGATTGATGTGCGGCATGGTTCCCTTCCTAGAGGCTGGCGATCGAGCGGCGGAGATGAGCGAGGATGCCCGACGCCGAGGTCGGGGCCGGGGCGGGTCCGGGGTCGGCGGCGGCCAGGCCGGCGGCCCGGGCGTGCACGAATGCCGCCGCGGCGGCCGCCTCGCCCGGCGCCAGCCCGGCGGCCAGCAGGGGGCCGATCACCCCGGACAGCAGGTCACCGGAACCGGCGGTGGCTGCCCAGGACTGACCGGCCGGGTTGAGGAACACCCGCCCCGCGGGTTCGGCGATGACGGTGACGTTGCCCTTGAGCAGCACGGTGACGCCCAGCTGCTCGGCCAGCCGCCGGGCGGCGCCCACCCGGTCGTCACCCGGGGCGCGCCCGGCCAGCCTGCGGTACTCCCCCGCGTGCGGGGTCAGCACCGTGGGGGCGGTGCGGCCCGCCACCAGCTCGGGGTGGGCCGAGAGGATGGTCAGTGCGTCGGCGTCGGCGATCACCGGCAGGTCGGTGTCGAGTGCGAACATCAGAGCCCGTGCACCGGCCTCGTCGGTGCCCAGACCGGGGCCCGCCACCCACGCCTGGACTCGACCCGCGGAGGCCAGGTCCGTGGTGGCGATGACCTCCGGCCAGTGGGAGACCACCTCGGCCGCGGCGGTGCCGGCGTAGCGGACCATGCCCGCCGTGGCGGCCACGGCGGCCCCGGTACACAGGATTGCCGCACCGGGGTAGGTGGCCGAGCCGGCCAGGATCCCGGTCACACCCTGGGTGTACTTGTCGTCGTCGCGCCCGGGGATGGGCCACCGTTCCCGGACGTCGGGGGCATCGAACCCGTACAGGTCGGTTTCGGGCAGGTCCAACCCGATGTCGACAAGCTCCACCCGTCCGCAGTCGGCCAGCGCGTGCACGGGCTTGAGCCCGCCGAAGGTGACGGTGAGCGCCGCGTGCACGTGGGATCCCGGGGTGGCGCCGGTGTGGACGTCGATCCCGCTGGGGATGTCAACGGCCACCACGGGCGCGTCGGTGGCGGCGAAGACGGCCGCCGCGTGGTCGCGTAGCGGCCCGGACCCGGAGATGCCGACCACGCCGTCGATCACCAGATCTGTTGCCGGTGAAATTGATTCGACGACACGGCCGCCCGCAGCGCGGAATGCCCGCAACCCCGCGGCGTGGGCCCGGTCGGGATTGAGCAGCACCGCCTCGGCCGCGACCCCGCGGCGGCGCAGCAGAGTCGCGGCCCACAACGCATCACCCCCGTTGTCCCCGGAGCCGACGACGGCACTGACGCTGCGGCCCGAAACGGCACCGGTCCGCATCCGGAGTTCCCGCGCGATCGCAGTGGCCAGGCCGTGGGCGGCGCGGCGCATCAGCACTCCGTCGGGCAGTGCGGCCAGCAACGGCGCCTCGGCGGCGCGGATCGCCTCGGCGGTGTAGTAGTGACGCATCGGCCTCAGGCTACGTGGTCGGCGCCGCCGGTGTCCCAGAACCGCCGGGCACGCGCGGCGATCTCGTCGGGGTACTCACCGTTGATCGCGTGCGAGGCCTCCGGCCAGACTTCGATCTGTGCCTGCGGCAACAGCTTCCGCGCATGTTGCGCCGCCCGGTCGGCCCGCACCACCACACTGCGCCCACCCAGCAACCCCAGGACCGGCAGCTGCAGACCCTGCAGCTGCGCGTCGGTGAACCTGACCGGCGCCGGCAGCCGCAGCACGAAGTCGGTGGTGCCTGCGCTGATCAACTCCGCTACCGGTGCGGCCGCGCCCACATCGGAGCCGCCGGCGATCCAGCTCAGCAGCCGTCGTCTGATCCATTGCGGCACAACGGGGATCACCATGGGGATCGAGGCCGCCAGCATGGGCAGCGGGATGCGGTCGAAGGTCATGGCCGGGTCCAGCAGGGTCAGCGAGGCCACCGGCCCACGGCAGCGCACAGCGTAGTTGACCGCAGCCCACCCGCCGATGGAGATGCCGCACAGGTGCAGCCGCGGCAGCTGCAGACCGGTGATGGCCTGATGCAGCCAGCGCGCCTGATCGGCGCTGTCGGTGATGGGCGCGGTCTGCACCGACAGGCCCGGTTCACCGAGCAGGTCCAGGCAGTAGACGTCACGCTGGGGCAGCAGCGCCGCAACGTTGGTGCCGTACACCGGAGTGGGGCCGTTGCGTCCGGGCAACAGCAGCACCGGGGTGCCGGAGCCCCCGGCGAAGCGGTAGCAGCGCACGGTGCCGAACGCCGTCGGGAGGTCCCTGATGCCGGCTGCCGGCGGCATGGCCGCACAGCACGAGCGGTAATGGTCGAGGAAGTCAGCGAACGCCGCGGCACTGCGGAAGTGCCCGATCCGGTTGTCGACGGCGATCCGCACGTCGGGAACGGTGAGGTCGATGGCACGAGTTTAGACTCGCGGCATGGTCTACGGGATGCCCCCAGCACCGCCTGCCCCGCGCAAGCCGCCGATTTCCGGTGTGGATCTGGGGGTTTCGATCACCGCGATCATCCTGACGGTGGCGTTCGGCGCGTTCGCGACCTTCATCGGGGTGTTCATGCTGGCGTTCCTCGACACCTGCCCGCCCGCGACGTGCAGCGTGCAGGGCGCCATCGGGTCGGTCAGCGGCACCCTGCTGATCACCGGCGTCACCGGCGTCATCGGCATCACCTTCACCGTGCTGGCGCTGCTGCGACGAGCGCTGGCCTGGCCGATCGCGGTGGGGACGTTCGTGGCGTGTGTGGTGATCTGTGTGGTCGGCATCAACGTCTTCGGCATCGCCATCGGCGCCGAAGACGGGTGGCTGCTGGGCTAGCTATTCGACGGTGACGGACTTGGCCAGGTTGCGCGGTTTGTCCACGTCGTAACCACGCGCCTGGGCCACCGCCGCGGCGAACACCTGAAGCGGGATGGTCGACAGCAGCGGCTGCAAAAGTGTTGACACCGCCGGGATCTCGATCAGGTGGTCGGCGTAGGGCCGCACCGTCTCATCACCCTCCTCGGCGATCACGATGGTCAGCGCGCCGCGGGCCTGGATCTCGCGGATGTTGCTGAGCAGCTTGGAGTGCAGCATCGCCGCGCCCTTGGGGGACGGCATCACCACGATCACCGGCAGGTCGTCTTCGATCAGCGCGATGGGCCCGTGCTTGAGCTCCCCGGCGGCGAAGCCCTCGGCGTGCATGTAGGCCAGTTCCTTGAGCTTCAACGCGCCCTCGAGCGCCACCGGGTAGCCCACGTGACGGCCCAGGAACAGCACCGTCGACTTCTGCGCGAACCGGCGCGCGATGTCAGTGACCGATCCCATCCGCGTCAAGACCTCGGACACCAGGTCCGGCATGGCTTCGAGTTCCTTGTACTCGCGCAGCACCTCGTCGGGGTACTTGGTGCCGCGGGCCTGCGCCAGGGCCAGGCCGACGAGGTAGTTGGCCGCGACCTGCGCCAGGAACGTCTTGGTGGACGCCACGCCGACCTCGGGCCCGGCGCGGGTGTAGAGCACCGCGTCGCATTCCCGCGGAATCTGGCTGCCGTTGGTGTTGCAGACGGCCAGCACCTTCGCCTTCTGCTCCTTGGCGTGGCGCACCGCCTCCAGCGTGTCGGCGGTCTCGCCGGACTGGCTGATGGCGATCACCAGGGTGCTGCGGTCCAGCACCGGGTCGCGGTAGCGGAACTCGCTGGCGAGTTCCACCTCCACGGGCAGGCGGGTCCAGTGCTCGATGGCGTACTTGGCCAGCAACCCCGAGTGATACGCCGTGCCGCAGGCGACGATGAAGACCTTGTCGATCTCGCGCAGTTCCTGATCGGACAGGCGCTGCTCGTCGAGCACGATGCGGTTGTCGACAAAGTGTCCCAGCAGGGTGTCGGCCACCGCGGCGGGCTGCTCGGCGATCTCTTTGAGCATGAAGTACTCGTAGCCGCCCTTCTCGGCGGCCGAGAGGTCCCAGTCGATGTGAAAAGGCCGGTAGTCCACGGCGGCGTCACCGCGGAAGTCGGTGATGGCGTAGCTGTCGGCGGTGATCACCACGGCCTGGTCCTGACCGAGCTCCACAGCCTCGCGGGTGTAGGAGATGAAGGCCGCGACGTCGGAGCCGACGAACATCTCCCCCTCGCCGATGCCCACCACCAGCGGGGTCGACCGGCGCGCGGCGATGATGGTGCCGGGCTGGTCGGCGTTGGCGAAGACCAGGGTGAAGTGACCTTCCAGCCGCGGCAGCACGGAGTAGACGGACTGCACGAAGTCTCCGGCGGTGGCCCCGTCGTGGTAGGCGCGGGACACCAGATGCACGGCGACCTCGGTGTCGGTGTCGCTGGCGAACTCGACGCCGGCGTTCTCGAGTTCCTGGCGCAGCAGCGCGTAGTTCTCGATGATGCCGTTGTGGACCACGGCGATCTTGCCCGCGGCATCGCGGTGCGGGTGGGCGTTGCGGTCGGTGGGTCTGCCGTGGGTGGCCCAGCGGGTGTGGCCGACGCCGGTGCTGCCCTGCAGCGCAGCGGCATCGGTTTCGGCGAGCGCGGCCTCGAGGTTGGCCAACCGGCCGGCGCGCCGACGGATTGTCATTCCACCCCGGCCGTCCAGCAGCGCCACGCCCGCGGAGTCGTAACCGCGGTACTCCATCCTGCCGAGCGCGTCGACGACGACCTCGCGAGCATCACGCGTGCCCACGTATCCGACGATTCCGCACATGGGGTACCAGGGTAGTGCAGCCGCCCTTGTCCCCTGTTCCGGAAACGCCCGCTATAGGGTCTAGGGGTGGCCAGTACGAAGAAGCTCTTCGCCAAACTTCGCCGACGTGGACCGCACCGTGTTCTGCGCGGTGACCTGGCCTTTGCCGGTCTGCCGGGGGTGGTCTACACACCGGAGTCCGGCACCAATCTGCCCGGTGTGGCGTTCGCGCACGATTGGCTCACACCCGCGCACAGCTACGCCGGCACGCTGGAACACCTGGCGTCGTGGGGCATCGTGGCGGCGGCCCCGGACACCGAGAAGGGGCTGGCGCCGTCGGCGCTGAACCTGGCCTTCGACCTGGGCACGACCCTGGACATCATCTCGGGTGTGCGGCTGGGCCCGGGCCAGATCAGCGTGCACCCCGGGAAGCTGGGGGTGGCGGGCCACGGTTTCGGCGGCTCGGCGGCGGTGTTCGCCGCCGCGGGCGCCCCCACACGGGTGAAGGCCGTCGGTGCGCTGTTCCCGTCCTCCACCTCTCCGCGGGCCGAAGAGGCCGCCGCCGGACTGGCTGCCCGCGGCCTCATCCTGACCGCCCCCGGCGACCCGATGACCCTGCGGTCGAATGCCGTCGAGTTGGCCCGGGCGTGGAACGCCGGGACGTTACGCCTGGTCAACGGCGGCAAGGCGGGCGGACTCGTGGAGGGACGACGGCTGGCGCGCGCGGTCGGCCTGCCCGGCGCCGACACGAGCACCCAGAAGATCGTCCGCGCGCTGCTGACCGGCTTTCTGCTCGCCGAGCTGGCAGGAAACAAGGACTATCAGGACTTCGGAGACCCCGAGGCGCCGTTGCCGAAGACCGAACTGGGCGATCCGAATGAGGATCCGGTGGACCTGGAGAACAAGGTGGTCTCGCTGCTCAAGCCGTGAGGCAACGGATGCCAACCAACTGGTTGGGTGTATAACTCGTTCATGCGCACTGGCATCTTTCTGAGCTACTCGGGCGGCTTCCGCGAGGCCGCCGAGCAGGTGGTCGAATTCGAGAAGCTCGGCGTCGACATCGCCTTGGTCGCCGAGGCCTACTCCTACGACGCCATCAGCCAGCTCGGCTATCTGGCGGCCAAGACCTCGACGATCGAGCTCGGCAGCGGCGTGGTGCCGATCTACACCCGCACCCCCACTCTGCTGGCGATGACAGCCGCCGGCCTGGACTACGTTTCCGACGGCCGGTTCCGCCTCGGCATCGGCACCTCCGGGCCGCAGGTGATGGAGGGCTTCCACGGTGTGCCCTTCGACGCGCCGATGGGCCGCACCCGCGAGGTGGTGGAGATCTGCCGACAGGTGTGGCGCCGCGAGAAGGTGAACTACGCAGGAAAGCACTACCAGGTGCCCTTGCCCGCCGACCGGGGCACCGGCCTGGGCAAGCCGCTGCGGTTGATCAATCACCCTCTGCGCGAGAGCATTCCGATCACCATCGCCGCGCTGGGGCCGAAGAACGTGGAGCTGACCGCCGAGATCGCCGACGGCTGGCAGCCGGTGTTCTTCCTGCCCGAGAAGGCCGACGACGTGTGGGGCGAGTCGCTGCGCGCCGGTGCGGCCAAGCGGGATGCCGCACTGGGCCCGCTGGATGTGATGGTCTCGGCCAGCCTGGCGATCGGCGACAATGTTGAAGAGCGATTGGCCTGGGCCAAGCCACAATTGGCGCTCTACATCGGCGGGATGGGAGCCCGCGGCCAGAATTTCTACCACAAGCTGGCCACCCGCTACGGCTACGGCGCCGAGGCCGACCACATCCAGGACCTCTTCCTGGCCGGCCGCAAGGAGGAAGCCATCAATGCGGTGCCAGATGAGTTGGTGCGCAACGTCTCTCTGGTGGGACCCGCTTCCTTTGTCAAGGAGCGCCTGGCAGCCTTCGCCGACGCGGGCGTGACCACCATGCTGGTGCACCCGCTGGCCACCGATGAGCGCGAGGGCGTCGGCTTCGTCGAACAGTTGGTCAACCTCACCTCCTGATCCGCCCTCCTCGATCGGCCCCGGCGCCCGCGCCGGGGCCGACGTCGTCGACAGACCTCTCAATGGTGACGTCGATCTCACATTCTCGTGGACGTGATTGACAGCACATCCGCGGCTGTATACATTTCTAGTGAAACGTCGACATGGAGATGAAATGGCATACGAAAGCGCTGCAAACAGGATCGCCGGGCAACTGCGCACCGAGATCCTGCACGGCGAGATCGCTCCCGGCTCGCGGCTGTCGCAGCTGAGCATCGCCGAGCGGTTCGGGGTCAGCCGCATTCCCGTGCGGGACGCGATCCAGCTGCTGTCCAGCGAGGGCCTGCTGCACCCCACCACCAAGGCCACCGCGATCGTCACCGGCATGTCGGTCCCAGAACTACAGGAGCTCTACGAACTGCGTGAGGCGATCGAGCCGATGGCCACCCAGATCGCGGTGCCGAACGTCGGGCGGGCCGACATCATGTTGATGCGCAAGCAGATGTCGTTGATGGAATCCAGCAACGAAGCGCCGATCTGGTTGTCTGCCAACGCCGAATTCCATGCAGCCGTGTACAAGCGGGCCAGTCGCCCCCGGATGATCGAACTCGTCGAACAGCTGCGTCGCCTCACCGATCGCTACATGTACATGCACCTGGAGGTGATCGGCCGGACCGAGCACCTGCACGCCGAACACCTCGGCATCCTGCAGGCGGTGGAGAGCGGCGACGCCGCCCTGGCTGCGCGGCTGACCCGCGAGCACCTGGCCACCTCGCACGACTTCATCCTGTCGTACCTGCTCGAAAACCCGACTGCCACCGGAGCCGATGACGTCATCAGCTTCCACGACGGCAGTCACTCAGAACCCGCACCCGCGGCAAGGAAGCTGCGGGGCGCTCAAGTGAAGGGAACACAATCGTGAACGGTCTGGGACGCCGACTGACGGCGGTACTGATAGCCGCCACGACCACGGTCGCCATGTCCGGGTGTGTCTCGCGGCCCGACTCGGGTGAAGCCAGCGGTGACGGCGGCACCATCCGCTTCACCTTTGCACCCGATCCGGTCTGGGACTACATCACCGATCAGGGCATCCTCGCCGAGATGGAGCAGGAGTCGGGCATCAAGATCGACGCCTCCTCCACCTGGGACGAATTCGGCGTGTTCGCCGGCGGTCACGCCGACATCGTGTCCTCGGCCTCCTACGAGGTGCCGGTGATCGAGAAGGAAACCGGGCGCGACACCATCGTCATCGGCAAGTACAACATGGACCGCAGCGTCATCATCGCCCGCGCCGACAATCCCGCCACCACCCTGGCCGATCTCAAGGGCCAGGACATCTCGGCCTTCACCGCGGTCTCGGCCACACTGGTCTGGGGCGCCTACGCCAAAAAGCTGCACGACGTCGACTTCCGTTCCGGCGGAGGCGATTACAACATCATCGTCTCCGATCCCCAGCAGCAGGCCGACCTGGTGGAAAAGGGCGAAGTGGCGGCGTGTGTCTGCCTGCCCGAGTTCGCCGCACCCGGTCTGCGCAGCGGTGAGCTCAAGGTGCTCTACGACGGCAAGGCCTCCTCGGACATGTACTCCGAACTGGTGGTGCAAGGTCACGAGGGCCCGATGATCAACGTGTTCCTGGCCGGCTCCGAATGGGCCGAGCAGAACCCGGAGCAGGTCGAGTTCTTCCTCGACGTCTGGCAGCGTGGCCTGTCCGAATGGGAAGCCAACAACGCCAGCATCATCGAGACCTACCCGCAGCACTTCGCAGTCGAAGCGCCCGAGGACATTGCCTTCGTGCAGAACTACGTCGACGACCACGACTGGTTCGTCCGCGACATCCGCTTCGACCAGAGCTGGGCCGACAACGAATCCCAGGTGTTCCCCCTGCTCAAGGAAACCGGCTTCATGGAGCAGGACCAGGCACTGCCGAAGTTCCGGCCGTCTGAATCCGGCGGCGCATCGTGACCGTCACCGCCAACACGGCCGCCGAGGCACCCGGCACCGCCCCCAACAAGGGGGCGGTGCCCGCCCGCCGGAGTTCCGGTGTGGCCCGGCGGATCGGGCTCGCCTTCGTCGGTTACGCAGTGCTGCTGGCGGTGTGGTCGTTGTGCTCGCTGGTCTTCTTCACCGAGTACGTGCTCCCCGCGCCCTGGACAGTCGCCGCCGAGATGTGGCATCTGGCCGCCGACGGCACCGCCTTCGTCCAATTCGGTTCCAGCATCGTCAAGATCGCACTCGGGTTCGCCATCGGCACCGTCATCGGCGTGCCCCTGGGCCTGCTGATGGGCCGGGTGCGCTACCAGAAATACTTCTGGCAGCAGCCCATGCTGGTGCTCGGGAATGTGCCGGGCCTGGCGTTCGCGGTGTTCGCCCTGATCCTCTTCGGCATCGGCGCGGTGGGTCCCATCGTGGTGGTGGCTTTCGTGGCCCTGCCCTACGTCGCCCTCAACGTCGCCCAGGGCGTCGAAGAGGTGGACCGCCGGCTGGTGGACATGAGCGCCGTCTACGGCCAGGGCCGTGGCGAGATCGTCAAGTCGGTGTACCTGCCGTCGGTGATGCCGTTCCTGTTCGCCGCCCTGCGTTACGGCTTCGCCATGGCCTGGAAGGTGGAGGCGCTGACCGAGGTCTTCGGCGGCCGCAGCGGCATCGGGTTCATGATCCGCCAGTCCTACCAAGAGTTTTCGGTTGCCGGCGTGCTGGCCTGGACCGGGTTCTTCGTGATCTTCATCCTGTTGATCGAGCGAGTGTTCCTGGCCGGCCTGGAGCGACGGTTCTTCGCATGGAGAGGGGGCCGCTGACATGAGCGCACCCGTGACAGACCGTCCCACCACGGCCCGCCGCTCGGCGGCACCGGGCTGGCTCACCGGCCCGTTCGGCGCCAGCGTCGCCGCGGCCGCCGTGTTCCTGGTGTTCTGGCAGCTGGTCGGCATGGTCAGCGACCGCATTCCCGGACCGGCCCCCGTGGTCGAGGCGGCGATGAGCGAGATCGAGCGCGGCGAGTTCTTCTTCAACTTCATCGTCAGCATGCAGCGATTTGCCATCGGCATGGTGATCTCCATCGTGCTCGGCATCGCCATCGGTATCGCGATCGGCTACTTCCGCACGTTCGACAACCTGTTCGGCGACGTCAACCTGGTGGGCCTGGCCATCCCGGCGGTGATCTGGGCGCTGTTGTGTGCCATGTGGTTCGGCTTTGCCGACACCGCACCCATCGTCACCGTGATCCTGTCCGCCGTGCCCTTCGTGGTGGTCAACGTCGCCGCCGGGGCCCGGTCCATTCCCCCTGCGCTGCTGGACATGTCGCAGTCCTACGATGTGCCGGCGTCCCGGCGGCTACGCCACGCCGTCCTGCCGGCCGTTACCGGCTACGTCGTCGCGGGCATCCGCTTCGGTGTCATGTCCGGCTGGAACGGTCTGCTGCTCTCGGAGTGGTTCGGCTCCGCCGACGGCGTGGGACACCGGGCCCGCTACTGGTATGACGCCAACCAGCTGCCCGGCTTCGTCGCCTGGATCGCCTTCTTCATCCTGTTCATGGTGATCACCGACCGGGTGCTGCTCGAGCGCCTCTCGCGGCGCGCATTCCGTTGGCGTGACGGCGAATCCACGCCCGGAGAACCCACCGCGGCCGCCGCGTAACCACACCTCATTCCTGCAAGGAGACCTCATGGCCAACGTCACCGTCACCAACCTGCTCAAGGTGTTCGGCACCCCCACCGGACCGCAGACCGTCATCGACCATCTGAACTTCGAGATCGCGGATCAGTCCTTCGTGTCCCTGGTCGGGCCGTCCGGTTGCGGAAAGACCACGCTGCTCAACATCATCGCCGGCATCGAGCCCGCCAGCTCGGGCACTGTCACGATCGGAGCACCCGGTCAGCAGGCCAAGCTGGCCTACGTCTTCCAGGAGCCGCGGCTGCTGCCCTGGCGATCGATCTTCGACAACCTGATGTACGTCCAGAAGGTGCGCGACGACGCTGCCAAGGAACGTGTGCACCAGGCGCTCACGCGCGTCGGCCTCGGGCACGCCGAGAAGAAGTGGCCGGGGCAGCTCTCCGGCGGTCAGCAGCAACGGGTCGGCATCGCCCGCGCGCTGTCCATCGAGCCCGACGTGCTGCTGATGGACGAGCCGTTCAGCCACCTCGACGCGATCACTGCCCGCGGCCTGCGCGAGCACCTGCAGGAGCTGTGGGCGCAGACCCGCAAGACGGTCGTCTTCGTCACCCACGACGTCAAGGAAGCCGCCGAACTGTCCGACCGCATCCTGATGCTCGCCCCCGGCGGGACCATCCACGAGGACATCCCCGTAGACCTGCCCCGTCCGCGCAAGGCCTCCAATGAGGAAGTGGCCGTGCTGGAATCGTCGATCCTGCGCCGGTTCGAAGACCTCGAAGCCAGCTCACGCCAGCGCGCCGCAACCCCTGCCACTGCCTGAACTCCCGGCCGAAACCAGAGAGAACAACTCCATGTCTGAACTCGCTATGAGCTCGATCGCCACCCAGAACGACGATCAGGTGCACGGGCTGCTGATCGACGGGGAACACCGCGCAGGCCGCGGTGATGTCCTCGAGTTGGTCAACCCCGCCACGGCTCAGGTGTTCGCGCGGTGTCACAGCGCCAGCATCGAAGACACCGATGACGCCGTGCGCTCGGCGCGGCAGGCTTTCGACTCCGGGGTGTGGGCGCAGATGCCTATCCACCAGCGCTCGCGGATCCTCAACCGCTTCGGCGATCTGCTCGAACGCGACATGCACAAGCTCTACCGCCTGGAGACCGTCAACAACGGCAGACCGATCACCGAGACCAAGGCGCAGATCACCCGGCTGCCGGAGTGGTACCGCTACAACGCCGCGCTGCTGCTGGCCGGCCGCGACTCGGTGGTCCCGATGTCGGGGCAGTACCACTCCTACACCTCGCGGTTCCCCCTCGGTGTGGTGGCCACCCTGTCCTCGTTCAACCACCCCCTGATGATTGCCTCCAAGAGCGTGGCGCCGGCGTTGGCGACCGGTAACAGTGTGGTGCTCAAGCCGTCTGAGCAGACCCCGCTGACCGCTCTGCTGATCGGTGAGTTGGCGCTGGAGGCCGGCATCCCGCCTGGGGTGTTCAACGTCATCCCCGGTCTGGGTCCGGTGACCGGCGCGGGCCTGTCGGAGCATCCCCTGGTGGACAAGGTGGTGTTCACCGGTGGTACGGAGGTGGGCCGGATCATCTCGGTGGCCACGGCGTCGCGATTTGCGAAGTCGACGGTGGAATTGGGCGGCAAGACCCCGGTGCTGGTGTTCGACGATGTGCCGGTCGAGGTGTCCTCCCGCGGGGCCGCGTTCGGCGGGTTCGTCGGCGCCGGGCAGACCTGCATCGCCGGCACCCGGATCCTGGTGCAGGACACCGTGTACGACGATTTCGTGGCCGCCCTGGTCGCCCAGGCCGAACGGATCCGGATCGGCGACCCCAGCCAGGCCGCCACTCAACTGGGCCCGGTGATCTCTGAGCGGGCCCGCCAACGCATCCTCAACTACGTCGACATCGGGGTCTCCGAAGGCGCCACGCTGGCCACCGGCGGCGAGCCCGTCACCGTGGCAGGCCTCGACGGATACTTCATCGCCCCCACCGTGTTGTCGAACGTCACCAACCAGATGCGGGTGGCCCGCGAGGAGATCTTCGGCCCCGTCCTGGTGGTCATCCCGTTCACCGACGAGGCCGACGCCATCAGCATCGCCAACGACTCCCCCTATGGCCTCGGATCCTCGATCTGGACCCGCGACGTCGCGCGCGCGCACCGGGTGGCTTCCAAGCTCGAACAGGGCATCGTCTGGGTCAACGACCACCACCGCCTCGATCCTTGCTCCCCCTGGGGCGGGGTGCGCGAAAGCGGCCACGGCCGCGAAGGCGGCACCGAATCCTTCGACGACTTCACCCACGTCCGGGCGGTCACGGTGCGCACCGCACCCGATGACGTGGACTGGTATGGCGGCATCGCACTGGAAAGGCTGAACTGAGATGACCATGACCCACTCCACCGTCGCCGGTCTCGACTTCCACCGCGACGGCGCAGTTCTCACTGTTAGGTTGGACAGCGCCGACGGCAACCTCATGACGATGGACATGTGCGACGCCCTGGCGGCGGTACTGACCGATCCCCCGGAGGGGGTGCACGTCCTGGTGCTGTCCGGGGCTGGCGAGCAGTTCTGCATGGGCCGCGAGCGCACCGCTGCCACCCCGGATGATCTGCCGAACGAGGTCCGCAGGCTGGTCGCGGTCAACGAGGCGCTGGCGTCCACCCCGCTGGTGACCGTGGCGCGCGTGCACGGTGACGCGGCCGGGTTCGGTGTGGGGTTGGCAGCGCTGTGTGATGTGGCCGTCGCGACCCGCGCAGCGAAGCTGAGCTTCCCCGAGGTCCGGATCAATCTGGCTCCGGCGCTGGTGCTGGCGTGGCTGCCGCACATGGTCGGCCGACGGGCTGCCTTCTGGCTGGCCGCCAGTGGCGCACCGGTGTCCGGTGACGAGGCGGTGCGCATCGGGTTGCTGAACGAGGTGGTTGATGACGCCGATGCGCTCGATGCTGCCGTGACCGGCAAGGTCGAGGCGCTGCTGGCTGCTCAGCCGCGGGTGCACACCGACATTCGGACGATGCTGCGTTCGGTGCAGTCGCTGTCCGAGGGACAGCGCAACGAGCTGGCCAGCGACCGCTTGGTTTTGGGGTCGCTGCGCAGGCTGCATAGCTGAGTCGCTACTAAAACGGTGGCGGCCGGGTGGCTTCGGCCGCGCGGCCGTCATTGAGTTTGCGCTCGGCGTTGATGCGGTAGGCGCGTTGTCGGGCGTGGTTGCGTTTTCGGTATGTGGGGATGTGGTTGATCTTGCCGGGCGGGGTGGGTGTCGGCGGCGGGGTGGTGATCGGGGCGCTGGTGGTGTTGATGGTGGGGAAGTACAGGCGGCTGGCGGGCTTGCTGGTGTAGGTCTGTCCGGTGGGGGTGGTGATGGTGATGGTGCCGTCGGGGGCTTGGCTGTCGGTCCACCCGGCCCAGAAGGTTTTGCCGAAATGATGCAGCTTGCAATACATCTTGCCGCCGGAGGCATGGGTTTTGCCGGCCGGCCACGGGGTGGTGTGGTCCCATTCGCAGAACTGGGCCGGGCGGTCGCAGTTCGGGAACCGGCACGTCAGGTCGCGGGCGGTGGTCCACTCCTGAAGGGCTGTTGACGGGCGGTACCGCTGTTCGGGATTTGTCGCCGGCGCGGTGAGGTGGCGGACCGTCGCGCCGCGGGCGATGAGTGCGGCGATCAGCGGCGCCGGCATCGCGCCGAAACCCACCAGGATGCCCGGGGGCGGATTGGGCACGCAGGGTGCTGGCACGGCATTGTCGGCCTCGACCTCCGCAGGGTTTTCGACCTCAGTGGATGAATCTTGTTCCACACCCGGGACTTCGCTGTCTGGGGTAGGCCGGCACTGGGGGGACGAACCGCCTTGGTGATCGGCGGTATCGCCGGTGACGGCATCGGTGCTCTCCTGCTCGCGGGCGGGTTCGGGTTCGCCGTCGAGGGGGACGCGGGTGCCGTCGGGGTAGACCAGGGTGATGTCGCTGTGCGGCTGGCTGGGGTCGGGCGGCAGCGGAGTGTCGCCATCCATCAACGGATCGGGCTGCGCCGCCACAGTCGCGGCTTCGGTGTAGATGTGCACCACCACGTGCGAGGCGCGGCCATCATCGTCGGCGGCGGGGCAGTCCGGGTTCCCGCACTGGCACGCCAGGTGGAAGAACCCCGCTCCCAGCGCCCCGTGGGCATCAGCGCGGCGCTGATCCAACGTCCGGGGGTCGTCTGTGCAGACCCCTTTGGCCATCGCGGTGATCCGCTGCCAATACAACGCGGCATCGGCACCGGTGAGGCGCAGCAGGACCTCGGTGACCCCGTCTTTGGTTTCCAGGATCTCCACACCGCGGTCGCGGACCCGCACCCGGACCTGGCGCACCGCGGCCGGGTCGTACCGATTCACCCAGACGTCGATGGCGTTATCGAGTTTCTTGACCGATAGGGCACCCCAGGTGGTGGCCGCCTCAGCGATGTAAGCCTCCACGGTGGCCAGTACGTCGGGGTCGATGATGTTGGTGGTGCGGTGCACGATGCGCCGGGCGATGTATTCCGAGATCTGCCCGCCCAACAACAACTCAGCGACCTTCGGCAACCGAGTCGCCAACGCCATCCCGATTTCCATGTCGTTGGAGGCGCGGCCGTGGCTGGTGTCGCTGGCCAACGAGATCTCGGCGGCGGCGGACTTCCAGGCGGCTTCGGTGTCCTCGACGGTGTCGTAGTCGTCGGTGTAGGTGCGGCTGGTCTTCTCGGCGATGAACAGCAGCCGGTGGGCGGCGACGGTGGCGGCCAGGGCGGTGTAGGTGGTGATCGCATCGTCGAGTTGCACGTCGGTCATCTGCGACCGCGCTGCGCAATCGGGCAACCCTGCGAACATGACCCCACGATATAGACGGGGTCCGACAAAACGTGCCCGCCGAAAACGGAAGTGACAGATGAGTTTTGCACGAATCTCGAGTGTGGACTTGATCCCCGCCGGGGCGTGTCAGATGGTTTGTGTAGGAGCTGCATGAGCCAGATGGAGCACGATGATGTCCATGGTTGTTCGGCAGGACAGTCAGGCCGGTGACGGCGATAACGGCGAGGAAGTAGACCGGCTGGAGTCAGGCCGGCAGGCGTTCGAGGCGTTGAAGGCCTCGGGCGGTTTCGACGACGTGCTGGCCAAGATCGACGCGGGTGAGCTGCAGTTGACTGGCGAAGGTGGCTTTCTGCAGGAGATGGTCAAGGCGGTCCTGGAGCGCGGCCTGCAGACGGAGCTGACCGGCCATCTCGGCTACGACAAGGGCGATCCCGCTGGGCGGGTACTTCCCAACGCCCGCAACGGTTTCAGCGCCAAGACAGTCTCTAGCGAGGTCGGCGACGTCACCCTGGCCATTCCACGTGACCGTGACGGCAGCTTCATTCCGATGCTGGTTCCGAAGGGCTCGCGGCGCATCGGTGGACTGGATTCGATGATCATCAGCCTCTATGCCGGCGGGATGACCGTCCGCGACATCGAGCATCACCTGGCCACCACGATCGGCACCGAGATCTCGCGGGAGACGATCAGCAAGATCACCGACGCGGTGCTCGAAGAGGTCCTGGAGTGGCAGCGCAGGCCGCTGGATCCGATGTATCCGATCGTCTATCTGGACGCTCTGGTGATCAAGATCCGCGACGGTCATCAGGTCCGAAACAAGTCCGCTCACATCGCTGTCGGAGTCGATATGGACGGGATCCGCCACGTGCTGGGGATTTGGGTCCAGCCCACCGAGGAGCGAAATTCTGGGCTGGAGTGTGCGCTGAGCTGGCCAATCGTGGCGTTAAGGACGTGCTCATCGCCTGTGTGGATGGGCTAACCGGCTTCGGCGACGCGATTGCCGCGACGTGGCCGCAGACCATCGTGCAAACATGCACGGTGCATCTCCTTCGGTCATCGATGCGTTTTGTTGCCTACGGCGATCGCAAACAGGTGGCCTCTGCGTTGCGCCTCATTTACACCGCACCCACCATCGATGCCGCGGAAATCGCTCTGCACGAGTTCGCCGCGTCCGCTTGGGGGAAGAAGTACCCGACTACGGTTCGAGCCTGGGAGGCAGCCTGGGACCGCTTCATTCCGTTTCTGTCGTTCCCGCCGGCCGTCCGCAAAATTATCTACACCACCAACGCCATCGAGTCGCTGAACTATCAACTCCGCAAAATCATCAAGAATCGTGGTCATTTCCCGAATGATCAAGCGGCAGTGAAGCTTTTGTGGCTTGCGATCTGCGATATCGAAGACAAACGCTCCCGAGAACGCGTTCGTCACCGCGACCGAACGACGCCCCAGCGGTACAAGCAAAGTAACCGTCTCGTCGAAGGCGCCATCGTCACTGGGTGGAAGCACGCACTAGGCGCCCTGGTCCTGGCCTACCCAGACCGACTAGAGCCATACATTTACTAACCAGCGTACTAACCAACGCGGCTCATACACAAAAGTCTTGACAAGCTCCCCCGCCGCGCCTCCGAAAGTGGGTCTCAACCCCACACTCGAGCAACCGACACCCGTACCGCCCTGCAGAAGTGGCAGAGCGGGATTCACCACACCCGAGCGTCCGCATTCTGCACACATTCACCGGCGTGCCCCCGTACCAACACGCACGCTCGGCGGGGAGGTGGGCACGGCCCGAGTGTGGACTTGATCCCCGCCGCACCCCAGAAAGTGGGTCACAACTCCACACTCGAGCAACCGACACCCGCACCGCCCTGCAGAAGTGGCAGAGCCGGACTCACCCGTGCCGAGCGTGCGCACACTGCACACAAACCACGGCGCGCCCCCGTACCAACACGCACGCTCGGCGGGGAGGTGGGCACGGCCCGAGTGTGGACTTGATCCCCGCCGCACCCCAGAAAGTGGGTCACAACTCCACACTCGAGCAACCGACACCCGCACCGCCCTGCAGAAGTGGCAGAGCCGGACTCACCCGTGCCGAGCGTGCGCACACTGCACACAAACCACGGCGCGCCCCCGTACAAACACCTTCGTAAGTGGGAGAAGTCAAGAGGTGTGGTTGGGTGGCCTGCTGTCGTCCTGGTCTCAACGTAGTGTTCAAGCGGGTTCGGTTCCCGACTGCGTTCAACCGAGTTCATCAGGACGGGCGGGGCCTGCTCATGGTGTTTGACGAGGTCACTGGGTGCCTCACGCGCGCTTCGAGCTTGTGGCCCCAACCGTGGTCTTCACACGTGCGGATCAGGCAGCAACGGGCATCACCTCGGCACCGGCGACGCGTGGATCCCAGGCAATTCTGCGGGTCGTCACGACATGCAGCCACCTCAGAAGTGCCGCAGCGATCGCCGCGCGTGCTTGACCATCGGTGAGCGGATTATCGTCGCGGGTAGTCAGATATCGGTAGCGGGCGGACATCACCGGGTTGTGGTGCAGAGCTCCCCAGGCCGCTCGCCAGGCGGCCAGTCGCAGCCGGGGCCGGCCCCGGCGAGAGATCTGTGATCGGCCGCAGAAGTTGCCGCTGGTGTTCTCACGTGGGCACAGCCCGGCATGTTTGACCAAGGCGCGGGGGCTGTCGAAACGGGTGGGGTCACCGGTTTCGGCGAGAATCGCTGCGGCACCAACCGCCGACAGCCCAGGGATGCTGGTGACCAGATCGGTGAGATCCAGCTCATCAAGGACCTCGACCATCCGCGCTTCTACCTGCGCCACACGCTGGGTCGTGGCCTGCCAATCCTGCAGCACCCAGCCGGCACGTTCCAGGGCGCCGCGTCGTTGCGCCCATACTCCGTTGGGATCGACCAATGCGGTGAACACCGCTTCGATGATGGCGCGGCGACGTCGCAGCCCGCCCCACCGCGGAAGTTCTTTGACCACAACTGATTCAAACCGCGCCAAGGTCCAACGGCTCAGCCGTTCCGGATGGCCGTCGCAGCGTTTCAAAACCACTGACAACGCCGCACACCAGTTCGACGAACCGAACGGGTCCGCAGCGGCATCGAGCACTCCTGGCCACGCACACTCAAGCAAATCACGTAGTTGATGCACACAGGCGGTGGCCTCCACCAGCAGGCGCTCGCGCCGAGCGCCGAGTTGGCGCAGCCGCGCCCAGGTCTCCTCGGCCCGTTCAGGAACGTAGCAGTGCAGCTGCGCCACCAACCGGGCGATCACCACCGCATCTTTGTCATCACTCTTGTCGCGGGTGTAATCCTCTGTTTCCCGCGCCTTTCCGACCAGCATTGGATTGACGCAGACAAACGGCACATCACGTTGAACGGCAAGCTGTTCGACCACACGCCACCGATGACCGGTTGGCTCGCAGCCGACTGTCACACCAGCGAAACCCTTGGCGGTGGCAGTCCGCTGCGCCCAGTCCAATACCAGCCCAAGCTCCCAAGCTTTGGCCTTCACTCGTTTACGCGCAACGACCTGAGAATCCAGGTCAGTCAGCACCACCACCTGCTTCGTATCAGCCAGATCGATACCCAGTACGGCATTGCCGACAGGCACCAGCTCCCGCAACCGGGACAATCTGCTATTACGGCGTCGATCTCCACGGGATAAAGCACTACTGTTGACCACGACGTCCTCCTCGTTGTCTTGGGACACCAAGCCCTCTAACGACAACAGGGGGACGTCGTAATCTTCGACTGCAACACGCGGCATAGTCTCTTACTACGCACGCTCGGCGGAAGGTCACTCCCCCACTTGCGGGAGCTCGTCCGCGGCGATCTCGCAGGGGGTCTCCGGCTCGGCGCCGGGGACGGGCTCGGGAACAGGTTCGGCGAGCGGGACCGGCTCGGGCACCGGAGTCGGCGCCGGCTCAGGATCCGCGGAAGGAGCCAGCGGTTCAGGCTCTTTTGGCTTAGCGGGCTCGTCGGCGGCGTCCGTTTCGTCGGGTTCCTCGGGTTCACCCGGCTCGTCGGATTCCACCGGATCTTCCTCGCTCTCTTCCGATTCCGGCTCATCGATGGGCTCTGGTTCGTCCTGCTTCTCATCAAGTTCCGGCAGGGTCGGCGGCTCGATCGGCCCCGGCTCCGGCAATCCCGCACCACCCATTCCGGAGCCTCCCCCGAGTAGGCCGCCGAGCGCATCGGCGACCTGGCCGGGCAATCCGCCCATCGCAGACATGGGATCCGGCAGCGACATCGGTGCCGCCGGCATGGCACCGGGGGCCGCGGCCAGAGGTTCAGCCGGGCTCACTGGGGCGACAGCAGGACCCGGCGCCGCAGGATTGGCCGCTGCAGGGCTCGGCACCGCGGGATCCGGCAGGGTCGGCGTCACGGCCGGCGCCGAAGCAGCCACCGAAACTGCAGGCACGGCTCGCACCACACCCCGCGGACCAAAATCCCCAGGGATCTCGAACCGTACCGCGGGATGCGACGACAGCGCGTCGACGGCCACCCGATAGGCCTCGGCCGCGGCCGCCGCACCGTGACGCATCGCCGACAGCCACTCCCCGGCCATCACCGACTCGACGTGCGGGCGGATCTGCGAATCCACCACTGCAGCAGCATCTCCGGTGTCGCCGGCCAGCACGGCCCGGGCAGCGCTCAACCAGGCGGAGCGCTGCGCCGCGGCAAGGTCATCGGCGGAAAGCGTGGCGCGCACCTTCTCGTCGACCACCCGCCACAGCTCGTCACGCAGCCGCTGCACCGCCCGCCCGGCCGACTCCACCGCGTCACCGACGGCGGCCGCAGCCGTGCCGTGCCGTGCGACGAACGCGATGGCGGCCCCACCGCTCTCACCCGACCACGCGCCGTCGAGAGTCGCTGCGCCGGCACGCACCGACTCCCGGGCATCCGAACAGCCGGCCGCGATTGCGCGCAAAGCAGCGAGATCGGCGTCGAGCACGGTCAGATCCAGCCCGTCCTCGGTGCCGTACCAGTCGTGCAACTGCCGGGTGTGGGCCGTCAGGTCGCCGTGGTGGTAGCCGCGGGCAGCACAGGCCTGCACATAGGTCTGCGAGTTCTCCAGTGCCCCAATACCTTCAGCCAGACGACCCGTCACATCTACGGTCATCAGCCCAGCCCGCCGGCCGCCGCTTCATCGGCGTCACGGTAGCGCCGTGCTCCGCTGCGCAGTGCGACGCCGATCTCGGCCGCCGCTCTGGCCCAGCCCTGAATGTCCACCAGCAGGTGTTCCGTGCAACGGCGCACGGCATCACCGCCGGCCGTGTGCGCCGAACCCGCATGCGCACCGCTGAAGCCGAGCCGGCTGCGCCCGGCCCGTTCGAGGAGCATCGCGACGTCGTCGAAGCGGTCGGCGACGGTGATCAGTACGGCGGTGTCGATGTTGGCGGTGGTGGAATGTCCCATACCGTGTTCAGTCGCGGCACGGGCCCGATCGGTTCCCCCGTCAGCTCTGTTCGCTCACCGATTCGGCCACCCGCACCGCCAGTTGGCGTGCGGTGTCCTCGTCGGCGGCTTCCACCATGACCCGCACCAGCTGCTCGGTTCCCGAGGGACGCAACAGAATCCGGCCGGTGTCGCCGAGCTCGGCCTCGACCTCCGCCACGGCGTTCTGCACGGCGGGCGCCGCTGCGACGGTGGTCTTGTCGGCCACCGCAACATTGATCAGCACCTGCGGCAGGGTCCGCATGGGAGCGGCCAGCGCGGCGATGGACGTCCCGGTCTGCGCCATGCGGGACATCAGCCGCAGGCCGGTGACGATACCGTCGCCGGTGGTGCCGTACGCGGGCAACACGATGTGGCCGGACTGCTCGCCGCCCAGGGTGTACTCGCCTGCCCGCAACTCCTCGAGGACGTAACGGTCACCCACCCCGGTGGTGAGCACCGTGATCCCGGCGTCGCGCATGGCCATGTGTAGACCCTGGTTGCTCATGACGGTGGTGACCAGGGTGTTGGAGGCCAGCTCGTCGGCCTCCTGCATGGCGAGCGCCAGGATGACCATGATGGCGTCGCCGTCGATCACGTCGCCGTTGGCGTCGACAGCCAGGCACCGGTCGGCGTCGCCGTCGTGGGCCAGGCCCAGATCAGCGCCGTGCGCGCGCACCGCCGCACGCAGCTCCTCCATGTGGGTGGACCCGCAGCCGTCGTTGATGTTGAGACCGTTGGGTTCGGCATTCAGGGCGATCACGGTGGCACCGGCGGCGCGGTAGGCGGCAGGCGCCGCGGCGTAGGCCGCGCCATGGGCGCAGTCGACCACCACGGTCACCCCGTCCAGGGGCGCGGAGGCCGCCTTGCCGACATGCCGCAGGTAGCGCTCGAGCGCGTCCCCGGCGTCCACCACACGCCCGATGGCCGCACCGGTGGGACGCTCACCAGGACCCGACGCCACCAACTCCGCGATGCGGTCTTCGGCCGCGTCGTCGAGCTTGTGGCCACCGGGGCCGAAGATCTTGATGCCGTTGTCCGGCATCGGGTTGTGCGACGCGGAGATCATCACACCAAAATCGGCGTCGTAAGCGCTGGTCAGGTACGCCGCCGCAGGCGTGGGCAGGACACCGACCCGCAGGGCGTCCACGCCCTCGCTGGCCAGACCGGCGATCACGGCCGCTTCGAGCATCTCGCCGCTGGCCCGTGGGTCCCGGCCGACGACGGCCACCCGCCGCCCCGCGGAGCCCGAACGGGCCAGTTGGCGCGCCGCCGCCGAGCCGAGAGCAACGGCCAATTCAGCGGTCAGGTCACGGTTGGCGACTCCGCGCACCCCGTCGGTACCGAAAAGTCGAGCCATGGGCTCAAACTTCTCACACAAGGGGGTCCCGGAGCCAACTGCCGCGCCCCGGACCCTGGTCAGTTCTCCGACGACATGTTGTCAGGTGACGTGGGCAGGCTGCTCTTGATCGACTTGGGTCCGGCGGGGTTCACCGCAGCCTCTCCTGACCCCCAGGACGCCTTGGTCCCCGGCACCACGGGCGACGATTCCATTGCGGCAGGTAGGTTCTGGGCGAAGACCACGGCTTTCCCGGCCTGCCCAGCGCACGCGGTACGGCTGCCACCGGTGTCGTCCACCGCAACGGCCATCGTGTCCATCGCCGGCTCCGGCGCCGCACACATCGACGCGGCGGCCTGCGCTGCCTGGGCGTCGGGCACGCTGTCGAGCACGGTGGCCCCGCCGACGACGACGTTGACCTCGCCGTCTGGCCCGGCGGCCTGCGCCACCCCGGAGCCGAGGGACACCAACAATGCTGCTCCGATTGCGCTCACCATCACCGCGGATGTGAAGTTCCTGCTGCTCATCGACTCTCTCCTTTCGTGGCCGCCCCTACTGATCGATGTTCCTGTCGAGAGTCTGGAGCATCAAGGCCTGGCAGCCGATAGGCAGGTGCTTCACAACGACAACACCGCCCGCGTCCAGGTTCGGGCGCGGGCGGTGTCGTGTCTGGCAATTAACCTGTGCTGTCCTCGCTCTCGGCGGGAGCCTCAGCGGCCCCGGCGCCGTTCAGGTCGCCCTCGGTGCCGGACTCAGCGCCATCAGTCGGCGCCTCGGCAGGAGCACTCTCACTCGCGCCGGCCTCGGTTTCCGGGACCACCGGTGAGGGCGACGTCGACTCCGCGCTGACGTTCTGCGTCACCACGAGGTCGCCGCCGGGCAGGCCGGTGCACACCGTCTGCTCAGCGCCGTCGGCGTCCACCTGCTGGGCGAGCGTCGCCGCGTCACCGGCCGTCGGGCCGCAGATCGCCATGCTGGCGTTCGCGGCGATATCCGCCGGCACGTTCTCCAGGATGGGCGTGCCGCCCACGGTCACGCTCACCAGGCCGTCGGGCACGTCCAGCGGCATCGGCTCGGCGCCGGCGACGCCCAACCCCGCGGTGAACAGCAGCGAGCCACCGAACAGCGTTCCGACAGTCGCGGTCATGACGTTCTTGCTGATGACCTTCATCAGTTACCCCTTCCACTTGACGAAGTTCCGCATCCGAGGCTGTCCCAGGGCGGGTCGCGAACTCAACCGCCCACCGGCGAAATGGCCGGGGCGCTTGCTCACGCAATTAGCTCTGACGCGGGACCTACCAGGGCACCGCACGACGACAGTTCACTGAAAACACGGTGTGGGTCAGGTCACAATCCAAGGATCAGGGCCCCGAACGCCGATCGCCGGGCACTCGGATGAGTGCCCGGCGATCGGTGTGAAACTCGGCTGAACGGATCAGCGCTTGGAGTACTGAGGAGCCTTACGGGCCTTCTTGAGGCCGTACTTCTTGCGCTCGATAGCACGCGGATCGCGAGTCAGGAAGCCGGCCTTCTTCAGCGCCGGGCGGTCTTCCGGGGTGACCAGGATCAGGGCGCGGGCGATCGCCAGGCGCAGGGCGCCTGCCTGACCCGAGGGGCCCCCGCCGTCGAGGTGGGCGAAGATGTCGAAGCTGTCCACCCGGTCCACGGTGACCAGCGGAGCCTTGATCAGCTGCTGGTGCACCTTGTTCGGGAAGTAGGCCTCGAGGCTGCGGCCGTCCAGGTCGAACTTGCCGGTGCCGGGGACCAGGCGCACCCGGACCACGGCTTCCTTGCGGCGCCCGACGGTCTGGATGGGACGGTCGATGTAGATGGGCTCGCGGACCGCGGCGTCATCCTCGGCGGCGGGCTCGTAGGACTCTTCGGCCACGACGGTCTCTTCGACGACCTCGTCGCCGCCGAAGTTTTCGGTGGTGTCGACGGTTTCGGTCACTGGCTCACCTGCTTGATCTCGAACGGAATCGGCTGCTGAGCGGCATGCGGATGATCCGGGCCGGTGTAGACCTTCAGCTTCTTCTGGATCTGACGGCTCAGCTTGTTGTGCGGGAGCATCCCGACGATGGCGCGCTCGACCACCCGGTCGGCGTGCTTCTGCATCTCGTCGCCCAGTGCACGCGAACGCAGACCGCCCGGGAAGCCCGAGTGGCGGTAGGCGAACTTGGTCTGGAGCTTGTCGCCGCTGACGGCGATCTTGTCGGCGTTGATGACGATCACGAAATCGCCACCGTCGACATTGGGGGTGAACGTCGGCTTGTGCTTGCCGCGGAGCAGCTTGGCTGCTTCGACGGCGAGCCGGCCGAGCACCACATCCGTGGCATCGATGACGTACCACGAACGGGTGGTGTCACCTGCCTTCGGCGTGTACGTAGGCACAGCGCTACCTTCTTTTCTCGGGCCCTGACGGGCTGCTGGATCCCGGAATTCCGGGTGTCGGCCCGGCGCGTGATGCCCGTTCCCGGCGACCGACACTGACCCGGAAACGGCGCATGATGCTGATCGCACGCCAGCGCAGGAGCTTACCCGCCGGCGTCCGCGCAGGTCAAAACGCCGATTCGGGCTACTCCAGGTCACCTTCGGCGCGGGCGAGCATGGCGAACTCCTCGTCCGGCGAATTGCCCACCAGCCGATGCCGACTGTAGACGGCGAAGTAGACCATGAAGGCGGCGAACACGATCAGACACCAGCCGGCCGCGACCGGGTTCACCAGGAACGTGGCGATCACCGCGAGAACCGCGATGACGAGCGCGAATCCGGTGGTCAGCGCACCGCCCGGGGTGCGGTAGGGCCGCGGCATGTCGGGTTCGCGGCGCCGCAGCACGATGTGGCTGACCATGATCAGGACATAACTCAAGGCTGCTCCGAAGACCGCCATGTTCAACAGCAGATCGCCCTGCCCGGTGAGCGACAGCAGGAAACCGATCACACCGGGCACGATCAGCGCCAGGGTGGGCGCCCTCCGGGAGTTGGTCACCGACAGCACCTTGGGTAGGTATCCCGCGCGCGACAGCGCGAACAGTTGGCGGGAGTAGGCGTAGATGATCGAGAAGAAGCTCGCGATCAGCCCGGCCAGGCCGATGTAGTTGACGACCCTGGCCGCCGTTCCGTCACCGAGGGCCTCCACCAGCGGGTTGCCCGAGGTCGACATCGCGGCGGCACCGCCGGCTCCGGTGGTCAGCACCAGCACCGTCACGCACGTGACCAGCAGGACGCCCATGGCGGCGATGATGCCGCGCGGCACGTTGCGCTCCGGTCGCGCTGTTTCTTCGGCGGCCAACGGGACGCCCTCGATCGCGAGGAAGAACCAGATCGCGAACGGGATCGCCGCCCAGATGCCCAGGTAGCCGTGCGGCAGCCAGTCAGAGGCTCCGGCGGCACTCTCGTCAACGGCGATGTCGGTCAGGTTGGCCACGTCGAATTGCCCGATGGCCGCCACGGCGAACACCACCAGCCCCACCAGGGCGATCGCCGTGATCACGAACATCACCTTCAGCGCTTCACCGACGCCGGCCAGGTGAATACCGATGAACAGGGCGTAGACGGCCAGATAGATCCACCAGCCGTTGGTGATACCGAACAGCCCGAGCGACTCGACATAGGCACCGATGAAGGTGGCGACCGCGGCCGGCGCGATCGCGTACTCGATGAGAATCGCAGTGCCGGTCGCGAATCCGCCCCACGGGCCCAGCGCGCGGCGGGCGAAGGTGTACCCGCCGCCTGCGGCCGGCAGCGCCGAGGACAGTTCGGCCATGCCCAGCACCAGCGCGAGGTACATGCACGCGATCACCACGGCGGCGATCGCCAGGCCGCCGAAACCGCCCTGCTCCAGGCCGAAGTTCCACCCTGAGTAGTCCCCGGAGATGACGTAGCCGACGCCGAGACCCGCGAGCAGCAGCCATCCCGCACTGCCGGTCTTCAGCTGCCGCCGCTCGAGGTACTCGCTGGATTCCTGGTGTTCGGCGATACCGCGCCGTTTCCCCGCTGCCATCGATCACTCCCGTCGTCGCGCACACCGGCCGCGTACAGCCGACTCTCAGGGTCCTCCAAGCTGTGCCATTGAACCACCGGCCGCCGCGACGCGAACCCACATTCGCCGGATGCGTCCGAAAATGACGAAACCCCGACGCGGCGTCGGGGTTTCGTTCCGGTGGCGCAGGTGCTCAGAAGAATCCGGCGGCGGTGTCGCTGTAGGACACCAGCAGGTTCTTCGTCTGCTGGTAGTGATCGAGCATCATCTTGTGGTTCTCGCGGCCGATGCCGGACTGCTTGTAGCCGCCGAACGCCGCGTGTGCGGGGTATTGGTGGTAGCAGTTGGTCCACACCCGACCGGCCTTGATGTCCCGGCCGGCGCGGTAGGCGGTGTTGCCGTTACGCGACCAGACCCCGGCCCCCAGGCCGTAGAGAGTGTCATTGGCGATGGAGATGGCCTCGTCGTAATCCTTGAACGACGTCACCGCCACCACCGGCCCGAAAATTTCCTCCTGGAAGATCCGCATCTTGTTGTGGCCGGTGAAGATCGTCGGCGCCACGTAGTAGCCACCGTTGAGGTCGCCACCGAGCTCGGCGCGCTCGCCGCCGGTGACCACCTGAGCGCCCTCGCTCTTGCCGATCTCGATGTAGGACAAGATCTTCTCGAGCTGGTCGTTGGAGGCCTGGGCACCGATCATGGTCTCGGTGTCCAACGGGTCCCCTTGGCGCACGGCCTTGGTGCGGATGGCGGCCAGGGCCAGGAACTCGTCGTAGATGTCGGCCTGGATCAGCGAGCGCGACGGGCAGGTGCAGACCTCGCCCTGGTTGAGGGCGAACATCGTGAAGCCCTCGAGTGCCTTGTCCTGGTAGTTGTCGGCGGCGGCGAGCACATCACTGAAGAAGATGTTCGGGCTCTTGCCGCCGAGCTCCAGGGTGACCGGGATCAGGTTCTGCGAGGCGTACTGCATGATCAGCCGGCCGGTGGTGGTCTCCCCCGTGAAGGCGATCTTGGCGATCCGGTTCGACGAGGCCAGCGGCTTGCCCGCCTCGACGCCGAACCCGTTGACCACGTTGAGCACACCGGCGGGCAGCAGGTCGCCGATCACGGAGATGAGGTAGAGGATCGACGCCGGGGTCTGCTCGGCCGGCTTGAGGACGACGGCGTTGCCGGCGGCCAGCGCGGGAGCCAGCTTCCACACCGCCATCAAGATCGGGAAGTTCCAGGGAATGATCTGGCCGACCACGCCGAGCGGCTCGTGGAAGTGGTAGGCGACCGTGTCCTCGTCGATCTGGCTCAGCGAGCCCTCCTGGGCGCGGAGCACCCCGGCGAAGTAGCGGAAGTGGTCGACGGCCAGCGGCAGGTCGGCATTCAGGGTCTCGCGGATGGGCTTGCCGTTGTCCCAGGACTCGGCAAGCGCCAGCGACTCGAGGTTGGTCTCGATGCGGTCCGCGATCTTGTTGAGGATGACCGCGCGCTCGGCGGCCGAGGTCTTGCCCCAGGCCGGCGCGGCAGCGTGCGCGGCGTCCAGGGCTTTCTCGATGTCGGATTCGTCGGAGCGGGCGACCTCGCAGAACACCTCACCGGTCACCGGCGTCGGGTTCTGGAAGTAGCGGCCCGCGTTCGGCGGTACCCATTCACCGCCGATGTAGTTGTCGTAGCGGGCGTCGAAGGACATCAGCGCGCCCTCGGCACCCGGCCGGGCATAGGTGGTCATGGAATCTCCTGCCGTCAGCTTCACGAGTGTGTCGTGCGTCACCACGGTAGGAGATCGACCGTTGCACCACAGTTGCAACGTTCACTCGGGCTCGGCTCAGGCGGGTTCAGCCAGCTCCTCGCTGTCGGCCACCGGGATCACGCTGGCCGGATCGCAGAGTCCGAGCACCCGGCTCACGGCTGGGCCGGGAACCACCGACCACGCCCGGTCGACGCGCATGAGGTGGGCGTTGACGGCATGCAGGGCGGTGCAGGCGTCGACGGCGAAAAATCGCACTCCGGACAGGTCGACGGTGACCTCGCCCACCGCGTCATCCATTGCCGAGATTGCCGCGCACACCTGGTCGGAGAAGGATTTCGCGTTTGCAGCATCCACTTCACCGAGTGCCTCGACCGTTCCGTCCTGGGCGGTGACCTGCAGCGTGGTGCGCGAGCGCGGCCGCGGCTGGACGCACCCTCGGTTGCGCGGCTGGGGCTCCAGTCGCAGTCCCTGCAGATAGATGATCGTCACTGTGTCCGCCACTCGATCAGTGCAGCTCAAGGATAAAAGTCGACAACGGGTACCCGCTGCCACGCGACACTAAACATCGTCTTTGGCCGGCGCGCACGTCACCTGAGGTCGTAGTCGATCCCCGCCAGATGCCCGCCCGCCTGGGCGCGACGCAACGGGTCCGATACCGCGCTGTCGCGCAGCAGTCGCCACCCCTCCCGGTCATCTCGCCCCTCGGGCAGCTGCAGCCACCGCCGCAGCAGATCGGTACGGCCGCGCGCCGCCTCGGCGAGCACCGCACCGCGCACCGACGCCGACAGCTGGGTGCGCAGCCGGGCGATCGCAGGAGACACCGACTGCGGCAGCAACGGCCCGGTGTAGCGCGCCAACGCCGATTCCACATCCCCGTCGTCGAGGGCGTCGAAGATCTCACCGATGTCGGACGTGATGGGCATCAGCAACCGGTATGGCCGCGAACCCAGGTGTTCGGCACCGATGACCTTGCGCAGCCGCGACATCTCGGCGCGCACGGTGACGACGTCGAGGTCCTTGTCATCGAGCAACACGGCGAGATGGTCGGCAGACAGGCCTTCGGGGTGGCGGCTCAGCAGGACCAGGATGTCGGCGTGGCGGCCGGTCAGTCCGGTGGCGCGCAGATGGCCGAGGTCGTCGGTGGTCACCCAGCCGGGCCGGTGGCGGGGGCCCAGCACCACCAGATGCGGCTTGCGGGCGGCCGGTGTGGGGTTGGGGTTGCCGGTGAGCCGCAGCAGGGCCAGGTGGCTCTCCACGGCGACCACGGTGGCCCGCACCAGCGCCAGCGTCTGCGTCGACGCCACCTCGTCACCGCCGGTGAGGTCGATGGCACCGAGCAGGGCGCCGGTGCTCGGATCGTGCACCGGCGCCGCGGTGCAACTCCAGGGCTGCACGATCCGGGAAAAGTGTTCCCCGCCGCGGATCTGCAGTTCCTGGTCCAACGCCAGCGCCGTACCGGGTGCGTTGGTACCCGCGCCGCGCTCACTCCAGTCCGCGCCGGGCAGGAAGTTCATGGCCTCGGCCTTGCGGCGCATCACCGGGTCGCCCTCGACCCACAGCAGGGTCCCGTCCGCCGCACTCACGGCCACCACCACGCCGGACTCCACCGCATCGTCGACCAGCAGCCGCCGGATGACGGGCAACGCCGGCGCCAACGGATGGGTCTCGCGCAGCCGGGCGATGGTCAGTGCCACCGATGAGGGCCGCGCTCCCCCGAGGTCGGGATCGACGCCACCGGCGAGGCTGCGTCGCCAGCTCTCCGCGACCACCGGGCGCACCTGATCGGCCAGGGAGGTGGCATCCACCTCACCCGCGACGAACCGTTCGTGCACAGCATGAAGCGCCGGGGTACGGCGCCCGTCATGCGCGTTGGTCGAAGCTGTCACCGGCGATCACTGGTCCCTGGCGGGCTCCGCGGTCGGGCCCTCCGTGTGACCGCCACCATAGCCGTTTTCCTCGGGCGGGTGCATCGGTTGCCCCACACTGCAGTGCCGTGCGGCCCGGCGGGCTTCTCCAGGTCCCACCGGGCCGCACAGGTCTCATCGGCTCACCGCCAGACGTTGGCGGCTGCCCGGTCGGTGTCGGCCACGGCCGCTGCGCCGTCACCGACGGCCCGACCGAGGCGCTGCAGGATTTCGTCGAGCGCTGTGGCCGACTGCTGCCACGCGGTCTGCTGGACGCGGTAGGCCTCGGCGGCGTCGCGGGTCCAGACCTGCTGCAGCGGCGCGATCCGCGCGGCCAGGTCGTCCAGGGCGGCGTTCAGTCGCACCGAGGTCCGCGCGATCTCCTGCCTGACGGCCACCTCGATCTCACCGAAGTCGTAGCTGATCTGATCCATCATCTCTCCCTGAAAGTCTCAGTGCCGCAGATCGTTTGATACGGCGGCGATCTGCTGGGCATGTTGGTGCCCGGCTTCCTGCAGGGTTTTCTCGTTCTGGCGGATGGTCGCCGCGATGGCGTCCAGCGAGTGGCACAGCCGGACCGTCTCGGAGTTCCACCGGTCCACCACATCCCGGAAGCGGACTGCGGCAGCGCCGCCCCACACCGAGGCGGGCACCGCCTGCAATCTGCCGATACACCCCTGCAGCAGGGTGCGGATCTCGGCGCTGCGGGCGTCGGTGGCGTCGGCGGCCGCGCGCATGAGCGCGAAGTCGGTGGCCAGTGTTGAGTTGCTCATCGGGAGCTCCTTTCCTCTTGTCTTGTTCGTCTGTCGCCGAGGCGTTTTGGTTCCCTCGAAAGTGCGTTCACCCGAGTCGCTGCGCGGTGCGCACCGCGTCGTCACACGCTGCGGCGACCGTGTCCGCGCGTCCCGGTGCGCTCTGGCAGCCGATGCTGATCCGCACATCTGCGTCGACCAACACCGTCCAGCCGATGTCGCGGCCGGGCCGCACTTCCCGGTAGGTCACCACCGGCCTGCCCGCTCGCCGCCCCGCCGGGTCGAAGTCGACGAACGTCCCTGCGGGCTCGGCATCGATGGCGCTCCGCAGCGCCGTGGCTGTGGCGGCGAGGTCCTGCACCGGAACGCGGGATTGGGTCAGGTGCAGCATCACGTCGGGATCCTCGGGCGAAACCACCTGCACGCGAGCCGATCCCGGCCCGGTGGTCACCCGCTGCACGGTCCAGGCGGCGGGCACCTGCACGGTGACCCGTCCCTCCACCAGCGCAGCCGTGACCACCGGTCGCCTATCCGGCTCGCTCGGGTGAAGCGCCCAGACTCCGGCGGACACCAGCCCGGCCGTCAGTGCGGCCGCCACCGCCCACCGCGGCCGGCGCGACACATTCTGCGCGGGCGATGCGAGGGCGGCACTGATCCGCTCGGCGCCGTTGCGCGACACCCGCACGCCCCGAACGGACAAGGCCGCCGCCACCGCACCGGTGAGCACCGAGGACCCGGGTATGTCCGCGGGAGCGTCGATGATGGCCGGGCTCGAGCCCACCAGGTCGGCGATGCGCTCGACCACCGACCCATCACCGCGGCGCACCAAGCCGAGCGGGCCGCTGCTGCCGGTCACCAGGACCGCGTGCTCCGCGATCTCGACGACCACCAGGCCCGGGCCGCTTCCTGCCAGCAGTGCGGCCCGCGACGTCACGGTGACGGTCTGCACCAGTGCGGTGGCGGCGCGGTGCACCAACTCCACCATCGGCGGGGTCCACCAACCGGGATGTACCAGCGTGGCCGCGTCCGCGTCCGCCAGCAGCGGCGCCAGCAGATCGTGCCAGAGTGTGCCGACGGCAATGGGCTGGTCGCCGACGAGGACGACGCGCGCCGGGCCGGCGTCGAGGGCCGCGCCCGCCAGCATGGGATCCGCCACGGTGGCCGGCGGTGTCACCCGCTGCACCTCCGCGGGGCCCAGCAGGCACGTGACGGTCATCGTGGCGGAACCCAGGCCAGCTGCACCACCTGCTGCTCGGCGCCGACGGCCACCGTGGCCCGCCCCGGAGGCAGCACGCGTGCCCGGCCGGCGTCGTCGCCGGCCTGACTCATCTGCAGACTCACCGAACCGCAGTCCCGCAGCGCGGTGAGCACGGGGTCGTAGAGCGCCCGCGCACCGCCCCGGCGCGCCAGCACCACGTGCAGACCGATGTCGCGGGCGTGCGGGATCAGCTCGACCAGTGGCTCGATGGCGCGGCCGGTCAGCTCGTGATCATCGACCAGCAGGTAGACCTGTGGGCCGGTCCAGCCCGCCCGGGTGCGTGGTTGCAGGCGCGCCACCAGATCGGCCACCAGGTCCGCGCACTGCGTGGTGCTGCCCGCGTAGGCATGACAACCCTGCGGGTGCAGTGTGCGTCGTGGGTCCAGCAGGTGTACCTCCGCCTGCGACGTGCGGCCGATCTCGTCGAGCAGCAGCCGAATCGCCGCCGTCTTGCCGCACTGCGCGTCACCCAGGATCACCAGATGCGGGCGTACCGCGAAATCGAGGGTCACCGGCTGCATCTCACGATCTCCCAGCCCGAGCACCGCGTCGGCGGCCCAGGGCAGCGCCCTGCGGTCCACCTGGGTGGGCAGGGTGGTCACCCGCGGCGCGCACGACGTCCCGTGCCGGGCCCGCAGCTGCACCGCCAAGGCGTCGAGATCACCGGGCAGGGCCGCTGTCATCGGGTACCCGTCGGGGGTGAGGCCGCTACCGGGCCGGGCTTTCGGGACCGCCCGCGCACGGGTGCGGTCCACCTCGGAATCGACCGGATCCGCGAGCCTCAGCTCGACGCGGGAGCCGAGCTGGTCTTTCAGCACCGACCGCAGATCCGCCCATCGGGTGGCGGTCACGACCACGTGCACGCCGTGCGCCAGGCCCTCGGTGGCCAGCGACACCACGGTGTTCTCCAGGTCGTCGAACTCCTGCCGAAAGGTGGCCCATCCGTCGATGAGCAGAAAAGTGTCGGCACCCGCGGTACACCGCCCGTCGCGGCGGCGCACCTCGGCGACCACCTGAGCGACGATGCGCCGCACCAACTCCGGATCCCGGCGTCCGGCCACGGCACCGACGTGCGGCAGGCCGATCAGCGGCGCGAGCGCCCCGCCACCGAAATCCAGACAGTAGAGGTGCAGCTCATCGGGCCCGTGCGCCAGGCTCAGCGCACCGATCAGGGTGGTCAGCACGGTCGTCTTACCCGAGCGGGGCCCGCCGACCACCGCGACGTTGCCCGCCGCCCCCGACAGGTTCAGCAGCGCCGGTACCCGGCGCTGCTCGAACACCCGGTCGGATAGTCCGATGGGCACGGTCAACCCTGCCCCCACCGGCAGGTCGGCCAGCCGCGGCGAGTGTCGCAGCGGCGCCAGCCACACAGGATGCGCCGCCGCACCGGGCACCGCCGCCGCGTCGAGGACCGTCTCGAGAACCGAACGGCACGAGCTGTTGTCGGCACCACCGCGGTGAACCGGACCGGCCGGGACGGACGTGAACCGCACCGGGTGCCGCAACACACGCGCGGGTGCCGAAAACGACGGGACAGCCGGGGCCGACACCTGGTCGGCGCGGAACGGCACCGGGTCGGCGGCGCCGATCTTGAGCAGGGCGGAGCCGGGCGTCGCCGGGAGGTGGTGAGCGTCCGGCACCCCCAGAACGGCCCGTGATTCGGCGACCGAGAGGGTCTTGAGGCAGATCCGGTAGGACAGATGCGACTCCAGCCCGCGCAACCGACCGTCGTCCAGGCGCCGGCTGGCCAGCAGCAGATGAATGCCCAGTGAGCGGCCGACCCGCCCGATCGCAGTGAAGACGTCGATGAAATCGGGCTGTCTGCTCAGTAATTCGGAGAACTCATCGACGATGACGAGAAGCGCGGGCAGCGCGGGCAGGTCCGGGCGGGTCTGCCGCACCCGCGCGTAGTCGTCGGCCTTGGCCAGGTTGCCCGCCTCGCGGAGCAGCTGCTGGCGGCGGTGCATCTCGCCCTCGAGGGCGTCGCGCATCCGGTCCACCAGGTGCGCCTCGTCGGCGAGGTTGGTGATGACGGCCGCCACGTGCGGAGCGCGCTGCAGATCCAGGAAGCTGGCGCCCCCTTTGAAGTCCACCAGGATGAGGTTCAATTCGTCGACGGAGTGCCGGGCGATCATCGCCACCGCCACGGTGCGCAGCAGCTCGGATTTACCTGAACCCGTTGCGCCGATGCACAATCCGTGTGGACCGGCACCTCCGAGGGCCGCCTCGCGAATATCCAGGTACACCGGGTCGCCGCGGTCGGTGCGGCCGAGTCGCACGTGCAGGGGGTCCCCGGCGCCCGCGGTCTGTTCCGGCGCCGGCGCCCGCCGCGCCAGTCGGCGGGCGCAGGCGGCGGCTGCGGGGAGCGACAGGGTATCGGGGCGCACCTCGCCGCTGCAGGCGTCCCACACCACGTCCCCGGTGCCCACCGCCCCGCCCAGGCACACCACCGTCACATCGGGGCGCTCGCCGATGTCGCCCGCCGTCACCGTCGTCCCGTCCACCAGCAGCACCAGCTGCCGGCCCGGCGTATGGTCGGCCACCGCGTCGGCCACGCCGCGGTACACCAGCCGGGCCGGGCCCACGTCGTCGCAGTGCTGCGGATGCCCGTGGTGGGGTAGCCATTTCAGCCAGTCCCAGCGGTCGAGCCGGTGCTCCGGGCCCGCGACGGCGATGGCCACATCGGCCGGGGTGTGGAAGGTGGCCAGCTGGCACAGCAGGGCCCGCGCCCACGCTGCGGTGGCGTTGTCGTCGCCCAGCAGCCGGACCAGGGCGGCGGCTCCCAGATCCACGGTGACGGGAGCGTCGCGAATCGTGGCGTAGGCGTGCAGGAGGCGCTGCAGCGCCGCGGTGGTCACCGGGTCGACGTCGCCGAGTTCGGTGCCGCCGGGGAGCTCGGGCTGTGCGGCGGCGCTCACCTCGCCCAGGCCGCATCTGATGCGACCGAAGCCCTGGTGCCCGCGGCGGCGTTCCCACCGTCGCTCGGATCCGGCTACCTGCCACAAAGTTTCGGGCCCCGGGTGGTGGTGAGCGAGCCATCGGTGTTGTGCTGCGCCATGTTCCGTCAGCGTCTGCCCGATGTCGGACAGGTGGTGCAGGTAGCGGCGCCGGACGGCGTCGAGCTCGGCGGTGCCGCGGTGGCCGCCGGCCAGGCTGGCCAGCGCCGACACCGCCATCATCAGCGGAAACATCAGGAACATCGGGTTGCTCGCCAGCGGTGAATCCGTCGCCAACACCACGGCCACCATGGCCGCCGTCACGCCCAGGGTGGACAGCGGGATCAGCCGGGCCGCGACTCCCGCCGGCGCCGCGGCGGGAACCGGCGGCGGCGCGGCCACCGGGACCGCCGTGGGCGCCGGCGGGTCCGCTTTCATCACCTGGTGCACAGCCGGTCTCCCCTCATGATGTGAGTGCGGACGGTAGGCAGCGCTGCGGGAGTCCGCAATTCACCTGTGGATGACCGTCGCCCCTGCTCGCCGGATCGACCTACGGTCGCGGGGTGGACATGACACGGTTGACGATCTTCGGGGGTGGCGCCGAGACCGATGTGGCCGTGCCCGACGGGATCCCACTGGCGACGCTGCTGCCGCACCTGCACGACCTGTTGACCGGGGCCGGAGCCGATCCCGGGGTGCTGTGCGCAGGGGTCACCGACGCCGCAGGCAGGGTGGTGGACACGTCGAAGAGTCTGCGCGACAACGGAGTCGGCGACGGAACGGTTCTTCTTCTGGTGGCCCCGGCGCCGGCACGACCCGCACCGGTGCCAGTAGAACCCGCTGCGGTCTGCGACCGCACGGCGCTGCCGCCGGGTTTCGGCGCCGTTGCCGGAGTGGCGGTGGTCACGGCCATGGTCGCATCGGCGGCGGCGTTCGCGGCGCCGGGCACCGGGCTACCCGATGTGCTGCTGGGGGCGGCGGCTGCCGCGGTGGCCGCCGTGGTGAGCGGGCGCATCTGCGGCGACCGCACCTGGTGGTGGGGCGCGCTGACCTGCCTGGCCACGGTGTGGGCCGTCGCCGCCCTGGCCGCCACCGTCGTCACCGCCGGCGCGGTCACCGCGGCGGTGCTCGCGGTCGTGGTGTCTCTGGCGGTCCTGACCACGACGTTCCGGGTGGCCGCCGGGGTATGCCGGCTCGGTTCGGACCCGGACCCGGGATCGCGGCTGCGCGAGGCGCGCCAACTGATCACCAGTCTGGTGGCCGGATCCGCCGCCGCCGCGGCAGCCGGGGTGGCGGTGGTGACCACGGTGTCGCCGGGATGGGCGGCCAGCACGCTGGCCGCGGTCACCGCCACAGTGTTGGTCCTGCGGATCCGCACCCATCCGGAGACAGCCGCGGCCACCGGCCTGTGCGGCGCAGCTCTGCTGGCACTGGTGTGCGGCCTCGTCGCCGCGCACCGCCACGCCCCGGGCCTCGGCTGGGAACTGGGCGCCACGGCGGCAGTGGCGCTGGTGGGGGTCCGTCCGCCCCGGGGCTTCTCGAGCCCGGCCCGACGGCGGGCTGCGCAGGGGCTCGAGTTGGCGCTTCTGGCCGCCGCGGTTCCGGTGGCCGGGTGGGCCCTCGGTGTGTTCACCCCCGGCGCGGTGTGGCCATGAGGGGCGCGCGGGCCGTGTTGGCCGCGCTACTGCTCGGCGTGTCGGCTCCCCCGCCGGCGGCGCACGCCGTCACCGCACCCACCGTCGATCCGGCTCTGCTGCCCGCCGTGGCCGCACCGATGCCACCGGTGCCCACGGTGCAGACCGCGCCGTGCGCGGTCCCCGCGGTTGCCGCCGCACCACACCCGGTGCGGCTCGGAAGGATTCACGAGCTCAGCCGCGGTGATGGTCAGCGCGTTGCGGTGATCGACACCGGGGTCACGCGCCATCGCCGGCTCGCGCAGGTGGAGGCCGGCGGTGATTATGTCTCCACCGGTGACGGCACCACCGACTGCGACGGCCACGGCACCATGGTGGCCGGCATCATCGCGGCATCTCCGGACGCCGATGGGTTCAGCGGAGTGGCCCCGGGGGCCACCATCGTCGCGATCCGGCAGTCCAGCACCCTGTTCGCACCCGCCGCCGATCCCAGCGCGGCTGGTGTGGGCGATGTTGCGACGCTGGCCAAGGCGGTCCGTACCGCCGCGGACCTGGGTGCGGGTGTCATCAACATCTCGTCGATCGCCTGCGCCTCCGGGTTCGTCGATGACGGCCCCCTGGGTGCGGCACTCGCGTACGCCGTGGACACCCGCGATGTCGTCGTGGTGGCCGCCGCGGGCAACGTCGGCGGGCGGGCCGTTGCCCGCCGCAACCCGAGATGTCTGACATGGACTGGGAAACGGCCACGGTGGCCTCCAGCCCTGGCTGGTATGACGACTATGTGCTCACGGTCGGATCGGTGGGTGCCGGTGATGCCCCGTCGGAGTTCACCCTGCCGGGCCCGTGGGTGGACGTCGCCGCCCCCGGCGAGCAGGTGGTCTCCCTGCATCCGTCGGGCACCGGCCTGGTCGACTCCCAGCAGAGCTTCGGCCGCACCGTGGCGATCGCGGGCACCAGTTATGCCGCACCCGTCGTCAGCGGTGTGGTGGCACTGGTGCGTTCGCGCTTTCCGGCACTCACCGCGCGGCAGGTGATGCGGCGCATCGAGGACACCGCCCGCCCGGTCGGCGCCGGGTGGGATCCGGTGACCGGCCACGGCGTGGTGGACCCCGTCGCTGCTCTCAGTAACGAAACCGAACCCGTTACCCCGCAGCCTGTTCCGGAGCCGACTCCGTTGACCGCCCGGACCCAGCGCGACGATCCCGGCTCTCGGGCGGCGACCATCGGGGCACTGTGCTGCTTGGCCGCGCTGCTGGTCGCAGGTCTGGTATCCCGGTCACGGCGAGGCGACAGTGTCGTGGGCGAGCAGCGCCGCTGACCGGCTGAGTTCGGGACCGCGAGGAAGGGCGTCGAGCACCGCGCGCGGCACGGCGACCGGATCGGGCAGCGCGAGGACGCGGGCGGTGTCGGCGTCGCGCACGCGAAAGCGCACCCCGAGGTCGGTGATCAACCAGCCCGTCGTATCGCCGCCGTGGGTTCTGACGTAGGCGTACCGTCCCGCGGGCAGAGACACGGCGTCGAGGCCCGGGCCGTCGTCGTCGGCGCCGGCCAGCCGCATCGGGACCCGCCCGTCGACAGACGGTGTCCCGGCGCGGAGGGCGACGGCGCCGCCCTGCCAGGAGGCGCAGACACCGGCGCTCTGCACCGGGGTGACCTGTTGCGGAAAATGCTCAACCGGCAGCACGCCCACCACCGGCAAGGCGGCGAGTGCTGCCGGTGCCACCGCTGTGATCGACGCCCGGATGCTGCTGCTGCGCAGCACATCTGCTGCCACCGGGCCCACCTGTTGCACACCCGCGGCCAATACCACGAAGAAGTCGGTCTCCGCGGTGGACGCAACGCTGAGCACATCCCCGACCCGGAAACCGGGCAGGGCCGACGGCCCGTCCGATCCCAGATCGGGGATCGCGGGTGTGGCGATGGCCGGCACTTCGGGAAGCAGATCCAGCAGCGCCGCCGATACCGGGACCGGCGCCGCGTTGTCGAGGTGCAGGGCGCGCACCACGGCCCGGTCGCCGAGGTCAACCCGGGCCCGCTGCCCGTCGAACAGCAGATAGGTCTGGCCGGAGGGAGCCTGCGCCAGCACCTGTAGCGCCGGACCCGAGATGGGCGGACCAGCGATGACGGTGGTGCCCCGGTGATCGCAGACCGTCCAGCCGGGGGTGGTGTCCAGCGGCGTGCCCAGTAGCGCGGGAGCTCCCGGGATACCCAGTGCAGCACCGCGTTCCACCTGATCGAGTGCGGCCGTGGAGATCACCGTCGGTTGTTCGTCGGTCTCGGCGATCAACCGGGCCGAGGTCATGTTCGACACCGGATGCACCACGTCGTCGACGCGGACGTAGAGCGCCGTGCTGCCCTCGACGGTCAGGATGCGCGCGTCGCCGAGGTCGGCGGTCGGCCGCGACGCGGTGAAGACGGCACAGACACCGACGGCGGCCGCCGCGGCCACCGTACCCACCAGCAGCGACATGCTCTGCGCTCGCGGCGAGTACTCGTCCGTGTGGATGTCGGCACCGGCCAGCGCCCGTTCCAGGCGGTGCGCCAGGAAGCGCTGCCCGCTGAGCGTCACGCGGGTCGAAGAAAAGGCCACCGCCTCACGCTACGAGGTGCACCGGGCCCCTGCCGCCGGCTGTCCACAGGTCAGCGCCAGCGCGCCCAGACGTAGGGCACCAGGGAACGCAGGAAGTCGAGATCCGGTCCGGGTCGGGCGTCGGCGAAAGCGACCTCGAAGAGGTCTTCGGCCACCAGCAGGATCCCTTCGGCATATTCCCGGGTGAAGTCGATACTGCCGTAGGCGTCCATCAGCGCCCGGACCTCCGCGACGATCTCCGGCGTGCGTTCGGCACGCCGCAACCGCAGGTACTCCCCCACCAGATCGCGGTCGGCGCCCGTCGCGTGGGACATCAGGTGAACCAGGGTCAGGGTGCGCTTGCCCTCGTAGAGATCACCCAGGATCTCCTTGCCGTAGGTCTGCTCGTCACCGATGAGGTTCAGCAGATCGTCGCGGATCTGGAACGCCGCACCGAAGTGAAACCCGAAGCGCACCAGCGGTCCCAGATCGACCGTGCCGCCGGAACCCACCATGGCACCGACCCGCAGCGGATGGATGGTGGTGTACCAGCAGGTCTTGTGCATGATGAGTTCGAGGTAGTCCTCCGGCGTGAGATCCTCCACATGGTCACGCTGCCAACCGATTTCGGTGGCCTGCCCCTCCAGGGTCCGCAGCGCCATGGTGTCGAACTCGGACCACACGAGGTCGGCGAGGTCACGATCCAACAACCGCGCGGTGCGCCTCATCACCTGCCCGGCCACGATGGCCAGCCCGTCGCCGGCGTTCACGGCGGCGGCCATTCCGTGCCGGGCCACGAGCGTCGCCCTGCCGCGCCGCATCTCGCTGCCATCCACCACGTCGTCGTGCACCAGGAAGGCGTTGTGCAGCAACTCTATGGCCACCGCGAATCCCTCGACATCGCCGGTACGCGCCCCGAAAGCGCGCCCCGCCGCCAGGCACAGGGCAGGTCGGAGAGCCTTTCCCGGCCGGGACGGATACTCGCGCATCAAGCTGTAGAGCCACTGGTGAGGTTCACCGTCGGGGAGGGCGTCGAGCATCGATCTCCGCACAGCCCGGCCCACCTCGTGCAACTGTGTTTCCACGTCCATCGTGCGCACCGAGTCGATGCTGGTCATCGTCAGGCTCCTGGGACGGTCAGGGTGACCGGCAACCAGACCCCCGGGTGACCATGGACCAGGAGCGTGCCGTGATAGATCCCGGCCCGCGTCTCGGCGGTGACGCCCACGACCACGCGCACACCGCGGCTGCTGCGACTGGGCATCGAGGTCGATCCGGGGTCGAACCCGATGGCCTCGGACGTGATCCGGCTGCCGTCGTGGGCCATCAGGTCGCCGCACCGCAGTCGGACCTCACCCAGATCTGTGTCGCCGGAGTTGTGCAGCCACACGACGGCCGTGGCATCTTCCCGCACGGCGGCGTGGATCGCGACGCAACCTTCTGCCGCGGACATGGGCAGGTCCACCGATGCGCACGCCCCCCGGCGGTTGGCGGGTGCCGTCTGCACGGTGTCGGCCCACTGGCTCACCAACCCCTGCCACGCCGAAATCATCGAGGCGAAACCGGACGGCGCTGCGGGACCGGAATTTTCGGCGGTGGGGCCGCCGTGCCGGTCGGAGGCAGACGCCGCGTGGCCACCGGGGGCGTCGGTCGTCCGGACAAACCGGTCGACGAGTTCGGTGGCCGCGCGGAACCCCCGGGCCTGGATCTCTCCCAGCGCTCGGACGTTGACAGATGGATCGAATACCGCCGACCAGGGAATTTCCGACGAGCTGCCGGCGTGGTGCTCACTCATGCCACTCCTCGTTCCCCCGGTCGAGACGCCCGGACAACGGTATGCTAACGCCGCGTTCGGCGAAAGACGGGGTCGAGGATGGATTCACTCTTCGGATACCAACTGGGGCTGTTCGGTGAGATCGACGCCGAGGTGGTGCGCGCCCGCGAACGCCGCAATACTGACGATCTCGAGATCATCGAGACCGTCGAACGTCTACTCCCGAACACCACCGGTTACGGGCAGGCCGGGTGGTACGAGGAATTGCAGCAGTTCCTGCGCAAGCACATCCGTCGCGCACCGCACTCGCAACCGATGGCATTACCGAAGTACGACGAATGTGTGCAAACGCTGCACAGCGTCGCCAGCGGCAGCTACACCCGTACCGCTGTCGAGGCAGCGTCCATCAGTCCGGCCGAGGATGCGGTGCTGCGCTCGGCCGTGCTGCACGGTGCGGCCTACCCCGCCATGGTGCTGGCCAAGATCGACAGGATCCGCAACGGGCCGACGGGTGACCCGGCCGGCCGCGCCGCACGTGCGATGGGCACCGAGTCAGCGGGTGCTGACCGACTGCGCCGTCCGCTGGACATCGTGTGCGCAGCCGGTGGCACCAGCACCGGGGACCCCGCCCCCGAAGCAGTGCGGTCCCGGGTCGAGTTCCCGCGCTTCGCCGCCATCCACGACAAGCTTCACCGCATCAACGGGCGGCGCGATTTCGTGGCCACCTTGAGCGACGATCTGGGGCCGGATACCGCTGCCAAGTGCCTGACCTGTTTCGGGATGCTCGAGGAAGTCGACGGGCAGTACTGCAGCACCATCTACACCGATCATGTGGTGCCGAAGCTCACCGTCGACGATGTGCGCCGCATTCTCGACCCCCGCAATTGGCCCTACTGCTGCACATTTTTTCGCGCTGTGGTCCATCAGGAACCAGTCTTCACCACCACGGGCTGGACCCGGGTACTGGAAACCATCAGTCCTGAGCCCGACGACTATCTCCTGCAGACCGCGCTGTTGTTCTACTACGGCGAGTCCCAGGACGGCATCTACCTCAACTACGACATCGACCCGTCGAAACAGAACGATTGCGGGCTGGTCGAAGTCGACAGTGGCTACATCTGGGTCACCCCGCAGGAGCATGGTGTGCGGATCCGGACAAGCAAGCAAGAGCGTGTCAACGGCCTGAGCCCCACCGCCACCTCGGCGCTGGCATGCCATCTCGGCTGGGGTCAGATCAGCAGGGACATGCTGGCCGGCCATGCCATGATGGTCGCCGCAAAGCTGCGGTCGCCAGATCTGTCGGATCAGGAACGCCACGATCTCGAGACCCGCTATCACCGTTTCGAGAAGTCGCCGCCGCAGGTGCTGCCGGACTCGGACACCGAATGTCCGGCCGCGGCCGCAGCACCTGCACATCTTCCACCCAACTTCGGCGACACCGTGGCGGACGCGGCAGAGTTGGCTACCCAGTCGATCAGCCTCGCCACTGCGACCATGGGGCGCGCCGCTGCGCGGTGGTTGGACGGGCTCACCCGTAAGGACGTGAGTGACATCGTCAACGAGATCGGCAGCAACGCCGTCGAAGTCGCCGAGCACGTGTACGACACGGCCGCCAGAAACGTCCGTCCGGAGCTGACGCGAACCCAGGACGGAGGAAACCAGCGTGGATGACCCCCAGGCCATCGCCGATCGGTATCGCCGCGTCGCCCAGTCTGTCGTAACCGAGACAGCCGCCATTGCCGACCGGGCATTCGCCAAGATCAACGCGGGCGCGACCACGAATCCCGTTGATTCCGACACCGATGCGCCACCGACCGCTCCTCCCCCGTACACGGCGGGAGACGCCCTGGCCACTCTCAGCTCCCTGATCACGGTGGCGGTGACCGGCGCGATCAACCTCGCGAGGGTGCCGCTGCAGAGTATGCCGGAGAGTCAGCCGTTGCTGATGGCCGACCACCTCGCCACCGTCGCCGCACGAGTTGCCACCGACGTCGATCAGGTTGCCCAGCAGGCTGCCGCCGACGTCGACGCGAACGCGTTCACACCAAACCGGTGGGTGGACACGGCGATCCGACTGTCCAGTATCGGGATGATCCGCGGCGCCGAAGTCATCGAGACCGTCGGGGCCGGCCCGGGCCGGTACACCAGCCCAGAGCGGACCTCGGATCCCATCGACGTCGGCGTCGACGAGGAGCACGACCGTCCGCTGAGAGTCACGTCGCTGCAACGTCCCGGTCTCGGCAGTGACATTGCCGCATTGGCCCGGTTCGGGCCGGCTGAGGCCGTGGTCACCAAGGGGTCCCAGCCGGTGCTGCTGCGGGGCCATTCGACGGTGACCCTGACCGTCAACGCTGCGGGGATTCCCAGCGGTCTCTACCTCGGCGAGATCAGCGTCGGCGAGGCCACGCTACCGGTCGCGATCGCGCTGTGACTCAACCTGATTCACCCAGCCGCATCGATGAGCTTCTCGACCAGGCGTTCCGGGCCATCGAACTGGGCGACCGCCGAACCGCCGTACACCTGGCCGCCCGCGTGCTGGCTCTCGACGAGGGCAATCTGGAAGCCGAGGACCTGCTCGCCGCGCCGACGGATCAGGGTGAGATCCGTCGACTCACCATCATGTTCGCGGATCTGGTGGACTCGACCGCCCTGTCGACGCGGGTCGAGCCGGAGGTCTACCGCACAGTCGTGGGCCGCTACCGCGACGACGTGATCAGGATCGTCCGGCGCTACGAGGGACACATCGGATCGACCAAAGGCGATGGGCTTCTCGCGTTTTTCGGGCACCCGCATGCCCACGAAGACGACGTGCGCCGGGCCGTCCAGGCGGGTTTGGACATCACTCGCGAAGTCGCTGCATTGAGCGCGAGGGTGCAGCGCCGATTCGGGTTCGACATCGACGTCCGCGTCGGCATCCATCGGGGCATCGTGTACCTCGACACCCACCAGGACGACGTGTTCGGTTTGGCGGCCAACCTGGCCGCCCGCGTCTGCAGCCTTGCCGAACCGGGCAGCGTCGCCGTCTCAGAGGCAATCGAGCCCCTGGTTCGTGGTGTGTTCGAACTGCACGCTCAGGCCCCTCGGGCCGTCAAGGGTGTCGCGGATCCCCTGCGCTGCTTCCGCGTCATCGGTGAACGGGACGTTCCCGCCGTGGCGTTCGGTCCGTTGATCGGCCGCCGCCGTGAGTTCGAGAGTCTGCGCGCGGCATGGGAGTCAGCAACCCGCGGCGACCTCGAAGTCCCTGGCGCAGCCATCATCGGCGATGCCGGGATCGGCAAGAGCCGGTTGGCCTGGTCGGTCATCGACCTGGCCCGGCGCTCACACTCCGCGGTCCTCCAGCTCATCGGATCGCCCTTCCATCCCGAGATCGGACTGCGCCCGGTCCGCCGGTTGATCGAGCGGCAGTGCCACATCGGGCGCGACTCCGACCCCGCCGAGCGGCTGCGGTTACTCCGACAGGAGCTGGCCGTGCGTGGTATCGACGCAGAGGCCACCGTTCCGCTGCTGGCACCGGTGCTCGGCATCGATCCTCACGCCGGATATCGGCCGGCGCAGGCCGAGGGACCCCGACTCTACAACCAGGTCGTCGCGGCGGTGCTGGGCTATTTGGCGGCCTGCGTGCAGGACTCGCCCACTCTGATCCTCGCCGAGGACATGCATTGGTTCGACGAGGACTCGCGCGAAGTGGTGCAGGAGCTCCTACGCGCTCCGCTCGGTAGGCACGTCATGGTCGTCATGACGAGCCGGGAACACATCGTCCTGCCGGTCGAGTCCTGCGCCGAGGTCTTCGAGTTGCAGCCGTTGACGGACTCGGAATCGGACGAGCTGATCGTCACGCTGCGACCCGACCTGCCGTGGCGAGCGCAGCGTGCCGTTCGCAAGCGCTGCGACGGTATCCCGCTCTACATCGAAGAGGTGGTGGCCAAGATCGGTGCACAAGCCACCGATGCCGCCACGTCGGCGGAAGCACCGGACTCGTTGTACGAAGCTCTCTTCGCCAGGTTGCGATCGAGTACCGAAGCGATGCTGGTGGTGGAGGCCGCGGCAGTGCTCGGCAATCGTGTGGAGTTGAATCTGCTGGCATCGGCCGTGCAGTCCGACGAGGGTGCGGTGGCCACCGTCGTGGACCAGTTGGTCGCGGGCAGAGTTCTGGATCCGCTCGCCGATGGCGGTTGGCGCTTCCGACACGAGCTGTTGCGTGAGGTCGCCGCTGAACTGTCGCCACCGACAGTGCGTCGTCTGCTGCACAGCCGAATTGCCGATGCGCTGGTCGCCGCCTCGGACACCGGTAACCCTGACTGGTCGTTGATCGCCCATCACCAGGCCCGCGCCGAGCGCTTCGCCGAGGCCGCGACCGCGCTGGAACGCGCCTCACGAAACGCCTGGCAGCGCGGGGCGCTGCGGGAGGCACGTAACCATCTCAGTCAGGCCATCCGCCAGATCGCCGCTGGCCCACCGAGTTCCGAGCGCGACCGACAAGAGATCCTTGCACGGCTGCGCCGCGCGTTGCTGGCCCAAGCCGCCGAGGGCGTGGCGAGCCCGAACGCGGCTGCCGACTTCGAGCACTGCCTGACCATGTGCAGCACCGATCTGCAAGACGACGACCTGTTCTCGACGGTCATGTCACTGTATCCCTACTACACCATGCGCGCCGACCTCGACCGGGCGGAGCGTCTGGTCCGTTCCATCCGGGCCAGCCTGACCGGGCCGCGGCGAGACTTCCTGCCGATCAACGATTTTGCGCTGGGAATGCTCGCCTGGTACCGCGGCGATTTTCGCATTGCGCGAGACAAGATGGACCTGGCTGCACGGACGCTCAGCGCCGACGCCACCCGGCAGTTGGATGCCATGCTGTTCATGCCCAACGATGCCACCGCGGGTCTCTACACCCACCGTGCGTTGTCACGTTATGTGGACGGCGATCTCACCGCGGCCGAAGGCGAGTTGTCGAAGGCCGAGAAACGGTGCGCCGAACTGGATTTTCCGCAGGGCGCGTTCAGCCTGGCCTACAGCAGACAAATAGAGGTGATCATCCGTTGCGAGGCGGGTGAGATCGGGCAGGCCCGGGCAGCGGCGACCGACCTCGCCCGACTGGGTGAGCAACATGGCTTCTTCTCCTGGTCGATGGTGGGCGCCGCCCAGCACGAGACAGTCGAAGCGCTCGCAGCACTGAACTCCGACCGCCACGACGTCGCCGCTGTGCGCACCCACATCGCCACCCTGACCGCGTTCATCGATGCGTGGCGCGCGTATGGGGTGATCTCCCTCATCACCTATTACGATGCGGTGCTGGCACGGCTGCACCTCGCGGTCGGGGCGCCCCGGGACGCAGCGCGATGCCTGGAAGCGGGCCTGGCGGAGGCAGCCCGAACGGGGATGCACTTCTACGACACAGAACTGCTCAGACTGCGGTCCTGCACCCACGATGACGATGCACAACGCCATGGCGACCTGCGCGCCGCCCTCGAACTGGCACGGGCCCAGGGCGCGGCGGTCTTCCAGCTCCGAGCGGCGGTCAGTGCGGTCGAGGCGGGACTGCCCGCGGGCCGAGACACGCTGGCCGCCACCCTGGAGTACTTTCCGGAGCCCTGCGACTGGCCGGAGCTGGCCTGTGCGCGTGCACTTCTGCAATGAAGCGCCCCGGCGGCCGAGTCGCCGTCCTCGGTGGCGGCATGGCCGGGCTGTCGGCCGCGTGGCGACTGAGCGAACCCGGTTGGCAACAGCGCTTCGACGGCATCACGGTGTATCAGCGGGGTGGACGGCTGGGGGGCAAAGCCGCGTCGAGTCGGGGTGAGCACGGCCGGATCCAGGAACACGGTCTGCACATCTGGCTGGGGTCTTACGAAAATGCGTTCGCGCTGCTGCGCGCGTGTTACGCGGAACTGGACCGCGACACCACGGACCCGGATGCCCCCATCAGATCGTGGCAGCAGGCCCTCATTCCCGCTGCCAATCCAGGTTTGGCCGAGGAGGTTCACGGCACGTGGCAGACCTGGCTGGGGACGCACCCGGGAGATACCCGGCTGCCGGGGGACCCGGACAACGATGGGCGAGATGTCTCGGTGCCGGCCTTTCTCGAGCGGGCCCTCACGCTGTTGGCGGCTTTCGCCCGATCCGTGGACGCCGGCGGCGAAGTCGGGTTGTCCCTGTCCCCGTGGCCGGACCCGGCACACCGACCTCGCTCGTCTTCCGCCTCGGTTCTGCTGCGAGCGGTCACCGCCGCACTGGCCACCCTGAATGATCCGCGGCGGTCGCCGACGCCGGCGGTGACCGCGTTGGACGAAGCACTGGTGACGGTGGGCAAATCCGTCGACCACACGCGGGGGGTTTCCGACCGGCGGGTCGGGGTTTTGGTCTCTCTGGTGGCGGCTGCGATCCGCGGTGTGCTCGCCGACAATCTGGTGACCGATCCCGCCGGATTACGGGCGATCAACGACGAGGAGTTCGGCGACTGGGTGCTGCGCCACGGCGCACACCCTGAGGTGCTGGACTCGGCGCTGATCCGCGGACTGTACGACCTTGTATTCGGTTACCGCACCGCAGGTTCTGAGCAGCCGGCGGTGGCGGCCGGCACCATGGTGTTCCTGGTGGGGCAGGCGCTGTTCACCTACCGGGGCGCCTTCTTCTGGAAGATGACCGCGGGCATGGGCGACGTGGTGATCGCGCCGTTGTACCAGGCGCTCAAGGCCCGGGGGGTGCGCTTCGAGTTCTTCCACCGCCTCGAAGGCCTGCACCTGGACCCCTCCCGTCGTGCCATCGATTCCATCACGATGGGACGCCAGGCGACGCTGGCCCACGGCGTCGAGGAATACGATCCGCTGATCAGGGTCGGCGGGCTGCCGGTGTTCCCCGCGGCGCCCCGAGCCGACCAGCTGCGTCCGGGCCAGGTCCTCGACGACACCGAATCCCACTTCGGCATCCGCGCCGACGTCGAGACACGCACTCTCCGAAAAGGAGTCGACTTCGACCACGTCGTCCTGGCGGTGTCGCTGGGGATGGTGCCCATCGTCGGACGGGAGCTCATCGCCGACCGCGCCGAATGGCGTCAGCAGGTGAGCGAGGTCTCGACGGTGGCCACCCAGGCCTTCCAGCTGTGGCTGCGGCCCGACGAACCGGCGCTGGGCTGGACCCATCCGGGTTCGACGGTCAGCGGCTACCTGCGCCCGTTCGAGACGTGGGCCTCGATGCCGCAGACGCTCTGGTCCGAAACCTGGCCTGCCGCAGACACTCCGGGCACGGTGGCCTACTTCTGCGGCAGCCTCGACGCCGCCTGGCCCACCGAGGAACCGGCGCAGCAGTACGTCGAGCGACTGCGCCGCCAGGTGCTCGACGACGCCACCGCCCATCTCGACAACCTGCGGCTGTTCTTTCCCGCCGCGTTCACCGACACCGGGTTCGACTGGAGCCTGCTGATGGGCGCCGCCGGTCTCACCGGTGCGGCCGCGGTGGCCACTCAGCACCTCTCGGTGAACATCGACCCATCGGACCGGTATGTGCAATCACTACCCGGCTCGGACCGCTTCCGGCTGCGCCCCGATGAGAGCGGCTACGACAACCTGGTGCTGGCCGGTGACTGGACCGACTGCGGCATGAACGCCGGGTGCATCGAGGCGGCGGTGATGTCGGGACTGCAAGCAGCCAACGCGATCTCCGGCCGCGGCAGATTCCACCGGATCCGCGGCTACTGGTTGCCTTGAGAAGAGCCTGAGCTCACTCCTGGGTGGCGCGGCGCTCCCGGTACGCGGCGACGTGCTGCCGGTTGCCGCAGTTGCCGGTGCCACAGAACATCCGGGACCGGTTACGGGAGAGGTCGATCAGCACGGCCTCGCAGTCCGGTGCGGCACAGATCTTGAGCCGGCGCAGTTCCCCGGCGCGAATCAGGTCCGCCAGCGACATCGCCATCTCGGCGCCCATCCGTTGGGCCAGCGGGTCGTGGATGGACGCCAGGTGCAGGTGCCATTCCGGCATCTCGGGGTGGCGGGTCAACCACGGCGCGGCCCTGGTGTCCGACAGCAGGGCGTTCACCTGGCCGACGGCGCGCTCTTCGTCCTCGGCGACACTCCAGATCTGCCCCAGGCGCACCCGCAGGCGGTGCACGTCGGCGAGTTCGGCGCCGTCGTGGTCACGCCGCCCGGTCCAGCCCCATTCGCGCAGATAGTCGTCCAAGGCGGCCAGGTCACCCAGCTGCTCGCCGTCGACGCGGTCGGTGTTCACCAGCACACACGCCGCGCGCAGTGTGAGCTCAGTGTCATGACTGAAAATCATTTGACTCCTGACGCGGGGCGGCCGTACTGTCACTACCAAAGCTCATTTTACTCATTACACATCTGAGGGGGTGCCTCCATGCTGATGACGAAGTCGGCTGACGCCACGTTTCGGCTCGGTCTGATGTTCGCGCTGGGTTCGGCGTTCACGTTCGGCTTGTCCGGCCCCCTCGCGAAGTCGCTGATGACCGCCGGGTGGAGCCCGACGGCCGCGGTGACGGCCCGCCTCGCCGGCGGCGCCATCGCGATGGCGTTGTTCGCCACCGTCGTCAAGCCTGGCTGGTTCCGCTCGGCTGTGCAGCACATCCGCCCGGTCGTCCTCTACGGGCTGATCCCGATCGCCGGTGCGCAGCTGTGCTACTACAACGCCGTCTCGCATCTGTCGGTGGGCGTGGCGCTGCTCTTGGAGTACACCGCCCCACTGCTGGTGGTCGGCTGGGTCTGGGCCAGCACATCGCGGCGACCCAGCAACCGTACGCTGGCCGGGGTCGGCATCGCGGTGGCCGGGATCATGCTGGTGCTCGGGGTGTTCGACGGCCTGGCGTCGGCTCAGATCAACCTGGTCGGAGTGGCGTGGGGCCTGGGCGCCGCCGTCTGCGCGGCCTGCTACTTCCTGATGGCCGAGTCGGTGAGTACCGACGGTAGCGGTCTGGACGCCATCACTCTCGCTGCAGGGGGCCTGATCGTGGGCGCGGCGTCGGTCGCAGCGCTGGGTTTCACCGGCCTGATGCCGATGGCGTTCAGTACCGGTGTCGTCGAGGTCGCCGGCGTCACCACCTCGTGGATCGTCCCGGTCATCCTGCTGGCGCTGCTGCCCACCGCCCTGGCCTACACGCTGGGCATCGGCGGCATCGTCCGGCTGAAGCCGAGCTTCGCGTCGCTGGTCGGCCTGTCGGAGGTGCTGTTCGCCGTCTTGTGGGCCTGGCTCCTGGTGGGCGAGGCCATGACGCCCGTCCAGGCCGTCGGCGGCGCCGTCGTGCTGGTGGGTCTGGCGCTGGCCCGCTCCGGGGATCGCACACCAGAAGTGACCGCGGCCAGCTGGCCGGAAACGCCCGGTCCGGCGGTGGCGCCGGTGCGCTCTGGCAAAGACATCCAGCCCTAGACTGTCGTGACCGGCTAACATCTTTGCTGTGACACGCGACAAACGCCCCATGAGCATCTCCCGCATCCTCGGCGCCCTGCTGGGGGCAGCTGCCATGGCGGTGGCGGCACTGGTCGCCACCCCGCAGGCGGGCATCCCGACCGCCCAGGCGGAACCGTCCTGCCCGGACATCGAGGTGGTGTTCGCCCGCGGCACGGATGAACCACCCGGCCTGGGCCGCGTCGGTTCCGCGTTCGTGGATTCGCTGCGGGAGCAGGTCGGCGGACGTTCCGTCGGCACCTACGCCGTCAACTACCCCGCCACCTGGGACTTCCTGGCGGCCGCCGGCGGCGCCAACGACGCCAGCGGCCACATCCAGTGGATGGTGACCAACTGCCCCGCCACCAAGCTGGTGCTGGGCGGTTACTCGCAGGGCGCCGCGATCGTCGACGTGCTGGCTGCCGTCCCGTTCCCCGCCGTCGGGTTCAACGCTCCCCTGCCGCCCAATGTCCCCGAACACATCGCGGCGCTGGCCGTGTTCGGCAACCCCACCACGAAGGTGGGCCTGCCGCTGACTGTCAGCCCGGTGTACGGCACCCGCTCGATCGATTTGTGCAACTTCGGCGACCCCGTCTGCTCCGGCGGCGACGACATCCTCGCCCACAGCAACTACGGCCCCGCCGGACTCACCGCCCAGGCAGCGACTTTCGTCGCCGGACGGGTGTGACGGAGTCGATGATGTCGCAACGCTGTGTGAATATGGGCGCCATGAGTGACACCCCCCTTCGACGCCTGCTGAGCCGGGCACTCGCACCGGTGCTGGCGGCCGCAATGCTGTTCGGTGCTCCTGCGGGTCTGCCCACGGCATCGGCCGAACCCGCCTGCCCGGACGTCGAGGTGGTCTTCGCCCGCGGCACCAGCGAGGCGCCGGGCATCGGACGGGTGGGAGTGGCGCTGGCCGACTCGATCCGGGCCCAGAGCGGTCTGAACGTGGGCACCTACGGTGTGATCTATCCCGCCACCTACGACTTCCTGGGCGCCGCCGACGGGGCCCGCGACGCCACCAACCACATCGCGGTGATGGCTCAGCAGTGCCCGGGCACCCGCATCGTGCTGGGCGGTTACTCCCAGGGCGCCGCGATCGTCGACATGCTGGCGGGCATTCCGCCGCTGGGCAACCGGATCGGCGACCTGGGCTCGGCCCCGCCTCTGCCGGGCAACCTCTCCGGGAATGTCGCTGCAGCAGCGGTTTTCGGCAATCCCTCGGCCAAGTTCGGTGTTCCGCTGAGCGGTTCGGGACAGTTCGCCGGAAAGTCCATCGACATGTGCAGCGACGGCGACCCGATCTGTTCGGACGGACGGAATCCGTTTGCCCACACCAGCTACGAACGCAGCCCGCTGGTACCCCAGGCCGCGGGGTTCGTGGTCGGCCGCCTCTAGGTGCCGCCACGCGGCAGATCGACGACAACGGGTCTGAGCTGCAACGCACGTTAATATTGACCACATGGGTCACTTCTGTCACAGGCAGATCCGGCGGGTCGTCGCGTCGGCCTGTGCGGTGCTGACCACCGCCGCACTGCTCACCGCTGCCCCCGCCGCAGTCCCCTCGGCCACTGCGGCTGTGTCCTGCCCGGAGGCGGAGGTGGTGTTCGCTCGCGGCCGGGAAGAACCGGCCGGCACCGGCATCGTCGGCACTGCCTTCGTCAACGCGCTGCGCGCCAAGAGCACCAAGACCATCGGCTACTACCCCGTGGACTACGACGCGGAGATCAGCGTCGACCAGGGCGCCCGGGACATGAGCGCGCACATCCAGTACATGGTGGCCAACTGCCCGGACACCGAGCTCGTACTCGGCGGCTATTCCCTGGGCGCCACCGTCACCGACATGGTGCTGGCCACCCCCGGCCCGTTCTTCGGCTACTCCAACCCACTGCCGCTCGGCAGCGACGAGCACGTGGCCGCCGTGGTGTTCTTCGGCAACGGGGCGCGCAAGGTGCTGGGGTATCCGGTGTCGGAGTTCCTGCCCACCTGGACCAACAAAGTGATCGACCTGTGCAATGCGCAGGACCCGGTGTGCAGCTCCAGCCTGGATGTACAGTCCTGGCCCAGCAACTGGGGCGACCACCTGCAGGCCGCCTACCTCGACTCGGGTCTGGTGAACCAGGCCGCCACCTTCGCCGCCGCCAAACTCTGAAAGCTCCCTCGGGGCCCACGTACCATGTGCCTCATGCGAGTCGGGCGCTTGATCGGGTCATTCTGTGCAGTCATCGGCGCCGCCGCAGCGGCAGTGCTGGCCCCGGTGGCCGCACCCGGGCCTCTGAGCGCCGTCCCCGTCGCGGCGGCGGCCTGCCCCCAGGTCGAGGTGATTTTCGCCCGCGGCCGCATCGAGCCCGCCGGCGTCGGACAGATCGGCAACGCCTTCGTCAGTGCACTGCGGCAGAAGACCGACAAGAACATCAACGTATACGCGGTCAACTACCCCGCCGACAACGAGATCGATGTCGGCGCCAACGACATGTCCGCCCGGATCCAGGACATGGCGGCCCGCTGCCCGGACACCCGCCTGGTGCTCGGCGGGTACTCCCTGGGCGCCGCGGTGACCGATGTGGTGCTCGCCGTGCCGTTCGGCTTCATGGGTTTCAAGAACCCGCTGCCGCCTGGCATGGACCAGAAGATCGCCGCCGTGGCGTTGTTCGGCAACGGGGCGGCGTGGATCGGGCCCATCAGCAACTTCAGCCCGCTCTACCGCGAACGCACCATCGAGCTGTGCCATGGCGCGGACCCCATCTGCAATCCCGCCGACCCCAACACCTGGGAGAACAACTGGTCGGATCACCTGCAGCCGGCCTACATCAACAGCGGCATGGTGAATCAGGCCGCCGACTTCGTGGCGGGCCGGATCTAAGGCTTGCGGATGTCCCGGGTGATGGCGGTCCGTGCCGCCAGCTCGTCGTCCGGCGGATAGTCGACGCCCACCAAGGTGAGCCCCAGCGCCGGTGCGGCGGCGAAGTCGCTGGAGCGCTTGACCTCCGAGAGCAGCCCGCCCACCCACTCCGGCGGGTGGCGGTGCTCGCCGACCGCCAGCAGCGCGCCGACCACTGAGCGCACCATGTTCCAGCAGAAGGCGTCGGCGGTGACGGCGGCGGTGACCAGGTGTCCGTCGCGCTCCCAGGACAGCTGCTGCAGATCGCGGATGGTGGTGCCGCCCTCGCGGTAGCGGCAGAAGGCGGCGAAGTCGTTGAGCCCCAACAGGTACGCGGACGCCTCCGCCATGGCCTCGACGTCGAGCGGCCGCCGCCAGGGTGTGACGAAGCGGGCCTGCATGGGTTCCACTCCGTAGGGCGCGGTGGTGAGCCGGTAGCGGTAGTGCCGGCGCAGCGCAGAGAACCGGGCGTCGAATCCTGCAGGCGCCCGCACGATGTCGCGCACGCGGACGTCGGCCGGCAGGAACCGGGCCAATCGCCACACCAGGGGCCCGAATTCGGGATCGTCGGGCCTGGGGCGGCGCGGATAGGCCTGGGCCAGCGCATCGATGGGGACATCGACGTGGGCCACCTGCCCGCTGGCGTGCACCCCGGTGTCGGTACGGCCCGCGACGCGCAGCACCACGGGGGTACGGAAGATCGTCGACAGTGCTTCCTCGAGCACTCCCGCCACGGTGCGATGCCCGTCCTGGGGGGCCCAGCCGGCGAAATCGGTGCCGTCGTAGGCGATGTCGAACCGAAGACGAACATGCCCGCCATCGGAGGCGATGGCGGGCATGGTCACAGCGCTTGTGCTACTTCTTGTCATCCTCGGCAGGAGCCTCGTCGGTCACCTCGACGGCTTCGGCTGCGGTGGTGGTGTCCTCGACGGCCTCGTCGGCGGTCGGGCCCTCCGCGGCCTCAGGCTCCACGGCAGCCTGCGGGGCTGCGGCAGCAGCCACCGGCTGCGAGGCGGCCACGCGACGGGCGCGGTCGGCCTCGGAGGTCACCGTCTTCTCCCGGACCAGCTCGATGACGGCCATGGGGGCGTTGTCGCCCTTGCGGTTCTCGACCTTGATGATCCGGGTGTAGCCGCCGTTGCGGTCCGCGTAGAACGGGCCGATCTCGGCGAAGAGGGTGTGCACGACATCCTTGTCGCGGATCTTCTTCAGCACTTCACGCCGGTTGTGCAGCGTGCCCTTCTTGGCGTGGGTGATCAGCTTCTCCGCGTAGGGCCGCAGTGCCCGGGCCTTGGGCTCGGTGGTCTTGATCCGACCGTGCTCGAACAGCGAGGTGGCCAGGTTGGCCAGAAGCGCCTTCTGGTGTGAAGACGACCCGCCGAGGCGAGCACCCTTTGTGGGCTTGGGCATGACGACTATCTCCTATGTGGGGCCGACCCCCGTATCAGGTAGGGCCGGGACGGGTTGCTACTTAGAGCTGTTCGGTTTCGGCAAAGTCCTGGTTGTCGTCCAGGTCGTAGCCGGCATCACTGTTCCAGGTGCCGGTGGCGACGTCATAGCCGGCAACCTCGGACGGATCGAAGGTGGCGGGTGAGTCCTTCAGCGAGAGACCGAGCTGGTGCAGCTTGATCTTCACCTCGTCGATGGACTTCTGGCCGAAGTTACGGATGTCCAGCAGATCGGACTCCGTGCGGGCGACCAGCTCGCCGACGGTGTGCACACCCTCGCGCTTGAGGCAGTTGTACGACCGGACCGTGAGGTCCAGATCGTCGATGGGCAGCGCGAACGACGCGATGTGGTCGGCCTCGGCGGGCGACGGCCCGATCTCGATGCCTTCCGCCTCGACGTTGAGTTCCCGTGCCAGACCGAACAATTCGACCAAGGTCTTGCCGGCTGAGGCCAGGGCGTCACGCGGGCTGATCGAGTTCTTGGTCTCGACGTCGAGGATCAGCTTGTCGAAGTCGGTGCGCTGCTCGACACGGGTGGCCTCCACCTTGTAGGTGACCTTGAGGACCGGCGAGTAGATGGAATCGACCGGGATACGGCCGATCTCGGCGCCGGAGGCCTTGTTCTGCACGGCGGGGACGTAGCCGCGGCCGCGCTCGACGACGAGCTCGACCTCCAGCTTGCCCTTGTCGTTCAGGGTGGCGATGTGCATGTCCGGGTTGTGCACCGTGACGCCGGCCGGCGGCACGATGTCACCGGCGGTGACGGCACCGGGGCCCTGCTTGCGCAGGTACATGGTGACCGGCTCGTCCTCTTCGGAGGACACGACCAGGCCCTTGAGGTTCAGGATGATGTCGGTGACGTCTTCCTTGACCCCGGGGACGGTGGTGAACTCGTGGAGCACGCCGTCGATGCGGATGCTGGTCACGGCTGCGCCCGGGATGGACGACAGCAGCGTGCGCCGCAGCGAGTTGCCCAGGGTGTAGCCGAAGCCGGGTTCCAGCGGTTCGATGACGAACTGCGAACGGTTCTCGGCGATGACCTCTTCGCCCAGGGTGGGACGCTGAGAAATCAGCATTTCTTTGTTTCTCCTTCTCGGCAACCGCTATTTGATGCCGTAGAGGTGATCCACGGTCCGGATGGACCGTGACGTGTTACTTCGAGTAGAGCTCGACGATCAGCTGCTCGTTGAGCGGGATGTCGATCTGGGCCCGCTCGGGCAGCTGGTGCACCAGGATGCGCTGACGCTCGCCGACCACCTGCAGCCAACCCGGGATCGGGCGGTCGCCGGCGCTGGCCCGGGACAGCTCGAAGGGCAGCGTGTTGATCGACTTGTCCTTGATGTCGATGATGTCGTACTGCGACACGCGGTAGCTGGGGATGTCGACCTTCACACCGTTGACGGTGAAGTGGCCGTGGCTGACCAGCTGGCGGGCCATCCGACGGGTGCGGGCCAGACCGGCGCGGTAGACCACGTTGTCCAGGCGGCTTTCCAGGATGCGCAGCAGGTTGTCACCGGTCTTGCCCGGAAGACGCACCGCTTCTTCGTAGTAGCGGCGGAACTGCTTCTCCATGACGCCGTAGGAGAAGCGGGCCTTCTGCTTCTCCTGCAGCTGATTGCGGTATTCGCTCTCCTTGATCCGCGCGCGGCCGTGCTGGCCGGGCGGGTAGGGGCGCTTCTCGAACGACTGATCTCCGCCGACCAGGTCGACGCCGAGGCGGCGCGACTTGCGGGTGGCGGGTCCGGTATAACGAGCCATTTTCTAGATCCTCCCTAGACCCGACGCCGCTTGGGCGGACGGCAGCCGTTGTGCGGCTGCGGTGTGACATCGGAAATCGCACCGACCTCGAGGCCCGCGGCCTGCAGGGAACGGATGGCGGTCTCACGGCCCGAGCCCGGGCCCTTGACGAACACGTCGACCTTCTTCACACCGTGCTCCTGCGCCTTGCGGGCAGCGTTCTCGGCGGCCAGCTGCGCGGCGAACGGGGTCGACTTGCGCGAACCCTTGAAGCCGACGTGACCCGACGACGCCCAGGCGATGACGTTGCCCTGGGGATCGGTGATCGAGACGATGGTGTTGTTGAACGTGCTCTTGATGTGAGCAGCGCCGTGCGGAACGTTCTTCTTTTCCTTGCGGCGGGTGGTCTTGCCGCGCCGGGCAGCGGTGCCCGTGGCTTTTTTAGCTGGAGGCATGCTGGTTACCTGGCCTTCTTCTTACCGGCGATGGTGCGCTTGGGACCCTTGCGGGTGCGCGCGTTGGTCTTGGTCCGCTGGCCGCGCACCGGCAGGCCGCGGCGGTGCCGCAGACCCTGGTAGCAGCCGATCTCGATCTTGCGGCGGATGTCTGCCTGCACCTCGCGGCGCAGGTCGCCCTCGACCTTGAGGTTGCCCTCGATGTAGTCGCGCAGCTGCGCCACCTGGTCGTCGGTGAGGTCCTTGGAGCGCTGGTCCCGGCTGATGCCGGTGGCGTCCAGGATCTCCTGGGAGCGGGTACGGCCGACGCCGTAGATGTAGGTCAGCGCGATCTCCATGCGCTTGTCGCGCGGGAGATCAACGCCCATGAGACGTGCCATCAGGCAGTGTTCCTTCTATTGGCGGAGGTCTGTTCCCAGTCCGTTCCCCTCACGGGGTCCGGCCTCCGTGCCGGACGTGGACAAGTGACGTATTCACTCAGTGGTACTGGGAGGTCTGCATTCAGTTGTGGGTGCTGCTGGAGCCGGGTTTTTCAGCCCTGCCGCTGCTTGTGGCGCGGATCAGAGCAGATCACCATGACCCGCCCGTGCCGGCGGATCACCCTGCACTTGTCGCAGATCGGCTTGACGCTCGGGTTCACCTTCACGGCAGTAACGATCCTTTGTTGTTCTGGATGGGAATGTCGGACTGTTTACTTGTAGCGGTACACAATGCGGCCACGGGACAGGTCGTAGGGAGACAACTCCACCACGACGCGGTCCTCCGGCAGGATGCGGATGTAGTGCTGGCGCATCTTGCCGCTGATGTGGGCGAGCACCTTGTGACCGTTCTCCAACTCAATGCGGAACATCGCATTGGGCAGAGGCTCGACCACGCGGCCCTCGACCTCGATGGCACCGTCTTTCTTGGCCATACGCTTCGGCGATCCTTGCTTTTTCGTTTCGTATCAACTGCGTCCGACGTCGGCGCAGCGTCTGTTCCGACTACAAAACGTGGACCGGAAGTGAGACATTCCTGAGGTTCGTGCAGACTGGTCTGCAGAACGGGCACGCAAAGAGTCGGCGCGGTAGCCGCACCGTTGGTCTACGATACCCGCTCGCCGCCCAGGCTCCAAAACAGCTGCCGAGGGACACCGCAGTCCATCCACCAGGGAGGGGCCCAGTGACAGCCGCGTATGTGGCAGCGTTCGTCGTCGGCGCAATCGCCCTGCTTGCTGCACTTCTTCTCGGCGACACCGGTACCGACCACGAGGGGTTGCCCTTCCTCAGTTTGACCAGCCTGTCGGCGGGGATCCTCGGCGCGGGCACCGGCGGCCTGCTCAGCACCTGGGCGGGGGCCGGTCCCGCGGTGGCGGGCGTCGTCGCCGCCGGCACCGCGCTGGGTCTGATCCTCGTCCTCAACGGCCTCGCCCTGCCGTATCTGCGCCGGCAACAGTCCAACTCCCAGCGCGGCCGGGCCTCCTACATCGGGTTGCTGGGCACGGTCACCCTCGACATCCCGCCGGGCGGATGGGGTGAGGTGTCCTTCGCCGACGCCGACGGCAACCGGGTGCGCGCCCGCGCGATCACCGCCGAACCCGACGCCCTACGCAAGTCCACCCGCGTCTACATCGCCGATGTCGACGCCGACCACGTCCACGTGGTGTCCGTCCCCGATCTGGAAGGCCGGCTCTAGATGTCCACACTGGTGATCATCATCGTCGCCGCTGTCGCCGCAGTCCTGCTGCTGGTCGTCGTCCCGCTGATCTACGTCAAGAACTACATCAAGGTGCCGCCCAACGAGGTGGCGGTCTTCACCGGCCGCGGCGCCCCCAAGGTGGTGCGCGGCGGCGCCCGCTTCCGGGTGCCGGGCATCGAGCGCGTCGACATCATGAGCCTGGAGCCGTTCAACGTCAGCATCAACCTGCAGAACGCGCTGTCCAACGACGGTGTCCCGGTCAACGTGGAGGCCGTCGGACTGGTGCGCATCGGATCGGCCGACGAGGCGGTGCAGACCGCGGTCCAGCGCTTCCTCACCTCGGACCTGGATTCGTTGCAGAACCAGATCAACGACATCCTGGCCGGCAGCCTGCGTGGCATCACCGCCACCATGACGGTCGAGGATCTCAACTCCAACCGCGACACCCTGGCCCGCAGCGTCGTCGAGGAAGCCGGGGCGGACCTGGCGCGCATCGGCATGGAAGTCGACGTCATCAAGATCGCCGGCATCTCCGACAAGAACGGCTACCTGGAGTCGCTGGGCCAGCGGCGCATCGCCGAGGTCAAGCGCGACGCCGCCGTGGGCACCGCCGAGGCCGAGCGCGACGCCCAGATCCGGTCGGCCAAGGCCCGCCAGGAAGGCGCCGTCGCCCAGGCCGAGGCCGACACCGCGATCGCCACCGCCAACCAGCGCCGCGATGTGGAACTGGCACGGCTCCGGGCCCAGACCGAGGCCGAGAACGCCGAGGCCGATCAGGCCGGCCCGCTGGCCAACGCCCGGGCCCAGAAGGACGTCGGCATCGCGATCGAGCAGGCCGAGGCCGCCCGGGTGCAGGCCCGTATCGAGGTGGAGCAGCGTCGCGCCGAGCAGGCCCAGGCCGCTCTGCAGGCCGACGTCATCGCCCCGGCCGAAGCTCAGCGCCAGGCCGACATCGCCCGGGCCGAAGGCCAGCGCCAGGCCACCATCCTGGCCGGGCAGGCGCAGGCCGACGCCCGCAAGGCCGCCGCGGAGGCGCTGCGGGTGGAACGCCAGGCCGAGGCCGACGGCATGCAGGCGCAGCTGGTGGCCGAGGCCGCCGGTAAGCGGGAGATCGCAGCGGCGCTGAACACCTACTCCCCCGAGGCCGCCCGGCTGCAGACGCTGCCCGATGTGCTGGCGTCGGTGGTCAAGGCCACCGAAGCTGCCGCGATGCCACTGGCCGAGATCGATCGGCTGTCCATCATCGGCGGGCCGTCCGACACCCAGGACGCGGTGGGCGGGTTGCTGGGTGTCAGCCCGCTGGCCGTGGCCAAGATCGTCGAGAGCCTGCGGGCCTCCGGGATCGACCTGGCCCAATTGTTGAACCGGAGCGAGCCGGCCGCGCCGACAGCCGACGAACAGCCCGTTTCGCCCACCGAATAAACGGCCGACCGCCACGCCGATTGTCGCCGGTCCGGCGCATACTTACTGACGATGCCCGGATCAGAGTCCCAGACCCGCAAACCCGTCATCCTGAGCGTCGACGACGACCCTGCTGTGTCACGCGCCGTCGCTCGGGACCTGCGCCGCCACTACGGCGAACACTTCAGGATCGTGCGCGCCGAATCCGGCCCGGACGCCCTGGAGACGCTCAACGAGCTGAAGCTGCGCGGCGAGACCGTGGCGGTATTCGTCGCCGACTACCGGATGCCGCAGATGAGCGGTATCGAGTTCCTCGAAGCCGCCATGGACATCTTCCCGATGGCCCGCCGTGTGCTGCTCACCGCCTACGCCGACACCCATGCCGCCATCGACGCCATCAACGTCGTCGACCTGGACCACTACCTGCTCAAGCCGTGGGACCCGCCGGAGGAGAAGCTCTACCCGGTGATCGACGCGCTGATCGACGCCTGGCGCTCCACCGGCGACCACGCCATCCCGCACACCAAGATCATCGGCCACCCGTGGAACGCCCGCTCCACCGAGGTGCGCGAGTTCCTGGCCCGAAATCGCCTGTACTACACCTGGTTCCGGGCCGATGAGGCCAAGGGCAAACAGCTGCTGGAAGCTGCGAGCCTCGATGAGCTGACCCTGCCGGTGGTGATCACCGAACAGGGTGAGACGTTGGTGAATCCCACCGACGCCGAACTGGGCGCCGTGCTGGGCCTGACGACCACCCCAGCCGACGACTTCTACGACCTGGTGGTCATCGGCGGCGGCCCGGCGGGGCTGGCGGCCGCGGTGTACGGCGCCTCCGAGGGCCTCAAGACGGTGCTGATCGAGCGCACCGCCACCGGCGGGCAGGCCGGGCAGAGCTCCCGGATCGAGAACTACCTGGGCTTCCCGGACGGCTTGTCGGGTTCGCAGCTGGCCGAACGGGCCCGCCGACAGGCCGAAAAATTCGCGGCCGAACTGATCACCGCCGCCGAGGTGACCGCACTCGAGATCGATGGCTCGGCCCGCACCGTGAAACTCTCCGACGGCCGTTCGATCGGCGCCCGCTCGGTCATCCTGGCCATGGGCGTGGAGTACCGCCAGCTGACCGCCGAGGGCTGCGACGGGCTGACCGGCGCAGGCGTCTACTACGGCGCCACCGCCTCGGTGGCCTCCGACTGCGACAACGACGAGGTGTACGTCATCGGCGGCGCCAACTCCGCCGGCCAGGCAGCGATGTTCCTCTCGCGCACCGCCAAGACGGTCAACATCGTCATCCGGCGCACGCTGGAGGACTCGATGTCGCATTACCTGATCCAGCAGATCAGGGCCACCGACAACATCAAGGAGCTGCCCAACACCGTCGTGCACGCGGTCAAGGGCGACGGCCATCTCGAGGGCATCTGTCTGGAGAACACCAAAACCGGTGAGCGCGAGGAGTTCTCGTGCGGTCGCATGTTCATCTTCATCGGCGCCGAACCGCGCACCGAATGGCTCGACGGGGTGGTGGTGCGTGACGACCACGGCTTCATCGTCGCCGGTCCCGACCTGCGCGACATCTCGGGCTGGACGCTGGACCGCCCGCCGCACCACCTGGAGACCAGCGTGCCCGGCGTCTTCGTCGCCGGCGACGTCCGCTCAGACTCCGCGAAGCGGGTGGCCGCCGCCGTCGGCGAGGGGTCCATGGCGGTCATGCTGGTGCACCGCTACCTCGCCGAGGCCTGACGGGAGCACGGCCGTGTCAGACCTGTGCGCCATGGAATCAAACCGGGGCCGGATTTGTTCCCACGAGTTGCCGCGGCGACCGATCCCCGCGCTGCAGACCGCCGTGCCTGACACCGACGCGAGATAGAAGGGACACCCCATGGGCGAACAGTGCCTGGCCGACGAGTTGCGCACGCTGTTTCTGTTCGAGCACCTCACCGACGAGCAACTGGACATGTTGTGCGGGCACGGCGAGATCAACACCTTCCCGCCCGGCCCGCTGTGCGCCGAGGGTGACCCGGCCACCTGCTTCTACGTCCTCATCGACGGTGAGCTGGTGATGTCCAAGCGCTCCGGCGGCGTCGACATCGAGACCAACCGCACCTCGCAGCGCGGCGTGTACTGCGGCGCGTGGTCGGCCTACATCCCCAACGAGGAACCGATGTACCAGGCCTCGGTGCGGCTGACCCGGGAGTCGCGCATGTTCGTCCTCGAGGCCGACGCGTTCGCCGAGTTCATGCAGACCCAGTTCCCGATGGCCGTACACCTGTTGGAAGGGCACATGGTCGGCGGCCTGCGCCAGCGCCAGATCCTCGATCAGCGGGAGAAGCTGCTGGCGCTGGGCACCATCACCGCCGGCCTGACCCATCAGCTCAACAACCCCGCCGCCGCCACCGCGCGCGCGGTCGCCGACCTGCGCGAGGGCGTCGGTCACATGCGGCACAAGCTGGCCATGGTGGCCGAGGCCAAGTTCACCCCCGAAGCCCTTCGGACGCTGATCACCATCCAGGACCAGGTGGCCGAGCAGGTGGCCAAGAGCAAGGACCTGGAACTGTCGGCGCTGGAAGCATCCGACCGCGAGGACCAGATCGGTGACTGGCTCGAGGACCACGGCATCAGTCACGCCTGGGAGTACGCCCCCACCTTCGTCGAAGCCGGACTGGACACCGACTGGCTGGAGCGGGTGTCGGTGGTGGTCGACGAGGCAGATGCCTCGGCGTCGCTGCAGTCGGCCGTCGGGTGGCTGAAATACACCATCGACAACGAACTACGGATGAACGAGATCGCCGAGGCCAGCAAGCGCATCTCGGCACTGCTGGCCGGCGCCAAGCAGTACTCGCAAATGGACCGCGGCTCCTATCAGAGCGCCGACGTCCACGAATTGTTGCGCAGCACCATGATGATGTTCGGCGACAAGATCGGCCATGCCGGCAAGGGCAAACCCATCACCCTGGTCAAGGAGTTCGAGACCGGGCTGCCCGAGATCCTCTGCTATCCAGGTGATTTGAACCAGGTGTGGACCAACATCATGGACAACGCCCTACAGGCCATGGACGGGCACGGCACGTTGACCGTCCGCACCATGCGCGAGGGCGACGGCATGGTGCGCATCGAGATCTGTGATGACGGGCCGGGCATCCCCCCCGACATCATCGACCGCATCTTCACTCCCTTCTTCACCACCAAACCCGTCGGACAGGGCACCGGTCTGGGGCTGGACCTGGCCTGGCGCGTTGTCGTCGAGAAGCACCACGGCAACCTGTCGGTGGAATCCAAGCCAGGTGACACCCGCTTCATCGTGTGCCTGCCACTGCAGGCCCCGGCCCCTGAGGCGGTCACCCCCGCCGAAATCGCCCCGGCGGACGCCGAATAGATGAGCAAGCCAGATCTCGGTCCGTTCGGCGTCTTCGGTCACTTCGAGCAGTGGGCGCAATTCAGCCCCCACGAACTGCAGGAGATCGAGGCACTCGGTTTCGGCGCGCTGTGGGCCGGTGGATCACCCCCTGCGGACCTGACCTGGGTGGAACCGATCCTGGCGGCCACCGAGACGCTGCAGGTGGCCGCCGGCATCGTCAACGTCTGGACCGCCGCGCCGGGTCCCACCGCCGAGTCGTTCCACCGCATCGAAGCCGCCTACCCCGGGCGCTTCCTGCTCGGCATCGGCGTCGGCCATCCGGAGGCGCAGACCGAGTACAAGAAGCCCTACGACGCCCTGATCGATTATCTGGACGACCTGGACCGCTACGGCGTGCCCCGGAACCGCCGGGTGGTGGCCGCGCTGGGACCCAAGGTGCTGGCGCTGTCGGCCCAGCGCAGCGCCGGAGCCCACCCGTATCTGACGACACCGGCCCACACCGCGCAGGCCAGGGAATTGATGGGCCCGGAGGCCTTCCTGGCGCCCGAACACAAGGTGGTGCTGACCGCCGACGCCGACGCAGCGCGTGCGGTCGGCCGCCGGATGCTGCAGGTGTACCTGGGCCTGGTGAACTACGTCAACAACTGGAAACGGCTCGGCTTCACCGATGAAGACGTGGCCAAACCGGGTAGTGATTCCTTGGTCGACGCCGTGATCGCCCACGGCGAGGTCGACGCCATCGTGGGCGCGCTGCGAGCGCACCTCGACGCCGGCGCCGACCATGTGCCCGTCCAGGTGCTGACCACACCTGACAAGCTGATACCCGCACTGACCGAGCTGGCAGGCCCGTTGGGTCTCCGATAGAGATGGGATCACCCCTGATGACTGACGCTGTGTCGCTCAAGCCCGATCTGGGTCGTTTCGGCGTGTGGACCGGTGGTCCGGTCACCCCGGAGCAGGCCGTGGAGATCGAGCAGCTCGGGTACGGAGCAGTCTGGGTGGGCGGGTCGCCGCCGGCCGATCTCAGCTTCGTCGAACCGATCCTGGAACAGACCTCCACGCTGCAGATCGCCACCGGCATCGTCAACATCTGGTCCGCCGACGCCGACACGGTGGCCGAGTCCTATCACCGCATCGAGAAGGCCTACCCCGGAAGGTTCCTGCTGGGCATCGGGGTCGGGCACCCGGAGCACACCCAGGAGTACGTCAAGCCCTACGACGCCCTGGTCTCGTACCTCGACGCCCTGGACGCCAAGACCGTCCCCACCAGCAGGCGGGTGATCGCAGCGCTGGGACCCAAAGTGCTGGAATTGTCCAAAGACCGCAGCGCCGGCGCCCACCCGTATCTGACCACGCCGGAGCACACCGCCCAGGCACGCGAACGCATCGGCAACACCGTGTTCCTGGCGCCCGAGCACAAGGTGGTGCTGACCACCGACGCCGAGAAGGCCCGCGAGCTGGGCCGCAAGACCGTGGGCTTCTATCTGGGGCTGAGCAACTACGTCAACAACTGGCGGCGCCTCGGCTTCACCTCCGCTGACGTCGAGCAGCCCGGCAGCGACAAGCTGATCGACGCGGTGGTGGCCTACGGCACCCCCGAAGCCATCGCCGCGCGGCTGACCGAACACCTCGACGCCGGCGCCGACCACGTGTGCGTCCAGGTGCTGGGCAGCAAGGACGAACTGGTGCCGACGCTGCGCGAGCTGGCCGGACCGCTGGGGCTCTCCAGCTAGAGTTTGGCCATGCGGCTGCTCGTCACCGGTGGTGCCGGATTCATCGGCGCCAACTTCGTCCACGCGGCGGTGCGTGACCACCCCGATGATGAGGTGACGGTGCTCGATGCCCTCACCTATGCGGGCAGCCGCCAGGCCCTCGACGGCCTGGACGTCCGCCTGGTCGAGGGCGACGTCGCCGACGCCGAACTGGTGGACCAGTTGGTCGCCGAGGCCGACGCGGTGGTGCACTTCGCCGCGGAGACGCACGTGGACAACTCGCTGACGGAGCCGCGAACGTTCCTGCATGCCAACGTGATCGGCACCTACACGGTGCTGGAGGCGGTACGCAGGCACGGCGCGCGGCTGCACCACGTCTCCACTGACGAGGTGTACGGCGATCTCGAGCTCGGCACCGACCAGCGGTTCACCGAGTCGACGCCCTACAACCCGTCGAGCCCGTATTCGGCGACCAAAGCCGCGTCCGACATGCTGGTGCGGGCATGGGTGCGGTCGTACGGCGTGCGGGCGACGATCTCCAACTGCTCCAACAACTTCGGGCCCTACCAGCACGTGGAGAAGTTCATCCCGCGCCAGATCACCAACATCCTGACCGGCCGCCGGCCCAAGCTCTACGGAACCGGCGCCAACGTGCGTGACTGGATCCACGTCGGCGACCACAACGACGCGGTGCGCCGCATCCTGAACGACGGTGACGCCGGGCGGACCTACCTGATCGGCGCCGAGTGTGAGCGCACCAATCGGGAAGTGCTGCAGAACATCCTGACGTTGATGGACTGCGACCCCGACGACTTTGATCACGTGACCGACCGCGCCGGACACGACATGCGGTACGCCATCGACCCCTCGGCATTGCGCGACGAACTGGGGTGGAAACCGGCACACCTCGACTTCCGCGACGCCCTGCGCGAGACCATCGTCTGGTATCGCACCCACCGGGACTGGTGGGAGCCACTCAAAGATGCCGTTGAGCGCAGTTACACCGAACGTGGGCAGTGACATGACTTTTCGGGAGCTTCGGGTGCCGGGAGCATGGGAGACAGTGCCCAGGCTGCACCAGGACGAGCGGGGGATGTTCTACGAATGGTTCACCGATCGCGAGTTCAGTGCTGCGGTGGGGCACCGGTTCGGGATGCAGCAGGCCAACTGCTCGGTGTCCTCGACCGGGGTGGTGCGCGGACTGCACTTCTCCGATGTGCCGCCGGGGCAGGCCAAATACGTCACCTGCGTGCGCGGGGCCGTGTTCGACGTGGTGGTCGACATCCGGGTCGGCTCCCCCACCTTCGGCCTGTGGGACGCGGTACTCCTCGACGACCGCGAGCACCGATCGGTGTACATCGGCGAGGGTTTGGCGCACGGTTTCCTCGCCCTGCAGGATGATTCGACGGTGATGTACCTGTGCTCGTCGGAGTATGCCCCCGGCCGCGAGCACACCGTGTCACCGCTGGATCCCAGCCTGGGCATCGAGTGGCCGACGACGGTGTTCGGCGCGGAGTGGGTGCTCTCCCAGCGCGACAGCGATGCCCCCACTGTGGCCGAAGCCCGCGATGCCGGCGTTCTGCCCACGTGGGCGGCGTGCGAGGCGTACGTCTCGGAGTTGCGCGAGCGCCTGCAGGGTTGAGGGTCGAATGGCGCAGCACTATGACGACGGTCGATGCCTCGGCGCTTCGGTGACACTAGCGGAGGTGTTGAAGTCCGGTCGGGGGGACCGCGGTGGCCGTCAGGGGCCTGACCGTTCGCGCTTCCCCTACCGCCAGGAAGACGCCCCGCGGATCGCCGATCTCTGAACGCCTACCTTTAGTCAACAATCCGGATCTTATCCACACCCCCAAGCCGCAAGCTGTTTTTGCTGGCAGACGCGGTGCAACGCTGGTAAAATCGAATGTATGTTCGAAGAATGCGATCCCGGAGCGCTGCTCACCGAGGTGGAATCTTCCCGCCTCGATGAGTCCGCGGTGTGGGCGCATCGGATGGCCGCCATCGCCGCGCTGCTGGCCCAGCGGATGAACGAAGGCTACGACCAACAAGCGATGCTGCCTGACGGCGATCCGGGTTTCGGGTTGATCTCCGGGTTCGTGCGCACCGCCGCCGAAATCGGGCCCGCGTTGGGGGTACCGCCGGCGGTGGCCATGAAGATCGTGGGCTATGCCGACGCCCTTGATGAGCGGCTGCCGCAGATCTACGGTCTGCTGGCCTCCGGACGGTTGGACTGGGACTCGACGAAACTCATCATCAACCGCACGGCCAATGTCACTGACACCGCGATCCGGGACGTGGACCGCAATCTGGCGGCGAAGATCGCGACCTGGGACTGCTGGTCCCGCACCCGCCTCCAAGGTGCCGTCGACAGAGCCATCCTGCACGTCGATCCCGACGGCGCCAAAGAGCGTCGGGTCGCCGCCGACACCGAACGCCGAGTCAGCGCGAAGGCACTACCCAACGGAATGGGTGAAATCCGCCTCTACGCCGGCGCTCCGGTGATCGCCAAAGTCGATGCCCGGCTGGATCAGATGGCCAAGGCGGTGTGCGGCCAGGATCCGCGAACGTTGGTGCAGCGGCGGGTGGATGCGGCGGAGGCCATCGCCGACGGCAGCTTTGTGTTGGCGTGCGCGTGCGGGTGTGAGGACTGCCCCGCCCCCAGACCCGAACCCAACACCACGCCGGCGGCGGCGGCGGCGCAGTACGTCATCAACGTCATCGCCCCCGCCGCCACCGTCACCGGCGACAGCGACGAACCTGGCTTCCTGCAGGGCTACGGCGTCATCGACGCCGACCAAGTCCGAGAACTCGTTGACCAACCGGGCAGCGTATGCCGGGATGTGCGCAACCCCGACACCGACCCGAATGCCCCCACCGAAACCCGCGACGGCACCTCGGTGCTACTGCGCCACCACTGGTCCGCCGCGATGGACCGCTGGGTCCGCGTCCGGGGGCTGACGTGCTCGTTCCCGTTCTGCAACCAGCCCGCCTGGACAGCCGACCTCGACCACAGCATCCCGTTCGATCACCAGCATCCGCTGCGCGGCGGGTGGACCGCCGGGTTCAACCTGGATCCGAAATGCCGCACCCATCACAGGATTAAGACGTTCCTGTCCGGCGAGGGCGGCTGGAGCACCAGACAACTCACCGGCGGCACCATCGAGTGGACCTCACCCACCGGGCGGACGTACCGGTCGGCTCCGGATGGGGCGGAGTTGTTCGACGACCTCGCCGCAGCGTGCCGCCCCAAACCGTGGACCCGACCGCGGGACCCGAAGGCAGAGAAGACCGCCCGGATCGCGGCTGCCCGGGCCGGGTTGGCGGCCAAACAGGCGTCCAACCGCGAGACCCGGTGGGTCAACCAGCAACGCGCCCACGAAATCAGACAACGGGGGCGCCGCAACGACGTCCGCTTCAAACGACTGGTCCTCAGTGGCCGCCGTCGCACCGCCTCCTGGTGCCCCTGGATCAACGACCCCTGGGAAGACGAATCCATCACCGCCGACTGGCGACCACCACCCCCACCACCACCGGCAGACGACTGCGAAGAACCACCCTTCTGACGGGCGGCCGCTCAGCCGATTGCCCAGAGCCCCAGGCTGATGATGAAGGCAGTGAGACCCAGGGTGGTTTCCATGACCGTCCAGGTCTTCAGCGTGGTCTTGACGTCCATGCCGAAGAATCGGCTGACCAGCCAGAAGCCGGAGTCGTTGACGTGGGACAGCACCGTGGCGCCGGCCGCAATCGCAATCACCAAGGCCACCAACTGGACACCACCGAGGCCGGCAGCAGCCACCGAGGCGCTGAGCAGCCCGGCCGTAGTGGTCAGGGCGACGGTGGCCGAACCCTGGGCAACCCGCAGCAGCGTGGAGATCAGGAAGGCCTGCAGGATCAGTGAGATACCGAGGTTGGACAGCGATCCGCTGAGCGCGTCGCCGATACCGCTCTGGCGCAGCACACCGCCGAACATGCCGCCCGCGCCGGTGATCAGGATGACCGCGCAGATCGGGCCCAACGCTTTGTCCAGGATGTCGCTGACGGTGGCCATCGACCGGCCCCGCAGACCGAGGGCCACGGTCGCCACGATGACTGTGATGAGCAGCGCGACGGGGGTGTTACCCAACAGCTTGAGGTACTCGGCCCAGGTGGCGCCGTCCTCGATCACGCCGGCGGTCATCAGGGTGTCGAGCACGGTGTTGAAGGAGATCAGGACGAACGGCAGCAGGAGCACACCGAGCACGGTGCCGAAGGCAGGAGCCGTGCGCGCTGCGGTCTTGGTGCTGCCGCCCCCTACGGCGGTGTCATCCGCGTCCTGGCCACCGTTGATCTCACCGAAGATCGAGGTGGGCAGGTCGACGTGGATGCGCTTGCCCAGCACCTGCGACACCAGGTAGCCGCCGACGAACCAGACGACGACGGCGACCGGCGCTCCGATCAGCAGCGTCAGACCGATATTGGCGCCCAGGGCCTCCGCGGCGGCGACGGGCCCGGGGTGCGGCGGAACCAGAGCGTGCATGGCGGCAAAGGCGCCGGCGGCGGGCAGGGCGTAGAGCAGGACCGAGCCACCGAATCGCCGGGCCACCGTCAGGATGATCGGCAGGAACACCACCAGGCCGGCGTCGAAGAAGATCGGGAAACCGAAGAGCAGTGCCGCCACACCCAGCGCCAGCGGTGCGCGTTTCTCACCGAACCGGCCGATCAAGGTGTCAGCAAGAACCTGTGCCCCGCCGGTGACTTCGAGCAGGCGGCCCACCATCACCCCGAAGCCGACCAGTAGTGCCACCGACCCCAACGTGCTGGAGAAGCCCGACGTCAGCGCGGTGGGCACGTCAGCCACCGGAATCCCGGCCGCCAGGGCGGTCAGCAAGCTCACCAGCACCAGTGCCACGAACGCGTGGAGCTTGACCTTGATGATCAAGAAGAGCAGCAGGGCGACGGCAGCCGCCGCGATGATGAGTAGAGTGCCCGTGCCGTAGGCCGGTTCGATGGTGTTCACGAGGTTCCCCAACTGTTCGTGCGGTGGCGGTGGTTATTCGGTCCGGTTGTCGGATTCGGTTGACTGGACATAGGTTTCGATAATCGCATCGATGCTGTTGTCCACGTCGATGGCGATGCCACGTTCGTCTGGCTCCAGCGCTTCGAGCGTCTCGAACTGCGACGCCAGCAGTGCGGGCGGCATGAAGTGTCCAGGCCGGCTGGCCTGCCTTCTGCCGATCACCTCGAGAGTTCCGGCCAGATGTAGGAATTCGACGTCGGCGCAGTGGGTGCGCAGTTGATCGCGGTATTTGCGTTTGAGTGCCGAACAACTCATCACGCCGCCATCGCTGTGCTGCGCCAGCCACTGGCCGATCGACTCGAGCCAGGGATGACGGTCATCGTCATCGAGGGGATGACCGGCCGACATCTTCTCGATGTTGGCCTCAGGGTGGAAGTCGTCGGCATCGGCGAAGGGCACGCGCAGACGCTGCGCCAGCGCAGCCCCGACCGTTGACTTTCCCGATCCCGAAACGCCCATGACGACGATTGGTGATGCCATGTCCTCCGCCTGGTCCAGTGTGCTTACGATCACACACTGTGCCGTATAGATCAGATTAATTCAAGCAAAACCCAGAATTGCTCTGACTCTTAGCCAAGCAGACCGTTATCTGACATGATCCTTCGATGGTCGAACGGCCAATGGGCGTCGCGTTGCATGACACCGTCGTCTCTGCACTGGGCACCGCCATCGTGTCGGGTCAGTACCCGGCGAACCGCGTTCTCACGCTCGACGAGGTGGGTTGCGAGCACGGGGTCTCCCGCAGCGTCGTCCGGGAAGCCGTCCGCGTGCTGGAATCGATGGGCATGGTCACCTCACGGCGACGGGTCGGCATCACCGTCCAGCCCGCCGAGCACTGGAACGTCTTCGATCCGATGGTGATCCGGTGGCGGCTCGACGTGGGCGATCGGACCGCGACTCTGCTGTCACTGTCGGAGCTGCGCAAGGGATTCGAACCGGCAGCCGCCGCCCTGGCGGCGACGCGCGCCACCCCGCATCACTGCCGACTGATGGCCGGCGCGGTGTCCGACATGGTGATGCACGGCCGGTCCGGCGACCTGGAGGCCTATCTGACCGCCGACATGAATTTCCACCGGACCATGCTGGACGCCAGCGGGAACGAGATGTTCCGCGCTCTGTCCGGCGTGGTGTCGGAGGTGCTGATGGGCCGTACCCACCACGGGATGATGCCCGCCAAGCCGGAGATCACCGCGATTGCGCTGCACGACGAGGTGGCCCGGGCGATCCGGATGGGCGAGGCCGAGCAGGCCGAGCGCGCGATGCGCGCCATCATCGACGAAGCCGCGTCGGCGGTCGCCGACGACGACATCGCCTAGACGACACTGCCTAATCGCCGCCGGTGCCCACCAGTTCCAGGTCCCCCGGCTTCCAGGAACCGTCGAACGCGGGCCCGTCGGGGCCGTAGATGCGGAAGTAGGCGAACCACCCAGCGCCGGGAACGGTCCTGACCCAACGACTCTCGTCGCCGTCGGGCGGTTGGGGACCGAAGTGCAGGGTCACGGACTCACCGTCGAGGTCGGACAATTCGAACAACGACCGCAGTGCAGCCCGGCCCTGATCGGTCCGCACCTGGCTACGGGTCGCGGCGTCGTACAGCGTCACCGACCAGAAGAGCTTGGCGGGCACCGGAAGTGGGACCGTCAGGGTGTAGGAGTTGCTGCCGTCGAGGTAGGCGCCGGTGCGGTCGGACAGCGCCAGCCAGTACAGCGAGCCAGCCCCGGCGTCGCGCCGGAACATCGCCGGGGAGGTGGCGATGGCCTGGAAGAACCACTTGTCCAACGCATAGGTGTCGCGGTAGTTCTCGGTGTCGAAGGTGCCGTTCTCCGAGCGCAGGGCCACCCACTCCCAGTGCCGGTCGTCCCACACCAGCCGACCTGGGGTGCGGTCGGCGAACGACTCCACCCGCATCTGCAGATTCGCCGTCTTCGCCGCCAGTTCGAGGATCCGGGTCATCCGGTCGTCGGGCTCGAACGGCTGCCCCTTGGTGATCCCGAGGGCGGCCAGCTCGCCGTAGAGGGCGCGGCTGTCCGCGAGCACGGGTTCGGCGTCGATGACGCGGTGCAGGGAGGTCCAGAAGTCGATCCCGGTCTCGATGGCCACCGGGGTGGTGTCCTGACCGGCGTCGGTCATGTCCACCCAGGTCGGTTCGGCCCAATCCGGCGACTCTCCGAGCGGGCGGACCCCCACGGTGGTGATGCGCTGCAGAGCGGCGGCGACGTCACCGTCGAGCGGGATGGAGCGCACGGCCACCAGCACGCGGAAGGCGTCGGCACGCCCCACCTGATGTCCGTCGGGCACCTCACCGTCGTAGCCGGGCGGCAGGATCAGATGCGTGCCACCGCTGCCCGCGTCGGGACCGGGCAGGCCGAAGTCCAGGATCCAGCGCTGGTGGATGTCCATCACGGCGCCCACGAACGACCCCTCGGGGACGTCGAGCACCATCGGCCCGTCGTGCAGGTCGAGCAGGATCACCCCGTACGGGGTGTCCGAGTTGAGGGTGAAGCCCACATGGCGCGGCTGGGTGTCGAGATAGCCGAACACTGTGTTGGGCTGCACGCCTGCTGCAACTGTGCCCTCGAAAACGGCCGCACCCGACACCGAGCGGTAGAAGTGGCGGTACACCTGAACTGCACGATTGACGTCGACAGCCTCGTAGGCGAGCTGGACGGTATCGGGCCGCGGGTAGCCACCGTGCAGCGGCTCCGCGGACTCCGGGTGTGCGGTCATCGCCCAAACTCCCTTCGATCTGAGCTGACACTAGCCCCGCGGTGACCGCGCGACGCCGATTACGACCGGGTGTCGCAGTTCCTCGACCACCACACCCTTGCGCCTCGCCGCCAGACATTACTAGGATATGCAAGTATCTAGTTGATCCGTATCGCGGGCGGATACCCGCGCCACTTCCGATCCTGGGATGACTCATGACCACACAAATTCCGCACTTCATCGACGGCAAGCGTTCGACACTGGGTTCCACCCGCACCGCGGACGTGCTCAACCCCAGCACCGGCCAGGTGCAGGCACAGGTCCTCCTAGCCTCCAAGGACGATGTCGACACCGCAGTGGCCTCGGCGGTCGAGGCACAGAAGGACTGGGCGGCCTGGAACCCGCAGCGCCGCGCCCGGGTGATGATGAAATTCATTGCCCTGGTCAACGATCACGTGGAAGAACTGGCCGAGCTGCTGTCCATCGAGCACGGCAAGACCGTGGCCGATTCCAAGGGCGACATCCAGCGCGGCATCGAGGTCATCGAATTCGCCATCGGCATCCCGCATCTGCTCAAGGGTGAGTTCACCGAAGGCGCCGGCGGCGGCATCGACGTCTACTCCATCCGCCAGCCCCTCGGCGTCGTCGCCGGCATCACCCCGTTCAACTTCCCGGCGATGATCCCGCTGTGGAAGGCCGGCCCGGCACTGGCCTGCGGCAACGCGTTCATCCTCAAGCCCTCCGAGCGCGACCCGTCGGTGCCGCTGCGCCTGGCCGAACTGTTCCTCGAAGCCGGCCTGCCGGCGGGAGTGTTCCAGGTGGTCCAGGGCGACAAGGAGGCCGTCGACGCGATCCTCACCCACCCCGATGTCCAGGCCGTCGGCTTCGTCGGCTCCTCGGACATCGCGCAGTACATCTACTCGACCGCCGCCGCGCACGGCAAGCGTTCACAGTGCTTCGGCGGCGCCAAGAACCACATGATCATCATGCCCGACGCCGACCTCGACCAGGCCGTCGACGCACTCATCGGCGCCGGCTACGGCAGCGCCGGTGAGCGCTGCATGGCCATCAGCGTTGCGGTGCCCGTCGGCGAAGAAACCGCCAACCGCCTGCGAAACCGCTTGGTGGAGCGCGTCAATCAGCTCCGCGTCGGCCACAGCCTGGACCCCAAGGCCGACTACGGGCCGCTGGTCACCGGCGCAGCACTCGAGCGCGTGCGCAACTACATCGGCCAGGGCGTCGAAGCCGGTGCCGAGCTGGTGGTCGACGGCCGCGAACGGACCACCGACGAACTCTCCTTCGACGACCAGAGCCTCGAAAAAGGCTTCTTCATCGGCCCCACCCTCTTCGATCACGTCACCACCGACATGAGCATCTACACCGACGAGATCTTCGGACCCGTCCTGTGTATCGTGCGGGCCCACGACTACGACGAGGCGCTGCGACTGCCGACGGAGCACGAGTACGGCAATGGCGTGGCGATCTTCACCCGCGACGGCGACGCCGCACGGGATTTCGTGTCCAAGGTGCAGGTGGGCATGGTCGGGGTGAACGTCCCGATCCCGGTGCCGGTGGCCTACCACACCTTCGGCGGCTGGAAGCGTTCCGGCTTCGGCGATCTCAACCAGCACGGTCCGGCGTCCATCCAGTTCTACACCAAAACCAAGACCGTGACCGAGCGGTGGCCCTCCGGCATCAAGGATGGCGCCGAGTTCGTCATCCCGACGATGAAGTAGGCCGCGCCATGCACATGTTCGGACTCGACGACGACGAGCGGGTGATCACCGAGACCGCGGCGGCGTTCGCGACCAAGCGGCTGGCCCCGCACGCACTGGATTGGGATGCGGCCAAACACTTTCCGGTCGAGGAGCTGCGCGCGGCCGCCGAGCTCGGGATGGCGGCGGTGTACTGCAATGAAGACGTCGGCGGCAGCGGCCTGCGGCGTATCGATGCGGTCCGCATCTTCGAGCAGTTGGCCGCCGCCGATCCCACCGTGGCGGCGTTCCTGTCGATCCACAACATGTGCGCGTGGATGATCGACACCTACGGCACCCGCGAGCAGCGCAAGACCTGGGTACCGAAACTGGCGTCGATGGAGGCCATTGCCTCGTACTGTCTGACCGAACCGGGGGCGGGTTCGGATGCCTCGGCATTGCGCACCCGGGCGGTCCGGGACGGTGAGCACTACGTCCTGGACGGGGTCAAACAGTTCATCTCCGGTGCCGGCAGCTCCGATGTCTATGTGGTGATGGCCCGCACCGGCGGCGAAGGACCGCGCGGTATCTCGGCGTTTGTCGTCGAGAAAGACTCCGCTGGACTGTCTTTCGGACCCGACGAGGTCAAGATGGGGTGGAACGCCCAGCCCACCGCCCAGGTGATCTTCGAAGGCGTGCGGGTGCCGGCGGAGAATCTGCTGGGCGGCGACGAAGGCACCGGTTTCGGTATCGCCATGAGCGGGCTCAACGGTGGCCGGATCAACATCGCCGCCTGCTCACTGGGCGGGGCGCAGACCGCCTACGAGAAGGCAGCGGCCTACGTCCGCGACCGCGAGGCCTTCGGGGCATCGCTGCTCGACGAGCCGACCATCAGGTTCACCCTGGCCGATATGGCCACCGCGCTGCAGACCTCAAGAATGCTGTTGTGGCAGGCTGCCGCTGCGCTGGACGCCGACGACCCCGACAAGGTGGCGTTGTGCGCGATGGCCAAGCGCTATGTCACCGATGCCTGTTACGAGGTGGCCGATCAGGCCCTGCAATTGCACGGCGGATACGGCTACCTCAAGGAATACGGGCTGGAGAAGATCGTCCGCGACCTGCGGGTGCACCGGATCCTGGAAGGCACCAACGAAATCATGCGCGTCGTGATCGGCAGAGCAGAAGCCGCACGCGCGCGAGCGGCGAGTTGAGAGGTAGTCGATGACGACGATCGCATTCCTGGGCCTGGGCAACATGGGCGGCCCGATGGCAGCCAACCTGGTGGCCGCCGGGCACCCCGTGCGGGCCTTCGACCTGGTACCCGCCCTGCGTGAAGCCCTGGAAGCCAAGGGCGCCAGCGTGTTCGACACCGGCGCCGAGGCGGTGTCGGGAGCCGAGGTGGTGATCACCTCGCTGCCCAACGGCGCCATCGTGAAGTCCTGTTACGCCGAGGCGCTGCCCGCTGCTGCCCCGGGGACACTGTTCATCGACACCTCCACCATCTCGGTGGCCGACGCCCGGGAGATCAACGCCCAAGCCGAGAAGGGCGGCTTCCTGCAGATCGACGCCCCGGTCTCCGGCGGCGTCAAGGGCGCCACCGCGGGCACCCTGGCCTTCATGGTGGGCGGCAGCGACGAGGCCGTCGAACGCGCACGCCCGGTGCTGGATCCCATGGCGGGCAAGATCATCCACTGCGGGGCGTCGGGCACCGGCCAGGCCGCCAAGCTGTGCAACAACATGGTGCTGGCAGTGCAGCAGATCGCCATCGGCGAGGCGTTCGTGCTGGCCGAGAAGCTGGGATTGTCCGACCAGTCGCTGTTCGACGTGATCACCGGCGCCACCGGGAACTGCTGGTCGGTGCACACCAACTGTCCGGTCCCCGGGCCGGTCCCGACGTCGCCGGCCAACAACGACTTCAAACCCGGGTTCGCCACCGCGCTGATGAACAAGGACCTGGGTCTGGCGATGGACGCGGTGTCCTCCACCGGATCCCAGGCGCCGCTGGGCACCCACGCCGCCGAGATCTACCGCGCGTTCAACGAGGAGCACGCCGGCGAGGACTTCAGCGCCGTCATCAACGCCCTGCGCTGAGCTAGAAGTCGCCCGCGCTGTGGCGCAGGGTCTCGATGGCGCCCACCAGCGCCTGCGCTTGCGCCTCCGAGATGCCGATGTCGGCGAACACCTTGCGGTTCAGCGTCTCCGTGGCGTCTTCGACGGTGGAGCGCCCCAGCTCGGTGATCTCCACCAGGGTGGTGCGGCCGTCGGTGGGGTGCGGAACCCTGCGCACCAGACCACTGGCCTCCAGGCGGCGGATGGCGTGCGTGACGCTGGTGACGTGCACCTGCAGCCGGTCCGACGCCTTGGTGATCGGCAGGGCGCCGTTGCGGCTGAAGGCCAGCAGCCGCAGCAGTTCGAACCGGGAGAAGCTCAGATCATAAGGCCGCAAGGCACTTTCCACGCGCGCCAGCAGAATCTGGTGCGCGCGCATCACCGACGTCACGGCCACCATGCCGTCGGCGACGTCACCCCACCCGGCCTTCTCCCAGTTGGTGCGCGCCTGCGCGATGGGGTCGCGGGTTGGCTCCGGCATCCGACCATTCAAGCATCGTCAGCGGGGCTGACACCGGGGACACCACCACGTCCGGCGTCGTTCCGGATCTCCGGGCACCTCGTCGACCACCTGCACGGTCGTACCGCACCGCAGGCAGGGCCGGCCCGCGCGGCCGGCCACCCAGTGCTGTTCGCCCTTGCGGCGTACCCCGGTGGTGACCTGCATGGCGCCCGGCACCGTCGCCGAATGTCGCAGCGCTCGCGCACCGAGGCGCAGCAGCGCGTCCACGTCGACGTCGGCCACCGGCGTCCACGGGTTGTGTCCGCGCAGGAAACACAGCTCGTTGGCCCACAGGTTGCCGAACCCCGCGACGCAGCGCTGATCCAGCAGGGCGGCCACCAGCGGGCGGTCCGGCGCCGCGGCGAGCCGGCGGGCTGCCTCGGCGGGGTCCCAGTCCTCGCGCAGCGGGTCAGGTCCCAGGTGCCCGATGACGTCGCGCTCGTCGCGGGTGCGCAGCAGATCCACCACCGGCAACCTCACCCCGTAGGCCGCCGGGCCGTCGGTGCGCAGGATCACCCGCACGTCCGGCATCACGGTGCGCGGCAGCCACCGGCCCGCCCCGGAGATGGTCCACGACCCGGACATCTTGAGATGCGTGTGCACGGTGAGGTCGCCGGAAAGCCGGGTGAGCAGATGCTTGCCATGGGTGACGTGCTCGAGCACCATGCGACCGGCGAGGTCGTCGGTGGCGTGCTGCGGCACCCGGAGTTCACCGACGCTCAGCGTGCGGCCGTCCAGCGCCGCTCTCAGGCGCCGGGCCAACGCGTAGACCGTGTCGCCTTCGGGCACCGGGGACTCAGAGAGTCAGGATGCGGGGTCCGTCGTCGGTGACAGCGACGGTGTGCTCCCAGTGCGCGGCCCGGGAGCCGTCGGTGGTGACCACGGTCCAGTCGTCGTCGAGGGTGCGGGTGGCCGTGGTTCCGAGAGTCAGCATCGGTTCGATGGCCAGCACCGAGCCCGGGGCCAGCAGCGGACCGCGCCCGGGCGGGCCTTCGTTGGGCAGGAACGGATCCATGTGCATCTGGCGTCCGATGCCGTGGCCGCCGTACCCGGCGACGATGCCGAACTTCCGGTCGTACTTGCGCTCGGCGGCCCTCGTACCGCTCTCGATGGCGTGCGAGACGTCGCCGAGCTTGTTGCCGGGCACCATGGCGGCGATGCCGGCCTCCATGGACTCCCGGGTGGCCGCGGAGAGGAACTCATCCGCCGGGATCAGCGGGCCCACGCCGAAGGTGACGGCGGAATCGCCGTGCCACCCGTCGACGATGGCGCCGCAATCGATGGACACCAGGTCGCCGGAGGCCAGCACGTCGGACGTCGACGGGATGCCGTGGACCACGCGGTCGTTGACCGAGGAGCAGATGCTGGCCGGGTAGCCGTGATAGCCGAGGAACGACGGGATGCCGCCGCCGTCACGGATGACGGACTCGGCCACCCGGTCGAGGTCCAGGGTGGACGCGCCGGGAACCGCGGCTTGTTGCACCGCGCGCAGCGCTCTGGCCACCAGGGCACCCGCGACGGCCATGGCGTCGAGTTCACCGGGGCTCCGTTGCGGCACGACCTTGCGGCCGCGCAGCCCGGGGATCGAGACCATTACTTGCCGAGCGCCTGCAGCGCCCGGGCGAACACCTCGTCGAGCGATCCGACGGCGTCCACGGTCTTCAGTTCGGCGCTGTAGTGGTCCAGCAGCGGAGCGGTCTCGTCCCGATACACCTTGAAACGGTTGCGGATGACGTCCTCGGTGTCGTCGGCGCGGCCGCGTCCCTTCAGGCGCTGCACCAGTTCGTCCTCCGGGACCCGGAACTCCACCACGGCGTCGAGCTTCAGGCCGCGCTTGCGCAGCATCTCCTCGAGCGCCGCAGCCTGCTCCACCGACCGCGGGAAGCCGTCCAGGATGAACCCGGCGGCGGCGTCCTCGTCGTCGAGACGACTGTCGACCAGCGCATTGGTCAGCGTTGCGGGCACCAGGTCGCCGGCGTCGAGGTACTTCTTGGCTTCGATCCCCAGCTCGGTGCCGGCGCTGATGTTGTGGCGGAACAGGTCGCCGGTGGAGATCTGCGGGACGCCGAGCTTCTCGGCCAGCTTCACGGCCTGCGTGCCCTTGCCTGCACCGGGGGGCCCGAGGAGAACGATTCTCATTTGAGGAACCCTTCGTAGTTGCGCTGCATGAGCTGGCTCTCAATCTGCTTCACGGTGTCCAGACCCACGCCGATCATGATCAGCACCGCGGTGCCACCGAACGGCAGGTTCTGCACGCCACCGCCGCTGTTGCCGATGTCGAGGAAGACGTTGGGCAGCACGGCGATGATGCCGAGGTAGATCGAGCCGGGCAGCGTGATCCGGCTCAGGACGTAGCGCAGGTAGTCGGCGGTCGGCTTACCGGGGCGGATGCCGGGGATGAAACCACCGAACTTCTTCATCTCGTCGGCGCGCTCGTCGGGGTTGAACGTGATCGACACATAGAAGTAGGTGAAGAACACGATCAGACCGAAGTACAGCGCGATGTAGATCGGGTCCGACGGGTTGGACAGGTAGTCCGCGACGAACTTCTCCCACCAGCCCTGGCCGGGGTTGCTGCTGCCGCTCTGGATCAGCTGGGTGATCAGCTGCGGGATGTAGATCAGCGAGGACGCGAAGATGACGGGGATGACGCCGGCCTGGTTGACCTTCAGCGGCAGGTAGGTCGACGTGCCGCCGTACATCTTGCGGCCGACCATGCGCTTGGCGTACTGCACCGGGATGCGGCGCTGGCCCTGCTCCACGAAGACCACACCGATGATGATGATCAAGGCTGCGAGGCAGACGAGCGCGAAGACCATGTTGCCGCGGCTGTCCAGGATGTTCTTGCCTTCACCGGGGATGGCGGCGGCGATGCCGGCGAAGATCAGCAGCGACATACCGTTGCCGATGCCGCGCTCGGTGACCAGCTCGCCCATCCACATCACCAGCGAGGCACCCGCGGTCATGACGATGACGATGACCACCAGCACGAAGATGCTCTGGTCGTCGATGATGTCCAGCGAGCAACCCTGCAGCAGGCCGCCGTTGGCGGCCAGCGCCACGATCGACGTGGCCTGCAGGACAGCCAGCGCGACCGCGAGATAACGCGTGTACTGCGTCATCTTGGCCTGACCGGACTGTCCTTCCTTGCGCAGCTGTTCGAAGCGCGGAATCACCACGGTGAGCAGCTGCACGATGATGCTCGCGGTGATGTACGGCATTACGCCGACCGCGAACACCGACAGCTGCAACAGCGCTCCGCCGGAGAAAAGGTTGATCAGCGAATAGATCTGGCCGGAGTCGCCGCCACTGACCTGTTCGATGCACTGCTGCACGTTGCCGTAGTTCACCCCGGGGGACGGCAGCGAGGCGCCGACCCGGTACAGGATGACCATCGCCAGCGTGAACAGGATCTTTTTCCTGAGATCGGCTGTCCGCAGCGCTGAGATGAAAGCCGAGAGCACTCTTCCTCCTGGGCAGCCAGCTCTATCGCGACGTGCCGATGGGGCTGGCCGGGCCAGCGACGGGTAAATCCTGGGTCTTGCTGCGAGTACCGGCAGGCCAGAGGGGTAACCACAGCCAGCGGCCTCGCGCGTCAAATCAGTGTACGAGAGTAACAGCCGGGCCCCTCATCGACCGCATCTACTGCTCTCAGTCGGTTACCAGCCTTCCCGGCGTAGGGTGGTCTATAGCTCAGCTAACTAACCTTCGGGAAGGAACTCACGCTCATGCCGCGCACCGACAACGACACCTGGGACCTCGCCTCGAGCGTCGGCGCCACCGCCACCATGGTGGCCGCCGCGCGCGCCATGGCCACCAACTCCCCCGACGCCGTGATCAACGACCCGTTCGCCGAACCACTGGTGCGCGCGGTCGGAGTCGACTTCTTCACCAAACTCGCCACCGGCGAGCTGACTGCAGCGGACCTGGATTCCGGCTCCGCCCCGGTGAGCGTCCAGCGCTTTGCCGACGGCATGGCCGCCCGCACCCGCTTCTTCGACGACTTCTTCCGCGCCGCCACCGACGCCGGCATCCGCCAGGCCGTGATCCTGGCCGCCGGCCTGGACGCCCGCGCCTACCGCCTGCAGTGGCCGGCCGGCACCACCGTCTTCGAGATCGACCAGCCCGAGGTGATCGCGTTCAAGACCCAGGCGCTGGCCGATCTGGGTGCCACGCCGACCGCCGAGCACAAGACGGTCGCGATCGACCTGCGCGACGACTGGCCGACGGCCCTGCGCGAGGCGGGGCTGGACACCTCGGCCCCCATCGCCTGGATCGCCGAAGGACTACTGGGCTACCTGCCGCCAGAGGCCCAGGACCGTCTGCTGGACCAGATCGCCGAGCTGAGCCCGGCGGGCAGCCGGCTGGCCGTCGAGGGCGTGCCGGTCATCAGCGCCGCGGATCAGGAGGCCGCCCGCGAACGGATGCAGTCGGTGACCTCGCGGTGGCAGGACCACGGCTTTGATCTCGACTTCTCCGAGCTGACCTTCCTGGGCGAGCGTGCCGAGGCCGCCGGCTACCTGCGTGAGCACGGCTGGCAGGTCGAGGCGCGCAAGGCCGAGGAACTGATCCGCGCGGCCGGCCTGACCCCGGTGGAGGACGACGAGGTCGGCTTCGGCGACGTCGTGTACATCACCGCACAACGATGAGCACTCCGGCCGGGCGCACGGACACCGACTCCTGGGATCTGGCCTCCAGCGTCGGCGCGACGGCCACCATGGTGGCCGCCGCCCGCGCGCTGGCCAGCACCGAACCCGATCCGCTGATCGACGACCCCTACGCCGCACCGCTGGTGCGCGCCGTCGGGGTGGACTTCTTCACCAAGATGGTCGATCGCGCCCTCGAGGTTCCGGAGGAGGCCGCCGAGGCGGCGACCGCCATGACCACCGTCATGGCGGTGCGCACCCGGTTCTTCGACGACTTCTTCGTCTCCGCCGACCTGCCGCAGGCCGTCATCCTGGCCTCCGGTCTCGATTCGCGGGCGTACCGCCTGGCCTGGCCCGCGGGCGCCGTGGTCTACGAGATCGACCAGCCCCAGGTGATCGATTTCAAGTCCACGACCCTGGCCGGGTTGGGTGCCGAACCCACGGTGGACCGCCGGACGGTGGCGGTGGACCTGCGCGACGACTGGCCCGCCGCGCTGCGCGCCGCCGGGTTCGACGACTCCCTGCCCACCGCGTGGAGCGCCGAGGGACTACTGATCTATCTGCCGCCACAGGCGCAGGACCGGCTGTTTGATCACCTCACCGCACTCTCGGCCCCGGGCAGCCGGCTGGCCACCGAGTACCACCCCGATGCCGGCGCGGCCATCGGGCAACGGGCGGCAGCGATCCGGGAGCAGTGGGGATCGCAGGGTTTCGACCTCGACTTCGCCGACCTGTCCTACGGCGGTGAGCGCAACTCCGTCGTCGACTACCTCAGCACCCGCGGGTGGGACGTCACCGCGCGGTCACGCCCCGAGGTGTTCGCCTCGTACGGGCGGGCCTTTCCCACCTCCGACACCTTGGCCCCGCTGCGCAACTCACTGTCCGTGATCGCCACCAGGAAGGATTGACCATGACACGAACCGACTCCGACACCTGGGATCTGGCCTCCAGCGTGGGCGCCACCGCCACCGCGGTGGCCGCCGGCCGGGCGATGGCCTCACAGGGTCCCGACGCTCTGCTCGAGGATCCCTGGGCTGACCCGCTGGTGCGGGCCGTCGGGGTGGAGCAGTTCATCGCGATGATCGACGGCGGCGTCTTGACCGAGGACGACCCGCTGATGAGCCGCCAGACCATGATCGAGCAGATGGTGGTGCGCACCCGGTTCTTCGACGACTTCCTCATCGACTCGGGCCTGACCCAGGCGGTGATCTTGGCATCCGGGTTGGACACCAGGGCCTACCGCCTGACGTGGCCGGCCGGGACCACGGTCTTCGAGGTGGACCAGCCGGAGGTCATCGACTTCAAGACGCGCACCTTGGCCGCGTTGGGCGCCACCCCGTCGGCGGACCGTCGTACCGTCGGGATCGACCTGCGCGACGACTGGCCCACGGCGCTGAGGCAGGCCGGTTTTGATCCGTCGCGGCCGACGGCGTGGATCGCCGAAGGCCTGCTGATCTACCTGCCGCCAGATGCCCAGGACACGCTGTTCGACCACATCACCGCGCTCTCGGCCCCGGGCAGCCGACTGGCCACCGAACACATGGACATGGATGCGCTGCCGGCGGACTGGGCGCAGAAGATCGATCAACGCTCACAGCAGGCCGGCTCCGACATCCGGCTCTCCGAGCTGTTCTACCAGGGGCAGCGCAACTCCGCGGGCGCCTACCTGCAGGGGCTGGGCTGGCAGACGCGGACGTTGCGGGCTGCGGACGCGTTCGCCGCCAACGGTTTTGAGTTGCCGACCGATGATCTCTCGGCGTTCCTCGGCGGCGACTCGGGATATCTGACCGCTGCCCTAGAGTAGGCGCATGGCACGTACCGAAGACGACTCCTGGGATCCCGCGTCCAGCGTGGGCACCACCGCGACCATGGTGGCGGCCGCGCGGGCGCTGGCCACCCAGGCCGGCCGGTTCATCGATGACCCGTGGGCCGCTCCCCTGGTGCGTGCGGTCGGGATCGACTTCTCCACCAGGATGGTCGACGGACAGATGGACCTCACGCAGTTCCCCGACTTCACCCCGGAACGCGCCGAGCAGATGATCGACGCAATGGCCTTGCGTACCAAGTTCTTCGACGACTACTTCCGTTCCGCCGGCGACGCCGGGATCCGGCAGGCGGTGATCCTGGCCGCCGGGCTGGACTCCCGCGCCTACCGGCTGCCCTGGCTCGGCGGCACCACGGTCTACGAGTTGGACCAGCCGCAGGTGATCGACTTCAAGACCGACACGTTGTCCCAGCTCGGTGCGCAGCCGACGGCGCAGCGGCGCGCCATCGGCGTCGACCTGCGCCAGGACTGGCCTGCCGCGCTGCGCGCCGCCGGCTGGGACGCCGCGCAACCGACCGCCTGGTGCGCCGAGGGGCTGCTGATCTATCTGCCGCCGGAGGCTCAGGACCGGTTGTTCGACACGATCATCGACCTCAGCGCCCCCGCCAGCATGGTCGCCACCGAGTTCGCACCCGGCATCGTCGACCTCGACACCGACCGGGTCTCGGCCGCCTCGGCGGCATTCGCCGATCAGGGGCTGGACCTGGACATGGCCGCGCTGGTGTACCGCGGTCATCGGCACAGCGCAGCGGACTACCTGGGCGATCGCGGCTGGCAGGTGGACACCGTGCCCAACTCGGAGTTGTTCCGCCGCAACGGCCTTCGCCCGCCGACACTCGACGAGAACGACCCGCTGGGTGACATCGTGTACGTCAGCGCGGTCCGCCCGGCCTAGAGCCGGGTGTCCCCCAGCCACAGCACGCTGGCGCCGCTGAGGGTGCGCTCGGCCTGGCTCAGCACACCCGCCACCGACTGGACCAGCAGTGAGCCGACCGCTTCCGGCAACGAGGCCGCAGCGGGCTGGGAGGACTGCTTGGGTCGCAGCACCTCCAGCACCGATGATCCGGGGTAGGCGGCCAGGTTCACCTCGGCGTCGGCGTCGAAGCCGGCCAGCACCTTCGCCCGCTCGATCGCGGTGCGCAGCCCACCGAGCTCGTCGACCAGCCCGTGCGCCAGCGCGTCGGCCCCGGTCCAGATCCGGCCCCGGGCCACGGCGTCCACCGCCTCGACACTGAGGTTGCGGCCGGCGGCCACCCGGGCCAGGAAGTCGTTGTAGAACAGGTCGGCTTCGGCCTCGACCTGCTGCTGCTGGGCCTCGGTGAACGGGGCGTTGACCGACCAGGCGTCGGCGTTGGCGTTGGTGCGCACCGCATCCGAACCGATGCCGAGGCGGTCCTTGAGATCCCGGGCGACCAGCTTGCCCGTCACCACGCCGATGGACCCGGTGATGGTGCCCGGGTTGGCCACGATGGCGCTGGCGGCCATGGACACGTAATACCCGCCGGAGGCGGCAACCGCGCCCATGGAGGCCACCACCGGGGTGCCGGCGTCCACGGCCCGGACCACCTCACGCCAGATGGTCTCGGACCCGGTCACCGAGCCGCCGGGGCTCTCGACCCGCAGCACGATGGCGTCGACGTCGTCGTCGGCGGTGGCCGCACGCAGTGCGGCGGCGATGGTGTCGGCACCGGCGTTGGACCTGCCCAACGGCGATCCCGAACCGCCGCGGCCGCTGACGATGGGTCCCGCGAGTGTCACCACCGCCACCTTGGGCTTCCTGGCGCGCCCCGGCACCGGCACCGAGGGCCCGTTCTGCGCGGACGCCTTGGCGTACCGCGACAGGAACAGCCGAGGCGGCGCGCCGTCGTCGTCAGCGCTACCCGTCTCGGGTGAGATACCTTCGGCGCCAACAAGTTCTGCGATCCGCGCGTAGGCCTCGTCCCGGAAGCCGATCCGGTCCACCAGACGCCCCGAGACGGCGTCGTCACGCAGCAGCGGCGCCCGGTCGGCCAGGGCGTTGACCTCGGCAACGTCTATGCCGCGCGACCGGGCCACCGCCTGCCACACCTGCTCGTGCAGGCTCTGCAGCAGCCGGGTGTCCGCCTCGCGGTGGGCGTCGGTGTAGCTGTCCTGTGTGAAAAGATTTGCCGCAGACTTGTATTCACCCCGCGCGACGAACTGCGCCTCGATCCCGGCCTTGTCCAGGGCGTCGCGCAGGAACAGGGCGTTGGTGGCGAAGCCGACCAGGCCCACCGTGCCCGACGGCTGCATCCAGACCTCACCGAACGCCGACGCCAGGTAGTACGCCAGCGTCCCCGGATAGGTCTCCGCCCAGGCCAGTGACGGCTTGTGGGCGGTGAACGCGGCGATGGCCGCCCGCAGTTCCTGGACCGGGCCGGCTGCGGCGGCCGGAATTTGAACGCGCGCAATCAGTCCCGCTACGCGCGGGTCCTCTGCGGCGCGGTGGATCGCGGCGACCGCCTGCCGCAGCGTCATCGGGCGCCCGCCCCGGGTGAGCACCACCAGTGGGTCGAAGCCGACGGTCTCGGGCGGCACGATGTCGAGGTTCAACTCGATGATGCACCCGTTCGGGATTCCGTGGTGGCGCGCGGTGTCGACCTTGCGGGCCAGCGTACGCACATCGTCGAGGCCGGGAACTCCGGAAAGAGCGAACATGCTTCGAGCTTACCGACCGGTCGGAGCGGAGAAACTAAGCTGAACATCGACTGTGTACACGGAATCGAACGGGGACCTCATGGATCTGCTTGTCGGCTACGACGGATCACCGGCTGCCACCACTGCGATCCGAGTCGGAACGAGGTTGTTTCCGAAGGCGCATGCCCGCATCACCTACGTCCTGACCCCGCCGTTCGCCAGCCCCGCCCTGCGCCGTCGGCTGCGGCTGTCGTCGCGGAACATCACCGCGCTGACCGAGGCCGTGGAGCGCGAAGGCACTTTCGAGGCCGAACTGCTCACCGACTCCGGGGTGGCGTTGGCCACGGCCGGCGGCTGGGACGCCGAGGCGCTGGTCAAACAGGCCTGGGGCGGTGAGGGCATCGGCCTGGCGCAACTGGCCGAGACGCACACGCCCGACGCGGTGGTGGTGGGCTCGCGCGGGCTCACCGGGTCCGAGGCGATGCTCGGCAGCGTGTCCGAACTGCTGGTGCTGCACTCACCGGTGCCGGTGGTGGTGACCAAGCGGACGCTGCTGGCCGCCGAGCACGAGGCGCTGGCCGCCGGCCCCATCGTGGTGGGCTTCGACCAGTCGGCGGGTGCGGCCACCGCGGTGGCCGCCGCGCAGCACCTGTTCCCCGGCAGGCAGCTACTGGCGGTGTCCGTCTCCTCGGACGACACCGCCGAGCCCACGACAGCGGCACCGGCGGGCGTCTCGGTGATCAACGCCGCGCCCGGCCGGGGCCGCGGCTCGGCCGCCACTGCCGAGACTCTCTGCGCCGTGGCCGACGAACACAACGCGGCTGCCTTGGTGGTCGGCTCGCGCGGGCGCACCGGGCTGCGCCGGGTGGTGCTGGGCAGCGTGGCGAAGTCGTTGCTGCACACGTCCTACCGTCCCGTCACGGTAGTGCCGTCGGGGCGCTGAGCGCCACCGCGTCCCGGACCACCGAACGCAGCCAGCGGTGTCGGCGGTCGTCGTCGTAGGCCCGGTGCCAGATCATCCGGTACTCCAGCTCACGCACCTGCACCGGAGCACCGAGCAGCCGCACCGGGTACAGCTGCGGCCACCCCTGCGCCAGGGTGATCGGGACGGTGGCCACCAGGTCGGTGCCGGCCAGCAGCGCAGGCACCGCCAGGTGATAGGGCACCACCACCGCGGCATGACGCTGCGCGCCGAGGGCTCTCAGCGGAAGGTCGACGTCGGGCTGGCGGCCCTCGGCGACGTCGATCACCAGATGGCGTTGCCTCAGGTAGTCCCGCAGCGTGAACTCCGCACCCGCCGCCGGGTGGTCGACGTCGACAACGCAGACGAAGCGCTCGGTCAACAGTTCGCCGACCGACAGGTCGTCGGGCGCGAACCCGCCGAACAGGCCGAGATCGACGTTGCCGCCGCGGATCTGGTCGGCCATCGTGTCGTAGCGCCAGCTGTGGAACCGCACCGGCGCCTGCGGGGCGTCCGCGCCCAGCCGCCGGCAGATGGCCGGGCCGAAACGGCGCACCGCGAAGTCGGTCCCGACCAGCTGCACCGGCGTGGTGGAATCGGCCGGCTCGAACGAATCCGGTGACACCAGCGCTTCCAGCGCCGGCAGCACCGTCCCGAGCTGGGTGTGCAGGATCTGCGCCCGCGCCGTGAGCCGGTAGCCGTCGCGCTCGCGGATCAGCAACGGGTCACCCAGCAGCGACCGCAACCGTTGCAGCGCCCGACTGGTGGCCGGCTGACTCATCCCCAACCGCGCGGCGGCTCGCGATACGTGCCGCTCATCGAGCAGGGCGGCCAGTACCGGGATGAGGTTCAGGTCCGCGCGCAGGATATGCGTCAGGTGCATGCTCAGCATCATAAGAATGCATGGGACTTATGGAAGCTTCTTTGGCAGCGTGGGTTGTAGCGACTACGGACCAAGAAAGGACACCATGAACATCTCCGGCAACACCATCTTCATCCCCGGCTCCACCAGCGGAATCGGCCTGGCCCTGGCCACCGAGCTGCAGAAGCGCGGCAACACCGTCATCGTCGGCGGCCGGCGTACCGAATTGCTCGACCAGATCGCCTCCGCGAACCCGGAATTCGGCACCGTGCGTATCGACACCGCCGACCCGGAGAGCATCCGGGCAGCGCGCGAGGACGTGCTGTCCCGGTACCCGGACCTGAATGTCGTGATCGCGATGGCCGGCATCATGAAGGTCGAGGACTGGCACCACCCCGAGGGTTTCCTGGACTCCGCCGAATCGATCGTCACCACCAATTTGCTGGGCCCGATCCGGCTGATCGCGGCCTTCATCGAGCACCTGCAGACCCGCCCCGCCGCCACCGTGGTGACCGTCTCCTCCGGTCTGGCATTCACCCCGCTACGGGCCACCCCCAGCTACAACGCCACCAAGGCCGCCATCCACATGCTCACCGAGTCGCTGCGGCTGCAGCTGGCCGACACCAGCGTCGAACTGCGGGAACTGGTACCGCCGTCGGTGGCCACCGATCTGCTGCCCGGGCAGCGGGACAGCGACTTCGCGATGCCGTTGGAGGACTTCATCTCTGAGGTGATGGACATCCTGGAAAACCAGCCGCAGGCCAAGGAGATCCAGGTGGAGCGGGTGAAGCTGCTGCGCTACAGCGAAGCGCGCGGTGACTACGACGACGTCGTCGCGACCCTGAACTCCTCCGACCCGCACGGGGGGCAGTGATGTCCGGCAAGGTCATTCTCGTCACCGGCGCCTCCAGCGGATTCGGGCGCATGTGCGCCGAGGCGCTGGCCGGCGCCGGCCACGTGGTCTACGCGTCGATGCGCGGCACCGACGGCCACAACGCCGAACAGGTGGCAGCCATCAGGGACCACGCCGCCACGCACGGGGTGGACCTGCGCGCCCTGGACCTCGACGTCTCGGACACCGTCTCCGTCGAGAACGCGGTGGCGCACGTGGTCGCCGATCACGGCCACCTCGACGTCCTGGTGCACAACGCCGGGCACATGGTCTACGGGCCGTCGGAGGCGTTCAGCCCCGATCAGCTCGCCGCGCTCTACGACGTCAACGTCGTCGGCTCGCAGCGCGTCAACCGGGCTGCGCTGCCCCACCTGCGGGACCGGGGCGACGGACTGCTGGTGTGGATGTCGAGCAGCAGCGCCGCCGGCGGTACACCGCCCTACCTGGGCCCGTACTTCGCTGCCAAGGCGGCGATGGATTCGCTGGCGGTCAGCTACGCCCGCGAACTGGCGCTGTGGGGCATCGAGACCTCGATCATCGTCCCTGGCGCCTTCACCCAGGGCACCAACCACTTCGCCCACGCCGGGTCCCCGGACGACACCGCGGTGGCCGAAGCCTACGAGGCGGGGCCCTACGCCGGCTTCACCGACCGGGTGCAGGAGGCGTTCAACTCGGTGGTCCCGCCCGACGCCGATCCGGCGGCGGTGGCACAGGCCGTGGTCGCCGTGGTCGGGGCACCGCGCGGGTCGCGGCCGTTCCGGGTGCACATCGACCCCGCGCAGGACGGCGCGGACGTCGGCTTCGCCGTGCTGGACCGGCTGCGCGCGGAGATGCTGCACCGCACCGGACTCTCGGAACTGCTGCAGGTCGCCTCGCGCTGACCAACAGACGAGAAAGGGCCCCGCACGCTCGGCGTGCGGGGCCTTTCTCAGCAGTTCCTACAGCTCGGTGGCGGACCCACCGGCGGCGGCGATCGCCTCGCGGGCGCTCCCGGAGAACTTGTGCGCGGTGACATCCACCTTGGCCGACAGCTTGCCGTCGCCCAGGACCTTGACCAACACGTTCTTGCGCACCAGGCCCTTGGCCACCAGCTCGTGGACCCCGACGGTGCCACCCTCGGGGAACGCCTTGGCGAGATCCCCGACGTTGACCACGCCGTACTCGGTGCGGAAGCGGTTGCGGAAGCCCTTGAGCTTCGGCAGCCGCATGTGGATGGGCATCTGCCCACCCTCGAAGGTCACCGGCACGTTCTTGCGTGCCTTGGTGCCCTTGGTACCGCGGCCGGCGGTCTTGCCCTTGGAACCCTCACCGCGACCGACGCGGGTCTTGGCCTTCTTGGAACCGGGAGCCGGCTTCAGGTCGTGCAGCTTGATGACGCTCACTGGACCTCCTCCACCTCTACCAGGTGATGAACGGCCTTGATGAGGCCACGCGTCTGGGCGTTGTCCTCACGTACGACCGACTGACGGATCTTGCGCAGACCCAGGGTGCGCAGGCTCTCACGCGCATTGTGGCGGGCACCGATGATGCCCCGCACCTGGGTGATCTTGAGTTCTGCCATGATCAGTTGCTTCCTTCACGCGCAGCGGCAGCCGCCAGCGCATCGCTCTCGCGACGGGCGCGCAGCATCCGAGCCGGCGCGACGTCCTCGATGGGCAGGCCACGACGGGCCGCCACCTCTTCGGGACGCTGCAGCAGCTTCAGCGCGGCAACGGTGGCATGCACCACGTTGATCGCGTTGTCGCTGCCCAGCGACTTGGCCAGCACGTCGTGCACGCCGGCGCATTCCAGCACCGCGCGGCAGGCACCACCGGCGATGACGCCGGTACCGGGGCTGGCCGGGCGCAGCATCACGACACCGGCAGCGGCCTCACCTTGGACCGGGTGGGTCACGGTGCTGCCGATCAGCGGCACGCGGAAGAAGTTCTTGCGAGCCTCTTCGACACCCTTGGCGATGGCGGCCGGAACTTCCTTGGCCTTGCCGTAGCCCACGCCGACCATGCCCTTGCCGTCACCGACGATCACCAGGGCGGTGAAGCTGAAGCGCCGACCACCCTTGACCACCTTGGAGACGCGGTTGATGGTGACGACGCGTTCGATGTACTGGCTCTTCTCCCGATCGTCGCGGCCACCGCGGCCACCACGGTCGTCGCCGCGGCCACGGCCGCGTCCGCCGCGGTCGTCACGGCCGCCGCGCTGGAAATCGGTACGGGTTCCGGCACTGGGGGCGCCGGTGTTCGAGGCGCCCTCGGCACCCGAAGTCTGCTCCGCCATCATGCGGTCCTTCCGTTGTCAGTCATTTAGAACTCGAGTCCGTTCTCGCGAGCGGCATCGGCCAGGGCGGCGATGCGGCCGCCGTAGCTGTAACCACCGCGGTCGAACACGATGGCGGTGACGCCTGCAGCCTTGGCACGCTCGGCGATCAACTGACCGACCCGGACGCTCTGGGCTTTCTTGTCACCCTCGACTGCACGCACGTCGGCCTCGATGGACGACGCAGCGGCAACCGTGGTGCCGGTCAGGTCGTTCACCAGCTGCACGTGGATGTGCCGCGAGGAGCGGTTGACCACAAGGCGCGGCCGCAGTTCGGTGCCGGTGACCTTCTTGCGCAGCCGGGCGTGGCGGCGGATCCGGGCAACCCGACGGGTGGCGGAGATGTTCTGGCCCACCGGCTTACGGGCGGCGGCCTGTGTAGCTGTCTGAGCCATGGTTACTTACCTGTCTTTCCGACCTTGCGGCGGATCTGCTCACCCTCGTAGCGGATGCCCTTGCCCTTGTAGGGGTCGCTCTTCCGCAGGCGGCGGATGTTCGCCGCGATCTGGCCGACCTTCTGCTTGTCGATGCCGGTGATCGAGAACTTGGTGGGGGTCTCCACCGCGAACGTGACGCCCTCGGGGGCGGTGATCACGACGGGGTGGCTGTAGCCGAGCGCGAACTCCAGGTTGGTGCCCTTGAGCGCGACGCGGTAGCCGACGCCGAAGATCTCCATCTTGGTGGTGTAGCCCTGCGTCACACCGGTCACCAGGTTGGCGATCAGGGTGCGGGACAGCCCGTGCAGCGAGCGGTTCTCGCGCTCGTCGTTCGGACGGGTGACGACAACGGCACCGTCATCGTCGCGGGCGACGTTGATGGGCTCTCTGACGTCGAGGGTGAGGGTTCCCTTGGGGCCCTTCACCGCGATGTTCTGACCGTTGATGGTCACGTCGACACCGCTGGGGATGACGACCGGTTGCTTGCCAATACGCGACATGGTTTCTCTACTCCTGTCCCGCTACCAGACGTACGCGAGGACTTCGCCGCCCACGCCCGATCGTGCTGCCTGACGGTCGGTCAGCAGGCCCGAGGACGTGGAGATGATCGCCACGCCCAGGCCGCCGAGCACGCGCGGCAGGTTGGTCGACTTCGCGTAGACCCGCAGACCGGGCTTGGACACCCGTCGCAGGCCGGCGATGCTGCGCTCACGGCTGGGGCCGTACTTGAGCTGAACCACCAGGGACTTGCCCACCCGGGCGTCCTCGGTGCGGTAGTCGCTGATGTAACCCTCTTTTTTGAGGATCTCGGCGATGTTCGCCTTGATCTTCGAGTGCGGCAGGGTCACTTCGTCGTGATACGCCGAGTTGGCGTTGCGCAGACGCGTCAAGAAGTCTGCGATCGGATCCGTCATTGTCATGACAGGTGTGTCACCTTTCTCGCGGCGGTTCCCCGCACATGTGTGCTGGCCTTCCGCGATGTGCTTGTCAGGAAGGGGGAGGGTTTACCAGCTGGACTTCTGCACACCGGGCAGCTCGCCCGCATGAGCCATCTCACGCAGGCAGATCCGGCAGAGTCCGAACTTGCGGTAGACCGCGTGCGGGCGACCGCACCTGTTGCACCGCGTGTAGGCGCGCACCGCGAACTTGGGCTTCTTGTTGGCCTTGTTGACCAGAGCTTTCTTTGCCATCTGCTCAGTTCTCCTTGAACGGGAAACCGAGGGCCCGCAGCAGCGCACGCCCCTCGTCGTCGTTGGTCGCCGAGGTGACGACGGTGATGTCCATGCCGCGGGGGCGGTCGATGGAGTCGACGTCGATCTCGTGGAACATCGACTGCTCGTTGAGGCCGAACGTGTAGTTGCCGGTCCCGTCGAACTGCTTGGGGCTCAGGCCACGGAAGTCGCGGATACGCGGCAGGGCGATCGAGATCAGCCGGTCCAGGAACTCCCACATCCGGTCGCCACGCAGCGTGACGCGCGCACCGATCGGCATGCCTTCGCGCAGCTTGAACTGGGCGATGGACTTGCGGGCCTTGCGGATCTCGGGCTTCTGGCCGGTGATCAGCGCCAGGTCGTTGACGGCGCCGTTGATCAGCTTGGCGTCGCGGGCGGCGTCACCGACACCCATGTTGACGATGACCTTCACCACGCCGGGGATCTGCATGACGTTGGCGTACTCGAACTGGGTGTTCAGCGCGCCCTTGATCTCGTCGCGGTAGCGCTGCTTCAGCCGGGGCTGAACCTTCTCGTTGCTCTCTACTGTGGTCATGTCTCTCAGATGTCCTTGCCGTTGGTCTTGGCGATGCGGACGTTCTTGCCCGTCTCCTCGTCACGACGGATCGCGACGCGGGTCGGCTTGCCGTCGGAATCGATGACCATCACGTTCGACACGTGGATCGGGGCTTCCTGGGTGACGATGCCGCCCGAGGACGCGCCACGCTGGTTGGCCGAGACCGGGGTGTGCTTCTTGATGCGGTTGACGCCCTCGACGAGCACGCGCTCGCGGTCGGGGTAGGCCACCAGGACCTTGCCCTTGGCGCCCTTGTCCTTGCCCGAGATGACGAGCACGGTGTCGCCCTTGCGGACCTTCATTTACAAAACCTCCGGAGCCAGCGAGACGATCTTCATGAAGCGCTTCTCACGCAGCTCGCGCCCGACCGGGCCGAAGATGCGGGTGCCGCGCGGATCGTTGTCGGCCTTGATGATGACGGCGGCGTTCTCGTCGAACTTGATGTAGCTGCCGTCGGCGCGACGACGCTCCTTGACGGTGCGCACCACAACGGCCTTGACGACGTCGCCACGCTTGACGTTGCCGCCCGGGATGGCGTCCTTGACGGTCGCCACGATGACATCACCGATGCCGGCGTAGCGCCGCGACGAGCCGCCGAGCACGCGGATGCACAAGATCTCCTTGGCGCCCGTGTTGTCGGCGACCTTGAGCCGCGATTCCTGCTGAATCACTAGATCTCCTCAGACCTGATTTATCTGTGTGCACGCCAGGAGAAGCCACCCTCCCCGGATTCCGGGCAGGCTGATAAACCTGTCGTGCGCGGTCTTTGTTGTCGAAAGGCACGCAGAGCCATCTCCTGAGCACAGGCGACAGCCGAGGTCTGCCCACGGCAACCCCTAGAGTCTAGGTGACAGCCAGCTTTGCTCCAAATCCCTGCTCGTGACACCGCCCGAGTGGCCGACGGAAAACGTCGGTTTCGGCGCGCGAGTTACACCACAGCGGCGGTGAGCTCCACCTCGACGGGGGCACCGGACGGCAGCGACAGTACGCCGATGGCCGACCGCGCGGGCAGACCTGGGCGGCCCAGCTGTTCGGCGATCACGGCGGAGGCACCGTCGGCGACCGCGCTGAGCTGGGTGAAGCCCGGCGCACACGCAATGAACACCGTCATCTTCAGACACCGCAGGCCTGCGCCCGCGGGCAGCACGGAACGGACCGCAGCCAGGGCGTTTCCCACGGCGATGGCCGCCGCCGCACGGGCTTCCTCGACGCTCAACGTCTCCCCCACGATGCCGCTGACCAGCAGCACCCCGTCGCGTCGCGGCGTCATCCCGGCGGTGTGGACCACGCCGTCGTGCAGCACCGCGGGGATGTAGTCACCCTGCGGCGGCGGGGCGTCAGTCGACACCGGGTTCACCCCACACCGAGGGCGATCCCTTCCTGGCGCGGGTCGGCGGCACCGAAGAGGATGCCGCGCTCGTCCCGCGAGATCACCTGCGCGCTGCCGCCGCCGCCCAGGGCCGGCTGCACCACGACGTGGTGGTGCTCGGCCAGCTCCCGCCGGACCGGCTCGGGCAGCGTCTCTTCGACGCGCAACTCGTCGGGGGCGCCGATGACGTCTGCGTCCGAGCCGGGGAACACGGTGAACCGCGGTGCGGCTACGGCCTCGGCCGGGTCCAGCCCGTGGTCGAGCAGGTGCGAGAGCAGCTGCATGTTCCACTGCACCTGCCCGTCGCCGCCGGGGGTGTTGCCCACGTGCAGCAGCTCGCCGGCGTCGTCGGTGACCACCCAGGCGTTCAGGGTGTGCAGCGGCTTGCGCCGCGGCGCCACCTCGTTGGGGTGTCCCTCGATCAGATATGCCCCGCGTCCCAGGCGGTTGTTGAGCACCACCCCGGTGCCCGGCACGGTGATCATGGCGCCGAAGGTGAACCCGAGCGAGTGGATGAAGCTGACGGCCCGGCCCTCGGAATCCACCGCGACGGTGGAGGTGGTGTCGCCGGCGCCGACGTCGACGGGTGTGCGCGCTTCGGTGCGCTCGTCCAGATCGCGGCGCTGCGCGCGAATACGATCCGGATCCAGCACATAACGGGAACCGTCATTGTCATTGCCGCACAACACAAATCGATCAGCGAAGGTCAACCGCGCGGCCCGGGCCATCCGATCGACGGCCGGGGCCGAGAGCCATCCGCTGAAGCCGACGGCCGCGTCGCAGAGTGCCGCCTGCTGCAGCACCATCCAGCCCGGCGTCGGCAGCGGGGTCTGATGCACCACGGCACCGGCGTAGCGGCCGGTGATCGCGCCCTCCCGCGCCACCGCGGCCCCGGCCGCCCATTCGTCGCCGGAGAAGGGAACGTCGTCAGCCTGCAACATCGCCACCGCGCGCTGCGCGAACTCGCCGGTGTAGAACCAGGCCGGGTCGTCGGCGAGCCGGCGGATGGTCGCGGCCAGATCGGGTTGGGGCAGCTGGGTGCCCACCTGCGCCCGCGCGTACACCGACAGCAGCCCGGGGTCGCCGTCGTGCAGTGCCTCCGCCACGTCGCCGGCGGTGCGCGCCGAGCAGGGCAGCCCACGTTCGGCGGCGTCGGCCACCGGCGCCCACAGCTCGGAGAGCGCCCGGGTGCCACCGTGGGCGTGCAGCGCCGTCAGCGCCGCGGGTGCACCCGGCACCGTGACCGACAGCGGCCCGACCCTGGGGATGCGCGACATTCCCTGCGCCCGGTAGAAGTCCGCGGTGCCGCCGTCGGGCCCGAAGCCGGACCCGTTGACGGTCCAGACCCGCCCGTCCGGTTCGCGGACCACGGCGAACGCGTCGCCGCCGATACCGCACTGACCGGGCAGGGTGAGCCACGTCATCGCGGCCATCGCCAGGGTGGCATCGACGGCGTTGCCGCCGTCGGCCAGGACTCGGGCGCCGGCCAGGCTGGCAGCGGGATGGCTGCTGCTGACCATGGCCGAGGCCGACAGGGTGGGCGGGCGCACGGGTGTCATCCTTGCCGACGCTGCCGCCGGGTGGGGCCGGACGGTGCCTCACCGGGATTGACCCCGACGAAGATCTCGCCGTCACGCTCCTGGCAGGGATAGGTCTTGATGGGTTCGGTGGCCGGTGGGCTGATCGGTTCGCCGGTCTCCAGGTCGAACGCACTGCCGTGGCAGGAGCAGCCGATCCCGTCGTCGCGCAGCTTGCCCGACGACAGCAGGCAGTCCAGATGCGTGCAGTAATTGGAGGTGGCGTACGCCTTGCCCTTCAACCGCGCCACGGCGAATTCGTGCTCGCCGGCGTAGAACCGGCGCACGATGCCCTCCGGCACCTGGCCGGAGCGCGCCACCCTGACGAATTCGGTTGTGGTGTCGTCGATCTGATCAGTCATGTCACAGTCCCGGATTCATATAGATGGTCTTCTCGTTGAGGTAGAACTCGATCATCGACGCGCCGGCCTGCTCTTTGAAGGTGGCGGTCGAGGACGCTTTGTAGCCGCCGAACGGCGCGTTCATCGCCATCCCGGTGGTGGGCTGATTGATCTTGACCAGCCCGGTCTTCGAGCGGCGGGAGAACTCCTGGGCGACGGTGAGGTCGTTGGTGACGATGGCGGCCGAGAGCCCGAACTCGGTGTTGTTGGCCGCGTCGATGGCGTCGTCGAGGGTGCTCACCCGTTGCACGGCGATCAACGGTCCGAACACCTCTTCGTCGACGATGCGCATGCCTGCGGTGGCGTCGGTGAACACCGCGGGACGCACGAAGAATCCGTTGCCACCGGTGTCCTCGCCGCCGCAGCGCAAGGTGGCGCCGTCCTCGATGCCGGCCTGGACGTAGCCCAGGAATTTCTTGTGCTGCTCGGCGCTGGCGAGTGCACCCATGTCGATGCCGGTGTCGGCGCCGGGGCCCACCTGCAGCGCTTCGGCGCGCGCGACAACGGCATCGACCACGGCGTCGTGGTTGGCCTCGGTGACGATCACCCGGCTGGTACCGGTGCAGGCCTGCCCGGACAGGCCGAAGGCGCCCTTGACGATCAGAGCAGCTGCGCGTTCGGGGTCGGCGTCGGGTGCCACCACCACCGGGTTCTTGCCACCCATCTCCAACTGCACCCGCCGGTGCGGGCCCACCTGGCTGTGGATCAGTCTGCCCACCGCGGTGGATCCGGTGAAGGTCACCGCGGCCACGCGCTCGTCGCCGGCCACGGCGGCACCGGCGGCCCCGCCGCCCTGCACCAGCGCGATGACCTCCGGCGGCAGTCCCCCGGCCAGCAGGGCTTCCACCAGCCGCTGCCCCATCAGCGGGGTGATCTCAGAAGGTTTGAACAGCACCGGGTTTCCCACCGCCAGCGCCGGCCCGAGCTTGCGGGACGGGATGTTGAGCGGGAAATTCCACGGGGTGATGGCGCCCACGATGCCGATCGGCTCCCGCACCGTGTAGAGCAGCGTCTGCCCCGCCACGGGATAGGTGGCGCCGCAGCTGCGGGTGGCCTCGGCGGCGTAGAACCGCAGGTTCATCGGGGTGCGGCTGACCTCCATGGTGGCCTCGGCCAGCGTTTTGCCCTCTTCGCGGACCAGCTCGGCGATCAGCTGGTCGCTGCGTGACTCCAGTTGCGCCGCAGCAGCTTCCAGGATACCGGCGCGGCGCTCGGGTGAGGTGGCCGCCCAGGCAGGCGCAGCAGCAGCCAGGCTGTCGACGGCCAGGCGCACGTCGTCGGCGCCGGAGTCCGGGAACGCGCCGATGACGTCACCGGGGTCGGCGGGGTTGCTGCGGGTGAAGGTGGCCCCGGACACCGCGGGCACCCAGTTCCCGCCGATGAAGTTCAAACCCTCGATCATGCCGTCACCTCTTCGATGTCGTCCTCGTACGCCAGGTCCCACAGGTCGGTGTCCTCGTCTCCCAGCACGGCGGGGTCCAACTCGCGGCCCAGCAGTTCGCGGGTCACCGAGATGTCCTCACCGCGTTCGACGGTGAACGCGCCGCACAGCGCGCCGCCGTCGAGGTAGAAGGCGGTGAAGTCCAGCCCGTCGCGATCGCCACGCAGCACCGGGGTGCCGGTCAGCGAGCCGACGCTCTGGATGTTGCGGCCGAACTGATCCGACCAGAACCAGTGCGGGTCGTCGTTGATCGCGTCGCGGCCCAGCATGGCGCCGGCCACGGCGACACCCTGGCGACTGGCGTTGTCGAAGTGCTCCACCCGGATGTGGCGGCCGGCCCTGGCCGAGAAGCGCCGGGCCACGTCACCGGCGGCGTACACGTTGGGCACACTCGTGCGCCCGGCCGCGTCGACCACGATGCCGTCGTCGATGTGCAGTCCGGTTGCGTTGGCTGCCTGCACATTCGGCGTGATGCCGATGCCGATCACGAGTACGTCGAACTCTTCATCGCCGACCAGCACCGCGTCCGCCGTCGTCTGCAGGTGCGCCACACCCGCGCCGGTACGGACGTCGACGCCGTTGTCGCGGTGCATGCGGGTGATCAGGGTGCCGAGGTCGGCGCCGAGCACGCGCTCCAGCGGGACCGGTGCGGTCTCGAACACCGTGACCGTCACACCGGCCGATACGGCGGTGGCGGCCAACTCCAGGCCGATGAAGCCCGCACCGATGATCGCCAGGCGCCGGCCCGGAGCCAGGTGTGGGGCCAGGCCGGTGGCGTCATCGAGGGTGCGCAGGTAGTGCACCAGGTCCGGGCGTGGGCCGGGTACCGGCAGCCGGCGCGGGCTGCCGCCGGTGGCGAACAGCACGGCATCGGCGGCGATGGGTGCGTGGTTGTCCAATTCCACTGTGGCGGTGGCGGTGTCGACCCGCGTGACGGTGGCCCCGGTGATCAGGTCGATGTCGTTGGCGGTGCGCCACTTCTCCGGCAGGATCCACAATGAGTCCTCGGTGTCGGTGCCGGCGAGGAACTCCTTGGACAGCGGCGGGCGCTGGTAGGGCGCGTGCGGCTCGTCACCGATCAGCACGATGCGGCCGTCGAAACCGTGGCGGCGCAGGTTGCGGGCGGCCACCGCGGACGCCTGGCCGGCGCCGACGAGCACATGGGTGGGCCGGGTCATGCGGGGATCTCCTGTTGGACGGTCTTGCAGACGTAGACGGTGCCGTCGTCGTCCACCCGCACCGGGAAGGTGGGTTGGCACAGGTCCTGGTCGGCCTCGTAGCCGGTCTCGAGGTCGAACTGCCACTGGTGCCCGGGGCAGATCACCTTGCCGTGCAACAGTGTGCCTTTGAACAGCGAACGGTCCTGGTGCACACAGAGATCGGCGAACGCGTAGACCTTGCCGTCAGTGGCGAACAAGGCAATGGCGGTGCCGTCGACCTCGACCCGCAGCTTGCGACGGCGGCCCAGCTCCTTGGTGCTGGCCACCGCGATCCACTCACCCATGATGTCCCTTTCCTGCGATTCGGGCGCGCTCGTAACCGCTGGGCGGTTACGAGCGCGCCGAAATCGCTAGACGCTGGCCAGCTCCGGCGCGACGTAGGTGTCGTAGAGACCCTTGGTGTAGGAGAACCGCATCTCGGCTCCCCAGCGCACCATCTGCAGGCAACGCTGCTGCAGGGCAACGGTGTCGGCGTGGTCGAGCACGATCTGGTAACCGCGCTCGCCGTGCACCACGTCCGAGGTGATGTGCAGGTCGAAGAACTCGATCTCGTCCTCGGTGAACTTGTACACCTCACGCAGCGGGACGATCTGCTTCATGTAGATGCTGGGCACCTGCGACTCCAGGCCCACCACCAGGGCAGCGGTGGCCACCACGAAGTGCTCGCGCTGCGACACCGCGTAGCACCAGGACTGCAGACCGCGGGTGATGGCGTTCATGTTGTTCGGGTCTTCGATGCGTTCCTTGGTGGTGCCGCAGGCCTCGCCGAACTTGATCAGCAGATCGGTGTGCCGGATGTCGGCCAACTCCTCCTCGTACATGTTCTGCAGCGTGAAGTCCTTGGCGCCGGTGTACTGATCGGGGGTGTTGGCGTAGATGTTGGCCAGGTAGTCGGCGAAGGGCCCGACGTAGTGGAAGTGGTTCTCGGCCCAGCGGGCGAAATGGTGACGCTCCAGCAGGCCGTCGGCCCAGGCCTTGGAGAACGACGCGTTCTTGGCCTCGCGGCCCTTGATGGCGTTCTCCAGCTCGGCGCGGAATTCGTCACGCCCCAGCAGTTCGGTCATGAAATCGGTCCTCTCAGATGGATGAAGATGAATTGGGCTGCAGTGCTACAGATTCCGCTTCGATGCGGGTGCAGTGTCGACGTTAGTGAGCGTCGCGGGCACTGACCACGGACACAATGACCTGCGCAAACACGCTGCGGCGGTCATGGTGCACAGGCCTAACGGGCCACCGAGGACGTCAGCGCCGCGAACTCCGCGAGCATGGCCGCGCCCACGGCCTTGTCCTGCTCGCCGTTGCCGCCGCTGATGCCCACGCCGCCGACGATCTGCCCGTCGAACACCAGGGGGAAGCCGCCGACGAAGATGGCGAACTTGCCGGGCAGCATGTGGCTGATGCCGAACGCCTCGTTGCCGGGCAGCGCGGGACCGTTCGGGGGTTCGTTGAACAGGTGGGTGGCGCGCTCGTGGCCGGCGGCGGTGAACGCCTTGGCGATGGCGATGTCGACGCCGGTCAGACGGGCGCCCGGAAGACGGTGTAGGGCAAGGACATTGCCGCCGTCGTCGACGACGCACAGGGTCTGCTTGACGCCGATCTCCTCCGCCTTCGCGCGCCCGGCCGCCAGCAGCGGCAGTGCGTCGTCGAGGGTGATCCGGTGGATTTGGTGCATGCGCGTGCCTCGCTTCGGTTTCGTGCGACTTGCGGAGTGTCAGCGGCGCCTACCGCCGGTGAGACTCCACAAATCCCTGAGCTGGTGTTGGTGACGTGGGAAGAGTTCTACCAACGTGGCGAGCCCAGTGGCAGGGCCAAGTTGTCCGGTGACAAGGCCGGAAACGGGTTAAAGTGCACATAGGCCGTGTGCTGAGTCGAGGTGTATTCGATTACCAGGCCCACTCGAATCCGAAGACAGCGCAGGTGAGAACAGTGCAGGCAACCAGTGAGGACGACCGGCTGACGGTCGCGGGCTTGCTCGACGAGTCGCTGATGGCGGGCGCGCAGGTGCTGGCGGGCGCCGACCGGCTGCACGTCGAGTTGCAGTGGGTGCTGCCGCTGGGCGAGGTGCTCTCGCGGCCCGATCCGCTGGACGGGGTGGCGGTGTACAGCCGGCCCGAGGCGCTGCTCGGCAAACACGGCACCCTGACCGCGCTGACCGCCCGCGGCGCCACCACCCTGCTGGTCGACGGCAGCCTGCCCGCCGACTTCCTGTCCGCCGGGCTGCCCGCCGATCTGGTGGTCATCGAGCTCGGTTTCCCGGTCGGGTTCGCCGCACTGAACCGGCTGCTCGCCGAGCGTGCGCTCAACCAGGAAGTGCACGTGATGCGGTACTCCACGCACGTGCACGCCTCCCTGGCCGGGCTGTTCCACCGCGGCGCGGGCCTGGAGATGCTGATCCGCGAGGTCTCGAACCTGGCCCGCAACCCGGCCATGGCCCTGGACGCCCGCGGCAATGTCGTCGCGCACAACGGGCTCGCCGACGACGCGGTGGCCCAGCTCAGCGAGTCGGTGGTGGTGATGCTGTCCGCCGACCTGCCGGCCTCGCGGCGCCACAGTGGACACGACACCCGCGTGGAACGTGTTGCGGGACCGAACAACAGCCCGTGGACGGTGATCGCCAGCGCGATCCGACTCGGCAAGGCGTTCGAGGGCTGGGTGCTGGTGTTGGTACCCGGTGCCGAACCCGGTGCACACGACACCGCCCGCCACATCGTCGTCACCGAGCAGGCCACGGCCATCATCGGCTCGGAGATGCTGCGCCAGCACAGCGTCGACGAGGCCGAGGAACGGGCCCGCGGCGATTTTGTCCAGGCCCTGGTGCATGGCAGCTTCTCCAGCGACCACGACATGCGGGCCCGCGCCGAGCACCACGAGATCGACATCGACAGCTGCTTCGGTGTTTTCGTCGCACCGGGCGTGCTGCCCCACGGGGTGGACAACCCCGCCGCCAGCATGGTCCGGCTGGCCCGTTATGCCGCCGGGGTGTCCCCCGACCCGCTGGTGCAGTCCTACGTCACCGTCATCGGTGACGTCCTGGTGGTGGTCCGGTCGCTGCGCGGGCAGGACAACGCGGCGATGCGGACCGAGATGACCGACTACGCCGAGGCCATGACCGCGGAGCTCCGCAAGCGCCGCGGCACCCCCGTGGCTGTCGCCTACGGCAGGCCGGCACGCGGCGCCGGCGACGTCTCCGACAGCTACCGGGAAGCCCGGGTGGCCCTGGGCATCGCCCGCCGACTGGGCCGCACCGGCGCCACGTCCTACCAGCAGTTGCGCAGCTTCACGGTGCTGGCCGACATCGCCGAGACCGAGCACAGCCGGGCGCTGCTGGCCGAGATCGTCACACCGCTGCGCTCGTCTCCGGACCTGCTGGAGACGCTCACCCGCTACCTGGAGCACGGCGGCAACGTCAACGCGACCGCCCGCACCCTCGACGTGCACCGCAACACCATGCTGGCCAAGCTGGACCGGGTGTCGCGGATCATCGGGCTCGACATCCGGGCACCGGAGAACCAGTTCACGGTCTGGCTGGCCATCCGCCTCGACATGCTCACCGAGGTGCGCGCGGCCGTCGACCGTGAGGCGAGCTTCCGTTAGGCCGGGTCCGGCCCGAAGAACGACCCGATGAATCCCAAGGCCACCACCACGGCGGCCCCCGCGAACAGCAGCGGGTAGCCGGCCAGGCCGAGGGCGATGGCCACCCACGCCGCGCCCATGCCCGACCCGCTGAACCGGATCAGGTTGTACAGCCCCAGCCCGGTGCCCTGGGCCCCGGCCGGCGAGCGGGTGGCGCCGGTGGCGGCCGGGGTCTGGACCAACGCGATGCCGACCCCGGTTAGCGCCAGGATGGCGACCAGAACCCCGAGCGGAACCTGCCCACCCATGGCTGCTGCGAGGCCCACCTGACCGGCCGCCAGCAGCACCAGTCCGGTGCGCAGCACCCGGCGGGGACGCAGCCGGTCCATGTACCGGCCCACCGGCGGGCCCAGCAACACCATGGTGGCCGGCACCACCAGCAGCACCAGCCCCGACACCGACGCAGACCGGCCCGCACCGGTGAGGAACAGCGGCACCGACAGCAGCACGGCCCCGAGGCTGAACATCATCGCGAACGCCGCCAGCGAACTGCGCACGAACCGGGCCTCGCGAACCAACCGCACGTCGACGAACGGATGCTCAGCACGCAGGCAGTGCCACCAGAACAGGGCCAGCACCGCGGCGGCCGCGGCGATCAGGGCCGCGGCCGGCACCGCCCCGGACGGCTGTGGCACCAGGGCGATACCGAGGATCAGCAGTCCCGAGCCCAGCGTCAGCCCGATCGCGCCGAGCAGGTCGAACCGCATCCGGGTGCCGGGGTGCACGGGAACGTGGCGCAGGGTGCCGATCAGCCCGGCCAGCGCCACCGGGACCAGCGGCACGAACACCCAGCGCCACCCCCAGGCGTCGGCGATGAAGCCGCCCATCGAAGGGCCGACCGCCTGCCCGATGCCATTGACCGACGCCCACAACCCGACGGCCCTGGCGCGGCGCTCTCCGGAGAACATCCACTGCAGCAGACCCATCACGGCGGGGCCGAAGGCCGCCGCCACCACCCCGCCGGCACAGCGCCAGGCGATCAGCACCGGCAACGTGGGCGCGGTGGCCGCACCGATGGCGCAGACCGCGGTGCCCACCAGAGCCAGCAGGTACACCCGCCGCCGGCCGAACCGGTCCCCGATCCAGCCCACCAGCGGCATGGTCGCGGTGAAGGTGAGCAGGAACCCGACCACCACGAACACCCCGCTGCTCAAGGGGGCGTCGAAATCGGCCAGCATGGCGGGCAGCGGCACGTTGACGATGTTGTTGCTCAGCGTGCCGAGCAAGGTGCCCGACAGCAAGGCGGCCAGCCCCAGCGGTGTGCCATCACCGGTGGTGCCGGCGGCATCGGCCCGGGTGTCGGTGTCAGTCATGTCCTGACAACTGTCTCACCCACTACCGGGAGATGGCAGCTCCCGCCCAGGAGGATATGCACACCCCAGAAGGCTTCAACAGGTCAACATGACCAGCGCCGTGAGGTGCGAAACGGCCCGCGATTTCCGCCCCGGTGGTGTGATGTTGGCATGTTTACCTGGGCGAAACGCGCTGTCACACCGTCGCCTTGCGTAGCGCATATTGCACATGGTGGAGATCACAACGGTGTGCACTGTGCTCGTTGACCCCCACGGTCATCGAGCCGAGCATTCCTGCAATCAAACTGCACAGCCCACGAGCAGTTGTAACGAAAGACCTCGCCGATGGACGCACAACTCACCGCCGCACACTGGATATATCTGGCAGGCATCGTCGTCATCCTCATCACGATGGCGCTGCGCAAGAACATCCTGGTTCCAGCCGTCACCGCCACCCTGCTCACCGCCTGGGTGTTCTCCGGCAGCATCGTCACCGGCTTGTCGTCGATCTTCAACGCCTCACTGGTGGCCGCCCAGGAGCTGTTCAACATCTTCCTGATCATCGCGCTGATCACCGCGATGCTGGGCGCCCTGCGGGAGATGGGCGCCGACAAGCTGATGGTGACGCCCTTCCGGGGCATCATGCGTGGCAGCACCAGCAGTTTCATCGTGCTGGCAGTGGTCACCTACGTGATCTCGCTGTTCTTCTGGCCGACGCCGGCGGTGCCGCTGGTGGGTGCGGTGCTGATCCCGGTGGCCATCCGCGCCGGCCTGAGCCCGCTGTCGGTGGGCATGGTGATCGCCATTGCCGGGCAGGGCATGGCGCTCTCGTCGGACTACATCATCAAGGTGGCGCCCGGGATCTCGGCGACGGCCGCGGGAGTGGACGCCGACAGCGTGGCCGACAAGTCACTGGTGCTCTCCCTGATCGTCGGCCTGGTCGCCCTGGGCATCACCTACCTCATGCAGCGGCGCACCTGGCAGAAGCCGTCGCAGGACCTGCTGGTTGCTTGGGAGAACAAGGCGGACAAGCTGGGGCTGCCCGACGAGACTCCCGACACCGATCCGGGTTCCGGCGGCGGAGCCACCCCTCGCGAGCCCGTCCCGACCGGTCCTTCCGGCACCGCCACCTTGACCCGTACCGATGCCGTGGAGGTGGTCGAGCCACCGAAGACCATGGCAGCCAAGACGTTTGCCGTCCTGGTTCCGGCGGCGTACTTCGCGTTCATCGTGTATCTGCTCGTGGGCAAGTTCACCGACCTGGTGCCTCCGCTGCAGGGCGGTGACGCCGCGGGCATCGTCGGCGGGATCGCAGCGATGCTGCTGTTCGCAGCCAGTGCCACCAATGACCGGCGCGACTTCCTCGAGAGCTCGTCGCGCCACATCATCGACGGCCTGGTGTTCGCGTTCAAGGCGATGGGCATCGTGCTGCCCATCGCCGGGTTCTTCTTCATCGGCAGTGGTGACTTCTCTGCGCGGGTGCTCGGCATGGGCTCCGACGCCACCGGTCCCGCGTTCCTGTTCGACCTGATCAGCGCCGCCATGGCGCACGTGACACCGAGCCCGTTCGTGCTCGGTTTCGGTGTACTGCTGGTCGGTGTGGTGGCGGGGCTCGACGGCTCCGGTTTCAGCGGTCTGCCGCTGACCGGCTCACTGGCGGGTGCGCTGGGTCCGGCCGCGGGCATGGATCCCGCCACCCTGGCCGCGATCGGCCAGATGGGCAACATCTGGTCCGGCGGCGGCACCCTGGTGGCCTGGTCGTCGTTGATCGCGGTGGCCGGTTTCGCCCGGGTGCCGGTGTTGACGCTGGCCCGCAAGTGCTTCATCCCGGTGATGTCGGGCCTCATCCTGTCCACGGTGTTCGCGATTCTGGTTTTCTGACAGGCATGACCGACGCCAAACGGGCCCAGACCGCGCTGTTCCTGACGATCGCCCTGACTTTTGTCACCGGCGTGGTCGATGCGGTGGGGTTCCTGGCCCTGGACCGGGTGTTCACCGGGAACATGACCGGCAACATCGTGATCCTGGGCATGGGCGTCGCCGGAGCCGACGACCTGCCGGTGCTGGGCCCGGCCATCGCGCTGGCGGCGTTCACCGCCGCCGCGTGGGTGGCTGGGCTGGCTTTGCGCAAGCCGCGGGCCGCCCGCGGCACCGGGTGGCATCACACGGTGACGGTGCTGCTGACGCTCGGCGCGGTGACCCTGACCGCGCTGACGGTGGTGGCGGCCGTGGTCGGCGACGACTCCGCCCCGGTGGTGGAGATCGTGATGGCCGCCGTGACGGCCGCGGTGATGGGCTCGCAGGCCGTGGTCGCGCGCGCGGTGGGCGTCGCCGACATGACCACCGTGGTGGTGACCTCCACGCTGGCCTCGCTGGCCGGGGAGACCTGGACCAAGGGCGGCCGGGGTGTGCTGCTCAACCGCAGGCTGGGCGCGATCGTGATGATCTTCGCCGGAGCCCTGGTGGGCGCGCTGCTGCTGAAGGTGCACATCGCCGTGCCGTTCGGGCTGGCAGCGGGCATCACCGCAGTGGTGGCCTGGCAGGGCCACCGAGTGCTCTCCCCGCGGGCGACGGCCGCCGCCTAGGGCAGGCGGATCCCGACCCGGTCGGTGATCAACTCCTGGGCCGCATCCAGCCCGGGGGCACCCTGCGGTCCCTCGACGTGCACCACCACCAGATACGACGGCCCCTCGGTCCACACGTGCAGCAGCCGGTCCCGGTAGTCCACCGGCGGGTCCCCGGCGCCGGACCACATGCCGCGGAACTCCTGCCCGCTGTAGCCGCACAGTTCAGCCGGCAGGATGCTCAGCGACGAGATGGGCGCCTTGTCCTGTGCGGCGTCGGCGTAGGACTCGAACGCCTGGGCCGGACCCAGGTCGGTGGGCGTGACGGTGATCGAAGCCGACATGCCGGCAGGCCCGGTGAGGGTGGCGCCGTGGGCCGTCCAGCCGTCCGGCGCCAGCACCGCGACCACAGGGACGTCGGTGCCGCCGGAGGACACCAGCTGCCGGCCCGGCCCCGGCTCCGGCGACGGGCAGGTCTGCGCCTGCGGCGCCACCTGCACGCGGCTGGTCTCCACCACTCCGTAGTCGAGGGGTTCCCCCTGTGCGACAGCAGGTTCGACGCCGCACACGGCCAACGCACAGACACCGGCGAACACCCGTGCGAACATGTCAGTCCTTGGCGAACGCTGCGGCCAGTTCCCGTTCGGTGTCGATGTACGGCGTCCCGGAGGTGTCCACGACGACCTTGACGATGGTCCCACCGGTGAACGCGAACGGCGCCTTGTAAGCACTGGTTACCGGTTGACCCCCGTTGCGGCCCACCGCGATTCCGCCACCGGCCAGACCGAAGGTGCCCGGATGGGTCCGGATCCCGTCCGCGGTGGCCACCACGGTGTCGTCGACGTACAGCGAGACCACCCCGAGTGGGGTGTGGCTGCCCTCCACGGTTCCGGTGCGCTCATAGCGGACCCCGAAGACGTGGCTGCCCAACGGAACAGCATCCGGTGAGCTCACCCGCTGTTCGTCCTCACCCATGAAGTTGTAGACATAGTGCAGCCGGCCATCCTGGACGAACAGCACGTGGCCGCCGTGACCGGCGCCTTGTTTGTACAACACCCCTTCGGCGCCGGTGGAGTCGACGGTCACCTCGGCCAGCACCGAGAACGACTGCCCTCGAAGTTCCACGGCCGCACCGATACCGACCTCGGCGGTTCCCGGGTAGTAGACGAAGTTGGTCCGGTCCGCCGACAGGGTGGGCCGCCACCGGGTCATGGTCTCCAAGACGTTCAGATCTCCCAGCGGCAGCCCGTTGTACTTCTCGGCCTCGGCGAACCACAGCGCCTTGAGTTCCTCGAGTTTGTCGGGGTGCTCGGCTGCCAGGTCATGGCATTGGCTGCGGTCGGACTCGATGTGGAACAGCTCCCAGCGATCGGCGTCGAAGTGTCCCCAGCCGGCCGGGCTGGCGGCGTGCAGGCTGTTGGCGAACCAGCCCTTGTGCCAGATGCCGCGTGTACCCAGCATGGTGTAGAACTGGGTGTCCTTACCGGTGGGCAGCTCCGGATCCTTCAGCGTGGCAGCAAAACTCACACCGTCAAGAGGTTTCTGCGCATACCCGCCGACGCTGGCCGGCACCGTGATCCCCAGCAGGTCGTACACCGTGGGGGTGATGTCGGCGACGTTGACGTAGGTGTCGCGGACCTCGCCGTGCGCCGAGATCCCACTGGGCCAGGAGATGATGGCCGGGTCGGCGATGCCGCCTTCGTGGGAGGCGTAGCGCTTGAACAGCTTGTAGGGCGTGTTGAAGGCCATCGCCCAACCGATCGGATAGTGGCCGTAGGTGTCCGGTCCGCCGAGGTGGTCGAAGTAGCGCATGCTCTCCTCCACCGTGTCGATATAGCCGTTGAAGAACTTCACCTCGTTGACCGAGCCGTTGGGGCCGCCCTCACCGCTGGCCCCGTTGTCGGAGATGACCACGATGATGGTGTTGTCCAGCTGCCCGGATTCCTCGAGGTAGTCCAGGATCCGGCCGATCTGGGCGTCGGTGTAGGACTGGAAACCGGCGAACACCTCCGCCATCCGGGCGAACAGGCGCTTCTCGTCGTCGTTCAGCGAGTCCCACGGCCGCACCGTGTCCTGCAGGGGCCACGGCTCCCCACCGGGACCGGTGAGGTCGGCATACGGATTCACCGCCGACAGCTCGGTGTCGGGCGGGATGATGCCGAGCCGCTTCTGGTTCTCGAAGACGATCTCGCGGTAGGCCTCGTAGCCCATGTCGAAGCGACCGGCGTACTTGTCGGCCCACTCGGTGAACACGTGGTGGGGCGCATGCCCGGCGCCGGGGCAGACATAGGAGAACCACGGCTTGTCCGGCGCGATCACCTTGGCGTCACGGATGAACTCGATGGTCTTGTCGGCCAGATCCTTGGACAGGTGGTAGCCGTCCTCGGGGGTCCCGGGCGGGGCGACGGGGTGGTTGTCGTACACCAGCTCCGGGTACCACTGGTCAGTTTCACCGCCCATGAAGCCGTAGAACCGCTCGAAGCCACGCGACAACGGCCAATGTCGTTTGGTGCTGGCCAGATTGGACTCCTCCAGCGGAGTCAGATGCCACTTGCCGACGCAGTAGGTGTTCCACCCGCGTTCGGCCAGCACCTCCGACATCAACGCGGTTTCGAACGGGATCCGGCCGCTGCAGTTGGGGAACCCGTCGGTGAACTCCTCGATGGTGGCCATCCCCACCGTGGTGGGGTTGCGCCCGGTGAGCAGCGAGGCCCGGGTGGGGGAACACAGTGCGGTGGTGTGGAACTGCGACAACCGCACCCCCTTCTCGGCGATGCGGCGCATGGCCGGCATGTCGACCAGTCCGCCGAAGCAGTCCCAGGTGGCGATCCCGGTGTCATCCCACACCAGGTAGAGCACATTGGGCGCGCCCTCGGGAGCGGCAGGGGCGGCGAACGGCGCCCAATCTGGCTCTGAATCGCGGATGTCCAACTCGATCTTGCCGTTGAATTCCGGTGCCACTGAACGCCTCGTTTCGTGATAGACCCTGCGTGCTGAAGACCTCGAGCGCACAGTACACCCGCGTTTGTTCGCCCACAGTGTGTTCAACTGCCGTTTGTCCTGCTGACTCGTCAGCCGGCGGGCACTTCCTCGTTGACCCGGTACAGCCGCCAGTCCGGCTGACCGTCACCGGCGTTGGGCACCTCGAGCTCCAGGGTGGCCACGTCGGCGCCCGTCTCGTAGAGCGTGGGGTACCGCAGGTTCAGCGCGTCGGACACACCGCGGCCGGTGGGCGGGACCGCCAGCATGTACCGCACCCCGCCGGCCACCGGGTCGTTGAGGGCCGCGGTGAAGTCCGGATCCGACGGGATCACGTACATCCTGGGGTTGTCGGCAGCGGCGAGCACAGCGAAGCCGAACACCGTGTCGGTGATGACCGACCCTTCGGCCAACCCGAGGCGGTCGAGGTAGTGGGCGATCTCGCGCTCGGTGGAGAAGGTCGCGGCGATGCGGTGCTCGTGGGCCTTCTGCTCGCTGAGGCTGTCCGGCTGGGGCGCCAGCACTGCGCCGAGGGCGAACTCCTGGGGAGCGTACTTCGGCTGGCCCATCCCCCACGCGGTCACCGGCAGCGAGATCGCGAACACCACCGCGACAGCCACATGGGACCACCGCGAGTGCGGGCCGCGGAACGACGCGGCCGGGTCCACCGGGGCGGGGGGCGCGAACCGGCCCGGGCGCTTGGTGGGCAGCAGCACGCCGTCGGGCACCGCGAGCAGGGCCAGGCAGGCGGCCAACGGAATCGCGATGATGTAGAACCGCAGGAATCCGAACGTGCTGCCCGTGGCGTAGGCGTAGCTCTGAAACGTCAGCGCGGCACCGAAAATGGTCAGGGGCACCAGGAGCGTGGGCCAGTACGGCCGGCCCCAGCGCCGCGCCACCGCCCAGCCGGCCAGCGGCACGACGGTGGGCGCCAGCAGGGTGATGCATACGACGGCGAAGGACATGCCCTCCAGGAAGTCCGGTGCCGACTGGCCGGTCTGGGCGAGGATCGCGGCATTGCCGTACTGGGAGGTGAACTGCGCGAAGGCCTCACCGGTGATCAGCCAGCTCACCACCGCCCAGCCCAGGAACGCGGCGAAGCCGGGCAGGCTGACCATCAACAGATCCAGCAGTGCCCGCCGGATCCGGGGTTGTGTGCGTGCGCGCAGGAAGGTGGTGACGCCCACCAGGATCCCGGCCGCGGCGACGCACGCCACCGCGTCGTACCGGGTCAGGTAGGCCAGCCCCATGGCGATCGCGCCCGCCACCACCAGATGGTGTACGTCGTCGTTGATCATCCACATGATCAGCCGGCGTACCGCCCACGTCATGAAGAAGATGAACGGCGCCTCGCTCATCCCGTTGGATCCGTAGAAGACGATCATCGGGTTCAGCGCGAACAACGCGGTGATGGTGATCGAATACCACCGCGGCAGACCACGATCGGTGCCCATCGACAGGACTTGTGTCACCGCGGCAGCCATGAAGAACGCGGAGGAGATGCTGCCCGCGAACGCGCGCTCGGTCATCTCCGGCCACACCGGGCTCAGCGCGACCGCCGGCAGCTGCGCCAGCGCTGTCAGCGGCGTGAAGATGAAGCCGATGGCGGCCAGATGCGGGTCCCTGCTGAACAGCACCGACTGAGCGGCCACCACCCGCGACAGCGCATCGCCGATGATGAACCCATTGCGCACCTGCAGCCAGTACCCGACGAGCGCGTAACCGACGAGGGCGGTCACGAAGACGACAACCTTGAGCCGGCGGGTGCTCCACCGCGCCATCACTGCGCGGGCTTTTCGGACAGGCCGTGAAAAGTCTTCTCCCAGTATGACGGTTGACGGATCATCTGGTAGACGCCCTTGGTGGCGGCCACGCTCATCATCAACCAGAACACCGGAACCGTCAGCGCGGGCAGCAACAGATCGGAGCGGTCGTCCTCGCGCAGCGCGATCAGGTTCATGTAGAGGGTGGCCGCGTTGCCCAGCACCAGCGCCACCAGCGCCGGGAAGTAGATGTACATCGGGAACACTTCTTCGACCAGCTGGGGCTGGCCGAGAAACCAGAGCATGGTGATCAACCAGAACACCAGATTGAGCACCGCGATGATGGGCGTGCCCGCCAGCACCAGGTTGAAGCGCAGGAAGTTTCGGAAACCGATGGTGCGGTAGAGCCGGACGGGACGTCGGATCTGGACCAGCCAGCTCTGCAGATAGCCCTTGTACCAGCGCGAGCGCTGCCGGATCCAGTTGATGCCATCGCTGTTGGCTTCCTCCAGCGTGGTGGAATCGATGACGGCGGTGTGGAATCCGGACGAGGCGATCCGCATACCCAGGTCGGCGTCCTCGGTGACGTTGAACGGGTCCCACCCGCCGATCGGGTCCAGGACATCGCGGCGCAGGTGATTGGAGGTGCCGCCCAGCGGAATCGGTGAGTTGGTGCGCATGAAGCCCGGCAGCAGGTACCCGAACCACAACCCGTACTCGGCGGTGAACCAGCCGGTGAGGATGTTCTGCCGGCCGTTGTGATAGGCCAGCTTGGCCTGCACACAGGCCACCGTGTCCGGCAGGCTGCGGAACGCGGTCACCACACGGCGCAGCTGCAACGGCTCCGGCAGGTCCTCGGCGTCGTAGATCGTGATGATCTCACCGGTGGCGAAGTGCAGCCCGTAGTTACAGGCCTTGGGCTTGGTGCGGGGATCCGCCGGTGGCACCAGACAGATGGTGATCGCGTCGGACTCGGCGCACGCCCTGGCCGCGGTGATGGTCACCTCGTCGTCCTCTTCGAGCAGCAACAGGATCTGCAGCTTGTCCGCCGGATACTCCAGTGCGGCCATGGCCCCGATCAGGTCGCCCACCACCTCCGGTTCGTTGTAGGCCGGGACCAGGATGGTGTAGAGCGGCAGTTCGTCGTCCGGGATCTCGCGGGCCTCGTCATCGGTGATCCTGATGGCGCTGGCGGCCAACCCCTGCCGGAAGATCAGCACCCGGTCGGCCATGGTCAGCAGATATCCCGCGGTGCACAGTCCGATCAGCGCCACCGCGGTGGGCATGGGCGCGAGCACCAGGCACACCACCACGACGCCCAGCAGCGCCCACAACACGATGCGTTGCCACCCCAGCACCGGGTTGGCCGCCGACGCCACCGGATCGTCGTCGCGCAACCGGTTGATGGCGCGGTGCAACGCGTAGCGGCGGTCGTCCTCGTCGGACATGTCGAGGACGCGGATGGCCGGACCGACGCTCACCTGTCCTGCCCCGCCGGAACGAACTGCGCGGCCACCAGGGCCCGGCCGAATTCGGTCAGCAGCTCCTCGTCCTTGAAGGACGGCGCCTGCTGATCCAGCACGTCGTTGCCGCGGAACAGCAACGTGAACAGCGTGCGCAGGGTGCCCAAGGTCGACCCGCTGGGCTGCGGGAAGGGGGCGTCGGGGTCGTGGTTGTCCACAGCGAAGACGGTGATGCGTTGCGCCAGCCGCTCATCACCCCAGTCGAAGCGCAGCGCATTCCAGGTGACCAGCAGGTTGTCGTCGACCACCGAGAGGATCTGACCTTCGACGCCGTAGCCCAGGTCGACCGTGTGGGTGGGGCTGGTCCTGGCTCCGGTCATGTCGTAGATCGCCCGGGCCGGATACACGTTGAAGGTGGACGGCCGCTGGCTGACGATGCTGTCCACCATCACCGTGCGCGGTCGCGACAGCTTGTCGAAGCGCCGGTCACCGGTCTCGGCGAGCATCTGCTGGCGCACCAGCACCGAGTCGTTGCTGTAGAACCGGGCGACTGCGCGGAAGTTCCTGCGCGCCACGGTATCCCAGCCGCGCGGTGCCACCACGGGCTGACCGAAGGTCAACTCCCCCGGCGCGGCCCGCTGGATCCCCGAGGTGTCGGCCTGCGCCGGGAGCGGGACGAACGCCAGCACCAGGGCGGCCCCGATCACCAGCGGGATAGCGGACCAGACCTGTTTGGCAGCCAGCGGTTCGACCTTGCGATTGAGCACGGTGAACGGCGTGCCGTCGCGGCGGATCCGCAGCAGGAAGGTGATGCCGACCACCAGGCAGAACGTCCCCACCGCGGGCACTCCCTGATAGATCCGCATGGGCGCCTCCCGCCACACCGTGCCCAGGGCGAACAACAACCCGACCCCCACCACCGAGGCCACGCAGAAGCCGATGAAACCCCGCCTGCGCGTGTTGCCGACGGCGATCGCCACACCCAGCGAGGAGATCAGCAGCGTGGCCGCGCCCGCCGCTCCCCGCCCGCCGCCGATGATCAGCACCACCAGGTAGTACGGCAGCGAGAACACCGTGAACGTCAGCGCCCACACCAGCCCGAAGCGAGCCACCGGACGCAGACCGAACAGCGCGATGCACGAGCTCAGGATGAACAGCAGCATCGCCACCAGATCCAGGCGCAGCAGGTGGAAGAACTCGGCGAAGCGGGGCACCAGCACCAGCTGGATCAGCCCGGCCAGGACCAGGCCCATGATGGCGACGATCATGTCGGTCTGGCGATCGTGGATGGGCAGCTCGGTGCGGTACCGGCGGGCCACTGCGGCCGCGGTCATCACGGCGATCACCGGGACGGTCCACACATAGCCGCCGATGCCGCCGACCAGCGTGGTGTGCACCAGGGCAATGATGCTGTGCCAGAAAGCCACCACCGCGCAGGCCAGAATCAGCAGCCAGCGCAGGCCGACGCGCACCGTCGGGTTGAGATCGGCATACCAGCTGCCCAGGCGCGCGGCCGGGGTGCCCCGCGATGGGGACCCGGCCGGTGCGGTGTCGACGGTGATCAATCAGGTTCGCTTGCGCCGCAACGACATCACCACACCGACGGCCAGGGCTGCGCCCACCACCACCGCAACCGCGATACCGACCCACAGCACCGGGAAGCGCGTGTTGTCGTCGGCGGCCGGCTGCTGCTCGGCCATCGTGTCCACCACAACAGGGGCCTGGTCCGGCGCGGAGATCAGCGCGTCACCGGACAGCCGCGCCCAGCGTTCCGGATCGGCGTCAAGCCAGTCCATCAGTTCGTCGAGCTGCGCCGGCGCCCCGTTGGACGTGGCCACCAGCAGCGTCCGGCCGCCGCTGTAGACCGTCTGTAGCGAGCCGAACGCCAACGCCGGGTTCAGTCGCAGGGTGCTCGGTTCGCCGTCGCCCGCGGCGTCGCGCACGGTGATCTCGCCATCGGAATTGCCTGCCACGGGCAGCGTGACGCCCTCGTGGGACCAACTGTCGGCGTCGATGATCACCGCCGGATTCGGCGACCGCAGCGCCTCGTCCACCGGCACCACCGCGGTGTCGATGGGCAGCGCGCTCAGCCGCTGCAGACCCACCAGGATACCCACCGCGCGGCGGGCGTCGTCGAAGTCCGCGGAGATGCCCACCTCGACCCGTGGCATGAGGGCCTGCGGCAGGGACTGGAACCCGCCGGGCACCGGCGGATCGGCGGGTTGGCTCTGCACCGGACTGTCCCCGTCGATGGTCAGCGTGACGGGCTGGAACTCGCCGCACTGCCCGACATTGCCGGTGATGTCCATGGCCACACCGAGATTGGTGTAGCGCTGCAGGAGCCGGTCGGGCACGTCGACCCAGTGGTCGACGACTCCGGAGGAGTCCACCGTCCACCGGTCGATCGTCTCCCCGCCGATGGAGGCGACCAGCTGCCCGCCCACGCTGTCGGGCAGCGGAGTGTAGGAGCCGCGCAGGTGCACCCGCAGATCGTGGGCCGCGCGGCCGAGCCGGGTCTGGTCCAGCGCGATGTTGACCTGCGGCGTCAGCGCGGTCGCGGTGACGCCGCCCTGCCCGAGGTCACGCAATGTGGTGACATCGGTCGGTAGCTGCGGGCTGGACCGCAACGGGCCGGCCACCGCTCGTGAGCTCAGCGCCAACCGCCCGAGATCGCTGCTGAGCAGCCTGGTCTGATTGGCCATCTCGGCGGCGGGGCCGCCGATGCTCAGCGTGGGTACGCCGGGTCCGGGGGTGAAGCCCACACCCTGATCGCCGCCTTCGCGGATCACCACCTGGCGCTGGAACGGCGGCGTCGGGCGCGCGGGAACACTCTGTCCGTCGGCCAGTGGCGAGACCGTCACCACGGTGTCCTGCTGGCCGTAGCGCGCCACCACCGCAGTCGCGAGGCGCAGCGCGGCGTCGGTTTCGGCGCTGGTCGGTTCCGGTGGGATGAACAGGTCCAGCTGGCGCAGTACCGGCGGCAGGAATTCGGCGACGGTGCTCGGCGGTCGTTCGGTGCCCTCGTAACGGAGGTTGGCGTCGGTCAGCCGCAGCGGGTTCGCCGGGTCCAGGCAGTAGCCCTGGATCGGCACCAGGTAGCTGCGCAACGTCACCGTCACTGCGTTGTCGGTGACCTGCACCCCGGTCAGCGGCAGGGACACCGGGGCGCGGTCGGCGTTCGGGGGCAACCCGACCCGCGCCAGCGTGCGGTCCTCCTGAGACACGATCAGGGTCCCGGAGGCGACGTTGACGGGCAGCTCGACCAGCACGTCCAGCGAGGCCGGTGAGAGTCCTTGCGGGACAGGCAACGTCAACGACGTCTCCCCCGCGGCTCCATAGAACGGGAGGACGGGCTGCACGCCCAGATCGGTCAGACGCAGGGTCGGCGCGGTGGCCAGTAGTGGGCCGTCGCCGGGCTCTGCCGTCGCAGGCCCCGCCCCCGATCCGGTGAGCAGTACCCCGACCATGACGGCCGCCACGACGCGTGCACCGCCGGCCCCTCCCCAATTCACGGCGAAAGCGTATTCAGTTACCGTGTCACCCGCAAACATAACGCGCGAAATGTCATGTTTGACGCCTGCGTCAACGCAAAAACTCGACACCTGTCGTTACCGAAAATAGGTGTTCGACAATGGGCGCGGCTCACGCACGTCGCCGAAGCCTCGGCAATTAGTTGGTGCCCGGCACCCCCGAGTGGTTTAGCGTGAGTCCGTGACCGCATCCCTGTCCGGGTTCGACGACTGGCTCAACCGTGCCCTCGAACAGTGCGCGCTCGATTCAGGCGAGGATGTCCGGTCCTATGTCACCCGGGCCGTCGCCGCACAGATGGTGGCCGATCACCGGGCGACCGGCAGTAGCCAGCTCGACGAGTTGGTGTCCCGACTGGCGGCTCTCGAACAGCTCAGCAAGCCGCCGATGCCCAGCGCCCGCGCCACCGTCACCGATCCGCAGCGGCTGGCGGCCCTGCAGGCCACCGGGCTGCTGGACTCGCCGACCGAAGAGGTGTACGACCGGATCACCCGCGCCGCCGCCGCTGCACTCGACGCACCGTTCGCGGCCGTCACCTTGATCGATGCCAATCGGCAATTCTTCAAGAGCGCCATCGGCCTGCAGATCACGTCCGAGGCCGACCGTGAAACTCCCCTCGAGCGGTCGGTGTGCCAGTACGCCGTGGCCAGCGGCGCACCCCTGGTGCTCGAAGACGCCCGCACAGATCCGGTGTTCAAGAACCACCCCGCGGTACTGGACGGAACGCTCGTGTCCTATCTGGGCATTCCGCTGATCAGCCCCGACGGCAACGCCGTGGGCAGCCTGTGTGTGTTCGACCAGAAGCCGCGGCTGTGGGGAACCGGGCACATCCAGGTGATCACCGATCTGGCCAACCTCGCAGCTCAGCGCATGTTCGAGTCGGTGCCACGCCCCTAGCGTCCCGCCCGCTACACGATGTACATTTGCCCGCAGCGCTGTCGCCAGGGGGTACGAGGTGCACCGAGGACCGGCTCATGTGGGCTTGATCCCCGATGGATTGCGCCGCTGGGCCGAGGCCAACACCACCACGCTCGCCGAGGCGTATCTGCGCGGCGCCCACAAAGTCACCGACATTCTGAGGCTTTTACACGACCGTGGCGTCCGCACCGCCACCGTGTACAACCTCAGCCGGGCAAACCTCGGACGAGCCGACGAAGAATTGGACGCGGTTTTCGCCGCTTCCACCCATTTCTTCACCACGCTGCTGCCGCAGAATTTTGATCCGGCGTCCTGTTCCGTGCGATTGCACGGTAAACGCGAGCTCTTACCGGGTACCTATCTGTCAGCCGCCCGCAAACTGGAGACGACGATGATCGGTGAGGATTTCAGGATCAACATCCTGGCCGCCTACGACGCCGTCGACGAGATGCGCGAGGCCCACCTGCGCGCCCAGCGTGAGCACATCGACATCGCGGACGCCTTCGACATCGGCGAGGTCGACCTCGTCATCCGCACCACCGCCGAACCGTTGTTGTCGGGCTTCCTGCCGATGCAGAGCCAGTACGCGCAATTGGCCTTCCTGTCGACCCCCCTCAACGACCTCGAACCCGGCTCCATCGACCAGCTGCTCTCCGAATTTCAGCTCTCCCCCCAGCGCCGGGGCCGGTGACCGTGGCCGAGCCACTGATCATCGGCGCCGGACCGGCCGGGCTGACGGCGGCACTGACGCTGGCGGGCATGGGCGTCAGGCCGCGGATTCTGGAAGAGACCGGTCAGGTGGGCGGCCTGGCGCGCACCCCGCGGAGGGATCAGTGGCGCGTCGACCCGGGTGGGCACCGCTTCTTCACCCGCAACGAGACCGTGATGGAGCTGTGGAAGTCGCTGTTGCCGCCGGACCAGTGGATCTCGGTGCGACGGCGGTCGGCCATGCTGGTCGACGGTCACTTCGTTCGCTATCCCCTGCATGGGCGGGAACTGTTGACCCAACTGGGTCTGTGGCGCGGCATGCGGGGTCTGGGCAGCTTCACCGCCAGCCGGATGCAGCGCAGCGCCCGCTCTCCCGACGAGTCGGCGAGCTTCCAGGATTGGGGCACCGACACCTTCGGCCGCTACTGGTACCAGATGTTCTTCGACGGCTACGTCCGCAAGACCTGGCGCGCCGAACCCGATTCCATCACCAGCGACTGGGCCGAGCAGCGGATCAAGCCGATTCACTGGGACCTGCGCCGCCGGGCGCAGCGCGACGTGGACCAGGATGCCTTCCTCTACCCCCGCTACGGACCGGGCCAGCTGTGGGAAGCCGCTGCTGCCGCGCTGGATGCGGCGGGGGTGAGCACCGCGCTGGACGCCCGCGTTGTCCGCGTGCGGTTCTCCGGCGGGATGTGGACGGTGGAACTGCACAACGGCGACACCCTCACCGGTGACGCGGTGTTCTCCAGCATGCCGCTGCGGCTGTTGGTCGAGGCCCTCGATCCGGCGCCGCCCGAGCGCATCCGCCGCCTGGCCGCCACGTTGAAGCACCGCGGGCTGGTGACGGTGGCCGTCGCGCTGGGCACCCGCTACGACATGCCCTACAACTGGGTGTACACCCCTGGCGACGGGTTCCGGGTGGGTCGGATCCAGAACTACGCCCATTGGTCGAGTGCGCTGGCGCCCAAGGGATTCGACGGCACCTACCTCGGCTTCGAGTACTTCATCGGCCCGGACGAGGAGCTGCGCCCCTCCACGACAGAAGACCTCACCACCACCGTGGAACGCGACCTGCGCACCCTCGGTGTGAGCACCGGCGACGTGGAGCACGTCATGGTGGTCCGCTCCCGCTACGCCTACCCGATCCGCAACGCAGCGCAGGACCGCAGCGTCGCGCAGATCAGGGACTATCTGCGCGCCACCTACCCGTCGCTGCACACGATCGGGCGCAACGGCATGCACCGCTACGACAACCAGGACCACGCCATGTTGTCGGCCATGCAGAGCGTGGACCGCTACTTCGGCAAGAACGTCGATCCGTGGCAGGTGAACACCGACCGCGGCTATCACGAGGCCGGGCTGCTGCGCCCGAGCTGAGTTACTCCGAGCCCCGGAACACCGCGGCGACGGTGAGCAGCAGGATCTTCACATCCAGCCCCAGCGACCAGTTCTCGATGTAGTAGTTGTCCCACTCGGCGCGGTCGGCGATCGAGGTCTGTCCCCGTAGTCCGTGGACCTGAGCCCACCCCGTCACGCCGGCCTTCACCCGGTGGCGTTCGCCGTAGCGGCGGATCTGCATCTCGAACAGTTCCACGAAGTCGGGGCGTTCGGGTCGGGGTCCCACCAGGCTCATCTCGCCGCGGAGCACGTTGATCAGCTGCGGCAGCTCGTCGAGTGAGGTCGCCCGCATGAACTTGCCGACCTTGGTGCGGCGGTCCACCCCCTCCACCCCGCCGGGCGCCGCACCGGTGATCAGCTCGAACCGGGCGTCAGAAGCACTCGGCGGCCGCATCGAGCGGAATTTCAGGCAGCCGAACACCCGGCCGTCGCGGCCCACCCGCTCCTGTTGGAAGAAGATCGGCCCCGGTGAACTGAGCTTGACCAACAGCATCAAGGTCAGGAACAGCGGCGAGATGACCAGCAGCCCCAGTCCCGCCAGGATCCGGTCGGACGCGTGCTTGGCGGTGAACTGCCAACCGTTGGGGTTGGTGTAGGACAGCGCCAGCACCGGCAGGCCGCCGATGTGCTCGATGCGGGCCCGCTCGCCGATGGTGTCGAACATGCGGGGCACCACCCAGACCCGTAGCCCTCGGCGGTGGGCGATGTGCACCACGTCGGTGAAGGCCTGATCACGGCTCCGCGAGAAGGCGATGAAGATGTTCTCCGCGCCGGTTTCGGTGACTGCGCGGTCGATGTCGTCCAGCGTGCCGATGTACGGCACCGCGGATTCCGACAGCGACTCGCCGCCCAGGTTGGGGGCCTCGTCGTCGAGCAGGCCGATGGGGTGCAGACCATATTCGGGCGAGGACTCGAGGCGTTCGATGATCTGGTGGGCCACCCGCCCGTTGCCCACGATCAGGGTGGGAGCGCCCCACTGGCCTGTGCGCTGCTGCAGGCGCCGGATCGCCACCAGGACGAACCGCCCGAGCGGGATCAGCAGCGCGGCGAAGATCCAGGTGTAGATCGCCATCTTCCCGGGCCGGCCCGGCACGTTCAGCAGAACCATCGCCGCCAACCAGACGATGGCCGACACCGCGATGGTGGTCTCGATCGGGCCGATCTCGTTGAGGAACTTGCTGTTGAGCCGGCGCTGGTAAACCCCGCGCACGCTCAGCAGCAGCACCACCAACGGAACGAACAGCACCGTCAGCCAGCCCGGCGCCAGGTTGGCGTTGTCCAGCGACGCCCACCAGACCCCGCCGGCCAGCGACACCGCCGCGGTGAGAACGTCGGAGGCCAGGGTGATGGCGACGCTACGGGGTTTGTGCCTGGCCGGGGAAGGCGGGGTGAGCAGCGCGGGCCGGTCCAGCGAACCGAGGCTAGCGACATCGGCTACTGGCATCGAAGCGACCAGATGGGATCGGAGAGCCATCGTCGGCTCAGCCCGCCGACGCGGCTGGGCACAGAGAACTGCTGGTCCACCCGCATCTCAAGGTCTGCAGGTGGGATGTGCCACGGCCGGAGAACACGTCGCGATCCTATGCAGAAACCGACGGTCCCGCAAACACATTGGCGCGATCAGACGAAGAATGCCCGCCGCGAAGTGACGCGACGGGCATTTTCGAGATGAAATGAACTGCGGGTGCTACTTGGCCTTCTCGAGCACCTCGACCAGCCGCCAGCGCTTGGACGCCGACAGCGGCCGGGTCTCCATGAGCGACACGCGATCGCCGATGCCGGCGTCGCCGTTCTCGTCATGCGCCTTCACCTTGGTGGTGGTGCGGATGATCTTGCCGTACAGCGGGTGGGACTTGCGGTCCTCCAGCTCGACGACGATGGTCTTCTGCATCTTGTCGCTGACCACGTAGCCGATGGCGGTCTTGCGACGGCCACGCGGCTGCTCGGTACGGGGCGTGTGCTTGGTGCCCTTGTCCTGTTCTGCCATCACGATTCCTCACCATCGGGTCCGGCGGTCAGACCCAGTTCACGTTCCCGCAGCACCGTGTAGATGCGTGCGATTTCCCGGCGCACGGTGCGCAGCCGACGGTTGTTGTCCAGCTGCCCGGTGGCCATCTGGAAGCGCAGGTTGAACAGCTCTTCCTTCGACTCGCGCAGACGATCGGTCAGCTCTTCTTCGGTGAGCTCCCGCAGTTCGCCAGGCGTAACTCCGACTGCCATCAGAACTGCTCCTCTCGCGTGATGATGCGTGCCTTGATCGGCAGCTTGTGGATCGCGCGGGTCAGCGCCTCGCGCGCGATTTTCTCGTCCGGGTAGCTGAGCTCGAAGAGCACGCGGCCGGGCTTGACGTTGGCCACCCACCATTCGGGCGAACCCTTACCCGAACCCATGCGGGTCTCGGCAGGCTTCTTGGTCAACGGGCGGTCCGGGAAGATGTTGATCCACACCTTGCCGCCACGCTTGATGTGCCGGTTAATGGCGATACGAGCGGACTCGATCTGACGGTTGGTCAGGTAGGTGTGCTCCAACGCCTGGATGCCGTAGTCACCGAAGCTCACCGAGGTACCGCCGCTGGCGATGCCGCGCTGCTGCGGGTGGTGCTGCTTGCGGTGCTTGACCCTGCGAGGGATAAGCATGTCTAGCTCTCCGTTGTCTCGGTCGCGCCTGCCGCGGCCTCGGTGCCCTGGGTCGCTTCTGCGACCGCGGGCGCTTCCGTGGCCGCACGGCCGGCGTCAGTGCTGGTGGCGGTGGTGCCCGACGCGCCGCTGCGACGCGGGCGGGTGCCCGACGGGCGCTCGCGACGCGGACGATCGGCAGCCGGGGCCGCGGCGGCGAGCTCGCGCTTGCCACCCACGATGTCGCCCTTGTAGATCCAGACCTTCACGCCGATGCGGCCGAAGGTGGTCTTGGCTTCGTACAGGCCGTAGTCGATGTCGGCGCGCAGCGTGTGCAGCGGCACCCGGCCTTCGCGGTAGAACTCCGAGCGGCTCATCTCGGCGCCGCCGAGACGGCCCGAGCACTGCACCCGGATGCCCTTCACGTTGGGCTGACGCATGGCCGACTGGATGGCCTTGCGCATCGCCCGGCGGAAGGCCACGCGGTTGGACAGCTGCTCGGCGACACCCTGGGCCACCAGCTGCGCCTGGCTTTCGGTGTTCTTCACCTCGAGGATGTTCAGCTGGACCTGCTTCTTGGTCAGCTTCTCCAGGTCGGCGCGGATGCGGTCGGCCTCGGTGCCGCGGCGGCCGATGACGATACCCGGACGCGCGGTGTGGATGTCGACACGGACCCGGTCCCGGGTGCGCTCGATCTCGACGTTCGCGATACCCGCGCGCTCCAGGCCGGTGGCCAGCAGCTTGCGGATCGCGACGTCTTCCTTCACGTAGTCGGCGTACTGCTTGTCGGCGTACCACCGGGACTTCCAGTCGGTGGTGATACCGAGGCGGAAGCCGTGGGGATTGATCTTCTGGCCCACTACTCCGAGCCCTCCTTCGAATCGGCGGTCTTCGCAGAAGCGGCCTTGCTGGCCTGGGCGCGACGGCTGCGCGCCGCGTTGGCCGAGGCGCCGCTCTTCTTGGCCGGGCGGCTCTCGACGACCACGGTGATGTGGCTGGTGCGCTTGCGGATCCGGTAGGCGCGGCCCTGGGCACGCGGCCGGATGCGCTTGGCGGTGGGGCCCTCGTCGGCCATGACCGCGGCCACCACCAGGGTGTCGGGGTCCAGGCCCTCGTTGTTCTGCGCGTTGGCCGCGGCGCTGGCGATCACCTTGGCGACGGGCTCACTGGCGCTCTGCGGCGCCCAGCGCAGGATGTCGAGTGCCTCGGCGACGGACTTGCCCCGCACCAGGTCGATGACGCGACGCGCCTTGGAGGCGGAGACACGCACGAAGCGCGCCTTCGCCATGGCGGACGGGTATTCGATAGCTGTAGTCATTACCGCCTCTTGCTCTTCCGGTCATCTTTGATGTGACCCTTGAAAGTGCGGGTGGGGGCGAACTCGCCCAGCTTGTGCCCGACCATGGCCTCGGTGACGAACACCGGCACGTGCTTGCGACCGTCGTGAACGGCGAAGGTGTGCCCGATGAAGTCGGGGAGGATGGTGGACCGACGGGACCAGGTCTTGATGACCTGCTTGGTGTTCTTCTCGTTCTGGACGTCGACCTTCTTGAGCAGATGGCCGTCGACGAACGGACCCTTCTTCAGGCTGCGTGGCATGGCTCTTTCCTTCCTCGCCTAGCGCTTGTTCTTGCCGGTGCGCCGGCGGCGGACGATGAGCTTGTCGCTCGGCTTGTTCTTGCGGGTGCGGCCTTCCGGCTTACCCCACGGGCTGACCGGGTGGCGACCACCGGAGGTCTTGCCTTCACCACCACCGTGCGGGTGGTCCACCGGGTTCATCACGACACCACGGACGGTGGGGCGCTTGCCCTTCCAGCGCATGCGGCCGGCCTTGCCCCAGTTGATGTTGCCCTGCTCGGCGTTGCCCACCTCGCCGACGGTGGCGCGGCAGCGCACGTCGACACGACGGATCTCACCGGACGGCATACGCAGCGTGGCGTAGGTGCCTTCCTTGCCGAGCAGCTGGATGCTGACACCGGCCGAACGGCCGAGCTTGGCACCACCACCGGGCCGCAGTTCCACAGCGTGGATGACGGTGCCGGCGGGGATGTTGCGCAGCGGCAGGTTGTTGCCGGGCTTGATGTCGGCGTTGGCGCCCGACTCGATGACCGCGCCCTGCTTCAGACCCTCGGGGGCGATGATGTAGCGCTTCTCACCGTCGAGGAAGTGCAGCAGCGCGATGTTCGCGGTGCGGTTGGGGTCGTACTCGATGTGCGCAACGGTGGCGTTGACCCCGTCCTTGTCATGGCGACGGAAGTCGATGACGCGGTAGGCCCGCTTGTGGCCACCACCCTTGTGCCGCGTGGTGATGCGGCCGTGTGCGTTGCGCCCACCCTTGCCGTGCAGCGGGCGAACCAGCGACTTCTCCGGGTGATCGCGAGTGATCTCGGCGAAGTCGGAGACGCTGGAGCCGCGGCGACCGGGGGTCGTCGGCTTGTACTTACGAATAGCCATTCTTCTAGATCTCCCTGCCGGCTACGCCGGCGCTCCGAACAGATCGATGGGCTTGCTTCCCGCGGCCAGGGTGACCAGCGCGCGCTTGGTGCTCTTGCGCTGGCCGTAGCCGGCACGGGTGCGCTTGCGCTTGCCCTGGCGGTTCTGCGTGTTCACCGAATCGACCTTGACCTTGAAGATCTTCTCGATGGCGATCTTGATCTGGGTCTTGTTCGAGTCCGGGTGCACGATGAACGTGTACACGTTGTCCTCGATCAGCCCGTAGCTCTTCTCCGAGATGACCGGGGCCAGGATGATGTCGCGGGGGTCGGCGATGGTGGCCATCAGGCGTTCGCCCCTTCCTTGGTGTTGGCCTCGATGTAGGCGTTCAGCGCCTCGACGCTGAACACCACGTCGTCGGCGTGCAGCACGTCGTAGGTGTTGAGCTGGTCCGGCGAGATGACGTGCACGCCGGGCAGGTTGCGCACGCTCTTGGCACCCACCTCGTCGGCGCGGCCGATCACGACGAGCACCTTCTTGTTCTCCGTCAAGCTGGCCAGGAAAGCCTTGGCCGCCTTGGTCGAAGGGGTCTGACCGCTGAGCAGCTCGGTAACAGCGTGGATGCGCTGGTTGCGGGCGCGGTCACTGAGGGCGCCACGCAGAGCGGCGGCAATCATCTTCTTGGGGGTGCGCTGGCTGTAGTCGCGCGGCTTGGGGCCGTGCACGATGCCACCACCGGTGAACTGCGGTGCGCGGGTCGATCCCTGGCGGGCGCGACCGGTGCCCTTCTGGCGGTACGGCTTCTTGCCGCCGCCGGAGACCTCACCGCGGGTCTTGGTGGAGTGCGTGCCCTGGCGCGCGGCCGCCAGCTGGGCGGTCACCACCTGGTGCAGCAGCGCGATGTTCGCCTCGACATCGAACAGGGCAGCCGGGAGTTCCACGGTGCCGTCGGTCTTGCCGTCCGGCGTGCGAACGTCGATCGTGGTTGCCATTGCTACTTCTCACCTCGTTTGATCGCGGTGCGAACCATGACGAGCCCGCCGTTGCGGCCGGGGATGGCGCCCTTGATCAAGATGACACCATTCTCGGCGTCGACCTTGTGCACCTTCAGGTTCTGCGTGGTGACCTTGTCATTACCCATGCGGCCGGACATGCGCGTGCCCTTGAAGACGCGACCCGGGGTGGCGCAGCCACCGATCGAGCCGGGCCGACGGTGCACGGCCTGCGCGCCGTGGCTGGCGCCCTGGCCCTTGAAGCCGTGACGCTTCATGGTGCCGGCGAAGCCCTTGCCCTTGCTGGTGCCGGTGACGTCGACGAACGCGCCGTCGGCGAAGATCTCGGCGGTCAGCTCCTGGCCGAGTTCGTACTCGGCGGCGGCGGCCTCGTCGTCGAGCCGGAGCTCGGCGAGGTGGCGGCGCGGGTTCACCCCGGCGGCGGCGAACTGGCCGGTGACCGGCTTGTTCACCTTGCGGGGGCTGATCTCGCCGTACGCGAGCTGCACGGCGCTGTAGCCGTCGCGCTCGGTGGTGCGGATACGGGTCACCACATTGGGTCCGGCCTTGACGACCGTCACGGGAACGACCTTGTTGTTCTCGTCGAACACCTGTGTCATGCCCAGCTTGGTGCCCAGAATGCCTTTACGTGCCATGGTTCTTGGGTCTCCTACTGGATGTTCACGTCGACGCTGGCCGGCAGATCGATGCGCATCAAGGCGTCAACGGTCTTCGGCGTCGGGTCGAGGATGTCGATCAGGCGCTTGTGGGTGCGCATCTCGAAATGCTCCCGCGAGTCCTTGTACTTGTGCGGGGACCGGATGACGCAGTACACGTTCTTCTCGGTCGGCAGCGGCACCGGTCCGACCACGCTGGCGCCGGTACGGGTGACCGTCTCGACGATCTTGCGCGCCGAGGCGTCAATAGCCTCGTGGTCGTAGGCCTTCAGCCTGATGCGGATCTTTTGTCCCGCCACGCTTTCTCCTACCTCACTACTCACGGGGCTCCCCTTGGAGCCCCCAACTGTCCAGTCGTTCCGCGCGATGCCCGCGCGAAATGCCGCCGCTGTTTACCTGTCTTTGGTTCACCGGTCCACGCGGTCGGGTGTGTCGCCCTCACGCAGCCTCGTCCGCGTCGAAAATTCGATCGCGCCTAAGGTTGGACCGGACGCGCCCGTGGGGGCGCAGGTCGGATGCCCACGCTGAATCGGACGCAGAGTGCGTCGACCCGGCAGAAGGCAACCCGAACAGTATGCCCTAGATCCCGGCGCTATCCAAATCCCTGGTCAACGGATGTACAGCCCCCGCTGCACCCCTCCCCGCCGGCGCACACATGTGTGCCCTACTCAGCTCTGGCGGCGTGTCCCCCGCAAAACCGCACACATGTCCACGGTCGCCTCGCACACATGTGTGCCCTACTGAGCTTCAGCGGCGTGTCCCCCGCAAAACCGCACACATGTCGGGGTGCGCGGCCAACGGTCAGCGCCGCAGCCCCGCCCAGAAGTCGCACTGGTGTTCCTGCTCGAAGCCCGATCGGACCTCGCTGCCACCGGTGTCGAAGGACATCCGCGGCCCGCCCGCACCGTCGAGCCGCGGCCACTCGGGCGCATCCGGCGCCGCGGGCACCCCGTCGCGCACGAACGCGGTGAAGTATCCGATCATCTGGTCCGACAGCCGCTGCTGCGCGGTGTTCAGCGCGGGTGCGCCGCCGATGTCGAACAAATACCGCAGCTCCAGCGAGTGACTGGCCCCCACCGGGAACGGGACTTGGCGCAGCGGCTCGGGCGCCGGCGCGGACGCGTCGGTGAACTCATAGGAGTACACCGGGGCTCCCGCGGCGGCCATGCCGTCGGCCATCGATGCGTTCACACAGGCGAACTGCCCGTCGGTGACGGCCGCGGCGTAGGCCAGCGAGGTGTTGTCGGCGTGTGCCGCCAGCGGGTACTGCCGCTCCACCGCCACCGCGTCGGCGCCGAAGGTGCGCTCCAGCAGGCCCGGATAGTCCGCCGGACCGGGTTCGCGACCCGACCGCAGGAACTCCAGCGCCATGAACAGCGTGAACTCGTCGCTGGTGGTGCCCACCAGCACGGGCAGTTGGCCGACTTCGCCCTGCTCCATGGCCTCCACCGGGTCCACCGGCAGGATCGTGGTCCCGGTGACCGGCCCGGAGAGCGCTTCGTCACCGAGGAGGCCGAACGGGACCGGCTCGGTGAGGGCGTCGGCGGGCAGGGCGCGCAGGCAGGCCGGAGCGGCGGCCGACTCGGGGCACCCCACACCGGCGGCGTAGTCCAGGCTGGGTTGGCGGGCCGCGGCGACGTCGATCTGTGCCCCGCACGGTCCGCTCATCAGGATGGCGGCCCGGAACAGCTCAGCAGAACCGGGCGAAACCAGGTGATCGCAGACCGACATGGCGCCTGCCGACTCGCCGGCCACCGTCACCTTGGCCGGATCCCCGCCGAACGCGGCGATGTTGTCGCGCACCCAGCGCAGCGCGGCCTGCTGGTCGGCCAGGCCGTAGTTGCCCACCTCGGCCTCCGGACCCAGGGCCGGATGGGCCAGGAATCCCAGCGCGCCGAGCCGGTAGTTGACGGTCACCACCACGATGTCGCCGCGGGTGGCCAGCCACTGCGCGTTGTAGAGGTCGGCGCTGCCGTTGACGAACGCCCCACCGTGGATCCACACCATCACCGGCAGGTCCTCGGCGTCGGTGGGCGACCAGACGTTGAGCGACAGGCAGTCCTCACTCATCCCGCGGCCCCAGTCCGGGTCACGCGCGGCGTCCTGGATACAGCGCGGGCCCACCTTGGTGGCGTCGCGCATGCCCTCCCAGCGCGGCGGGGGCGCGGGCGGCGCGAAGCGCAGGTCCCCGACCGCCGCGGCCGCATACGGAATCCCTTGGAAGAGAACATGATCCGGAGCGACGAGGCCGCGCACCGAGCCCGCGGCGGTGGCCACGACGCCGGAGTCCAGCGTGGAGGCCGGCCCGTCGGCGCCGCCGTCGGAGCAGCCCACCAGCAGCGTCACCAGGGCCAGCGCCGCGGTCCATCGTCTGATCAGCACGCGGCTCCCAGGACTCGAATCCAAAGTAACCGGACAATAGCCGCAAACCGCTCCCCGGCGCCGCGCCGATCGCGCACACTGGCTCTGACACCTGTCAAATGAGCCCGCGAGGAGTCGTCTGCATGAGCACGCCCACCCAGCATCGCCGCACCAGCGAAGACGGCCGTGTGCTGGCCGATCCCACCGCCTATGCCGACGACGACCGGCTGCATGCGGCGCTCACGCGGATGCGGGCGCAGGAGCCGGTCGCCTGGGTGGACCAGGCGCCGTACCGGCCCTTCTGGGCCATCACCAAGCACGCCGACATCATGGCCATCGAGCGGGAGAACAACCTGTTCATCAGCGAGCCGCGGCCGCTGCTGTCCACCGCCCAGGCCGACGACCTGGCCAAGGCCCAGCTGGAGGCGGGCATGGGCCTGCGCACGCTGATCCACATGGACGACCCCCACCACCGCGGCGTCCGCGCCATCGGGGCGGACTGGTTCCGGCCCAAAGCGATGCGCGCGCTCAAGGTCCGGGTCGACGAGCTGGCCAAGCGCTACGTCGACCAGATGCGCGACATCGGGCCGGAGTGCGACTTCGTCACCGACATCGCGGTGCAGTTTCCGCTGTACGTCATCATGTCGCTGCTCGGCCTGCCCGAGGAGGACTACGGCCGCATGCACACCCTGACCCAGGAGATGTTCGGCGGTGACGACGACGAGTACAAGCGCGGCACCACCCCCGAGGAGCAGATGGCGGTGCTGCTGGATTTCTTCTCCTACTTCTCCACGCTGACCGCCTCGCGGCGGGCCAACCCCACCGACGATCTGGCCTCGGCGATCGCCAACGGCCGCATCGACGGCGAGCCGCTCTCCGATGTCGACACCGCGTCGTACTACGTCATCGTCGCCAGCGCGGGCCACGACACCACCAAGGACGCCATCTCCGGCGGTCTGCACGCCCTCATCGAGAACCCGTCGGAGATGGAGCGGTTGCGGGAGAATCCCGACCTGATGCCGCTGGCGGTCGAGGAGATGATCCGCTGGAGCACCCCGGTCAAGGAGTTCATGCGCACCGCCACCGCCGACACCGAGGTGCGCGGTGTCCGCATCGCCGAGGGCGAATCGGTCTATCTGGCCTACGTCTCGGGCAACCGTGACGAGGAGGTGTTCGACGATCCGTTCCGCTTCGACATCTCCCGTGACCCCAACCGGCATGTGTCGTTCGGCTACGGCGTGCATTTCTGCCTGGGCGCCGCGCTGGCGCGGATGGAGATGAACAGCCTGTTCACCGAGCTCGTGCCGCGGATCGAGTCGATCGAGCTGGCGGGCACGCCGGAGTTGTCGGCGACGACGTTCGTCGGCGGGCTCAAGCACCTGCCGATCCGGTACTCCCTGCGCTGACGACCCGGTGGGTGGCCAGGTAGCCATCGACGGCCAGCACGGCCAGCCGGTCATAGTCCACGTCGGGCAGGGTGCTGAGCTTGGCGAGGGCGATGGGGCCCAGCAGCAGCGCCGCGGCCTCCGCGCGGTCCACCTCCCCCAGCTCGGCCACCGCGTCCGGGCTGCGCAGGATGGCCTCGAAGGGCGCGGCGTACTGCTCGGCGACCCGCTGGCGCAGCGTCTGCACTTCGGCGCTGTCGGTGGATGACGGATAGTGCGCCATGTCGCCACCCAGCGACAGCCACGACATGGCGGTCAGGCTGATGGGCGCGTCGGCGATCAGCTGGGCCTGTGCCTGCACCAGGGCGATCAACCGGTCCCGCAGTGAACCCTGGTCCGGCGGCGTCGGGGCCGGCGGGATGAGGGCGTGGAACGCGGCGGCCACCAGGTCGTTACCGCTGGGAAAATGCCGGTAGAGCGTGGCGCGGGCGACGTTGGCGCCGCGCAGCACCGCGTCGACGGTGACGGCGCTGGGGCCGCCGGTGCGCAGCAGTGCGGTGGCGGACTCCAGCAGCCGGGCACGCGAGCGCGCCGGCCTGGGGTCGGTGCGCCCGGAGGTCATCGCTGGCTCCTCTGTCCGCCGGTGGGATTGTCGGATCGGATTCGGGTACTCCTACGAGACTGTTAGTCTCAAAAGTCCGTCCACCGATGCGGAGCGACACATGGTCGACACCCTCACCCGGCATCGCCAGCCTACCGACCCGGCGATGTCAGCAGTATCGTCACGAGGCCGTCTCTGGCTGCTCATCGTCGCCTGCCTGGACGTGAGCATCGTCGTCTCGTCGATGATCGCGCTCAACACCGCACTCGGCGACATCGCGGTCAGCACCTCTGCCACCCAGACCCAGCTCACCTGGGTGGTGGATGGTTACACCCTGGCCCTGGCCTGCCTACTGCTGCCTGCCGGGGCGATCGGCGACCGCTACGGGCGCCGGGGTGCGCTGCTGATCGGGCTGGCGATCTTCGGCCTGGCCTCGGCCGCTCCCCTGGTCTTCGACAGCCCGCTGCAGCTGATCATCGCCCGCGCGGCCGCCGGGGCCGGCGCGGCGTTCATCATGCCGGCCACCTTGTCGCTGCTGACCGCGGCGTATCCGAAGGACCTGCGCAGCCGGGCCGTGGGCATCTGGGCAGGAGTGGTGGGCTCGGGCGCCGTGGTGGGCTTCCTGGGCTCCGGGCTGCTGCTGCGGCACTGGGAGTGGCAGTCGATCTTCTGGGCGTTCACCGCCGCCAGCGCGGTGCTGTTGGTACTGACCTGCACCGTGCCGTCGTCGAAAGACCCGGCGGCCGCACCTCTGGACTGGGCGGGTGCGGCGCTGGTCGCCGCGGCGCTGGCGATCTTTGTCTTCGGCATCGTCGAGGCACCCGTGCGCGGGTGGACCGATCCGCTGGTGGGCGGATGCCTGGCGGCGGGCCTGGGTCTGGCGGCGGCCTTCGCGACCCTCGAGTTGCGTCGCCGGCACCCCCTCCTGGACGTGCGGCTGTTCGGCGACGCGCACTTCGCCACCGGTGCAGCCGGGATCACCCTGCTGTTCTTCGCCAACTTCGGCTTCTTCTTCGTCGTCATCCAGTACATCCAGCTGGTGATGGGCTACAGCGCGCTGGCGACGGCGATGGCCCTGGTGCCGTTGATGGGTCCGGTGCTGCTGCTGAGCGTCACCAACGGCTGGTACATCCCGAAGATCGGGCTGCGGGTCGCCCTGGTCACCGGACTGGTGCTCATCGCGGCGGGCCTGCTGTGCATGTGCCTCCTGCATCTCGACTCGTCCTACTGGGACCTGGCCTGGCCGTTGATCATCATGAGCACCGGCATCGGATTGTGCACAGCCCCCATGACATCGGCGATCATGACGTCGACGCCCGACGAGAAGCAGGGCGTGGCCTCAGCGGTCAACGACACCACCCGCGAGGTGGGGGCCGCGGTGGGCATCGCGATCGCCGGCTCGCTGCTGGCCGCGCGGTACGACGACGCCATCGCACCCGCGCTCGCCGGGCTTCCCGAGCAGGCCCGCGACCCGGCCCAGAGCTCGCTGGCCGAGGCGCTGCAGGTGGCCGGGCAGCTGGGTCCGGCCGGCCCGGCGCTGGCCGACACGGCGCAGTCGGCTTTTCTGCAGGCCATGGATTCCTCACTGGTCGCGATGGCCCTGGTACTGCTGGTCGCAGCCGTGCTGGCGGGGCTCTGGGCGCCGGGACGCGACGACCGGCAGCTGCGGTTCGTCCGGGCGCTGCGCGCCCGCCGCGCCCCCGGCCGCCATCGTGCCTAGACTCGGCGCGTGCGGCTACTGCTGGTCAATCCCAACACCACGGAGTCCATGACGGACGCCATTGCGGCCGGTGCGGCATCCGTGGCCCGGCCGGGCACCGTGGTCGAGGCGGTCAATCCGCCGTTCGGGCCCGCCAGCATCGAGAACGACGACGACGAACGTCGTTGTGTGCCAGGGCTGTTGGCGCAGCTGACCGCCGCCCAGCAGCGTCCCGCCGAGACCCGGCCGGACGCCTTCGTGATCGCCTGCTTCGGCGATCCTGGACTGGAGCAGGCCCGCCGACTGACCGGCCGGCCGGTGCTGGGCATCGCGCAGGCTGCCATGCACGCCGCCGCACTGGCCGCGGGCACGTTCTCGGTGGTGACCTCGATGTCGGCGACCGTGCCGCGGGGCTGGGAGCTGGCCAAGACCTACACCCCGGCCGCGTGCCTGGGCGTCCACGCCTGCGACATCCCGGTGCTGCGCATCGACTCCGACCCCACCACCCTCCAGCCCATCGGTGCGCTGTGCGAGCAGGCGCTGGCCGCCGACGGGAGCAGGTCCATCGTGCTGGGCTGTGCGGCCATGGCGCGCTTCGCCGAGCCGCTGCGCCGGCGCCTCGGCGTCCCCGTGCTCGACGGCGTGGCAGCCGCCACCCTGCTGGCCGAAGCGCTGGTCCCCCTCAGCTAACCCGCCGCGACGAACTCCGCCGCGCGGTGGGCCAGCATCACGATGGTGGCGTGTGGGCCGCGGCTGGGCACCGCGGGCAGAACCGACCCGTCGACCACCCACAGCCCGTCGACGCCACGCACCCGGCACTGCGGATCCGTCACCGCAACCGGGTCACCGTCGAGCCCCATCGGCGCGGTGGCACACAGGTGTTGCGACGTGGCCCAGGCCGGCTCACCGATGTCGTTGGCCGCGGCCGCCAATTCCCTGGCCAGTTCCACGCCGTCCTGCAGCGCCGCCACATCGGCCGCCTCGTCGTCGTAGCGGTGCTCGATGTGCAGCGGCGCGCTCTGATCGGCCGACGTGAGTGCGACGCGACCGCGGGTGCGCGGCTGCATCAGTGCCACGCCGAGATGGGGCCAATCGGGCCGCCCTGCGCTGCCGTCACCTACCATCGCGACGAAACCGCCCGTGTACGGCCGGATTTCGAGCTCACCGCGCACACTGAGCACCACCTCGAGCACCGGACGATGGGGCGCGTGCGCCCAGTCCGTGGGCAGCACCCACTCGGGGTGATCGGCGCAGTGTTGCCCCACCGGTGCCGCGACCGTCAACGGGACGCCGGCCTGCCGCAGCTGCGCCTCGTCCCCGATTCCCGAGAGCATCAGCAGGTGCGCCGATCCCAGTGCGCCGCAACACAGCACGATCCGGTCGGCGGTCAGGGTGGTGGACCCATGCGGGCCTGTGACCTCCACCCCGGTGGCCCGGCCGCCGGAGAAGGTGATGCGGTGGGCGCGGGTTCGGGTCAATACCGTGAGATTGCGCCGCGCGGTCGCGGGCACCAGGAAGGCGGCACCGGGGCCGTTGCGCACCCCGTCGACGATGTTCAGGGGCACCGCGCCGATCCCGTCGGCTACCACGTCGGCGGCATTGAGGTCCGGCAGCCAGGCGAAACCGGCCCGCTCGGCGGCGGTTACCAGGGCAGCGGTGCTGCCGGCCAGATCCGTTGTCCGCCGCACCCGGATGGGGCCCTCGGCGCCGTGATCGGGGTGCTCCCCGAAATCCAGATCGGTCTCGATGGCGCGGTAGTGCGCCAGCACGTCGTCCCAGCCCCACCCGGGCAGCTGCCAGCCCTCGATGTCCGCCCGGGTCGCCCGGCAGAAGTACCCACCGTTGACCGCGCCCGAGCCCCCGACCGTGGCCCCGCGAACGAGCTGCGCGACGCGCTGGGGCGCGGTGGTCAACTCGGTGGCGTACCGCACGACCAGTGGACTGGCTGCCCCGATCGGCAGCTGCAACCCGTTGCGGGTCAACGCGTCCACGCCGGCCTCGTGCGTGCCGGGGCCGGCCTCCAGCACGGTCACCACCCGGTCCGGTTCGGCCGACAGTTGTTCAGCGAGAACGGATCCGGCGCTGCCCGCCCCGATGATCAGGACGTCGCTGTGCGCTGTCAAAGGCGGAACTGCGGGCGCAGTGGCCGCAGGTTGCGTTCGCGGACCACACCGGCCCACAGTCCGGTGCCGTACGCCAGGTCGTCGAGGCGTTTGAGCACCACATACGCCGGCAGCCCCAGCGGTCTGGTGTCCTCGTCGGCGTGATGTCGCCGCGACAGCCAGTCCACCACACCGTCGAACACGGCTGCCAGCACCACGATTCGCCGGCACCGGTGCGAGCAGACGGCCGCCAACAGCGCCGCCGGCCAGTAGTGCCTGCAGATGGCCGATGCCAGCTGCAACACCGACGACCCCAGCCAGCGACCCGTCACCGCCACCACGTCACGACGCCCCGTCTCCGGCGCCGCCATGGCGTTGGCCACCCGCCGCCCGGTGACGCCGACGGCCACCAGAGAGGCCAGGTAACCGAGCCGGGTGCCCAGCGCCACCAGCAGCCACATCACCACGGTGGGCGCCGACACCACCATCGGCGCGGTCTTGTCGGGATGCCTGCGAGACAACGGTGCCGCCGAGGTACCGTAGAAAGCCTTACGCGCCAACCAGTCCCGGACTTTGGTGCGATGTTCGTGGGCCACCAGGGCGATGGGTTCATACCGCAGCCGGGCGCCCGACTCGACCAGCCGCCAGCACAGGTCGACGTCTTCACCGGAGTGCATGGTCTCGTCGAAGCCGCCCAGCTCGGCCACGGTGCGACGCCGGCAGATGATGGCTGCGCTGGGCACGTAGGACACCGTGCTGTACGGCACCACGGGCGCCTCGCGGTGGCCCAGGTCCAGCGAGGACCGGACCGCCTCGTAACGGCCCACCAGGTTGTCGGTGGCCGACATCCCGACGATGCGCGGGGCCACCAGCGCCACGGCGGGATCGCAGAAGTGACCCAGCAGGGCCTCCAGCCAGCCGCGGCGCGGTACCACGTCGGAGTCCAGGAACGCCACGAAGTCGGTGTGGCTGGCCGCCAGCCCGGTGTTCCTGGCGGCGGCCGGCCCCCGGCTGACCGGGTGCCGCAGCACCTCGACATCGCAGTGGGTGCCGGCGAAATCCGCCACGCTCACCGGTATCGCCGAACCGTCGTCGACCACCAGCACCCGCAGTCCGCGCATGGAGGCCACCAGTCGCTTGACACCGAAGGTGTTGTCGCGCACTGGGATCACGATGGTGACGTCACGGTACCCGGGGCCACCGGCCGGCCGGGGATGGGCCACGGTGGCATCCAGCAGGGTCCTGGCCAGGGTGGCGCTGGTGGCGTCGTACACCTCGAGGCGGCCGCCGTCGAGCATGTCCTGCGCCGCCGGGGCCAGTCTGAGCAACCGCGCGGGTGAGCCACCGAGAAGCGCGGCCCCGGCGCCCAGCACCTTGACCCGGCGGTCGATCTGCACGGCGAAGCCGTCCGGCAGCCGGGTCTCGGCCACCGCGCGGGCGGCGTCGACGTCGGGGGTCATCGCAACATCCCGTCGGCATCCGGCGACCACCGGGTCACCCGTTCCGAACATGCGGTCACCATCCCGTCGAACAGTCGTGCGCCGTCGACCGCTGTCGCGGTGGTCGGATCCCCCAACACTCCCACCTCACTCACCGCCGCCACTCCCCCGTGCCGCATCCGCGGCATCAACTCTGCCAGGGGCGCGCTGTTGCCGGGTCGGATCCTGTCCATCAGCACATCAGATGGCGAAAGATACAGCAAGACCGAGGTTTCGGTGTGCCCGGCGTGGGCGTCGCCGCCCGGCACCGAACACGAGCTCCAGGCCACGTCACGCCCCTCGTAGCGCAGCAGCCGGGTGGCCGAACGCAGCGCGCCGACGTTGCCACCGTGTCCGTTGACCAGGAGCACGCGCGGCGCCCAGCGGCAGGCCGAGCGGCCGAACTCCACCAGCACACCGTGCAGGGCGTCCTGCCCTATCGAGACCGTGCCGGGAAAGGACTCGTGCTCGCCACTGGCGCCGTAGGCCACCGAAGGCGCCACGAGGTATCCGGGGTGCCGCTGCGCCAGGGCGGACGAGACCGCCGCCGCGATCCGGGTGTCGGTGTCCAGCGGCAGATGGGGCCCGTGTTGTTCGCAGGAGCCGACGGGCACGAGCACCGCCGACGAAAACTGATGCAACTGACCCGACGTCGAACTCCCGAGCTCGCTGCGGTGGGGCACGTGCCGATGGTAGGCCGAATTCACCTGGAGCGCCTCAGTTGTTGACGCACCGGTCGTTTTTCTTTCACCCCCGCAGCACCGCCCGTGGCATCGAGTTCACCTCCGCCACGCCTGCCCCGCGTGTATCAGCCGCCGAGGGTCCGGGTGAAGCCATCCGGGACGAGGATGTCGTCGGGGGTGAGGTCGTGGATGGAGGATTTGCCCAGGCCCATGAGGGCGGAGTCGATACCGCCGCGCAGGATGTCCAGGACGTTCTCCACCCCGGTCTGGCCTTCGGCGGCCAAACCCCACAGGTAGGCGCGGCCGATCATCACCGCGCGCGCTCCGAGGGCGACGGCTTTGACCACGTCGCTGCCGCGGCGGATGCCGCCATCGAGCAGGACCTCGATCTGGTCACCCACGGCCTCGGCGACGGCGGGCAGGCACCGGATGGCCGCCGGGGTGCCGTCGAGATTGTTGCCGCCGTGATTGGACACCGAGATGGCCGAAACGCCCGCGTCAACAGCGGCTTTGGCGTCATCGACGCGCACGATGCCCTTGACCATGAACGGTCCGTCCCAGCGTTCGCGCAGCCAGGCGATGTCCTCCCACGTCGGCGGCGGGGTGCCCATCCATTCGCCGTAGGCCTGGAAGAACGTCGGTCCGGGTTCGCCCCGGCGCCCCTGGTTGGGCACGCGCAGGTCCGGCGGGGACAGTTGCTTGCCGAACTCCCACAGCCAGCGCGGCTTGGTCAGTACCTCCGGGCTCATCTTGAGCATGGTCTTGAGGTTCATCTGCTCGGGGATCTTGGGGCTGCCCCAGTCCCGACCGTGGGAGAAGCTCCAATCGGTGGTGGTGATCAGCCCGACCGCGCCGGCCTCCTTGGCCCGCTGGGCCCGCTCCAGGATGGCTTCCTTGCCGCCCAGCCAGTAGATCTGGAAAAAGATCTTGTCGTTGACCGCGCACACCTCTTCGATGGGCTTGCTGGCAAACGAGGACAGTCCCATGGCGGTGCCGCGGGCGGCGGCGGCGCGGGCCACGGCCACCTCGCCGTCGGGGTCGACGGCCTGCACCCCGGTCGGGGAGATGATCACCGGCAGCGAGATGTTCTGCCCCATCACCGTTGTCGCCATGTCCCGCTTGGCCGAGGCGCCCACCACGTGCGGGGCAAACCCCAGCTCGGCGAAGGACTCCACGTTGTCGGTGACGGTGACGCCCTTTTCGCTGGCCGAGATCAGCGAGGAGTAGACCGATTTGGGCAGTCGCTTCTTGGCCCGCTGCTGGGCGATGGCGACGGTTTCGAACCAGGTATCACGAGCCATGACTCACACCGGACTTTCGTTGCAGAACTTCTTGGGGGGAGCGCTCAAGGTGAGCAGCACCGGGTCGTTGCGACCCTTGGTGGTGCGGGAGTGGTCCCCCGACGGCTTGGGCTTGGTGCGATCGCCGGCCAGCGCGGATTCGCCGTAGCCCTGCACACATTCGGGGTCGGGCCCATCCAGCGGCAGCCCGGTGAAGAACTTCGCGGCCATACACCCGCCGCGGCAGGCGTCGTAGTGGTTGCACGACGCGCAGGCGCCCGCCGACTGCGGTTCCCGCAACTCGCGGAACAGCGGTGCGTGCTGCCAGACCTGGGCGAAGCCGCCGTCGGAAACCAGGTTTCCGGCCAGGAACTTGTCGTGGATGGCGAACGGGCAGGCGTAGACGTCACCGATCGGGTCGATCAGGCAGACCACCCGCCCGGCGCCACACAGGTTGAGCCCGGCCAGTGCGCCCGGGGCGCCGAGGCCGGACAGGTGGAAGAACGAGTCGCCGGTGAGCACCCGCTCACCGTGGGCCACCAGCCAGTCGTAGAGCTGGACCTGCTGCGCGGCGGTCGGGTGCAGCTCGTCCCACACGTCGGCGCCGCGCCCGGAGGGACGCAGCCGGGTGATGCGCAAGGTGGCACCGAAACGGTCGGCCAGGGCTTTGAATTCGTCGAGCTGGTCGACGTTGTGGCGGGTCACCACCACTGAGATCTTCGCGTCACGGAAGCCGGCCTCGGCGAGGTTGGTCAGCGCGCGGATGGCCATGTCGTAGGAACCCCGCCCGCGCACCGCGTCGTTGACCTCCGCGGTGGCCCCGTCGAGGGAGATCTGCACGTCGACGTAATCGCTGGCCGCCAGTTTGGCCGCCACGGCCTCGGTGATCCGCACCCCGTTGGTGGAGAACTTCACCCCGACGTGGTGGTCGGTGGCGTAGTCGACCAGCTCCCAGAAATCCGGGCGCACGGTCGGCTCCCCGCCACCGATGTTGACGTAGAACACCTGCATGCGCTCGAGCTCGTCGATGATCGCCTTGCACTGCTCGGTACTCAGCTCCCGCGGGTCGCGTTTACCCGAGGCCGACAGGCAGTGCAGACAGGCCAGGTTGCAGGCGTAGGTCAGCTCCCAGGTCAGGCAGATCGGCGCATCCAGGCCCCGCTCGAACTGATCGACCAGCCGTGGGACGGGCAGCGTAGCAGTCATGAATTCTCCTTGCGCACAAGCATGTTCGATGAAGCGAGGGTGGCCAGCGCCTGCAGGTACGGCGCGGCGGCGTCGTCGTCGACCCCGGCAGCGCGACACGCGGCGCGCACGTCGGGATGGGCGTCGAGGGTCTGCACCAACTCCAGGATGGTGCGGTTCTTCAGGAAGGACAGCTTGCGGGTACCGAAGTGATACAGCAGCGCGCCGAACGGCTCCGGCCGTACCGCCACCTGCGGATGCAACCGCCACCCCAGACCCGGATCGAAGGACACCGCCGGCGCGCTGCTCATGATCAGTAGACCCCGCACATCCCGTCGATGGACACCTCTTCGACCAGCGACTCGGTGACCAGTTCGGCGTCGGCGACACCCTGCGAATCGTTATCCATGCTGCACTCCCTTCGTGATGTGACACTCGACACAGCGTCGGGTTCGGATCACAATATGGCATCCAGTGCCGAAAAGGAAGAGGAGATTCACCGGTGACTTCTGGTCGGCCCCAGCTCGGGCGTAAACGGTCCACGACGCGCGACCACATCGCGGACGTCGCCATCGACCTGTTCTGCGCCCGCGGCTTCGGCGCGGTGAGCGTGGACGACGTGGCGACGGCAGCGGGGATCGCCCGCCGCACCCTGTTCCGCTACTACGCATCCAAGAGCGCGCTGCCCTGGGGTGACTTCGACGTGCACCTCGCCCAGCTGCGCGAGCTGTTCGACAGCATCGACGCCCAGGTGCCGCTGCGGGACGCGCTGCGCTCAGGGCTGCTGGCGTTCAACACCTTCGACGCCATGGAGGCGGTGCGCCACCGCGAGCGAATGCGGTTGATTCTGGAAACCGCTGAGCTGCAGGCATATTCGATGACGATGTACGCGGGCTGGCGGACGGTGATCGCCGAGTTCGTGGCCCATCGCCGCCGACAGCAGCCCACCGACATCGGCCCCCAGGCCGTCGGGTGGATGATGCTGGGGGTGGCCTTGTCGGCCTACGAACACTGGCTGGCTGACGACTCCGTGGCCCTCACCGACGCCCTGGGCCAGGCCTTCGACGTGGTGGCCGCCGGGCTGTGAGCTCAGGTGAGGATCTCTGAGATGGCCGCGCCTGCAGCGATCTTGGCGCGTACCTTCATCACCTTGCCGGGCATGCCCCCACCGACCACGCCGACCAGGGCGCCTTCGCGTTCGTAGTACGCCAGGAACTTACGGCCGTCGTCCTCCACCAGGTGCACCACGTCGTCGCCTTCGGGCTCGCCCAGGCACTGGATCTTGACGTCGTACTGGTCACTCCAGAAGTACGGCACCACCACCGCCTCGGGAGGGGTGGCGCCCAGCAGCGACGGCACCAGAACCCGGGCCTGTTCGGCGACGTTGCTCCAATGTTCCACGCGCGCTTGATGTCCCAGGGCGTCTTGCCACGAGGCCACGTCACCGAGGGCCCAGATGTGCGGGACGGTGGTGCGGCCCACGTTGTCGCAGATCACCCCGTTGTCCACCGCCACACCGGTGCCGGCCAGCCAGTCGGTGGCCGGCCGCGAGCCGATGCCCACCACCACCAGGTCGGCGTCGACCTCGCTGCCGTCGGTCAGGACGACCTTCTCCACGTGGGTGTGTCCCACGATCTCCGACACCCCGACCCCGGTGCGGACGTCGGTTCCCTCGGCGCGGTGCAACCGGGCGACCAGCTCACCGATCTGCACCCCCAGGACCGACGCCAACGGGGCCGGTTGCGGCTCGACGAGCACCACGTCCACCCCGAGGCCCCGCAGGCTGGCCGCCACCTCACAGCCGATGAACCCGGCACCGATGACCACGGCCCGCTGGGCCTGCGCCGCGTGGCTGCGCAGCGCCAGGCTCTCGTCGAGGGTGCGCAGTACCCGAACGCCCTCCAGGTCGGGGAACGACGGGATGCGCCGCGGCACCAGCCCGGTGGCGATGATCAGGTCGTCGTACGCCAGTTCGGTGCCGTTGTCCAACCGGACCGTCTTGGCGTCACCGTCGATGCCGGTGGCCGCAGACCCCAACAGCAGCGTGATGTTTCTTTCGTCGTAGAACTCCAGCGGCTTGAGCGTCACGTCGTCGACCTGCGCGCGCAGCACCTCTTTTGACAGCGGCGGCCGGTCGTAAGGCAGGTGCACCTCGTCGCTGACGATGGTGACGGATCCGTCGTACTCCGCGCGGCGCAGTTGCTCGGCGACGCGGGTCGCGGCCAGACCGCCGCCGACAATGACAATTCCCACGCAAGTTGTCTACACGATCAGCACGCCCGGCGGCGCCGCACCCTAGCTCCCCGGCGGTGAGCGGTCGATCAGATTCGACAGCACCACGATGCTCTCACTGCGTTCGATGTCGGCGCTGGCCCGGATCTGCTCCAGCGTGGACTCCAGGTGCCGCATGTCGCGGGCCAGCACGTGCAGGATCGCGTCGGCGGTGCCGGTCACCGTGGCGGCCGCGACCACCTCCGGCATGTTCACCCACGCCGCCTGCAGTTGATCGGGGGAAATCGTTCCGTGGCAATACACCTGGACGTAGGCCTCGGTGGTCCAGCCCAGGGCCTGCCGATCGATCACCGTGGTGAAGCCCCGGATGACCCCGCCGTCGATCATCCGGTCCACCCGCCGCTTGACAGCCGGCGCAGAAAGGCTGACGCGCTCCCCGATCTCCGCGAACGTGGCCCGGGCGTGCTCGGCGAGCTCGGCCAGGATCAGCTCGTCGGTCTCATCCAGACGATCCACCGACGTCACCCCTCTCTTGCGCAACAAATCGCTACTGCTGCTAGATGTACGCAACAGATGCTACCTCGACACGCAATGAGTGAAGATTGATTGCGTCTCAGCCCGAAAATATCCTCATGACATGACGGTTTCCGACATCGCCACCGCCGCCACTCCGACGCGCGCCGCCACGCTGCGCCGCTACGCCATGACCGCGCCCATCCATTTCACCGTCGACTACGCGATCAACCCGTGGATGGACACCTCCACCCCGGTCGACCCGGCGCGCGCGCTGGCCCAGTGGGATGAGCTGCGCCAGGTCTATCTGAGCCTCGGCCACACCGTCGACCTGGTGTCCCCCGAGGTGGGGCTGCCCGACATGGTGTACGCCGCCAACGGTGGCCTGGTGATCGGCGACACCGCGATCGTCGCCCGCTTCAAGTACGCCGAGCGCGCCGGTGAGGCGCAGGCCTACGCCGCGTGGATGACGGCGGCCGGCTACACCCCCCGCTTCACCGAACACCTCAACGAGGGCCAGGGCGATCTGCTGGTGGTCGGCCCGATGATTCTGGCGGGCACCGGTTTCCGCACTGACGAGGCCGCGCACGCCGAGGTGGCCGCCCTGACCGGGCTGCCGGTGGTGACCCTGCAGCTGACCGACCCGCGGTTCTACCACCTCGATACGGCGCTGGCCGTCCTCGACGACACCACCGTCGCCTACTACCCGCCCGCCTTCACCGAGCAGTCGCGCGCGACCCTGCTGCAGCTGTTCCCCGACGCAATCGAAGTCACCTCGGCCGACGCCTATGTGCTGGGGCTCAACGTGGTCTCCGACGGCAGGCACGTGGTCATGCCCGCTGCCGCACACGGTTTCGCCGAGCAGGTGGCCACGCTCGGATTCGAACCCATCCCCGTCGATCTGTCCGAGCTGCTCAAGGGTGGCGGCTCGGTCAAGTGCTGCACGCTGGAGGTCTACCGTGACAACCGTTGAGGACACCGACGTCCTGGCCCTGGAAGAGCGCCACACCGCACACAACTACGCTCCCCTGCCGGTGGTGGCCGCCGCCGCCGAGGGGGCGTGGATCACCGATACCCACGGCAGGCGCTACCTGGACTGCCTGGCCGCCTACTCCGCGGTGAACTTCGGGCATCGCCACCCCGCCGTCATCGCGGCGGCCCACGCCCAGCTGGACAGAGTCACTCTGGTGAGCCGGGCCTTCCACTCCGATCGCCTGGGTCCGTTCTGCGCAGCCCTGGCGCGGCTGTGCGGCAAAGACATGGTGTTGCCGATGAACAGCGGCGCCGAGGCGGTGGAAAGCGGTATGAAGGTGGCCCGCAAGTGGGGCACCGACGTCAAGGGCGTGCCGGCGGGACAGGCCAACATCGTGGTGGCGCAGAACAACTTCCACGGCCGCACCATCAGCATCGTCAGCTTCTCCTCCGACGACTCCGCCCGCGGCGGCTTCGGCCCGTTCACCCCCGGGTTCCGGGCGGTGCCCTTCGGCGACGCGGCCGCGGTGGCGGATGCCATCGACGACTTCACCGTGGCGGTGCTGCTCGAGCCCATCCAGGGTGAGGCGGGCATCATCGTGCCGCCCGCCGACTACCTACCGCGGGTCCGCGAGATCTGCACCGCCAACAACGTGCTGATGATCGCTGACGAAATCCAGTCGGGTCTGGCGCGCACCGGGTACACCTTCGCCTGCGACCACTGGGGCGTGGTGCCGGACGTCTACCTGCTGGGCAAGGCGCTCGGCGGCGGGGTGCTGCCGCTGTCGGCGGTGGTGGCCGATCGGGATGTGCTGGGAGTTCTGCACCCGGGCGAGCACGGCTCCACCTTCGGCGGCAACCCGTTGGCCGCTGCCATCGGCGCTACCGTCGTGGGGCTCTTGGAGACCGGCGAATTCCAGCGTCGCTCAGCACTTCTCGGGGCCCGGCTGCATGACCGGTTGCAGGCCTTGACCGGCGACGGTGTGCTGGCGGTGCGCGGGCTCGGGTTGTGGGCGGGCGTGGACATCGACCCTGCCCTGGGCACCGGCAAGCAGATCAGTCTGCGGCTGGCCCAGCGCGGTGTATTGGTGAAGGACACCCACGGCTCGACGCTGCGGTTCGCGCCGCCGCTGGTGATCACCGAAGACGAGATCGACTGGGCCGTCGCGCAGTTCGCGTCAGTACTTCATGACGCCGCGGTCGACGGCGATCTGCGATCCTGAGATCGCCATCGACTGATCCCCGGCCAGCCAGGCCACCACGTTGGACACTTCCTCCGGAGACATGAACTCCGACAGGCCGCTCTTGCCTTCGTGGTGCACCGGGTGCAGTGGCATGGGCGCAAAGCTGTGCAGGTAGGTCGGATGCTTGCCGAAGACCTCCATCATGGCTTCGCGCTCCACCATCGGGGTGTCGATGGAATAGGGGTGGATGGAGTTCACCCGGATGCCGTACTCCCCCACCTCCAGCGCCAGGGCGTTGGTGATGGCGACGACGCCGTGCTTGGAGGCCGAGTAGTGCCCGTTGCCCGGAGTGGCCTTCAGACCCGCCGACGAGCTCACCATGATGATGGACCCGCCGTTGCCCGCCTCGATCATGGCCGGGACCGCAGCGCGGACCGTGCGCCAGGCACCGGAGAGGTTGGTGTCGATCACGCTGTCCCACTGCTCTTCTGACATCTCGAAGAGCCGGCCCCAGCTCAGGATTCCGGCGTTGACCACCAGCACGTCCAGGCGGCCGAACTGCTCCATGGCGTCGGCCACCACCTGCTGCTGGGCGGCCAGGTCGCGGACGTCGACCTCGCGCGCCAGCACCTTGCGGCCCGTCGCCTCCACCTGGCGCACCGTCTCGGCCAGTTCCTCGGAGGTGGCCGGCGGATAGGTGATCGAGTCGGTCACCGGTCCGCAGATGTCGATCGCGATGATGTCGGCGCCGTCAGCGGCCAGACGGACGGCGTGTGCGCGTCCCTGTCCGCGAGCGGCTCCCGTCACGAACGCCACGCGTCCCTCGAGCGATCCCGTCATCTGATCCCGTCCCTTCTGCCGACCCGCTGGTAGGAGGCTAGCAGCAGAACTGGAACGTGTTCTAGTGGCTACAGCTCGGCGATGATCTGAGCCCGTTTGGCGGTGTACTCGGTCTCGGAAATGGTGCCCATGGCACGCAGCGTCTCGAGCTCCTGCAGCCGGGCGGCCGTCGACGGCGCCGGCACCACGGGTTGCGGTGCCGGTGCGGGAACGGGTGCCGGCGGCGGCGCCGCAGCCCGGCGCACCACGTTCATCACCTGCTGGCGCACCGCGGGGTTGGAGCGGATGTCGATGGTGCCGGTCAGCGGAACGTGATTGGCCTTGAGGATCGCCATGATCTCCATCAGCGGGGCAACCTGTCCCGTGAGGTCGTAGGTCCGGCGGTCCTCGTCGAGCGTGAACCGCGCCGGCGTCAGGCCGATGATCAAAGCGCTTCGGTCCCAGTCGATCTGGTATTCGTGGGTGGCCGGGTCCACCAGCACCACCAGCCGGCGGCCGGTGATCATCGGCATCCGCGACATCGACGCCAGCACGCTGTCCTGGGTGGTGAACGCGTCGAATCCGGGGCCTTCGATGCGCAGGTCCAGCTTGACCAGCGGCTGGTCGTTGACCCGGGTGCCGGTCTCGTGGATGCCCACCACCTCGGCCGTGCCCAGGACGCCCTGCTGTTCCAGGAACTGCATCTTCGCGTTCTTGCGGACGCCGATACCGGTGATGGCCAACGCGATCAGCACGTCGAGGGCGGTGATGAACAATCCCGTCCAGAACATCCACTTCATCGTCGGGTCCGAGCCCGTCATGAAGTAGACCGCCAGAAAGATCGGGCCGACGATGCCGCACACCAGGACGAAGGCCTGGATCTTCAGATACCGCCAGAAGGTCGACATGGGCTCACCGTAGCGGCAAGCAGTGCGCTCAGACCCCCGGAACGGGCGCGGGAACCGGAGCCGGCAGCGGCACCACCGGCGCCGGTGCCATCGACACCAGTTGGTTCAGCGGTGCCACCCAGCTGTAGTCACCTTTGGCGTAGCTGGTGTGGATGGCGATCGCCCGCGCCGACACCTCGTCATCGTCGGAGTCGGGGTCGTAATCACACACCGGGTCGCCGTATTCGCAGACGCTGATGGTGCGGCTTCCCACCGTCACGGGCAGCGGCGCCGGGGCGTGGGCCAGGATGGGCCAGTCCTGCGCGACGCCGAGGCGCTCGCCGGGCTGCAGGCTCGCGGTGCCCAGGTTGAGTGTGGGGTCCTCCGGGCGGCGGTCGCCGTCGGCGATCAGCAACGCGGCGGACAGGTTGGGGCTGACGTCGAGGGCGGCGAGGTTGCGGTGCACCACCATCGCGCCCTGCGAGTAACCGGCCACCACGACCTTGCTGCCCGGGCAGCGCTGCACAAAGGTGGCGTACTGGTTGGCCAGCGCCCCGGCGCCCTGATCGACGCTGCCGATGAAGCCGGCCCAGTCGAGGATGCCGCCATCGAGGGGCACCTCGGTCGCGGGGTAGACGACAGGCTCGGCAGTGACGGTCTGGCCGTTGGCGGCCGCGCGCTGCTGGAAGTTGAGGTAGGACCGGTACATCACCGGGCCCATGCCGCCGTTCTGGGTCGCCTCGGGCCCGCGCTCGCCGGAACCGGCCGCACCGATCCAGTGCACATCGGGGCACAGCGGTTCAGCGGCGGCGGTGCCGGTGGCCAGGGCCGAACCGGCGATCGCGAGGGCACCCATGATGGCAGCTAGACGTCGAAGCACGTGATGTTCATCGTGGCCGCGGCCCCAGAAGTTACACCCAGCGCCCTCTCCCCCGGGCACACATGTGTGCCCTACTCAGCCACAGCGGCGTGTCCCGCAGTAAACCGCACACTTGTCAGCCCCAGCGGCCCTCAACCAGCCCGGCTCACAACAAAAGCGGCGCCCACCCCCTCGGGTGAGCGCCGCTCTTGAGCGAAAAGCTAGATCACTTGGTGATCTTGGTGACGCGGCCGGCGCCGACGGTACGGCCACCCTCGCGGATCGCGAAGCGCAGGCCCTCGTCCATGGCCACGGGCTGGATCAGCTTGACGGAGATGTCGGTGTTGTCACCGGGCATCACCATCTCGGTGCCCTCGGGGAGGGTCACCACGCCGGTCACGTCCGTGGTACGGAAGTAGAACTGCGGGCGGTAGTTGTTGAAGAACGGCGTGTGGCGGCCGCCCTCGTCCTTGGACAGGATGTAGACGCTGCCCTCGAACTCGGTGTGCGGGGTGGTGGTGCCGGGCTTGACCACAACCTGGCCACGCTCGACGTCCTCACGCTTCACACCACGAACCAGCAGACCAACGTTGTCGCCGGCCTGGCCCTGGTCGAGCAGCTTGCGGAACATCTCGACACCGGTGACCGTGGTCTTGGTGGTGCCGGGGCGGATGCCGACGATCTCGACTTCCTCGTTCACGTTGATCACGCCACGCTCGACGCGACCGGTCACCACGGTGCCACGACCGGTGATGGTGAAGACGTCCTCGACGGGCATCAGGAACGGCTTGTCGGTCTCGCGAACCGGGTCCGGGATGGACTCGTCGACGGCCTCCATGAGCTCCTCGACGGACTTGACCCACTTCTCGTCGCCCTCGAGCGCCTTCAGGGCGGACACGCGGATGACGGGGGCGTCCTCGTCGAAGTCCTGAGCGGCCAGCAGTTCGCGGACCTCCATCTCGACGAGCTCGAGCAGCTCTTCGTCGTCGACCATGTCGGACTTGTTCAGCGCGACCAGGATGTAGGGCACGCCGACCTGGCGACCCAGCAGCACGTGCTCACGGGTCTGCGGCATGGGGCCGTCGGTGGCGGCGACCACCAGGATTGCGCCGTCCATCTGGGCGGCACCGGTGATCATGTTCTTGATGTAGTCAGCGTGGCCGGGGGCGTCGACGTGCGCGTAGTGACGCTTCTCGGTCTGGTACTCCACGTGGGAGATGTTGATGGTGATACCGCGCTGACGCTCTTCGGGCGCATTGTCGATCTGGTCGAATGCACGCGACTCGTTCAAATCGGGGTACTTGTCGTGCAGAACCTTGGTGATTGCTGCAGTGAGAGTGGTCTTGCCGTGGTCAACGTGACCGATGGTCCCGATGTTGACGTGCGGCTTCGTCCGCTCGAACTTCGCCTTCGCCACTTCTGTGTCCTCCTGGACTTGTTGGTGCTTTGGTTAAAGCAGGTTTTGACTGTTCAGTTGTGTGGTCCGCCGACCACCGGAGGTTATTCTCCGGTCGCCTTGGCGATGATCTCCTTCGACACGTTCGCCGGAACTTCAGCGTACGAGTCGAACACCATGGAGTAGTTCGCCCGGCCCTGGGTCTTCGACCGGAGGTCGCCGACGTAGCCGAACATTTCGGACAGCGGAACCTGCGCCTTGACGACGCGCGCACCGCTGCGCTCCTCCATGGCCTGGATCTGACCACGGCGGGAGTTCAGGTCGCCGATCACATCACCCATGTAGTCCTCGGGCGTGGTGACCTCGACGGCCATGATCGGCTCCAGGATGACCGGCTGCGCCTGTCCGGCGGCCTTCTTCAGCGCCTGGGAACCGGCGATCTTGAACGCCATTTCCGACGAGTCGACGTCATGGTACTGACCGTCGAGCAGCGTCACCTTGACGTTCACCAGCGGGTAACCGGCCAGCACGCCGTACTGCATGGCGTCCTGGGCGCCGGCATCCACCGACGGGATGTACTCGCGCGGAACGCGGCCACCGGTGACCTTGTTCTCGAACTCGTAGGTGGCACCGTCCTCGCCGATGAACGGCTCGAGGTTGATGATGACCTTCGCGAACTGGCCGGAGCCACCCGTCTGCTTCTTGTGGGTGAACTCGACGTTGTTGACGGCGCGCTTGATCGTCTCGCGGTAGGCCACCTGCGGCTTGCCGACGTTGGCCTCGACCTTGAACTCGCGACGCATGCGGTCCACCAGGATGTCCAGGTGCAGCTCGCCCATACCGCCGATGACGGTCTGGCCGGTCTCCTGGTCCAGGTGCACCTTGAAGGTGGGGTCTTCTTCGGCCAGCTTCTGGATGGCCGTGCCCAGCTTCTCCTGGTCGCTCTTGGTCTTGGGCTCGATGGCCACCTGGATCACCGGATCCGGGAAGGTCATCGACTCCAGCACGATCTGGTTGTTCGGGTCGCTCAGGGTGTCACCGGTGGTGGTGTCCTTGAGGCCGATCACCGCGTAGATGTGGCCGGCGGACGCCGACTCGACCGGGTTCTCCTTGTTGGAGTGCATCTGGAACAGCTTGCCCAGGCGCTCCTTCTTGCCCTTGGTGGAGTTGACCACCTGCGAGCCGGAGTCGACCTTGCCGGAGTAGACGCGGACGTAGGTCAGCTTGCCGAAGAACGGGTGCGTGGCGACCTTGAACGCCAGGCCCGAGAACGGCTCATCGGCGGAGGGCTTCCGCGAGATGATCTCGTCTTCCTTGTTCGGCACGTGACCTTCGGCGGCCGGGACGTCCAGCGGGTTCGGCAGGTAGTCGATCACCGCGTCGAGCATGGGCTGCACGCCCTTGTTCTTGAACGCGGAGCCGCACAGCACCGGGTAACCGGCGGACGTGATGGTCAGCTTGCGCAGGCCGCTCTTGATCTCCTCGACGGTCAGTTCCTCGCCGCCGAGGTACTTCTCCATGAGCTCATCGTCGGTCTCGGCGATGGCCTCGATCATGGCGGTGCGGTATTCCTCGGCCTTTTCCTGGAGATCGGCCGGGATGTCGACGGTGTCGTACTTCTCGCCGAGCTTGGTCTCGCCGCGCCACACCTTGGCCTTCATCTCGACCAGGTCGACGACGCCCTCGAAGTCACCTTCGGAGCCGATCGGCAGCTGGATCGGGACGACGTTCGCGCCGAGGCGGTCCTTCATGGTCTGCACCGAGAAGTAGAAGTCGGCGCCCAGCTTGTCCATCTTGTTGACGAAGCAGATACGCGGGACGTCGTACTTGTCGGCCTGGCGCCACACCTGCTCGGACTGCGGCTCCACACCCTCTTTGCCGTCGAACACGGCCACGGCGCCGTCGAGCACGCGCAGCGAGCGCTCCACCTCGACGGTGAAGTCGACGTGTCCGGGGGTGTCGATGATGTTGATCTGGTTGTCGTTCCAGAAGCAGGTGGTGGCAGCCGAGGTGATGGTGATACCCCGCTCCTGCTCCTGCTCCATCCAGTCCATCGTGGCGGCACCGTCGTGCACCTCACCGATCTTGTAGCTGATACCGGTGTAGAAGAGGATGCGTTCGGTTGTTGTCGTCTTGCCGGCATCGATGTGCGCCATGATGCCGATGTTGCGGACCTTGGTGAGGTCGGTGAGCACGTCCTGTGCCACGGCTAGATTCCCAACTTTCGCTTACTGAATGAGGTGTTTTCCGTTGCGCCCGGCAGTCAGCACCGACCCGCCGGAGCGAGTCACCAGCGGTAGTGCGCGAAGGCCCGGTTCGCTTCGGCCATCTTGTGGGTGTCCTCGCGACGCTTCACCGCGGCACCGAGGCCGTTGCTCGCGTCGAGGATCTCGTTGGCCAGCCGCTCGACCATGGTCTTCTCGCGGCGAGCCTTGGAGAAGCTGACCAGCCAGCGCAGGGCCAGGGTGACCGAACGGTCGGGGCGGACCTCGACCGGGACCTGGTAGGTGGCGCCACCGACGCGGCGGCTGCGCACCTCGAGGGCGGGCTTGACGTTGTCGAGAGCGCGCTTGAGGGTGACGACCGGATCGGTACCGGTCTTGTCACGAGCCTGTTCGAGCGCACCATAAACAATGCGTTCGGCGACGGATTTCTTCCCGTCGAGCAGCACCTTGTTGACCAGCTGGGTGACCAGCTGGGACCCGTAGACGGGATCGTTGACCAGCGGGCGCTTCGGCGCGGGACCCTTGCGCGGCATCAGCTCTTCTCCTTCTTCGCGCCGTAACGGCTGCGGGCCTGCTTGCGGTTCTTGACACCCTGGGTGTCCAGCGAGCCGCGGATGATCTTGTAGCGCACACCGGGGAGGTCCTTCACACGGCCGCCGCGCACCAGCACCATCGAGTGCTCCTGCAGGTTGTGGCCCTCACCCGGGATGTAGGCGGTGACCTCCACCGCGCTGGTCAGCCGCACGCGCGCCACCTTGCGAAGCGCCGAGTTCGGCTTCTTCGGAGTGGTGGTGTACACGCGGGTGCACACGCCGCGGCGCTGCGGGCTGCCCTTGAGAGCCGCGGTCTTGACCTTGGCGATCTTGTCGCGGCGACCCTTGCGGACCAGCTGCTGAATGGTTGGCATTTACCGGCTTCCTCTGTAGTGCTGTGCTGCTCTGTCTCTGCGTTGCTGAAGTGCTACTCAGCCTTGTTGTCAAGTCTCTGTACTGCAGTTTTGCCCGATCCGCGTACCCCGCGACCGGGCGTGTCGCACGCGCCCGGCACGTTGGGACGATCTCACGACCACCCGATGCCTGTAGACATGCGAATTGGCCCGGCGTGCGCGCACACCTACCGTCGAAGCGGCCGCGTGCGCCCATCTGGGCCAGGCACGAGCTACCACGATACCAGGGGCAGCCATGGCGACAAAACCGCTGCCGGAGCGCTTACGCAGGTCAAACCTACCCGCGTTTTCAGCTTCGCCGTTCCAGTCCCGTGGTCAGCCGTAACACCATGTCCGAGAACACCGCGTCGGTGTCGATGTCGTCCATCACGCCCGTCATCTCCAGCAGGACGAACCCGTGCAACGCCGACCAGAACTCCAGCGCCGCGTAGTACGCGTCCTCCCCCTCCAGACCGTACGACATCAGCACATTGATGACGGGCCCGGCCGCCTCCTTGGTGGCCGCGGAGTACTCGGGGTCGTCGCCGCCGAACGGCATCCGGGTGAACGCCGAGTACCGCCCGGGATGGTGGTGGGCGTAGCTGCGGTAGGCCCCGGCCATCACCAGCACGGCGTCTTCACGGACCCGGCCCTCGCCGACGGTGTTGAGCATGCCGATGATGTCGCCGATCACCCGCATCCGGACCGTGCGGCGCAGGTCGTCGAGACTGTGGACGTGGTTGTAGAGCGATGGCCCCTTGGTGCCGAGGTGGTTGGCCAGCGCGTTGATGGTCAGGGCGTCCCAGCCCTCGCGGTCCAGGAAGTTCAGTGCGGCGTTGACGATGATGTCGCGGCTCAGCTTCGCCTGCCGGGCGCCCGCACGCGGCCGGGCGCGCGCCGGCGCCGGGTCTGGCTGTGCTGCCATGAATTGCCCCTCAGGTGAATCGACATGTGTGCCCTACTCAGCCGCAGCGGCGTGTCCCGCAGTAAACCGCACACATGTCACGCCCGAGCCCCCGCACCCCCGCACACATGTGTGCGGTACTCAGCCCCAGCGGCGTGTCCCGCAGTAAACCGCACACATGTCGCGAGCGCCGCCCGTCGCGAGCGCCGAGCCCCAAGCCCCGGGCCCCAGAAGGCAACGAAAAAGCCCCCGCCGAAGCGGGGGCTTTCTCTCGTGCGCCGATAGCGGGGACTATCGCCTCATTGTCCGGCTCCTCAGCGGGGCTCGTTCCTCACCCCACATCGGTCGCCGAACTACCGGTAGTCGGAATACCCGTAATCGTCCAGCGGAACCGCAGCACCGGTGGCCTGGCCGAAGTCCGGGCTGTAGTACTGATCCTCGTAAGACGGGATCGTGTACGCCGCAGCGCGGGCCTCTTCGGTGGGCTGCACCTGGATGTCGCGGTAGCGGGCGATACCGGTACCGGCCGGGATCAGCTTGCCGATGATCACGTTCTCCTTCAGACCCATCAGCTTGTCGCTGCGGCAGTTGATCGCCGCATCGGTCAGCACGCGAGTGGTCTCCTGGAACGACGCCGCCGACAGCCACGAATCCGTGGCCAGCGACGCCTTGGTGATACCCATCAGCACCGGACGGCCGGCGGCGGGCTCGTTGCCCTCCGCCACCACGCGACGGTTCTCCGACTCGAACTCGCTGCGCTCGGTCAGCGATCCGGGCAGGAACTCCGTGGCACCGGAATCGATGATGGTCACCCGGCGCAGCATCTGCCGGACGATCACCTCGATGTGCTTGTCGTGGATCGACACACCCTGGGCGCGGTAGACCTCCTGCACCTCGTTGACGAGGTGCACCTGGACCTGACGCGGGCCCTGCACACGCAGCACCTCGTGCGGGTCGGCCGAACCTTCCATCAGCTGCTGGCCGACCTCGATGTGGTCACCCTCAGCCAACGGACGCTCGGAGCCGTCCTCGTGCTTGAACACGCGCAGACGCTGACGACGCGGCAGCTTGTCGTAGACGACTTCCTCGCCACCATCGTCGGGAACGATGGTGATCTTGTAGAACTTGTCGGTCTCCTCCAAGCGGACCCGCCCGGTGACGTCGGCGATCGGGGCACGGTTGCGCGGAACACGGGCCTCGAACAGCTCCTGCACACGGGGCAGACCACCGGTGATGTCGCCACCGACGCCACCCTGGTGGAAGGTACGCATGGTCAGCTGCGTGCCGGGCTCACCGATGGACTGGGCGGCGACGATGCCGACGGCCTCGCCGATGTCGACCAGCTTGCCGGTGGCCATCGAACGGCCGTAGCAGGTGGCGCAGACGCCGGTGCCGGTGGTGCAGGTCAGCACCGAACGCACCTTGACGTCGGTGATGCCGGCAGCCAGCAGCGCGTCGATGGCCGGGTCGCCCAGGTCATGTCCACGCTCCACCACCACGTTGCCGTTGGCATCCACCGCGTCGGAGGCCAGCGTCCGGGCGAACGCCGAGGTCTCCACGTGCGGATCCCGCAGCAGTGCACCGTCGTCGGTCTTCTCCGCGATGGCGACCATGATGCCGCGTTCGGTGCCGCAGTCGGTCTCGCGGACGATGACGTCCTGCGACACGTCCACCAGACGACGGGTCAGGTAACCCGAGTCGGCGGTACGCAGCGCGGTGTCGGCCAGACCCTTACGTGCACCGTGGGTGTTGATGAAGTACTCCAACACCGTCAGGCCCTCGCGGAACGAGGACTTGATGGGACGCGGGATGTACTCACCCTTCGGGTTGGTCACCAGACCCTTCATGCCGGCCAGGTTGCGCACCTGCGTCATGTTGCCGGTGGCACCCGACTTGGGCAGCAGGGTGATCGGGTTGTCCGCCGGGTAGTACTCCTCCAGCGCCTTACCGACCTCATCGGTGGCTTCCTGCCAGATCTTGACCAGCGCTTCACGCCGCTCGTCGGCCGTCAGGGCACCGCGCTGGTACTTCTTCTCGATCCCGTCGGCTTCGCCTTCGTAGCGATCGAGGATGGCCGCCTTCTGCGGCGGCACCAGCACGTCGGCCATCGAGACCGTGACGCCCGAACGCGTGGCCCAGTAGAAGCCGGCGTCCTTGAGCTTGTCGACGGTCTGCGCGACGACGATCATCGGGTAGCGCTCGGCCAGATCGTTGATGATCGCGGCCTGCACCTTCTTGTGCATCTGCTTGTCGACGAACGGGTAGCTCACCGGCAGCAGTTCGTTGAACATCACGCGGCCCAGCGTGGTGTGCGCGGTCCAGCCGTCGCCCGGCTTCCAGCCCTCCGGGAACAGCTCGGCCTCGACCTCGGCCGGCGGACGCAGCCGCGTCATCCGCACCTTGATCTTGGCGCGCACGCTCAGCGCACCGCGGTCCATCGCCATGATGGCCTCGGCGGGCGAGGAGTACGTCCCGGTCTCCGGGGAGTCGGTGGCCGCGGCGGTGAATTCGCCGAGATCGCCGGGCACCTCGGTGGTGAGGAAGTACAGCCCGGTCACCATGTCCAGACGGGGCATGGCCAGCGGCCGGCCCGACGCGGGCGACAGGATGTTGTTCGACGACAGCATCAGGATGCGCGCCTCGGCCTGCGCCTCCGCCGACAGCGGAAGGTGCACGGCCATCTGGTCACCGTCGAAGTCCGCGTTGAACGCCTCACAGACCAGCGGGTGCAGCTGGATGGCCTTGCCTTCGACCAGCTGCGGCTCGAAGGCCTGGATACCGAGGCGGTGCAGCGTGGGTGCACGGTTGAGCAGCACGGGGTGCTCGCCGATGACCTCTTCGAGGACATCCCACACCTGCGGACGCTGACGCTCGACCATGCGCTTGGCGCTCTTGATGTTCTGCGCGTGGTTCAGGTCCACCAGGCGCTTCATCACGAACGGCTTGAACAGCTCGAGTGCCATCAGCTTCGGCAGACCGCACTGGTGCAGCTTGAGCTGCGGGCCCACCACGATGACCGAACGGCCGGAGTAGTCGACGCGCTTACCGAGCAGGTTCTGACGGAAGCGGCCCTGCTTGCCCTTGAGCAGATCGGACAGCGACTTCAGCGGACGGTTGCCCGGCCCGGTGACCGGACGGCCACGACGGCCGTTGTCGAACAGCGCGTCCACCGACTCCTGAAGCATGCGCTTCTCGTTGTTGACGATGATCTCGGGCGCACCCAGATCGATCAGTCGCTTGAGCCGGTTGTTGCGGTTGATCACACGGCGGTATAGGTCGTTGAGGTCCGAGGTGGCGAAGCGGCCACCGTCGAGCTGGACCATCGGACGCAGCTCCGGCGGGATCACCGGGACGGCGTTGAGCACCATGCCCATGGGCGAGTTGCGGTTGGTCTGGAACGCCGCGACGACCTTCAGGCGCTTGAGGGCGCGAAGCTTCTTCTGGCCCTTGCCGTTCTTGATGGTGTCGCGCAGCGACTCCGCCTCGGCCTCGATGTCGAAGGTCTCGATCAGCTTCTGGATCGACTCCGCACCCATGGCGCCGGTGAAGTACTCGCCGTAGCGGTCGACCAGCTCGCGGTAGAGGTTCTCGTCCACGATGAGCTGCTTGACGGCCAGCTTGGTGAAGGTGGTCCAGATCTCGTCGAGCCGGTCCAGCTCACGCTGGGCCCGGTCACGCAGCTGACGCATCTCGCGCTCGCCGCCGTCGCGCACCTTGCGGCGCACGTCGGACTTGGCTCCTTCGGCCTCCAACTCGGCCAGGTCCGCTTCCAGCTTCTGGGCGCGGGCCTCCAGGTCGGCGTCACGCTGATCGGCGACCGACTTCTTCTCGACGACCATCTCGGCCTCGAGCGTGGAGAGCTCGTTGTGCCGCATCTCCTCGTCGACGCTGGTGATCACGTAGGCGGCGAAGTAGATGATCTTCTCGAGATCCTTCGGCGCCAGGTCCAGCAGGTAGCCCAGACGCGAGGGCACACCCTTGAAGTACCAGATGTGCGTGACGGGCGCGGCCAGCTCGATGTGGCCCATCCGCTCGCGACGCACCTTGGCGCGAGTGACCTCGACGCCGCAGCGCTCGCAGATGATGCCCTTGAAGCGGACGCGCTTGTACTTACCGCAGTAGCACTCCCAGTCGCGAGTCGGTCCGAAGATCTTCTCGCAGAACAGGCCGTCCTTCTCGGGCTTGAGCGTGCGGTAGTTGATGGTCTCCGGCTTCTTGACCTCGCCGTAGGACCAGTTGCGGATGTCGTCCGCGGTCGCGAGACCGATACGGAGTTCATCGAAGAAGTTGACGTCTAGCACGTAACTCCCTTTCCCCTTTCGGGACTAGATAAATATCAGGCGAGATCTTCGACAGAGGCAGATTCGTTGCGCGACAGGTTGATTCCGAGGTTGGCAGCAGCACGCTCCAGGTCCTCGTCATCGCCGTCCCGCATCTCGATTGCCGCGCCGTCCGAAGACAGCACCTCGACGTTCAGGCAGAGCGACTGCAGCTCCTTGAGAAGCACCTTGAACGACTCGGGGATGCCGGGTTCAGGGATGTTCTCGCCCTTGACGATCGCTTCGTACACCTTGACGCGGCCCACCGTGTCGTCGGACTTGATGGTGAGCAGCTCCTGCAGCGTGTAGGCGGCGCCGTAGGCCTGCATGGCCCAGCACTCCATCTCACCGAATCGCTGGCCACCGAACTGCGCCTTACCACCGAGCGGCTGCTGGGTGATCATCGAGTACGGACCGGTGGAGCGGGCGTGGATCTTGTCGTCCACCAGGTGGTGCAGCTTCAGGATGTACATGTAGCCCACCGTCACCGGGTACGGGAACGGTTCGCCACTGCGGCCGTCGAACAACGTCGCCTTGCCGTCGCCGTCGACCATGACGTCGCCGTCACGGTTGGGCAGCGTGGAGCCCAGCAGACCCGTCAGCTCGTTCTCCCGGGTTCCGTCGAACACCGGGGTTGCGGTGTTGGTGTCGGCCGGCGCGCTGTAGAGAGCCTCGGGCAGGTTCGACGCCCACTCCGGAACCCCTTGCGCGACGTCGATGTTCCAGCCGGTCTTGGCCACCCACCCGAGGTGGGTCTCCAGGATCTGGCCGATGTTCATACGACGCGGCACACCGTGGGTGTTCAGGATGATGTCGACCGGGGTGCCGTCGGGCAGGAACGGCATGTCCTCGATGGGCAGGATCTTGCCGATGACGCCCTTGTTGCCGTGGCGTCCGGCGAGCTTGTCGCCGTCGGAGATCTTGCGCTTCTGGGCCACGTAGACGCGGACCAGTTCGTTGACACCGGCGGGCAGCTCGTCGTCGTCCTCGCGGGAGAAGACGCGGATGCCGATGACCTTGCCGGACTCACCGTGGGGCACCTTGAGCGACGTATCGCGGACCTCGCGGGCCTTCTCGCCGAAGATGGCACGCAGCAGACGCTCTTCCGGGGTCAGCTCGGTCTCGCCCTTGGGGGTGACCTTGCCGACCAGGATGTCGCCGTCGCGGACCTCGGCGCCGATGCGGATGATGCCGCGCTCGTCGAGATCGGCCAGCACCTCATCGGAGACGTTCGGGATGTCCCGGGTGATCTCCTCGGCGCCCAGCTTGGTGTCGCGGGCGTCGATCTCGTGCTCCTCGATGTGGATGGACGTCAGGACGTCCTCCTCCACCAGGCGCTGCGAGAGGATGATGGCGTCCTCGTAGTTGTGGCCCTCCCACGGCATGATCGCGACGAGCAGGTTCTTGCCCAGCGCCATCTCACCGTTCTCGGTGCACGGACCGTCGGCCAGCACCTGGCCGGACTCGACGCGCTGCCCGGCGTCCACGATCGGGCGCTGGTTGGCGCACGTGCCGTGGTTGGAGCGGGCGAACTTGCGCATCCGGTAGGTCTGGCGGGTGCCGTCGTCGGCCATCACGGTGATGTAGTCGGCGGAGACCTCCTCGACCACACCGGCCTTCTCGGTGACCACCACGTCGCCGGCGTCGATGGCCGCACGCAGCTCCATGCCGGTACCCACCAGCGGCGCCTCGCTGCGCACCAGCGGAACCGCCTGGCGCTGCATGTTGGCACCCATCAGGGCACGGTTGGCGTCGTCGTGCTCGAGGAACGGAATCATGGCCGTGGCCACCGACACCATCTGGCGCGGCGAGACGTCCATGTAGTCCACCTGGGCAGGCGTGACGAACTCGACTTCGCCGCCCTTACGACGGACCAGGATGCGGTCCTCGGTGAAGGCGCCGTCCTCGGTGGTCGGCGAGTTGGCCTGCGCCACGACGTGGCGGTCCTCCTCGTCGGCGGTGAGGTAGTCGATCTGGTCGGTGACCTTGCCGTCGATGACCTTGCGGTACGGGGTCTCGATGAAGCCGAACGGGTTCACCCGCGCGTACACCGACAGCGAGCCGATCAGGCCGATGTTCGGGCCCTCAGGGGTCTCGATCGGGCACATGCGGCCGTAGTGGCTGGCGTGCACGTCGCGGACCTCGAGGCCGGCGCGCTCACGGGACAGACCACCGGGGCCCAGCGCCGACAGGCGACGCTTGTGGGTCAGACCCGACAGCGGGTTGTTCTGGTCCATGAACTGCGACAGCTGCGAGGTTCCGAAGAACTCCTTGATGGCTGCCACGACGGGACGGATGTTGATCAGGGTCTGCGGCGTGATGGCCTCGACGTCCTGGGTGGTCATCCGCTCGCGGACCACACGCTCCATACGGGACAGGCCGACCCGGATCTGGTTCTGGATCAGCTCACCGACGGTGCGCAGACGGCGGTTGCCGAAGTGGTCGATGTCGTCGACCTCCACCGGCACCTCGACGCCGCCGGGGGCGGTCATCGTGGTCTGGCCCTCGTGCAGACGGACCAGGTACTCGATGGTGGCGACGATGTCCTCTTCGGTCAGCGTCGAGCTGGTGATCGGCTGGCCGGCGTTGAGGCCCAGCTTCTTGTTCACCTTGTACCGGCCCACGCGGGCCAGGTCGTAGCGCTTCTCCTTGAAGAACAGGTTCTCCAGCAGGGTCTGCGCGGACTCCTTGGTGGGGGGCTCGCCCGGACGCAGCTTGCGGTAGATGTCCAGCAGCGCCTCGTCGGTACCGGCGGTGTTGTCCTTCTCCAGCGTGCTCATCATGATCTCGGAGAAGTTGAAGCGCTCCGTGATCTGCTCGTTGGTCCAGCCCAGCGCCTTCAGCAGCACGGTGACCGGCTGGCGACGCTTGCGGTCGATGCGCACACCCACGGTGTCGCGCTTGTCGACGTCGAACTCGAGCCAGGCACCGCGGCCCGGGATGACCTTCACCGAGTGCAGGTCCTTCTCGGTGCCCTTGTCGACGGTGTGGTCGAAGTAGACACCCGGCGAACGGACGAGCTGCGACACGACGACGCGCTCGGTGCCGTTGATGATGAAGGTGCCCTTTTCGGTCATCATCGGGAAGTCACCCATGAAGACCGTCTGGCTCTTGATCTCGCCGGTGTTGTTGTTGATGAACTCGGCCGTGACGAACAGCGGGGCCGCGTACGTCATGTCCTTGTCTTTGCACTCGTCGACCGGCGCCTTGACTTCATCGAAGCGCGGATCCGAGAAGCTCAACGACATCGAGCCGGAGAAGTCCTCGATCGGGGACAGCTCTTCGAGGACCTCTTCGAGGCCACCCTTGGGATCCAGCTCGCCGCGCTCGAGCGCCTTCTCACGCCACCGGTCGGAACCGACCAGCCACTCGAACGATGCGGTCTGCACGTCGAGAAGCCCCGGAACCTCGAGAGGCTCACGGAGCTTGGCGAAAGAAACGCGGTTTGGAGCACCGGGTACGGAGGAATTAGAGCTAATGTTCTGGCGGGAGACTGCCAAGATGCGTCCTTCCAGGCACCTCATGCGGCGAGTCAGATCTCCGGCGAACCGGAGGTCCGATGCCGCGCTATCTGCTTCGGTTTGAGCTGGTTGACAGCTGTCCGGATCACAGACACACGGCACGCGACCAGATCACTGAGCAGAACTCAGGCCAGGTACTACGGTCGGCGCGAAATGTGAGGTGGGCAGGAGGCAGCCAGCGCAACGTCCAACAATAGCGGACACACGCGCATTCCTCAACTAGCCCATTGCAACGCTTCTCAAACGCTGGCTGGCGTCCAAATCTCCTGTTGCAAACATGCTGCGAACAGAGTGGCCCCTCGGCGCTGTTCCGTCAAGAGGTGACGCGGCTGTCAACCGGTCCGGCACCGTGAACTCCGTCGCCGGACGAAACCCCTGCGTCACGCGGCGTTCGGTTCCCCGTCGGCTAAGCAGTCGGCTGGGTATCTCGCTGAGCAACTGGACGAACGTCTGCGATCCTGACCCCATGGGTGCTTCCGACCACGACCTGGTGGCCGTCACGATGTTCGCGCTGCGCCCCGGTGTGCCGTGGGCCGACTTCCAGCGCTTCTCCCTCGAACTCGATCAACCGGCCTGCCGGTCCTGCGCGCAGGTGGTGTCCTTCGAGGTCTACCACGTCACCTCGGCGCCCGACGGCGGCGCTGCCGACGTCGTGGAGGTGCTCCGGGTCCGTGACTGGGCGGCCTGGGAATCGGTGCGCGACGACGACCCGTCCTTCACTCCGGTGCTACAGCGCTTCACCGAGCTGGTGGACCTCGGCACCCTGCGCACCTGGTTCACCCGGGCGGTCTGACCCCGCTCAGATCTCGGGCGCCGGTGTCGCGCGCCCCCATCCCGCCCGCTCGGTCATGGCCTCCAACAGCGGCTGTACGCGGTAGGGCAACGGGGTGGTCAGGGCCAACGTGGTCGACGAGTGCATCACCCCGCCCAGGGACACGATGTCCTCGACCAGGCGCTGCAGGTCGGCCTGGCTGGAGGTGGCCACCCGGACCAGCAGATCCTCCCGGCCGGTGGTCGCGTGCACCTCGAGCACCTCGGGAAAATCGCCGAGCATCCGGGCGATCGCGCTCAGCTCGTTCTGCCGGACCTCCAGTGCGACGAAGGCCTGGACGGCGATTCCCACCGCCGCCAGATCGATGTCAGGCCGGTATCCGCGCAGCACCTTGGTCTCGGTCAGGCGGCGCAACCGGGCCTGCACGGTGTTGCGCGCGATGCCGAGCATGGAGGCCAGTTCTCCGATGCCCACCCGGGCGTCGTCGGTGAGCGCCGCCAGCAGCTTCGCGTCGAGCCGGTCAATGCTGAGCATTGCGGTCACCTCGTAACGTGATGGTCATCACCATCTGATCAGTATGACTAGTTATCGGCCGGATAGTTGAACGTCATCGCGCATCGGACGAGTCTTTGAGTATCAGGATTTGCAGCTGTGCGCTGCCCCGGATGCAAGGGGAACATGATGAGCACTGTCGACGAGATCCAGATCGCACCCGCGGCGCCGGCCGACCCGGACGACCGCTTCCGCGCCGACTCGGGCCCGGTGCTGCTGACCGGGGTACAGGCCATCGCCCGCCTGCTCGTCGAGCAGCACCTGCGCGACGGCCGCGCCGGCCAGCGGTCGGCCACCTTCGTCTCGGGCTACCAGGGCAGCCCGCTGGCCGGTCTGGACACCCTGCTTGCCGGCCTCGGATGGCTGGCCACCGATCACGACGTCCGCCTGGTTCCCGGCCTCAACGAGGAACTGGCCGCGACGTCGGTGTGGGGCAGCCAGTCGGAGCTGCCGGCAGGCACCAGAACCCATGACGGGATCGTGGGGGTCTGGTACGGCAAGGGGCCCGGATTGGACCGTGCCGGGGACGCCATGCGCCATATGACCACCTACGGCATCCACCCGAAGGGCGGGGTGCTCGCCGTCGTCGGCGATGACCCGGCTGCCAAGTCGTCGACGGTTCCGGCTGCCAGCGAGCGCTCCCTGGCCGCGCTGAACATCCCGATCGTGTTTCCCCGCAATGCCGAGGAGGTTGTCCGCTTCGGACTGCACGCGATTGCGCTGTCGCGGGCGTCGGGGTGCCCGGTCGCGATGAAGATGGTGGCCGATGTGGCCGACGGGCTGTGGACCTTCGACACCGACGTCAGCGCCCTGTCCATCAACGTTCCTTCACTGCAGTGGCAGGGGTCGCCCTGGACCTACCGGCAGCGTGTGATGGCCTCGCCGCCCGACAGTGTGCTCGCCGAGGCCGACCTGTACGGCCCGCGGTGGGCGATGGTGCGGGCGTTCGCCGAAGCCAACGAGCTGGACCGCATCGAGGTGGACCCGCCGCACGCCCGGCTGGGCATCGTCGCGGTGGGTACCGCCTACGACGCGGTGCGGGGCGCGCTGGCCGACCTCGGCCTCGACGAGGGCCGGCTGCTGCAGGCAGGCATCCGGATCCTGCGGGTCGGCATGCCCTACCCGTTGAGCGACAGCAAGATCGGTGAGCTCGCCCGCGGGGTCCCCTCGGTGTTGGTGGTCGAGGACAAGGTGAGTTTCGTCGAGGGGCAGGTCAAGGAAGCGCTCTACGGCCTCGCCGCGGCGCCCGCGGTGCTCGGCAAACGGGACGCCGAGGGCAGGCCCCTGGTACCCGCGGACGGCGAGCTGACCGCCGCACGCCTGGCCCCGGTGCTGCGCCGGGCACTGAGCGGGCTCGTCGACCTGCCGGCCCCGGCGCGGGCCCCGATCCCACTGACGGTGCTGCCGGCCAAACGCACGCCCTACTTCTGCTCGGGCTGCCCGCACAACCGCTCCACCGCCGTGCCTGCCGGTTCGCTGGCCGGTGGGGGCATCGGCTGCCACACCCTGGTGACACTCTCGGAGCGCGCCGACTCACACGTCACCGGGCTGACGCAGATGGGCGGCGAGGGTGCGCAGTGGATCGGCCAGGCACCGTTCACCGACGTCGGGCACATCTTCCAGAACATCGGCGACGGCACCTACTTCCATTCCGGTCAGCTCGCGCTGCAGGCCTGCGTGGCCGCCGGGGTGAACATCACCTACAAGCTGCTCTTCAACGGCGCGGTCGCCATGACCGGCGCCCAGGACGCGCAGGGGGGCCTGTCGGTTCCCGAGCTCACCCACAAACTGGCCGCCGAGGGGGTCGCCAAGGTCATCGTCTGCGCCGACGAGCCCGAACGGCACCGGGGGGCGCGGCTGGCCGAGGGCGCCGTGGTGTGGCACCGCGACCGGCTCGACGAGGCGCAACGACTGCTGCGCGACGTCCCCGGCGTCACCGTGCTGATCTACGACCAGCAGTGCGCCGCGGACGCACGCCGCAAGCGCAAGCGCGGCCAGCTGCCGGTGCGCCGCACCCGCGTGGTGATCAACGAGGCGGTCTGCGAAGGCTGCGGTGACTGCGGCGTGAAGTCCAACTGCCTGTCCGTGCAGCCGGTGGACACCGAGTTCGGCCGCAAGACCCGCATCGATCAGACCGGCTGCAACACCGACTACAGCTGCCTCGACGGTGAGTGCCCGTCCTTCGTGACCGTCGAGATGCCGGAGCGGCCGGTGGCCTCGACCCGCACCACTACCACGCCGCCGAAGGTCGCCGAGCCTGAATTGCCTTCGGTGGAGCAACCTTTCAACGTGTTCCTGGCCGGCATCGGCGGCACCGGGATCGTCACGGTCAACCAGGTGCTGGGCACCGCCGCGCTGCGGGCCGGACTGCACGTGCAGGGTCTTGATCAGACCGGGCTGAGCCAGAAGGCGGGTCCGGTGACCTCCCATCTGCGGATCGGGCGCACCCCCTCCCCCACCTCGAACCGGGTCAGCCCAGGCTCCGCGGACTGCGTGCTGGCGTTCGACCTGCTGGCCGCTGCCGACGCCAAGAACCTGGCGCTGGCCTCGGCCGATCGCACCAGCGTCGTCGCGTCCACCAGCCAGACGCCGACGGGCGCCATGGTGTATGACGCCGCCACCAGTTACCCGTCCACCGCCGAGCTGCTCGACCGCCTGCAGTCGGTGTCCCGCAGCACCCTCACGATGGACGCGCTGGCCGCCGCGGAGGCACTGTTCGGCAACACCACCACCGCCAACTTCCTGTTGGTGGGGGCCGCGTATCAGCGTGGGGCGCTGCCTATTCCGGAGTCGGCGATCCTGGACGCCATCACGTTCAACGGCGCCGCGGTGGCGGCCAACCAGGCGGCCTTCCAGTGGGGCCGCGTCGCGGTGGCCGACCCGGCGGCGTTCGCGGCGGCCACCACGGCCCCCACTGTCACGCCGCCGACCCTGGCCGCCGACCACCCGTTGCTGCGCGGCACCGGGTTCACCGGCCAGACCGCGGACCTGGTCCGTCGTCGCGCCGCCGAGCTCGTCGCGTTCCAGAGCGCCGCGGTGGCCGCCGACTACATCCGGGTGGTGGCCGATGCGTGGCGTGCCGAGCGCGCCCTGGGTGAGGACAGCGCCTACAGCGCCGCGGTCGCCCGGGGTCTGTTCAAGCTGACCGCTTACAAGGACGAGTACGAAGTCGCGCGGTTGCTGACCGAACCGGCCTTCCTGGACCAGGTGCGCGCCGCGGTCCCCGGCGCAGAGAACCTCACCTACAAGCTGCACCCGCCCACGCTCAAAGCGCTCGGCCGCGACCGCAAGATCGGCCTGCGCCCCGGCACGCACGCCGCACTGCGACTGCTCAAGCATGGAAAGCGGCTGCGCGGAACACCTTTGGACCCGTTCGGGCACACCGCCATGCGTCGCCTGGAGCGCACGCTGCTGGCGCACTACCGCGGAATGATCGCGGACGCCACGGCAGGGCTGAGCGCCGAGACCCGCGACCGTGCCGTCGCGCTGGCCGAGGCCGCCGACCTGGTGCGCGGTTACGAGGACGTCAAGCTGCGCAGTGTCGATACCTACCGGAGCAGGCTGCAGGCGCTGGGGGTCAGCGGCACACCGTTCTGAGCCGCCGCCGTGGTGTTGACTGAGAACCATGTCCACTGACACCCCGACGACGACGTTCGTGGCCCTGCTCTTCCCCGACATCACGCAGCTGGATCTGACCGGACCGGTTCAGGTGTTCTCCCGGCTGCCCGGCGCCCGGATCGAACTGGCCTGGCACACCCTCGATCCGGTGCCCAGTGACGCGGGATTCTCGATCATGCCCACCACCACCTTCGACGACGCCCCCCAGGCCGACATCGTGATGGTGCCCGGCGGCCAGGGTGCCTTCGAACTGCTCGACGACGAAGTGGCGCTGGATTTCGTACGACGCCAGGCCGCCGATGCCCGCTACGTGACGAGTGTGTGCACCGGGGCCTTTGTCCTGGCCGCGGCGGGACTGCTCACCGGGCGCCGTGCCACCACGCACTGGGCGTCACATCCGATGCTGGACATCCTGGGCGTCCAACCGGTCCATGAGCGCGTGGTGCGCGACGGCAACGTCTTCACCGGCGGTGGTGTCACCAGCGGGATCGATTTCGCCCTGACCGTGGCCGCTGAGTTGGCCGGCCCTGCCGAGGCCGCCAAGATCCAGCTGGCGCTCGAATACGATCCGCAGCCGCCGATGCGGGCGGGGTCCCCGTCCGGCGCGGACACCGACCCGGCGGTGGTCGAGGCCATCCGCGCCGACGCCTGGCGCAGGCGCGAGCCGGTGGTCCGCCGCGCCGCCGCACGGCTCGGGCCGAAGTCGGTCGACTGAGCGCAGCCTGGGTGCAGCGCACCCAGGAGAGCTGCACCGTGCCCGGCCTCTTCCGGCGCGGATACCGTCGGGCGGTATGAGCAAAGTCATGCTGATGCTGCTGACGATGGTCACCCTGGCCGCGTGCGCGCCTGCCGGACAAGCGGATTCAGCGGCGGAGCATCCCTACATCGGGATGTGGGTCACCGCCGACGGTCACATCCGCCAGGAACTGCGCGCCGACGGCCGCTACGACGAGGCCCGCGGCAGCCGCCAGAGTGCCTACACCGGTTCCTACACCGTGTCGGGCAACCAGATCGACTATGTCGACGACACCGGGTTCACCGCGGACGGGACCTTCGACGGCGACGTCCTGCACCACGGCGGGTACCTGTTCTATCGCGAGGGCAGTCCCGCGCACCGTGAAGCCGTCGGCCAATAGCGATTTCCCTGGTCTAAAAACCGCACGTCGCGGGGTGTTTGAACCCACAACCTAAAAAGTCGCATCGCGCATGCGCAATTAGTAGCGTCAGCACCATGCAGCTGACCCGCTTCACCGACCTGGGCTTGCGGGCGATGATGCTGCTGGCAGCTGGAGACGCCGACGATCAGCGGGTGACCACCCGTCAGATCGCCGCGAGCGCAGGGGCCTCGGAGAACCACATCGCCAAGGCCATCTCCCGGCTGGTGGAACTCGGACTGGTCCAGGCCCGCCGCGGGCGCATCGGTGGCCTGTCGCTGACCGACACCGGCAAAGAGGTGTCGATCGGATGGCTGGTGCGCGAGCTCGAGGGTGACCGTGAGGTCATCGAGTGCGGCGGCCAGTCACCGTGTCCGCTGATCGCGGGCTGTCGACTGCGCCGCGCCCTGGCCGACGCCAAGGCCGCGTTCTACGCCGAACTCGACCGCTACACCGTCGCAGACCTGGCGCGCAGCCCGGCGCTCCAGCTGATCTCACTCACCCCGTTGGAGAGGACCGACCGATGACCGCACCCGCCACACAGGTGGAGCTCACCCGAGAGAACGCTGAGATCATCTCGGCCACACTGCCTTTGGTAGGTGCGCACATCGACCGCATCACCACCTGCTTCTACCAGCGTCTCTTCGACGCCCACCCGGAGCTGCTGCGCAACCTGTTCAACCGGGGCAATCAGGCCCAGGGTGCCCAGCAGCGGGCGCTGGCCGCCTCGATTGCCACCTTTGCCGCGCATCTCGCCGACCCCGACCTGCCCCACCCCGCTGACCTCCTGTCCCGGATCGGCCACCGGCATGCGTCGCTGGGCGTCACCGCCGATCAATATCCGATCGTGCAGGAGCACCTCTTCGCGGCAATCGTCGAGGTGCTCGGATCGGACACCGTGACCGCCGACGTGGCCGCTGCCTGGGACCAGGTGTACTGGATCATTGCCGACACCCTCATCGCACTCGAGCGTGACCTCTACGCCGACGCGGGCGTCGACACCGGCGATGTGTACCGGCGGGCGCGGGTGCTGGCCCGGACCGACGACCCCTCGGGGGCCGTGCTGATCACCGTCGCCGGACGCGGGGAAACCCAACCGGGACAGTATGTTTCAGTGGGCGTGACCCTGCCCGACGGCGCCCGCCAGTTGCGTCAGTACAGCCTTGTCAATGCGCCGCAGGGCAACCTGACCTTCGCGGTCAAACCGTCCGGCGAGGTGTCGGACTGGATCGCCGCCCACGTTCACGTCGGCGACCTGCTCGATGTGACCGTCCCGTTCGGGGATCTTCCGCTGCCCCCGCCGGATGCGCCGGTGGCACTGGTGTCGGCCGGCATCGGTGTCACACCGATGATCAGCCTGCTGGAGCACTTGGCTGCCGCCGGCACGCAGTCCCGGGTACACGTGCTGCACGCCGACCGCAGCGACGTCACGCATCCGCTGCGGGAACGCCAGCGTGAACTGGTCGATCGACTGCCCGCCGCCACCCTGGAGCTGTGGTACCAGGACAGCCAGTCAGACCGACCGGGCGTCCACGCCGGTCTGATGAGCCTCGACGAGGTGTCGCTGAGCCCGGACACACACATCTACCTGTGCGGCAGCGACGGGTTCGTCCGCGCGGTGCGTGACCAGGTGACCCGCCTCGGCGTGGCCGCAGCGCAGGTGCACTGCGAGCTGTTCTCGCCGAACGACTGGTTGCTCGGCTGAGCCGTCAGGCCTGACCCTGCGCGGGGATGGCTCCCGTCGGGGCATCGTCGTCGTAGGCCTGCTGGCGGGTGGTGGCTTCACTCGACTGGTGCGCCGACGCATTCTGGGTGCCGTCGAGGTCTTCGCGGATGGCCTCCTGGGCAGCCGGCGGCAGGGTGTGCAGGATCTCGCGCACCCGGGCCTGCCGGCGGCCGACAGCCTGGCGTTCCGGCATACCGGGCGTCGCCATGACCTGCGGGGGCACCCCGACAATCTCTTCGACCCCGCCGTCATGGTGACCGGCGTCGACCAGGGCCTGCTCCTCGGCCATCGTCGACTCGTCCTTCTCCTCGGACATGCCGATGGGGCCGATGCGGCGGCCGTTGAGGAACTGCCTGACCACGGGCTCATCCGAGGTCAGCAGCACCTCGCGCGGACCGAACATCACCAGGTGCTTGCGGAACAGCATGCCGATGTTGTCCGGCACGGTGCGGGCGATGTTGATGTTGTGCGTGACGATCAGGATGGTGCAGTCGATCTGGGCGTTGATGTCGATCAGCAGCTGAGACAGGTAGGCGGTACGCACCGGGTCCAGACCGGAGTCGGGCTCGTCGCAGAGGATGATCTTCGGGTCCAGCACCAGCGAGCGGGCCAGGCCGGCGCGCTTGCGCATACCGCCGGAGATCTCGCCGGGGAACTTGCCCTCGTCGCCGCCGAGGCCCACCAGTTCCAGCTTCTCCATCACGATCTGACGGATTTCGCTTTCCTTCTTCTTGGTGTGCTCGCGCAGCGGGAACGCGGTGTTGTCGAAGATGTTCATCGACCCGAACAGGGCGCCGTCCTGGAACATGACGCCGAACAGGGTGCGGATCTCGTAGAGCTCCTTGGCGGAGCAGTCGATGATGTTGGTGCCGTCGACGATGATCTTGCCGCGCTCCGGGCGCAGCAGCCCGATCAGCGACTTCAGGAACACCGACTTACCGGTGCCGGAGGGGCCCAGCAGCACGCTGACCTCGCCCGGCGGCAAATCAAAGGTGACGTCTTCCCAGATTCGCTGGGATCCGAAGGACTTGGTCAGCCCCTCGACCTGGATACCAATACCCACGCGACATCCCTCCAACTCACCGGCCTGTGGTTTGAGTCACTGTAGCGCACGCCTCCGCAAAGGACTGCCGTTGTTGTCACTCCCTTATTGACGTCCGCGGCAAAGCGCCGCCAACCCACCGCGTCACGGCAGCCCGCTGGGCACACTGGCAACCACGTAGGCAAGGCCCGCCTGGGTGGTCACGCCCACCTTGCGAAAGCACGCAGCGGTGTGTTTCTTCACGGTCTCCAGCGAAACATGAAGCTGCTCCGCTACTTTCACCCTGCCGACGCCGGTTGCGAGTACCACGGCCACCCGCGCCTCGGCGGTGGTGAGCCCGTAGAGCTCCGACAGGGCGGCGGCCTTGGCGCGTTGCACCGTCTCCGGATCCACCACGGTCACCAGCGCCACGGCCTGCGCGTCCGGGTCCAGCGCGGGCAGCATGTGGTTCTGCGGCAGCGGCGTGAGCAGCACCCGCAACGGTGCTCGGGGCGGGCGGTTGATCGTCACCGCCAGCGGACCGCTGCAGGGGTCTACCCCCGGGTTGACCGCGCGCCGCGCCGCAGCGCGCAGCGCATCATCGTCGGCGGGCGCGTCGGCGTGCAGGTGCCCGTTGCGGTCGACGCCGAGATCCGACTGTTCCCGCAGCAGCGCCTCGGCGGCTCTGTTCATGCCGACCACCCGGCACGTGGTCGACAACAACAGCACCGGCCCCGGGGACCGGTGCAGCATCTCGTCGAGCCGCAGATCCAGCATGCGCGACCGGTCCACCTGTTGGGACAGCCATACCGCCCGTTGCAGATGCGTTCTCAAGTCGCGGAGGCGGTGTGCAGCCTCCGCGCTGTGCGTGGTGTCGGCGAAACAGAACGCCAACCCGCCCACACTCGTGGGCCCGGTGAAGCCCGGCAGGCTGAGGTAGGCCATTTCCTGGATGTTGGAGGCCACCAGCACATCGGTGTACCAGGGCAGGTGGCGACCTTCGCGGAGGTCATACAAGTCGCTCAGGACCGCGACCTCCCCGATGGGCACCACCTCGGCGGCCCGGGTCCACGGGTTGTCGGTGTACCGCTCGAGGTACAGGGCCGAGATCTCCGGACAGAGGCGGCCCACCACACAACTGCTTGCGGATGCCTCCGTGGCGTTGCGGACCAGCATCCCGCCGTGTGCCCCCACGTGATCCGACAGCAGCGTGATGATGGCCGGCCACCGGTCGGGGTCGGCCGCGGCGCTGTAGAGCGCGTCCAGAAGGTCGAGTTCACCGCCTGCGCTCATGGCGCCCCCCGTCGCAGATGCCTGCATGTTTTGCGGGCGGACTTCACCCATATGGGTTAGTTACACACCCGACAATTATTTGTACCGTGCTTGACGGGCGGTACGCAGCACGAGTTTCCCATCTCGGGGTATTCCGCCGATTCTGTGACCGGATTTGCTGGGGGTGACGTGCGGGAAACTCTGAGAGTAGTGGCCGGTGTGGTCGCGGCGGCGGTGGTTGCCGCGACGCCGGTCGCCCTGCCGGTGGGCGCCGACGCCGCAACGGTGGTGTTCGTCCCTCCCACCGGCATGCCGGTACCGCTGCCGGACTCGATGGTCAACGCCCAGAACTACTACCTCGGTGGTACCGCGTGCGAGGGCGCCGGCACCTGTGACGTGGTGGGTATCAGCTACCCGGCTTCCTTCTGGCCATTGTCCTTCCTGCCCCGCTGGTGTGCTGTGGACTGCCAGAAGTGGGATGTCTCGGTCCAGGGCGGCATGACGGAGTTGGCGCTGGCGATGGGTGCGGCGCTGGCCGGCACCGACGACGAGGTGGTCCTCTACGGCCATTCGCAGGGCTCCGCGGTGATCTCGAATACCCTTGCCGCGCTGGCCTCGACGCTGAGCGACGACGACAAGGCTCGGCTACAGGTGGTCCTCAGCGGGAACATCGACAACCCCGCAGGCGGATTGTGGTCGCGGCTGGGCTTCCTCGGTCAGATCCCGTTTCTCGACGTCACCACCGGGCTGCCGACTCCCACCGACACCGGCATCACGTTCACCTCGATCATCATGGAATACGACGGCGTGGGAGATGCACCGAAGTACTGGGGCAACCCGCTGGCCGTGCTGAACGCCATCGCGGGCTTCATGTATCTGCACGGTTCTACGCTGTCCCCCGACAAATACAGTCCGTCGCTCCCCTGTCAGGTGCCGAATTGCCAGACTCCGGGCTACTACCCCTCGGTGCAGGAGTACCTGGACGCGGTGTATGACCCCGCCAACGGCAGGCAGGACGAGTACGGCAACACCTACATCGTGGTGCCCAGCCCGACCCTGCCGATCGTCATGCCGCTGCTGGAGCTGGCGTCTAGAACCAACACCACCGCCCTGGTCCGGCCGTTCGTCGATCTCATCTCGCCGGTGCTGCGGGTGCTGATCGACCTCGGCTATGACCGCACCGAGGACCCCGGCGTCTACGCACCGCTGTCGATCCTGCCGTTCAGTCTGCGCACCAACCCGCTGGCGGTGCTCGACGACCTCGTTCAGGCTGTGGAACAAGGCATCCACGACGCCGTACATGGACCTGATGTCCCGGAGCAGACCACGAAAACGGTTGCCGTCGACACCCTTTCCGATACTGGCGAGGACGCGCCGGATCCGGCGCTCGTCGAGGCGGACGTCATCCAGGACGACGTTGTTGAGGACGACGTTGTTGAGGACGACGTTATTGAGGACGACGTTGTCCAGGACGAGACACCTGCCGCCGACGAGGAGTCCACGGACACCGAAGATCCGACGGATGCTCCGGAGGCCACCGACGAGTCCGATGAGACAGGCACCGAAACCGTCGACGACGCTGAGCCCGCCGAAGAGGTCGAGCCGGCTGAAGACGAGGCCCCCGAAACACCGGCAACAACGGAGCCGGACACCGAACCTGCTTCGGACACCGAAACGTCGGCAGACTCTGCCGCCGCATGACCCATCTGTCGAGGAAAGTGAGAACATCGATGCACCTTCACCAGCCAGGCACGCTGCGCCGTATGGCGGTCGCAGGCGTGGTGGCCGCGGGGCTCCTGAGCTTCGCACCCACCGCGCAGGCAGCGCAGGTCAACCCGAACGTCGGCAGTGTGCCCGCACCCGCGCCGGTCACAGGTCCGGAGTCGATCCAGCCGCTGGACTGCAGCGGCACCACCGGCGTCCGCGGCTGCGGCGGCGGATGGCACTGGCGTGACGGCTGGTACGGCTACGGCTGCTACCCATGCTGACGGCTAGGGCGGCCGCGGTCACCGCGACGGTCGCGGCGGCGCTGATCGCAGCAGCCGGGTCGGCCGCCGCGCAGCCACCCGACTACGCCGGACTGGCGGTGGATCCGAACATCATCTCCGATTCCACGGCGTACGTCGCTGCACCTCCGGTGCTGAACCCCGGCGGGCAGCCCGGTGTGGAGCGCACTTTCGCGCACCGCGACGACTCGAGACGGATCATCGACACCGTGATCGTCTCGACCGATCCGATGGCCGCATCCGGCGCGATGCAGAGCATGCAGGCCGACCTGCCGGCCCTGGTGGCCGCGCCGACCACCGAACCGGTGGAGGTGGGCGAGAACGGCACCGTCTCCTCCGGAATGTCGCCGGACGGTACACAGTCGGTGAGCGTGCTGCTGTTCACCCGCGGCGGCACCGCCACCGAGGTTCAATTCCTGGGCGCAGTCGATGATCCCGTTCCGATGGATCTGGTGGTTCAGTACGGGCAGCAACAGGACCAGGCCATCAGGCAACAGCTGAATCAGTAACTACCGGAACATCTCCGCGAGGAACGGTGTCGAATCCGGCAGCGAGGCAAGCACTGCGCCGCCGTGATCTTCGTCGGGATAGGTGTGCAGCACCACGTCCTGGTGGTTGGCCACCAGCTGGTCGTAGAACGTCAGCGTCGAGCTCGGCGGCACGTCGCGGTCCAGCAGGCCCACCCCGAGGAAGAGGGGCCGGTCGAAGCCGGAGGTGGGGGTGCCCATGAATTCGCGGGCGGCGGCGTCGAATCCGGGTAGCGATGTCACGGGAGCGGTGAAGAACGCGCCGGGCGTCAGATGCGCCAGCTCGTCGGCCAGCGGGCGCGCGCAAACCGTCTCGGCGCGCTGCGCGGCCGCCAGCCCGGCGGGGCTCAGCACCCGGTCCAGGTCCAGGTCGGGGCGCGCCTCGCGCAGCGCGGCGACGATGTAGGCCGTGTAGGCGTTCGCGATCGGCGCCAGGTCGGGCAGCTGCATGTCCGGGCCGGCCTGCACCACCAACCGGTCGATGTTGGCCGGGGTGCCGGTGGCCACCACACCGCGGTAGTCCAGGCCGGTGTCGGCACTGAACTCCGACGCCCAACGGGCACTGCTGACCGCGGCGGCGCCGCCTTGGGACTGCCCGACGATGGCCCACTTCGTCGACAGCGGCAGCCCCATGTCGTGGGCAGCAATCACCGAATCGACGATCCCGTGGGCGGTGGCCACGCTGTTGAGGTAGCTCATCAGACCGGGAGTGCCGAGACCCACGTAGTCGCTGGCGACCACCGCGTAGCCCTGCTCCAGCCAGTGCGAGAGGTACTCGTTGTCCCGTTCGGAGCGGGGTTGCGCCGACGGCGTGCAGTCGTCGCCGAGGCCGACGGTGCCGTGCGCCCACGCGATCACCGGGAAGCCGCCCTCGGGCGCGGGGCCCGGCGGCAGGAACACCGCACCGGTGCTGACTGCCGGCGCGTCATGCTGGTTCACCGTCGAGTAGAGCACCCGATAGGCCGCCCCGGCTCCGGCCACCGACAGCGCCGGGTCCAGCGGTACGGAGGCAATGGTGCTTCCCGCGGGCGGGATCGGGCCGTCGAAGGACGTCGCGTCGAGCCCGGACCACATCGGCGCAGCGGCACCGGCCGTTGCCGGCGGGCAGAGCAGAACGGCAAGGACCACGAGCGCCGATATCCATCGCATGCGGGCAACCTTTCCAGATACGACAAAACCGCCCGGGATCGCGTGGATCCCAGGCGGTTTCGTGTGAAGCGTGGAACTACTTGACGGAGACCGAAGCGCCGGCAGCCTCGAGCTTGCCCTTGGCGTCCTCGGCGGCTTCCTTGCTGACCTTCTCCAGCAGCGGCTTGGGGGCGCTGTCGACCAGGTCCTTGGCTTCCTTGAGGCCCAGGCCGGAGACGATCTCGCGGACGACCTTGATGACGCCGATCTTCTTGTCGCCGGCACCCTCGAGGATGACGTCGAACTCGGACTGCTCTTCAGCAGCCTCGGCGGGGGCGCCACCGGCGGGGCCGGCAGCCGCAACGGCGACGGGGGCGGCGGCGGTGACGTCGAAGGTCTCCTCGAACGCCTTCACGAACTCCGAGAGCTCGAGCAGGGTCAGTTCCTTGAACGCGTCGAGCAGTTCCTCAGTGCTGAGCTTGGCCATGATGGTGGTCCTTTCTAGATTTCTTGACCGGGTGGTGGGATGGTTATTCGGTTGTCTCGGCGGGCGCGTCGTCGGCTGCCGGTGCCTCGTCCGAGGCGGCAGGCGCCGCGGGGGCGCCTTCGGTCTCGACCCGCTTGTCCTGCAGGGCCTGCGCCAGGCGCGCGACCTGCGACAGCGGCGCCTGGAACAGCGCTGCGGCCTGGCTGGTCTTGGCCTTCATGGCGCCGGCCAGCTTGGCCAGCAGGACCTCGCGCGACTCGAGGTCGGCGATGGCCTGGACCTGCTCCACGGACAGCGCGGCGCCGTCCATGTAGCCGCCCTTGATGACCAGCGCCTTGTTCTCCTTGGCGAACGCCTTGAGAGCCTTGGCCGCGTCCACCGGCTCGCCCTGGATGAAGGCGATGGCGGTGGGTCCGGCGAACAGGTCGTCGAGGCCTTCGATTCCCGCTTCGGCCGCGGCACGCTTGACCAGCGTGTTCTTCGCGACCGAGTAGGTGGCCCCCTCGCCCAGCGAACGCCGGAGCTTGGCCAGGTTGGCCACCGTCAGACCGCGGTACTCGGTGACGACGGTGGCAGTCGAGGCCTTGAACTGCTCGGTGATCTCTGCAACGGCGGTGGCCTTGTCAGGCTTGGCCATGCATGCCTCCTCGGTGTGTCTTGACTGCTTACGTGCTGCCACCGGAGCCGGAAACGACGAACGCCCCGGCGCAGGATGCGGCCGGGGCGTGAAAGGCACTCGAGTGCCGTGTTCTAACCTCGTCCTCCTGCGTGGGCCGCCGGGATGTTCCCGGACCTTCAACCGATTGCTCGGTGACCGACGGTCTTCGGTGGATCGTCGACCACTGTAGCGCGGTCCACCCCGATCAGCCAAAACGCGCGCTTTTCTCTGCGGCAGGGTCGCGAAATCGGGCAGATCGCGACCCGGATGCAGAAAAGCAATCCTCTCCACAGAGCTGCCTTCATCCCCAACCCGCCCCGGCAGCGGTTGTCGGGCCCGTGCAAGGTCCGGGCCGGCCGCCACGCTGCGTCCATGGACCCACTGCTCAGCCCCGAATCCCTCGCCTCAGGTGCGATCACCCGCGGTTCGCTGCGGTGGAACTACGCGCGCGTGCAGCCGCGGGTGCACCGCCCGAAAGGAGTCGAACCGACCCTGCTGCTGCGCACCCGCGAGGCCTGGTTGTGGAGCAACCGTCGGGGCATCGTCGCGGGCCGGGCCGCAGCGGCTCTGCACGGCGCCCGATGGGTCGACGATCAGGTGCCCATCGAGCTCATCACCGAGCACACACGCCCACGCCCTGGTGTGATCGTCCACGAAGAGCGCATTGTCGACGACGACGTGTGTCGCATCGGCGACTTCAGCGTCACGACGCCGGAGCGCACCGCTTTCGACCTGGGACGGTATCTGCCGCGCCACAGCGCAGTCGCCCACCTGGATGCGCTGGCCGCAGCTACCGGCGTCGACGCCGACGCGGTGTTGGCCGTCGCCGCTCGTTATCCCCGGGCCCGTCGACTTCGTGCGCTCCGCGCGGCCGCGCCGTTGATGGACGCCGGCGCGCAGTCACCCCGAGAGATCTGGCTGCGGCTGTTGTTGATCGAGGAGGGGTTTCCGCGGCCGCGAACCCAGGTGCGGGTGAGTGACGGGCGCCGGTCGGCCTACCTCGACCTCGGCTGGGAGGAGCCGATGATCGGGATGGACTACGAAGGCGGTCACCACCTCGCGCTGCGGCCGACCTACGTCGACGACATCGGGCGCTACGAGATGATCGACAAACAGGGTTGGATCGACATCCGCGTCGTCGCCGAACACAGCAGAACGTTCATCGTGCGACGCGCGCGCGACGCGTTTGCCCGCCGCGGCATCAGCATTTCTGCGCCACGGTCGCGAAAAGCGTGAATCCACAGCCCTGGCGCAGAAAACAAGCTCACGCCCGCAGCAGCGCCGCCGCCCCGATCAACCCGGCCGAAGCGCCCAGCGTCGCGGGTACCACCTGCATACCGGTCAGGAAATCCAGTCGCGCGTAGCCGGCCAGCGCCTCGCGCAGCGGGTCGAACAGCACGTCACCGGCACCGGCCACCCCGCCGCCGACCACCGCGAGGTCCAGGTCGCAGACCGCGCCCACAGACGCGATCATCGCCGCCACGGCATCGGCTGCCCGCTGAAAAGCCCGCAGCGCCACGCCTTCTCCCCCGCGCGCCGCCTCGGCCAGCTCGCGTGCCCCCGCCGAGGGTGGGGCGTCCCAGCCCAGTTCGTGGGCCCACTGCGCCATCCGCGGTCCGGCGGCGATGGCCTCGACACAGCCGCGGGCACCGCAGGAACACAGCGGCCCTCCGGGTTCGACGACGACGTGCCCGACGTGACCGGCGTTGCCGGTGCGCCCGACGTACGGCTTGCCATCGAGCACCAGGCCCCCGCCGATCCCCGTCGAGATCACCATGCCGAGCATGAACGCCGATCCCCGGCCGGCGCCGCGCCAGTGCTCGCCGAGCGCCATGCACACGCCGTCGCCGGCCATCTGCACCGGCACCCCCGGCAGCGCGGTGGCCACCCGGTCCCGCAGCGGGAACTTCGACCAGGCCGAGATGTTGATGGGGCTGACGGTTCCCGACGGCAGGTCCACCGGTCCGGCCGCCGCGATGCCCACCCCGGCGATGTCGCGATCGGCCACCGCGGAGATCAGCTGCGCCACCACGTTCCACACCGCTTCGGGATCTCCCCCACGAGGGGTGGGCTTGTTCGCAGACCAGGTCAGGGTGCCGTCGGCGTCCACCAGTCCGGCGGCGATCTTGGTGCCGCCGATGTCGAGTGCGAGCGTGGTTGCGGCCGTCATCGTCGTCGGGGGCGGCGGGGATCGCCGACGTGGCGGACGCCGGTCTGCAGCAGCTCGGCGCTGCGGGTCTCGAGCCATTGCCGGAACGCGCGCCGGCGGGCGGTGCCGCGCAGGTGCGCAGCGATGGCGGGCCGCACGGCATCCAGCGACGGGGTTCCGCCGCGCCGGCCGTCGACGCAGGACGCGGCGAAGCGGCGCGGGTTGCGGTCGTGGTAGGCGGCGACCTCCATCTCGCTGACGTCGATGTCCTCGGTGACGAAGGCAAACACGGCGCGGGCCAGCGGATCGGCCAGGGCCGCCGCGGCGATGCTGCCCACCTCGAAGCGGGCGGTGCCGTCGGGCAGGACGTCGGCCAGGGCGGGCGCGTCGTCGGCATACACGCCGAGGCGGACCGCCTCGGACCGCAACACCCGCTCGGTCAGGATCAGGCGCATCAACCACTGCCGCAGCTGACGCCATTGTGGAGTCCCGATCAGCGGTAACGCCGCTCCGGGGGTGCTGGCACGGAACTGGACCTCACGCGCGTCGACGTCTTCGACGGTGACCGAGACGGTCGCCATCTGTTGGATTGGCCGTGCCATGTGTCCAGCTTGTCGGTCGCAGGCGCCGTTGCCACTGCCCGTTCACCGATCGTGCCCAAGAGTTCACTGGGCTGTGACCACCGACGCAGGGCGAGCGTCGGGGGCCTGTGCCACAGTGGAGACATTGTGAAAGCACACTCTCGTGACCTGCTCTCGGTGGGATTCGAAGCCCACCGCAGCGTGCTGCTGTTCAAGTTGCGCTGGCACAACAACAAGCGCGGCCTACGCCTTCGACACCTCCACCACCAGCGGTCGGTGATCGGAGATGGCCAGCTGCGGCGTGGAGACCTCGACACCGCGTAGTGACGGATCGTTGGTCAGGATGTGGTCCAACTGACGGGTGGGCTCTCCGGCGGGAAACGTCGTCGCCGCTGCCAGCGGGCGTAGCCCCGAGGTTCGCCGTGCGGTCGGTGGGGTCATGTTCAGATCACCCATCAGCACGTGCGGGCCGGCGAAACCACGCACGTCGCGCACCAGCCGGCGCAGTTGAGCACGGTTCCAACCGGGCACGAACGACAGATGCGTGTTCGCCACCGTCATCGGTCCAAGCGGGGTTTCCAGACGCGCCACCATGGCCGCGCGCGGTTCCTCTTTGATCGTCAGGACCTTGCGGGGTTCCTGCAGGTACATCGGGAAGCGGAACGGGATCCGCGGCAGTCGCAGCACCTGCCAATTCAGCACCGGAAAGCGCGACAGCAGGGCTATCCCGTAGGCGGCAGAGCCGGGCTGCTCGGTGCCGGTGGCGGCCATCCACGTCGCGCCCGGCGTCCCGGAGATCGCGGCGACAAAGCGGTGGCTCACCGCGCCCATGGCTTCGGCGGCCACCGCCGTGAGGTCCGCCATCGACGACCGCGACTGCGCCAGGTCCACCTCCTGCAGCGCCAACACATCGGCGTCGAGTTCCTTGATGCTCTCGATCAGCCGGTCCAGTCGCACCTCGCCGTCATGCACGCTGCGTCCGTGCAGGATGTTGAATGTGGCCATCCGCATGGGTACCTAGTACCCATGCCGCCGCGAAACGATGACCTCCGGGACGCGCTCAAGCGCGCAGCGTCGGCCTTCAAGGCGCACGGACCGGAGTTCGCCCTGGCGGGCAGCTACGCACTCTGGGTGCACGGCGGTCCGGAACCGGTGCACGACGTCGACTTCATCGTGGCCGAGCCGGACGCCGAGGCTGCGGCGCTGACGTTGGAGAAGGCGGGCTTCACCATCGAACGCACCCCGGAGGACTGGCTGTTCAAAGCGTGCATCGAGGACGACTTCGTGATCGACGTGCTGCACCAGCTCAACGGGGTGCCGGTGACGGCGGCGTCGCTGGCCGCGGCACAGGAGACCGACGTGCTGGCCATCCGCATGCCGGTGATGCCGCCGACGGAGGTGGTGACCGAGAAGTTGTTGTCACTCAACGAGCATCACTGCAATTTCGCGAAGTTCCTCCCCGCGGCCCGAGCGGTGCGTGAGCAGGTGGACTGGACGTCGGTGCGCCGCACCACCGCCGGGCATCCGTTCGCTGAGGCGTTCCTGTTCCTGACCGACCGCCTGGGTGTCACGGCACCGCCGCAGTGAGCCGCGCCGCCATCGCGGCGGCCCCGGCTATCACCTCCGGCGGGCCCAGGATCTCGAACGGCTGCCCCACCATCGCCAGGAACAGTGGGATCCGCTCCGGGTCGTCGGCCCCCGCACTCACCAGGCAGGTGTCCGGGCCGTCGGCTTCCACGGTTGCCGCTGACGGCGAGAAATGCTGTTCCACAATGTCTTTCGAACAGAAATAGCGCACTTTGGCCACATAGCGGTAGGAGTTGCTGCTGATCGCGCGGCTGACGTAGCTGGCAGCATCCGGCGCCTCGCGTGGCGTGAACGTGGTGCCGCGGGCCAGCACCTCACTCATCCGGTCCAACCGCAGCGTGCGCCAGTCGTCGCGGTCGCGGTCCCAGGCCAGCAGATACCACCGTCGCCCGGTCGTGACCAGGTGATAGGGCTCCAGCCGGCGGGAGGTCTCGTTGCCGCGGATGTCGGTGTAGGCGGCGTCGACGTGTTCGTGGTCGCGGCAGGCGCGCGCCAGCGCCATCAGCGCCTCGGGTTCGACGGGGGTGTCCGAGCCGGCGGTCAAGGTCGTCGTCGCCTCGTGCACGGCGGACACCTGCGAGCGCAGCCGGGCCGGCATCACCTGGTCCAGCTTGGACAGCGCACGCAACGCCGATTCGCCCACGCCCGCCACGCTGCCGCCGGCGGCCAGGCGCAGGCAGACCGCCATGGCGACGGCCTCGTCGGGGTCCAGCAGCAGCGGCGGCAGGGCCGCACCGGCGCCCAGCTGGTACCCGCCGCCGTGGCCGGTGCTGGCGTGCACGGGATAGCCGAGTTCGCGCAGCCGTTCGATGTCGCGCCGCACGCTGCGGCCGGTGACGCCCAGGCGCCGGGCCAGTTCCTCGCCAGTCCAGACGCGGCGGGACTGCAGCAGCCCCAGCAGCTGGAGCACCCGGCCGGTGGTTTCGGACATGCCCCGAGTCTGCCGCACTTCTAGGACCGAAACTGTCCTAAAGGGGTGCGACGCTGATCGCATGACAGCTCGAAGCCTCACCGACCAGCTGGTCTTCCAGCTCGATCTGCACTGGCAGAGCGCGCTGCGACCCCGGCTGGCGGGATTGACCGACGACGAGTACTTCTTCGAGCCGGTGCCCGGGTGCTGGACCCTGCATCGGGACGGCTCGGTCGATTTCAGCTATCCCCCGCCCGAGCCGGCGCCGTTCACCACCATCGCCTGGCGGATGGCGCACCTGATCGTCGGCGTCCTGGCCGCGCGCACCCACAGCCATTTCGGTGGGCCGCCCGCGGACTACCAGAGTTGGGACTACGCCCCCGACGCCCAGACCGCGCTGCGGCAGCTCGACGACGCCTACCGCGGCTGGATGGACGGGGTCCGAGCGCTCGACGACGACGCCCTGGCCCGTCCGGTCGGTTCGGCCGAAGGCGACTGGGCGGCCGAGCCGATGACCACGCTGGTCCTGCACATCAACCGCGAGATGATCCATCACGGAGCCGAAATTGCCTGCATCCGTGACCTTTACGCACACAAGGAGAACTGACATGCCCGCCATGCCCCCGCCCATCGCCGACGAGCGCGCCGGACTGCTGGAGTACCTCAAGGCGCAGCAGTACGCGTACCACGCCATCGCCTTCGGCCTCACCGATGAGCAGGCCCGTCAGACGCCGACGGCGAGCGCGCTGTCCATCGGCGCGCTCATCAAGCACATCACCAGCTGCCAGCGCAGCTGGATGCAGCGGGTGGCCTCGGCCCCGGAGGGCACGCCGTCCGACGGCAGATCGATGGAGGAGCTGTCGGCCGAGTACGAGAACGAGTTCGTGATGCGCGAGAACGAGACGCTCGCCGACATCCTGGCCGCGTTCGATGCCGGCAACGCCGAGGCCATCCGGCTGATCGAGACCGTCGACCTGGCCGCGGCCGTGCCCGTGCCGCACGACGTGCCGTGGTTCCCCAAGGACGTTTCGGCGTGGTCGGTGCGCTGGGTGCTGTTCCACATGATCGAGGAGTTGGCGCGGCACGCCGGCCACGCCGACATCATCCGCGAGAGCATCGACGGCGCCACCCTCTACGAGCTGCTGGCCGGCCTCGAGGACTGGGAGCCCACCCCGTGGCTCACGCCGTGGGGCAAGCAGCCGGTGAGCGGCTGAGCGTAGCCGGCCCGTCGAGATACGCGGTCACCACGTCGGGCATCGGGAAGCCGCGCTCCAGATCGTCGTCCTGCCGGACGCCTCCGGGCATCAGGTCCAGCACCGCTTCCCGGTGTGCACGCGGCACCTCCGCCGACCGGTGATCCACCAGATCGGCACGCACGTCCGGTGCGAGCCGGGCCCACCAGTCGTCCAGACGGTGCCTCTCGTCTTCCAGCCGGTTGGCCTCGAAACTCTTGAGCAGCCAACGCAATTGGTGTGTTTCGCCGCGGTGGGTCGACGTGGTGTGGGCGGCGATGCGGCGCGCCGCCGTACTCGGAACATAACCGTGCGGATTGGCCAGCAGAGCAGCCCGCTCGGCCCGGTCGAGTCGGGAAAACCACGAAAGGGTTCGGTCTCTGCGCATGAACCTACGGTACGCACCGACGACGCCGGTCACGTCGAGCGCTGTGTGCGCGTACAGTGGTGAGCAGGCGGTATTTCGCATACGTGACCATTCGAGCCGTGTCGTCGCCGATCATCACAGCCCGGCTGATTTCCGGTCTAGACAGGAGCGTCGTCATGACGCCACCACAGCTACTCGACGATGTCCACCAGCACAGTACCGCCCGGTTGCGCTTGAAGCCCAAGGGCCCGCAGACCGGCCTTGTCGACGGGGCGTGGTGGCCCGAAAGTGCCTGCCTCGAGAAGGAATTGCCCGATCTGGTGGCAGTGCTGTCGGTCCGGCTGGGCCCTGTCGAACGCGTGCTCTACAACCTGCGCAGCTGGGCGGACGTGCCGCGCAAGATCACCTGCAACGGCCAGGTCCTGCGCCTGGGTGGCTACCGGCGCCAATCGATGGACACCATCGAGGTCATCGGGCGTCGGGCGCGGCTCACCCTGCTGGTGGTGCCGCCGGCGACCAGCCCCGAGGATGCCCACACCGCCATGATGGCGGCAGCCGGCCGCGAGAATGACGCAACCACGGCCGAATTGCTCGGTGAGCGCCCCGACCTGGACACATGCGCGACCTGAGGTGCGGGCGATGCGGGCAGCATCTCACCTTCGAGAACTCGATCTGCCTGTCGTGCGGCAGCAGACTGGGCTTCTCCCCCGAGGCGGGAGTGCTGCTCGCGATACCTGATGCAGCCGGCCTGCCCGGCGAAGTGGTGCTCGCCGGCCAGTACAGTCTGTGCGCGAATCTGGATGTGGCCGGCTGCAATTGGCTTGTTGCCCTCGACTCCGCCGGCGCCGGAAGTCTCTGTCGATCCTGTCGGTTGACGCGCACCCGGCCCAATGACGCCGACGTCTCAGCCATGACCCAGTTCGCCTCGGCAGAGCGTGCCAAACGACGCCTGATCGCCGAACTGATCGAACTCCAGCTGCCGATCGTGGGCCGTGACACCGACCCCGAATTCGGGCTGGCCTTCGACCTGTTGTCGAGCAGCGTCGAGCCGGTGACCACCGGCCATGAGAACGGCGTCATCACCCTGGATCTGGCGGAAGTCGACGACGTGCACCGCGAACGGGTGCGCACGTCGATGGACGAGCCGTATCGCACCCTGTTGGGCCACTTCCGTCACGAAACCGGGCACGCCTACTTCCATCGGCTCGTCGGTGCCTGGCCCGCCGCGTCGGCCGAGTTCCGGGGGCTCTTCGGCGATCCGGATGCCGACTACCAGGCCGCGCTCGATGCCCACTACACCGCCGGCGCCGGCCCGTGGCAGGAACACCACGTCTCGGCGTACGCCGCCATGCACCCGGCCGAGGACTGGGCGGAGACGTTCGCCCACTATCTGCACATCCGCGACACCCTCGACACGGCGGCCGCGTTCGGCCTGGCCCCGGCCGCGGCCGGCTTTGACCGGCGCAGCAGCACGTTCGACGATCTCATCGCCATGTGGCTGCCGCTGGCGTGGTCGCTGAACATGGTCAACCGATCCATGGGACGCGAGGATCTCTACCCGTTTGTGCTCGCTCCGGCGGTGCTGCGCAAGATGGGCTTCATCCACACTCGTGTGACAGATGTCAACAACGTGACTGCGCTCACGATGGCCCATGAGCAGGGCGAACACCCGGGCCGCGAATTACTTAGCACATCACCGTTGGGCTCAGACCAGCAGATTTGAGAGACTCCAGGTATGAGTTCAACCAAACACCGCGAGGTGGCCAAGCTCGACCGGGTGCCGCTGCCCGCCGAGGCCGCCCGCATCGGCGTGACGGGTTGGCAGCTCACCTGCGCAGGCGCCCGCGTCGTATCCAAGTTGAAAGCCCGGGGAACCTGGCAGTCGAAGGTCATCAAGGAGATCCCGCAGACCTTCGCCGACCTGGGCCCCACCTACGTCAAATTCGGCCAGATCATCGCGTCCAGCCCCGGAGCCTTCGGCGAACCGATGAGCCGCGAGTTCCGCGGCCTGCTGGATTCGGTGCCGCCGGCCGACACCGCCGAAGTGCATCAGCTGTTCAAGGAGGAGCTGGGCGACGAGCCGCAGAACCTCTTCAAGCACTTCGAGGAGACGCCGTTCGCCAGCGCCTCGATCGCGCAGGTGCACTTCGCCACGCTGCACTCCGGTGAAGACGTGGTGGTGAAGATCCAGCGCCCCGGCATCCGCCGGCGGGTGGCCGCCGATCTGCAGATCCTCAAGCGGTTCGCCCAACTGGTCGAGGTCGCCAAGCTGGGTCGGCGGCTGTCGGCGCAGGACGTGGTGGCCGACTTCGCCGACAACCTGGCCGAGGAGCTGGACTTCCGGCTGGAGGCGCAGTCGATGGAGGCCTGGGTCAGCCATCTGCACGCTTCGCCGCTGGGCCGCAACATCAAGGTTCCCGACGTGCACTGGGCCCTGACCAGCGAGCGTGTGCTCACCATGGAGCGGGTCTCCGGGGTACGCATCGACGATGTCAAGGCCATCAAGGCAATGGGCCACGACGGCACCGAGCTGGTCAAGGCGCTGCTGTTCTCCACTTTCGAGGGCGGGCTGCGGCACGGGCTGTTCCACGGCGACCTGCACGCCGGCAATCTCCTGGTCAACGAGCAGGGGCAGGTGGTGTTCCTGGACTTCGGCATCATGGGCCGCATCGACCCGCGCACCCGTTGGCTGCTGCGTGAGCTCATCCACTCCCTGCTGGTGAAGAAGGACCACGCCGCCGCAGGCAAGATCGTCGTCCTGCTCGGCGCCGTCGGCACCGTCAAACCGGAAGCGCAGGCAGCCAAGGACCTGAAGTCGTTCGCCGAGCCGCTGAGCATGAAGACCCTGGGCGACATGTCGTATGCCGACATCGGCAAGCAGCTGTCCACGCTCGCCGAGGCCTACGACGTCAAGCTGCCCCGAGAACTGGTGCTCATCGGCAAGCAGTTCCTCTACGTCGAGCGGTACATGAAGCTGCTCGCGCCGACCTGGCAGATGATGAACGACCCGCAGTTCTCCGGCTACTTCGCCAACTTCATGGTGGAGGTCAGCCGGGAGCACCGCACCGATCTGGACGAAAAGGTCTAGATGGACATCCGCAGCGGTTACGCCAAGTCCGGCGATCTGGACATCTACTACGAAGACCTCGGGCACCCGGACGATCCCGCTGTCCTGCTGATCATGGGCCTGGGCGCGCAGCTGCTGCTGTGGCGAGATGGCTTCTGCCAGAAGCTGATCGACCGCGGGCTGCGGGTCATCCGCTTCGACAACCGCGACGTCGGGCTGTCCAGCAAGCTGGACGGGCAGAAGGCGGACACCAACCAGTACGCCAGCATGGCGCGCTCACTGGTGGGCCGCCCCAGCCCGGCGGTCTACACCCTGGAAGACATGGCCGACGACGCCGCCGCGGTGCTGGCGCATCTGGGCATCGGCAACGCGCACATCGTCGGCGCCTCGATGGGCGGGATGATCGCGCAGGTGTTCGCGGCCCGGCACGCCGGCACCACCAATTCGCTGGGCGTCATCTTCTCCAGCAACAACCGCGCCGCGCTGCCGCCCCCGGATCCGCGGGCGCTGTTCGCCGTCATCAAGGGGCCGCGACCGGACTCCCCGCGTGAGGTCATCATCGACAACGCGGTGCGCGTCAACAAGATCATCGGCAGCCCCGGCTACCCGACCCCGGCCGAGACGGTGCGCGCGGACGTCATCGCCGGGTACGACCGCAGCTTCTACCCCTGGGGAGTGGCCCGGCAATTCGGCGCCATCCTGGGCAGCGGCAGCCTGCTGCGCTACAACCGTCAGATCACCGCGCCCACGGTGGTGATCCACGGGCTGGCGGACAAGCTGATGCGTCCGGCCGGCGGGCGGTCCATCGCGACGACGATCCCGCGCGCCCGGCTGGTGCTATTCCCCGGCATGGGGCACGAGCTACCCGAGCAACTGTGGGACCAGATCGTCGGTGAGCTGGGCGTGACGTTTGCCGAGGGCGCGTCGGCGCCACGCTCGGATGCGCTCGGTTCTGCCGGCTGATCCACGAGAGGTAGAGTCCGACTCGGCATCGGGGTGGTTGTTGGTTTCGGGGAAACCTGATGACCGGCCTCTGGGACTCTCAGAAGGGCGCAAGCCGATATGGCGAGAAAACTGAAACCGCACTTCGCAGATGTGCAGGCCCATTACGACCTGTCTGATGAGTTCTTCGCACTCTGGCTGGACCCGTCGCGCACCTACAGCTGCGCGTACTTCGAGCAGGACGACTACACCCTGGAGCAGGCTCAGCGCGCCAAGGTGGACCTGGCACTGGGCAAGCTGGGTCTGGAGCCGGGTATGACGCTGCTCGACGTGGGTTGCGGCTGGGGCGGCACCATGATGCGCGCCATCGAGAAATATGACGTCAACGTCATCGGGCTGACGCTGAGCAAGAACCAGAAGGAACGGGTGGAAGAGGTGTTCGCCGCCTCGGACAGCCCGCGTACCAAGGAGGTGCGGCTGGAGGGCTGGGAGGACTTCAACCAGCCCGTCGACCGCATCGTGTCGATCGGCGCGTTCGAGCACTTCGGCCGGGACCGCTGGGACGACTTCTTCACCAAGGCCTACGACGTGCTGCCCGAGGACGGGGTGATGCTGCTGCACACCATCACCGCGCTCACGATTCCGCAGATGGCCGAACGCAAGATCCCGCTGACGTTCTCCGTCGCGCGGTTCATCAAGTTCATCCTCACCGAGATCTTCCCCGGCGGGTACCTGCCGACCATCGAGCTGGCCCAGGAGCACGCGCAGAAGGCCGGGTTCACCGTCACCCGCACCCAGTCGCTGCAGCCGCACTACGCCAAGACCCTCGATCACTGGGCCGCCGCGCTGGAGGAGCACAAGGACGAGGCCATCGCCATCCAGTCCCAAGAGGTCTACGACCGGTACATGCACTACCTCACCGGCTGCGCGGATGCGTTCCGCAAGGGTTACACCGATGTTTGCCAATTCACGCTGGAGAAGTCGGCGTCGAAGTAGGGTCCTTCACCTGCACAACGCTATGGTGAGGGGCTAGTTGCGGTTGTCCTGGAAGGGTTGCCAGGCGCGCTGGGTAGGAAAGGCCGAGTAAGCACACACATGTCTGACAAATCCGCAGGTACCAAGGACCTGACACCTCACTTCGAGGACATCCAGGCCCACTACGATCTCTCGGACGATTTTTTCGGGGTGTTCCAAGACCCCACGCGCAAGTACAGCTGCGGCTTCTTCACCGGGCCCAACGCCACGCTGTCGGAGGCGCAGATCGCCAACGTCGATCAGCACCTGGATCGGCTGCAGCTCGAGCCCGGCATGACGCTGCTCGAGGTGGGCTGCGGCTGGGGCCTGACCCTGCAGCGCGCGGTGGAGAAGTATGACGTCAACGTCATCGGCCTGACGCTGAGCAAGAACCAGAAGGCCTACTGCGACCAGCTGCTGGCCAAGATCGACACCGCCCGCACCTTCGACGTCCGCCTCGAGGGCTGGGAGCAGTTCGAGGGCTCCGTCGACCGCATCGTGTCCATCGAGGCCTTTGAGCATTTCGGTTTCGAGCGCTATGACGCCTTCTTCAAGACCTGCTACGACAGCCTGCCCGACGGCGGCCGGATGACCATCCAGAGCAGCTGCGGGTACCACCCGAACGACCTGATGGCCCGCGGCAAGAAGCTCACCTTCGAGCTGGCGCGCTTCGCCAAGTTCATCGGTGAGGTGATCTTCCCCGGTGGCCGCATCCCGACCACGAAGATGATGGTCGAGCACGGCGAGAAGGCCGGCTTCACCGTGCCGGAAGTGCTGTCGCTGCGCAATCACTACATCAAGACGCTCGGCATCTGGGCGGCCCGGCTGGAGCAGCACAAGGACGAGGCAATTGCCGCCGCGGGTGAGCAGTCGTACAACGACTACATGCGCTACCTCACCGGCTGCCAGTACTACTTCGTCGATGAGGCGCTGGACGTCAGTCTGGTCACCTACGTCAAGTAAGCCCCGACCTCCGGCGCGAAAACTGACGCTCGCGCACAGAAATTTGCCGCAAAATCTTTCGGCAAAGTAAATAACCTGGCTATCGGTGGTTTGCCAGAGTTATGCTCCTGGCGCCGAGGCCCGTTCGCATGAATTGAAAAGGCCGTTCACGCAGTCGGCCTGCACAGTTTGCGCCGGGAGGGCATGCGAGCATGGGTTACGCGCGATACATCGGTCGGGTGGGAGCGCTCGCCGTGGCGTTGGGCATCGGAGTTGCTGTCACCAACAACCCCGCTGTGGCTCTGGCGGACGATGCACCCTCGTCCACCTCGTCGTCGACGGGTGCGGACTCCCCCGGCACGGCATCCGACCCGGAGCCCGCTGCGGATCCTGACGACGGCGGTGCGGATTCACCCGACGCGGACACCACCGACGAGGACACTGACGACGAGGATGACCCCGCCGAGGACGACGACGACGCGACCTCTGAGGACGGCAGCGCCCCGGTCGCCGACGACAGTGATGACGACGCCAGTGATGACGACGCCAGTGATGACGCAGACGAGTCGACCACCGACGTCATCCGGCCGGAAGCCGCCCCGTCCGATCGGCACGAGCAGTCCGAGGATGAGCAGGGTTCGACTGCGGTGCAGGAACTTTCCGAATACGAGCGGCCGGCGGAGGACTCCCCCGATACCGAACCGGCCGAAGAGCAGGACTCCGGCACCGTGCGGACCGCCGGCTACTCGGCGGAGAACGTCGACACCACCGCCGAGACCCTGACCGCGCCGCCCGCGCCGGTCCTGACCGCTCAGACGGCGGCCGTCGTCGGCTCCGCTGTCGCAGCCAACCCCATCCAGACTTTTGTCAGCAGCGTGCTGTCGTGGTTCGGCTTCGCACCGCAGGCCGCCGGCACCGCGCCGGCCGCCCCAGCCGGAAGCCCGGCGGCGTGGGCCATCCTGGCGTGGCTGCGAAGGGAATTCGAGTACACCCTGTTCAACCGGAGCCCTGTAGTGGACCCCGTCAAGACCGGGCAAACACCCACCGGTGAGGTCATCGGCACGCTGAACGGCAAGGACTTCCAGGGCGCGGCGCTCACCTACTCCGGCAGCGGCACCACCCCCAAGGGATCGGTGGTCGTCGATCCGGTGACCGGCGCCTTCACCTACACCCCCGGCACCGAACTGGCCGCGGTCGGCGGCACCGATACCTTCACGGTCACCGCGAGCAATACCGCGGCCTACCGGCTGCCCGGAGTCGCGGGCATGATCCAGGGTGTCATCCATCAGGGTGCGCAGTTGCTCGGACTGGCGCAATCGGACACCACCTCGATCATCGTCGAGGTGGCCTACGACGTGAACGGGCTGACCGTGATCAGCGAGATCCGCACGGCGGGAACACCTGTCGGCCTGGTGATGAGCGCGGACGGCACCCGCGCCTACCGCACCTCGGAGATCTACGACGCCACGACGGGTGAATACCGCACCCGGGTCACGGTCGTCGACACCGAAACCGGTGCTGTCCTGGGCACGCCGATCACTCTCGTTGGCCAGCCCGGCGACTTCCGGGTGAGCAAAGACGGCACCCGCGTGGTCCAGACCAGCGAGGCGTACCACGAAGACACCGACGATTACACCACCACTGTGGTGGTGATTGATTCTGCGACAGGCGATCTGGTGGGCTCCCGCTTCGTCATCGAGGCACACCGGGCCGGGCACCTGCAACTCAGCGATGACGGCACCAGCGCCTTCCAGACCACTCAGACCTTCGACGAGACCAACCGCGTCTGGTTCACCGAACTCACCGTCATCAACACCACCACCGGCACCCTGGTCGGCAACCCGATCGTGGTCGACGGCTCATTCCGCATCCACACCAATGACCGGTTGAGCCGTGAACCGCTGACGTTCAGCGCGGACGGCACCCGTGCCTACATGGTGACGCAGAACCTGGGCTCCGGCGTCGACGCCACACAGCCGCAGAAATCCACGCTGGCCGTCATCGACATTGCCACCGGCACGCTGGTCGACGCCCCGGTCACCATCGAGGGGCACCCTGTCGGCCCCCTCGCGGTGAGCAAGGACGGCACCCGGGTCTACGCGGTCACCAGGGTGGACATCTACTTCACCAACACCGCGACCGCCAGGGCGGCCGTGGTGGATGCCCACACCGGCGCGCTGATTGGTGATCCGTTGGTGCTCAACGGTTATGCCGTCGAGGACAGCGGGTCACCTGATACCGAGCCGGTGCTGTTCTTCAGTCCCGACGGCAGCCGCGCGTTCGTGTCCACCAATGTGTGGGATCCTGTGACGTTCGCCGAAACCACGCGAGTGGCGATGTTCGACGCCACCGACGGAACCCTGTTGCACACCACCGTCCTGCAGGGCCGTGCGCGGGGTACGCTGCAGCGTTCCACTGCTGATCCCACCCGCTTCGTCCAGCTCACGGTCACCGATTTCGGCACCAGGATCGAGCCTGCGACAACACAATTGGCGACCATCAGCGCCGTCGACGGCACGCTGATCGGTACCGCGCAGACCCGCGGCATCGACGACAACGGTTTTCCCATGCAGTTCAATCCGGGTGGCACCCGCGCGTACCTGTTGACGGTCCATCGGCGCGGTGACCAGCATGAGGGCCCCGCCGATGCGCAGAGCCTGTACCTGACGGTGATCGACACCGCCACCGGGCAGTTGGTCGGGGCGCCGATCGAGCTGCGGGTGGCCAAGACCCTCGAGGACGGCAATGGGTCGGTGCAGTTCAGCGCCGACGGCACCCGCGCCTTCCAGCTGGTGCAGGAGAGGACATCCTCGGACGTGGACTGGTCCACGCGCATGCTGGTGATCGACACCGACACCGGCGCGCTGCTCAACACCGTCGAGCTGCCGGGCCCCCTGGTGGGGCATGGCCAGGACAGTGACGAGGGCCACCGGGTGTACCTGACCACCGCCACGAAGCTGATCGTGATCGACAGCGCGACCGGCGCGCTGGTGTCTGCGACTGCACTGCCGGGCACCCCGGTCGCCGAGATGACATTCAACGGAAACGCCGGTGACCCCGGGTATCTCGCCGTCTCCAGGACCGTGGCCGGGCACACCGAGACCGTCGTGTTGGTCATCGACACCGTGACCGGCAGCATCACCGACACCTGGGCCCCGCAGGCGGGGCGGCTTGTAGCGGGGTCCGCACCGGTGTTGAGCCCGGACGGCAGCCGCCTGTACGTCGTCACCTCGGTGCACCATCAGGACACCGATACCTATACCGCTGTGGTGGCGGCCTACAGCACCGCCCACGGCGCGCTGATCGGCACCCCCGTCACGGTGCCCGGCCCGCGCAAGGGGCCGCTGCAGGTCAGCGCCGACGGCACCCGGCTGGTGCAGCCGGCCACGCTGCAAGATCCCGGGACCGGTGACTGGGTCAGCGCGCTGGTGGTGATCAACTCCCACGCCGCGGCGCCGGTGGTTGTCTGAAACTCGTCCGAGAACGCTGTCGGATCTGCAGAGCGCTGTTCGTCAAACAGGTAGAGAGTGCACCATGAGGGTGCACTCCTTGGCTGCGAGGACGGACGATGATGCACTATCTGGCAATTCTGCGGGGACCTGAACCCACCGGCGAGTACGACGCTGCCGCCGCTGAGGCGATCATGGCCGAGTACGCCCACTTCAGCGCTACGGCCGGGGATGCGATTCGAGCCGGGGACGCGCTGGCTCCGGCGGCGGAGGCGGTCCGCATTGCCGGCGGGGTGGTAACCGACGGCCCCTTCGCCGAAGGCGCCGAAATCGCCGGTGGCTACTACGTCTTCGAGGCGGACAACCTCGACGACGCCCTTCAGCTGGCCCGCGGCATCCCGGCGTGCAAGGTCGGCGGCGTCGAGGTCTGGCCGATGGTCGAGTGGGAAGCCCCGGCAGGTCCGGTGGGTGCCGACTGGCTCGCCTTGCTCCTGGAACCCGCCGGGGCGGAATTCCCCGAGCCCGGGACCGAGCAGTGGGACGCCGACGTGCGCGAGCACGAGAAGTTCGGCCAGGCCTGCGGCGCGCACATCCTGGGTGGCGCGGCACTGCATCCGCCGTCGACGGCCACCACGGTGCGGGTGCGTGACGGTGAGGCGATCATCACCGACGGCCCGTACGCCGAAGGGGCTGAGGTGGCCGGCGGGTTCTACCTGCTGCGGGCCGCCGACCGGGACGAGGCCGTCGCGGTCGCCGCGCAGATCCCGGTGTCGGTGGTCGAATTACGGCAACTGGCCAACATCTCCGTGTCCTAGCCGTGGTCGAGCTGAACGGCGTTTTCCGCCGCGAATGGGGTGCCACGGTGGCGGCGCTGGCGCGCTGGTGCGGGGACCTCGGTGTGGCCGAGGACGCCGTCCAGGAAGCCTGTGCCGAGGCGTTGCGCGCGTGGCCCCGCGACGGCGTTCCGGACAACCCGGGCGCCTGGCTGCTGACGGTGGCCCGCAACCGGGCGCGTGATCGTCTTCGTCGCGAATCCCAGCGCCCTGCCAGGGAATTCACTGCCGCCCGGAATGAGGCGCTGATGCGGATGGACAGCACCGACCCGCACCCGGTGCGCGATGACGAGCTGCGAATGATGTTCACCTGCGCCCACCCGGCGTTGGAGCGGTCCTCGCAGCTGGCGTTGACGCTGCGGCTGGTGTCGGGGCTGACCGTCGCCGAGATCGCCCGGGCGTTGCTGCAGAACGAGGGTGCGGTGGGGCGGCGAATCACCCGCGCGAAGAACAAGATTCGCACCACCAACATCCCGCTGCGGGTGCCGCCGGCCGAACTGTTGGCCGAGCGCCTGCCCCACGTGCTGTCGTGTGTGTATTCGGTGTTCACCGAGGGCTACTGGTCCACCGGCGGGCCGTCGGCCGTGCGCGACGAACTGTGTGATGAAGCGCTGCGCCTGTCCGCGGAGCTGTGCGCCCTGATGCCCGGCGATCGCGAATGCCACGCGCTGGCAGCACTTGTGCTGTTGCATGATTCACGGCGGGCGACGCGGGTGGACGCTGCCCGTGCGTTGGTTCCGCTGGACGAGCAGGACCGGCGGCACTGGGACCGCGCGAAGATCGCGCGCGGACTGGACCGGCTGCGTACCGCCGCCGGGTCCGCCGGCCCCTATCTCCCCCAGGCTGTGATCGCCGCCGCGCATGCGTGCGCCCCCACCTGGGAGCAGACGAACTGGGTGACCATCTGCGCGGCATACGACCGGTTGGTGTCGATGACGGACTCCCCCGTGGTCCGCGCCAATCGCGCCTTGGCTCTGGGCTTCCGGGACGGGCCCGCTGCGGGCTTGGCCGCGGTGGAGCAGGTGGCCCACGATCCCCGGCTGGCCCGGTCCAATCTGGTGCCTGCGGTGCGTGGCGACCTGTTGCGCCGGGCCGGCCGCTACACCGAGGCCGCCGAGAGTTACCGGCAGGCGCTGGAACGCAACACGTCCGAACCGGGCCGGCAGTTCCTGCGGCGGCGTATCGCCGAGTGCAGCGTCAATCCAGCACCGTCTCGTAGGCCGCGATAGCGCGATCGAGCTCGTCGCCGTCTACCGACGCCGGCGCCCGGAATACCGCCATGCGTCCCACCAACTGCACGAAGTCGGCGAAGTCGGCGATCACGTGGTCGGCAGGCCGATCGGTGTAATCGTCGACGAGCATGGTCCAGCCGTGAGTGTGGCGCAGCATCCGGAGCGTCTTGAGGGCGCAGGCGACGCGGAACCGGCCGTCAACCAGGATCAGGTCCGGCAGCCGACCGTCGGCCAGGCACTGTGCTGGCGGGTCGGAGTAGCGCCGGAACTTGTCCAACCGCGCAGGGGTACTCGCGCCGACCGGGCGTCCCCAGGGCCCGGTCACCCCGATGTCGGCGTAGGTGAAGGTCTGCCCGTCGGGGCGCCCATAGCCGTCCCCGTCGATCTTGGCGCGCACGGCATCCAGGAAGACACGGTCGGAGTCAACGGCGATGAACTCGACGCCCAGCTTCGCCGCCGAGTACGTGGAGCCCCCGGTACCGAACTCCAGATACCCGTTTGGAGTCGGCCAACCGCTGCAGAAACCAGCGCGATGTGTCATCGGTGTCGAAGCACGGACTCTCGCCGATCCGGATGCCGGAAAACCTTCTCCGACAACGGAACTTGGCCAACTCGAGATCCACCACAGCCGCCCCCATCGTCATCACGGTCGTCAGCTACTCGTCTTCGGCAAGGCCGCGGACGTCGTTGCGATGGGGAGACAATACCTGACACAAATGATTTTGGTGTTCTGACAACGACTTTCGCCGCCGAGCATGCGTCGACCGATGGCCCTGCTCTCGATGTTCCGCGACCCTTGAGCTGCTCAGCAAACTCGTTTGGACAGCTGAAAAGCCCGTGGTCGAGCGACGACGATGATGAGGGACTGCTTCGGCGAAAATTGTCAGCGACGAATCAGATCAGTATGCGCCAGAGCTTGTGAACACGGCGCGCACCGTCTTCACGGCGATCACCATGTCGGAGATCATGGTCCAGTTCTCGACGTAGAACATGTCGAGGCGAACCGAGTCCTCCCAGGAGAGGTCGGAGCGGCCACTGACCTGCCACAGTCCCGTGATGCCGGGCTTCACCAGCAGACGCTTCTTGGCGTAGTCGTCGTAGGTCTTGACCTCACTGGCCAGCGGCGGCCGCGGACCCACCACGCTCATGTCCCGCTTGAGGACGTTGATGAACTGCGGCAGCTCATCGATGCTGAACTTGCGCAGGAACTTGCCGACCGGCGTGACGCGGGGGTCTTCCTTGATCTTGAAGAGCACCCCGCCTTCGCTCTCGTTCTGGTCGGCGAGCTGGCTGACCAGTTTGTCCGCGCCCTGCACCATGGTGCGGAACTTGATCATCTCGAACGGCGTGCCGTCGATGCCGATGCGCTCGGAGCGGTAGAACACCGGGCCCCGGCTGGTCAGCTTGATGGCCAGGGCGACCACCAACAGGATCGGCGATGCGGCCAGCAGCACCGCGCTGGAGAACACGACATCGAACAGTCGCTTTTCGAAGCGCTTGGCACCGTGGTACTGAGGCTTCTCCACGTGGATCAGCGGCAGGCCGGCGACCGGGCGCATCTGCAGGCGCGGGACGGCGACGTCCACCACGCCGGGTGAGACCAGCAGGTCGATGTTGAGCCGCTCCAGTTCCCATGACAGGTCGCGGATGCCGCGGCCGTCCAGGCGCTCGGTGGCAGTAACGGCCACGGCCTGGCAGTCGGTGGCGGCCACGGCGGCGGCGATATTGGATTCGTCGCCGAAGGCGCGGACGGTGCCGACACCCGGAACGTCGATGAGCTTGCGATCTTCCGGGCCGCAGACGCAGGCCCCGACCACGCGGTACTCCGACCACGGCTCGCGAGCCAGCGCCTGAGTGAAGTCCCGGACCGCCGGCGCATTGCCGACCACCAGAACGCGGGTGATGCACTCGCCGTTGGCGCGGGCCTTGATGACCTGCTTGCGGGCGAGCCAGCGGAACACCGTGAGGATCGCGATGCCGGTGGGCAGCGCGATCATGAGGTACCCGCGGGCGATCTCCAGCTTGAACAGCATCGAGATGACGGCGACGGCACCGAAGGTCGACAGCGTGGCGAGGACAACCCGTCGGTACTCCTCGGTGCCTGAGCCGATGATCCGCGTGGAGCGCGACCGGTTGATCGCCAAGGCCAGCATCCAGCCTGCAGCAATCGCGATGGAGACCTTGGTATAGCTCTCGAGCTGGAAAACTTCCTCGGTTGCCGGCAACTCACCGAAGCGCAGCCACTGGGCCAGGCCAATTGCGAAAATCACACCAAACGCATCAACAACGATCAGCCGGCGCGCGTAATCACGCTGCCACCCGGGTATCTTCCCGCGGCCAGGATCAGTCGCGCCCCTTGGGCCGATGTTTGCTGGGTCGCGTAGTCGGTCGTGTACCGCCGTCATACTTCCCCCCGAACGATTGGCCCCTGGGCTGCAACATTAGCCCACCGCTTCACAAATTCTCAAGGCGAGCACAGTATTCGCTCAGGAAAATTAGCACGGCGGCGACCAGGATTTCGACGTGACCGGCAAGAATTCACGCCCGCGTAACCAAGCGCGGTAGCGGGAATCCACCTAGATCGAATGACGAGTTCTAGAAGCAAACACCTGAGGCGGTCCAAGCCCGGTCAGTCGGACGACGAACGGGCACACAGCTTCATGACCGGAGGCAGGAGTGTGGCGATCTGAGCACCGACAGACTCGAAGACTGCAGCGTCCAGCCCGATGGGGTCCTGCACGTCTGCAAGCTGTTGTGTGGGGGTGCGCGGCCTGAGCAGCGGTAGATCCGCGATGGTGGCGGCATCCGGATGCGCGGCTATGGCGGCGGCCTCGGCCAAGGTGAAGGTCCGCTTGAGCAATCGAGGCGCAATGCCCAGGACCTTGTCCCGGTGCCCGCGGGTCATGGCGAGCACCAAGTCTGCCTTCGACGCGAGCTTCTCAGAGAGCTGTCGGGCCGTGAAGTCGGACGGATCGCCGCCGAGCTCCTCCAGCACCACCGCAGCCTTCTCGTGAATGGGATGGCCGATCACCGCACGGGTACCGGCGCTCGAGGCAACGAAGTCAGGGATGCCGAGTTCGGCGGCGTAAGCCGCGGCCAGTCGTTCGCCCGTCGGCGACCGGCAGATGTTCCCCGTACACACAAATAGGACGTGCAGCGGACACTCCTCGCCTCACTTCGATCAGGTCAACGTCATATCACTACCGGACGGCTCGCATGGGTTCACTCCACCTCAGCCGCAGCGACTACCCGGCGCCCTCGCGTCCCCAATCGTCTGGATTAGTGTGCGGACCTGACGTTCGAATTCTTCTTCCGTTTTGGACCGCAACGTCTTGAGTTCCGCGATGCACACTTCTCGCGTACGCAGTACTTCTTCCAATCCTGCACGAATCGAATCAGGCTCGTTGGCGACGTAGACGGGCGCAGTGTCGTACAAGTAGCGCGTAGTTTTTGTATCACTGATGACTGCCGGGACCTCGAAGGCCATGGCTTCGGCCATGCCACTCAACTGGGTGAGTTCGCGTGTAGTCAGGACAAGTACCGCCGCTGCGTGAGCGAACAACTCGTTAAAGTCCGCCGTCGGCAAATAACCGGGCACGCTCAGATTGGGCGGCAGATGCGACGCCAACGCCGGGTCGATCTTTCGCGGGTCACCGGTCAGGACGAACCGCTGCGTGGGCATTTGCCGTATCGCAGACAGAGCTTCCTCGAGCGGCTCATCGGTGTGGAGACTCCAAGGAAGCAAGACATAGCTTTGACTCTCGAGTTTCAGACGCTTTAAAGTCTCATCTCCTTGCGCTGCGTCAGGATCGGCACTCATGATGCCTGTCCGTAGAACTACTGGCTCCAAGTCGAAGCTCTGGGCGGCCAGTGTTGCGACGTGATCGTTGTGCGCTAGGACGGTAGCTCTCCGCAGCAAAGCCCCAGTCAGGGGCCACCTTCCCCAATGCTCCATGATGGCGGCGTTGTGGCAATCGACGACGAGCGGGATCCTGGCGATCCGGACATAGAGCGCACAGACATACAGCGCTGGCGTAGGCGGTAGTTGAAGGATGACGAACGTCGGGCGCCGTTTCGACAGCAGCAATAACGTCCGGAACGCCTTGACAAAGTAAGACAGAACTTTGGCGTACCGGTTCGCGCCTTCCCATCGAAGATGGAAGAAATGGACGTCCACTCCCATACGTGCACCCAGGACCGCGGCCCGGCGCTGGAATCGAGTCCATGCGATGAAAACCCCACCTTCGACTACTGCGGGGTGATCAGGTTTCACGTCCTCAGCCCGCACGGTTGTAGCTCCGAACCCGATCCAGAGCGAGTTTTTGCGAGTACGGAATGAGGCCTTCCGGGTCCGCGTACCCTACGGCGATGAGCATGATGACTCGCTCATCGGGCTCAAGACCAAGCAACTTCGCCATTGCAGACTCCTGGGGCTCCATGTCGGGCCAGTTGATGGCACATGAGCTCAAACCCATGGTTTCGAGCGCGTAGATGAATGACATCGCTGCCAGCGAGCCGTCGATGTAGATGATGTGGCGATCTCGGTGGTTGGCGTATGCCCGCTGCCTGCCTATCAGAACCACAACCGCGGGAAAGTTGTCGCTGAAGCCACGCGTGCCCATCGGTACGGCCGCGACCTTCTTCACCAACTCCGGCTCGTCGAAGATCCTGAACTCGTATGGCTGGCGATTGCACGCGCTCGGCGACAAGGACGCAGCGGCGACAGCCTTGTCAAGCGAGTCCCGCGGCACCGCTTTTGGCTCGAACCACCGGACCGACCTTCGCCGCCAGCTCAACGCGAGAAAGTCTTCGTAGGAGACTCGCGCCGATTCGAGACTCGAGAACGGGTAGGGGACGAGCTCTTTTTGAGACTCCGGGACGCGGTCGGGCTCGCGGTAGAGAGCTCTCGCCTCGAGAAAGACCTCACGTGCGCTATCGGTCACCGGGCTGCTGTCCACGGCATCGAAGTACGCCCCAAGAACGTCCGTCACCCAATTCAGTGACTGCAGATCGACTTTCGACAGATCTGCGTCGTGACTCAACCGCTCGACCTCGGTTCGGTAGGCGGAAACTGTCTGACCGATGTAGTCGAGCGCGAACAGCGAGCGACGAGGTCTAGAGATCAAGCCCTTCTCGATGCGGTGTGCACTACGTCGGAGGAAATAGGTCGCGCCGGTGGCTCCCTGCAAACTCTGGTTGAACATTCTGCGGCCGTAAGCCACCGCATAGAACTCCCTGCGGAACGGCGACACCCAGTTTCCGAAGTACAGGTAACTGAGCAACCGCGATTTCCCAGCAGTGCGCATGGCTGCCGCCTCGGCGCGCCCGTTCCACCGGCGCGCAACGTCAACATATCGAGACGGCAGGTATCGCTTCACGCGTTTCCGGAAAGTCAGTGCCACGAGAGAGACTTTAGGGGCATCATCGCGCCGGTGCGCACTTGCCACACATAAGCCAGCATCAGACGTGCCTAGACCCGCGACTCAGTCGACGCGAGATCGCGTGGCAGATTGCCAAAGCTGGAGCGAACAGCGCCAGGATCATCATCTTGGCGGGTTGACGGGTCCTTGCGGTCAGCAACAAGGCTCCGAAAGACGATATGCCGTAGGAAATCACCGTGGACACGGCTGCTCCCATGGCCCCGTAGACAGGGATGAGCAACAAGTTCAGCAGAACATTGGTGACCGCACCTGCCGCTTGTGTGTACAGCGAGAATTTGAGCAACTCTTCTGCAATAAGCCATTTGCTGAAGAGCGCGCGCATCGACATGAACACGCCCGCCCAGATATGCACGACAAGCAGCGTGCCTGACGCCGAATACTCCTGCCCATAGAGCAACCGGATCAACGGCGGACCGATAACCGTCGCAACTACCGCAACGGAGATGCCCAACCAGGCGAGCAACGTGTAAACCTTCTGCAATTGCTTCTGGTACGCCTCGGGATCATCCAGTCTGGCGCGAAGGATTGACGCAAAGAGTGAGGACACGATGATCTCGGGTACGAAGTACCAAACCTCGGAGAGTCGGGCCGCAACTGCATACAGACCCACCTCGGTTGGGGTGGAGATCACACCGAGCATCACCTGGTCGATTTTCAGATTCACCGTCGCGGTCAAACCTGACAGGATCAACCACCAGGACTGCCCCAGCTGTCGACCGGCTGTGCTGAGACTGGCCCTCAACCGCGCGACACCCTTGGTTCTGATCTGATAGGCGACCAGCAGAAGCAGGCCCACCACCACATAGTCGAGTGCGGTGAGAATGACGAATACCTGAAAGTCGGCGCCAAGCATCACCGCGAGCGCCTTGGTGGCAACGCTGATCAATGCCCCGACAATCTTGGCAATCGCGACGAACCGAGATTCAACCTTCGCCAAGAACCAGAATTCGATCACCAGGAAGGCGTTGAACAGCGCCCCCACCCCAAGATACAGCCCGAAGATCTGACTCCATCCGTCCCCCGGCCGAACGAACAGCAACACAATCTGGGCGACTGCGATAGCGACGAAGCCGCCGCCGAACCTGAGAGCCATCGCAGTCCCGGCGGCACGGTCGGCGTTGTCAGGATCCTCGACGAAGTACTTGGTCAGAATGTGGTTCAAACCGAGCGCGGCCAATGGAGCAAGCAGCGCGACCAGTGATATCAGGAAGTTCAGTTCACCGAACTGGCTCGCTCCTAGATACCTGGCTAGCAGGATGCTTACGGCCAAGCCGGTGACGAGTTGGACACCACGTTCCAAGAGCAGCCACGCCACGTTCGCAGCAACGGGTCCGCCCGCTCCGGAACGGCGATACCGGCGTAGCGCACTTCGGAGAAAATTCACTGTTGCGGCCAAACTCGAGGGACCCGGCGCCAACATGACGCGAGTCCCACCGTTGAGATGCGACGCGGCACCCGCAGAGTGTAGCCGTAGCCAGAACCGCCTTCAGGAGACGGGACGAGCACGTTCACCGTCGAACGAGATACCTTGCGCCGACCTATACTCGGCGGGTGATCGCCTCCGTGACCGGAATCAACTTTTACAACAAGGGAGCTGAGCTCATGGCGTACGCCGTGAGCCAGGAGTACTCGTCATGGGGTGAAGGCTTCATCCCGGCGGCGCACCTCGGAATCGGTACGTTCGAGGAACGGCGCAAAGCGGGGCTTCGCAGCCATGTTTGGACAACCAATCGGCGGCGCGACCGCCTTCCGGGCGGACCGGCGCTTCTGGCGAGTGCAGGCAATGTTCTCCCCTCTTCACTGAGGCGGCGCTACGAGTTGGTCAGCGATCGTGATGTGGACGTCATTTTGGACGCGTCGGGATTTGCGTTCAGCGATCAATGGGGGCCGGCAAAAGCGCAAAAGATGGCGCGGCTGTGCAGCCGATGGAAGGCAGCAGGCAAGCGAGTTGTGTTGTTGCCGCAGGCTTTTGGCCCGTTCTCAACAGAACCCACCCGCACCGCCACCCGTGCGATTCTGCGGACCGCTGATCTCGTGTTCGCACGAGACGAGAGCTCCTACGAGGCCCTACACGCACTCGGCGACGACGCCTCCGGTATCCGCTTGGCCCCCGACTTTACCAATCTGCTCAATCCCGTTCCCTCATCGACAGCGGCCGATCTCGCCGGGCGGGCGTGCATCATCCCCAACATCCGGATGCTCGACAAGACGGGCGACGACACCAGCAACGCGTACTTGGAGTTTCTCGTTCGTTTGGTACGCGAGCTCGTCAACAACGGGCACCGTCCGTTCTTGCTCATTCATGAAAAGACGGACCGCCCGTTGGCGGAGCAGGTGCGCGATCTGGCAGCGACACGACACGGGTGCGACGTCGAAGTCGTCGCTCGCTCGAGCGCTCTGGAGCTCAAGGCGATCATCGGGTCGTGTTCCCTCGTCGTCGGATCGAGGTTCCATGCTCTGGTGAGTGCGCTCTCACAGTCGGTTCCTTCGATCGCGACAGGTTGGAGCCACAAATATCTTGAGCTCTTCCGCGATTACGGGGTTGAGGAGTACGTGGTGCCGGTGAGCGCATCGGCCGATGAGGCGCTGGTGGCGTTGAAGCAGCTTGATTCAAACGAGACCTATGAGGCAACCCGCCTTCGACTCTCCGAGCGGGCGGAAACGCAGAAGGCCGGCGCCCGCAAGATGTGGGAAGAAGTGCGAAGGGCAATCACGGGGTGAAATCGCGGAGCTCTCAGGCCATTCGGCGCTCCGGTTCGTTGTCATGTTACGCGGAGGACCAGTTGCGGTGCGAGGTCGGATATGTGCGCCGACAGCTAAGACGTCAGCAACCTGGGACCTGCCGGCCGGTGTCCGGGCCGCCGAGCATCTGCGCGCTTCGAGACGTCACCTCATACGCCGTGAACCGCCACATTTCACGTGAGAGTATGAACGGGTGAACGGGGTGGAGCATGTCCAGGGGTACTCGCACAAGACCAGCTGTCCGGCATGCCGACAGAGATCTCTGTACGTGACCATTCGGAAGCATTCGACTCTGCAATGACTCAATCAGCGTCGTTGAAGACACTTCGACCGCCGGTTTCTCGCGGAGAACCCAGAGATTTCGCGGTGGTGTTGGCGTTGATCGCGGCAACCTCAGGGACCGCACGCGGGGCAATCGTGCCCGGTCTGAAGATCTCTGATGTCCTGATGGTTCTGCTAGCTGCCGCAGTTCTCGTTCGTTGGGGTGGGCGCTGGCGGCTGATCGACGGCCTCGGCGGTGCAGTCCTCGTATACGCCGCGGTGTACGTCGCGATGACATTGGTCAACTTCGCCCGGCGCACCGAACTGAGCCTAGGAGTCCTTCCACACGAGCTGCTCGGCGCACCTCAGTATGCCCTCCTCTATGTGCTTGCTTATGCGATAGGCCAGAAGAGCCGGAGCCTTCTCACGTGGCTCAGACCATCCATGATCCTTGCGTGCGTCATGTCGGTGGTTGCGGTGCTCCAAGTCGCGAACATTGGCCCCGTGCGTCGGATTCTGGCAGCGATCACTGGTCGCGATAAGATCCTCAACCCCCTCGATTATCAGGTGTATCGCGGGACGGGATTCTTCCCGAGCCAGCATGCGCTGGGAATGTATCTCTGCATCCATGTGGTTATCGCCGTCGTCTGCCTGGCCCGGGTGAGCCTTGATGATCGCGACAGACGACTGATGCTCGCCACGGTGCTCCTATCGGGTATCGGAATCCTCTCAACCGCTACCGCCAGCCCAGCCTTGATCTGCGTTGCAGCGGTTTTCGCGTTTCTGTTGTCGACTCGCCGTGCTGCCTGGGCGATTGGCGGAATCATCGCTCTCTCGGCCGCAGCTCTCGCTTCGCCGATCGGCGACAACATCGCGGATCGCCTAGCGATCCAGTATGGAAGCAGTGAGAGTTTCTCCATCCTGCCCAAATCGTTCTGGTTCAGAGTGGATGTGTGGTTGCGCGATTTCGTGCCGATCATTACCCGTAATCTATGGTCCGGTTACGGCCCGGTTCCGGAGAATAGCCATCTATTTCCCTACATGGAATCGATGTACATCACAGTTCTGATGCAGGGCGGAGTCCTATTGTTGGGCGCCCTGATTTTTCTGATTGTCGCGGCATTGATTCGGATGCACCGGGTTCTCAGTACCGTTGCCGTCGACGATGCCTCCCTGGCGAACCCCGCCGCGCGGGCACTGCGTTTCCTCCTCGTGCTCATGACCCTTTTCATGGTCATTCACCCATATCTGTCCGACGCCGGTGCCGCGCCATTGTTCTTCACCGCGCTCGGGATGGTCTCCGGCCTGGCGTACGGTGCTAGTACGGGAAAACGGGCCTATGACAGGGGCCAGCTATTCGATGACCGGGCGTTGCAAAAGTAGCGGCGCTTGCGGAGATGCGGAACGATTGCTCTCAACAGAACCAGTACTCGCCAATCCAGAGGTCGATGACATTGTCGGATGTCACAGATGTTTGTCACGGTGTCACAACACATAGGGGATGACGTGGAATTGAAGAAGGCAATTCGGACAGCGCAAACCTACGCTGGTCCACTGGTTGACGTGAAAGCGTGGGGACAACGCAAGTTACGCCAGGTCAGGCATGCACCCTCGGATTCCTGTTACCGGGCTTTCGAGAAGCTTCCCATCTCGGCCGGGCAACAGTTCCTTGACATCGGGGCGAACCGAGGACAAACCATTGACTCTCTCCGGCTCTACCACAAGTCCGCGGCGGTTGTTGCCTTCGAACCCAATCCGGTGCTGGCCGCACGGCTTAGTAAACGCTACGAGAACGACCCTAACGTAACGATTCATGCCTTCGGCCTGGGCGACGAGAACGGATTCTTCGAACTCTTCGTTCCGTACTACCGCGGTTTCATGTTCGATGGATTGGCGTCGTTCGACTACGACTCCGCCCACGGTTGGCTCAACGCACGTCGGATCTACGGCTTCGATGAGAAGCATCTCAAAATCGAGCGACAACGTTGTGAGATTCGACGTTGGGACGAAGTGGGCACCACACCGGATCTCATCAAGATCGACGTACAGGGATTTGAGGCAACCGTCCTCAGAGGAGGTCTTGAAACCATACGAAAAGACCGCCCGATATTCCTTCTCGAGAACAACAAAGAACCGACCCACGAAGAGATCTTGTTTGCCGAAGACTACCGACGCGCGGCTTACGCCGACGGAAAGATCACTCTTGATCAGATCGGAAAGAAAAACACGTTCTACCTTCCACAAGAGAAGGTCGAATCAGTCAAGGTCAGGTTCGGCTAGATGCGGCGGGGCGGGCCTTGAGATGATCGCGATCATTGCCCGTGCTGTGCGCCTCCGGAGAAACGGGTCAACGCCTCTCTACGACTCGAGTTCGATGAATAGTTTGCAGCGCAGGCGGGGGTCGCTGCGAAACGGATGCGGTTCCTACAGCGATGAGAGGAGAGAAGGTGCAACTCAGGCTGGAGGACCTAAGGTGAAACGGGCATCCCGAGCCATCGCGCCGGCAGTGTCGGTAGTCGTCGTGATGTTGCTCTTCTTCGGGCCCGCAGGTGTCGTTGCTGCATCACCGGTGAGCTTTGTAGGTGACTACAGCACAGGCGACTTCAGCCAGTGGGTGGCCGTTCAGAACGAGTCGTACGCTGGCCGTGCCGGTGGCTTCGATTCGAATTCCACAGCGAGCATCGTCGAAGACGGCAAGTACGGGCACGCGGCCCGTTTCGAGGTTAAACCCGGCGATCCGAACGAGCACGGAACCCAGCGTTCAGAAGTCATGGGTGGTCCCGAAACGGGCGGTACCGAAGGCGAAGTGATGTGGTACCAGTTCGCCACCAAGTTCCACACCGATTTCCCTATGAATCACGCCGACCTCGGCCAAGGCATCACCAATCAATGGTGGGGCGTCTCCCACGCCGGACCGCCACTGGCGTGGTCGGTCGGCAAGAAGAACGGTTATTGGTCACTCCAGGTGCAGAAGCAATCTGCCCCGGGCGAGTACGAGCGTTCATTCACCATATTCCACACCCCGCTTGATGTTGGAAATTGGCATGACGTGACCATGCAGATCCGCTGGTCTGCGTCAGACGACAGAGGCTGGATCCGCCTTTGGCACAATGGCCAACGCCAAACCTTCGTAGACGGCTCGGACACATTTCGCGTCCGCACCCTCATCCCCGACACCAAAACAGTCCGCTACAAAGAGGGCTATTACCGGGATCAGTCTCGGGACATGCCCTCGGGGGTCGTCTACCATGCGGGTTTCCGGTGCGGCCCCGAAGACCCACCGCTCTAGCACCGTTGCAGTGCCAAGGTCCGGGCACAGATTCGCTCCGGCCCGAGTGCCTGCATCGATGCCGCGAACCCTGGGTCGAACATGGGTTCCGAAAGGGATCGGCACGATCCGTTCGAGCTACCCGTCTACCGATGGAGTCAGCGGCCATCCGTCATGACAGCTTCGTAAGCCTGAAGTAGCTTGGGCACCTCGTACTGCCAGGCCAACTCGTTGTGAACGCGCTTATGACCAAAAGCTCCCATCTGCGCACGACGCTCCGGATCGTCGAGCAGCTCGACGATCTTTCTCGCCATGTCATGCGGGTCGTTCTTTGCCGCATACAGAGAAGCCTCGCCCGCGGAGTAACGACCCTCTGCGAGATCGAACTGCACGATGGGCTTGCCCAGTGCCATGTACTCCATGATCTTGTTCATCGTGGACTTGTCGTTCATTTCATTCGCAACATCGGGGTTGACGCACACATCCGACGTGTTCAGAACGTCGAGCAACTCATCGTCGGGCACTCTTCCGGTAAAGGTCACGTAGTCCGAAACATTTAGCTCGACCGCCAGCTGCTGCATCTCCGCCAACGAGGTACCGCTCCCCACCAATCCAAAGTGCACGTCGCGTCGACCCGTGTCGTGAACGATCACCCGGACGGCCTCCAGCAGGAGGTCGATGCCTTCCTGCTTACCCATGACGCCGACATATCCAACGAGGAAATTCCTACCGCACTTCAATTCTGCTTTGGGCGGCTGGATCCTCAGCCTTTCCACCACGGGTCCGCTACGGACCACAAACACACGATCTGGATCCATACGACCTCTGTCGATGGCGATTTTACGATACGACTCATTGGTCGCGATCGACACGTCTGCTGTTTTAAAAGTTGCCCGTTCCAGCCAGATCATCACCTTCCACAGAAGGTCGCGACGGCCGAATTTGGCTTCGTATAACTCCGGATTGATGTCGTGATGATCGAAGACAAACCGCGTTTTTCCAAATAGTTTGAAAAAGGCGGCGACAAGGAAGAGAAAGTCCGGCGGATTGCACGCGTGGATGACGTCAAACCCCCGGCGCCGCCGAACTTTGATGGCCAGCCGGAATGTGTTCCACAGTGCAGACGAATACTCCGCCAGATAGCTGAGCGCGCCGTCGCCCTCGGTGGGCAGTCGGTACCGATGGATCTCGATTCCATCGATCTCTTCGAAAGTCTTCTGGTAGCCCTTGCCGGTTGGACAGATGATGCTCACCTGCCAACCATGCGCATGCAGTGTAGTGGCCTCCTGCCACACACGACGATCGAATGGCGAGGGCAGGTTCTCCACTAGGATCAGAACTCGACGTCCAGTGGCAGGCGATCCGTTCGGCACCCTGAGTTTCACCAACAAATTCCGTCGTAGTCGTCGGCACTCGTGTCATCGGTGACTCGTACCAGGTCGACGACAACTTGCCCTTGCCGCGAACTCGCGACTGCAGACTTGAATTCGTCGGCGCCATTGCCAATAACAATGACTTCGGCAAAATCCGCCACTTCATCGATGGTCTCTACCATCAAGCCCGAGATGTGCGGAATATGATTCAAGATGTAGTCACGATTAGCTCCGGTAAGAGCGGCCAGACTCACGTTGCTGTCATAGAGTTTGAGTTCGTAGCCCTTACCGATCAGGTGCTCGATGACATCAACGATCGGAGACTCTCGCAGGTGTTGACCGTCTCTCGGGATGACGACGACGGGGTATGCGGTCGTCATTGAGCGTGCTGATGTGGCCTGTGGCGCCGTCGTCGGGTTGATCTTGTTCGTGTGCACCGTCAGTGTGACGAGGAACTGATGGGTGCGCGGCACCTCGCTGAAGTCTTGGCGGGCTTGGCGAGGTGCCGCGCTGTAGTGCTCGGAGGCACTGATGGTGACGGTAGAGGTCGATCGTGTCTGCGTCGAGTCGCGGCTGGTTGGTGGGGCGATTTCCTGCCCGGCTTGTCCGGACGGGGTGTTGGGCGGCTGGGGGTATGCCCGCGCCCGCCACGTCGAGGGACTCGATGATCGGGTGCGGCCGCGCCGGGCCCGGTGCCGCTCCTGTCTGGTCACTCATGTGTTGTTGCCGGTCACCATGCTGTTGCGCAGAGCGTATGCGGCCGAGCGGGTTTGGATGGCGCTGTCGGCGCGGGCTGAGGGGGTAGGGCATCGCGGGATCGCTGCCCGACTGCAGGTACCGCCGTCGACGGTGCGGGGCTGGCTGCGGCGGGCTGGGCAGCGTCTGGAGTCGATGAGGACGTGGTTTCTCACGGTGGCGGTGGGTACGGGGATCGATGTGATGATCCCCGACGGGCTCGGCTGTGGTTGGCGCGATGTCGTGGCGGCGGTGATGGTCGCCGCGTCGGCGATCGGGCAGCGGTTCGGGCCGGCCGGGTTGCTGGGCGTGGTGACGCCGGCGCTGGTGGTGGTGGCCGTCAGCGGCGCTCGACTGTTGGCGCCTGGGTGGCCGCCGATGTCATCGGCGGTGCCGTGCAACACCAGTTGCCCCTGACGCACAGTCAGGTGATCGGTGATCCTCGCCAGGGCGCCTGCCCGACAGACGGTTTCGGGTGGGGCCATCGAGTGTGAGGAGGGCACTGCGGTGTCGTTGGAGGACCACAAGCGTCGGGAACGGGCGAATGCGATCGGGTTGTTCCGCTATCAGGTGATCTGCCCCGCGCTGGAAGAGGGGCTCTCGACCCGGCAGCGGGGCCGGGTAGTCCGTGAGATCGCCGGCCGTCGCCATATCGACCCGTTCGGCACCCAGGTCCAGATCGCGCGGGCCACCCTGGACCGCTGGATCCGGCGCTACCGCGGCGGCGGGTTCGAAGCGCTGGTCCCTGAACCGCGCCGGCTGGCCACCCGCACCGATGTCCAGGTGCTGGAGTTGGCCGCCTCGCTCAAACGGGAGAACCCGGCCCGCACCGCCGCGCAGGTGGCCCGGATTCTGCGCACCGCGACTGGGTGGGCGCCCTCGGAATCGACGCTGCTGCGCCACTTCCATCGGTGTGAGCTGATGGGCCCGGCCGCAGGTCAGAGCGCTGAGGTGTTCGGGCGGTTCGAAGCCCCCGACCCGAATGAACTGTGGGTCGGCGATGCCCTGCACGGCCCGCGGGTCGGGGACCGCAAAACCTACCTCTTCGCGTTCCTCGACGACCATTCTCGGTTGGTGGTCGGGCACCGCTTCGGGTTCGCCGAAGACACCGTGCGCCTGGCGGCGGCGTTGAAGCCGGCGTTGGCTGCTCGCGGAGTTCCCGCCTCGATCTATGTCGACAACGGGTCCGCGTTCGTCGATGCGTGGTTGCTGCGGGCGTGCGCGAAACTCGGGATCCGGCTGGTGCATTCCGCGCCCGGTCGCCCGCAGGGCCGCGGCAAGATCGAACGGTTCTTCCGCACCGTGCGTGAACAGTTCCTCGTCGAGGTGACCGACACCACCGCTGAGGACCTCGCTGCGGCCGGGGTCGACCATGCTGGTGCGTTGTTGGAGCTCAACCGGCTGTTCATGGCCTGGGTTGAAACCGAATACCACCGCCGAATCCATACCGAGACCGGGCAATCCCCACTGGCCCGCTGGGAAGCCGGCTTCGACCGGCTCGGCCACCCTGCGGCGTTGCCGACCGCCGCGGATCTGACCGAAGCGTTCCTGTGGTCGGAGTTCCGGATAGTGACCAAAACCGCCACCGTCTCGCTGCATTCCAACACCTACCAGGTCGACCCCGCCCTGGTCGGGCGCCGGGTGGAACTGGTGTTCTCCCCGTTCGACCTGCAGGCCATCGAGGTCCGCGACCAGGACAGAAGCTACGGCCAAGCCATAGCCCACACGATCACCCGCCACGCCCACCCCAAAGCCCGACCCGAAATCAGCAGCCAGACACCGCCGGCAGCCACCGGTATCGACTACCTGGCATTGACCGCCGCGGCCCACCATGAGCAGCTGCGCGATGACGAACGCATCGGCTACCACGCCCTCTACGGCGCCCAGGCCACGGCCACCGATGACAATCAGCTTCCCGGTCAACTCGCGCTGCCCAGCCTCGATCACAAGGATGGGGTGTCGGCATGAGTATTCAACGACTGCAATCACATTGGGGCTTCTCGCGGATGCCGTTCGGACGCGATCTCGCGCCGTCGATGCTGCACCGCCACCCCGGACACAGCGAAGCGATCGCCCGAATCTCCTGGTGTGTGGACCAATGCGCCATCGGAGTCATCACCGGCGAAGTCGGCGCCGGCAAAACCGTGGCCATCCGCGCCGCCGCCACCGCGCTGGACCCAGCACGACACGTCATCATCTACCTGGCCAACCCCACCATCGGGGTGCGCGGCATGCTCACCCACATCGTGGCCGCCCTCGGCCACACCCCGGTCTTTCACACCGCACGCCTGGCACCCCAGGCCGCTGACGCCCTGGCCGCCGAGCACGCCGAACGCGGCCGCAGCCCCGTCCTGGTCGTCGATGAAGCCCACCTGCTCGACAACGGTCAACTCGAAGCGATCCGGCTGCTGACCAACCACGACATGGACTCCGGATCACCATTCGCTGTCGTGCTGGTCGGACAACCCACCCTGCGCCACCGGCTACGCCTGGGCGTGTTGGCCGCACTGGATCAACGCATCGCGGTGCGCTACACCCTGCCCGGCATGACACCGGCCGACACCGCCGACTACATCAACCACCACACCAAAATCGCCGGCCGCTCCGACGTGCTGTTCGCCGACGACGCGATCACGCTGATCCACAACGCCTCACGCGGGCACCCCCGCGCGGTCAACAACCTCGCTCTCCACGCCCTGACCGCGGCGTTCGCCGCCGGTCATTCCATCGTCGGAGAGAAAGCCGCACGCATCGCCATCAGCGAAACAGCAACCGACTGAACCCAAGTCGCTTCACCACGCCGACCACGGCGTCACCACGCCGACGACCCCGTCACCGAGCCCACCACGGCCCCGCTCACCACACCGAGCGGGGCCGTTCTCATAGCCCACCCATCATCACCGCCAATGACGCCGACATCCTCATCCATAGCGACGGGCAACAGCAGGTCGTCGGTACCCGCCTTGAACGCAAATCCAAGGATGCCAATCTTGCGCTTTCCCTTGGAGGTAATCATAGATATCGCGCGATCGACCTGCCGCTTATTCGATGGGAGAATCGAGTTTAGGAGCGGTAGGTCGAGGTCTAGGTTTCTGGCTTTGTAAGTCAGGGCGCGAACGTCTTTCGGCAAGCAGGAGCCGCCGAAGGCAAAGCCGGGCTTCATGTAGTACGCGGACAGGTTCAGCTTCTGGTCCTGGCAAAAGATGTCCATTACCTCGCGGCCGTCCAAACCCACCGCTTTGCTAATGGTTCCGATTTCGTTTGCGAATGCCACTTTCAGCGCATGCCAGTTGTTGTCGGTGTACTTGACCATCTCAGCTGTCTCGACGGAAGTGCGCACCAACGGCGCCTCCAACGACCCATAAAGTTCAACGAGCGGGTCGCCGGCTCGAGCGTCGGTCTCTCCGATCACCGTCTTCGGCGGGTGGTAGTAGTCCCACACCGCGGTTCCTTCTCGCAGGAACTCAGGATTACTACACACACCGAATTGCGTGCCGGCGAGCTTGCCGCTCGCGTTCTCCAAAGTAGGTATCACGACGCCGCGCATGCTCCCGGGAAGCATCGTCGACCGAGCCGCAACAACATGGTACGACTGCTTGGCGCGTAATGCCTCGCCGATCTGCTCACATACCCGGCGAACGTAGCTCAGATCGAGATTGCCGTTCAATTGGCTGGGTGTCCCTACGCAAATGAGCGAGAGATCGGTGGCTTCCACAGCTTCGCGCACGTCCGTTGTGGCCAGCAGACGGCCGCTTGCGACCTCAGCTGCAATCATCTCGCCGATCTCGGCTTCGATGATGGGAGTTCGGCCAGAGTTGATCAGATCGACCTTTGTTTGATTGGGATCAACACCGATCACGGTGTGCCCGTCAGAAGCCAAACACGCCGCCGACACCGCCCCGACGTAACCCAGTCCGAAAATGCTGATCTTCATATGCCCCCTTTGTCCTCAACCGATCTTAGGAGAGTTTGACCGCCGTTGTAGACCGAGACCGACCTGGCGCACAGGCTGCACGTCGCTGGGATATTTCGTCATCGGCACAATTCGGAGCCTTTACGCACTACTACCTCCAGGTGAAGCTCGCCGAGTCTGCACATCAGGACAGCAAGCCTCAGTAGCGCGCGAAGACCGCGTGATGCATCACTCTCGATGACTGCCGTTCGAGCAGCAGCGACATTTACGCACTCTGCTGCCCAGAAGATCCCTTAAGACCTCTGCGACGTGAGTGGGAAGAGTTGCCTGCTGCCTTGGTCGGATTGTCCTCGCCGTAATAGGTGTAGCTGTATGAGGTGTTCCCGCGCAGCGGCATCAACGTGAAGACTGCACCCAGCAGGGTCGCGCCAACGTCTCGCAGGCTCGCTGCAGCGTGAGCCAGCTGATCACGCCTAGTCTGTCCGTACCGCGCGATCAGAAGCACACCGTCGGCCCCCGCCGCCAGAATGGCTGCGTCAGTCACCGCCAACAGTGGCGTCGAGTCAACGATCACGTAGTCGAACCTCGACCGCATCTCGCTGAGGAGCTTCTTGGCCGCCATGGATCCAAGAAGTTCGCTCGGATTCGGGGGAACCGCTCCGGACGTCAATGCGGTAAGTCCTTCGAACCGTGTTTTCTGCAGGGCCTCGTCGAGCGATGCGCCCCCACTGAGAACGGTGCTAAAACCCACAGGCTGAAGCAGATCAAGGTATTTGTGGAGAACCGGCTTTCGCATGTCACCGTCTACAATGACGACGTTGTGCTCTGCCTCTGCCAGCGCAAGCGCGATATTGATTGCAGTTGTTGACTTTCCCTCAGACGGCATAGAGCTGGTGACGACTATGACTCGCGGCGGATTGTCGACTGCCAGGAATTGCAGATTTGTCCGCAACTTCCTGAAAGCCTCAGCGATAGCCGAGTTATCACTTTCGTACGCGATCGCAGGCTCTTTGCGGCGCTCTTTGTCGAGCGGGATACTTCCCACCACACCCGTCTCAGCAGTTTCCTCCAGCACTTGCCTGCTCTTGACCGTGTTGTCGAGAGCCTCCCGAAGCACTGCCAGCCCAATGCCCAACAGCAGACCGACCCCCAGGCCCGCAAGTATGTTCCGCGCCGGCTTCGGCGCAATTGGGGAGGTCGGTATCGAAGCTCGCTGCTCGACAACAACACGGGCGTTGGGGGGTGTACCCGCTTCCGGGGTTTCGAGTTCGCGAACTAGGCCCACAAACTCGTCGGATAGCGTATTCGCGGTGTCCCTGGCTCTGATCGGTGAGGTGTCTCGGACACTGACGTCGATCAGCACGGTGTCAGGCTTCGCGGTTGCTTCGACATTCGCACTCAACGCCGCCGCGCTCATGTCCAGACCGAGTTTGTCGACGGTCCGCTGTGCGACCGTCTGCCCTTTGAGCAGCTCTGTGTAAGACAGGACTCGTTCCTGGGACAGCCTGTTTCCCTGGTACATCTCCGCTACTGAGCCCCCAGCAGCAGCTGAGACGTAGAGGCGTGTTGTGGCTTGATACATCGGCGTCGTCAGCACAGTGATCGCCGCCGCCGCCGCGACTGATATCAGCACCGTCAGACCTACAGTGACCCACCGGGCACGCAGCGATCTTAATACGTCTTGTAGATTCAATTCCGCCCCTTCGCTGCCATTTCTCCAAAGCCCCCGCGCCCGCCGAATTGTTGAGCCTGCAATCGAACAGAGCATACCGTTCGGATTAAGGCCTGGCCGCCCGGCGTCGCTGCTCTCATTTGCATATAGTTGGCGTCCTGCAGATTTGCCATACTGCAATAAATCGCCATCCGGCTATTCCGAACACCTGGGTACGGATACAACCGGGTCAATATCATCCATGAGAGGTTGAACGGGCACTCGAGCCGCGCCCGGTGATGTCGGTTCCTCCAGTCGAAACGTCAGTTCAGCCGTATCGCCAGGCGGTATGGCCAGCTGCGTTTCAAAGCTCGGATGGTTGCGCTCGGTAGAGATGAAGGTGGGCGCACGAAGGCCATTTACCAGCACACTCTCCAGCGTGGCGCCGGTGGTGGCGAGGAGTCGGACTGAGCTGAGCATGGTGCCGCGCGGCAACGTCCCCTGGAACCGCTCAGGAAAACCGAGGGTTCCCGCGATGTAATCCGGTTCCGGAATGTCTTTGATCGTGTTGGTCAAGCGAACAGTGACCGTGGAATTTCTGGTATCCCCCGTGCAGCCGTCCGCGACGTACTCGATCTCGCGGGTGAGGTAGTAGTCCATCTTGTTGCCACCCAGATTGTTGATCACCACCTCTGCGTAGGGCGCAGGGTCATCGGGGATCACATTGGCAAGCGGAGTCTGCTCGATCAGCGCCTGCTCGTCGGGATTGGAGCTCCAGACCGCGATCCTGCGCTCGCTCACCGCCTTGCCCAGCGCGTCCAACAGCTTGCGCGGGGACTTAATGTCACCGGTTACCTTGCGGACTACCTGATTAGCGATGTCCTGCAGGTATTGCTTGCGTGCTACCTGATCGTCAGGAAAGCGCACGTACGCGGTCGACTCCGTGAGTTCGACCACGTTGTCCTGGGTGACCACTTCGCCGTCTGGCATGGTGATCGATCCCACCGCATCCAAGATGTAGCTCAGCGCGATCGGATCCAGCGCAATCACCCCATCGACATTCATGCCCGTCTGCTGCGCCCACATGGACTGCCAGATCTGAGCCGCATACGGGAAATGCGCACTTTGATTGCTGTTGCGATAATCCGTAAAGGGATTGCTGAACCCATAGTTCTTCTCGAACTCGGGCCCCAGATCGATTGGGGTGAACGCTTTGTCGAGCTCGGTGTTAGGACCGAGGTCATCGACTGAAGGCTCGCCATCGACGAACCGCAGTACGCCGAAGCCGCCCAGAAGGCCGCCAGTGCCACGGGCTTCGGCATTCGTCTGGAATCCCATGAAGTACGAACGTGGACCGTCGACGCCCATGAACGACGGGGCGATTCGCGCAGCGAGGGTGGTGTTGTGCAGCAAGCTGGTCAACTCGTGGGTCTGATCCTGCAACTGCGTCCGAGCATCAGCGAGCACCGAGATGTATCCCGGTTCAGCGATGCTCTGCGCTTCGGCGTCTAGACGCAAAGCGGTCTCCGAGAGCGCACTGAGTTTCGGCTCCTCGGCGCTCAGCGCTTTGACGTCCAGCCGGCCACCGGCGAGCAACTGATCGGGCGCCAACACCGAGCCCACCTCTGCCGAGGGCCCCAGCACGTCAGTGGCCAAGCCTTCGACGACGTTGGCGATCTGCTGCCCGGTCTTGAACGGACTACCCAGCCACGGCAAGCCGGCGGCGACGTTCCATGGGATGGAATGCGTAGCGTCCCGGGCCGACTGGGCCTGTGACTGCGCCTCCCCGGCGTAGCGTGAGGCCGCGTCGGTATCCCCCTGCAGCAGAGCATCTTTGGTCTTCTGAGCACTGCCGCGTGCCTCTTCGAGGCTCGACTTGGCGGTGAACGCGTTGACGCCCAACCAGGCGACGAACACGACGACCAGAACAGCCAGGCCGGCACCGATCCACAGCGCCCGCCGGGCGCCCGTGGACTGCCACCATCTCTGTTCGTCTACGTCGTCGGACAAGTCACCGTCGTCGCCGTCGGAATCGCGGACCGAGCGCCGAGAGAAAATACCCAAGTCGAAGTTCCCCATGCTTCAGTGCGGTCGGACTTCAGGTGAAGCCAACCGCAAGAGTTCCAGAAAACCCAAAATGGCGCGACTCGTCGACTGACGAGTCGCGCCACTTCAGAGAATCAAACGATCAACGATCGCCCGGAATTAGGAGCCGTAAGGAACGAACGGGCCGTTCTCGAGGGCATCGTTGAGGTTGTTGCCGAAGCCGATGAAGAATCCACCGATGAAGCTGCCTTCGCCACCGAACAGGTTGCCGATGGTGTAGGAGGTGTCGCGCAGGGCCTCGACCGCGAACAGCGGGAGCGAGGCCAGGAACACGATGCCGCCGGAAACCGGGCCGACAGCCGAGGCGCCCGCATCAACGGTGGCGTTCAGACCGCCGGGCAGCACAGGCAGGCTGCTGAGATCGGCCGCGGAGACCGACTGAGCAACGGTGAAGTTCACCGGGGTGGCGTCGGCGATAGCCGGCGTCAGCGTGGCAGCCCCCACCAGCGCCACGGCGGCGGTGCCGACCTTGACCTTCGTGGTGACCGAGTTCAACTTGGTGGCAATGGTGGACATTGTCCCCCCCTTTTCTTTACTGGTGTTTCCTGAGTACTGCGTGAGATTGCTGTAAGCATCGCAGACACTTCACAGGTCGTCAACACGAACCGCAGCTCACAGCGTGTCCAGACGGTTAATTCTCGGGGTTCGCGGCGATTCGCTTGCGTTCGCTAACAAGTCACGTTCGACTGCTCGACGTTAGAGCAAAGAGCTTTACGCGTGTCAATCGGAACGCGCCCCGGTAGGTAGGGGTGCCTTACGCAGCCTGCGCGCATCGCATCTCACAAAGGCAAAACGCCTGGCTATCGCGTTAGTAGTCGCGCTCACGGTAGCCATCCTGGAGCGTCTCCCGCGTAAGCCGAGAGGAGCACACGGAGGTCCCGGACAGGACTAGCAACGATTCCGAGATGGCTTGACAGTCGATTAGGTGCGTGCGGGGGTTGTTTGCCATCAGAGCGAGTAGTTCCCAGGGGAACAAGGCAAATTCCCCCTCTAGAACCTCAGTATCCCCACGAGCACCAACAGCAGTCCGTCGGCGCAGCGTCGGGGGCTTCGACAGCTCGCTCTCAGGATCACGTCCCGGCCGGTGGGTTGACGGCCATGCACATCATTGCTCCGCGTACAGTGTCGTCCGTGCGAGGGGATGTATGCGTGTGCGATCACGCGCGCTCAAGCCATGAGCACTATCGGCGCGGCACAGAATGTGCGGTATGCGAATGCCCCCGCTTCCGTCGGAACACAACCTTGCGCCGGATGATGCGGAAACTCACCACGTAGTGGTGCGCCGACCGGCTCGTGATGTGTCCTCAAACCTGCGCCTCGGGCGGGCCGACGTAACAACATTCGTGGCCTTGGCTCAGTGGCATGCGGACGTCGTCCTGGTGTCCGAACTGACCTCTGCCGCCCTGGAGAGGTTCACCCGAGCCGCGCTGGCAGATACGTTCCCTCATGCAGTCCTGGCCCCGTCCGCCGGTGCCCCGGGACTACACGGTGGCGGCGGCGCGAGTAGAGGTTCCCGGAGTGCAGATCGAGCCTCTCGTCGTCCATGTCGAGTCGCCGTTGGCTGACAAGCGGGACACCGTTGGGGAGTGGCGTATCGGCATCAGCGCCACGAAGGCAGCCCTGAGCGCCTACGCGGTCAACATTGGCAGCGGCGCCGTCGTCGTCGCTGGCGACTTCAACAGCACGCCGGACACGCGTCAGTTCCGCGACCTGCTGAGCAACGGTTACCGAGACGCTGTCGAGCAGACGGGATCGGGATTCGCCCCCACTTTCCCGTCGCGCACCTGGCATCCCCCACTGCTCACCATCGACCACATTCTGACGCGCAACGCCGCGGCGTCCTCGGTCGAGACGGTGTACGTTCCCGGCTCCGACCATCGGGCTCTGCTGGGCACCATCAGGATCCCCGTCGCGCCGCAACAGCCGTAATCACAACGAAACCCCCTCCGCGCCAGGCGCGTCGGGGGTTCCGTTGACGAACTGCGAAGTGGCTAGGCCTCTTCGGTGAAGTTACGCGTCACCTGCGGGTCCACCGGGATGCCGGGGCCGGTGGTGGTGGAGACGGTGACCTTCTTGAGGTAGCGGCCCTTCGAGGAGGACGGCTTGGCGCGCAGGATCTCGTCCAGTGCAGCGCCGTAGTTCTCGGCCAGCTTCTTCTCGTCGAACGAGGCCTTGCCGATGACGAAGTGCAGGTTGGCCTGCTTGTCGACGCGGAAGTTGATCTTGCCGCCCTTGATGTCCTGAACGGCCTTGGTGACGTCGGCGGTCACGGTGCCGGTTTTCGGGTTCGGCATCAGACCACGCGGGCCGAGGACACGGGCGATGCGGCCCACCTTGGCCATCTGGTCGGGGGTGGCGATCGCGGCGTCGAAGTCCAGGAATCCACCCTGGATCTTCTCGATCAGGTCGTCGCTGCCCACCACGTCGGCGCCGGCGGCGAGGGCCTGCTCGGCCTTGTCGCCCACCGCGAAGACGGCGACGCGGGCGGTCTTGCCCGTGCCGTTGGGAAGGTTGACGGTGCCGCGCACCATCTGATCGGCCTTGCGCGGATCCACACCGAGGCGGATCGCGACCTCAACGGTGGCGTCCTGCTTCTTCGACGAGGTTTCCTTGGCCAACTTCGCCGCCTCCAGCGGGGAGTACAGCTTGGTCTTGTCGACCTTCTCGGCGGCTTCGCGGTAGGCCTTGCTGGTCTTGCTCATTGGTATCTCCTTGGTTCAGAGGTCGTGGTCAATACGGGCCGATGCCAGCCCTGCCACGAAATCGGTGAAGCGGGCTCGTCTTATTCGACCGTGATGCCCATCGACCGGGCGGTGCCGGCGATGATCTTGGCGGCCTGGTCGATGTCGTTGGCGTTGAGATCTTCCTTCTTGGTCTCAGCGATCTCGCGCACCTGGTCCCAGGTGACCTTGGCGACCTTGGTCTTGTGCGGCTCGCCAGATCCCTTGGGCACGCCCGCGGCCTTGAGCAGCAGCTTGGCAGCCGGCGGGGTCTTCAAGGCGAACGTGAAGGTGCGGTCTTCGTAGACCGTGATCTCCACGGGGATGACGTTGCCGCGCTGCGACTCGGTCGCGGCGTTGTACGCCTTGCAGAATTCCATGATGTTGACACCGTGCTGACCGAGCGCGGGACCAACAGGCGGGGCGGGGTTGGCCTGCCCGGCCTGGATCTGCAGCTTGATCAGCCCGGTGACCTTCTTCTTCGGGGGCATGCTGGGTGTTCCTTTTCTTTCCGACTTAGATCTTCGCGACCTGGTTAAAGGTCAGTTCCACAGGTGTTTCGCGGCCGAAGATGGACACCAGCACCTTGAGCTTCTGCTGCTCGGCGTTGACCTCGCTGATCGACGCCGGCAACGTGGCGAACGGGCCGTCCATGACCGTGACGGACTCGCCGACTTCGTAATCCACCTCGATGACCGGACGCTCCAGCGTGGCCTCGGTCGAGGCGGCCGCGGCGGCCCCACTGGTGGCTTTGGCCGCCTTCTTCGGCTGGCCCTGCGGCAGCAGGAACTTCACCACGTCGTTGAGCGACAGCGCCGTCGGGCGCGAGGTGGCACCGACGAACCCGGTGACACCGGGGGTGTTGCGCACCGCCGACCACGAATCGTCGGTCAGGTCCATGCGCACCAGGATGTAGCCCGGCAGCACCTTGCGGTTGACCTGCTTGCGCTGGCCGTTCTTGATCTCGGTGACCTCTTCGGTGGGCACTTCCACCTGGAAGATGTAGTCGCCCACGTCGAGGTTCTGCACGCGGGTCTCGAGGTTGGCCTTCACCTTGTTCTCGTACCCGGCGTAGGAGTGAATGACGTACCAGTCTCCGGGCTTGCTGCGCAGCTCGCGCTTGAGCGCGACGGCGGGATCCTCGTCCTCATCCACCTCGACGGCGGCTTCGGCGGGAGCCTCCTCTGCGGCAGGGGCGTCCTGTGCCTCTGCCTCAGTGGTGTCCTCCACGAGGGTCACCGACTGGTCGTCGGCGATCGACTCGCCCGACTCAGCTGCGGGCTGCTCGCCCTCGAAGCTAGTCACGGTTGTCAGTCCTCTCACTTACAGTTCAGCGGTTCGTCGTCGGTGACGGCGCTGCGTTAGCCGAATACCAGCGAGATGAGCCGGGCCAGACCCAGATCCACACCGCTGATCAACGCCACCATGAAAGCCAGGAATACCAGCACCACGGAGGTGTAGGTGACCATCTGCTTGCGGTTGGGCCAGATGACCTTCCGCAGTTCGGCGACGACCTGCTTCAGGTAGTTGATGACGTACAGGATCGGATTGCGCGACGGCCCGCCGCTGTCCTTGGCGGTCTTCGCCTTGGGCGTCTTGCCCGATCCGTTGGTGCTGGCCTCGGTCTCGACGTCAGTCGACGGCTCGGCATCATCCGTACCGCCGCCGGCCAGTGCCCGCTGACGCGAACGCTTACCGGTAGGTCGCTGCGGTGTCACAGTGCCCGTGGCCAAGGACCTGCCCTGGTCTCCGGTGTTCTGGTCGGTGGTGCCGTCGGTTGCGTCGGCGTTGTCGCGCTCGTCGCTCACCGCATGCTCCTTCGTGGTCCACCATCTCGAATATTCAGTTGAGCAGGGGCGACAGGACTTGAACCTGCAACCTGCGGTTTTGGAGACCGCTGCTCTGCCAGTTGAGCTACGCCCCTTCAGCAGCCGGCCACGCCGACTCCATCAGGTTGGGCCCCACATAACTCGCGCGCTACCCGATCGGTCAAACCGCCGGACAGCGCGCTTGTACGTGGGAGAACCCCGAGGTCCGAGTGTACATCGGGGTAATGGCTATCTACTAATCCGCGACCCGGGTCACCTGACCAGTGGCGATGTCGAATTTGATCTTGGCCGATTCCTCACCCTGCTGGCCCATCAGCGTGGTGAAGGCCTCCAGGACCATATCCCCGTGTTCGTCGGTGAGGATGTTGCGAGTGACCACGATGTCCGCGCCGAAGCGCTCGGTCACCGACACCACTTCCATCACCGGGTACAGCTTGTCGCCGACCTTGATCGGCTTGTGGTAGAGGAACTGCTGGTCTACCTGCACGATCTGCATGGTCTCGAAGCCAGTGTCGACGTCGCGGAAGAACTGCTGCTGCACCAGCAGCGCGACGGTGGAGACGAAGGTCAGCGGCGCCAGGAGGCCGTCGTACCCCAGCTCAGCCGCCGCGTCCTCGTCGTAGAAGGCCGGGTCGTCGTTCTTGACTGCCCTGGCGAACTCCCGGACCTTCTCCCGGCCGACGGTGAAGTAATCCGGGTACTTGTAGACCATCCCCAGGATGTTGGTTTTGATCGCCATGTCAGGCCAGCGTCGCCTTCGCCACGGCGCGCCCGAAGATCTTCTTGCCCCCGGTGGTCGCGTTGATCGCAATGACCACGGACTTATCGTCCGCGTCCACGGATTTCACCCGGCCGCTGAACACCAGCTCGGCACCCTTGCCGTCGTTGGGCACGGGCACGACGGCAGTGAAGCGCACGTTGTACTCGGTGACGGCACCGGGATCGCCGACCCAGGAGCTGACGTAGCCGCCACCGAGGCCCATGGTGAGCATGCCGTGCGCGATTGCCACGTCGAGGCCGACCAGCTTGGCGATCTCGTCATCCCAGTGGATGGGGTTGAGGTCACCCGACACACCGGCGTAGTTCACCAGGTCCATCCGGGTCAACGGGATGGTCTTCTCCGGCAGGGTGTCGCCGACACTGACCGAACTGAACTCACGCAGAGCCATCGTTGAAGCCACTCTCTTCGTCATCGCTACGCCCCGCCAAGGTGGTGTAGCACTCCTGAACTAACTCGCCGTCCTGGTTCGTGATCAGAACCTTGGTGACGATGATGTCGGTCCCGTGCGCTTGGCGGACCGAGTGCACGTAGACATCGCTGTAGAGCTTGTCCCCCACCACGACCGGTCGCAGAAACTTGAACGACTGGTCCACCTGGACGATCTGGCGATCGGAAATACCGATGTTGGCCTGGTCGAAAAAGGCCCGCTGGGACGTGTAGCCAAAGACGGAGACAAAGGTCAGCGGGGCCACCAGACCCGTATACCCCAGCTCCTCAGCGGCGCCCTCGTCGAAGAACGGGGCATCGTCATTTTTGACGGCGGTGGCATATTCGCGAATTTTCTCGCGCTCGACCTCATAGTGGTCGGGGTAACGGTAATGCGTCCCGACCAGTTTTTCAGACAGGGGCACGGGTGGACCTAACTCGATCGACTCAACCAACGAAAGAAAGGGCCGACCGTTGATCGGCCGGCCCTGACTGGGGTTTAGCGAGACTCGCGATGCCCCTGGTGCTTGCCGCAGTTCGGGCAGAACTTCTTCAGCTCCAGCCGATCGGGGTCGTTGCGGCGGTTCTTCTTGGTGATGTAGTTGCGGTGCTTGCACACCTCGCAGGCCAAAGTGATCTTCGGCCGGACATCTGTACTGGAGGCCACGGTTTCGTCCTTTTCAACACGTCTTTGTCAGTCTTGTAGCGGTGGGGAGGCTCGATCTCCCGACCTCACGATTATGAGTCGTGCGCTCTAACCAGCTGAGCTACACCGCCCCGAGGTACGAGCGACAATCCCGCCGCACGTCCACCGAGCCCCCTAACGGAATCGAACCGTTGACCTTTTCCTTACCATGGAAACGCTCTGCCGACTGAGCTAAGGGGGCCTGTCACCCACCGCGTCAGCATTCGCTGCCGCCGGGGCCTTAAAGAGGGTACAGCCTGGCTGGATCAAGCACCAAACCGCTGGTCAAGCCTCATGGAAGAACCTCTACTCTGGCCTGATGGCCTCCAGCACCGATGATCGCCTCTACTTCCGCCAGCTGCTAGCCGGGCGTGACTTTGCGGCCGGCGACATGATCGCCACCCAGATGCGCAACTTCTCGTATCTGATCGGCGACCGCGAGACGAAGCAGTGCGTCATCGTGGACCCGGCCTACGCGGCGAACGATCTGGTGGACGTCCTCGAGGCGGATGGGATGTCGCTGGCCGGCGTGCTGGTTACCCACCACCATCCCGATCATGTGGGCGGCTCGATGATGGGCTTCACCCTCAAGGGCGTCGCAGAACTGCTGGAACGTCAGAGCACCCCGATCCACGTCAACACTCACGAAGCGGAATGGGTTTCGCGGATCACCGGTATCGCGCGGACGGATCTGACCGCACACGAGCACGGTGACCGACTGAGCGTGGGGGCCATCGACATCGAATTGCTGCACACGCCCGGCCACACGCCGGGAAGTCAGTGCTTCCTACTGGATGGCCGACTGGTTGCCGGCGACACGTTGTTCCTGGAGGGCTGCGGCCGTACCGACTTCCCCGGTGGCAACGTCGACGACATGTACCGCAGTCTGCAGCAATTGGCAGCGCTGCCGGGCGACCCGGTGGTGTATCCCGGGCATTGGTACTCGGCGGACACCAGCGCGCCACTGGACGTCGTCAAACGCAGCAACTACGTGTACCGGGCGTCCAGCCTCGAGCAGTGGCGCACCGTGATGGGCGGCTGACCCAGACTCCACCGAATCGAGTAGCGCACTACGCGCGGCCCGCGGCCCATGCTCGACCAACGTCAGCGCCATGAAGGTGATCGTGCTGTCCGTTGAACTCGAGGCCTCTACATCCCTGAGCCAGGTGGGGCTCCCGCCGGCCGCGCCTGACGGCGTTCACGTGCCGATCCGGATCGGCGGCGACCGAGAGGGACTGCACCGCGGCACCGCCGAGGCCTACTCAGCTCTGGCGGGTTGCTACGACACCGGGGACCAGGTGGTGCTGTTCGGCGCCGGTGCAGGTGCGGCGAGCGTCTGCCTCCTGGCAAAGGTGCTGGGCACCGTGGGGTTGGTGGAGCCCGATCATCACCTGTTCGATTTCGCCGTCGCCCACTGGTTGTCGCCGGCGGTTGTCCGTCCGGAGGGCGACTGGGCCCGACTTGGCCACCTCGCCGCCACCGTCGCCGGCGCCGTGCCGGTTCCCATCACCTATGTGGGTCTGCTGCACATGGTCACCCCTGCTGAGCTGCCGCCGATGTCGACGTCGCTGCCGACCGTGCAGATCGGACGGCATGCGCGAGGCATCGACTCTGCGGTCGGCGAGTCGGCGCTACCGGTGGCCCCCGGGACGATCGACGAGGTGTGGTTTCGCGGCGGCTATCCCGACATCATCGGCCTGCCGTCCGGCGATCCCCGGCTGAGCCACCGGGCGCTGGACTGGGTCCTGGATGGAGCCCAGCAGGCGGGCGTGCAGTACCGCGGGACCACCGTGGCGTTGCCGGCCATCCCCTCCCGTCCGTCGCCGCCGCGCAGGCTGCGGCGCCCGCGGGCCTCATTACCCGACCTCGCTCTGGTGCACTCGAGTGTGCGGGCCTACGTCGAGGCCCACCCGCGCTACTGGCTTCACCTGCCGAAACGGGTCACCTGGGTGGACACCGAGTGGCCGGCGTCGGCAGAGCGGCTGGCCGCACCGATGTGACTCTTGACGTTTCGTAACGACGTTTCGTAACGTCGCTATGAAACGTCGGATCCAGCGTGGAGAGGTCACTCATGAGCGGCGCAGTCATCTACCGGCACGACGAGACCATTGCCGTCATCACCCTCGATGACGGCAAGGCCAATGTGCTGGGCCTCGGCATGCAGCAGGCCATCAACGACGCCCTCGACAATGCCGAACGCGACGACGTCGGCGCCGTGGTGCTCGCCGGCAACCGGAAGGTGTTCAGCGGCGGCTTCGACCTCAAGGTGTTCCAGTCCGGCGATGTCGACGCTTCGGTCGCGATGCTGCAGGGCGGTTTTGAGCTCTCCCACCGGCTGCTGTCGTTTCCCAAGCCGGTGGTGATGGCCTGCACCGGTCACGCGATCGCGATGGGTGCATTCCTGCTGTGCAGCGGCGATCATCGAATTGCGGCCCCCGGCTACAACATTCAGGCCAATGAGGTCGCCATTGGCATGGTCCTGCCCTACGCAGCCCTCGAGGTCATGAAACTGCGCCTCACCCGCGCCGCCTACCAGCAGTCGGTGGGCCTGGCCAAGGTCTACTTCGGCGAAGCCGCCCTGGCCGCCGGCTGGATCGACGAGATCGCCCTTCCCGAAGCGGTGCTGGAGCGCGCCGAGGAGGCCGCCCGAGGGTTCGCCAACCTGCATCGCGGCGCCCATGTCGCGTCGAAACTGCGGGCCCGGGCCGAGGCGCTCGACGGGATCCGTGCGGGCATCGACAACATGAAGGCCGAATTCGGCCTCAAGTAGGAACGCACGATGCCGCGGGTCAAGCAGCGCACCGCCGACTTGCGCGACCGTGTGCTGGCGGTGGCGGTCGACGTGGTCTGCGCCGACGGTGTCTCCGGGTTGACCACCCGTCGGGTAGCCGAACAGGCCGGAACGTCGGTGCCCGCCATCTACGAACTGTTCGCCGACAAGGCCGGTCTGGTGCGACAGGTGTATTTCGAGGGTTTTCGCCGACTCGGTCGGGCGATGGCGGTGGTCGCGGACACCGGGGACCCCGTGGCCGATCTGCAGGCGCTGATTCCGGTGTTCCGCCAGTTCTGTCTGGACTATCCGGCACTGGCCCGGGTGATGTTCTCCCGGCCGTTCGAGGACTTCGCCCCCGGCCCCACTGAACTCGCTCAGGCGCCGACAGTGCGGGACGTTCTGCTCTCCAGGGTGCGACGGTGCGTCGATACCGGGCAGCTGCGTGGACGCCCCGACGACATTGCTCACGTCCTGCTGGCGCTGGCCCAAGGCCTCGCCATCCAGGAGGCCGGAGGGTGGCTGGGCAGCACTGGCGAATCTGTAGACAGACGGTGGAGCGTGGGTGTGGCCAGTGTGATCCGAGGCTTCTCCGCGCAACGACCGAATTCAATCGTTTCCGAAATACATTGAGGCTGTTCGCAATAGGAGCACGCCCCCTCAGTGCCCGCCGGAGTTTCACCTCAGGTTAAGTATTCGACTGGTAACGTTCGCAGCTCCGCAACGATGAAACACAGGGACCACCGTGGCCCGATGTGATGGAGGGGATGTAGTCGATGACCGAGAATGCCCGTAGCTGGACACGCTTGGCTACCAAGCTGACCGTCCTCGGCATCGGATCGGCGGCTGCCACCGCCGCGTTCCTGAGCCTGGGTGCCGCGACCGCCAGTGCCGACGTCCGCGAGATGGCTCCCCGCCCCAACGTCACCAGCCGCCAGGCCACCGTCGTCGACCAGAACGCGCTGCGCCGCAGCGCCCAGGGTGAGGCCCGTGGTTTCTGGGGCAGCACCCGGTCGGCCGATACCGGCATCGTGCACTCGCAGGGTGAGGTCCGCGACAGTGTGAAGGCCGTGGTGGGCACCCGCTCGGCACCATTTGGTGTCCGCCAGAACGGTGAGTTCCGGCAGGGCGCCCCCATCGGCAGCTGGTGATCCACCAACCCTGAGCTCCAACGTCAATCGGGTGCCACCCTAGGGGTGGCACCCGATTGTGCGTCTGTGGGCCAGCCGCTAGACGATGATGGCCATCTGCTGATCGAACAGTTGGATTGCCTGCATCAGCAGCGGCGCCTCGCGGTCGGCGGCGTAGGCGTTCAACTGCAGTACATAGGCTCCGTCGTCGGCAGGGATCACCACTGTCTTCTGCGCGACGACGCCCAGACCACCCGGCGTGGTGTACGTGCCGGCGGACTGCGAATTGGGGAAGCCCATCAGCTCGCCGCGGGACGCGGGATTGGTGGCCTGGAACCCCGGCATCTGGCGCAGTTCCGCCGGGGCGTACTCGAGCAGGACATCCGGATTGACCTCCCCGGTGAGCTTCGACATCAGCACCAGGATGCGCGGCGGGTTGGTGGGAACCGCACTGCCCGGGAAAAAGAAGGCTCCGAAGGGTGCCTCGGGGACGTCGTCGCGGCGTTGCCATCCGGGCGGCAGCGGCAGGTTCACCGTCGGAACGCCCTCCTCGCCCGGCTTGACCGCGGTCTCCTGCAGGCCGTTCTTGCCGATGAAGTCCTGAATGGTCTCGTTGGGGTTCGCCGGCGGGTCTTGGGCCACCGTGGTGGTCGCCTCGCTGGAAGTCTCCGCCGCCGAGCTTCCACCGTCGGATTCGGAGGACGAGTCCGAGCCGCAACCCACGAGGGCCAGGCCGAGTGCCAGCGCGGTGAGGCCGGCGCCGGCCGCGGTGGTGAACTTCTTCACGAGTGGTCTCCTTCTGGGAAAAGTCTCGGCGCTCAGCCTACGGCGAGCAAAGCACTTTCGGGTGTCGAGGGCGCAACGGGAGAGTAGCTGGACGCAGCACGTAGACCTAGCCACCACATCACGGGCGTACCGGGTGTCGGCTGAGAATCGACACTCGGTTGAACGTATTGATGGCGATCGCAACCCACACCGCAGCCGAGACCTCATCGTCAGTCAGCGCGGTGCGGGCCCGTGCGTACTCGCGCTCGGCGGTGTCGTGATCGGGCAGGGCCGTGGTGATCTCAGCCAGCCGCAGGGCCGCTTGCTCCCGCGCGTCGAACAGTTCGGTCTCCCGCCACTGGCTCACCGTCGCCAGCTGCCGGGACGTCACCCCCGCAGCAGTTGCCTTGCGCGCGTGCACGTCCAGGCACGTGGCGCACCCGTTGATCTGCGACACCCGGACGTTGATCAATTCGACCAGCGTCGGCGCGAGCCCCCGTTCCTTGGCCGCAGCGCTGACGGCGGACGCCATGCCGATCGCCGCGCGATAGGCGGCCGGATCGGCTTTGTCGATGAACACGTGGGCTACGTCCATGGCCCGCTTTCAGCGTCGCCCCGCGCTGCCGCGGGTAGGGTCATCAGGTGGCGTTGATGTTAACCACCCCCACCGGCAGCCCGGCACATGAGTAACGCCGAAGTCGCGCCGGTCGAGATCGATTGTTCCGCGCGCGCACCGCTACCCGGCCTGGAGATCCTGGCACCCCGGGACGTGCCACTGGGCGGCCCGCGGGCGATGACCGTGCGCCGGACACTGCCGCAGCGGCAGCGCTCCCTGGTGGGCGCCTGGTGTTTCGCCGACCATTACGGCCCCGACGACGTGAGGAACCGGCCCGGCATGGACGTGCCCCCGCACCCTCACACCGGTCTGCAGACGGTGAGTTGGCTGTTCGCCGGTGAGATCGAGCATCGTGACAGCAATGGCGTGCACGCGCTGGTGCATCCCGGTGAGCTCAACCTGATGACGGCCGGTGCAGGAATCTGCCACTCCGAGGTCTCGACGCCGGCGGCGATGGTGCTGCACGGGGTTCAGCTGTGGGTAGCCCTCCCGGACGAGTTTCGCCACAGCGAGCGTCGGTTCGATCACTATGCCCCGCAACCGGTTTCACGCGGCGACGCCACCATCACGGTATTTCTGGGTGAACTTGCAGGGCAACGCTCCCCAGTGTCGACCTTCACTCCGCTGCTGGGCGCGCAGGTCGATCTTCCGCCACAATCAACTCTTGCCATCGAGGTGGACACCGACTTCGAGCACGGGGTGTTGCTGGATTCCGGTTCGCTGCAGATCGCGGAGCAGCCCGTCGCCGTCGGCGAACTCGCCTTCCAAGGTGTCGGACGCGAGTCGTTGACGATGGTCAACACCGGCGAATCCCCCGCACGCGCGATCATCCTCGGCGGCACCCCGTTCACCGAGGAACTGCTGATGTGGTGGAACTTCGTGGGCCGCACCCACGAGGAGATCGTGGAATACCGGCAGGAATGGCAGGAGCGGTCCTCACGTTTTGGGAGCGTGGTGGGCTACGTGGGCGATCCGGACTGGCTGCCCGCACCGCCGCTGCCGACCACCCGCCTCACACCACGGAAGCCGCCGACCCGGAAGGACGTTCGATGACACTGACCGACAAGACCGGAGCCGCCCTCGCTGTCGCCAAGGAACCCGGAAAGTTCACTGTGGCCGTGGACGGGCAGGCGGTGGGGCTGGCAGATTTCCGGGACAAAGACGGTCAGCGGGTTTTCTTCCACACCGAGGTCGACGACAGTTTCGGCGGCCGCGGGATCGCCACGGTGATGGTGCGGGAAGCGTTGACGGCAACTCGCGCTGAAGGGTTACGGATCGTGCCGGTCTGCCCGCTGGTCTCGGCCTACGTCAAGAAGAACCACGAGTTCGACGACATCGTGGACCGGCCGACCCGCGAGATCATGCAGTGGCTGAAGAGCTGAGCTACCCGCTCAGACGATCAGGGCCGCGAACACCGCCCCGGTGACGATCGCAATGATCAATGCCACGGTGGTCTCGCCGGCGAGTGCAGCCACCACCACAGCGGTGATGGCGCCCATGGCGAGGACGAACAAGAGCGCGCTCAGCACACCCTTGGCGGACACATGCCCGCTGCCGGCGGGCCGCAGCGCGGCTTCGGGGACCAGCGGAACGTTCTGGGCAGTGGTCATGACAATCCCCGTTTCCTTATGGCGAGGATCACAGCATAACGAGTTTTGTGACAGGCGCCACGTTACGTTGACGGACTAAATTGTTTCGTGGCGCAGCCGATCGGCAAGTCGGGTTGTTCAGTGTGAGCTGCGAGGATGCTCGGCCATCCAGCGCTGCTCGACTTTCTTGACCCGTTGATGCTCGATGGTGACCAACAGCGCCCCTGCCGTCACCAGCGCACCGGCGATCAGCCCGAGGATCAGCGGCCAACCGTCCCGGCTGTAGGCCGTCGCGGCGACGAAACCGGCGATGGCGATGACGCCGAGAGCCAGGAGAAAGAGGCCCGGCCACCACAGGGTGTCGATGAACGACTCCCCCGCATGTGGCTGGGTGGTTCGGACGTGGTCCACCGGGTCGTGGTGCGCACCCTTCATGTCACCTCTCCTCTCGTTGAGAGATGAGTCCATCGTACGCGCACTGTGACTTGAGTCACATGCGCCCAGTTGCCGCCAACGCGGGTTCGATGAAATGTTCAGCTTGCCTGACCGGACTGAAGCATCGCCAATAGATCTGACTTGGTGTGGTCACTGTGCTTCAGTAACCGATCCCGCGCCCGCTTCTGGTTCCCGTCGCGGGCAGCTTTGACAATCTGGTCGTGCTCATTCACCGACGACACAAACCGGGCCTCGGTCATGGTGTGTTTACCGATCCGGCGGAAATGGGTGGCGATTCGATCGATCACTTCACGCAGCACGTCATTGTCGATGGCGCTGAACAGAATGTCGTCGAAGCGATCGATCTCGGCGACCAGGTCGTCGTACTTCTCGGCGGCCAGCAGTTCCTTGGACCGCAGCACGTTCAGGCGTAATTCCTCGGCCACTGGGGACGTCGGATTCTCGGTAATCCGCTGCAGGCACTCAGCCTGAATGACGAACCGCGCCTCGTAGAGCTGATCGAAGTCACGAGCGGTGTACCACTTGGCGCGGGCACCGCGGTACGGTGCGATCTCAACGAGGCCGTCACTTTCGAGACGCGCCAAAGCCTCCCGGATCGGGGTTTTGCTCACGCCGAAGCGTTCGGACAGTGGGATCTCCTTGAGCGGTGCGCCGGGCGGGATCTCCTGGGAGATGAGGTCCTCACGGAGCCGGTAGTAGACACGGTCTTTGACCTGCTGAAGATCCATCGAAAGCCCTGCGCTCGTGTCCTGAGGAACTGGCGACCGTGACACGGCCGATGAACCGGTGATCATAGTTGATGGGCTCGGATCAAGATCGATCGCGCCAATACACGAGCCTCTTGTCGATCAATTCGACAAGGCCGTAGAGCAACAGGCCGAAGAACATCAGGGCGATGATCACCGCGAACGAGGAAGCGACGTCCAACTGAAAACTGAACGTCTTGGATAGCACACCCATTCCGACGGAGGCACCCACGAACTCGGCCACGATGGCGCCGATCAATGCCAACGTCACCGCATTCTTGATACCTGCGAGGATCAGGGGCAGTGACGAAGGCAAGGTCAGCTCCCGGTACTCCTGCCAGCGACTGGCGCCGAATGAACGCATCAGGGTCCGGGCATCACGGTCCACCGTCTCCATGCCTACCAACACATTGAGTAGCAGCGGAAAGAAACAGATGGTTGCTGCCATCACAATCTTCGACTCGAGCCCGAACCCGAACCAGGTCAGGAAGATCGGCGCGAACGCGATGCGCGGAGTGATCTGGAACGCCACAACGATCGGGTACAGCGCACGGCGGGCCAGATCCGACATCCCGAGCAACGTGCCCAGCACCCAGGCGGTGACGATGCCGATCACAAACCCGACCAACGTCTCGGTCATGGTGGCTTGTGCGGCCTCCCAGAAGAAGGGTTCGGTCACCATCGCTGCCAGGCTGGTGGCGATGGCCGACGGGGGCGGCAGGATGATCGGGTTCACCATGCCGAAACCGACGACGCCCTCCCAGATCGCGAGGACCATCAGGATCACCGCCGTGGGTGGCCACACAGACCGCCACATCGACGATCCACGTCTCCGACGTGGCAGAGCGTCCGCTTCGCGTACGGTGGCTTCAGGTTCCGACGAGAGCGCCGAGCTCATAACTGCTCCTTACACATTTGGGTTCTCGGGATCTACAGATACGCGCTGATCGAGTCGCGCACTTTGACCGCCAACTCCGCGGACGCCGCTGAGGTGGCCTGCGCCGTCGTGCGCGGCCTGGGCAGCGCGATGTCCACGACATCCACCACCCCACCGGGTCGCGGCCGCATGGTGACGATTCGGTCTGACAGGAACACCGCTTCGGCGATGTTGTGGGTGACGAACAGTGTGGTGCGACCGTTTTCGTCATGTAGCCGGGCGAGCTCCACATTGAGACGCTCCCTGGTGAATTCGTCGAGCGCCGAGAACGGTTCGTCCATCAGCAGTACCGGTGGGTCGGTGGCCAACGCCCGGGCCAGACTCACCCGCTGCTTCATGCCGCCGGACAGTTCCCACACCTGTTTGGTGGCGAAATCGGCCAACCCGGTGAGTTCCAGAAAGTGCATGGCCGCGTCCTTGGCCTCGGCCGGGGACCGTCTCTGCACCTTGGCCGGCAGCAACACGTTCTCCAGAACGTTCTTCCACGGGAACAACACCGGCCGCTGGAGCATGATCGAGACATCGGTGCGATCCGCCTTGGCGGGCGAACCGGCGATGTCGACGTTGCCAGAGGACGCGTCGGTAAGGCCTGCGACGATGTGCAACAGGGTCGACTTTCCGCAGCCGCTGGGCCCGAGTAGCGAGACGAACTCGCCTTCGGCGATGTCGAGATCGATACGGTCCAGCGCGGCCACCGGTCCACTGTCGCTGTTGTAGACCTTGGTCACCCCGGCGACCCGGATCGCCGAACCAGTGGCCTGTGAGGCTCGAGCAGCGACGCGGGTCGGGCTGAAATCACGGGGCATACTGCTGCGCATGTTCTTGCACGGCGGGAAGGTCGATCTCGGAGTACTCCTGCTGCAGGCTGGTGATGTCGTCACCGGAACCCATCGCAACGGGATCAGCTGAGCCCTTTATGACACCCGAGTCGGTCAGCACGTCGACAGTGGTCTGCCAGCCTTCCGCGCTCACCGCACCGTACGGTGTGGCCGGGTCGTAGCTGCCCGCGTAGCGCCGCACCTCGTCGAAGTACACCTGGGCGTAGTTCATGTCGGTGCACTCCTCGGGCACCGTCTTGCACACGATGTCCAGTGCGCCCTCGGGATTGGCGTCAGTGAATGCCGCGCCCATGGCGAAGGCGCGGGCGATCTTGACTGCGATCTCCCGTTTCGCCGGATCCTCCAGTGCGGCGGCGGTGCTCACCAGACAATCGCCCGGAATCACGTTCAGGGATTCGGGGGTGATGTCGGTGAACTTGTTTCCCGCGGCGGTAAAGGTGGCCAGATCGGCGAAGCTGGTGGCGTAGGCGTCAACCGTTCCGTCCTGTAGGGCCGTCAGCGACTGCGGGCCCGCTCCGCCGATGGGTAGCAGTGTGACATCACCATTGGGCGTCAGCCCGGACTCGGCCAGCGCGGCGTTGACAATGGGTTCCTCACCACCACCCGCTTCGGTGATGCCGAGAGTCTTGCCACGAAGGTCTGCCACTGAGGCCACATCGGAGCCCTCGGGTGTGACGATGATGAAGATGTTGCTGGCCGGGTAGCACATCGGGATGCGGATGTTGGGATCCGTCTCAGCCGCCACCACAGCGCTGGCCGCGCCGGAGAAGCCGAAATCGACGTTACCGGCGATCAATTGCTGTGTCACGAAACCCGATCCGTCCGCCTCCTCGATGCTGAGGTCGAGCCCTTGGTCCGCGAAGTAACCCTGCTCCTCGGCCACCATCAGCGGCGTCCAGAAGATGCCCCGCGGGAAGGGCAGCATCAGCGTCGCCGGCGTGGCACCGTCGACGGCTGCGGTCGCGCTCTCCGAACTCGGGCTCGAGCCGGAACCGGAGGAACAGCCGGCCAGGACCAGAGCGGATGCGGTGGCTGCACTGACGGCAGCCCAGACGTGTTTGTTCATGCTCGGGAACTCCTCCAAGTGACGTGGACCTTGCGGTTCGAATCTTGACGATAGTATTCAATCTGGCAGAGTGCGTGTGGTTTCGTACATGAAAAGCTTGTGTTACGTCCACGCTTACCTGCCAAACAAGCTGCTAAAGCGGATTTTTCGGCTTCTCCGTTCCGCTTGACCCGACCTGGCATTGCTCATATATTGTCGTTAATAAAGGAGGAACACGGCGTGATCGCGGAATCCGAAGAACAGACTCTGGCCATCATCGACGAGCACATCGACATCGATCGACTCGTCACCACCGTGCAGGCAATCTGCCGGATTCCCAGCGTCCTGGGCGATGAAGGCGCCTTTGCGGCCTACCTCGTAGACATGATGCACGCCTCCGGCTTCGATGGCGCGGCACTGCAACCGGTCCTTCCCGACCGCCCGAACGCCACCGGGCACCTCGATTTCGGCACCGGCGGTCGGACCGTCGTACTGACCGGCCACCTCGACACCAAGCCACCGTCACATGGCTGGACGGTCACGGAACCGTTCTCGGGTGCCCTGATCGACGGTTCGATCTACGGCCAGGGCATCATGGACATGAAAGCAGCCCTGGTGTGCCAGGTGATTGCCATGGAAGCACTGCGCGCCAGCAAAATTCCCCTCAACGGACGACTGGCGTTCGCCGGCGTCGCCGATCACATGGGTGACCAGTTGGGCGCCATCGAGTACTTCGCTCACCATCCCGCCGACCTGGCTGTGCTCGGCGAGTGCTCGGGCAGCCAGATCTACCTGGGCCACCGCGGCCGGTACTACTTCGACATCACGGTGCGCGGCCTCAGCGCGCACACCTGCCACAAGCCAGCCGCGATCAATGCCAATCTCCTTGCTGCACACGCCATCATCGAGCTCGATGCGTCGAAGCTGGAGCCGCAGCTCGAAGAGTGGGTACTCGATTTGTTCGGCCCGGAGACCTTCATGGCGCCCGGCCGCGTGTACGGCGGGCTGCCGCCGGGCGGGCCGTCGATGATCCCGGACGAGTGCGTCATCCGGGTTGACTGCCGCCCACAGCCCGGCGTCACCATCGAAGAGGTTCGCGCCGAGATCGACCGCTGCCTGGCGGCCGCCGCAATGCGCGATCCCCGGTTCAAGGCCGACGTCGAACTCGTCGACGTCAAAGACGGTTACCTCGTCAGTCGCGATGACGAGGTGGCCACCACGATGATCCGCGCGCTCGCATCGGTACGTGGACACCAATCACCGGTATCGGTGGGCAACTGGCTGGGCGACACCTCCAGCGTCGGGCATAAGGTACCCACGATCATCTTCGGCCCGGGCGCCGAAAGCGCTTACGCTGCCAACGAACACCTGACAGTGGACGAGATCGTGGAAGCCACCCGCGCCTACGCCGTGTTCGCTGCCCTGAGCCTGGGCGCCGGAGCCTGATTACCAGACACCGAGATAAGGACAACATCATGCTTGTGGGAGCTGCTCTCCAACCCGTTTACACCGCAGATGAATTCGGCGGCATCGTCAGCGAGATGGAAGGCTGGGGCGTCGATCAACTCTGGCTCACCGACTCGTCACTACACGCCAAGTGCTGCTACTCCTTCGCCACCCTGGCGGCACTGAACAGCACCACCATGTCCATCGGCACAGCGGTCACCAACCCGGTCACCCGGCATCCGGCAGTCGGGGCCGTCGCCGCCCTGACCCAAAAGGAGATCTCCCACGGGCGGTTCCGCTACGGCATCGGCGCCGGTGACCGCCCGCTGCTCGCCCTGGGCCACAAACCAGCAAAGCTGGCGGTGTTGGAGGATGCCATCACCGCCACCCGGCGACTCTGGTCGGGTGAAGAGGTCTCGTGGGACGCCCACGGCTTCAGCCTCGACCACGCCCACGTCCGGCATGGCACCCCTGCACAGATCCCCCTCTACGTCTCCGCCAGCGGCCCCAGGACCCTCGAGATGGCCGGGCGCATCGCGGACGGCATCATCCTGCTGGCCGGTCTGCACCCCGACGGTCTGCAATACGCCCTCAGCCACATCGAACGCGGCGCCGAGAAGGCCGGTCGCGACAAGCGCCCGTCCATCACCGTGTTCGGCTACGGAGCCGTCAGCGATGACGAGGAATACGCGCTGGAAGCCGGCCGCAGCATCGCCGCATGGTTCCCGCAGACCGCCCCGGAGTACTGCCGCCTCGCCGGGCTGCCGGACGACATCGCGCAGAGGGTGAAATCGTCCTACGGCGGCGGAGAGTTCCAGGAAGCCAAGTCCGCGGCGGGGCTCCTACCAGACAGTTTCGTCCGACGGATGTCATTGTGCGGGGACAAATCGGTGGTACGCGAGCACCTGAAGACCATGGCGGAGTTGGACATTGATTGCTTTGCTGCGTTCCCGACCACCGACACTGTTGAATCCCGCCTGGCCACGGTGAGGGCGCTCGCCGAGACAGCGGCCGAGTAGCTTGGCGATGCGCGCACTCCCAGACCGCACCGTCGCCCGGGTTCTCGATACCTGCTTGGGTGTCCGCAGCGATGAAACCGTGGTACTGCTGGTCGATGAGGGCACCGACCCCGCCGTCATCGCCGGGCTGGCCGTCGGACTCGATCAACGCAACGCCAGGTCCCGGGTGGTGATCGCGCCCCGCTACGACATCCCGGGCTCGGAGCCGACGACCGAGGCGGCACAGGCACTGCTGGACGCCGACGCCGCCATAGAACTCACTTCGGTGTTCATCGGTTCCAACCAGGCCCGCAGACACGCCACCGACGCCGGCCGGCGCTACCTGGCCATGCCGGGCGTCACCGCCGAGACCTTCCGCCTCGGCGGCCCCTACGACGTCGACTTCGACGCTTTGTCCGCCACCACCCGGACCATCGCCGCACTCTGGGATACCGCCGACACCTACCGCATCACCACGCCTGCCGGTACCGACCTCTCTGGATCAATCCGAGGACGAAAAGGCCGCTCGCTCACAGGAATCGCCCGCGATCCCGGCACCTACATGGCACCGCCGGACATCGAGTCCGGCACCGCTCCGGTGGAGGCCTCCTCCTCCGGGGTCGTGGTGATAGACGCTGACTACCTCTTCATGGGACCCGGCCCCTGCACAGCTCTGTCGGTGCTGCACCTGAGCGACGGCCTTCTGACCGCCACCGAGGGCGACGAGGCCGACCGGCTGACCGAGATGATGGCGCGTTGCGGCGATCCGCGGATGGCCAACCTGGCCGAGGTGTCGATCGGGCTCAACCCGCAGGGCTCGGTCTGCGGTGTGGCGATGGAGACCGAGTCCTCCCTCGGCAGCGCCCACATCGCTTTCGGCAATTCAATCGCCTACGGCGGCACCGTGGCGGCCGTCGCCCATCTGGACTGCGTAATGCGGAGCGCCACTGTCTATTTCGATGGTGTGCCCCGAGTCGTCGAAGGAAGGGTCGTCACATGACCAGCCCGGCATTGCCGTCGTTCGAGGAGCTGCTCGGCCGGGACGATGTGATCTGGATGGGTCAGAACACCACCCACCTGGAGCCAGCCCCCGAGGTGCTGGCCGCGCTGGCCGAGAGCACCCGCAGGCACGAGTTCCAGGTATACGCCCCCTCGGCGGGATTCACCGAACTACGTGAACTCATCGTGGCTGATCTGGAGTTGCCCGGATTCGACGCGTGGGTGCTCGACGGTGCGGTAGCCGGCTTGCACCACCTCTGTATGACTCTGGCGCCGCGAATCTCCCGGCTGATCACCAGTGACCCAGGATGGCCGTGGCCGGCCCGGTTCGTCGGCCTGGGCGGCGTGCAGGTGACCACGCTCCCGGTGTTCGAGCAACCCCGCGCGCTGCTGACCGCCGCACAGATCGCCACCGTGATCGAACCATGCTCGTTGATCTACCTGATCGACCCACTGAACCCGCTCGGCAGTTCCTACACCGCCAAAGAACTCGCCGACATCGTGGAGGTGGCCCGGGCATCCGACTCGTACCTGATTCACGACGCCACCTACCGCCACTTCGCCGACGCACACACCTTGGCGGCAACGCTCTACCCGGAGCGCACCTTCACCACCTACAGCTTCTCGAAGTGGTTGGGGCTGGCGGGACTCCGCGTCGGCGCGGTGGTGGCGTCACCGGAGCTGCTCGCGGAGGTGATGGCCGTTCCGGCGAATCCTCTGGGTGCAGGGATCCAGGCGCAACGAGCGGCCATCGCGGGGCTGCGAGTCCGGGACCGTTGGTTGACGCTGGTGCGTGAGGTCAATCGTCGCAACCTCGACACCGTCGAGGCCATGGTCGCAGACTCGGGCGTGGGCTCGGTGGTGGTGCCCCGGTCTCAGGGCAACTTCCTGGCCGTCGACCTCACCGATACCGGATGGACCTCCGATGACCTGTGTGACCAGATCCTCGCCCAAACCGGGGTTTTCATCCGGCCCGGGACCTATCAGTCCCCGATGTTCGGAGAACGGTTCGTGAAGATAAGTACCTCTGTGCCGCCCGCCTGGGCGGACACCTTCTGCAAGGCCTGGCGAACGGTGGCGCTGCGATGACCTTCAGCGAGATCAGCCTGGACGAATACACAGCCTCCAGCGGGGTGTCGCTGGGGCGGCGGGTCGCCGCCGGAGAACTGTCCCCGGTGCAGCTCGCCGAGTGCGCTCTGGCGATTGCGCGCCGAGAGGAGCCGCGCCTGAACGCCTACGCCGCGCTGATGCCGGAGCGCGCACTGGCAGTGGCGGCGCAACGCGAAACCGAAGTGCGTGGGGGACGCGTCCGCGGCCCACTGCACGGAGTCCCGATCGCTGCCAAGGACAACATGTACATTGCCGGCGAGCCGTGCTGGAAAGGGTCGTTGACCACGAGCGACGACCCAGCACCCGTGTCGTCACCGATGGTGTCTCGACTCGAGAACGCAGGCACGGTAATCGTCGGTCGCACCACCACTCCTGAGTTCGGGTGGAAGGCAGTCGGTAATTCTCCCCGCACCGGCGTCACGCGCAACCCGTGGAACACCGAGTGCAACACCGGTGGTTCGAGCGCGGGGTCGGGTGCCACCGTCGCGTCCGGAGCGGTCCCCATCGCCACTGGGACCGACGCCGGCGGATCCATCCGCATCCCGGCGTCGTTCTGTGGCGCGGTGGGTTTCAAGCCAACCCTGGGCGCGATTCCAGTGTGGCCGGGCACCGTCAACGAGAACCTCTCGCATGCAGGGCCGTTGACCCGTAGCGTCGAAGACGCTCAGTGCGTATTCGGGATCACACGCGGGCCGGATTCCCGCGACCCGCAATCGTCGTTTTCCGCGCCCCTTCCAGCCACATCATCGCCGCTGCGCGTCGCCGTGATACCCACGCCTTTTGGTGTCACACCGGACGCCGCGGTGGCTGATGTGTTCGATTCAGCGGTCGCGGCATTGGCGGGCGCACAACTCGCCGATATGACCGAGACCTCGCTCGACCGCGCCGCGCCCAGAGAGATCTTCGACGCTTTGTGGGTGACCGGGCGCGGCATCGGCTTCGCCGACACGGTGCGCACTCACCGCGAAGTAATGGACCCCGCGCTCGCCCGCCTCGCCGACCTGGCCGGGGACTATTCGCTGCCGGGGTTTTTCACGATCATGCAACAGCGCAGAGCCTTCAACGAGTGGGCCTTCAGTCTGTTCGACACGTGGGATCTCCTTCTGATGCCCACGCTGCCGTTGACGGCGTTTGCGGCCGAGGCTGAGGTGCCCGAAGGCGGTCAGCGTGAGGCAGCCTTGCCCTGGACGACGTGGACCCCGTACACCTACGCGTTCAACATCTCCGGGCAGCCGGCCATCTCAATTCCGATCGGACTGTCCTCGAACGGCCTCCCGGTGGGCATGCAAATCGTCGGGCCCTGGTCCGCAGACCTGCAGGTACTGGCTTTCGCCGCCCGGTGCGCCGCCGTCCTGAATCTCTCGACGAACACGATGTTTTCAGCTGCGCCGAGCCAACGCTGATGAGACGGAAATCAATGCGCCGATGACCTGCGCGCTTCATAACAGTCCGGTCTCGGTGGGCTGTGGCAATCGTGTTGATACAACCGGTGGGTTAGGTTGGTTCCGACTCAAGGGGAGGACCAATCGTTGAAGAAGCATGCCGCCGCCATCGTGGCTGCCGCCGCAGTGCTGCTGCCTGCGCAGTTGGGCTCAGCAACCACCGCCGCCGCCGAACCGGCTCCTACCACGTCAGCTCAACCGGCTACGACTGTCAGCATGCCGTCGGTGACGGGGATAACTCTGGCAAAGGCCCTGGATACGGTGCAGGCGCTGTCCCCCGACACTCAGTTCCGGTTCACAGTCGCCCCTGTGGACGGGGAGCCCACTCAGATTCTCAGCCCCGGCAGTTGGCAGGTCTGTCGCCAGTCGCCTGCGGCCGGCAGAAGCTTCAATCCTGCCCGGACTCGCGTGACGTTACGGGTCGAGCGCCCCTGGAACCCCTGCTAAACCTTTCTCGCTGAGGCCGCAGCGCATGTAGTACCCATTCCTGTGAAGGTGCCGCGAGGTGACTGGATGCGGGAATAGGGTCCCACAGCCACCGGACAGAGCGTTCACAGCTGTCAGGTCTGGCGTTCACAGCTACTCGATTGGCAACCTCTGCACATCGTTGACGCCACGTTGCTGTGGCGGTCCGCGAATGCAGCTGAGCCACTCTTGAACCGGTTGATTACCTGGGCATTCGAGATAGCTGCGTCACACGTCACCCAGTGGAAGGCTGTCCATCATGAAAAAGCACATCGTTATCGCCGCCAGCACCATGGCGCTGCTGTCGGCCGCCGTCGGTGTCGCGGGCCCCGCGCAGGCGGCGGCACAGGGATTCAAAATGCCCTCTATCGAGGGAATGAATTTGCAGGAAGCCGAAGACGCTGTGACTGCGGCGGCCGCGGGCATGCCGCTCGACCTCGAGTCGCACAACATCACCGGCATGAAGCAGCGTCAGCTCAGCCTCACCGACTGGCTGGTGTGCGACCAGAAGCCGAAGGCGGGAAAAATGATTCGCAGCGCCCAGGAAGTCGATTTCGGCGTGGTGCGGGAGTTCGACGCCGCCCGCAACATCTACGACCCCATGGTGGCCGACGCCTGTAACTAGCAGGCACTCTGGTTCCGGTGCAGCCGTGGCGGCAAACTTCATGAAAGTTTCTGTCGGCTGGCGCTTTTCGTAGGCCTTGCACCAGCCCGGTTTCCGACTAGAGTGTAGGGACTAGCGGCTGCGTCAATTCCCGGCGACGGAGACCACCTAGATCAGGGTTCACGAAAGCTGTTCAGGCGGTATCTCTTTCACCGGTCGATCGGCCCAAGACCGACGGCGGTTGCCAACGATGTCTCGCCGCAATCCAACGCAAGGCTCTGGGGGCCCCATGGCGGACACTCTGCTGTACAAGCGCTGGCGCTCGCTGCGTCGCAAACTCAGAACGCGGGTGCAGGACGCAAAAACCTTCACTCATCCTGCCGTGAAGATCATCCTCATGGCGATCCTGATCGCAGCCACAGCGGCTGCGGTGATCTACGCGCTTCGCGAGGACCCTGCAAAGCACCCACCGGCAGAAGTCGGGTCGCCCTCAGCACAGGTGGTCGCGGCCGGCACGCCGCAACCAACGGCAGGGCTCCCTGTTTAGACCTTCGCGCACTGCCGCATCGCAGCAGTGTCGGCGTAGCGCTGCACTCGGACGGTGGCTATCTTCAGCATGCAAGCCCAGCCAGAGCGATGGAGTTGATTCGCGGCGCCTTGGGTGGCCGGCGATAACCCACCAACAAGGAGTCTTCCGCAGGACCCGCACCGTATGCCTCGGTCGCGGCCGCCTCCGATCAATTGCCAATTTCAGGTCCGTCACACTCGACTAACGGTGAAGGCCGACGACACCCACTCGTAGAACCGGTCTGTGCCATACGACTCGACATTGAGAACCCAGGCCCAGAATGGGCCGCCGTTGTCTGGTGGCATAGGCCGGAAGAATTCTCCCTGGCTGGTGGGCTGGCTATGCAGCACCGTCTCCACTATGTCCCCGTCGATGATGTAGGCCAGCACAACTTCCTGGTTCGACCCGTTGAATCGGGCCAGGATGATCGCCGCGCCTTGGAACGCACCACCCGGGTAGCTCGAAGCCCACAGGGTACCGCCGACTAATCCAAGGTCGTAGCGAACTGGAATGGCCTGCGGCGGAATGACCGGCCCGTAAGCGGTGCGTCCAACAACGGCCTGCCCAAATACGCTCCAACCATTGCCGTAGCTGTCGGTGTAGACGGTGGCGTAGCCGGGCCAGCCGGTGGCGTCGTTCCCGAAGTTTATGTCAGTAGCGATGTTTCCGCTGAGTGTCCACTTAGCAACGTGCACCACCAGCCCGTCGGCTCGGTCCAGAGCTCGGGCTCCGATCCAAGAGTAGGCATCGGGATCAACCACAATCGCGCCGGAGTTACCAGCGAGGGAGCCGATCGTGGTCCACGTCGAGCTGCTGCCAACCGCGTTCTCCATCGTGCATCGGATGCCGGCGACCGCTGTCGGGGTGTAAGTGATCTTGATCCGCACGCGATCACCCCATGACACGCCGTTCAGCGGCACCGTCGAGGTTAGGGTGGAGGCTTGTCCGCCTGCGCGGCTGACGACGAATCTTAACTTTAGCTCGTTGGTGGAGGCGCCGAGCCAGGCGTACCAACCGTTGCCGCCGTCATACTGCCCACACAAGTCCAGGTACGCGTAGTCCGGCTTCGTGGACGGCAGCGTCATGTCCATCGACATCACGATGCTGGTCGCTCCGTCCGCAAGCGTCACCTCGGTACTTCTGACGCAACTGGGTGAAGCGCCGATCGGGCAGATCAGCCCATTGGCGGATGCGGGCGGGCCGACCGTGGGTGACGAGTACTGACCGCCCCATTCGGATAGCCAGTAGCGCGCAGTGGCCGGCCGGTTAGTAGGAACCCCCTCTGCTGTTAGCACACCCATCGCGGATGGCCACGGGCGCGCGGCAAACAATCGTCGCTCCTGGCTGACGTTGGGCAGCAGCCGGAGGCTGTAAGTTGGGATGACCGGAAGGTTGGTGCCGCTGACGTTGGCGGTGAAAGTGTCGTCCAGCGGAGTCGATATTGCACCCGAGTTCAGATCGATTTCGATCCAGGACACCCCATTGATTGTTTCGTCACTGGGATTGGTTCCAATTGCAACGCGCACCACCTGCGCGTCCGCTGAGCCGGTGGCTGTTGTGCAGTAAATCTTGGTCCCGTTCCCTGAAATAAGGTGAGTTCCGGGCGCATTGGTCGTGACTTCCAACGTCTCCCGGTCCACCTCCTCGGTCAGGAGATACCAGTCGGTGAGTGTGCGACGGTACAACCGGTAGTAGGTCACCTTGGACTGGTCTGAAAGGTGGTCGACTCTCCAGGCTTGCCCGTACGCCACGACGTCACCCACATCAACTGTCTGTTCGGGTGCTTGGACCACACTAGCGGGCAGGTCGGGGAGGCCCACTCGGTAACGGATCAGGGTGTCTTGGCCGTGGTGATTCCAAGCGACCAGAATCGGGTCTCCGGGGGCAGCGCTGATTGCAGGTGCGTTGTGGTCATCGGCAGGCACGGTTCCGATCTGATGGGTGGTTGCAATACCGGAGTCGTGGTTCACATCCACCAATAGCAAGGGCGTTGCCGTTCCGTTCGAGTCACCCAACACGCCCAGCAAAGTATGCTTGTAGGGCTTTGCGAAGAACACCGCAGTGGGCAGAATCCACCGGTATTCGGACATACCCTGTGGAATTGAGAATTCAGCCATAGGACCCCCCGGTCATGCACTCAGTAAGACTGAGTCTCTTTTAGTCGATTACTCGCTGCCGCGCATCAGATTTCAGTTTTCCCGCAAGCACATTGTTGCTTCAGCAAATAAGACCCGCTTGCTGCCCTGTACGAGCGGTGTGCGTGAATGACATTCGCAATGGCGTCTCTGCGCTGGCGCTTGGACGGCCGCAGCCGCAAAGGCGTTTCCGGGGGTGCACGATCCAGTCAGGATTCGACCTGAGCGGTTCAGGCGCGGCAGCCGCGATCCGTCCACGTCGTTCTTGGTTGCTATCGAAGCAATCGGCCCCGTATTGCGGGAAAGCACGAAGAAGCTCGCGACGCCCTTGCTCGGGAGAGCCTCTCGCTACCAACCCCGCAGAGTGCCCTGCGGACGCCCACGCAAAAGGCCCTGAACCCCCGCGGGGATTCAGGGCTTTGGCGATGTCTTGCAACATCACTCGCGTGGCAGGTACAGGATTCGAACCTGTGTAGGCGTTAGCCGACGGATTTACAGTCCGCTCCCATTGGCCGCTCGGGCAACCTGCCGGGTTTGGTGCGAGTAGCAGGGTACAACGAGGATGTACCGAACACGAAAACGACTGAACAGAGGGGACGTGTCCGATGGCGGATTCATCGTTCGATGTAGTGAGCAAGGCCGACCGCCAGGAGGTCGACAACGCGCTCAACCAGGCGGCCAAGGAGCTCGCCACCCGCTTCGACTTCCGCGGCACCGACACCACCATCGAGTGGCAGGGTGAAGACGGCATAATCCTGGTGTCGTCCACCGAAGAGCGCGTCAAGGCCGCCGTCGATGTCTTCAAGGAAAAGCTGATCCGGCGCGACATCTCGATGAAGGCGTTCGACGCCGGCGAGCCGCAGGCCTCCGGGAAGACCTACAAGGTGATCGGCAACATCAAGCAGGGCATCAGCAGCGAAGACGCCAAGAAGATCACCAAGATCATCCGCGACGAGGGCCCCAAGGGCGTCAAGGCGCAGATCCAGGGTGAGGAGATCCGCGTCAGCTCCAAGAAGCGCGACGACCTCCAGGCCGTCATCGCGCTGCTCAAAGGCGCCGACCTGGACGTCGCGCTGCAGTTCGTGAACTACCGCTGATTCGCGTCAGAAGCGCAGCTCGACCGGGCCCGGCCGGTTCAGTACCCGGGCCCGGCACAGCAGCGCCACCACGGCACTGATCGCCGCGGCCACCAGGAAGGCCGCCCGCACCGACACCAGATCGGCCGTCGAGCCCAGAAGGGCCGCGGCGATGGGCCGCGATCCGAGGAAACCCACCAGCCACAGCGACATGATGCGGCCGCGGTACTCGTCGGGGGCCCGGGACTGCACCAGCGTGCTCAACCCGGTCATGCCCCAGGAAAAACCCACGCCGGCCACGGCGAAGCACCCCAGCACGGCGGCCGTCCACGGGCTCAGCGCCACCCCCGCGGTGCCGAGCACCATGAGCCACAGCCCCGCCGACGCCGTGACACCGGCCGACACCCGCGAGCTCAGCAGCGCCTGCGCCACCAAGCCCACCGCAGCACCGATCCCGAACGCCGCCGACAGGTAGCCCACCAGGCTGGTGCCCCCGCCCAGCTCGGCGGCCATGGACGGCGCCAGGGTCATCGAGGGATCCGAGGCGAAGCCCACGATGCTGACACCCAGCAGCATCAGGAACAGCGGGCGGTCCGCCCAGACGTAGCGCAGCGCCGCGCTGACGCGGTAGTCGGTGCCGGCGGCGTGCTGCTTCGGGCGGGGGAACGTCACCGCCAGCAGCATCACGATGAACAGCAGGTGGGTGGTGGCGCTGGCCGCGAACGCGGCGGTGGGGCCTAGATGCGCCAGCGCGAACGCCCCCAGCACGGGCCCGCCGATGCGCGCGATCGTCAGCGGCACGGTATTGAGGTTCATGCCGATGGACAACTCGCCGGGGCGCAGCAGTGACGGCACCAGCGACTGCATCGCCGGGCCGCCCACCACGAACCCGATACCGACCACGCCGGACGCGGCGATGATGGGCAGCGCGGCGGCCAGGCCCTGCGGATCGGTGGCCAGGATCGACCAGATGGCCAGCGAGCCGGACCCGACCAGGCAGACGATGCGCCCGATCATCACCTGGCGGATGGGGTCGCCGCGGTCGGCCCACTTGCCGGCCAGCGGGTTGAGCACCAGCTGCGGCACGAACATCGCGACCCCGAGCAGGCCCACCATCAGCGCCGAGCCGGTGGCCTCGAAGACCACCACCGCGGCCACCAGGTTGTGCGTCCACACCCCGGCGGCGCTGAGCATCTTGCCCCAGAACAGGGAGCCGAACGCGGGGTCCATGAGCAGTCGGAAAGCACCGCGTGGCGGCAGCGGGGGTGCGGTGGTTTCAGCGGTCACGACGACATCCGGCTGAGAAACCCATTCCTTTTGCATAGCACATGAATGCAGTGCGGCTGCGGCCGAACACCGACCGGGCTGGCCCAACCAACCGGTGGATGCCTAGGCTGGAGTGACCAGTGCCACATCTTTGGGGGACGTCGTGACTTCACCAGAACTGCACACCGACCACGATCCCGAGACCGTCGACGTCGTGATCATCGGTGCGGGCTTCTCCGGGATCGGCGCGGCCTACCGCATCGCCGAACGCAACCCCGATTTGAACTACGTCATCCTCGAACGCCGCGAGCAGATGGGCGGCACCTGGGACCTGTTCCGCTACCCGGGCGTGCGCAGCGACAGCAGCATCTTCACGTTGAGCTTCCCGTGGGCACCCTGGACCCGGCGTGAGGGTATGGCCGGCGGCGCCCACATCCGCGAGTACATCAAGGACGCGGCCCGCACCCACGGCATCGACCGCCGGATCCGCTACCGCAGCCATGTGCGCTCCGCCGACTGGGATTCGGGCACCGACACCTGGACGGTGCACGTGGACGCCGACGGCGAACAGAAGGTGTATCGCACCCGCTTCTTGTTCTTCGGCAGCGGCTACTACAACTACGACCAGGGCCACACCCCCGCCTTCCCCGGGATGGAGTCCTTCACCGGCACGGTGGTGCACCCCCAGTTCTGGCCGCAGGATCTGGACTACACCGGCAAGTCGGTGGTGGTGATCGGCAGCGGCGCCACCGCCATCTCACTGATCCCGGCGCTCACCGAGAAGGCCGCCAAAGTCACCATGCTGCAGCGCTCCCCCAGCTATGTACTGAGCGGGTCGAGCGTCAACCCCGTCACCGAAGCGGTGCGAAAAGTAGCCTCGCGCAGGGCCTCTCACGCTTTCGCGAAGTGGTTCGCCGCGTTTTTCGAAGGCTTCGTGTGGCTGTGGGCCCGCAAGTCACCCAGGTCGATGAAGCGGTTCATCCGAAGCCAGGCCATGTCCAATCTGCCGCCGGGCTATCCGGTGGACGTCCATTTCAAGCCGCGCTACAACCCCTGGGACCAGCGCCTGTGCGCGGTGCCGGACGCCGACCTGTTCCACGCCATCAGCACCGGGCGGGCCGAGGTCGTGACCGACCACGTGGACCACATCGATGCGACGGGAATCGTCGTGCGCTCCGGTGCCCACCTGGACGCCGACATCATCGTCACCGCCACCGGCCTGGAATTGCTGGCGCTCGGCGGGGTGAAACTCAGCATCGACGGCGCCCCACTCGCGCCGCAGGACCGATTTGTCTACAAGGCACACCTGCTCGAGGACGTCCCCAACCTCGCGTGGTGCGTCGGGTACACCAACGCGTCGTGGACGCTGCGCGCAGACATGACGGCGCGCTCGGTGGCCAAGCTGCTGGCCTACATGCGCTCGCGCGGCTACACCCATGCCTATCCACACCTGGGCGACCAGCCGATGCCGGAGAAACTCGCCTGGGACATCCAGGCCAACTACGTGCTGCGCAACCCGCACGCTCTGCCGAAGTCGGGCACCAAGCGGCCATGGAATGTGCGGCAGAACTTCTTCGCCGACGCCATCGACCATCATTTCGATCGCATCGACGAGGACATGGTGTTCGGTCGGTCCGCCGACGTGGCGCCCATCAAGCCGGCAGCGAGAGCGAGCGCGATCGCCTGAGTGGTTGCGGCGCCGGACGCCGGCGCTGTGACCGCAGAGTATGTCGACCCCTCGACGACATCGACTGCCACCCGCACCGGTCTATGACCGTCGCCGCAACCACCGCGGCGTGATGGAACTGCGACCCCATGGCCGCCTGCTCTCGTCTGCGGTTGACGTGACACCGTGAACCGTTCGACATCACAGGAGCGATGTCGGACATGACCTTTCGGCCTCGGCGTGTGCCGCCCGTCGTCCGCATACTTGCCACTCTTCCGAGCAACCCCCGCGATGGAACGAAAAGGACATTACGCCAACCTGTTTGCTTTTGCACACTTTCGCCGAACGCTACTTCGAACCGGCAGAAACAGCGAAAACCCGCAGGTGCGCGGCATGTTTGCTGGATTTACATGCTGGCGGCAGGAAATTCGTCGCCAATGATGGCGCGAGATGATGGGGTTTGGCAATCCTGCCCATACGGCTGCGGCAAACACAGAAAAGTTCAGCGCACAGGGGCTCAGACTGAGTGATCGGCCGCCCGGTTCGCCCCGCCCACCACCGCATCGAGCAGACCGGGCAACGCGGCGTCCACGTCGGCGTCGCGCAGCCGCTGATGGGTCTGCCCATCGGCGCACAGCCGCTCGATGAGCCCGGCTTCGCGCAGGATCTTGAAGTGGTGGGTGGCCGTCGACTTGTTGATGCCGTCGTAGAGCAGCTGGCACTTCACCGGGGCGCCGGCGTTGCGCAGCCGGCGCACCATTTCCAGGCGCACGGGGTCCTGCAGTGCGGCCAGCACCTGATGGACGGGCGCGACGGCGCTGACCGCGGCTACCTCCGCCATGCTGTGCTCCTCGTCTCACCGATAATCAGTTTGATGATCATCAAACCAGGCGTAAGCTCGGGCCGGTTCGATACTCATCAAACTTACCCCAGGAGACGTGATGGCGCTGGCGTCGACCGATCCGCAGCACGGAACCGAAACGCAGCGTAGGGCCTACCCCCTGCTGCTCGTGCTGTGCGGCATGGCGCTGGGAGTCTCGGGTCTGCCCGCACCGCTCTACGGCATCTACGAGTCCACCTGGCACCTGACCCCGCTGGCCACGACGGTTGTCTTCGCCGTCTACGCCTTCGCCGCGCTGGTCGCGGTCCTGGTCTCGGGCCGGATCTCCGATGTGGTGGGTCGCAAGCCGGTGCTGTTGGGTGCGCTGGTGGCGTTGATCGCCGGCTTGGTGCTGTTCTTGATCGCCGAGGACATCGTGCTGCTGCTGATCGCCCGCGCCGTGCACGGTGCTGCCGTGGGTTCTATCGTGGTGGCCGCCGCGGCGGCGCTGCTGGATCTGCGACCGGACCACGGCATGCGTTCCGGCCTGCACAGCGGCGTCAGCTTCAACATCGGTATCGCCGTGGCCATCGTCGCGTCCTCGGTGTTGGCCCAGTACGCGCCTCATCCACTGCGCACCCCGTACGCGGTGGTGGCTGTGGTGTGCGCCGTCGTCGGGGTGGGTGTGCTGACGTTGCGCGAACCCCACACCAGCCGCTCGCGTGGGCCCATTCGCATCTCGAAACCTTCGGTGCCGCAGGCCATCAGGTCCGACTTCTGGTTCGCCGCGCTGGGGGCCATGGCGTCGTGGTCGGTGCTGGGTGTGCTGCTGTCGCTCTACCCGTCGCTGGCCGCACACCAGACGCACATCGACAACCTGCTGTTCGCGGGCGGGGTTGTCGGCATCACCGCCTTCGCCGCGGCGATGGCGCAGCTGGCCGCCACCAGGGTCCCGGCCCACCGCGCCGCGATCATCGGCGATGTCGGCATGGCCGTGTCGCTGGTGGTGACCATCCCGGTGCTGGCGCTGCACTCCTGGCCGCTGGTGTTCGTCGCGGCCGCACTGCTGGGCGCCACCTTCGGCCTCGGCTTCGGCGGCTCGCTGCGCCATCTGTCCAAAGTGGTTCCCTCCGGTCAGCGCGGCGAGACCATGTCGGCGTTCTACCTGTGCGCCTACGCCGCCATGGCCATCCCCACCATCGTGGCCGGATGGGCCGCCACGCACTGGGGCCTGGCCACGGTGTTCCCCTGGTTCGCCGCCGCAGTCGCACTTGCCTGCATGATCGCCGCAGCCATCGGCGCGGTCACCATGCGCAAGTCTGCGGTGTGACCCAGCAACGGGATTCACCAACCGCCCGTCAAGTTGCGGGCTGCGCAATACGCTGATCGCCATGCCTCCCGCTCAGCGTGATCCCAAGGTCGTCGTGCTCGGTGGTGGTTCCTGGGGAACCACCGTCGCGTCCATCTGTGCCCGACGCGGGCCGACGCTGCAGTGGGTCCGCGCCGAGGAGACCGCCGCCGACATCAACAACAACCATCGCAACTCGCGGTACCTGGGTGACGACACCGCCCTGCCCGAGTCGTTGCGGGCCACCACCGACTTTTCCGAAGCAGCCAACTGCGCCGACGTCATCGTCATGGGTGTGCCCTCGCACGGGTTTCGCGGGGTGCTGACCGAGCTGGCTCGCGAGCTGCGCCCGTGGGTGCCGGTGGTGTCATTGGTCAAAGGGCTCGAGCAGGGCACCAATCTGCGGATGAGCGAGATCGTCGACGAGGTGCTGCCCGGCCACCCCGCCGGAATCCTGGCCGGCCCGAACATCGCCCGCGAGGTCGCCGACGGTTACGCTGCCGCGGCCGTACTCGCGATGCCCGACCAGCACCTGGCGGCCAACCTCGCGAACCTGTTCCGCACCAAGCGTTTCCGCACGTACACCACCGACGACGTGTGCGGGGTGGAGATGGCCGGCGCGTTGAAGAACGTGTACGCCATCGCCGTCGGCATGGGGTACTCGCTGGGGATCGGCGAGAACACCAGAGCCATGGTGATGGCGCGGGCCGTCGCGGAGATGTCGAAGCTGGGCGTGGCATTGGGCGGTTCGCGCGACACCTTCGCAGGGCTCGCCGGCATGGGTGATCTCATCGTCACCTGCACCTCCCAGCGCAGCCGCAACCGGCACGTCGGCGAGCAACTCGGCTCCGGTAAGCCGCTCAGCGAGATCATCGCGTCGATGAACCAGGTGGCCGAGGGCGTCAAAGCCGCCAGCGTGATCATGGAGTTCGCCGACAAGTACGGCATCCCGATGCCGATCGCCCGCGAAGTGGATGCGGTGATCAACCACGGATCCTCCGTGGAACAGGCCTATCACGGCCTGATTGCCGAGAAGCCCGGCCATGAGGTGCACGGCAGCGGGTTCTGACGACGCTGCACCCGGCGCCGGTTACGTGTTGACTGGGGCCATGGCTGTTGTCGTCGTCGGAAACCCCAAGCCCCACTCGCGAACCCGCGCCGCCGCTGAACTGGTGACGCGCGAACTCACCGGTGCAGCGCCCGAGCACGTCGTCGAGGTCGTCGAACTCGGCGCCGGACTGCTCGGCTGGGGTGACCCGAAAGTGGCCGAGGCCAAGGAGATCGTGAAGTCAACGGACGTGCTGGTGGTGGCGTCCCCGACGTTCAAGGCCACCTACACCGGTCTGCTGAAGCTGTTCCTCGACCAGTTCGGCGCCGGCGAGCTCGGCCAGACCACCACGTTCCCGCTGATGCTCGGGGGGTCGTATGCCCATGCGTTGGCACCCGAGCTGACCTTGCGTCCGGTGCTGGTGGAGATCGGCGCGAGCTGCCCGGCGCCCAGCCTCTACCTGTTGGACTCGGAGTACGAGACCTCCGACGATCTGCAGAAGTGGTTGCCGATCGCCCGGCGGTTTGTGCCGGGTCCGTAGCCGCGCATCACACACGCGTCACTGACCCGTCGCACGATGCGCGCTTCCGGGTGAGTTCCGATGACGCGGATATCGAGCCACCCGACGTGGGCGATGTAGTCGCTGCGCTCGAGGTCTCGGGCGTACTGCACGCGGTCGATCAGCTTGTCCAGCTGGGTCAGCCCGCGGGCGCGGCGATGCTGTTCTGCCATGGCGCGCACGGCGCCGGCAGAGATGGGTGCGTTGAGACTGCAACCACGCCCGCCATTTCGGCCGAACCACGGGCGTCAGCGCAGCCTCAACGCCTGGTGCTCAGTTCGCGTACGGGTTGGTGCCTTCGGGACGATCCAGCAGCGGGTTGACGGCGCCGAAGTTCCAGCTGGTGGCCGGGCCCAGCACGAAGCCGGTCTGATCAAAGCTGTTGGTGCAGATGGCCGCGCCGGCCCCGTCCACACCGCAGCTGATGGTGCCGTAGCTGAGCCGCGAATTCACCGGCAGCGGTTTGGCGGGGGTGTCGGAGACGAACAGCGGCCGCGGCGAGTTGGTGAACCCGGGCATGCCGTTGGCGCCGCCGGTGATCATGTTGGCGCCGTTGGGTGCGCCGGGGAACGGCCCGTTGCAGCCGTAGGCGGTGCTGCGACTGACGACGCACGTGATGCCCGAAGGTGTGGTGAAGCCGTACAGGCCCGGCTGCACCTCGTAGTCCGAGGGCACCACCGGGGTGAAGCCATTGATGTTCGGCGGCGGCGGAGGAGGCGGCGCGGGCTCCGCGGCGGCCACCGACGACGAACCGGCCAACGCTGCACCCGCGCAGCAGGCCGCGATCAGGACTCTGCTCAGCACACTGCTCACACTAGAGGTTCGTCGCAGGACCCGCTCGGTGTTACCAGCCTGGAATGAGTTCGCCGCAGAACCTGAGGATGCCGCCAGTAAAGCTCAGGAAAACGCCAGAATCGCCGAATGAATGCCACTCTGCGCGCACACGTCAATATCTGCCAAGACCCGCAGCTGAGCTGGCGTCCGCAATACCTTTCAGCAACGGTCTGCAGGCCGTACACTGCTCAGTGAATTATCAGGTGTTTCTGGGGGAGGCGGTTGCGTGGCGGGGGATTTGCGGTCGTCGATATTGACGACAGCTGCCGTTGCCGTGAGCGTCGCCGGTCTCACCGTCATCCAGCCTCTGACGGCTGCGCCCCCCTTGCTGTTGGCCGCGCTGCTGATGGATGACGGCTCCGGCGAGATCGACGGCGTGGGCGGTATCGCCGATGCCATTCAGCAGCGCCTGCTGCCCTCGGACAGCCGGGGCGTCATGGTCAACTTCCTCACCGGACCGTTCGGCATCTGGAGCGCGTTGGACGAGTCCGGGCCGGACGGCATGGTCCCGTCCACGGCCCTGGGCGTCACCAGCACCATGCCGTTCATCAACCAACAGGGCTGGAACCTGCCGCCCCAACTGCTCCCTCCGCTGGCGCCCACCGGCCCGGCCACCGTCCCCGATATCCCGCCGCCCGGCAGCCCGGTGGTGTCGTTCGATCTGCCGTCGCTGCAGGTCGGCGAGGCGGTCGTCACTCCCCCTGCCCCGGATGTTCCGGTCGCCGGCCCGACGCAGGGTGATGTGGTGACGAGCTTCGGCTACGACTTCAACTCCTACGCCGCGGTGTCGCTGCTCAATCCCCTGGCGCTGACCAACTCCGTCGCGGCCTACCTCACCCGCGCGCTGTCGCCCGTGCAGGTCAACGCCGACGGCAGCGTGACGTGCCGGTTGAACATGTCGTGCGACGGCCTGGACGTCACCACCGAGCGCATCGACGGCGTCCTCTACGTCACCTTCAAGAACCCCGACGGCACGCTGGTGAAGGCCAAGGTCGAGACGCGTAACGGGGTCACCTACGTCACCTACGAGGACGACGGGCCGCTGCCGCTGGTCCGTCCGCTGCGTGACTACTTCGGCTTGTTCGGCAATGAACTTGCCGACGTCCTCGAACCTGCGCTCACCGCGCTGGTCTACTGGGGGTACCGCGACGCCACCACCGACGGCAACAGTCTGCTGCCCACCATGGCCGACACCATCAAGGTGGTCCTCGACTTCATCGTCGGGGTCAAGGAGGGCATCGAGTCGCTGTTCGTCGGACACCGCTCGGACAAAGACGCCACCTCCAGCCTGGCCGCGGCAGAGGTGGCCGACGAGTCGAATTCGGATTCGGGCTCCAAGGACAAGGACAAGGAGCCGTCCGACAAGACCCCGAAGCCGGCCGACGACGAGCCCACCGATGAGGTGACCGAACCCACGCCCGACGTCGAGGTCCCGGTCGGCGAGGACGAGGAACCTGCGCCTGCCGAGGAGCCGACAGACGAGGACGCCGCCGAGGAAGATCCGGTCGAGGACACCGAAGAGCCGGTCGAGGACGAAGAGCCGACCGAGGACACCGAAGAACCCGCCCAGGAGCCGACCGAGGCACCCGAGCCGGACACCACCGACGAGGACGCCGACGATCCCACCGACGGCGAGACCGCTCCGGTGAAGGACCTGGACACAGACACAGACACGAAGCCGGTCAAGGACAAGGTCACCGAGAAGACACCGACCGGGAAGACAGCGACCGCGAGCCGCGACGCGGCCTGAGCCGGCTCAGTAGTGCCCGGGGCCCCGGCCCGCCATGTCCTCGAGGCGCCGGATGCGGTCGGCGATCGGCGGGTGCGTCGAGAACAGCTTGCCGATCTTCTCCCCGGCCCGGAACGGGCTGGCGATCATCAGGTGCGCCTGGTCGGCCAGTTTGGGATCCGGCGGCAGCGGCGCCATCTCGACGCCACCGGAGATCTTGCGCAGCGCCGACGCCAGGGCCAGCGGGTCACCGGTGAGCTCGGCACCCGACTGGTCGGCCTGGTACTCCCGCGACCGTGACACCGCCATGCGGACCACAGTGGCGGCGATGGGGCCGAGCAGCTGGATCAGCAGGATCACCAGAAAGTTGCCGCCGTTGCCCTGGCGGTTGTTGCCGCCGAACATGCCCGCGATCCAGGCGATGTTGGCCAGCGCGGTGATCACCGACGCCATCGCCCCGGCGACGCAGGAGATCAGGATGTCGCGGTTGTAGACGTGGGACAGCTCATGGCCCAGCACGGCGCGTAGTTCACGTTCGTTGAGGATCTGCAGGATCCCGGTGGTGCAGCACACCGCTGCGTTGCGCGGATTACGGCCTGTCGCAAAGGCATTCGGGTTGGCGGTGTCGGAGATGTAGAGCCGCGGCATGGGCTGGTGGGCGGCAGTGGCGAGCTCGCGCACGATCTTGTACATCACCGGCGCCTGGATCTCGGTGACCGGCTGCGCATGCATGGCCCGCAGCGCGAGTTTGTCGCTGTTGAAGTAGGTATAGAAGTTCATGCCGAGCGCGAAGACCAGGGCGCCCCAGATCCACACCGTGTTGCCCGTGACGCCGGCGAACAGGAACCCGATGAAACCGATCAGGGCGGTGAACCCGATCAAGAGCAAGAACGTCTTGATCTGATTGCCACCCGTGTGCCAGGTCATCAGCGTCCTCCTGCGAGAAATTGCGACTATGTCAGCTCATCTAACGACAGGAGCGGCGATCTGGGTTCCCGGGCTCAGCCGTGGCGATGGACGGTGTACTCCACCAGCGACTCCAGCGCCCGCCGGCCGGACACATCGGGCAGCGCCGCCAGCTCCTGGCGGGCCTGCTCGGCGTAGCTCATCACCGTCTGCTTGGCCTTGGCCATGCCGGTGGACGCCCGCAGCAGACCCAGGGCCTCGGCCACCTCCGCGTCGTCCTCCAGCGGCTTGGCCAGCAGGGTGCGCAGGCGCTCGGCATCCGGGCCGTCCTCACGGAGTGCGTAGAGCACGGGCAGCGTGTGCACCCCCTCGCGCAGATCGGTGCCCGGCAGCTTGCCCGACTCATCGGGATCGCTGTCGATGTCGATGATGTCGTCGGAGATCTGGAAGGCCGTGCCCACGATGCCGCCGAGGCGGAACAGTCGCTCGATCTGCTCGTCGTCGGCCCCGGAGAACGTCGCGCCGAACCGGCCCGACGCGGCGATCAGGCACGCCGTCTTCTCGTAGACCACCTTGAGGTAGTGATCGATGGGGTCGCCGCCCTCGGTGACACCGCGGGTCTCACGCATCTGCCCGGTGACCAGTTGGGCGAAGGTGTCGGCGATCACCAGCACGGCCTCCGGTCCCAGCCGCGACACCAGCCGCGAGGCGGTGGCGAAGAGATAGTCGCCGGCCAGGATCGCGATGTTGTTGCTCCAGCGGGCGTTGGCACTGGTGGCTCCGCGCCGCACCTGCGCCTCGTCCATCACGTCGTCGTGGTACAGCGTGGCCAGGTGCACCATCTCGATGACGGCTCCGGCGATCACCACGTCGTTGTTGGTGGGGTCGGGACCCAGCGACGCCGACAGCACGGTGAACAGCGGCCGGAACCGCTTGCCGCCCGCCAGGAACAGGTGGTGCACGGCCTCGGACATCAGCTCGTCGGCTTTGCCCAGTTCAGTGGCCATCAGTTGCTCGATCTGCGTCACGCCGTCGCGGACACTCGCGGCCAACTCGGCATCGCCGAAATCCACGCCCGCCACCACGCTCGCCGGTGTCCTCACGGGTCCAACATACTGGGCATCATGAATGCCCTCCCCGCCAGCGCTGCCGATGTGGTTGTCATCGGCGCCGGACCGGCCGGTTCGGCGGCGGCGGCGTGGGCCGCCAGAGCCGGCCGCGATGTGCTGGTGATCGATGCGGCGACCTTCCCGCGGGACAAATCCTGCGGCGACGGACTGACCCCGCGGGCGGTTGCCGAACTGGAGCACCTGGGGCTCGGACCGTGGCTCGACGGCCACATCCGCCACCACGGACTGCGGATGTCGGGCTTCGGTTCCGCGGTGCAGGTGCGCTGGCCCGGGCCGTCGTTTCCGGCCACCGGGTCCGCGGTGCCGCGAACCGAACTCGACGACCGCGTGCGCGCGGCCGCGGAGGCCTCGGGGGCAGCGATGTTGTTGGGCGTCAAAGCGGTGTCGGTGGAACATGATTCGTCGGGCCGGGTGTCGGCGGTGGTGCTCGCCGACGGGCACCGGGTGAGCTGCCGGGAGCTGATCGTCGCCGACGGCGCCCGCTCGACGTTGGGGCGGGTGCTGGGCCGGCAGTGGCACCAGGAGACGGTGTACGGGGTTGCCGGGCGGGCCTACCTCTCGTCGCCCAGGGCGTCGGACCCGTGGCTGACCTCGGATCTGGAGTTGCGGGCCGTCGACGGCACGGTGCTGCCGGGCTACGGGTGGATCTTCCCGCTGGGCAACGGTGAGGTGAACATCGGCGTCGGCGCGCTGGCCACCGCCACGCGGCCCGCCGAGGTGGCGCTGCGGCCGCTGATCAAGCACTACGCCGCGCTCAAGGCCCAGGAGTGGGGTTTCGAGGGCGAACCCCGTGCGGTGTCGTCGGCCCTGCTGCCGATGGGTGGCGCCGTCTCCGGGGTGGCGGGACCGAACTGGATGCTGATCGGTGACGCCGCGGCGTGTGTGAATCCGCTCAACGGCGAGGGCATCGACTACGGCATGGAGACCGGCCGGCTGGCGGCCGAGCTACTGGGCTCCGGTGATCTGACCGAGGCCTGGCCGGCGGTGCTGCAACAGCACTACTCTCGCGGCTTCTCGGTGGCGCGGCGGTTGGCGCTGTTGTTGACCATTCCCCGGTTCCTGCCGCTGGCCGGTCCGCTGGCGATGCGCTCGCAGCTGCTGATGGGCATCGCGGTGCGGGTGATGGGCAACCTCGTGACCGACGAGGATGCCGACTGGGTGGCCAAGCTGTGGCGTGGCGCCGGCGCCGGGTCACGACGGCTGGATCGCCGCAAGCCCTTCACGTGATTTGTGGAGTGTCACCGGCGGTGTCCGCCGGTGACACTCCACAAATCACCGTGGACTGGCGCACCACCAGACGCGATCCCAGCGAGGCCCGGATGGTCTGCGTGGTGGCGGTGCCGTCGATGGCCTGGGCCAGCAACCGCACCCCTTCGGCGGCGATGTCGGCCAGCGGCTGGGCGATGGTGGTCAGCGGCGGGGTGCTCAGCGCCGCAAAGGGAATGTCGTCGAAGCCCGTCACCACCATCTGCTCCGGTACCGCGACCCCGGCATCGCGGCAGGCCTGCAGCACACCGAGGGCGATGAGGTCGTTGCCGCAGACGATGGCGTCCGGCCGGGTATCCGACGCCAGAATCCGGGCCCCGGCCTGCTGTCCCCACCGCGTGGAGTACTCCCCCATCAGCACCGCGTCCGGGTGCACGGTGATGCCTTGTGCACCAGCGTGTTTCAGCAGTCCGGCATGACGCAGTTCGGTGGACGAGTCGGTGGGCTGGGCGCTGACGAACGCCGCCGACCGCACCCCGCGCTCGCACAGGTGGCCGACGATCAGGGACTGGGCGAAGTCGTCGTCGATGCCCACCCAATCGGTGTCGGTGTCGCGGGCCCGGCGGTCGATCTGCACCACGGGAACCCGGGCGGACGCCGCCCGCACCGCGGGGCCGCTGTCGATCTCGTTGGTGGGGCTGATGATGATGCCGTCCACCCGCCGGTTGATCAATGAGGAGAGTCGATCGGCCTCCACCTGCGGGCTGGACTGCGCGTCGCAGAGCAGCATCTGCAGCCCGCGTTCGGCCAGCACCCGGTCGACGTTCTTCACCAGTGCCGTGAAGAACGGGTTGGCGATGTCGGGGACCACCATGCCGACGGTGTCGGTGCGGCTGCGCCGCAGCGAGCTGGCGATGCCGTTGCTCGAGTACCCCAGCTCGGCGACCGCGTCCTCGATGCGGCGCGCCAATTCCGGGGACACGGTGCGTGCGCCCGACAGCGCGCGCGACACCGTCGCCGTCGAGACCCCCGCCCGCTCGGCGACCTGCCTGATAGTCGGCCGCACAGCCCCCTCATTCCGTTCGCCCGTTCCGTCGACCACCCATGTGTAGCACCTGCGGACCAAGGCAGGCAATCGTTTACACACATGAAACGCAGAGCTATTGCGCCGTTTCACTGCGCAGTGGTTTGGTATGACGCATCATTCAGGCAATCGTTTACATCACCGGAGGAGACGTATGAAGATCCGCTTGCGCTCCGTGGCAGCCACCGTGCTGACCGCCGCCGCCACCGTCGGGCTCGTCGCCTGCGGCGGCGACTCGACAGAAACCACGGACAACGGCCTCAAGCCGGTCCGGATGATCATGGAATGGCCGGTGGCCGACGCGTTCTGGACGCCGTTCGTGGTGGCCAAGGACAAGGGCTACTACTCCGACGCCGGCATCGACCTGACCATCACGCCGCCGCCCACCGTCGCCGACACCATGAAGTTCCTGGGCACCGACGAAGCCGACGTCGCCTTCACCACCACCCTGGACGTGCTGTTCGCCAAGGACCAGGACGCGCCGGTGGTGGCCATCGGCTCTTACGGCGACAGCAACAACTGGGGCCTGATCTCCCGCGAACCGTTCGACCTGGCCCAGGTCAAGGGCAAGACCATCGGCATCTACAACGACGCGTGGTCCAAGGCGCAGCTGACGATGATGCTGGACTCGGTGGGTCTGACCCTGCCCGACGTGCAGCTGGTCACCGCCGCCGACAACACCGTGCCGCTGCTGCTGGAGAACAAGGTCGACATCATCACCGGTGTCACCAATGCCGAGTCCGCGGAGATCCGCGTCAACGGCGGCTTCGAACCGTTCTTCATGCCCGCCGCAGAACATGGCGCACCCAACGCGCCCATCTTCGTGGTGGCCGGTAACACCAGCTGGCTCGACGGAAACCAGGACACGGCAAAGGATTTCATGGCGGCCACCAAGAAGGGACTGGAAGACTCCCTGGCCGACCCGGCCGCTGCCATGGAGACCTTCCAAAAGGCCTACCCGGACTCCGACATGGCGTTCATCACCGACTCCTGGAACGCGACCACCAAGATCCTCGAGGCCCAGCCGCAGCCGTTCGTCCAGAGCGACGAACAGTGGAAGGGATTGCTGGACGCCGCCGTCGCCCAGGACCTGGTGAAGTCCGTCGACGAGCCCAGCGCCTACTGGACCGACGACTACCTGCCCGACTGAGCGAACCGAGGACACCGCATGCAGGACATCAGCCCCACTCCCCCAGCCGGGCTCGTCACCGCGCAACTACTGGCCCGTGACGTCGCCGAGCTGGCCGCCGAGGTCATCTGGGCCGGCATGACCGAACGCGAGCTGGCCCGGTGGGCAGAAGAGACGATGCGCGCCCGCGGGTCCACCGGCCTGTGGACCATCGTCAACGTCGGGTTCGGCTCCGGCAGCCTGGACTGCTTCCCCACCGTCGGGCCCACCGACCGGATGCTGTGGAACATCGATTCCGGCTTCATCGACGTGCATCCGGTGGTCGACGGGTGGTGGGGCGACTGCACCCGGACCTTCGTCATCGGCGATCAGCCCGACTATCTGGAGGCCAAAGCGGAGATCCAGAAGATCCACGACACCGTGCTGGCCGCCGCCTATCCCGGCATGCCCGCCCGCGAGCTGTGGTCGGCGTTCAACGACTGCATCGCGGGAACCGGGTGGAATCACATGGACCGCCTGGGCAACATCGGGCATTCGATCGGTCAGAACGTCTCCTACACACAGGGTTACATCGACCGGAACAACCCCACACCGATGTGGGGCGGCTGGGCCGTCGAACCCTTCGTCGGCAACCACCTCTACGGAGTCAAGGTCGAAGATGTCATCTGGTTCGGCCCCGACGGGTGCACCGTCATCCGATGACACCCCCTCCCCTCAACCTCGAAAGGAGTCGGCAGTGGCACGCGTACTGATCGCCGGCGAATCCTGGACCACCACATCGATCCACACCAAGGGGTTCGACTCCTTCACCACGGTGGCCTATCAGGAAGGTGTGCAGGACTTCTCGGACGCGCTGACCACCGGCGGGCACCAGGTGACGTTCATGCCCAACCACGTCGCCGCGCAGAGCTTCCCCACCTCCGCCGACCAGCTCGACGCCTTCGACGTGGTGATCCTGTCCGACATCGGGTCCAACACGCTGTTGATGCCCAACGATGTTTTCCTGCACGGCAAGTCGTTTCCGAACCGGCTGCGGGTGCTGCGGGACTGGGTGCGCGAGGGCGGGTCGCTGATGATGGTGGGCGGCTACCTCAGCTTCCAGGGCATCGAGGCGAAAGCCAACTACAAGAACTCACCGCTGGCCGAGTCGCTGCCGGTCCTGATGGAGGACGGCGACGACCGGGAGGAGACTCCCGAAGGCGCCGTCCCGCACCTGTTCGGACCCGTTCATCCCTGCACCGCAGGTCTTCCCGACACCTGGCCGGCACTGCTGGGGTTCCAGCGCCTGGCTCCCCGATCGGCATCGGAGGTGCTGGCCCAGGTGAACGGCCACCCGCTTCTGACCGTGGGCCACTACGGCGAGGGCCGATGCGCGGCCTTCGCCAGTGACATCGGCCCACACTGGGCACCCGCGGAGTTCACCCGCTGGGAGGGTTTCTCGACGCTGTGGACGCAGACCGTGTCCTGGCTCGCCGACGGGCGCACCCCGTGACCCTGCAGTTGCGGGGCATCTCCCAGCGCTTCGACGGCATCGAGGCCCTGGCGCCGGTGGACCTCGACGTGCGAGACGGCGAATTCGTCTGCATCGTGGGCCCGTCGGGCTGCGGGAAGTCCACCATCTTCAACATCGTCTCCGGGCTGCTGACGCCGACCAGTGGCTCGATCACCCTGGATGGTCGCGACATCAAAGGCCGGTCGGGGCATGTCGGCTACATGCTGCAGAAGGATCTGCTGCTGCCGTGGCGCACCGTGCTGGAGAACATCGTGCTGGGTGCCGACATCACCGGCCGCGCCTCCCGCCAGGACCGGGAGGCCGCGGCTGAGATGGCGCAGCGCTACGGCCTGGGCGGCTACCTCAACCACTATCCGCACGCGCTCTCGGGCGGGATGCGGCAGCGGGTGGCCGTCATGCGCACCTTGGCGCTCGATCACCCCGTCATGCTCCTGGATGAACCGTTCGGCGCCCTGGACAGCCACACCCGACTGTTGATGCAGCAGTGGCTGCTGCAGGTCTGGCGTGAGCAGCGCAAGACGATCATGTTCGTCACCCATGACATCGACGAGGCACTGTTCCTGGGTGACCGGGTGGTGGTGATGACACCGCGGCCCGGCCGTGTGCAGGAGGTCATCCCGATCGACCTGCCCCGGCCGCGGGACATCCACATGACCACCGACGCCCACTACGTCGAGCTCAAGGCGAGGGTGCTGGACCTCATCTACGGGCGCGCCCCGGAGGTGGCGTGATGCCGAAGATCGGCGCCAGCATCCCGCTTCGCCTGCGCGCATTGGGCATTCCCGTGCTCGGCATGGTCCTGCTGGTCGTGGTGTGGGACCTGGCGGTGCGCATCTTCGACATCGCCCCCTACGTGTTGCCCAGTCCGGCACGGACATTCGAGGCGCTGCGCGACGACTGGTCGTCGCTGGGTCCGGGCGCCGTCATCACCAGCCAGGAGTTCATCCTCGGCTTCCTCATCGGCGCCACCGCCGGCTTCTTCTTCGCCCTGGTGATGTCGTGGTCACCGCTGGTGCAACGCGGCCTCTACCCCATCCTGATCACCTCCCAGGCCGTGCCGATCATCGCCGTCGCACCGGCGCTGGTGATCTGGATGGGCTTCGGTCTGGCGCCCAAGCTGACCATCGTGGCGCTCATCGTGTTCTTCCCCGTGGTGGTCAACGTCCTGGACGGGTTGGCCTCGGTGGACAAGGATCTGATTGCCCTGGTGAAGGCGATGGGTGGAACCCGTTGGCGCATCTTCCGTTCGGTGACGCTGCCCGCCACCTTGACCCCGTTGTTCTCCGCCCTGAAGATGACCGCCACCTTCGCCGTCACCGGCGCGGTACTCGGCGAATGGACCGCCTCCACCACCGGCGGACTGGGGGTCTCGCTGCTGGAAGCCCAGTCCCGCCTCGACGTCGCGTCGGTGTTCGCCGCCATCATCTTGCTGGTGATCCTGGGCCTGCTGGCCTTCGGCACGGTGGCCGTCGCCGAGGTGCTGTTGACCCCGTGGCGGCGATCGTCGGTCAAACCCGCGTGGCGGCGCACCCTGTCCCGAGATGTCGAGCCAGAGCCAGAGAAGGTGAATCAACCATGATCCGCGTCGCGAGCGTGCAGACCGATCCCACGATGCTCGACGTCAGCGGCAACGTGGACGCCATGGTGGCCGCGATGCACCGACTGGCCGCCGAGGGCGTGCAGTTGGCGGTGTTCCCCGAACTGGCCACCACCGGTTACATGTTCGCCGATGCCGACGAGTGCCGCACGGTGTCCGAGGAGGTACCGGACGGGCCCACCTGCGCCCGGCTGCTGGCCGCGTGCACCGAACTCGGCATGCACATCGTGTTCGGGATCGCCGAACGCGACGGTGAGCGGCTGTACAACTCCAGCGCGCTGCTGGGGCCGGACGGTTTCATCGGCCGGTACCGCAAGCTGCATCTGTGGGATCAGGAGAACGTGGTGTTCTCCCCCGGTGATGTCGGCCTACCGGTGTACGACACCGCGGTGGGCTCGATCGGCATCCTGATCTGTTACGACATCTGGTTCCCCGAAGCCGCCCGCACCCTCGCCCTCGCCGGCGCGGACCTGCTGTGTGTGCCCACCAACTGGGTGCCACTGACCGCCGGCAACGACGCCGACGGCCGCGCCATGGCGAACATCCTGTGCAGCGCCAACTCCCACTGCAACGGCGTGCCCATCGTCGCCGCGGACCGGTGCGGCACCGAGCGCGGCCAGGAGTTCCTGGGCCGCAGCGTCATCACCGCACCCAGCGGCTGGTACGCGGCGGGGCCGGCATCACCCTCCGACGAGGACGTGATCATCGCCGACCTGGACCTCAGCGGTATCGGTGCCAGCCGTCAGCTGAACCAGTTCAACAACACCTTCGCCGACCGGCGCCTGGACGCCTACCGGGTCTGATCGTCGCCCCAGCGCGTCACCACGCTGCGGTAGTACTCGACCGCGGTGTCGATGTCGCTCAGCGAGACGGCCTCGTCGGCGGCGTGCATGGTGGCCGGATCCCCCGGGCCCCAGATGACCACCGGCACGTCCGGCAGCACGGTGCCCAGCACCGCGCCGTCGGTGAAGTAGGACACCGGGTCGGCCGCCGGCGCCACCGGAAGTCCGGCCACCCAGGGATGGTCGGCCGACGTCCACAGTGCAGGCAGGTCGATCAGCGCGTCCACCGACGCCACCTCCGGTTGGGAGGTCCACCACTGCAGCAGCTCCGGTCCGTTGCGCACGGTGCGGTGATCGACGACGCAACTGGCATCGGCGGCAACGATGTTGGGCGCGCTCCCGCCGGTGACGGTTCCGAGGTTCCAGGTCGACGAGCCGAGGTGGGTGTGGGTGGCCTGCGGGAGTTCGGCGCGGGCCCGCTGGATGACATCGGTGAGCGCCAGGATCGCATTACGACCCAGGTGCGGCGTGCTGCCGTGGGCAGCCACCCCCGCGGTGGCCACCCGCAGCCACAGGGCGCCGCGGTGCCCCAGGTTGACCCGATTGGCCGTGGCCTCGGGGACGATGACGGCACCCAGGTCGGCCGCTGCGGCGGCATGGCCGGCTCCCTGGGCACCCAGCGAGCCCACCTCTTCGTCGGAGGTCAGGATGAGCGCCACCGGGACCCCGGTATCGACGGCGTGTCCCACCGCGGCCAGCGCGGCCACCAGCCCCGCCTTCATGTCGGTGGCGCCCCGGCCGACCAGTCGTCCGTCGTGGATCTCTGCCCCGAACGGCGCATAGGACCAGGACTGCAGCGGCCCGGTGGGCACCGTGTCGACGTGGCAGCAGAACGCCAGCCGGGGCGTCCCAGGCGCGGCGTCGTTGGTCAGCACCGCCCACGGGTGTGGCCCCGCCAGGTCGGATTCGACGCGCACACTGGGCTGCCCACGGCGAACCGTCGACAGACAGAGTTCCATGGCTCGGCGCTGCGGTGCGGGATCCCCCGAAATCGTCTGCAGCACAACAAGCTCAGCCAGCAAATCCGGAAGACCCACCCCGCCATGCTATCCGCACCAGCGGTGTCGTCCGTGTCGCCGCCAAGGTCGACGATTTGCATTCATGAGCTCACGATGCCGTGCTGGCAATTCGCTGAGACTTTGCCTTATTGCGTAATGGCGACTCCATCTCCGAGCCCCCTCGTGACGCATCCGCCGCACCGGCGATTCGACAGGTGTCAGCACGCCAGGTCGCCGAGAAGTGATCGTGTAGCACTACATACACAGCACTCACGCAGGTGAGGCCATAGATTTTATTGACGCCGGCGATACGCCGCCCTGTTTGCCACTGTCGGATTGACACCGCGCCGCACCGACGATAATTTCGATTCAATCCTCAGAACCCGCCGACCGGAGAACGTCGATGGTTAAGAACTGATGATTTGCGGGTAATGAACTCGGGGAGAAGTTCAGATGTGGCGCGCCACGTGTGTCTCGCACGGCGCGTCCCTCGTTCGACAGGGAGCGAAGCATGAAGGTCGTCTTGTTCTGCGGCGGGTATGGAATGCGGATGCGTACGGCCCAGGAGGACGTGATCCCCAAACCGCTGCAGATGGTCGGCCCCCGCCCGCTGGTCTGGCATGTCATGCAGTACTACGCCCATCACGGCCACAAGGACTTCATCCTCTGCCTGGGCTATGGCGCGGAGAAGATCAAAGAGTACTTCCTGCGCTACAACGAAACCCCGTCCAACGACTTCGTGCTGTCGGACGGCAAAGTGCAGATGCTGTCGTCGGACATCGCCGAATGGTCCATCACCTTCGCCGAAACCGGCATCGAATCGCCCATCGGTGAGCGGTTGCGCCGGGTGCGCAAGTACCTCGGCGACGACGAGTACTTCCTGGCGAACTACGCCGACGTGCTCACCGACGCTCCGCTGGACACCATGGTGAACAACACCATCAGCAGCGGCGCCCTGGCCTCGATGCTGGTGGTACCGCCGGCGAGCTCCTTCCACTGTGTCGACATCGCGCCTTCGGGTGAGATCAAAGAGGTGCAGCCGCTGGCCGAGATGTCGGTGGGCATCAACGGCGGCTACTTCGTGCTGCACCGCGACGTCATCGACCTGATCCCCGAGAACGGTGACCTGGTGGGCGATGCGTGCTACTCGCTGGCCGGGAGTGGCAAACTCATCGGCTACCGCCACGAAGGCTTCTGGAAGCCGGCCGATACCTTCAAGGAGCGCGCCGAGCTCGACACCGACTACAACAAGGGTGTGCGCCCCTGGGCGCTGTGGGAATCCAAGGCCGTCGCGTGACGGCGGTGTCGCCCCGCGACATCGCCACCCTCGCGGTGGTGGGCGCGCATTGCGACGACATCGCCATCGGCGCCGGCGCCACCCTGCTGGCAATGACCCGCGCCAACCCCGACCTGGTGGTGCACGCCATGGTGTGCACCGGGGCCGGTACCGAGCGGGAAGTGGAGGAGAAGGCCGCACTGGCCGCCCTGTGCGACAGCGCCGACGTGCGTTTGACGGTGCACGACTTCCCGGACGGACGCCTCCCGCAGCACTGGGCTGCGCTCAAGTCCAGGTTGGCCGAGTTCCGGCGCAGCTGCGAACCCGATCTGGTGATCGGCCCGCAGCGTCACGACGCGCACCAGGACCACCGCCTGCTGGCCGAGCTGGTGCCGACGGAGTTCCGCGGGCATCCGTACTGGGGTTACGAAATCCTGAAATGGGAATCAGATCTGCCCACCCCCAACGTCTTCGTGCCCGCCACCGCAGCCGACGCGGAACGCAAACAGCAACTGCTGCACCAGTGTTACCCCTCGCAGACCGGTAAGCCCTGGTTCGATGCCGAGGCCTTCCTGGGCCTGATGCGGATCCGCGGCGTCCAGTCCCAGCACCGCTACGCCGAGGGATTCGTGTCCGACAAGCTCACCATCGCGTTCTTCCAGCGTGAGTTCGAGGCTGCGAGGGACGAGCAGTCGAAGAAGCTCACGCCATAGATAAGGATTCGTCATGCGTGTTCTCATCACCGGTTCCGACGGCTACCTGGGCGCCTTGACGGCCCCCACCCTGGCCGCCGACGGCTTCGACGTCGTGGGGCTGGACACCGGTTACTACAAGTCGGGCTGGCTGTGCTCCGAGCGGCAGGCCGGCGCACCGAGCTTGGTGCCCGCGACGCTGGTCACCGACATCCGCGAGGTCACCGTCGATGACCTGCGTGGCTTCGACGCCGTGGTGCACATGGCGGAGTTGAGCAACGATCCCCTGGGGGACCTGATCGGTGAGGTCACCTACGACATCAACCATGCCGGCAGCGTCCACCTGGCCACCTGCGCGAAACAGGCCGGGGTGCAACGGTTTGTGTACATGTCGTCGTGCAGTGTGTACGGCGCGGCCGACGGTGTGGTGGACGAGACCAGCCCGGTGAATCCACTGACCGCCTACGCCCGGTGCAAGGTGATGGTGGAGCGCGATCTCACCGCGATGGCCGACGCCACCTTCACCCCCGTGTTCCTGCGCAACGCCACCGCGTTCGGCGCCTCCCCACGGATGCGCTTTGACATCGTGCTGAACAACCTCAGCGGATTGGCGTGGATCGAGAAGACCATCGCGATGACCAGCGACGGCACTCCGTGGCGGCCGCTGGTCCACGGTCTCGACATCGCCCAGGCCATCCGGTGTGCCCTCACCGCCGATCGCGACGTCGCCCACAACCTGGTGGTGAACGTGGGCTCGGACGAGAACAACGTGACCGTCCGCGACATCGCCGAGCTGGTGGGCGCCGAATTCCCGGACTGCGCAGTCACGTTCGGCCCGCCCAGTGCGGATCAGCGCAGCTACCGGGTGGACTTCTCGCGCATCCATGCCGCCTTCCCCGACTTCGCCGCGCGCTGGTCGGTGGCAGCGGGAGCCGCGCAACTGCACCGGGTGTTCCGCAGCATCGACCTCGACGGCGCCACCTTCCACGGCCGCGGGCACACCCGGCTCAAGCAGATCCAATACCTGATGTCCACCGGTCAACTGGACCACCGACTGTTCTGGAGTGAACGTGCGTTGCAGACTGTGTGACTCGGACAAGCTCCGCAGCATCCTCGACCTCGGTGCCACCCCGCCGTGTGAGAAGTTCCTCACCGCAGCCGAACTCGACGACCCCGAACCCACCTACCCGTTGCACCTGCGGGTCTGTGAGGACTGCCTGCTGCTGCAGATTCCCGCGCTGATCACGCCCGAGGACACCTTCACCGAGTACGCGTACTACTCCTCATATTCCGACAGCTGGGTGCAGCACGCGAAAGCGTTCGTCGCCGACTCGGTGGACCGCCTGGGTCTGGGCCCGGATTCACTGGTGGTCGAGGTGGCCAGCAATGACGGGTACCTGCTGCAGCACGTCGTGGCCGCCGGCATCCCCTGCCTGGGCATCGAGCCGTCGGTGAACGTCGGCGCAGCCGCGCGTGAGCGCGGAGTACCCACGGAGACAGCGTTTTTGGACGAGTCCTGCGCAGCCCGGGTGCGCAGCCAGCACGGCCCGGCCCAGCTGGTGGTCGCCAACAACGTCTACGCCCACATCCCGGACCTGCTGGGCTTCACGCGTGCACTGCGCCGGCTGCTCGACGATCAGGGTTGGCTCAGCATCGAGGTGCACCACGCGCTGGACCTGGTGCGTCACGCCCAGTTCGACACCGTGTACCACGAGCACTTCCAGTACTACACGGTGCTGTCGGCCATGCGGGCGCTGGCGACCGCCGACCTCGCCGTGGTGGACGTGGAGCGGCTGAGCACCCACGGTGGCTCCATCCGGCTGTGGGCGCGCCCGCTGGCGGCCGCCGGCGAGCCCAGCGACCGGGTGCGCGACGTGCTGGCCGAGGAAGCCGACGCGGGCCTGCACGAGGTGGACGGCTACCTGCAGCTCGAGTCCCGCACACAGGCGATCCGCCAGGAGCTGCTGCGCTTTCTGCTCGAGTGCCGCGCCGACGGCAAGCGCGTGGTGGGGTACGGCGCTCCCGGCAAGGGCAACACCCTGCTCAACTACGCCGGAATCCGCGCCGATCTCCTGGAGTACATCGTCGACCGGAACCCGTACAAACACGGCAGATTCACCCCGGGCACCCGGATCCCGATCTTCGATCCCGCCCGGCTGGCGCAGGACCGACCCGACGTGGTGCTGGCGCTGCCGTGGAACCTCGAACGCGAGCTCACCGAACAACTGGCCTACATCGGGGACTGGGGCGGCGAGCTGTATTTCCCACTGCCCCGGATGCACCCCGCCGTCAGGTGAGGAGGGCCAGCAGGTCCTGCCAACTGCCCGCGGCGGCGTCTCTGGCCGACATCTGCGTCACCGGCTGCGGCCACGCGATCGCCAGGTCGGTGTCGTGAGCGTTGACCGACAGGTCCTCTGCGGGGTCGTGGGGCCGGTCGATGCGGTAGCAGACATCCGCCTCGGCGGTCAGCGCCTGGAAGCCGTGGAGGAAACCCGGTGGGATGTACAGGTGACGAAAAGCGGTGTCGTCCAAAACGAATGCTTCGTGCTGACCGAAGGTCGGGGATTCTGTTCGGATGTCGACCAGCACGTCGTGCACCGCACCCCGGGCGCACCGCACCAGTTTGGCCTCGCCGCGGCCCGACCTGCCGTGCATACCGCGCAGCACACCTTGGACGGAGCGGGACTGGGAGTCCTGCACGAAGCTCGCCGAGGTACCTGCGCCGAGATGGCCGTCGAAGATGTCGGCGTCGAACGTCCGCGTGAAGAAGCCACGCTGGTCATAATGGGGTTCATTGACAAGCACCAGCACGTCCGCCAACCGCGTCTGCTCGATGCGCATCAGGAGATTGTGGCATGAAAACCTGTCGAGGTTGCGCCAGTCCGACCTTGGAGCCGGTGCTCGACCTGGGCCTGGTTCCGGCGGCCGATCATTTTCCACCGGCGGAAATGCCGGTGAGCGAAGCAGAATCATCACATCCGCTGCGGATGGACCTGTGCGGGGCATGCGGTCTGGCGCAGTTGGCCGACGACGACACCCAGACCGAGGAACCCCGCGGTGTCGAGCCGGAGGCGCTGCGGAGCCAAGCCGCCGATGCGGTGCGCCGGCTGGCGGGTGACGGCTGGTTGCGCGGAAACACCGTCCGGGAGTTCGGCAGCCCGCACGGTGGCACCTGGGTCCCGCTGCTGACCGAGCGCGGCTACACCGAGGCCGAGACCGCCGATGTGGTGCTCGACTGCTTCGGCATCATGCACGAGCCGGATCAGTGGTCGGCCTTCCGCGCCCGCTGCCTGGCCACCTCCGACGACGGGGTACTGCTGCTGCAGTTCCACTCCCTGCTGACCATCGTGGAGCAGGGGCAGTGGAATGCGCTGCGGCACGGGCACTTTGCCTACTACTCGCTGACTGCGCTGCGCGGTCTGCTGGCTGAGGTCGGGATGAGTATGGCCGCGGCGTGGGAATTCGATCTCTACGGTGGCACCGTGCTGGTGGCCGCCGTACACGGGGATGCCGCACCCTCGGCCGAGGTCTCGGCCATCCTGGCCCGCGAAGCGGCCTTCGGCATCACCGACGCGGCCGTCGTCGCCGACCTGGACCGGCAGGCCCGCGACCAGTCGGAGTCCCTGGCCCGCTGGCTGGAGTCGGCACACCAGGCAGGCCGCACCGTCTACGGCTACAGCGCCTCGTCACGGGCCGTCGCGCTGCTCCGCCTGGCCGGCGCCGACCGCTCGTTGTTGGCGGGCGTGGCCGACGCCTCCCCGGCCAAGCAGGGCCGGCGGATGCCGGGCACCGACATCCCCATCATCAGCCCTGATGAGCTGGTGCAGGCCGCGCCTGATGACGTGCTGCTGACGGTGCCCGACATTCTCGATGAAGTGGCACAAGGGTTTCCGCAGTTGGCAGGCCGCTGGCGGATCAGCTGGTGACCGGGATCGGCTGATCGTCGTCGGGTCGGACGCTGCTGCGCACCAGCCATTGCGGGTCGCGCTTGCTGCGGATCAGGAAACCGATGATCGGCACCAGCACCACCGCCGCGGCCACCGCCTCCACCACCAGGTGGGCCCAGCCCACACCGATCACACCCCACTCACCGATCGCCACCACAGACCCGCCGATGACCAGGACACCGGCGACCCCCCGGACAGCCAGGATGAGCCCGAGCCGACGTTTCACCCGCGCGAAGCCCTCGTACACCACGGTGATGGCGGCCAACGGGATGAAGAGGGCGGCCAGATAGAGCAGGCCCTCGCCTCCGGCCCGGTAGTCGCCGCCGACCAGGCCGAGCGCAAACGGTCCCACCACCACCAGCCCGGTGCTGCCGATCAGCGCGCCGGCCGCCATCATGATGACCATGCGCCGCGAGAGGCTGCCGACCTTGTCGGGGTGGGCCGCCACCTCGGCAACGTAGGGGCTGACGATCAGGTGCAAAGTCATGTACAGCGCGGCGATCATGGACCAGGTGATCGCGAAGTGCGCACTGGCCACCGGGCCGCTCTGGCTGAGGATCAACAGGGGCAGCGCCAGCGGCGGGATGGCCGATACGGCCATCAGCGCGTAGGCGGTGCCTGAATAGCGCAGCAGCACCCGCCTGGGCGGCAACGTGGGCGGTTCCTGGAACATCGGCTCGCTGCGATACCTGCGCCGCATCGCGCGGAACACCACCACCACGGCCACCGCACCGGTGACCACCCAGGACAGCACGATCGACAGCGCACTTCCGGTCCAGGCCAAAGCAATCAGCGCCAGGAGTTTCGCCACGGCGTGAAAGATGTTCTTCAGCGCCGCCCAGCGCGCCACGCCGAGCCCTGCGGTGGCCCGGTCCTCCAGGGTGAACAGGCAGTGTTCGAGCACCACCAGGGGGTAGAGCAGCATCATCGCGCCGGAGACGAACAGACTGTCGGGGCCGACGAAGACCGTCACCGCTCCGGCCACCAGGGCTGCGGCGGCCACCACCAGAAAACCCCGCTGCAACAGGTACCCGGCGCGGGTGCCCGCCGCGGGAAGGAACCGTTCGAACAACGAGTCGATGCTCAGCATCGACAGCGCCGAGAGCATCACCGCCGAATTCAGCACGGCGGCACCGATACCGACGGCCTCGGCGGGATAGAGCCGCGCCGCGACACCCCAGAACACCAGGCCCAGCACCGCGGTCAGCAGATTGGCCAGCACCAGGCTGTAGGTGTTCAGGCGCAGGTTACGTTGCGCCCCTTGCTCTGTGGAAGCCTCGCCGGCGACGGTCATCGACGGGCGTCTCGGTACTTGCTGATGGCGAACAGCACGGTGCGGCGCAGCTGCTTGTCGCACATCCGGACGTGGGCCACCGCGCGGTCGGTGCGGGTGATGCCCCAGCGGTGCTGAGCGCTGAGCGCGCGCACGAAGGCGCGGTACTGCGCAAGCTGAGAGCGGGCGGCCATGGTGGCCGTGACGGTCTGACTGCCGAACCGGAAGGACGCCAACGTCCGGGGAACTCCGTAGAACTCGCCGTACTGCAGCAGGCGGACCCAGAGGTCGACGTCGCTGAGAAACAGCCACCGGTCGCGGAAACCGCCGGAGCGCAGGAAATCCGAGCGCCGGAACATCACCGCCAGTGGCGCACCGATCGGATTGGTGCCGCTACGGACAATGGTGCGCACCACATGATGGGCCGGATGGCGCCCGACGATGTTGCCGAGGCCGCGACGGCTGCGCAACACCGATCCAGCGTCGTCGACGAAGTCGGTCTGGGCGCCCACCAGGGCGACGCCGCGGTACCGTTCGAGCACCGCGCTCTGCGCGGCGATGCAGTCGGGGTGCAGCAGGTCGTCGGCGCACACCAGTTTGACGAACTCACCCCGGCACTGGCGCACCGCGTGGTTGAAGTTGTCCACCAAAGGCAAGGTCGATTCGTTGCGGATCACCCGGATCCGGCTGTCGGAGAAGGACTCCAGCACCGCGGCCGTGCCGTCGGAGCTGTTGTTGTCGATCACCACGATCTCGAAATCCGAGTGGGTCTGCGCGAGCAGACTCTCGAGGGTGGCACGTAGGTGCCGCTCTGCCTGATAGGCCGGCACGCACAGCGACACGGCGGGCCGCAGCGAGGTCTCGGCGTCGGCGACGCCGGCCACAGGCTGGGCCACCCCGGTCACAGCGCGCGTTCCTTCCAGAACGATTTCGAGGTCACCCGGATACGGTCATCGGAACGTCGCAGGCGACGGCTGAGGAAGGTACCGAAGGGCACCACGTTGCCCTCGTCGTGGCTTCCGCGCGGCGCCTTGACCCGGGCGTGGGAGTGGAATTCGCTGATAATGGTGCGCAGCACGCGCAGCCCGTCGCGCACGGCGTTGAGGTTGCTCTCCCCGTGGATCCGGTTGGCTTCCAAACTGTGCACTTCGGCGATGGTCAGCCCCCGCGCCACGGCGCGCACGTTGACCATCGTCTCGATTTCGAAGCCGTCGCCCCACTGAGGGTCCAGCGTCTCGGTGTCCGGCAGGTCGATGACATCGAGGCAGTACCGCCAGAAGGCGTTGTAGCCGTAGCAGAGATCGGTGTAGGTGGCGGCGAACAGCACGTTCACCAGAGCGTTGAGGCCCCAGTTGCCGGCTCGGCGCAGTCGGGTGATGTCGTGGCTGCCGCCGCCGGCGATGAATCGCGAGCCCTTGGCGAAATCCGCGCCCTCGGTGAGGGCGGCGACGAAGCGCGGGATCTCGGCAGGATCGGTGCTGCCGTCGGCGTCGATGGCGACGATGATGTCACCGGACGCGGCCGCGAAGCCACAGGCCAGCGCGTTTCCTTTGCCGCGGCGGGTCTGCTTGATGTGCACCGCGTCCGGCCACAGTTCGCGGGCGACGGCCACGGTGTCGTCCTTGGACCCGCCGTCGACCACCACGATCTCATCGATGTCCACCGGCATGGCCCTGGCTACGTGCGGCAGGTTTCTGGCCTCGTTGAGCGCCGGGATGATCACCGACACGGTGGGCGGGGTGGCATCGCGCGAGATCGCTTCGCGCACCGTGGTCACGGCGTCTGGGCTCATGGTCTTGGCTCTTCCGTCGAAATCGTCGGGCGGCAGGTCGGTGTCCGGATTTTGACGCTTACGTCGGCGCCCGAGGGGCACCAGCGACGTCGCCATCCGTTGCCTTTGTGTCGGCTGGTCGTTACGACAGCTAATTCGTAACACGGCTCCTAGTACCCATGCACGTCACAATGTATGCAAATGATCAGGGTCACATATTGACCATCGGGTCGATTGCTATATCAACAAATGACGGTCCAGAAAATTAAAAAGATCGAGCTAAAACGAGAATCTGTGCAACTCCTGCGAAGCTACGCCGGATTTGCCAGTGTTGCAGGGCTAGACATCAACCGAGCAAGCGTTCTGGCGCAGGGTGTGACCAGAACCCGATGACAAAATCCTGAATTCGGCGAAATTACACGGTTGTCAGAGCGGCAACGGCTTGGTGGCCGCGTGCAACGCCACGATCCCCGCGGACAGGTTGCGCCAGCGCACCTGGGACCATCCGGCGCCGGCGATCAGACGCGCCAGCGCAGCCTGATCCGGCCAGGCCCGGATGGACTCGGCCAGGTATTCGTAGGACTCCGGATCGCTGGACACCATCCGGGCCATCGCCGGCAGCGCCCGCATCAGGTACTCCTTGTACACCGTCGCGAACACCGGCACGGTCGGCGTGGAGAACTCGCACACCACCAGCCGGCCGCCCGGCTTGGTCACCCGGGCCATCTCCGTCAGCCCGCCCACGGTGTCCACCACGTTGCGCAGCCCGAAGCTGATGGTCACCGCGTCGAAAACGCCATCCTCGAAGGGCAGGCGGGTGGCGTCACCGGCCACCTTCGGCAGCTTGCGCGACGCGCCGGCGGCCAGCATTCCCACCGAGAAGTCACAGGCCACACACCAGGCCCCGGAGCGGGTCAGCTCCTGCGTCGACACCGCGGTCCCCGCGGCCAGGTCCAGCACCCGGTCCCCCGGGCCGATCTTCAGCGCGGCCCGGGTGGCGCGGCGCCAGAAGCGGTCCTGCCCGAGCGAGAGCACCGTGTTGGTCAGGTCGTAGCGCCGAGCCACCGCGTCGAACATCGAGGCGACCTCATGCGGGTCCTTGTCCAGCGTCGCGCGGCTCACGTCGTCAAAGCTACCTGTGAACCGGGTCTTTCCGGGAATGGGTACGCCTTGCCGACGTTGTCCATCACAGACATCACCAGGGAGGCGCTATGACAGAGAAGGTCTGGTTCATCACCGGCACATCGCGAGGATTCGGCCGTGAGTGGACCATTGCGGCATTGGAACGCGGCGACAAGGTGGCCGCCACCGCCCGCGACACCAGCACGCTCGACGATCTGGTGGCCCGCTTCGGCGACGCGCTGCTGCCCATCAAGCTCGACGTGACCGACCGCGCCGCAGACTTCGCTGCAGTGGCGAAGGCACACGAGCACTTCGGCCGGTTGGACATCGTGGTCAACAACGCCGGCTACGGGCAGTTCGGTTTCATCGAGGAGCTCTCGGAGCACGAGGCACGCGATCAGATCGAGACCAACGTGTTCGGCGCGCTGTGGATCACCCAGGCGGCGCTGCCCTATCTGCGCGCCCAGCGCAGCGGCCACCTCATCCAGGTGTCCTCGATCGGCGGTATCACCGCCTTCCAGAACGTCGGCATCTACAACGCCTCGAAGTGGGCGCTGGAGGGCTTCTCCCAGGCGCTGGCGCAGGAGGTCGAGTCCTTCGGCGTGCACGTGACGTTGATCGAGCCGGGTGGCTTCGACACCGACTGGGCGGGGCCGTCGGCCAAGCACGCCACGGAATTGCCGGACTACGCAGAGGCCCACGAGGCCGCCAAAGCCGCACGCGCCAAGCGGGTTTCGAAGCCCGGCGATCCCACGGCGTCGGCCAAGGCCATCCTGCAGGTGGTGGACGCGCCCGAACCACCGCTGCGGGTGTTCTTCGGCGAGGTGCCGCTGCAGCTGGCCAAGGCCGACTATGAGCAGCGGCTGCAGACCTGGGAGCAGTGGCAGCCGGTGGCCGTCCTCGCCCAAGGGTGATTTGTGGAGCCTCAGCGGTGGTGGGCGCCGCTGAGACTCCACCAATCACTACGCGGCGTGGCGGCGATGGCGGTGCTGCACGGCTTCGTAGTGGCCGAGCAGCTCGTCACAGATGACCGGCCAGGTGCGGTCCAGGACGCTGCGGCGGGCCGCCACGGCGTAGCGGGGTCGTTCGGCCACCAGGTGGGCCACCGCCTCACTGAGCCTGGTCTCGAAGTCGGCGACGTCCAGCAGCAGCCCGGTGCGCCATGGCGCCACCAGATCGATGGGCCCACCGGCGTTGGGCGCCACCACCGGCAGCCCCGAGGCCATGGCCTCCTGCACGGTCTGGCAGAACGTCTCGTGTTCACCCGGGTGGACGAACACGTCCATCGAGGCGTAGGCCGTGGCGAGCTCCCGGCCGTAGAGTGCGCCCGTGAAAACTGCTGTGGGCAAGAGCTTTCCGAGCTTGTCGCGGTCCACGCCCTCGCCGACGATCACCAGCTGGACGTCATCGCCGAGGGCGGCCAACCGCTCGACGTGCTTCTCCGGTGCCAGCCGTCCGACGAAACCGACGACGGGTTTACCCGCAGGCGACCACACCCGGCGCAGGTCCTCGGAGCGGGCCGACGGCGCGAACCCGGTGATGTCCACCCCGCGGGCCCATTTGTGCACGCGGGGAATCCGATGGGCAGCAAGGTCTTCCATCGCCGCGGTGGAAGGCGCCAGGGTGCGGTCGGCGCGGCTGTGCAGATGCCGGGTCCAGGCCCAGGACGCCCGTGCCAGGGTGGGCACCCCGTAGCTGGCCGCGAAGCCTGCGACGTCGGTCTGGAACACCGCCACCGTGGGCACCCCCAGATGACGGGCAGCGTGCAGACCGCCGTACCCAAGCAGCGCCGGGGAGGCCAGGTGCACCACGTCGGGGCCGAACCCCCGCAGTACGCCCACCATCCGCGGGCGGGGCACACCCAGCGGCAGCGACGTCACCTTGGGGAACATCTTCGAGGGCACCCGGTGCACGCGGATCCCGTCGTACACCTTGTCGGCGGCCGGTTCCCCGCGGACCGTATCCGGGGCGATCACCAGCGCCTCGTGGCCGGTCCTGCGCAGATGTTCGAGCACCCGGAGCACCGAGTTGGTGACTCCGTTGACATTCGGCAGGAAGCTCTCCGCGACGATCGCAACGCGCACGCCGCAACCTTGACAGCGCCGACTGTCCGCGAGGTTGCCGCCAGGCAGACGACACGAGAAGAGTAGATTTTGCCGACATGAGACTGCCCGGGCTGGCACTGGCTGCCGTCGTGGCGCTGGCCCTGACGGGGTGTGCCCGTGAGGTCGCCGGGGTGGCGGTGCCCGACCCGCGGACCGCCGGGGTGACCCTCACCGAGGACGGGTTCGGCATCGTGGCGGGCTTCCCCGACGCGCCGCTGCAGGTGGAGATCTTCACCGAACCGCAGTGCTCGCACTGCGCCGACCTGCAGGCCAGGTACGGCGAGGAGATGAAAGCCGCGATGGAGGCCGGCCGGCTGACGGTGACCTACCGGCCGCTGACCTTCCTCGACGACGAATACCTCACCGACTACTCGGCCACGGCCAGCAACACCCTGTTCCTGGCCGTCGACAGCGCCACCGACACCGGCACGGACGCCGCGACCTTCCAGAACTACGTGGAGGAGTTGTGGGCCAACCAGGACCTGTCGTTCTTCGACTTCACCGATCAGGATTTCGCCGACATCGCCACCGACAGCGGGTTGCCCGACGCCGTGGTCACCCGGATTGCCGACGGCGACACCGCCGTGGACACCGACGCGCTGTTGGAATTCAATTTCACTGCGCTGGAAAACATCTCACCGAACAACCTGGGCACTCCCCTGGTTTACGACCTCGGCCGAGAACAGGTGGTGGACATCGCCGACGAGCAGTGGCTCACGACGCTGTTGCGCTGAGCTCGATCCGCTTCTCCAGCACCGCGAGACCCACCAGTGCCGCGGCGGCCACCAGCCAGCCGACAACGGCCACCGACGTGGCCGGCACGATGGCCAGCAGTGCGTTGCGGTGCTGCACCCGAACCAGATCCGGGTTGGACCGATCGTATTCGACGTAGATCCGCATACCGTTCTCCAGCTCGGACGGATACAGCACACCGAGCTCGGGACGGTAGGTCACCCGGTCCGGGGTGACGAATTCGATGGTGGACCGCCGCGGCCCGGCGTCGAGGACCTGAGCCTCGGCGACACCCATGTTGGAAGCGATCGCCAGGTCATCGCGCCAGGCCCCGGCGACCAGGAGCACCGATTGCAACGTCACCAGCATGGTGATCAGCAGTACCGCCACTCGCGCCCACCGGATCATGCGCCCGGCCCTGGTGTGCGACACTTCGCCACCGGGACCGTGGATCAGGATGTGCCACAAGCGTTTCACGCGACCCACTAGAGCGCCGCCTTGATGGCCGCGTGCAGCGTCCGCAGCGAGGACCGGTCGGCTTTCACCTCCAGCACCCGCAACCCCGTTCCGGGTTCGTCCAGCGCGCTGGGCAGTTCGGCGAGTTCGAGTGCGCGGTGCTCCACGTGATAGGCCCGGCACAGCGCGCCGACGTCCACGTCGTGCGGTGTGCCGAACACCCGCGAGGCCACGTCGTGGAAGCGCGGGTCACCCTGCTCCAGGAGCTCGAAGATGCCGCCGCCGTTGTCGTTGGACACGATGATGGTGAGGTCCGGAGGCACCGGTTCGGTGGGTCCGATCAGCAGCCCGGAGCTGTCGTGGACGAACGTCAGGTCCCCGATCAACGCGAGCGTGCGCCCGCCGTGCGCCAGCGCGGCGCCCACCGCCGTGGAGACGGTGCCGTCGATGCCGGCCACCCCACGGTTGGACCGCACTGTGACGCCCGCGGCATTCAGGCCGACCAGGGCCACGTCGCGCACCGGATTGGACGCCCCGAGCACCAGTTGGTCCCCCGGTCGCAGCGCGTCGACCACCGCCGCGGCCACGTGCAGGCCCGTCGTCAACGGGTGCTGCGCCAACTGCTCGCGCACCGCCCGGTAGGCGTGGGCATTAGCCTCGGCGCAGCGGGTCAGCCACGCCGGGTCGGGGCGGCCGCTGGTGAGGGCGCGGGTGCCGGTGGCCTGCGAGTTGCCGGAAACATCGGGCCAGCGCGGGCCGGTGGTCAGCGCGAACACCGGCACCGCCGGATCGGCCAGCAGCGCCGAGACCGGCCGGTGCAGCGTCGGGCGCCCGGCCATGATCACCTGCGCGGGCCGCAGCAGTGGCAGCGCCAGCGGGTGCAGCGGGGTGGTCGCGGCCGGCGCGGTGGGCTCGGCGACGGTGGGCAGCCCGGCCAGCGCGGGCTGCGGGCCGGCGCCGTGGCCGGAGATCACCACGGTGTCCGGCGTCAGGTCGATCTCCAGGGGCTGGTCGAACGTCACCGCCGGGGTATAGGTCCACGGCTTGCCGTCCGGGCGGCCCGGCGGCACCGGACTGTCCTGCAGTCCGGGCACCAGCGGTTCGCGCAGGGGGATGTCGAACTGCACCGGGCCGGCGTTGCCGGTGCGGGCCCCGGTGGCCGCCACCAGCACCCGGCAGGTGGCCGAGCGCCACTGGGCGGCTTGGCTGTCCACGTCCTCTTCGGCCAGCCCCAGGCTGATGGTGGCGCGGACCTGGGTGCCGAAATAGCCCAGCTGTTCCATGGTCTGGCTGGCGCCGGTGCCCAGCAGCTCATAGGGCCGGTTGGCGCTCAGCACGATCAGCGGCACCCGCGCATAGTTGGCTTCGACGACGGCCGGACCCAGGTTGGCCACCGCCGTACCCGAGGTCATGGCGATCGGCACGGGCGCCCCAGCGGCCACAGCCAACCCGATTGCCAGGAAACCCGCGGTGCGCTCGTCGATGCGGACGTGCAGGCGCAGCAGGCCGGCGCGGTCGGCGTCGGCCAGGGCGAAGGCCAGCGGGGCGTTACGCGAGCCCGGGCACAGAACCACGTCGCGCACACCGCCGCGAATCAGTTCGTCGACGACGATGCGCGCCTGGGCCGTCGAAGGGTTCACCCCACTCAGACTAGGTCCAGGGCCGGGCGCGACGGCCGGGTGGCATTGAAGAACTCCAGCATCGCGGTGTTCACGGTCTCGGGTTGTTCGAGGAAACCCAGGTGCCCGGCCTCGCGGATCTTGCGGAAACGGGCGTTGGGGATGGCGTCGGCCACCTCGGCGCCCAGATGCGGGGGCGTCACCACATCGTCACCGAAGCCGATCACCAGGACCCGGTTGCCGATGCTGCGGTAGACCGGCAGACGGTTCTCCTGCGGCGCCACCTCCAACTGGGCGCGCAGCCCCGGAGTGTTGCGCTCGGGCCACATGGTGAACATCTCGATCCAGTCGCCGGCCATCCGGTCATTGTTCAACGTGACCGGCGAAAAGCTCTCCAGCATACGGATTTTCGCCGAGTAGTCGGGCGGCAGCTCGATGCCGGCGTCCATCCGCCTCTTCTCGGCGTTGGTGAAGAACTCGCGGGTGTGGTCGTGGCGGCCGCGGGTGGCCATCAGCACGGCCTCACTGACCAGATCCGGGCGGGCCACCATCAGTTCCTGGGCGATGAAGCTGCCCATCGAGATCCCGACGATGCGCACCGGGCCGCCCACCAGCTCCTCGATGAGCGTCGCGGTGTCGTTGACCATGGTGGCGGTGGTGAAGCCGCTGGCGTTCTCGGTGGCGCCGACGCCGCGGTTGTCGAACGTGATGATCCGGTAGCCGGCCCGCTGGAAGGCGGGGACCTGATGCAGATGCCAGGTGCGCCCGGCTCCCCCGCGTCCGGCGATGAACAGCACCGGATCGCCGGTGCCGCGGTCGTCATAGGCCAGGTTGATCACCCGGCCCAAGGTACTACGTGCGATTTCGGCGCGAATCCGGTCGCTCACGGGCGTTGTCTCCGCGCCGAAATCGCGCCAACGCGGCGTCCCACAACAGCAAGGTGCCGGCCGCCAGCGCTTTCGGCTTCACCAGGTCGCGGCCCAGCAGAGCGGTGGCCGAGGCCTTGGTGGCGGCGGAGGCCTTCGACATGTGACCGGAATCAAACGGCGGCTGCGGGTCGTACTCGATGATCAGCTGGATGGCCTTGGCGGTGGCCTCGTCGGACAGCCGGGCGGCCAGCCACAAGCCGAGGTCGATGCCGGCCGACACCCCGGCGGCGGTGACGATCTTGCCCTGGGCCACGATGCGCTGGTCGCCGACCGCGGTGACCCCGAACGCCTTGAGCGCGGGCAGCATCCCCCAGTGCGAGGTGGCCCGGACGCCGTCGAGCACCCCGGCTGCCGCCAGCACCAGCGAGCCGGTGCACACCGAGGTGGTCCACAGCGTGCGCCGGTGGACCTGGCGCACCCAGTTCAGCAGCGCGGTGTCGCGGGCATGCTCCATGGTGGTCATGCCGCCGGGAATCAGCAGCACGTCCGGATCCGGCGTCTCGGCGAAGGTGTGGGTGGCGCCGATCATCAGAACCCCGGAATCGGCTGTCACGGGGCCGGTTTCGTGCCAGACGAAGCGGATTTCGACATCGGGCACGCTCTGCAGCACCTCGTAGGGGCCGATGAAATCCAGCGCGGTGAAGCCCGGGTAGACGACGATGGCGACTTGGGTCATGAGTTCATGGTGTCTCGCCACGGCGCGGGACGTCCATGCCCGGCACCCCGCGGAGCGGCGCACGGCGGCCGGAATCCGTGGCGGACGCCGACGGTGTGGGAGAGCACGCCGATGCCGGCGCCCAGGATCGGCCAGATGGGCCAGAAGTAGGTGGCGCCGGCGAACACGGCCGTGAGCGCCCACACCGTCAGCACAATCACCACCATCGCCAGGTAGCCGGCCAGGTGGATCCGCACGCTCAGCCGCGCCGCCCGGGCCTGCGCGGCCAGCCGTTGCGGGTCGTGGCGGCGAATCGCCGAGGGCAGGTCTGCCGTCAGTGGGTTGAGTTCGGCGGAGGTCGCCGCAGTGAACACCTGACCCACCCGCGTCTCGTACTCCGCGAAGTCCAGATAGCCACGGGTGAGCGCCAACCCGAGCTGGGCTGCGGCGCGCTCTCGGTCGGCGTCACCGATACGTCGGTCCACCACGGGGGTCGTCATGGCGTGCTCCCATCTTGTCAGTGCCTAGTTCAGAATCTAGGCACTGACAAGATGCGAGTCAAGGGGTGCGCCGAAACCGACAAAAATCCCGTCGCTACTCGAACTTCTGGGCCTCACACTTCCGGCCCATCTCCTTCACCTGGCTCGCCCGCCCCCTCGCCCCGCTGGGGAACCCCCACGCCAGCCTCGGCCTGGGCCGATGTGGCGATTTCGGCGAGAAGGGGGTGGCAGTCGCGGATGCGGGCGATCCACCAGTCGCGGCGCTCGGCGGGGGCACGCAGCGCGGCCAGCCGGGCCGGATCGGGGGCGACGGGCCCGACGGGCAGGTATCCGTCGACGGGCACCAGCGCGTCGGCCACGTCTTCGACGAACAGTCCGCCGGTACCGAGGCCGCAGGCATGGTCCAGCGTCGGCAGGGCCGCGGCCGCCGCGAGGCCCGCGCCGATGCCGACGGCCGAATCCAGCGCACTGGACACCACCACCGGGATGTCGATGCGGCCCACGATGTCCAGCAGCGCGTGCACCCCGCCCAGCGGAGCCACCTTCACCACCGCGACGTCAGCGGCCCGCTCGCGCACCACCAGCAGCGGGTCCTCGGCCTTGCGGATGCTCTCGTCCGCGGCCACCGGAACCTGCACGCGCCGACGCAGCGCGGCCAGCTCCGGCACCGTCGCGCACGGCTGCTCCAGATACTCCAGCGGCCCGTCGGCGGTCAGCGCGGCCGCGGCCGTCACCGCCTGCTCCACCGACCAGCCGCCGTTGGCGTCCACCCGCACCGTCGGAATCAGCGCCCGGACGGCGTTCACCCGGGCCACGTCGTCGGCCAGCGTCTGCCCCGGCTCGGCAACCTTGACCTTGGCGGTACCCGCGCCGGGGAACCGGGCCAGCACCTCCGGCACCTGCGCGGCGGGCACCGCGGGCACGGTGGCATTGATCGCGATCCGGGTGCGCCGGGGTGCGGGGGCGTCGTGATAGGCCGCGTCGATGGCCGAGGCCAGCCAGTGTGCGGCCTCCGGCGGTCCGTACTCGAGGAAGGGGCCGAACTCGCCCCAGCCGGCCGGGCCGTCGAACAGCGCGACCTCCCGAGTGGTGATCCCGCGGAAGCGCACCCGCATCGGCAGGCTCACCACGTGTACGCGGTCCAGCAGGTCGTCCAGGCTCGGCATCTGGTGATGCTATTTCCCGGCCGGTTGCTGACGAGAACTGCAACACGTTCTAGTCTGGGGTTCATGAGCGACGAACTGCTGCGTCATCCCGTTCATTCCGGCCACCTGCTCGCGGGGGCGCTCAAGCGGCACCGCACCAAACCGCTACTGCATCTCGGCGACACCACCTTGACCGGCGGCCAGCTCGCCGACCGCATCAGCCAGTACATTCAGGCGTTCGAAGCCGTCGGCGCCGGCACCGGGACCGCGGTCGGGCTGCTGTCGCTCAACCGCCCCGAGGTGCTGATGATCGTCGGCGCCGGACAGACCCAGGGCTACCGTCGCACGGCACTACACCCTCTCGGCTCGCTGGATGATCACGCCTACGTGCTCTCCGACGCCGGGGTGACGTCGTTGATCATCGACCCGCAGCCGATGTTCGTCGAGCGCGCGCTGGGGCTACTCGGCAAGGTGGACTCGCTCAAGCAGATCCTCACCATCGGGCCGGTGCCTCCGGAGCTGGCCGAGTCGGGCGCCACCGTGGTGGACCTGAACGCCGAGGCCGCCAAGTTCGAGCCGCGCCCGCTGGTGGCCGCGGATCTGCCGCCGGATCACATCGGCGGCCTGACCTACACCGGCGGCACCACCGGCAAGCCCAAGGGCGTGATCATGACGGTGCAGGCCACCACCACCATGACCACCATCCAGCTGGCGGAGTGGGAATGGCCGGAGACACCCCGGTTCCTGATGATCACCCCGCTTTCGCACGCCGGCGCGGCGTACTTCCTGCCGACGGCGATCAAGGGCGGCGAGATGTTCGTGCTGCCCAAGTTCGATCCGGCCGAGGTGCTGCGCACCATCGAGGAAAAGAAGATCACCGCGACGTTCCTGGTGCCGTCGATGCTGTACGCGCTGATGGATCACCCGGATTCCCACACCCGCGACCTCTCGTCGTTGGAGACGGTGTACTACGGCGCCTCGGCCATCAACCCGGTCCGGTTGTCGGAGGCCATCTCGCGCTTCGGCAAGATCTTCGCGCAGAACTACGGACAGTCCGAGGCGCCGATGGCCATCTCCTATCTGGCCAAGGTCGATCATGACGAGAAGCGGCTGTCCTCCTGCGGGCGGCCGACGCTGTTCGCCCGCTGCGCGCTGCTCGATCCCGACGGCAATCCGGTACCCCAGGGTGAGCCGGGTGAGATCTGCGTGTCCGGGCCGCTGCTGGCCGGCGGCTACTGGGGCCTGCCGGAGCAGACGGCCGAGACGTTCAAGGACGGCTGGTTGCGCACCGGCGATATGGCCCGCGAGGACGAAGACGGGTTCTGGTTCATCGTCGACCGGGTCAAGGACATGATCGTCACCGGCGGGTTCAACGTCTTCCCGCGCGAGGTCGAGGACGTCATCGCTGAACATCCGGCGGTGGCCCAGGTATGTGTGGTGGGCACCCCCGACGACAAATGGGGTGAGGCCGTGACCGCGGTGGTGGTACTGCGCGCGGACGCCGACTCCTCCGAGCCCGCGGTGGTGCAGATGACCGCCGAGATCCAGGCCGCGGTGAAGGAACGCAAGGGTTCGGTGCAGTCACCCAAACAGGTGGTGCTGGCCGACTCCCTGCCGCTGACCGGTCTGGGCAAGCCGGACAAGAAGGCCGTGCGGGCCCGGTTCTGGGAGGGCGCCACCCGCTCAGTCGGTTGATTTGTGGAGTGTCACCGGCGCTGAGCACCGGTCACACTCCACAAATCACAGGAATTCGCGCGTTGCCACGGAGCTTCCATCCCCGGTGTCGAACACCTCGATCAGTACGTCGCGGTCGCGGTAACCGCCGAGGCGGGTGAGCCCGGGGACACCGGCCACGACCTGGTGCACCTGGTCACCGGTGATCGGATAGTCGTCAACCGGGTGGCGCCAGTGCGCGGCCACCACCGTGGCATCCGGCGCCAGCCGCGGAATCTCCTGCAGCAGAGTATCTTCCAGCGCATCAGCGGCCAGGTAGTAACCGACCTCGCTGAGGACCAACAGATCGAACGGACCCTTGGGCCAGGGGTCGTCGAGGCTGCCCCGGGCGAAGGTGACCCCCGATGTCACGCGGGCCGCCGCGGTGTCCAGCGCCGCCTGCGCCACATCGATGGCAGTGACGTGATCGCAGCGCTGCACCAAGTGTGCGGTGACAGTGCCGACCGAACAGCCCGGTTCGAAGGCATGCCGGTAACGCGGCCGCGGCAGCAACGACATGGTGATGGCGTACTTGCGCTGCTCATACCAGCGGGTCGCCAGGTGCCACGGATCGTCGGATTGGGCGTACATACGCTGGAAGTACTCATCGGGCAGTCTCACCGGAACAGCACCTCCCCCACCGCCATCAGGCGGGGCAGGACGAACGGCGGCAACACCGGGTCGATTCCCGCGAACTGGCTCTGGAAGCACTGCGCTGCAATCTCTTTGCGCTCCAGCGCCGGGGGGTCCAGGGGCACCGAGACCGCCCGATGCCAGGGCACGTCCGGATCCGCCGGCGCCGCCCAGTGCCACATCCACACCGGATACTCGACGAACGTCACCCCGGCCCGCTGGGCGGCGACGGCCGCCGCACGGCCCACCGCCTCGTGGTCGGGATGGCCGTCGCCGCGCCAGGTCGCCGCGCACCACACCTGCTCACCGGCCAGGATCTCGACCAGCAGGTCGACCAGGCGATCCTCGTCGTCCGCCACCGCACCGTCGGCCAAGCCCAGCCGGGTCACCCTGTTGACTCCGAGAATCTCTGCAGCACAGTTCAACTCGTTGCGCCGCTGCTGCTCGAGGCTGCGCTGGTCGATACCTGCGACGTCCGCGGCCCCGCCGTCGGTGACCGACACCACCGAGACCTCGACACCGCGGGCCGCCAGTTGCGCCAGCGTGCCGCCCAGCCCCAGCGTCTCGTCGTCGGGATGCGCGGCCACCACCACCAGGCCGGGACAGTCGGAGAGGTCCAACACCGGCAACGGCTGCGCGCGCAGCCAGTCTGCTGTCGGGGTGCCCCCACCGGCCAGCGGCCGGGCCACGAACCGGGCTCCGTTGCTCACGCCGACGTCACCCGGCGGCCCAGCTCGGCAAGATCACGCTCGGCGTGGCTCTGCCGGACATAGATGCTCAGATCCGCCACGCGCTGGGCGTGAGCGGCGTCGGCGCACAACGGGCCAGGTCCGAGCGCCCGCCCGGTACGCGTGATCGCCTGGTCCACAGCGTCTTCGACAACGGCGCGGGCGCGCCGCGCCAGGACCTGCGCGTCGGCGCCCGGATCGGCGTCGATCCGATCGGCTGCCACCTCGAGGACGGCGTCGGCAGCGGCCAGTGCGGCGTCGACAGCACCCAGGTGCGCCAGGGCGTGCTCATCGCGGGCCTTGCGATACAGCGGGGCCGCCACCGCCCGCGCTCCCCCGAGCCAGCACGCGGCCACCCCGATGGCACCGTGCCAGAACCCAGGACGATCCAGGTAGTCGCCGATGTAGGTGGCCCGCACTCCGTCGAATCGCACCGCGCGCGTGTCACTTCCGGACATGCCGGCGTTGGCCCACGTCGAGGGCTGCGGTTCGGTGTCGGCCACTGCGACGGCGTACAACCCACCCTGGGCGGTCACCAGAGCGTGCGTGCACAGACCCGCGCCGGAACACCATGCTTTGACACCGTCGAGGACGCCCCCGTCGCGAACCGTCACCACCGCGTCCGGCGCCTCGGCCGCCCACACCCCCCAGAGCTCGTGCGGCGCGGGCGGTTTGGCGCCCAGCTCGGCCAAGATGGCCACCGCATCACAATGCGCCTCGGCCAAGCGGGCGGCCACCAGGTCCTGTTCGGCGAGGTCGGCCAACCGCCGCCAGCGCTGTGCTGTGGCACCGGAGCCCGGCAGCGGCAGGTCCAGCAGCCCGGCCTCCAGCCACTGCCGAACCGTCACGCGGAGTCCTTGTTCAGCGATCGCAGGTGCGCGGCGAAGCCGCCCGGGGCACGGCCCTGCGGTCGCGCCGAGGTGGCCACCGACAGCTTCGGTTCGTGGCGCACCCGCAGGCCGGCCGCGGTGAACCGCTGCACGAGGTCCACGTCCTCCTTGCTACGCAGCGGCTGGAATCCGCCCACCTTCCAGTAGGCGTCGGCACGAAAGCCCATGTTCGCGCCGTGCACGTGATCGGACTTGCTCTCGTACCCGCGCACGTACCGCCGCAGGACTGCCACCGGCAGCCGCCGCCAGTCGGCGATCCGCACCACACCGAGCACCATGTCGGCGCCCTCGGACGAACACACGTCGAGCTGGCGGATCAGCCAGTCCGGGTCCACCCGGGTGTCGGCGTCGGTGGTGGCGTACCACATGTCCTCGTCGGTGGTGCCCAACGAACGGACATAGCTGAACCCGGCCGCCCGGGCCGCACCGACATTGCCGGCGTCGACGGTGACGAAGTGGACCTGCGTGCCGAACATGGCCGCCAATTGCTCGCTGTTGTCGTCGCAGTTGTCCAGCACCACCACGATGTGCACCGGGATCAGCGCCCCGGCCGCAGCGGTGATCACGGCCCGCAGGGTGCGCGGCAGATTCGCCTTCTCATTGTGTGCGGGAATCACCACACCTGCCCCCGAGAACAGACTCACAGCGAAGAGGTATCCAGAAAACAAGACTTCAACCAAATCAGCGCGAGGCCGATGGCAGCATGGGAGGGTGCCCCACACCGCTGCGATGTTCGATTTCTCCGGCACCCTGTTCCGCCTCGAGGAGGATCCGAGCTGGTTTGCCGGCATCTCCGTCGACGACCGGGAGGTGGACGGTCACGTCCAGGCCGAGCTGATGCGCCGGCTGACCGCGCCCACCGGGCGATCGGTGGAGATGGGCCCGCAGGAGTACCACGCCTGGTGCAACCGCGACCTGGCCCCACACCTGCACCGCGAGGCTTACCTCCACGTACTGCGGGAATCCGGCGTCGCCGACCACCACGCCGAATCGCTGTATCAACGCGTCATCGACCCGGCCTCGTGGACGCCCTACCCGGACACCGCACAGGTGCTCTCCACGCTGGCAGCTCACGGCATCAAGACCGCGGTGGTGTCCAACATCGCCTTCGACATCCGGCCCGCGTTCGCGGCCATCGGCGCCGACAAGCACGTCGACGAATTCGTGCTCTCGTTCGAAGTGGGCGCGGTCAAACCCGACTCGGCGATCTTCACCGCGGCCCTGCAGCGGCTGGGGGTCGCGGCGGCCGACACCGTGATGGTGGGCGACAGCGATGAAGCCGACGGCGGCGCCCGCGCGGTGGGTTGCGGCTTCGCCCTGGTGGATCCGCTGCCCACGGCCGAGCGCCCGGACGGTTTGCTGCGCGCCGTGCGCGATTTCGGCTTCGAGGTCTAATCTCGTCAGCATGGCCGATCCCCGTCCACCGTGGTGGCTCAAACCGATGAACAAGGTCTTCATGGTCGCCCAAAAGGCCGGGATCCCGATCTTCGGGAAAGAGGGCCCACTGGTGCTGACGGTGATCGGACGCACGTCGGGCAAGCCGCGGTCCACCCCGATCACACCGATGTACGTCGACGGAAAGCGTTATGTGGTGGGCGGTTTCCCGGGGGCGGACTGGGTGCGCAACGCCAGGGCCAATCCGAATGCGGTGCTGACGCAGGGACGCCGCAGCGAACAGGTGCGCATGGTGGAGATGTCGGTCGAGGAAGCGCGGCCATTGCTGTACATGTTCCCCGACAAGGTGCCCACCGGCGTCAGCTTCATGAAGAACGCGGGACTGGTCACCGAGGGCAGGCCCGAGGAGTTCGAAGCACTGGCGGGGCGTTGCGCGGTGTTCCGGTTCGATACCGTGTGACCCCGTGAACCCTTTCGACCCCTCGAAGTGGGAGCCGGTGGCCGGCTTCGATTTCACCGACATCACCTATCACCGGGCCAAGGCCGACGCGACGGTCCGGGTGGCGTTCGACCGGCCCGAGGTGCGCAACGCGTTCCGTCCGCACACCGTCGACGAGCTGTACCAGGCCCTCGATCACGCGCGGATGGATCCGACCGTGGGCGTGGTGCTGCTGACCGGCAACGGCCCGTCCCCCAAGGACGGCGGCTGGGCGTTCTGTTCCGGAGGTGATCAGCGCATCCGCGGCCGCAGCGGCTACCAGTACGCCAGCGGTGAGACCGCGGACTCGGTGGACGTCGCACGCGCGGGCCGGCTGCACATCCTGGAGGTGCAGCGGCTGATCCGCTTCATGCCCAAGCCGGTGATCTGTCTGGTCAACGGCTGGGCCGCCGGCGGCGGGCACTCGCTGCACGTGGTGTGCGATCTGACGCTGGCCTCCCGCGAGCACGCCCGCTTCAAGCAGACCGACGCCGACGTGGGCAGCTTCGACGGCGGGTTCGGCAGCGCATATCTGGCGCGGCAGGTGGGCCAGAAGTTCGCCCGTGAGATTTTCTTCCTCGGTGAGGCCTACACCGCCGAGCAGATGCACCAGATGGGTGCGGTCAACCGCGTCGTCGACCACGCCGACCTCGAGACCGTCGCGCTGGAGTGGGCTGCCACCATCAACGGCAAGTCCCCGCAGGCCCAGAGGATGTTGAAGTACGCGTTCAACCTGCTCGACGACGGTCTGGTGGGCCAGCAGCTGTTCGCCGGGGAAGCCACCCGGCTGGCCTACATGACCGACGAGGCCGTCGAGGGCCGCGACGCGTTCCTGGAGAAGCGCGACCCCGACTGGACCCCGTTCCCCCGCTACTTCTAGCGACTTCGGCGCGCTTGTAACCGGTGAGCGGTCGGAAGCGCGCCGAACTCACAGGGATAATGCAGCCATGCGAATACTGCTGGCTCCACTGTGGGTGCAGGCGCTGTGCTGGGCGCTGGTGGGAGCCGTGGTCGCGGTCATGGCGAGCATGTTCTCCGCCGACGAGTCCCACCGGCCGATCCTGCTGAACTGGCCGGCGGGCACCCTGTTCTTCGTCGTGTTCACCATCGCGTTCGCGGCGATGCTGACCTGGCGCACCCAGGACACCCGCCAGACCTACTCCGCCCAGGTGCAGGGGCTGTCGCCGGCTCAGCGGTCGGCGGCCGTGCGGGCCAGCACCTCGGGCCCCGCGCCGGAAGACCCCGAGGTGCTCAAGGCCGCGCTGCGGCTGGGCACGGTCTACCTGGACCGGAACAAGGCCAACAAGCGCCGCGATCAGGCCATGACGGCGATCCTGATGGCAGCGGCAGTGCTGCTGCTGGTGATCGCGGCCTACGACGGTGACGCCTGGGGCCTGGTGTACCCGATCGTCGTGCTCATCGTGGTGCCGCTGGCGCGGTGGTGGACCGAGGGGATGGTGTCGCGCACCCGCAGGCAGACCAAGCTGCTGCAGAGCGCGCGTCGGGCGCAGCGCAGGAAACGGGTCTGACAGTTGTGCCGGGGTGTGGTAGATCGATTACCCTGAGCTGTCAGCACCTGTTGTACGACCCGCGAGATGAGACCACCATGGGCAATGAACGCAGTGTGCCCCCGCCGGGAACCGGCAGACGCCCGACGATCGCCGACGTCGCCGCACTGGCCGGTGTTTCCCGCGCCGCAGTGTCCAAGGTGTTCAACAACTCCGGCCGGATCTCCGCACCCACCGCGGCGCGGATCCACGAGGCCGCGGACAAGCTGAACTGGACGCCGAGCACCGCCGCGGTGGCGCTGCGGCGGTCCCGCAGCAGGACCGTCGGACTGGTCCTCAATCGGCCGGGGGCGCTCGAGATCGGTGCCACCAGTTCGCTGTTGATCTCGGGCCTGGAATCGGTGCTGGCACCCGCCGGGTACGGCCTGCTGCTCTATCTGATCGACCGCACCCCCGAGGATGAGGCCCGCGCCTACCGGATGATGGCCGACGAACGCCGGGTCGACGGGGTGATCCTGACCGACAGCCGCTACGGCGACGGCCGTTTCGCGCTCATGCGGTCTCTGGGTCTGCCGGCGGTGCTGATCGGCACACCGGACGAAGGAGACCCGGTGCCGCACATGGACTCCGATCCTCCGGGCGCCGGAATCGACGACGCCGTAGCGCATCTGGTGCAGCTGGGTCACCGACGCATCGCCTACATCGGCGGACCGGATGACCGTGTGCAGGCACGCGAACGCCGACTGATGTTCGAAGCCACCATGTCGACCCAGGGGCTGCGGCCCATCGCCTCCATCGCCGCCGACTACACCCCGGAGAACGCCGCCGAGCGCACCACCGTGTTGCTGGATGGCACCGACGCGCAACCCACCGCCATCATCTACGGCTCCGACCCGATGGCGATCGCCGGCATCAGCGCCGCCCGTGGACGCGGAGTGGCTGTGCCCGAACAACTCTCGGTGGTCGGATTCGACGGTCTGCCCATCGGGGCGTGGATCGACCCCACCCTGACCACGGTCCAGCGCGACGCGGTGCAACGCGGCCGCGCGGTGGCCACCAAGCTGCTCAACCTGCTCGGCGAAGACATCGAAGTCCAGCAGGTCACCCGTCCACACCTGTTGGTGCGCGGGTCCACCGGCCCGGCCCCCACGGACTGAGCCTCAGTGCCCGACGGGAGCGTCCAACGTCGGGGAGGCAGCCAACAACGTGCGGGTGTACTCGTGCTGAGGATCGGCGAAGATGGTCGCGGTGTCGCCCGCCTCCACCACGTCCCCGCGGTAGAGCACCAGCACCTTGTCGGCGACGAGCCGGACCAGCGCGAGATCGTGGCTGATGAACAGATACGCCAGCTGTAACTGCTCGCGCAGCGTCATCAGCAGCTTGATGATCTGAGCCTGGATCGACACGTCCAGCGCCGAGACCGGCTCGTCCAGGACGAGCACCTGGGGGTTCAGACCGATCGCCCTGGCGATGGCCACCCGTTGCCGCTGCCCTCCGGACAGCCGACTCGGGTACTCGTCGGCAAACGACTCCGGCAACCCCACCTGCCGGAGCAGGTCGAGCACTCGGGCCGCGCGCTCGGCCGGGGAATCGGTGAAGACGTCCTTGTGCACCACCCACGGCTCGGAGATCAACTGTGCCACAGTGCGTCTTGGATGTAACGAAGCGTACGGGTCCTGGAAGATCATCTGCAGATGCCGCCGCTGCGAGCGCATCTCAGACGGCGAGAGCGCCAGCAGATCCTTTCCGCGGAACAGCACCGAGCCGGCATCGGGCTCCACCAACCGCAGCACCGATCGTGCCAGCGTCGACTTGCCCGAGCCGGACTCGCCGACGATGGCCAGACATTCACCGGCCCACAACGAGAAGCTGACCCCGTTGACCGCGCGCACCGTGGTCCGGCCGCGCCCGCGGCCCCCGGTGAACTCCTTGACCAGTCCCTCAACCTGCAGCACCGGTCCGTCAGCGGGGGTCATGGACTGCTCCTTGCTCCAGGATCGTCTCGGCCGCGGCAGGCGTGAGCACGGCATCGGTCTCGGACGGGGGCATCTGCTGGATCTCGTCGTCGGCCAGTGAGCGCAGATCCTGCCACCGCCGGGCCCGCGCGGGGTGCGCGGCCAGCAACGCCTTGGTGTACGGATGCCGCGGTGCGGCGAACACCTGCTCGAGTACGCCCCGCTCGACTATCTCACCGCGATACATCACCAGCACCGAGTCGGCGACCAGCCGTGCCACCGCCAGGTCGTGCGTCACGAAGATGAGCGACATTAGGCGCTCTTTCTGCAACTGCCGCAACAGTTTCAGGATGCCCGCCTGGACCGTCACGTCCAGCGCAGTGGTCGGTTCATCGGCGATCAGCAACCGCGGATTCAGCGCGATCGCCATCGCGATGCAGATGCGTTGGCGCATCCCGCCGGAGAACTGGTGCGGGTAGTCGCGGATGCGGTTCTCCGGGTCGGGAATGCCCACCGCATCCATGAGACGCAGCGCCTCGGCGCGGGCCTCCTGTCGCGACGCACCGCGGCGCACCCGCAGGATCTCGGTGAGTTGCGCGCCGACGGAGAACACCGGGTTGAGGCTGTCCAGGGAATCCTGGAACACCATCGACATCCCGACGCCGCGTACCTGGCGCAGTTGCTCCTCGCTGCGGCCGACAATCTGCTCACCCTGGTAGCGGATGGATCCGCTGACCCGCCCGGGGTGATCGACCAGGCCCAGCAGCGACCGTCCCGTCACCGTCTTTCCCGAACCGCTCTCCCCTAGCAGCGCCAAGCTCTCGCCCTGCGCCAGGGTGAACGAGACACCCCGAACGGCTTCGACCTCACCTTTCTCGGTCTGGAAGGTGATACGCAGATCATCAACCGACAGCGCCGGCGTTCCCGCCGTCATGACCGTGCCGTCTTCGTGGTGCGCTTGGCCGGTTTCACGAAAAAGCCTCGCTGAGTGGGATCTTCGATGGCCCGCAGCCAGTTGGACAGCAGGTTGGCCGCCAGCGCGGTGGCCACGATGGTCAGTCCTGGGAAGACGGTCACCCACCACGCGACGCTGAGGTAGGACCGGCCGTCGGAGACCATCATCCCCCAGTCGACATCCGGTCTCTGCAGGCCGATCCCCAGAAAGCTCAGGCTGGCAGCCGCCAGGATCACGTTGGCCACTTCCAGCATGGCCAGCGTCCGCATGGTGGGGGTGACCATGGGGGTGATGTCCTTGGCCATGATGCGCCAGTCGGAAGCACCGATGGAGCGCGAGGATTCGACGAACACCCGCTCCCGCAGTTCCAGTGTCTGGGCACGGGCGGTGCGCAGGTAGACCGGAATCCGGGTGACCGCGAGCACGAGCACGAGGTTGGTGATGCTCGGCTGCAGCACATAGAGCACCGCCAGCGCGAGCAGCAGTGAGGGCACCGTGTGCAGGATGTCGGCCAGGCGCATCAGCACTGTGTCGGCCCAGCCGCCGTAGTAGCCCGAGACGATGCCGATCACGGTGCCCACCAGCGCCGACAGCGCGACGGTGCACGCCGCCACCAGCAGTGAGGTCCGCGCCCCGACGATGAGCTGCAACAGGATCGGCCGGCCGAGGCTGTCGGCGCCGAGCACGAACGACAGGCCGTGGTCGACGGTGAACGGCGGCAGGAACCGCAGGGCGAGATCCTGGTGGTTGGCGGCGTCGGTGATGAACAGCGGGAACACGGCCGCAATCAGGATCAGCGCCAGCAGCCAGATCAGGCTTGCCAGTGCACTGGCCGAGCGGATGAGCAGTTTGAGGTCGGCGGCGTAGGTGCGGCGGGCGCTGCGGCCGGCCGTCGTCGCGCCACCGGTGGCCGGGCCCGGGGCCGCGGCCGGGGCGGACTGAGTGGGGATCATGGGTAACCTGCCTCGTCTCAACTGATCCGCACACGGGCGTCAGCCAGTGCGTAGGTGAGGTCCACCAGAATGTTCAGCAGCACCACCGCGATACCGACGATGAACACGCTGGCCTGGATGAGTGCGAAGTCGCGGTTGAGTACGGCGCCGACGATCAACGTTCCGATGCCGGGGAACGCGAACACGGTGCCCACGATGATCGCACCGTTGACCATGCCCGCCGCGCGATCACCGGCGACGGTGATGATGGGCAGGGCGGCGTTGCGCAGCGCGTGTCGGTAAACCAACCGGTTGCCGGTGAATCCCCGTGCCCGCGCATTCTGGACGTATCCTGACGCCAGCGAATCGATCATGGCCCCACGGGTCACCTGGACCAGCACCCCCAGCGGCGCCAGGGTCAGGGTGGCCACCGGCAGCACCCAGGCCGCCGGTGAGGCGGCACCCGAGGTCGGCAGCAGACCCAGCTGGATGGACAGGAAGAGCACGCCCACCAGCGCGAACCAGAAGTCGGGAACGCTGGCAGAGGTCAGCGAGGAGAAGGTGATCGCCTTGTCGACCGCCTTGAATTTGCGGCGGGCGGCGATGGCGCCCAACGGAACCGCGAGCACCAGCGAGACAGCCAGTGCGATCACCGCCAGTGCCAGTGTCGGCGGCATGGCCTCCGCAGCGGCCTGAAGGGCAGGCCGCTGCTGCCAGATGGAGTCGCCGAAGTCCAGTCGCACGGCACCGCCGAGGAACCGCAGGAACTGCTGCCACAGCGGCAGGTCGAACCCGTGCTGCGCATTGAACTGGGCATAGCGTTCCGGGCTGGCGCCTTCGGGCAGATACAGGTTGGCCGGGTTCCCGGTGATCCGGGCCAGGAAGAACACGATCACCACGACGCCGACCACCGTCACCGCACTGGCGGCGAGTCGGCGAAGCAAGAAGGTCCCCATGGGATATCAGTCGGCGAAGGTGATGTCGGAGACCCGGAGTTCGACACCGGTGAGTCCGTTCGGTTCGTACTCGACTCCGGGTCCGAGCATCAGCAGCTTCGATTGCAGTGCCAGCGGCACGAATCCGGCGATCTCGTTGTACTGATAGGTTGCCGCCTCCTGGTAGAGCCGGGCCCGGTCCTCGCCGACCGCCAGCTCGGCCTCGCGCAGCAGGGTGTCGATCTCGGGGCTGCGGATGGTGGAGTTGGATCCGTCACCGGCCATGTACTTCGGAAAGGTGAAACTGGCGTCGCCCGTCACGTTGTCGTGCGAGATCGCGATGATGTTGGGCTTCTGATCGGCGGGGAAGGGTGCGCGCAGCAGTTGCAGCCAGGCGTCGGTGTCCAGGCTCAGGATGTCGACGTTGAAGCCGACATCCTGCAGGTTCTGGTGGACGTACTGGATCACCTCGTCGGAACCCGGGAACAGATCCGGGCGGGTCACCAGGTCGAACGCGGCGTCGACATCCACACCGTCGGCCCTGGCTTCGGCCAGGAGCGCTTTGGCCCGTTCGGGGTCGAAGCCCGGCCCTTCATAGCCCTCGACGAAGCCGTTGACGCTGGCGGCCACGATCTGATCGGTGGGCTGCCCAGAACGCTGCATCAGGGTGCCGACAATGGTGTCCTTGTCGATCGCATAGGCCGCGGCCTGGCGCACCCGGACGTCGGTGAAGGGGGCCTTCTCGGTGGGGGTACGCAGGAAAAACACCCGGTTGTCGCTGTACTCCCGGGTGCGGTCGTCATCGGTGGCATCCTGCACCGAAATCGGTACCGCCAGACTGGCTTCCCCCGTGCGGGCCATGCCGGCCCGGACCGACGGTTCTGCGCGGTAGACATACCGGACACCGTTGGCCTCGGGCGCCTCGCCCCAGTAGCCGTCGTAGCGGGCCAGGGTGACCGACTCGCCCTGCACCCGGTCGGAGAAGGCAAAGGGTCCGGTGCCCACCGGTTCGGTGGTCTTGCTGTCGGCCGGAGTGCTGGGCGCACCGATGTCCGCGTAGCTGATGCGCACCGGCAGGATGGAATCCGGTGTCTCCGAGGTGATGTCGAGTGTGGTGGAATCGACGGCAGTGACGGTGAGCGGGTAGGGGAACTGGTCGAGGTTCTGGCAGTTCAGCTCGGGGTCGACCACCCGCCGGATACTGGCCGCGGCAGCCTCGGCGTCGAACGGTGTCCCGTCGTGGAACGTCACCCCGTCGCGGAGGGTGAAAGTCCATGTGTTGGGGTCTTTCTGGACCCAGGACTCGGCCAGCAGCGGCACCACTTCACCACTGGCGGGGTCGATTCGCGTGAGCGACTCGGTCACGTTGGAGCGCAGCACCACCGCATTGGCCGCGTCCTGGGTGTCGCACGGGTCCAGGGACACAGGTTCGACGGCGACCACGATGGTCAGATTACCGTCGGCGGGCGCACCGCCGGTGGTACCGCTGCCGCAGGCAGTCGACAGGAGCAGGGTGGCGACGGCGAGCGCCGCGACTCGCGATGACATCGTCGTCATGGGCGGTTCTCCTTTTCGTGGGAGGGCAACTCTGCACCGAGGGCAGGGGCCAGGAGCGGACTGCGGGTGAAAGCATCGCGGGGAGTGATGGCGTTGAGCAGGGGCTCGCAGGCGCGGTACCGGCGGACGTTCTCGACGATGGTGTTGATCGAACGTTGGGTCTTGTCCGGCATCCGGGGGGTCATGTGGGGCGTGAGCACCAGATTGGGGGCATCCCACAACGGCGAATCGGCCGGCAGCGGCTCCTCTTCGAACACGTCCAGACCGGCACCGGCGATCTCACCACGGTTCAGCGCGTCGATCAGGGCTGCGGTGTCGATCACCGCCCCGCGCGCGAGGTTGATGATGAAGGCACTGGACTTCATCTGCGCGAACCGCGGCCCGTCGAAGAGGTGGTAGGTGGCATCGGTGAGCTGGGTGGCCAGCATGATGACATCGGACTGGTTGACCAGCGGGTCGATGGTGTCGCCGTTGTCCGCGGCGAGCAGCACGTCGACATTGTCGGGCACGGTCTCACCGTTGCGCCGGTAGACGATCACCCGCATACCGAAAGCCTTTCCCAGCGAGGCCATTTCCCGGCCGGTGTGGCCGAAGCCGACGATGCCGAGGGTCTTACCCCACAGGCCTTCCTTCCAGAAGTAGCCGTCGATGCCACGCCAGACGTGCTCGCGCTGATGCTCGAAGAGCCGTTGCGCCTCGAAGGTGAGCGCCAGTGCGAAATAGAATCCGTGCTGGGCCAGGGCCGGCGCCGAGCGGCCTGCCGATCCGGTGACGATCAGACCCTTGTCAAACACGTCGGGCCGGGCCGAGCGGTTGAGCCCGGAATGATCGCAATGCACCCAGCGCAGTTGCGGCGCCGCGACGAAGCGGTCGTCGAGATCGCCTTCGAGAACAGCGACGTCGGCCCGCTCGAGCACCGCTGCGATGGTCGCGTCGTCGTCAGACGGGCACCACACGAACTCCGCCGGTGCGAATGCCGCACGCAGCTGGTCGATCTCGGCCTCGGTGAACGGGACAGTGGACAGCACGGTGCTGATGGTCCTGATATTGCTCACGGGGTCTCCTCGGCAGCAATGGTGATGACGTCATAGAGGCCGATCTTGGGGAGCCTCACCACGACGCGGCCGCCGTCCCATTCGGTCGCCAGGTCCGACTCGGTGACCAGCGAACGCACCGTGACCGCACCCGGCTGCATCGGGATGATCAACCGCCCGTCGGAGATGTCGATCTCGGGCCCGAAACTCTTGCGTCGCGCCCCCGATAGGTTCAGCACGTGGACCACCATCAGATCGGGGCGTTGTTGCACGGTGATCTCCGCCTGCTCGGGTAGCTGTGCCGTCACCCCGAGGTCGTCACCGGCGAGTTCGTGCACCAGTTCCAGGAAGGTGTCGCGGATGCTGGTCAGCCCCAACTCGTGAAAACTGCGTCCAATCGTCCAGGGCACCAGGCCCACTCGGCCACCCAGGGCGCCGGACGGGGCGCCGAGGACGAAGGCCGGCTGCCCGTCGGGCTGGTTGCCGTAGGCCTTCTCGGGCGGACCGAACGGGGCGCGCGCGAGATGGCTGCCGCGGGTGTCCGCGTCGCGACGCAGCTCGACGTCGTAGTGCACCCCGTACACCGGAACCAGGGAAGCGCCGAAGCGCACCCCGTCGGCCACCTGGTCGGCGGCGGTGACATACGTGGATTTGAGTTGCTCGGCATCGTCTACCGCGTCGGTGATCCGGATCGCGGGGGTGGCCGCCAGGACGCCGTGGCCGGTGTCGCCGAATCCGCTGCGACCGGTCAGGGCCACCCGGCCCCCCGCGTCGACGAAGGTGTCCAGCGCGGCGATCACCTCGGTGGGCAGACTGGGGACGTCGGGGATGACCAACAACCGGTAGCGCCGCAGGCCGCCGGTGGAGTTCATCTCGGCGATGCCCTCGGCCGGCAGCACGTCGAAGGCGATGTGCGCCTGCTGCAGGGCGGCGTAAAGCCCCCGGAACTCCTGAGTGGACTGTTCGTGGCGCGCCAGGTCCTGGGCCAACCGGTCCGGCCGCACCAGCCCCACCCGGGCACCCGGGCCCAGATCGGTGTACACGGCGCGGTGGTCACGATGGAAGCGGACTATCTCACCGGCGGATTCCAGTGCGGCGTTGGGGATGTCGCCCGGCACACCCATGATGTAGGTCGACGGATTGGCCCCGCGCGCCATCGCCTGCAGGAGGTACTGGGCGAAATGCTGCGGTTGCTCCCCCGCCAACCGGTACGGCATGTCGATGAAGGCCACGGAGTTGACCACCACCGGACGCTGCGGCTCGCGGGACCGGAACGCGCTGACGGCCTCACCGGTGGCGTGGTGCCAGAGTTCGCGTCCCACTTCGTTGTTGGCTTCGTAGAACACGATGTCGGAGCGGATCAGACCCACGTTGGGCCGGCGACCGCGGATGTGGGTGTTGATGCGGTGGGTCAGCTCCTGGATGACTCCGCTGGAGTAGCGCCGCCACAGATCGTAGTGCGGCGAATCGGGTCCGGTCGGCAGCTCGAGGCCGCCGCTGAATTCGGCGAAGCCTGCCTTGGAGGACGCGTTTTGCGAGACACCCCAGTAGCGGCCGCTGTAGTCGACTTCGTTGAAAGTGAGCCAGTTGAAGAAGAATCCGTCGATGTCGTAGCGGTCGAGTACTTCGTCGATGACCTCGAAGATCTTCTCCTGGTAGTAGCCGGCACTCGGGCACACGCTGACCAGACCGTTGTACACCTGCCGCCGCCCGTCGGGACCCACGAAGCACCACTGCGGGTGGGCATCGGCGATGGCCTGGCTGACTTTGGAGAAATCCATCCGGGCCAGCAACCGCAGACCGCGGGCGTGGGCTGCCTCCACTGCGTCGCCCAGCAGATCACCACCGGGGCGCGCGTCCAGGAAGGGGTTGCGGGTCTGGAACGGTAGGTCGGTGGGATAGAAGGACATGATGCCGCCACCGTTGACCAGCCAGGTGTCGGCTCCGAATGCGGCGACAGCATCGGCGACGGCACCGACGTCCATGGTCGCATCGACCTCACGCAGGTTGGTCTGGAACATCGCGAACGGTGAGGCCCACCAATTCGCCTGTGAGAAGTGCGCTTTCGCTGTGTTCATCGGAGCCGCACTCACCGGGCCACTCCACCGTTCATCTCGATGGCCAACCGGTGCAGCGCCGAATGGTCGAGTCCACCGTGACCTTGGGCCACCAGGGCAGCCACGAGCTGGCTGACCAGGGCGGTCGCCGGCAGCGCCAGCCCGGCGTCCCGGGCGGTGCGCGTGACGATGCCGAGGTCCTTGTGGTGCAGTTCCACTCGGAAACCGGGGGTGAAGTTTCGGTCGACGTAGTTGCGGCGTTTACGCGCAATCACCGTGCTGCCGGCCAGACCGCCACCGATGACGTCCAAGGCGAGTTCGGGGTCGACGCCTTGGGAATCGAGGAAGACCAGGGCCTCGGCCAGCATCTGCAGGTGTCCGGCCACCATCAGCTGGTTGGCCGCCTTCACCGACTGTCCGGTGCCCGCCGCCCCCACGCGCACGATCGTCGAACCCATCGCCTCGAGCAGCGGGCGGCAACGGTCGAAGACAGCCTGCTCCCCGCCGACCATGATCGACAGCGAACCCTCTTCGGCGCCGGCCTGCCCTCCGCTGACGGGCGCGTCGAGCGCCGCGATGCCACGCTCGGCGAGGCGGGCGGCGATCTCAGCGGAGGCGCCGGGCTCGATGGTGCTCATATCGATGACGGTGGCTCCCGCGGCGATGTCGTCGACCACTGGTGACGGCTGGCTGCCGAACAGGACTCCGAGCACGTCGGGGGTATCGGGCAACATCGTGATCACGACGTCGGCACCGGTGACGGCCTTGGCGGCGGTGTCGGCAGGCTCGACCCCGGTGGCAGCCGCGGCGGAGCGGGTGGCCGCGGTGCGACTGTAACCGCGAACCCGGTGGCCGGCAGCCACCAGGTTGGCCGCCATGGGCGCCCCCATGATGCCGAGGCCGATGAATGCCACTTCCGCCACACGCGCTCCTCATGTCGAGTAGACCGATCCACCAAAGGCAGATGACCGCTTTCGAGAGCTGGTCGCCGCGAATGGTATTTCGATTTACCAGCTGATGTCAACCACGTCACCCCTGCCGGCTGATGCGGCGCACGTCACCGCTGTGACGCCGAGGCGTCCGCGAGCGCACGCGGGCCACCTCAGCCGGGCCGGGTAACGTGCGCTCCGTGAATCCGCTGCGCGCCGCGACGAACGCCCTGGCCACTGCCGTGGCCTTGACCGGCATGCGTCCCCCGCTGACCCTGCCCACCCGCACCCGCATCGATCTGCGGGGCAAGCGGGTACTGCTGACGGGCGCCTCCTCCGGCATCGGTGCCGCGGCCGCACAGAAGTTCGGCGCCGCGGGTGCGACGGTGTTCGCGGTGGCCCGCCGCGCCGAACTCCTCGACGAGGTGGTGGACCGGATCGCCGATGCCGGCGGCGCCGCCCACGCGTTCCCGTGTGACCTGTCCGATCTCGATGCCATCGATGCGTTGATGAAAGACGTTGGCGTGGTGGACATCCTGATCAACAATGCCGGCCGCTCGATCCGGCGGCCGCTGGAGCAGTCGCTGGACCGCTGGCACGACGTCGAGCGCACCATGACGCTGAACTACTACTCACCGCTGCGGCTGATCCGCGGCGTGGCCCCCGGCATGCTCGAGCGCGGCGACGGGCACATCATCAACGTCTCGACCTGGGGCGTGATGAACGAGTCGGTGCCGCTGTTCGCCGCATACAACGCCTCCAAAGCCGCCCTGAGCACCGTGAGCCGCGCCATCGAAACCGAATGGGCGCCCAAGGGCATCAAATCCACGACGCTGTACTACCCGCTGGTGGCCACCCCGATGATCGCACCGACCCGGGCCTACGACGGTCTGCCCGCCCTGAGTGCGGAGGAAGCGGCTGACTGGATGATCGAGGCAGCCCGCACCCGTCCCGTGCGGATTGCACCGCGGATCGCGATGACTGCGCGGGCGGTCGACACCGTGGCCCCGGGTGTGGTGACCGGATTGATGCGACGTCAGGGCTTCCAGCCCGGGTGATAGACAGGTGGGCATGGAGATTCTGGCCAGCCGCGTCCTGTTCCGGCCATCGGACTACCGGCGCTCGGTCGAGTTCTACCGCGACAGCATCGGTCTGGCCATCGCCCGGGAGTACAGCGGGGGCACCGTGTTCTACGCCGGCCAGTCGCTGATCGAACTCGCCGGACACGGGGAGCCCACCAGTGGCGGCTCACTGTGGCTGCAGGTGCGCGACCTCTACGCCACCCAGGCCGAACTCGAGGGCCGGGGTGTACCGATTGCGCGGGCCGCCAGGCAGGAAGCGTGGGGGCTGCACGAGATGCACGTCAGCGACCCCGACGGGGTGACCCTGATCTTTGTCCAGGTGCCCGAGGATCACCCGTTGCGGCGCGATCGTCGCTAATTCACCGGCGTCGCCAGCGGCCAGCCCACCAGGGCCAGCCGTGACGAAACCTGGTGCATCTCTTCGGGATTGGGCTCTTTATCGATCAGCGCGGCAATGGCCTCGCGGATCTGCGCCTCGGTCACCGGGGTGTCGGCGTCAGCACCTTTGAGGATGGTGCGGGCGGCGGCCACCACCTCCTCCTCGGACAGCGTGCGCTTGAGCAGCGCCAGTAGGGCGAAGTGATCCTTGGGCGGCACGCCTTCGGGGAAACCGGCGTTGAGCCAGGCGATCACGTTGTTGAACGAACTCTGCGTCATGGCTGCCTCACTCACACGAACGGGAAGAGGTTGATACCGAAGTGGTGCTCGATGGTAGACCGGGTGATCCAGGCCAGCGCCGTCAGGATGACGAAGCCGACGAAGACGAACAGTGCCAGCCCCAGGAACTTCACCGCCGGGTTGGTCGAGTGGGTGGTGCCGTCGGCGTCGGTGACACCGGCGCCGTGCGAGTACGCCACCAGCCCGGCGGCGAAGATCGCGGGCAACCCGGCACCCAGGATCAGACCCACCACCAGGACCTTGAAAATGCTTTCCACATAGATCATGTCGGTTCCTTCTAGACGGTGGTCTTGGCGGCGGCGTCGTCGCGCATGTCGGCCGGCACCACGGAGTTGGTGGACTCGTCCCAGTCGGCGTTGACGTTGTTGTGGTCCACCTTCTGCTGCTGGGCGCGCCACCACATGTAGAAGGACAGCGCGACCAGGATGAGGAAGATCAGGCCGTCACCCACCAGCTGGGTGGTGGCTCCGGCGACCAGGTGCGAGATCCAGAAGGCGACCGCTCCCACCAGGCCCGCCGCCGGCAGGGTGATGATCCAGGCGATCGCCATGCGGCCGGCGACCGCCCAACGGACCTGCGCGCCAGGCTTTCCGACGCCACTGCCCAGGATCGAACCGGTGGCCACGTGGGTGGTGGACAGCGCCATGCCCGCCGCCGAGGAGCTCAGGATGATCGCGGCCGAGGAGGCCTCGGCAGCCAGCCCCTGCGGCGACTCGATCTCGACCAGCCCCTTGCCCAGGGTGCGGATGACCCGCCAGCCGCCCAGGTAGGTGCCCAGGCCGATGGCGAGCGCGCAGCTGGCGATGATCCAGAACGGCAGTCCGTCCTCGGCGACGTCACCGGTGAGGTGGCCGGTGGTGATCAGCGCCAGGGCGATGACACCCATGGTCTTCTGCGCATCGTTGGTGCCGTGGGACAGCGCCACCAACGAGGCGGTGGCGATCTGACCCCACCGGAACCCTTCCTCGCGGCGGTTCTTCTGTACGTTCTGGGTGATCTTGTAGACCAGCCAGGTACCGCAGGCGGCGACGAGACCGGCGATCACCGGGGCGGCAACCGCCGGAATCAGCACCTTCTGGGTGACGCCGGACCAGTTGACGCCGGCCAGCCCGATGGCCGCCATCCCCGCACCGATGAGCCCGCCAAACAGTGCGTGCGACGAGCTGGACGGGATGCCGAACAGCCAGGTCAGCAGGTTCCACAGGATGCCGCCGATGAGCCCGGCGAAGATGATGGTCAGCCCGGTGGAGGCGTCGATGTTGGGCAGCAGCGTGCCGGTTTTGCTGTCCTGGATCTTCAGCACCGAGGTGGTGACCGTCAGCGCCACCTCCACCGACAGGAACGCGCCGACCAGGTTCAATACACCGGCCAGCAGGACAGCGGTCTTGGGCTTCAGCGCGCGGGTCGCGATCGAGGTGGCCATGGCGTTCCCGGTGTCGTGGAAGCCGTTGGTGAAGTCGAATGCCAGTGCCGTCGCGATAAGGAGGATCAGAATGATCATCTCTGCGCTCATGGGGCTAATTGTGCGGTCTGATAGGTGAATTCGACTAACCGTCGACAACCGCCAAGCGTTCGCTGAGCTGGCTTTATACATACTCCCAGGTGACGTTCATGCCCCGTTCACCCGAGCCACGCCGATCGTTGGTAGATCACACCCGTGCGGGTAGCCTCTGGTCGGCAGCCGAGCGCCGCAGAGGGGACAGTGGAGACGTGAACCGGTTTCTCAGCGCCATCGTCTCGTGGCTGCGCGCGGGTTACCCCGAGGGCGTGCCCGCCACCGATTACCAACCGCTGTTCGCCTTGCTGTCCGGGCGGTTGAGCCACGACGAGGTCAAGCAGGTGGCCCGCGAACTGCTGAACCGACCCGACATCGACGACGCCGACATCGGCGCCGAGATCATCCGGCGCACCGACGAACTCCCCTCGCCCGGTGACATCGAGCGGGTTCGGGAGCGGTTGGCCGCCAAGGGGTGGCCTCTGGACGATCCGCGCGATCTGCCGTGAGCATCCTGCGTGCGGTCGACGTCACCACCGGTGTCGCGCTGATCCCCGTCGTCGAGCAGGCCCTGACCGGTGGCGCCGCGATGTTGCCGGTTCCCGCCGCCGATGCCCGCCAGTCGGAATTGCTGCGCACCGCGCTGCGGGCCGGCCACGAGATCGACGACGACGTCGCGTTCGTCGTCGGCACCTCCGGCACCACGGGTGTTCCGAAAGGCGCACTGCTGACGGGTGCGGCGCTGACGGCCAGTGCACGCGCCACCCACACCCGCCTCGGTGGTCCGGGCACCTGGCTGCTGGCGCTGCCCGCCTATCACGTCGCCGGGCTGCAGGTGGTGATCCGCAGCGTGCTGGCCGGGACCACCCCGGTGGAACTGGACGTCTCGCGGGGGTTCGATGTCTCCGCGTTGCCGGCAGCCGTGGCCGCGATGGGAACCGGGCGGCGCTACACCTCGCTGGTGGCGCCGCAACTGGCCAAGGCGCTGACCGATCCGGCGCCCACCGAAGCGTTGGCAGCGCTGGATGCCGTGTTGCTCGGCGGCGGTCCCGCCCCGGCGCAGGTGCTCGACAATGCCGCTGCGGCAGGGATTGTGGTGGTGCGCACTTACGGCTCGAGCGAGACCTCGGGCGGCTGCGTCTACGACGGCGTGCCCCTGGACGGTGTACTCGTCAGAATCGACGACGGCCGGGTGATCCTGGGCGGGCCGACGCTGGCCAAGGGTTACCGCAACATTCCCGACGACAACCCGTTCGCCGAACCCGGCTGGTTCCGCACCGACGACGCGGGTGTGCTGGAGGACGGCGTGCTGCGGGTCGTCGGCCGTATCGACGAGGCCATCACCACCGGCGGCCTCAAGGTGTTGCCGCAGCCGGTCGAAGCCGTGCTGCTGACCCATCCCGCGGTGGCCGACGCCGCAGTCTTCGGGCTGCCCGACGACCGGCTGGGACAGCGGGTGGTGGCGGCCGTGGTGGCCGCCGGCGCCGCTCCCACCTTGGCCGACCTGAAAGCGCACGTCGTACAGTCGCTGGACCCCACCGCCGCGCCCCGCGAACTGCACCTGCTCGACGAACTGCCCCGTCGCGGGATCGGCAAGCTGGACCGGCGCGCATTGGTAGCCCGCTTCAGCTGACCGTCACCGAGCATGATGGAGGCCATGCGCACAGTCAGCACGGTCGAAGAACTCCGCGCCATCGTCGGCGAACCCCACAAGCTGGTCAAAGAGAAGGTCAGTCCCACGCTGGCCCCGATCCATCGCGACTGGCTGGCCCGCTCGCCGCTGGGTTTTGTGGCCACCACCGACGCCGACGGCAACATCGACGTCTCGCCCAAGGGCGACCCGCCCGGGTTCGTCCACGTCATCGATGACAGCACCATCGCGATCCCCGAGCGTCCCGGCAACAAGCGGGTCGACGGGTACCTCAATGTCCTGCAACGTCCCCGGGCCGGAACGCTGTTCGTGGTTCCGGGCCGTGGTGACACCCTGCGCATCAACGGCGCGGCCACGGTGGTGGCCGACGCCGACTACTTCGACGCCATGATGGTGGCGGGCAAGCGCCCCATCCTGGCCCTGCAGATCGCCATCGAAGAGGTGTTCTTCCACTGCGCCAAGGCCTTTCTGCGCTCGGATACGTGGAAACCCGATACCTGGCGCCCTGATGCGCTGCCCAGCGTGGCGCAGATGGTCAAAGCGATGGACGCCGGGCTGAGCCTGGCCGAACTGGAGGAACGGTTCAGCGAGGAAAGTATGCGAACCGAGCTGTACTGAGGACCAGTGTCGTTACGGCCAGCGCCAGGTACGCCAGCGGAAACGCCAGGTTGTGCAGCACCCGGGTCTTGACGTGAATCGCCACTGCACCCAGAAAGAAGAGCACCAAACCTGTTGCGGCAGCCAGTCCTATCTGCGGTGGGCCCACCAGTCCGACGAGCAGGCCCACCCCACCGGCGGCCTTGCACAGCGCCAGCGGCGGGATCCAGCTCGCCGCGACACCGACCTCGGCCGAGTTGGCCAGGACGAACGGGGCGCGGGCCAGGTCCGCTACGGCGATGCCGATGTTCGCGACGGCGGTCACCACGGTGATCACCAGGGTTAGAGTTGTCACGGTTCTCCTCGGACGGTTCGCCGGTGTGCTGACCTGTTGACGTCCGAGTAGTCGAAGAGGTGACACAGTGCAGCTCACAGCCGTATTCGAAGAGAACCGAGGGCATCTGACCGCAGTCGCCCGCCGGATCCTGGGCTCGGTCCACGACGCCGAGGACGCGGTGCAGCAGTCCTGGCTCAAAGCGGCCGGGGCCGATCTGGGTTCGATCGACAACGTGCCCGGCTGGCTGACCACGCTGGTGGCCCGTGTGTGCCTGGACATGTTGCGGCAGCGGCGCTTTCACGTGCCGCTCGATGAGTCGCTCAGCTGGGACGACCGCCGCGATGACGTCGCCGGAGATGTCGCATCCGCACTACCGCTGCTGATGGACCTGTTGTCGCCGGGTCAGCGGGTGGCCTTTGTCCTGCACGATGTGTTCGGGTTCCCCTTCGCCGACATCGCCGCCGCCATCGGCACCACCCCCGCGGCCGCCAAGCAGCTGGCCAGCCGCGCCCGCCGGGCCGTGCGGGGCGCGCAGGCGGGACCGGCTGACCGCGCGCTGGCCGAGGCGTTTCTGGCGGCGTCTCGCGACGGCGACATCCTCGGGTTGCTGCAGGTGTTGGCCCCCGGTGTGGTGCGACGGGTGGACACCATCCTGGTGCCGTCCGGCGTGCGCACCGAGGTTCGCGGGGCGGGTGAGGTGGCCGAGGAGACCCACTTCTTCGCCGAGCGGGCGCGCGCGGGTGCGGTGGTGGAGTTCGACGGCGCACCGGTGATCGTGCTGACCGCAGAGGGGCGAGTCCGCATCCGGATCCGGCTGACGTTCGGGGTCGGTGGGATCACCGGGATCGATATCCGGGCTGTCAGGTGAAGGCCGTCAACAGCGTGACGTAGGTGGCCGTGCCGACCGCGATGCTCAGCAGCGCCTGACCCCGCCACAGGTGCAGGCCGGCGGTCACCGCCACCCCGACCGCCAGCCACCCCACCTCCGCCGGTGTCTGGCGGGCAGCGCCGTGCACCGTGTAGACCGCCAGCATCACCATGACGCCGACGGGCATGTGCACACTGAGATACCGCACCACGCTGCTGTGCCGCATGGGCGCCAGGACGGCGAACGGCAACGCCCGCAGCATCCACGTCACCGCGGCACTGACCAGAACCAGCAGCGCGATGTAACCGTTGTCAGGCACCGCGCCGCTTCCGCAGCAGCAGCACGGCGGTGAACGCCGCGAAGGCGCACACCAGCAGCTGCCCTGGCACCAGCACCCAGGCCAGGATTGCGCACCCGGCGGCGCTGAGAGCGGTCACGCGATCGGGACGCTGCCGGTAGGCGTCGATGGCCAAGACGATGAACAACGCGGTCAGCGCGAAGTCCAGACCTTTGAGCCGTTCGATCGGCAGTGCTTCTCCCACCAGACCACCGAGCGTCGCGCCGGTGACCCACAACAGCTGGAAGCACAGCTGCATCAGCAGGATCGACCTGCTGCCCCAGTGCTGCGCCTCCGGGCTCACGCCGACGGCGTAGGCCTCGTCGGACAGCGTGTAGGTGCTGTAGAGCTTACCGCCGATCCCCCGCACCCGGTGCAGCGGGAAGGACAGCGCATAGAAGACGTGCCGGGCGTTGACCACCAGCGTGGTGAGCGCCACAGTCGCCACCGGCGCGGCCGCCGCCACCAACGGCACCATCAGGAACTCCAGCGACCCGGCGTAGATCACCGCGGCGAAGGTCGGGGCCCACCACCAGTCCAGACCGGCGTGCACCACCACGAATCCCAGCGCCATACCGAGTGGAATGAACGCCAGACCGATCGGCGCCGACAGCGCCAGCACCTGCCGCATCCGGACAGTCTGCGGCACGCGGTCACCGAATCGTCAGGCCGGGTCCCCGACCCGGCACCTAGGGTGGGTGAGTGTGAAGACCGGTCGCCGCGAGTTCGTCGTCGTGGGTCTGGCGGTGGTACTGGTGGTTGCGGCCTTCCTGGTACCGAAACTCGACCTGGGCATCGTCACCCCGCTGATCAATGCCGACGCGGAACGCTTCGAGGCGTTCGCCGGCGCCGCCCCGATCTTCGGCTGGTGGGACGCCCACGTCGGCTGGGGCACCGTCCCGGCCATCCTGATCGGCCTGGCCGCGGTGATCTGGGGACAGTCGGTGGCCGCGCGGTTGGGCTGGCGCACGCTGCTGTGGGCGACGTGGGCGGTCTCGGCCGCCTGGGCGTTCTCGTTGGCCATGATCGACGGCTGGCAGCGCGGCTTCGCCGGCCGGCTGACCGCGACGCACGAGTATCTGCGCCAGGTCCCGACCGTCGACGACATCCCCTATGCCGTGCGGTCTTTCGCCGACCGCATCATCGACTTCCAGCCGGATTCCTGGATGACGCACGTCTCGGGCCATCCCCCGGGGGCGCTGCTGACGTTCGTGTGGCTGGACCGCATCGGTCTCGGTGGCGGCGCCTGGGCGGGAGCCTTCTGCGTGGTGATCGGCGCCTCCGCCGCCGCGGCGATTCTGGTGGCGATCAAGGCACTCTCGGGTGAGGAACCGGCCCGCGCCGCCGCGCCGTTCGTGGCGGTGGCGCCGACGGCCATCTGGATCGCGGTGTCGGCCGACGGCTACTTCGCCGGGGTCGCCGCGTGGGGCATCGCGCTGCTGGCGCTGGCGGTGCGCCGGTCGGTGTGGTTCGCGGTGCCCGCCGGACTGCTGCTGGGCTGGGCGATCTTCCTGAACTACGGCCTGGGGCTGATCGGTCTGGTTGCGGTCGCGGTGTTGATCTGTGCGCCCTCGTTGCGCCGCGCGCTGGCGGTGCTGGGGATCGCTGCCGTGGCGGCGCTGGTGGTGGTCGGGGTGTTCTACGCCGCGGGCTTCTGGTGGTTCGACGGCTACCACGCGGTGCAGGCCCGCTACTGGCAGGGCATCGCGCTGGACCGGCCGTTCCAGTACTGGGGCTGGGCCAACTTCGCCTCCACCGTGTGCGCGATCGGCCTGGGCAGTGTGGCCGGGGTGTCGCGGGCGTTCTCCTGGTCGGCGGTCAAGGCGCGCTCAGGGATTCACCTGCTGGTGCTGGCGGCGCTGCTGGCCATCGTGTGCGCCGACATGAGCATGCTGAGCAAGGCCGAGACCGAACGCATCTGGCTCGGTTTCATGGTGTGGCTGACCGCCGCACCGGCACTGCTGCCGCTGGCGTCACGGCGCTGGTGGCTGGCGGCCAACGTCGTCGGCGCCCTGGCCCTCAACCACCTCATCCTCACCAACTGGTGATTTGGGCGCGCTGGTAACCGCTGAGCGGTTGCGAGCGCGCCGAAATCCCAGGAACAGCAGGGTGACGAGCCAGGTGAGGCCGAGGGCGAGCCACAGTCCCAGCGGGTAATCCCGGTCCAGCACCGTGGGATTGGTGGGCCGCGCGCCGGGGCGGTCGAACACCGGCACGGCCAGCGCCACCAGCACCACGCTGACCAATCCGGCCACCCCCAGCGGCGCCCACCATGCCCGCGGCAGCAGGCGCCGGCCCGCGAAGCCGAACGCGGCCACCAACGGCGCGAACACGAAGTCGTGCAGCAGCACTCCGGCCGCCGCCCAGATCGCTATGCGCAGCAGAATGGGCCACGGATTGTCCAACAGCAGCAGTGCCCCGTAACCCATGGCCGCCACTCCCAGCACGCCCAGAGCGATCCTCATGCCACCACCTCGATGCGGCTGAGCCACTTGGTCTGCAGCACACCAGGTCTCGACGGGGCGATCAGCCGGCACGGATAACCGTGGTCGATGTCGAGCACCTCGCCGTTGAGCCGCAGCGCGATCAGGGTCTGGTCGTCGCGGGCGTGGCGCGAGGGCAGCACGGTCCGCGAATACGGCCCCGGCGGCTCGAGGGAGACCATCCTGACATCGCGGTCGCCGGCTGCGCCCACGGCGGCCAGCAGCTCCCCCAGCACCACGCCGGTCCACTCGGCGTTGCGACTCCAGCCCTCCACACACGCGATGGGCAACCGGCGGGTGGTCTGGGGCAGGGCACCCAGTTGCTCGACGGTGAAGGTGCGGCTGGTGTCGCCGTTGGTGACCGTCAGCCGATACTCCGGCGCCCGAGCGGATTGCAGCACCCCCGCCTCGGCGCCAGAGCGGTTGACCGCCAAGCCCTGTGGGCCGTCACCGGTGCGCGGAGCCAACACGGAGACACGGCTCAACCACGGCACCGTCTGCCCCACGGTGGCCACCGTTGCCACACCTGCGGCCAGCCAGGTGCCGTGCAGCACGGTGCGCCGGGAGATCGCGCCGGGCTCCAGCTCGTAGTCCACCGGCTGCGCCAGCGCCGCCCGGATGACCGGGATCTTGACCGCGATGTGCAACAGGACCGAACCGACAAGAACGTAGGACATCGCGTAATGCACGACAGGGAAATAGAACCCGAACGCATACCACTGCGCGATGTTCATCAGCCCGGTCACCGTCTGGAAGATCATCGAGGCGACGAGCACCAGGATGGACCCACGCTCCAGCAGGTGCAGCGGCGAGCGGAACAACGGCCGCTCGAACAGCTTCGGCCATACCGACCACAGCTTGACGATCAGCAGCGGGATGGCCGCGATTCCGGTGGCCACGTGCAGACCCTGCGTCAGCCGGTAGAGCCACACCGGGCCGGCCGGCCAGACGAACCACGGTTGCGGATGCTGGATGAGGTGACTGAGCAGGCCGGTCACGAAGCAGACGCCCACACAGATTCCCAGCCACCGCCCCACCCGGGCGGTGATGGCGGGGCCGCGCACAGTGTTCATACCGTGCAGTGTCATTCCCGAGGCGAAGCGTTACAGGCCGTCATCTCAGGCAGCCAGCGCGGCGACCACCCGGTCACCGATGGTGTGGATACCGTCGACGGTCAACCCCACGTCAGCGGCCAGGTCGGCAGCCACATCGACCCCCACCCACGCCCACCGGAACCACGGCCCGACGGTGGTGCGGGTCTCCAACCTGATCCAGTCGACTTTGACGCCGGCCGCCTTGGGATCGAACTCGGCCAGGCAGTGTCCGCCGTGACGCAGCAGCTCCGCCGAACGGCGCAGCACCCGCCAGGGGTCACCGCCCAGCCCGACATTGCCGTCGGCGAGCAACACGTTGTGCCAGCGGCCGGTGCCCGGCAACGGGTCGAAGAGGTCGCGGCGCAATGCCGGCGCGCCGCTGCTGCGCGCCAACCCGATGGCCGTTGCGGACAGGTCCACGCCGAGCGCGGGGATGCCGCGCTGGGCCAGGCTGGCCACCAGTCGCCCCGGCCCACAACCCAGGTCGATGGTCGGGCCGTCACACATGGCCAGCACCGTCGCGTCGAAGTGCGCTTCGGCGCGCGAGGCCTGCCTGCCGCCCAGCCAGGTCTGCACCGGCAGGACGTCGACGGTGCCGTCATCGTGGCGGATCCAGCAGCGCTCACCGGTCAGCGCCCGCTCATAGAGGTTGCCGAACATCTCAGATCCCCACTGCCGCAAAGCGGCTGGACGGTGAACAGGCTGCGCGTACCGCGGCGACGTCGTGCAATTCGTCCACATCGTCGAGTTCGGGCAGCAAGACGACGTCGGCACCCGTCGCCCGCAATCCCGCCAAAGTCTGTGCGCCCGTGTCGGATCGGGACATCGGGACGTCGGCCAGGAACGCGGCCATCGCCGCATTCTGCACACCGAGCGCCCACCAGCCGCCGTCGCCGGCCAGACCCAGCGCCGCGTCGTGGTCGAGCAACAAGCGGGCACACGATTCCAACAGCTGCGCGGTGACCTGGGGGGTGTCCATCCCGATCTGCAGCACCGGAAGACCGGTGTCGGAGTCCTGGTGCGCCGCCCGCAGTCGCTGCGCGAAGTCGTCGCCGCGCTGCTCCACCACCCGGAAGGAGCGCAGCCGTTCGGCCAGTTCAGCGGCGCGTGCCGCGGCCGTCAGATCCCCGGTGAACGCCACCACCCGCTGCGTTACAGGCGTGGCGAGCACCGCATCCAGGGTGTCCAACAGCGCCGCGGCGGCAACATCGGCGGCGGCCTCAGATCCGATCGAGGCCGCCAACCGGGTCTTGGCCAGCCCCGGCACCGGCGCCTTGGCCACCACCAACAGGCAACACGGCAACTCCGACGTCATGTAAGGGCCCTCCAGAAGTCGACCGCGGCGTGCATGCTCCCCCGAACAGAACCACTGACCTTCGACGTTCCACCGGTGCGGGGGCCATAGTCGACGTCCAGTTCTATCACTGTCCACCCCGCCGCCGCGGCGCGCACAAGCAATTCCAGTGGATACCCGGAACGCCGGTCTTCAATCCTCAAATCCAGCAGCGCATCCCGGCGGGCAGCCCGCATCGGCGCGATGTCATGGATGTCGAGTCCGTACCTGCGGCGCAACCGGAAACACACCGCCGCGGTGCCCAGCCTCGCGTGCCACGGCCAGCGCAGTCCGGGAACCGCTCGCCGCCGCCCCGTCACCATGTCGGCATTGCCGAGCGCGGCGACCAGCCGTGGCAGATCTGCCGGATCCAGCGACCCGTCGGCGTCGATCACCGTAACGATCTCGGTGTCGGCGGCCACTACCCCGGCATGAACTGCTGCTCCGTAACCGGGCACCCGCTCGGTGACCACCCGCGCGCCGTGGGCCCGGGCGACGTCGGCCGTGCCATCGGTGCTGTTGTTGTCGACCACCAGCGCTTGATATCCGGTCGGGATGGCCGCCAGTACCCCCGGCAGGGATTCCGCCTCGTTGAGGCAGGGCAGCACCACTGTGACCGGACAGTTGGGCATGGGCTCCGACGTTAGCATTCGCGATTGCCACCCATCCGAGGTGCACTCGGTGACGAATGAATTACGTCATCGCAGGTAGATGCGTTTCGGATGTAGAGGAGAAGGCTTCTTGGGTGCAGCGGCGGCGCGCGTCCTGATCGCCGACGACGATGTTGTCGTCCGCGACGTGGTGCGCCGATACCTCGAACGGGACGGGCTGGAAGTCCTGGTGACCGACAACGGCACCGACGCCCTTCGCATGCTGGGCACCGACCGGATCGACGTCGCGGTGCTGGATGTGATGATGCCCGGGCAGGACGGCCTGAGCCTGTGCCGCAACCTGCGCAGGGCAGGTGATTTCAGCGTCCCGGTGATCCTGCTGACCGCCCTCGGCGAGGAAGACGATCGCATCGCCGGCCTGGAGGCCGGCGCCGACGATTATGTGGTCAAGCCGTTCAGCCCGCGGGAGTTGACCCTGCGGGTGCGCTCGGTACTGCGGCGGTCGCCCGCCCCCCTGGGGGTGCTGCCGGTGGACATCACGGTCGGGGGCCTCACAGTGTCCTCGGCGGCGCGCACCGTCGAGGTCGACGGCAGACCCGTCGGCCTGACCAACCGCGAGTTCGATCTGCTGATGTTCTTCCTCACCCACTCCGACACCGTGTTCACCCGCGAGCAGTTGCTGCAGCAGGTCTGGCACTGGGACTACGGCGACCTGTCCACCGTGACCGTGCACGTCAAGCGCCTGAGGTCCAAGCTGGGCCCCGAGCATCGGGTGCAGACCGTGTGGGGCCGCGGCTACCTGTGGCGCGGAGCCGAGGAACAGGTACCGCATGCAGCCAGTTGAGCTGATCGAGATCGTGCTGCTCGCCCTGGCCTGTTCTGGACCCGTGGTGGTGCTGGGCGGGCTGATCATCCGGTTGGCCCGCACGTTGTCGCTGGCGGCGAGCATGGTGGTGCTGGTGCTGATCCCGGTGGTCGCCACCTTCACCGGCGTGCTGGGTGCCAGCCGTTTCATGCTCGACGACACCTTCAGCCAGATCGTCGTGGTGTTGATCGTGGTGTCGGTGGTGACGGTTCCCGCGGCGGTGACACTCGGCCGGTATCAGGCCCGCCGCACCGTGTGGGAGCAGGAGGTGCGCGACGCCGAGCGTGCTGCCGAGCAGTCCCGCCGCAAGCTGGTGGCGTTCGTCAGCCATGACCTGCGCACCCCGCTGGCCGGCATCCGCGCGGTCTCCGAGGCCATCGCCGACGGGGTGGTCAGCGACCACGAAGTTCGCGAGCATGCCAAGCACATCGAGCAGGAATCCATCCGTCTCTCGGCGATGGTCGACGACCTGTTCGAGATGTCGAAGATCAACGCCGGCGCCGTCACCACCTCCGATGCCCTCGTGGCTCTCGACGAAGTGGTCGACGACGTGGTGGCCGCCCACCGCATCACCGCCGAACGGGCCGGGGTGGCTCTGCACTCCGACGTGGCCGGAGCACCGCTGCGGGTGGTGGGCAGCGACCGGGCGCTGGTGCGGGTGCTGTCCAATCTGGTGGCCAATGCGATCGCCCACACTCCCGCCGGCGGCACCGTGACGCTGCAACTGGGCCGCGACGGCGACGGCGCCTGGGCGCGGGTGGACGACACCGGCGTCGGCATCGACGAGGCCGACCTGGCCAGGGTGTTCGACGTCGCCTACCGCGGTTCCAACGGCCGCGTGCCGCGCGGGGATTCGACGTTGCCGAGCGGATCGGGCCTGGGACTGGCCATCGCCGCCGGCCTGGTGCAGGCCCACCACGGCACCCTGTCAGCGCACAATCTCGACGGCGGCGCACGCTTCGAGGTGCGGCTGCCGCTCGCTAGGGAATGAGCGCCGCCTCGAACTCCGCGCACAACCAATCCACGTCTGCCGGTGAAAACACCAGCGGCGGACGGATTTTCAGGACATTGCCGTCATGGCCGCAGACCGACAGCAGTACCCGCCGCTCCCGCAGCCGGTTGACCAGACGCCGCGCGCCGGCCCGGTCGGGAGCCTTGGTGTCCGCATCGGTGACCATCTCCACCCCGAGATAGAGGCCGGCGCCCCGCACGTCGCCCACACCGGGCTGATCCTGTGCGATCCGGGTCAGTTCCCGGTGCAGCAGCGCGCCGGTGTTCGCGGCATTGACCATCAGCCGCTCGTTTTCGATGACATCGAGCACCGCGGCGGCAGCCGCCATCGAGACGGGATTGCCGCCGAAGGTGTTGAAGTACGGCACGCCCACCGCGAACGACTTGAGCACGTCGGAGCGGGCCGCCATGGCCGCGACCGGCATCCCGTTACCCATCGGTTTGCCCGTGGTGAGCAGATCGGGCACCACACCGTGGCGCTGAAATCCCCACATGGCGTTGCCGGTGCGACCGAAGCCGGGTTGCACCTCATCGGCGATGAACACGCCGCCCCGCGACCGGATGGCGGCCACGGCGGGACCGAGCACGTCGGCTTCGGTGTAGATGCCATCAGAGGAGAACAGGGTGTCGACGATCAGACAGGACACCCCGTAGCCGGCCTGCACCAGTTCGTCGGCCGCTGCGGCCACGTCGGCGGCAAACGCCTGCGCCAACCGGTCTTTGGGCACCCGGTAGCTGTCCGGCGGGGCGACCGTGCGCACGTGCGCCCCCAGCGCGGTGGCCCCGCCCAGGGACGGCGAGATGGCGGTGACGGCCGCGGTGTTGCCGTGATAGGCATCTGTGGTGACGATCACACCCGTTGCGCCGGTGTGCATTTCAGCGACTCGGAGCGCCAGGTCATTGACCTCCGAGCCGGTGCAGCCGTACATCACCTGGTCGACCTCGAACGGCAGCGTGGTCAGCAGCCGCTCCGAGTAGTCGACGATGGCCTCGTGCAGGTACCGGGTGTGGGTGTTCAGCGTCGAGAGTTGCCGGGTCACCGCGTCCACCACGTGCGGGTGGCAGTGCCCCACGCTCGCGACGTTGTTGTAGGCGTCGAGGTAACGCTGCCCGTCGGCGTCGAACAGGTAGGTGCCGTGCCCCCGCACCAGATGCACCGGCCGCTCGTAGAACAACCGGTAGGCCGGTCCGAGCATCTTCTCCCGCGCGCTGATCAGCGGTTCGGCGTCCCCAGGGCCCGCCGAGTAGCTGTTGGAGTCCATGATGTTGGAGAAGGTGCTCGTCATAACACCGTCAACGATGCCACCAATCGCGCCGGCGGGCCGGATCGGCGGCGGGCAGGTACGTAATTCTGCCGACGCCAGCGCTCGCGGAGAGGGAGCGGTTCGGCGACACTGTTGCGATGCCTGGACTGCCCCCCAACCACGAGGAGTTCGCCCGCGCTGCGCTGCCCGCATACGGCCATCCGGCCGACGCACCGCTGCGGTTGTTGAGCCTCTCGGAGAACGCCACCTACCTGGTGGGCACCGCCGTGCCCTGGGTGCTGCGGGTGCACCGGCCCGGCTACCACGACCTGGACGCCATCCGCTCGGAGCTCAGCTGGATGACCGCGCTGCGGGAACAGACCGAGGTGGTGACGCCGGCGCTGATCCCGGCCCGCGACGGCAGTGAGGTGGTGGCCGCCACCGTGGCCGACGCCGTCCTGCACGTCGACGCGGTGTCCTACATCCCGGGCTGCACCGCAGAAGACCAGCCGGACGCCGTGGGCTTCGATCTGCTGGGCCGGTTGACGGCGCTGATGCACAACCACGTCGAGAGCTGGTCGCCGCCGCAGTTCTTCACCCGCTTCCGCTGGGACCTCGAGACCACTGTCGGCCCGCTGGGGCGCTGGGGCGACTGGCGTGCCACGCCCAACCTCACGGCAACCGATGCCACGGACGTCGACCTGGCGGTGGCACGCATCATCGAGAGGCTGACCGAGTTCGGCACCGACGCAGACCGTTTCGGCCTCGTGCATGCCGACCTGCGGATGGCCAACCTGATGGTGGACCCCGCCGATCCGACCGCCCCCATCACCGTCATCGACTTCGACGACTGCGGGTGGTCCTGGCATTTGGCCGATCTGGGTGCGGTGGTGTCCTTCATCGAAGACACCCCCGAGGCAGAACGCATCATTGCCGACTGGCTGCGCGGTTACCAGACCGTGCGTCCGCTGCCCGACGACCATCTGGCGCTGGTGCCGACGTTCGTGATGTTACGGCGGATCATGCTGTCGGCCTGGATCGGCAGCCACGCCGACGCCGACGCGGCCATCCCGCTGGCGCCTACGTTCGCCGCGGGCACCGCGGCGCTGGCCCGCCGCTACCTGCACGACGAATCCTGGCTGGCGGAGGCCCTGTGGAGTAGCGCACTACGCTAGTCGGCGCCGCGGCGTCGTCGCACGCTGAGCGCCATGGAAGAACACGCCGTCGTTCTGGGTGCCAGCTTCGCCGGGCTGCTGGCCGCAGCCGTGCTCTCGGAGTTCTACCGCCGCGTCACGGTGGTGGAGCGCGATCATCTGCCGGCCGCCGCCGCGCACCGGCGCGGGGTTCCGCAGGGCAGACACCTGCATGCCCTGCTGGCCAGCGGTTCGTCGGCGCTGGAGGAGCTGTTTCCCGGCATCCTCGACGAGCTGACCGCTGACGGGTCGGCACACCTGGACGAGCTCTCGCAGTTCTGGCAGGTGCTGGGCGGCCACGACCTGCACCGCAGCACCGGTGAGTTTGCCGAGAGGTTGCGCACCTATCAGTCCACGCGTCCGTTTCTGGAGGATCATGTGCGGCGGCGGGTCCGCCGTCTGGCCACGGTGACGATGCTCGAGGGCCATGACGCGGTGTACCTGTTGGCCGACGGGCCGCGTGTCACCGGCGCCCGGGTGGCGCCGCGGGAGGGCGGCCGCAGTGTTGCGTTGACCGCGGACCTGGTGGTCGACGCCACCGGACGCGGGTCGCGAACTCCGGCGTTCCTGGCGGAACTGGGCTTCGACCGGCCCGTTGAGGAGGGCACCCGGGTTCGTCTGGCCTATGCCAGTCAGCTGCTGCGGATCCCCGACCCACACCCGCCGGCGAAGATGTTCCTCATCGGCACCGCACCCGGGCGGCCCACCGGCGGTGCGCTGGGGCAGTGTGAGGACAACACCTGGCTACTGACCGGTGCCGGCATGGCCGGTCACGAGCCGCCGACCGAGTGGCCGGCACTGCGCGAGTTCTCCGCCGGATGGGCACCTGCGCCGATGGCCGAGGCCCTGCAGCGGGCCGAACCCATCGGCGAACCGGCCCGCTACCGGTACCCGACGACACAGTGGCGGCGCTACGACAAGCTGCGTCGGTTCCCCGAGGGCCTGGTGGTGCTGGGCGATGCGGTCTGCAGTTTCAATCCTGCTTACGGACAGGGGATGTCGGTGGTGGCGTTGGAGGCGCAGGCGCTGCGCCGCTGCCTGACGGACGGCCCGGTACGACTGGGGACGCGGTTCTTCGCCGCGACCGCCGCGACGGTGGATGCGGCCTGGCAGCTGGCCACCGCCGCGGACCTCGCCGTGCCGGAGGTGCCGGGCCGCCGCACGCCGGCGATGCGGTTCGGTGCGTGGTACACCAACCGCCTGATCGCGCGGTGTATGTCCGACATCACCCTGTTCGAGAGGTTCGTGCGGGTGACCCAGCTCCTGGAGCCACCGTCGACGCTGTTCGCCCCCGCGGTGGCGCGCCGGGTCCTTCTGCCTCAGTCCTCCAGCGAGGCTCCGAGACGTTCGGCGGCCGCCACGTAATCCTCGATGAACTCCAGCACCACGTCGCGGGCGGGCTTGACCTTGTTCATCAGACCCACACCTTGGCCGACGAAGTAGGTGGCCAGCGCCTGGGCGCCCGGATGTCCCTGCGCGGCAAGCTTGTCCACGCGGCGCAGCACCGGCTCGACGAGCATGTTCTGCAAGGGCAGCGGCAGCGTCTTCTGCTTGTCCGGACCCCACGCGTCGGTCCAGTCCGACACCAACTGGCGCGCGGGCTTGCCGGTGCGGCCCGTGGAGCGCACGGTGTCGCGGGACGACGCGGCCAGCATCTTCTGGACGGTGTACGGCGCGGTCTCGGCCTCCTCCGTCGTCAACCAGACCGATCCCGTCCACGCACCCGCGGCGCCCATCGCCACGCAGGCCGCCATCTGCCTGCCCGTGACGATGCCGCCGGCGGCCAGCACGGGGATGCCGCCACCCCCCGGTGTCTCTTCCAGAGCCTGCAGCACTTCCGGCACCAGGACCAGCGTCGACACCTCACCGCAGTGACCGCCGGCCTCGGTGCCCTGCGCGATGATGACGTCCACACCGGCGGCCACCTGCTTGATGGCGTGCTCCTTGGCGCCCACCAGTGCCGCCACCGGCACGCCGCTGGAGGCACCTGCCTCGATCATGTACGCCGGTGGCACACCGAGCGCGTTGGCCATCATCTTTATCGGGTGCTTGAGCGCGACGTCCAGCAGTTGCTCACCGGTGTCGCCGGAGAGATTGGAGCCACCGTAGCGCTTCTCGTCGTCGATGGGGATGTCATGTGCGGCAAGCAGTTCGGTGACATAAGCGCGATACTCGGCGGGGATGCGGTCGACCAGCTGACCGGTGGACAGCGACTCGCCCTTGCCCTCGAACTTGGCGGGCACGATGATGTCGACACCGTACGGCTTGCCCTTCACCTCCCCGTCGATCCAGGCCAGCTCCTGCTCGAGCCGCTCGGGGGTGAACGCGGTGCCGCCGAGGACTCCGAACCCGCCGGCATTGGTCACCGCGGCCACCACGTCGCGGCAGTGGCTGAAGGCGAACAACGGGAAGTCGATACCGAACCGGTCGCAGATCGCAGTCTTCACCCGATCAGTATGGCCACCTTGAGTTGACAACTGTCAAGTATCGCCGCCCGGCGTCGCTACCTTTCTGCGCGGGAAAGGCGGCCCTACGCACACGCTATCCTCGACGAATCCGACTGATGCAACGCATCACGATCTGACGGAGGGGTCGGTTGGGGCGAACCAAGAACGATCGATCCGAGGCCACCAGAGCGGCTTTGATGGAGGCGACTCTGAAGGTGGTCGCAGAAACGGGCGTCAAAAGCGTGACCCATCGACGCGTGTGCTCCGTTGCCAACATGTCCCTGGGAACGGTGAACTATCACTACCGCGATCTCAACGACCTGCTGCTTGACTCGTTCGCCTTCTACGTCGAGCGGGTCTCCGTCGCCTACGAGAACAGCTTCAGCACTGCGCGCAACGACGAGGAACTCGCCGATGCCGTTCTGGCACTTATTGATTCACTTGCCGACGACAGCGACACCGCAATCCTGATGTGGGAACTGTACGTGGAGGCCGCACGCGACAGGCGGTACCGCATGTTGGTGCGCAAGTGGTCGGTGCGGGCGAAGTCCGGAGTGGCCGCCTATTGCGGCGCCACCACCGCGACGGCGATCGAGGCTCTCTGGGACGGTGCGGTGATGCAGCGCATCGTCGGAGATGCCTATCTTCCCGACGATGAGCTGCGCCGGGTGATCCTCTCGATCATCAGGTCCGACCCTCTGCGGCACTACCCCGACGGCCGCACCATGGCGGCCCGCTGACGGCTGTCGCCGTGCACCCGAAAAGGAGCACGGCGACAGTCTTTCCGAGCTTGACAACAGTCAACGCGACCGCTCGGCGCCCCCCCGGCGCAACTGTTCGGCCACCTGCAGCGCATCGTCCTCGGGTGCGTCGGAGTTTCCATACGGCCGCGCCACGAGCATGTAGACGCCGCCGACGGCGAGCACCACCGTCAGTCCGATCAGCACGATCCAGCGGTCGACTAACGGCAGACTCGCGTCGCCGGGCAGTGCCAGCAGAACCATCGCGGCAACCCCGTAGATCAGTGCTGCGATGTTCACCAACAGGCCCGCCCCACCGAGTGACCACGGACCGGCCGGCCGCCAACCCTTGAGACGCTGACGGAGGGCGGCCAGAACCACCATCTGGAAGCAGACGTAGATGCCCAGGACGGCGAACGCGGTAACCGCCACGATGCTCTCGGGCTTGAAGTAGAGCCAGAGGCTGATCACCATCGGGGCGCAGCACGCCACGACCATCGCGTTGCGCGGCACTGCCCCAGCCCCACCCACCTCCTCGTGGAGCTTGGACAACCAGCGACTGCCCGGCAGCATGTCGTCGCGAGCGAAGCTGTACAGCAACCGGCTCAGCGCGGCCTGTTGCGAGAGCACCGCCGACAAGAAGATGGTGGCCGCCACGATCAACAACATCGTCATGCCCCACTCACCGGTACTGGCTCGGACGATCTCCGGGATGGGATCGGCCACATTGCCGTCGACGATGTCCTGGAGATTCGGTGCGGCCAGGATGAAACCGGCGTAGGCGATGACGGCCGCCACCAGGCCGATGACGATGGTGAGAATCATGGCCAGCGGAATCCGCCGCTCGGGATCCCTGACCTCTTCAGCCACGTCGCCACACGCCTCGAATCCGTAGAACTGCCACAAGCCCACCAGCGCGGCGAGCAGGAACGCCCACAGGTAGGGTTCCGAGCCCGCGACCCCCATGGAGTCGAACAGCATCGCAAACGAGTTCTTTCGCTCGAACACAAGAAGATACAGACCCAGCGCCACCACCCCGATGAGCTCGCAATAGAACCCGATTCGCGCGACCAGTGCGAGTGTTCTGGTACCCGTGCTGTTGAGGACGAAGGCAACTGCCAGCAGCCCGAGCGCGATCATCAGGCCGGTTCCGGCACCGGGCGGTATCCGAAACAGATTGGACAGGAACGGTATAGCGAACTGCACCACCGACGTGGTGGTGACGATCAAGGCCGCCAGATAGATCCAGGCCGCCATCCACGCATAGCGCCTACCCCAGAGCCGTCTCGTCCACGGGTAGATCCCTCCGGTGATCGGATACTGCGACACCACTTCTCCGAAGACCAGCGCGACCAGCAGCTGCCCGGCGGCAACGATGACGAACCACCAGATGGAGGGAGGCCCCGCCGTCGCCAGCCCGAGCGCGAAGATGGAGAGAACTCCCGCACCCGGCGAAAGGTAGGTGAAACCGAGGGAGAAATTGGAGATCAAGCCGATTGACCGCTTGAACTGTTCAGGCGGGGGCTGCCCTTGACTCGATGCCCCCGGGGCTTGAAGCGATTCGGACATGTTCATCTTCCTTCCGGGAAAGAAGTACATGGGGTGGGGTGGTTACGACGGCTCACCTGAGCCAGGAGACACGGTCCGGCGCCCAACGGAATATTTGAACAAACGTTGAACTCTGGGAGTGGGGGAAGCGTAACTCCGCCTACCACACCTGTCAACAGAAAAGTCAACCACCCTCATCTGCAGGCCAGTTCTTTTGATCGCGCTGCGCTGCAGGGTTTATCGGCAGGTCAGGCCGACGGAAGTCGGACTTCCCATTGACAGCGGACCCCGCTCGGTTTACGTTGCGTGATGTTCACGTATTTCAACAGATGTTCAAATTTGCGCCTCGAGACGGTGAAGCCGATGACCACAACCACCCGCGATGTTGCCGCATTCAAACGCGCCGTCGGCCACTTCCCCACCGGCCTGACCATCGTCACCGCCCACCACGGGGCGACACCCGTGGGCATGACGCTGCAGTCGTTCATGTCGCTGTCCCTGGATCCGATGCTGATCGCGCTCGCCGTCGCGCGGACGTCGACCACCTGGCCCCTGATCGAGCCGACAGGTTCCTTCGCTGTGAACATCCTCGCGGGACACCATCACAGCTTGGCGCGCCGCTTCGCTGTTCGCAGTGAAAACCGTTTCGAGTCAGTCGAATACACCACATCGAGGGCAGGTAATCCCGTCTTCACCGACTCCGTCGCCTGGCTGGACTGTCGTACCCACCGAATCGTCGACGGTGGTGACCACTGGATCGTCATGGCGGACGTCATCGAAATCGGTGGCGCACCCGACGACACCGCCGAGCCTGCGCTCGTGTTCTTTCGCTCCCGATTTCACCGCACCACCACACCCCACCCTGAGGAAGGAACACCATGAAGTTCGGACTGTTCAACATCCCCTATTCCCGTGACTACTCACACGGCCGCCGCACCGTCCGCCAGGTGATCGACTGGGATCTCACCTTGACGAAGTGGGCCGACGACTACGGCTGGGAAGAGGTGTTCTTCGCCGAGCACTACACCCTCGGCGGGGAACCCAGTCCCGCACCCGATCTCATGATCGCCGCCGCCGCACAGCTCACCTCCCAGATTCGACTGGGGGCGGCAGCCCATCTACTCGCCTACCACAACCCGATCTCACTGGCGCACCGCATCATGTGGCTCGACCACATGACCGGAGGCCGCTACATCGCAGGCTTCGCCCCCGGAGCGTTCCCCAGCGACGCGCAGCTGTTCAACACCGGCAAGAAGAACCCGCAGATGATGGTCGAAGCGCTGGAGATCATCCAGGCCATCTGGGAGAAAGAGGGCCCGTTCCGCATCGACGGCGAGTTCTGGACCGTCGACATGCCGGCCTACTCCGATGACATCCACGGCCCGCACCTGAAGCCGTTCCAGGCGAAGATCCCCGCCATCATGACCGGCATGCAGGCGACGTCACCCACCCTGACCACCGCAGGCCGGCACGGCTTCTACCCGATGAGTCAGCAGGTGCACGAGAGCGTGCTGCGCCAGCACTGGGAGACCTACGCCACCGCGGCCACCGCGGCCGGCCACCCCGCCAACCGGGCGAACTGGCGCATCTGCCGTGATGTACTGGTGGCCGACACCGACGACCAGGCGCGCGAGGCCTACCTCAACGGTTCCATGGGCGACCTGTGGGGCAACTACAACATCCCCACGTTCATCGAACTCGGCCTCGGAGATCTGGTGACGGGCGGCACCATCGCCAAGGAAGACCTGACGGCGGAGTGGATGGTCGACAATTTCCACCTGGTCGGCTCGCCGGACACCGTTGCCGCCAAGATCGAGGCACTGCACGCGGCCGTGGGTGGCTTCGGCACTCTCATCTCGTTCGGGCACGAGTACACCGACGATCCCGAGGTGTACCGCCGCAGCTTCGAACTGATCGGAACCAAGGTCAGCGAGCTGGTTTCGCACCTCTGATCCGTCGCACGACCCACCACGATCCACAGGAGATCTCACCGTGACCACTTCGCAGCAGCCACTTCTCGACGGAAAGGTGGCGCTGGTATCCGGCGGCGCCCGCGGGATGGGTGCCGAACACGTCCGCCGCCTCGCCGAAGAAGGCGCCGTCGTGCACTTCGGCGACGTCCAGTTCGATCTGGCGGGCACTCTGGCCGAACAACTGCAGTCCAAGGGGCTCGAGGTGCACGCCCATGACCTGGACGTCACCGATTCCGCGTCGTGGCAGAACGTGATCGACGCCGTGGCCGCCAGGCACGAGTGCCTCGACGTTCTGGTCAACAATGCCGGCATTCTGGACATGGCCGGACTCGAGGAGTCGACCGAAGATTCCTGGCGCCGCACCCTGGACATCAACACCTCAGGTGTGTTCCTGGGGGCCAAGACGGCTCTTCCCCTGCTCAAACGCAGCCGAGCGGCGTCGATCATCAACATCTCATCGATCTTCGGCATCGTCGCCGCCGAGGGGTACCTGGCCTACACCGCCTCGAAAGGGGCCGTGACCACCATGTCCAAGTCGATGGCCTGCACCTACGGCAAGCTCGGAATCCGTTGCAACAGCGTTCATCCCGGTTACATCGAAACCGCGATGCTGGACGCGGAACTCAATCAGCTGCCCGAAGGTGCCACCGCGCTGCTGCACACCCAGATCCCGCTGCGGCGCTTCGCACAGGCGGTCGAGGTCTCCGAGGTGATCGTGTTCCTGGCATCCGATCGCGCCTCCTACGTCACGGGCGCCGAGATCGTCGTCGACGGCGGGCTGCTGGCAGGCCGCTGAAAACCTGCACCCGGGTGGGTTGAGGTGGACAGGAGTCGACGGAATCCGCCACATCTGTCGACTGGCGTCCATCTCAACCCGCTGTGGATGGAGGACAACGAAGCCGTGAGCATCGTGGCACCGTCGTGCGATGCCGAAACCCTTCGTTGGAAGCGAGGCCGTGGCCGCCGGGCAGGTGACCAAATACCAGCTCGCACAGGACTATCAGCGCCTTCTGCCGAATCTGTACACCGCGAAGGGGCCGGTGACATTGGAAGATCGGACTCTGGCCGCATGGAAGTGGTCGAAGGGCAGAGGCGTCATCACGGGCCTCGCCGCCTCCGCTCTGCACGGTGCGAAGTGGGTGGACACCGGGACACCGGTTGAGATGAACCTGCCCAACAGTCGATCCCCTCGCGGAGTCATCACCAGGAATGAGCGACTCCTGGACGCCGAGGTGATGGTGCGCCGGGGCGTGCGCGTGACCACGCCCGTTCGCACTGCGTTCGATCTGGCCCGCCGCGACACCGAATACCGGGCGATCGCCAGGCTCGACGCGCTGTCACGGGCGACGCGGTTCTCGGCTGACGAGGTACTCGAGCTCTCGCCTGCACCCTCACATCCGAGGACTCGTGCGCGTGCCCGCACTGCTCGCCCGCGTGGATGCCGGCGCCGAATCACCCCAGGAGAGCAGGCTGCGTCTGACGCTCATCGATGCCGGATTTCCCGTACCGCGGACGCAGATACCGGTGCGTCGACCCAACGGGCGCAGGTACTTCCTCGACATGGGCTGGCCGGAGCTGATGGTGGCGGTCGAATACGACGGTGAGCATCATCGCACCGACCGCTTCAGCTTCACCAGCGACATCGCACGCGCTGAATACCTGGCGTCCGTCGGCTGGATCATCATCCGGGTGCTCGCCGACCACCGGCAGCGCGACATCATCGAGCGGGTGAAGCGGGCCCGGTCACAGCGCATGGGTTGAGTTGGACAACAGTCGAGAGATCGGCTGAAAACACTCGACTGGTGTCCATCTCAACCTCATGCCCGCAGCGGCGCGAACGCGAAGTCGCGCAACCCCTCTTGCGGAGACACCGACGCCCGGAAGCCCAGGGATGCGGCGGCCCCTTCCGGCGAGGCCACGATGTGGCGGACGTCGCCGCTGCGGTACTGCCCGGTGACCTCGGGTGCCGGCCCACCTCGGGCCTCGCACACGATACCGGCGACATCGAGAATCGAAATGGGCTGCCCTGAGCAGACATTGGCAGCCAAGAAACCCTGCGCAGGTGATTCGACGGCAGCCACGTTGGCCGCAGCGACATCGCTGACGTGCACGAAATCGCGCATCTGCCCGCCGTCTTCGAACACCTTGGGAGCCTGGCCCTTCTCGAGCGCCGAGCGGAAGATGGCCGCCACGCCCGAGTACGGCGTATCGCGCGGCATCCCCGCTCCATAGACATTGTGGTAGCGCAGCGCGGTCACCGAGCCACCCGATGCCTCGGCCCAGGCCAGCGCGTAGTGCTCCTGGGCGGTCTTGCTGGCGGCGTACAGGCTGCGCGGCTTCAACGGTGCATCTTCATCAACCAGCGTCCAGTGCACCGGTTCGTCGCCGAGCGGGCAGCGGTGCTCGAACATCCCGGCATCGAGATCGGCGCGGCGGCGCGGCAGCGGATCCACCGCGCCGTGCTTGGGGCATTCGAAGCCGCCCTGGCCGTAGACCACCATGGACGAGGCCAACACCAGCCGGGACACGCCGGCGGCATACATCTGCGCCAGCAGCACGGTGGTGGCGTAGTCGTTGTGCCTGCCGTAGGCGGGCGCATCGGCCGCGTTCACCCCGGCGCCCACCATGGCCGCCTGGTGGCACACCACATCCACCCCGTCGAGCAGATGGGCCACGATGTCCGGCGCCGCCACGTCGCCGCGGACCACACCCTCGGGCAACACCGCGTCGTGATGCGCCGCCGGCAACAACACATCCAGGCCCACCACCTCATGCCCCTTGGCCCTCAGCGCGGCGGCGATCTGCGTTCCGATGAAACCGGCTGCACCCGTGAGCAATACCTTCATGGCAAGTCGATCGGCAGCGTCACACCCTCGTGCGGGGTGCAGTGCGTGCAGCTGCGCTCCCGGGGCACCGATTCGATGGCCTGGCGCACCAGGTTCTTGAACGGCACCAGGTTCTTCTCGAACTCGGCGAACACGTCCACCGCTTTCACCCCGGCTCCGGCTTCCACCCCGGCATCCAGATCGGTGACCAGAGCAATTGCTGCATAACACATTTCGAGTTCGCGAGCCAGGACCGCCTCCGGGTAGCCCGTCATGTTGATCAACGAGAACCCGACGCTGGAGTACCACCGGCTCTCGGCGCGGGTGGAGAACCGCGGGCCCTCGATCACCACCATGGTCCCTCCGTCCACCACCTCTGGCTGCCCGACCGCCGCAGCCCGCAGATCGGGGCAGTACGGGTCGGCGAAGTCCACGTGGATGCCGCCGGAATCGAAGTACGTGGCCTTCCGTCCGCTGGTGCGGTCGAGGAGCTGATCGGGCACCACCATGGCGCCGGGGCCCAGCGCCGGATCGAGGCTGCCCACCGCACAGGGACCGAACACCCGCCGCACCCCCAGGGACCGCAACGCCCACATGTTGGCGCGGTAGGGCACGGTGTGCGGGGAGAACTCGTGGTTGACCCCGTGGCGCGGCAGAAACGCCACCTCGTGCTCCCCCACCGAACCGACGGTGATCGGGGCGCTGGGACTGCCGTAGGGCGTGTCGACACTGAGGGGGCGGGCGTCGTCCCCGAAGAAGGAGTAGAAACCGCTGCCGCCGATGACTCCGAGCATCCGTCCATTCTGCTTGACTGCCGACGTGGCACGTTTCTCGGCACTACACGCGGACGGCCCCGCCGCGGCGCGGCTGGCGGGCGCGGCCGCCGGCGGGGTGGCAGCGGCGGCAATCGTGGTCGCGACGGCGGGTGCGCCGTACGCCCCCGCCGCGGGCTGGGTGGTGACCGCGAGCATCTACCTGAGCTGGACCTGGCTGTTGGTGGGCAGGATGGGCGCCGCCGCCACTGAACATCACGCCCGCCACGCCCACGAGGAGGACGCCACCCGCGGGTTCACCCACGTCACCGTGGTGCTGGCCAGCGTGGCCAGCCTCGGTGGCGTCGGGTACCTGTTGACCTCCGGTGGGGACGTCGCCGCGGCCGTGCTCGGCATCGCCTCGGTGGCCGCGTCCTGGTTCGCGGTGCACACCGTGTTCATGCTGCGGTACGCCCGGCTCTACTACACCTCCGGCGGCGGGATCGACTTCAACGCCGACGACGCCCCCGCGTACGCCGACTTCGCCTACCTGGCCTTCACCCTCGGCATGACCTACCAGGTGTCCGACACCGCCCTGCGCAGTCGCGTCATCCGCGCCACCGCGCTGCGCCACGCGCTGCTGAGCTTCCTGCTGGGCGCAGTGATCCTGGCCATGACGCTGAACCTGGTGGTGGGGCTGGCGGCCCTCAGCTAGGACCCGTGCGACGATCTTCGACATGGCCACCGTCTCCCAATGGATCGAAGGCGCCCGCCCGCGGACCCTTCCCAATGCGGTGGCGCCGGTGATCGCCGGCACCGGCGCCGCAGCCTGGCTGGGTGCGGCGGTGTGGTGGAAGGCGGGACTGGCGCTGGTGGTGTCGCTGGCGCTGATCGTCGGAGTGAACTACGCCAACGACTATTCCGACGGCATCCGCGGCACCGACGACGTGCGCGCCGGGCCGCTGCGGCTGGTCGGCTCCAAGGTCGCTTCCCCGCGCTCGGTGCTGATCGCGGCCGTGATCAGCCTGCTGTTGGCCGCCGCCGCCGGCCTGGCGCTCGCCATCCTCACCAACCCGTGGCTGATCGCGGTGGGCGTGGTGTGCATCGCCGGGGCGTGGTTCTACACCGGCGGGTCGAAACCGTACGGGTACCTCGGTTTCGGTGAGATCGCGGTGTTCGTCTTCTTCGGTTTGGTGGCCGTACTGGGCACGCAGTACGTGCAGGCGCTCGCCGTCGACTGGGTGGGTGCGGTGGCCGCCGTGGTGATGGGGAGTCTGTCGTCGGCGGTGCTGGTGGCCAACAATCTGCGCGACATCCCCACCGACACCGAATCCGGCAAGATCACCCTCGCGGTGCGCCTCGGCGACGCGCGGACCCGGACGCTCTACCTCACCCTGCTGGCCGTGGCGGGGCTGGGCACGCTGGGACTGGCGTTGGCCACACCGTGGTGCCTGGCCGGTCTGGTGGCCGCGCCGCTGGCGGTTCGGGCGTCGCGCCCGGTCACCACCGGTAAGGGTGGACCGGCCCTGATTCCGGTGCTGCGTGACACCGGGCTGACCATGCTGGTGTGGTCGATCGCCGTCGGGGTCGCCCTGACGGTGGGCTAACCGCCGGCCGGCACCGGGTAACGGTCGTTGACGTCGGCGTTGGAGTCCTTGCGGGCGCAGTGCGCGCAGCAGAAGATGCCGTCGTCGGTCTCGATGCCGTGGCCCAGGATCCGGCACCCGCAGTGGGCGCATTCCGGAGCCAGTTGGGCGGCCGCGCATTCCACACTGTCAAAGGTCGCCGCCCGGCCGTCGCTGAAGGTGACGGTGAAGGCTTTGTCGTAGTCATTGCCACAGGTGTCACAGATGCTCATGCGTTCCGGGTGCCCGGGCCATGCCGACTCAAACAGAGCCCCTATGACCGGCGTTGCTGAACAACGCCTTTCGTGATCGCCGTCACCAGATCTGACCGCTCCGCCGTGCTTTTTCCGCCATTGCACCCAAAAAAAGCGGCGACGGAATTAATCCGACGTAACACCGGTTTAACAGGGCAGACCGGAACGAGAGACCGATCTGAACCGCGAGCCACAGATCTACTGCGAGCCACGATTCGCACCAGCACCAAAGACGAGAGAAGAATGATCATGAAGAAGTTCGGATTTGCCACTGCCGCCGCCACCGCCCTCACCGCGGGCTTCCTCGGTCTGGCCGCCCCGGCCATGGCCGCTCCCACCGGAGCAGGCAACGCGCAGGACACCATCAGCTCGCTGCAGGACCAGGGTTACAAGGTGATCGTCAACCGCCTGTCCACGGCCCCGCTGAGCGAAGCCAGCGTCGTGTCGGTCGGTCAGGGTCCCACCTTCAGCCACACCAACGCCAACGCCGGTAACGAAGGCGGCTACGGCCCCAACTCCGACAACCAGTTCGCGCCGCAGAACACCAAGACGGTCTACGTCAACGTGCGCTGACGACACGTTCACATCAAAGGCGCCCCTCGGGGCGCCTTTTTTGTGCGTTCAGCGCAGCGCCTCCAGCAGCCGGTCAACGTCGTCCTCGGTGTTGTAGAGGTGGAAACCGACCCGCACCGCGCCCGCTCTGACCGCGGCCCGGATGCCCGCTGTCCGCAGTCGATCCGCCGCTCCCGCAACGGGTATCGACACGATCGCCGACTCTGCCGGCGGCAGGTCCAGCTCGCGCCGCACCGTAGCGGCCAGGCCGACGGTGTGCCGGTGCACCGCAGACCGGTCGAGTGCGGCCAGCCACGGCAAGGCGGCGCCGGCGCCGATGGCACTCGCCCAGGACGGTGAAGTGTCCAACCGCTTCGCCGACGGCGCCAGCCGCAGCGGCAGGCCGTACACCGTGGCCCACGGATCCTGGCCGGCGTACCAGTTGGCGTTGTGCGGCGTGATGCCCTCGAGCAGGTCGGCGCGCACCGACATCCAGGCCATCCCCCGCGGCGCCAACAGCCACTTGTAGGCGCCACCGACGGTCACCGCGGCCCACGACAGATCCACCGCGCACCACCCCAGCGTCTGCGTGACGTCGATGACGGTGACGGCAGAGCCCGCGTTGGCCCGCAGGGTCGCCACGTCGAGCATCCGTCCGCTGGCCGACTGCACCAGGCTGACGGCGACGACGTCGAATTCCCCCGCGCGCTGCTCCAACTCGCCGGGGGCGAGTTCGGTGACGGTGACGCCACGTCCGGCCTGCGCGGCGAACGGGAACGTGACGCTGGTGAACTCGCCGGCGACGGTGGCCACCCGGACACCGTCGGGCACCGACGCGGCGATCAGCCCGAGCAGCGCCGAGACACTGCCACCGATGGCCACCGCCTCAGGCGCGACACCGACCAATGACGCATAGCCGGCGCGGGCGGCCTCGACATCGCGGTCGAAGTCCGGGGCGTACACCGCGCCGCGGCGCCACGCGTCCAGGTGCGCGGCGACGGCTCCGGCGACGAACGCCGGCGGCAGCCCGACCGTCGGCGAATCGAGGTACCCCGGCGCGCCGGCGAACTCGGCGCCGAACGCGGTCCTCATGCCGCCGGCGGCTCTTCGCCGCGCAACCGCGCCTGCAATTCGGCTCGGTCACGCTTGCGGCGCTCGTCGACGGCGGCGATGCTCGCGGTGGCGCGCCTGCGGAGCGGGGCGAAGAGCCAGATGCCCAGCGGCAGGGCGATCACGATGGCGAAGAGCACGGCGATCACGATGGGGAACTCCTCGATGCCCAACAGTCGGGCACCGAACACCAGCACCGCGGCCAGCGCCGCCACCAACAGCAGCCGGGCGACCAGGTAGGCCGCGACGTCCGCCACCATCTGACCCGTACGAGGCTGTTCAACCACGAACCCGAGCCTACCGACGCGCGTATATTCGAGTGAAGGAGGTTGTTTCGTGTCGTTCCTGGTCCTCGTGGTCCTGCTCGCCGCCGCGGTGTACATCGGCTGGCGCGTCTTCAAGGCGCGCGCCGACCGTCCCAAGCCTCGCACCATCGGACCCGACGACGATCCCGAATTCCTGTGGCGGCTCAACCACCCGGACAACAAGCCGCGGACCTGACGGTCACCAGTTCATCGCGTCGCGGTTGGGCTTCGGGAACCCGTCGGCCACCACAGCCGCCAATTCCACCAGTGCCTCGCGGGTGTCCCGCCGCAAGCGCGTGAGATCGATCTCCGCGCCCTCTTCCAGATGCGGATCGAACGGCACCAAACGCACCGCGCGGCAGCGCCGCGAGAAGTGGTCCACCACCTTCTGGATGTCGACCTTGGCCGAACGCGGCCGCACGGCGTTGATCACCGCGATCGAATTGCGCACCAACTCCTGGTGGCCGTGGGCATCCAGCCAGTCCAAGGTGGCTGACGCACTGCGCGCCCCGTCCACCGAACCCGAGCTGACCACCACCAGGGTGTCCGCCTTGGCCAGCACCGCGGCCATGGCCGAGTGCATCAGACCGGTGCCGCAGTCGGTGAGGACCAGGCTGTAGAACCGCTCCAGCACCGCCAGGGTGCGGGCATAGTCATCGGCGCTGAAGGCCTCCGACACCGCGGGGTCGGTCTCGGACGCCAGCACCTCCAGGCGGCTGGGCCCTTGGGAGGTGTAACCGCGGATGTCGCTGTAACTCTGGATCCGCCCGGCGTCGCGCAGCAGGTGGCGCACGGTGGCCTGGGTCTCCAGCGGCACCTTCTGGCTCAGGGTGCCGCGGTCGGGATTGGCGTCGACAGCCACCACGCGGTCACCACGCAGGGAGGCCAGCGTCGAGCCCAGGGTCGCGGTGATGGTGGTCTTGCCCACCCCGCCTTTGAGGGAGACCACCGCGATGCGGTAGCAGCCCGCCAGCGGCTGATTGGCCTGCGCGACGAGATTCCTGTGGTGGATGTCCTTGGCACTCTCGCCGACGTTGATCAGCTTGCCCGACGCCACATACAGCAACCGGCGCCAGCCGCTGGACGGCGGCGGTTTCACCTCGCGCAGCAGCGAACTCGTGGACAGGTCCGGATACGGCGTCTGCGCGATCTCCGGGCGGTACGGCACCGGAAGTGCCGGCTCGGGTGCGGCGTCTGCGGGGATGACGCGGAACTGCTCGGTCTGTGGCTCGGCCGGCGGTGGTGGCGGCGGGTTCCACTCCGGGGGCGGCGGATTCCAGCGCGGGGCGTTCGGCAGCCCGGTGGGTTCACTGAACCGGCGCTCGGAGCGAAAGCCTGTCAACGGCCGCGGCGGGCTGTCGCTGATGGCCGGCGTGCCGTAGCCCGGGGTGTGGAACTCGGTGTAGTCCGAGGAGGGTTCGGGGCGCTCCTGCGCCTGCTCGCCGCCGCTCTGTTCGGCGAACCATGTTGTCGGCGCCTCGTTCTCGCGGCGGGAACTCTCGCGACCGTGGCGGCCTTCCGTGGGTTCGTCAGTCACGTTCGGAACTCCTCACAAACTCAGCTCACCCCGGCGTACGAGTGCAGACCCACGGTCACCAGGTTGATGAAGAACAGATTGAACACCATCGCCACGAAGCCGACGACGTTGATGTAAGCAGCTTTACGGTCGCGCCAGCCTGCGGTCGAGCGGGCGTGCAGGTAGGCCGCGTACACCACCCACGCGATGAAGGACACCGTCTCCTTCGGGTCCCAGCCCCAGTACCGTCCCCACGCCTCCTCGGCCCAGATGGCACCGAAGATGACACCGAAGCCGAAGACAGGGAACGCGAAGATGGTGGTGCGGTAGGCGATCCGGTCCAGGGTCTGTCCGTCGGGCAGCCGCTGGATCACCCGAGCGAGGGCGCCGTCACCATTACCGAACCGCGACATCTTGAGCAGGAACAGGATGCTGGCCACCCCGGCGACCAGGAACACCCCGGACCCCAGGCTGACCACCGAGACGTGGATCGGCAGCCAATAGCTCTGCAGCGCAGGCATCACCGGGGCTGCGTGGGTGTACAACCACTGCCCGGAGACGGTCAGCAGGATCAAGGTGGGCAGCAGCACGAACACCCACAGCGAGCGGTACTGGGGTTTACGCAGCACCCACGCCGCAGCCACCAACCCGCAGAAGCAGGTCAGGTTGATGAACTCGTACATGTTGCCCCAGGGCACGCGGCTGGTGGACAGTCCGCGCAGCACGATGCAGGCCAGCAGCGCGGCGATGCCCACGTAGACCAGAGCGATGCCGGCGCGGCCGATGCGTTCGTCGGCGGGACGCTTGGGAGCCTCGGCGATCAGGCCAGGCCGGTCGCCGTCGGCACGTACGCCGGCGCCCACCAGTTCACGGTCGGCCACCTTGCGGCTGCGGCTGTAGGACAGCTCGACGGCCAACAGCAGCATCGCCGCCAGCAGCACCAGGGTCGACGTCGTGAACGCCCAGTCCGAGTACTGGGCCAGACCGAGATCGACGTGATCGGAGTTCATCGGACCTTCTCTCTGGGCGGAGCCGCTGCGGTGTCACCGGTGTCCAGCAGCCGCTCCGTCAACTTCTCGAACTCGTCGCCCCAGCCGGAATTGTCGGAACGTGCCAGGCCGCCGAGCTCGACGTTCACGGTACCGTTCGCGCTGGCCGGGGCGATCCTGACCCAGATGCGCCGCCGGCGGATGATCAGCGACACCAGCAGCCCGCCCATCATGGCCAGCGAGAACACCAGCACCCAGATCTGCCCGGGGTCGTGGGAGACCTGGAGGTTGACGAACGGGGTGGCGCCGTCGAAGCGGACCACCGTGCCGTCGGCCAGCCGCACATCCTCCCCGGCACGCAGGTTCACCCGCTCCTCGCGGGTGAGCCGGCCCTGGTCGATCAGCCGCGGGTCGAGATCCCAGATGGACTGCGGGCGCCCGCTGTCCAGCCCGGCGTCGCCGCGGTAGATATCGACGGCCACGGCCGGATCGTTGAGCTCCGGCCAGCTCGACGACAGCAGCGTCCCGTCGAACTGCGCGGTCGGCGCGAACAGGCCCTGGATGGCGATCTGGTGATTACGCCGCTCGTCGGCGTCGGGATACATGCCCGCGGGCGGGTCGATGCGCACCACGCCGGACGACAGGAAGGTGGTCTGGTCCTCGGGCCGCCACTGGATGGTCTGGCTGCGGGTCTGCCCGTCCGGGAACGTCACCGTGAACGACGGGGCGAAACCGCGGCCCTGCAGGTACACCCGGTCGCCGCCGACCCGCAGCGGGTGGTTCACCTCGAGGCGGTAGGGCTGCCAGGTGTTGCTGGTCAGGTCCTGGCCGTACTGGTAGTCGATGTCGGCGGCGAAGCCGATGGCCTGGCCGCTCTCGAGGTACTGGGCCTGGAAGTCGTTGACCTTGATGCACATCGGGTTCAGCGACGTGCCGTCGACGGTGTTGCCGGCCCGGAAGGAGTCGAAGGCCGCCGGTGACGCCGAGCAGAAGCCGGGCCCGCCCGCGACGACGATGACGTTGCCTTCGTAGCCGAACAGCTTGCCCGCTGCGACGGCGACCAGGATGCCCAGCAGGGAGAAGTGGAACACCAGGTTGCCGAATTCGCGCAGATAGCCCTTCTCGGCGGAGATCTCGGTGGTGTCGCCGTCGGTGCGGACGGTCTTGCGCCACCCGCGCAGCGCCGCGGTCATCCGCTCGGCCACCGAGTCCGGGGTGCCCTCGGCCTGCGCCGTGTGGTGTTTGGGCAGCCGCGCCAGGTTGCGCGGCGCGGGGACGGGAACCGCACGCAGGCTCTTGGCGTGCTCGATCATCCGCGGGGTGAGGCAGCCGACCAGCGAGATGAACAGCAGCACGTAGATGGCGGTGAACCAGAAGCTGGAGAAGACGTCGAAGAACTGGAAGCGGTCCAGCCACGGTCCGATGGTGGTGTGCTGCCCCAGGTATTCGTCGACCTTGCCGGCGTTGAGGCTGCGTTGCGGCAGCAGGGCGCCGGGCACCGCGGCCAGCGCCAGCAGGAACAGCAGCACCAGCGCCGTGCCCATCGACGTCAGTGCCCGCCAGGTGTTGCGTACCGGCGCGAACAGACGCGACATGGGACTCGGGGAGTGGGTGTCGCCCGAGTTGGTGTCTGCTCGCGAGGTGTCGGTGTTCAAATCGGGAGCCTGACGTCGCTGACGAAGGCGTCGCGGACATAGGACACGAAGTCGCTCCACAGCCCGGTCACCAACGCCACGCCGACGCAGATCATCAGCACGCCGCCGATGATCTGAATGGTGCGGGTGTTGCGGCGCAGCCAGCCCAGCCCGCCGACCGCCCAGGACGAGCCGAACGCCAGCAGGATGAACGGCACCCCGAGCCCCAGGCAGTAGGCGATCACCAGGGTGACCCCACGTGCCACGCTGGCGCCGTCGGTGGCCGACGCCACGGTGATGACCCCGGCCAGCGTCGGGCCCAGGCACGGCGTCCACCCCAGCCCGAACACCGCCCCCAGCAGCGGCGCACCCGCCACCGAGGACACCTGACGCGGGGTGAACTTCACCTGCCGCTGCATGGCCGGGATGAAGCCGATGAAGGCCAACCCCATGATGATGGTCAGCACTCCGCCGACCTGTTGCAGCACAACCTGATTGGTGATCAGCGACGTGGTCATGCCCAGCACCGCGACGGTGCCGAGGATGAAGACCACGGTGAAGCCGGCCACGAACAGCGCCGCCGACCCGGCCACCCGCATCTTGGAGACGGTCTTGACCGAACCGCGGTCATCGACGCCCACCACCGCGGCCAGGTACGACAGGTAGCCCGGCACCAGCGGCACCACACACGGCGAGGCGAACGACACCAGCCCTGCCAGCAGACACGCCCCCAGAGCCAGCAACAGCGGCCCGGTGGCGGCGAGTTCGGTGAAGCCGGTCATGGTGCGTCGGTGCTCTCGGGGCTCTCGGCGGCCAGCCGCTCGACGACGGGCTGCAGGTCTTCGGCGAGCAGTTCGCGCAGGAACACCGCGGCCACCCGGTGCTGGCGATCCAGCACGATGGTGGACGGGATGACGGTGGTGGGATACCGGCCGCCGAAGGCGATCATGGTGCGCATCGCCGGGTCGTAGATGGACGGGAAGGTGATGTTGCGGTCGGTGACGAAATCCACCGGGGCGTCGCGGTTGTTGTCGCGGACGTCGATGCCGAGAAATGCGACGCCACTGCTTCTGGTGGCGTCGTAGACCTGTTGCAGCTGCGGCATTTCGGTGCGACACGGCGCGCACCACTGGCCCCAGACGTTGATCACCACCACGTCGCCGGCGAAGTCGTCCAGCGACAGGGTTCTGTTCGGGTCCAACAGGTCCGGTCCCGTGACAGGTCCGGGTGTCCCGCGGTCGGCGGGTGGGTCGTAGAAGATGTCGGTCTGCCCGCCGGGGGCGACGAACTCGAACGTGCCGCCCTGAGCCACCGCGTCGTCACCGGTCGAGCAGCCGGCGAGCGCCACCACCAGCGCACACCACAGGACTGCCAACCGCCGCATCACAGGTGCCCAGCCGGCTCCGCGTAACCCCAGCCCACCAGCCGGTCCCCGTCGAACTCGAACGACGTCAGCGACGCCAGGTTGCACATCCGGGCACCTTTGGTCGGCAGGTGCGCCAGCCGCTTGCCGATCATGGCGCGGCGCAGCGTCTCCACCGGCAGCTGGTGCGAAACACACACCGCCTCATGGCCTTCGGCGGCCTTACGGGCGCGGTGCAGCGCCGCGATCATGCGCGGAGCGACCTCTGTGTAGGGCTCGCCCCACGACGGCCGCAGGGGGTTGCGCAGCTTGGGCCAGTTCCGCGGGTCGCGCAATGCGCCGTCGCCGGGCGCCACCCGCTGGCCCTCGAAGATGTTCCAGGACTCGATGAGATCGGCATCGGTGTCGATGGGCAGCCCGTGGCGCGACGCCGTGGCGGCGGCGGTCTCTTGGGCCCGTTCCAGCGGCGAGGCCACGATGTGGGTGATGTCGCGGTCGGCCAGCCAGTCGGCGACTGCTGCGGCCTGCTCGCGGCCGCGGTCGGACAGGTGATAGTCCGGCAGCCTGCCGTAGAGCACCTTGCTCGGGTTGTGCACCTCGCCGTGGCGCATCACGTGGACGCGGGTGATCACTGGGTGGCCTCCTTGGCCGCCTTCGCGGCGCGGGGCAGGGCTGCGGCAATGTGCTCGAAGGCGGCGTCGTCCAGAGCAGCAGAGACGAACCAGGTTTCGTAGGCACTGCACGGCGGGTAGACGCCGGCGTCCAGCAGCGCGTGGAAGAACGGCGGGAAGCGCCACGTCTCGGTTTTCTTCGCCTCGGCGAAATCGGTCACCGGGGTGTCGGTGAAGAAGACGCTGAGCATGTTGCCGGCCCGCTGGATGACGTGGGCCACCGATTCTGCGGTCAGCGCGTCGCCCAACAGGGTGTGCAGCCGGTCGGCGTTGGCGTCCAGCCTGGCGTACACCGCGTCATCGGCGTGGCGCAGCGTGGTCAGCCCGGCGGCCATCGCGACCGGGTTCCCCGACAGCGTGCCCGCCTGATACACCGGCCCCAGCGGCGCCAGCCGCTCCATCACCTCGGCGCGGCCGCCGAACGCTGCGGCGGGCAGTCCACCGCTCATCACCTTGCCGAAGGTGAACAGGTCGGCGTCCACCGGGTCCACCCCGTACCAGCCGCCGCGGCTGACCCGGAAACCCGTCATGACCTCATCGGAGATCAGCAGCGCACCGTGCTCGGCGGTGATGCGGCGCAGTGCGGCGTTGTACCCGGGCTGCGGCGGCACGGTGCCCATGTTGCCGGGGCTGGCCTCGGTGATGACGGCCGCGATCTGGTCGCCGGCCGCGGCAAAGGCGTCCTCGACCGCGGCGACATCGTTGTAGGGCAGCACGATGGTGTCGGCGGCTGCGGCGCCGGTGACCCCGGGGCTCGACGGCAGGCCCAACGTGGCCACCCCCGACCCGGCATCGGCCAGCAGGGCGTCGCTGTGGCCGTGGTAGCAGCCGGAGAACTTGATGATCTTGGGACGGCCGGTGAAGCCGCGGGCCAACCGGATGGCGCTCATGGTGGCCTCGGTGCCGGAGTTGACCAGGCGGACCTTGTCCACCGGCTTGACCCGGGAGATGATCTCGTGGGCCAGCTCCGATTCACATGCGGTGGGGGCGCCGAAGCTCAGTCCGTGCTGGGCGGCCTCGGTGACGGCCTCCACCACTGCGGGGTGCGCGTGGCCCAGGATCATCGGACCCCAGGAGCACACCAGGTCGACGTAGCGGTTGTCGTCGGCGTCGGTGAGCCAGTAACCCTGCCCTTTCACCAGGAAGCGGGGCGTGCCGCCCACGGAGTTGAACGCCCGGACCGGTGAGTTGACGCCGCCGGGAATGACCTCCGACGCGTCGGCGAAGAGCTTGGCGGACCGCTCGGTACTGCTCATGTCGACCAGTGTCCCAGTTCCACCCAAATCGTCCACTACAGGGTGTAGTGGACACCGCGCAGAGTTGGCGGAAAACGTGACGCAGGCCACATCTGACCGACGAGACTGATGCCATGCGCGCAGTGCTGGCGGTGCTGATCCTGCTGCTCGCCGCCTGCGCGGTGCCACCGCGGCCCGCGGTGTCGTGGCGACCCTGCGGCGACGGCCTGGAGTGCGCGACGGTGACGGTACCGCTGGACTGGTCGGCCCCCGCCGGCGCGACGATCGATCTGGCGGTGGCCCGCTTCCCCGCCGCCGGGGACCGCCTCGGCGTGCTGTTCGTCAATCCGGGCGGACCGGGACGCTCTGGTGTCGAGGCCCTGCGCACTCGGGGCCGCGAGCTGGCCGCCCTGGGCGGGGATCGCTTCGACGTCGTGAGCTGGGATCCGCGCGGGAGCACCATCACCTGCACCGATGCCGAGTCCCCACCCCTGCTCGACGACGTTGCGCAGCGGTGCGGCGTGTTCCACGGCGAGCTGCTGGCCCACGTCAGCAGTACGGCGTCGGCCCGCGATCTGGACCACCTGCGCGCGCTGATGGGTGACTCGCAGCTGACGTTCTACGGGGAGTCCTACGGCGGCTTCCTGGGGCAGGTGTATGCCAACGTGTTCCCCGCCCGGGTGCGCGCCATGGTGCTCGACGGACCGCCCGATCCCGTCGCCGTTGCGGCCGGGGCCGAGGAGCGGCTGGCGGCGTCGATGACCGACGCTCGCGCGGTGTTCGGTGAATTCGTCCGGCTGTGCCGGGCAGCCGGATGCCCGCTGACCGAGCAGACCCTGGTCGACGTGCTCATGGCCACCCCGATCGGGGCTCTCACCTACCGCGACACACTGGTGGCCACCTATAGCGCCCTACAGACTCCGCGGCGCTGGCCGGACCTGGCCCGCGGGCTGGCGGCGGCCGCCGAGGGGGACGGCCGGCTGTTGCTGAGGCAGGCGCGACGGTGGTGGCCGCAGAGGACGGCCGAGGTGGCGCCGGCCGCGGCGATCAGTTGTCTGGACAGCCCCGCCCAGGTGTCGGCGTCGACGGCCACCGCGCGGCTGGAGCAGTTCCGCGCCCTGGATCCGGTGTCCGGTCCCCTGTTGACCTGGTGGCAGTGGGCACCGTGCGCGTCCTGGCCGGTGCGCGGCGCCCACGTCTACGCGGGGCCGTGGAGCGCGGTGACGCCCAACCCGGTGCTGGTCGTGGGGACCACGCTGGATCCGGTGACCCCGTTCCGCGACGCCGCCGCGGTGGCCCGGCTGCTGGGCAACGCGACGCTGCTGACCCACGTGGGCTACGGCCACCCGGCGGTGTCCGATCCCAGCGTCTGCGTCACCGCGACGGTGCGCAGCTATCTGGTGGATCTGCAGGTGCCGGCGACGGTGTGCCACGCGGACCAGGTGCCGTTCCGCGGCTGAGGCGTCACGGCCGGGCCGAGAAACCCTCCCCGATCAGCCGGGTGATCACCTCGTCGGACATCGGGATGTTGCCGCGCGTCACCTCCACCGGCACCGGCAGCAGTTCCCCGTGCACGTCGCGGTGCAGCTGCTCCATCTCGGTGTCCAGCCGCGCCGCGGTCTCCGCGGCCTCGCTCAGCGTCCTGGAGATGTCGGCGGGCACCACCCCGTCGTACTTGTAGTAGATCTTGTGCTCGAGGCTGGCCCAGAAGTCCATCGCCACGGTGCGCAACTGCACTTCCACCGGGACCGTCACCCCACCGGTGGACAGGAACACCGGCACCTCGAGGATGAGGTGCAGGCTGCGGTACCCGTTCGGTTTGGGTTCGCGCACATAGTCTTTGACCTGCAGAACGGTGATGTCGTCCTGCCGGGTCAGCGCTTCGGACACCCGGTAGACATCGGAGGTGAACGAACAAGTGACCCGGACTCCGGCGATGTCGGTGATCGTCTCGCGGATCGATTCGAAGTTCGGCGCGCAGTTCTTGCGCGCGATCTTGTCCAGCACGCTCTCCGGCGACTTGAGCCGACTACTGACGTGCTCGATCGGGTTGTACTGCTGCAAGTGCTGGAACTCCTGCTGCAGGATCCCGACCTTGGTGGCGACCTCCTCCATGCCGAACTTGTAGGAGAACATGAACCGGGAGAACTCCTCGCGCAGCTTCCGGAACTCGTCCAGGTACCGCGTCTGTGCGGCGTCCAGCACGTCAGTCATGGCATCCAGCATGCCCGGCGGGGGTTCTTGCCCTGGTCAGCCGTGCCAGGTGAGCAGCCCGCCGGAGCCCTGGGTCATCACGGTGCCGGGCATCACCCGCAGCCGTGTCGGGCTCAGCTTCCATCCGGCGAAGGCCTGCGACGTCGGCCCGCCGGCCCACGGCTCGATGATGGCCGGGTCGTAGCCGACCGGGGCCGGGCCGTTCTTGAACCGCTCCCACAGCGCGACGCGCTCGTCGTCGTCGAACACCCACTCCACCGTCGCCTCGCAACTGCACGTGTCCTGCGTCGGGTCCCAGTAATTGAGCGACACGTCTGGGTGTGCGGCGATGTGGGCCCGCTTGATCGGGGTGGGGCCGGTGGCGATCCAGCCGGTCAACGTCGTGCCGTCCCATTCCCAGAGGGGATGCAGCACGCGGGAGCGGGGCCTGCCGTCGGCGTCGACGGTGGCCACCGACGCCCAGACGATCCGGTGGGCCATGTCGACAAACGCGGGTGCGACGTCGGCAAGTGCGCTCATAACCGACCTTTATACGGCCACGGTGCGCAGTGCCGCAGGAAGACTCGGCAGGAAGTGCGCGGCGGCGAAGGTACGCAGGTCCTCGGCGGACTCCAGCGGCCGGTTGCCCGGCAGCAGCAGCGCCATCATGGCGTAGCGCAGGATGGCGTCGGCCAGTTCGTCGACCACCGCCGCCCCCACCCGCTGCGCGAACCCGGCGGGGAAGATGCGCTCCAGCGCATCGGCGATGCGCAGCACTGCGGCGCCGTAGTGTTCGCGCGCCAATTCCAGCGCCAGCCCGGGATCGTCGATGATCAGCTGGTTGAGTACCCGGTGGCTGCGGAACCGCAGGATCGCCGAGACGAAGGCCTCGACGTAGTAGTTGGATTGTGGCGCTTGATGTTCGAGCTCGTCGGCGATGTCGGCGCACAGCGCGATGTTCTCGCGGTCGATCACCGCGGCCACCAGTTCGTCGCGATTGGCGAACCGCCGGTAGATGGTGGTGCGACTGACCTTGGCCCGCTTGGCGACATCGTCGAGGGCCACCCGCCGGAAGCCGTGGCGCTCGAATTCGGCGACGGCGGCGTCGAGGATCTTGGCGGTGGCGGGATCGTCGGTCATGACCCCTCCCTGGCGAACCCGGCGTTGGCAATGCCGTTGTAGCGCACCGACATCGGCAGCCGATCCCAGATCCAGTTGACCGGGCGGCTGCGCCAGAACGCGGCGAAACGCTGGTAGCGCCGCTCCTGCGCGGGGCTCCACGGCAGGTTCAGCGTGGCGCGCGCTTGCGGTGGTAGGCCTCCGGTGGTCAAGAAGGCCGCGACCGGGTTGAACACCTTCGACAGCACCCGCCAGGCCAGGGGCGACATCCCTTTGGGCCGCGGGAAGCCCTTGGTGACGTAGCCGACGCTGTAGGTGGCCGACGGGTGGTCGAGCACCACGTCGTCGAGCATGTGCTGCCAATACTTCTCGTACTCCGCATAGGTCGCCGGCATCGGGCGGTCGCTGACGCCGTAGCGGCGGTACCAGGTCTTGGACTCCAGGTACATCTGCTCTTTCTGGGCGTCGGTCAGCCGGGTGACAAACGTGTCGGCGAAGTAGAACACCTGGTCCAGAAACGTCGCGTGCGCCCAGAAGTACGTATCGGGATCCAGTGCGTGGTAACGCCGGCCGGTTCCGGGCAGCTCCCCTTTGATGTTGTGGTGGAAATCGCGCACCTGGGTGCCGGCGTTGTGATCGTCGGAGCCGTAGACGGTGCGGAAGATCGGCGGCAGTGAGCGTTTGATCCGCGCCGCGGTGTCGGCGAAGAACACCGAATGGTCCTGCACCCCCTGGCCGAGTTCGGCGAGCATCAGCTGCAGGACGCCGGGACGGGGCCCGATGAGGAACATCCGGTTGTCGCCGAAGAACCGCCAGATCAGTGAGTCCGCACCCAGGGGCAGCGCGTCGGGCTGTACCGCGGGGTCCACGAGTTCGGTCACCGCAACAGTGTTACAGATTCTGCACTTTGTTCCAACTCGGGGTTCAGCGGAAGCGGCGCAGGCGCAGGCTGTTGCCGACCACCAGCACCGACGACGCCGCCATGGCCGCACCCGCAATCATCGGGTTGAGCAGGCCCACCGCGGCCAACGGGATGGCCGCGGTGTTGTAGGCGAAGGCCCAGAACAGGTTCACCCGGATGGTGGCCAGCGTGCGCGTCGCCAACCGCAGGGCGGTCGGCACCGTCCGCAGATCGCCGCGCACCAGCGTGACGTCGCCGGCTTCGATGGCGGCGTCGGTGCCGGTGCCCATGGCCATGCCGATGTCCGCGGCCGCCAGCGCCACCGAGTCGTTCACGCCGTCGCCCACCATGGCGACCCGTTTCCCCTCGGCCTGCAACCGGCGGACAGCGTCGGCCTTCTCGGTGGGCAGGACGCCGGCAATCACCTGGTCGATGCCCACCTGGGCGGCCACGTCGCGGGCCACGGTTTCGTTGTCGCCGGTCAGCAGGACCGGGGTGACGCCCATGGTCTTCAACTCGGCGATGGCCGCCGCGCTGCTGGGCTTCACCACGTCGGCCAGCCGGATGGTGCCGCGCACCCGACCGTCCCAGGCCACGTCGACACCGGTGCCTGACGCGGGCGTCGGTGCCAGCAGGTCGACGCCGGTGATCGAGCCCTGCCGGGTGACGGTGACCTGCACACCGTCCACCGCACCGGAAACGCCGATGCCGGGCCGGTTCTCGAAGTCGTGGACCTCGGGCACGTCCAGGCCCCGCTCGCGTGCCGCCGCCACGATGGCCGCCGCCACCGGGTGCTCGGACGCGGCCTCCACCGCGGCGGCCCGGCGCAGCAGTCCGTCGGCGTCCTCGCCGGGCCGCGGCTCCACAGCGCCGACGGTCATCCGGCCGGTGGTCACCGTGCCGGTCTTGTCCAGCACCACGGTGTCGATGCCGGTGACGGTCTCGAGCACCTGGGGATCCTTGATCAGCACACCCAGCTGGGCACCGCGACCGGTACCCACCAGAATGGCTGTGGGCGTGGCTAATCCGAGTGCACACGGGCACGCGATGATGAGCACGGCGACGGCTGCGGTGAACGCGGCCGCCACGCCCGCGCCGGCCAGCAACCACCCGGCGACGGTGAGCGCGGCGATCAGCAGGACCGCGGGCACGAACACCGCCGACACCCGATCGGCGAGCCGCTGGATGGAGGCCTTGCCGTTCTGGGCGTCGGTGACCAACTGGCCCATCCGGGCCAACTGCGTGTCCGCGCCCACCTTGGTGGCCCTCACCCGGATGCGCCCGTAGGTGTTCACCGCGCCGCCGAGCACCGCGGAACCCGCGGTGACGTCCACCGGCACCGACTCCCCCGTCATCGCCGAGGTGTCCAGTGCCGAATTGCCCTCCACCACGTCGCCGTCGGTGGCCACCCGCTCCCCCGGCCGGACGACGAACACGTCACCGACGGCGAGCTGGGCGACCGGGATCTGCGTCTCGATGCCGTCGCGCACCACCACGGCGTCCTTGGCGCCCAGGGTGAGCAACGCACGCAACGCCGAACCCGCCGACCGCTTGGCGCGGGCCTCGGCGGTGCGTCCGGCCAACAGGAACACCGTGACCGCCGCGGCAACTTCGAAGTAGACATGGGCGTGGAAGTGGGGGCCGGGGTTGGTGATCACCGTGAACACCGACCAGAGGTAGGCCGCCAGGGTGCCCATGGACACCAGGGTGTCCATGGTCGAGGCGCCGTGGCGGGCGGCGTTGAACGCGGCCCGGTGGAACGGGTAACCGCCCCAGGCCACGATGGGTGTGGTCAGCGCCAGCACCAGCCACTGCCATCCGGTGAACTGCCACGCCATCACCATGGACAGCACCACCACGGGGACGGCCAGCACGGCCGAGCCGATCAGGCGGCCGCGCAGGCTCGGCTCCTGGGTGTCGTGCGAGGGCGCTTCGCCCGGCGTCGGAACGGGTGCGGCGTGGTAGCCGGCCGCCTCCACCGCGCCGATGAGCTGCTCGACGCTGACGCCGGGATCATGCTCGACGTGCGCACGCTCGACGGCGAAGTTGACGCTGGCTTGCACACCGGGCAGCCCATTGAGCCCGCGTTCGACGCGGGCCGCGCACGACGCACACGTCATGCCGCGCAGCTCGAGATCGGTCGCGACAGAACTCACCGATGGGTTGGTCATGCCACCCACAGTACCCCTAGGGGGTATGGGTTTGTGGCCTCCGCCAGCGAGCGATTGCCAGCACCAGCAGCACCCCGGCCACCGTCGCCAACAACAGAGCCAGGACCAGCGGCGGAGCGTGATAGAGCACCGAGGTGGTGGCCGGTTCGCCCTCGGCGATGGGTGCGACGTCGACCACCTGACGCACGTTGACCGCGCTGAGCACCACGCCGACCAGAGCCGTGACGGCGAGGACCAGCTCCAGCAGCGCCCGCCTGCGCTGCGTCATGACCGGCTCTCCACGAGTTCGGTCAGTGCGGCCCGCAGCTCGACGTGCCGGCGCGCCCAGGCCTGAGCGGTACGTCCGCCGGTGAGCTTGAGGCCGATTCCGGTGCGCCCCCGCGGAACCCCGGTGAGCTCACCGAGCGCGCGCGCGGATTGCCACTTGGCCACCGTCGCCGAGTCGTCGTCCTGTCGGGGCGTGGGTGCGGGTTCGGGCAGCTCGGCAGGATCGACTCCGGCCTTTTTCAGCGCCCGGTTGGCCAGCGCGTTCGATCTTCCGGCGCTCTTGTTGAGCCTGCGGTCGTCGTAATAGCTGCGGGTCGCGTTCTTCGGGGCGGGGTACACGGCCACGATCTCGTCGAGGCTCATGGTCTGCGTGCCTTGGCGCAGCGAGGTCGGCGTCAACTCCACCGAGGTGTGGATCCGCGCCGCTTTGATCTGCACGGCGATGAACCCCGACACCAACACCAGGAACACCACCGGCACCACCCACTGCACCCCCGCGCCGCTGGTGATCTGGATTCCGATGATGGCCGCGGCCGCCGCGGGCCCGGCCAGCACCCAGTACCAGCTGGCGCCGTTCTCGAAGAACAGCACGGTCTGCGGCTGCTCCACGGGCTCAGCCACGCGCGGCTTCCTGCTCGATGAACCAGGCCACCACCGGCGGACGGGTCAACGCCAGCGCCCCCACGATGATCGGCACCACCGCCAGCAGCGCCACCACGAACACCGCCTTGGCCAGCACCGCCAGTCCGAGGACCAGCACCGTGATGGTCGCGGCGAAGGCAATGGTGGCACGACGGAAGCGGGGGTCGCCCTGGCGCATCTTGCCGCTGACGAATCCCAGCGCCGCACCGACGACGACGAACAGGATGCCCGCCCCGCGCTGGAAGACCAGCAAATTCGCCACCCGGGGGTCGGTGGCCGAAGCGCTGAAGCTGAGCGTGGTCGCCATCAGACCGTTGATCACCAGCAGAATCGCCCCCGCCACCAGCAGCCAGAACGCGGTGTCCACGGCTTTGGGGCGGGGAGTGGCCGAAGTCGGGGTCATGGTCGGGTCAGCTTACGCCGGGCAAGTGGTCGCCTGAGGGACGAGGGCGCGGCCGTCACCCCGGGGCACACATGTGTGCTCAGCTCGCCCGCCACGGCGTGTCTCGCGCAAAACCGCACACATGTCGGAGCCAGCCCGCCCCCGCCCGGCACACATGTGTGCTCAGCTCGCCCGCCACGGCGTGTCTTGCGCAAAACCGCACACATGTGGCGGGGGAAGGCGGGCAGAGGGGGTCAGCGGGTGAAGAACTCGTGGGACTCTTTGCGATGCAGCAGGTACACCCCGCCGGCGATCAGCACCACGCCGATGATGCCGGTGACTGCCGAGCTCACCGCGGCCCAGGGCGGCCGCCCCTCGGCGAACAGCCCGAACACGGTCGTCACGATGGAGGCCAGGCCACCGGCGGTCAGCACGGTGCGGGTCCAGCGGTAGCCGGAGCGCATGAGGATCAGGAAGGTGATGACCAGGACGTCCACCACCACCAGGATCCCCAGCGACAGCGCGATGCCCAGCGCCACGCTGTTCGGGGCCGACACCGCATCCACGGTGTAGCTGATACTCATCAGGGGCAGCGCGATCACCCAGAGCCAGAAGCCGGTGTCGACATCGGCGGGACGCTCTACCTTGGGCTTCGGGGCCGGCGGAGGTTGATGCCCGGGGGGCGGGTAGTAACCCTGCGGATGGCTCACGCCAACCAGCCTGCCACGTCGGCCGCCCAGTAGGTCAGCACGATGTCCGCCCCTGCGCGACGGATACCGGTCAGCGACTCCAGCACAGAGGCCCGCAGGTCGATCCACCCGTTGGCCGCAGCCGCGCTGATCATCGCGTACTCACCGGAGATCTGATAGGCCGCGACGGGCACCGGCGAGATGTCGGCGCAGGCGCGCACCACGTCCAGATACGACATCGCGGGCTTGACCATCACCATGTCAGCGCCCTCGGCGAGGTCGAGCTCGATCTCCCGCAGGGCTTCCCGCGCGTTGCCGCTGTCCTGCTGATAGGTGCGGCGATCGCCCTGCAGGCTGGAGCCCACCGCTTCGCGGAACGGGCCGTAGAAGGCCGAGGCGAACTTCGCCGCGTACGCCAAGATGGCGACGTCGCTGTGTCCCGCGGCGTCCAGACCGTCGCGGATGGCGGCCACCTGACCGTCCATCATGCCGCTGGGCGCCACCACGTGCGCACCCGATTGAGCCTGTGCCACAGCCAATTTGATGTACTGCTCATTGGTGGCGTCGTTGTCCACCCGACCCCGGGTGTCGAGTACGCCGCAGTGGCCGTGATCGGTGAACTCGTCGAGGCAGGTGTCGGCCATGAGGACGGTGTCCTCGCCGAGATCGGCGGCGAGATCACGCAGAGCGACGTTGAGGATGCCGTCCGGGTGAACGCCGACCGACCCGAGTGCGTCCTTGTCCTCGTCGCGCGGTACGCCGAAGAGCATCAGCCCGCCGACCCCGGCGGCCACCGCGTCGGCGGCGGCACGGCGCAGCGAGTCCCTGGTGTGCTGCACGACCCCGGGCATCGAGGAAATGGGCCGGGGTTCGGCCACCCCGTCGGCGACGAACATCGGCAACACCAGATGCCGTGGCTCCAGTGAGGTTTCGGCCACCAACCGGCGCATCGCCAGGGTGGAGCGCAACCTGCGTGGACGCTGACGCATGCCTAGCGGCGCCTGCTCTTCTTACGCGGCGGCGGCAGGGCACCCTCGGCGCGCAGCCGGGCGGCGTGCTCGGCGAGGGCCTCGACCAGCGGGCCGATGGCAGCGGTCTCCGGCTGCACATCGACGCGCAGCCCGAACTCGGCCGCGGTCTCGGCGGTCTTGGGGCCGATGCACGCAACGATGGTGCGCGCGTGCGGCTTTCCGGCGATGCCCACCAGGTTGCGCACTGTGGAGCTGGAGGTGAAGCACACGGCGTCGAAGCCACCGGTCTTGATCATCTCGCGCGTCTGCGCCGGGGGCGGGGCCGCCCGCACGGTGCGGTAGGCGGTCACGTCCTCGATCTCCCAACCGCGGTCCCGCAGGCCTTCGGCCAGGGTCTCGGTGGCGATGTCGGCGCGCGGCAGCAGCACCCGGTTCACCGGATCGAAAACATCGTCGTACGGCGGGAATTCGTCCAGCAGGCCCAGCGAGGACTGCTCGCCGGAGGGCACCAGCTCGGGGCTGATGCCGAAGGCCCGCACGCGGTCGGCGGTGGCCTCACCCACGCAGGCGATCTTCACTCCGGAGAAGGCACGCGCGTCGAGTCCGAACTCGCCGAACTTCTCCCACACCGCGCGCACGGCGTTGGTGGATGTGAACACCACCCACTGGTAGCGGCCGTCGACCAGACCCTTGACCGCGCGTTCCATCTGCGCGGGGCTGCGCGGCGGCTCGACGGCGATGGTGGGCACCTCGATGGGCAGCGCGCCGTGGCTGACCAGACGGTCACTCATCTCACCGGCCTGGTCTTTGGTGCGCGGCACCAGCACGGTCCAGCCGTACAGCGCGCGGCTCTCCCACCAGTTCAGCTTGGCGCGGTGGTTGACGGTCTTGCCGATGGTGACCACCAGCGGGCCGGTGAGCGGTCCGGCGGGTTCCGACGCGCCGATGGCGGCCCGGTCGGTGAGCTCGTGCAGGGTGGCCTCGACGCTGCGCTGGGCGCAGGTGGTGCCCTGGGCGGTCACCACACACGGCGTGCTCTCGACGAGCCCGTGCTCGATCAGGGTGCGCGCCGAATCGGCCAGGTGCTGAGGGGTGGCGTGCAGGATCAGCGGCCCGGGAGCGGCGGCCAGCGCCGCCCAGTCGACGTCACCGCGGACGTCGGCGACGGTGTGGGCCGAGCCCAGCGGCAAGCCGGCGTAGGTGGGCACCGCGGTGGCCGCGGGCAGTCCCGGCACGATCTCGAACACCAGATTGGTCTTGGCGATGGCGTTGACCTCGGCGAGCACCGAATCCAGCGACAGCGGGTCACCGGCCACCAGCCGCACCACATCGACGCCCAGGCGGGCCTCGTGGGCCAGGGTCTTGGCCACCTCGGCGGGATCGCCGAGGGCCGGGCGGATGTCGGGTCCGAGGGTGACCACCGGCGGGGCGATCTCGTCGGCGATGACGCCGTCGCTGCTGGCCTGGGCCGAACTGTCCTTGGGGGTGTCCTTCTCCGGTGCCGGCGCGGGCCCGGAGGCCGGCGGCAGCTCGGAGCCGGCGAGCGTGAGCACCGGTTCGGGAACGTCGGGGTCGGTGAACACCAGCGCGGCGTTCACCAGCACCGCGCGCGCCCGTGTCGTCAGCAGGCCCGGGTCTCCCGGTCCGGAACCGACGAACAGGATGCGTCCCGGCTTCGGCTTCCGGCCCCGACCAACGGTCTGTGAGGTCGTCGTTTGGGAGGTCATGCCCGCTCCGCTCCACTTCTCATCGCGTGTCCGCAATGATCTCGCGCGCACCCAGTTCGAACAGTTCCCTGGCGACCGAGAGCCCCAGCTCGTCGGCCCGTCCGGGAGTCCCGATACCGGATGCGCGAATCACGTCGGATCCGTCCACTGCCGCCACACACCCGCGCAGCGACAGTTCGTCGAAGACGTGACCGTCCTCATCGATCGACTCGACCACCTCGGCGATCGCGCCCACCGGTGCGGAGCATCCCGCCTCCAGCTCGGCGAGCAAGGTTCGCTCTGCGGTGACAGCGACCCGGGTGTCGGTGTGATCCAGTTCGGACAACACCTTCGCCAGGTCGATATCACCGGCGCGGCATTCGACGGCCAGTGCCCCCTGAGCCGGTGCCGGCAACATCTGTACCGGCTCCAGCGTCTCGGTGACAGCGTCGAGGCGTCCGATGCGGGCCAACCCCGCCCGAGCAACCACGATGGCGTCGAGATCACCGCTGCTTACCCTGTTCAACCTGGTGTCTAGGTTGCCTCGTAGGGGGCGGATTTCCAAACCGAGACCCAGTGCTCTAAGCTGCGCCGCCCGTCGCGGGCTCGACGTTCCGATCACCGAGCCCGTCGGCAACTCCCCCAGCACCAGCCCGTCGCGCGCCACCAGGGCGTCGCGGGCATCCTCGCGCGGCGGTATGGCGGCGATGACGAACCGGGGGTCCTGGGCGGTCGGCAAATCCTTGTAGGAGTGCACCGCCATGTCCACCTCGCCGGCGGCGATGGCCTCGCGCAGCGCGGCGGTGAAGACGCCGACGCCGATCTCGGCGATGGGCGCCGAGGAGCGGTCCCCGGCGGTGGAGATGATCACCAGCTCGGCGGCGTGGCCGGCGGCGATGAGGGCGTCTCTGATGACACCAGCCTGCGTCGTCGCCAGCAGACTGCCACGGGTACCGATGCGGATCACGGCGGATTCAGACAACGATTACCCGGCCACCTCGGGTCGAGGGCCCTCGTAATCAGTTGGCACCAAAGGCAATTCGCCGGCGGTGGCCACTGCGTCCACTGCGGTGGGATCGAGCTCGAACAGCTCGCGCAGAGCCTCGGCGTAACTGTCTCCACCGGGAGCGCTGGCCAGTTGCTTGACCCGGACGGTGGGCGCGTGCAGCAACTTGTCGACCACGCGTCGCACCGTGTTGGCCACTTCGTCGCGGTGTGCGGTGTCCAGGCCCGGCAGCCGGTTGTCCAGCCGCAGCAACTCCGCCTCCACCACGTCGGCGGCGCGCTGGCGCAGCGCGGTGACGGTGGGGGTGACCTCCGACATGCGCTGGCTTGCCAGGTAGGTGGCAACTTCGGCGGCCACCATCCGGCGAGCGGCATCGGCGTCGGCGGCCGCGGCCCGCGCCGACGGCTCGCGCTGGATGCGGTCCATGTCGACCACCCAGACGCCGGGCAGCCCGGCAACGGAGGCATCCACGTCGCGCGGCATGCCCAGATCGCAGATCACCAACTGGCGCCGGCGGCCCGACAGGGCGTTGTGCACGTCGGCCAGCGAGACCACCGGGCGCACGGCGCCGGTGCTGCTGACCACCACGTCCACATCGGTCAGTGCGTCGGCGACGTCATCGAGATTGTGTGCGTGCGCGTCGACCCCTTGGGCGCGCAGGTTCTCGGCCAGCCGCTGCGCGCGCGGCATCGAGCGGTTCACCACGTGCACGGTGGCGATACCGGCCCGCACCAGGTGTGCTGCCGACAATGCCCCCATGGAACCGGCCCCGATGACCGCCGCCGACCGGCCGGCCAGCGTCTCGAGGCGGGTTTCGGCCATGCCCAAAGCCACCGACACCACCGAGGCGCCTGCGGCGTCGATGCCGGTCTCGGTGTGCACCCGCTTGCCGATGGACAGCGCGCGCTGGGACAGCTCGTGCAGCGTGCGGCCCACGGTCTGGTTGGCCTCGGCGGCGGCGTACGCGCGGCGCACCTGGCCCAGCACCTGCTGTTCGCCGATGACGGCGGAGTCCAGCCCGGACGCCACCGCGAACAGATGCTCGACGGCGGCTTCGGCGTAGCGGACGTAGGCGTACTTGGTGAGATCGCCCATCGACATGCCGGAATGCTCGGAGAGCACCTGGCCGATGACCGAGAGGCCGCCGTGGAAGGCTTCCACCACCGCGTAGACCTCGACGCGGTTGCAGGTCGAGAGCACCATCGCCTCGGTCACCAGCGGTGACAGCAGCACCTGCTCGATGATCTTGGCCTGGTCGGACTCGTCGGTGGAGAGTTGCTCCAACACAGACACCGGCGCACTACGGTGGGAAACACCGAACAGCAGAACGCTCACAGGCACGCCACCAATCGAGCCATCACCTAGCACGCTCCCTTGCCGCCAACGGTGAAAAAGCTTGCCAATATCGGCAAAATCTGTTGTCCACGGTAATCCCTGCCGTGCAGGCCACCAAATTGATCAGCTGTTCCATTCCTCACGCCGCCGGGCGGCCAGGTCAGCTCGCAGTTGGGGCTCGTCGACGTCCCAATAACTGTGTTCGGCGCCGTCGAGCAGCACCACCGGCAGCCGGTCGCCGTATTCGGCGCGCAGCGTGGCGTCGCCGTCGGCGGCGCGGGCATCAACGTCGACGGTGGACAGCTCGAAGTCCAGCTCGGCGGCCAACTCGGTCAACCTCTCGAGCACGGCGATGCAGATACTGCACCCGGCCCTGCTCAGCAACACCACCTGTGCGCGACTCACCTGTACCAGTGTGTCTTAGTAGGGTGATTCTGCAGCCGGTAGCCGTAGGAAGGGGGTCCGCGATGCTCGGGCGCCACGTCGACGGTGCGCAAGGGGTCGCGGGCGAGGCCAGCGCCGAGCGCGCCGCGCAGGGCCTGACCGAGGTCGAAGACGCTGCGCTGGAGACCGTCGAACCTCCCCCGCCCCCGCCGTCGGACCTCACCGCGGCCGCCTTCTTCGACGTGGACAACACCCTGGTGCACGGGTCGTCTCTGGTGCACTTCGCCCGCGGGCTGGCCGCACGCAAGTACTTCACCTACGGCGATGTCCTGGGCTTCGTCTACGCACAGGCCAAGTTCCAGTTGACCGGCCGGGAGAACAGCGACGACGTGGCCGAAGGCCGGCGCAAGGCGCTGGCGTTCATCGAGGGCCGGCCCACCGCCGAGCTGGTTTCCGTCGGCGAGGAGATCTTCGACGAGATCATCGCCGACAAGATCTGGCCGGGCACCCGGGCCCTGGCGCAGATGCACCTCGACGCCGGCCAGCAGGTGTGGCTGGTCACCGCCACGCCGTACGAACTGGCCGCCACCATCGCCCGCAAGCTCGGCTTCACCGGTGCCCTGGGCACCGTGGCCGAGTCGGTCGACGGCGTGTTCACCGGCAGATTGGTCGGCGAGATCCTGCACGGCACCGGCAAGGCCCACGCCGTGCGCGCGCTCGCCATCCGCGAGGGCCTGAATTTGCGCCGCTGCACCGCCTACTCCGACAGCTACAACGACGTACCGATGCTGACCCTGTGCGGCACCGCGGTGGCCATCAACCCCGACGCCGACCTGCGTGACCTTGCCCGGGAGCGGGGCTGGGAGATCCGGGACTTCCGCACCGCCCGCAAAGCCGCCAGGATCGGGGTGCCGTCCGCGTTGGCGCTCGGTGCGGCCGGCGGAGCGCTGGCGGCCGTGGCGTCACGTCGGCGCTGACCAGACGTCGCCGCTGATAAGCTCCGCCGCTGACCACCATTGCAAAGGACGCGTTACCTGCCATGGCCATTGCTGAAGAGATCATCGGCACGCATTACCGCTACCACGACAGCTTCGTGGTGGGTCGCGAGAAGATCCGCGAGTTCGCCAGCGCGGTCAAAGACGATCACCCCGCGCACTACGACGAAGAAGCGGCCAAAGAGCTCGGCTACGACGCGGTGGTGGCATCTCTCACATTCATCGCTGTCGCCGGTCGCCGGGTGCAGTTGGAGATGTTCAAGAACTTCGACGTCGGCATCAATCTGGCGCGGGTGCTGCACCGCAACCAGAAGCTCGAATTCCACCGCCCGATCGTTGCCGGCGACGTGCTGTACTTCGACTCCTACCTGGATGACGTCACCGAATCACACGGCGCCATCATCGCTGAGCTGCGCAGTGAGGTCACCGACGCGAACGGCGAGCCGGTGCTCACCACCGTGGTCACCATGCTCGGCGAAGCCTCCAGCAGTGCCGAGACCGATGCACAGGTTGCGGCAATTGCATCGCGGATCAGCGGCGCATAGTGTCGGCGCCTATGCCCCCGGCCAGCAATTCCACTGACGGCGCACTCACACCCCATTTCGAGGATGTGCAGACGCACTACGACCTTTCCGACGACTTCTTCCGGCTGTTCCTCGATCCCACCCAGACGTACAGCTGCGCCTACTTCGAGCAGGACGACTACACCCTGGAGCAGGCCCAGGTCGCCAAGATCGACCTGTCGCTGGGCAAGTGTGATCTCAAGCCGGGTCAGACGCTGCTCGACATCGGCTGCGGGTGGGGCGCGACGATCCACCGCGCGGTCGAGAAGCATGACGTGAACGTCATCGGGTTGACGCTCAGCGAGAACCAGAAGGCCCACGTCCAGAAGCTGCTCGCCGAGTCGCCGGTGGTACGCGACTCCGGTCGCAGCGCCGAGGTGCGACTGCAGGGCTGGGAAGAGTTCGATCAGCCGGTCGACCGCATCGTGTCCATCGGCGCGTTCGAGCATTTCGGCCGCGACCGCTACGAAGCGTTCTTCGACAAGGCCTACAACCTGTTGCCGGCCGACGGCACGATGATGCTGCACACGATCGTCAAGCCCGAGGATGCGGAATTCGCCGAACGCGGTCTGCCGCTGACGATGAACAAGCTGAAGTTCTTCAAGTTCATCATGGACGAGATCTTCCCGGGCGGGGACCTGCCTCAGGTCAGCGCCGTCCAGCGGCACGCCGAGCGCGTCGGGTTCACCGTCGCGCGGGTGCACCCGCTGCGGCTGCATTACGCCAAGACACTCGACCTGTGGGCCACGGCGCTGGAGTCCCGCAAGGACGAGGCCATCGCGATCCAGAGCGAAGAGGTCTACGACCGCTACATGCGCTACCTCACCGGGTGCGCCGATCTGTTCCGCGAGGGCTACACCGACATCTGCCAGTTCACTCTGACCAAGGGCTGAGCCCAGCAGTTGAGATAGACATCAGGCGAGAGATTCCGCCGCGGATTCTCTCGCCTGATGTCTGTCTCAACGCACGTCAGCCGAGTTGTCTGGGCTGAGGCTCTTCGCCGCAGACTCGTTCCACGCTGCGGCTCGACCTCAGCCGAAAAACATGTTCCGGCGGCCCGCCAGCAACTGATACAGCGTCTGCTGGATGGTCTCGCGGACCTGATCGGTGAGCTCGAAGGTGACCATGGGGTCATCAGCCGCGCCGTCGTCGTAGTCGGCAGTGCTGATCGGGGCGCCGAAGGCGATGTGCCACTTCGACGGCAGCGGCACCAGGCCAACCGGGCCGGCCAACGGAAACAGCGGTGTCACAGGAAAATACGGCAATCCGAGCAACCGGGCCAACAACTTCACGTCGGCGAGCATGGGGTAGATCTCTTCGGAGCCGACGATCGAGCACGGAATGATCGGCGCCTTGGTACGCAGGGCCGCAGAGACGAATCCGCCGCGACCGAAGCGCTGCAATTTGTAGCGGTCCTTGAACTGTTTGCCCAGGCCCTTGTATCCCTCGGGGAAGACCGCGGTGAGCTCCCCGCCGGCCAGCAGTCGGTGTGCGTCGGCGGCGCAGGCCATGGTGTGGCCGGCCTTGCGGGCCGCGTGGCCGAGCACGGGCATGTCGAAGACCATGTCCGCGGCCAGCAGACGCAGATCCCGATGCGTCGGATGGTGATCCTTGACGGCCACCGACGCCATGAGCCCGTCGAAGGGCAGCACCCCGGCGTGGTTTGCCACCACCAGTGCAGCACCGTCTTCGGGCAAGTTCTCGATGCCACTGACCTCGACGCGGAACCACGATCGGAAGAAGAACCTCAGCAAAGGCATGAAGACGGCCTCGTTGAGGTGTGCATCGAACCCGAATTCGTCGACCACGTAGTCGCCGGTGAGACGCTTGCGCGCGAATTCCGCAAGCCCTGCGATGCGCTCGGCGAGTTCGTTCGGGGCGTCGTCCGCACCGGTGCCGCCGCCGGCACCGCCGCGGTGGGCGTCGATCTCGCGCACCACGGCGGCCATTTCGTCGACGGTGGCCCTGGTGTCCGGTTCGGACAGCAGCGACGGGTGCCGCCGGGCTGCCTCGGCACGCAGAGATGCCCGCCGCGCGGCCGCCGCGCGGCCTGAATTACCATGCAGCGGAATGACTTTCGCTTCCGGCTCACCAGACACGATGGCCACCCTCTCCCCGCCCCGAAGAATTCATCTCTAGCTGCCCCAACGCTGCGCTGCCGCCACAGCGCGACCCTCCACCGAGCGTACCCACCGCGGGTCGATTATCGGAGTCAAACCCCGGCCGCGGACATAGTCGTCGAACGCCTCCACCGTCGTCCACTTCGGCTCGTAGCCCAGGTCGGTGCGCATCCGGGTGGTGTCCATGACCCGTCCGTAGCTCATGTACGCCAACTGGTCGCGGTTGAACTCCGTACCGCTGGCGGCCCGCAACAGCGAATCCATCAGCCGAACCCCTGCCGACGGCAGCGGAAGCGCCAGCCGTCCGGAGCGCCGGATCGCCTGCGACATCATGATGATGCCGCCGGCACCGACGTTGAACGTGCCGGCCTTGCCTGCCCTGGTGGCCAGTTCCAGCACCCCCAGCGCGTCCTGCTCGTGCAGCAGCTGCAGCCGGGCGTCGCGCCCCACCACCGTGGGCACCACCGGGCCGGCCAGATAACGCGACAGCGCGGTGTCCATGGCGGGGCCGATCATGTTGGCCAACCGCAGCAGGGTCACCGCGATGTCCGGACGGCGCCGCGAGAGTCCGCGCGCATACCCCTCGATGTCAATGCTGTCGCGGGCGAAGCCGTCCCGGGGCGGACGGCGGGCGCTGCTGTCCTCGGTGAACATCACCGGGTCGTACGGGCTCGAGCCGTAGACCTCGGAGGTGGACTTCAGCACCACCCGGCGCACCGACGGCGCCTTCTGGCAGGCGGCGAACAACTGCATCGCGCCCATCACGTTGAGCTCTTTGAGGGTGGCCCGCCCGCCGGAACGCGGGGCATACGACGCTGCGGCGGCGTGCACCACGGTGTCGACATCGCCATTACGAATCACCTTGGCGATGAACGGATTCCGGATGTCAGCGCGCACGAACTCGGCGCGGCCCATCCGCCGCAGCAGGTCTTTGCTCGGGGTGACAGCATCCACCGCGATCACCCGGTCGATGGCGGGGTCCGCCGCCAGACGTGCGGTCAGGTACCCGCCCAGGAACCGGCATGCGCCCGTGACGAGAACGACTTTGGGCGGAGGAGCAGGGGTCCTGGCGTCCGGGGTGTAGCGATCGCCGCCGGATTCCATTCAGTCAGGTTACCGGCCGGTCACCCAGTCGGCATCACTACCTGCGAGACCGACAGAAAACACACCGGTACCGCGCAGGATGATGCGGGCCCGCACATGGCGAGCCCGCATCTCCGAAGCGCTACTTACCGAGTTTTCTGCGCTGCACCCGGGTACGACGCAGCAGCTTGCGGTGCTTCTTCTTCGACATCCGCTTGCGCCGCTTCTTGATGACTGAACCCATGAACTCCGCTGCCTACTACCAGCGCGCTGAGCGCGCTTCACTGACACGACTGAACCCGGCCACCTTACCGAAAGAGTGGCCACTACCGAAAAAAGGGGGGTGGACGGACAGCCCACCGGGGTCCCCCGCGGCACTACCCCGCGTCGAAGTACGACGTCTCCAGGAGGTCGTGGACCGCTTTCGCGTGGACGCGGAACGAGCGTCCCACCCGCACCGCCGGCAGCTCGCCGTTGTGCACGAGTCGGTACACCGTCATCTTGCTGACTCTCATCAGCCCGGCGACCTCGGCGACAGTGAGGAACTGCGCTCTGGCAGCCGGCTGGCCGTCTCCGGCTCCGCCGTCCCGCTTGCCACCCGATGGCCCGTTCATAGACGTCATCGCAACCCAATCAATCAGGCACGGCCAGTTCCAGCGGCTTCCCCTCCGCTGGCACGAACACGCGCTTACAACGAGGAGAATAGCGGGGCTGTTGGGGTTACTGCGACGGGTGTGGGGTTATCGGTCAAAATTTCCTGAACTACTCTGATGTAATTCCTAGCTGCTCAGAGCGCTTTTTGGCCGCTTCCACGGCACTTGCCACCGCTGTCCGCAAACCTCCGCGCTCGAGCTCGCGCAGCCCGGCCGCCGTGGTGCCGCCCGGCGACGTCACCGTGGCGCGGAGCTGGGCTGCGGTGGTGTCGGGGACCACCGCTGCACCGCCCTCGGCCACCGCGCGGCGACCGTCATCGATCTGCTCCAGCAACATCGCAGCCGAACCGGCCATGGTTTGCACAGCCAGGTCGGTGGCCACCGATCGGTGCAGCCCGGCGTCGACCGCGGCGTCGACGAGTGCCTCCACCATCAGGAAGAAGTAGGCCGGCCCGGAGCCGGAAACCGCAGTCACCGCATCCAGCTGACTCTCGGGAACCGTCAGCACCCCGCCCACGCAGTCGAACATCTCCGCGACGCCCTTGAGTTGCTCGGCCGAGGCGAACCGCCCCCGCGCGAGCGCCGTGACACCTCCGCCCACCAGAGCCGGGGCGTTCGGCATGGCCCGCACCACCGGCGAGCCCGCGGGCAGCCGATTTTCGTAATAGTCCGTCGGCACTCCGGCGGCGACGCTCACGATCACCTGCTCGGTGCTGTTGGCCTCGGCCTTGGACGCCGCCTCGGCCACCTCGGCGACCACAGAGTCCACATCGGTGGGCTTGACGGCGATCACGATGTACTGGGCGTGCTCGGCGGCGTCGCCGGCGGAGGCGACCTGCACCGAGTACTTCTCCGCCAGGTACTTGGCCCGCTCTGGCATCCGCTCCGAGACCACCAGATCCTTGACCTGCCGACCGGCACGCAACAGACCGGCGAGCAGTGCCTCGCCCATGTTGCCACCACCGAGAATCGCGATTCTTGCCATGGTGGGCACCCTAACGAATGGTCGCGGGCACGCCCCGGCACGCGCGCGGGGAGTGGGCGAACTAACGCCGGAGGCCGAGGCTGCGTGGGGGCTCCCCCAGCGGAGCGAGGGGGCGGACGAGCAGGCGAAGGAGATCCGGCTTGAATTACTGCCTAACGCTTGTCCCGCAACTCGGCCGGGTCCCGGGTGGGCACCAGCGCCAGCTGCCGGGTCTGCGCCACCACGCTGCCGGCGCTGTCGATCACCACGTAATCCTGGTCGAACCACGTCGCACCGATCTCCGTGGTGGTGGACAGCACCCGCAGCCAGCCGTCGGCCGGACGCCGCCGCAGGTAGGCGGTCAGCTGCACGGTGGGCGCCCAGCCGCGCCGCCCCACCGCGAACGGCATCGGCGCGGAGATGTCGCCGCACAGCAGCGCGAACAGCGCATCGGGTGCCTCGTCGCGCGGACGCACCCAGATCCGGGTACGCGGTTCGGCGGTGCCGGGCGCCAGTTCGGAGAGATCGATCCGGATGTCACAGCCGGCCACCAGATGGTTCACCCCGGCCAGCGGGTGCCCCGGTCCGATGGCCGCGATGTCGGCCGGCGGCTCCGGGCTCATCGCAGCGGCAACCGGGTTGGCGTCCAGCAGCGCCGCTGAGTCCCGTTCGGGCACGCCGAGTGTGACGGCCGCGCGCACCGCGACCCGGCCGTCCTGGACCAGTTCGACGTCGACCAGGCTGACCTGGCGACCACGTTTGCGGATCTGGGTCTGCAGCTCGACCGCGCCGGGGTCGGGGGCGCGCAGGTAGTTCGCCGACACCACCATGGGCTCGAGGCCGTCGCCGCCGGCAGACCGCGCCGCCTTGGCGCACAGGGCCAGCATCACCCCGCCGTGGATCTTCGGGCCGATGGTCCAGTGCTCGTTGAGGTGCCCGGCGAAGCGCGCCGCGTCACCGTCGACCGGACCGGGCTGCAGGGTCATGGCATGGGAGAACCGGGTTTCGGTGGACAAACGAAGTTCCTCTACTCAGCGCAACAGGTGCGTCCGGGCGAAGCTCAGCGATTCGGCCAGCAGGGTCTCCCGCTCCGAGACCGACCTCGCCCCCGACGTCGTGACCTCCAGGATCACATGGCCCGCGAAGTCACTTGCAGCCAGCATCTGGCAGATCTCCACCGTGGGCTGGGTGCCGCGGCCCGGGACCAGGTGCTCGTCGGTGGCCGCACCGTTGCCGTCGCACAGATGCAGGTGCACCAGCCCCTCCCCCATGCGCTGCGCCATCTCGACGGCATCGGTGCCCGCCGTGGCGGTGTGGGAGAGGTCAAGGGTGTAGTGGGCGTGGTTGCCGTCCAGCGGGTCATAGGAGGGAGCGAAAGCCGAGATGCCGACGCCGGGGCGGCCCCCGCGCTTGCGCATGCGCTCGATGGACGGCTGGCCGGTGCCGAAGAAGCGATCGGTGCGGAAGGGAAACATGTTCTCCACCGCCACCAGCACCTCGCTGCCGGCTTCCAGCTCTGCCACCTGGTCGCTGAAGCCCTCGGCGTAGCGACGCTGCCAGCGGAACGGCGGATGCACCACCACGGTCTGGGCGCCCAGCTGCTCGGCGGCCCGCACACTGCGTTCGAGCTTGGTGATGGGGTTGGCGCCCCATACCCGCTGCGAGATCAGCAGACAGGGCGCATGCACCGAGAGCACCGGCATCGAATACCGCGCCGAGAGGGTCTCGATGGCGGCGATGTCCTGGCTGACGGTCTCAGCCCAGACCATCAGCTCCACGCCGTCGTAACCGAGGCGCGCGGCGTACTCGAAAGCGGCCTCGGTTCGCAGCGGATACACCGAGGCCGTGGACAGGCCGACCTTGATGGCGGGACGCACCGGAATGAGGCCTGGGCTGGCTCAGCTTGCCTGCAGCAACGCCAGCGGCCCGAACGTCACCAAGGCCCCTACCGCCACCGCAGTGAGCGTGCTGCCGATGTCCTCGGTCTTGCGGACCACCCGCACCCCCACCACCAGACCCAGGATCACCAGGACCCCGAGCACCAGCGCGACGATGCTGTTCCACTTCCACAGCTGGTCGAAGGCGATGAACAGGCCCGCACCGAAGGCCACCGCGACGATGGACTGCACGGCGATCAGCAGCGCATGCACCGCCATCTGACCGCGGGAGAGCTTCTCGGTGGAGCCCTCGGCCGTCGTCCCGGTGTCGGACGGCTCCTGCAGCGCCTCCTCCACCTCGAGGACTTCCAGCTCGTCAGCGGCCACCGTGGGCTCGGCATCCTCATCGGTGCGGGACTGGCGGGCCAGGTCGTCGGCCACGGTCTGGCCGCCGAACAGCGGTCCGCTGGTGGCCTTGAGGTAGGTCTGCAGCGACGAGGCCTCCGCCGGCGCCGAGCCGATGCCCAGCTCGTCGGGCTGCTCGTCGACCTCGGGTGCCGCCGCCTCGTCGACCACCGGGTCCGGGCTCATGGTCTCGGCGGGGCCGCGCCGGGTGGGCAGCGGGAAATGACTGCGTTCGGGCTTGACGGCGGGACCCCGGCGGGCGACCGGGACATCAGCGAGCTCAGGACGGGTGTGCGGGGTCTCGGCAACGGTGGCGGCGGCACTGCCGTTGCCGTTGCGGTCGTGGCTCTCGGAGTCCTCCTGCGCCGCGGGCGGCTCGGTCTCGATGACCTCGGTCTCAGGGACGTCGGGCTCGGCGACGGCCTCGGGCTCCTCGCGGACGACGGGAATTTCCCCGGTACGGACGATCGGGATCTCGCCGGTGAGTTCGGCAACCGTGACGGCATCGGCGTTGCCGCGCCGACGCCTGCGCCGTCCACCCGGGGGCGCGGCACCGATGGTGCCGTTCTTGGCCAGCAGCTCGGCCACCGAGATGGGCCGCGTGCTGGTTTCGCTGTCCTGTGGTCCTGTCATCGTCTGTTGCCTCTCGACCGGCCGTCCTGCCGGTCCTCTGCGCGGCGCGCAGCTTCCCGCACCGGGGTCTCCACCAACGCCGTTCCGTCCGCTTCGCTGTCCAGTTTGCGCAGAATGAGTCCCTCGCGCAGCGCCCATGGACAGATGTCGACGGATTCGATGGACAGCGCTCGCATGGTCGCCTCGGCCACCAGCGCACCGGCCACGATCTGCGGGGCGCGCTCGGTGCTCACTCCTTCCAGTTCTGCACGGTCAGCCGCCGTCATCCTAGAGATGAACGCTATGAGCTGCCTGAGGCCGTTGGCCGTCAGCGTCCGCTTCACCCGGGGACCCGCCCCCGACGGGGCCGCTCCGGTGAGCCGCGCCAGCGAACGAAACGTCTTCGAGGTGGCCACCGTCAGGTCCGGGCTGCCGGCCTTGAGCAGGGTGGCGCTGGCATCGGCCAGCTCACTGTCGAGCCAATCGCGCAGCGCACTCACCGTGCGCCGGCTCGGCGGATCGTCGGGCATCCACTCCCGGGTGAGCCGGCCGGCTCCCAGCGGCAGCGACAACGCCGCATCCGGTTCCTCGTCGACGCCGTTGGACAGTTCCAGCGAGCCGCCGCCGATGTCGATGTTGATGATGCGCCCGGCGCTCCATCCGTACCAGCGGCGCACCGCCAGGAAGGTCAGCCGAGACTCGTCCACCCCGGTGAGCACCTGCAGGGCCACCCCGGTCTCGGCCCGCACCCGCGCGATCAGGTCCTCGGAGTTGGTGGCATCACGCACGGCGGAGGTGGCGAACGCCATCAGCTCCACGCAGCCCGAGCTGGCCGCGATGCGGGAGAACTCGTCGATGGTGGTGACCAGCTTGTCGGCGCCCTTGCGGGTGATCTTGCCGGAGTTGTCGATGGCCTCGGCCAGGCGCAGCGCAGCCTTGGTGGAGCTCATCGGTGTGGGATGACCGCCCCGCCGGGCGTCGACCACCAACAGATGAACTGTATTGCTTCCCACGTCGAGCACGCCCAGTCGCACGTACCCAAACCTATACCCCGGGATGTCATGTACGGACGCACCGCGGCAATTCGTCTACCGTTGCTGTCGTGACAGCATGGCACCCCGACCATCCCGGTGAAGTGGATCTGGACTTCCCCCGGGAGTGGGTCGAATTCGCCGATCCCGACAACGCCGAACATCTGATCGTGGCGGACATGACGTGGCTGCTGTCCCGCTGGACGTGTGTGTTCGGCACGCCGGCGTGCCAGGGCACCGTGGCGGGCCGACCCGATGACGGCTGCTGTTCACACGGCGCCTTTCTGTCCGACGACGACGACCGCGCGATGCTCGATGACGCCGTGCAGAAGCTGACCGACGAGGACTGGCAGTTCCGCGACAAGGGCCTGGGCCGCAAGGGCTATCTCGAGATGGACGAGTACGACGACAAGCCGAATCTGCGGACCCGGAAGTACAAGGGCGCCTGCATCTTCCTCAACCGCCCCGGCTTCCCGGGGGGCATCGGGTGCGCCCTGCACAGCAAGGCGCTCAAGCTCGGCGTGGAACCGCTGACCATGAAGCCCGAGGTGTGCTGGCAGCTGCCGATCCGCCGCACCCAGGACTGGGTGACCCGCCCCGACGGGGTGGACATCCTCAAGACCACGATCACCGAATACGACCGGCGTGGTTGGGGTTCCGGCGGCGAGGACCTGCACTGGTACTGCACCGGCGATCCGAATGCCCACGTGGGCGCCAAGCAGGTGTACCTGTCGTATGCCCCCGAACTCACCGAGCTGCTGGGTGAGAAGGCCTATGCCGAGCTGGCCGCAATGTGCAAGCGGCGCAGCGGTTTGGGGCTGATAGCTGTGCACCCGGCGACCAGGGCCGCCGAGTCACACCACTGATTTCTGCGGCAGGGCTGGACCGCCTGGATTCACCGCCCTGCCGCAGAAAAGCTAGCCCTCCAGCTTGTAGCCCAGCCCCCGCACCGTCACCAGATGCACCGGGTTGGCCGGGTCGGCTTCGATCTTGCTGCGCAGCCGCTTGACGTGCACGTCGAGGGTCTTGGTGTCGCCCACGTAGTCCGCGCCCCACACCCGGTCGATCAACTGGCCGCGGGTCAGCACCCGCCCACTGTTGCGCATCAGGTACTCCAGGAGGTCGAACTCCTTGAGCGGCAACGTGATCTGGGTCCCGTTGACGCTGACCACATGCCGTTCGACATCCATGCGCACCGGGCCGGCCTCGAGCACACCGTCGGCGAGTCCCAGATCGTCGGTGTCACCGCCGCGGCGCAGCACCGCGCGGATCCGGGCGATCAGCTCCCGCGCCGAGTACGGCTTGGTGACGTAATCGTCGGCACCCAGCTCCAGCCCCACCACCTTGTCGATCTCGCTGTCGCGTGCGGTGACCATGATCACCGGCACGCTGGAGCGGGCCCGCAGCTGCTTGCACACGTCGGTGCCGGACATCCCCGGCAGCATCAGGTCCAGCAGCACGATATCGGCTCCGGTGCGGTCGAATTCGGCCAGCGCGGAAGGTCCGTCGCCCACCACCGTCGCCTCGAATCCCTCCTTGCGCAGCAGGAAGGCCAGCGGGTCGGCCAACGACTCTTCGTCTTCCACGATCAGGACATTGGTCATCGTGCAGCGGTACCTCTCGTTCCAGCGAGCTCAGTGGTCATCGACGTCCTCATTCCTCTCCGTCGGTGTCGAGTTCTGTCTGCCCGGTGAACATCGGGATCGACAAGGTGAAGGTCGACCCGGTGCCCGGTTGGCTCCACACCCGAATGGACCCGTTGTGGTTGGCCGCCACGTGCTTGACGATCGCCAACCCCAGCCCGGTGCCACCGGTTTCACGGGACCGCGCCTTGTCGACCCGGAAGAATCGTTCGAACACCCGCTCCTGGTCGGCGCGGGCGATGCCGAAACCGCGGTCGGTGACGGCGATCTCGACGTTGTCTCCGCGCCGGCGGCGGCTGACCGAGACGGTGGACCCGTGCGGAGAGTAGGCGATGGCATTGGAGATCAGATTGGCCAATGCGGTCACGAGCAGGGGTTGGTTGCCCAGCACCCGCAGACCCGTCGGCGCATCGGTGGTGATCTCGATGTCGGCGTTGTCGGCGGCCACTTTGTAGCGTGAAAGCGCCTCGGAGACAACCGTGTCCACATCCACCGGCTCCAGATCGGGCAGCCGCTCGGCACCTTGGAGGCGGGACAGCTCGATCAACTCGCCCACCATGTTGGCCAGCCGGTTGGATTCCGCGAGGACCTTGCCACCGAACCGGCGGACCAGCTCAGGGTCTTCCGGGGACGACAGCAGCGCCTCGGCGAGCACCCCCATGGCCCCCACCGGAGTCTTGAGCTCGTGGCTGACATTGGCCACGAAGTCGCGCCGGGTCGCCTCCATGCGGGCATGCTCGGACTGGTCGTCGACGTAGAGCACCGCGAACCGGGAGTCCTCCTCGGCCAGCAGTCGAACCTGACCGCGCACCGAGACCCCAGAGCGACCGGACGGGCCCGGTTTGCGCGGGGACAGGTCGATGACGCTGGGCTCACCGGTGGACAGCGTGCGCTCGGCGGCAAGCCAGGCGCGGTCGTCGAGCAGCCGGTCCCGCACCACCCCGAGAGCCACCGCCTGGTCGTTCATGAACACCACGTCGCGGTGGATGTCGACCACCACGATCCCGACCGGAGCCAGCGTCACCAGCCGTTGCAGCATCTCCGAGACGGTGATGCCGTGGGTCAGCGCGGCGGCGCGGCGTCGCCGCTCGGCAATGCGGGGCAGCAAGGCCGCCCCGATGGCGATACCTGCCGTCAGCGCTACCAGGGCGCAGACCCCGGCGACGATGAACGCCGACAGCACACTCACGCGAAAATCGTACGCATCGAGTGAACGCCATCCCAGCAGCGAGAGGCCAAAACGGGACAAGTCACACGGTCACGTCCAGGTGTTTCATTTGCGTTCACCTGCGTTCAACCGGTGTTTGCCCGGTGCTTGCCCGACGAGCTACCGGGCGCCCTGGTTGGCCACCGCAGCCGCACCCGCGGCGGCGGCTTCGGGATCGAGATAGATACCCCCGGCGACGATCGGCTTGAGGTTCTCGTCGAGGTCGTAGCGCAGCGGGATACCGGTGGGGATGTTCAGGCCCACGATGTCGTCGTCGGAGATGCCGTCCAGATACTTCACCAGGGCGCGCAGCGAGTTGCCGTGCGCGGCGATCAGCACCGTCTTGCCGGCCCGCAGGTCGGCGGCAATGGTCTCCTCGAAGTACGGCACGAAGCGGGCCACCACGTCGGCCAGGCACTCGGTCAGCGGGCCACCGTCCACGTCTGCGTAGCGGGGGTCGGCGTCCTGGCTGAACTTGCTGCCCTTCTCGATGGGCGGCGGCGGGGTGTCATAACTGCGGCGCCAGGTCATGAACTGCTCGTCGCCGTACTTTTCCTTGGTCTCGGCCTTGTCCAGACCCTGCAGCGCACCGTAGTGGCGCTCGTTGAGCCGCCAGTCGCGGTGCACCGGGATCCAGTGCCGGTCGGCGGCGTCCAGCGCCAGGTTCGCCGTGGTGATGGCCCGGCGCAGCAGCGAGGTGTAGAGCACGTCGGGCAGCACGCCCTCGGCGACCAGCAGTTCCCCGCACCGGACGGCTTCCTGGCGACCCTTGTCGGTGAGATCGACGTCCACCCAACCGGTGAACAGATTCAGAGCATTCCATTCGCTCTCGCCGTGACGGAGCAGCACCAAGGTCGATTCAGCCATGGCGCCAGTGTCTCACGACGGCACGGGTTCAGTCGTCGATGAGGTGCTCGAAGGCCTGAAGGTTCTTCAGCGACTCACCACGGGCGACGCGCCACTCCCACTCCTTCTGGATGGAGGTGCGAAAACCCAACTCCAGCAACGTGTTGAAGTCTTGATCGACCGCTTCGAGCACCTGGCCGAGCACCCGGTCGATCTCGTCGGCGGTCACCGACTCCAGCGCCATCCGGCCCACGAGGTAGATGTCGCCCATGTTGTCCAGGGTGTAGGCCACCCCGTACAACCGGCGGTTGCGCTTGAGCAGGTAGCGATACACACCCTCGAAGTTCTCGTCGGGCTTGCGGCAGACGAAGGCCTCGACCCGCACCGAGTGCTCACCGATGCTGAGGATGGTGTTGGTCTTGAGCTTGCGGTCGCCGGGCAGTTCCACCACCAGGCCCGGCAGCCCGCCGTGGGCACCCTTGTGCCGGGTGTAGACCAGTTCACGTTCCTGCAGCGCGGCTTCGATGAGCGCGGTGACGGACTCGTTCATGCCCGCACGCCCCGTCGGCGCGACCACCGCCGAGCGCCGCGCCGGGTGGCGAGCTCCCAGGCGGGCGGGCGGCGATGCGTGCGGCTGTAGTCGGTGATGGCGCGGTGGTAGGCCGTCAGCAGGTCGTCGACGGTGCGGTCCCAGGAGAAATTCGAGGCGTGGGCGGCGGCGGCGCGGCCCGTGGCGTCCAGGTCGCTGTCGAGCATCGCCCCCAGGGTGTCGGCCCACCGCTGCGGGTCGTGACCGGACACCAGCGCGCCGGTCTGGCCGTCGCGTACCGCCACTGGGAGCCCGCCGACGGCGGCGGCCACCACCGGGGTGCCGCAGGCCTGGGCCTCGATGGCCACCAGCCCGAATGACTCGGAGTGGCTGGGCACGGCCACCAGGTCGGCGGCGCGGTACACCTGGACCAGTTGGTCGCGCGACTGCGGCGGCAGGAACGTCACGCGGTCGGAGATACCCAGTTCGGCAGCCAGTGCAACCAATCCGTCCGGAGCAGCCAGCCCGCTGCCCGACGGTCCACCCGCCACCACGGCGTGCAGGCCCGGGCGCAGGGCGACGGCGCGCAGTAGCACGTCGGGTGCCTTCAGTGGCTGGATGCGGCCGATGAACGCGACCGTCGGCGCAGCCGGATCCAGCCCCAACGCCGCCCGCGCCGCCGCCTTGGATCCTGGGCGAAACGTCGTCAGGTCAACGCCCGGGTGCACGATGTCGATGCGGGACGGATCGGCCCGGTGCAGCGACATCAGTTGCTGGGCTTCATCTTCGGTGTTGGCGATCAACCGGTCGGCCTCGTCGACCACCTGTTGTTCACCCACGGAGCGCAGCGGCGGCTCCGGGCAGTCGCCGTCGGCCAGCGCCGCGTTCTTCACCGCGGCCAGGGTGTGGGCGGTGTGCACCAGCGGCACCGCCCAGCGGTCGCGGGCCAGCCAGCCCACCTGGCCCGAGAGCCAATAGTGGCTGTGCACGATGTCGTAGTACCCGGCTTCATGCGTGGCCTCCGCGCGCAGCACCCCGGCGGTGAACGCGCACAGCTGCGTGGGCAGGTCGTTCTTGTCCAGGCCCTCGAACGGCCCCGCCACCACGTTGCGCACCAGCACCCCGGGCGCCACCTGCACCACCGGTTCGTCGGCCGAGGACGTGGCCCTGGTGAAGATCTCGACGTCGACGCCGCGCCGGGCCAGATGCAGCGCACTCTGCATGACGTAGACGTTCATCCCACCGGCGTCACCGGTACCCGGCTGGGCCAGCGGCGAGGTGTGGACGGACAACACGGCGACGCGCACGCCCCCATCATGGCACCCCGGGCCCGGGGTCGAGTTCAGGCGGGGTGCGCTACCGCGGCGTCCGACTGGGCGAGCACACGCGCGCTGGTCGCGGACCGCCGGATGGCCGCCAGCGGGTCGGCGTAGAGCCCGCCGAGGGAGACGATGCCTGCGCCCGCCTCCTGGACCCGGTTGCCGAAGGCGCTCACGCGGAGGTCCCGGGACGGCAGCACACTGCGCGCGACGTACGCCGCTTCCACCTCGGCCATGGCCTCTGGGTATTCGGTGAAGGCCTGGCCGCCGACCACCAGTTCGTCGGGGTTGAGCAGATCGCGCAGCAGCGCCACCGCCTCGCCGAGCACCCGGGCCCGCTCGTTGAGCAGTTCCCGCGCGGCCGCGTTGCCGTCGCGGGCGGCGCGCAGCACCGAGGCCACAGTGGCGTTCTCCCCGACGATCCCGAGCCTGCGCGCGGACGAGAGCACCGCCTCGTCACTGACGGTGGACTCGAGTTGGCCTGAGCCGCCGAGCAATTCAGAGTGCGCGGGCAGGTTGGCGATGGTGCCGGGCCCGGTGGTGGGGCTGTGCACCCGGCCCCCGATCACCAGCGCGTAGCCCACGGTCTCGCGGGCGTAGACGTAGAGACTGGTGGCCTGCGGGTTGGCGAACCGGCGCACGCCGAGCAGCAGTTCGGCCCCGGCCATCGCATCGACATGCGCGGCCACCGAGACCGGCAGGCCCAGCGCCTCGGCCAAGACCGGACCCACCGGGGCCTGCTCCCAGCCCAGCCGTTGGTGATCGACGTGGCCGGTATTGCCGTCGACGATGCCGCCGATGGCCACGCCCACCCACAACGGGCGCCGTCGGTGCCAGCGCGACAGATAGCGCCGCGCGCTGCCGGCCAGCGCGGCCAGCGCCTGCTCCTGGGGCACCCGCGGGGTCGGCATCTCTACCACGTCGAGGGTGCGGCCGAAGAGGTCGGCGGCGACGATGCTGGTGGTGGTGGCGCCGATGTGCACGCCGAGGGTCAGGTAGGGCTCGTGATGAACCTCGACGGGTACCCGGGGCCGGCCGATGGCCCCGGAGGCGGCGAGGTCGGCGCGTTCGCGGAGTAGGCCGGCGTCCAGCAGGGCGGTGACCTGGCGGTTCACCGTGGCAATGGACAGTTTGGTGACCTGGGCGATGACATCACGCGCGATGGGGCCGCGCAGGCGGGCGGCGTTGAAGACCGCGGCCGCGGCGGCATCACCGATCCGCAGCGCCGGCGCGACGATGGCGTGGCGGGTCCGCAGGGGATGCGTTGCCGGACGCGAGGTGCGGGACAGTGATGCAGTCATGGGAGAGGTCCTCAGGGGAGTCGAAGCGGGGGCTGGTGGGCCACGCCGTGCGACTCGGGAACCTCCCGGGGGTGCTCAGGCGCAGCAGGAACCGGGACAACAACACATCCCGGTCAGCGCGCTCTGAAGACCCCTCGACACAGAGGAGAACGTAGCACGGTTACTAGAGTTGGACCCATGACGAGCCCAACTGCCTCCCCCGCCAGCGCCGACCGCCGCATCGCCGTGGTGACCGGCGCCAGCTCTGGAATCGGTGAGGCAACCGCGAAAACCCTTGCTGCCCAGGGCTTTCATGTGGTCGTGGTGGCCCGTCGGAGGGACCGGATAGAGGCGCTGGCCGCCGAGATCGACGGAACCGCGGTTGTGGCGGACGTCACAGACGGCGAGTCGGTGGAGGCCTTGGCGGCCGCAGTACCCGGGCCGGTGTCGGTGCTGGTGAACAACGCCGGCGGCGCCAAGGGACTGGCCCCGGTGGCCGACGCCGACGTCGAGCACTGGCGCTGGATGTGGGAGACCAACGTGTTGGGCACCCTGCGCGTGACCCGCGCCCTGCTACCCAAGCTGATCGACTCCGGTGACGGCCTGATCGTCACGGTCACCTCGATTGCGGCGTCCGAGACCTATGACGGCGGCGGGGGTTACACCGGCGCCAAGCACGCCCAGGGCGCGCTGCACCGCACGCTGCGCGGCGAGCTGCTCGGAAAGCCGGTGCGGCTCACCGAGATCGCCCCGGGTGCGGTGGAAACGGAGTTCTCGCTGGTGCGCTTCGGCGGCGATCAGGAGCGCGCCGACAAGGTATATGCGGGCATCACGCCGCTGGTGGCCCACGACGTCGCCGAGGTCATCGGCTTCGTCGCGGCCCGGCCGTCGCACGTCAACCTCGACACCATCGTGATCCGGCCACGCGACCAGGCGCCCAACGGGCGGTTCAACCGCAAGGTCTGAGGTCAGCCGCCGGGCGCTGCGGTGGGCACCGGCGCATCGGTCGGTGTCGCCGGGGCGGTGCTCGGCAGATTCAGCGCCGAGGCCTCCGAGCTGACGGCCGACATCGACTTCCACTCCTCCCACGGCACCGCCCAGTCCCAGATGTCGCCGTCGGCGTAGGACAGCGGGATGCGGGTGCCCGTGACCTCCACCGGGTCGCCGTACATCGCGGTGTTGAAGTACTGCTCGGCATCGGTGAGCGAGAGGTTGATACAGCCGTTGGTGACGTTGGAGTTGCCCTGGGCGCCCGAGCTGGCCGGATTGGCGTGAATGAACTCGCCGTTGTTGGAGATCCGCACCGCGAACCGCTCCCGCACGTTGGCGTAACCGGCGGCCGGGTTGGTCATGTAGAAATCCTCGTACTTCTCGGTGACCACATGGATGCCGCTGCGGGTGACGTTGCGGTCCAGGTCGCCCTCGCCGTAGCTGCAGGGGAAGTCCATGATGACGCCGGCGTCGGTGAGCACCTGGATGCGGTGACTGGAGGCCTCGGCCTTGACCAACTGGAACCGTCCGATGGCGAAATCGAGCGTGGAATCGGCCGCCCCGTAGGCGTTCTGGCCGAACGGCACCCCATACAGATCGGCGTCGACGTGCACCACGGTGCCCGTCGGGTAGTACTCCTTGGTGCGCCAGTGCACCCGCGAGCCACCCACCTCGTCGGGCAGCCAGGCCCAGCTGCCCTCGACTTCGGGCGTGGTGGTGACCTTCAGTGCCTTCTCCACCTCGGCGCGGTCCTCCTCGGCGATGGCCGCGTCGAACTGCAGGATGATCGGCGCCGCCACTCCGACGGTCTGGCCGTCGGCCAGCTGGAACTGACCGCTGACGGTGACCGCCGGGGCCACCGTGGTGAAGTTGCCCGCCAGCGGGACGGCCTTGCCGTCCTGGCCGACCGCCGAGCCGCTCCAGGTGTATTGCACGCCGTAGCCCAGCGGTTCGGCGGTGGTGAACTCGGTGCGATCCCGGTTCAGATTGCCGGCGACCACCTTGCCGTCGGGGTTGGTGAGCGCGACCTTCTGGAACCAACCGTCGGTGACCTTCACGCTGACCGGCGCCGTCGGGGTGACGTCGGCGCTGGCCACTGCGGGTGAGTACGCCAGCGTGGGGGCCGGTGGCGGGCTCTCCACCGCGGCCTCGATCTTGTTCGCCGCTTGCGCGCACGCCGCCAGGACACCGGGTGCGGCAACACCGAGGGCCAGCGCGCCGAGGGCGCGACGACGATTCATCTCCACGTGGACCCACGGTACCGACGCCCTGCGACGCCAGGGAAATCCCGCGCTCAGATCACACAACCGACGAGCACCGGCTCGGGTTCCAGACGGATCCCGAAGCGCTGCCACACCCCGTCGCGCACCCGGCGGGCCAGGTCGACGAGGTCTGCGCTGCGCGCCTGCCCGCGGTTGGTCAGCGCCAGAGCGTGCTTGGTGGACAGCCTGGCCGGCGCCTCCGTGCCGGGATAACCCTTGGCGAAACCGGCCTGCTCCACCAGCCAACCGGCGGCCAGCTTGACGGCGTCCCCGGCCGGGTAGTGCGGGACCGGCCCGTCCACCGAGGCCTGCAGCTGGTCGAACTCCTGCGCCGTCACCACCGGGTTGGTGAAGAACGAGCCGGCGCTCCAGGTGTCGGGGTCGGCGTCGTCGAGCACCATGCCCTTGCCGCGGCGCAGCGCGAGCACCGCCTCGCGCACGCGGGCGGGCTCGGCGCGCTCGCCGGGTTCGACGCCCACGGTGCGGCTCAGTTCGCCGTACCGCAGCGGCGCACTGAGCCCGCTGGGGTCGAGGGCGAACTCCACCTCCAGGACCACCGGCACCGGTCCGGGCCGTTTCAGGATGCTGGTGCGGTATCCGAAGCCGAGTTCGGCCGCATCAGCCCAGCGCGTCGCGCCGGCCTCGAACAGCTGGACACGGGTCAGGGTGTCGGACACCTCGGCGCCGTAGGCCCCGACGTTCTGCACCGGGGTGGCACCGGCCGACCCGGGGATGCCGGACAGGCATTCCAGCCCGCCCAGCCCGGCGGCGATGGCCGTGACCACCACGTCATCCCAGACTGCGCCCGCCTCCGCGCGGATCAAGTTGCCGTGCAGGGAGATTCGTGGGCTGGCGACCTGGACGACGGTCAGGTCGGCAATCTCGTCGTCGATCAGCAGGTTCGACCCGCCGGCCAGGATCAGGTGCGGTTCGCCGTCCAGCGCGCTCAGCGTCGCCACGATCTGATCGGCGGTGGTACAGGTGATCAGCCGACGTGCCACCGGCCCCACGCGCAGCGTGGTCAAGGGCGCCAGGGGCACATCGTGGGCCACTGCCGCGCCGCCGTAGAGCGAACCGGTCACGGGCGGTAACGGTAGCCTCACGGGCTATGCCGCGTTCATTCGACATGTCCGTCGACTACGAAGGAACCGTGGAGCAGGTGCGTCAGGCGTTCGGCGACGAACAGTTCTGGCTGGCCCGCCTGGCCGAGGTGGGAGTCGGCGAATCGTCCCTGGATTCTCTGTCGACCACCGACGGCGCCGTCAGCGTCGCCACCACCCTGGTGCTGCCCAGGGAGTTCCTGCCCGCGGTGGCCACCCAGTTCCTCACCGGCGACATGCGCATCCAGCGGCGTGAGACCTGGCACCCGGTGGCGGACGGCACGGCAACCGGCACGGTGGACTGCGCCATCGTGGGAGCCCCGGCCACCATGCGCGGTACGAGTGCGCTGTCGGCCCGCGGTGACCGGTCCCGGATGGATCTGCGCGCCACGGTCGAGGTACGCATCCCGCTGGTGGGCGGCAAGCTGGAGACCGTGATCGGAGGTCAGCTGAGCAATCTGCTGATCGAGGAGCAGCGCTTCACCACGGCCTGGCTCGCCGGCTCATGACCCGGCGCTCGGAGTATGCGGTGGACTTCGACGCCCCGGCCCGGGAGGTCTACGCCGTGTTCACCGACCGCGAGTTCTGGGAAGCGCTGATGGTGGCCTACCGATGGCAGAAGCAGATCTCCGATCTGACCGACTTCCGCACCGGCGAGACCGGCACCGACATCGTGTTCCGCCAGGTGATGCCGCGCAGCAACCTGCCCCCGGTGGCGCGGGCGGTGATGCCGGTCGACATGGTGGTCACCCGTGAGCAGCACTTCGACCCGTTCGACGAGGCCCGCGACCGTGCCGAAGGCACCTATTCGGCCGCCATCCCCGCCGGGCTGGGGCATTTCGGCGGCACGTACTTCCTGGAGCCGACGTCCGCCGGCAGCCGGCTGCGGCTGGCCAGTGTCTGCAAGGTGTCCATCCCGCTGGTCGGCGGCACCCTTGAGCAGCTGATCCTGTCGAACATCACCGGCCTTTACGACTCCGAGGGCGCGTTCATGGCCGACTGGGCGGCCGGGAAGCGCTAGACAGTGCAGATGCACCGGCCGCTCGGCGCCATCACCCGCGGCACCACCGGCCGCAACCGGCTGCGCCGCTGCGATCGCTGGATGGTTCACTCCCCCGCGGTGCGCACGGCGCTGGAATCGGCGGCCGATCCGCTGGTGGTGGATCTCGGCTACGGCGCGTTGCCGGTGACCACGCTGGAACTGGCGGCGCGGCTGCCCGCGGTGCGACCCGATGTGCGGGTGGTCGGTCTGGAGATCGACCCGGAGCGGGTACAGGTGGCCCGTCGGCACGGCACCGATGTGGAATTCCGGGTCGGCGGGTTCGAATTGGCCGGTCTGCGACCGGTTCTCGTGCGCGCGTTCAACGTGCTGCGGCAGTACCCCGTGGAGGAGGTGGCGGGTGCCTGGGCGATTATGCAGGCCGGTCTGGCGCCCGGCGGGCTGATCGTCGACGGCACCTGCGACGAGCTCGGCCGACGGTGTTGCTGGGTGCTGCTGGACGCACAGGCACCGGTGAGCCTGACGCTGGCCTGCGATCCCCACCACATCGAACGCCCGTCCGATCTGGCTGAGCGGTTACCGAAAGTGCTGATCCACCACAACATTGCGGGCCAGCCCATCCACACCCTGCTGGCCGCGGCGGACCAGGCGTGGGCCGCGGCGGCCGGTCACGGGGTGTTCGGGCCGCGGGTGCGGTGGCGGGCCATGCTGACAGCGTTGCGCGACAGCGGTTTTCCGGTGGAGCCGCAGCGGCGCCGCTTGCGCGACGCCGTGCTGACGGTGCCGTGGAGTGTGGTGGCCCCCGGTTAGATCGCTGCCTTCACCGGAGCCGAGGCCAGCGCGTCGTCCACATCGTCGGCCACGCTGATGTCCAGGCCGCGCAGGGTGGCCGGCGGCGTGGACAGCGAGACCGCGACGTAGGTGACGATGGCCGCGGCAAATGCGATGAACGTCGGCCACCCGTCGAAGGACGCCGACACCAGGTTGTTGGGCACGTAGAAGATGGTGTTCTCCACCCCGTACATCGTCGGTGTCAGGGCGAACAGCACGATGCGCACCACCAGGCCCACCGCCATGGCGGCCATCGCCGCGACCACGGTGCCGCGGCGCCACACCAGGCCCAGAATGAAGGGCACCACCAGGCAGGCCAGCATCAGGTCGAACGCCAGCGTGAGCAGGATCCCTGTCTGCTGGACGTACACCGCGATCAGGATCGACAACACCGTCATCGGCGCCATCGCGACCCGGCAGGCCCGCAGCAGGGGGTCGTGCTTACCGGTGATCTGGGTGCGCCGCACGCCGCCGAGGTTGCGGACGCAGACGTTGGAGATCGCCAGGATGGCGCCGTTGGCGGTGCTCATCGACGCGCCCACCAGACCGCACAGCACCAGCACCGCCAGCGCCGGCGGAGCGTACTGGTCCAGCAGCACGAACAGCACCGGCCCGTCGAGTTCGGCCGGCAGGAAGGACGCCGCCGACAGGATGGCGATGCCGAACGGGATGCCGATCAGGGCGGTGCCCGCCGCCGCCGAGAAGCAGGCTTTCTGAGCGGCTTCCGGCGACTTGGCCGCGAACACCCGCTGCATGAAGTCGATGGCCACGATGTCACCGATACCCAGTGCGATCAGGGTGGCCCAGTTGATCACCGCGCCCTGCGCCGGATCCGAGAGCTGGCCGAGCGCCAACGGGCCCATGCCCTCGGGGCTGCCGAGGCCGTGGGTGTTGGCCATCCACACCAACAGGCCGATGGCGCCGACCAGGATGAGCGCCATCTGGATGATCGCGGTGTAGGCGTCGGCGATCAGGCCGCCGGTGCCGGTGTAGGCCACGGCGATGGCGGCGATCAGCACGGCGCCCAGCCAGTAGGGCATGCCGAGGAAGTAGTTGAACAACAGCCCGCCGGCCACCAGGTTGCCCGCCACCAGCATGCAGAACGCGACGATCAGCAGCAGGGAGGCGCCGATCTCCACCGGGCGGCCGAACCGCAACCGGTAGTAGTCGGGGAAGGACATCAGCCCCATCCGGTTCATCGGCTTGGCGAAGAAGATGCCGGTGAGCAGCAGACAGAGGGCCAGACCCAGCGGCAGTGAGGCACCGGCCCAGAAGCCGAACCCGTAGGCCAGGTCGGTGTTGCCCAGGGTGGCGTTAGTGTCCACGGCCGAGCCCATCAGAGCCCCGCCCACCAGCCAGTAGGGCATCATCCGGCCGCCCACCAGGAAGTTTGAGCTGTCGCCTCCGACCCGCTTGGACACATAGAAACCGATGGCGACGACAACAGCGATGCTCAGAGCAACACCGAGAAGAATCACGTGGAGCCTCCCGTACGCGATGGAGTCTCCCGGGCTTTTGTCCCGCCGTGGAGCGACCAGCACCGTTGCCGGTCGCCTGCACCTCTCGGACCAGACCTGCGACTGCAGCGGAACCCTAGGCGCGCCTCATAGCAATATGAGTCAGTTGACAGGTAATAGCTGTCTCGTTACGGCAATAGGCACCGGGTGTAAATCCCGTGTTTCAGTGTCCTGGCAGCCTGCTGCCAGCTGCCCGCCGACTGCTTTTCCGGGAGGGCGGCTCCTGCCCCCGGCCTCGTCCCACACCCGCCCGAGTCCCGCCGCCTACCCTGGGCTGCATGCGTATCGCCCTCGCCCAGATCGCCTCGGGCACCGATCCGGCCGCCAACCTGGCGCTCGTCGAGCAGTACACCCGCCGCGCCGCCGAGGCCGGCGCAGCGCTGGTGGTGTTCCCCGAGGCCACCATGTGCCGATTCGGGGTTCCCCTGGGTCCAGTGGCCCAGCCGGTCGACGGGCCATGGGCCGACGGCGTGCGCCGGATCGCCGGGCAGGCCGGTCTCACCGTCGTGGCCGGGATGTTCTGCCCGACACCGGACGGGCGGGTGACGAACACCCTGGTGGCCGCAGGCCCCACGGCCGACGCCCACTACGACAAGATTCACCTCTACGACGCCTTCGGCTTCGAGGAGTCCCGAACCGTGGCGCCCGGCCGGGAACCGGTGACCATCACCGTCGACGGCGTGACCGTCGGGCTGACGACCTGTTACGACATCCGCTTCCCCGAGCTCTACGTCACCCTCGCCCAACGCGGCGCCGCCCTGATCACCGTCAGCGCGTCCTGGGGGGCCGGGCCGGGCAAGCTGGAGCAGTGGACCCTGCTGGCCCGCGCCCGGGCGCTGGACACCGCCGGCTACATCGCCGCGGTGGATCAGGCCTATCCGGGTGACGCGGTTGCCGCCACCGGACCCACCGGCGTGGGCGGCAGCGTGGCGGTGTCACCGTACGGTGAACCGGTGGTCACCGCGGGCGCCGATCCACAGCTGCTGACCTGCGACATCGACACCGCCACCGTGGACAAGGCCCGCGACGCGCTGGCCGTTCTGCGAAACCGATCCGAGGTCGCACAGCTGAGTAAGGCAGAATCCCGACAGTGACGAATCCGCCACAGGGCCCCGGCGACCAGTCGCCGTGGGGCCGCCCCCCGCAGGGCCCGCCGCACACCCCACCCACCGAGCGCATCCCGCGTCAGGCTCCGCAGGAGCCGAACACGCAGTACATCCCAACCCAGCGGCCCGGTCCGCAGGGCCCGATGGACGACCCCACGCAGGCGTCGGCGCAGTGGTACCCCCAGACGGGCGGGCCGACCGGCCAGACTCCGCCACCGCCTGACGACCACGACGACGACCGCGGCATCCTGGGCTGGCTTAAGGACCCGCTGTCGCTGGTGCTGGTGCTCGTCATCGTGGTGGCCTTGGCCGCGGCCGGTCTGGTCGGCGGTGAGCTCTACGCCCGCAAGCGCGCCGACGACGTGGTGAGCAGCGCGATCGCCTGCATCGTCAAAGACCAGGCCACCGCGTCGTTCGGCGTCATGCCGCCGTTCTTGTGGCAGCACATGACCGGCCACTACACCAACATCTCCATCGAGACCGCGGGCAACCAGGTTCGCGACGCCAAGGGGATGAAGGTGACCCTGGACATCAAGGACGTCCGGCTGGAGGACAGCGGCAACTCCGGCGGCACCATCGGCTCGATGGTCGGCAACGTCACCTGGAGTGCCGAGGGCATCAAGCAGACGGTGCAGGGTCTCATCCCGCTCTTCGGCGGCATCGTCTCCGACGTCACCACCAACACGAACGACGGCACCATCACCCTCGAGGGCGCCCTCGGCAGCATCACGGCCAAACCCACCAGCGTCAACGGCGGGCTGGCGCTGGAGGTGCTGCAGGTCAGCGGTCTCGGGTTCACCCTGCCCCGCGAGACCGTGCAGCCGGCGCTGGACGTCTTCACCGGTGAGCTCACCAAGAACTACCCGGTGGCGATCAACCTGCAGGACGTGCAGGTCACCGATTCTGGCGTGACCAGTCAGTTCACCGTGTCGGAATCGAGCATTCCCGGCGGCGGCCAGGATCCCTGCCTGTCCGGGCTGTAGAGAGTCAGAGCCCGTCGAGCACGTCGCGTGAGGCCGACAACCCCAGCCGGGTGGCCCCGGCGTCCAGCAGGGCCACCGCGGCGGCCGCCGTACGGATGCCGCCGCTGGCCTTGATGCCGAGGCGGCCTCCCACGGTGTCGGCCATGACCGAGACGGCGGGCACGGACGCGCCGCCGGCCGGGTGGAAGCCCGTTGATGTCTTCACAAAATCCGCACCGGCCGCCTCTGCGGCCCGGCAGACCGCGGCCAGGGTGTCGGCGTCGGCGAGGCTGAGCAGCACCGCAGACTCGACGATCACCTTGAGCACTGCATCGGGGATGGCGGCGCGAACCTCTGCGATGTCGGCCTGCACGGCGGCAGTGTCACCAGCCAGCGCGGCCCCGACGTCGATCACCATGTCCACTTCGGCGGCGCCGTCGCGTACGGCGAGCCTGGCCTCGGCGGCTTTGATCTCGGAGGCGTGTTTACCGGACGGGAATCCGGCGACGGTGGCCACCGGCAGTGGACCCACTGCGGTGGACACCAGCGACGGTGACACGCAGACCGCGTAGACACCCAGCGCGTGCCCCTCGGCCACCAGAGCCGCCACGTCCGCGGGGCCGGCTTCCGGCTTGAGCAGCGTGTGGTCGATCAGCGCGGACACCTGTTCTCGGGTCCAGCCCATCAGAACGGCTCCTCGCTGCCGCCGGGATTGCAGTTGGCCTCATACAGCTCGGCCTCACTGACCTCCGGACGCCAGGGCTCCAGATTCCAGCTGACCTTGCCGGGCTCCAGGAGTTCGGCGAAGGCCCAGTGACACAGAAACTGATCACGCATTCCGGGCAGGTCGGCGTCGGGCGACAAGGCGAGCACCTCGGCCCAGGCCGCCTCGCCCACGGTGCGGTGCCCGATCCCCGAGCCGGAGCGTCCGACCGTGGTCGGATACACCCGCAGGCTGGACAGGTCACCCCACTTGGCCCATTCCACATGGGAGACATACGGGCTGGCCTGCGCGGGCGGGGCCAGGAGCACGGTGGCGGACACGAGAGCGCAAGCTGCCACGGCAGCGACGGAACGTGACATCGAGCTAGCGCGACTTTCCTTGGATCTCAAGCAGTTTGGGCCGTACATCTACCAGGTAGACCCCCGCGGCGCAGGCGGCGATGGCCGAGCCGAACCCAGGGCCCATCACCACGGCCAGCAGCAGTGCGACGCCCAGGATGATCAGCCACACCGGCTTGGTCAGTTTGTCGACGGCCGGATAGGCATCTGGGCGTTGCAGGGCGGCGTGCACCAGCGCGTACAACGTCGCGATCAGCACACCGACATGCACCGCATACAGGACGAGACCCGCCACACCTTGAAGCATCACAGCGTCAAGGGTAGGCGGGTCTCGTACCGCGCGTCGAGTTGCTTACTTCTGGGTGACCTTCTTGGCCGGCGCGGCCTTCTTGGCAGGCGCCTTCTTGGCCGGGGCGGCCTTCTTGGCGGGGGCCTTCTTGGCCGGGGCCTTGGCGGCGGCCTTCTTCACCGGTGCGGCGGCCTCCTCGGCCTTCTTGGGCAGTTCGACGCCCACCAGCTTGGCGGCGCGCTCGCCGACCGCGCGGGTCTGGGTGGCGACGGTGCCCAGCGCATCCTGGGTCAGCTCGACGGCCTGATCAACGTAGCCCTCGGCACGCTCGGCGGCCTCTTCCAGCGCCGGCTGCGAACGCAGCCGCTCGATGGCGGCCTCGCCGCGCTCGATCAGCCGGGTGTAGGTGGTCTGCGCCTGCTCGGCGTACCCCTCGGCCACCTTGCGCAGTTCATCGGCGCTCAACTTCTCTTGCAGTTCGCCGAACTGCTTGGGCAGGTCGTCCTGCAGCTTGGTCAGCCGGTCCCTGGTCTCGTCGACGGCCGTGGTCAGTGCCGCGCGACGCTCTTCGGCGCGGGCCGAGGCGTCGGCCCGGGCCTCGTCGGCACGCTCGCGCAGGGTCGCGACGATCTCGTTGACGGTGGCCAGCGCCAAATCGGCGGCGCCGACGGCAGCGAGCAGGGGGGCCTTCAGATCTTCGACAGTCGGGTTCTCAGCCATGGTTGGCTCCTTTCGATGTTGGTCAAAGCTTGTGTGATTCAGCACTTCTCGGTCGCAGCGCAGTCAGTCAGTGGTGGACTCCTCCCGGGCAGCCTCCAGAGGCCGGACGGATTCCTCGACCGCGGCCTCGTTCTGCTGGATGAACGAGGCGTAGATGTCGAGCAGCACCTGCTTCTGACGTTCCGTGATCGCCATGTCCGTGACGATGGCGTCGCGGACCGCGTTCGGCTCACCGGGTTCGAGGATCCCGGCCTGCACGTAGAGCACCTCGGCAGACACTCGCAGTGCCTTGGCGATCTGATTCAGCACTTCGGCAGATGGCTTGCGCAGCCCACGCTCGATCTGACTGAGGTATGGGTTACTCACCCCGGCCTTCTCGGCCAGCTGCCGCACAGATACCTGCGCCGCCTCGCGCTGCGCCCGGATGAAGCTGCCGATGTCGGACGCGGCGTGAGTCACCACGGTGGCAAGATTTTCGTCCTGCGTCATGGGTCTTCCTCCGACACGTGCGGGAATCTGCGGTTCGTCTGAAACTGACAAAAACCACGGTACCCACCGCTGCTAGCTTTTGCAAGCACTAGCTAGCGCTGGTCAGAATATGATCTGCGCCACTGAGTAGATCACCAGGCCCGCGAGTGCCCCCACCACGGTGCCGTTGATACGGATGAATTGAAGATCGCGCCCCACGTGCAGCTCGATGCGCCGGCTGGCCTCGTCGGCGTCCCAGCGTTCGATGGTCTCGGTGATGATGGCGGTGATCTCCACGCCGTACTGCGCCACCAGATGCTGCGCGCCGCGCACGATCCAGTTGTCCACCTTGTCGCGCAGATCAGCGTCGCTGCACAGGGATTCGCCCAGGCGCTGCACCGATTCGGTGATCTTGGTGCGCAAGGTCGACGACGGGTCATCAACCCCCTCGAGCACCAGACGCTTGAGCGTGCGCCACGCGGTCTCCGCGGCGCCCGCCACCTCGTCGCGGGCCATCAGGCGTTCCTTGACCGACTCGGCCTTGGCGATGGTGGCGGCGTCGTTCTGCAGGTCCTCGGCGAACTCGAACAGGAAACGGTTGGCCGAGCGGCGCAGTTCGTGGTCGGGGTCGCGGCGCACCTTGTCGGTGAAGTCCATCAGCTCGCGGTGGATGCGGTCGCCGAGCAACTGGTCGACGAACTTGGGAGACCAACTGGGCGAATCCCGGATGACCACCCGCTCGATGGTCTCGCCGGCGTTCAACGACCACTCGAAGGCCCGGTCGCACAACAGCTGGATCAGGGCCTCCTGACGGTTCTCGGCCAGCAGACTGGCCAGCACCCGCCCCACCGGCGGGCCCCACTGCGGTTCGGCGATCCGGCGCACGATCATCTTGTCGATGACCTGCTGGACGTCCTCGTCACGCAGCAGCTCCACCCCCACCCGCAACACGGTGGCCGACTCGCCGGCCACCCGGGTCGCGTTCGCCGGGTGGGCCAGCCACTTGCCCAGCCGGCCGGCGATCTCCGCGTCGCGGATCTTGGTCTCCACCACGTCGGCAGAGAGGAAGTTCTCCCGTACGAACGTGCCCAGCCCCTCGCCGAGCTGATCCTTCTTGCGCCGGATGATGGCGGTGTGCGGGATCGGGATGCCCAGCGGGTGCTTGAACAGCGCCGTGACGGCGAACCAGTCCGCAAGCGCGCCCACCATGCCCGCCTCGGCCGCGGCGCGCACGTAGCCGACCCAGGGCGCGGCACCCTGGGACTGCGCCCACGTGCAGACCAGGAAGATCACCGTGGCCGCCACCAGGAAGCCCAGGGCCACCAGCTTCATCCGCCGCAGGGCGGAGCGGCGCTGCGCATCGGCGGCCGAATCGGCGCCGGCAAAGGACTCGGCCAGCGACGCGCGCTCGGGCGGGTTTCTCACGACCACACCGTCCATCATCCGTCATGACCCGGTGGCGGCTCCGCTCCGGCACAAGCCAGTTACTGTGACGGCCTCCGTCAACCAGATCCGGCCGACCGGGCTGGTGCGCATTATCATCGGGTCCGAAAGACAGAACGGATGAGCGGACACGTGGCACAACAGCCCCAGGCCGAACCAGTCAAGGTCGACGGCCGCAAACGGCGCTGGCACCAGCACAAGGTGGATCGGCGCAACGAACTCGTCGACGGCACCCTCGGCGCCATCCGCCGGCAGGGCCGCGACATCAGCATGGACGAGATAGCTGCGGAAATCGGTGTCTCCAAGACCGTTCTCTACCGGTATTTCGTGGACAAGAACGACCTCACCACCGCGGTCATGATGCGCTTTGTGCAGACCACCCTGATCCCCAACATGGCGGCCGCGCTGTCCACCCATCTGGATGGTTACGACCTCACCCGCGAAATCATCCGGGTGTACGTCGACACCGTGGCCGCCGAGCCCGAAATCTACCCGTTTGTCTTCGCGAACAGCTCGGCCAGCAAAAGCAAGGTGATCGCCGACAGCGAACGGATCATCGCCGGCATGCTCGCCGTGATGTTCCGCCGCCGCATGCAGCGAGCCGGGATGGACACCAAGGGTGTGGAGCCGTGGGCCTACATGATCGTCGGCGGCGTCCAGCTGGCCACCCACTCCTGGATGTCGCACCGCCGGATGAGTTCCGACGAGCTGATCGACTACCTGACGATGCTCTCGTGGAGCGCACTGCAGGGCATCGTGGAAAGCGGCGGATCGCTGGCCCGGTTCAACAGTCAGCCGCATCCGCCACCGGAGCTGCCGCCGTCGTTAGGCTGACGCGATGACCGACCTGCCTGCGCAGTGGACCCATGCACCCCACACGGTGCTCGCCTTCCGGCCTGGCGACACGGTCGCCGCCATCGATGCCAACGCCACCCCCGGATTCAGTGGCAACAAGGCCGACGCGCCAGGCATTCAGGCCCAGCGCAACGAACGGCTGGCTGAACTGCAGGAAATGCTGTACGCCAACAGCCGCGCGGGCGACGGGAGATCGGTGCTGCTGATCCTGCAGGGCATGGACACCGCGGGCAAAGGCGGCATCGTCAAACACGTCGTCGGCGCCGCCAATCCGCAGGGCATCCGCTACACCAGCTTCGGGGCGCCGACCGCCGAGGAGTTGTCGCACCACTACCTGTGGCGGATCCGCAACGCGCTGCCGTCGGCCGGCCAGATCGGCGTCTTCGACCGCTCGCACTACGAAGACGTGCTCATCGTGCGGGTGCGCAACCTGGTGCCGCCGGATGTGTGGGGCGCGCGCTACGACGAGATCAACGCCTTCGAGAAGGAACTCACCGACGCCGGTACCACCATTGTGAAGGTCGCGATGTTTGTCTCACTCGAGGAGCAGAAGCGGCGGCTGGCGCAGCGGCTGGAGCGGCCGGACAAGTACTGGAAGTACAACCCCGGCGACATCGATGAGCGGGCGTTGTGGCCGGCCTACCAGCAGGCCTACCAGGCCGTGCTGGACAAGACGTCGACCGCTCATGCGCCGTGGCACGTGGTGCCCTGCGACCGCAAGTGGTACAGCCGACTGGCCATCAACGAGCTGTTGATCGAGGCGTTGAAGTCTCTTGACCTGTCCTGGCCCGCAGCCGATTTCGACGTGGAGGACGAAAAGGCGCGGCTTCAGCTTTTGTAGCCCGGCCCTGCGCCCCCTCGCTTCGCTGGGGGTACCCCCACCCCGGCTCGTCCCTCGCCGCCTCGGCGACCGAGCTAACGCTTCTCTAGCGTGAACTGCCCGATGTTGGTGATCCCGCGACGGAAGAAGTCGGCGCAGCCGGTCAGATACTTCATGTACCGGTCGTAGACCTCCTGGCCCTGCATGGCGATGGCCTGGTCCTTGGCCGCCTCCAGGTTGGCCGCCCACATGTCCAGCGTGCGCGCGTAGTGCGGCTGCAGCAGATGAGTGCGGGTGAGGGTGAAGCCGGAATCGGCGGCGAGCTTCTCGATGTCCTCCACCGCGGGCAGGCGTCCGCCGGGGAAGATCTCATCGACGATGAACTTCATGAACTTCAGGTCGCTGAGGGTCAGCTTGATCTTGTTGTCCCGGAAGAACTTCTGGGTGTGCGCCAGGATGGTGTGCAGCAGCATCACGCCGTCCGACGGCAGGAGGTTGTAAGCGCGCTCGAAGAACAGCGGGTAGCGCTCCACCTTGAAGGCCTCGAAGGCACCGATGGACACGATGCGGTCGACGGGTTCGTTGAACTCTTCCCAGCCCTGCATGCGGATCTCGACGCTGCGCTGGGTGTCGATCTTGGCAAGCCGCGCGCGGGCCCACTCGGACTGCGCCTTGCTGAGCGTGATGCCGATGACGTTGACGTCGAACTGGGTGACCGCCCGCTCCAGGGCGCCGCCCCAGCCACAACCGATGTCGAGCAGCGTCATCCCGGGCTGCAGGCCCAGCTTGCCGAGGGCGAGATCGAACTTGGCGTTCTGCGACTCTTCGAGCGTCATGTCGTCGCGCTCGTAGTAGCCACACGTGTAGCCCATGGTGGGGCCCAGGAACAGTGCGAAGAACTCGTTGGAGATGTCATAGATCGACTGAGATTCTTCGTAATACGGCGCGAGATCCGGTTCGATTACTGACACTGCAACAATCCTTGAGTCTGAAGATATGCGGCACGCGGGGATCACCAGTGACGCTCGGTGCGCGCCGCGGTCCGTCTCCCCGACGGTCGACCCCTCGGGCCTACGGCTAGACACCCTAACGAGGGTCGGCGTCTAACGCCAATGTCTGCAACCGTGTCGTCAATAAGAATAAAATCCCTGGCCGGACTTCTTCCCGAGCTGCCCGGCCTCGACCATGCGCAGTAGCAAAGACGGCGCCGTGTACAGAGGTTCCTTGAACTCGTCGAACATCTTGTCGGCGATCAGTTTCAGCGTGTCCAGCCCGATCAGGTCGGACAGCCGCAGCGGCCCCATCGGGTGGGACAGCCCCGCCACCACGGCCTTGTCAACGTCGTCGATCGTGGCGACCTTGGCCTCGACCATCCGGATGGCCGCCAGCAGGTAGGGCACCAGCAGGAAGTTCACCACGAAGCCCGAGCGGTCGGAGCACTTGACCACCTGCTTGCCCAACGTGCGCCCCGCGAACTCTTCGACGCGCTCGGCGGCGGCCGGATCGGTGACCAGCGTGCTGACCAGTTCCACCAATGGCAGAACCGGCACGGGGTTGAAGAAATGCAGACCGAGCACACGGCCGGGGTTTGCGGTGGCCGCCGCGATCTTCATGATCGGGATGCTGGAGGTGTTGGACGCCAGCACCGCGTCCGGGTCGGTCACGATGGCGTCCAATTGGGCGAAGATGGCCGTCTTGACGTCCTCGTCCTCGATGACAGCCTCGATCACCAGTTGCCGGTCGGCGAGATCGGCGAGATCGGTGGTGAACCGCAGCCGGCCCAGCGCGGCGTCGCGGTCCTCGGCGCTGAGCTTGCCTTTGGCCACGGCTTTGTCCAGCGAGCCGGCGATGCGCGACTGGCCCGACGCGGTGAACTTCTCGTCGGTGTCATAGACCAGGACGTCGGCGCCTGCTTTCACGGCCACCTCGGCGATTCCGGAGCCCATCTGCCCCGCGCCGACTACCCCGACCCGCTCGATGCTGTTCACCTGATTCCCCTCATGCGCGAGCGCGCGCGCTTGTACGTCTGTGACTGCGTGTCACTGTACAAACGCGCGCGCTCGACTCGTTGGTTGCTCTAGTGGAACTGGCCCTCTTCGGTGGAACCGGCCAGCGCGGTGGTGGAGCTGCTGGGGTCCACGGTGGTGGCGATGCGGTCGAAGTAGCCCGCTCCGACCTCACGCTGGTGCTTGGTGGCGGTGTAGCCCCGCTCCTCGGCGGCGAACTCGCGCTCCTGCAGCTCGACGTAGGCGCTCATCTGGTTGCGGGCATAGCCGTAGGCCAGGTCGAACATCGAGTAGTTCAGGGCGTGGAAGCCGGCCAGGGTGATGAACTGGAACTTGAAGCCCATGGCACCCAGTTCCTTCTGGAACTTGGCGATCGTGGCGTCGTCGAGGTGCTTCTTCCAGTTGAACGACGGCGAGCAGTTGTAGGCCAGCATCTGGTCCGGGAACTCGCTGCGCACACCTTCGGCGAACTTCTTGGCCAGCTCCAGGTCCGGGGTGCCGGTCTCCATCCAGATCAGGTCGGAGTACGGGGCATAGGCCTTGGCGCGGGCGATGCAGGGCTCCAGACCGTTCTTGACGCGGTAGAAGCCCTCCTTGGTGCGGTCACCAGTGATGAAGGGCTGATCCCGCTCGTCGACGTCGGAGGTGATCAGGGTGGCGGCCTCGGCGTCGGTACGGGCGATGACCAGGGTGGGGACGTCGGCCACGTCGGCGGCCAGGCGGGCCGAGGTCAGGGTGCGGATGTGCTGCTGAGTGGGGATCAGCACCTTGCCACCGAGGTGGCCGCACTTCTTCTCCGAGGCCAGCTGGTCTTCCCAGTGCGACCCCGCGACACCGGCGGCGATCAGGGCTTTCTGCAGTTCGTAGACGTTGAGCGCGCCACCGAAGCCGGCTTCGCCGTCGGCCACGATGGGGGCCAGCCAGTTCTCGATCGACCGGTCACCCTCGACCTTGGCGATCTCGTCGGCGCGCAGCAGCGCGTTGTTGATACGGCGCACCACCTGCGGCACGGAGTTGGCCGGGTACAGGCTCTGGTCGGGGTAGGTGTGGCCGGACAGGTTCGCGTCACCCGCAACCTGCCATCCGGACAGGTAGATGGCCTTGAGGCCGGCGCGGACCTGCTGGACGGCCATGTTTCCGGTCAGCGCACCCAGGGAGTTGACGAACTCCATGTCGTGCAGCTGCTCCCACAGCACCTCGGCGCCGCGGCGGGCCAGGGTGTGCTCTTCGACGACGCTGCCCTGCAGGGCCACGACGTCAGACGGGGTGTAGTCGCGGGTGATGCCCTTCCAGCGGGGGTTGGTGTCCCAGTCGTGCTGGATCTGTTCGGGCGATTTGGGGGTGCCAACGGTCGACATTGACGGCTCCTCGGGATGTGAAAGTGCGCGGCGAACGCGCCGCGAGGGTGAATGGTCAAGCGCCCACGTCGTTGTCGGGATCGCCGACCTGTTAACGACTGAGCAGCTTCACTGGTGTGCTGGAATCTACGATGCCACTGCCGATATGTGCAGGTCCAGCCAATTCGTTGCCAATTTTCGCCATGACAGGGCCCCGCCTTGCTAATTCTGTTAAGTAGCTGTTCTGCTGAACCGGTTCAGAAGTTACTGACCGGTAACACCAACGGCGCAGGTCAAGCCGCAAAATAACAGGACAACGGTACTGTTAAATCGAGAACAGCGACGCGATCGCTTTCGTCTCGCCCGCCACTTCATATGTGAGCGTCGTCACAGTGCGATCGGCGAGCTCCGGCCCGAACGCCTCGGTGCTGCCGGCCGGGTGGACGTGGGACAGGATCTCCAACTTGTCTCCCAGCGCCACCGGGAGATCGTGTTCGATCGTCACCCGCAGCGGACCCTGCAGCAGCTCGGGGTGCGAGAACAGATAGTCCTCGATGACGGTCCAGTACACCGAGTTGTTCATGTGGTCGAACAGGTCGATGTCGGACACGCGCACCGGGTAGTCGCGGATCTCGTCGGCATTCTCGCGCTGCCCCGCCTTGAGGTAGGCCTTCCACCGCAGACGGTCCACCGACGTCGTCTTCTGCAGCCCCGCGAGGAAGTCGTCGGAGATGCGCGACGGCCCCTGCGTCTCGCGGTTGATGTTGATCCAAAAGGCCTCGGATTCCATCAGACCACCCCGACGACCGTCGATCCGCACCCGCATCTCGCACCAGCGATTGGACGTGCCCGAGCACCAGCGCCGCATGCGCAGCATGTCGTTGAACTCGATGGGGCGGATCAGGTCGACCATGGTGCGCCGCACGATCCACAGCGGGTGGGTCTCCTCGAATCCCAACTCACGCAGATGGTCTTGGCCGATGTCCTGGATGTGCCGGCAGGCGGCGTCGAAACGCAGGCGTCCGGTGCGGTCGATGTCTCCGACTCGTAGCGGCCATTCGCGGTCGAAGACGTCGGGATGGGGGTCGGGCACCGGCATCATCGTCTTGGCCAACCCCGAAGCCGCCTGTGTCGTCATCGAACGCCCTCTTCGTCTGTGCTGTGGGAGACCCCCCGCAGCCTCGAGGTTACCCAGGCAGCACCAAGGCTTGACAGCGCACACTTGCCAATCCTGCGAAGCAGGTCCTTAACAGACGGGTAGGCTGTACGGATGGCCAAGACCTTCGTCGGTTCACGGGTCAGGCAACTGCGCACCGAGCGGGGATTCAGTCAGGCCGCGCTGGCGCAGATGCTGGATATCTCGCCCAGCTATCTCAACCAGATCGAGCACGACGTCCGCCCGCTGACGGTGGCGGTCCTGCTGCGCATCACCGAGGTGTTCGGCGTCGACGCCACCTTCTTCGCCTCACAGGACGACACCCGCCTCATCGCCGAACTGCGCGAAGTCACCCTCGACCGGGATCTCGGCGTCGATGTCGACCAATCCGAACTGGCCGACATCGTGAGCGCCCATCCCGCGCTGGCCAAGGCGATGGTGAACCTGCATCAGCGCTACCGGCTGACCAACGCCCGCCTGGCTGCGGTCACCGAGGACCGCAATGCCGACGGCAGCGGCACCGGTTCGATCACGATGCCGCACGAGGAGGTACGCGACTACTTCTACCAGCGGCAGAACTATCTCCACGAACTCGACACCGCCGCAGAGGATCTCACCGACAGGATGCGGATGCACCGGGGCGACCTGGCCCGTGACATCGCCCAGCGCCTGGCCCATGTGCACGGTGTACGCATCATTCGGCGCATCGACCTGGGCAACACCGTGCTGCACCGCTACGACCCCGAGACCAAGACGCTGGAGATGAGCGCCCACCTCTCCGGTGGGCAGCAGGTCTTCAAACTCGCGGTCGAACTGGCCTACCTCGAATTCGGGTCGCTGATCGACAAGCTGGTCACCGAGGGCAACTTCACCAGCGAGGAGTCCCGCATCCTGGCCCGGCTCGGACTGGCCAACTATTTCGCCGCAGCCGCGGTGCTGCCGTACCGCCAGTTCCACGAGGTCGCCGAGAACTTCCGCTACGACATCGAGCGGCTGTCGGCGTTCTACTCGGTGAGTTACGAGACCATCGCCCACCGGCTCTCCACCCTGCAGCGGCCGTCGATGCGCGGGGTACCACTGTCGTTCGTCCGGGTGGACCGCGCCGGCAACATGTCGAAACGCCAGTCCGCCACCGGTTTCCACTTCTCCTCTTCCGGCGGCACCTGCCCGCTGTGGAATGTCTACGAGACCTTCGCCAATCCCGGCAAGATCGGAGTTCAGATCGCACAGATGCCCGACGGCCGCAACTACATGTGGGTGGCGCGCACGGTCGAACGCCGCGCTTCCCGCTATGGGCAGCCGGGCAAGACCTTCGCCATCGGCCTGGGATGCGAACTGCGCCATGCCAATCGGCTGGTGTACTCCGAGGGACTCGACCTGTCGGGAAACCTCGCGACACCCATCGGCGCGGGTTGTCGGGTATGCGAGCGGGACAACTGCCCGCAACGCGCCTTCCCTGCCCTGGGGCGCGCCCTCGACCTCGATGAGCACCGCAGCACGGTCTCGCCGTATCTGGTGAAGCAGTCATGAGCAGGATCCCGGCCACCAGCAGCATTCGTGATGTCGGCCCCATCAACTGGGTGATCTGCCGGCTGGGTGCCCGCGGCATCCGGGCACCGCAGTTCCACCTGTTCAACGCCCTGTCGCGGCATTCCGCGTTGTTCTGGGCCTGGCTGCCGTTCTCCGGTGTGCTGCTCTACTGGGGTCGGCTGTCGCGCTTCGAAGCAGAGTTGGTGATTTTGCGGGTGGGTCATCTGCGCGACTGCGAGTACGAGCTCCAACAGCACCGGCGGCTGGCCCGCTCGCGCGGCGTGGATGCAGGCCTGCAGGCCAAGGTGTTCGAGGGCCCTGACGCCGAGGGGCTGACCGACCGGCAGCGGGTCCTACTGCGTGCCACCGACGAGTTCGTGCTGTCGCGCGAGGTCTCCGGCGAGACCTGGGCGGCGCTGTCGACCTACCTCAACCAGAGACAGTTGATCGAATTCTGCTTCCTGGCTGGGCAATACGACACTCTGGCCGCCACCATGAACACCCTGAAGCTACCGCTGGACTTCCCCGACTAGGGTCTCGCGACTCTCAGCGGGGCGGCTCGGGCGAAGCAGCGAGTTCCCCGGTCTCGGCAACGTCGGTGCCACCGAACGTCGTTGTGCCCGCAGGCGACACCTGGAAGCCCTGGGTCTGACCGGCCAGCGTGCCGAAGCAGGCCACGCCGCCCTCGGTGGCCATGCAGGTGGTGCCCATCTCGCTGACGCGGTAGCCCACCGGAAGCTGGCGGATGACGCCGGGATAGGCGGGCTTGTCGAATTTCGGATCGTCGGTCTTGCGAATGCCGACGGGACCCGGCAGCTGCGCGAAGACTTCGTTCTCTCCCCCGCGCACACCCGGCAATGGGCCGTTGCAGCCGACCTCGCCGCCGCTGAACATGGCGATGGTGCAGGTCAATCCGTTGCCGACGGTGAACACCGGGAACAGGTTCTTGGCGCCGGCACCCACGATGTAGGTGTCATCGCCCACCACAAAATCGTTGGGGTCCGGGAAGCCGGACGGAAGCCCGGCGGTGGCGGGTCCGATACCGGTCCCGGCCGCTGAGATCTCCAGCCATTGCAGCTGGGAACCGGAGTCTCCAGAAGATTTGGTGCACATGGTGATCGAGTTCTCCGCCACCGCACACTCGAAGTCCTGATAGACGATCTTCGAGCCGGTGGGCAGTACCCGTGCGGCGCTGCCGGACGGCTTGACGAACTGAGGGTTGGCGGTGGCGCGCAGCCCGCGGTCGGCCGGGTCGGCGGCCAGCACGATCTCGTTGACACCGGCCCGGGTGTTCGGCAGGCGCCCGTCGCACCCGGCGGCCCCGTGGGCGGGCCGGATGGCGCACAACAGGCCGTCGGGCGTCTGGAAGTACACCTCGCCCTGAGCGACCAGGTTGTCGACGAACGTATCGGCCGGCAACTCGCGGTACCCGCTCAGATCGGGTGCGCTCGCTGCCGCCGGTTCGGCCGCAGCGGGACCGGCGAACAAACCCGCTGCGGCAAAGAGGCCGGCGGCCAGCAGTGAGGCTAGACGCACAATCAGAAGTTGATCATGTGGCCGGTCAGCCCGTGGAAGCACTCCTGCAAGGCCTCCGACAGGGTGGGGTGGGTGTGCACGTTGCGGGCCAGCTCGGTGGCCGTCAGATCCCACTTCTGCGCCAGCGTCAGCTCAGGCAGCAGCTCGGCGACGTCAGGACCGATCAGGTGCCCGCCGAGCAGTTCGCCGTACTTCTTGTCGGCGATCAGCTTCACGAAGCCCGTCGGATCAGCCAGGCCGTGCGCCTTGCCGTTGGCGGTGAACGGGAACTTGGCCACCACGACGTCGTGGCCCTCGTCCTTGGCCTGCTGCTCGGTGAGGCCGAAGCTGGCCACCTGCGGCTGGCAGAACGTGGCGCGCGGCATCATCCGGTAGTCGCCCAGCGCCAGGGTCTCGGCGCCGGCGATGGTCTCGGCCGCCACCACACCCATGGCCTCGGCGACGTGCGCGAGCTGCAGCTTCGCGGTGACATCACCGATGGCGTAGATGCCCTTGACGTTGGTGCGCATGTAGTCGTCGATCGCGATACCGCCGCGGTCGGTGAGCTGGACACCGGTCTTCTCCAGATCGAAGCCCTCGACGTTGGGCACGAAGCCGATGGCCTGCATGACCTTGTCGGCCTTGAGCTCCTCGGACTTGCCGTCCTTGCTGATCTTGACTGTCACCGACGAGCCGGTGTCGTTGATCGACTCGACCTTGGTGCCGGTGAGGATCTTCACGCCCAGCTTCTTGTACTGCTTCTCGATCTCCTTGGAGACCTCGGCGTCCTCGTTGGGCAGCGCGCGGGGCAGGAACTCGACGATCGTGACGTCCACGCCGTAGTTCTTCAGCACGTAGGCGAACTCCATGCCGATGGCGCCGGCCCCGGCGATGATGATCGAGGAGGGCAGATCGCGTTCCATGATCTGCTCTTCGTAGGTGATGACGTTCTCGCTCATCTTCGTGCCCGGCACCAGCTTGGTGTGGGAGCCGGTGGCGATGATGGCATTGTCGAAGGTGACCTCTTCGGTGCCGCCCTCGTTGAGTTCCACGGTCATGGCGCTGGCACTGGTGAACTTGCCGTAGCCGTGGATCTCGGTGATCTTGTTCTTCTTCATCAAGAAGTGCACACCGGCGACGCGGCCGTCGGCGACCTTGCGGCTGCGGTCATAGGCGGCGCCGTAGTCGAAGGTGGCCTCACCGCTGATGCCGAAGGTCTTGGCCTCCTTGGTGAAGATGTGGGCGATCTCCGCGTTGCGCAGCAACGCCTTGGATGGGATGCACCCGACGTTGAGGCAGACGCCGCCCCAGTACTTGGGTTCGACGATTGCGGTGTTCAACCCCAGCTGGGCAGCACGAATGGCCGCAACGTACCCGCCAGGTCCGGCTCCGAGAACGACGACATCATAGTGAGTCACGATGACCAGCCTAATGCGCCGGATTTGCAGATGTGACCGCGGTGCGTTCGCTTACAACGAGACCCAGCCGAACACGACCGACACGTACAGGGCGGCGGCCCCCAGCCCGGAGGCGAAGGGCGCGGTCAGCACGGCGATCGAGGTGGCCGACAGCGTCGGGCGCTGCTCCGCCAGCGACACCAGCAGCGCTCCCACCACCGCCGCGAGCACGTACATCAGCACCCCGACCTCGGTCCACGTCTTGTCGGCCGCCTGGAACCACCAGTAGTACAGGCCGATGCCCACAGCGGCGGCGATCACCCACGTCGCCCCCAGCACCGCCAGCAGCTGCCACACCTTGAGGAAGTGGTACTGGCCGGGCACCGCCATCGGGGAAACCGGTTCGGACCTGGATGTGGACTCCGGCTCGCGCTCGGCCAGCAGCACGTCGGACGGCCCGAAGAGATCGTCGACGCGTTCGGCATCGGCCGGCGCGGACATCGGGTCGAACCACGGGTTGCGGTCGGGCTTCGACTTGGCCAGCGGGACGGGGTGCGGTCCGGTGTCGAAGATGGGCGCCTCGTGCGGCTGGGTCATCGGCATCGAGCCGGTGTCCGCGCTGTCACGCATGCTGCACCACCTGGGTCAACACCAGCACTCCGAACCAGCTCGGAGCGATGGCCAGCAGGAAAGTCCCCCACACCGTGACCCACCGGCTGCCCGCGGTGAGGATCAGCACCAGACCGAGAAGGGTCGGGCCGGCGAGGACCAGTGCGATAGCCGCATCCGGGCGCATCGAGATGTGGACGAACACCGTCGTCAGGACCCCGATGATCACGCCGACGGCGCTGCCCACCACCATTGCGCCGGTCAGCAGCCACGCCCTTGGGAGCGGAATCACGGGAAAAACCCTACGACGGCTCGGTTCGCTATTGCGGGAACTGCGCGGCGCGTCCCGCCGGTATCGGGCAGGCGTCGGCGGCCTCTGCCACCACATCGCCCCGCGGCCCGGGCGGCTGCGCACCCGCCTCATATTGGGCACCGGTCAGCGGAGGGACCGTCTCCAGCTGCCGGTTCTCGTCGTCGGTGAAGGCGCGCCCGCGTGACAGGAAGCGCACCCCTTCCGGCGACTCGAGGCTGAAGCCGCCGCCGCGGCCGGGGACCAGGTCGATGACGAGTTGGGTGTGTTTCCACGTGTCGAACTGCGGTCCGGAGATCCACACGGGCACGCCGTCACCGACGTCGAGCACACCGAGCAGCACGTCACGATCGCCCACGATGAAGTCGCCGACGGGGTAGCACATGGGCGAGGACCCGTCGCAGCATCCGCCGGACTGGTGGAACATCACCGGCCCGTGCTGCCGCTGCAGACTCTCGAGCAGATCGGCGGCGGCCCGGGTGAGCAGTGCGCGCGACGGAACTGTCATGTGGGTCACACTACGCCGGAGGCCACAATGGGAGCCGTGGACGATCCCTACCTGTGGCTCGAGGACATCACCGGCGACGACGCGTTGGACTGGGTGCGCGCCCACAACGAGCCGACGATCGCCGAGTTGAGTGACGACGACTTCGAGGAGATGCGCCGTCAGGCGCTCGAGGTGCTCGATACCGACAGCCGCATCCCCTATGTCCGGCGCCGCGGTGAGTACCTCTACAACTTCTGGCGCGACGCCACCAACCCCCGGGGACTGTGGCGGCGCACCACACTGGACAGCTACCGCAGCGAGAACCCGACCTGGGACGTGGTGATCGACGTGGACGCGCTGGCCGCCGCCGACGGCACCAATTGGGTGTGGGCCGGCGCCGACGTGATCGAACCCAGTTACGACCGGGCGCTGGTGAGCCTGTCGCGAGGCGGATCCGATGCGGCCATCGTGCGCGAATTCGACATGCACACACGGGAATTCGTCGCCGACGGATTCTCGGTTCCCGAAGCCAAGACCCAGATCAGCTGGGAAAGTCCAGATTCCGTCCTCATCGGTACCGACTTCGGTCCCGACTCGTTGACCGAATCCGGCTATCCCCGCGTGGTCAAGCGCTGGCAGCGGGGCCAGCCGCTGACCGACGCCGTGACTGTCTTCGAGGGTTCGACCGAAGACGTCATCGTGGCCGCCTCGGTGGATCTGACCCCGGGGTACGAGCGCACTTTCGTCAGCCGCGCCACCGACTTCTTCAATGACGAGGTGTCCGAACTGCGCGACGGGACCCTGCTGCGGATCGATGCGCCCACCGACGCGTCTGTCGGCGTGCATCACGACTGGCTGATGATCGAACTGCGCAGCGACTGGACCCGCGGCGACCACACCTATCCGGCCGGGGCGCTGTTGGCTGCGCCTTATGAGCAGTTCCTCGAGGGCACAGCCACTCTGGACGTGGTGTTCACCCCCGATGCGCACACCTCCCTGCACCAGCACGTGTGGACCAAGGACGCCCTGGTGCTTGTCACACTTCGCGATGTGGCCTCCCACGTTTCGGTGCTGGAGCCCGGGACCTGGACTGCGACCCCCATGCCGGGCATCCCGGCGAACACCAACACCGTCGTGGTGGCCGCCGACGACACGCACGACGAGATCTTCCTGGACTCCAGCGGCTTCGACTCACCCTCGCGGTTGCTGCACGGACCGGCCCGCGGCCCGTTGGAGCAGGTGAAGTCCGCGCCGGCATTCTTCGATGCCGAGAACATCACCGTCACACAGTATTTCGCGACCTCCCTGGACGGCACCAAGGTTCCCTACTTCGTGGTGGCCAGTGGCCCGGGGCCACGACCCACCCTGCTGGGTGGGTACGGCGGCTTCGAGGTGGCCCGTACACCCGGGTACGACGGCGTGCTCGGCAGGCTGTGGCTCTCCCGCGGTGGCACCTACGTGCTGGCCAACATCCGCGGCGGCGGCGAGTACGGCCCCTCCTGGCACACCCAGGCCATGCGCGAGAACCGCCACAAGGTCGACGAGGACTTCGCCGCGGTGGCGCGCGATCTGGTGGACCGCGGGATCACGACGGTGCCCCAGCTGGGCGCTCAGGGCGGAAGCAACGGTGGCCTCCTGATGGGCATCATGCTGACCAAGTACCCGGAACTGTTCGGCGCGTTGGTGTGTCAGGTGCCGTTGCTGGACATGAAGCGCTTCCACCTGCTGCTGGCCGGCGCCTCCTGGGTGGCCGAGTACGGCGACCCCGACAACCCGCAGGACTGGGAGTTCATCTCCAAGTACTCGCCTTACCAGAACATCTCGTCGACGGCGACGTACCCGGAGCTGTTGATGACCACCTCCACCCGCGACGACCGGGTGCATCCCGGACACGCCCGCAAGATGACCGCCGCACTGCAGGCCGCCGGCCATCGCGTGCGGTACTACGAGAACATCGAGGGCGGGCACGCCGGGGCAGCCGACAATGCGCAGACGGCGTTCAAGTCCGCGTTGAGCTACTCGTTCCTGTGGAAGGTGCTGGGGTAGAGCGGTTGGGCCCACCCGCGCCGGTGCAGTGCGAAGCTACACGCCGTCGGCGACCTGTGCGTCCGCGTCGTCGCCCACCTCGCCGGAGCGCTCGAGCTGTGCACCGTACTGGCGCCCCCGGGTGGCGACCGTCAGCGGAATGTAGATCACCGGACCGAGCAGCATCGCGACAAACGATGCGAGGTACACGGGGTAGAAGCCGGCCACACCGAGCGCGCCGACCAGCAGGCTGGATCCGAGTGCCACCATTCCGCACACGTTCCAGTCCTTGACCAGTCCATCCCGGTACTCGATGTTCTGCGCGGGAGCGAGTTTGAGCCACTTCCGGCACACGAAGTAGTCACTGAGCAGGATGAAGATCCAGGTGTTGGTCATGATTCCAGTGACGGCAAGAAACTCTCCGGTGTACTGCAGGATGTTCACCGGGTAGCAGGCGACGCCGGCCACGCATAACGCCACCATCCACCATTGCCGGCCGATTCGCTTGGAGGCCAGCGCGTCCCACGCATTGGACAACGCCAGTGAACCGGAATAGAGATTCATGACGTTGATGCGCACCTGGGTGATGATCGCGAAGATGACCCCCAGCACTCCCATCACGACGGCGAAGATCAAGCCGGGATCGGTTGCCGACAGCTGACGCTCCGTATCCGTGCCGTCGAAGTGCCCGAGCATGGTGAAGCCGAGCAGCACACCGAACACCATGACAACCACGATCATGGCCAGCTCGACGAACATGACGCCCGCAGTGCCGGCGTAACCGACCGAACGCTTGACGAACCGGCCGTAGTCGGTCGCGATCAGCGCCTGGAAAACCACCTGCCCGTTTGCCAGGCTCATCGCCTGCCACATCGCCGTCGCGGTCAGCCCACCTTGTGCCTCCCATTGCCCCGGGCCCACCAGCACATAGCCGTTGGCCAGCATCACCATGCCGATCACGAACAGGATGACGAAGATCGGCAGCCCGAAGCGCTGCAGCAGATTCATCGAGTGCATTCCACGCCAGGAGAAGTACAGTGCCGCTGCAGCGATCAGGGCGAACACCACCGTCGCCTGGCCCGAGTCGATCGGGATGCCCAGCAGGTGGCTCAGCCCATGCGAGACGATGCTGCCCTCGAAAACGAAGTAGAAGACGTAGTTGACGGCATACACGATGGAGGCGATTGCCGAACCCTTGGCGCCGAAGCCCAGGCCCCGGGACAACAAGGTGAGCGACAGACCCTCCTGGCTGGCGATGCGCATCACCAGTGCGCCGATGATCGTCGCGCCGATCACCATGTAGGCCACCGGGATCAGGAACATCGGCCACCCCACCAGAAAGCCGATCTGGCCGCCCAGGGCGAACCAGAACATCGCCGTGATGTTGCCACTGAGGACAAGCAGCACGGCGGGGCGCCGCCACCGTTGGTTGTCGGGCACACGCGTGGTCGCATAACTCTCGACCTGCTCGTCCAGACTTGTCGCCGGACCCTGGAAATAGCTTTTGAGGGACAAGGATTCACCTTCTTCGTAATGGACACCCCGTCGGGGTGTGACGAATCAACCGTCGGCATGACCTGACACGACGGGGCCGTGTGGACGCGATGAGCCGACGTCCACACCTGTGCGGTTCTGGGGGGGGTTAGGCGATCACTGCGTGGCGCGGCTCCGCGACCGTCCGGTCCTCGAGGTCGGTGTCGCGCACCAGCACGTCCGGGCCCGACAGCGCGCCGTACCAGTGCGGCAGGCGCATGGCCACCAGATCTTTGCGGCGCACCACGTTCGACGGATAGACCGACCCCGCGTCGGTGGTGTCGATACGCACGGCGGCCACGCCCTCCTGGCCGGCCAACACCTGTTCGCGGCGCGGGAAGGCGAAGGTGTCCGGACCGAACACCCCTGAGCATCCACCGCCCCCGTCGGCGTCCACGGTGTTCGCGAAGGCAAGGTAGACGTTGTTCTCACCCGCTCGCACCCGCATGTGGTGCCAGTGTGTCAGCGACGGCCCGGTGGGAATCGGATAGCTCTGCGCGACTGCGGTTCCACTGTGGCCCATCATGATCCGCTCGCGATTGTCGGCACTTCCCGCGATCACATCACAGGCGTTGAGGGCCAGGATGCGGCCGGATTCCGGCACCAGGAGGTCGTCGCCGTGCAGCAATCCGACGCGGCCGAGCGGAATGTCGGCGTAGGTCCAGGCCGAGCCCGCTGCGAACAGCGCACGTTCGCCATCGCGGAGGTGGATCTTGCGGTGTACCGCCTCGATGCCGTCCGGGCCGATCAGGACCAGGGAGTTGTACTGCCGCCCATCGACGGGAGCGGTCTCCGCCAGACCCACGACCAGCCAGGCCGACGCCGCGGCGGCCGCCTGCATGAGGTGCACGACGGCGGGATCCTGCAGGGTCACCGCTCGAGCGGTCAGCGACAGCTCCGGGAAGACGACGAGCTCGGCACCGCGTTCGGCGACAGTTGATGTGAAGAGCCGGGTGATCGTGGCGAGGTTGGCGTCGGTGTCGGGCACCGGCGTGAATTGCGCCACCGCGACTGTCGCCGCCTTGCCCTCGGGCAGTCCGCGGTGGCCGTAAAGACCGAAGAAGTCCTTCGGGTTCCACAGATAGCTGTTGATCTGCAACTGACGGTAGAGCTCGGGCCGCCGGGCGCGCAGTGCAGGACGATCTGCCCGGTCTGCGTCTGCAGAAGAGCCCACGGTGATGGTCGCGGTGGCGAGACCATCGCCGGAGTCGATGTGGTCCAGAATCGTGGCGTCAGGCGCGATGATGCAGCTCCCACCGCTGAACTGCACGCCGCGCTCCAAGCCCCAGCGATTGCTTTCCATGACGTAGCAACCGTTTTCGTAGGCGCGCGAGATCCAGTACGGCGCCGGGGTTCGTTCGGCCAGCCAGTTGCTGAGGTGACAGATCACCTCAGCCCCGCCCACCGCGGCCAGTCGCGCCGTCTCGACGAAGTGGATGTCCATACAGATGAGCACCGCGATGCGCCCGATCTCGGTGTCGAACACCTGATGCCCGAGGTCTCCCGGGGCCGCCCATTTCGGTTCCGCGATGTAGCCGTGCGTCTTGCGATGCTTTCCGATCAACCCATCGGGGCCGACGAACACCGCCGTGTTGTAGAGCAGGCCGGTCTCCTCGTCGCGCTCCGGCATCCCGAACACGATGTAGCAGTGGCATTCTCGGGCGATCCGCTCGAAGCGCTGTGTGGTGGGACCGGGTACCGGCTCGGCCATCCGTTCGGCCTCGCCCTGATCGAAGAAGCAGTAGCCCGTGGTGCACATCTCGGGAGCGGTGATCAACTTCGCGCCGCCCACGGCCGCACGGGTGACGAGCTCTGCCACGCGGTCGATGTTGCCCTCCTTGTCGAACAGGGTGGGCTCGAACTGAACAGCGGCGACCTGAACGTCTTTCACGTGTGCACCTTTCCGGCCGGGAATCTGCTTCCCGATCCGCTCGTGATCGAAAGCACACGCTAGCCAGAACACGGCCGCCACTGAAGAACTTCAGGTTACGTCTGCATTAACTACTCACCAGTATGTTTCGTACATGTTACGCGCAAGTCGTTGAACTGGTGCTATCTAGATGCAACAACTATTTCCATGTGACGCTTTGCTGGGTGGGCGGTCGCAACTGCGGGTGCGTCAGCACGAGGTTGTCCAGAAAATCGCGCAACGCGCGCACGCGTGCCTGCCGCGATATCTCGCGCGGGACGACCTCCCAGTAGTGCCGGGTGACGGCGAATTCCGTGGGCAACACCCGCGTCAGTGAACTGTCGGCATCACCGATATAGGTGGGCAGCGGCGCGATGCCCAAGCCGGCGCGCACCGCGTGGTGATGCCCGGTGATGTTGGTGGTCTGCACGCGCGCGCGGATACCGGGGAGCAGGCCGTCCAGGAACCGGAGCGGCGCAACGTCGAGTAGGGCCTCGACGTACCAGATCACGACGTGCGAGGCGAGGTCGCCGAGACTGCGCACCTCAGCGTGGGCGCCGAGGTACCCCGCGGACGCGTAGAGGCCCAGCTCGTAATCAGCGAGCGGACGGACCACACCCGCATGCGGTGATGGCTGCTCCAAGGTGATGGCCAAATCGAAATCACGCATCGTCAGCACACCGTGGGTGGTGGCGGTGACCACGGCGACCTCGAGATCGGGATGTGCGTCGGTCAGCGGGAGCAGCCCGGGGGTCAGCAGATACGCCCCGAATCCGTCGGAGGCGACGATCCGCACGTGCCCGCGCAGGCCCTGATGCCGATCGGAGTCCTGGAACGCCGATACGACTGCGGCGTCGATGGCTTCGGCATGCGGCAGCATGCGCCGTCCGGCATCGGTCAGCTGCCACGCACCGCTGGAACGATCGAACAGGCGCTCGCCAGATGCCCTTTCCAAGCTCGCGATGCGGCGGGTGACCGTCGTGCGGTCGACTCCGAGACGTCGTGCGGCGTCGTGCGGCGAGCCCGAGCGCGTCACTTCGAGCAGATAGCGGAGGTTGTCGGCAGATTCCACAACCCCATCTTGCCGTGCAGATATGCACGCTGCTCGTGCGGATCTGAGGATTGACGCGTGCATTTACGCCCCGGAAGCTGTAACGGCTTCGGACCACCGAGTCAGCAATCGAAATCGAGGACACCCGTGACACACCTGACGCATGCCATCGCCGTTCCCCGCACCATGAGGATCGGCGGCGGCTCCGTCGACGAGACCGGTGACGTGCTCCGCGACCTGGGCGCCCGGCGCCCGCTGATCGTGACCGACGCGTTCCTGGTCAGCACAGGCCAGGTGGAGAGGCTCGTCGCATCCCTGGAAGCCTCGGGGGCCAGCGTCGCGGTCTACTCCGACACCGTGCCCGACCCGACGACCGATTCGTTGACCCCCGCCAAGGCGGCGCTGGCTGCACACCGCGCCGATAGTGTCATCGGTTTCGGCGGAGGCAGCCCGATGGACACCGCCAAAGCGTTGGCCGTGCTGGGCGTCAACGACAGGCCGATGCGAGAGTTCAAGGCGCCCAGCGTCTACACCGGTCCCGCACTACCGATCGTCGCGATCCCCACCACGGCCGGCAGCGGGTCGGAGGCCACCCAGTTCACCGTCATCACCGACAGTGCGACCGACGAGAAGATGCTCTGTATCGGCACGTCGTTCCTGCCGATCGCCGCGATCATCGACTACCGCCTCACCTTGTCGATGCCGGCTCGATTGACCGCCGACACCGGTATCGACGCGCTCACCCACGCCGTCGAGGCCTACGTCAGCCGCAAGGCCAACGCATTCTCCGACGGTCTGTGCCTGCTGGCCATCCGGGCGATCGGTCAGAACATCCGGCGGGTGGTCGCCGACGGAAGCGACGAGCAGGCGCGCGCAGCCATGATGATGGCGGCCACGCAGGCCGGCATGGCGTTCTCCAACTCAAGCGTCGCCCTCATCCACGGCATGAGCAGGCCGATCGGTGCGCACTTTCATGTGGCACACGGCCTTTCGAATGCCATGCTCTTTCCCGCGGTCACGCGGTACTCGATCGACGGGGCCGCCGATCGGTACGCCGACTGCGCCCGTGCCATGGGTCTGGCCACCGAACACGAGCCCAGCGCCGGCGCCGCCGCGAACTTCGTCGACGGTATCGCCGAGCTGTGCCGCGACCTGACCGTGCCGACGCCGCAGCACTATGGCATCTCCCGTGCCGAGTGGGATCGGCTCATCCCGACCATGGCGGAGCAGGCCCTGGCATCGGGATCCCCGGCCAACAATCCCCGTGTTCCCGGCGCCGATGACATCGAAGCGATCTACAACGAGATCTACGCCCGGTAACCGGGCCTGGGCGCGGGAACGCTACGCCGGGACCTCGCCCCGCTTCGGGTCGGAACCCGACACATCACGCACCAGGTCACACAACGCGGTCAATTTCTGCAGCTGATCCTGGTCGTACAGCAGGTCGCAACGATCGACAATTTCGGCCAGGTGCCGGTAGGAGCTGGCGCCACGGGACGTCAGCCGGAGATTGATCTTGCGCCGGTCGACCTGGTCGGTCCGCCGGTACACCAGGTTGTTGGCCACCATGCGGTCGACGATCTTCGTCAGCGCCGATGGCGGAATCGATGTCGTCTCGCTGATCTCGGACATCACGAGAGCTCCGGAGCCGTTGAGGCAATCCAGGATCCGCCACTCCTCCAGGGTGCACCCCTGCGCGGCGAGCACCTCACGAACCCGCTCCAGCAGCGAGTTCTGAATCGCACTCAACGCCAGCGCAGCCTGGCTCACGGTTCCCAACTGTCGTTACCTCCCGCCGTGGATTACCGTAACGGGTGGTCGAGGGTAAACAAAGGACAACCCCGACCTGGTGGTGGAGATGGGCCGCATGAACAGCATGGGACGCACGGACTCGGACACCGTGGTCGTCGGCGTGGTCAATCCGTTGCAGGGACCGCTCGGGATCATCGGTCCCTCCGCGCAACTGTGCGCGGAACTGGCCGCCGAGGAGATCAATCGCGACGGCGGCATACTGGGCCGCGAGGTCAGACTCGCACACATCGACGGCGGTGCGCAGGTGCACACGGTTCGAGCGGAAGTGCTGGAACTCGCCATGGCGGGCAGAATACAAGCGCTCGCGGGCGTACACACCTCCACTGTGCGGGAATCACTGGCTTCAGCCATCGGCGGTTCGATCCCCTACATCTACAACTCGTTGTACGAAGGCGGCGAACGGCGCCCGGGAGTCTTCGTCACCGGCGAGACGCCGGAAACGCAGCTGTTGCCCGCGATGACGCTGCTGTCCGGCGAGAGGCGCATCTCCCGCTGGGCCTTGGTCGGCAACGACTACGTGTGGCCGCGCGGGACCGCCAACACCATCCGAGGACACCTGGCGACGACGGGGTCCGGGACGCTGGTCGACGAGATGTATGTCCCGCTGGGCACGGCGGACTTCGGCGCAACCCTCGACCGACTCGAGCGCTCGAGCGCCACGGCTGTGGTCGTTCTGCTGGTGGGACAGGACGCCGTCGAGTTCCACCGGCAGTACGCCGAGCGGGAACTGGATGCCAAGGCGGTGCGCCTGACCCCTCTGATGGACGAGAACATGCTCCTGGCCGCGGGCGATCACAGTTGCCGCGACCTCTACGTCGGCGCGGGGTACTTCTCGTCGCTGTGCACGTCGGACAGCCTGGACTTCGTCGGGCGATATGCCCGCCGGTTCGGCGCTGACGCCCCGGTGGTGGGGACCATGGGTGAATCCTGCTACGAGGGATTGCATCTGCTGGCGGCGCTCGCACGTGCCGCGGGCACCCTCGACGTCAACGTGGTGAATGCGCTGTCGAATTCGCTGGTATATCAATGCGCCCGCGGCGTGCAGCGCCTCGACGCCGGACACACGGCCCCCAGAACGTATCTGGCCGAAGCCGACGGCTTCGACTTCAACGTGCTCACCGAGATGACTCCCGTCCCACTGGGTTGATCGGTATCCCGCGCGGTCAAGCGCGAACGTCGCCGCCTACAGCCGCTATTGCTGGCAGGTGCCTCTTGGGAGGTCGAGTGCCCGGAGCCGTTGATGACGACCTCCAACCGCGACGACCGGGTGTATCCCGGGCGGGCCACCCCGGTGCTGCCGGCGATGCCCGGATGGCGTCCGAGTCGGCGCTGAGCTACTCATTCCTGAAGGTGCTGCGGTAAGCCGACATCCGGCCCTGAGCGCACGGGTAATCGTGTGCGCGCCTAAATAACACACGGCGAACAACCCCGCCGAAACCACAGACAGGATTGCGAACTGCAGAATCTGCCCTCGGGCAACACGTTGCTCATGCATGGCGTCGATAGCCCCGTAGAGCAGAGCGGACACAACCACGACGCCGAGCCCCAACAAGCCATACCGCAGATCCTCCCGGGTAGCGATCCTCATCGCGTCGATTCCGATGTTCGCCCTCCCACCGGTCGCGTACGTCCTCGGCTACCACCTGGGCCGGCGCAGACCCATGGGACGCGGAAAGTTCGCACGTTAAGCCGGTTCCCGCACCGTCCGGCGGAACACCCCGCCCAGCATCGCGAACAGCACGCCCAAGGCGACCAGTCCCCCGCCGGTGGCCAGGGTCAGGTTCAGCCAGTGGTGCATGCTGCCGATTGCGGTGTCCACCAGCGCATCCGCGATCGCCCGGACGTCACCGGAGGTGTCGCCCAGAGCGGTTTCCAGCCGTCCCCGGCCGATCTCCAGCCCGGCCCACCCGGCAGCACCGACGATCAGCGCCGAGACCCCCAGCGCCGCAAGTGCTTTGCCGCGTGAACGGGCAGCCGCCAAGGTCAACAGCGCAAACACCGCCGCGAGCCCCACCGCACCGATGGTGAACCACGGACCCCAGCTGCCCACTGTCTGTAACCGCCCGGGCCGCAGGGCTTCCGGGGCATTCTGGGTCAGCGGCACCGGCAGCGACTGCGGTACCTCGATGTTGTAGTTCTGCAGCGTGTCCTTGATCGACGTGTCGTTGAGCATGGGCCCGATGTCCACCACCCAACGGCCCTCGGCGTCGGTCTGCGACCCCACGGCATCGGTGAACATCCAGCGGTGGGCGAAGCGGTTGGCCTCGGCGAACTGCTGCGGGAACGGCGCACTGGCGGTGTAGCTCGACGTCAGCGCCGCCACCAGGTCGGGCTGCAACCCAGGGCCCAGGTTCAGGATCTGCGTCGTCAACTCCCCCGCCATTGCCTGCTGCAGCGCAGGTTGCGAGGCGGCGTCTTCCGCGAACCGGGCGTAGCCGCCCTCATTCACCAGGTGCGTCTGCACCCACGCCGCGGGTAGGGCGAGCGCCAGCGCCACCGTGGTGAGTAACCACAGCAGCGTCGCCAGCATCCCACGCACAGCAGCAGCCCCTCCGGGGCGGGTGCCGTCAGTCCGACAGTGCGCGCCCCACGATCAGCGGGTCGGCCCGGCCGACCACTTCATGGTCTTTGTTGTCGTAGTCGAACTTACCGAGCACGTAGCGCATGGCGTTGATCCGGGCGCGCTTCTTGTCGTTGCTCTTGACCACGATCCAGGGCGCCACCTCGGTGTCAGTGAGCGCGAACATGTCCTCTTTGGCCGCGGTGTAGTCATCCCACTTGTCCAGCGACGCCAGATCGGTGGGTGAGAGCTTCCACTGCCGAACCGGGTCGACCTGGCGGATGGTGAACCGGGTGCGCTGCTCGGACTGCGTCACCGAGAACCACAGCTTGATCAGGCTGACACCATCGTTGACCAGCATCTGCTCGAACAGCGGCACCTGCCGGACGAACTCGGCGTGCTGCTTGGGCGTGCAGAAGCCCATCACCCGCTCGACCCCGGCGCGGTTGTACCAGGAGCGGTCGAACAGGACGATCTCGCCGGCGGCAGGCAGATGGTTGACGTACCGCTGGAAATACCACTGCGTGCGTTCGCGCTCGGTGGGTTTCTCCAGCGCGACGACGCGGGCGCCGCGGGGGTTGAGGTGCTCCATGAAGCGCTTGATGGTGCCGCCCTTGCCGGCGGCGTCGCGGCCCTCGAACACGATGACGTGCCGGTGGCCGTTGGCCTGGCTCCACTTCTGCAGCTTGAGCAGTTCGATCTGCAGCAACCGCTTCTGTTCCTCGTACTCAGCGCGCTTCATCCGCTCGTCGTACGGGTAGTTCTCCCGCCAGGTGTCGACCGGTTCGTCCCCGGGCTGCAGCAGCAGCACGGGGTCGTCGTCGTCATCGTCGAGGACGGAGTACGAGGCGTTGATGTCCAGCAGCACCGGCGCAACGTATCCGCCGTCGCGAACACCTCGGTGACCGGAAGGTGAACGGCGGGTGGACGCTCAGCAGCGGCTTACTTGGCGCCCTTCCGGGGCACCGACAGCGCCACCTTGGTCATCAGCTTGTTCATCCGGGCCAGCGCCTTGAGCGAGTTGTGGTAGTAATTGCCGCCCGCCGCCAGGGTGGTCCGGGGTACCACGACGGTCTCCTGGCGGCAGAACTTGCGCACCCCCTCGAAACCGCCGAAGCGAACTCCGATTCCCGACGCCTTCCAGCCGCCCATGGGGGCGGTGGTGCACATCAAGTTCGAGATCACGTCGTTGATGTTGACCGCACCGCAATCGAGTTGCACGGCAATGTCTTTCGCGCGCTGCACGTCCTTGGAGAACACCGAGGCACTCAGGCCGTACTGGCTGTCGTTGGCCAGTCTCACCGCCTCGGCCACCGATCCCACCTTCATGATCGGCAGCGTGGGGCCGAAGGTCTCCTCTGTCATGCACAGCATGGAGTGGTCGACGTCCACCAGCACAGTCGGGGGGTAGAAGGTGCCGCGCCCGGTGGGGCGCTTGCCGCCGGTGAGCGCAGTGGCTCCCTTGGCCAGGGCATCCTGGACGTGCCGATCGGTGACAGCCACCTGGGATTCGTCGATCAGCGCGCCGAAATGGTTGCCGTCGCCGGCTCCCATACTGAGTTTGTTCACCGCGGCCACCACGGCGTTGACGAACTGGTCGTAGACCGCATCCAGGACGTACACCCGTTCCACCGACACACACGTCTGGCCCGCGTTGAACATCGCGCCCCACACCGCGGCATTGGCAGCCAGCGCGATGTCGGCGTCTTCACAGACGATCATCGGGTCCTTGCCGCCGAGTTCGAGGCTGACCGGGGTGAGCCGGCGGGCCGCGCGCTCCATCACCTTGGTTCCGGTGGCCGACGACCCGGTGAACTGGATGTAGTCGCTGACGTCGACGACCGCCTCGGACACCTCGCGGGCACCCTGGGCCAGCGCCAGCACCGGCGGCGCGGACACCTCGTTCCAGCCGCGCAGCAGCACCTCGGCGGTGAGCGGGGTGCGCTCAGAGGGCTTCAGCAGCACCGAGCAGCCCGCGGCCAACGCGCCGATGGCGTCCATCATCGCGTTGGCCACCGGATAGTTCCACGGCGCGATGATGCCCACGACGGCGCGCGGGCGGTAGTACACCGAGATCTTCTTGATCGCCATCAGCGGCGACGACGCCGGACGGCTTTCGGGCGCCAGCGCCTTCTCGATGTTCTTGATGTAGTACGACAGGATCATCAGCACCAGCGGCACCTCTTGTGCGGCGTCTGCTGCGGACTTGCCGGTCTCGGCGATCAGCAGCGTCTCGATCTCGTCGCGATGGTCGGCCAGCCACACCGCGTAGCGCGACAGCGTCCGGGCACGGCCCTTGGGTCCGCGGCGCTCCCACTCCCGCTGGGCCTCACGCAGTCCGGCGGCGATGGCCGGGATGTCGGCGGGGTCGGTCCAGGTGACCTGGCCGGCCACGGTGCCGGTCGCGGGATTGTGGATGGTCCCGGTGTTGGCGACATCACTGGTGACAGTCATACGGGCCATGTTAACCACGCCGTGTGACGGATGTCGCACCGGGGTTGACACCTGTCAAAACGGGCTGTGGCGGCGGGTAAGTTCAACGCCCATGACGCACCCGTTTGATGTCGCCCTGGCGCTGGACTCGAGCCCGGGTTCCGCGCGCGGGCGCACCACCCCGGATTACGCCAACATGGTCGGCCCCTTCGGCGGGGTCACCGCGGCGGCCGTCCTCCGCGCCATCGAGCAGCATCCGGACCGCCTCGGCGATCCGGTGTCGCTGACGGTCAACTACGCCGCACCCATCGCCGACGGCCCGTTCGACATCGAACTGCGTGCGGTACGCACCAATCGCACCAATCAGCACTGGATCGCCGAGTTGGTTCAGGACGGCGAGACCCGGACCACCGCCACCGCCGTGTTCGGCATCCGCCGCGACACCTGGTCGGACACCGAGACCGCACCACCTGCCGCACCCGCGCCGGAACACACTGCCCCACTGGACATCTCGAGCTTCGTGACGTGGATGCGCAACTATGACATGCGGTACGTCGAGGGCGCCGTGCCCGGCGAGGACAGTGGCGAGAGCGCGGACTCGACGACGACGTTGTGGGTGCGCGATCAGCCGCCCCGCCCCCTGGACTACCCGGCGCTGACCGCGCTGTGCGACGTGTTCTATCCGCGCGTCTTCCTGCGCCGCGGGCAGATGCTGCCCGCCGGCACCATCTCATTCACCGTGTATTTCCACGCTGATGCCGCCGCACTGCAGCGCCAAGAAGCGGACTACGTGCTGGCCACCGCCCGAGCGCAGCGCTTCACCGGCGGGTTCTTCGACCAGACGGCGCAGCTGTGGGGACGCGACGACACCCTGCTGGCCGTCACCCATCAGCTGGTCTACTTCAAGGCGTGATGCCGCGCAGGTAGGCAGCCTGCCCCAGGTGCTGCGCGCAGTCGTCGAGGACGCTGACCAACCGCACCGATGCCGTCACCGGCGGGTCCCAGTTCTCGTCGATGACCCGTTGCAGCTCGCCGGCGTCGAGCTTGTCGATGTACGCCAGCGTGAGCTCGTGGGTGTCGCGGTAGTAGCCGAGTAGGTTGTCCGCGCTGGCCTGCACCTTGGCCACGTCGGCGGCGCTGTGCCCGTAGCCGGTGTCGTCGCAGGGCAGGTCGAGGCCGAAGGTGTCCACCCAGCCCTTGGCCGTCCAGGCCTGCTCGACGCCCGCGACATCGGCCACCTGCGCATCCTGCACCCGGGCGCTGTGCCACAGCAGCCAGGCCACCGTGTTGGCGTCCGGGGTCGGCCGGTAGGTGGCCACGTTGTCGGTCAGTCCGTCGGTGATCTCTTCGGCGTGTTCGATCAGCCGGGTGAACGCATCGGTCAGGAGTTCGTTGAGTGCATCTGCGGCCATGTGTCCGACGCTACGCGTAGGAGTTGGGACCCAGGGATCCGTGCGTGTCACCGTGGTCAGCGGGGCCGCCGCCGTGGAACACCGCTTCGACGTTGTTGCCGTCCGGGTCCCGCACGAAGGCGCCGTAGTACTTCTCGTGGTACTCCGGCCACAGCCGCGGCTCGTGCAGCGGCTCAGCACCCAACGCCAGCGCAGTCCGGAAGAAGGCCTGGACATCGGCCGCCGATGACGCTGCGAACGCGATGTGGGTCTCCCGGTTGGGTCCGGTGACATCGCCCGCACCGGCGTCGGCGATCCAGAACGTCGGGTGGCCCTCGGTGCCGTAGCCGACGGCCTCCCCGACATCCATCTGCCTGCTGTACCCGAGCACGCGCAGAACACCGTCGTAGAACTCTTGCGACTTCGGCCAGTCGCTGCAGTTGATTCCGAAGTGATCGATCACGTCGTCATCGTATGTTCGGGGTCCGACACCCCGCGGCGTTACACCACGTCTGCGAACGCGTCGTCGGTGCGGGCGAGGATCGCGTCGATGACGTCGTCGGTGTGCGCGGCCGACAGGAACCAGTTATGCCACGGGTGCAGGTACACCCCTCGGGTCGCGGCGGCCTCGGCCCACGCGCGAGCCAACCGGAAGTCGGGGTCATCGGCGAAAGACAGCATCGGCATCTGCACCGGCCCGGTCTGGTTCACCACGAAGCCGTGCGACGCGGCCTGCGCCGCCAGGCCGTCACGCAGGCGCCGGCCGGCGCGCTCCATGATCGGCAGCGCCTCACCCTTGCGCAGCTCGGTCAGCGTGGCCAGCGCCGCGGCCAGCGGCAGCGCCCCGGTCCAGAACGACCCGGTGACGTAGATCGAGCGCACGGCCTCGCGCAGCGCGTCCGAACCGGTGACGGCACCCAGCGGCTGCCCGTTCGCCAGCGGCTTCGAATACGCCGCCAGATCCGGCCGCACCCCGATCGGCTCCCAACTGCCACCGAGATCCAACCGGTGGGTGCAGCGCACGTCGTCGAGCACCAGGACCGCACCGGTGCGATCGGCCAGCGCGCGCAACCCGCGTGCGAATTCGATGTCGACCATCTCCTGGTCGCGCTTGATGTCGTGGCGCATCGGGCACACCAGGATTGCGGCGAGATCCTCGCCTGCCTCCTCGGCCGCGGTGACCGCCGACGCCAGGTCGTTGTACTCGTAGTGGATCAGGTGCTCCTGATCGGAGGCCACGATCCCCTCACCGCGCAGCGCGCACCAGGGCACCGCGCCGTGGTAGGCGCCCTGGGCCACCAACACCTTGCGCTTCCCCGTGGCCGCACGTGCAGTGGTCACGCAGGTGGTCACCGCGTCGGTGCCGTTCTTGCAGAACAGCGCCCAGTTCGCCGCCGGGATGGTGTCCACCAGGAGTTCGGCGTACTCGACCGCCAACGGGCTGGTGCCGTCTAGGCAGTCTCCGCGGCCGAGTTGGTCGACGATGGCTGCGTTCACCCCAGGATGGTTGTGTCCGAGGATCATCGGTCCCCAGCTGCACATGAGGTCGAGGTATTCGCGGCCGTCGGCATCGACGACCCGCGCACCGTTCCCGGACCGCATGAACTGCGGGTGGGTGTCGCTGAAGGCTGCCACGTTCATGTGGCCGTACATCCCCCCGGGGATCACCCGGCCGGCCCGGCCCCGCAGGGCCGATTCTTGTTCGCCGAGAGCCTGGCGTGTGGAGGTCATGGGTGGGTCCTGTCCTGGTCGAGGAGCTCGCGTGCCACGTCGGCGATGCCCGCGCCGTCGAGCCGGTAGTGGGCGTAGAGGGCGGCGGGCGGACCCACCGGGACGTGTTCGTCGGGGACACCATGACGACGGAAGCGTGTCGAGAGTCCCTCGTCGGCAATACATTCAGCCACGGCGGAGCCCAGACCGCCGGCGAGGTTGGCCTCTTCGACCGTCAGCACCGCCGGGGTCTGCCTGCAGGCGTCGCGCACAGCATCCCGATCCAACGGCGCCACCGTCCACATGTCCACCACCCGCACCGACACCCCCTGCTCCGAAAGGCGCTGCGCAGCATCAAGACTGGGGTGGACGGTGGAACCGGTGGCGATCAGCGTGAGATCGGATCCCTGCCGCAGAGTCTCGGCCCGGCCCAGCGTCAGCGCGGGGGGCCGGTCATAGACCTCGGGATCGCGGCCGCGGCCCAGCCGCAGGTACATCGCTCCCGGATGGTCCAGCGACACGCGCAGCAGGCTGCGCAGATGGTTGGCATCAGTGGCGCACACCACGGTGAGATCGGCGATGCTGCGCATCATGGCCAGATCCTCGAGGCTGTGGTGGCTGGTGCCGTAGAAGCCCATCGACATCCCGGAGTGGTGACCGACCACCCGCACCGGCAGCCCGGGATAGGCGCAGTCTGTGCGGATCTGTTCTGCGCACAGCAGCGCGGCGAACGAGCCGAAGGTCGCCGCGAACGGGATCAGCCCCTCGGCCGCCATGCCCGCGGCCATCGTCACCATGTTCTTCTCGGCGATGCCCACGTTGACGAAACGGTCGGGGAAGTGCACGGCGAAATCCGTTGCCCTGTTGGATCTCCCGAGATCAGCGGTCAGGACCACGATTCGCGGGTCGGACTCGGCCAGCACGGCGAGTTCCTCACCGAAGACGAACGCCGGGATGGCCCGCACGTCGGTGCCGTCGGCCGAGCGTGCGTCCTTGAACCCGACCGAAGCGGTCCCGTTGAAGATCTCCGACTGGTCCTGGGTCTCTGTCGAGCTCATCGGGTCAGCTCCTCCATCACATCGTCGTAGTCGGCGCCGACGAGGTTGCCGACGTGCCAGTCGGGGCTGAGTTCCATTCGGGCAACGCCTTTGCCCTTGATGGTGTCGGCCACGATGAGCTGCGGGCGGTCACCGCCGCGCGGGGCGAGCTCCGCGAATGTGGCGCGCAGAGCCTCGAGATCGTGGCCGTCGACACGGTGGGTCTGCCAGCCGAACGCCTCGAAGCGGGCGTCGATCGGTTCGGTGCGCATGATGTCGTCGACGCGGCCGTCGATGCCCAGCTGATTGTTGTCGACGATCGCAACGAGATTGCCGAGCCGGAAGTGGGCGGCCGACATCGCGGCCTCCCAGATCTGCCCTTCGGCCAGCTCCGCATCACCGAGCATCACCCACGTGCGGTTGTCCCTGCCGGCATGCCTGGCGGCCCAGGCCATTCCGACTCCGACCGACAGTCCGTGCCCGAGCGATCCGGAGGAGAAATCGATCCCGGGGATACGTTTCATGTCGGGGTGGTCGCCGAACGCGCTGCCCAGCCGGGTGTAGCTGTCCAACTCGGCCGGATCGAAGTAGCCCAGATGCGCGAGCACGGGGTACAGCCCGATGGCGGCATGCCCTTTGCCGAGAACGAACCGGTCGCGGTCCGCCCAGTCGGGCCGGCTGGGGTCAAGGCGCAGTTCGTCGTAGTAGAGCGCGGCGAAGATCTCGGCGCAGGAGAACACCGCGCTGTAGTGACCTGCGCCGGCGATGCGGGTCAGGCGCAGTGTTTCGGTACGGATGAAGCGGGCGCGATCTTCGAGCACCGCGGTGGGGATCTCAGTCATTGTTCCTCGAGGGGTCGGTCACGGATGGGGAGCCACGAAACCCTGCTGATCGCGGAAGCGATCCAGGACGTTGGCAGTGAGCCGGGAGACTGCGTTGTCGCCGTCGTGATGTGCCATGGCGGTGGTCCAGCCGATGGAACCGACGGAGAACACAGCTCCCCCAGAAGAGTTGCCGAACAGGACGAGGTCGGAGCGGATGTTGGGATGCACCCCGGGTGGAGGGGCGGCGTACCCGTGATCCACCTCTTCGGGTGCCAACCCGATCCGTTCGGAGTGCCCCACCGACGATGCGAGCACCGCCGCGTGCGCCGGTGTGCCGAGTGCGGTGTCGGCCCGGTCGAACTCGTCGGCCGCCGCGCCTCCCAACCCCGGCCCGGCGTCGCCGAACACCTCGCCGGCGTCGGCACCGACTCCGGCGAACACCCAGGACACATCGGATTCGGTGCTGCGTGTGCTGCGGCGGTACCCGTGCCCCTTGTCGAAGCCCTGCGCGGTGAACCCCACCCCGACGAGCCGGTTCGGCGCCCGTCCGCGCATCCGCCACAATCCTCCCGGTTCGCCGGTGGCCGACAGGTGTTCCTCACCGGGAGCCGATACCCAGGTCGCCACTCCCGCGTGGCCGCGGCGGATCTCGATGGCGTCCGGGATCTCCGGGTGGCGTGCTGTCACCTGGTAGAAACCGTTGCCCCCCAGATACATCAGGCGCCCACCGTTGTCGGTGAAGGAGACGTAGGCGTTCAACATCGCCTCCGAGCAGTACTCGGGATGACTTCCGGTGAGGACCACCCGGTAGTGCGACAGCAGGTCCGTTCCGTCCCGGTCGATTTCGTCGTCGGTGACCACCGCGTAGTCCTCGCCGCGCGCGTCGAGCCAGTGCAGCAGCAGAAGATCCTGCGCAAAATGGCGGAAGCCGCGCGTGGTCGGCGTGTAGTAGTCCGGCCGGATGTTCACCATGGGGCGTCGGGTACTTGCGTAGAAGCATCCGCTGCCGTCGCTGTGGACGTCGTAGAGCGACCGCCCGAACTCCGGATGCCGCGCCAGCCAACGGTCGCGGTCATCGACGCCGCGGGCTTCGCCGTAGATCTGCAGGCGTTCGGCCTCGTACTCGGCGTACGTGCGCCAGTTCGCATAGGCGAGATAGGTCCAGGTGGGCAGGACCACCAGTACCGGCGACCGGTGCACCGCGGGTGTCACCACCACGGGGATGCGGTCGGCGTCGTCGCCGGCACTCAGCTTCAGCGCGTACACCCCGCTGGGCAGGGTGGCCGGCACCGACCAGGTGACATCCGGCGACCACCCGGCGTCGGCCAGATCATCGTCGTGCAGGTGAATACCGTCGAATTCCTCTGGCGCGAGCCGGAAGTCGCGCTCCCGACCGGTCCAGAACGGACCAGGGACGCCGCGCGCCGGGAGATGCTGGACCACGCCGCCGGCGGTGAGCCGGCCCCGGTCGGGCACCCGGGTTCCGCCGGGGTTGGTCGCGAGGTCGAGCACACTGGTGTGGGCGGGGTCCAGCACCGCCAGCGGATCGGCGCCCCGCGCCAGGTGGGAGCCGACGTCGCCGCTCCACGAACCTGCGACCACCGGCCGGGCGACCACGCCGTTGAACGTGGGCACACCCGAGTCCCCCGCGCTCCCGATCCGGATGACACCTGTGACCCGAGGGGGATTCGTATGTCCCTGCCCTGACACTGTGGTGCCATCGGGCCGGCGCAGATCCACCGTCACCGCACCCGTCCGGTGCACGTGAACGCTGAGGTGGTGCCACTGACCATCGACGACGCCGGCGGACACGCGCACGACCTCACGGCCGTCCGCGCTGACCGTGCAGCCATCCTCGGCGATGGTGACGCTCACGGTGCCCACGGTGCACAGCGGTCGCGGGTGCGCCGTGGTGGCGGTGGGCTTGAACCACAGCGCGAGCCCGACCTCATCGAGGGCAGCCTCCAGCGTCGCCTCGATGAACGAGCCGGAGACGGTGGTCTGTACCCGTCCGGGCACCAGAGCGGTCACGTCGGATTCGATGCGCTCCTCGAGCAACTCCATCCCGTGCCGGGGACCACCGCCGCGGCGCAGCCGGACGATTTCGGCCTGTACGCGCGGATGTTCGGACGACACCGCGAAGCTCACATCGGCGCCGGCGCGGACCGACAGGCTGTCTGCGTAGCCGACCAGCCTCACTGGTTCACCCACTCGGTCCACCTCTGGGTGGCTTCATCGCGATTCTCGGCCCACCAGGTGTTGTCCCGCTGCACCGCGGTGCCGCGTGACTGCGGGCCGTTGACGAATTCGCGGATCAACGGGTCGTCGGAGACGTGGGCGGCCGAGTTCATCGGCTGGTAGGGCAACCGGTCGGCGATCGCCTGCTGATTGGGTTGCGCCATCAGTGCATTGATGAGGTCATAGGCGCCGTCGAGGTTGCGCGCGCCCTTGACGATGGTGATCGCGTCGAAGAACAGCAGCGGCTGATCCCATGCGACGCCCAGGTCGGCGCCGGCGGCCGCGGCGTCGTAGGCCCGTCCGGGCCACGCCAGCATCATGTCGATCTCGCCGGACTCCAGACCCTGGGTCTGCTGCGCGCCGGTGGTGTAGAACCGGGTGGACGAACGGATCTGGTCGAGCTTGGCGAAAGCACGGTCGTAGTCGAGTGGGTAGAGCTGGTCGCCGGGCACCCCGTCGGCCAGCAGCGCGGTCTCCATGCCGGCGTCCTTGGCGAAGTTCATGATGCCGCGGGTGCCGGGGAACCTCTCGACATCAAAGAAATCGGCCCACCCGGTGGGCGGATTGGCGCCGTAGGTCTCTTTGTTGTAGACCAGCAGCATCGCCGATCCGATGATCGGCACCCCGCAGTCGGTCAGCAGGTCCGTGTCCAGGCCCGTGGTGTCGAGCCGGTCGAGATCGAGTTCCTCGAACAGGGTGCCGCACCCGGATATCGCGTTGTAGGGAGTGGAGTAGTAGACGTCCCAGGTCGGGTTACCGCCCTGCACCATCGCCGTCAGCTTGGCCTCGTTGTTGGGCGACTCCTCGGCCACCGTCATCCCCCGCGACTGCAAGTCGGGATAGGCGTTCTCGGCGAAGATCTCGGCGAGCGTTCCGCCGGTATTGGCGAAGACCACGGTCTGGGAGTCGGCGGACGACGACGCGAACAGCGGCCCGACGCATCCGGTCAGCCCGACTACGCATGCGCCGGCCAGTGCAGTGATGGTGGTCAACGGCTTTCGATTCGCCACTGCTCGCCTTTCGCGTTTTGTATTGTGAAATGCGATTTACTATATGCAAAGCATAGAAAGATCGGCTGTGGCCCGTCAAGGGCACGGGGAAAGTCATAAACCATTGTCGATGAGCATGTTTCATCAATGTTGCAAATGTTCTTCATGACCTTGACACTGTTGCTGGCATCGGGTTGTCTCAGAAAGACGAAACCGATTTTGCATTGCAAAATCGGAACACCATGACGAGGAGTGCCATGGCGGTGACCGAGCCGGCTCGCGCGGCCGCGACCACAGACCCCCGCGACGGACCGAGCGCTGCACCGGAACCCCCGGCGTCCCGCGGGAATCGCCGGACCCTTGCCGCCCTGCTGCTCGCCGTCCCCGCCGCAGTGTGGTTGCTGCTCTACTTCGTCATCCCCTCCGTGCAGCTGTTGCTGACTTCGCTCACCACACCGGAGCCCGGACTCGGGAACTACACCGCCATCGCCGACGGCGCCGCGGTCAGCATCATCGTGCGCACGCTGGTGATGGCCGTCGTGGTGGCGATCGTCTGCGCTGTCATCGCCTACCCGTACGCCTACCTGATGACCATCGCCACCCCGCGGTGGCGCGCGATCCTGCTGATCCTGGTCCTGGTACCGTTCTGGACCTCGCTGCTGGCGCGGACATTCGCCTGGGTGGTGCTGCTTCAGGACGGCGGCTTGGTCGAAAAGGCCTTCGCCGCACTCGGATTGGGCTCCGTCCAGCTTCTCGGCACCCCGGTCGGGGTCACTATTGCGATGGCCCAGGTGATGTTGCCCTTCATGGTGTTGCCGCTCTACAACACCATGCGCGGCATCAACCGCCGTCTCGTCGACGCCGCGCTGTCACTGGGCGCCCACCCGGTCCAGGCCTTTCTTCGGGTCTACCTGCCGCTGTCGTTCCCCGGACTCGCCGCGGGCGCAACCCTGGTGCTCGTGCTGTCCCTCGGGTTCTACGTGACGCCCGCGCTCGTCGGGTCACCCCAGCAGTCCATGCTGGCGCAGTACATCGGCGTCCAGGTCAACGAACTGGTGAACTTCGGCGGCGCGGGTGCGCTGGCGTTGACCCTGCTGATCGTGACACTGCTGCTGTTGGCCGCGGTCCAACTGCTCACCCGGCGCCGCAGCGGTTCCCAGCGTTCACTCACCACCAGCACCTTCGGAGGGACGGCATGACGGGCAGCACCACCCTGCGCCGGGTGCTCACAGCGTTTGCGGTACTGATCGCCATCTGGCTCGTGGTGCCGGTCCTCATCGTGATCCCGATCAGTTTCTCGGGCGAGAACAGTTTTGCGTTCCCACCGGCGTCCTGGGGCACCGAACACTACGTCACGTTCTTCACCGAGCGCAGTTGGCTGACCTCGCTGTTGGTGTCGCTGCAGCTCGCCGTGATCGTCACCGTGATCGCCACCGTGCTGGGGACCATGGCGGCATTCGCGATCGTTCGGATGACCCGCGGAAGTGGCGCTCTGGAAAGGTTTTTCACCGCCCCACTGATCGTGCCGGGCATCGTGATCGCCGTCGCGCTGTACGTGGTCTTCCTGCAGTGGGGACTGATCGGCACCGCCACGGGATTCATCGCCGCCCACACCGTGCTCTCGCTGCCGTTCGTGGTGGTCAACGTCGCCAACGTGTTGCGCACCTATGACCGCACCCTCGACCGCGCCGCTGCCATGCTCGGTGCCTCGCCGTGGACGACGTTCCGGGTTGTCACGCTGCCGATCATTCGGCCCGGGGTGCTCTCCGGGGCACTGTTCGCCTTCGTCACCTCCTTCGACGAGGTGGTGGTCTCACTGTTCGTGCAGTCACCCCAGCTGCAAACTCTTCCAGTCCGGATGTTCACCTCCATCACCAACGAGGTCGATCCCACCATCGCGGCGGCCTCCACGGTGGTGCTCGTCGTGTCCACCCTGGTGCTGGGAATGGCCGGCCTCGCCCGCCGCACCGGCACCACCAGTAGGAGCACAGACAATGCCTGACATCACAACCGGAGCCGGCATCGAGGTGACCGGCTTGACCAAGGTTTTCAAGAACGCGGTCAAGCCCGCCGTCGATGCGATCAACCTCGACGTGCGGCCCGGAGAGTTCATGACGCTGCTCGGCCCCAGCGGGTCGGGCAAGACCACGGTGCTGAACATGATCGCCGGATTCGAGGACGTCACGGCGGGCCGGATCCTGCTCGACGGGCAGGACATCGCCCAACACCCGCCGTACAAACGCAACCTCGGCATGGTGTTCCAGGACTACGCGCTGTTTCCACACATGACCGCCGCGCAGAACGTCGCATTCCCGTTGCAGCGCCGCAAGATCGGACGTGAGGAGACTGCCCGCCGGGTGGCCGAGGCGCTCGAGGTGGTGCGCCTGGGATCTCACGGTGACCGGTTGCCCTCCCAGCTCTCCGGCGGCCAGCAGCAGCGGGTGGCGTTGGCGCGGGCGATCGTGTTCCGCCCCCGGGCGCTGCTGCTCGACGAGCCGCTGGGCGCCCTGGACAAGCGGCTGCGCGACTCCCTGCAGCTCGAGATCGCGCGGCTGCATTCGGAACTGGGGATCACCTTCGTCTTCGTCACCCACGACCAGGAAGAGGCGCTGGCGCTCTCGGACCGCATCGCGGTGTTCCGTGACGGGCGCATCGAGCAGGTCGGCACCCCGACCCAGCTCTACGAGACACCGGCTTCCCATTTTGTGGCGACCTTTCTGGGCGATTCGAACGTGTTCTCTGGCACCGTGCGCGGCGGAGTGCTCGACACCGGCAGCTCCGCGCTGCGCTGTGAGGGACCCGACGGGCCCGGCACACTGATTGTGCGCCCCGAACGGATGACCATCGGCGCCAACGGTTCCACTGCGCACAACCGGCTCAGCGGCACCGTGTCCGGAGTGGTGTACCAGGGTGCCTTCCGCCGCATCCTGGTGGACTTCGACGGCGGCCCGCGAGGCATGGTCCGCGACGGGACCGACGCACCGACGGTGACCACCGGCGACCGGGTGGACGTCAGCTGGGACGTCGCGCATTCCGTGCTGGTGGCTGACCACGACAACACCGTCGTGACAACATGAGCAACGACCTCGACCTCGCCCGACGCGCGGTGGCCGAGGCAGGACGCCGGATGACCGCCGACGGTCTGGTCACCGGGACCGCAGGCAATGTCAGCATCCGCGTCGGAGACCTGGTAGCCGTGTCCCCCTCGGGAATGGACTACCAGGCCATCGGGCCCGAGGACGTCTGCGTCGTCGACCTGGCCGGCGCCACGGTCGACGGCCCGCACCGACCCTCGTCCGAGACACCACTGCACCTGACCGTCTACGCCAGCACCGATGCCCGTGCCGTGGTACACCACCACGGGCTGCACAGCACTGCTGTTTCGGTTGCGCTGCAGTCACTTCCCGCGGTGCACTACTACATCACGCGGCTGGGCGGCCCCCCGCGCGTCGCGCCGTACGCCACCTACGGCACACCGGAGTTGGCCGCGGCGGTCGAGTCCGCTTTGCAGGGCCGCACCGCGGCGCTGATGCAGAACCACGGTGCGGTCGCCTACGGCGACACGCTCGACCAGGCCTACGACCGCGCGCATCTGGTGGAATGGCTGGCGCAGCTGTACACCACCGCCGCGCCGCTGGGAAGGGTGCGCATCCTCAGCGACGACGAACTGGCGGCGGTTGTCGCCCGACGGGAGCAATCGTGACGGTCATCTGTCTGGGCGCCCACATCCTGGACATCCTCGGCAGACCGGTGACTGACATACCCCCGGGGCAGGGCCGTCGGGTGCTCGACGAAATCAAGATCACCGCGGCGGGTACCGCCGGGGGCACCGCCGTGGATCTCGCCAAACTCGGCGCCCGCGTTGCCTCCATTGGGGCCGTGGGTGACGACGCCGCCGGCCGGATGCTGCGGCTACTTCTCGAGGACCACGGTGTCGACACCGCCGGTCTGGCCGAGAAGCGCGGCGCCGCAACGCCGTCGACCATCCTGCCGATCCGGCCGGACGGCTCACGCCCCGCCCTGCACGCACCGGGCGCGATGAACCGACTGACCGCCGACGACGTCGACCTCGACAGCGTCGCCCACGCCGACGCGCTGCACATCGGCGGCCCGGACGTGCTGGGCGACTTCGCCGCCGACGCCCTGCCGCGCATCGCCGAGCACGCCGGCGCCCACGGCACGGTCGTCACCATGGACCTGCTCAGCGTCGGTCGCGCCGACCTGCTCACGGACCTGGCCGACCTGTGGCCTCAGGTGCACCACTTCCTGCCCAACGACGACCAGTTACGGGCCATCACGGGATCCGACGACCTCACCGAAGCCGCCGAGAAGCTGCTCGCCCTCGGTGTCGGCACCGTTGTCGTGACCCGCGGCGCCCAAGGCGCACTGCTGGTCTCAGGCGAGGGCACCCACGAGGTGCCGGCGCTGACCGTCGACGTCGTGGACACCACCGGTTGTGGTGATGCGTTCTGCGCCGGCTACCTCGTCGGGCTGCTGTCCGGTGAACCGCTCGTCGACGCGGCCCGGCTCGGGATCGCCGCGGCGTCACAGGTCGCCCAAGGGCTGGGCTCCGACGCCGGAATCGTCGACCTTGCCTCCACCGAGGCGCTGAGGGCGTCCGTCGGGCGTGGTGGCTTGTAGTGTCTGTCCTGCCCGAGGGCAGAGGAGGAGTGGTCACAGTGCCAGAGGGGACACGGGGTAGCGAACCTGTTCGCGTGCTGGTCAAGGCCATGGCCGTGCTGGAGTTGCTGGCGCAGTCGCCCGAGCCGCTGAGCCTGGGCGAGATCGCCACCAAACTCGAACTGAACAAGAGCACCTGTTATCGGATCCTCGACACGCTCGCCGCCGGCGGGTTCGCCGAACGGCCTTCCTCCGGCCTGTACCGCCTCGGCATTGGCGCGTTCCGCATCGGCGCTGCGATGAATCGCCACATGGACGTGCGCGAACGGACTCTGCCCGCCATGCGCCGACTGTTCCGGGTGACGGGCGAAACGGTGTTCCTGCTGGTCCGCCGTGACAACGAAGCGGTGTGTGTGGAACGCCTCGACGGGCGTTATGCCACCGCCCACACACTGTTGATCGGCGGCTCGCTGCCACTGCATACCGGCGCCGGACCCCGGCTGCTGCTGGCGGCGATGTCCGACGGTGACCGCAAGGCGTACCTCGACGGCGCTTTCGCCAAGGCCGTCGGCGGCTCGGAGGAGGCGCGCACGCGGCTGGCCGATCAGCTCGACGACATCCGGTTGGCCGGCTACGCCGTCAGCGACGATGACGTCGAGGTCGGGGTGCGCGCCATCAGCGCGCCCGTCCGCAACCTCGACGGCGAGGTGATCGCCGCGCTGAGTATCAGCGGCCTGACCGCTCATCTGCCCGACAGCGAGCTCGCCGCCAACGTGGAGCTGCTAACCGGAGCCGCCCAGGAAGCCTCCCGGGCCATGGGTCACCAGGGCTGAGCCGGTCCGCCAAGGCGGCCCGGCGGCGCACCGGCCGGTAGTACCGTGCTTCGGTATGACACCTGAGCTGGTCATCCGCAACGGCACCATCGTCGACGGGCTCGGTGGTGAACCGTACGTCGGCGATGTGGCGGTGACCGGTGCGGTGATCACCGCCGTCGGCGCCGTGGCAGAACGGGGCCGCCGCGAGATCGATGCCACCGGACTGTTGATCACGCCCGGCTTCGTGGATCTGCACACCCACTATGACGGCCAGGCCATCTGGTCGGACCGGCTGGTCCCGTCGTCGGCACACGGCGTGACCACCGCGGTGATGGGCAACTGCGGGGTCGGGTTCGCGCCGTGCCGCAGCGAGGATCACGACGTGCTGGTGGACGTGATGGCCGGGGTCGAGGACATCCCCGGCGTCGTGATGACCGACGGGCTGCCCTGGACCTGGCAGACCTTCCCGGAGTACCTCGACGCGCTGGCCGCCCGCCGGCTGGACATCGACGTGGCGGCCTACCTGCCCCATTCGCCGCTGCGGGTGTACGTCATGGGCCAGCGGGGTGCCGACCGGGAACCGGCGACACCGGCTGATCTGGCACGGATGCGGGAGCTGGCCGCCGAGGCGGTACGGGCGGGGGCTTTGGGTTTCGCTTCCTCGCGGTTCGCCTTCCACAAGACCGAGAGTGGTTCTCCCATACCGAGTTACGATGCCGGCCGCGACGAGCTGGAGGCCATCTTCGCCGGTGTTGTCGACGGTGGCGGCGGGCTGATCCAGTTCGTGCCCGACATTCCGGCCGGCGGCTTCGAGAAGGTCCTGGGTCAGGTGTTCGACGTGGCCGGCGAGGCCGGTTTGCCGGTGACGTTCTCGCTGCTGACCGGCAACGTCGGTGATCCCCTGTGGCCGGAAGCCATGGCGTTGATCGAGAAGTACAACGCCGCGGGCGGGTCCATCACCGCGCAGGTCTTCCCGCGCCCGATCGGTCTGGTGGTCGGGCTGGAGCTGACCGCAAACCCCTTCGTGCTGTATCCCAGCTACCAGGAGATTGCCGAGCTGCCGCTGGCCGAGCGGGTGGCGCAGATGCGCAAACCGGAAGTGCGCCAGCGCATTCTCGGCGATTCCCCCGGCGCCGGGCACCCGCTGCTGTACCTGGCCCAGGCCTGGGACTGGATGTTCCCCCTCGGCGAGCAGCCTGACTACGAGCCCGACGCCGCGACGAGTGTGGGCGCCCGTGCCCGGGCACGCGGCGTCAGCCCCTTGGAGGAGGCCTACGACCGCCTGCTCGACGACGATGGGCACGCCATGATGATGGTGGCGATGGCGAATTTCGAGAACAACTCGCTGGATACGGTCGGACGGTGGATGCGTCGCGACGACGTGGTACTGGGCCTCGGCGACGGTGGCGCTCACTACGGAATGATCTGCGACGCAGGGTTTCCCACGTTCGTGCTGACCCACTGGACCCGGGACCGCGACCACGGCCGGCTCACGGTGGCCGAGGCGGTACGGGAGCTGACGTCGGTTCCGGCGCGCGTGGCGGGACTGGCCGACCGAGGCCGTATCGCACCGGGCTACAAGGCGGATTTGAACATCCTGGACCACGCCGCCATGCGGGCACACAAGCCCGAGATCACCTACGACCTGCCCGCCGGCGGCCGGCGCCTCGACCAGCGGGCCGACGGTTACGTCGCCACCATCGTCTCCGGAGAGGTGATCGCCGAAGACGGCTGCCCCACCGCCGCACGGCCGGGCCGGCTGGTCCGTGGCCGCCAACCGGCGCCCACAGCATGAGCGTCAAGGTCGAACTGGACACGCTGGCAGAAACCCTGGCCGACTATACGTTCGCTTACCTGATCACCGTCGGTGAGGACCACCGCACCCACGTGATGGCCGAGGTACCGGTGCTGCGGGACGGGGTGTTCGAGCTGGCGTCGGTGGGTAACAGCACTCGGCGCAACGTGCACGCGTTCGACACGGTCACGCTGGTGTGGCCGCCCCGTCGACCGGATGGCCTCACCTTGATCATCGACGGCCGCGGCGAGGTGGGCGACGGCCTGCGGGTGATCCCCCTGCGTGCGGTGCTGCATCGCGCGGCAACACCTCAATAACATTGACCATCAATATTTTTGAACTGGCTGTAGTCAAAGTAATTGCTGCAGAACGTATTACGTGAAACAGCCATAGAAACCGGGCAGAACGGGTACCAACCGAGCATCCCTCGACCCTCAAGGACTGCCTGTGCCCCATCGCGTCACCCGCCCGTTCGGCGTCAGCACCACCCGCCCCCTGCGACCCCATGACGGGTTCCTGCCGATCGAGGACCACGGATTGATCGGCGACGGCAACACGTGTGCGCTGGTAGGTCGCGACGGTGCGGTGCCCTGGTTGTGTGTGCCGCGGTTCGACGCCCCACCGCTGTTCGCCTCCCTGTTGGATCGCGACCGCGGGGGTGTGTGGTCCATCGCACCGGCCGGCCCCTTCGAGGCCGAGCAGCGCTACCACGACGACACTGCCGTGCTGACCACCACGCTGACCACGCCCGACGCGGTGGTGGAGCTCACCGACTTCTTCGCGATGCGCTCGGGCGCCGACCTCACCGAGATCGTGCCGTCCGGCCGCGGTCAACTGGTGCGCATCGCGCGGGTGATCTCCGGATCGGTGGATCTCGACATCCGGTTCAGCCCTTTCCGGGTGACGTCGTTCGGACGCATCGGCAACGCCTGGACGGTCGACTCACCGGACCATCCAGGGTTGCCTCTGCAGCTGCGTACGTCGCATCCGCTGCAGCACCGCAGCGACGACACCCTGGCGGCGTCGGTCGCCCTGCGGGCGGGCCAGTTCTACGAGTCGGTACTCACCTGGTCGCCCGACAGTCAGGTGCACATCGGGGTGTCGGCACAGGAACTCGCCCACCGCACCGCTCAGGTCTGGCGGCGCTGGGCCGTGGGCATCGACTACGCCGGGCCCCAGCATCACCTGGTGCGGCGCTCGGCGCTGACGCTCAAGCTCCTCGATCACGCCTCCACCGGCGGCATCATGGCCGCGGCCACCTCGTCGCTGCCGGAATGGGTTGGTGGAGAGAGGAACTGGGACTACCGCTACACCTGGGTGCGTGACGCCGCCTTCTCCACCTACGCGTTGCGCCGGATCGGGCTGACCAGCGAGGCCAACGCGTTCCTGTCCTGGACGCTGACCTGCGCGGAGCGCGACGGCGGGCCGTCGATCATGTACGCCCTCGATGGGGGCCAACCACCCGCGGAGACCAGCGACCCCGTACTGCGCGGCTGGCGAGATTCGGCACCCGTGCGGTGGGGCAACGGCGCCGCCGGGCAGACCCAGCACGACGTGTACGGCGAACTGCTGGACGTGGCCTACCAATGGGTGCGGGCCGGCGGCGCCGTCGACGACCATCTGTGGTCCATGATCAGCAGCTTGGCGGACACGGCGATTGGCAGCTGGCGCACCCCCGATCACGGCATCTGGGAGATCCGCGCCTCGGGGCGGCCGTTCACCTATTCGGTGGCCATGTGCCAGGTGGCGGTGGACCGCGCACTGCGCATCGCCGAGCTCACCGGGCGCGGCTGCCCCACCGGCCGTTGGCGCAGTGCCCGCGACGAGATGGGGGCGATGCTGCGTGAGCACGCGTGGGACCCCGAGCGCCGCACGTTCACCGAACAACTCGCCATCGACGGCGGCGCCCGCGGCGGCCTGGACGGTTCACTGCTGGCGTTGCCGTTGCGCCGGGTGGTCGCCTTCGACGACCCGCGGATGGTCGCCACGGTGGACGCGGTGCGCCGCGAGCTCGACGCCGGCGACGGCCTGATCTACCGCTACCGCCACGACGTGTCCGCTGATGGCCTGGCCGGCGAGGAGGGCGCCTTCCTCCTGTGCTCGTTCTGGCTGGTGGACAACCTGACCGGGCAGGGCCGCCTCGACGAGGCTCTGGAACTCTACGACTCGTTGTGCGCCCGGGCCAATCACCTGGGGCTGCTCAGCGAAGAGATCAACCCCCGCGACGGGTCGTTCCTGGGCAACTTCCCGCAGGCCTTCAGCCACATCGGCGTGATCGCCAGCGGGTACCGGCTGGCCCGCGCGATCGGGGACGGTCGCTGACGCCCGGGCTCGGCATGATCGCTGTCCATCAAAGACAACGACGTTTGAGCTCTCTACTGTTGGCGGCCAGCACTTCATCGGACAGCTCGGGATCGGCCTCGGCGACCGCGCGGGCGATGAGTTGTGCGCCCACCAACTGGCTGAACACTGCGATGGCCTGCTCCCGCGCCCTGCGTGCATCAAGCTTGGCTCCGGTCGGCTTCGCGCTGCCCCGGAGTAGGTCGGTGATCGCGGCGAGGTAGCCGTGCAAGCCGCGGCGGTACTGCCTCTGAGCCTCAAGACCGTGCCGGCCTGCGTCGGCAGCCAGCGCCACGGAAGCACATCCATCTTCGGGGTGGTCGCGGTGGTAGGTGCTCAGGTAGCTGTCGAAGATCGCATTCAGGGCCGCGCGGCCGGAGCGGGGATGAGCCCTGATCAAGGCATCGACGGAATCCAACGAAGCGGTGAAGCCCTGGTTGAGGACTTCGAGGGCGAGGTCTTCTTTCGACGAGAAGTGGTTGTAGAACCCGCCATGAGTCATTCCGGCCGTCTTCATCAGCTCGTCGATGCCCACCCCATCGATCCCACGCGCCCGAAAGCCCTGGCCCGCAGCGGCCACGATGCGCTCGCGGTTGCGCTCTTTCTGCTGCCGTGAAACACGGGGCATCTGACCCACCCTTTCTGAGCTGCACATCGGTCATCTCCGGCACGCGACGTACCCATCGATGTCATCCGTCATCAAAAACAATGTTAGCCCAGTCGGCGGCCCCGAGAAGCTGCAGCTGTCTCGATGCACCCTGGGTCAGCTTGACGATTATTGATGACGAATGACAGCATTAGGCCTACCGTTATTGATGACGATAGACATTAAAAATCGAAATGCGGACGAATCATGAACTGTGGAATCATCGGTGCCGGCACCATTGCCCGGGCCCTCGCCCAACATCTGGTAGCGGCCGGACATCGCGTGGTGTTGAGCAACAGCCGCGGTCCCTCCACGTTGGGCGAGGTGGTAGCCAACCTGGGGCCATTGGCTTCGGCGGGGACGGCCGCGCAAGCCGCGAAGGCTGACATGGTGTTTCTCACGGTGATGTGGCCCGACATCCCGGCGGCCTTGGCTGGCCTGCCACCGTGGGACGGACGCATCCTGGTCGACACCACCAACCAGTTCGCCCGACTGGACCCGGTCGAGGTGGCCGACCTCGGCGATCAGACCGGAAGCGAGTGGGTCGCTGGTCTCGCGCCGGGCGCCCGTGTGATCAAAGCATTCAATACGCTGTTCGCCCAATACATTGCAGCCGACCCGCGCCACCCCGCCGGGCGCCAACTCCTGTTCTACGCCGGGGACGACGCCACAGCGAAGACAACTTTCCGTGACGTGGTCGACGGTTTCGGTTTCGCCCCGGTCGACATCGGAGGCCTGCGGGACGGCGGCCGGCTGATGCAGGTCGGTGGTGGCCCGCTCTCAGGGCTGCATGCCCTGAGACAGGACTGACCCGAATCCCCGTCTCTCCGCGCCGCACCATCGGCAAGGTCGTCATCGAAACATGACTCCGGGCCCCTCACGCCGGAAACCGTCTTGAAGTGGAAGCGATGGCTACGGCGAACGGCCGCCAGTACGAACCATCCGTCAGCTCAAGCCTGTGTCCAGGAACCCATCCCCACGAAAGGCACGACATGGCCGACCCCGAAGAGATGAACGCGACACTGATCGAAGAATTCCGCGCCAACAACGGCAAAGTCGCCAGTTTCGGCGACGTGCCCCTGCTGATCTTGCACAGCACGGGGGCCAAGACTGGGCTTGAACGCATCTCGCTGCTCGTCTATCACGATCTGGGTGGGAGCTGGGCCATCTTCGCCTCCGCCGGAGGGGCGCCCACCAACCCAGCTTGGTATCACAACGTCGTCGCCAACCCCGATGTAGAGATCGAGGTTGGACGCTTCACGCACAAAGCCACAGCGCGGGTGGCCAGTGAGGCTGAGCGGCAACGTATCTGGGATCGCCAAAGAGCAATGATGCCCCACATTGACGAGTTCGCAGCCCGCTCCGGCCGCGTCATCCCGGTGATCGTTCTCGATCCGGTGTCGTGAGTGCAGCGTTGTCCCCTTGACGCAGAACCCGACTCGTTGTGGCCCTCGCGGAGATGGGCGTACCAAGGGGCGCGATGATCCTCCCTCCCGGCCGCGGGCCGGCGATCCCGCGTTGGCGGGCGCAGATGTCAGTTTCGAGCGTGGGCGCTGTGCACGGTCCCGCCCCAGAATCTGTGCATGTCCCCCACGGTCGAGCTCAGATCGGGCAACCACGGGCACGCAAGGCGACACGTGCCCGCTCGATAAACACCTGCGGCCGTCGCAGCATCGGCGCGCTCACCCGGATGACGATCCAGCCCATCGCTTCGAGCAGGGCGATGCGCTCGATATCCCACTCCCGCTGCCTCGCGTTCTCCCAGTGCTGCACGCCGTCGTATTCAACGGCCACTTTCCAGGTGCGCCAACCCATGTCCACTCGGATGAACGGCTGACCGTACGCGTCGTAGAACTCGATCTGCGTCTCCGGCCTCGGCAGACCCGCAGCCCTGAGCAACAGCCGGACCTGCGATTCCTTCGGCGACTCGGCACCGCCGTCGCACAGGTCGAGAACCGCGCGTAGCTGATCGACGCCACGGACCCGTCGTCGGGCACCAGCGAGGTCGACGACCTCGGCGAGGTCAAGCCCGGTTGCCCTGATCAGGGCGTCGAGGACGGGCACGGCGGCGTCGCACGGGCGCAGCCTGCCGATGTCGAAAGCGGTGCGCGCGGGAGTGGTCATCAGCATGCCCCGCCGGGAACAGACGTCACCGGGCACCAGCTGCCAGGAATGCGCGACGATCCCGGTCTGACTATGCCGATCGGGACGGATGATTTCTGCCGGTGCCGCAGGGTCGAGCCACTTCGTCCCGAACACCGCCGCGGCAGAGAGCCCGCCGAGGACCGCTCCGGTGGCCAGCCACGCGGCCCGGGCCCGCAATCGCGCAGTCAAGCGGGCCAGGTACACATCGCGGTAGATCGGCCGGTGGGCGCGCGCAAGTCCACGCCGTGTCAGTTCGCCGCGCCGGACCGCGGCACTTCCGATGAACGGTTCCATGACCGCACCGTGGAGGTCTGCACCGACGAACGTGGGCTTCCCGCACGGTTTTCCACCCCAGCCTGTGCACAGAACCCACACTCGGGACAGCGCAAGAGGCCCCGGTGCGCCAAGCGCACCGGGGCCTCCCGAAGAGCAGGACTTAGAAGTCCATACCGCCCATGCCACCGGTCGGGTCGCCCGCAGGTGCGGCGGCCTTCTCCGGCTTGTCGGCGACGACGGCCTCGGTGGTGAGGAACAGCGCCGCGATCGAGGCTGCGTTCTGCAGCGCCGAGCGGGTGACCTTCACCGGGTCGGCGACGCCGGCCTTGAGCAGGTCCTCGTACACGCCGGTCGCGGCGTTGAGGCCGGTGCCCTGCGGGGAGTTGGTGACCTTCTCGGCAACCACGCCGGGCTCGAGGCCCGCGTTGAAGGCGATCTGCTTCAGCGGGGCCGACAGCGCGACGCGCACGATGTTGGCACCGGTGGCCTCGTCACCTTCGAGCTTCAGCTCGTCGAGCGACGGAGCCGACTGCAGCAGAGCCACGCCGCCACCGGCGACGATGCCCTCTTCGACAGCGGCCTTGGCGTTACGCACGGCATCTTCGATGCGGTGCTTGCGCTCCTTGAGCTCCACCTCGGTGGCAGCGCCGGCCTTGATCACCGCAACACCGCCGGCCAGCTTGGCCAGGCGCTCCTGCAGCTTCTCGCGGTCGTAGTCGGAGTCGCTGTTCTCGATCTCGGCACGGATCTGGGCCACCCGGCCGGCGATGGCGTCGGAGTCACCGGCGCCCTCGACGATGGTGGTCTCGTCCTTGGTGACGACGATCTTGCGGGCGGTGCCCAGCAGCGCGACGTCGGCGGTCTCCAGCGAGAGGCCGACCTCTTCGCTGACGACCTGGCCACCGGTCAGGATCGCGATGTCCTGCAGCATGGCCTTGCGGCGGTCACCGAAGCCCGGGGCCTTGACGGCCACCGACTTGAAGGTGCCGCGGATCTTGTTGACCACCAGGGTGGACAGGGCTTCGCCCTCGACGTCCTCGGCGATGATCAGCAGCGGCTTGCCGGCCTGGATGACCTTCTCCAGCAGCGGCAGCAGGTCCTTGACGGTCGAGACCTTGGAGCTGACCAGCAGGATGTAGGGATCCTCCAGGACGGCTTCCTGACGCTCGGCGTCGGTGACGAAGTAGCCGGAGATGTAGCCCTTGTCGAAGCGCATGCCCTCGGTGAGCTCGAGCTGCAGGCCGAAGGTGTTGGACTCCTCGACGGTGATGACACCCTCGTTGCCGACCTTGTCCATGGCCTCGGCGATCAGGTCGCCGATGGTCTGGTCACCGGCGGAGATGCCGGCAGTGGCGGCGATCTGGTCCTTGGTCTCGATGGCCTTGGCGCTGGCGAGCAGGCCTTCGGTCACCTTTTCCACGGCCTTCTCGATGCCGCGCTTGAGGCCGAGGGGGTTGGCGCCGGCAGCGACGTTGCGCAGGCCTTCGCGAACCAGGGCCTGGGCCAGCACGGTGGCGGTGGTGGTGCCGTCGCCCGCGACGTCATCAGTCTTCTTGGCGACCTCTTTGACCAGCTCGGCGCCGATCTTCTCGTACGGGTCCTCCAGCTCGATCTCCTTGGCGATGGACACACCATCGTTGGTGATCGTGGGGGCGCCCCACTTCTTCTCCAGGACAACGTTGCGACCCTTGGGGCCCAGCGTCACCTTTACCGCGTCGGCGAGGGCATTGAGGCCCCGCTCGAGGCCGCGACGGGCCTCTTCGTCGTACGCAATGGTCTTAGCCATAACGAAGTGAATCCTCCGGATATGTTCTGGCACGGCCAGGGCGACCGCGTGCGTGTCGCCCCATAAGCTGCGGTCGGGTGCAGTGCCCGCGACGGACGGTCTGGGTGTGCGACCCGACCTCACCTTGCCGACCTAGCACTCGCGAGGTGCGAGTGCCAATGTCATTCTTAGCACTCGCCCATGCCGAGTGCAAGGAAACACCGGATGGCTTTCCGGTTCGTGCCACACTCCCACCATGGGTGCCCGCAGGCCCGGGCTGAGGAGGACCGGTGGCGTAGCCGCCGGGCTGGCGGCCGCGCTCACCTTCGGCTCGGTCGCCTTCGTCGACGGCCCGACACGCATCGAACCCGGCCCCTGGACACTGACCCTCGACCGGCCGATCGGCGAGCTGGCCTACCTGCCCGCCACCCACACGCTACTGGGAGTCGGCGACGGCGCCCTGATGGTTGTCGATCCCACACAGCCGGGGCCGCCGCGGGTGATCCGGGTGAAGACCAATCGGGCCGGCGGCACCGTCGCAGCGGACCCGGCAACGGGTACCGCGTGGGTGGGCAACGGCGACGACACACACGGCCTGCCGAGCCGGATGCTGTCGATCCTCGACCTCACCTCCGGCCGCTTCGTCGAGACCAGGCTGCTGTCGGCGCCGGTGGCCGATCTGGCCCTCGATCCACGGGCTCGACGCGCATACCTCCTGCACCGGCCTTTCGCCGCAGCGCCCGCCGGAATCACCGTGCTGGATGCCGATTCCCGGCAGGAGCTCGCCGAGGTGGACCTGAACTTTCCGGCGGACCGACTGATCCTCACCGCGGACGGAGCCACGGCCGTCGTCACCGGCGGGCCGGATGCCGCCATGCTGTCGACCCCCGATCTGGGCGTGCACCGTCTCGACCTACAGGCCCGCTCGGACGTCGTCGCGGCACTGGACCCCACGTCACCCACGGGTTACCTGCTGTCGGCCGACACTGCCTACACCGTCGACCTGACCAGCCGGGCGGTCAGGACAGCGCCGTCACCCGCGGCGCCCGGGCGCGGACAGTTGGCGGTGGGCGCGGACGGGAGCCTGATCATGGTGGCGGCACCCCGGCTGGTGGTGATGGATCCGCGCTCGCGCCGAGCGATCGCGTCCGGCCCCATCACCGACCGCGACGGTCAGGTGGTTGTCGACCCCGCCACCGGCACCCTCTTCGTCACCGGCGTCGGTGGCAGCTCCGTGCACGTCATCGGGTCGCGAGGCCGTCCACGATCACCTCGGTGATGCGGTCGGCGACATCGGGGCCGTACAGCTGGGAGGTCTTGCAGACCAGCAGCAGCGCCTTGACCTCCATGACGCCGACATCGGTGCGCACGGTGCCGGCGTGCTGCGCGGCGATGAGCAGCTCGTCGAGCATGCCGATGAAGGTGGCCTCCGCCCCCGGGGCTGCTGCTTCCAGATCGATGCCGTAGCCGGCCAGTGCGTCCACCAGCCCGCTGTCGGTGGCGCCGGTGCGCACCATCTGGCGCAGGAACTCGAACAGCGCCTCACTCGGCCCGGCGGAGGACAGCAAGGCTCGGGCGTGCTCGGCGATGCGGCGCAGCCGGTCCTCGAAGACAGCCCCGAACAGGGCTTCCTTGGTGGGGAAATGGCGGTAGACCGTGCCGGCACCGACGCCGGCGCGGCGGGCGATCTCGTCGATGGGCACCGCCAGCCCTTCGGCCGCGAAGGTTTCGTAGGCGACCTCGAGCACCTTGGCGCGGTTGCGGGCCGCATCGGCACGCATCGGTTTTTCCGCGAGGACCGGCATGTCCTGTTCGCTCACAGCGCACCTCCTTTAACCGGGGCCGGCGTTCCGTATAGTTGAGCCAAGCGGGGCGTACGCCCCGGTTTATCCAGAGTACTCGCCGACCAGGAGAACAGACATGACCTCGTGGAGCACCGCCGACATCCCCGACCAGACCGGCCGCATCGCCGTGATCACCGGCGCCAACACCGGGCTCGGATTCGAGACCGCCAAGGCGCTGGCCGCCAAAGGCGCCCATGTCGTGATCGCCGTCCGCAACACCGACAAGGGGGTGCAGGCCGCCGACCGGATCTCCGGCGCCGTGTCGGTACAGGCGCTGGACCTGACCTCGCTGGACTCGATCCGCACCGCCGCCGACCAGCTGAAGGCCGATCACCCCAAGATCGACCTGCTGATCAACAACGCGGGCGTCATGACCACACCCAAGGGCACCACCCAGGACGGCTTCGACCTGCAGTTCGGGACCAACCACCTGGGCCACTTCGCGCTCACCGGCCTGCTGTTGGACGCAATGCTGGACGTCGAGGGCGCCCGCATCGTCACCGTGAGCAGCAACGGCCACAAGATGGGCGGCGCCATCCACTGGGACGACCTGCAGTGGGAGCGCTCCTACAACCGAATGGGCGCCTACTCCCAATCGAAGCTGGCCAACCTGATGTTCACCTACGAGCTACAGCGGCGTCTGGCGCCGCGCGGCAAGACCATCGCTGTGGCCGCGCACCCCGGCACCTCGAACACCGAGCTGGCCCGCAACCTGCCGGCCGCCGTCCTACCCGCCATGAACGCCGTGGCAGGGGTCATCGCCCAGAGCGCCGCCGCCGGGGCGCTGCCGTCGCTGCGCGCGGCCACCGACCCGGCCGTGCTCGGCGGCCAGTACTACGGACCGGCCAACCTGGCCCAGTGGCGCGGCGCCCCCGTCGTCGTCGCCTCCAGCGACCGGTCCTACGACCTTGAGCAGCAACGCCGGCTGTGGACTGTCTCCGAAGAGCTCACCAAGGTGACGTTCCCCGTTTAGCGTGAGTCGGGTGTCCCTCGTCGTCCCGCCCTACCCACCCGCGCGCCACCACGGCGACCCCGAGGTCAGCGCCTGGCTCAAACGCGGCGACGACGCCCCCGATCACGACTCGTTCGGCCTAGTGCAGTACCGCTACCTGGCCGACCAGACCGACACCGGCGGCGACTACGGCCTCTACCGGGTGGATCTCGCCGCCGGTGCGGGCGGGCCCGGCCCGCACTTTCACCGGGCCATGTCCGAGGCCTTTTTCGTGCTGTCGGGCACCATCGAGCTCTACGACGGCACCGACTGGAAGACCGGCGGACCCCAGGACTTCCTCTACGTCCCACCGGGCGGTATCCACGGCTTCCGCAATGTCGCCGACGAGCCCGCATCCATCCTGATGATCTTCGCTCCCGGGGCGCCCCGGGAGCACTATTTCGAAGGGTTGGCCCAGGTGGGTGAGCTGACCGACGACGAGCGCCGCGAGTGGTTCATCCGCAACGATAATTTCTTTGTTGAGTAAGACACGCCGACTGGACTCGCGTCGACGGAACCCCTTGCCCTAGGCTCACTTTCCGTCGGAAGGAGACCCAGGGTGCGGGCTGAAGCAGCGCCCAGCACCCAGGCACTGCGGAGCTGGCAGCGGAAAGCGCTGGTCAAATATCTGACCACGCAACCGCGGGACTTCCTGGCCGTCGCCACCCCCGGCGCAGGCAAGACCACGTTCGCCATCCGACTGGCGGCCGAACTGCTCAGCGAGCGGGTGGTCGAGAAGGTCACCATCGTGGTGCCCACCGAGCACCTCAAGATCCAGTGGGCCCGCTCGGCGGCCACCCAGGGCATCGCCCTGGACCCCAAGTTCTCCAACTCGAACTCCCAGACCTCTTCGGAGTACCACGGCGTGGTCGTCACCTACGCCCAGGTGGCCAGCCACCCCTATCGCCACCGGGTGCGCACCGAGAACTACAAGACCCTGGTGATCTTCGACGAGATCCACCACGGCGGTGACGCCAAGAGCTGGGGCGAGGCCATCCGCGAAGCCTTCGACGACGCCACCCGCCGGCTGGCGCTGACCGGCACCCCGTTCCGCAGCGACGACAGTCCCATCCCGTTCGTGACCTACGAACCGGACGCCAACGGCCTGCAGCGCAGCGTCGCCGACCACACCTACGGCTACTCCGACGCCCTCGCCGACGGCGTGGTCCGCCCGGTGGTCTTCATGGCCTATTCGGGCGAGGCCCGCTGGCGCGACAGCGCCGGCGACGAGCACGCCGCCCGCCTCGGTGAACCGCTGAGCGCCGAGCAGACCGCCCGCGCGTGGCGCACCGCCCTGGACCCTGCCGGTCAGTGGATGCCGGCCGTGATCGCCGCTGCCGACATCCGCCTGCAGCAGAAGCGTCAGCACGTGCCGGACGCCGGCGGCATGATCATCGCCTCGGACCAGACCACCGCCCGCGCCTACGGCAAGCTGCTGGAGACCATCACCGGAGAGTCGCCGACGATCGTGCTCTCCGACGACAAGGGCGCCTCGGACCGGATCACCGAATTCTCCAAGGGCACCAGCCGCTGGATGGTCGCAGTGCGCATGGTGTCCGAGGGCGTCGACGTGCCTCGGCTGTCGGTGGGCGTGTACGCCACCAGCGCCTCCACCCCGCTGTTCTTCGCCCAGGCCATCGGCCGCTTCGTGCGTTCGCGCCGCGCCGGTGAGACGGCCAGCGTGTTCCTGCCGTCGGTGCCCAACCTGCTGATGCTGGCCAGCGAACTGGAAGAACAGCGCAACCACATCCTGGGTAAGCCGCACCGCGAATCCCAGGGTGACGAAGACCCGTTGGATGCCGAGCTGGCCAAGCAGAAGAAGGACGAAGCCGGCGAGGAGGAGAAGGCGTTCACCTCCCTGGGCGCCGACGCCGAACTGGACCAGGTGATCTTCGAGGGGTCGTCGTTCGGCACCGCCACCCCCGCCGGCAGTGACGAGGAAGCCGACTATCTGGGCATCCCCGGACTGCTCGACGTCACCCAGATGCGCGACCTGCTCAGCAAGCGTCAGGTGGCCCAGCTCGAAAAGCGCACGGCCTCCGGCGAAGCCGCCGTCCCACGGGCCACCCACGGCCAGATCAAAGACCTGCGCAAAGAACTCAACGCACTGGTGTCCGCCGCGCACCACCGGCTGAACAAGCCGCACGGCTGGATCCACAACGAGCTGCGCCGCATCTGCGGCGGCCCACCCGTGGCGGCCGCCACCTCCGATCAGCTCAAGGAGCGCATCTCCGCGGTCCGCGAGCTCGGCTTCGGGCAGACGTCCTAGCCAAGTCGGCGCTTGACTGTCGTCGAGGCAAATTATTCAGTGTTTGCGGGTGAACTTCTCTTCCCGACAATGGATTTCCGCCGACAGGCGTGATTGATTCAGTCCGCAAAACCAGTTGCTGCCGATGCAGGTCTGCCTCCGGTCGGACTCGGGAAGGGCACCATGTCACCCAAGAGCAATGCTGCACGCGTCGCGGCCGTGGCCGTCGGACTGGGAATAGCGATGGCGAACGGTGCCGCCATTGCGGCCGCCGCTCCCGCCGAAACCGGGACCGACACGACGGCGGGTAGTGACACATCGACATCGACATCGACATCGACATCGACATCGACATCGACATCGACATCGACCGATGAGACATCCCCGTCGACGGACACGTCGACCACAACCGCGCCGAATGAACCCCGGCACAATTCCGGCGAATCCGCGGCTGGGCCCACCGATGCCGAAACCAAAGATCCTTCAGCGGATTTGGATGAGGACCTGAGCGATCTTGACGACAACGAGGACGAGACCGACACGGTAGCCGAACCGGAGCCGGCATCGGACGACGAGACCCAGGAGCGGCCGTCCAAGACAGCACAATCGGGCCATCATGCCGAGAGTGATCACCACCAGGACGCTGCTGAACCGACCTCCGAGGAGGACGACGAGGGCACCGACATCCCAGTCCTCGACTCGGACGACCCCGAACCCGAACCCGAACACTCTTCCGGCAGAGCCCAGGACGTCGCCATCGCAGATGGTCATTCCGGCGCCGCCGATATCATCAATACCGTCGCAGACCCGGCTGCCACCGAGGTCGTCGTTCAGCCGGGCACGCCGTTCAGTCGCCTGTCGGCGTCACTGCAGGATGCAATCGGCGGCACAGCTCCGACAGAAAACCCGATCTCCCTGCTCTTTTCGGGAATGTTCGAGTTCGTCCGGCGCACCTTCTTCAACAGCGCTCCCTCCGTACGCCCGCTGCAGTATGGCCAGCTACCGAGCGGCCAGGTGATCGGCACTGTCGGCGCGGTGGACCCCGATGGTGACCCCCTGATCTACACGGTGCGACAAGACCCGAGGTACGGCACTGTGACGGTGACCGCAGACGGCACCTTCACCTACACGCCGGCTGAGGGCTTTGCCGCCGTCGGCGGAGCCGATAGCTTTGATATCTCCGTGCGCCAGAAGGGCTTTCATATCAATCTGCTCAATCCGTTCGCATCTATGACCCGCACCGTCAGCATCCGGGTCGACGTCCAACCCAGCGGCGGCGTGGGAGTGACCACACAGGGATACACCGTCTGGAACTTCAGCAGCCTGCCCGTGACGTTTCAGGGTTACCGGGAATCTCATCCCGAGGTGTCCGGCCCCGGTGTCGGCACCGTCATCCAACCGGGCCAGCCCGCACACTTCGAGGTGACGTACTTCTTCTTCCACGACAACGCGGTGACCCCCATCTTCACCTCGGACGCAGGTACCTGGGATGTCCATATGCTGGTGATCAGCAACCTGACGTTTCACGATGCGCTCACATGCTCGTCTCACTCGTCCGGGGTGTCATGTGCACCCGAGAATTACGGCAAGGACAACGCCTTCCTGTTCGACCTCCCCGGCACCACGATCACCTTGCCTCCCGATGACCCCCGCCAGGAGGCGATAGTGGACTTGTTGTGCAAGGACGGGGCGACCGGGAAATGCCAGAACTTCGCGATCTCTTATCAAGAGGAGACGCTGACCGACCCTCGCATCGTCGGCCACATCGTGAAGAACACCACTCCGGACGACCAGACTTATGCCGTGGCGATCTCCGACTCGGTGTCCTCGTCGGACTCGCTGAAGATTGCCGCCAAGCAGAGCTTCAAGATCCTCTCCGATCTGATCAACGTCGAGATCTCGGAGGAATACCAACACACCTGGACCAGTAGCCACACCTTCACCGAAACCGAAACCCTGAAGATCCGGTCCGGGTACCAGGCACAGATCGTTGCACAGGAACCCATCTACCGGGTTCACGGAGATCTGACCGTGACTCTGGGGAACACCACCTGGATCCTGAAGGACGTGCACTTCGACAGTCCCAACCCCAACGGCGCTGGTGTCTACACCTACGAATCGACTCCGATCCCGGCCGGTGGCTCCGACGACGACGAAGCGCCGACGGGGACCAGCGTCGAGATCATCTCCGTGAACCCCGACGTCCCAGCGACTTGGGCGCGTTGGTAACCGCCTGACGGTTACCGACGCGCCGAAATCGCTAAAGGCCCAGCAGTGCAGGCAGATCGGCCACCGAGTCGATGACATGATTAGGTTGCATGGCGAAATCGTCTGCGGCCCAACGGTCCAACGTGTCCTGACGGAACTTGCCGGTGCGCACCAGCACCCCCGTCATCCCCACCACCTGAGCGGCCAGCACGTCGATGTTGAGATCGTCGCCCACCATGAACATCTCGTCGGGCTCCACCCCCAGCCGCGCGGCGGCGGCCAGGAAGCCCTCGGGTGCGGGCTTGCCCACTGCGGTGGCCTTGCGCCCCGAGCATTCCTCCATGCCACCCAGGTACATGCCGGTGTCGATGCGCAGACCCTCGGTGGTGGTCCAGGACATGCTGCGGTGCATCGCCACCACCGGCACCCCCTGGGCCATCCAGTCGTAGACCCACGACAGGGTCACGTGGTCGTACTCCGGTCCGGCACCGCCGAGCAGCACCACGTCGGGAGTCTCGGGCATGGGGCCACCGCGCGTGTCCACCGACGCCACCAGATCGATGCCGGGCATGTCCCCGGCGATGTCCCCGCTGTTGACCAGGAAGCACCGGGCATCCGGATACCGGTCGCGCACGAAGTCGGCGGTGAGCACCGCCGCGGTGATCACCTCGTCGGGGGTGACGTCCATGCCGGCCTCGGTGAGCAGATCGGCGATCTGGACGCGGGTCCTGGTGGTGGTGTTGGTCAGGTAGGACCGCGCGATCTGGTTGTCGGACAACGCCCGCAGCGTCTCGCGGGCGCCGGGGATCGGCTTCCACGAGGTCACCAGCACACCATCGATGTCGAAGAGCACTCCGCCGGTAGCCATGGTGCGACAGTAAACGCACGGGGTCACCGCGCAAGTTGTGGGCTCATTTGCCCCGATCGATCCAGGCGCAGTCGGCAACCCAGGGCGAGGCGGCCGCCGCCACCGCCCAGGCCTGGTCGGCGGGCACATCGATCAGCACGTACCGCTTGGTGCCCGCGGCGGTGGCCGCCACCAGCGTGGCCACCCGGGCCCGCCGCTGGAAGACCGATTGGCGCACCGTCCAGCCGATGATCCCGGCCACCGCGATGCAGTCGCGGCGCCGTTCCACACTGCCGCTGCGCGAGACCAGCCACCGGCCGTCGACCCAGTGCCCGAGCGCCCGCACCCGGTCGGCGGCCAGCAGTGCGCTCACCACCGTCAGCGCCGCCAGCACCAGCCACACCCAGGCCGGCACACCGGCCACCGCGGCGGCCACGGCCAGCACCGCGGGCACGGTCAGCGCCCGGGTCCAGCGCCGCCGAGCGGCTGCCGGGCCGTGGCGGCGCAGCGGGACCTGCACCGGGGTGCCGTCACCCAGGACCTCGGCCAGTACCCCGCTGGCAGTGGCCGCCGGACACGGCGGCAGCAGCAGCGACGCCTCACCGGCACCGTTGACCCCCGTCATCACCGCATCGAGGCGGGCCCCGCCGAACAGCCGCACCAGCAGCGGCTGTCGCAGGGTGCCGCCGCGCAGCCGGCGCATGTCGAAGGTGTGCTCCCGGACCCGCAGCAGGCCGTGTTGTAGCGCCAGGGTGTCGGGGCGCCGCCGCAGCACCAGGTTGCCGTAGGTCAGCAGCGACCGCGCGAGTGACAACACCACCGACGCCACCACGATCACCAGCACCACCACACCCACCGCGACCGCCACCCCGAGGTTCTCGGCGGCATCGAGACCGGATTCCACGACGTCGGAGCGTTGCAGCGCCGCTCCCAGACCGGCCTGGTAGATGATCCCCACCGCAGCGCCGATCATCACCAGCCCCGACATGCTCAGCGGGCTGTAGCGCAGCCACGACGGTTGCCAGCGCGCCAGTACCACCTCGCTGACGGCGGCCTCGGGAGCCGTCGCGGCGCGCTGCAGCAGGACGCCCCGCAGCCGCGCGACGTCGGCGGCGGGCACCGCGTCGAGCTCGAAAACCTTGTCGCCGTGAGCTTCCTGGCCGGTGCTGATGCGCAGCACGGTCAACCCGAGCAGGCGGTGCAGCGGACGGGCATCGGTGGACACCGACCGGATCCGGCTGCGCGGGACGGTCAGCACACTGCGGTGCAGCACCCCGGTGCGCAGTGCCACGTCCTCGTCGTCGATGCGGTACGTGGTGGTGAACCAGCGCGCCAGACCCACCGCGATGACCAGTGCCAGACCCAGCAGCGACCACAGCGGATTGTTGGTGGCCGACCCCAGCACCACCGCCCCGACCAGCAGTGGCACCTGCCGCAACACCTCGTGCACCGGATGCACCAGCAGCATGCGCGGACTCAGGCGGCTCCACTCAGGTGGCATCGGCTTCCCCGATCGCGGCGACCGCGGTCAGATGCGCGACGATCCCGTCGGCCACCGCGGTGTCCAGGGCGGCGATCTGCACCGCGCCGGCCGAGGACGCCGTCGTCACCGTCACGGTGGCCAGGCCGAACAAGCGGTCCAGCGGGCCGCGGTGGGTGTCGACGGTCTGCACCCGGGAGATCGGGGCGATGCGCCGCTCCTGCATCAGCCAGCCGCTGCGGGTGTACACCGCGGTGTCGCTGATCTCCCAGCGGTGCACGCGGTACCGCCACATCGGAACCACGCCCACGGAGACCACCGCGCACACCACGGCGGCCAGGGCGACCAGGAACTGCAGCCACCGCAGCCGGTCGTCGAGGGCGAACCAGACACCGATGCCCACCAGGGCCACCGCCCACGGGATCGCCGCACCCAGCGCCCAGACCAGCGGGGCCCTGCTGCTCGGCGGATTACACGGATCACGCATGCCATCCATGGTGTCGAGCATGCCGTGTCCGTAATGTTCGGGGACATGAGCACCAAGTGGACCGAAAACGACGTCCCCGACCAGAGCGGCCGCACCGCGGTCGTCACCGGCGCCAACACCGGGCTGGGCTTCGAGACCGCGAAGGTCCTCGCCGCCCGCGGGGCCACCGTGGTGATCGCGGTGCGCAACGTCGAGAAGGGCAATGCCGCCGCGGCGCAGATCCTCGGGGCCGTGCCCCGCGCCGACATCACCGTGCAGCCGCTGGATCTCGGCTCCCTGCAATCGGTTCGGACCGCCGCGGCCGAACTGAAGGAGTCCCACCCGCGCATCGACCTGCTGATCAACAACGCCGGGGTGATGTACCCGCCGAAGCAGACCACCAAGGACGGGTTCGAGTTGCAGTTCGGCACCAACCACCTGGGCCACTTCGCGCTCACCGGGTTGCTGCTGGAGAACCTGCTGCCGGTGCCGGGTTCGCGGGTGGTGGTGGTCGCCAGCATCGCGCACAACATCCGCGCCGCCATCCATTTCGACGACCTGCAGTGGGAGCGCGGCTACAACCGGGTGGCGGCCTACGGGCAGGCCAAGCTGGCCAACCTGATGTTCGCCTACGAACTGCAACGCCGTCTGGCCACCGCAGGCGCCGAGACCATCGCGGTGGCCGCCCACCCCGGGGTGTCCAACACCGAGCTGATGCGCCACATCCCGGGGTCCTCACTGCCCTTTGTCGACAAGCTGACCGGCCTGGTGACCAACTCCCCCGCCATGGGTGCCCTGGCCACGCTGCGCGCCGCCACCGACCCGGGCGCCAGCGGGGGTCAGTACTACGGCCCGGACGGCTTCCGCGAACTGTGGGGCCATCCGGTGCTGGTGTCCTCGAGCAAGCAGTCCCATGACGTCGCCGTGCAGGAGCGGCTGTGGACGGTCTCCGAGCAACTGACCGGTGTGCGGTTCCCGTTCTGATGCGCACCGTCGAAGAACATCAGCGGGTGGTGGCTGCCCTGCTGACGCCGCGTGCCGGAACGCGGTTGCCCTTGGTGCAGGCCGAAGGGCTGGTGCTGACCGCCGATGTGGTGGCGCCGCTGTCGCTTCCGGTGTTCGACAACTCCGCCATGGACGGCTACGCCGTGTACGCACCCGACATCGCCGCGGCCACCGAGGCGGCCCCGGTGCGGCTGCCGGTGGCCGAGGACATCCCGGCCGGGCGCACCGACACGCTGACCCTGACACCGGGCACCGCGCACCGCATCATGACGGGCGCTCCGCTGCCGGAGGGCGCCACCGCCGTCGTACCCGTGGAACGCACCGACGGCGGCACCGACACCGTGGAGATCCGGGTGTCGGCGCCGCCGGGCCAGCACGTGCGCGCCGCGGGTGAGGACGTCACCGCGGGCACACCCGTACTGCGCGCCGGCCAGGTGGTGACGCCGGCCGCCGTCGGGCTGGCCGCTGCACTGGGCATCGCCGAACTGGAGGTCGCGCCGCGGCAGCGCGTGCTGGTGATGTCCACCGGCACCGAGCTGGTGGCGCCCGGGACTGCGCTGCAGCCGGGGCAGATCTACGAGTCCAACGCGGCGATGCTCGCCGCGGCGGTGCGCGACGCCGGCGCGGTGGCCAGCCATGCCCCGATGTCCAGCGACGACGTCGCCGAGTTCCGCGCGGCGCTGACCGCGCATCTCGAGGACGCTGATCTGATCATCACCACCGGCGGGGTGAGCGCCGGGGCCTACGAGGTGGTCAAGGACGCCCTGGGCGACGGCGAAGTCGAGTTCGCCAAGGTGGCCATGCAGCCGGGGATGCCCCAGGGCGCGGGCCGCGTCGGCGGGGTGCCGATCATCACCCTGCCCGGTAACCCGGTGAGCGCGCTGGTGTCCTTCGAGGTGTTCGTCCGACCTGCACTGCGCGCCGCGATGGGGTTGGCCGACGTGCACCGCAGGCAGCACACCGCCGAACTGTCCGAAGCGCTGACGTCCCCGGCCGGCAAACGGCAGTTCCGCCGCGGGGTCTACGACCCGGCCACCGGCACCGTAGCCGGCTACGGACCGCCCGCCAGCCACCACCTGCGCTACCTCGCCTCCGCCAACTGTCTGCTCGACATCGGTGAGGACGTCACGCAGGTGGACGCGGGGTCGGCCGTGCGTGTCTGGGAACTCACTTGAGCCTCTGCAGGTAGGCCCTGCCTCCCCGGCTCCTCCGTCGCCGCCTCGGCGACCTACCTAGGATAGAAGCGTGGCCAGACGACCCCGCACGTCCGAAGCATCGCATCTCGTAGATCTGGTGCGGTCCACCGTCCCTCCGATGCACCCCGCGGGCCTGCCGTTCGTCGGCGCCGGCCTGGCGGTGGCCGCCCTGGGCTACCGCTCCCGCTGGCTGCGCACCGCCGGCCTCGCCGCCGCCGCCGTGCAGGCCGGATTCTTCCGGCACCCCAAACGGGTGCCGCCCACCCGCCCGGGTGTGGTGGTGTCCCCCGCCGACGGGCAGGTGTGCCTGATCGAGCACGCGGTGCCGCCGCCCGAACTGGGGCTCGCCGACACGCCGCTGCCCCGGGTCAGCGTCTTCCTGTCCGTCCTGGACGCCCACGTGCAGCGGGCACCCATCGGCGGTGAGGTGGTGGCCGTCGAATACCGGCCGGGCCTGTTCGGCACCGCGGATCTGCCGTCGGCCAGCTCGGACAACGAACGCAACTCGATCGTCATCCGCACTCCCGAGGGCGTGGACATCATCGCCACCCAGATCGCCGGTCTGGTGGCGCGGCGCATTGTCTGCGAGGTCAAGCCCGGCGACAAGCTGGCGATCGGCGACACCTACGGCCTGATCCGGTACGGCTCCCGGCTGGACACCTACCTCCCGGAGGGCTCGCGACTGCTGGTCAGCCTCGGCCAGCGGGCCATCGCGGGCGAAACCGTCCTCGCCGAGCTGCCGTGATGCAACGCCGGGAGGGGCAGCGTCCGCGCGCCATGCGGATCCTGCCCAGCGCCACCACGGTGCTGGCCATCTGCGCCGGCCTGACCTCCATCAAGTTCGCCCTCGACGGCCGGCCCCACATCGCGCTGGCCCTGATCGGCGCGGCCGCGGTGCTGGACGGGATCGACGGCGGCATCGCCCGCGCGCTGGACGCGCAGTCGCGGATGGGCGCCGAGATCGACTCCCTGGCCGACGCCGTGAACTTCGGGGTGGCCCCCGCGCTGGTGGTGTACGTGACGCTGCTGCCCACCTCACCGGTGGGCTGGATCTTCGCGCTGCTGTACTGCGTGTGCATCGTGCTGCGGCTGGCCCGGTTCAACGCCCTGCTCGACGACGACACCAAACCCGCGTACACGCGCCAGTACTTCACCGGGATGCCCGCCCCGTGTGGGGCCGTCGGCGTCATCGGCCCGTTGGCCGCGCTGCTGCAGTTCGGCCACGGCTGGTGGACGGCGCCCTGGTTCGTCTGCCTGTGGTTCGCGGCCAACGCCACGCTGCTGGTGAGCCGGGTGCCCACGCTGGCTCTGAAATCGGTGTCGATGCCGTCCAACGCCGCACCCATCCTGCTGATCGCCATCGCCGCGGCCGCAGCCTCCCTGCTGCTGTTCCCCTACGTGTTGGTGTTGCTGATCATCGTGGGCTACCTGCTGATCATCCCGTTCACGGTGCGCAGCCAGCGGTGGGTGGCCGCACGGCCGGAGGCGTGGGACGCCAAGCCCAAGGAACGGCGCAAGCAGCGCCGCGAGATCCGCCGCGGCAAGGCGCCCTACCGCCGGATGCAACGTCTGGGTCTGCGCAAGCCGGGCGGCTGACGTGCAGCCACAGCTGACCCTGACGGCGCGGCTCACCACCTCCGCGCTGGATTCCCGGCGCGGGGTCATCCGGCTGCATCCCGAAGCGATCGCGGCCCTCGGCATCCGGGAGTGGGACGCGGTGTCGCTCACCGGGGCGCGCACCACCGCGGCCGTGGTGGGGGTGGCGGGTCCCGGCACCCCGGTGGGCACCGCGCTGCTGGACGACGTGACGCTGTCCAACGCCGGCCTGCGCGAGGACAGCTCCGTGGTGGTGGCCCCGGTGACGGTGCACGGCGCCCGGTCGGTGACCGTGACCGGGTCGCGGCTGACGGCCGGGTCGGTCTCCCCGGCCACCCTGCGCCAGGCGCTGCTGGGCAAGGTGATGACCGTCGGCGACACGGTGTCGCTGCTGCCCCGCGACCTCGGACCCGGGACCTCGACCACGGAGGCCACCGCGGCGCTGGCCCGCTCGGTCGGGATCACCTGGACCTCGGAGCTGCTGACGGTCAGCGCGGTCGACCCGGCCGGACCGGTGAGCGTGCAGCCCAACTCCGTGCTCGCCTGGGATGACGGTGCTGCCGCCGCGCCGACGGTGGCCGCCGAACCCGTGGTCCGCCCGACGGTGAGCTTCGACGACCTCAAGGGCGCCCACGCCCAGGCGGGCAAGCTCACCGAGTGGCTGAAGCTGGCGCTCGACGAGCCGCAGCTGCTCGAAACCCTGGGCGCGACAGCCAATCTGGGGGTGCTGGTGTCCGGGCCCGCCGGGGTCGGCAAGGCCACCCTGGTGCGCACGGTGTGCTCGTCGCGGCACCTGGTGGAACTCGACGGCCCGGAGATCGGGGCGCTGGCCGCCGAGGACCGGCTGCGGGCGGTGTCCCGGGCCTGCGCCGACGTCCGCGCCTCCGGCGGGGTGCTGCTGATCACCGATGTGGACGCATTGCTACCCGCGGCCACCGACCGCCCGCCCGAGCCGGTGGCCAGCCTGATCCTGGCCGAGCTGCGCACCGCCATCGCCACCGCTGGGGTGGCGCTGGTGGCCACCTCGGCGGTGCCGGACGCCCTCGATACGCGACTGCGGGCCCCGGACGTCTGCGACCGCGAACTGGGGGTGCCGCTGCCCGACGCCGACATCCGTCGCCAGCTGCTGGAGGTGCTGCTGCGCACGGTGCCGACGCGCGATCTTGACCTGACGGAGATCGCCGGCCGCACACCGGGTTTCGTGGTGGCCGATCTGGCCGCCCTGGTCCGCGAGGCGGCGTTGCGCGCGGCTGCCCGCGCCAGCACCGACGGCGAAGCACCCGTGCTGACCCAGGCCGACCTCGCCGGCGCCCTGACAGTCATCCGGCCGCTGTCACGTTCGGCCACCGAGGAGGTGTCCGTGGGCGCGGTCACCCTGGCCGACGTCGGGGACATGGTGGCCACCAAGCAGGCGCTCACCGAAGCCGTGCTGTGGCCGCTGCAGCACCCGGACACCTTCACCCGCCTGGGTGTGGACCCGCCGCGCGGCGTCCTGCTCTACGGCCCGCCCGGCTGCGGCAAGACGTTCGTGGTGCGGGCGCTGGCCTCTACCGGCAGGTTGAGCGTGCACGCCGTCAAGGGCGCCGAGCTGATGGACAAGTGGGTGGGCAGCTCGGAGAAGTCGGTGCGCGAATTGTTCCGCCGGGCCCGGGATTCCGCCCCGTCGCTGGTGTTCCTGGACGAGATCGACGCGTTGGCGCCGCGGCGTGGGCAAAGTCACGATTCCGGGGTGACCGACCGGGTGGTGGCCGCGCTGCTGACTGAGCTCGACGGCATCGACCCGCTGCGCGATGTGGTGGTGCTGGGCGCCACCAACCGCCCCGACCTGATCGACCCCGCCCTGCTGCGGCCCGGCCGGCTGGAGAAGCTGGTGTTCGTGGAGCCACCGGACGCCGACGCCCGCCGGGACATCCTGCGCACGGCCGGCAAGTCGGTGCCGCTGAGTGCTGACGTGGACCTCGACGCGCTGGCCGGCGACCTGGACGGCTACAGCGCCGCCGACTGCGTGGCGCTGCTGCGCGAGGCGGCGCTGACGGCGATGCGGCGCTCCATCGACGCCGCAGACGTCACGATGGCCGACGTGGAAGCGGCGCGGGCGACCGTGCGGCCATCGCTGGACCCCGAGCAGGTGGCCTCGCTGCGGGAGTTCGCCACCGGGCGGTGATCCAAAACCCTTGTCTCATGCCCGCATTCGCACACGCTTGCGATCCGGGCGTTTCCGACTTCGCCCCACACCGTAGGATGGCCGTAAACAAACCGTAAAGATCGAAGCCCACCAGTGGGCTGACACCCCGACGCAAGTCGACGCTCGGCATCCCGGGCGCCTGAGAAAAACGGAGTGCCATGCTCGCCGTCCTGATCGCCCATGCCGTGGCCGCCCTGGTGGCCCCGCTGTTGGTGAAAAGATGGGGACGACGGGCCTTCTACCCCCTGGCGCTGGTGCCCGCGGGTTCACTGTTCTGGGTCGCCACCAACTGGCCGTCGTCGCAGGGTGACGACCACCGACTGACCATCCAGTGGGTGCCGGAACTGTCGATGGACATCGACCTGCGCTTCGACACCCTGGCCGCCGTGATGAGTGTGCTGGTACTGGCCATCGGCGCACTGGTGCTCTTCTACTGCGCCGACTACTTCCACCACCACGACGAGCACATCGAGAACCGGCTGCCCAGCTTCGCCGCCGAGTTGGTCGCCTTCTCCGGTGCCATGTTCGGTCTGGTCACCAGCGACAACCTGCTGCTGCTCTACATCTTCTGGGAACTGACCTCGGTGCTGTCGTTCCTGCTGGTGGGCCATTACGCCGAACGCGCCACCAGCCGGCGCGCCGCCACCCAGGCGCTGATGGTGACCACTGCAGGTGGGCTGGCGATGCTGGTCGGCATCGTCATCCTCGGCGAACTCGGCGGCAGCTACCTGCTCTCCGACCTGATCGCCAACCCGCCCACCGGCCTGGCGATCAACGTGGGCATCGTGCTGATCCTGATCGGCGCGGTGTCGAAGTCCGCACTCGTGCCGTTCCACTTCTGGCTGCCCGGCGCCATGGCTGCCCCCACCCCGGTGAGCGCCTACCTGCACGCCGCGGCCATGGTGAAGGCCGGTGTCTACCTGATCGCCCGGATGGCGCCCGGCTTCGCCGACGCCGCGCCGTGGCGGCCCCTGGTGCTCGGCCTCGGCCTGCTGACGATGATCCTCGCGGGCTGGCGCGCCATCCGCGAGTACGACCTCAAGCTCATCCTCGCCTTCGGCACCGTCAGCCAGCTCGGCATGATCACCGTCCTGGTGGGCACCGGCGACGGCAACGTGATGTTGGCCGGTCTGGCCATGCTGTGCGCGCACGCCATGTTCAAGGCCGCGCTGTTCATGGTCACCGGCATCATCGACCACGCCAGCGGCACCCGCGATATCCGGCGACTGGCGTGGCTGGGCAAGCGTCTCCCCGTTCTGATGGTCATCGCCGTCCTCGCCACGGCCAGCATGGCCGGCCTGCCTCCGTTCCTGGGCTTCGTGGCCAAGGAGGCCGATTTCGAAACCCTCCTGCACAGTCCGTCGCTGGGCAGCTGGGCGCCCTGGGCCACCGCCGGGATCGTCCTGGGCTCGGTGTTCACCGTCATCTACAGCCTGCGCTTCCTCTGGGGCGCCTTCGCCAAGAAGGGCCTGCGCGAACCCAGCACCCGGGTGGCCGACCTGCACAAGCCTCCCGCGACCTTCCTGCTGGCCCCGGCGGTGCTTTCCGCAGCGGGCCTGGTCTTCGGACTGGTTCCGAGCCTGCTCGAGCACGCCCTGGATCCGTACGCCGAATCGCTACCCGGCGGGGCCGACTACCACCTCGCGCTGTGGCACGGCCTCACACTGCCGCTGCTGTTGTCCGCCGTGGTTGTGGCCGCAGGTACGGCCTCGTTCTTCCTGCGCGGCCGGCTGCGCGGGGCGCGGTTCCACTTCCTGCCGCTGGGCAACGCGGACCGGGTGTACGACGCCACCCTCCGCGGCCTGGACTGGGTCGCCTTCCGGGTCACCAGCACCACGCAGCGCGGCTCCATTCCCGCCACCCAGTCGGTCATCCTCGCGACGCTGGTGCTGGTGCCGTTGGTGGTGCTGGTCGCCGGTGCGCGTGACCGGCCGGACTTCGCGCCGTGGCAATCGGTGTTCACTCCGATCGTGGGTGTGCTGATGCTGGCCGGTGCGCTCGGGGCTGTCGTGATGCGCAACAGGCTGGCCGCGGTGCTGCTGGTCGGCCTCACCGGCTACGGCTGCGGCGTCATCTTCGCCTTCCACGGTGCACCGGACCTGGCCCTGACGCAGTTCCTGGTGGAGACGCTGACCCTGGTCATCTTCGTGCTGGTGCTGCGTACGCTGCCCGCCGAGGCCGAGGCGACGCACATGAAGCGGTTCCGCCTCCCGCGCGCCGCGCTGGCCGTGGCCGTCGGCGCCACCGTCACCACCCTCGGGGTGTTCGCCATGGCCGCCCGCGACACCCGCCCCATCGCCGAACTCTTGCCCGACGCCGCCTACGAGCGCGGCCACGGCTCCAACACTGTCAACGTGCTGCTGGTCGACATCCGCGCCTGGGACACCCTGGGGGAGATCTCGGTGCTCCTGGTGGCAGCCACCGGGGTAGCCTCGCTGGTGTTCCGGCATCGGCGCTTCGGCGCGGCACCACGGGTGCCGCAGGCCAGCCAGCCCGCCGGGCAACCCGACATCGGTGTGGTGATGGCCTACAGCCCGGCCGCCAGCGACACCACCTGGCTGCGGGGCAGTGAGTACCGCGACCCGCGCTACCGCTCGCTGGTGCTGGAGGTCGCGACGCGCTTCATCTTCCCGGTGATCATGGTGCTGTCCATCTACTTCTTCTTCACCGGCCACAACACCCCCGGCGGCGGGTTCGCCGGTGGCCTGACCGCTGGTCTGGCGCTGGTGCTGCGTTACCTCGCCGGTGGACGCTACGAGCTGGGTGAGACGATCCCACTGGATGCGGGCAAGATCCTGGGCGTCGGCCTGGGCCTGTCCGCGGGCACCGCGGTGGCCTCCATTCTGCTGGGTGCGCCCGCCCTGTCCTCGGCCATCGTCGAGCTGGACGTGCCGGTGCTCGGCCACATCAAGTTCGTCACGGCCCTGTTCTTCGACCTGGGGGTGTACCTGATCGTGGTGGGCCTGGTGCTCGACGTCCTGCGCAGTCTCGGTGCCCGCATCGACGTCGAGATGGCCGAGAATCCGCGCCGGCCGGTGGGAGCACACCGATGACCACCTACATCGTCCCGCTCATCATCATCGGCGGCCTCACCACCTGCGGGGTGTACCTGCTGCTGGAGCGCAACCTCACCCGCATGCTGCTGGGGCTGCTGCTGCTGAGCAACGCCATCAACCTGCTGATCCTCACGGCCGGGGGCCCGTCCGGCAATCCCCCGGTGCGCGGACGCACCAGCGGCAACAACACCACCACCGCTGACCCGCTGGCCCAAGGCATGATCCTGACCGCCATCGTCATCACCATGGGCATCGCCGCCTTCGTGCTGGCGCTGGCCTACCGGTCCTACCGGCTGACCACGGTCGAAGAAGTCGCCAACGACCCCGAAGACACCAAGGTGTCCCAGGAAGCCAAGGCCGCCCAGGCCGACGAGGAGGCGCTCGAAGGCACGGTGGCCGAGCATCCCGACACCGACGAACCCGACGAGCTGGACGCGCTGCCCGGACATCAGGGGTCGCGCTGATGCTGGCCCAGATCCTGATCCCGCTACCCGTGCTGATCCCGCTGCTCGGGGCCGCCCTCAATCTCATCGCGGGCCGCAAACCGCGGACCCAGCGCGCCATCACCGTGGCCGCGCTGACCTCGGTGGTGGCGGTGTGCGCCGCGCTGGTGTACGTCGTGGACCGCGACGGGGTGCAGGCGCTGCAGGTGGGCGGCTGGGGCGAGAGCGAACCGGGCATGGGGCCGCTGGGCATCACCCTGGTGGCCGACCGGCTCTCGGCCCTGATGCTGCTGGTGTCGTCGGTGGTCCTGCTGGCGGTGATCTTCTACGCCATCGGTCAGGGCATCCGCGACGGTGACGACCGCCAGCCGGTGTCGATCTTCCTGCCCACCTACCTGGTGCTCTCCGCAGGCGTCTGCAGCGCGTTCCTGGCCGGTGACCTGTTCAACCTCTACGTCGGCTTCGAGGTGTTGCTGTCGGCCAGCTTCGTACTGCTCACCATCGGCGGCACCCGCGACCGGGTGCGCGCCGGCATCGCCTACGTGATGGTCTCGATGGTTTCGTCGATGATCTTCTTGTTCGGACTCGCGCTGGTGTACGCGGCCACCGGCACGCTGAACATGGCCGAGTTGGCGTTGCGCCTCGACGACGTGAGCCCCGGAACACGCAGTGCGCTGTTCGCGGTGCTGCTGGTGGCGTTCGGCATCAAAGCCGCGGTGTTCCCGCTGTCGACCTGGCTGCCCGACTCCTACCCCACTGCACCGGCACCCGTCACCGCGGTGTTCGCCGGGCTGCTCACCAAGGTCGGCGTCTACGCCATCATCCGGGCGCACTCGCTGCTGTTCCCCGGCGGCGGGCTGGATCCCCTGCTGCTGGTGGCCGCGCTGCTCACCATGGTGGTGGGCATCCTGGGCGCGATCGCACAGAGCGACATCAAGCGTCTGCTGTCCTTCACGCTGGTCAGCCACATCGGCTACATGGTCTTCGGGATCGCGCTGTCCAGTCAGCTCGGCATGTCCGGGGCCATCTACTACGTGGCCCACCACATCATCGTGCAGACGACGTTGTTCCTGGTGGTGGGTCTGATCGAGCGCCAAGCCGGGGCGTCGACGCTCAAACGGCTCGGCGGTCTGGCGGCGGCCAGCCCCCTGCTGGCGTTCGTGTTCATCATCCCGGCGCTGAATCTCGGTGGTATCCCGCCGTTCTCGGGCTTCATCGGCAAGGTGGCCCTGCTGGAGGCGGGCAGCGCCGACGGATCGGTGCTGGCCTGGTGGCTGGTGGGCGGCGGCGTGGTGACCAGCCTGCTGACCCTGTACGTGGTGGCCCGGGTGTGGACCAAGGCGTTCTGGCGGGCCCGCGCCGACGCCCCCGAAGGCGAACGCTCCACGGCCGGGCCGGCCGCGCTGCTCGACGACGACGAGGACATCCCGTTCGAGGAGCGCGCCGACGTGGGCCGCATGCCCATCGGCATGGTGGTGCCCACCATGGCGCTGATGGCCGTCGGGCTGGCCCTGACGGTGGCTGCGGGACCGATCTTCGCGTTCAGCGAACGGGCCGCCGACGAGGTGATCAACCGCGATCAGTACATCGGCGCAGTGGTGGGAGGTGCGCGCCCGTGAGGAAACCGCCGAAGAAACCCACGATGCGATGGTTCATGCTGCGCATCTGGGTGCTGGTGGGCCTGACTGCGGTATGGGTTCTGTTGTGGGGCAACGTCTCTGCGGCGAATGTCTTGTCCGGGCTGGCGGTGGGACTGCTCATCACGGTGTTCCTGCCGCTGCCACGGGTGCCGGTCCAGGGCAAGGTGCATGTCCTGTCACTGCTCAACCTGGTCATCCGCGTCAACGTGTACCTGGTGATGTCCAGTTTCCAGATCGCCTGGCTGGCCATCCGCCCCGGGCCGCCGCCGCGCAGCGCGGTGCTGCGGGCCCAGCTGTCCGTGAAGTCGGACCTGGTGCTGGCGCTCGCGGTCAACATCTACAACCTGATCCCGGGCTCGATCGTGCTGGAAATCGACCAGGTGCGCCGGTTGCTGTATGCCCACGTCATCAACGTGGGATCGGACAAGGCGGTCAAGCAGTTCTACCACCAGGTCGCCGTGGTCGAACGGCTGCTCATCGCGGCGTTCGAACGCGACAGCGAGTGGCGGCCCGCGTCGGCGGAGGAACTGGCCGGCGACCCCGAGACCGAGGAGGCGCCGCAGTGAACACCGTGTGGTTGATCGCCGCGGTGATGCTGATCGCCGCGGCGGCCATCACCATGTTCCGGCTGCTGGCCGGCCCGAGCACACTGGACCGGCTGGTCGCCCTGGACACCCTGGTGGCCGTCACCATGTGCAGCATCGGCACCTGGGCGGCGTTCAGCCTGGACACCACTGTGACCTACAGCCTGGCCGCGCTGGCGCTGATCAGCTTCGTCGGATCGGTCAGCGTGGCGCGATTCCGCGTGCCCGACAGCGAGAATCGGGGGGCGAAACGATGAACGCCTTCGACGTCCTGTCCGGGGTGCTGGTGCTGGGCGGTTCGGCGCTGGCGCTGACCGCCGCCATCGGAGTGGTCCGCTTCCCCGACACCCTCTCGCGCATGCACTCCGCCAGCAAGCCCCAGACGCTGGGCCTGTTGCTGGTGCTGCTGGGAGCCGCGTTGCGGCTGCGTGGCCACCCCGACGTGGGGATGATCATCTTGACCGGCCTGTTCACCCTCATCACCGCCCCGGTGGTGGCACAGCGGGTGGGCCAGCTGGCCTACCGCGAGCAGCGCGACCGCGACGACCTGCTGGCCGCCGACGAGATGCGCGACGACAGGTAGCCTCAGTCGCCGGAGAGCTGGAACTCCACCATCGCAGAGACGATGTCGACGGCCTCCTGCAGCGCGGTCAGCCGGTCGGCCGGCGACGGGGCGGCCAGTACCGAGTACTTGTCGGCGGTGCCCATCGGCATCCGGGCCGCCAGCTCGTAGAGCCGTTGTCCGGCAGGCACATCCAGCCCGTCGCCCAGCACGTCGGCCCGCTCCGGCAGGTGCGCGTCGCGCGCGTGGGCGATCCGTTCGAACAGCCCCCAGATGCGGTCTTCGACGTCGCCGACCCCGCTGCTGCTGACCGGGCCCGGCTCGTCGGGCCAGGACTGCACCTCGGCCCGCGGATAAGGATCATCAGGCAGCCACTGCGTCACCCGGATTCGTTCGGTCAGCGCGCAGCGCAGCCGGTAGGTGCCATCGCCGTAGTCCTCGAAGGCCGCGATGCGGGCCCGCACCCCGATGTCGAGGCGGTCGTCGCCGCCGCCCACCTCCCGGCCACGTTCGATCAGCACCACCCCGAATGACTTGTCGTCGCGGTCCAAGGTGTCCTGCACCAGCGCGGCGTACCGCGGCTCGAAGATTCGCAGCGGTAGCTGCTCGCCGGGCAGCATCGCCGTCTCCAGCGGGAACATCGGCGTCGCGGTCACCGGATCCCCTGCCCTGCCAGCACGTCGCGCACCGGCGTTGACGGTTCGGCGAAGGTGCACAGCGCGCTGGTGAGGGTGACCCACAGCTCGGGGTTCAGCGACACCAGCTGGTTGTCGGCCGCGACGGCGGTGATGACCTCGCGCTGGGCCGTCTCGTCGAGGTTGATGTACTCGTCGCAGGTGGTGTCCGCCGCCGGTGAACCCGGCGTCGCGGTCCGGGTGGGCACGGACGGCACGGTGGGCGCACCGGGGGGTGTGGTCCGCGTCGTCGGCGACTGAGTGGTGGGCGACTGAGTGGTGGGGGCCGGCGTGCTGAGGGCCTGAGTGTCGGGTCCGGCCACCGGGTTGCCGTCGACGGTGGTGCTGCAGGCCGCCACGGCGGCTGCGGTCACCGCGATCCCGGCGACCATCCGTGCGGCCAACGTGTAGTCCATGGGTGCACCCAGATCTCTAGAGGATGAGCTCGTCCACCAGCGCATCGACCACCATACGCAGATCCCCGTCGTTCTCCTCCGCCACCCGACGTTGCCGCTGGTAGGACCCACCGCGGCGGGGAATGTCGGCCACCCGGGCCAGTTCGTCGGAGCAGTGCAGGGAGTGGGCCACCGGTTCCAGCCGGTTGAGCAGGTCGTCGAGGTCTTCGGTGACCAGCCGCTCGTTGCTGTCGGCATCCTGGATGATGATGGCGTCCAGGCCGTAGCGCGCCGCGCGCCACTTGTTCTCCTGCACGTGCCACGGCGGCATCACCGGTAGCGCTTCGCCGGCGTCGAGGCGGCGGTCCAGATCCACCACCAGACAGTGCGTCAGTGCCACCAGCGCGCTGAGTTCCTCGATGTTGGAGACCCCGTCGAAGATCCGGATCTCGACGGTGCCCAGATTCGGCGACGGCCGGATGTCCCAGCGCACCTCGTTGATGTGGTCGATGATGCCGGTCTTCTTCTGGTCGTGCACGAAGCCCTCGAACTCGCGCCACGTCTGGAACTGGAACGGCAGCCCCGCAGTGGGCAACTGCTGGAACATCATCGCCCGGTTGCTCGCGTAGCCGGTGTCCTCACCTTCCCACCACGGCGAGGACGCCGACAGCGCCAGCAGGTGCGGATAGTGGTTGAGCAGGGAGCTGATGATCGGCATCACCTTGTGCGCCGAGGACACCCCGACGTGGACGTGCACGCCCCAGATCAACATCTGGCGGCCCCACCACTGGGTGCGGTTGATCAGCTCGGCGTAGCGGGGAGCATCGGTGAGCTTCTGCGCGGAAGCTTCAGCGAAGGGATGTGTTCCGGCGCAGAACAATTCCATGCCGCGACCGCGCACCACCTGTCGCACCGCACGCAGCGTCGTGGCCAGATCCTCCATGGCCTGCCCGGAGTTGAAGCAGATGCCGGTGACGATCTCGACGGTGTTGCGCAGCAACTCCTTGTGCACGTGCGGGTTCTCACCCAGCTCGGCGATCACCCCGGCGGCCTCGTTGGACAGGTCGCGGGTCACCGCGTCGACGAGCGCGAACTCCCATTCGACGCCGACGGTCGGCCGGTAGGAACCGGCAAAATCGATGCGGTCGGCGCTACTGCCCGCCGATGACACCGCAAGCCACCCGGCCGCCGGCGTCACCGGTGGCCATGGTCGTGGCGTCCGGACCCGGGGTTCCGTTGACCTGGTTGTAGCGCTCGGGCGGGATGTTGGCGAAGTTGTCCGGGCCCTCGTGGATCATGATCGCGGTGCCCTGGCCGGCCAGCAGATCGTCCTCGGTGAAGGCGTCGGTGGTGGTGACCAGCCGCGCGGACCCGTCCTCGCGCACCTGCAGCGAACTCAGGTCGCCGCTGGCCGGGTGCCCGCTGTGGCCCGGTACCTGGAAGTGCCCGCCCGCGGACAGGAAGTCACCCGGCGCCCCGCCGGTGGGAGCCACCGAGTTGGCCTCGCACGCGCCGACGGAGTGGATGTGCAGTCCGTGGAAGCCGGGGGTCAGCACCCCGGTTTCGGTGGTCTCGACCGTGATGGTCGCGTACCCGGCGCTGAACTCGAAGGTGGCCGTTGCCACTTCGGTGCCGTCGGCGGTGTTGATCGGCACCTCGAGCGACGATTCGGCGCCGCTGCTGCTCTGGCTTTCGGCACCGCCTTCGCCCTCACCCTCGCCCGCTGCGGGCGCCGGCGAGCCGGTCCACACCGGCGGGGTGGTGCCCGGCTCGGAGGCGACGGGCTCGTACGGGGTGCACGCGGTCAGACCGACGACGGGCAGCAGGACTGCGACGGCGAGCGCGGGCTTCTTCAGAAGTCTGGCGGGCATGCGCGCCAGCCTAACCTGTGACCACCACGATCAACCCGGGTGGTTGCTCTGCGACCTCGGGAATGCGGGGTGCGACGGGAGCTTCCAGCAGCCGTCCCAGTTCTTCGGCCGCCTCCTGCTCGCCTTCACCGAAGTACACGGTGGTGACGGGCACGTCCGGCAGCACCAGGTTGCCCACTTCGGTGACGTTCCAGTTGTCCTCACGCACCCGGTTGGCGACGTTCTCGGCCGCCCCGGCCACCTCGGAGATGTTGAACACCCGGACCTCCGGGCGCGGCGCGGGCTCCTCGGTCTCCGAGGTCGGCGCCGCACTGGAGGTGGTGGTGACCACTGGCGTACCGGCGGTGTCGTCATCGTCACCGCTGGAGTTCAACGCCTGGAAGCCGACCAGCAGGAACACGATGCCCAGGAACAGCAGCACCATCACAATGGCGCGCAGTGGCAGCCCGGAGGAGTCAGGAACGCGCTCGTTCATCGCGCCCACCCTAACTCAGGTGATGTCAAAGCCCAGCTTGCGTGCGGCGCGGGCCTTCTGGCGGGTGGCCCGCAGCCGACGGAGACGCTTGACCAGCATCGGGTCGGCCGCCAGCGCTTCGGGCCGTTCGACGAGGGCGTTGAGCACCTGGTAGTAGCGCGTGGCTGACATGGAGAAGAGCTCTTTGATGGCCTCTTCTTTGGACCCGGCGTACTTCCACCATTGCCGTTCGAATGCAAGGATGTCGTGCTCGCGACGGGTCAGCCCATCGGTGAGCTCAGCGTCATCCCCCGAACGCTCAGCCCTTGCCATGGCGCCTTCCATTCCGCTCCCTTGTAACCATTCGCCAACGAAATGACATCGGTGTGGTTCTGCGCGAGTATTCAACCACGCCCGCGTCATTTGGGAGGGCACCCGAACCAGCGCGTCGGCTGACTTAAGCTTGCCGACCATGGCAGTAGTTCCGATCCGCATCGTGGGAGACCCCGTCCTGCACACTCCGACCCAGCCGGTGGAGCTCGGCCCCGGCGGATCGATCCCCGAAGACGTGACCGCACTCATCGAAGATCTGTACGAGACCATGGACGCCGCATACGGAGTCGGCTTGGCCGCCAACCAGATCGGCGTACCGCTGCGGGTCTTCGTCTATGACTGCGCCGATGACCGCAAGGCGACGGTGCGGCGACGCGGCGTGGTGATCAACCCGGTGCTCGAGACCTCCGAGGTACCCGAGACCATGCCCGACCCGGAGGACGACGACGAGGGATGCCTGTCGGTGCCCGGGGAGAACTTCCCCACCGGCCGCGCCACCTGGGCCCGCGTGACCGGCGTCGACGCCGAGGGCGCCCCGGTCGACATCGAGGGCACCGGCCTGTTCGCCCGCATGCTGCAGCACGAGACCGGACACCTGGACGGCTTCCTCTATCTGGACCGGTTGGTGGGCCGCCACGCCCGCGCCGCCAAGCGCGCGGTCAAGCGGAACGGCTGGGGTGTGCCGGGCTTCTCCTGGACCCCGGGCGAGGGACCGGATCCCTTCGGGCATTGATCGAGTTCCCCGGCATCGGCAACCGCGTCAGCATCCGGTACCGGGTGCCCGACGGCCTGACCGACGTCATCGGCCACTTGGAGGCGACGTCGCCGCTTGTCCTGGTGCGCACCGCCTCCGACGGCACCGTCGAAGTGGATCCTGCCGACGTCGTCAGCGTGCGGGAGCTCAGCGGTCGGCCGGTGCGCAACTCCGAGATCCGGGCGCTGGAGTACGCGGCGGCGCTGGCCTGGCCGGGCACCGAGCAGCACTGGATCGGCGGCTGGTTCCTACGCGCCGCGGGCGGGCACACCAGTCGGGCCAATTCAGCTGTGCCGCTGCAGATGTCAGCCACGTTGGCCGAACTGCCCGCGGTGGCACGCTGGTACGGCGAGCGTGGCCTGCCGGCGTGGTTGGCCCTGCCGGAGCGGCTGCTGAAGGTCGGTGCACCCGGGATAAAGGAGAACCGGGTGCTGGTGCGCGACATCGAAGCAGGCCCCGCGGCCGCCATCACGTCGGCGACCCGTCCGGATGCCGATTGGTTACGGGTGTATGAACGTGAGGTCCCGGTCGAGGTTCTCACCGCGGTGGTCGACGGCGAGGTCACCTTCGCCTCCGTCGGCAGTGCCGCCGTGGGTCGGGGTGCGGTGACCTCCGCCCCGGACGGCACACGCTGGCTGGGTATTTCGTCGGTGCGGGTGGCAGACGAGCAGCGCCGGCGCGGTCACGCGCGCACCATCTGCGAAGGGCTGATGGGGTGGGGCGCCGCCCGTGGCGCCACCCGGTGTTACGTCCAGGTGCTCAGCGACAACGCCGCGGCAATCCGGCTCTACGAGTCCATGGGCTTCGCCCTGCATCACCGCGTGCGCTATGTCGAGGTCGATTCCGTTCTGGCGTAGGGCGCATCAGCTTCTGGTTACGGGTCGTCGCCGGGGTCGATGATCCGTTCCGGGTGGTAAATGTTGTTGGTGCGGGACTGGCCGCAGTCGAGGTGTGGCGGCGGGATCCACTCGGTGACACCATCCTCGGGGCGGTTTCTTGTGGTCCAGCCGGTGGTCTCCACCATCCGATTGTTCGGCCCGCACGCCAACGTCAGGTCCTCGATGTCGGTGCGGCCGCCGTCTTTCCAGTCCTGGTTGGCGTGATGCACCTGGCAGCGGTAGGCGCTGGCGGTGCACCCGGGCATGGTGCAGCCCCGGTGCTTCGCGAGCAGCATCAACCGCTGGGCCAGGGTGGCGGTCCTCCTGGCCCGGCCCAGATGCAGCGGTAGCCCTTTGCCGTCGAACAGCGCCAGCCAGGGGCGGGAGTGGGCGGCGAACTTCAGCACATCGGCGATCGGCAGCAGCGTGCCGCCGGCAGTGAGGCCGTGGCCGGTGCCCTTCTCCAGATCGGTCAGACTCACGGTGATGACCACGTTCGCCGGTAATCCGTTGATGGTCCCCGTCGGCTGCGTGGTGAGCATGCGCTTGCACAGAGCCAGCAGCGCATCGTGATTCCGTTTGCCCGTGGTGCGGGTGTCGTTGCGTATCTGCTCTTCGGTGGGTTCACCGTCAAGGCAGGGGTTCTCATCAGCCGGGTTGCACATCCCCGGGGCGGCGTTGCGCTCCAGCAACGGCTCCAGAGTCGCCCACGCCTCCGGGGTCAACAAGCCTTCGAACGGGCGCATCCCGTCGGGGCGTTGCTTACCCACCCGGATATAGGCCAGGGCTTGACGGTCCTCATCGGAGAGCTCCCCGTCCTGGTTCAGCAGATAGAGCATGTGCGCGGCGGCGGCGCGGAACGCCTCAGGCCCCAGCTCGCAGGCATGCTGGGCCAGTTGTTCTTCGGCGTTGGCCCGGGTCTGGAAGTCCACGAAGCCGGGCAGCTCACGGAAAAACCACCGCACATGCTTGATGTGCTCGGCCCCGATCAACCCCTGCGCCTGACCGCGCGCAAACCCCGGCATCGTGGGCGCCATCGGCTCACCGGTCAGCGAGGTCCGCGGCCCCAACAACGCCGCCTCATCCAACCGGCGGCGCGCCTCCGAGCTGGAAATCCGCAACCGCTGCGACAACACTGCCGCGTAACTCTTGGCACCCAAGGCCACCGGTGAACTCTGAGACGTGATCCGCTGATACACCCGATGATCGAACACCGGCTGCGCGCGGGTGATGGCTTCACGCCGCTGCTGCACATCCAACAACTCGACATCGGAGAACGCGTCGATCGACAGCCGATTCATCCGGGCGGTCAGCTCTTCCATCTCCGCCAGGGCCGCCAGCATCGCCTCGCGATCGGCGACAGCTGACGTTCCCATGCATCGAACATATAGGCGACCACCGACAAAATCGGTGCGATGAGGCCTCAGATACCGAAGTGACACAGGAGGTTTGGCGGATCGGACACACTGCCGACGCTGGCTTCCAACGCACCCCCTAGGGTGGTCGGATGCGACTGGCCACCTGGAATGTGAACTCGATCCGCACCCGCGTGGACCGGGTGACCGACTGGCTGGAGCGCGCTGACGTGGACGTGCTGGCCATGCAGGAGACCAAGTGCACCGACGCGCAGTTCCCGTCGATGCCGTTCGCCGCACTGGGTTACGAGGTGGCCCACGTCGGGGTCAGCCAGTGGAACGGCGTGGCGATCGCCAGCCGGGTCGGGTTGGCGGACATCGAGATCGGCTTCGCCGGCCAACCCACCTGGAGCAGCAAACCCGACGTCGAGGCGGCTGCGGAAGCCCGCGCGCTCGGCGCCACCTGCGGCGGGGTGCGGGTGTGGAGCCTCTACGTTCCCAACGGCCGCTCCCTGGCCGATCCGCACTACGCGTACAAACTGGATTGGCTTGCGGCGCTGCGGGATACCGCGGCGGGCTGGCTGGGCGACGACGCCGGAGCGCCGATCGCGCTGGTGGGCGACTGGAACATCGCCCCCACCGACGAGGACGTCTGGAGCACCGAGGCCTACCTGGGCCACACACATGTGTCCGAGCCGGAGCGGGCTGCGTTCCACGCGATCAACAACGCGGGATTCACCGACGTGGTGCGTCCCTTCACCCCGGGCCCCGGGGTCTACACGTACTGGGACTACACGCAACTGGCGTTCCAGAAACGCCGCGGCATGCGCATCGACTTCATCCTGGGCTCACCGGCTCTGGCAGCCCGGGTGCGGCACGCCGAGATCGGCAAGGACGAACGTCGGGGCAAGGGCGCCAGCGATCACGCACCGGTGCTGATCGACCTCGACGATCAACCGGGCGATACCACGCAGTAGGTGCGGGCCGGCTGCGGAAAGGACGCACCCTGCGGGCCCGCGGGACACAGCGCCAGATCCTCGGCGCCGTCCAGAATCTTGTCGATCCGGGTGTTCGCGTCGGGGTCGGTGCAGTCCACCGGCCGGAACAGGTCCGCTTCAGGCAGCACGGAGAAGCACTCCCCCTCGTCGACGTTGAGCACGAAGCAGTAGGTGTGGGAGTTGTTGAACAGGACGGCGTAGCCGGAGTCCTCCCGGAACCCGTCCGGACAGGTGGCCGACGGGCCCTCGGCCTGATAGGCCAGTTCGTAGACGGCGTCCGGATCGGCGCAGTCGGTGGGCCTCGGCGACATGTCCGCCACCGCGTACTGCCGATCCGTGATGCATTCCCCCACGTGCAGCCGGTGGGCAGCGGCCGTCGGTGAGCTCAGCGACAGCCGGGCGGACCGCGTCGAATCCGGCCTCGGGCCCAGCGCGGCCAGCGCGGTGGCGGCCAGGCCCAGCACCAGCAGGCCGCTGCCCAGCAGGATCAGTACGGTGGCGATCGCATCGGGACCGGAATGCGGCACCGGCTGGGGCGACGGCGCTCCCGGGGGCGGCGGGGAAGCCCGTGACTCGTGTCGTTGCCGCCAGATACCCGAGCTCAGCAGGATCAACCCCACCACGGGTATCACCAGCATCATCGCGGTGTCGCCGACGTCAGCAGCACCCATCCGTGTCTCCCCCCGACATTGGCTGACAGTGTGCCATCACCAGTTAGCTGGCGCCGGTCATCGGCGGGCACATTGCCCAACCGGTTCCCACGTCGGGCAAGATGTCTGGGTGCCCCCCTCAGGTAAGAAGCGGCTGCTGCGGGGACTGGCCCGACTGCTGTCGCTGCGCACCATCGTGATCATCTCCGAGATCGGGGTGATCGCGACCGTGCTGATTCTCGGGGCCTGGGTGTGGATCGGGATCACCAACGAGCAGTACAGCCAGCTGGACCGGCGCCTGGACTCGGTGAGCAGCCTCGGTGACTTCTCCAACCTCCTCAGCGCACCCAGCGCCGGTGACGTCGACCAGGCCACCCCGGACGGCAACCTGGTCCGCACCGCCCGCATCGGGGGGGTCACGGTGTCGGCGCCACCATCGATCGTGCTGCCCGAACTGGGCACCGGCTACACCAACACCACCATCGACGGGGTGGAGTACCGGGTCCGGACGTTCGCCGCGGGCCCCGCATCCATCGCCCTGGGCGCACCCGTCGCCGAGACCGAGCGCCGCATCGACGCCCAGCACACGCGGGTGCTCATCATCTGCGGCAGCGTCATCGCGGGCACCTTCGTGGTGGGCTGGTTCATCTCGTTGATCATGGTCAACCCGTTCCGGTTGTTGGCCCAGCAGGCCCGGGCCATCAACGCGCAGTCCAACCCCGACGACGTGCAGGTCCGCGGGGTGCGCGAAGCCGAGGAGATCGCCGAGGCGGTGGAAGGCATGCTGGCCCGGATCGGTACCGAGCAGCAGCGCACCAAGGAGGCCCTGGAATCGGCCCGCGACTTCGCCGCGGTGGCCTCGCACGAGCTGCGCACCCCGTTGACGGCCATGCGCACCAATCTCGAGGTGCTCTCCACGCTGGACCTGGACCGCCCGCAGCGGGAGGAACTGGTCGGCGACATCATGCGCACCCAGACCCGCATCGAGGCCACGCTGACCGCGCTGGAGCGGCTGGCGCAGGGACAGCTGACCACCGCCGACGATCATGTGCCGCTGGACATCACCGAGTTGCTGGACCGTGCCGCCCACGACGCCGTGCGCAGCTATCCGGACCTCAAGGTGTCGCTGGCACCGTCACCCACGGTGCTGATGCTCGGCCTGCCCGCCGGGCTTCGCCTGGTGATCGACAACGCGATCGCCAATGCCGTCAAGCACGGTGGTGCCACCGAGGTGCAGCTGAGTGCGGTCAGCTCGGCGGCCGGCGTGGAGATCGCCGTCGACGACAACGGCTCCGGGGTGCCCGAAGCCGAGCGCGCCGAGGTGTTCGAACGCTTCGCCCGCGGGTCCACGGCGTCGCGATCGGGTTCGGGGTTGGGCCTGGCACTGGTGGCTCAGCAGGCCGAATTGCACGGCGGCACAGCAGCTCTGGAAAAGAGTGCCCTGGGCGGCGCGCGGCTGGTGCTGCGGCTGCCGATCGTGCACTAACTCTTGACGCCCACGGTGATCAGATCGGACAGCAGCTGGGTCCACAGCGGCCGCGCCACGCGGTGCTGATCGGCCACGGTCAGGCCGGCATCGGTGAACAGCGTGTGCATCTCCCGCGGTGAGGGGATGTGCGCCGGATTGCGCAGATCGGCCGAGAGCCGCTGCAGGGGCAGCCGCGGGCCGATGGTGGTCACCGCCACCAGCCCACCGGGCGCCAGCACGCGGTGGAATTCCCGTAACGCCGCCGGCTGGTCGAAGAAGTGGAACGCCGACGTGGTGACCACGGCGTCGAGGAACCCGTCGGCGAACGGCAGCTCCTCGGCAGGGCCTTTCATCCAGCGCACCCGGTCACTGCGCCGGCGGGCCTGGGCCAGCATGCCGTCGGACATGTCCACTCCGTAGACCTCGTCGGGCCGCAGCTCACGCTCGATCCGGTCGGTGAGAATGCCGGTGCCGCAAGCGATGTCGGCGATCCGTTGCGAGCCCTGGGAGCGCAGAGCGCGCACCACCTCGTCCTGGCCCGGGCGGTAGACCCAGCGCTGCAGACAGGGCTGGTTGTAGGCGGGAGCGGCGAAGCTCCAGAACCGGGTGATCGAGTCGTTCAGGCCGCGGCGCTGCGTCAGCTGTGCACTCATCCACCCGAGTGTAGGCACGGTGTCGGTGGCCGGGTCTAGCGTCACAGCCATGAGTACGAACAACGACATCCTGTCCGCACTGGACGGCATCGAAGCAGGTTTGCGCACGTTGGCCCGGCAGCCGCTGGAGCAGTTACGTCCCGTCGATCAACGCGCGCTGCTGCTGCGGGTGGAAGAGGCCGAGAAGCAGATGGCCGCCTTCGACCGCCGGCTGTTGCGCACGCTGGTCACCGGCCCGAAGCCGGTGCAGTTCGGCGACAGCTCCTGGGCCGACGTGCTGGCCCGACGGCTGCGCATCTCCGTCGGGGAAGCCCAACGGCGTATCACCGAGGCCCTGCACGACGAGCCGCGCTCGGCCTGACAGGTCTAGGTGACCAGCGCCACCGAGTTGGCGCGGCGCAGCTTGCCCGACGGTGTCTTGGGGATGGTGCCGGGTCCCAGGACCACGACATTGCGCGGCCGGACGTCCACCTCGGTCACCACCTCATGGGCCACCTGACGCTCGATGCGGTGCACTTCGTCGGGGTCCTGGTAGGCGTTGGACTCGACAGCGACGGCGAAGGTTTCCCGTGAGTGCCCGGCATCCAGGCGGACGGCCACCGCACAGCCCGGGCGCACGCCCTCGACGCGTCCGGCGGCCCGCTCGATGTCGGTCGGGTAGATGTTGCGCCCGGCCATGATGATGACGTCCTTGACGCGGCCGCACACCACGACGTGCCCGTTGTCGGTGAGATAGCCCAGGTCGCCGGTGTCGTACCAGCCGTGCTCGTCCTGCGCCGGGATGAAACCACCCATGGTGATGTAACCGGGGGTCAGCGACTCCCCGCGCAGCTCGATCACACCGACACCGCGCGGCGGCATCACGTTGCCGTGCTCATCGACGATCCGGGCTTCGAGGTCGGTCAGCAGTGGCCCGAGGGTGGCCAGGCGGCGGGTGTTGCCCTTGGTGGCGGGCACGGCCTGCCGCAGGGCCGCCAGCAGGTCGGCATCCACCTCGTCGACCACGAGGCCGGCGTTGCACTCGGAGAAAGACACCGCCAGGGTGGTCTCGGCCATGCCGTAGGCCGGCAGGATCGCCGACGGCTTCAGGCCGAACGGCTTGCCTGCGTCCAGCAGGTCCTCGACGTCGGCGGGCTCCACCGGCTCGGCGCCCGAGAGGGCGAAGCGCAGGGTGGACAGGTCGAACTGGCCAGGCTGGGCCTGCCGGCGCAGCCGTTTGGCCAGCAGCGCGTAGGCGAAGTTGGGGGCGGCCGTCATGGTGCCCTTGTACTTGTCGATCAGCTTGGCCCACAGCAGGGTGTCGCGCAGGAAGTCCATCGGCGTCACCTTGACCAGCTCGGCGCCGAAGTACATCGGAATGGTCAGGAAGCCGACCATGCCCATGTCGTGGAAGCAGGGCAGCCAGCTGACCATCACGTCGGTCTCGACTTCGTACTGCGCGCCGATGAACATGGCCTCGGCATTGGAGTAGATGTTGCGGTGCGTGATCTGCACGGCCTTCGGTGAGCCCGTCGAGCCGGAGGTCAGCTGCATCAGCGCCAGGTCGTCCTCGCCGGTCTCCACCGGATCGATGGGCTCGGCGGCCAGCAGATCGCCGACGGTGAGCACCTGGATGCCCTTCTCCTCGAGCACCGGGATGGCGACCAGGAACGGCTCGGCCACCACCACGGCCTTGGCCTCGATCATCTGGATCACCGTGAGGGTGTCCTCCGCCCACACCGCCAGATCGGTGCGCGGGGTCGGCTGGTGCAGCATGGTCAGGCTGGCGCCGCGCATCCAGACCGCCTGGGCGGTGGGCGCGATCTCGACCGGGAAGCCGGCCAGCACGCCGATGGCGTCGCCGGGCCCGATGCCGCCCGCGGCCAGACCACCGGCGATCCGGCGGGCCCGCTCGTGCACTTCGCCCCACGTGTGGCGGACGGGCTCGTGCGGCTCCCCGGTGACCATCCCTTTCGAGCTGGTCGCGGCGTTGTAGTACATCTTCTCGGTGAACCTGCTCACGAGGACCTCCTCGGCTTCCGGAGCGACTCGAACGTATGGGATGTCTGCTGCGGACCGTAGAAGGCGCGCGCGCACGATTGAGCTGCGGTTAGGTCTCGAATCGGCAGAGATCCGGCGATGGGCACGGCCCCGGCACTGCTGTCGTCAAAACGCCCGCCGAGGGTCTCGGAGGGCGTTCGAGAGGCATCGCGTGTCAGACCGGTTTCCACCACCGCGAATCATCTTAAACTCCTCTTAAGTAACCTGCCAAACGTTGCGGGTCGACGTCACTGCCCGAGCGGGCTGGGCACCACGCGCGCGCCCTGCACCGGACCGCTGGCCACCCGCACCGTGCGGCACACGCCGGCACCCGCCAACTCCGTGCCGACGTCCACCGCCGCACCCGCCGACGTGCACAGGAACGCGCAGGTCGGCCCGGATCCCGACACGATCCCCGCCAGCGCACCGGCGTCCATCCCGGCCCGCAGGGTGCGGCGCAGCCGCGGATCCAGACTGATGGCGGCAGCCTGCAGCTCGTTGCCCAGCAGCGGGGCCAGTTGCGCGGGATCACCCGTGGCCAGGGCCGCCAGCAGAGGCTCCGTGTCGCCCAGGCGCGGCGGCTCACCGTTCTCGCGCAGTCGGTCGATCTCGGCGAAGACCTTCGGTGTGGACAGTCCTTCCGCGCCGAAGGCCAGCACCCAGTGGAACGTGTTGCGCGCCAGGACAGTCGCGAGTTCCTCCCCCCGGCCCGTGCCCAGCGCGGTGCCGCCGTGCAGCGCGAACGGCACGTCGCTGCCCAGTTCGGCGGCCAGCGCGTGCAGGTCACGCCGGGGCACGCCCTGCTCCCAGAGATGGTTGACGGCAACCAGCACCGCCGCGGCGTCGGCGCTGCCGCCGGCCATCCCGCCGGCCACCGGGATGGACTTGTCGATGGTGATCGCCACGTCGGGGGTCCGGCCCACGTGCTCGGCCAGCAGCTCGGCGGCCTGCCAGGCCAGGTTGCGTTCGTCGACGGGCAGTGACTCCGCCCCTTCGCCGGTGATGTCCAGCGACATCACGTCGGCGGTGCGCACGGTGATCTCGTCGAACAGCGAGACGGCGTGGAAGACGGTGGTCAGTTCGTGGTAGCCGTCGGCACGGGTGTCACCGACGGCGAGGAACAGGTTGACCTTGCCCGGAACGCGCACGGTCACCGATCCAGTCGGTACCCACTCTGCGGCGGTGCTGCCGTCGGATGCGGACACCGCACGAGCCTAGCGGTACCGGGGCCGGCAACTAGAGTGCAGAGGTGCCGCGTCCAGGTGAGGACTTCAACGGGTACGCCGTGGCGCAGGTCCTCGGCCACGGCGGCAGCGCCACCGTGTACCTGGCCAGGCGCATCAGCGATGACCACCAGGTGGCGTTGAAGGTGCTGACGCCGGGCCGGCGCACGGAGTCCCGGCTCATCCGCATCACCCGCGAATTCGATTTCGCCCGCCGGCTCGGGCACCCCCACATCATCGAGATGTACACCCGGGGCGTCGACTGGCTGGCCATGCAGTACGTCGACGGCGGCAACGTGAGCACGCTGCACAGCCTGGACCTGCGCCTGCAGGCGCTGCGCCAGATTGCCGAGGCGCTGGACTTCGCACACCGCCGCGGCATCGTGCACTGCGACGTGAAACCGCCGAACATCTTGGTGCACAGGGACTTCGGAGCTCGTGGTGCCGTGCTCATCGACTTCGGCGTGGCCCACTCGGTGGCCGCCGACATGGCCGCACGGCTGGCCCGAGACCCCACCGGACGGCTGTCGCTGGATCCCGCCAAGCGCATCACCCACCAGCCGGCCGGGTCTGCGGCCACCGTGCAGGCGTCACTGCCCTACGCGGCACCGGAGCTGCTCACCGGACGTGCGCCCTCAGCTGCCACCGACGAATACGCCTTGGCGTGCACGGCGGTCGAACTGATCACCGGAGCCGCAGCGTTCACCGCGCCGACACCGGCGGCTCTGATCGACGCACAGCTGCGGCAGCCGCCGCCGAAGATCGCGCGGCGGGTGTCCTGGATCCCGCACGCCTTCGACTCCATCCTGGCCAAGGCACTGGCCAAGGATCCGGACGCCCGGTACGAGACCTGCGCCGAGATGATCGAACTGCTGAACCGGGTGTTGCGCCGGCGCAACTGACCGGGAGCTAGAGCTGTGGGGCGCTCTGCTGCTCAGAGTCGGACTGGGCGGCAGTGCCCGAGCGCTGCAGCAGCCGGACGAACTCCGCGACCGCCAGCGTCTCACCGCGACGGGCCGGGTCGATGCTGGCGGCCAGCAGCCGGGACGCGGACTCGTTGCCCGAACCGGCCCATTCCAGGAACGCGTTGCGCGAGGTCTTGCGCCGCTGCGCGAAGGCGATGTCGACCAGCTCGAATACCTGGTCGCGGAAGGTCTCGTCCGTCGGCCAGGGCGAGGTCTCGTAGCGGTCGATGCGCACCAGGCCGGAGTACACCCGGGGAATCGGCCAGAACACCGTGGGCGAGACCATGCCGAAGCGGCGCACGCGTCCGTAGAAGCGCACCTTCACGCTGGGAACGCCGTAGTCCTTGCCGCCGGGCTCGGCGGCCAGCCGCTCGGCCACCTCAGCCTGCACCATCACCATCACGGTGCGGATGGATGGGAACTCGGCCAGCAGGTGCAGCAGCGCCGGCACGGCGATGTTGTAGGGCAGGTTGGCCACCAGAGCCGTCGGCTCCTTCTCCAGCTCCGACTTGCGCAGCGTGAGAATGTCCTGGTTCAGCACCGTGAGGCGGTGGATCTCGCTGTGGGAGTGCTCGGCGATGGTCTGCGGCAGCCGGCCGGCGAGCACCGGGTCCACCTCGACGGCGGTCACCGTGGCGCCGCGGTCGAGCAGGCCGAGGGTCAGCGACCCGAGGCCGGGTCCGACCTCGATCACGTTGTCGTTGCGGTTGACTCCCGATGCAGAGACGATGCGACGCACCGTGTTCGCGTCATGCACGAAGTTCTGGCCGAGCGATTTGCGGGGCCGGAAATCGAGTTCCTTCGCCAGGTTTCTGATCTCGGTACGACCGAGCAGACGAATGGTCATGATGCCCCTGTCCTACTGCTGCACGTTGGCCAAGCGCCCCAACCTTGACGCGCCCGCGTTACTTCAGCAATCGCGATCTGTTCTTCACGAGTTGCTAGATCTGCACGAGAAGCATAGCGCAGGCCCCCCTGCCGCTCCCAGGTGTTTTGGTCGAATTGGACACCACCGAAATACCCATTGCCAGTGTTGATGGCCCAGTTTCCGCCGGATTCGCAGCGTGCGAGGGCGTCCCAGATGAGTCCGTTGGTCACCGGCGGCACCTCGGTTCCCGGCTTTGCACCGACCCGCAGAACCGACGCCCGCGCCGGGGTGATGACGGTGTTGGCAACGGGAAGCCGCCCGGTGACCTGACCGTTGACGGTGGCCACGGCAAAGGTCACGTCCTGGGTTCCAGGGGTGCCCCGGTCCTCGACCACCTGCCGGCTCATGTTCATCGTGGGGTCTTCGATGCGCTGCGCCTGCGGCGGCAGCGGCAGCCGTTCGGTGACCTTGTCCATCCGGATCCGGGTGACCTGGATCTGCATCCCGGCCGTCACCGGGGACGACGCATCGGGCACCACCCGGTCGCTCTGCTGCAGCGGGGCGCCCGCGGCGGCCAGCAGGGCCCCGACGTCGGGGGCTGCGAGGTTCACGGTGCGGATGACGCCGCCGTCGTCGATCTGCACGGGCTTCGCGCTGACCACCGGCAGGGCCATGCCCTCGAGCGGGAGGCGACTTCCCCGCGAGGCCGCCGCGGGTGCGGTGTCGGTCATCGCGAGTTGCGCCAGGGCCTCGTCCACCGTGGTGGCCGTGGTCCACACCTGCTTGGTGTCCTGGCCGTCGAACGAGATCTCCAGCGGCTTGCTGCGGCGCAGGACGATCGCCTCGGCGTTGCTCACCCGCTCGTCGCCGGCGGGGAACAGATCGTCGCGCTCACCCACGCTGTAGCCGTTCTCGGTCACCACGTCGATGACACGGGACTTCATGGTGGTGACGGTCATGGGCACCCCGTCAACGGTCAGCGTGACGGTTTTGTGCGCGGTCACTGCGAAGCCGCCGGCGACCGCGAGGACGACAAGCAGGGCGGCGACCAGGAAGCGCAGTATCGGCGAGCGTGTCTGATGAAGTTCGGTCAAAGCGTTCAACGTGTGAATATCCCGGTTCCACTGTCCCCGATGCGAGACCTGATGCTCCCGCATTTATCACGAGACGGTAACGAACCTCGGAGGGCGGCGCCAACTCGGCTGTGACGGTCACGGCGCCGGGCCCCTCTCCTATGAAACGTTCGAACGCAGAGCGTACACGCGCTCGGCGTTTGCTGCCGTGGTTCGGGCAAGGCCGTCGGGGGCGGTCCCGCGCAGCTCGGCCAGTGCCCGCACCGTGTACGGCAGGCAGTAGGGCTCGTTCGGCGCCCCCCGGAACGGGTGCGGGGTCAGAAACGGCGCATCGGTCTCGACGAGCAGCAGGTCATCGGGGATCAGGACCGCAGCCTCCCGCAACGCGTGGGCGTTCTTGAAGCTGACGGTTCCAGACAGGCTCAGGTACCAGCCGCGGCCCACACAGGCACGCGCCATCTCGGCGTCGGAAGAAAAGCAGTGGAAGATAACCGTGTCCGGCGCACCTTCGGCGGCGAGTACGTCCAGAACGGCGGCGTCGGCGTCGCGGTTGTGGATCATCAGCGGTGTGCCGGTCCGCTTGGCCAGGTCGATGTGCCAGGCGAACGCGTCCCGCTGCACGGCAGGTTCGGCACAGCCCTCCAGCCGGCCCGGCCAGAACAGGTCCATCCCGGTCTCCCCGATCGCCACCACCCGCGGGTCGGCGGCCAACTGCTCGAGTTCGGCGCGGGCGGCGTCGTCGAGGGCGTCTGCGCGGGTGGGATGCAACGCCACCGCGGCGTACACCCGCGGGTCCCAGTGCGCGGCCTGCACCACCCAGCGCGCCGAGTCCAGATCGTCGGCAATGGTGACCACCGCCCCCACCCCCGCGGCCTGCGCGCGGTCCAGGATCTCGGCGACGCTCGCGGCGTCGGTGGCCCCGCAGGCGTCCAGGTGGGTGTGCGCGTCGATCAGCGGCGTCAGCGGCGGCGGCAGCGGCGGGGCCTCGCGACCGCCTGAACGTTTCGAACTCACCGCCACACCATAAGGTGGAAGACCTGATGAGCGACCCTTACTACCTCACCACCGCGATCGCGTACCCCAACGGCGCACCGCACGTCGGGCACGCGTACGAGTACGTCGCGACGGACGCCATCGCGCGCTTCAAGCGGCTCGACGGATTCGACGTGCGCTACCTGACCGGCACCGACGAACACGGGCTCAAGATGGCGCAGACTGCCGCGGCCGAGGGCATCCCGACCGCGGAGCTGGCCCGGCGCAACTCCGATGTTTTCCAGCGGCTGCAGGAGGCGCTGGGGGCGTCGTTCGACCGCTTCATCCGCACCACCGACGCCGACCACATCGAGGCGTCCAAAGCCATCTGGGCCGCGATGGACGCCAACGGCGACATCTACCTCGACTCGTACGCCGGCTGGTACTCGGTGCGCGACGAGAGGTTCTTCGCCGTCGACGAGACCGAGGAACTGCCGGACGGGACCCGGATCGCCACCGAGACCGGCACCCCGGTCACCTGGACCGAGGAGCAGACCTACTTTTTCCGGCTGTCGGCCTACACCGAGAAACTGCTCCAGCACTACCGCGAGCATCCGGAATTCATCGCGCCCGAGGTGCGCCGCAACGAGATCGTCAGCTTCGTCTCCGGCGGCCTGACCGACCTGTCCATCTCGCGCACCACCTTCGACTGGGGTGTGCGGGTGCCCGACCACCCCGACCACGTCATGTACGTCTGGGTGGACGCCCTGACCAACTACCTCACCGGCGTGGGTTACCCGGACACCGACTCCGAGTCGTTCCGCCGGTTCTGGCCGGCCGATCTGCACATGATCGGCAAGGACATCATCCGGTTCCACACCGTCTACTGGCCGGCCTTCCTGATGTCGGCCGGACTTCCGCTGCCGAAGCGGGTCTTCGCGCACGGCTTCCTGTTCAACCGCGGCGAGAAGATGAGCAAGTCGGTCGGCAATGTCGTCGACCCGCTGGCCCTGGTGGACGCCTTCGGACTGGATGCCGTCCGGTTCTTCCTGCTACGGGAGGTCCCGTTCGGCCAGGACGGCAGTTACAGCGAAGACGCGATCATCTCGCGGATCAACACCGATCTGGCCAACGAACTGGGCAACCTGGCGCAGCGCTGCCTGTCGATGGTCGCGAAGAACCTCGGCGGGGTGGTGCCCGACCCGGGTGCGCTGGGTGACGACGACTCCGCGCTGCTCGCCGAGGCCGATGCTCTGCTGGACCGGTCGCGGGCCGCCTACGACCAGCAAGCCATGCACCAGTCGCTGGAGGCCATCTGGCTGACCCTGGGCGCCACCAACCGCTACTTCTCGGCGAACGAACCGTGGAAGCTGGCCAAATCCGAGAACTCGGCCGACCAACAGCGGTTGCGCACCGTGCTCTACGTGACCATGGAGGTGGTGCGGATCGCCGCGCTGCTGGTCCAGCCGGTGATGCCGACCTCGGCCGCCAAGCTCCTCGACCTGCTGGGCCAGCCGACCGAGCAGCGCGACTTCGCCGCGATCGGCACCCGACTGGCGGTCGGCACCCAGTTGCCCACCCCCAGCGGGGTGTTTCCGCGCTACCAGCCATAGTGATCCGCATCACAGACTGTCACAGCCGGTAGGCCCGCGGTGTCTCGAGGTCAGACGGCCCCACAAGGCGGCCCGTTGATCTCGAAGGAGCCCGACATGAGTGACACCCGCGCGATCGTGATCGGCGGCGGCTACGCCGGCGTGCTGGCCGCCAACCGCCTCACCCAGCGATGCGCGGTCACGCTGATCAACCCCCGCCCGACGTTCGTCGAGCGCATCCGGTTGCATCAGCTGGCCGCGGGCAACGACGACGCCGTTGAGGGCTACGACAGCCTGCTGCACCCCGATGTGGAGCTGGTCGTCGACACCGCGGTGCGCATCGACCCCGGTGCGCAGACGGTGACGCTGGGCTCGGGAACCGAACTGGGCTACGACTACCTGGTGTACGCGGTGGGCAGTACCGGTGCGGCCCCCGCCGCGGTGCCCGGCGCCGCCGAGTTCGCCTGTCCGCTGGGCGAATTCGAGCATGCGACACAACTGCGCGACCGGCTGTCCGACCTGCCGGCCGCTGCGCCGGTGGTCGTGGTCGGCGGCGGGCTCACCGGCATCGAGGCCGCCGCCGAGTTCGCCGAAGCCGGCCGCCACGTCACCCTGGTCACCGATGCGCTCGGGCCGTCGCTGTCCCCGAGCGGCCGCAGGTCGGTGGTCAAGCGGCTGCGCACCCTCGGGGTCACGCTGGTCGAGGGCGCGGCGGTGGCCCGGGTCGGGGCCCGGTCGGTCGAACTCACCGACGGCCGGCAGCTGCCCAGCGAGGCGACGGTCTGGACCGCGGGGTTCGGTGTGCCCAGTCTGGCCCGTGACAGTGGGCTGAGCACGGATCCGGTGGGGCGGTTGCTCGTCGATGAGACACTGACCAGCGTGGACCATCCCCGGATCGTCGCGGCCGGCGACGCGGCCACCCCGTCGGGTATGCCGCTGCGGATGAGTTGCCAGGCCGCCCTGCCGATGGGCGCCCAGGCCGCCAACACCGTGCTGGCCCGGCTCGCCGGCACCGACGCCGCCGAGCTGTCGCAGGTGATGACCGGTCAATGCGTCAGCCTGGGCCGCGGCGCCGGCACCATTCAGCTGTCCCACACCGATGACCGCGTGCGCAACCTCTACCTCGGCGGGCGCACCGCTGCTGTCATCAAGGAACAGGTGTGCCGGGGCACGCTGGGGTTCCTGCGCAAGGAGGCCCGCAAACCCGGGTCCTACTTCTGGATCAAGGGCGGTCGGCGCGCCCGGCGGCTCGCCGGCGCCCCGGCGGCCGCCCGGTGAGCGAGCACGCCGAGCGCTTCACCGCCCTGCGCCCGCTGCTGTTCACCATCGCCTACGAAATCCTGGGTACCGCAACGGAATCCGATGACGTGCTGCAGGAGAGTTATCTGCGCTGGGCAGAGGTGGACCTGACCCGGGTCACCGACACCAAGGCCTACCTGGCCCAGCTGGTGACCCGCCAGGCACTGAATGCACTGCGCGCGCAGTCTCGCCGGCGTGAGGATTACGTCGGCCCCTGGCTTCCCGAGCCCCTGCTCGTCGACACCACCGACGCCGCAGCCGACGTGGTGCTGGCCGAATCGGTGTCGATGGCCATGATGGTGGTGCTGGAAACCCTGACCCCCGACGAGCGCGCGGTGTTCGTGCTGCGCGAGGTGTTCGGCTTCGGCCACGACGAGATCGCCACGGCCATCGGCAGATCCAGCGCCGCGGTGCGGCAGATGGCACACCGGGCCCGCGAACACGTCCAGGCCCGGCGCAAGCGCTTCACCCCCGTCGACCCCCGCACGTCTGCCGAGCTGACCACCCGGTTCTTCGCCGCGGCCGCCACCGGCGATCTGGAAGGACTGGTGTCGATGCTGGCACCCGATGTGGTGTGGACCGCCGACAGCGACGGCAAGGTGAGCGCGGCGCGGCGGCCGGTCTCCGGCGCCGTCAATGTCGCCAAGCTCATCATGGGTCTGGTGCGCCTGGGCGGCGAGGCGGGCCGGGTGGAACCCGCCGTCTACAACAACACCCCGGCGCTGCTCACCTATCTCGGGGACGAGCTCGCCGGGGTGATCTTGGTGGAGTTCGCCGACGGCAAGGTGACCAACTTCTACGCGATGCGCAACCCGGAGAAGCTGGCCACGGTACTGACACCACGCCAGATCAGCCGCTGAAGCCTGCAGGCTGCGCCGGGTCTGGGAAGCTGGAGCCGTGCGCATCCAGCGGCTCGGCGACCTCGGCGGGTTCCCCGCGGTGCTGCGTGCCGTCGCTGCGGCCACCACCCGGGAGGGGCTGGCGCCGCCTGCGGCGCTGTCCGGCGACTGGTTCGGTTCGTCGGCAGTGATCGCGCCGTCGCTGCGCGCCGACGAGTGCGCGCCGGAGCGCGTCTTCGACGTGGCTCCCGCCCACCATCCGTCGGCGGTCGGCGGCGGATGGATCGGCCATCTGTCCTACCCCGACGGCGCCGGCGCCCGCGTCCCCGTCGCCGCGGGCGGCTGGACCGACTGTGTACTGCGCCGGGACCTGGACGGCGTCTGGTGGTACGAGGACCTGACCGGAGCCAACCTGCCGGACTGGCTGGCCGACGCGGTGCACACCTCCGCGCCGCCGGCGCCCTGGCACCTCGATTGGACCGCCCCGGACCGGACGGCCCACGAGGCCGGTGTGCGCGCCTGTCTGGACGCCATCGCCGCCGGCGAGGTGTACCAGGCCTGCGTCTGCACCCAGTTCACCGGCGTCCTCGACGGCGACCCGCTGCAGTTCTTCGCCGACGCCGTGGGGCGCACCTCCCCGGCCCGCGCGGCCTTCGTGGCCGGCGACTGGGGCGCGGTGGCGTCGTTGTCACCGGAGCTGTTCCTGCGCCGCCGGGGCGCGGCTGTGTGGTCCAGCCCGATCAAAGGGACCCTGCCACTGCGTGACGACCCTGCGCTGTTGCGCCGGTCGGTCAAGGACGTGGCCGAGAATGTGATGATCGTCGACCTGGTGCGCAATGACCTGGGCCGGGTGGCCACCATCGGCAGCGTGCGGGTACCCGAACTGCTGACCGTGCGGCCGGCCCCCGGGGTGTGGCATCTGGTGTCGACGGTCACCGCCGACGTGCCTACGGCGCTGCCCAACTCCGCACTGCTGGCGGCCACATTCCCACCGGCCTCGGTCACTGGAACTCCGAAACTACGTGCGCGCGAACTGCTTTCCCAGTGGGAGCCGCACCGGCGCGGCGTGTACTGCGGCACGGTCGGATTGGCCTCGCCGGTGGCCGGCACCGAGCTCAACGTGGCCATCCGCACGGTGGAGTTCGACGCGTCCGGCACCGCGGTCCTCGGCGTCGGAGGCGGCATCACCGCGGACTCGGACCCCGCCGCCGAGTGGGAGGAGTGTCTGCACAAGGCCGCGCCCACGGTCGGGCTGCGTCACTCCCGCGACGTGAGCGCTCCCGATTTCACGACGGCCTCGTAGAGCTCGCGCCGCGACGGTGCGCCGGGATGCGCCGCCACGACCTGCGCGCAGGCATCCTTGACCCGCACGCCGTCGGCGGCAAGCTCCTGCACCTCACCCACCAGCGTGGCGAGGTCGGCCGTGGGCACCGCCCCGGCCAGCACCACGGTGATCTCCCCCAGCACCCCGTCCGCGGCCCACTCCGCCAACTCGCCGAGCGTGCCCCGCACGATCTCCTCGTGGGTCTTGGTGAGCTCGCGGCACACCACGGCCCGGCGGTCGTCGCCCAGGGCGTCGGCGGCCTCGCCCAACAGCTCGGCCAGCCGGCGCGGCGACTCGAAGAACACACATGTGCGCTGCTCGACCGCCAGCGCCGCGAACCAGGCCCGCCTGCCCCTGCGCGGCGCAAACCCCTCGAAGCAGAACCGGTCGGACGGCAGCCCGGAGACAGCCAGGGCCGTGGTGACCGCCGACGGACCCGGCAGACAGGTCACCGGGACACCGGCCTCCACACATCCGGAGACCAACCGGTAGCCGGGGTCACTGATCAGGGGCATACCGGCGTCAGTGACCACCAGGACCGTCGCCCCGGATTTCATCTCCTCGATCAGCACGGGCGCACGCGTCGACTCGTTCTGGTCGAACAGGCTGACCACCTTGCCCGCCATCCGCACGTCCAGCGCGGTGGCCAGAGCGCGCACCCGCCGGGTGTCCTCGGCGGCCACCACATCGGCACTCGCCAGAGCCGCCCGCAACCGGGCCGACGCATCCGAGGGCTGTCCCAGCGGAGTGGCCCCCAGCAACAGTCGGCCACCACTCATGGAATACCAGCCTACGGTCCGTACACTCGCAGCCGATGACCGCTCCTCCCACCGTGATGCCGGAGCGCGCCGTACCCGTGATCAGCCCCGGCCCGCTCGTCCCCGTCGCCGACTTCGGGCCCGTCGACAAGGCCAACGGCTGGATCATGACGGCCGTGGTGGCGGCCCTGGCGCTGGTGACGCGGTTTCTGAACCTGCAGTCGCCCACCGACGCCGGCACCCCGGTGTTCGACGAGAAGCACTACGCCCCGCAGGCCTGGCAGGTGCTGCACAACGGCGGCATCGAGGACAACCCCGGTTTCGGGCTGGTGGTGCACCCGCCGCTGGGCAAGCAGCTGATCGCGATCGGCGAAGGGATCTTCGGCTACAACGGCCTGGGCTGGCGGTTCACCGGCGCGTTGCTGGGTGTGTTGATGGTGGTGATCGCGGCCAGGACGGTGCGGCGGATCAGCCGCTCCACCCTGATCGGCGGCCTGGCCGGGGTGCTGCTGGTTGCCGAGAGCGTGTCCTTCGTGACGGCCAGAACCGCGCTGCTGGACGGCTTCCTGGTGTTCTTCGTGGTGGCCGCGTTCGGGGCACTGATAGTCGACCGCGATCAGATGCGCGAGCGCATGCACACCGCCCTGCTCGAGGGCCGCATCACCGAGACGCCTTGGGGGCCGCGTCTGGGCGTGCGGTGGTGGCGGTTCGGTGCCGGCGTGCTGCTGGGCCTGGCGACCGCCACCAAGTGGTCCGGCCTGTACTTCATCCTGTTCTTCGGGGTGATGACGCTGGCCTTCGACATCGCGGCCCGCCGCCAGTACCGGGTGCCGCGGCCCTGGCTGGGGACGCTGCGCCGCGACCTGGGGCCGACGGCGTATGTGTTCGCGCTGATTCCTCTGGCGGTGTATCTGGCCAGCTACTGGGGTTGGTTCGCTTCGGAGACCGCGGTGGACCGGCACGTGGTGGGCGAGGAGATCGGCGAGCGGCAGTGGTGGCAACCTCCGGACGCCATTCGCTCGCTCTGGTACTACACGGCGAAGGCCTACGAGTTCCACGCCGGGCTCACCAACGCCGCGGGCAACCATCACCCGTGGGAGTCCAAGCCCTGGACCTGGCCGATGTCGCTACGGCCGGTGCTGTATGCCATCGACCAGGAGAACGTCCCCGGCTGCGGGGTGCAGTCCTGCGTCAAGGCGGTGATGCTCGTGGGCACGCCGGCCATGTGGTGGCTGGCCGTGCCGGTGCTGGTGTACGCGCTGTGGCGGTCGATGTTCCGCCGCGATTGGCGCTACGCGGTGGTGCTGGTGGGCTACGTCGCCGGCTGGCTGCCCTGGTTCGCCGAGGTCGACCGGCAGATGTACTTCTTCTACGCCGCCACCATGGCGCCATTCCTGGTGATGGCGATTGCATTGATCTGCGGGGACATCCTCTACAAGCGGGGGCAGAACGACGAGCGCCGCACCCTGGGCCTTCTGGTGGTGTGCTTCTACACCGCGGTGGTGCTGACGAACTTCGCGTGGCTGTTCCCGGTCCTGACCGGGCTGCCGATCTCGCAAGCAACCTGGAACATGCAGATCTGGCTGCCCAGCTGGCGTTAGAAGTGCCCTTCGGGCGGTTCCGGCCGAGGCGCCGCCCAGGGTCGTGAATCCGGCAACCCAGCACCGCGTCCACAACCATGGTGTACATCCCAGGCAGAGCACCCACCACAGCACTTCCCACCGACGCGGTGCTGACCCGACAGCCCCGCTTGCGGTAACAAGTGCGCGGCATGCTGGCGAGATCGCCGTTCATGCACAGCCCGCACCGCACCACGACGGGCCGTATGCCTCTGGTCCTGCACGATTGCCCACATGCGCCCGTTTCTGGGGTCCGAAGCGCTCGCCCAGGGTCTCCTCACCCGGGGCCAGCTGCGCTGGCGGTACGTCCCGATCCTGCCGGATGTCTACGTGCCCAAGGACTGGCCGGAGCTCGACGCCTGGCACTGGGCCGAAGCCACGTGGTTGTGGACCGGCCGTGCCGGGGTCATCACCGGCCTGGTCGCCACCCACCTGCTGGGGGCGTACCGGATTCCCCTCACCGGGCCCGTTGAGGTCATCACGTCGAAACGCCGGCCGCCGAAGCAGGTGTGCGTGCGTGCCGAACAGATCGCCGACGACGAGATCATCCGCTGGCCCGATTGTCACCTCACCACCGCCGCGCGGACCGCAGTGGACATCGGCCGACGCCGGCCGAGAGACGAGGCCGTGGCCATCCTCGATGCGCTCGCCCACGGCAACTGCCTCACCGCGTCGGAAGTGCTGCGGGTGGCCGACAGGTATGCGGGCACGCCGGGCATCGGCGACGCCCGACTGGCCGCCCACCTGATGGACGGCGGGGCGTTGTCCCTGCGGGAGACGCGACTGCGACTGAACCTATTGGACCGGGGACTGCCCCGGCCGCAGACCCAGATCACCATCTGCGATGGCGGCAGCACCACCACGATCCCGCTCGGTTGGCCGTGGTGCAAAGTGGCCGTGATGTTCCTGCCGAACGAGGCTGCCGCCCACCCGAGACTGCTGCGCCAACGGGAGATTCAACACGATGTGCTGCAGGCCCAGGGGTGGTTTACCGTCTGGACCGCCGAGCGCTACTCCCCGCGAATCCTCGGTTCCCGGGTGTCAGCGGCCATCGAGACCCAGAAACGACGGGCGTGTTAGACCGCGTTCAAAGCGGGTCGCGTGCCGCCGGGCAGGACATGCAACGTGGGCCGCCCCGGCCGGTGCCCAGCTCCGAGGCCGAGATGCGCAACACCTCGATCCCGGAATCTTCCAGTCGCGCATTGGTTTCGGTGTTGCGCTCATAGGCCACCACGACACCGGGGGCCAGCGCCAGGGTGTTGTTGCCGTCGTCCCACTGCTCGCGCTCGGCGGTCACCGGATCCAGGCCGGTGTCGATCACCCGCAGCTTCGCGATGCCCATCGCGTCGGCGGCCGCAGCCACGAAGGGCGCCGCGCGGTCGATCTTCACCGCACCGCCGTCCAGGCGTCGAATGGTGAAGGCGGACAACGAGTCCACGATGTTCGGATACATCACCACCGCGTCGGTGTCGACCATGGTGCACACGGTGTCCAGGTGCATCTGCGCGCGCTCCTGCGCAATCGGCACCGCCAGCACGGTGTGCGCCAGATTGTCGTCGAACAGGCTGCGCGCCAGGGCTTCCGCGCCGGCCGGCGTGGTGCGCTCCCCTACCCCGACGGCCACCACCCCGGGGGCGAGCAACAGCACGTCACCGCCCTCCACCGGAGCCGAACGCGACTCGTAGGCCCGGCGCACCCCGAGGAACCGGGGGTGGTGGGCGTAGATCAGATCGGTCAGCGACGTCTCGCGCATCCGCGCGGGCATCGCCAGCGAGGTGATCGCCACCCGCGGGCCGATCCAGAACGAGGAGTCGCGGGTGAACAACAGATTGGGCAACGGATCGATCACGAAGTCGGCGCCGTGGTGCATCCGGCGCACCAGCGACAATTCCTGTTCCCCGAACGGCAGCTCGTCGAAGGTCATGCCCGCCATGAGCACATGCGCCAGCGACGCGGCGTCGAGGGTGCGCAGATAACTCGCCAGTTCCTGCGACAGCGGCAAGCCGAGCCGGCGCGCGTCCACCGCCGCCGAGATCCCGTGCATGCGGGCCGCGCCACTTTCCAGGGCCTGCGCCAGCAGCTCCGGCAGCAGCAGCACCTCCACATCGCGGGAGCGGAGCAGCGCGGCGAAGGCGTCGTGTTCCTCCTGCGCCCGCGACACCCACGGCAGGCCGTCGAACAGCAGGGTGTCGTTGTTGCGCGGCGTCAGCCGCTGCAACTCGGCGCCGGGCCGGTGCAGGATCACCGTGCGCAGCCTGCCGACCTCGGAATTCGAACCCAGCTGAGCAACACTCACGCCTAGCACCGTAGCCTGATCCGTCGCCTCAACTATTGTTCAGGTGTATGGAGTCCTCCGACCTGGCCCCCGGGGAGTTGGCACACCGGGCCGGTGTGGCCGTCTCCGCCCTGCACTTCTACGAGCGCGAAGGCCTGATCACCAGCAGGCGCACCTCCGGCAACCAGCGCCGTTACAGCCGCGACACGCTGCGGCGGGTGGCGTTCATCCGAATGTCCCAGCGCCTGGGCATCCCCCTGGCCCGGGTGCGGGAGGCGCTGGCGACCCTGCCGTCGGACCGGGTGCCCACCAGCAAGGACTGGGCGAAGCTGTCCGCGGGCTGGCGCCAGGATCTCGACGACCGCATCCTGCACCTGCAGCGGCTACGCGACAACCTGGCCGACTGCATCGGCTGCGGATGCCTGAGCCTCAAGAGCTGTCTGCTGACCAACCCCGGCGACGTGCTCGCCGAGCACGGGCCGGGCGCCGCGCGGCTCTGACCAGTCGAACGCCTGTGCGATACCCTGTGAGGGTGTCGGTAGCAGTACAGGACTCGTTGTTCGACCATGCCGAACGTCGCCAGCTCGAGCACGGCGCGTGGATCGACGTACGGTCCGGGTGGATCGAGGACGTCGAATGGGGACGCACTCTGTTCGACGAGCTGCGCGAGGTGATCCCCTGGCGGGCCGAACGCCGCAAGATGTACGACCGCGTGCTCGACGTGCCGAGGCTGGTCAGTTTTCACCACCTGCTCGACGAACCCGTGCCCCATCCGGCGCTCAAACAGCTGCGCCGCCGGCTCAACGACATCTACGCCGGGGAGCTGGGCGAGCCGTTCGTCAGTGCCGGCCTGTGTCTGTACCGCGACGGGGAGGACAGTGTGGCCTGGCACGGCGACACCATCGGCCGCAGCCAGACCCAGGACACCATGGTCGCCATCGTGAGCCTGGGCGCGGCACGCACGTTCGCGCTGCGGCCCCGCGGCGGCGGGCACGCTCTGCGCATCCAGCACGGCCACGGCGACCTGCTGGTGATGGGCGGCTCGTGTCAGCGCACCTGGGAGCACGCCATCCCGAAGACGACGAAACCGACGGGGCCGCGGATCAGCATCCAATTCCGCCCGCGCGACGTCCGCTAGGAGCGGATCGCCGAGACCGCCTCGGTCAGCAGGGCCTGCGCCCGCGCGGTGTCCACCGGCACCACCGGCTTGTCCGGTAGCACCAGCGGGTTGGCCGTGACGATCACCTGGTAGTCGCCGAAGTGCGCCAGATAGCTGTAGATCTCGCCGGTCTGGGGCTGTCCGTTGACGGTGGTCTGCAGAACGCGGTGCACCGCCTGGGTCTGCACTCCGTCGATCTGCGGGACCGGCGCCACCTCGACGGTGCCGCGCAGCGCTCCGCCGGCGAAGTTGACCTTCTGGCAGTTCTCGGCCGGTTCGACCATCGGCAGTTCGGTGTTGGTCTCCATCGCGATGGCAATGAATCGCAGTCCCTCGCCCTCGGCCGAGATCGCCGCCATGTTGCCCTTGAGGTCGGCCGGCAGCTGCTGGCCGGCGGCGAACTGGGAGCAGTCCGCGGGCTCGAATTTCAGCCCGTCGGGCAGCTTCTGGGCGGCCAGCAGGCCCGGGTCGATGCCCGTCACCGGAACCTCCGAGACGGTGAATTCGGGACCGAACGACGCCTTGACGTCAGCCACCTTGGCGATGTCGGCGGACGGGCCGTCAGCCGCCTCTTCGGGGGACGCGCACGCGGTCATCAGACCGACGCACGGCAGGACAACCAGCGCTCTGCGACTGCAACCACGACTCCACATCGGGGGCCAATCTACCCACGCAGCGTGTTGACCGTCGTCACCAGGAGGTCGCTGGCGTACTGCGGCGGCAGTGGCGCACCGACGGCGCCGGGATCGGTCACCAAGGTCACGAACACCACGTACTGATCCACCAGCGCCAGGAAAGTGTCGGCGCGCGAATCGGTTTCGTTGCCGGATTCCACCCGGGCCCGAACGGTGGCTGCGGCACCCAGCGTCGCCGCCCCGTCGATCATCGGCGCGTCGGTGAGCGTCACGTCCGCGGTCGACGATCCGTAGGCCATCGACCATTGTCCGCAGCCGCCGAGCAGCACCGAGTCCAGCCCGGCCTGGGGCCGTGGCGGACCGGTGACCACCACGACGTAGACGATTCCCCCCGGGCCCGAGCCCGATATCCCGACGGCCGGGCCGTCCGGAGCGGGGTCCACCAGCGCTGCGCACTGCGGCGGTTCGGCGGTCGCGCCCCGACCCAGACCCCAGAACGCCACCGGCGACGAGGCGTATCCGCCGACGTCGGCCACCTCGTATCCCTCGGGCAGCGCGGGGCGAAGGCGGCGGATGCGTTCAGGGTCGATGGTGCCGATGCCGGCGGGCGCAGCGGCACTCGAGGTGGCCGGGGCGGGCGGCTGCGGCGCCGGCTGCCCGCACCCGGCCAGCACCGTGACCGCCGAGACGCTCAGCGCCAGTGCCCGCACCGGCCCTTACTACCACAGCCGCCGCGGTCAGCGGTTGAGGCGCCAGATGTCGGTGGACATCACGGTGGCGAAGGTGCACCACAGCGGATACGGCGCCAGCGCGAGACCGGCCGCCGGGCTGACCTGCGCGGTCCGCCGCGCCAGATCAGCGCTGCTGACGGCCAGCGCACCCGCCGCGACAGCAGACGGGCCCAGTTTGTGCGCCTTGAAGAACAGCCAGCTCCAGCCCGCGTTGAGCACCAGGTTCAGCCCCAGCGCAGCGGTGTAGCCCTTGGCTGCGGCGGCGTCACGGGCACGCAACCTGTCGATGGTGGCGGCGGAGGTGACGGCGATGTCGGTGTAGAGCGACGTCCACGCGATGGGGAACACCACGTTGGGCGGCACATAGCGCGGCTTGCGCACGGTCGGGTACCAGGTTTCGACGCCCGCCTTGCTGGCGATGCTGCCGATCACCGCGGCGGCGGCGGTTCCGAGTCCGGTGGCGAGAAGAGTGCGTGACGGCATGGTCTCGACCGTAGTCCGCCGCAATGCCAACACGTCGCCTTTGCTCACCGTAGGCTTCGCGGCAAACCAAGCTCGAAGGAGACACGCCGATGAAGCTCACCTCCGTCGCCGGTGCGGGCATCACCGCTCTCGCACTCGGCCTGGCCCTGGTGGGCTGCGGGTCGGATTCCTCGACCGAATCCACCAGCACCGAAGCCACCAGCACTGAAGCGACAAGCAGCGCGCAGGAGACCTCGGAGTCACCGTCGCCGGCCGCGGAATCCAGCACACCGTCCGTGCCTGCCGGCCCCAACGAGACCATCCAGGATTACATCGCGGCCAACGGGATCCAGGAGCAGGCTGTCGCGCGGGATCAACCGGGGGTCCCGGTGGTGAATCTGCCCGTGCCACCGGGGTGGGAGGCCCGGGACAACATTCCCGAGGCGCCGTTCGGGGCCATCGTGTTCCCGGGCACGCAGGTGCCGGACAACCCGCCCCGGGTGCTGGCACTGATGTCGAAGCTCACCGGCGACGTCGACCCCGACGCGATTCTGGAGTACGCCCCGGGTGAGCTGGAGAACCTGCCGGGCTGGCAGCCGATGAACCAGGGCTCCCGCAACCAGCTCAGTGGTTTCGACGCATTCCAGATTGCCGGCGCGTACGAGATCGACGGCCGCGAAGGCATGATCGCGCAGAAGACGGTGGTGATTCCCGCGGCCGACGGAGTGTACGTGCTGCAACTCAATGCCTATGCCAGCCAGCAGGAGACTGAGGTGCTCGAGGCCGCCACCCAGTTCATCGACGGGCAGACCACCATCACCGCCGGGTGAGTCAGGCCCGCGAGATCCGCGACGCCTCGGCGACCTGCTCCGGGGTGGGGCGCACCCCGGTGTAGCGCGCGAACTGCTCGGCGGCCTGCAGCGCGATCACCTCGGCGCCGGTGATCACCTGCTTGCCCGCCGAACGGGCCGCGGCAATCAGCGGTGTCTCCGACGGCAGGGCCACCACGTCGAACACCGTGTCGGCGGCGGCGATCATGGCGGTGTCGAACGGCGAGTCGTGCTCCTCGGGTCCGCCCGCCATCCCCACCGGCGTCACGTTGACGACGATCGACGCGGTGGCACCGCCAACGTGCGGACGCCAGTGGTAGCCGAGCCGTTCGGCGAGTTCGGGCCCGGTGACCGGATTGCGCGCCACCAGCGTGCCGGCGCGAAAGCCGTTGTCGCGGAAGGCCGAGGCGACCGCAGCGGCCATGCCGCCACTGCCGTGGATGAGCACCGTCTGCGCGGGGTCGAGGTGGTGGATGCCGATCAACGCCTCGATGGCAAGGTAGTCGGTGTTGGCGGCGGTCAACACCCCGCCGTCGTTGACGATGGTGTTCACCGCGTTGATCACCCGTGCGGAGTCCTCCACGTGGTCGACGAGTGCCAGCACGTCCTGCTTGAACGGCATGGACACCGAGCAGCCGCGGATTCCCAGTGCCCGCACCCCGCCGATGGCCGCGGCGATGTCAGTGGTGGTGAACGCCTTGTAGATGAAGTCCAGCCCCAGCGTCTCGTAGAGATGGTTGTGGAATCGGGTGCCGATATTGCTGGGCCGTGCGGCCAGCGAAATGCACAAGGTGGTGTCCTTGGACAACGGCGGTCTGGTCATCTGACTCCCTACAACACCCGGATCATCTGCCGGGCAACGTCTTCGAGCCGTTTCTCGGTCTCGGGACCGAACGGTACGGTGGCGGGCACGTTGACGACGGTGGTGACGATGCCCAGATCCTCGCGCTCCCAGTGGGCGCCGGCGTGGTTGAAGATGGAGCGCATGGCCCGGTTCTGCGAGAGCACCCGGCCGGAGAACGTCTTGACCCCGGCCACCCGCGCCGCCACGGTGAGCGCTCCCATCAGAAAGGTGCCGATGCCGCGGCCCTGGTAGTCGTCGCCGACGGTGAAGGCGATCTCGGCGGTACTGCTGTCGCGTTCGTCGCGGACGTAGCGGGCATCGGCCACCACGTCACCCGCTTCGGTGGTGACGACCCAGACGAAGTGGTCCACGTAGTCGACCTCGAAGAGGTAGCGCATCAGGCTCGGTGTCGGCACCCGCGGCGACTGGAACCGCCGGTACAGCGTCTCGCTGGAGAATTCCACCGGGCCGGTGACGGTGCGCTCGCTGTCGCCGGGCAGCACCGGGCGCACCAGCAGGCGAGTGCCGTCGTCGAGGGCCAGCGGGACCGGGGTGATGAACGCGGCGAGCCGCTGGCGCGCGGTGCGGATCAACAGGGCCAGAACGCCGGGCAGTTCGATCAATTCGTCGAACGCGTCGTCGCCGCCCACCCAGCCGGTCAGGTGCTCCAGCGCAGTGACGGTGGCGGTGCGCGGCGAATGCCGCAGCAGAGCGATCTCACCGACGATGCGGCCCGGCCCGACGTCGGTGACGAAGGAGGGACTGTCGTCGCTGTGGTGGCTCACCTCGACGCGACCGGTGTGGATGATCAGAAAGAAGTCGGCCGGGCCGCCCTGGGCCATCAGGACGTCGCCGGGCTCGGCGGTGATGGGCGTCAGCTCGCGGGCCAGCGGATAGAGGTCGGCTCCGAAGCAGTCCGCGAACACCGTGAGCGCAGCGAGATCTTCGGCGCGCTGCACCAGACTTTCGGCCACGACATTCCGTCCTCTCCGATGTCGCCGACGTTACCGGAGCGGTTGCCGTCTTCGAGGCTGATGCAGTTGTGGACTACCGCAACGCGGTCCGCACACCATCCACGGCGAACCAGGCACCCAGGCCACCCAGGATGGATCCCGCGGTCCGGTCGATCGCGCGGGACCACCGACGGTAGGTCTGCTGGGCGCTCTGGCGGGAGAGCACGGTGGCGACGATGAGGTACCAGAGCGTCTCGACCGCGGCCACAGACACCGGGATCGCGACCATCAGCCACAGCGAGGGGTTGGTGGGCAACGCCGAGGCGAACACGCTGGCGTAGACCACGATGGCCTTGGGGTTGCTCATCTGGGTGAGCAGGGCGGTCAGGAAGGTGCGTGACCCGCCGCCGGTGCGTTCGGCCTCGATCTCGGCGTGTGAGCCCCGGGAACGCCACATCTGGATCCCGAGGTAGACCAGGAATGCGCCGCCTGCGACCTTGACGGCCACGAACAGCCACTCCGCTGCGAGAAACACCACGCCCAGGCCCGTCACGGCGGCCACCGAGAAGATCAGGCTGGCGGCGCCGATGCCCAGTGCAGCCAGTCGGCCGTGCGCGGGCGTGGCCGCCAGCGCGGTGCGCGCCACCATGACGAAGCTCGGTCCCGGGCTCATCGCACCCAGCCCGATGGCCAGGACGATGGTGAACAGCGCGACGGCCTCCAGCGGTGTCGGTTGGAAAGTCACTCAGCCAGTGTGGCACTCCTGTCCCAGAATTGCCGTGCAGCTAGGCCGGCCCGGCCTGCAGAGTGCGGACGATCTGGTACAGGGGTTCGGGCACTGTGGACACCGCACCGACATAGGGGTGCGACAGTTCGACGACGAGGAACAGTTGCGCGCCGACGAGGACGCCGATGATGGCAGTCATGGCGTAGTGGTTGGCAGGCTTCTCCACGCCGTAGATGACGGCGCAACCGAGCAGCAGGCCACTGGTGATGAGGATGACCGCCCACAGTGACCAGGGTGGGCCGGTGTCGGTCGCAGCTTGGAGAACGCGCTCTGCGCGGGCTTTGCTCAGGTCGTTCAAGTTACTGAATGACGTTGCCAGGAGCGTCTTCTGCGCATCTGTGCGGGCCTGCACCGCCTCGTAGCCCGCGTAGAGCCGGTTCAGCGCCCGGTCGGCTTCCGGGTAGGACCGGCCCGCGGTGATCTCGTCCCATTCGGTGATGGCCGCCTGCTCGTACTCCAGCAGGCTGGCCCGGATACGGTCGCGGTCCGGCTCGTCGAAGATGTGGGAGTCTCGGGCCAGCTGGGCGCCGGCGGTCCCTTCGGTGCGGACGATGTCGTCGGCGTGGCTGATCTGGCCCCACATCGCCGAGACCACGAACCCGATGAAGAAGGCGAACACGAACCCGACGACGCCGAAGGCGAACTTGGTGACGTCGTTGTGCTCTTCACCGCGCAGGTTCGGGAAGCGGCGGCGCACGACCGCCTGTGCAGCGATGGCCACACCTGTCGTGACGATGATGATCAGAATCAGCAGCAGCCACGAGGGTATGTGCGACACAGCCCACTGACTCACAGCTCCCCCTCGCCTGAACGCTCGAGCCGGCGGTGATCCGTGACTGCTGGAATCTCTGTGGAGCTAAGGGGAATCGAACCCCTGACCTTCTCGATGCGAACGAGACGCGCTACCAACTGCGCTATAGCCCCTTGACCGGTAGCAGGCTACCAGCCGGCAGCACCGAATCCGAAACCGGTCGTCACTGCCCCGCCGCGCGCGGCAGGTCGTACTGGCGGGAGAACGGCACGTAGTCCAGGTGCTCGAAGACGGGGTCCTCGTCGTCGATCTCCAGCACCGCAGCCCCCGGGCGCCGCAGCCGGGCCGGCACCACGTTGAGCTCGTGATCGACGGTGTTCTCCACCCCGAGCCGCGACCTGGCCATCCGCTGCATCCGGCGCCGCCGCAGCCGCTCCTCGATACGCGTCTGGCGGCGCAGATAGGCCAGGTAGAGCAGGGTGATGGCACCGACGGTCGCACAGGCGTACCACATCGACGGCGACCACAGGTAGGCCGCGAGGGCGGTGCCGAGCAGCGCCACGGCCATCGACATCAGCATGCGCTTGCGGAACTGGAACTTGCGCGCGCTGACCGCCTCGGCCGTCTTGGACTCGAAGCGGCGGGCGCGGGCCGCGGTCGGGATGGCCCCGGTGGGAGGCTCGGCATCCTCCTCGGCCTCCAGCCCGGAGGTGTCGTCGACGTACTCGTACTCGTCGTCGCTGCCGTCGTCTTCCGCTCCGGCGTCCGCGGCGACCTCGGCAGGCTCCTCGGCCACCGACTCGTCCGCGGGTTCCTCGACGGGGGTCTCCTGCGCCTCCGAGGAGAACTCCAGGGGCAGCTCATCGGCCTGCTCGGCGACCTTCTCGGCCTTGGCCACCGGCAGTGCGCCCGAGTCCATCTCGACCACGTCGACGTCGAGATACTCGGACTCGTCCTCTTCGGCGACCGCGGTCACCACGGCCACGGCGCGCGCCCGCTGGGGCTTGCCGGTGACGACGACGGGACCGGTCTCGTCCTCGTCGAAATCGTCCAGTTCTTCTTCGGGGCGCCACTGCGGGTCACTGCGGTGACCGGCGGCGGGTTTGCCACGCTTGATCAACCGGGCGGCCCGGCCGCCGCTGTTGAGCACCCGGGTGGCCAGGGCGACGTCGCTGGTCCGCTTCACGGTGTCCCGCTTGTTGATGAGCATGGGCACCAGCACGAACAGCCAGAGCACGACGAGTGAGATCCAGAGCAATGACTGGGGGATGCTTGGCATGGTGGCCTGCTCCTTTCCCCTCCAGGCTAGGTCGGTTGACCTGCGCAACCAGGGCGGCGCGCCGAGGTCAATTACACACCTGTAATTCGCTGGAGTAAAGCACCACCAGTCACACGTGTCACATCTGCAACACTGCGTGACGTATTTTCCGCATCATCTGGGTCAGGCCCACTGTGCGCGGCCGGCCCGCACCAGCGTCGAGGCCACCGACCCGTTGACCTCTTCGACCGTCATCGCCACCAACAGGTGATCGCGCCAGCCGCCGTCGACGTCGAGGTAACGCCGCAGCAGCCCTTCCTCGCGGAAACCGGCCTTGGCCAACACCTTGCGGCTGGCCGTGTTCTCCGGGCGCACCGTGGCCTCCACCCGGTGCAGCATCACCGGACCGAAGCAGTGGTCCAGCCCCAGCGCCAGCGCGCCGGTGGCCACCCCGCCGCCGGTCAGCTCGCTGTGCACCCAATAGCCGATCCAGGCCGAACGCAGCGCACCGTGGGTGACATTGCCGACGGTCAGCTGACCGGCGAACTGGCCGTCGAGCTCGATGATGTAGGGCAGCATCCGCCCCCGGCGGGCCTCGGCCCGCAATCCCGAGCACACCGACGGCCACGCCGAAACTGCATGCCGCACAGGCCAATCCATTTCGGCAGTCGGTTCCCACGGCTCCAGGTACTGCCGGTCGGCGATCCGGATCCGGCTCCACTGGGCGGCGTCGCGCATGCGCACCGGCCGCAGCCGCACCACCCCGGCTCGCACCCGCAGCGGCCCCACTGCCGCGGGCCAGCCCGGGTGCAGGGAGTTGGACCGCCAGAAATTCACGAGCGTCAGCCGCGTTGGGCCAGGAAGGCGACGTCGACGGTCTCACCGGTGCGCAGCTGCTCCACCTCGCTGGGCACCACCACCAGACAGTTGGCCTCGGCCAGGGTGGCCAGTAGATGCGAGGACGACCCGGGCGCGCCGCCGAGCGCCTGCACCAGATACTCCCCGGTGTCCTGGTCGCGCATCAGCTGCCCACGCAGATAGCCCTTGCGCCCGGCAACCGATGAGATGGGGGCCAGGGTGCGGGCCTGCACCATGCGTCGCAGCGGCTGCCGCTTGCCCAGCGAGAGCCGGATCAGGGGCCGCACCATCACCTCGAAAACCACCAGGGCGCTCACCGGGTTGGCCGGCAGCAGGAACACCGGCACACCGTCGCGGCCCAGCTGGCCGAACCCCTGCACCGATCCCGGATGCATGGCGATGCGGGTCACCTCCATCTCACCGAGCTCGGCGAGCACCGCACGCACGCTCTCGGCGGCCGCGCCGCCCACCGCGCCGGCGATCACCACGATCTCAGCCCGGCTGAGTTGGCCCTCCACCACTTCCCGCAGTTTCTTCGGATCACTGTCCACGATGCCGACCCGGTTGACTTCGGCGCCGGCATCGCGGCCGGCCGCGGCAAGCGCATAGGAGTTCACGTCGTAGACCTGTCCGGTGCCCGGCGACCGCGACACGTCGACCAGCTCACCGCCCACGGACAACACCGACAGCCGCGGCCGCGGATGCACCAGCACCCGGTCACGTCCCACCGCTGCCAGCAGGCCCACCTGAGCCGCACCGACGATGGTGCCCGCGCGCACCGCCACGTCACCGGGCTGCACGTCGTCGCCGGTGCGGCGCACGTACGCCCCCGAGCGCACCCCGCGCAACACCCGTACCCGGGACTGCCCGCCGTCGGTCCACCGCAGCGGCAGCACCGCGTCGGCGAGCGTGGGCATGGGCGCCCCGGTCTGCACGCGCGCAGCCTGCCTGGGCTGCAGCCGGCTCGGGGTCTTGGTACCGGCCTCGATCACGCCCGTCACCGGCAGGCTGACCTGACCACCGGACATGTCGCCGTCGTCATCGGTGGCACCCGCGCCCAGCACGTCGACGCTGCGCACCGCGTAGCCGTCGATCGCGGCCTGATCGAAACCGGGCAACGGGCGTTCGGTCACCACCTCTTCGGCGCACATCAACCCTTGGGCCTCAGCGATCGCCACCCGGACCGGCCGCGGCGCCACCGCGGCGGCCTGCACACGGGCCTGCTGCTCCTCCACCGAACGCACAACGCGCCTTTCTGCCATCGGCCCCCGGCTTGGTCGACCGGGCCGACGCTAGCGCTATTGCTCGCTCAACCCCAATCGCGCAACCAGCCAGCTGCGTAGTTCCGGGCCGTAATCATCACGGTCCAAGGCAAAGTCAACCGCAGCCTTGAGGTACCCGCCGGGATTTCCCAGGTCGTGTCGAGACCCGCGGTGCACCACCACGTGCACCGGATGGCCCTCGTCGATCAGCAGCGCGATGGCATCGGTGAGCTGGATCTCACCGCCGACGCCCTTGTCGACCCGGCGCAGGGCATCGAAGATCGCCCGGTCCAGGACGTAGCGGCCGGCCGCCGCGTACGGGGACGGCGCGTCCTCGGCCTTGGGCTTTTCCACCATGCCCTTGACCTTGAGCACGTTCGGATTGGCGGCATCGGGCACCACCTCGACATCGAAGACACCGTAGGCACTGATCTCGTCCCCGGGGACCTCGATGGCGCACAGCACCGTCCCGCCCCGCTTGGCACGCACTTTCGACATGGTTTCCAGCACGCCGGTGGGCAGGACCAGATCGTCGGGCAGCAGCACCGCCACGGCGTCCTCGTCATCGGAAAGCACACTCTCGACGCAGCCGACGGCATGACCGAGTCCCAGCGGGCGCTCCTGCACCACGGACTCCACCTTGATGAGGGCAGGGGCCCGGCGGACCTTCGCCAGCATCGCCTCTTTGCCGCGGGCCTCCAGGGTGCCCTCGAGCACCAGATCCTCGACGAAGTGCGCCACCACGCCGTCTTTTCCTTCGGAGGTGATGATCACCAGCCGCTCGGCGCCGGCTTCGGCGGCCTCGGCGGCCACCAGTTCGATGCCAGGGGTGTCGACCACCGGCAGCAACTCTTTGGGGACGGTTTTGGTGGCCGGCAGGAACCGGGTGCCCAGACCGGCTGCGGGCACGATCGCCGTGCGCGGAATGGGTACCTGAGGTGCGTTCATCGTTCACACCCTAACTGCTGGAGAAGTCTCGCACCGGCTGGCCAGGGAAGCCACCGGATGCTAATTCTGTACCCGTGCAGCCGCCGACAAAAGCTCAGTTGCGCAGGCAAATTCTCCAGACCCGCCGCGCACTGCCTGACAGCGTTCGCCAGGCAGAGGAAGCGGCGCTCAAGTCGCACGTGGCAACGATCCCGAGCCTCGGCGCAACGGTTTGCGCGTATGTTCCCACTCGCACCGAACCCGGTTCCCCGGCATTGCTGGACGCCTTACTGGCCGCCGGCGGGCGGGTGCTGCTGCCGGTGACGCGCACCACCGCCGACGGTACGCCGTCCCCCCTGTGGTGGGCCGACTATCGCCCCGGCGAATTGGCTCCCGCCGGCTTCGGGCTGCTCGAACCGACAGGTGAGGCCTTGCCGCCGGACACCATCGGCAGCGCGGCAACCGTGTTGGTGCCCGCCCTGGCGGTGGATCGGCTCGGGGTACGACTCGGCCGAGGGGCGGGTTTCTACGACCGGTCGCTGGCGCTGCGGAACCCGGTTGCCGCCCTGGTGGCCGTGGTCCGGGACGACGAACTGGTCGACGAGCTGCCCAGCGAACCGCACGACGTGCCGATGACGCACGCGTTGACACCCGGTGCCGGACTGCTCACACTGGCTGCGCGGTCGGGAATTCCCGCCACCGAATAGCCGTTCTAGCACTTGGCACGGTAGAGTGCTAACCACTGTCTGAACTTTCCGGAGGTTTTGGGTGCCGACCTACAGCTACGCGTGTACCGATTGCGGCGACCGCTTCGACGCAGTGCAGGCCTTCACCGACGACGCACTCACCACATGCACCAAGTGCGACGGCCGCCTGCGCAAACTGTTCAACTCCGTGGGCGTGGTCTTCAAGGGCAGCGGTTTCTACCGCACCGACAGCCGCGAAGGCGCCAAGAGTTCGTCGTCCAACTCGTCCTCGAAGTCCGAGTCGACGTCCAGCGACAGCTCGTCGACCTCCAGCAGCAAGGGCTCGAGCGAGAAGAGCTCCAGCAGCGACAAGTCGTCCTCGCCCGCTCCGGCCGCAGCGTCCAGCTAGCGCCACCCCCGGTTATCCACAGGCAGCCCGCCGATCGCGCGCGGGCTGCCTGTTTCCGTCTCTAGGGTGCCGGAATGGGCCACCGCCTCGACCCCACGCCGTTCAACCGCATTCGCCAAGCGCTGCAACCGGATTGGGTGCACTCGGCGCGCGCCCGCCGGGTGATCGCCGCCGGGCTGGTGCTCCTGGCTGCGGCGGCGGCACTGCGTGCCGAACCCGGCGGTGCGCACCGCGACGCCATCGTCGCCACCCAGGATCTGCGCCCCGGCGTGGTCATCACCGCGCAGGACGTCGTGGTGCAGCAACGCCCGGTGGACACGCTGCCCGACGGGGCGCTCGGTGACATCGGCGCGGCGGTCGGGGCCACTCCCGCGGGCGCGGTGCGGCCCGGGGAGGTCATCACCGATGTGCGTGTGCTCGGTCCTCGTCTCACGGAATCGGCCGCCGGCCCCGACGCGCGGGTGGTGCCGGTGCAGCTGACATCGAGCGCGATCCTCGACCTGATTCGAGAAGGGGACGTGGTGGACATCGTCGCCGTCCCGCCCGGGGGCCCCGCACCAGACGCGTCGGCCACCCCACGCATCGTCGCCACCGATGCCGTCGTGGTGCTCGTCTCGCCGGAGGCCGGCGGGCTGGGTGGGCGCAGCGACCGGGTGGTTCTGGTGGCCCTACCCGCCGCTGCGGCCACCGAGGTGGCGGCCGCCGCCCTGGGCGAGGCCGTCACCCTGACGTTGCATTGAACTGCCGCAGCGCTGCGCACCGGACTACCCTTCAAGCTCTGCAGACACCGACGGCGGGAAGGGTTCACCCATGTTGAAGGGGTTCAAGGAGTTCATCGCGCGGGGCAACATCGTCGACCTGTCGGTCGCGGTGGTCATCGGCACCGCTTTCACCGGGCTCGTCACCGCCTTCACCCAGAATGTGGTGCAGCCGTTGATCGACCGCATCGGTGCGGGGCCGGAGCGCGAGTACGGCATCCTGCGGATTCCGCTCGGCGGGGACCAGTTCGTCGACCTCAACGCCGTCCTGTCGGCGGCCATCAACTTCGTCCTGGTGGCCGCGGTCGTCTACTTCGTGATCGTGTTGCCGTACAAGAAGCTTCGTGAGCGCGGTGAGGTCGAACAGGCCCAGGACACCGAGCTGAGCATCCTGACCGAGATCCGCGACCTCCTGCACGCCCAGCACGCCGACGCCAGCACGGCGGCGGATCAGCACGTGACCGGACCCGGAACCGGGCCCAGTCCCGACACGGCCCGCCACACCAGCGCCGACAAGGACTGAGCCCCGACACGCAGAAACCGCCCCCGACCTGAGGCCGGGGGCGGTTCTGTATCGGATCAGACGATCAGATCGACTGGATCACCAGTCGCCGATCGGCGGGGAGAAGACGAACGCACCGTTGGACTCCAGGTTGAACGGAGCAGCGGTGGTGCCGGGGACGGCCATGATGCTGTCCTTGACCTCGCCGACGGCGTGGACGATGCCGGAATCGGCGGCGCGGGTGCTCAGGAAGCCACGGGCCTCACCGATGGCGCTGGAACGCAGCGAGTTGTCGTCGATGACGAGCGCCTGGCGGCTGGTGACCTGCGGGGTGGGGGCGACCTCTTCAACCGCGCTGGCCGTTCCGCTGCCGAGGCTCATGAACGCTGCGGCTACGGCGAACGAACCGAGTCCAAGAGCACCCAGCTTCTTGGAACTGCGGATGAGGCCACTGGCGTTTTCGGCCATCGGCGCTTCCCTTCATTAGTGAGGACCCGGAGCGGCCCTATTGCTGTGAGTCGTAGAGCTTCCTGAACAATACCAGTGAAAGTCCCTGTGCGGGCGCTGAGCCCGGAAATATCGGAGGGGCCGAGCGCACATTTTTCCGACGTTCGCCCCACCTCGAAGCGGAAACTCAAAATACCTGCGCGACAACACAACTCGCGGTCATATCGGGATAGGTGCGCGCGCTTTCCCGGTACGTCGAATGGGTACGAGGTACCCCGCCGACGCAGATTTCAGGCACCTCCCAGAAATGGCGGATACCACCGGCGGAAAAAACAAAACAACCCCCGGCCGAAGCCGGGGGTTGTTCTGTCAACGAACTGTTGGTGCTGAGTAAAGACTCAGTTCATGTTCCACGGTTCGCCGTAGGTGGTCACGCTGTCACCGGCCGAGGAGATGAGCCGGGCGTAGGGACGCAGTAGCACGCCACCGGCAGCACCGGTCACGGTGCCGTGGGCGTTGGAGACGGCGACCGCACCGTTGGCGCCGGCGACGTCCACGGAGAAGGTGGCGACTTCCTGGATGCCGGGGCCGTTGCCCAGGTCAGCGGAGATCGACACGCCGGGGAACAGCGGCGGGGTCACGATGGCGGGGATCAGGTCGATGCCGGTGTCGACACCGGGGCCGAACGAACCGTAGTCCTGACCGTCGAAGGCGATGTTCGGGGTGGTGTAGCTGAAGTTGATGCCCACACCCAGCGACCAGGGGAAGCCGACCTGGTAGCCCAGCTCGAGCACACCCTCGAAGTCGTCGGAGCCCTCGCCGGTCACGGCGTAGACGGCCTTGCCGGAGTGGAACCACTCGCGGGTGAGGCGGTTGCGGTCCAGCGGGAAGACGCCGTTGAGGAACGTGTCCCACTGCTGGATGGTCAGGGTGCGACCCTGGCCGTCCACAAGGCTCAGCTCATTGTCCAAGCCAGCGTGCGAAGTGCCCGTGCTCGCGAACAGCGCCGCGATGGAGGCGATCAACGCCACCAGCACCCGACTGATTACCTTCATGTTCTCCCCAGCTGTGTCGGCGGTGATCCCGGGGCGGTTTCACCGATTCGGTGGTTTTCGTGAGAGGCATGGTGACACCGCTCCCGAAGTAAGACTTCGCAAATGAGAGGTCTCACATGCTGTTCTTACGTTTTGCTCATCGTTGATGACGGGAGAAACATAACGGGGCGGCCTGGGACCGGCAACGCAGGGGGTTTTGGTGTCACATCTGTCACTCAGCTGGCAGAAGTTTGCTGAACTGCTGTGTCCCGAGAAGTTGGCCACAGGCGCCCGCGCAGCGGGTCCTGAGCCACCGGGATGCGGTCGAGGTGCGGTTCAGAATCCGCGTGGACGCAAATAAATGCAGATCACGGCGATATGTAGAGTCGCCGCAGCTCAGTGATGATGCGGCGGAACGTTGTCGCGAAGCCAGCGATCACGGTCGGCGGCATCGCGCCCCGCGTCGGGGTCGCGCTCGTCCGAGGATTCCTGGGGAATTTCCGAGCCGAAGATTTTGTTAACTGAATCTCGATCTCGGGGCGATAACGACGTCACAATCCCACCTCTCTGTGACAAAGATCACATTCGGCACGTTTGTTCTGTTCATCTTCAGGAAACATTGCGGCAGCATTAAGAAACGGTTGGAGGCTGTGGCCCCCGAAGATTGGACGAAGATTAAAAAATGCCGCCTGGGCGCTCACCGGCGTCGGGTGAGCACTCAGACGGCACATGAGAGACGAGTCAGATTTCCAGGCTGGAGAGCTGGCCGATGATCTGAGCGGCCAGGGGGCTCAGCGTGGCCATGCCGTCGCGGACCGCAGGGCGCGAACCGGAGAGGTTGACCACCAGGGTGCTGCCGGAGATCCCGGCCAGGCCGCGCGACATCCCGGCGTCGATGATGCCGGCGGACAGACCCGAGGCCCGCAGCGCTTCCGAAATCCCGAGGAGCTCGCGGTCGAGGATGTCCACGGTGGCTTCCGGGGTGACATCGCGCGGCATGACACCGGTGCCGCCCACGCTCACCACCAGATCGACACCGCCGATCACCGCGGTGTTGAGGGCGTTGCGGATCTCGACCTCGTCCGAGGCCACCACCACAACTCCGTCGACCACGAAGCCTGCCTCGTTCAGCAATTCGGTGACCAACGGACCGCTGTGGTCTTCCTCGTCACCGTGCGCGGTCCGATCATCGACGACGACGACGAGAGCTCGGCCCACGAGCTCGTGCGGCTGTTCCATGGAAGCAACCGTATATGTGGAGGACGACTTCCTGCCCACCGCCTGTGAGGTGGCGGTCCATATCGTGGTCACTGCGCCGCCTTCCCGAGTGTCACCTGCAGAGTCTGGGGGTCGCCCGCATCGGATTCGACGTAGGTCAACGTCACCGTCTCCCCCGGCGCCTTCGAACGCACGGCCGCCACCAGTGCCCCCGCCCCGGAGATGGGACGGTCGTCGACCTTGGTCACCACCGCACCATTGGGCAGGCCGGCCGACGCGGCGGCGCCGCCGCGGGTGATCTCGACGATCTTCGCGCCGTTGATGGCGGTGTCATTGCTCACCTGGACGCCCAACGAGGCGTGCGACGCCGAACCGGTACTGATCAGTTCATCGGCGATCCGCTTGGCCTGATCCACCGGGATGGCGAACCCGAGTCCGATCGAGCCGGAACGCGGGGAGTCGTCCCCGCCGCCCAGGGTCGCGATCGCGGAGTTGACGCCCACCAATTCGCCGTTCATGTTGACCAGCGCTCCCCCGGAGTTGCCGGGGTTGATCGCCGCGTCGGTCTGGATGGCATCCAGCACGGTGTTCTGGTTCTTGGCATCGCCGGCGGTGGACACCGGCCGGTTCAGGGCGCTGACGATGCCGGTGGTGACGGTGCTCTCCAGCCCGAGCGGCGAACCGATGGCGACCACGTCCTGGCCCACCCTCAGGTCCGCCGACGAGCCCAGGGTGATCGGCGTCAGGCCGGACACCCCGTCGGCCTTGACCACCGCGACATCGCTGGCCGGGTCGGCACCCACCACGGTGAAACCCGTCGTGGTCCCGTCGGAGAAGGTCACGCTGGTCTCGGGCTTGGCCCCGCGCAGCTCCGGACCGGACGGGATGCCCGGCAGCGCGTCGGGTGCGGCCGACGGCGCACCGGCCGCAGAGACCACGTGAGCGTTGGTGAGGATCAGACCGTCCGGCGACAGGATGATGCCGGAGCCTTCCTCGTGGGCGCGGCCCAGGCTGATCTCGAGTTTGACCACGCTCGGCACCACCTTGGCGGCCACCTGCTCCACCGAGCCGGCGGGAACGTTGGCGGCGGGCACTCCCGGTGCAGGCCCGCTGGCCGTGGTGAAGGTGTTCACCGGACGCTCGTCGGGATGGGCCAGCACCGCCACGCCGCCGCCGATTCCGGCTGACACCACCGCGATTGCCATCGCACCGGCAAAGAGCTTGGTCCGCGAACTTCTCTGACGCGGCAGCGGCGCCGTGTGTGGCGGCCGGTAGGCGGGATAGGCCGCCGACTGCCGCGGGTCGGGCTGCGGCGCGGTGGCATAACGCCAGTCGTAGCTCTGCTGGCCGTGGGGAGGACGCGCGTAGTAACCGTGCTGCGCCGCCTGCGGATTCGGATGCTGTCCGGACTGCTGCGGCGCGGAGGTGTACCTGGGTGGCGTGGGACCAGGGTTGTGCGGCCCTGGGTAGCTCGTCATGCTCGGGTCACCGATCCTTCGACAGTCTTCCGCGACCGGGACGGGTCACGGCGGGAGAACGTTGCCAGTTAGCAACTACCTTGCCCGTGTCGACTGAGAATCGACTGAGATAACGCCCGGTTGTGATCGTGTCGTTGCCTGATCGGTGGCCATCGGCAGTGAATCGCCGGTGTTGACGTCACCGTCAGTTCCGTCGGCGTCGGGGAAGGGAGCAGGGGACCCGGGCCGCCCCGGCAGCAGGACGAAGATCGAGGTGCCCGGAGGCTGCCCACCCGGCACCGTCTCCTCGACCCGCAGCGCGCCACCGTGTTTGAGCACCACCTGCTTGACGATCGCCAATCCCAGACCCGAGCCGGGCATGGCGCGGGCCGCGGTGGCCCGGTAGAACCGCTCGAAGACCAGCCGGCGTTCCTGCAGCGGGATCCCGGGCCCGAGGTCGGACACCACCAGTTCGGCGTGCGTCGGGTCCACCTGTTTGAGCGTCAGCCGTACCCGCCCCTCCGACGGGCTCCACTTGGCGGCGTTGTCCAGCAGGTTCAGCACCGCCCTGGACAGCCCGGCGGCGTCGCCGTAGACCTGCCAGGGCGTCACGTCGATGTCGAATTCAATGTCGTTGCGACGCCGGCGAACCCGCTCGAGGCTGCGCTCCACCACCTCGGTGAGGTCGACGGGTTCGTGGATCACCCCGCCGGCGTCGTCGCGGGTGAGATCGACCAGATCGCCGACCAGTGTCGACAGTTCCTCGATCTGCCCGATGACGTCGGCCCGCAGGTCGTCCATCTCGGATTCGGGGATGCTGGCCGCACCCGGACGGGTGGAGGCCATCAGCAACTCGACGTTGGTGCGCAGCGAGGTCAGCGGCGTCCGCAGCTCGTGGCCGGCGTCGGTGACCAGCCGCGCCTGGCGCTCCCGGGATTCGGTGAGCGCGCGCAGCATCATGTTGAACGCCTCGGTCAGCCGCGCCAGCTCGTCGCTGCCGAACACCGGGATGGGCCGCAGGTCGTCGGTGCGCGCCACCCGCTCGGCGGCCTCGGTCAGCTTGGCCACGGGTCGCAGTCCGGTACGGATGACCGCCGCACCCGCGATGGCGGCCACCGCGACACCGACGCCGCCGACGATCAGCAGCACCCAGCGCAGTTTCATCATCACCGCGTCGGTGGGCGCCAGACTCTTGGAGATCAGCAGGGTGCTGCCGTTGGGCAGGTGCACGGCCAGCACCCGTTGATCTGCGGCGGTACGCCGCGACATGAACAGCTCGCCCGCGATCACCCTGCGCTCGGTGGCGCCGATGGGCAGCGTCTGGCCCTCTTGGTTGGCCGTGTAGATCGAGCGGCCCGGATTGATCAGCATGGCGTTGACATCGGAATATGCGGTGCCCTCGATGGCTTTGCCCGGGTCCGAGGCCAGCGATCCGCTGGCGATCAGCAGCTGCGCGCGGCTCTGCAGCTGGTTGTCGATGTCGTCGTAGAGCGCGGCGGAGACCACGGCGTACACGGCGAACGAAATCAGGACGACCACCATCGCCACCATGGACATGGCGAGCAACATGACTCGCCACCGCAGTGACAACGATGTGGTTGTCCGCGACTCGCGCCGGTTGGGCCGTGCCATCTCTATGCCCGGCACCTCATCGATATCGGCTCACGGCGGCGTCTCCCGCAGCACATAACCCACCCCGCGGACGGTGTGGATCAGCCGCGGCTCGCCCTCCGCTTCCGTTTTACGACGCAGATATCCGACGTACACCTCGAGGGCGTTGCCGGAGGTGGGGAAATCGAAACCCCACACCTCCTCGAGGATGCGGCTGCGCGTCAGCACCCGCCTCGGGTTGGCGATCAGCATCTCCAGCAGCGCGAACTCGGTGCGGGTGAGGCTGATCTGACGCTGGCCGCGGGTCACCTCACGCGTCACGGGGTCCAGCGTCAGGTCACCGAAGCTCAGCGCGACGGCCTCCGCCTTGTCCTCGGGACCCGTGCGCCGCAGCAGCGCGCGCATCCGGGCCAGGAGCTCTTCCAAGGCGAACGGCTTCGGCAGGTAGTCGTCGGCACCGGCATCGAGGCCGGCAACCCGCTCGGACACCGAGTCGCGGGCCGTGAGTACCAGGATCGGCAGGTCGTCGCCGGTGCTGCGCAGTTGACGGCAGACCTCGAGGCCGTCGAGCCGGGGCATCATCACATCGAGGACCACGGCGTCGGGACGGTCGGTGGAGATCGCGTTCAGCGCCTCGACACCGTCCTCGGCCAGCGACACCGAGTAGCCGTTGAAGGAAAGAGACCGGCGCAGCGATTCGCGCACGGCGCGATCGTCATCAACGACAAGAATCCGCACGGCCACCAGTGTTATCCCAATGTCTGAGAGCGGCCTGAGAGGCGCGCGGGAGAAGGTGCGCGAAAGTCTCGCACACCTTCATCGGCCGGCCAGCGAACGAGTTCAGCGCTTGTCGAGATCGATCAGGCCGAGGCGGGCGGCCTTGAGCAGACGACGCGGCACCTTGTGCGCAGCGCCGGCAACGGTGACGTTGACGAGGCCGGTGGCCTCGGTCTTCCACTGCGCGCGACGGCTACGGGTGTTCGAACGCGACATCCTGCGCTTGGGCACAGCCATGACGAGCATCTCCTTGCTTGTGGTGTCCGCCGCACGGAAAGTGCGCACGCCGGCGGCGACGATTGGGTCCCAGGATAGCCCGCCGGCGACCCCGACTCCAAAACGGAACCCGCTCAGCGCCTTGATACCCACCGCGGTGATCACAACTCACCCTTGACTCGGTACCTCCGGTTATAGGTAACCTACCGGTTGGTTGAGATGGGGAGGACACGTGGCTGAGCCGGTTCCGGCGGTCCGCATCGGGAACTGCTCCGGGTTCTACGGCGATCGGCTCGCGGCGATGCAGGAGATGCTGACCGGGGGCGACCTGGACTACCTCACCGGCGATTATCTGGCCGAGCTGACCATGCTCATCCTGGGCCGCGACCGGATCAAGCACCCCGACCGCGGTTATGCCGCCACTTTTCTGCGCCAACTCGAGACCTGCCTGGGTTTGGCCGTCGACCACGGCGTGCGCATCGTCACCAACGCCGGCGGGCTCAATCCGGCGGGTCTGGCGCAGGCGGTGCGCGCCCTGGCCCAGCGCCTGGGACTGACCGTCACCGTCGCCCACGTCGAGGGCGACGACCTACTGGCGCGCGCCGACGAACTCGGGCTCGGCACTCCTCTGACCGCGAACGCCTATCTGGGCGCCTGGGGCATCGTCGAGTGCCTGGCCGGTGGCGCCGACGTGGTGGTGACCGGACGGGTCACCGACGCCTCGGTGGTGGTCGGACCGGCCGCCGCGCACTTCGGCTGGGCCCGCACCGACTACGACCGGTTGGCCGGAGCGGTGATCGCCGGCCACGTGATCGAGTGCGGTACCCAGGCCACCGGCGGCAACTTCGCGTTCTTCGGCGAGGTGCCCGACCTCATGCACCCGGGCTTCCCGCTGGCCGAGATCCACGCCGACGGCTCGTCGGTGATCACCAAACACCCCAGGACCGGCGGAGCGGTCAGCACCGACACCGTCACCGCCCAACTGCTCTACGAGGTCACCGGCGCCCGCTACGCCAACCCCGATGTCACCGCCCGCCTCGACAGCGTCCGCCTGCACGCCGCCGGCCCCGACCGGGTGCACATCACCGGCGTCACCGGCGAACCCCCACCGCCGACGCTGAAGGTGTCGCTCAACAGCATCGGCGGGTTCCGCAACGCCATGACCTTCGTCCTCACCGGTCTCGACATCGACGCCAAGGCCGCGCTGGTGCGCAGCCAACTGGAGGCGGCGCTGCCGGTCCGGCCTGCGGAGCTGCAGTGGGCCCTGGCGCGCACCGACCATCCCGACGCCGAGACCGAGGAAACCGCCAGCGCCCTGCTGCACTGCGTGGCGCGCGATCCGGACCCCGCCGCGGTGGGACGCCGATTCTCCGGCGCCGCAGTCGAACTCGCGCTGGCCAGCTACCCGGGGTTTCACGCCACCACGCCGCCGGCCGACGGTCAGGTCTACGGGGTGTTCACCCCCGGCTATGTCGATGCCACCGCGGTGCCGCACGTCGCGGTGCACGCCGACGGCTCCCGGGTCGACATCGCCTGCGCCGTCGACACTCTCCCCCTGGCCGACGCTCCCGAACCAGAACTCCCCACCCCCCTGCCGCACGGCCCCACCCGGCGCGCGGCGCTGGGTCTGGTGGCCGGCGCCCGCAGCGGCGACAAGGGTGGCGCGGCCAATGTCGGGGTGTGGGTGCGCTCCGATGACCAGTGGCGGTGGCTGGTGCACTTTCTGACCGTGGAGACCCTGGGCCGGTTGCTACCCGAAACCGCCGGCCTGCCCGTCCGCCGGTACCTGCTGCCTCACCTGCGCGCCGTGAACTTCGTCATCGAGGATCTCCTGGGTGCAGGAGTGGCCTACCAGGCCCGGTTCGATCCCCAGGCCAAGGCAGTCGGTGAGTGGCTGCGCAGTCGTGTTGTCGACATCCCCGAGAGGTTTCTCCCGTGAGCATCTGGACCACGCCGGAACGCGATCAGCTACGAAAGACGGTGCGCAGCTTCGTCGACCGCGAGATCCTGCCCCACATCGACGACTGGGAGCGCGCCGGTGAGCTGCCCCGCGAGCTGCACCACGTGGCCGCCGACGCCGGGCTGCTGGGCGCGCCGTTCCCCGAAAGTGTGGGCGGCGGCGGAGGCGACGGCGCCGATGCCCTGGTGATCTGCGAGGAGATGCACCAATCAGGCTGCCCCGGAGGGGTGTTCGCGTCGCTGATGACCTGTGGCATCGCCGTGCCGCACATGGCCGCCTCCGGCGACGAATACCTCATCGAGACGTTCGTGCGGCCCACGCTGGCCGGGGAGCTGATCGGCGCACTGGCCATCACCGAGCCCGGCGGCGGCTCCGACGTCGCACACCTGAGCACCACCGCCCGCCGCGACGGTGACCACTACATCCTCAACGGCGCCAAGACCTACATCACCTCAGGTGTACGCGCCGACTACGTGGTCACCGCCTGCCGCACCGGGGGCCCCGGCGCGGCAGGCGTCTCGCTGGTGGTGGTGGAGAAGGGCACCCCCGGCTTCGAGGTGAGCCGGAAGCTGGACAAGATGGGCTGGCGCTCCTCGGACACCGCAGAGTTGTCCTACACCGATGTGCGCGTGCCGGCGCGCAACCTGGTGGGCGTCGAGAACTCCGGCTTCCTGCAGATCGCCGCCGCCTTCGTCTCCGAACGCATCGGCCTTGCCGCACAGGCGTATTCGAGCGCCGCCCGCTGCCTGGATCTGACCGCCCAGTGGTGTCGCGACCGTGAGACCTTCGGTCGCCCGCTGATCTCCCGGCAGGCCGTGCAGAACACCCTGGCCGAGATGGCCCGCCGCATCGACGTGGCGCGGGTGTACTCCCGCCACGTGGTGGAGCAGCAGCTGGCCGGGGAGGCGAACCTGATCGCGCAGGTGTGTTTCGCCAAGAACACCGCCGTCGAGTCCGGCGAGTGGGTGGCCCACCAGGCGGTGCAGCTGTTCGGCGGCATGGGTTACATGGCCGAATCGGAGGTCGAACGGCAGTACCGCGACATGCGCATCCTCGGAATCGGCGGCGGCACCACCGAGATCCTCACCAGCCTGGCCGCCAAGACGCTGGGCTACCAGTCATGACAGCACTGCAGTCGGTCCTGGATCCGCAGAGCGCCGCCTACTGCCAGGCCGCCGAGGCCATGGCGGCCAAGCTGGCCGAAGTGGACACCGAGCTGGCCAAGGCGCTGGTCGGCGGCGGCGAGAAGTACGTCGCGCGCCATCACGGCCGCGGCAAGCTCACCGCCCGCGAGCGGATCGAGCTGCTGGTCGACGAGGACTCGCCGTTTCTGGAGCTGTGCCCGCTCGCCGGGTACGGCAGTCACTACCAGGTGGGCGCCAGCCTGGTGACCGGCATCGGTGTGGTCGAGGGCGTCGAGACCGTGATCGTGGCCAACGACCCCACCGTGAAAGGCGGGACCAGCAACCCGTGGACCATCCGGAAGTTGTTCCGGGCCAACCAGATCGCGCTGGAGAACCGCCTACCGCTGATCTCGCTGGTGGAATCCGGCGGCGCCGACCTCACCACGCAGAAAGAGATCTTCATCCCGGGCGGTCGCCAGTTCCGCGACCTCACCCGGCTCTCGGCCGCGGGCATCCCCACCATCGCACTGGTCTTCGGCAACTCCACCGCGGGTGGTGCCTACATCCCCGGCATGTCCGACCACGTGGTGATGATCGCCGAGCGCTCCAAGGTGTTCCTGGCCGGGCCGCCGCTGGTGAAGATGGCCACCGGCGAGGAGTCCGACGACGAATCGCTCGGCGGCGCCCAGATGCACGCCCGCACCTCGGGTCTGGCCGACTACTTCGCCGTCGACGAGGCCGATGCCCTGCGGATCGGGCGCCGGATCGTGGCGCGCTTGAACTGGCGCAAAGCGGGACCGGCACCGGCTCCTGTCCACGAACCGCTCTTCGACGCCGACGAACTGGTCGGGATCGTGCCCGCCGACCTGCGGACTCCCTTCGACCCCCGCGAGATCGTCGCCCGCGTGGTCGACGGCTCGGACTTCGACGAGTTCAAACCGATGTACGGCGGTTCGCTGGTCACCGGCTGGGCCCGGGTGCACGGTTATCCGCTGGGCATTCTCGCGAACGCGCGCGGGGTGCTGTTCAGCGAGGAGTCTCAGAAGGCCACCCAGTTCATCCAGCTGGCCAACCGCAGTGACACCCCACTGTTGTTCCTGCACAACACCACCGGGTACATGGTCGGCAAATCGTATGAGGAGAAGGGGATGATCAAGCACGGCTCGATGATGATCAACGCCGTCTCCAACTCGACAGTGCCGCACATCTCGCTACTCATCGGCGCCTCCTACGGCGCCGGGCACTACGGGATGTGCGGGCGCGCCTTCGACCCTCGCTTCCTGTTCGCCTGGCCGAGCGCCAAATCTGCGGTCATGGGCGGCACCCAGCTGGCCGGCGTGCTGTCCATCGTGAACCGGGCCGCCACCGAAGCCCGCGGTCAGCAGTTCGACGAGGCCGCCGACGCGGCCATGCGGGCGGCGGTGGAGGGGCAGATCGAGGCCGAGTCGCTGCCGCTGGTGCTCTCCGGCATGCTCTACGACGACGGGATCATCGACCCGCGGGACACCCGCACGGTACTGGGGATGTCGTTGTCCGCCATCGCCAATGCCCCGATCGAGGGGACGTCGAATTTCGGCGTCTTCAGGATGTGAGCCCGATGATCACCAACGTCCTGGTGGCCAACCGCGGCGAGATCGCGCGCCGCGTGTTCGCGACCTGCCGCCGCCTGGGACTGGGCACCGTCGCCGTCTACACCGAGCCCGACGCCGGCAGCCTCCATGTCGCCGAAGCCGACCTGCGGGTGCTGGTGCCCAGTTATCTCGACGCCGGTGCGCTCGTGGCCGCCGCTACTTCCGCCGGCGCCGACGCGGTGCATCCCGGCTACGGATTCCTTTCGGAGAACCCCGATTTCGCCGACGCAGTGCTCGCGGCGGGCCTGACCTGGATCGGTCCGCCGCCGGCCGCGGTCCGCGCGATGGGCTCGAAGATCGAGGCCAAGAAACTCATGGCCGCCGCCGGCGTGCCGGTGCTCGAGGAACTGGATCCCGGCACCGTGACCACAGCCCAGCTGCCGGTGCTGGTCAAAGCGTCGGCCGGTGGCGGCGGACGCGGGATGCGGGTGGTCACCGAGCTGGCCGATCTCCCGGCCCAGGTGGACGCCGCCCGCCGGGAAGCGCAGTCGGCCTTCGGCGACCCGGCGGTGTTCTGCGAGCGCTACCTGCCCCGGGGACATCACGTCGAGGTGCAGGTGATGGCCGACCAGCACGGCACCGTGTGGGCGGTGGGCGAGCGCGAATGCTCGATCCAGCGCCGACACCAGAAGATCATCGAAGAAGCGCCCTCCCCGCTGGTGCAGCGCATCCCGGGGATGCGGCAGAGACTCTTCGACGCTGCCCACACCGCCGCCTCGGCCATCGGCTACGCCGGCGCGGGCACCGTGGAGTTCCTCGCCGACGACGACGGCGACTTCTTCTTCCTCGAGATGAACACCCGCCTGCAGGTGGAGCACCCGGTCACCGAGGAGACCACCGGCCTGGATCTGGTGGCGCTGCAGCTGGAGGTGGCCGCCGGTTCCCGGCTGGACGCCGAACCGCCTGCCCCACAGGGCCATTCGATCGAGGCCCGGCTCTACGCCGAGGACCCGGCACGCGGCTGGCTGCCACAGTCGGGCACGGTGCACCGCTTCGGGGTCCCCGAGGGCGTGCGGGTGGACTCCGGCATCACCGACGGATCACTGGTGTCCATCCACTACGACCCGATGCTGGCCAAGGTGATCTCTCACGCACCCGACCGGAACCAGGCCGCCCGGCGACTGGCCACCGCTCTGGCGCGCACGCAGGTACACGGCATCCGGACCAACCGGGACCTGCTGGTGAACGTGCTGCGGCACCCGGCGTTTCGCGACGGCGCCACCGACACCGCGTTCTTCGACACCCACGACCTGAGCGTGCTGGCCGCGCCGCTGGCCGGCCCGCGGGCGCAGCGGCTGTCCGCCGTCGCCGCCGCACTGGCCGCGGCAGCCCACAACCGCCGCAACGCGGCCGTCGTCGCGACGCTGCCCAGCGGGTGGCGCAACCTGGCGTCGGCCGATCAGGTCAAGACCTTCGACATCGACGGTGAACGACACCAGGTGCATTACCGCGGCACCCGCGCCGGGGTCCGGCTGCCGGCCGACGACGGGGTGAGCGTGCGCCGGGCCGACCCAGACCAGGTGATCCTCACCGACGCCGGCGTGGACATCGCGTTCGACGTCCGGCGCTACGGCACCGAGGTCTTCGTGGACTCCCCGCTGGGCGCGGTCGCACTTCTCGCGGTGCCCCGCTTCGTCGAACCGGGCAGCACACACACGTCCGGCTCCCTGGTGGCGCCCATGCCGGGTGTGGTGGTCCGGGTGACCGTCGAGCCGGGGGCCACGGTCACCAAGGGCCAACCCCTGCTCTGGTTGGAGGCCATGAAGATGGAGCACACCGTCAACGCCCCCGCTGACGGTGTGCTCACCGAGCTGCGGGTCGGCCCCGGAGTACAGGTGGAGGTGGGCCAGGTGCTTGCGATCGTCGACAGTGAAGGAACAGCATGAGTTTCATCGAAAGTGCGGAACGTCAGGCGTTGCGCAAGTCGGTTTCCGCGTTCGCGGCGAACTACGGCCAGGACTACTACCTGGAAAAGGCCCGGGCCGGTCAGCACACCGACGAAATGTGGGGTGAGGCAGGCAAGCTCGGGTTCATCGGCGTCAACCTGCCCGAGGAGTACGGCGGCGGCGGCGCAGGCATGTACGAGCTCTCGCTCGTCATGGAGGAGATGGCGGCCGCGGGAGCGGCGCTGCTGATGATGGTGGTCTCACCGGCCATCAACGGCACCATCATCGCCAAGTTCGGCACCGACGAGCAGAAGCAGCGCTGGTTGCCCGGCATCGCCGACGGCACCCTCACCATGGCCTTTGCCATCACCGAACCGGATGCGGGCTCCAACTCCCATCGCATCACCACCACCGCCCGCCGCGACGGCAGCGACTGGATCCTCAGCGGGCAGAAGGTGTACATCTCCGGCGTGGACCAGGCCCAGGCCGTCCTGGTGGTGGGCCGGATGGAAGACCACAAGACCGGCAACCTCAAGCCGGCGTTGTTCGTCGTGCCCACCGACACCCCGGGGCTGACCTACACCAAGATCCCCATGGAGATCATCAGTCCGGAGTTCCAGTTCCAGGTGTTCCTCGACGAGGTGCGCCTGCCCGCCGATGCGCTGGTGGGGGCCGAGGACGCCGCGATCGCCCAACTGTTCGCCGGGCTGAACCCCGAACGCATCATGGGCGCCGCCAGCGCGGTCGGCATGGGCCGCTTCGCCATCAACAAGGCCAGCGAGTACGTCAAGACCCGTCAGGTCTGGAAGACGCCGATCGGCGCCCACCAGGGCATCGCACATCCGCTGGCGGCCATCCACGTAGAGATCGAGCTGGCCAAGCTGATGATGCAGAAGGCGGCGTCGCTGTATGACAGCGGGGACGACCTCGGCGCCGCCGAAGCGGCCAACATGGCGAAGTACGCCGCCGGGGAGGCGTCGGTACGTGCGGTGGACCAGGCGGTGCAGTCCCTCGGCGGCAACGGCCTCACCCAGGAGTACGGCATCGCCTCGGTGCTAACGGCGTCCCGGTTGGCACGCATCGCGCCGGTGAGCCGCGAGATGATCCTGAACTTCGTGGCGCAGACGTCACTCGGCCTGCCCCGCTCCTACTGATGACGAAGCTGGTCGACTACCGGGTCGAGGGCGGAGCCGCCCACGTGCGGCTGGATTCGCCGCACAACCGCAATGCGCTGTCGAGCGCGCTGGTGGAGCAACTGCACGCCGGGCTGGAGCGGGCCGTGGCCGATCCCGCGGTACGCGTGGTGGTCCTCGGCCACACCGGCGGCACGTTCTGCGCCGGCGCCGACCTCGGTGAGAACAGCGCAGGCGACCCGCATGACACCGCATTGGCCCGGGCGGTCGAGATGGCCGCGCTGTTGCGCGCCGTGGTGGCCTGCCCGCTGCCGGTGGTCGGCGCGGTCGACGGCCACGTGCGCGCGGGCGGGCTCGGTCTGGTGGGGGCGTGCGACATCGTGGTGGCCGGACCGGCCAGCACCTTCGCGCTCACCGAAGCGCGCATCGGGGTGGCACCGGCGATCATCTCCATGACGTTGCTCCCGAAGCTCACCCCGCGCGCCGCAGGTCGCTACTACCTCACCGGTGAGACGTTCACCGCAGCGATCGCCGCCCAGATCGGGCTGGTGACGATGGCGGCCGAGGAGGTGGATGCCGCCGTCGCCGCCGTGGTCGCCGATCTGGCCAAGGCGTCCCCCCAGGGGTTGGCCGCTTCGAAAGCCCTGACCACGGCCGCCGTGCTGGCGGGGTTCGACGCCGACGCCGATCGGCTGGCACGCGAGTCGGCGCAGCTGTTCGTCTCCGAACAGGCGCAGGAGGGCATGCTCGCGTTTCTGGAGAAGCGGCGGCCCCGCTGGGTTGATTCTGTTCGCTGACCTTTGCGCCCACCACCGTTCGTCGTACGCTCGACGGTGATGAGCAATTCAGCGCCGAGGGACTCATCACCTCGAGCCTCCGACACAGATCCGATCCAGGACGACCGGATGCGGGTTGCGCAGTTGCTGTCCGACGCCGCCACCGCGGGCCGGCTGGACCTCGAGGAGTTCGAGGACCGGTTGACCAAGACGTACGCGGCCACCACCACCGCAGAGCTGGAGCGGCTGTCGGAGGATCTGCCCGGCGTGCTGGCTCCGCGCCGCGGTGCGGGCAAGCCCGCCCCGTCGACCGTACTGCTGGCGATCATGAGCGGTTTCGAACGCCGCGGTCGGTGGAATGTGCCACGCAAGCTCACCACCTTCACCCTCTGGGGTGGTGGCGTGATCGACCTGCGCTACGCCGATTTCACCTCCGCAGACGTCGACATCCATGCCTACTCGATCATGGGCGGCCAGACCATCCTGCTGCCCCTGGAGGTCAACGTCGCCATCCGCGGCACCGGCGTGATGGGCACCTTCGCCCACGACGTGCCGCCCGCCGGTGCGCCGGGGGCGCCGAGTGTGACCATCACGGGGTTCTCGCTGTGGGGCAGCGTCGGCATCAAGCGCAAGAAACGCCGCAACCAGAACACCAATCAGCTGCCGGCCTGAAACCGGCTGCGCGACAACTGATTACGAGCAGTCGGCACACATCATCGAGTCGGGGGACGACATCCGGCTGCGGTGGTAGACCAAAAAGCAGCTCGAGCAGGTGAACTCGTCGGCGCGCTTGGGAATGATCTTGACCACCAGCTCCTCACCCGACAGGTCCGCACCGGGCAGTTCGAAGAGCTCCGCGAAATCGCTGGGATCCTCGTCCAGACCTGCGTCACCGTGCACGGTGAGTCCTGAGGCCACCTCCCGGATGGGATCGGCGGGGGCGTCTTCGACGTCGCGGCGCCGGGGAGCGTCGTAGTCGGTCAAGGTGGTCATGGTGCCTCTTCTCAGCCGTGTCAGTGGGGCCGCCGACGCACCGCCCTGGTGTCGACGTGGATCGGTGTTACCCAGACTGGTGCCGATCCACACCCGCAACCGGCGTGAAAAAAGGCTGTCGGCCGAACTACCCCACCAGAGCGCGGAACTCGTCGTGCAGCGCGTAGCAGTCGATCCACGCCTGCACCTCCGCGGCGTGCGGTGCCGACAGCGTCCGCTGCTCGCGCAGCACCGCCCCGAGCACGTCACGGATCACGGTGGTGAACTCGCCGACGCCGAGGTTGACGTAGGCCATGTCGCGCTCCGCCTGGGTCAGCGCGTCCCGGTGTTCGTCCACCAGATCCCAGGCCAGCTCGGCCTCATTCGGTCGCTTGGTCATCCGGCAGGGGTCAGTCGGCGAGGGTGATGTCGAGGTTGCTCAGGGCAGCGTCGAGGGTGGGCCACATGTTGATGGCCTCACTGAGCCCGATCAGCGTCAGCGGCCTGCTGGTGGCCGGGCCTTCGGCGACCACGGCGAACTTCACCTCGGGATCGAGCTCACGGCGCACCAGTGCCAGCACGTTCATCCCGTGCGAGGCCAGGAAGTCGACCCCGAGCAGATCGACGATCAGCGCTGAGGGTTCCTTCTTGACCACCTCGGCCAGTCGCTGCTCCACGTGCGGGGCGGTGACCATGTCGATGACTCCGGCGCAGGAGACGATCACCGTCGTCTCGCGCCACTGCTCGGTCACCACGCATTCCGGGAGGTCAGCGTGGCCGTCAAACTGGCCATCGTAGTGGTTCACTTGCTACCTCGCGGTCCACACTCGTATTGCTGGCGGCACGGAGACTCGCGGGCGACGGGCTGAGCCAGGCAAGTGGTGCGCATTTCTTCCTGCACAGGATACTGGTCCTGTCACCATCTCGATACCCAGCCGACCCTCACCGCCGTTTGCGCGCTTTGAGGTAGTCCCCCACCACCGCCGCCCCCAGGCCGTCGAGGTCGGGAACCACGACGCGGCCCTGCACCCGGCGCGCCACCTGGTCGATGAACCGCGCCAACCCGGGGTCGTCACCCAACCGGAAGATGGTCACCTGTGCGCCGATGCGCGCCACCTCGTCCAGACCCTTCACGGTGTGGGCGATGGTCCGCGGGTGGGGCGGATAGTCAAAGAACACCGCCGAGCCGCCGCCGTCGGCCGCCGAGTAGCTCTCCAGGTGCGCGGTGGGTTCGCCGTCGGTGACGATCAACACCACCGGCTGGGCGTTGGGGTGTCGGCGCAGATGTCGGGTGGCCAGTGCCAGCGCATGATGCAGGTTGGTGCCCTGCTCGTAGACCCCCTCCAGGCCGGTCAGCTCGGCGGCGCTGACCGTACGGGCGTACCGGCCGAAGGAGATGATCTGCAGCGCGTCGGATCGGAACCGGGTGCTGACCAGGTGGTTGAGCGCCAGCGCGGTGCGTTTCATCGGCAGCCAACGGTTCTCCATCACCATCGAGAACGAGGTGTCGACCAGCAGTGCGACCGCGGCCTGCGTCCGGGTCTCGGTCTCCGACACCTCGACGTCGTCGACGGTGATGTCCAGCGGCCCGTCGGCCGCGGTGCCGGCCCGGCGCAACACCGCGTTGGTGAGCGTCCGGGTGACGTTCCACGGTTCGGTGTCACCGAACGCCCACGGTCGGGTGGCGCCGGTGAGTTCGCCTGCGGCACCGGCGCGCCGGGTCTCGCGCTCGCCGTGCCTGCCGGAAAGCTGCTGGGCGACGTCCCGCAGCGCCGCCTGCCCCAGCTGGCGCATCGCCTTCGGCGACAACCGCCAACTGCCGTCCGAACTGCGATCCAGAAAGCCCTGGTTCATCAGGGCCTTCTCCAGCTCGGCCAGGGTGCGGGCGTCCACGGCGGCGTCGTCGCCGAGCTGGCGGGCCAGCATCTCGAGGTCCACGTCGTCCATGGCGGCACCGGCGTAACTCTGCGACAGCTGCTCGGCCAGCTGCTCCAGCTCGGCGATGTCGGCCAGCGCCTGCGCGCCCTCTCCCATGCCCAGCGGCTGGTCCCCGGAGAACTGCTGCGAGCCGTCCCAGTCCTCGCCCGGACGGGCGGCCTGCAGGTGGGAGTCCAACCGGTCGAGGGCGTTCATCAGCGACGGTGACCCGAAGGCCTGCTGCGCCAGCGCATCGAGCTCCGCCCGCTGGTCTGCCGAGAGGCTGTTGCGGAACCGCTGGGCTGCCGCGGACCGTTTGGCCAGCGAGTCCAGCAGTTCGTCGATGTTGCGCGGGTTGTCCGGGAAGAATTCGCCGTGCTTGGCCATGAACTCGTCGAAGTCCTGTTGAGTGGCCTCGCCCTGGGCGTTGCGGTCCAGCAGGTTGTTGAGGTCGTCGAGCATGTCGTTGACACGCTGACGGTCCTCGTCGGTGGCGTTTTCCAGAGCCTGCTTCATGCCGGCGAACCGCTGGTCGAGCATCTCGCGGCCGAGCAGGTCGCGGATCTGCTGATACTTCTGGTCGGCCTCAGGTGAGCGCCACCGGTAGTCCGCCAGCTCCTCGACGGCCTTGGCCGGTGACGGAGACAACGCCTCGAGCTGCAGCTCGCCGAACCGGGCGTCGTCGTCGAGGGCGCGGGCCAGCTCCTTGCGTTCGGCCAGCACGGCCTCGTCGAGCAGCTTCTTGACCTCCGACAGCGTCCCGTCGAGGTTGTTGCGCTGCAGCAGCTGGCGGCGTTTGCGGTGAGCCTCGGCGGCCAGCTTGTCGGCACCGGTCATGTTCGGCGTACCGCGACGCAGCAGCTCCGAGAGCGCCCGCCGCGGCGAGGTGCCGTCCATGACGTCCTCGCCCAGCTGCTCGAGGGCCTCCCGCAGGTCCACCGGCGGGGCCAGCGGGTCGGGGCCCCCGGTGTAGCGGGAATAGCGGGATGTGTGGCTGGGTCTAGCCATAGATGGTTTCGCCTTCGCCGGAGACCTTGTCGATACGCTTGGCCAGGTACAGCGCCTCCAGCGCCAACTCCACCGCGGCAGCGCGCTCACCGTCGGAATCGGCACCCAGGCGTGCGGCGATCTCGTCGATCACCGGAAGGTCGGGCAGCGCCGCCAGCACGTCCTTGGCCGAGACACGTTCACCGGTGGTGACCGGCTGATCGGCGTCCACCGCGGCCACCAGCGGGCCGACGTCGAGCCCACCGAGCACCCGCTGGGCGGTATCGGCGGTGGCCCGGCGCAACAGGTGCTCCAGCACCGCGATCTCGCGGCCTTCCTCGCCGGACTCGAACTCGAGTTTGCCGCGCAGCACGTCGACGATGGTGGACAGGTCCACCACGCGGGCCACCGGATCCGGCTCACCCAGGATGGCGCTGCGGTGCCGCGCGGACGCGGCGACGGTCTCGGCGGCGGCGATGGCGAACCGGGCGGACACTCCGGAGCGCTGATCCACCGAGGTCGATTCGCGCAGCAGCCGGGCGAACCGCGCGATGATCTGCAGCAGGTGGTCGGGGACCTGCGCCGACAGGTGCGCCTCCTGGGCGATGACGCCCACCTCGGCGTCCAGCTCGATCGGGTAGTGGGTCCGGATCTCGGCGCCGAACCGGTCCTTGAGCGGGGTGATGATGCGCCCGCGGTTGGTGTAGTCCTCGGGGTTGGCGCTGGCGACCACCAGCACGTCCAGCGGCAGCCGCAGGGTGTAGCCGCGGACCTGGATGTCGCGCTCCTCCATGACGTTGAGCATCGACACCTGGATCCGCTCGGCCAGGTCGGGGAGTTCGTTGACGGCGACGATGCCGCGATGGGCCCGTGGGATCAGCCCGTAGGCGATGGTCTCCGGATCTCCCAGTGACCGCCCTTCGGCCACCTTGATCGGGTCGATGTCGCCCACCAGGTCGGCCACGCTGGTGTCCGGGGTGGCCAATTTCTCGGTGTAGCGCTCGCTGCGGTGCCGCCAGCTGATCGGGGTGTCCTCCCCGGACTCGGCGACCCGGCGGATGGACTCCGGGGTGATGGGTGAGTACGGGTGCTCCCCCAGTTCGGAGCCGGCGATGACGGGGGTCCACTCGTCGAGCAGTCCGGTCAGGGACCGCAGCAGCCGAGTCTTGCCCTGGCCGCGTTCACCGAGCAGCACGAAGTCGTGGCCGGCGATGAGAGCTCGTTCGACCTGCGGCAACACGGTGTCCTGGAAGCCGACGATGCCCGGCCACACCGTCTCGGCGGTGTCTCCGTCTGCCAGCCGGGCCAGCAGGTTCTCCCGAATCTCCTCCTTGACACCGCGTTCGATGTGGCCGGAGGCGCGCAGCTCGCCGATGGTGCGGGGCAGATCGTTAGGTGATGTCACAACCTCCACGCTACGACTGCTGCATCCAACTGGCATGGGCTCCGCCCACTTTCGGGCCCCGCTACGCGTCACGCTGAACCGGAGAGATTCGCTGCCGAGTCCGACGGGAGCTGCACTAGAATGCGTTCCAGAGTTTGCTGTCAGCGACAGGGGGCGGTGCCGAAGAACCTGCGGGTCGATCTTCCCGGTTTGCCGAGTGCCCTGTCGGCGCGTCACGGTCAGGCTGTCAGCGCGGTCGGCGCCGCGTCGTCCGGCTGGATCGGCTCATCGGCGGCGGCCCTGCAGGAACACGGCCGCGGTGGTGGGCGGCGTACCGTCCGCCGTGATCGGGCCGCCGCCGGAGCCCCAGACCATCCAGGGCCCGCGCGGGCCGATCTGGAACCCCGACTACCACTCGTGAGGCTTGTGACCCCGTTACCGCGAACCCTGCTCACCGTTGCGCTGGCGGTCGGGATGGCCCTCGGATCGGCGGGCTGTGTCGACGCGCGTGACGTCGATCCGGCCGCCAAACCCGATGAGGCCGAACTCAACCGGCTGCAGGAGACGGTCAACGCCCGCCCCGACCTGGAGACGGTGCAGGCCGAACTGCGTACTCTCCGAGCGCAGGTGCAACACGCCATCAATCGGATCGAACCGGGGATGGTGCTGCCGGACGTGCCCACCGACGACCCCGGCCAGCCTCCCCCGGGACGGCTGCAGGCCTGCCTGGAACCGTTCAACCACACCGTCGGCCGACGCTACCGATCCGGTGAATTCGTCACTGCCGGTGGCAGTTTCGATCTCGCCCAGTGGGAGCAGCTGGTGGCGGACATGACCCCGGTGTTCGACGCGGCCGGGTTCTCCTACGACTCGGAGAGATACGGCCCGCCTGGCTCCGATCACCGCAATGCGTCGCAGGTCCGCGACGACGGCGTCCGGATCGAGTTCCTGGGGTCGGTGCGCGAGAACGGTCCGGTGCTCTTCGGTTACGACATCGCCTGCAATCTGCCCGCGGCGTGGCGGATCGGTCCGCTACCGGCCGACGAGTACGCCACCATCGCGCCGGGCGCGCACTACCCCTACCTGTACGGAGACGGCCGGGAGGACAGTTAACCGCCGGCGGGCGGCAGCATCTGGAAGCCGCCGAGGATCTGTTCGGTGTCGCTGCGGTACTGCGGGTTCTGCGGGTCGTCGGTCTGGCTGGTGACGGTCACGGCGTAGGTGCGGTCCTCGGTGTGCATCACGACGATGAGCACCTGTGCCGGCAAGGCTCCGACGGCCCCGATGGGCGGGGTGGTGTACTCGATCAGCTCGGCGGGCAGGCCGCAGTGCAGCTGTTCGGTGACCACCAGGTCGGTGGCGCCGAAGCCCACCTCGAGTGACTCCCGCTGCGAATCGAAGACCACCTGCGGATCTTCCTTGCCCGACTTGCTCTCCAGTGTCACCACCACCGTCGGCGCGAAGTCGTCGCTGGCCAGGTCGATGTTGGTCATGGTGAACCGGAACAGGTCGCTGTCCATCTCGGTGTAGCGCTCCCAGCCGTCGGGCTGCGGGATGCGCAGGATCGGTTCCCCGTCGTCCACCGCTTCGATGTCGGTCAGCGGCGCGTCCACCGGCGTGCAGTCCTGCTCGCTGGTCATCGGCCCCGCCGCCAGCAGGTCCTCGGACGCCACCGGGGTGGGTTCGACGTACCGGGTGCAGGACACGGCCAGCACCGAGACTGTCAGCAGAAGCGCCACGCGGGCCGCGATCACCACGGGTCAACCTTAGCCCGCCCGGTCACGGTCGGATCAGGGCCGGACTGCCAGCGCCTCGATCTCCACCAACGCCTCCTGCTCGACGAGTCCTCCGATGATCAGCAGTGTGTTGGGTGGGTAGATCCCGCTCGGATAGATCTCGGCGAATTTCTCTACCCGCCCTGCCATGAACTCCGGAATCATCTCGCGCCCCACAACATACGTGCGGAAGCCGATGACATGCTCGAAGCCCAGACCGGCCGCCGCCAATGCCACCCCCAGGTTGTCGAACGCCATCTTGACCTGTTCGGCCCCGTCGGACGTCGGAAACCCACCCGAGCTGTCCGCCCCCATCTGGCCGGCCACCACCACGACGTCACCGGGCGTCCCGATGCCCAGGGTGGAGTACTTGCCGAACTTGGGCAGCGCGGCGTCCTGGTAGGTGATCACGGCCGGTCTCCTGACGTCGGTGGTCGCGACGGCATCGGCGTGAACCAATCCCGACCAATATGTGTGCGTTGATAGCCTCCCCGCCAGCGAACCATGCACGTGAAACGGTCGCCAGCGCGGCCAGAAAAGTTAACCGCGGAGTTACGCACGACAATTGGTTGCGATTGGTTGTGCCAACTACGCTGATCGGGCCTGTTCGAAGGGAGCTGCCGTGGACCGAGCGCTGCGCCGCCTCGTCGACGATGTGGTCCGGGCCGCCCGGGAGGCCGACGGCCGGCTGCCTGCAGAGCGCCGCCTCGCCGAGCAGCTCGGCTGCTCACGCACCCGGATCCGCGGCGTCCTGGCCCAGCTGGAAAAGGAGGGAACGGTGACCCGGCACGTCGGCCGTGGCACGTTCGTCACCCCCGCCGACGCGACATCCCCACGGCTGCGGGCCACCTTCACACCAGCGGCGATCATGTCCGCCTCGATGGTGTTCGAGCCGCAGGTGGTCGCACTGGCAGCGTCAGCCGCCACCGAGGACGACTTCGCCGAGCTTCGCCGCTGCCTCGAACGGGCAGACAGCGCAACCGATTACGAGTCGTTCGAGCAGTGGGACATCTCGCTGCACCGTGCGTTCGCAGCGGCCACCCACAACGCCCAGGTCCTGGCCATGGTGGACGTCCTGAACTCCACCCGCAACAACCCGGTCTGGGGCCGGCTCAAGCGCGACGGGTTCACCCCACAGAACCGGGCCACGATCCACGGTGAGCATCACGCGATCGTCGCCGCCCTGATCGACCGCGACCGCTGCCGCGCCGCCGCCGCGATGACCGAGCACCTCCGTTTCGTCCGCCTGGTGGTGACGGGACAGTGATGCCGTCCGTGCAGGACTACCTCGACCAACAGGTGCGTTCGGGCGCGTTGATGCCGGGCGCCCGGGTGCCCACCGAGCGCGCGCTGGCAGCCCTGCTCGGGCGCAGCCGCCACGACATCCGCAACCAGTTGCAGGTCCTGGAAAGCCTGGGCCGGGTGACGCGTCAGGTGGGCCGCGGCACGTTTCTCGCCGAGGTGGCCGTGGTGAGCCCGGCGGAGCTCATCGAGGCCCGCGCTGCCTGGGAACCCGAGCTGCTGGCACTGGTGGCCGTGGCTGCGACCGCCGATGACTTCGCCGAGATCCGTCGTTGCCTGGAGAACGGCGACGCCGCCACGACCCACGAGGATGTGCTGTTCTGGGACTTGGCCTTTCACCGGGCGCTCGCACTGTCCACCCACAACCCCGTGGTCGCGGCGCTGCACGACATGGTGGAAGACAACCGCCGCCGACTGACCCACTGCACGCTCGAGGACCGAACGGCCGACCGCCGTGAGCATCGCGAGATCGCCGATGCGGTGTTCGATCGCGATCCGGCGGGCGCCAGAGCCGCGATGCAGCGGCATCTGCAGACTGTCCGCCGCCGGATGCTCTCCGGCCTGCCCTAGTGGGCGAAATGCCGTGCGCCGGTGAGGTACAGCGTGATGCCGGCCTTGGCGGCGGCCTCGGTCACCAGGTCATCGCGGACCGAGCCACCCGGATGCACGATCGCCCGGACCCCGGCAGCGGTCAGCACCTCGAGACCGTCGGGGAACGGGAAGAAGGCGTCGGAGGCGGCCACCGCCCCGGAAACGCGGTCACCGCCGCGCTCGACGGCCAGCCGCGCCGCGTCCACCCGGTTGACCTGTCCCATGCCGACACCCACGGTGGCGCCGTCCTTGACCACCACGATGGCGTTGGACTTCACCGCCCGGCAGGCCCGCCAGGCGAACACCAGTTCCGTCAGCGTCGCGGCGTCGGCCGGTTCGCCGGTGGCCAGCACCCAATTGGCGGGGTTGTCGCCGGGCGCATCCACCGCGTCGCGTTGTTGCACCAGTAGGCCGCCGCTGACCTGTCGGAACTCGGTGCCGCCGGGCTGCGGCTCTGAGGCCACCAGCACCCGGATGTTCTTCTTGCGAGCCAGGATCTCCACGGCGCCGGGCTCGTAGGCGGGGGCCACCACCACCTCGGTGAAGATGTCGGCCACCGTCTCGGCCATCTCCACGCTGACGGTGCTGTTGGTGGCGATCACGCCGCCGAACGCGCTCAGCGGATCACATTCGTGGGCCTTGCGATGGGCGTCGGCCACCGACACCGCCGAGATGGCGATCCCGCACGGGTTGGCGTGCTTGATGATCGCGACGCAGGTGTCCTCGTGGTCGAATGCCGCCCGCCAGGCCGCGTCGGCGTCGGTGAAGTTGTTGTACGACATCTCTTTTCCGTGCAGCTGCTCGGCCTGCGCCAGGCCCGGCCAGTCCGCGTCGTCGGTGTAGAGCGCGGCCTGCTGGTGCGGGTTCTCGCCGTAGCGCAGCACCGACTTGCGTCGCCAGGTGCCACCGAACCACGCGGGCAGCTTCTGTGCCGGTTCCTCGGGAGCCAGCACGTCGCCCATCCACGACGCCACCGCCACGTCGTACTCCGCGGTGTGCCGGAAAGCCAACGACGCCAGGATCTTTCGCTCGGCAAGGGTGAAGCCGCCGGAGCGCACCGCGGCCAGCACCCCGTCATAACCCAGCGGGTCGGTCACCACCGCCACGCTGGGATGGTTCTTTGCAGCCGCCCGCACCATCGACGGACCACCGATGTCGATCTGCTCCACGCACTCGTCTTCACCGGCACCGGAGGCCACCGTCTCGGTGAACGGGTAGAGGTTCACCACCACCAGCTCGAAGGCCTCGACACCGAGTTCGGCCAGCGCCTCCGCATGCTCGGGCTTGCGCAGATCGGCCAGCAACCCGGCGTGCACGCGCGGGTGCAGCGTCTTGACCCGGCCGTCGAGCACCTCGGGGAAGCCGGTGACGTCCTCCACCGGTGTCACCGGAATGCCGCTGCCGGCAATGGTCTTGGCGGTCGAGCCGGTGGACACGATGCTCACGCCCGCGTCGTGCAGACCCCGGGCCAGGTCCACCAGCCCGGTCTTGTCGTACACGCTGATCAACGCCCGCCGGATCGGCTTACGCTCACTCATTTGCGAAGACCGCCTTTCGTCCACTCCAGGTCACGCCACGGGTGGCCACCGCGGCCAGCACGTCCACCAGCAGCCGTCGCTCGACGACCTTGATGCGTTCGTGCAGAGTCTGTTCGTCATCGTCGTCGGCGACGGTGACCGCTTCTTGGGCCAGCACCGGGCCGGTGTCCATCCCGGCGTCCACCAGGTGCACCGTGCAGCCCGTCACGCGCACCCCGTACTCGAGCGCCGCGGGCACGGCGTGCGCGCCGGGGAACGAGGGCAGCAGCGCCGGGTGGGTGTTGACGACGCGCCCCGGGAAGCGGGTCAGGAACTGGTTGCCGAGGATCTTCATGAACCCGGCCGAGACCACCAGATCGGGCGAGTGCGCCGCCGTCGCCGCAGTGATGGCGGCGTCCCAGGTGGCGCGGTCAGGGTGGTCCCGCAGCGGCACCCGGTAGGACGGGATGCCGGCGTCGGCGGCGATCTGTTCGGCCGCGCATTCGCGGTCCACGCCCACGGCGACCACCCGCGCGGGATAGTCGTCGACGGCCGCCTTCAGCAGGGAGGTCAGCAGCGACCCGGTGCCGGACGCCAGGACGACCACGCGGGCCGGCGCGCTGGGCGGCACATGGAGGGGTTGCTGCACTCCGAGGAGCTTAGTCGGTGCGCGGCGGTGGTCTGTCCCCGGTGGAATCGCCGGTGGTGGCGTCGTTGTCGGCGTCCAGGAAGTCCTCGACGTCGGGCAGCTCGGCGAGCGCCTCGTGATCGATCGGCGGCAGCGGTTCAGGTGCCGGCTCCGGCTCAGGCTCCGGCTCCGGCTCCGGCTCCGGCTCCGGCGCGGCCGTCGGCTCCGGCGCGGGCAGGATCAGCGGTGCGGTCTGCTGCTCGGCGAGCACCTCGTCGTCCGGCTCCCCGAGCGCCGCCTCGGGTTCGGCAGGTTCGACGACCACCGGCGCCGGCTTGACCCGGCGGGTGCGCGCCACGCCGCCGGACATCACCACGGTGATGCCGCCGACGACGGCGAACCACAGGAACACCGCCGGCCCGTAGGTGGCATGGTCCACCCCGACCGCGCCGAAGTTACCCAGTTGACCCCCGCCGGCGAAGCCAAGCAGAGTCATCACCGCCGCCGCGAGCAGAGCGGCGACCAGCAGTTTCACCGCTGCAGGTCCGGGCGGCAGGGGCTTGCGCGCGCACTGCTGCCCCAGGGCGACACCGGCGGCGGCACCGACGATCAGCAGCGCCACCCAGATCGGCCCCAGCGGCGGCGTGGGTGCGGCCGCCAGGATGGGCACGGCCGGGATGTCGCCGCCGAACACGGTGAACGAACTGAACGTCGCAAACCCGATGTGGGCACTGGAGCCGACTGCCATGGCGGTGGCGCCGAGGATGACATTCGGTGCGTAGAGCACCGACAGCACCGTCAGGCTGAACTGGCCGAACATCGACTCGGTGATGCCGAACAGCTCGTGCATGGTGCTCCAGTGCAGGATCAGGGCCACCGCCGTCACACCTGCGGAGAGCCCGAACAGGGCCAGCACTCCGGCGGTGGCTGCGCGCACCGCCCCCGCCAGCCAGGTCGGCAGCCGCACCGCGCTCAGCGCCCGGGCCCCGGTCCGGCCGCCGACGCCGATCAGCGCGCCGGCCGCATGCACCACGAACACGTTGAGAAACGCGTGTCCAGCGCTGGGGGTCTGCAATTCGGTCAGCACCGAGGCCGCGTCGTGCACCACCGCCAACGCCAGCGCCGCGATCAACAGCGGTCCCCCGATCGCCGAGGCGACGATCCAGCGGATGACAAACCAGGACGCGCGCTGCGAGGTGGCCTGTGCGGTGGTGCGGGCGGTCCCCCACACCATCAGAAGTACCGGCAGCAACGGCATGACGCCGAGCTCACGGCCGCCGATGTAGATGGGTACCTGGTGTACCCCGAGCCACATGCTCGCGATGGCGCCGAACGCCCCGGTCATGTCGCTGTTGGCGACCACCAGCTGAACCAACACCACCGCCGCGATGATGACCAGTGCGACCAGAGCCGGTCCGAAGGCGACCCGGATCAGGTCACGCGCCTGGCGCGCGCCCGCCGTTCGGTTGTCCTGCATTCACGTCAGAACCCGTCGCACCCGCCTGAGCGGGTCCGACGGTATCGGACTTACGACGGGGTGGGACCGGGCGACGGCGCAGACTGCTGGGTCTGCGGCGGCTGCGGCTGCGGGGCGGTGTGCTGACCGGACCCCACCGCAGGCGGCGGACTGAAGCTGGGGTAGCCGGTGGGCGGGGTGGGCGGGCTATTGTCCTGGCTCTCCTGCGGGACGTAGCCGCTGGTGGGGCCTGGTGTGTAGGCGCCGTACTGGGTGGGATACCCGGGCCGCGGGCCCTGCTGCTGCGGGCCTTGCTGCTGCGGCTGTCCCTGGGGCTGGCCGTAGTAACCCGAGGGCGGGCCGTACTGGCCGTACTGGGGCTGCTCGTACTTGGGCCGCGGTGTCGGGGCACTGATGACACCGGCTTCGATGAGCAGGGCAGCGATGGCGACGATGGCCTGCAGCAGGCTGAAGGCCAGCACCAACCAGGCGGCCCAGCCCGTGGTGACATAGCTCGAGGTGTTGAACAGCTGGCCGATGACCACCAGCACACCGAGGGTGGCGAGGATTGCGACCACGGCCAGGTGTCCCTTGACCTTGGGCACCAGACCGACCGCCGCCAGCAGGGCGGCCAGCAGGGTGGCCAGCGTCAGGAAGGGCCCTCCGCCGCTGGTCGCTTCGACGCTGATCGGCCCCAGTTCGGCGCTGGAGGTGAACACCGGGCCGAAGCTCGACAGGTACGCGGCCAGGCCCAGCACCACGACGGCGGCGGACAGGTACAGCGGAAGCTTGCTCGGGCCGGGCTCGGCCGCCGGAGCGAACGACTGTGTGGGCGCGGTGTAGGAACCCGACGAGTAGGAGCCGGGCGGCTGCGCCGGCGGGAACCCGCCGCCTGGTGGATTACCGGGTGAGTAGGTCATGACCTCTCCTGTGTCGTGGGGCGTCACCGGGGTGACGCTGACGAACACCGGCTTCGGCATTCGAGACGGTGATTCAGAGATCCACGCTAGCGCACCAACCTGGCCGCGCCATGAGCCGATCCGCGTGTCACACGGGAGTCAGTTCCCGCGCGTTGTCCGACGCCTCGATCTCGCGCACCAGCGGGAGCACCCGTGAGCCGAAGTACTCGATCTCCTCCTGGAAATGCAGGAAACCGCCGAGGATGAGGTCCACGCCGCGGCGGCGGTAGGCGACGATCCGCTCGGCGATCTGCTCGGGGGTGCCGATCAGCTGGGTCCGGAAGCCGTCGTTGTACTGCACCAGGTCCTCGAAGCTGGAGTCTGCCCACATCCCTTTCCTGTCACCGGTCGAGGCGCCGGCCTGCTGGACGGCTCCGCGGAACCCCTCCACCGCCGGCCGGTTGGCCTTGGCGACAATCTCCTTCAGGACTTCCTTTGCTTCCTTCTCTGAGTCCCGGGCGATGATGAATCCATTGAGTCCGATGCTGACTTCGCGGCCGACCGCCCTGGCGTGGTCACGCACCTCCACCACCTGCTCGGTGATGCCGTCAAAATCCTTGCCATTGGAGAAGTACCAGTCGGCGTAGCGTCCGCCGTTGCGCCGGGCCGCCGTCGAATTGCCGCCCTGGAACAGCTCCGGGGTGTGCACCGGCTTGGGCTTGAGGGTGAAATCGTGGATGCGGTAGAAGTCGCCGCGGAAATCCACGTCGTCCTCGGTCCAAATCTTGCGCAGCACCTGGAGGAACTCCGCGCTGCGCCGGTACCGTTCGTCGTGCTCGAGCCAGGGCTCGCCCAGGTGGGTGAACTCGTCTTTGAACCAGCCGGAGACGACGTTGACGGCGAACCTGCCGCCCGAGAGGTGATCGGCAGTGGCGCCCAGTTTGGCCAGCACAGCGGGCTGCCAGAGTCCGGGGTGCACGGCGGCGATCACCTTCAGCCGTTCGGTGGCGAGCAGGAGCGCGAGAGAGAAACTGGTGGACTCGTGCTGGTACTCGGCGCCGTAGCTGGCCTCGTAACGGACCTGGCTCAGGGCGTACTCGAAACCGTTGTTCTCCGCGGTCCGGGCCAGTTTCTTGTTGTACTCGTAGTTCCAGTCGGTGCGCTGCTCTATGTCGCTGGTCACCAGGCCGCCGCTGACGTTGGGCACCCAGTAGGCGAACGTGACGTTCTCCGCGATCCGTTCAGTGGTCATGGCGCGATCACACTCCGGCCGGCCCACCCGGTCACCCCTTAAACTCGTCGCGAGTCCAGTTACGGATCCGCCACCCTTGCCCTCTGGACTAGAACACGTTCTAATTCTGGGCATGGACTTCGGGCTCGTTCTCTTCACCAGTGACCGCGGCATCGCCCCGGCAGCCGCGGCCAAGCTCGCCGACGAGCACGGATTCACCACGTTCTACGTGCCCGAGCACACCCACATCCCGATCAAGCGGCAGGCGGCGCACCCCACCACCGGCGACGAGTCCCTGCCCGACGACCGCTACATGCGCACGCTGGACCCCTGGGTGTCACTGGGCGGGGCGGCGGCAGTCACCTCGCGCGTTCGGCTGTCCACCGCGGTGGCCCTGCCGGTCGAGCACGATCCCATCACCCTGGCGAAGTCGATCGCGACGCTGGACCACCTCTCCGGCGGCCGGGTCAGTCTCGGCGTCGGATTCGGTTGGAACACCGACGAACTCACCGACCACAACGTGCCACCGGGCCGGCGTCGCACGATGCTGCGCGAATACCTCGAGGCCATGCGTGCGCTGTGGACACAGGAGGAAGCCGAGTACGACGGGGAATTCGTGAAGTTCGGTCCGTCGTGGGCGTGGCCGAAGCCGGTCCAGTCGCACATTCCCGTGCTCGTCGGAGCAGCGGGCACCGAGAAGAACTTCAAGTGGATCGCGCGCAGCGCCGACGGTTGGATCACCACGCCCCGCGACTTCGACATCGACGAGCCGGTGAAGCTGCTGCAGGACACCTGGGCTGCCGCCGACCGCGACGGTGCCCCACAAATCGTGGCCTTGGATTTCAAGCCGGTGCCCGAAAAGCTGGCGCACTGGCAGGATCTGGGCGTCACCGAAGTGCTCTTCGGCCTGCCGGACAAGTCGGAGCCGGAGGTCGCCGCCTACGTGGAGCGGCTGGCCGGAAAGCTCAGCGCCCTGGTCTGATATTCGTCCAGTTCTCATCTGTCACTGCTGTTTTCGGCGGCCGTTTTCTGTCGGACCCCGTCTATATCGTGGAGGCATGTTCGCAGGGTTGCCCGATTGCGCAGCGCGGTCGCAGATGACCGACGGAGCTTGTCAAGACTTTTGTGTATGAGCCGCGTTGGTTAGTACGCTGGTTAGTAAATGTATGGCTCTAGTCGGTCTGGGTAGGCCAGGACCAGGGCGCCTAGTGCGTGCTTCCACCCAGTGACGATGGCGCCTTCGACGAGACGGTTACTTTGCTTGTACCGCTGGGGCGTCGTTCGGTCGCGGTGACGAACGCGTTCTCGGGAGCGTTTGTCTTCGATATCGCAGATCGCAAGCCACAAAAGCTTCACTGCCGCTTGATCATTCGGGAAATGACCACGATTCTTGATGATTTTGCGGAGTTGATAGTTCAGCGACTCGATGGCGTTGGTGGTGTAGATAATTTTGCGGACGGCCGGCGGGAACGACAGAAACGGAATGAAGCGGTCCCAGGCTGCCTCCCAGGCTCGAACCGTAGTCGGGTACTTCTTCCCCCAAGCGGACGCGGCGAACTCGTGCAGAGCGATTTCCGCGGCATCGATGGTGGGTGCGGTGTAAATGAGGCGCAACGCAGAGGCCACCTGTTTGCGATCGCCGTAGGCAACAAAACGCATCGATGACCGAAGGAGATGCACCGTGCATGTTTGCACGATGGTCTGCGGCCACGTCGCGGCAATCGCGTCGCCGAAGCCGGTTAGCCCATCCACACAGGCGATGAGCACGTCCTTAACGCCACGATTGGCCAGCTCAGCGCACACTCCAGCCCAGAATTTCGCTCCTCGGTGGGCTGGACCCAAATCCCCAGCACGTGGCGGATCCCGTCCATATCGACTCCGACAGCGATGTGAGCGGACTTGTTTCGGACCTGATGACCGTCGCGGATCTTGATCACCAGAGCGTCCAGATAGACGATCGGATACATCGGATCCAGCGGCCTGCGCTGCCACTCCAGGACCTCTTCGAGCACCGCGTCGGTGATCTTGCTGATCGTCTCCCGCGAGATCTCGGTGCCGATCGTGGTGGCCAGGTGATGCTCGATGTCGCGGACGGTCATCCCGCCGGCATAGAGGCTGATGATCATCGAATCCAGTCCACCGATGCGCCGCGAGCCCTTCGGAACCAGCATCGGAATGAAGCTGCCGTCACGGTCACGTGGAATGGCCAGGGTGACGTCGCCGACCTCGCTAGAGACTGTCTTGGCGCTGAAACCGTTGCGGGCGTTGGGAAGTACCCGCCCAGCGGGATCGCCCTTGTCGTAGCCGAGATGGCCGGTCAGCTCCGTCTGCAGGCCGCGCTCCAGGACCGCCTTGACCATCTCCTGCAGAAAGCCACCTTCGCCAGTCAACTGCAGCTCACCCGCGTCGATCTTGGCCAGCACGTCGTCGAAACCGCCCGAGGCCTTCAACGCCTCGAACGCCTGCCGGCCTGACTCCAGCCGGTCTACTTCCTCGCCGTTATCGCCGTCACCGGCCTGACTGTCCTGCCGAACAACCATGGACATCATCGTGCTCCATCTGGCTCATGCAGCTCCTACACAAACCATCTGACACGCCCGACCGACGTGCAACTCGACGATGCGATCACCACCTACACCGCCCTGGCCGCCACCGTCGCCGCCCACCGGCTGCTGTTCATCGCCGAGAAGACCAGCCGCACCTACACCGACGACTACGACACCCGTCGAGGACACCGAAGCCGCCTGGAAATCCGCCGCCGCCGAGATCTCGTTGGCCAGCGACACCAGCCACGGCCGCGCCTCCAACGACATGGAAATCGGCCTCGCGCTGGCCACCCGGTTGCCCAAGATCGCTGAACTGTTGCTGGGCGGGCAGATCTCGGAATACATCGCCCGACGCATCGTGCACCGCACCACCAACATCATCGACCCCGACGTACTCGCCGTCGTCGAAACCCACCTCGCCGAGGCCGCCACCACCTGGGGTGCCCTATCGGTCAAGAAACTCGACAACGCCATCGACATCTGGGTCAACCGGTACGACCCCGCCGCGGTGCGCCAGGTCCGGGTGCGGGTCCGCGACCGCGGTGTGGAGATCCTGGAAACCAAAGACGGGGTCACCGAGGTCCTGCTGCGCCTCACCGGTGCCGATGCCGCTCTGTATTGGCAGCGGATCACCGCGATGGCCAAAGGGGTCTGCACAGACGACCCCCGGACCCTGAATCAGCGTCGCGCTGATGCCCACGGGGCGCTGGGAGCCGGGTCCTTCCACCTGGCCTGCCAGTGCGGGAACCCGGACTGCCCCGCCGCCGCCGACGATGATGACCGCGCCTCGCACGTGGTGGTGCACATCTACACCGAAGCGGCCACCCTCGACGCCCAGCCCGATCCGTTGATGGACGGCGACACGCCGTTGCCGCCGGACCCCGGCCAGCCGCGCAGCGACATCACCCTGGTCTACCCCGACGGCACCCGCGTCCCCCTCGACGGGGAGCCAGAGCCCGCCCGCGAGCAGGAGAGCACCAACGATGGCTCACCTGCCGAATGCCGGCCCACAGCAGACGTTCAGCAGGAGCCCGAGAGCGAAAACGAAGCAGCGGAGACACCAGCACCCTGCGTGCCCAATCCGCCGCCGGGCATCCTGGTGGGCTTCGGCGCGATGCCGGCGCCGCTGATCGCCGCGCTCATCGCCCGCGGCGCACCAGTCCGCCACCTCACCGCACCGGCGACAAATCCCGAACAGCGCTACCGCCCGTCAACAGCCCTGCAGGAGTGGACCACCGCCCGCGACCTGACGTGCCGGTTCCCGAACTGCGACCGCCCGGCCCAGTTCTGCGAATGGGACCACACCACCCCGTGGCCGGCCGGCACAACCCATGCCTCCGGCGGCAAGATGTACTGCAAACTGCATCATTTCGGCAAAACCTTCTGGACCGGGTGGACCGACAGCCAAGCCCCCGACGGCACCATCACCACCCCCACCGGACAGACCTACACCAGCAAACCCGCCAGCCGCCTCTACTTCCCCACCATCAACACCACCTCAGCTCCGATCACCACCCCGCCGCCGACACCCACCCCGCCCGGCAAAATCAACCACATCCCCACATACCGAAAACGCAACCACGCCCGACAACGCGCCTACCGCATCAACGCCGAACGCAAACTCAACGACACCCACGTCACCGAATGGAACAGACCACCACCGTTCTAACCGGCGAAAAGCGTTGCGCGATTTCCGTTCGCGGTTGACTGCACGCTGATGCGCGCGCCCAGGGGGTCACCGTCGGACATCAGAGCCACCAGCTCAGCGTCCTCGGTGGTGGCCATGAACCGCGACCCGTCCTCGGCCCGGCCGACGATGATCCCGGTCCGCACCGGCCAGTCGTAGCGCACCGAGTAGGTCTCGATGGCGCCTGCGCCGTCGAACTCCTTGACCACGGGCACTGTCGGAAGCGCGGCCACCTCGGTGTTGAGCTCGGCACTGCGGCTGACGCGCCAGTCGACCGGCGACGTGGAGTAGATCCCCACCGAGTACTTGCTCATGATGCCGCCGTTGGCACCGACAAAGCCGAATCGTCCTGGCTTGTCCCGCATCTCGGCCACCGTCTCGGCGATCCCGTGCAGCGAGTAGCTGTTGCCCGGGCCGCCGAAGTACGGCAGACCACCGGTCAGCGTCAGCCCCCGCGGATCGTCGTCGGCAATGCCGAGTGCCTCGCGCACCACGAACACCGGGAAGGGGAAGCAACTGTAGAGGTCGAAGGTGCTGACATCATCCACACCGATACCGGCCACCCGCAGACCCTCCTGCACCGCACGCACAGCGGCCGGACTGGCCCCCAGATCGGGCCGCGACAGCAGACCCTGCTCCACCAGGTCGGCGTGGCCGTGCAGGTACACCCACTTCTCCTCGGGCACCCCGTACCTGCGGGCGGCGTCCACCGACATCAGCACCGTCGCCGCACCCTGGTTCACAGTGTCCCGCGCCACCAGCAGTCGCGGGTAGGGATCGCAGATCATCCGGTTCTCGGCGGTCACCGTCTCGATCTCGGAGACCGAACGCTCCACCGGTGATGACGAAAACGGGTTCTTGGCAGCGACTTTCGACATCGGCGCGAACAACTCGGCCATCTCGTGGCGGTACTCGTCGACACCGAGACCCAGCCTCGCGCGGCGCGCGTTGTCCAACAGTCCGTACTGCACCGGGGCACCGGTCAGCCCATGGGTCACCGTGTATTCGTCGATGTAGCTGTAGATCTGGTGCCCGCGGTCCTCGAGCTGCCCGTCGACGTGCTCGGTGAAATCAGGCTTGTCATCGCGGTCGGCGAAGTACTTGGCCGTCGAACCGGGCTCGGAGCCCATGACCATCGCCACCTCGATGTCCCCGGCGGCGATGGCCGCGGCGAACTCGGTGACCACCTTCTGCGAACCCTGCCCACCCACCGGCTCGAGAACCACCCGCGCCGGGTCGCCCCCGAGGCGGCGCATCACCGACCGGGGGTAGTTGTTCGACTTGCCCAGCACAGCGGGCATGGGACCGGAGATCTCGAACTGCCGCAGTCCCACCACGACGTCCACTGCCCGTGCGACGGTGCTCACGTCGCATCCGGTGTCGGACAGTGCGGCCCGGGCGGCCTCGGTGGCGAGGTCCACTGCCGACATGCCGCGATAGCCGGGGTCGTCGATCCGCTCGGTGAACTGGCCGACACCCACGATGACGGGCGTGCGCGGATCGACGGGCATGCCAAACCTCCTGATCGAAAACTATTTCGACAGGCTAATAGAACGTGTTCTCGTTTCGCCAGCTGGGGGCCGCATTCTTGACGATGTTGTCACTTAGTGACAGAGTGTGGTTGTCACTTAGTGACACCGCCCACCGCGGCCCCAACGCCGAAAGGACACCGTGCCCACGAACGCAGGCGCCCCCGCCCGCATCTCCGTCGAAGAATTCTTCAGTCCACCGGAGCGCGCCGGTGCCCAGATCTCACCGGACGGCACGCGCATCGCCTACCTGGCGCCCTGGCGCAACCGCCTCAACATCTGGGTCGACAACCTGGACGGCTCCGGCGAACCCCGCTGTGTGACCGCGGACGAGACCCGCAGCGTGTACCTCTACAGCTGGTCCCACGACGCCCGTCACCTGCTCTACATGCAGGACACCGGCGGCGACGAGAACTTCCATGTCTACCGCGTCGACCTCGACGACCCGGACGCCGCGGCCGTCGACATGACGCCGTTCCCCAACACCCGCTCGTCCTACGAGTTGCTGCGGGCCCGGCCCGGCAAGGCCGTGGTGCAGCACAACGCCCGCAACCCCGAGCTGATGGACGCTTTCGAGCTGGACATCGCCTCTGGTGAACTGACGCTGCTCGCCGAGAACCCGGGCAATGTTGTGTCCTGGATCCCCGGGCCCGGCGGTCACCTCTTCACCAACAACTTGACCCCGTCCGGCGACGTCGAGATCTCCCAGTGGGATCCGGACACCACGTCGACGCGTTCCATCAAGGTCTACGACGGACGCGACTACCCACTGGGCATCCATCCAATCGTCCCCACCCCGGACGGCACCGGGGTGTGGCTGGGCTCCTACGACGGCAGCGATCGGCTGCGACCGGTGCGCCTGGACGTGGCAACCGGGGAGGAGACGGTGGTCGACAGCCATCCCAGCTTTGACTTGGCAGCGCAGATCATGTTGCCGTCGCCGTTCATCGTCAGCGAGCAGACCGGTGAGCTGATCGGCGTCCGGTACTACGGCGAGCGCCAGGAGATCCACGCCCTGGACCCCGACTTCGCCGGCGTACTGGAGAAGCTCTCGGCACTCTCGGACGGTGATCTGTCCGCCATCTCCACCGATGCCGGCGGTCAGCGGTGGGTGGTCAGCTTCACCCACGACCGCGCGCCCGGGGTGGCTTACTTCTACGACCACGCCACCGGGGAGAGCAGGCTGCTGTTCCGGCCCTACCCGAACCTCGATCCGGATGCGCTGGCACCGATGACCCCGGTGACCGTCGCATCCCGCGACGGGCTGGATCTGCACGGCTATCTCACGCTGCCGGTCGGGCAGGAGCCGACCAACCTGCCGATGGTGCTGCTGGTGCACGGCGGGCCGTGGGCCCGCGACTGCTGGGGGTACCAGCCCGACGTGCAACTGCTGGCCAACCGCGGCTACGCCGTGCTGCAGCTCAACTTCCGCGGGTCCACCGGCTACGGCAAGGCATTCACGCAGGCGGCGATCGGCGAATTCGCCGGCAAGATGCACGACGACCTGATCGACGCCGTGGACTGGGCAGTGAAAAAGGGCTACGCCGACCGCGACCGCGTGGCGATCTTCGGCGGTTCCTACGGCGGTTACGCGACGCTGGTCGGTGTCACGTTCACCCCGGACGTCTTCGCCGCTGCCATCGATTACGTCGGGATCTCCAGCCTGCCGAACTTCATGCGCACGCTGCCGGTCGTGGGCCGCCGCTTCCTGGCCACCAACTGGCACCTCTACGTCGGTGACCCGGCCGACCCGGCGCAGGAGGCCGACATGCTGGCCCGCTCCCCCATCACCAAGGTGGATCAGATCCGCACCCCGCTGTTGGTGGTGCAGGGCGCCAACGACTCCCGGGTGGTGCAGGCCGAGTCCGACAACATGGTCGCCGCACTGCGGGCCCGTGGCGTCGAGGTCGAGTACATGATCAAGGAAGACGAGGGGCACGGATTCGTGAACCCCGAGAACAGCATCGACCTCTATCACGCGGTAGAGAAGTTCCTGGCCCAACATCTGTAGACAACAACAACGGGCCCCCACCTCGCGGTGGGGGCCCGTCTGTGTTTGGTGCTCAGAGCTTGTTGAACAGTTCGCGTGCCTTGGCGGCGGTCTCCGACGGCGTTTTGCCGACGGCCACCCCGGCAGCCTCGAGGGCCTCCTGCTTGCCGGCGGCGGTACCCGCACCGTCAGAGACGATGGCGCCGGCGTGACCCATTGTCTTGCCCTCGGGAGCGGTGAAGCCCGCGACGTAACCGACGACCGGCTTGGTGACGTTGGCCTTGATGTAGGCGGCGGCCTTCTCCTCGGCGTCGCCGCCGATCTCGCCGATCATCACGATCAGCTTGGTCTCCGGATCCTTCTCGAACGCCTCGATGGCGTCGATGTGGGTGGTGCCGATGACCGGGTCGCCGCCGATGCCGATGGCGGTGGAGAAGCCGAGATCGCGCAGCTCGTACATCATCTGGTAGGTCAGCGTGCCGGACTTCGACACCAGGCCGATCGGGCCCTTGCCGGTGATGTTGTTCGGCGTGATGCCGACCAGCGACTCACCGGGGGTGATGATGCCCGGGCAGTTCGGGCCGATGATCCGGGTCTTGTTGCCTTTGTCGACGTTGTACGCCCACGCATAGGCGGTGTCCTGCACGGGGATTCCCTCGGTGATGACCACCAGCAGCGGGATCTCGGCGTCGATGGCCTCGATGATGGCGTCCTTGGAGAACGCCGGCGGCACGAACGCGATCGACACGTCGGCGCCGGTCTCCTTCATGGCCTCGGCCACGCTGCCGAAGACCGGCAGCTCGATGTCGTTGCCGTCCTTGTCCTTGTGGCTGACCTTGGTGCCGGCCTTGCGCGCATTCACCCCGCCCACGATCTGGGTGCCGGCCTTGAGCATCAGCGCGGTGTGCTTGGTGCCCTCGCCGCCGGTGATGCCCTGGACGATGACCTTGGAGTCTTTGTTCAGAAAGATCGACATAGCAAGCGCCCCTTACTTGTTGGCCAGCTCGGCGGCCTTGTCGGCCCCGGAGTCCATGGTCTCGGCCTGAACGACCAGCGGATGATTGGCCTCGGCCAGGATGCGCCGGCCCTCTTCGACGTTGTTGCCGTCGAGACGGACCACCAGCGGCTTGTTGGCCTCGTCGCCCAGGATCTGCAGCGCCTTGACGATGCCGTTGGCCACCGCATCACACGAGGTGATGCCGCCGAAGACGTTGACGAACACGCTCTTGACCTGGCTGTCGCCCAGGATCACGTCCAGACCGTTGGCCATCACCTCGGCCGAGGCGCCACCGCCGATGTCCAGGAAGTTGGCCGGCTTCACGCCGCCGTGCTTCTCGCCCGCGTACGCCACCACGTCCAGGGTGGACATGACCAGACCCGCGCCGTTGCCGATGATGCCGACCTCGCCGTCGAGCTTGACGTAGTTGAGGTCGTTCTCCTTGGCCTTGAGCTCCAGCGGATCGGTGGCGTCCTTGTCCTCGAACTCCTCGTGGCCGGGCTGGCGGAAGTCGGCGTTGGCGTCGAGGGTGACCTTGCCGTCCAGCGCCAGGATCTGGTCGTCCGGCGTACGCACGAGGGGGTTCACCTCGACCAGGGTGGCGTCCTCGCCGATGAACACCTCCCAGAGCTTCTGGATGGTGACCGCCGCGGCGTCGAGCACCTCGGCGGGCAGGTGGCCCTTATCGGCGATCTCGCGGGCGAAGGCCAGGTCGACGCCCTTGACGGCGTCAACGGGCACCTTGGCCAGGCGGTCCGGCTTGGTGGCGGCGACCTCTTCGATCTCCATACCGCCTTCGACTGAGCACATGGCCAGGTAGGTGCGGTTGGACCGGTCGAGCAGGAAGGAGATGTAGTACTCCTCGGCGATGTCGCTGGCCTCGGCGACCAGCAGCTTCTTGACGACGTGACCCTTGATGTCGAGGCCCAGGATGTTCTGTGCGTGGGTGAAGGCGTCGTCGGGGGTGGCCGCGTACTTGACGCCGCCGGCCTTACCGCGCCCGCCGACCTTCACCTGCGCCTTGACCATGACCGGCTTGCCGATCTCCTCGGCGATGGCCTTGGCGTCCTCTGCCGAGTCGGTCACCCGGCCTGGAGTGGTGGGAACGTTGTGCTTGGCGAACAGCTCTTTCGCCTGATACTCGAAAAGGTCCATGGGGCTCACTGTCTATCTGCCGGAGTGGCGGGCTTTAGTCGATTCTTCAAGACGGTCGGTTTCTCGGATCACGCCGGTGGGAACTTTATCGACACGAGTGGTCCGCGCTACCACCGCCCACCACTCATGTGGCACATGTCACCGACCCGGTTGAAGTGATACAACTCACAATCCCGGGCCGGATCTTCGCTTGGGTTGCCACTTGTATTGGAATTTGGTTAACGTCTCTGAGTCCAGATAACGCTTTGGTCACGACTAGAGGGACGTTTCAGGTTGGCGCAACACCGCTCGGCAGCATCTCCCACCAGGGACGAGCCGACCAGCGCACCCGAAATCTCGCGGCTGGCGAACCGCTACATTGGTCTCCCAGTGGCCGCCAACGACATCACCGACGTCATCTCCCTCGATGATCTCGAGTCCGACGTGCTCAACGCACCGGAACTCGACGACCTTCATGACGTCGACGACATCGCCCCCGTGATCCTGCTGCGTCGCGTCGAGCACAACGACGTGACCCGGGACCTCGGGGCCGTTGTCGACAGCGAGGCCGACGACGACGACACCTTCAGCGGCTACGACCCCGACCTCACCGAAGTGATCCCGCGCGCGGGCGCGCACCGCAAGCCCGCCGCCAGCGCCCTCAAGGGCCGCGTGATGATCGCCGCGATGGCCGCCGGTGCCGCGGCGGCCGCGGCGCACTCCGCCATCAACCCGTCCGACACCGCGACCGCCGAAGCGGTCCTGGCCTCCGGCCAGCAGTCGATGAACGGGGCCCTGAACACCGCGTCGCAGGGCATGCAGTTGGTCACCGTGGCGCCCACCGCGCTGACGCCGATGCACTCCGAGGAACTGGCCAAGGGCGCCGCCTTTGCGCAGGAGCGCGCCGAGCGCGAAGCCCGGCTGCAGCGCCCCCTGTTCGTCAAGCCCACCCAGGGCATCTTCACCTCCGGCTTCGGCTACCGCTGGGGCGCTCTGCACGGCGGCGTCGACATCGCCAACTCCATCGGCACCCCGATCTACGCGGTGTCCGACGGCGTGGTCGTCGACGTGGGGCCGACGGCCGGATACGGCGCGCTGGTCAAGCTGCGGCACTCCGACGGCACGGTCACGCTGTACGGCCACATCAACAGCTGGAACGTCACGCTCGGCGAGCGGGTGTTCGCCGGCGACCAGATCGCCACCATCGGCAACCGCGGCAACTCCACCGGGCCCCACCTGCACCTCGAGGTCCTGGTCAACGGCACCGACCGGATCGATCCGGTGCCGTGGCTGGCCAAGCGCGGTATCAGCGTCGGCGCGTACGCCGGCTGACCCGGTGCCCGAACCGGACCCAGACCACACCCGCATCCTCCGGCGTGCCCCGCAGGCCCCGCCGTCAGCCGCAGACGACACCCGCACCGGCATCATCCGCCGCGCCCCCACCGGTCCTGTTCCCGCTCAACCGGATCCGCGCACGACACACATCCCCACCGCGCCCGAGGCGCCCACCGGCCTGATCCCGCCGGTGTCTGCGCCGGCGCCGCTCCCGACAGCTGCGGCGCCCCCGACGGTCCCGTCCCCGCGCGGTGCCATCGCCACGTCCGTGGTGGCGATGCTCAGCGGCTGGGCGGTGTCGGTGGTGGCCACCGACCTGATCACCGGCTGGTGGGAGACGGATCGGCTGTTCTGCCTCGGCGTGGGGTTCCTGGCGTTCGTGTTCGCGGCGTCCACGGTCGCCGGCCTGATCACCGTGCTGCTGCGCCGCGCCGTGGGCCGCTACCTGATCGCCAACGGTGCGGTGGTCGCGCTGCTGACCTTCGGGGCCGTGTTTGTCGCCGGCGCGAAGATCCCCTGGCCGGTGTATCTGATCCCGGTGCTGCCGGTGCTGAGCGTGGTGCTGGCGTTCCTGCCCGGCACGCGACGCTGGACGTCCTAAAAAGTCACGTCGGCCGCGGGCACCACCGTCGCCTGCCGACCGGGAGCGCGCTGGAACGACCAGTACAGATTGGTGTGTGCAACCACCTGCGCCGGCGGCGGCGCCCCGTACTCACTGAGGTCCGAGGTGGTGTGCGCATCGGCGACCAGCGTCACGTCGTACCCGCGCACGAAGGCGCCGTGCAGGGTGGAGCGCACACACGCATCGGTCTGCGCTCCGGTCACCACCAGCCGGCCCACCTCCCGCTGGGCCAGCACCTCCTCCAACTCGGTGGCTTCGAAGGAGTCGCCGAAGTTCTTCTCCACCAACGGCTCTGAGTCGTCGGGCGCCAGCTCTGCGACGAGCTGCCAACCATCGCTGCCACGGGCCAGATCGTCGTCGCTGTGCTGCACCCAAATCACCGGCACCTGGTGTTCGCGCGCACGGCGCACCAGCGCCGCGATGGTCGCGACCACGCTGTCACGCTGATGCGCGCCGGCCACCACGTCCTGCTGGACATCGACGACCAGCAGTGCGGTACCGGTTCGGTTCGCCAATGTGGTCATGGGTCACAGCTTGCTGATCGGCGCGTGGTTGTGCATCAGTTTGACCCGGCCGGCGCTGCCGAAGTCGATGAGCGACATGGCCGACTCCCCCACGCCCGCGACTTCCTCGACGCGGCCGAGCCCGTACTTGTCGTGGGTCACCCGGTCGCCCGGCGCCAGCACCACCAGCGTCTTGTTGCGCGGAGCGGTCCGGCCGGGGGCAGGCCGCGGGGTGCCGTAACGCCCGGCGTTGCCCACCGGGGCGCTGAACCCCGAGGGCGCGACGTCGGTGCGCCGCCAGTCGATCAGCTCCTGCGGGATCTCGCGCAGGAAGCGCGATTCCGGGTTCAGCATGGGCTGGCCCCAGGACGAACGGACCTTGGCGCGGCTGAGGTAGAGCCGCTGCCGGGCGCGGGTGATGCCGACGTAGGCCAGCCGGCGTTCCTCGGACAGTTCCTGCGGATCACCCAGGGCGCGCATGTGCGGGAACATGCCGTCCTCCCAGCCGGTCACGAACACCACCGGGAACTCCAGCCCCTTGGCGGTGTGCAGCGTCATCATGGTCACCACACCGGCGCCGTGCTCGGGGATCTGGTCGGTGTCGGCCACCAGCGACACCCGCTCCAGGAACTCGGCCAGCAGACCGGTCTCGGGCACGTCCTCGTCGACCGGCTCGTCTTCGTCCCGCAAGGCCAGGGCGTTGGCCCGGTCGGTACTGAATTCGTGTGCGACGCTGACCAATTCGTTGAGGTTGTCCAGCCGGGCCAGGTCCTGGGGGTCGTTGGAGGATTCCAGCTCCCGACGGTAGCCGGTGCGGTCCAGCACGTCCTCGACCAGATCGCCGAGTTCTTCGTCCAGCTTGGCGCGCATCTGGTCGAGCATCTCCATGAATCCGGCGATGGCCTTCTCCGAGCGGCTGTTGAGCATCGGGACCTTGCCCTCGGCCGCGGCCAGCAGCGCGTCGTTGAAGCTGCCGCCGGTGTTCTCCGCGTACACCGCCACGCAGGCCTCTGCGCGGTCGCCGATGCCGCGGCGCGGGGTGTTCAGGATGCGCCGCATGCTCACCGTGTCGCCGGGGTTGTCCAGCACCCGCAGGTAGGCCACGATGTCGCGGATCTCCTTGCGCTCGTAGAAGCGCACTCCCCCAACGACTTTGTAGGGAATACCGGCGCGGATGAACACCTCTTCCAGCGCGCGTGAGGAGTTGTTGGTGCGGTAGAACACCGCCACGTCGTTGTAGTTGATCTCACCCTTGTCGGCCAGCGCCTCGATCTCCTGGGCGACGAACCGCGCCTCGTCGTGCTCGTTGTCGGCGACGTAGCCGACAATCAGCTCGCCTTCCCCGGAATCGGTCCACAGCCGCTTCTCGCGGCGGCCGGCGTTGCGGGCGATCACCGAGTTGGCGGCGTTGAGGATGGTCTGCGTGGAGCGGTAGTTCTGCTCCAGCAGAATCGTGGTGGCGTTCGGGTAGTCGCGCTCGAAGTCCTCGATGTTGCGGATGGTGGCGCCGCGGAACGCGTAGATCGACTGGTCGGCGTCACCGACCACGCACAGCTCACCGGGGCCCACGCCGTCGTCGGCGGGCAGGTCGTGGCCCACGAGCTCGCGCACCAGCACGTACTGGGCGTGGTTGGTGTCCTGGTACTCGTCGACCAGGATGTGCCGGAACCGGCGGCGGTAGTACTGGGCGATCTGCGGGAAGGCCTGCAGCACCGCCACCGTCTCACCGATGAGATCGTCGAAGTCCAGGGCATTGGCCGCGCGCAGCCGGCGCTGGTACTCGCCGTACACCGAGGCCACGGTGCGCGCCAGGTCATCGGAGCTCTCGTCTAGGTCGGCAACCGCCCGGTCGGGCTCGATCAGCTCGTTCTTCAGGTTCGAGATGGCAGTGGCCAGCAGCCGCGGGGTGTAGCGCTTGGTGTCGAGCCCCAGGTCCTTGCCGATCATCAGCAGCAGCCGGCGCGAGTCGTCGGCGTCGTAGATGGAGAAGTTGGAGTTCAGCCCCGGCAGCAGCGAGGCCTGGTTGCGCAGGATCCGCACACAGGTCGAGTGGAACGTCGACACCCACATCGCGCGGGCCCGCGGGCCGACCAGCTGCGCCACCCGCTCCCGCATCTCGGCGGCGGCCTTGTTGGTGAACGTGATGGCCAGGACCTGCCCCACGCCGACGTCCCGGGCCGCCAGCAGGTAGGCGATCCGCCGGGTCAGCACCGCGGTCTTGCCCGAGCCCGCGCCCGCGACGATCAGCAGCGGCGTGCCCTCGTGCAGCACGGCCTGCCGCTGCTGGGGATTCAAACCCTCGAGCAACTGATCGGTTTCGGTAGTCACACTCATATCGACAACGAACTTACCGCTGGACACAGACACTTTGCGCCGATGCGGGTATTGGTGGCACACTCGATTGGTGCTCAACGCGCGGCGTCGATTTTTTTACGGGTACCGGATACCGGTGCCCGGCGCTTAGCGACTTCCCTGAGCCCCGCGGTCCGAATCCGGATCCGGGGCTCTTCTGTTGTGTGAGGCCCGAAAACGGATGAGACCCAACCCACCCACCAACAGCGAGAACTCGGAGCAGGACATGAGTACCGAAGCCGAAACCCCGGCCACCGCAGAGGACATCGACGATCTGCGCCTCGAGATCGACCGCCTGGACGCCGAGATCCTGGCCGCCATCGCCCGCCGCACCGAGGTCTCCAAGATCATCGGCAAGGCCCGGATGGCCTCCGGCGGCACCCGGCTGGTGCACAGCCGCGAGATGAAGGTGATCGAGCGGTACAGCACCCTGGGACCGGAGGGCAAAGACCTGGCCATGCTGCTGCTGCGCATGGGCCGCGGTCGCCTGGGCTACTGAATCAGTTCCGGGATCAGCACCCGGGTGTCCGGCACGAACGGCCACGCCGGATCGGCCAGGTGCCCGGCCAGCTGCGCGTCGGTCCACCACCAGCCGTCGGCGATCTCCGAGGCCTGATGCCGCAGCGGCCCGTCGAACCGGATCCCGTAGGCGAACAGGTGACACCGCATCGGCCGCCCGGCCCACTGCCCGTCCCACGCCGCCGACGCCAGGAACTCCGGCTGCACCCCCGAGACCCCCAGTTCCTCGGACAGCTCCCGCACGGCGGTGTCCAACGGGGTCTCGCCGGGATCGACGACGCCACCGGCCAGGCAGTCGTGCATACCGGCGAACACGGCCTTGGTCTCCGTGCGACGGTGCACATAGATCCGCCGGCCATCTCCGGAGCGCACCAGCACCCCGGCGCTGCCGTGCCACAACCCGTCGGCGTAGACCTGCGAACGCGGAGCCGCGCCCGTCACCGTCCCGGCGGCGTCGTAGACGGCGATGATTTCTTCGGAGCTCGATCCTCCGGAGCGCTGTCTTCCAATGCACTGATCAGCCACGGCGCCAACCATTCCACGGCCTCGGGCGTCGGGTGCAGCCCGTCACCGCGCAACCGGATGCCGTCGACCCGGTTTTGGTAGTAGCCGCCCGGGCCCATCTTCTTGTTCAGGTCCAGCACGGTCACGTTCGGCCGCTCGGCGGCCACCTCCCGCACCAGCGTGTTCCAGGCATCGGTGCGCGCCGGCCGGTCCTCCGGGTAGAGGCTGCCGTCGGAGCGTTCGGCGCGGCGGCTGTACGGGGCGGTGGTGACGACGACGTTGGCGCCGGTGGCGCTCACGATGTCCAGCGCGCGGTTCAGTTCGCCGCGCAGGTACTCGTCGTAGGCGTCCTCGCCGACATTGGCCCAGTCTCCGTCGTGCATCCGGTCGACGATCTCCCACCGCCCGATCATCAGCAGCACGGTGTCGGGCCGGGAGTGCTCGATGCGCTGGGCCCAGCGGCTGGGCCAGGTGTCGCATTCCGGCTTCTGTGTCAGTTCCTGGCCCGTCATCCGATACGGGCCGCCGCGGGCGATCCCGCAGCCGATGGTGGTGTAGTCGGCCAGGTGCAGCTCCGGGGTGGGCGGGAAGTAACGCATCAGCGTCCAGGCCACCGAATCCCCGAACACCGCGACCGTCGGCGTCGCCGAATCGTCGACCCCGGAACCCACCAGCACCGGCACCTCGGGCATCACCATGGCCGCCGAGGAGATGTCCAGCGGATCGTCGAGCGGCGCGGCGATGTCCACCCGCACGAACGTCGCGGTCAGGACGGCGGCGGTGGCGGCGGTAGCCGTGGCCAACCGCAGCATCGGCACCGACGAGGGTCGCCAGCGTTGCACCGGCTGCTCGATCGCCCACCACGACAGCGCCGCGAACGCCAGGGTCACCGCGCAGCGCACCGCGAACAGCGGCCATCCCGTCCAGCCGGTGCGTTCGCCGTTGAGCACCAGGAACACCGGCCAGTGCCAGAGGTACACGCCGTAGGAGATGGCACCCAGCCACACCAGCGGCGGCAGCGCCAGCACCCGGGCCACCGGTCCGCGCTGATCGAGCGCCACCGGCACCACCACCAGCACGGCGCCGACGGCCACCGCGATCAACAGCCCGGCGCGGAAGTCCGCGACGGCGCCGGTGGCGCGGTGCGCGACGAACGCCAGGACCGCGATGCCTGCCACCGACGCCAGCCGGGCGGCCCACCGGATCCAGCGGTTGCGCAGCACGGTCACTCCGGACGTCAGCGCCGACCAGTCGCGCACCAGCAGGGCGGCAGCGGCCGCGCCGATCAGCAGCGCCTGCACGCGGGTGTCGGTGCCGAAGTACACCCGGTTCACGTTCTCCTCGGACACCCACCGCAGCGCCAACGTCGCCGAGGCGGCCGCGCCGGCCAGCGCCAGTCCGAACACCGTCCAGCGCACCACCGCAAGCGCGGGCGCGGCCTTGCGCGCGGTCAGCAACAGCAGCGCCACGGCGACGATCAGCAGCGGCCAGACCAGGTAGAACTGCTCCTCCACGCCGAGGGACCACATGTGCTGCAGCGGCGACGGCGGGCTGCCCTGCGAGAAGTAGTCGGTGCCCTGGGCCACGAACGCCCAGTTCGCCACCCACAGGAAGGCGGCCACGGCGTCGTCGCGCAGGCCCGTGATGGAGTCCGGCGGGAACAGCGCGCGGGCCACCAGCACCGCGGCCACCACGATCAGCAGTGCGGGCAGCAGCCGCCGGGCGCGGCGAACCCAGAAGTCGCGCAGGCTGATCCGGCCGGTGCGGCCCAATTCGTCGAGCAGCAGCGAGGTGATCAGGAACCCGCTGAGGACGAAGAAGACGTCGACGCCGAGGAAGCCGCCCGGAACGCCCGGAACCCCGCCGTGTTCGGCGAGGACGAGGAGCACCGCGACGGCCCGGATGCCGTCGAGGGCGGGGATGTTGCGTCCCGCGCGCCGGGTTTTCGGGGTGGTTTCAGCGACCCATCGACGACGCCCGCCAATGCGGACGGGCCCCGCTGTCACGTCCCGACCTCCCATGGTGTTGCCGGGAGTCTAGAAGCGTGGCGGGGCCCGATCCGGGAGGCGCTCCGCGGGGTTACAGAGTCAACGCGATGTACTTGGTGTCGAGGTACTCCTCGATGCCCTCGGTGCCGCCCTCACGGCCGAAGCCGGATTCCTTGATGCCGCCGAACGGTGCGGCGGCATCGGAGATGACGCCGCGGTTGATGCCCACCATGCCGGACTCGATGCTCTCCGCCACGCGCAGCGCGCGGTCGAGGGACTTGGTGTACACGTAGGCCGCCAGTCCGTACTCGGTGTTGTTGGCGGCGGCGACGCCCTCGTCCTCGGTGTCGAAGCCGGTGATCGGTGCGACGGGCCCGAACACCTCCTCCTTGAGGATGCGGGCGTCGGCGGGGACGTCGGTGAGCACCGTGGCCGGGTAGAAGTGGCCTGCGCCACCGGGCGCCTCTCCGCCGACTGCCACTGCGGCGCCGCGGTCGACGGCATCGGTGACCAGTTCGGTGACCTTCGACAGCTGCTTGGTGCTGATCAGCGGGCCCAGCTTGGACGACTCGTCCAGGCCGTTGCCGAGGGTGAACTCGCTCATCCGCTTGACCAGCTTCTCGGTGAACTCCTCGCGGACGGCGTTGGCGACGTGGAAGCGGTTGGCGGCGGTGCAGGCCTCGCCACCGTTGCGCATCTTGGCCAGGATGGCGCCGTCCACGGCAGCGTCGACGTCGGCGTCGTCGAACACGATGAAGGGGGCGTTGCCGCCGAGTTCCATGGAGGTGCGCAGCAGCTTGTCCGACGACTGCTTGACCAGTGCCTTGCCCACGCCCGTCGATCCGGTGAAGGTGAGCTTGCGCAGCCGGCCGTCGTCGATCAGCGCGGTGGTGACACCGCCGGGATCACTGGTCGGCAGCACCGACAGCACCCCCTTGGGCAGGCCGGCGTCATCCATCAGCTTGGCCAGCAGCAGCATGGTCAGGGGCGTCTCCTGGGCCGGCTTGACGATCATGGTGCAGCCGGCGGCGAACGCGGGACCCATCTTGCGGGTGCCCATGGCCAGCGGGAAGTTCCAGGGGGTGATGGCGTAGCACGGGCCGACGGCCTGCTGGGTCACCAGGATGCGGCCGTTGCCCGCGGGGCTGTGCTGGTAGCGACCGCCGATACGGACGGCTTCCTCGGCGAACCAGCGGAAGAACTCCGCGCCGTAGGTCACCTCGCCCTTGCTCTCGGCCACCACCTTGCCCATCTCGAGGGTCATCAGCGCGGCGATGTCGTCGGCGTGCTCGGTGATGGTCTCGAACACCGAGCGCAGGATCTCCCCGCGCTTGCGGGCCGGGGTGGCAGCCCACTCCGCCTGCACGGCGGCGGCCGCGTCCAGCGCAGCGATCGCATCGGCGGCGGTGGCGTCGGCGACGGAGACCAGCACGGCGTCGTCGGCGGGATTGCGCACCTCGAAGGTCGACGACCCGGCGCGTTCCTCACCGCCGATCCACAGCCCGGTGGGAACTGACTTCAGCAGCGCGGCGATGTCCATACACCAATCATCTACCCCCTGGCCGCATGGTCCGCACTAGGGTTTGGGAATGACCGACATCGTGGATATCTCCGAGACTCCAGCCTGGACCGCACTCACCCGTCACTTCGACGAGATCGGCACCAAACACCTCACCGAGATATTTGCCGAAGACCCTTCCCGGGGTGAGGAACTCACCCTCACCGTCGGCGATCTCTACATCGACTACAGCAAGCACCGCGTCACCCGCGAGACCCTGACGCTGCTGGCCGACCTGGCCCGGGCCGCCGGGTTCGAGGCCCGCCGCGCCGCCATGTTCGCCGGTGAGCACATCAACACCTCCGAGGACCGCGCCGTGCTGCACACCGCGCTGCGGCTGCCCCGCGACGCGCAGTTGAGCGTCGACGGCCAGGACGTGGTGGCCGACGTGCACGAGGTGCTCGACGCCATGGGTGCCTTCACCGACCGGCTGCGCAGCGGCGAGTGGACCGGCGCCACCGGTGAGCGCATCAAGACCGTGGTGAACATCGGCATCGGCGGCTCGGATCTGGGGCCGGTCATGGTGTACCAGGCTTTGCGGCACTACGCCGACGCCGGGATCTCGGCGCGGTTCGTCTCGAACGTCGACCCGGCCGACCTGGTGGCCACCCTGGCCGACCTGGACCCGGCCAGCACCTTGTTCATCGTCGCGTCCAAGACGTTCTCGACGTTGGAGACCCTGACGAACGCCACCGCGGCGCGGCGTTGGCTCACCGACGCCCTGGGCGACGCCGCCGTGAGCAAGCACTTCGTGGCGGTGTCCACCAACAAGAAGCTGGTCGACGAGTTCGGGATCGACACCGCGAACATGTTCGGCTTCTGGGACTGGGTGGGTGGACGCTACAGCGTCGACAGCGCCATCGGCCTGAGCGTGATGGCCGTGATCGGCAAGGAGGCCTTCGCCGATTTCCTGTCCGGTTTCCACCTGGTGGACGAGCACTTCCGCACCGCGCCAATCGAATCCAACGCACCGGCACTGCTGGGCCTGATCGGGTTGTGGTATTCGAACTTCTTCGGCGCCCAGTCCCGCGCGGTGCTGCCGTATTCCAACGACCTGGCCCGTTTCGCGGCCTACCTGCAGCAGCTCACCATGGAATCCAACGGGAAGTCGGTGCGCGCCAACGGTTCTCCGGTGACCACCGACACCGGCGAGATCTTCTGGGGCGAACCCGGGACCAACGGCCAGCACGCGTTCTACCAGCTGTTGCACCAGGGCACCCGGCTGGTGCCATCGGATTTCATCGGATTTTCCCAGCCCACCGACGACCTGCCGACCGCCGACGGAACCGGCAGCATGCACGACCTGCTGATGAGCAACTTCTTCGCCCAGACCCAGGTGTTGGCGTTCGGCAAGACCGCCGAAGCCATTGCCGCTGAAGGAACTCCGGCTGACGTGGTGCCACACAAGGTGATGCCGGGCAACCGGCCGTCGACATCGATCCTGGCCACCAAGCTCACGCCGTCGGTGGTGGGACAGCTGATCGCGCTCTACGAGCACCAGGTGTTCACCGAGGGCGTGGTGTGGGGCATCGACTCGTTCGACCAGTGGGGCGTGGAACTCGGCAAGACCCAGGCGAAAGCGCTGCTGCCGGTGATTACCGGCGACGGGTCGCCGGAGCAGCAGTCGGACAGCTCGACCGACGCACTGGTGCGCCACTACCGGACTGAACGGGGCCGGGTGGGCTGAGCCGCCAGGCGAAGACCAGCCCGGCCCGACGTGTGAGCCGGGTGGGCTGAGCCGCCAGGCGAAGACCAGCCCGGCCCGACGTGTGAGCCGGGTGGGCTGAGCCGCCGCACCCCGGACAGCACACTGCGGCACACGATCACAAGACCGTGTGCCGCAGTGTATTTCAGATCAGTTGATCAGCCGGCCGGGACGGTGGCACAGCCGAGGCCGGGGATGCAGCCCGTCGCTCCACCGGGTCCGGCAGATCCCACCGGGCCGCCGGGGATATCGACACTGGCACCACCGGGACCGGCGTCCACCGCAGGCCCACCGGGAACCGAAGCGCTGGCACCATCGGGGCCGGCCGCGGCGCCGGTGCCACCGGGAGCAACGGCAGCAGCCCCGTCAGGGCCGGCCTGAGCCACACCGCCGGGAACAGTGGCGGCGGCGCCACCGGGACCGGCTTCAGCTCCGGTGCCACCGGGCACCACTGCGCTGGCGCCGCCCGGACCGGCGTCGACGGCAGGTCCACCCGGGACGGCCGCAGAGGCGCCGCCGGGACCCGCCTCGGCACCGGTGCCTCCCGGCGCCACGGCAGCCGCGCCACCGGGACCAGCCACCGCGTTACCTGCACACGGGGTGCCGTCGGCGTTGACGCACGGCGGTGGCGGCGGAGCCGGGGTGGTGGCCATCGCGGCGGGGGCGAAGGCGAACGCCGCGGCTGCGGCACCTGCGAACAATGCGGGGGTCATCTTCGAAAGTTTCACCATCATGTCGCTAGGGCTACCACCGCGTCTTCGTCCTTAAACCACCTGGACATGTGGGTGCGAGCTGCACCACACCCGCAGCCGGTTCATGAATTCAGCCGGTTCACTTGAGCAGCTTCGACATCCGCCGGTCGGCCAGCACCTTGCCGCCGGTCTGACACGTCGCGCAGTACTGAAAGGACTTGTCGGCGAACGAGACCTCGCGCACCGTGTCTCCACACACCGGGCACGGCATGCCGGTGCGGGCGTGCACCCGCAGCCCAGAACGCTTCTCGCCCTTCAGCGTTGCGGCCTGCTGCCCCACCGAGCGGGCGACGGCATCGGTCAGCACGGAGATCATCGCGTCGTGCAGGGCTCCCAACTGCGCGTCGGTGAGTTTGCCCGCAGTGGCGAACGGCGACAGTTTGGCCACGTGCAGGATCTCGTCGCTGTAGGCGTTGCCGATTCCGGCGATCACCTTCTGATCGGTGATCACCGATTTGATCCGACCGGTGTTGCCGCGCAGCACCGCTGCCAGTTCTTCGGGCCCCAGGGCCAGCGCGTCCGGCCCCAGCGAGGCGATGCCGGGCACCTTCGCGGGATCATCGACCAGCCACACCGCGAGCCGCTTCTGGGTGCCCGCCTCGGTGAGGTCGAATCCCGGTGCCTCCCCCGGTGTTCCGAGGTGCACCCGCAAGGCGATGGGTCCTTTGCCCGGCTTCAGTGGTGTCGCGGCCAGCTTGTCCGACCAGCGCAGCCAGCCGGCCCGCGAGAGGTGGGTGATCAGGTGCCACTCCCCGACCTGCAGGCCCAGGTACTTGGCCCAGCGGTGGGCCCCGGTGACGGTCTGCCCGTACAGAGCGGTGACCGGTGGGTCGAACGTCTTGAGCACCGAAAACGCCGAGACGTCGATCCGGCCCACCGGCAAGCCGACGGCGTGGGCGCGCAGGTAGTCGGCCAGCGCTTCGACTTCTGGGAGTTCGGGCACCAGTCCAGTTTGCCGATCTGCGCCGAGATTTGTCACCCGACCGGTTGCACGGCGGGCCACAACAACACGAACAGTCGCTCCCGCCACTGCACAGCCACCGCCCCGGTGCGCGCATGCTCGGCGAGGTAGGCGCCCACGATCGCATCCAGTAGCGCCGCGTTGTCCAGGTCGGGGCGCAGCCCACCGTCTGCTTTGCCGACGTCGATCACCGCCTCCAGTCGCTCGCGCTGCTGCACCAGGATGCGGCGGAACAGCGTGGTGAACTCGGGATCCTCGTCGGTGAGCATCGCGGCCACCCCGCCGAGGCCGACACCGCCCGACACCGCTTCGACGGCCTGGGTGATCAACCAGCGCAGCCGGTCGGTGGCCGAAGCGTCGGGGTCGATCGGCGGCGGAGAAGCCACCCGGGACAGCGCCGCCGAGAGCACTTCTCGCCGGTCCCGGTGTCGTCGGTAGATCGTTGTCTTGGCGACACCGGAGGCGGCCGCCACCGCTTCCACGGTGACCGCGCGGGGTCCGCCGCTGCGCAGCAGCGCCAACGTGGCCTCGGCGATGCGGTCTTCGACGCTGTCCATATGCACCATCCGACGGTCGCTCGGGAATGTTCTCGACCCTCATCACGCTACACTGGGCGTAGCGCTACGCTACGCGTATCGTTTGATAGAAAGGACTCACGTGACCCGCCTCAGACCGTCGACCATCAGCTACCTGGGCTACCTGATGTTGCTGCTTGCGTTCGTCTCCCTCGGGGCGCTGACGGCAGGTCTGGCGTTCGCCAGCGAGGTGGTGGCCGCCACGGCCGCAACCTCGCTGACACTCACCGCGGCCGGCTCGGTACTGAGCTTCCGCCGCGGCGCGGCCGCCCTGGCCAGGGCCAGCGAGGCCGCCGGGGCCACCCACAAGCGCAGCTTCTGGGCCGATCAACTGGAACAGGACCGCGTCGAGCGTTATCGCGCCCGGTATCGCCGCCCGAGCCTGCGCACGGTCGAAGCACCACGCCGGCACACTGCCCCAGACGCCGCCCCGGACCGTTTGTCGGCCTGATCCCATGCCATCGACCAAGATGGCAGTGTGCGTACTTCTCTGATCGCCTTACCGCTGGCCGCAGCGGCCCTCCTGGCCGCAGCCCCGGTGGCCACCGCCGAGCCCAGCCCGCTGTACACCCTGGTCGACACCGTGACCCAGCGGTTGCAGACCGCCGAGAACGTAGCCGCCTTCAAGTGGGTCAACGGCGGGCCCATCAACGATCCGCCCCGGGTGGCGGTGGTGCTGGACACCGTGGCCGCCGATGCCACCGCCCAGCAGGTCGACGCGATGTACGTGCGGGCGGTGTTCCAGGACCAGATCGACGCCAACGAAGGCATCCAGTACACGCGGTTCGGGCAGTGGAAGCTGGATCCGGCGGTCGCCCCGGTGACTGCGCCGGATCTGTCCGTATCGCGCGACGCCATCAATGCTTTCAACAAGACCATCGTCAATGAGATCTCGCTGCACCGGGATACGTTGCTGGGCCCGGCCTGCCGGCAAGCACTGGGCAGCGCCGAACAGGCGGTGATCCACGACCGCGCCCTGGACCCGATGTACGCCCAAGCCCTGACGACGGCCACCGAGTCCTACTGCTCTTGAGGCGCCGCCTCGCCGCGGTGGAGTCGGGCCTGCGTCGTAGGGGCCGGCGACTGCTGGCTCGCTCACCGCAGCCGGTCGCCCAGTTGTGGCGGCTTGCCGTCCGCACGGCACGGCGGGCCGGCGAACACCGTGTCCCCGGCCTGGCCGCAGAAGCCGCGCTGTTCACGGTCATCTCGTTACCGGCGCTGCTGTTGGCGCTCATCGGGGCGCTGGGCTTCATCGCCGGGATTCTGGGGCCCGAAGGCTCTCGCCAATTACGCCGCCTGGTGTTCGACGCACCCGAATCGGCGCTGTCGGCACGCACCTACGCGTCGTACGAACCGGTGGCCCGGGCCGTCCTGGAACAGACCCACGGGAGTGTGGTCTCGGTGGGCATCGTGGTGGCCGTCTGGACCGGATCTCGGGCCATCAACCGCTATCTGGAGACCATCACGATCGCCTACGGAGTTCCACCCCGGCGAGGCTGGCGGCGTAGGTTGCTGGCGCTGACGGTGACTGCCGCCGGCCTGCTCGGGGCCGTCGCGCTGCTGCCGCCGATGGTGATCGGCCCCCGGTTGATCCGGTGGATGACGCCCGAGGCCGTGGCAGAGACCACCCTGGCACTACTGGATCGTCTCTTCTGGCCGGCCGTGGTGGTGATCCTGGTCGGGGTCCTGACCACGCTGTACCACCTGGGCGTGCCCTGGCGGACGCCCTGGCGTCGCGACGTCCCCGGGGCTGTTCTCGCCATGGCGGTGTTCCTGCTGGCCGCCGCGGCACTGCGGGTCTATCTGGATTTCAACGCGGACGACGAGGTGTTCCGGCTGCTGGCCGCGCCGATCGCTGTGGTCCTGTGGCTCTACCTGGCAGCATTGGCGGTGTTGCTCGGAGCCGAGCTCAACGCGACCATCGAACAGATCTGGCCGACGAGTTCGGGGCCGCCCGTCGATCAGGGCCGCAGCAGATAGGTGTCCATGATCCAGCCGTGCCGAGCCCGGGCCTGCGCACGCAGCTCGACGATCTGCGCACCGACCTCCCCGACGGTGCCGGAGACCAGCAGCTCCTCGGGCGTGCCGAGGTAGGCCCCCCACCAGATCCGCGTTGCCGGTGGGCATTCGGTGAACGAGCAGTCGGCATCGAGCATCACCACCGCATCGCCGGTCAGCCCGGCGCTGCGCAGCTGCCTGCCGGTGGTGATCAGCACCGGCTCGCCGACGTCGTTGAGCGGGATGCGGTGCCGGGCGGTGAGCGTCTGCACCGCGGTGATCCCCGGGATGACGTCGTAGCGGAACTCCACCCGCGTCCCGACCAGCTCCAGGATGCGCAGCGTGCTGTCGTACAGCGACGGGTCCCCCCACGCCAGGAAGGCGCCCACGCCGTCGGCAGCGAGTTCGGTCTCGATGGCGTGCGCCCACACGTCGGCGCGGGCCTCGTGCCACTCGGAGACCGCCTGCAGGTAGTCCCCGTCACGAGCGCGCGGCGGGTCGGCGAGTTCGACGAAGCGGTAATCCGGCGTGCGGATGAACCGGCGGCAGACCTCCCGCCGCAGCGCCACCAGGTCACTCTTGGCAGCTCCCTTGTCCATCGCGAAGAACACCTCGGTGGCATTCAGGGCTGTCACCGCCTGCGCCGTGACGTGCTCGGGGTCGCCCGATCCGATGCCGATGACGTGGATGGTCCGCACAGGTCCGAACATTATCGGGTGCGTGAGTTAGAACGTGTTCTAGTCTGCGGGGTATGCGTTTCACCTATGCCGAGGCCATGACCGACCCGAGCTACTACATCCCGTTGGCCAAGGCGGCCGACGCAGCCGGGTACCACGCGATGACGATCCCGGACAGCATCGCCTACCCGTTCGAATCGGACTCGAAGTATCCCTACACCGAGGACGGCAACCGCGAGTTCCTCGACGGCAAGCCGTTCATCGAGTCGTTCGCGTTGATCGGTGCATTGTCGGCGGTGACCACGAACCTGCACTTCAACATCTTCGTGTTGAAGCTGCCCATCCGGCCTCCGGCGTTGGTGGCCAAGCAGGCCGGCTCCCTGGCAGCGTTGTTCGACAACCGCCTGGGCCTCGGTGTCGGCACCAGTCCGTGGCCCGAGGACTACGACATCATGGGTGTCCCGTTCGCCCGGCGCGGCAAACGGATGGACGAGTGCATCGACGTCATCCGCGGGCTGACCTCCGGTGACTACTTCGAATACCACGGCGAGTTCTACGACATCCCGAAGACGAAGATGACGCCCGCACCCACCAAGCCGGTGCCCATTCTGGTGGGCGGGCACGCCGACGCCGCCCTGCGCCGCGCCGCGCGCAACGACGGCTGGATGCACGGCGGCGGCGATCCCGAAGACCTCGACCCGCTGCTGGCCAAGCTCGCCAAGTTCCGCGACGAGGAGGAGCGCGTCGGGCAGGCCGAGGAGTTCGAGATCCACGTCATCTCGATCGACGGGTTCACCCTCGACGGCATCAAGCGCCTCGAGGACAAGGGTGTCACCGACGTCATCGTCGGTTTCCGCATCCCCTACATCAAGGGCGAGGACACCGAACCGCTGGACGCCAAGATCCGCAACCTGGAGTGGTTCGCCGAGAACGTCATCGCCAAGGCCAATCCCTGAGTCGTTGACACTGCGCTGGGCGCGACGACGTTCGAGTGGACCTCGCGCTGGACGCAGTGTCAACGTGACTAACGCTCGGAATCCAGAGCCGCCATGTGCGCCGCCGGGTAGCGCGCGCCGGCCACCTGGTCGGCGGGCACGGCCTTCTCGATGTCGGCGAGCTGCGCGTCGGTCAGCACCACGTCCGCCGCGCCCAGCGCTTCCGAGAGCCGCTCGCGCGTCTTGGCGCCGATCAGCGGCACCACGTCACCACCGCGGCTGGCCACCCACGCGAATGCCGCTTGCGCCACCGTGACACCCAGGTCCTCGGCCACCACGCGCAGCGCCTCCACCAGAGCGAGGTTGCGGTCCAGGTTCTCCGTGGCGAACCGTGGCGAGGCGGCGCGGAAATCGCCCTGTCCGCCACTGTCTTTGGTCCAGTGTCCGCCGATCAGGCCGCGGGACAGCACGCCGTAGGCGGTGAGGCCGATGCCGAGTTCGCGGCAGGCCGGCAGGATCGTGTCCTCCACGCCCCGCGTCGCCAGTGAGTACTCGATCTGCAGGTCGGAGATCGGACGCACGGATGCGGCCCGACGAATGTTCTCCGCGCCCAGCTCCGAGAGGCCGATGTGCCGGACGTAGCCGGCATCGACCAGTTCTCCGATGGCGCCGATGGTGTCCTCGATGGGTACCGCCGGGTCGAGCCGGGCGGGCCGGTAGACGTCGACGTGGTCGACACCGAGTCGCTGCAACGAGTACGACAGCGAGGTCTTCACCGCTGCCGGACGTCCGTCGAAACCGACAAACGTCCCGTCCGGCGCCACCTGCCCGCCGAATTTGACGCTCAGCTGATAGGTCTCCCGCGAAATCCCTTGCAGCGCTTCGGCCAACAGCATCTCGTTGTGCCCCATGCCGTAGAAGTCGCCGGTGTCCAGCAACGTGATGCCGGCGTCCAGCGCAGCGCGCACGGTGGCGATGCTCTCGGCGCGGTCGGCGACGCCGTAGGCACCGGACATGCCCATGCAGCCCAGCCCCAGCGCCGAGGTGGTCAGTGTCCCCAGGTGTTTGGTTTCCATGCCGTCGAGTGTCGAGCGGTTTTCGGCCGGTAACTAGGACGCGTTCAACCAGGGATCTGGAGTCCCTGCCTGAATCGACCCCGGGCAGCGACAATGGCAGACATGGACCGTGCCGCGCTGGCTGATTTCCTGCGCCGCCGCCGGGAGGCCATCCAGCCGGCGGAGGTGGGGCTGCCCGACGGGGTACGCCGCCGCACCACCGGGCTGCGCCGTGAGGAGGTGGCCCAGCTGACCGGCATGTCGGTGGACTACTACGGCCGGCTGGAGCAGGCGCGCAGCACGCAGCCGTCGCCGCAGATGCTGCGGGCCCTGGCCCGGGCACTGCGGCTGTCCGACGACGAGACCGACCATCTGCACCGGCTGGCCGGTCACGCGGCCCCTGACCGCACGGGGCCGTCCACCCACGTGCGCCCAGCGTTGCTGTTCGTGTTGGACCAGATGCGCGACGGAGCCGCCTTCGTCTGCTCGGACACCTATCAGGTACTGGCCCAGAACGAGCTGGCCCGACTGCTGATGGGTGACCTGGTGTCCGGGGACACGAGCTTCCGGTCCAGCCTGGCCTGGCAGTGGTTCACCGATCCGCAGGCCCGCGTCGGCGTTCCTGTCGACCTGCACGACGAGCACAGCCAGATCACCGTCGCCGACCTCCGCCTCGCCTGGGCGCGCCGGCGCTCCGACGCCGACATGGCGGAGTTGATCGACCACCTGCTGACCGACAGCGCCGAGTTCGCGCGGTTGTGGCAACGCCATGAGGTAGCGGCACGGCGGATGCAGCAGAAGTCGTTCACCACCCGGATCGGGCCCGTCACGCTGGATTGTGAGGTGCTGGCCACCGAACACAATCAGACGCTGGTGGTACTGACCCCGCCCGCCGGCTCGACGGCGCTGGACGACCTGCGCCTGCTGCGGGTGGTCGGTCAGCAGGAGGTGGAGCAGCGCTGAGCGCCACCGCTCAGAGGTCGTCCCACACGGGCTGGCGCTTCTCCCGCAGCGCCATGGCCGCCTCTGCCGGGTTGTTGGTGAACCCGGTGAGGATCTGCGTGCGGTTCTCCAGTTCCTTGGCGTGCCGCAGGCTGGAGGCGTCCAGGGCGACGTTGAGTCCGGTTTTGGTCTGCCACACCCCGTAGGCGTTGTTGGCGGCGATCTCCCGGGCCTTGCGCAGCGCGGCTTCCAGCAGCTCATCGGCCGGTACCACCTGGTGCACCAGGTGGATGCGCAGCGCCTCGGCGGCGTCGATGATCCGCCCGGTCAGCATCAGCTCGCGGGCCACACCCGCGCCCACGATCTTCGGCAGCAGGTAACTGGTGCCCATGTCCAGGGACGAGAACCCCGCCTTGATGAACACCGACCCGAACCGGGCGGCCTCGGAGCCGATGCGGATGTCGCAGTGCAGCGCGTACGCCAGCCCTCCGCCCACCGCCGCCCCGTGCACGGCGGCGATCACCGGGATGGGGAGTTCGTAGAGCCGGGTCAGTTGGTCGGCCAGCCGTACCTGACCGTCGTAGCTGGTCTTGAACGGCGCCTTGGCCGGTTTGACCCACGGCGCACCGGTGCCGGACAGGTCCGCTCCCGCGCAGAAACCGCGGCCCGCGCCGGTCAGGATAGCCACCCGGTGCGCGCCGGACTCCAGCTCGTCGAGCGCGGCGTCCACGCCGTCCAGCAGCGCGCCATCGATGGCATTGAGCTTCTCGGGACGATTGAGCGTGACACGCGCAATACCAGGTTCGAGGGTGTCGAGTTCCACAGCCGCCACACGACGACCCTAGGCGACACCGGCGTCGTCGCTTGACCGGAACAGGATCGGGTTACTAATTTTCTTCCTAGCAACCGGTTGAACATCCAGCCGCCTTCTTTATCCCCGAGTTTTTCCGAAGGACGACTGGATGCCGGATGGTGATGGCCCCGCGGTTGATGAAGCCGGGCCACCGCAGATGCACGTGGGGTGGTTCCGCTTCTTCGCCGACGACGAGCGATGGGATTGGTCGCCGGAAGCTCAACCAGTGGACCGCGAACGAGTGACCCGACTACTGGACGGGCAGCGCACCGCCACGCAACCGTTCACCGCCCGAGACCGGATTGTCGACGAGCGCGGTGAGGTGCACGATGTCGCCGTCGTCGGACACCCTCTCTCCGACGACGGCAAGGTGGTGGGCACCCAGGGTGTCTACGTGCATGTCGCGCCGGCCGACGCGATCCGCCAGCAGAGCATCAGCGCTGCGGTGGCCGAGATCGCGGAGAATCGCTCGGCCATCGAGCAGGCCAAGGGCATGCTGATGCTGATCTACCGACTCGACGCCGACCAGGCGTTCGACCTGCTGAAGTGGCGCTCGCAGGAAACCAACACCCGGCTGCGGAATCTGGCCGCGCAGCTGACGGCTGATGTCGTCGCCATGGACTATGGCGACACCCTGCCCACGCGCGCCCAGTTCGACGAGATCCTGCTGACCGCGCATCTGCGTATCCCCGACACCGGGTAGCGACCCACGCGCTACGGTTCTGCAGTGGCCGGATACTCAGAGCTGTTCCAAGCCAGCATCACCGACCCCGCGCGCTTCTGGGCGCAGGCCGCCGAGGCGGTCACCTGGACCAAGGCGCCGCAGCAGGTCCTCGACGACACCCATCCGCCGCAGTACCGCTGGTTCCCCGACGGGGAGCTCAACACGTGCGCCAACGCCCTGGACCGCCACGTCGCCGCCGGCCGCGGTGATCAGCCCGCCCTGATCTACGACTCCCCGGTCACGGGCGCGAAGCGGGTCTACACCTATGCCGAATTGCTGGACCGGACAGCACGTTTCGCAGGCGTACTCCGCGGCCTGGGCGTCGGTGTGGGCGACCGCGTGGTGGTGTACCTACCTATGATCCCCGAGGCCGTCATCACCATGCTGGCGTGCGCTCGCCTGGGCGCGGTGCACTCGGTGGTGTTCGGCGGCTTCGCCCCGCACGAACTGGCGGTACGCATCGACGACGCCCGCCCCGACGTGATCGTGACGGCGTCCTGCGGTGTCGAGCCCACCCGCACCGTGGAATACAAGCCGCTGGTGGATGCGGCCATCGCCCGCGCCGAACACCCGCCGCGGCACTGCGTGGTGGTGCAGCGCGACCACCATCGCTGCGAGCTGATCGAGGGCCGCGACCTCGATTACGCCACCATGATGGCGACGGCCGAGCCCGTTGACCCGGTGCCGGTGCCCGCCACCGCGCCGCTGTACGTGCTCTACACCTCCGGCACCACCGGCAAGCCCAAGGGCATCGTCCGTGACAACGGCGGCCACGCCGTCGCCCTGCTGTGGACCATGCGCCACATCTACGACGTCGCTCCCGGCGAGGTCTTCTGGGCCGCCTCCGACGTCGGCTGGGTGGTGGGGCACTCCTACATCGTCTACGCGCCACTGCTTCTGGGCGCCACCACCGTGCTGTACGAGGGCAAGCCCGTCGGCACCCCCGACCCCGGGGCCTTCTGGCGGGTCATCACCGAATACGGCGTCTCCGTCCTGTTCACCGCGCCCACGGCCATCCGCGCCATCCGCAAGGAGGACCCCACCGGCGCGTTCGTCGCGCGGTATGACAGGTCCGCACTGAGATACCTGTTCGTGGCGGGTGAACGGCTGGATCCGGACACCCTGCACTGGGCCGCGGAGAAGCTCGCCATCCCGGTGATCGACCACTGGTGGCAGACCGAGACGGGCTGGCCCATCTCGGCCAATCCCATGGGCGTGGAACAGTTCCCGGTGAAGGCGGGCTCCTCGACACTGCCGATGCCCGGGTACGACGTGCGCATCCTCGATCCCAACGGCCGGGAATGCCCACCGGGAGTCGAAGGTGACGTGTGCATCCGGTTGCCGCTGCCGCCAGGCACCCTGGCCGGCATCTGGGGTGATGAGGCGCGTTTCCAGCGGTCCTACCTGAGCGAGCACCCCGGTTTTTACCTGACCGGCGACGGCGGCTTCATCGACGCCGACGGCTACCTGTTCGTGATGGGCCGCATCGACGACGTCATCAACGTTGCCGGGCACCGGATGTCGACGGGCGCGATCGAGGAGGTGCTGGCCACCCATCCCGCGGTGGCCGAGTGCGCGGTGATCGGCGTCCCCGATGAGATCAAGGGTCAGGTTCCGCGGGGGCTGGTGGTGCTCAAGGCCGGCGCCAGCGCCGAGAGTCTGCCCGAGGAGCTGATCGCCTCGGTACGCGCCGAGATCGGGGCCGTGGCCGCGTTCCGGCTGGTGGACGTGGTGCCTGCGCTGCCGAAGACGCGGTCGGGCAAGATCCTGCGGAAGACGTTGCGCGGCATCGCGGCCGGCCGTGACGAGCCGGTGCCGTCCACCATCGAGGACCCGTCGGTGCTGGAGACACTGGGACCGATCCTGCGAGGGTGACTCACATCTTGGTGTAGCGGGCCATCGCGAAGCTGAAGAGACCGTAGATGATGATGCCCAACGCCGCGGCGATCACCAGCGTCGGACCGAAGGGTTGCGCGGCAAGCGTTTTCAGGGCGCCGTCGAGCCCGGTGACCTTGTAGGGTTCGGCCCTGGTGGCGGCCACCACGATCACCGCGCCGGTGCCGAGGATGGCCAGGCCCTTGGTGACGTACCCGACCGCGCCCAGGTGGCTCACCAGCGCGCTGGTGTTGGTCAGGTCGTCGAGGAAGGTCCGGCTGGCGCCCATGTAGATGTGATACGCGCCGACGGCGACGATGACGACACCGGTCAGGACCACCACCACGGTGCCGGTACCGGTGGCCATCAGCCGGGCGCTGAGCGTCGAATTCTGTTGGCTCGCAGACTCTCCCGAACCCCGGGCGAAGCCGAAGGTGGAGTACGCCAGGGCTGCGTAGATGGCCGCGAGGCCGAAGGCCTTGGCCCGGTCGGAGATCTCCAGCAGCGTGCGCTGCGATTTCGGGTCGGTGGAGCGACCCAGCGCGGTTTCGGCCAGCCGCCACAGTGCCATCGCCAGGAAGCCGAAGGCCGCGATCCACAGGGCCACGCTCCCGCCGCGGTGTGCGGCGACCTCGGCCAAGGCACCGGACTGGTCGACGGCGCCCCGGCCGCCCTGGGCCACCCGGATCGCCAGGTAGCCGATGGCGATGTGCAGCAGACCGCTCACCACGTACCCGAAGCGGGCGAATCGCTCGAACGCGCTGTTCTGCACGATGTCAGCCACGGAGTCGTCAACCATCATCGTCGATGGTAGTGACCGGCCCGGGATGTCGGTCCGCGGCCGCGCCTGCGGCAGCGCCTATCCTCAGCGGGTGAGCACCGGCGACCCCGTGATCATCCACACCGACGGTGGCTGCCGCCCCAACCCGGGCCCCGGCGGTTGGGGTGCGGTGCTGCGCCACCGCCGGCACGTCCGGGAGATGTGCGGCGGCGAACCCGGGGAGACCAGCAACAACCGCATGGAACTGACCGCGCCCATCATGGCGCTGGAAGCGCTGACCAGACCCGTGGTGGTGCACCTTTACACAGACAGCACCTACGTGCGCAACGGCATCACCAAGTGGGTGCACGGCTGGGAACGCAACGGCTGGATGACGGCGGGTAGACAACCCGTCAAGAATGTCGACCTCTGGCAGCGGCTACAGCAGGCCTGCCGCCGCCACCAGGTGGAATGGTTCTGGGTCAAGGGCCACTCCGGCGTCGGCGACAACGAGTTGGCCGATCAGCTGGCCACCCGCGGACTCCAGCAGGCCTTGAGCGCCTCGATCTGACGCACCACCGGCCACAAACACGTCACGATCGTGACGTTTTACGGCGTCGACACCGGGTACAGACCCCCCACTGGATCGGCACCACGCCAGCCCCGCGGGTGCAACGCCTCACCCTCTTTCCGGAAAGTTGGCAATGCTTCCTGCGCGCGGTAATACCCATACGCCTTCATCCGCAGTGGTCTGTTCTGAGAACGGATCCGGAGGCTCTGCATGCGTCTAGCGATTCTGGGGCCGTCGCGCAACTACGTCGGCGCGCCCTTCCAGGGTGGCCAGGAACGATTCACTGCAGACCTGGCCCGCGGGCTGACCCGGCGGGGACACCACGTGGAGTTGTGGGCCCGGGAGGGCACCGACGTGACGCTGGCCGACCAGGTGCACCTGATGCCCGACCTGCCGCCGCTGTCGGCCCTCACCGCGGCGGACCCGGACCTGCCGGACCCGAACTTCCTGTACGCCCAGACCTTCTACGTCTCGGCGTTTCTCGACCTGCTGCGACGCCGTGACATCGATGCCGTGCTCAACGAGAGCCTGCATCAGCTGCCGCTGGCCATGAGCTCGCTGCTGCAGGTGCCCATGGTGACCACCCTGCACACCCCTCCGCTGGCCTGGATGGAGATGGGTGCCTGGCTGTCCGGGGGCAGTGGGCACTTCGTTGCCGTCAGCGACGCCGTGCGCCGCCAGTGGAGCGGGACGGTGACCAGCCGGGTGGTGCACAACGGGGTGGACCCCGACGGGTTTCCTCTCGGCCCCGGCGGCGACGGACTGGCCTGGGCCGGGCGCCTGACCCCCGAGAAGGGCACCGACCTGGCGATCCGCATCGCCGCGGAGGCCGGGATGGAGTTGCGCATCGCCGGGCCCATCAGTGACCCGGACTGGTTCGACGCCGTCATCGCTCCCCAGCTCGGCGGGTCGGTGACCTACCTGGGGGCGCTGAGCGGCGACGAGTTGGCCGCGCTCTACGGCAGCAGTGCGGCCACCCTGGTGACCCCGCGGTGGCAGGAGCCGTTCTGCCTGGTCGCGGTGGAGTCGCAGATGTGCGGCACACCGGTGGTGGGTTTCCGGCGCGGAGGGTTGCCGGAGGTGGTCAGCGGCGTCGGCGGCCGTCTGGTGGCCACCGAGGGCGACGACATCGGCGGGCTGGCCCAGGCCATCGACTGGGTGGTCTCCACCGACCGCCGGGCCGTCGCCGCGCGGGCGCGCCGCGACTTTTCGCTGACGCGGATGATCGCGGACTACGAGCAGCTGCTCTTCGAGCTGGGCGCCTACCCGGCCGCACCGATGGCCGAACCGCTGCGGGCGTGATCGGCTACTACGTCCACCATCACGGCCGCGGACACCTCACCCGCGCGCTGGCCATCTCCGCCCACCTCGACGAGGACGTGGTGTTCTTCTCCTCGCTGCCCACCCCGGGCGGGCTGCGTCCGCGCGACCGGTGGGTGCGCCTGTCGATGGACGTGCCCCCGGGAGACATGACGGCACGCGAGCCCACGGCCAACGGCCGTCTGCACTGGGCTCCCCTGAATGTCGACGGCCTGCTGCGGCGCTCCGCCGAGCTGCTGTGCACCCTGGCCGACACCGGGGTGCGGCGTCTGGTGGTGGACGTGTCGGTCGAAATCGCCGTGCTGGCGCGGACGTCGGGGGTGCCGGTGACGGTGATGGCCATGCCCGGTGAGCGCACTGACCCGCCGCATCAACTGGCCTACCGTCTCGCCGACCAGATCATCGCGCCGTGGTCAGATGAGGTGTACCGGCCGACGTGGCTGGCCGAGCACGCCGGGCGCACCCACTTCGTCGGGTACATCAGCAGGTTCGAGGGGCTGTCCCGGGAGTCCGGAACCCATCAGGGCGACAACGCGGTTCTGCTCAGCGGCGCCGGCGGCACCGAGGTGCCCGACGACGCGGTGACGCAGCTGCAGGCGGCGCTGCCCGGTTACCGGTGGACGGCGCTGGGCGGCCGGTCGTGGACCGATGACCCGTGGAGTGCGTTGCGCCACGCCGGCCTCATCGTCACGCACGCCGGACAGAACGCGTTGGCCGACGCCGCGGCGGCGGCCACGGCCACGATCGTGCTGCCCCAGCCGCGGCCCTTCGACGAGCAGCACACCTCGGCTGCCGCACTGCACGCGGCCGGGCTGGCGGTCTGCGCGCCGTCGTGGCCCACACCGACACAGTGGCCCGAATTGGCTTCCGCTGCAGGCACTCTGAACCCGGACCGCTGGTGCGCTGCGCGGGTCGACGGAGCCGCCGCACGGGCGGCGCAGGTGCTGGCCGCATGACCGGGCAACGGTGTGCAGTGATCACCGTGGCGCGCGGTCGGCACACCCATCTGGCCCGCCAGGAAGCCGGTCTGGCCCGGATGCACCGGCCGCCGGATACCCGGGTACTGGTGGCTGTCGGCGACCCGGACATCGGCAGGTTGGCCCGCCGGGGCAGCGAGGTTCTCGATCTTGACTGCGGCACAGGGGCATTGCCCTTGGCGCGAGCCCGCAATGCCGGCGCGCGCCAGGCCATCGATGGTGGCGCCGAACTGCTGATCTTTCTCGATGTCGACTGCATCCCATCGCCGTCGCTGATCACCGATTACCTCGACGCCCACCACCGCGCCGGGCGCGACGCGCTGTTGTGCGGCCCGGTGACCTACCTTCCGCCGGCGCCGGACGGATATGACCTGGACACCCTCGATGAGCTGACCGACCCGCATCCGGCGCGGCCGGTGCCCGCGCCGGGCGAGTTGCTGGCCGCCGACGATCACGACCTGTTCTGGTCCTTGAGCTTCGCGGTGTCCGCGTCTGCCTGGCAGCGCATCGGTGGCTTCTGTGAGGAGTACACCGGGTACGGCGCAGAGGACACCGATTTCGCGGCAGTGGCCCGCGCGGCGGGCGTTCCGCTGCTCTGGGTGGGTGGCGCCCACGCCTATCACCAACACCATCCGGTCTCGAACCCGCCGGTGGAGCATCTCCGCGACATCGTGGCCAATTCCGCTGTCTTCCGGCGCCGTTGGGGTCGCTGGCCGATGCCCGGCTGGTTGGACAGCTTCGAGAACGACGGCCTGCTGGTGCGCGACGGTGACCGGATCACGCTGACCACCGGGTGATTCAGCACACGCCGTGGAACGCGATGGCCAGGCTCGCGTCGATGTGGCGGAGCTCCAGGGGCATACCGTGGATCAGCCGGTATTCGATGAACCCGTAGAGCACGTCGCGCAGGGTCTCCACGTCGGCGTCGGCCCGGATCTCACCGCGGGCCTGCGCCAGCGCTGCCCGTTCCCCGAACTGCGTGATGCTGGGTTTGATGATCTGGTCGAAGACGGCACGCATCAGGTCGGGGTCGGACTGACACGCGGCGATCAGCCCCTGGTAGGCAGCGCCGTAGCCGGTGGTGGTGATCACCTCCAGGATCTTGCACATCTGAGTGCGCAGATCGGCGATGATGTTGCCGGTGTCCGGAAACGTGACCACCGGATCCAGGCTCTGCATCGCAGCCTCGAGGATCACCGCGCCCTTGGACGGCCACCAGCGGTAGATGGTCTGCTTGCCCACGCACGCCCGCCGTGCGATGGCCTCGATGGAGACGTTCTCATAACCGGCCTCGCCGACCAGCGAGATACACGCGTCGAGGATGGCACGACGCGATTGTTCGTTGCGCCGCCCCGGGTCCGGAGCGTTGGCAGGCATCTGAAAACACTAGCCGACGAACCCGGGCGTACCCGGGCCATTGACGCGAGACGGACCGACTCGTACCGTTCCCGGGTATGACCTCTTCCCCGCCTTCTGGATGGCCGGCTCTGCGCGTCGACGACTGGGCGGACACCCGCCGCACGCTCCACATGTGGTCCCAGATCGTCGGCAAGATCAGGTTGGCCCACGCGCCGCTGGTCAATCACTGGTGGCAGGCTCCGCTCTACGTCTCCTCGCGGGGGTTGACCACCTCGGCCATCCCGGTGGACACCCGGGTGTTCGACCTGGAGTTCGACTTCGTCGACCACGTGCTGGCCGTGCGGGTGAACGACGGCAGCTCCGGCCGACTGGAACTCGGCAACCGGACGGTGGCGCAGTTCCACGACGACACCGTGGCCATGCTCGACCGCGTGGGTATCGCGGCGCAGATCACCAAGCGGCCCAACGAAGTCGACCCCGCCATTCCCTTCGCCGAGGACCACCACATCGGCTACGACCCCGCAGCCGCCCGCACGTTCTGGCAGCAGCTCATCCAGGCCGACCGGGTGATCACAGCGTTCCGGTCCCGGTTCGCCGGCAAGGTCAGCCCCGTCCACTTCTTCTGGGGTTCCTTCGACATGGCCTGCAGCCGGTTCTCGGGCCGCCCCGCACCGGAGCATCCCGGCGGCACGCCCAACTGCGCCGACTGGGTGATGGTCGAGGCCTACTCCCACGAGCTGAGCAGCTGCGGATTCTGGCCCGGTGGGGGCGAGGAGGGCGCGTTCTACTCCTACGCCTATCCCGAACCGGAGGGCTTCGCCGAATTCCCCGGCCTTCCCGAAGGCGTGTTCTACCACCCCGAGCTACGGCAGTACCTGCTCCCGTACGAAACCGCCCGCGCCGCAGCAGATCCGGATCAGTGCGTGCTGGACTTTCTGCAGTACACCTACGATGCGGCCGCCGAACTGGGTGGGTGGGACCGCGCTGCGCTCGAGCTCGATCCGCACCGCTGGGACGAACACCTGTTGCCCTAACGGGGCGGATCGCCGCGCCAGGTGAAACTGTTGACGTACTTGCCCATGTCCAGGGCCAGTTGCAGGCCCGCAGCCGACGGCTTGCCGGACCCGAAGTCCGGACCGAAGGCGCGGTAGGGCCCCACCGCGCCGGCGATCAGCGCCAGGTCGTTCTTCACCGCGACCATCACGATGATGCGCATCCGGGTGGAATTGCTCATCGCACCCTGCGGCCAGACGTCGGCCGCCAAGCCGTACCCGGGTTGATACCCGACCATGGTGTTGGGAATCTCGTAGGCGGTCTTGGTGTCCGGGTAGGTCTCGTTCAGCAGATCGAACGCCACCTGCCGGGCGTCGCGGCCCGCAGCAGGGCGGCTCACCAACTGCATGGTGCCGCCATCACCGGCCTGCAGGACGGCGGTCACCCCATCGTCACGCTGGGAGACCGCATACGCCGCGCCGGGGGCCGGATACGACACGGAGAACGCGCCGTCCGCGGCGGTGAACCGGGGATTGACCTCCACCGCGCGCGACAGCGGCGGACTGCCGCACTCGGGCGGGCAGACGTACTTCGGGGCGGGCCGGGAGATCAGGCCCGAGAGCCCGACCAGTCCGCCGGCCACCACGACGATCGCGACTCCGACGGCCAGCGCCACGGTGTGGAACTGCGCCGACGCAGGTCGCGCCGCCTCGAAGGCGCCCGGATGGATCGAATACCCGGGCAGCAGTCCGACCTTGATGTCTCCGGCGGCCGCGGCAGAATCCTCGACCACCTGGATCGGACGCTCTTCCCGCCGGGTCCGGCGGGACCCCCGCGAGCAGGCCCGCATGGCCGCGCCGCAGTTCGCGCAGAATGGCGCATCCGGCACCACGTGGTTGCACTCGACGCACAGAATCGGATCGTCACTGCTGGTGGTGTCCTGCGCCTCGTGCAACAGGGCCAGGTGCAAGCCCACCCGCAACGCGAACAACGCCAGCGCGCTCAGCATGAGATGGACTACCAACAGCCACAACTGGGGCAACCGGGCGACGTCGACCACACCCAGTGACGCATAGATCACGATGACCACCACCGCGATCGCCACCAACACGCCCCGCAGGAACCCGCGATGGGTGCCCTGCTTGCTCGGTGGGCGGGTGAACCAGAGCGCGGTACCGATCAGACCGCCCACCGCGGCGGCGGTCAACGGCATGGCGATCCCGCGGATACCGGCTTCGACCAGCAGCCCGTCCAGCGGCCGGGCGCGGTTGATCAGGCCGCTGGTGAACTGCGGCGCCAGCCGGGTCAGGGTGGCCGCCGCCGTGAAGGTCAGAGCTCCCAGCGCACCGATGGCGTAGCCGTCCAGCGCCTCCCGGTCGCCGCCCCGCCAGGAGAACCGCGCCACCAGCGCAGGGACCAACATCAGGAGCATGCTGCCCACCGGCACGCCGAGGCCGTCGCGCAGGATCCGCGCACCGGCAATGCCGGCCCCCAGCGGTACGCCGTAGGCGCGGGCCACCACGGCGCCGGTGAGCACGGCCCACCCCACGCCCAGGATGATGCCCAGCCCGGTCGTCACCAGCAGCGTGCTGCGCGGGATGTCGCGGGAGACACCGGATTCGCGGAGGTAGAGGCCGAACAACAACGGCAGGCCGAAGGAGGCCACCGCGATCAACCCGGCCGGCATGCGCAGCACCGTGACGATCACCAACGCCGCCACCAGCATCCCCAGTCCCATCAGGAACACGATGCGGGCCCGCGGTGTCAGGTGCGGAAACAGCGAGCTGGTCAGCGACGGCGTCAACAACCGTTGTCCGGAGGCGGCGCTGAAGGCGCGCGCCCGCAGCCAGTGTGGGCCGTCGCCGCGGCGGTGCTCGTCCAGCGGCACACCACACTGCCCGCAGTATTCGCCTGCGGGCACGTCCATTTCGCAGACCTGACATTCCATCATGCCCGGCGCGCTGGGTGCAGTCATCAGCCCTGCACCTGCTGGGCGATGGCGATGTTGCGTACCAGGTTGTCGATGTCCGGGGTGCCGAGCCCGGTCACCAGGTCATAGCCCGGCCCGGCGTCGTCGACAGCATTGCCGCCCAGGGTGACGTCGCGAAACGCAGGTCGCGGTGCCCCCTCGGCGATGCGGTACAGCAGCGGATTGATGTCGCCGATCAGGCTGCCGTTGTTGTCCAGCAGGTACTGGTTCATCACCGCGGTCAGTCCCGCCCAGATCGGTGCGGACTGCGAGGTCCCGCCGCCGGCGAGCACCTGACCGTCGAGCACGATCCGCACGCCGGTGAACGGGTCGGCCACCGCCGCGATGTCGGGGGTCATGCGCTTCCCGGTGCGGCGCTCCGACGGGACGGCCTCGGCGGCAGTGCGCTGCCAGGGGGGCAGGTCGAACAGCGCCGAGGTGCCGCCGCTGGTGCCCTGCGACAGCGGCACGTCGAACCAGGTCTGCTCCGAGACCCATTGGCCGTCTGCGGCGGTGGACAGTGTGGTGCCCCCGACGCTGGTCATCTCGGGGACCGACGCCACCGAGCCGAGACCCACATCCTGCTCCGCCGGCGCGGACGACCAGTCCCGGCCGCCACGGCATTCCATGCCGGCCAGGTCGCCGGTGGCGCTGTAGGCGGTGGTGCCGTTGGCCTGCGCCGCGCGCAGCGCCGAGCGCACCGGCGCCAGATCGGCCGCGGTGAGCAGCTTGTCACAGCCCCATCCGATGGACAGACTCCACACCGCACCGGGGAAACGTCGATCGGTGTCTTCGAGCATCTCGCCGATCTTGCGGTATCCGCCACCGCCCTCGACGGTGGGCAGCGCATTCACCACGACCTTGCGGGCATCGGGGGCAATCGCATGGGCCAGTTGCAGATCCATCGATGTTTCGCTGCGGATCTCATCGGGCATGCCGCCCACCACCTCGGGGACCAGCGGGGGCAGGCCGAACATCGTGGTGAACATATCCAGATCGGACTGACGGAATCCGTCGAAGCCGAAGATCACGATGGTGACGCCCTTGCCGGTGGCGCCGTTGCGGGCGAGTTCGTCGGCGTTGTAGGCCCGCAGCAAGGTGTCCGGCCCGAGGCCCCGGTCGGGCACATCGAGCGGGAAGTGCTCGGGCACCGACACGTGATGCGGTGTGTAGCTGAGGATCCGGCCCAGCCCGAACACCTCGTCGCGCAGGTGCTCGGGCACCGCGGGCTGGTGCGGGGACGCGTAGAACAGTTGGCCCTGCTTGCCGCGGTAGTCGTGCACGGCCACGTCGAACGCCGCTGCCACGGCGTCGGGAGCCCCTTCGAGCACCGCCCAGTCGTCGCCAGGGCGCCACCGCACCGACAGGGCACGGTCTTGCGCCCAGTCGATCAGCCCTGTCGGCTCGACGCGGCCGGTGAGGCCCGCGGTGAGCTCGATGCTGTGCTCACGCGCCGGCCCCAGGTCAGTGGACGCACCGAGCAGCGACGCGTACGGGCCCTCGATGAGGCGGACGCCGCCGGGGGCGGTGTCGTGAAACCGACCCGCACCACCGGACAACGTTGCGATCACCACCAACATCGCCAGCACCGACACGGGAACCAGACGATTCTTCACGGCTCAGAGATGGCGCCGCTTCGATACTTCCGTGGAGCCGGCCGGCCCCGCGAGACGCGGCCTAGTTGCCGTAATCGTCACGGTCTGTATCGAGGGTCGGCTGCGGCGCCACGACCGGCGGCGTGAAGACACCCGAGACATTGGGGTTGGGCATGTTCTCGGTGGGGCTCACCGTCGGCTCCGCAGACGTCGTGGTGGTCGTCGTCGTGGTGGTCGTGGTGGTGGACTCTTCGGGAGCCTCGCTCTCACTGCTGCACGCCGCGGTGAAGCCGATCATCGCGAGAATGGCGCCACCACCGATCGCAACAGAGAGGCGACGGTTGAAGGGCCGCGCGAGATCGGTCTTCGACATGGTGTGGATGCTCCTTCGGCGAGGCAGATCAGACAGAACAAGAACCTAGTACGTCCACAGCGAGTCCGCAGCGACGTTATAGACGCCTACGTTAACGAGTCGGTCCGTCTCGCGTCAAGGCTTTGGCCCCCTGTCACGTGCCGGAACCTGCGCCACCGGGGATGAATTCAAATGTCTGCAACCTGCACGGTGATCGTGAAGATCAGGGCCACCAATGCGCCGTAGGCACCGTGCGCACCGACGAAGAGCCGTTTGACGTCATATCCGGCCACATCCTTTCTGGTCTCGGCGCCGAACCGGGCAGGGCGGCCGCCGTCGATGATCGCGACGTCAATCCCCAGCAACGCGTGTCTGATGGCGTCGCGTTCAGCACCGGCAGCGGTGGCCACCAGCGCTCCGACAGTGCGTTCACCTCCGGTCGGCGGAATCGCGGCGCAGCTGGCGCCGTGCTCACGCAGGAACGAACCGACCGACGCGACGGTGGCTTCAGCGCCCACGACCAGGCTCAGATTGCCGAGGTTGACGCTGATGTCGGTGTTCCCGCCGGTGGTCAACGCGGCGCTGGTGTTGTGGGGCAACCGGCCGGTGAGTGCGTCATACACGGCCGCACCGAAGACCGGGGTGTCCGGTTCACCGGCGGCGCGCACGGGGAGCATCACCCCGGGGTTGAGCAGCCCGGCCGGATCGAAGGCCGCTTTGACCGCGCGTTGCGCGGCAATCTCCACCGGGGTGAACCGCTTGCTCATGAACTCGATCTTCTCGGTGCCGACACCGTGTTCACCGGTGATCGTTCCACCCAGTCTCAATGCGGCATCGATGATCTCGTTGTTGGCTGCCACCAATGCCCCGGGCGCAAGCGGGTTGTCCTTGTCGAAAAATGTGGTGGGGTGCAGGTCGCCGTCACCGGCATGTCCGCAGACTGCGATGAACAGCAGACCGTCGCGGTGACGTTCGGCGGTGGCCTGGATGGCCTCCTGCATCTCGGGTATCCGGTCGCGCGGCACGGTGACATCCCCGATGAAGAAGCCCTTTCCGCTCTGCACCACGGAGTTGGGTGCGTTCAGCCGCCCGAACCACAGGGCCGCACGGTCGTCGGCCGTCTCCGCGATCCGCACCTCGGTCGCCCGCTGCCGCAGCACTCGTTCCACGACCGCCTGGTCCCGACGTACCTCGGCCGCGGTACCGTCGACGTCGATGAGGACGATGGAGTCGGCGTCGAGCGGATATCCGGTGTCGTAGAACTGTTCCAGCCCGGCGATCCCGGCCCGGTCCAGCCATTCCAGCGCCGCGGGGACCACCCCGGTGGCGATGATGGCGGCGATGGTGTCTGCGGCGGCGCGCGCTGTGGCGAAGGCGCCCATCAGACTGTGTGTGACGGCCGCGACCGGGCGCAGAGCGACCGTGGCTTCGGTGATGATGCCGAGCGTGCCCTCCGAACCGATGAACAGCCCGAGCAGATCGGGGCCCTCGTCGTCGGCGGCGAACGTGCGCACCGACCCGTCGGGCAGGACCACCTCGACGCTGAGCACATGGTTGTACGTGACACCGTATTTCAGGGCATGTGGTCCGCCGGCATTTTCGATGATGTTGCCGGCCACCGTCGACAACGGTGCCGAGACCGGATCGGGTGAGAAACACAGCCCGTAGGGGGCGGTCGCGGTCTGTAGATCGGCGTTGATGACTCCGGGTTCCACCCGCGCGCAGCGCCGTTGAGCGTCGATGTCCAGGATCCGGTTCAGGCCGGACAGGTCGAGCAGCACCTGTCCGGGCGCGGGCAGCATTCCGCCCGAGCAGTTCGACGCACCGCCGCGCGGCACGATCGCCACGCCGTGCGCCGCGGCCAGGGCCACGATCGGGGCGATGGTCTGGCAGCTGCGCGGGCGCACCAGCGCACTGGCCACGCCGCCGACTCCCCAGTAGTCGCGGCCGCGTTCGGCCAGCAGCGCCGAATCGGTACACACCTCGGCGTGGGGGGCCACCGCCTCGGCGAACCCCCGGACCTGCGGCAGGATCGATGCCACGTCAGTCCACCTCCTTCTGGGCCCGGAACCAGGCTTCCTCTTCCCCTGGCGCCGGCAACACCCGGCCACCTTCGATGGCGAAATGAGCTGGGCTGTTCTGGATCACCACCAGAACCCGCCTGGCGGGGATGCCGGTGACCCGCGTCGCGGCGGCCGCGATCTCGGCCACCAGTTGACTGCTCTGCGCCTCCGGGTGGCCGGTGCGCACCCAGCCGTTGATCAACAGTGGTTGTGCGGGGCGGCCGTCGGTGTAGACGTCGTCGTCGGGCAGTTCGTGGAAGACGACGTTGACGTACGTGCCGGGCACGTGGTTGATCATCGAATGGACCCGGGTCATCTCGGCGGCCAGGTCTGCTTTGGTCTCAGGCGACAAGGCGCCCTGCACGGTGATGCACGTGTAAACCGGCATGATGTCAGCCCAGGAATGGAAGTCGGGGTTGGGTGGGTACCACCAGCACGGTGGGTCCCTCGGCGGCCAGCGCCGCCTTGAATTCACGAACCAGGTCGTCGGTACTGCCCGCCGTCGCGGTGCGGCACCCGTAACCCGTTGCCAGCGAGGCGATGTCGAGTCCGGGTAGGTCCATACCGGGTACGGCCGGTGTTTTCTCCAGCAGCGCAAACGATTTCAGGACCGCGTATTCACCGTTGCGCTGCACCACGAACACGATCGGCAGCTTGTGCTGCGCGGCAGTCCAGATCGCCTGGATCGAGTACTGGAACGACCCGTCGCCGATCGAGGCGACGATGGTGCGCTTCACCCCCCGCGCGCGGTCACCGAGGGCGATGCCGACGGCGGCGGGAACTCCCCATCCGATGCCGCCGCTGCCGGTGGCGAAGAAGCTGCCCGGGCGTCGCGTGGGCCACCAGGTGATGAGATCGGCCAGGGTGGAGGTGGATTCCATGACCACCGCGGCATCGTCGGGTTTGACCGTGCTCAGCGCCGCGTAGACGTCACCGGGTGCCAGCGGCGCCGTGGCCGCGGGCAGGTCGGGGTCGAGATCGCGGCGCAGCCCGGCCGGGGACAGCCGGTCATTCGGCACCTCGACGAGATCGGCCAGCTGCTCGAGCACGGTGCCCATGTCACCGAGCAGACTGTCGCCCACCGGCGCGGTGGCGGCCAGGTGGGGATCCCCCGTGATGTGCAGCACCTCGGTGCCCGCCGGCAGGTACTCCCCCGCCACGAAGGGGTAGTAGCGAAATACCTGGGCACCGATGACGATCACCAGGTCGAAGCCGGACAACGCGTCGCTGACACCGGCGATGGTCAACGGCAGCGGGCCGCCGTACAACGGATGGTCTTCGGGGAACGAGCACCTGTCCGAGAGCCCGCTGCCACGCACCGATGCCCGCAGCTTCTCGGCGAAAGTTATGCCGGCGTCCCAGGCGCCGGCGCGGTCCACCTCGGGTCCCAGCACCAGAAGCGGGCGCTCCGCCTGGCTGATCCGGGCCGCGAATGCGCGCAGTCGCTCTGCGTCGGGCTGCACCCTCGTGCTGACCGAGCGCACCACGGCGGGGCCGAGTGCCGGCTTGTTCCAGTCGTCGAGTGGTATCGACAGGAACACCGGTCCGGCCGGCGGTTGGGTTGCCACCGCGTACGCGCGCATGAACGCCGCGGGGACGTCCTCGGCCCGCACCGGCTCATAGGCCCACTTCACCCACGGTTGCGGCATCAGCGCGGCGTCCGGGTTGTTCAGATACGGGTCGTACAGCGACATTTCCCGGGTCTGCTGGCCGGCGGTGACGATCAGCGGCGTGTTCGCCCGGTAGGCGGCCACCAGGCTGCCCATCGCGTTGCCGGTGCCGGCCGCGGTGTGCAGGTTCACCAGAGCGGGACGGCCGGTGGACTGCGCGTAGCCGTCGGCCATGGCCAGCACGGACGCCTCCTGCAAACCCAGGACGTAGGTGAAGTCGTCCGGAAAGTCCTGTAAGAAGGTCTGTTCGGTGGACCCCGGGTTACCGAATACGGTGGTCAGCCCGAGGGCGCGGAGCAGGTCGTAGGTGACCTCGTGGACGGTTGTGGCAGTGCTCATCGCGGGAAAGTCCTTCCTCGGTCACACATCAGAACTCGACGCAGCGATCACACACCGCCTGACGGTCGCTTCGACCCCGGGAAAACCACGGGGTTGCCGAATCCCGGGTGGCCCCGTCGCAGCAGGTCTGTCCCACAAGTTCGGTCGACCGGGGGCGGGCGCGCGTGCCAAGATCACCGCCATGGGCTCGACAGCGGGCGACATCACGCTCATCGGCCGACAGGCCGAACAGCAGAAGCTGATCGAGCTGTGCGGCCGAGCCGGCACCGGCCACAGCGGCGTGGTGGTCATCCGTGGTGAGGCGGGGATCGGCAAAACCGCGCTGCTCACCAGCGTCCTCACCGCCGTCGACGGTGAGTTCCGCTTTATCCGGATCGGCGGCGCGGAATCCGAACTCGAGCTCACCTACGCGGGGATGCAGCAGCTCTGCGGCCCCATCCTCGGGCACATCGACCAGCTGCCGGACCCGCAGAAGAATGCATTGCGGGTGGCACTGGGCCTGCGCGAGGGCCCCCCACCGGATCGCCTGCTGGTGAGCCTGGCCGGGCTGACACTGCTCGGCGAAGCCGGTGCGCAGCGGCCCACCGTCTGCGTCGTCGACGACGCCCAATGGATCGACCGCGCGTCCCTGCAGGCGCTGACCTTCGCCGCCAGGAGGTTGCAGGCAGATCCGGTGGTGATGTTGTTTGCTGCCCGCACCCCGAATGCCGATCGGGAACTGGACGGGCTGCCTGAGCTGAGGCTCGACAGCCTGCCCCACCGCGATGCCGACGCGCTGCTCACCGCGGTGCTGCCCGGACGGCTGGACCGGGATGTGCGCGAGAACATCCTGGCCGAGGCGGAGGGAAACCCTCTGGCAATACTCGAGTTTCGCCGTGCTCTGGCACCCGCGCGCCTAGCGGGCGGGTACGGTGTCACCGCGGCCAAACCGGTGGCCGCGCGCATCGAACAGCAGTACGGTCACCGTCTGCGCGACCTACCCCCGGCGACGCAGACCTTGCTGCTCCTGGCGGCCACCGAGCCCACCGGCAACCCGGCGTGGCTCTGGGCCGCGGCGACACAACTGGGCATCGACCCCGATGCCTCCGTCGCCGCCGAACGCGCGGGTCTGATCAGCGTCGAACCTCGAATCCGCTTCCGCCACCCGCTGGTTCGTTCAGCCGTCTACCACCACGCCAGTGCCGTGGCACGCCGGCAGGCGCACCGCGCCCTCGCCGACGTGGTCGCGGGACCGGGCGCTGACGAGCACCGCGCCTGGCACCGGGCCCACTCGGTGGCTGCACCCCAGGAGTCGGCCGCGGTTCAGCTGGTGGAGTCCGCCGGGCGCGCGCGGCGGAGAGGTGGCGCCGCCGCGGCGGCCGCATTCCTGACCTATGCCGTGGAATTGACCCCGGACCCGCTGCTCCGGGCGACGAGGGCCCTGCAGGCCGCCACCGCCAAAGTGGATGCCGGAGACCACGATGCCGCGTCGCAGCTGTTGACGGTGGCCACCGGGTCCGGCGACCAGCTACTCGAGGCCAAGGGGGACGTGCTGCGCGCGAAGATCGCCTTCGCCGCCCACCGCGGCCGCGACGCCCCACCCCTGCTGCTGGCGGCGGCACGCCGGTTACACGACCTCGATGCCGCGCTGGCGCGGACGGCCTACCTCGATGCACTGGTGGCAGCGGCGATCGTCGGGCGCCTGTTCGCCGACGAGCAGTCCTCGGCGACGGCGATCGCGGCGGCCGCCCGCCAAGCCCCCGCACCACCCGGGCCGGTCACCGCCGCCGACCTCTTTCTCGACGGCTTGGCCCTGCGACTCACCCAGGGCCGGACTGCCGCGGCGCCGGTGTTGCAGCGCGCCATCGCGCGCTACCTCGACGACGACAAGGCCGGTGCTGCCGACCCCCGCTTCCACGACGTCACCCTGCGCGTGCTGCTGGATCTGTTCGATCAGGACACCTACAATGCCGTCAACGAGCGCCAGCTCGAACTCCTGCGTGCAGCAGGGGAATTGACGGTGCTGCCGGCGGCCTTGACCACCACCGCGGGTCAGTGCGTCACCGCAGGCGATTTCGTCCGGGCCGCCGACCTGCTGGACCGGTCGGAGGCCATCTCGGCGGCCACCGGCGCACCGCCGCACCGTTCCATCCAGACCTATCTCGCCGCCTGCCGGGGACAGCACGACCTCGCCCGGACACTCGCCGATGCCACCATCCGCGACGCGACCGAACGTGGCGAGGGCAGCGAGATCACCGTCGTGCTGTTCTCCATGGCAGTGCTCGGCAACGGATTGGGCCGCTACGACGAGGCGCACGCAGCCTGCACCGAAGCGCTGGAGTACGAGGACGTGGGAATGCACGGTCACCTGCTCAACGAGATGGTGGAGGCGGCGGCGCGGTCCGGTGACGCAGACGGGGCCGCTGCGGCCGCGCAGCAGCTGGCCCTGTGGGCCGAAACCACGCCGACGCCAACGGCACTCGGCTATGCAGCGCGGGCCAGGGCACTGATCGCCGAGACCGCCGCGGCCGAGGTCGAGTACCGCAGCGCCCTGGCAGCGTTGCACCGTTCGCCCTTGACAGTCCTGACCGCGCGCACCCACCTGATCTTCGGGGAGTGGTTGCGCCGGGCCAATCGGCGGGGCGACGCACGCGACGAGTTACGCACCGCCCATGGGATGTTCGTGGCCATGGGTTCGGACGGCCTGGCCGAGCGGGCCCGTCGCGAGCTCCACGCGGCGGGCGACACCTCGCCGCGCAGGCGCGGCGCGAGCTCCGCGCCGGCGCTGACCAAGCAGGAGGAGTACATCGCCCGCTTGGCCGGCGACGGCTACACCAATTCCGAGATCGCCGGCCACCTGTTCATCAGCCCACGCACGGTGGAATGGCACCTGAGCAACATTTTCACCAAACTCGGGGTGTCCTCGCGGCGCGAGTTGCGCCGGCGCGACTGAGTGCAGTCAACCTACGTATGGACTCACCATCCGACGTCGCCCCACAGTGGGGTATGCCATCTCTGTCAGCACACGCCCCGACCCAGTTCGTCGAATCGACGAATGCCCGATTCGCCTACCGTCGCTTCGGTGCGCCCGCAGGGGTACCGCTGGTGCTCGCCCTGCGTTTCCGTGGAACGATGGACCACTGGGATCCGGCGTTCCTGGACGAGCTGGCCGGCGAGCGCGATGTGATCATCTTCGACAACATCGGTCACAGCAAAAGCAGCGGCACCGCACCCACCACGATGGAGGCGCTGGCCGGTGGACTCATCGAGTTCGTCGATGCGCTGGGGCTCACGGAGATCGACCTCTTGGGGTGGTCGCTGGGCGGGATCGTGGTGCAGGCCGCCACCCTTGCGCGTCCGGACCTGGTGCGTCGGCTGGTGGTCGCCGGAAGTTCCCCCGGCGGCGGTGTTCCCGGTATGCCTGCACCGGACCCGCGGGTCTGGCAGGTCGCCACCAAGCCGGTCAACGACGACGGTGACTTTCTCTACCTCTTCTTCCCGGACGACGGTGTGGGCCATGCCCTCGGAGTGCAGTCGTTGCGCAGGCTGGACCCGCGTGTCCTCACCGACGAGCACACGCCCGTGTCGCTGGAGACGATGCAGGCACAACTGGCCGTCATCGCCTCCACAGGATCGAGCGTGTGGGATCGCCTGAGCGAGATCAGCATTCCCGTGCTGGTGGCCAACGGGGCGCACGATCGCATGATCGACTCCTACGCCACCTATGCGATGGCCGGTCGGCTGGCCGACGCCAAGGCGGTTCTCTACAGCGACGCCGGCCACGGTTTCCTGTTCCAGCACATCGACGATTTCGCCGGGGAGGTGCTGCACTTCCTGTCGTGAGGCCTTCTAGTGGAAGTCCAAGACCACCCGGAAGCGCGCGCGGCCTGACATCATGCGCTCATAGGCCGCGGGCGCCTCGACGAACGGCATCGGTTCGATCATCGGAGCGATCTGGTGCGTGAGAGCAAACCCCAGATTGTCTTCGTTCTCGATCGCCGATCCGGTCAAGCTGCCCAGGATGCTGCGGCCGCCGAAGATCAGGTCGGAGCTCTGTACCGGAATCGGTTCGGGTGAGGCGCCCACCACCACCAATCGCCCGCGTGGGCGCAACCCGGCCACCAGCCCTGCCATCGATGCTCCGTTGGCCGCCGTGGCGACGATTGCGGTGGCCCCACCGAGGTCGCGCAACGCCTGCGCCGTGTCCTCGGCAGAACTGTCGATGTAGTGATCGGCACCCAGAGCTCGTGCCAGCGGGGCCTTCTCGGTGCCCCGGGCCACGGCGGCGACCCGGTACCCCAGTGCCTTCGCGTAGTGGACACCCAGATGGCCCAGTCCACCGATGCCCTGCACGGCCACCAGGGTGTTGGGCGGCGCCTGCGCGGCGCGCAAGGCGTTGAACACTGTCACCCCGGCGCACAACAGCGGCGCCGCAGTCAGCGCGTCGAAACCATCGGGGACCCGCACCAGACCTGACGGCCGCGCGTAGACCATCTCGGCGTACCCGCCGTCGATCGTGGTTCCCGGTAGCGGCTGGTCGGTGCAGTTGACGAAGTCGCCGTAGCGGCAGAATTCGCACTGCCCGCAGTGACCGCCGAGGAAACCCAGCCCCACCCGGTCGCCGACACTCCAGCGCTCGTCCACACCCGGTCCCACCGCGTCGATCGTCCCGACCACCTCGTGGCCGGGCACCACGGGCTGCAGAGGATCTTCGCGCTGCCCCTCCACGGCCAGGACGTCGCTGTGGCATACCCCGCACGACGCCGTGCGGATGCGCACCTGTCCCGGCGCGGGGTCGCGCAACTCCCGTTCGACCATCTCGAAGTGTCGCTGCCCGGTGACCTGATAGGCCCGATATGTACTCACATCACCAGGACAGCGCATGGGCGGGCAGTCCGGTATCCGCATGTTGACCTAGGGCAGGACCTCGCCGAGCGCGTCGCGGAGTTGGTTTCGGCTGGTGATGCCGAGCTTGGGGAAGACCTTGTACAGGTGGGCCGCCACGGTGCGGTGCGACACATAGATGCGGTCGGCGATCTGCCGGTTGCTGAGACCGGTCGCGGCCAGCCGGGCGATCTGCAGTTCCTGCGGTGTCAGCTCGATACCCGGATCGTCGCCGGCGACCTGGCCCGGCAGTTGGACGCCGGCCGCGCGCAGCTCGGCACGGGTGCGCTCGGCGAAGGGGTGTGCATCGTGGACCTCGAATGTCCGCAGCGCCGGGGAGAGCTGAGCGCGGGCATCGACGATGCGGCGGCGGCGCCGCAGCCATTCTCCGTAGCAGAGTTGGGTGCGGGCATACTCCAGCGGCGCTTGCTCGGCCACGTCGGTTGCCAGCGCGGACAGGAAGTGGTGCTCGACTTCGTGACCGTCGGTGGCCAGCAGAGCGCGGCTGCGGTGCACCAGCATGGCGACGTGTGGCGAGCCCAATGTTCCTGCCTGTGCGGCAATGTCATCGACCACCTGCGCCACCGCCGCGGTATCACCACTGGCCGCGGCGCCTTCGGCGAGGTCGGCGAGCGCCCACCGGCGAGCCCCGCGGTCGCGCGTCATCTGCGCGAGCTCGCCGAATGCCTCCCGTTGGTTGCGTCGAGCCAGCTCCAACAGGCCGCCGGCCCAGGCCAGTTCGTCGCGCCACATCAGTGTGGTGTCCGTCGGTAGGTGCTCGCGCGCTACCGCCAGAGCGTCTGCCGCGCAGGACCACTCACCTTTCCAGGCGTGTATCCGGCACAGCAGGGCCGCCGCGGCGCCGGCGCTCACACCGAGGCCGACATCGGTGGCGATGCGCCGCGCAGCCTGGGCACTGATGGCTGCTTCCTGGAGATGACCGGCGATGATCTGGGCCCGCGCCGCACCACGGAGCGCCTCGCACTCGAGGGCCGGTGCACCGGCCCCGTGGGCGACCCGGATGGCAGCGTCCCAGCAGTTCTGCGCCACCGCGAGATCGGAGACCGACTCCGCTGCCAGCCCCATCGACATCAACGCCGTGAGGTCGCCGTCGATCTGCGCACGCAGCTCGTCAGCTCGGGTTCGGAAATCCCTGGCGTACTTGGCGTCTTCCACCGTGGCCAAGGCGATGTCCACCCGGGCGTCGCCGAGCGGCTCCAGCGCGTGCAGGCTCTGGGCCACCGCGTGCCGGTCGTCGGCGCTCATACCGTGCATGCGGCACTGCGCCGCGGCGGCCGCGAGCAGGCGGATCTGCTGGCACTGCGCGCCCGCCCCACCCAACCGGTCCGCCAGCGCCAGCAGAGCCGGCAGCGGCGGTGCGGGGATGCCGGCGCTGATGCTCAGCGTGAAGCGCGCAAAACTCAGTTCGAAGAGGTCCACGGGGTCGTCCGCGAGCGGCTCGGCAGCAGTCAGGAGGTCGACGGCTTCGGCGGTCGAACCGGCCCGGTAGGCCGGCATGATCGCAGCCGCCAACCGGCGAACCCGGTCCTGCGGTGCCGGCGAGAGTTCCGCTGCCCGCCGAAAGGCCGCCGCCGCTTCACCATTCGCACCGCGGTCCCGGGCCAGGGCTGCCACCGCCTCCAGTTCGGCGGCCAGCGCCTCATCCGGACCGTAGGCCGCCGCACCGCGCTGCCAGGCCGCTCGCACGGGATCCGTCGCCGCCTCGGCCAGGCAGCGGTGGAAGGCCCGGCGTTGCGACAACGGCGCGGCGCGGTAGGCCACGGACCGGATCAGCGGATGCCTGACCCTCACCAGGCCGTTGTCCACGGCGATGAGCCCGCAGCGTTCCAGTGGATCCAGGGCATCCTCGGACAGGCCCAGTCGCCCGGCAGCGTCGAGGATTTCGCCGGCGCCGGCATCGTCGGCGGCTGAGATGAGGGCCAGCAACCGACGACTGGTCTCGGGCAGCAATTCCAGCTGTTCGAGAAAGATCTGCTCGATACGGCGCGTGGTCGGCAGGGGCGCCGAGGAGGTGAGCACGTTCTGCTCACCCGCCGCGGCAATCGCCTTGGCGAGTTCCTGGATTGCAAGCGGATTGCCGGCAGCGGCGGCAAGAATACGACGCCGGGTTCCCTCGCCGAGAGCACGTTCACCGGTGGCGCTCACCGCGTCCGCCAGCAGCGTGCGGGCCGTGCTGTCATCGACCGGGCCCAGGAAGAGGCGGGGCAGTGATGCCAGCCGCCCCGGCCGGCCGTCGTAGCCCGGGCGGGCGGCGCACAGCAGCATCACCGGCGCATTCGTCAGTCGGCGGCCGAAAAAAGTCAACACGTGCAGGGACGACCCGTCCAGCCACTGGGCGTCGTCGACGATCAACAGCAATGGCTGTCGCGCCGCGGCTTCCTCGACCAGCCCGAGGATGGCCACCCCGATGGTCAGTGGATCCGGCGGGCCATCCTGGGACATGCCGAAGGCTGCGTACAGCGCTGCCCGCTGATGAGTGGGTAGTTCGTCCGCGTGGTGCAGCAGCGGATGCACCAGTTCGTGGACGGCAGCGAAGCCCACCCTGGTCTGGGACTGGACCCCGGCACACGACAGCACGCGAAAACCCGACCTGTCGGCCCACTGTCCGACTGCCGCAAGCATGGTCGTCTTGCCGATCCCGGCTTCACCCTCCACGACCAGAGCGCTTCCCGCCTGGCTGGTGTTCGCCAGCACCGACGTCAGCGTGGCGAATTCGTGGTTGCGGCCGAGCAACGGCACCGCAGGCCCGCGTCCCCGGGTCATGGCCCAACCGTAGCACCGCTGAGTATGATATTCCTACTCAGCAGAGCGGGAGCCACATGCCACAGAACGTGAACGACGACTGCCCGATCGCCCGCGCCATGGCCGTGCTCGGGGAACGCTGGTCGATGCTGATTCTGCGCGAGGCCATGCAGGGGCGGTCCCGGTTCTCCGACTTCCGCGCTGAACTCGGGATCGCTCCCGACATTCTCAGCAGCCGACTGTCTGCACTGGTCGCCGCCGGCGTCCTCGAGGTCGTCGACTATCAGGAACCCGGCGACCGGCGCCGCCACAGGTACCAGCTGACCGCAGCCGGCCACGACGCCGGCACGGTGCTGGTTGCGTTGGGGCAATGGGGGCGGCGGCATCTGCCGTCGGCCACCGACAGCGGATTACGTTTCGTCGAGACTGCCACCAGCAGAACGGTGAGCGCCGTGCTGCGCCGCCGCGACGGTACCGTCGTCGACCCCGCCGACGTGGTGTTGGTGCCGCGCCCACGCTGAAGCAGTCAACCGACCTATACCGGGCGACGTGACAGCCGCGCGATCCTGGCGACCATGAGCAGACTGATCGACGAGGTTCTGGACGCCTACGGCGGGACGGCTCGGTGGAACGACGTGAACACCATCCGGGCACACAAGCGGTTCGGTGGCGCGATCTGGGACCTCAAGCAGGTCAACGGTGTCGTCGAGGACGGCGATGTCACGGTGTGGGTCCAGGAACAGCGCACCTCACTGCATCCGTTCACCGCCGCCGACCGCGCCAGTGCCTACACGCCCCAGCGGGTCGCCGTCACGACCACGGGCGGCGCCACGGTGGACGAACTCGACCACCCCCGTGACTCGTTCGCCGGCCACGACCTGCACACACCCTGGAACACTCTGCAATTGGCGTACTTCACCGGTTATGCCATGTGGACTTACCTCACCGAACCGCTGCACCTGACACTGCCCGGTATCACGCTGACCGAAGGCGCGCCCTGGGTCGAGGAGGGCCAGACGTGGCGGCGGCTGCACGTGGACTACCCGCCCCACATCGCCACCCACAGCCCGTCGCAGGTGCTCTATGTCGACCAACAGGGTTTGATCCGGCGCCGGGACTATCAGGTCGACATCGCCGGTGGATCACCGGCGGCACACTATGTCTCGGACTTCCGCTGCGTCGACGGCATCGGCGTTCCCGCGAACCGGATGATCTACGTGCGCGACGTTTCCGGACATGCCGTCCTGGACCAACTCGTGGTGTCCATCGAGCTGACGGACATCGAGATCGGTTGACACGTAGGGACTCGACTACGCCGGAGGGTCCACAGACTCGCCGATCCGGTCGAGCAGCCGGGTCAGCTCGCGCTGCTCCTCAGACGTCAGGCAGCTGAAGATCTCCCCCGCTGCGACGAGGTAGTCGCGGAGCCAATTGCGCGCCTGCGCCTCCCCCTCCGGCGTGGTCGTCAGGCGGATCGCGCGGCGATCCTTGTCGTCGACACCGCGGGCGAGCAGGCCGTCCCGCACCAGCGCCTCCACCAGTGTCGACGCAGTGCCTTGGCTGATTCCCACCTCACGGGCCAGATCCGCGAGCCGCACCGGTTGCATCCGGGCCACCTCTGCGAGCAGTTTGGATCTCGGAGTCGAGACGCCGTGCTCCCCCAGGCGGTCGTCGAAGGCTCGCACCACCGACTTGCCGGCACGCCCGAAGGCATCGGCCAGCCGCCCGGCGCGCTGCGCCGATGCACCTGATGCACCCAGCCCACCCATTGTGTTTTTCACGTTGACGAAAGACTATCAGCACCCATATAGTTTGACGTCAAATGATTTGATACAGAATGAATGGGGACACCGATGAGGATCTTCGTCACGGGTGGCAGTGGATTCGTCGGGCGACATCTGCTCCGGCGGCTGGTGGGCACGGGGCACCAGGTGCACGCGCTCGCCCGCACGGACAGCGCCGCCGACCTGGTCGGTCGGGAGGGAGCGGTGCCGGTGCTCGGCGACCTGTCGGATCTGATCGGCAGCGACCGCGCGCCACGGTGGACCGCGGAGTTGAACGGGGTCGAGGCCGTCGTGCACGGTGCCGCCCACATGGCGTTCTGGGGTCCCGATGCTTTCTTCCGGCGGGCCAACCTCGAGCCCAGCGTCGCCCTACACCGGGTCGCCGCGGCCTCCGGGGTCACACGGTTCGTCCTGATCAGCGCCGCCAGCGTGGCCAGCGGTACCCAACGTGCGCCGGTCGTCGACGAGCGCACCGATGAGGGCCGGCCCAACATTGCCTACAGCCGCGTCAAGCTCGACACCGAGCGCTCCCTGCTCGGCGCCGGCACACCGACGATGACGACAGTGGCCCTGCGTCCGCCGTTCATCTGGGGCGCGGGCATGTCCACCCTGGACGACTTCGTCGCCACCGTGGACACCGGCCGGTTCAGCTGGATCGACGATGGCCGGCACACAGTCGATTTCGTTCATGTCGACAACCTCACCGAGGCCATCCGCCTTGCGCTCAGCCGCGGCCGTGCCGGCCACGCGTACTATGTCACCGACGGCACGCCGATGTCGGCCCGCGACTTCTTCAGCCCGTTGCTGGCCACCCGAGGTGTCGACGTGAGCGCCGCGCGCAGTGTGCCGCTTGCCGTGGCGGCCCCCCTCGCTGCGATGCTCGACGCAGGGGCACGCCTGTTGCGCCGGCCCGAACCACCGATGCTGACAAACTGGATCACCACCTTCATGGGCCGTGACCGCAGCTACGACATCACCGCTGCACGAAGCGAACTCGGTTACATCCCGTCCGTCACCCTGGCTGACGGACTCGCGGAGATGGCCGAGTCCCTCGCCCGCTGAATTACTCCCACACCACCTCGTCCGGCGACTTGTCCGGCCGCAGGCCCCGCCAACTCGGCTGCCGCAGACGGCCGTCGGAAGTCCGCTCGCTGTAACGCACCTCGCCCACGTGCACCGGTTCCACATACGTGACCCCGCGGGCATCAGGGCCGACAAGGGTTGCATTGAAGGGTGATTCGTCGACGGGGGTCAGCAACGTCTTCAGCTTGGCCAGCTCCTTGTCGGTGAAACCGGTGCCCACCCGCCCGACGAACTCCAGGCCGCCGTCGCCCGGAACGCCCATCAGCAGGGCGCCGATGCCGCTGGAGCGCCCGCCTTCGCCTTGGCGCCAGCCGCCGATCACCACCTCCTGGGTGTTCCACAGCTTGTCCTTGATCCACGACGCAGAGCGCCGCCCCGGCTGATAGGTGGAGTCACGCTTCTTGGCCACCACCCCCTCCCACCGCTGCTCGCGCGCGTACTCCAAGGCCTGCGGACCATCGCCGGGAATCTGTTCGGGGACAATGAGATCGGTTCCGTCGGCAAAGGCCTCCAGCAACCGGCGGCGGTCGGAGTACTTGGCGCGCACCAGGGATCGGCCGTCCAGCACCAACAGATCGAAGGCCCAGAATTCGACCCGGGTGGAGCGGGCGCGGTTCTGCATCTCCCCGAAGCTGGGCACCCCGTTGGAGTCCAGAGCCACCACCTCGCCGTCGAGAACCACGTGGTGATCAGCCAGATCGGCTGCCAGCGAACGTAGTTGCGGAAACTCCGCGGTGACGTCGCGGCCGCTGCGCGAACGCAGTCTCAGGTCACCGTGGTCAACCTCCACCAGCATTCGATAACCGTCCCACTTGCCCTCGAACGCCCAGGGGCCGGACTTCAGCCGCTCCACTGAACCGTGGGTGGCGAGCATGGGTGCAAAATCGCCGACCCCGGGCTGGTCCTGCTCCTTCATCCGGTGCGCGATCCAGTTCTTGCCCCCGGTCTGGATCAGTGCGTAGCGGCCGGTGATCCGGGTGCCGTGCAGGGTGACGATCACCTCGCCCTTCTTGCCGTCCACTGACTCGCCGTCCACCCCGGGATCGCGGAACTTCTCCGCCTCGTAGCTCCCGGAGTCCCAGACGATCACCTTCCCACCGCCGTACTCGCCCTTGGGGATCTCCCCTTCGAAGGTGGCGTACTCGAGCGGGTGATCCTCGGTGTGCACGGCCAGGTGGTTCACCGACGGCGTGTCGGGGAGATTCTTGGGCACGGCCCAGGAGACCAGCACGCCGCCGCGTTCCAACCGGAAGTCGTAGTGCAGACGGCGCGCATGGTGTTCCTGGATGACGAATGTATTGTCGTGGCCCAGAGCAGGTCTGGACGAGGGCACCGGTTCCGGCGTCTTGCCCGCGTCACGCATGCTGCGGTAGGTGCTCAACTTGTCGGACACCGGCGCGTCGGGATCCAGTGCCGCCAGCAGGTCCCCGTCGCGCGCCACCCTCGCCAGCACCTCGGCATAGGTCAGGTGCTCCAGCGCATCCGGGGCGTCCAATTCCTCCCAGGTGCGCGGCGCGGCGACCGTCGGTCGCTCGCGGCCCCGCAGCGAATAGGGGGCGATGGTGGTCTTCGACGCACTGTTCTGGCTCCAGTCCACGAACACCTTGCCGGTGCGCAGGCTCTTGGTCATCGTCGAGGTCACCTTCTTCGGCATGGCCTGCTCCAATTGCTGCGCAACACGTTTGGCGAGCACGACGGCGCCGCGGGAGCTCACCGGCTCGTCGAAGCGAGCATAGAGGTGCAGTCCCTTGCTGCCACTGGTCAACGGGTACACCGTCAGGCCCACGTCGTCCATCAGGTCACGTACCGCGCGGGCGACCTCACAGAGCTGGCTCATCGGCACGTCGTCGCCGGGGTCCAGGTCGAACACCAGCCGGGTGGCCGGGCCGATGATCCCTGAATCAAAACGCCATTGCGGCACATGCACTTCCAACGACGCCTGCTGCGCGATCCAGGCGAGTGACTCCTGACTGTCGATGATCGGGTAGGTGATGGTCCCCGAGCCGTGCTTCACCGAGGCCCGCGTCAACCAGTCCGGCGCCGAGGAGGCCAACTGCTTCTCGAAGAACGCCGGCTCCGCGACCCCGTTGGGCCAGCGTTTGCGGGTGGTGGCCCGGCCCGCGGTGTGCGGCACCATCACCTCGGCGATCGCCACGTAGTAGTCGAAGACCTCACCCTTGGTGGTTCCGGTCTCCGGATAGAGCACCTTGTCGGCGTTGGTCAGCCGGACCCGTCCCAGGCGCTCCATGACTGCACGGTATACCCGGCCCCACTACAAATCGATCACCACGTCGGCGGTCGGACGAGCGCAGCAGGGCAGCACATTGCCGGGCGCCGGCGGCTCCAGCGGTTCCGGATCGTGGCGGACCTGCCCGGCCAGCAGCACCGTCTCGCAGGTGTGGCAGACGCCGCTGCGACACGACCACCGGGTGGGCACGTCGCAGGCCTCGGCGAATTCGAGCAGGCTGTCGAAACGGTCATCCCAGGGCACGGTCAGCGAGCTGCGGGCGAACGACACCCCGGGACCGGCTCCGGCCGGCCCTGAGGGAGCGTGCGGCGCGACCGGGGCCGACGCAGCCAGTCCCGGGGTGATGGCCGGTCCCGCGCCGAAGGTCTCCGCATGCAGATGCGCGGGGCCCAGCCCGGCCGTCATCTCCGCCATGAACCGGTCGGGACCACACAGATAAATGTCCGCGGAAGTCGGCACCCCGAGTTCGGTGAGGATCTGCGCCGAGAGCCTGCCGGTGGCGTCGAAGTCCGAGTCGCCTGCGCCGGGATCGCTGTAGGCCACGTGGCGGTGGCTGTGCGGCAGGCGGTTCAGCAGGCACTGCGCTTCCTCGGCGAAGCTGTGCTCGGCCCGGTTGCGTGCGCCGTGCACCCACCAGATCTCGCGCGTGGAACCCTGATCCGCCAGGGCATGCAGCATCGCCAGCACCGGTGTCACGCCGATTCCCGCGGACAACAACACGATCGGGCTGTCCGCATCACCGAGTACGAACACCCCACGCGGTGCGGCCACGTCGAGGGTGTCGCCCACCTGCACCCGGCTGTGCAGGTAGTCACCCGCGCGGCCGTGCGGTTCCCGTTTGACGCTGATCCGCAGGCCATCCGAGCCCGGCAGGTTCGACAGCGAGTAGCTCCGCACGATCGTCGTGGTGTCGTCGGGGCGCAACCTCACCGTGACGGACTGACCGGGCAACCACGGTGGTACGCCCCCGGGCGAACGCAGGGTCACCGACAGGACATCTCGGCTCTCGCGGTGCAGTGTGGTCACCGGCAGCGCCAGGAAGCCGGGCCAGGCCGGAGGTGTTGCGGCTGCAGCCGAATTCAGGCCGACGTTGCCGCTGCCGTCACCGGCCGCGGCCAGCGCGCGCAGCGATTCCTGCCACCCCGGGCTCAACGCCGGGATGCGCAGTGCCCGCGCCAGGTCATCGCGCGGATGCCCGGGCAGATACAGCAGCGCGTCGATGTCGGCGACGGAGATCTGCTCGGGTCCGGTGACGATCCTGGTGATCTCGTCGCCGGCCTGAACCGAGCCTTCCTCGATGACCCTGCAGTAGAACCCGGGGCGCCGGTGCGAGACCAGCAGGGCCGGCATCTGCGGTTCCCCCAGGCGCAGTCCCACCCGGTAGCAGGTGACCCGCGGCTGCGTCACCTCCAGGACCACCTCGCCCACCCGGTACCGGTCGCCGATGCAGACCTCGTGATCCGGCAGCCCGTCGACGGTGAAGTTCTCTCCGAAGTGCCCGGGCTGCAGGTCATCTCGCCCCAACACGCGCGCCCAGTACTCATAGGACTGCAGCTGGTAGACCAGTACCGCCCGCTGTTCGCCCCCGTGGCCGCCCAGATCGCCCTGGCCGTCCCCGTCGATGTTGAGCCGGCGCACCATCTGTGGCCCGACCACCGGGGTCTTGTACACCGCGGTGTGGACGGTCCGGCCGTTCCAGTCGACGTCGGCGGGCAGGCCGACGTTGACCGAGACCAGGGTGGCCATCACCGGCTCTTCATGCTCGCGGTGACCTCGTCCGTGGACACCACGGCGTGGGCCAGGAACGCAAAATTGACCAGCGCGGCCTGGTACCCGTCGCCTCGGACCGGGTGGCGCGGGCCGGCGGTGGCATCACGGACCACGGTCACCTCGAAGCCCTGCTCCAGGAGATCACGCAGATGCGACTCGACGCAGATGTTGGCCAGCATGCCGCACAGGATCACCGTGGTGATGCGGCGCTTGCGCAGTTGCAGCACCACGTCGTTGGTCTGCGGGCCCCACACCTTGTGCGGGCTGGCGACCACGGTGGCCGGGTCCTCGATGAACTCCCGGAGTTCGTCGAGCCAGTCCGCCCCGGATCCGGCGAATCCGGCGAGCGTCAGCGGACCCTGGCGCGCAAAGGTGTCACTGTTCAGTTCATCGGTTTCCAGGGGACCGTTGAACTCCCACGCGTGATCGACCGGGTAGAAGTAGTGCGGCGAGACCACCAGCGGGTAGCCGCCGGCGCGGGCGGCACCCAGCAGCGCAACGAGGTTGCCCACCGTGTTGTTCTCGGTGATGCTGGCCGACAGCACCTCCCAGTTGCGACCGGCCGGGCTCAGCACGTCGTTCTGCGGATCGATGACCAGCACGGCGGTGGTCGACGGGTGATACTGCATCGAGGACCCCTTCTCTTGGTTCCCCGCCGATCCTGTCAGGTCCGGCCACCTCCGGCAGGCCAGTCCGCCGAATGGCGCCCTAGAGGCGTTCCCCACTCTCGGGATGGAACAGATGCACCACGCCGTCGCTCGTCTTGCGCAGTTTCACGGTCTCGGCCAGCCGGGCCGGGGTACGTGGCAGCGACCGGGCCACCAGCTGCACGTCCGGGCCGGCGTGCGTGTACAGATAGGCCTCGCTGCCGAGGTCCTCCACCAGGTCCACCACCACCTCGATGGTGCCGGAGTCCGAGAGTTCCAACTGCTCGGGCCGAACGCCGACGGTGACCTCGGACAGGCCGGCGTCGTGCAGCCTGCTCAACTGGTCGCGTTCGAGCTGCAGCGTCGAGTTCTCCCCGATGCGCACCCCGTCGGACACGATGGGCAGGGTCAGCAGGTTCATCGCGGGCGAGCCGATGAATCCCGCGACGAACGCGTTGGCGGGGTTGTCGTAGAGATCCGACGGCGAGGCGAACTGTTGCAGGGTTCCGTTGCGCAGCACCGCCACCCGGTCCCCCATCGTCATGGCTTCCACCTGGTCGTGGGTGACGTAGACGGTGGTGGTCCCCAGGCGCCGCTGCAGGGCGGCGATCTGGGTACGGGTCTGCACCCGCAGCTTGGCGTCGAGGTTGGACAGCGGCTCGTCCATGCAGAACACCTGCGGCTCACGCACGATGGCGCGGCCCATGGCCACGCGCTGGCGCTGACCGCCGGACAGCTTGGCGGGCTTGCGGTCCAGGAACTCGCTGAGATCCAGCAGTTTCGCCGCTTCCTCCACCTTGCGGCGGCGCTCGTCGGCCGAGACCCCACGCAGCTTCAGCGCGAAGCCCATGTTCTCGGCGACGGTCTTGTTGGGGTACAGCGCATAGTTCTGGAACACCATCGCGATGTCGCGGTCCTTCGACGGCACGCCCACCATGTTCTTGCCGCCGATCTCGATGGTGCCCTCGTCGATCTCCTCGAGGCCGGCCAGCATGCGCAGCGCGGTGCTCTTGCCCGAGCCCGAGGGCCCGACCAGCACCACGAACTCGCCGTCGTTGATGTCGAGGTTCAGCGAGTCGACCGCCAGCTTGTCGGAGCCCTCGTAGATGCAGGTGGCGTTCTTGTAAGCAATGGATGCCATGGTTTCTCCTATTTGATGGCGCCGAAGGACAGGCCGCGGACGAGTTTGTTCTGGGCAAACCACCCGCAGAGGATCACGGGCAGGGCGGACATGGTGGCGGCCGCGGACAGCACGGCCCAGTACTGGCCCTCACCGGCGATGAAGCCGACGAGGTACACGGGCATGGTCGAGGCATTCACCGCGGTCAGGTTGACCGCGAAGAAGAATTCGTTCCAGGCGAAGATCACGCAGATCAGCGCGGTCGCCGCGATACCGGGTGACACCAGCGGCAGGATCACCTCCCGCACCGAGCGCCACAGGCTCGCGCCGTCGAGGCTCGCAGCCTCGAGCAGTTCTGCGGGCACCTCCAGGAAGAAGGACCGCATCATCCACACCGCGATGGGCAGGTTCATCGCCGTGTACAGGATCACCAGGGCCCAGATGTTGTCCAGGAGACCGACATTGGAGACGATCACGTACAGCGGCAGGATCACCGCCACGATGGGCAACATCTTGGTGCTCATGAAGAAGAACAGCGCGTCCTGGGTCTTGCGCACCGGCCGCAGGGACAAGGCGAAAGCCGCGGGGGTGCCCAGCAGCAACACCAGGATGGTCGAAAGACCGGTGGCGAACAGCGAATTCAGCATGGCCGGGCCGATGCCCTGGCTGAACACCGCACCGTACTGATCCAGCGTTGGGGTGAAGAAGAGCTTCGGCGGGCTGGTGGCCGCGTCGCCTTCCTGTTTGAAGGACGTCAGCACCATCCAGAACACCGGGAAGAAGAAGCCCAGGCCCACCAGCCAGGCGACCACGCCCCATGGACTGAGCTTACGGCTCTTCTTCTTCGGAGCGACGGTGGGCTGTGATGCCGCCGTGTCTTGTTCGATCGTGGCAGTCATGTCCTACGCCGCCTCTTCCTTGCCGGAGAACGATTTGAAAATCAGTCGCAACGCGAAGTTCGCGATGACGATCGTGAAGATCACCACCACCACACCCATGGCCGCCGCCTGGCCCATATCGAAGCCCAGGAACGCGCGCTGGTAGATGTAGAACGGCAGGTTGGCACTCGCGATACCCGGTCCGCCCTGGGTCATCATGTAGATGGCGTCGAAGGTGTTGATCAGGTAGATGGCGCCCAGCACCACACCCAGTTCGATGAACCGCCGCAGGTGCGGCAGGGTCAGTTCACGGAACGACTGGAATGCGGTGGCCCCGTCGACCCCGCTGGCCTCGAGGATGTCGCGCGGCATGGACTGCAGGCCGGCCAGGATCAGCAGCATCATGAACGGTGTCCACTGCCAGATCAGTTCCACCATCACCATGGTGAGCGGGAACTGGCCAATCCAGTCCACCGGGCCCACTCCCACCAGCGACAGCACCCAGTTGAGGATGCCGTTGGTGGGATCCAGGATGGTGGTCTTCCAGATCAGCGCCGCCGCAACCGGTGTCACCAGGAACGGGGTGATGAGCAGCGTTCGCACGATGCCGCGCCCGAGGAACGCCCGGTCCAGCAGCAGGGCCAGCAGCAGGCCGAAGAACGCCGAGACCAGCACCACCACGACGATCAGGATGACGGTGTTGCCGGCCACCGACCAGAACTGGCTGTCCTGCACCACGGCGATGTAGTTGTTCAGCCCGACGAACTCCCGCGACCCGGGCCGCACCAGGTTCCAGGACAGGGTGGAGTAGTAGAGCGTGAACAGGAACGGGATCTGGGTGACCACGATCATGAAGATCAGCGCGGGTAGCAGCGGCCCGCGCCGGCGCCAGCCTTCGGCCTTCGAGACGCCGAAGTCCTGGTTCTCTCTGATCTTTCGTACCCGCTCGGCCTGGTCGCTGCCGGCGGCGGTGTCAGCGGTGACGGTCATCAGTTCTCCTGGTAGGTCTTGCCGACCACTTCGGCGTACACCTGGGCTTGCTCCAGTGCGTCGTCGACGGACTTCTGTCCGGCGATGGCGGCACTGATCTGCTGGCTGACCCGGGTACCGAGGTCCTGGAACTCCGGGATGCCGACGAACTGAACCCCGGTGTAGGGCACCGGATCAACGGTGGGCTGGTTCGGGGTCGCACCCTCGATGGAGCGCAGGGTCAGCGGCCCGTAGGACTGCGAGATGGCCTCGTACTCCGGCAGTTCGGTGTAGGTGGAGGTGCGGCTGCCGGGTGGCACCCGGGCCCAACCCAGCTCCTCGCCCACCAGCTTCATGTAGTCCTTGCTGGTCATCCAGGAGATGAACTTCCAGGCACCGTCGGGGTTCTTGGCCGCTTTGGGAATGCCCAGGGCCCAGGTGTAGAGCCAGCCCGAGTTGGGCTTCTCGACGATGGGTGCGGGCAGGTAGCCGATCTTGCCCTGTAGTTCGGGGTAGGAGTTGGGGTCTTCGAGCACCGACACCGCGGAGGTGGCGTCGTACCACATGGCCGTCTGCCCCTGGCCGAACAGGTTGGCGCACTCCTGGAAGCCGGTGGAGGCGGCGCCCAGTTCACCGGATTCGCGCAGGGTGTCCACGTAGAAGTTGACCGCCTCCTTGACCTCCGGGCTGTTGAGCTGTGCGTTCCAGTTCTCGTCGAACCAGCGTCCGCCGAAGGTGTTGATGACGGTGTCCAGCGGAGCCAGCACCTCGCCCCAGCCCGGCTTGCCGCGCAGGCAGATCCCGGCCCGGTCATCGGTCTTGAGCTGGCGGGCCCACTCGCGGACCTCCTGCCAGGTCGGCTGGTAGTCGGCACTCTGGTTGACCTGGATACCGGCCTGCTCGAACAGGTCCTTGCGGTACATCAGGAACGACGACTCCCCGTAGAACGGGACGGCGTACATGTTGCCTTCGTAGGACAGCGAGTCGCGCAGCGAGGAGATGAAGTCGCCCTCGTCGTATCCCGGAGTCTCGCGGGCGTAGTCGGAGAGATTGAGCAGCCAGCCGTCCCTGGCCCACTGCGGGGTCTCGAAGTTGCTGATCATCACCACATCGAATTCGCTGCCGCCCATGGCTGTCGACATGGTGATCTTGGCGCGGGCCTGGTTCTCCGAGAGGGTGATGAACTTCAGCTTGGTGCCCGGGTTCTCGGCCTCGAAGCGTGACGACAGCTCCTGGGCGTCGGTCATCTGCGAGTTCGACACCAAGGCGATGGTCACCTCGTTGTCGGAGGCGCCCAGGCTGCCCGCACCAGAGCAGCCTGCCACGAACGTCAAGGCCACCGCGGAAATGCATGCCGCCAGCCGGTGCAGCGCTCGTCGTTGTGCTTTCACCTTGAACCTCATCTCTTTGTTCACTGCTCCAGAAGCCAACGGGCGCAGTCGATGTCACAAACCAGGAATCGGGCCAGTCCGCCCCGAAGGGCACCCAGGGTGGCTTGATATTTGGTGGCGCCACTGGACACCAGGATGGTGGCCGGGCACGCCTTGATGTCCTCCAGCGGCACCGATACCGCGCGGCGCTGCAGTTCACTGTCGATCGCCTGGCCGTCGGCATCGAAGAACCGCCCGCCGATCTCGCCGACCGCGCCGAGGGATTCCAGTTCGTCCAGCATTCCGGTGTCCAGGAAGTTGCCTTCGAACAGGGTGGTCGACGTGGACACCGCACCGATGCCGAAGATCATCACCCGGGCGCAGCGGCCGGCTTCCAGCGTGCGCGACATCCCCGAGTCGTTGCGGATCGAGTCGACGGTCGCCGGGTCGGCGTACAGGGGCGCGGGCAGCCGGTAGGTGTCGGCGTGCAGCACCTCGGCGCAGCGGCTCAGGATGTATTCGGTACCCGTCTGATACACCGCGGTGCTCATCGATCCGTCCAGCTGGACCACCGCCCGGCAGCTGGCCACCCCGGTGGGCAGCGCCTGTGCCATCGCGACATTCTCCGGTCCCCAGGTGAATCCGAGAGTGTCCTCCGGCGCGAGTCGCCGCGTCAGGAGGGCAGCCGCTGCGCGTCCCACGCTGGCAAAGGTCTCCGGGCGGCCGGGCGAGCCGAGGTCGACTCCGTGGCCGGCGACCACGGCCTCGACCAGACCGAAGCGCTCCTCGAGCGCACGCTCCTCTTCGGCGTGCAGGTCGTCACGCAGATCGCTGGGCACCACGATGTCGATGCGCACCAGGCCACGGGTCTTGGCGCGGGCCACCAGCCGACCGGCCGTGGGGCGGGAGACGCCCAGCCGCTGCGCGATCTCGGCCTGCGTCAGCCCGTCCAGGTAGTACATGGTGGCCGCCCGCAGCGCCAGTCGCAGGTCCTCCGGTTTCGGGTCCGCAGGCACGGCTACCCGAGCGCCGGACGCTCTGCGGTTGGCCACCGTCACGGATCCCCACCCTTCCTACACCCGTGAGCATTTGCTCATGGGTGCGTGCACTTGCTCACTACGCTAACATAGGGAATGTGACGCACACAACACTGTTCTCCGATCTTGTCGGCAGCGGTAACGTCGCGGAGGTGATGTGCTCATGAAACTGAACAACGAGACCCTGTCCCAGCTCACCGTCGCCACGCCGACTTACGACCGCAGCCAGATCAGCGTCGGCATAGTGCATTTCGGTGTCGGTGGCTTCCACCGGGCACATCAGGCCTACTACATCGACAAGCTGCTGGAACAGGGCAAGGCGCAGGAGTGGGGCATCTGCGGTGTCGGGGTGTTGCCGCACGACGCCAAGATGCGCGACGCGCTGACGGCCCAGGACGGGCTCTACACCCTGATCCTGGTCAACCCGGATGGCACCCGCGACGTCCGCGTCATCGGTTCGATCGTCGACTACAAGTTCGCACCCGACGATCCCGACGCCGTCATCGAGCTGCTGGCTGCGCCCAGCACCCGCATCGTGGAGCTGACCATCACCGAGGGCGGCTACAACATCGGCGATGCCGACGAGAGTTCGGTGTTCGGTCTGGTCACCGCAGCCCTGGAACGCCGGCGCGACCGCGGCGTCCCGTCGTTCACCATCGTCTCGTGCGACAACATCGAGGGCAACGGCCACGTCGCGCAGCAGGCGTTCACCGACTTCGCCGACAAGCACCACCCCGGCCTGTCGAAGTGGATGGCCGAGCACACCACATTCCCGAACTCCATGGTCGACCGCATCACCCCTGTCACCACCCCGGATGTCATCGAGACGCTGGCCGAGCAGGACGGCGTGGAGGACCGGTGGCCGGTGGTGGCCGAACCGTTCACCTCCTGGGCGCTGGAGGATCACTTCGTCGACGGCCGCCCGCCCTACGAGGATGTGGGTGTGTTGACCGTCGACGACGTGACGCCGTATGAGCTGATGAAACTGCGCCTGCTCAACGCCGGCCACCAGGGGCTCTGTTACTTCGCGCATCTGATGGGCTACCGGCTGGTGGCCGACGCGTGTTCGGACCCGCTGATCGCCGACTTCCTGATCCGCTACTGGGATTCCGAGGCGACCCCGACGCTGCTGCCGGTGCCGGGAATCGACCTTCCCGACTTCAAACGCACCGCCATCGAACGGTTCGCCAATCCCGGTGTGCGCGACACCGTGGCCCGGCTGTGCGCCGATTCCTCCGATCGCATTCCGAAATGGCTTGTGCCCGTTATCCGCAAGAACCTGGACAACGACGGCGACGTTCGGCTCTCGGCGGCCATCGTGGCCAGCTGGGCGCGCTACGCCGAAGGCGTCGACGAGCAGGGGGAACCCATCGAGGTCGTCGATCAGCTCAAAGACCAGCTGATCCCGCTGGCCAGGTCGCAGAAGGACAACCCGCTGGCGTTCATCGAGAACACCGCGCTCTTCGGCGATCTCGCCCAGCAGCCCCGATTCGTGGAGGCCTACACCTGGGCGCTGGACTCGCTGCACCGTGACGGGGCGAAGGCGACGCTGGAGTCGCTGCGTGACGAGTAGAGCTCTGGTCATCGGTGAGGCCCTCATCGATGTGGTGGAGCGCGACGGTGCGACCGTCGGTGAACACGTCGGCGGCAGTCCGCTGAATGTGGCCGTCGGCCTGGGCCGGCTTCAGCGCGGGGTCGATTTCCTCACCCACATCGGCGACGACGAACACGGCCGGCGCATCGCCGATCACGTCACGTCCTCGGGCGTGAACCTGGTGGCCGGCAGTGTCAGCGCCGAGAAGACACCGGTGGCACACGCCAGTCTCGATGCCTCCGGCGCGGCCACCTACACCTTCGACCTGACCTGGCAGCTCTCGGGCACCCCGGAGGTGAGCCCGCCGACGGTGGTGCACACCGGCTCCATCGCCACGGTGCTGGAACCGGGCTGCCGCGCGGTGGCCGCACTGTTGGACACCTACCGGGTCTCGGCGACGGTCAGCTTCGACCCCAACGTGCGCACCGACCTGATCACCGACGACAACCTGGCGCGCGAGCGCATCGAACGACTGGTCGCCAAGAGTGACGTGGTGAAGGCCAGCGACGAGGACCTGCGGTGGCTGGAGCCTGGCGTCGAACCCGAAGAGGTGGCGCGACGCTGGCTGTCGGCAGGCCCGTCGCTGGTGGCCGTGACCCGCGGGGGCGACGGTGCGCTGGCGGTGTCGCAGGCGGGTGCGGTCTCGGTGCCGGCGCGGCGGGTACAGGTGGTGGACACGGTGGGCGCGGGCGACTCGTTCATGACGGGCTTGCTCGACGCCCTGTGGTCACTGGGCCTGCTGGGAGCAGAGAACCGGCACGCGCTGCAGGCGATCACCACCGACCAGATGCACTCGGTGCTGAGCGCCGCCACGCTCAATTCGGCGCTCACGGTCGCCAAGGCCGGCGCCCAACTGCCCGATCGGGCCGCCTTGGACGCCGCGGGCTCACGCGTTTAGACGTTTGCTCGCGGCTTTCCTGGGCCATACTGGGCTCCATGCGGTCCATCTGGAAGGGTTCGATTGCGTTCGGCCTGGTGAATGTGCCGGTCAAGGTGTACAGCGCCACCGAGGACCACGACATCAAATTCCACCAGGTGCACGCCAAGGACAACGGGCGCATCCGCTACAAGCGTGTGTGCGAGGTCTGCGGTGAGGTGGTCGAGTACCGCGACATCGCGAAGGCCTTCGAGTCCGACGACGGCCAGAGTGTGGTGATCACCGACGAGGACATCGCCACGCTCCCGGAGGAGCGCAGCCGCGAGATCGAGGTGCTGGAGTTCGTCCCGGCCAGCCAGATCGATCCGATCATGTACGACAAGAGCTACTTCCTGGAGCCGGACTCGAAATCGTCGAAGTCCTACGTGCTGCTGGCCAAGACGTTGATGGACACCGATCGGCTGGCGATCGTGCACTTCGCCCTGCGTAACAAGACCAGGCTGGCAGCGCTGCGGGTGATGGACATCAACAAGCGCGACGTGATGACCATCCACACCCTGTTGTGGCCCGACGAGATCCGCGACCCGGACTTCCCGGTGCTGGACCAGAAGGTCGACATCAAACCCGCCGAGCTCAAGATGGCCGGCCAGGTGGTCGATTCGATGGCCGACGACTTCAACCCCGACCAGTTCCATGACGATTACCAGGAACAGTTGCGGGAGCTCGTCGAGGCCAAGCTCGAGGGCGGCGAGGCCTTCACCGTCGAGGAGCAGCAGCCCGAGGACCTCGACGAGACCGAGGATGTGTCCGACCTGCTGGCCAAGCTGGAAGCCAGCGTGAAGAAGCGCCGCGGCGAATCCTCCGCCGATGACGACGGCGGCGACGACGACGAGCCGAAGAAGGCGCCCGCCAAGAAGGCCCCGGCGAAGAAGGCAGCGGCCAAAAAAGCCCCGGCCAAAAAAGCCGCCGCCAAGAAGACTCCGGCCAGAAAGTCAGCCGCCAAGAAGTCCAGCTGAGGTGACACCGCGACTGCGGGCCCTGCTGGGCGTCGTGGCACTGCTGGTGTTGTGCGCGGGGATTCCCGCGGGTCCCGCCGGCGCCGCCCCGAGGACGGTCACCGTGGCGGTGAATGTGGTGAGCCCGTTTGTGGTGAGCAACGGCGATCAGTGGACCGGCTTCACGGTCGACCTGTGGAACGAGATCGCGCAGCGGCAGGCCTGGACCACGAATCTTGTTGTTGTCGAGAATGTTCCAGCCATGCTGGAGACCGTGGCCGCCGGCCGGGCCGATGTCGGAGCCAGCGGGGTGTCGATCACCGCGGCCCGCGAGCAGGACTTCGATTTCTCCCAGCCCATTCTCGACGCCGGCTTGCAGATCATCGTCCCCGCACGCAGCACCGAGGTGTCCAGCCCCGGACTCACCGGGTTCCTCGAGCTGCTGTTCTCCAAGCTGATGTTGTTGTATCTGCTTGCTGCGCTGGTGATCACGCTGCTGCCCGCGCACATCCTCTGGCTCGTTGAACGCCGGCACGCCGACTCGACCATGGCCAGGACCTATTTCCCCGGTATCTTCCAGGCGTTCGGGTGGGGCCTCGGGATGCTCGCCGCCCGTGTTGACGCCTCCCCCCGGCACGGCGCTGCCCGGTTGATCGCCACGCTGTGGGCCCTGGTGAGCGTCATCTTCGTCGCGTTCTACACCGCCAACCTGACCGCGGCCTTGACGGTGGCCAAGCTGGAATCGGCGATCCGCGGTCCCGCCGACCTGTACGACAAGACGGTGGCCACGGTCTCGAACACGACGTCCTCGGCGTACCTGCGCCGGATGGGCATCGCCGCCACCGAGATGCCCAGCATCGAGGACTGCTACCGCGCATTACGGGAGAAGCAGCTCGACGCCGTGGTGTTCGACGCTCCCGTGCTGCACCACTACGTCGCCCACCAGGGCGCAGGCGTCGCGGTGATGGCCGGCCCCATCTTCCAGGAGGAGGACTACGGCCTGGTCCTGCCGTTGGGCAGTGAGCTGCGCAAGCCGGTGGACCAGACCCTGCTGGGCATGCGCGAGGACGGTACCTACGACGTCATCTTCCAGCGCTGGTTCGGTGACGACGGCATCGACTGACCGCGCTACTGCCCGCCCAACCGGGCCGACAGTGCCCTCACGGCGTGCTCGCGGTGCTGATGCAGTTCGGTGATAGCACGCTCGACGTCGCCGGCCCGCAGAGCGTCGACAATACTGCGGTGCTCGGCGTGCACCCGGTCGCGGGCCGCGCCCTCGGCGTAGTAGAAGGCGCGGTAGGCGTCGGTTGACTGCCACAACATTCGAATGTAGTTGGCCATCAACGGCATCTGCGCCGCGGCGAAGATCAGGAAGTGGAAACTCTTGTTGGCCTCGATCATGGTTCCGAGGTCGCCGGCAGCACCGGCTGACTCCATGACCTCCATGGCCTGTTCCAACGCCGCGAAGTCACCGGCGGTCAGCTTGGGCGCCCCCAGGCGCACCACCTCATCCTCGAGCAACCGGCGCACCAGGTAGGTCTCCGTCAGCTCAGCAAGGCTGAGCCGGGTGACGCTGTACCCCCGGTGCGGGACATACTGCACCATTCCTTCGGCTTCGAGGATCTTCAGGGCTTCACGGACGGGAACCACGCTGGTCGAAAGCTCCTCGGCCAACTGCTCCTGCCGAATCCGGTCATCGGGTTTGAGCGTGCCGGTGGAGATGAGTTGCCGCACGTGATCCAGCACGACCTGCTGAGCGGTCTCCCGCCGTCGTGGGGCGGGCGATTGCGCGGTCATGGTGTGCGAACTATACCGCCGCGAGCCACCCCGCAGAGTCCGGACGCTCACACACACGACAGGCGGGGATTCAGGTCGGAACTGAATCCCCGCCGGCTCTTACGCTTACGTGGCTTGAGAATCGGCGGCTAACCGATTCGGAACAGCTTCTTGTTCACGAACTCATCGGCACCGTAACGACCGAGTTCGCGGCCGAATCCCGATCGCTTGACGCCGCCGAAGGGCAGTTCGACCGCATCGGCACCCACCACGTTGATGTACACCATCCCGGCGTCGATTCTGTCGGCGACGCGTAGCGCCTGAGCCTGATCGTCCGTCATCACGAATGAGCCCAGACCGTACGGGGTGTCGTTGGCGAGCTCCACTGCCTCATCCTCCGAGGACACGCGATAGACCACAGCGACGGGTCCGAACAGCTCCTCGTAGTACGTATCGTTGTCCGGGGTGATGCCGGTGAGCAGCGTGGGGGAAAAGAAGTTCCCGTCGCGCTCACCACCCATGACAAGAGTGGCTCCCTGGGCCACCGCCCGCTTCACCTGACGGTCAAGGCGCTCGGTCGCGGCTGCCGAGGACAGCGGCCCCATCGCCGTGTCGAACGACGTCGGATCGCCGGCCTTGACCGCTGTGAGCGCCGCAGCCAACTTCTCGACGAACGGCTCATAGAGTTCGTCGATGACGATGAATCGCTTGGGAGCGTTGCACGACTGGCCGGCGTTGTAGAGGCGGGCGTCGACGCTGCGGACCGCCGGAGAGATCGGGGCTTTCCCCCTCAGCCTCTGCTACAACGCCGAGTACCTGGCTGGTCACTGGGACGCCTTCGCCGAAGGCGCAGCGAAGGGCGGACACCCGGCAGACCGTGGCGACTGGCGCATCGCGGCCCACGTCTTCGTCGCGGAGACGGACAAAGAGGCCCTCGCCTACGCGGTCGACAGTCCCCTGGCCGACGTCTGGCTGAATTATGAAGTGGAGGTCTCCCGCCAGTGGGGTGCGCTCGGCATGATCGGCATCGACGAGGCCTGGTCAAAGGAGGAGATCCTCGACTTCATGGCCCGGGAGCGATGGTTGGTCGGTTCGCCGGAGACTGTGGCCGAGAAAGTGGCGCAGCTCCATGAGACGACCGGCGGATTCGGGACAATGCTCACTATCCCGGTCGGCGACCAGAATGATGGCGGTGCGTGGCGGCGTTCCGTGGAGCTCATGGGAACCGAGGTGGCGCCGAGGCTCAGCGCGCTGACCGGTTCGGTCGGCGCGCAGAAGTAGCGGGGGACAGAACGTGGGCAGGTTGGACGGCAAGGTCGCGGTCGTCACGGGTGCCGCCTCTGGGATCGGTCGCGAAGTCGCGAGGCGGTTCGCCGCGGAGGACGCCGCGGTCGTCGCATTCGACCTCAACGAGGACGATCTCCGCCGACTCGCTGATGAGCTCGGCGACCGCGTCTTGATCCACCCGGGTGACGTGCGGACCGCAGACGATCTCTCCGCTGCGGTTCGACGAGCCGAGCAGGAGTTCGGCCTGCTCACGACCATCTGCAACTGCGCGGGCGTCTACGACAACGTGCCTTTCCTCGAACTCACCGAGGAACGCTGGCGAAGGACAGTCGACATCAACCTGAGCGGTGTGTATTTCGCGTGCAAAGCTGCCGTTCCGGCGATGCAGCGCGCCGGTGGGGGTTCGATCATCAATCTGGCGTCCGCCAACTCCATGGTCGCCTCCCCGGGTGAAACCGCTTACAGCGCAAGCAAAGGCGGCGTTCTGATGTTGACGAAGGCGATCGCAGTTGAGCACGCAAGGGACGCCATCCGCGCCAATGCGATCTGTCCTGGCTTTGTGGACACACCCATGGTCGCGGGCACGATTGCCCAGTTCGGCGATCGGGACCAGATGCTGACGGAAGTCAGTAAATTCCAGCCTTTGGGAATCGGATTGCCCGAGGACATTGCACGGGTCGCCTGCTTTCTCGCTTCGGACGACTCCAGGAGTATGACAGGTTCGGCGGTCATGGCAGATGGTGGCTACACCGCGATGTGACCGGAGAGCACGGGTCAGCGCGATCTGCGATCACCACTGTCCGGAATCATTCTCACATTCACCGGGCGGCGCTGACTCGGTGCCACACAGTTGTCAATCGGGTTTTACGGAAGGGTGGACTGTGATCCGCACAGGCGGAGCGAGTAGCGAGATATGACTCGGGGAAACGTGAACTCTCTGATCGACTTGTTCATCTATCCGATTAAGGGGCTCACCGGCCAACGTGTACAACGGATCCAGGTCACCGAGCGTGGTTTCCCGTTCGACCGGTTGATCGCCCTGGCACGGCGAAATGGAAGTTACGGCAGCGTGGTCGATTCCCCGCTCACGCTGGAGTCCTTCTTCGAGCTGTATGCCCTGGATACCCATGCGCGACTGGCCGGTGTCGTCACCGAATTCGACCCGGTAACCGAACATTTCGTGGTCAAAGTGCAAGGGCACTCGATTCTCGAATGTCACCTCGACAGCGATTCAGGAGTCGAGGATGCCATCGCTGTCTTCGCCAATGTGCTCGACGTCGAGCCAGCTGACCGGCCAGTGCTCGTTCGCGCTGCACCGCAATACAATTACGGCTGGCCGGGGCTGGAAGACACCCGCAACATGTGGGCGTGCCACCTGGTGAATCTCGCATCGGTCCGCGACCTCGAAGCACAGAGCGGCCGGCGCGTCGATCCGCGACGATTCCGGGCGAATATGTATGTCGAACTCCATGAGCCTTGGGTGGAGCGCAACTGGGTGGGCCGCCGATTCACGATCGGCGAAGTCGAGTTCGAGTGCATTCAGTCGTCGACCAGATGCGCAGCCACAGAGGTCAACCCCGACAACGCAATCCGTGACATCCCGATACCGAGACTCCTCAAACAGCATTACGGCCATACCGAGATGGGTATCTACGCAAACGTTGTGACCGCTGGCTCTCTGACGTCTGGAATGGAACTGAGGTGCGAGCCGACAGCGGCGCTCGGCCTCGATGTCAATTGATGACAGCGACGACGAATCCTGGCACCTTCATCACGGCTCGGTTGATGGCGAAACGTCTCGTCGCCGAAGGTGTTTACGAGTTCAGCTTCCATTCCGAGGCGGGACGCGTCCACCCCCCCGCCGCCCCGGGCGCGCACATCACAGTCCTCACTCCCTCCGGGGAGCGTCGCAGCTACTCGTTGATCGGCGGGCCGCAGGCACGTGGTGGCAACTTCGTGATCGCGGTGGCGCTCGCCCCCGCGAGCCGCGGCGGTTCGGTGAGCATGCACACCTCGACGGAGGTGGGTATGTTCATGCAGATCTCCCCACCGGTCGACGCTTTTCCGCTTCGCCCCGCATCGCAGTATCTGCTCATCGCCGGCGGTATCGGCATCACTGCAATGCGATCGATGTTTTACGCGATTCAGGCTCGTGGCGACGCATCTGTCACTTTGGTGTACCTGGTTCGCAGCCGCTCGGAGGCGCCGTACATGCAGGAGCTGCTCGCCGCCGCCGATGGGATGGCCCACGTGTTTGTCCATGCCACGGACGAACACGCCGGTGAACGGTTCGACCTGTGGTCGGTTTTGAAAGAGCCCTCAGCCGGCCGCGTCTACTGCTGCGCGTCGCCCACGGTGATCGAGGCCGTTCGGTCGCTGACCGCCCACTGGCGCGCCTCCCGAGTTCATTTCGAAGACTTCGCTGGTGTGGATCCGCTCGGCGGAGACGCCTCGCCGTTCACCGCCGTCTGGGAGCCCACCGGGCAAGTGATACATGTTCCGGCCGATAGCAGCCTGCACGACGCCTTGACTACTGCCGGAATCTCCGTGCCAGTATCGTGTCGCGCCGGAACCTGCGGAACGTGCCGGGTAAGAATCGTTTCCGGAGATGCCGACCACCGCGACGTGATTCTCGACGACGCGCAACGCGAGACGCAGCTGACATCGTGTGTCTCGAGAGGTCATTCTACGATCACGATCGCACCCTACGCCGACAACAACACCGGGTTTCCCTCAACAGAGCAGCTCACCTGAGCTCCGACCGATTGGATTGCCAGAACGCTTTTCACCTCCCCCGACCGATCGAGACGGAGCTCCCATGAGTATGAAACTTCATCCCGACATCACCGCCGCACTGGCGAGTCAAGTGGATCCACCCGCCGACCTACCCGCGCCGCCCGCCCGCGGAGACTGGCGCACGCTTCGCAACCTGACCAATATGGCGATCGAAGTGGATTTCGCGAACGCAGCGCCTGCACCGGACGTCACCTATGAACGGCACAGCGTTCTCACGAGAGACGACGCCAGTCTGGAACTTCGGTGGTACACCAAGGCGGGTAGCTCGCCTGGTTCGGCACTGGTCTACGTGCACGGCGGAGGCATGATCTGCGGATCACTGGAGAATTACGACCCCGTGGTGCGGCAGTACGTGCAGTGGACCGGAGTCCCCTTCCTTGCGGTTGAATACCGTCTCGCCCCCGAGCACCCCGGCGAAATTCCCGCGCGCGACGTTCTGGCAGCGTTGAAATGGTTACGTGAGCACGCCGAATCGCTAGGTGTTGATTTGCACCGTATTGCGATCATGGGCGACTCGGGCGGAGGCGGGGTAGGTGCAGGGGCCGCCATTCTCGCGCGCGATGCGGGCGTCGAGCTTGCCGCGCAAATCCTGATCTATCCCATGCTGGATGACCGGAATACGACTCCAGATCCGCACATCGCACCGTTGGCAACATGGACATACGACATGAACTACACCGGCTGGCACGCGCTCCTCGGCGACGCCGTGGGTACCGATCGAGTGTCCCCGGTGGCCGCACCTGCGAGGTTGACCGACCACCACGGACTGGCACCCGCCTACATCGAAGTCGGCACCCTCGACATTTTTCGTGACGAAAGCATCCGCTACGCCAAGAGCCTGATGCAGGCGGGCGTGGACACCGAACTCCACGTTCACCCTGGGTCGCCCCACGGGCACGAGTGGATCGGCTCCACGGAACTCGGCGCCCGATGCAACGCCGATCGTATCCGCGTCATCACTGAGATTTAGCGTCGGTGGGCGTTGCGGGCTACGGAACGCCGAGACGACATCAAGCCCGAACCCGCCAATCCGCGATCTCACATTGTGTTCGAGTTTCTCGCCCGCATAGACCCGCGCACAATGATGTGGTCACTACGGCGCGCTTATGGGGCTGGCGGTGTCCGGCTTTCGCGCAATCGTCCTCTTTGCCGCGCGACGCCTCGACAATCCCGGGGTGCTCGACATGCCGCCGATCGCCGTGACGGTCCCAGGCGAACACCTCACTTTCGAGTAGGAGTGTGCAGTCCAGATCCACTGCTGCACAGTTGATCTGGACACACCCTGCTGAGCCTCCCTCAACGACCTCGGCTTTCGTCTTGACTAATTTTAGAATTTCTAAGATCCTGGTTGCTGACACGCCAAAGGAGCCCGCCATGACTGCCGCCACTGCCCGGCGAGACGCAACCACCACCGCGCCGCTGGAGCTGTTCGACATCAACCGCCTGCTCGACGACGACGAACGCGACATTGCCGCCACCGTGCGCAAGTTCGTCGACACCCGGCTCAAACCCCACGTCGGTGACTGGTTCGAATCCGCCACGCTGCCCAGGGAACTGGCCAAGGAGTTCGGCGACCTCGGGGTTCTCGGCATGCACCTGGACGGGTACGGCTGCGCCGGTACCAGCGCCGTGTCCTACGGATTGGCTTGTCTGGAACTCGAAGCCGGCGACAGCGGCTTCCGCAGCTTTGTCTCCGTGCAGGGCTCGCTGTCGATGTTCTCCATCCACCGCTACGGCTCCGAGGAGCAGAAGAACGAGTGGCTGCCCCGGCTGGCGGCCGGCGAGGCGATCGGCTGCTTCGGCCTCACCGAGCCCGACTTCGGCTCCAACCCCGCCGGCATGCGCACCCGCGCCCGCCGCGACGGCTCAGACTGGATCCTGTCGGGCACCAAGATGTGGATCACCAACGGCAACCTCGCCGACGTGGCGACCGTGTGGGCCCACACCGACGACGGTGTGCGCGGCTTCCTCGTGCCCACCGACACCCCCGGCTTCACCGCCAATCCGATCCACAAGAAGCTCTCCCTGCGCGCCTCGGTGACCTCCGAACTGGTCCTGGACAACGTGCGACTGCCGGCATCTGCTGAACTGCCGCACGCCCGAGGTCTGGGTGCCCCGCTGTCATGCTTGAACGAGGCACGCTTCGGCATCGTCTTCGGTGCGCTCGGCGCCGCTCGCGACAGCCTGGAGACCACCCTGGCCTACACCCAGTCCCGGGAGGTGTTCGAACGGCCACTGTCCAGTTTCCAACTGACGCAAGAGAAGCTGGCCAACATGACCCTCGAACTGGGCAAGGGCGTGCTGTTGGCGCTGCATCTGGGCCGCATCAAAGACGCCGGCGCCATCCGCCCCGAGCAGGTCTCCCTGGGCAAGCTCAACAACGTCCGCGAAGCCCTGGCCATCGCCCGGGAATGCCGCACCCTGCTGGGCGGCAGCGGTATCACCTTGGAGTACTCGCCCCTGCGCCACGCCAACAACCTCGAGTCGGTGCTCACCTATGAAGGCACCTCCGAGATGCACATGCTGTCCATCGGCAAGGCCCTCACCGGCCACGCCGCGTTCCGCTGACCGCCTGAGGACCTGATGACCGCCACCACCCACGCTGCGCTGCAGCACCTTGTCGCCGGAGAATGGATCACCGGCAGCGGCACCGAGGTGCGCAGCCTCAATCCCGCCCGGCCCACCACTGTGCTGGCCGCCGGGGCTTGCGCCACCGACGCCGATCTCGACACTGCTGTCGCGGCCGCCGCAGCCGCTCAGCGAACCTGGGCGCGCACCCCGATCCACCAGCGCGGCACGGTGCTGTTGCAAGCCGCCACCATCGTCGACCGGAACGCCGAGGCCTGGGGTCGTGATCTGGCCGCCGAGGAGGGCAAGACGCTGGCCGAAGGTGTCGGGGAAGTCCGCCGCGCCGCGCAGATCCTGCGGTACTACGGCAACGAAGGCGACCGGCATGCCGGCGACATCTACTCCTCGCCGCGTGCCGGGGAACAGATTTTGGTCACCCGCAAACCCGTCGGCGTAGTTGCTGTCATCACCCCGTTCAACTTCCCCATCGCCATCCCGGCCTGGAAGATCGCGCCTGCGTTGATCTACGGCAATGCGGTGGTGTGGAAACCGGCATCCACCGTGCCGCTGCTGGCCATGCATCTGGCCTCGGCGCTGCACGAGGCCGGGTTACCGCCCGGGGTGCTCAACCTGCTCATCGGCGGATCAGGACTCGGCGACGGGATCGTCGGCCACGCCGGGGTGGACGCGGTGACGTTCACCGGCTCGACCGGCATCGGTCGGCGGATCGCGGCCGCCGCCGCTACGCGCGGGGTCCCGGCACAATGCGAGATGGGCGGCAAGAACGCCGCCGTCGTCCTCGACGACGCCGACCTCGACCTCGCGGTCGAGCAGGTGATGCTCGGGGCATTCCGGTCCAGCGGCCAGAAGTGCACCGCCACATCACGATTGATCCTCACCGACGGTATCGCTGACCGGTTCCTGCAGCAGTTGACCGAGCGGGCCGCCACACTGCGGGTGGGCGACCCCACCGAGGGCAGCACCGAGATGGGCCCGGTGGTCAGCGAGTCCGCGCACACGACAATCACCTGCGGCATCGAGACCGCCACCATCCAGGGTGCGTCCGTGCTGACCGGCGGGGCCCGTTACACCGAGGGACCGCTGGCTGACGGGTACTTCATCGCACCCACCGTGCTGGAGCTGCCCGGCACCGAGGCCGATCTCTGGACCGACGAGCTGTTCGGGCCCGTGCTGGCGGTGCGCCGCGCCGCCGACGCCGACGAGGCGTTCACGCTGGCCAACGACAGCGAATTCGGGCTCTCGGCAGCGGTGTTCACCCAGGACCTGACCCGTGCGCTGGAAGCCGTGGAACATCTCGATGTCGGTGTGCTGCACATCAATTCCGAGTCGGCCGGGGCCGACCCGCATGTGCCGTTCGGCGGGGCGAAGAAGAGCGGGCTGGGACCCAAGGAGCAGGGCTCGGCGGCGCGGGAGTTCTTCACCCACACCACCACCGTGTACCTGCGCGGCGGAGCGCCGAGCGTATGAGCGCCGCCGCTCTCGACGGCCTGGTGGTCCTCGACTTCAGCCGCGTCCTGGCCGGTCCCTACGCCACCATGATGCTCGGCGACCTCGGCGCCGACGTCATCAAGATCGAACGCCCCGGGCTCGGCGACGACACCCGCGAGTGGGGACCGCCCTATGACACCGACGGGGTAGCCACCTACTTCAACGCCGTCAACCGCAACAAGCGGTCCCTGGTGCTCGACCTGACCGATGCCGGCGACGTGGCCCGCGCCCGCGAGCTGGTGGCCACCGCCGACGTCGTGGTCGAGAACTTCCGCCCCGGCACCATGGAGAAACTGGGCCTGGGCTATGACACCCTCTGCGAGCTTCGCCCCGGCCTGATCTACTGCTCCATCACCGGGTTCGGCCACGGCGGCGGCGCCGCACTGCCCGGCTATGACCTGTTGATCCAGGCCGTCGGCGGGTTGATGAGTGTCACCGGCCCCGAGGCCGGGCAGCCCACCAAGGTCGGGGTTGCCGTTGTCGACGTGCTTGCCGGGCTGCACGCCACCGTCGGCATCCTGGCTGCCCTGTCCCATCGAAACCGCACCGGGGAAGGCCAGCGCGTGGAGACCACTCTGCTCTCGACGCTGCTCTCGTCGATGGTCAACCAGGCCTCCGGATTTCTGGGTGCCGGCGCGGTACCTGCCATCATGGGCAACCGCCATCCCAGCATCACCCCGTATCAGACGTTCGACACCGCTGACCGGCCGATTGCCCTGGCAGTGGGCAACGACAAACAGTTCGCACTGCTGTGTCGCGCCCTCGAACTCGACGACCTGGCCGACGACCCCCGCTTCCGCACCAACGCCCTGCGTGTCGCAAATCGAGAGGCATTGTGCGACAAGCTGGTAGCTGTGCTGCGTACCCGCGGCGCCGACCACTGGTACATAGTGTTGACCGGGCTCGGCGTCCCGGCCGGACCCATCAACGACATGGCCGAAGCCTTCGCCTTCGCCGACGCGCTGGGACTGAAGCCGACGGTGACGATCCCCGGCAGCCCCACACCGCAGGTGGCGAACCCCATCACGCTGTCGGCGACACCGCCGACCTACCGTTGTCCCCCACCGCGGTTGGGGCAGTCCAGCGACTAGTGCCCCAGTGTGTTGACCGCCAACCGGAACACCGGCGGCAGGGACGCGGCGGCGGGCACGATCGCGTTCTTGCCGAACCGGGTGGCGGTGGCCAGCACCAGCCCGCGCGTGAGCAGTCGGTAGCGGCGGGTGATGCGCTGCCAGTCCTTCTCGTAATCCGCCGGCCGCTCGGCGGCGATGGCCGCAACAGCCGCCGCGGCCTGCTTGACCGCCAGGCTCATGCCTTCGCCGGTGAGCGCGTCCTCGTAGCCCGCGGCGTCACCTACCAGCAGCACCCGCCCGGCCACCCGCCGCGAAACCACCTGCCGCAGCGGTCCGCAACCGCGCTCCCTGGTGGACTCGACGCCGCGCAACCGCTCCTGCAGCCACGGAAAGCGGCTGAGGTCGGCACGGTGGGTGCTCAGGATCGCCACGCCCACCAGGTCCGGCTCCACCGGCGTCACATAGGCCTCGCCGAACGGTGACCAGTGCACCTCGACGAACTCCGACCAGACCGGGACGTGAAAGTGCCTGCGCAGCCCCACCCGTCGCGGACTGCCGACCGCTGCATCGATGCCCACCGAGCGGCGCACCGCGGAGTGCAGCCCGTCGGCGCCCACCAGGTAGCGGGCCCGGATCCCGCCTGCGGTCACACCGTCGGCGTCCTGGCTGACCGAGGTCACCTTCGCCGACACCCACTCGGTGTCCTGTTCTTTGGCCCGCGCGGCCAGGGCGGCGTGCAGCGTGGTGCGACGCACTCCGCGTCCCATCCCGTCGCGGAACAGCGCCTGGGCGCGGCGCTTGCCGTCGGAATAGGCGATGCCGCGAAACGGCATACCGGCCGGGTCCACTCCCAGGGCGGCCAGTTCGGCCAACCCCCCGGGCATCAACCCTTCGCCACATGCCTTGTCGATCGGGGAATCCCGCGGCTCGGCCACGATCACCGACAACCCGCGGGCGCGGGCATGCAGGGCGGTGGCCAGTCCACCAGGACCGCCACCCACCACCAGAACGTCGGTGTCGAAGCCACTCATGACTTCACGGTGTAACCCAAGGCTTCATTCTCCACCCGCAGCCGCACACTGAGCAACCAGGCGTTGGCCAGCGTGAAGCAGATCGCGGTGATCCACGCGGTGTGGATCATCGGCAACGCGATGCCCTCGATCACCACAACGAGATAGTTGGGGTGGTGCAGCCAGGTGTACTTGTACGGGCCCGTCTTCACCAGCGGCGCATCGGGAATGACGATCACCAGGGTGTTCCACCGTTTACCCAGGGTGGTGATGCACCACCAGCGCAGCACCTGGCTCAACACCGCGACCACGAACATGGTCCAGCCCAGCCATGGGATGAAGGGCCGGTCCAGCGCCCACACCTCGACCACGCACCCGACCAGCAGGGCGGTGTGGATGGCCACCATCACCGGGTAGTGCCCGCGGCCGAATTCTTTGCCGCCATTGGCGAATGCCCACGAGGCGTTTCGCTTCGAGACCACCAGTTCGGCCAGTCGCTCGAGGGCGACCACCAGGATCAGCAGGTAATACACGCCGTCACCACCTCAGCAGCACGAGCTCGGAGCAGAACCCCGGGCCCATGGCGATCATCAGGCCGTAGCTGCCCGCGGCGGGCGGCTCGGCGAGGTTGGCCCGCAGCACGTCGAGCACCGACGCCGAGGACAGGTTCCCGTTCTCGCGCAACGACCTCCGGGTGTGGTCCAACGCATCGGCAGGCAGATCCAGGACGTCCTGGATCGCGTCGATCACCTTCGGCCCGCCGGGGTGCGACACCCAGGTGGAGATGTCGGCCGGGGTGAGCCCGAATTCGGACAGGAACAGCGCGACATCCTCGCCCAGGTACTTCTCGGCGATGTCGGGCACCTCGGCGGACAACACGATCTTGAAGCCCTGTGAGCCGATGTCCCAGCCCATCACAGCCTCGGTGTCCGGATAGAGCCGGCTGCGGCTGGCCAGCACCTGCGGTCCGGTGCGGGTGCGGTGGGCCCCGGTGGCCACGACGGCTGCGGCGCCGTCGCCGAACAGGCTGGAGGCCACCAGGTTCGCCACCGACATGTCGTCCCGTTGCACTGTCAGTGAGCACAGCTCGACGGCCAATAGAACCGCCACCTGATCCGGGTAGGCCCGGAGGTAGTCGTGCATCCGGGCCACTCCGGCGGCGCCGGCCACACAGCCCAGCCCGAACAGCGGCACCCGTTTGACGTCCGCACGCAGTCCCATGCGACCGGCCAGACGCGCCTCCACGGTCGGCACCGCCAGGCCGGTGACGGTGGTGGAGAAGATGACATCGACGTCGGAGGCCTGCAGTCCTGCCTTGTCCAGGGCCGACGTCAGCGCCCGCTCCCCTAGGTCCAGCGCCACCTCGAGGTAGGCGGCGTTGGCCTCCGAGAAGCCGTTCAGCGTGGGGTACCGCTCCGGCGGCAGCGCAAGGTTCCGGTACTCCACACCGGCGGCGGTCGCGAAGCGGTGGAACTCCGGGCCGGCGAAGTCGGCCAGCGCCCCGATCACGTCCTTCTGGGCGTATCGGTGCGGCGGGAATTCCACTGCGGCTGCCGCGATTGCGGGGGCCGCGCAGAGTGCTGGGGCGTCGGTCATCTCGTCAGATTATGGCTCCTCGGTTCGCGGTTGGGGGCTACGTTTTGCCTCTCTCACCTGGACAGATCCTCAGGATAGATCGCCAGGATCGGCAATTGGAACAAGTTCTAGAAAGCTTCGGCAATGCCCTGCGCAAGGCGGGTTGATCTTGTTACGGTCTGCCGCGATGATCCTCGACAAATTCCGCTTGGACGACCGGGTGGCGGTGGTGACCGGAGCGGGGCGCGGCCTCGGTGCGGCGATCGCCGTGGCATTCGCGCAGGCAGGTGCCGATGTGGTGATCGCGTCGCGCACCCAATCCGAACTGGAGACCGTCGCGGCCGCCGTCCGTGAGACGGGCCGCCACGCGCGCATCGTGGTGGGCGACCTCGCCGACCCGGACACCACCGCGGGCCTGGCGCGCGTCGCGGCCGAGACGTTCGGCAAACTCGACATCGTGGTCAACAACGTCGGCGGCACCATGCCAGGCGCTTTGCTGGACACCCCGACCCAGGCCTTCAAGAATGCATTCACGTTCAACGTGATGACGGCGCACGCGCTGACTTCCGCTGCGGTGCCGTTGATGTTGGAGCACAGCGGCGGCGGCAGCGTCATCAACATCACGTCGACGATGGGACGTCTGGCCGGGCGCGGGTTTGCCGCTTATGGTACGGCGAAGGCGGCGCTGGCTCATTACACCCGGCTCTCCGCGTTGGACCTGGCCCCGCGGGTGCGCGTCAACGCCATCGCGCCGGGCTCCATCCTGACCTCCGCGCTCGAGGTGGTGGCGTCCAACGACGAGCTACGGACCCCCATGGAGCGGGCCACGCCGATGCGCCGCCTCGGCGATCCCGACGACATCGCGGCGGCGGCCGTGTATCTGGCTTCGCCTGCCGCGAGCTACCTCACCGGTAAGACCCTCGAGGTGGACGGCGGACTGACGTTTCCCAACTTGGACCTGCCCATCCCGGACCTGTGAGCCCGATTGCCGACATCCCGGTACTTGCTGGCAAAGCGCTGTAGGCTCTGGACATCATTGATGCCTTCGAGGACAAGGACCCAGGGATGAAGTCTCGTCTGACCGTCGCCGCACTGCTCGCAGCCGCTGGTGCTGCCGGGGCCATCATGGCCGCGCCGCTGGCGTCGGCTGAGCCCCCGCGCACCGACTGCACGCAAGCCGGCAACATCGTCTCCGGTACCAGCACGGTGTGCCAGAGCCCGGGCAATGCCCAGATCACCAGCTCGCCCGGTCAGCTCGGCGAGACCCAGTGGGGCATGTGGCCGTGGGGTGGAGGCATGTGGGTCCTCTAGACCCCGGCCCCATGCGCGTCTCGACGCCTTTCGCTCCGCCGCTGGCAGTCCTCGCGCTGTCGGCGGCGGTGCTCTCTGCGCCGGTGGCTCTGCTGCTTGCGCCGGTGGCGGCGGCCCAGCCGCAGTGCGGCGCCGTCGGCTCCCAGCCGGCCACCCCGCAGACCACGGTGTGCACCACCGGCGGCAGCACTCAGATCGTCACCGGTCCGGCCGAATTGGGCCAGCCCACCTGGCCGGGCTTCACCTACCGCTACTGGGACTACCCGAACTACGTCGTGACATTCCCTTGAGCCCTGCTCAGGCGTAAAATCGCTCCATCGATCGGAGCGACCATGTGCACCACAACACAACTCTTCGCACCGCCGCTGACAGCCCTGGCGCTGTCGGCGGCGGTTCTTTTTTCGCCCACCGCCGCGGCCTTGCCGAACTGCGTGAACGTCTCTCCGCAGACCACGCAGTGCGAGACCCGGGGCAGCGCGCAGATCACCACCACCCCACCACCGATGAACTACGGCTGGGGTTGGGGATGGGGCTGGGGCTGGGACGGCCCCGGTTTCGTCTTCGGGTTCGGCTGAACACATTTTTCGGCTACCCTAACTTTCTGATTCGTTTCCACGGATAGAGAGTGGGGCAGTTGAGCCAGGTCACCCGAGCGCCTCTGCGGTCCGGATTCGTTCTGCTGGGGCCGGCGTTCGTCGCCGCCATCGCCTACGTCGACCCAGGCAACGTCGCCGCCAACGTCAGCGCCGGCGCGCAGTTCGGATTCCTGCTGGTGTGGGTGATCGTGCTGGCCAACGTGATGGCCGGGCTGGTGCAGTTCCTGTCCGCCAAACTGGGCCTGGTCACGGGGCGCTCACTGCCGGAGGCCGTCGCCGACCACACCCGCAGGCGCACCCGGATCGCCTACTGGCTGCAGGCCGAATTGGTGGCCATGGCAACCGATCTTGCCGAAGTGGTGGGCGGGGCCATCGCGCTGTACCTCTTGTTCGACCTGCCGCTGCTGGTCGGCGGCATCATCACCGGAGCGGTGTCACTGGTGCTGCTGCTGGTACAGGACCGCCGCGGGCAGAAGGTGTTCGAGCGGGTCATCACCGGACTGCTGCTGGTCATCGCGATCGGCTTCCTGACCAGCCTGGTGGTGGCACCCCCGTCCGTCGACGACGTGGCCGCCGGATTGATCCCCAGGTTCGACGGTGCCGAGAGCGTGCTGCTGGCCACCGCCATGCTGGGCGCGACGGTCATGCCGCACGCGGTCTACCTGCACTCCGGGCTGGCCCGCGACCGGCACGGACATCCGGCGGCGGGCGCACCGCGACGGCGGCTGTTGCAGGTGACCAAATGGGATGTGGCACTGGCCATGCTGGTGGCCGGCGCGGTGAACCTGGCGATGCTGCTGGTGGCCGCCACCACTCTGCAGGGGCGCGACGACACCGACTCCATCGAAGGCGCCCACGCCGCGGTCCAGGACACCCTGGGGCCCACCATCGCGCTGCTGTTCGCCATCGGCCTGCTGGCCTCAGGGCTGGCCTCCACCTCGGTGGGCGCATACGCCGGCGCGATGATCATGGACGGGCTGCTCAAGATCTCCGTTCCCATCCTGGTGCGACGGCTGGTCACACTGATCCCCGCACTGGTGATCCTGGGCATCGGCTTCGACCCCAGTCGCGCCCTGGTGCTCTCCCAGGTGGTGCTGTCGTTCGGCATCCCCTTCGCCCTGATTCCGCTGGTTCGCCTGACCAGCGACCGCCGGTTGATGGGGGACGACGCCAACCACCGGGTCACCACCGCACTCGGGTGGGCGGTCGCGGCGTTGATTAGTGTGCTGAATGTGGTGCTCATCTATCTGACCGTGACGGGCTGAGTGTCGGTCCGTCACCTCTATTTCGCGTACGGGTCCAACCTGTGCGTGCAGCAGATGGCGCGCCGCTGTCCCGATGCCGCGACACCGCGTCCGGCGGTCCTGACCGATCACGACTGGCTGATCAACGAACGCGGGGTTGCCACCGTCGAGCCCTTCACCGGCTCGCGCGTGCACGGGGTCGTCTGGGAGGTGTCCGACCGCGACCTGGCCACGCTGGACAGTGCCGAAGGGGTGCCGGTGCGCTACCGCCGCGACCGGATGACGGTGCAGACCGACGACGGACCGACATCGGTCTGGGTCTACATCGACCACCGGGTGGAACCGGGAGCACCGCGACCCGGCTACCTCGAGCGCATCATCGCCGGCGCCGTGCACCACGGGTTGCCGCCACGCTGGGTGGAGTTCCTGCGGCGCTGGGATCCGGTGCACTGGCCGCGGCAGCTGGGTCCGGCGACGGCCGGTGCACCGCAGTCGCTGACCGACCTGCTGGCCGTTCCGGGAGTGGTCGAAAGGGCTACGCTGCGCTCCCGATTCGGGTTCATGGCCATCCACGGCGGCGGGCTCGAACGCATGACAGACGTGATCGCCGAGCGGGCGGCCGACGCGGCGGGCGCCTCGGTGTATGCCGTGCACCACCCTGACCACTACCCCGACCACCTCGCCTCCGCGCTGTACCGGCCGGCCGAGTCCGCGCAGTTACAGCAGTTCCTCGACCACGTCGACATCGTGGTGTCCGTGCACGGCTACGGCCGGCTGGGTCGCAGCACCCACCTGCTCGCCGGCGGGACCAACCGCACCCTGGCAGAGCACCTCCACCGTCACGTCGTCGTACCGGGTTACCACGTCATCACCGACCTCGACGAGATCCCGCCCGAGTTGCGCGGCCTGCACCCGGACAACCCGGTGAATCTCCCCCGCCACGGCGGGGTGCAGGTGGAACTGTCGCCGCGGGTGCGCGGCATCAGCCCGCGCAGTGCGATGCCCGGTGACGACGGTCTGAGCCCGGCCACCTCGGCGCTGGTTCAGGGGTTGGCCGCCGCCGCCCGCACCTGGGTGTGACACCGGGACGACGCCCGCCATTCACCGTTTGTTGTGGTGTTGCTGGACTGTTGGTAAAAGTCCGTCAAATTGGTTGTCTGCCAACTAGAGTGGGAGCTTCATTGCAACTGGAAGGTCTGGCGCGTTGCCTCGGAACACACTCATCCCGTCCACCGACAGTCGGTACCTGGATATCGCCAAAGGTGTCCTGGTGGCACTGCGCGGCTGTAGCGCCGACGACGCGTTCACCGAGATCGCCCGCACCTCCAAGCAGTTCGGGCTCGGCACCTTGACGCTGGCGCGGGCCCTGGTCCAGCTGGCCGAAGGCTCGATGGCCATCGTCGCCGGGCCTGCTGCCGAGGCGGCGACCCAGACCTGGGGGCATCTGATCGCGGGTAGTCGCGGCGCCGCGCAGCCCGCCTGAGTTTGCTCCCATCCGCTGCGACATCTGCTCCGAATAGCAGATGTGCAAGCCTTGGACACGAGCACCCCCGCGCTGTACCGCACCCGTGTCATGCATCTGCGCCGCGCGCCGGCGCATCACTACTTCGAGCACACGGGTTACAGCTGGTACATCGACGTTGACGCACCGCCGCGGTTGCCTGCGTTCTTGCGCTCCTTCGCGCGGTTCGAGGCCCAGGACCACTTCGAGGAACCGGCCGACGGACCCGACACCCTGCGCCGACGCGTCGAGCAGGTGCTGGCGGAACACGACGTGTATCTGCCCGGCGGCCGGATCACCGCGCTGCTGCAGGCCCGGGTGCTCGGATATGTGTTCAATCCGCTGAGCCTGTTCTGGTGTCACGACGCCACCGGTGAGGTTCGCGCCGTCATCGCCGAGGTCCACAACACCTACGGCGACCGGCACGCCTACCTCCTGCCCCCGGATCAGGGCCAGCCGGCGGTGGTGCCCAAACAGCTCTACGTCTCCCCCTTCCAGGGCAACGACGGCCACTACCTGGTGCGGGCGCCGCGCCCCGACGACCGCCTGGACATCACGATCTCGCTGCACCGCGACGATGAGCCCGCGTTTGTGGCGACGCTGCGCGGCACCCGCCGCAGTGCCAGTGCGGCCCAGGTGGCCAGGCTGCAGCTGACGGCACCGTTGGCCCCGCTGATGGGGGCGTTGGCGATCCGCACCCACGCCGCCGCCCTGATGCTGCGCGGCGTGCCGACCGTCCCGCGGGAGATCCCCGTGCACTCCGCCGCCGGGGCCCAGGGGGTGCACGGACCATGACCCTGGCCGACAGCCCGCCGGTCCCACTGCGCGAAAGCGCGCGTGACTGCACAAGCCGGACCGCACCGCCGGTTATCCTCATGCTCGTGACGGACCTCGACGTGCTGCTGCGCCGAGTGGCTCGCGGCGACGCCGATGCCTTCGCGCAGTTCTACGATCTCACCCGGTCTCGGGTATACGGCCTGGTCACACGGGTTCTTCGGGATCCCGGGTACAGCGAGGAAACCACTCAGGACGTCTATCTCCAGGTGTGGCGCTCGGCCGGGAACTTCGATCCCGCCGCCGGATCGGCGCTGTCCTGGCTGATGACCCTGGCCCATCGCAGGGCCGTGGACCGGGTGCGTTCGGAGCAGGCGGCGACGACGCGCGAGTCCCGCTACGGTGCCGCGAACGTCGAATTGGCCAGCGACAACGTGAGCGACGCGGTGATCTCCCGCGAAGAGCGACAGGAGGTCGTTTCCTGCCTGGACGGCCTGACCGACCTGCAACGAGAATGTATCCAAATGGCGTACTACGACGGCCTGACCTACGTGCAGGTGTCCGAAAAGCTGTCAGCCAACCTGGCGACGGTGAAGTCGCGCATGCGTGACGCACTCCGCGGGCTGCGCAACTGCCTGGGGGTGCGATGACCAGCCCCGAATCAGACGTGATGGACCTCGCGGTCCCCTACGCACTGCATGCGCTCAGCGACGACGAACGCGACGCGGTGGACGCCGAGGTGGCCCGCGCCGGGCGGGAAGCGGCGTTCTACGACGAGGTACGCGCGGTGCGCGAGGCCATGGCCCATCTGTCGGCGGCGACCGCAACCGAACCACCGGCGCATCTGCGGGACGCGGTGCTGTCCGCCGCTTCCGCCGACAATGTCCGCGCCCTGCCCCGCCGTAACTGGCGGCAGGCGGTGCTGGCGGGCGCTGCGGCGTTGGTGATCGGGCTCGGTGCCCTCGGCGCCGGGCTGGCACTGCGGCCGGCTCCCGCGCCGTCGACCACCGAGCAGATCTTCGCCGCCCCCGACGTCCGCACGGTCTCCGGTGAACTGCCCGGCGGCGGGCAGGCCACCCTGGTGTTCTCCCATGAGCGGGACGCGGCCTACCTGGTGATGAACAACGTGCCGCCGCCGTCGACGGGCACCGTTTACCAGATGTGGCTGCTGCACGACGGCCAGGCGACCTCGGCGGGCACGATGGATGCCGCGTCGGTGTCGCCGTCCACCACGGCCGTGGTTCCCGACCTGGGCGACTCGACCGAGCTCGCGTTCACCGTCGAACCCGGCACCGGCTCGGAGCAACCGACCAGCGAGCCGTTCGCCAGCCTGCCGCTCACCTGACGGTGGACGCGGCAGCGTCGGCCAGGACATCGCCGATGTCCTTGCGCCGCCGCCACGCTCGCCGCTGCCGGGCCGCGCCGTTGCCCTCGCCGAGCACCCGCTGCACCTCGGCGCTCGCATAGTCCCAGTCGCCGGCGGCCTCCAGGGCGGGCCGGACCTCGTTGACGAACACAGAGATCAGCTCCGGCATCCGGCGCTCGGCCCCGTCCCGGGCGGCCCGCCAATACGCCGCACGCAGAACGTGTTCGGGCAGCACCGAATCCAGATCTGGGCGTCGCAGCGCCGTCATCACCGCGGCGCGGACCAGCGTCGCCAACAAGGTGGTCTCGGCGGCCGTCGAGGGCACGTCGGAGGCGCGGATCTCGACCGTGGGGAAATTGGCGGACGGCCGGGCATCCCAATAGACCATGCCGTTGTCGAGAATGGCTCCGGCGTCCTGCAATTCGGAGACCACCGCGTAGTACTCGGCCGCTGAGCGCAGATGCGGTGGTGGTCCGGCGCTGGGCCAGCGGGCCCAGAGGATGTGCCGCCAGCTGGCGTAGCCGGTGTCGCTGTTGCGGTAGATGGCCGAGTTGGCGGTCAGCGCCAACAGCACCGGCAACCACGGCCGCAGCCGCGTGCACACCCGCACCGCGGCGTCGGCGTCCGGGACGGCGACATGCACATGACAGCCGGAGATTCCCTGCTCGTGGGCGATCATGCCGAACTGCTCGGCAATGCGGTGGTATCGAGGTTTGTCGGTGATGGGGAATTCGTGGGGCACCGTCGGAGGCAGCGCGACGGCCAACAGCTGCGCGCCGGCCTTCTCGGCCGCGGCCGCGCTGATCTGCCGCAGGCGGGTGACCTCGGCCAGCACCTGATCGGGAGTGTTCAGGATGCCGGTGGCGGTCTCCACCTGGCAGGTGGTCAGTTCCTTCTGCAGCTGCACGCCGTGGGCCTCGGCATATGTGGCCACGTCGTCGTTTTTCGCGACGGGGGCTCCGCTGTCCGGGTCGACGAGCAGGAATTCCTCTTCGACACCTATGGTCGGTGGATCACCGAAGTCGTCAATCACCGCCGCGGGATTCACCGATGCGGGCCGGGTCAAACGCGTACCATCCGTGCCGATGAGCGGTCAGTTCCGATTCGGTGTCGGCGTCAACCATCTGCAATCACGTACTGCACTGCTGGACAATGCGAGGCGCTTCGAGGACCTCGGTTTTGATGTCTTCATCGTGCCCGACCACCTCGGAGCGATTGCCCCCTTCCCCGCTCTGGCCGCTGTGGCGGCGGTCACGTCGACGATCCGGCTGGGCACCAATGTCCTCAATTGCGGCTTCTACAGGCCAGCGCTGCTGGCCCGCGACGCCGCTGACGTCGCGACGCTGAGTGAGGGTCGGCTGGAACTCGGTTTGGGTGCGGGATATGTGCGCCAAGAGTTCGAGGCCGCAGAGCTGCCCTACCCAACGGCCGGGCAGCGGGTGCGCCACCTCGAGCACTGCGTTGCGTATCTCCGGGAACACCATCCCGACATCCCCCTGCTGGTCGCGGGCAACGGCGACCGAGTGCTGACGCTGGCCGCGCAACATGCGCAGATCGTCGGGCTCACAGGTTCCGACCTCGGCAAAGGTGTGGCCGATCCTTTGGCCGAGAGGGTGGAGTTCGTGCGCGAAGCCACCGATGGCCGTGAGGTGGAGTTGAACCTGACGATCACCGCGGCGCCCACCGATGAGACCGGTCACGCCGACCTCTCCCTGATGCGCCGCTATGCTCCACACTCCTCGGACGAGGAGCTGACACGCCTGCCCGGCGTGCTGTCCGGGACGCCGCGCGACATGGCCGACCAGGTGCACACGCTGCAGGAGCGGTACGGCATCAGCTACCTGACGGTGATGCTGCGCCACGCCGAGCAGTTCGCGAAGGTGATTGCCGAACTACGTCAGTAGGTGTTTCGTGTGGTGCGGGTCCGTCGACCCCGCACCGAGTCTTTGATCTTCTCCCCCGCCGAGCGAACGCTGGCGTTCATCTGCTCGGACCTGCCTTCGAACTGCATACGGCGGTTGCCGGTCACCCGGCCCACTTTCTCCTTGGCGATGCCGGTGAGCTTGTCGACCTTGATCCACGCCTTGTCTGATGCACTCATGGCAGCAGGATTACCGGCCCTCCGTCGGCGCAAACCCCACCCCGTCCCGAGTACACTCCCACCGTCGCCCCCGTAGCTCAGGGGATAGAGCACGGCTCTCCTAAAGCCGGTGTCGCAGGTTCGAATCCTGCCGGGGGCACTCAGCGCCGATTCTTTGCACGTCAGATCTTCTGCTCCGTCGGCAGCACGGTGATCTCGGTCAGGTTGATGTGGCGCGGCAGGGCGGCCAGGAAGGCGACCACCTCGGCGATGTCGGCGGACTGCAGGGCGTCGATGTCGGCGATCAGATCCGCCATCAGGGTGGAGGCGGCGGGATCGGAGACGTGATCGGGCAGCTCGGTGTCGACCATGCCCGGTTCGATGGTCGACACCCGGATCTTCTCCTCCCCCAGCTCGGTGCGCAGCAGCCGCGATAGGTGGGCCACCAGCGCCTTGGTGCCCGAGTACACCTGGAACCGTTCCAGGATCCGCACCGCGGCGATCGATGAGGTGGTGATCAGGTCGGTTGTGCGTCCCTCGGCGGCGGCAGCACGCAGCTGCGGCAGGAACGCCGCGATGGTGTTCATCACCCCTCCCACGTTGGTGTGCAGCTGGGTGTCCCAGTCCTCGACGGCCAGATCGCTGATGCTGGAGATCAATTGGATGCCGGCGTTGGCGAACACCAGGTCGGCGGTGCCGAGCTCGTCGGCCACCCGGTGACCGGCAGCGAGCACGGCGTCGCGGTCGCGGACGTCGGTGGGCAGCGCCAAGGCCTCGCCCCCGGCGGCCCTGATGCGGTCCTCCAACTCGTCGAGGCGGTCACCGCGGCGCGCCAGCAGGGCGACCTTGGCCCCGAGTTCGGCCAGCCGCACCGACGTGGCCTCCCCGATCCCGCTGGACGCTCCCGTGACCACCGCGACCCGGCCCGCCAGCGGGGACCCGGAGAGCAACTGTGCAGAGGTGGTGTTTCGTGTTTCGGTCATGGGTCCAGCGTGGGCGCCCGCGCGCCAGGGTGGGGGGACGTCTCACGTCCCCCCACCGCCCCGCCCGGTCCCTAGGATCGGGGCATGCCGAGCGAGTTGGGTGATTTCCTGCGCACCAGACGCGCGAAGGTCGGACCCGAGGACATCGGGCTGGTCCCCGGTGGGCCGCGTCGGGTGACGGGCCTTCGGGGCGAGGAGGTGGCGCTGGCTGCGGGTGTCAGCGTGGACTACTACCGCAGACTCGAGCAGGGCCGCGAGCTCCGCCCGTCCCCCGAGGTGCTGGCTGCGCTCTCGTCGATCCTGCAGCTCAGTGAGCCCGAGCAGCAGTATGTCTACTCCCTGGCCGGGGTGGCCCGCCGGCTCGACGAGCAGGCGTCGATCCGCCCGGTGCCGCCGGAGTTGTTGTCACTCATGGACTCCTGGGAAGAAGCCGGCGCCATGGTGCTCGACCCGCTGCTGGACATCGTGGTGCTCAACAGCCGGGCCGCCGAACTGTTCTGCGGGTTCACCGAGACGGCGAATCTGCTCGAGATGGTGTTCCTGGACCCCGAAGGACGTCGCTTCTACGTCGACTGGGAGGCCGCGGCCCAGGGCACGGTCGCGAATCTGCGGGCCAGTGCCGATTTCAGCCACACTCCGGCGCGCCTGACCGAACTGCTCGAGACGCTCAACAGCGGCAGCGAGGAGTTCGCCGCCTACTGGTCGCGCCATGATGTGCAGCCCAAGACCCACGAGACCAAGCTGCTGCACCACCCGGTCCGGGGGCGGCTGACCGCCGACTTCCATGCCTTCGGAGTGGCCAGCGCACCGGGCTATCAGCTGTTGATCTACCGGGAGCGCTCGTAGAACTCGATGTGCGCGGCCGCGGCGGCGGCCCAGGTCCGGCTGCGTGCCAGCGCCCGGCCGGGGCCCGGGTCCGGCGGCGCCTCGATGGCGGCCTGCAGCGCCGCCGCAAAACCGGCCGGCGTGGACGCGAAAGTCACTGTGCTACCCAAGACTTCCCGCAGGACCGGCAGATCGCGGGCCACCACGGGTCGGCCTGCCGCCAGGGCCTCCATGGCCGCCAGACCGAAGCCCTCTTTGGTGGACGGAAACGCGAAGGCGTCACAGGCGGCCACCAGACTGGGGAGCTCGGCATCGTCGACCGCACCCAGGATCACCGGATGCACGCTCAGCTCCCTGCACCGTTGCTCGAAGGCGCTGCGGTAGTCGCGGTAGTCGAACAGCGTCTCCCCGCCGGCGATCACCAGGGGCACCCCCGGCAGCAGCGCCATGGCCTCCACCAGATCCAGGGTGCCTTTCCGGGGTTCGATGCCGCCGACGGCCAGCACATAATGACCGAGCTGTGCCCGCCAGCGGGCCAGCGCCGCAGCATCCGAGGCCGCGTCGATGAACCGTTGTGCAGCAACACCATTGGGAATCACCTCAGGCGTGAAACCCCAGCCGGCCCGCACCTGCGCGGCCACCGCTTCCGACACGCAGATCCGGGCGTAGGGGTCGACGATCGCGCGCTCGTGACACTGCGCCAGCACCGGGGTGGTGAACTCGTCGAGGTGATGGATGGTGCGGATACACCGGCCCACCGCGTTGGCGCTGATGCAGTCCTGGGCATGCACGATATCGAAGTCAGCGGCGCAGAACGCTTCTCGCAGCGTGGCGATCGACCGCACGATGCGGTCGGTCACGGTGTCGCCGGGTAGGTCGGTGAACTCGGCCAGCTTCACCGTCACCGCGGGATCAACCTCGCGGAAGAAGCCGCGGTCGCCGGCGCGGGCCAGTGACCACACCGTCACCGCCACCCCGCGCGCCGCCAGCGCCTCGGCCAGGTTCAGCGTGTGGACCACGCCGCCACGGGGTTTCGTGGAGTAGGTCAGCAACGCAACGCGCATCGTCACAACGGGCTCCGGTAGGTGTCAGGACGCAGCTCGGCGAGGTGGTTGAGCACCTTGCGCGCGCGGCCGACCTCGGCCTCGACGTCGATCGCCACCTTGGCCAGCCCGCCTTTGGCGCGGGTGGTGGCCAGGATGTCGCCACCGGGCCCGACCACCTTCGCCTGACCGAGAAACCGCAGATTGCCCATCACGCCGGTCTGGTTCGACGACACCACCACGACCTGATTCTCCGCAGCCCGCGCGCAGTCGTACAGGTCGAACAGCCGGGACTGCCGGTCGGCGGGCAACCGGGACGCGCGGTCGGTGATGCTGGCCGGCCAGGCCGACAACGCGGCGATGATGTGCGCGTCGGCGGCAGCGAGGGCGCGCGCGGCCTCCGGGAAGGTCTTGTCGTAGTCGATCAGCATGCCGAGTCGGCCCACCGGGGTGTCGAACACCGAGAAGCCGTCTCCGGCCAGATAGGTCAGCGCCTCCCCAGCCGGCTGGTGCACCTTGCGGTGGGTGCCCAGCACGCCGTCGCCCGTGACGCAGATGGCGGCGTTGTAGCGCCCGCCCCCGACGCTGGCTTCGGCATAGCCCAGGCACACCGTCATCGGCCCGGCTGCGGCGATCACCGCGGCGATCTCGGGTCCGTCGGGATCCAGCGCCGGCGGTGGGTCCTCGGGGTCCGGCGCCCGGAAGTCGCCGATGTACCCGCCGAGGCAGGCGTCGGGGAACACCAGCAGGTCCACCCCGTCCTGCCGCGCGGCGGCGGTGATGCCGACCACCTTCTCGACGCAGCGCGGCAGGTCGCGCCCGAAGTGCGCGGCCACCGCGGCCAGGGTCACCACCGTCATCGGGAGTACCTTACGACGTGCCCAGCCCGGTCACCGCGGACGAGAGCACACCGGTCACCACCCCGTCGGGCCAGCGCAGCCGCACCCCCGGTTCGGTCGTCAGCACACCACATTCCGCGGTGCGGACACCGGCGGGCAGCGCCGCGGGCTCCTGCGGGCCTGCGGTCAGCATGCCGTACCCCGGGAAACAGGTCAGCCAGTCCCCGACCGTCGCCTCCGCAGGTCGGGGCACCGCCGCCACATTCAGCTCGGCGCCGGTCCCGCAGGCCTCGGCCAACATTCCGAGTGTGCCGGCGATACCGGCCATGCTGACGTCCTTGGCGGCCTTCGGCGCCGTCCGGCCCACCAGCGCGGCCATCGCTGCCAGCTCCGCGCTGCGGCGCGTACTGGTCGAATCCCATTGTCGCCCGGTGTAACCCGGACGCCAGCCACCGGTGGTGTCCACCGTCAGCCGCACGGCGTCGCCGGCCGCCCCGCCGCCGCCGCGTACCGGTGCGCTGCTGCTGCCCAACGCGGTGACCGACAGCGCCGCCGGGACACCGACCTGGGTGTGCCCGCCGAGCACCGGCACCTGCCAGGCGGCGCTGGCGCGGGCCAGCCCGGTCATCACCCGGTCCAGCAGGGCGCGGGTGGGTGCGCCGACAGCGTCGAGCAGACCCACCGCAGTGGCGCCCATGGCGGTGAGGTCGTTGATGTTGACCAGCACGGCGCACCACCCCGCCCATTCCGGGTCCCGTTCCACCATCGAGGGCACGATCGCATCGCACGCGGCGATGAGGTCGCTGCCGGGAATCGGCGCCCCGTCGTCGCCGACGAAGCCGGCGGTTCCCAGCCCGCCGGGCACGGCCCGCAGCGGTGCCAAGGTGTCACCGAGAAACGATTTGGTGGCTGCGGCGCTCCGCTGGATCCGGTGCAGAGGCCAGCGCACCCAGGCATGGTCCTGGCCGGCCACCACCCGGGTTCCCAGCCGGTCCCAACCCAGGTGAGCGAACAGTCGGGCGTAGCGCTGCTGCACGGTGGCCTCGAAACGCAGCACGCCCGCTGATTCGGCGTAGGCGCACGCGGCCCGGACCAGCGCCGGGCCCACTCCTGCCGAGCGCGCGGCCGGATCGACCACCAGCCGGCTGCCGGTCCACCAGCCCAGATCGGTGGCGGTGGCCGGGGTCAGCCGCACCCCGCCGAGCACCCGCCCGTCCGGGCCGGTGGCCACCAGCACCACGGTGCGGGGATCGTCGTCGAGGTCATCGCGGTCACTGCCGGTGAACAGACCCTGCTCGGCGACGAACTCCGATCGCCTCAGCCGCCCGTACGCGGCCAGCTGGTCATACCCGGAGGCCGGGCTGATCAGGAAAGGCTCGGGCGTGCGCGGCGTCCCGCACAGGATCGACAGCCCGACGGGGGCGTGCGCGCTTGCGGCGAACGGGATCATCAGGCCCCCAGGTTCTGCAGGACGCTGCACGCTCCGCAGGCCGCGCACCCGGCTCGTTGGTCGGCGCCGGCCATGTCCGCTGCGCGCAGCAGGGCTGCCACCTCCCGGCTGACCTTCTCGACCACACCGGCCTCCGGCGCTGGGGCGCCGTCGACGTCGACCGCCAGGGATCCGGGCTGCGGGCGGAACGGGACGACGAAGGGATACACGCCCATGGTGATGAGTTCGGCTGCGCCGCGGATCAATTCCTCGGGGTCCTCCCCGAGCCCGACCAGCAGGTAGGTCGACACCTGATTGCGTCCGAACACCCGGACCGCCTCACGCCACGCCTCGTGGTAGCGCGCCACGGTGACCTCTGCCTTGCCGGGCATCCAGCGTCGGCGGACATCCTCGTCGAGGGATTCGATGTGGATGCCGATGGCATCGGCGCCGGCTTCGCGCAGCTCGGTCAGCACCGCCAGGTCGGCGGGCGGCTCACACTGCACCTGGATGGGCAGCGAGGGCACCGCGGCCTTGACCGCGCGCACGCAACGGGCCAGGTGACGGGCGCCGCGGTCACTGCCCGCCGAGGTGCCCGTGGTCATCACCATCTGCGTCACACCGTCCAGACGCACTGCGGCAGCGGCCACCTCGGCCAGCTCGGCGGGCCTCTTGACGGCCGTGGTGGCGCCGGTGCGCAGGGACTCCTCGATGGTGCAGAACCGGCAGCGCTGGTCCTCGGCGTAGCGGATGCAGGTCTGCACCACGGTGGTGGCCAGGACGTTGCGGCCGTGCAGCCGGGCCAGCTTCTCGTAGGGCACCCCCTCAGCGGTACTCAGGTCGTAGAACCGGGGCCGGTGCACCACTTCGACGTCCAGCCCGACGTCCTCGCCGTCGAGGAGCACCCGGGTGCCGTCGAAAGCGAACGGGCTGTCGGGATTACGCGGGATGGCGGCATTGAGACCGTCGATCACCAGGTGGCCGTCGACGCTGGGCCCGGCGCCCGCGGTGCGGCTGACCGGTGGCGCACCGCGAAAACCCAGCAGAGCCAGATCGACTCGGGTGGATACGGACATGTCGTGTCCTCCTGATCGTGGGGTCAGTGCCCGACGGCGAGCCGCAGCACGGACTCGTGGTAGCCGCCGATGATGGCGGCGGCGACGTACGAGGCGTCGCGATCGATCCCGAGGAACCGCCCCGATCCCCAGGTGTGCATCCATGGCAGTCCGACGAAGCTCAGCCCCGGCACCGAGGTGACGCCGCGGGTCTGCATCGGCCGCCCCGCGCCGTCGAAGGCACTGGCCTCGATCCACCGGTAGTCCGGTCGGTAGCCGATGGCCCACACGATGCTGGTGACCCCTTCGGCCGCCAGATCCAGTGTGGTGGGCTCGGTGTCGGGCTCCCACACCGGGACGTAACGCGACGGTGGCGGCGCGGTGATGCCCTCGCGGTCGATGTAGGCGTCGATGTCCGAGCAGATCGAGTTGTACACCGCGTCGGCGTGGTCCAATGCGGTGCGCAGGGTGGGTTCGAAGGCCAGGGTGGAGTCCTTGCCGTCGGCCAGCGCGCCGTAGAGCTTCATCCCTTCGACGGCGAACTGCCGCAGGTCCACGTCCCGGCCGCCGTCGCGGCCGGTCACGTAGTGGTTGGTCTTCTCGATGGCCGCCTTGCCACCCGGATACTGTTGTGCGGCACGGTCGTAGAGCCCCATGTCGGACAGCCACGTCATGCAGTCGCGGCCGCGGTAGAACCGGGCCACCCGGGGCGCGTTGCCCACCGCCAGGTGCACCTGGCGCCGGGCCAGGTGCAGATCTTCGGCGATCTGCGCGCCGGACTGCCCGGTGCCCACCACCAGCACCGCGCCGTGGGGCAGTTGCCCGGCGTTGCGGTACTGCTCGGAGTGGATCTGGGTGATGCCCGGGTCCAGCGACGGGGAGTAGGCAGGCATCACCGGAAGGGGGTAACCGCCGGTGGCGATGACGGCGTTCTCACAGGTGAGAAACTCAGTGCCCGAGGGTGATTCGAGGGTGAGCGTGAACCCGCCTTCGACGCGCTGGGCCAACTTCGTGACCCGGGTGTGGGTGCGCAGCGGCGCGTGGAAGGTCTGCAACCAGCCCTGCAGCCAGTCCACCACCTCGTCGCGGGTCATGAACCCGTCCGGGTCCGGCCCGTCGTAGGTGTAGCCGGGCAGCTTGCAGTGCCAGTTGGGGGTCACCAGGGTGAAGTTGTCCCAGCGGCTGTCGGCCCAGGCGTGCACCGGGGTCTGCGCCTCGAGCACCTCGTGGTCGATGCCGGCGCGGCGCAGGTACCAGCTGACCGACAGGCCGGCCTGTCCACCGCCGATGATGGCCACCGGCACATGTGATGTTGTGGTCATCACCGCTCCATCTCGGGGTGCATGCCGACGATCACGATCTCCGCGTTACGGTCGAACTGCCGTGCAGCGCTGGTGATCTCCTCAGCGGTAGCTGCGGCCGAGGTGCAGGCGAAGCCGTACTTCGCCCGCACCCGGTCGCTGGCCTGCTGCAGCGCGGTGCCCGTGCGGTCCAGCAGGTCGGCGACGGTGTAGCGCTGCCCCGTGGTCAGGTAGTCGTGCATCACCAGGCTCGGGGAGTAGCAGGATTGGGTGGAACCGTCGGGCCAGCGGATGTCGAAGGTCATCTCAGGCATGCGCGAGCTCCGCCCAGGTGGTGGCGTCGGCATCGGTCAGCGGGCCGTACACATCGGGCCTGCGGTCACGCAGGTGGAACATCCCGGCGCGCATGGTGCGGAAGGTGGTGTCGACGTCGACGTCGGCGACCGCCATCCCGCTGCCCAGCAGGGTGGTGGCCAGGATGTTGCCTCCCGGGTCCACCACTTTGGCGTTGCCGACGTAGCGCAGCGACCCGAAGGTGCCGCTCTGGTTCGCCGCGACCCAGAACACCTGGTTGTCCAGGGCGCGGGCGATGTCGAACTGGTTGAACCGGTAGGTCCACCGGTCCTCCTGCAGGTTCTCCGCGGTGGCGGTGCGCGCCGCCGGCCAGGCCGACAGGCTGGCGATGATCTGCGCCCCGTCGAGGGCCATCATCCGGGCCGCCTCGGGAAAGGCCTTGTCGTAGCAGATCTGCAGGCCGATGCGACCGGCCGGGGTGTCGTGGACGTCGTAGCGGTCACCGGCGGAGTACGACATGCCCTCCCCCAGCGGTTGATGAACTTTGCGGTAGACGCCGTAGACCTGACCACCATCGAGCAATGCTGCTGCGTTGTAACGTGTTTCACCGTCGTCGGCAAGCTCGCAGAAGCCGATCGCCACCACCAGGTCACCGGCCAGTTGCTGCACCCGCCGGATCTCGGGCCCGTCGGCCCGGATGGCCGGTGGCAGCGAACGGGTGGTGGTCTTGACGGTGTCGCCGTGGTTGCCCAGCGACGACAGATACCCTCCGATGGCCGCTTCCGGCAGCGCCAGGAAGTCGACACCACGTTCGCGCGCCTCGTCGGCCAGCGCGGCAATCAGGGCGTAGTTCTGCTCCAGGTCGCGGGTGAAGTTCGCGGAAACCGCGGCAAGAGTGGTCATCTCGAACTCACACCATGTATGTGGAGTTGATGATGGCACCCTTGCGGGCGTAGTGGATCAGGGCGTCCTGGACGTCCAGCGGGTGCGCGGGGATGACGCCCTCGATCAGGTCCTCTTCACGACCGCCGTGCAGAGCGAGCCCGAAGCGGCAGGCGAATACCGTGCCGCCCTCGGAGATGAAGGTGGCCAGCGCGTCGTTGATGTTCTGCTCGCCCGGGAAACCGGAGTCGCCGGTGGTGGGAAACCCGCGGGTGGCCAGGCAGTTGATGGCACCCGGACCGTAGAAGTAGATGGCGGACTCGAATCCCTTGCGCAGCGCGCGGGTTGCCTGCAGGACGGCGACGAAGCTGACCGACGATTCGTGGGCGATGCCGTGCACCAGGGTGAAGTAGCTCTCGCCGTCCTCAGCCTGGTAGTCGGGGAAGATCTTGGTGCTGCCGTAGATGTTGCTGCCCTTGGGCAGCGACGGGTGGGGGATCTCGGCCAGAGATTTCGCGATGTTCTCGGTGATGGATGCGTCAAAAGCCATGGGGGACTCCGTTTCCGGGGAGACTCGGGTGCTGGGGGCCGACGAACTCGGCTGACACCCATTACAGGCCCGCACGATTTCCGTTTGGTTATCGGTGGAAGACGTCTGTGTTGCCGAAACGGCGATACCCGTAACGAGCCGGTAATCCGGCGTGGCTCACCGCTGCAACGACGCCAACCGGGCAGCCGTGTCGGTCCCCGGCACTGCGTGGTAGAGGTGCAGGTGCTGGCCGCCGGAGTCCGGGATGGGCAGCCGTGTCCTGCGCAGGCGCAACTCCCCCACCACCGGATGGCGCATGTGACTCTCCCCGGCCGGCCGGTAGCCCACGTCGGCGCGGTGCCAGAGCATGCTGAACCGGGGGCTCAACGCGCACATCTCCTGCACCAGGTCATCCAACCGCGGATCCCGGGCCTCGCCCCCGGCCACCTGGCGCAGCCCACCGACCACACCCGCGGTGACGTCCTCCCAGTCGACGTGCAGGTCGCGCTCGGCCGGGTCGAGGAACAACTGCCGCAGCACGTTGATCCCGCTCACGAAGTTCGGCGACAGCAGGCGGGCGGCGGCATTGGACGCCAGGCAGTCGACGCAGCGTCCCACCACCACGGCGGGCACTCCGAGCTGGTCGATGAGGGTCAGGACGTCGGCCGAGACCGTCTCCGCACCGTCGTACACCGGCTGGTTCTCGCGGGCCAGCTGGTGCAGGTGCGCTCTCCCGGCGTCGTCGAGGCGCAGCGCCCGGGCCAGCGCGTCGAGGATCTGCTCGGACGGGTTGGCGTTGCGCCCCTGCTCGATGCGCAGGTAATAGTCGGCGCTGATGCCCGCCAGCGCCGCCAGCTCCTCGCGGCGCAGCCCGTCCACCCGGCGGCGCGGCCCCGGCACCAGACCCACGTCCTGCGGGCGGACCTGCCCCCGTCGCAGGCGTAGGAACTCGCCGAGGGAACTCACCGGCCCGAGTGTAGGTGGGTTTGCCAGTACCCAGGATGGACCGGACCTACCCGCGGCGCCGCAACCGCAACGAGTGTGGAGTCATGACAACAACACTCGTCACCGGGGCCAACAAGGGCCTGGGCTACGAAACCGCCCGCAGGCTGATCGCCGCGGGCCACACGGTCTATCTCGGCGCGCGGGATCCGGAGAAGGGCCGCGCCGCCGCCGAGCGGCTGAGCGCCCGCTTCATCGCGCTCGACATCACCGACGATGCCTCCGTCGACGCCGCGGCCGCCACGATCCCGGAACTCGATGTGCTGGTCAACAATGCCGGCATCGAGGAGCGCACGTCCGACGGCGGCTTCGTCGCCGTCTCCGACGTCACTGCGGACACGCTGCGAACAGCGTTCGACACCAACGTCTTCGGTACGGTCCGCGTGCTGCATGCCTTCCTACCGGCGCTGCAGCGCTCGCCCGCACCGGTGATCGTGAACGTCAGCAGCGGTCTCGGCCTGCCCCGGGCGCTCATCGACCCCGCCTCCCCCGCGCACTTCTACCCGGGTGTCGCGTACCCGGCCAGCAAAGCCGCCCTGAACATGATCACCGTGCAGTACGCCAAGGCGTTCCCCGGCATCCGCATCAACGCCGTCGAACCCGGCTTCACCAAGACCGACCTGAACCACCACACCGGCACACAGAGCGTCGAGGAGGGGGCCGAGGTGATCGTGCGGATGGCGCAGATCGGCAGCGACGGCCCCACCGGCGGGTTCTTCCACTCCGGCGGTGCGCTGGACTGGTAGGAGCAAAATGGATTCATGCAACCCACCGACCCGTGTCCGTGCGGCAGCGGAGAAGCCTTCGGCGCCTGCTGCCAGGCCTTCCACCACGGCGAACTCCCAGCGACCGCAGAACAGTTGATGCGCTCGCGCTACAGCGCGTACGCGGTGGGCAACATGGACTACATCTGGGCCACCTGGGATCCGGGTACCCGGCCGGCGGGCACGATGCCCGACGCGGTGCTGCCGTGGGTCCGGCTCGAGATCGTCGACACCCAGGCCGGCGGCCCAGACGACGACCGTGGGGTGGTCGAGTACCGGGCGTTCTACCGCGATGGCGAGGGCAGCTCGGTGCTGCACGAGCGCTCCACCTTCACCCGACGCGCCGGGCGCTGGTTCTACGTGGACGGTGATCTGTACGAGTGACCACGGCCGCATGGATCCTTGCGGCTGCTGCGGCGGCCCTGCTCGCCTCGACGATCACGTTTCTGGTGCTGTACCTGGTCAGCCGCAGGCGGTTGGCAGACGCAAGGCGGGAACTGCAGCGCCGACAGCAGGGCCGCCGGCGGCGTCGTGGGGTGGCACCCGTTGCTGTCAAAACGGTGTTCCAGACCGCCGACATGCTGATCAACAAGGGCCTGGGCGCCATTGTGCGCAACTCGATCGAAGATCTCGCGGGCTGGGCGCAGGTGGAACGGCCCGATCTGGCGCGGCTGACCGCGGACGGCACCGTGGTCCTGGTGTTCTCCGACATCGAGGGTTCCACCCAGGCCAACGAACGACTCGGTGACCGAGCCTGGGTCACGCTGCTGGAACGTCATAACCGGGTGATCCAGACGCGGGTCGACCGACACGGCGGGCACGTGGTGAAGAGCCAGGGTGACGGCTTCATGATCGCCTTCGCCCGCCCGCAGGACGCCATCCGGTTTGCAGTGGACGCCCAGGACGCGTTCGGCTCCGATCGGAGCAACGACGACGAGCAGATCCGGGTCCGGATCGGCATCCACATGGGCACCTCGGTGCGACGTGGAGACGACCTGTTCGGCCTCGATGTCGCGCTGGCAGCCCGAGTCGCAGACCAGGCCGGCGGCGGTGAGGTGCTGGTCAGCGAGCCGATACGCGTGGCTGTTCCCGAGGTCGAGTACGGGTCGCCCCGCCAGGTCGAGCTGAAGGGGCTGCAGGGAACCCACACCCTGTTTCCCGTCGCGTAACGCGCCGCCACCAGCGCAATGGGGCACGGTGTCGCCCCCTCAGGGCAGAATGTAGCCGCCTGAGGGAAGGACCAGCAGTGAGTTACAACGCCGCAGACATCACCGAGCTCGACGATGTCCAGCACACCCGCCTGCGGCCGGCGGTGAACCTGGGTCTCGACGTGCTGAACACCGCGCTGCGCGAGATCGTCGACAACGCCATCGAAGAAGTCGCCGTACCCAGCCACGGCGGATCATGCGTCACCATCACCCTGCACGCCGACGGGTCGGTCAGCGTCGCCGACGACGGCCGCGGCCTGCCCGTCGACTCCGACCCGACCACCGGCAAGAACGGCATCGTCAAGACCCTCGGCACCGCGCGCGCCGGCGGCAAGTTCTCCGCCCACACCGATGCTGCCAGCACCGGCGCCGGCCTGAACGGAATCGGCGCCGCCGCAGCGGTCTTCATCTCCGCGCGTACCGACGTCACGGTGCGGCGGGCCGGCAAGACCTACCTGCAGAGCTTCGGACGCGGTTATCCCGGCGAGTTCGAGGGCGCCGAGTTCGATCCCGACGCCCCGTTCACCCGCATCGACACCCAGACGCTGGCCGGGGTGGCCAACCGCAAGCCCAAAGCGCACGGCACCGAGGTGCGCATCCTGTTCGACCCCATCGTGGTGCCCGATGCCAGCCTCGACATCGGCGAAGTGCTGCTGCGGGCCCACGCCGCGGCCCGGATGTCCCCCGGTGTGCAGCTGATCGTCACCGACGAGGGCTGGCCGGGCGAGGAGATCGCCCCGGCGCTGCTGGAGCCGTTCAACGGCCCGTGGGGCAGCGACACCCTGCTCGACCTGATGTGCACCGCCGCCGGCACCCCCGCCCCGGGCGTGCGCGCGGTGGTCGAAGGCCGTGGTGAGTACACCACCGGCCGCGGCCCCACCCCGTTCCGCTGGTCGCTGACCGCCGGACCCGCCGAACCGGCCACCGTCGCCGCGTTCTGCAACACCGTGCGCACCCCCGGCGGCGGGTCGCACCTCAACGCTGCCATGAAAGGCCTGTCCGAGGCGCTGGCCGACCGCGCATCCCGGATCCGTGACCTGGGGCTGGCCAAGGGTGAGGACGGCCCGGAACCGCAGGACTTCGCCGCGGTCACGGCCCTGGCGGTGGACACCCGCGCGCCCGACGTGGCCTGGGACTCCCAAGCCAAGACCGCGGTGTCGTCCCGGTCACTGAATGTCGCCATGGCCCCGGATGTGGCGCGCAGTGTGACCATCTGGGCGGCCAATCCCAGCAACGCCGACGCGGTGTCGTTGTGGACCAAGCTGGCGCTGGAATCGGCCCGGGCCCGGCGCAGCGCCGAAGGCGCCAAAGCCCGCTCCCGCGCGGCGTCGAAGGCCAAGGGTCTGGGCACCAACCTCTCGCTGCCCCCCAAGCTGCTGCCCAGCCGTGAGACCGGCCGCGGCTCAGGCGCGGAGCTGTTCCTGTGCGAGGGCGACTCGGCGCTGGGCACCATCAAGGCCGCCCGCGACGCCACCTTCCAGGCCGCCTTCCCGCTGAAAGGCAAGCCGCCCAACGTGTACGGCTTCACGGTGAGCAAGGCGCGGGTCAAGGACGAGTTCGACTCGATCGAACGCATCCTGGGTTGCGGCCTGCGCGACAGCTGCGACCCGGAACTGTGCCGCTATGACCGCATCCTGTTCGCCTCTGACGCCGACCCGGACGGCGGCAACATCAACTCGAGCCTGATCTCGATGTTCCTGGACTTCTACCGGCCGCTGGTTGAAGCCGGGATGGTGTACGTGACGTTGCCGCCGCTGTTCGTGGTCAAGGACGGCGTCGAGCGGATCTACTGCCAGGACGAGTCCGAACGCGACGCCGCGGTGGCCGACTTGAAGTCCCGGTCCAAGCGCAAGGTCGAGGTGCAGCGCAACAAGGGCCTCGGTGAGATGGACGCCGACGACTTCTGGAACACCGTGCTGGATCCGCAGCGGCGCACCGTGATTCGCGTGCACCCGGACGACAGCGAGAACAAGCTGCACCACACCCTGTTCGGCGGGCCGCCGGAAGGCAGGCGCACGTGGATGGCCGACGTGGCCGCCCGCATCGACACCGCCGCGCTCGACCTGACCTAGGACATACCTACTGTGACCGCCACGCTGGATCTCCCCGAACAGAACCCCGACCTGGTCCTCGACCAGAGCGCCGACGATTACTGGAACCACTACCAGCTGACGTTCGCGCTCTACAGCGTCAGCGACCGCGCCATCCCGTCGGCGTTCGACGGGCTCAAGCCCGGACAGCGCCGCCTGCTCTACCAGATGCACGACTCCGGTCTGCAGCCCGGCAACAAGCCGCAGAAGTCCTCGAAGATCTGCTCGGCCGTCACCGGTAACCTGCACCCGCACGGCGGCGCGTCGATGTACGGGGCCGCTGCGCTGATGGCCGCCGAGTTCCAGCGCGTGAAGGTCATCGACGGTCAGGGCGCCTTCCCCCGCATCCAGGGCGACATCCCGGCCGCCGACCGGTACACCGAGATGCGGTTGTCCGCCCCCGGCGCCGCACTCACCGCCGAGCTCAACGACCACGCGGTCCCCATGGTGCCGACCTTCGACGGCGAGTGGACCGAGCCCACCATGCTGCCCGCCCAGTGGCCTGTGTTGCTGTGCAACGGGGCAATGGGCATCGCCGAGGGCTGGGCCACCAAGGTGCCCGCACACAATCCGCGGGAGATCATGGCCGCCTGCCGGGCGCTGCTGAAGACCCCGAACATGACCGACGAGCGGCTGTTGAAGCTGATCCCGGGCCCCGACTGGGGCTGCGGCGCCACCGTCGTCGGCACCGCCGGGTTGCGGGAGTACATCACCACCGGCCGGGGCCAGCTGACGGTGCGCGGCACGGTGACTGTGGAGGGCAAGAATTGCATCGTCACCGAGCTGCCGCCCGGCGTCGCCAGCAACACCGTGCAGGACCGCATCCGCGCACTGGTCGAGTCCGGGGAGATGTCTGGTGTGGCCGACATGTCGGATCTCACCGACCGCCGCAACGGCCTGCGCATCGTCGTGACGGCCAAACGCGGCCACAGCGCCGAGCAGATCCGCGACCAGCTACTGGCGCTGACACCCCTGGAGTCCACGTTTGCCGCCAGCCTGGTGGCACTCGACGAAGACCGGGTGCCGCGCTGGTGGAACGTTCGCGAACTGATCGGCGCCTTTCTGCACCTGCGCGATTCGGTGGTGTTGCACCGCAGCGAATACCGCCTGGAGAAGGTGACGGCGCGCAGACACCTGGTGGCCGGTCTGATGACCATCCATCTGGACATCGACACCGCCGTGGCCATCATCCGCAACTCCGACACCGTCGACGACGCCCGCCGCGGCCTGCAGGATCACTTCAGCCTCGACGAGGAGCAGGCCAATTACGTTCTGGCGCTGCAGCTTCGCCGACTCACCAAGCTCGACGTCATCGAGCTGCAGGCCGAAGCCGACAAGCTGGACGCCGAATTCGCCGAGCTGACGGAGTTGGTGGCCAACCCCGACGCCCGCCGCGTGGTGATCGACCGGGAGCTGGTGGAGACCACAAAGCTGTTCAAAGGCCCCGAATTCGACCGCCGCACCGTGCTGGACTTCGACGCCACCCCGGTGACCGCCGGTGCAGACGAGGACGGCGCCCGGGAGCGCAAGGTCAACACGGCATGGCGCCTCGATGACCGGGGAGTGTTCTCCGACAGCCACGGCGAGCTGCTCACCTCCGGGCTGGGCTGGGCGGTGTGGACCGACGGCCGGATCAAGTTCACCCACGGCAACGGCCTGCCGTTCAAGATCCGCGACATTCCGGTGGCCCCCGACATCACCGGGCTGTTGTCGTCCGGGGTGCTGCCCGAGGGCTACCACCTGGCGTTGGTGACACGGCGCGGCAAGGTCCTGCGCATCGACCCGGCGGCGGTCAACCCGCAGGGCGCCGCGGGCAACGGGGTGGCCGGGGTCAAACTGGCCGACGACGATGACGCGGTGATCGCCGCCCTGCCGGTCAGCTGCGGCAACGGGGAGGCCATCCTGTCCATCTCGGACAAGGCCTGGAAGGTCACCGACGTCGCCGACATCCCGGTCAAGGGCCGCGGTGGCGCCGGCGTCGGGTTCCACCCGTTCGCGGGCGGGGAGGACGCGTTGGTATCGGCGACTATTTCGGTCACCGGGTTCGTCCGCGGCGGCAAGCCGGTACGCGCGGAGAAACGGGCGAAGTCCTCGGTGAAGAGCGCCGGCACGGGCATAGAACCGGCGCCGTAACGTGTCGGTGGCCTCTGTTTGAATGAGGTCATGTCCACGAGCGCAACACTTTCGGCCGCAGACGGGGTAACCCCCGCGCAGCGGCTGGAGGTGTTGTTCGCCGAGATCGCGGAGCTCTCGGGGCAGCGCAACGCCATCGACGGGCGGATCGTGGAGATCATCGCCGAGATCAACCGCGACGGGCTGGCCGGCATCACCGGGTTCCGCTCGGTGGCCTCGTTGGTGGCCGCCAAAACCGGGGTCTCCCCCCACACCGCCCACACCTTCACCGCGGTCGCCGAACGCGCCGAACAGTTCCCGCAATGTGTCGCCGGGATGCGGGACGGCTGGCTGTCACTGGATCAGCTCGGCGCGGTGGTCGACGGCGCCGCCGACGGCTCCGACGCCCACTACGCCCAATTCGCCCGATACGCCACGGTCACCCAGATCCGCACAGCCGTGCGACTCGAACCCCCACCCGCACCCAAACCTGAACCGGAACCCGTTGCGGAACCCGAAGCGCCGCGATCGATCACCACCACCCACGGCCCCCACTCGACCACCTGGCACATCACCCTGCCCACCATCGAGGCCGCCGAATTCCAGGCCGGGCTGCAGTCCTATCAGGACAAGGTGGTCGCGGACTGGAAACGCGCCCACGCCGAGAACCTCACCGAGACCACCCCACCGTTCCCGACCCCGGTGGACGGGTTCCTGAGCCTGATGCGCGCCGGCTGGGACGCCGACGCCGCGGCACGCCCGCACGGACAGCGCACCACCGTGGTCATTCACGTCGACGTCGAATCGCGCCTTGCGAACCTGCATCTGGGCCCGGTCCTCGCCGACGCTGATCGTCAGTACCTGCTCTGTGATGCCACCTGTGAGGTGTGGTTCGAACGCGACGGCCAACCCCTCGGCGCCGGACGCGAGACCCGCACCATCAACCGACGGCTACGCCGAGCCCTCGAGCATCGCGATCACGGCACCTGCGTGGTGCCCGGCTGCGGCGCCACCCGCGGCCTGCACGCCCACCACCTTATCCACTGGGAAGACGGCGGACCCACAGAGCTCGACAACCTCGTGTTGGTGTGTCCGTATCACCACCGCCTGCACCACACACGGGGCATCACCTTGACCGGGCCGGCCGGCCGCCTGGTCGTCACCGACGCCACCGGCCGCCACCTCACCAACGGATCCCTCGCCCGGCCACCCACCACACCGCCACCCGACGTGCCCGCACACCCCGGACCAGGCGGCGCCCGCTGCGACTGGTGGTGGTACACCCCCTACCAACCACCACCCGCGGCCGCCTGACCCGAGGCGGGCCGTCAACGCGAGTCGAGCCAGGCGAAGAACTCATCGGCGCTGAACACGGCCTTGCCGTACTCGAGCGCCTTGCGCGCCTTGCCGGACTGGGTGCCTTCCTCGGCAGTCACCAGGACCTCGCAACGGGTTTTGGTCACCGTCTTCACCGGCGCCAGCCCTGCCGCGGCGGCCAGTTGCTCCATCCGTTCGCGGGGCACCTCGCGGCCAGCGGCATCCAAAGCCGTTCCGGTGAAACAGATCCGGACACCGGGCTCCAGCACTGCGGCAATATCCTGCGCCGCATCCGTCAGCATGGCCGCATTCACCACCTCGACTCCCAGCAGCGCCTCGGCTGCCCGCAACCGTGCCAGCACCGTGTCAGTCAGATGCACCCGCGAGGCGGCGCAGCGCAACTGGTAGGCCGCGGTGTGCCGGGCGGCGTCCACCCAGGGAGTGCTGTCGAGCTCAGGCGCCGAGTCGGTGAGCAGCACCCGACTGACCCCGCGGGACACCTCCAGCAGCGCAGTCAGGGCGGGTAGCGTAGCCGAAACCGGGCTGGGCACAGCGTGATCGCGGGTCAGCAGATGCCCAAAAGCCCCCTCGGGATCGGGATCGGGGAACGGCGTGGACGCCGCGTCGGTGGCCCCGTCGAAAGCGGCCAGGATGGACTGCGCCCGCTGCAGCGCGGTCGCACCGGTGACCCGGTGGCGCAGCTCGACACCCAAGGGCATCACGGTTACGTGGCCCAGCCGTTTGAGTTCGAAGTCCAGCAGTCCCAGTGTCTCGTCGATGCCGGGTCCCACCGGGGTGCAGCCCGCCAGCATCGGGGCCAGCACGCTCCACGCCTCTGCCAGCGTGGGGGCCAGCAGGACATCGGCGACGCTGATCCCGTACGCGGCCCGCGCATCGGCGAGATCGCGCTGCGGGTTGATCACCGAGCTGATCGCGGTGCCGTCATCGAACGCCACCGCGAGTTCCACCGGCCGTGGTCGCGACATCCGGCCCTCGTCGCCCACGGTGAGCAGGCCGATGGCGCAGAATCGGCGGGAGCCTTGATGGTCCACGGCAGCATGCAGGAAACGCGCGATGCGCCGGTCGGTCTTGAGGTCTTTGGCGAGCACGGGCCGTTTGAGCACCAGCCCCGCCAGGCTGGTGGCCCGGCTGAGCGCTACGTACAGCTGGCCGGTGGAGAACATGCCGCCGGTCAGGTCCACCATCAGCCGGTCCAGCGTCTGTCCCTGGCTCTTGTGAATGGTGATGGCCCAGGCCAGTTTGAACGGCAGCTGGGTGAAGGTGCCCACCACCTCGTGACGCAGCCTGCCGCCGTCGATCACGGGCCGGGTGGCCTCCCAGCTGAACAACCCGACCTCGGCGTCGGTGCCGTCGGTGAAGTCGACGGTGACACTCAGGTCTTTGCGGTCCCAGTGGATCTCACTGATGCGGCCCAGTGTGCCGTTGACCCAGCGGCCGGACTGGTCGTTGTTGAGCATCATCACCTGCGCCCCCACCTTGAATCGCAGGATCTCGTCGGCGGGCGGATCGAACAGGCTCAGGTCGCCGTACTGCACTGCCCGGGAGGTGAACTCGTCGCCGTCGAGCAACTCCAGGCGCTGCCGGTTGCGGGCAGTCACCAGGCGATTGGTGGGCGCCAGGGTCAGCCAGAACTCGTCTCCGGGCGCGACAAAATCCGGGTCGGTGCGGGCGTTGAGCTGCTCCTGCGCGTGCCCGAGCAGGACGCCCTCCCGGATCTCGTTGAGGATGGCGGCCAGCTGGTCGTCGCCGAGCTGGCGGAACACCGTCGTCAGGGCCACGGTGGGGAATTCGGTGCGGTCGAAGCTGTCGGCGGAGAAGAAATAGGGCGTCTCGTAGCGGGTGGTGAAGAAGGCCGCTTCGCCCTCGGTGACCACGGGCGGCAGCTGGTACAGATCACCCACCAGCACGATCTGCACCCCGCCGAACGGGGTGCCCGGTGCGGGACCGAACCGTTCCAGCGCGGCGGCCAGCATGTCGAACAGATCCGCGCGCACCATCGACGCCTCGTCGATGATCAGGGTGTCCAACCCCGCCAGCGTCTTGGTGAACCGCCCCGGCCGGTAGGTTCCGGTCCGGACGTCCTCCAGCGTGGTGGTGGCGGTGAAGCCGAACAGCCGGTGCACGGTGTAGCCGTCGACGTTGAGCGCCGCGATGCCGGTGGGGGCGACGACCACCACGTTGTGCGACGTCGACGCCATGAACCGGCGGATCAGCGTCGACTTACCGGTGCCTGCCTTGCCCGTCAGGAACAGATGCTTGCCGCCGGCCAGCTGCTCCAGCGCAGCCCGAAACTCGTCGGTGAGGACGAATTCTCCATGCGGTCTAGACACCGCGGGTGTCGATGACCTGCTTGGCGATGTCGACGAGCTTGACGTTTCCGGACTGGGACAGCTCGCGCAGCATCTCGAACGCACGCACCGCGTCGACGTTGTAGCGCTCCATGATGATGCCCTTGGCCTGGCCGATCAGGTCACGGCTGGACAGCGCGGACTGCAGCTGTTCCTCCTGGCGGCTGGCGACGATGGCCGCGGCGGCGTGCGCAGCAAGCACCGATCCGATGGCTTCGGCCTCGGCGTCGAACGCCTTGACCTGGGTGGAGAACACGTTGAGCGCGCCTGCGTTGCGCTGGGCGGTGTACAGCTTGAACGACAGGGCGCTGCGGATGCCGACCTTGACCACCAGTTTGGAGTACTCCGGCCAGCGCAGCTCGCACTCGAAGTCGTCGGTTCGCACGATCAGGTCGTCGATGGCCGCCTCCACACACGGGCCCTCGCCGGTGCGGATCTGCATCTCGTCCAGCTGGTACATCAGGTCGTCGGTGGGTACCAAAGTGTCGTATTTGCCACCCCGGCCCAGCAACAGCAAACCGGCGTACTCCGCACCGGGGATCAGTTCCAGCACAGCATCGGTGACCCCGCGGAGCACATCGTCGATGGCAACCGGCACGGCGACGTCTCGTGCCAGGGCGGCCATACGGACCGCCAAGTCATGTTTCGACTCAAGCGTCATTCGCACACTTTCCCATATCACCCGCCCTCGGGTGTAATACCGTCGCGACGATGACGAGCGTATGGGTGCTCAGGGGCTACCAGAGCGACTTCGCGCAGCTCACCGCGGAGGTGGTGGACCACACACTCGAGGCTGCCGGGCTGGGCGGTGCCCAGATCGGCGTGATCCACGTCGCCGATATTCGCAGCTCAGGAACACCCTGGGTGCCGTGCCAGCCACCGTCCGCGACGACCTGTGGGGCGACCTGCGCGCCGCCAGCTACCACAGCGCGCCGGTGCTCGGTGTCGAGCTGGAGACGACGGGCACCAGGGGGCAGCCGAATGACCGACGGCCGCGACGGCGTGGTGCTGGGCGTGCGGCCGCCCGCACGCATCGACGGCTGGGGACACCGCACGGTGAGCCTGGTGGTGAGCGCATGGACGTAGAGCTGGTGGCGAAGTACCTGTCGACGCTGCCCGAGGACGACGACCACCCCTACCGCACCGGGCCGTGGCGGCCGCAGACCCACGAATGGGATGCCGAGGACCTGACCGTGGTCTCCGGTGAGGTGCCGGCGGACCTGGACGGGGTGTACCTGCGCAACACCGAGAACCCCCTGCACCCCGCGCTGAAGTTCTACCATCCCTTCGACGGTGACGGAATGGTGCACCTGGTCGGGTTCCGTGACGGGAAGGCGTTCTACCGCAACAGGTTCGTCCGTACCGACGGGTTCCTGGCCGAGCAGGTCGAAGGTGGCCCGCTGTGGCCGGGACTGGCCGAACCGGTGGAGTTGGCCCGCCGCGACCACGGCTGGGGAGCCCGCGGCCTGATGAAGGACGCGTCCAGCACCGATGTGGTGGTGCACCGCGGCGTGGCGTTGACCAGCTTCTACCAGTGCGGCGATCTCTACGGGTTGGACCCGGTGACCGCGGCCGGCCTGGGTAAGCAGGAGTGGGTCGACCAACTGCCCTGGCGCTGGGGCGTTTCCGCGCACCCGAAGGTGGACCCCACCACCGGCGAGCTGCTGTTCTTCCACTACAGCAAGCAGGAGCCGTACCTGGGATTCGGCGTGGTGGACTCCGGCAATGTGCTGGTGCACCACACTCCGGTGCCGCTGCCCGGGCCCCGGCTGCCGCACGACATGGCCTTCACCCCGAACTACATCATCCTCAACGACTTCCCGCTGTTCTGGGATCCGGCCCTGCTGGCGGCCGGGGTTCATCTCCCGCGGTATCACCGGGATCTGCCGTCGCGTTTTGCCGTGGTGCCACGCCGCGGCACCGCCGCCGACGTCCGCTGGTTCGAGGCCGATCCCACCTTCGTGCTGCACTTCACCAACGCGTACGAAGAGGGCGACGAGATCGTGCTCGACGGGTTCTTCGAAGGCGACCCGGAACCGATGGACACCGGCGGGACGACGTGGGAGCGGGCCTTCCGCTTCCTGGCCCTGGACCGGCTGCAGACCCGCCTGCACCGCTGGCGGTTCAACCTCGTCACCGGCGCCTGCCGCGAGGAGCAGTTGACCGACAGCATCAGCGAATTCGGCATGGTGAACGGAGCCCGCGCGGGCCTGGACTACCGCTACACCTGGGCCTCCACCGGCAAGCCGGGGTGGTTCCTGTTCGACGGCCTGATCCGTCACGACGTCAGAACCGGCGCCGAGGAGCGGTACTCATACGGCGAGGGGGTCTACGGATCGGAGGCGGCGATGGCGCCGAGACCGGGGGCCGGGGCGGAGGACGACGGTTACCTGGTGACCATCACCACCGACATGGGAACCGATGCCTCCTACTGCCTGGTGTTCGACGCCGCGCGCCTGGCCGACGGCCCGGTGTGCACCCTGGCGTTACCCGAACGTGTCTCCAGCGGAACACATTCCGCCTGGGCGCCGGCAGCCGAGCTCAGGGGGTGGCGGTGACGCGGAAGCCGCTGAGGATGGCCTCGGAGTCGGCGGCGTAGGTGGCCTCCTCAGGGGCCACCGAGCTGAGTGTCACGGTGGACAGGTAGGTGGTGCCGTCCACTTCGGAGAGCACACAGAGCACCTTGGCGCTGCGTTCGGGGATCTCTCCGGCCGCGGGCGCGGTGTAGCTGATGATCTGCGCCGGATAACCGCAGCGCGAGCCGGATTCGGTCGAGACGTCGGTGGCGCCCAACTGCGTTTCCAGCAGTTCCCGCTGCTGGGTGAAGACGGCGTCGGCGTCACCGGACTCGCTGCCGGCATTCTCGAAGGTCACCACCGCATTGGGCGCGAAATTGCCGCTGATCAGATCGGTGTTCACCATGGCGAAGCGGATCATCGGCGACTCCAGCGCGTCGGAGGTGTTCCATCCCGGCAGCTGGGGAATCTCCAGTTGCGGTTCGCCTTCTGCCACCGGGTCGATGGTGGTCATCGGTCCCGCGGCCGGCGCGCAGCTGTGATCGGCCTCGGGCGTGCCCTGCGTCGTGGACCCACACCCGGTGAGCAGCAACAGGGCGACCAGCGTCGGTCCGGCGATTCGCATGCCGTCCATCAGAACACGGGCGTGCCGCTCAGGAGCCTCGGGACAGGCGGAATTGCAGGTGGGTTCGCACCGCTGGCCACTCGATGTCCAGGATCGAGTAGACCACGGTGTCCCGGCGGGATCCGTCGGCCAGCAACTGGTGGCTGCGCAGCACCCCGTCCTGCTTGGCGCCGAGGCGCTCGATCGCGGCCCGGCTGGTGTGGTTGAAGAAGTGGGTGCGGAACTCCACCGCGACGCAGCCGAGAGCCTCGAACGCGTGCCCGAGCATCAGCAGCTTGGTCTCGGAGTTGACCCCGGTGCGCCGGGAAGACCCCGAATACCAGGTGTGGCCGATCTCGAGCCGCCGGTTGGGAGCGTCGACGCGAAACATACTCGATGACCCGACCAGCGTGTGGTCGGATTTCCGGCGCACCACAAAGGTCTGTCCCTGATCGCCGGCCTGCATGTCCAGCAGCCGCCCTACCCACGCAGCCGCGGTGTCGGGCGCCGGTGCGGTGGTGAACCACAGCGACCCGCCGTCGCCGTCGGCCGCCGCGGCGGCGATCTCCGGGGTGTGCGCTTCGGTCAGCGGCTCCAACACAACCCACTGCGCCCCGGTGAGGGTCACCGGCTCGACAAACCGGCTCATCGCAACACCTTTCGATCCCTGAACACGGCGTCCGCCACGGCCCACACCGAACAGGCGACCGCGGCCACGGCGGCACCCGCACCGATGTACAACCCGTAGGCGGCCACCACGGGCGCGGCGACGTGCAGGCGGTAGTAGACCACCGTCAGGGCGGCGATCACCACCGAGATCACCAGTGCCGCCGCGGCGGCCGCCCGGGACGAGAAGCCGCGGGCGGCCATCGCCCCGGCGACCAGCAGCGCCGAGGCCAGCACCGTGATGAGTTGCCCGGCGCCGAAGCCCGGATCGAGTTCGAGACTGCCGACGGCACCGCCGGCGGCAGTGGCGCGCCCGCCGCCGTCGGCGCTGGTGCTGATCCACGGCAGCCACACGCTGACGGCCAGCACGGTGGCACACAGCGCCACCAACCAACCGGGGCGAGGGCGTGGCATGCACCGACCCTATCTGGCCTCGGCGACCACACCGGGCCCCGCCATGGTCAACGTCCGGTCCAGGTCCAGGCGACGCAGGAAGCCGTCGTCATGGCTGACCACCAGCAGCGCCCCGCGGTAGCCGCGCAGGGCGTCCACCACCTGTTCGACGCTGGTCAGGTCCAGGTTGTTGGTGGGTTCGTCCAGGATCACCAGCTGCGGTGGCGGTTCGGCGAGCAGCAACCGCGCCAGCGCCACCCGGAACCGCTCACCTCCCGAGAGCGTCCCCACGGTGCGGTACACGGTGTCGCCGCGCAGCAGGAAGCGGGCCAGCTGCCCGCGGATGCGTTCCGGCCCCGCCCCGGGGGCCGCGGCCGCCACGGTGTCGAGCACACTCACGTCGTCGTCGAGACCGTCCATGCGCTGCGGGAGATAACCCACCCGGTCGGTCTTGAGCGCCTCGGAGCCCAGCAGCGCCTCCAGGAAGGTGGTCTTGCCGGCGCCGTTGGGCCCGATCAGCGCAACCCGTTCGGGGCCCTGCAGGATGACCGGGTCGGCGGGCCCGGGTAGTTCGGCCAGCACCCGCGACCGCGGCACGCCCGGGTCGGGCAGGTCCACCCGGATGTGTTCGTCCTCGCGGACCCGGGCACCGGCCTCCTCGGCGACCTGCTGCGCGGCCTCGATCCGGTCATCGTGGTTGCCGCGCAGCCTGCCTGCCGATACCTGAGCGGCCATCTTCCTGCCGTTGGCCACGATCTTGGGCACCCGCTTCTCGGCGTAGGCCTTCTTGGCCGCGCGGTTGCGGCGCGCCAGCTTCACCTCGGCCTCGACCCGTTGGCGCTGCTCGACTTTGACGGCCTGCTCGGCGGTGCGCGCGGCCTGGGCCGCGGCGGCCTGCTCGGCCGCCAGCTGGTCGCGCCACGCCGTGTAGGGGCCGCCGAACACCGTCAGGCTGTTGGCGTAGAGCTCGGCGGTGTTGTCCATCTGGTCCAGCAGGCCCACGTCGTGGCTGACGATCATCAGCGCACCGGGCCAGCCGGCCAGACTCTCCTGCAGCGCGGCGCGGGCGTCGCGGTCCAGGTTGTTGGTCGGCTCGTCGAGCAGCGTGACCTCGGCGCGGCGCAGCCGCAGGCCGGTGACGGCCAGCAGCATGGCCTCTCCCCCGGAGACGTCACCGACACGCCGATCCAGCGCGAAGGCCTGCAGCCCGAGGTCGTCGAGCGCGGCGCGGGCGCGCGTCTCGATGTCCCAGTCCTCGCCGACCGTGTCGAAATGCGCCTCGGCGGTGTCGCCGGACTCGATGGCGCGCAGGGCGGCGACGGCGGCGGAGATACCCAGCAGGTCGGCGACCGTGGCGTCGGTGGCCAGGGTGAGCGTCTGCGGTAGGTACGCGACGTCGCCGCTGGTGACGATGCTGCCTGCGGCGGGCTTGAGGTGCCCGGCGATCAGCCGGAGCAGGGTGGACTTGCCGGAGCCGTTGGCGCCGACCAGGCCGGTGCGGCCGGGGCCGAATGCGGCGGTGATGCCCGAGAGGGCGACCGAGCCGTCAGGCCAGGAAAACCCGAGGTTGGTGAGAACGACTGAAGGTGACATGACTACTCCGGTGCAGGTCTGACAGAAGGCGCGCAGAACCGGAGGTGCTGATCATGTGCGCCACGGTAGCCAAGGGCCTGGCGTGGGCCAACGGAATATTAGGCTGGCCCGATGACCGATCTCCCGGAGTGGGCCCGCAACCTGGACCTCGCGCCGCATCCGGAAGGGGGTTGGTTCCGTGAGACCTGGCGCAGCGACCTCACCATCGGCCCGTCGTCGCTGCCGCCGGAGTACACCGGCCCACGTGATGCCGGGACGGCCATCCTGTTCCTCCTGATGCCGGGTCAGCAGTCCGCCTGGCACACCGTCCGCAGCGCAGAACTCTGGTTCTACCACCGGGGCGGGCCGCTGCTGCTGGAGATCGGCGCTGAACAATCAAGCGCCACAACACATCTGTTGGGCAGCGACATCACTGCCGGCGAGCACCCGCAGGTGCTGGTGCCGCCGGGGCACTGGCAGCGCGCCATCCCCCGCGACGACGAGCCCTGCCTGGTCAGCTGCGTGGTGGTACCCGGCTTCGACTTCGCCGACTTCGCGCTGCACGCGCCTTAACTCAACAACCGCACCGCCGCCGACACCAGGTCGGCATTGCCCCCGGCAACCGTGCCGTCGGGTAGGGCCAGCGTGTCCTCCAGCCCGATGCGGGTCGCGACGTTGCGCCGCCCGGCGTGCTGCAGCAGCGGCCAGCAGCTGTCGTTGAGGCCGTGCAGCAGGATCTGTGCGGGCGAGTCGGCGGCGCGCACCGCATCCAGCAGCTCGTCGGCCAACTCGGCGTCGTCCTCGTCCTGCAGTTCGATCATCACCCGCAAACATTTCTGCGCGATGTCGGATGCCGCCCAGGACGCGGCGGCCTCGGCGTGGAAGATCCCCACCTCGATGCCCATGCCCCTGGACAGGATGAGCTCGGCCAGCTCGGGTGAGCCGGGCTCGTGCCAGTTCAGCGAGGTGAAGTCGGGCAACACATCCCAGGCCGCGATGGCGTCCCAGCGTTGCTGTGGGTCCGGCAGCGCCCAGAAGCCGGTGGTGACACCCAGCGGCGTGGTGGGCAGCGCACCGCGCACCGCGGTCACCGCCGCAGCCACGGTGCCCGGCACCAGCGAGTCCCTGCCGTCGGCCCCCTTGGGATGCATGTGCACCGCCTGCGCGCCGGCTCGCACCGACTCCACTGCGGCGGCGGCCAGCTGCCCGGGGGTGACCGGGAGGTGGGCGTGCTGGTCGGGGGTGCGGGCACCGTTGATGGCTGCCTGGACGAAGATCGCGGGACCACTCATGGGTCCCATCTTGGCCGACTACTGCGGCGAGGACAGGTTGAAGGCCGCGCCGGTGGGGTCCAGGACGGCCGCCAGCCTGCCGTAGGGCGTGTCCTCGGCGGCGCGGACGACGGCACCGCCGAGGGTGGTGACCGTGTCGCACGCGGCGTCGACGTCGTCGGCGGCCAGGAACACCGTCCACTGGGACGGCTCCGGGAACGCCGAACCGTCCATCACCCCGAAACCCGGCTCTCCTGCGAAAAGGGCGTTGGTGTAACGGAATTCGGGGGTATCCGCCTCGACCTTGAGGTCGACGCCGAAGACGGCGCTGTAGAAGTCCAGCGCCCGCCGGTAATCGCCGGCACTGAGCTGGAACCACGCCGGGCTGCCCGCTGAGCCGGTCACCTCGAAGCCGGTGTGCCCGCCGGGCTGCCAGAGGCCGGTCAGCGCGCCGGTGGCGTCGCTGAACATCGCCATGGTGCCCTTGCCGGGAATGTCCATGGCGCCGCCGCACGACTGGCCACCCGCGTCGGCGATCCTGGCCAGGGTGTCACCGATGTCGGGGGTGTGCAGGTAGGTGGTCCAGCCGTCCGGGGAGTTCCACTGCGGGTTGTTGGTCATCAGCCCCGCCACCACACGGGAATCCTTCGTCGCGGTGACGTAGCCGCCGTACTCCGGGCCCGCGTCGGTGAAGGTCCAGCCGAACACTTCGCCGTAGAAGTGCTGGGCCCGCTCGAGATCCGAGGTGGCCAGGTCGATCCAGGTGGGTGCGCCCAAGTGTGCTGTCATGCCGATACCGACTGCCGGTCTCGGCGAAACTCATCGCAGCCCCAGCACCCGCACCGCGTTCTCCTTGTAGACCAGGGCGGTGACCTCCGGTGCCAGGTCCAGCGCCGCGAAGTCACGGCGCCATCGCGCCGGCGTGATGTAGGGAAAGTCGGTGCCGAACAGCACCTTCGTCTGCAGCTGCCGGGACATGGCCTTGACCAGCTGCGGCGGGAAGTACGTGGGCGAGTAGCCCGACAGGTCCAGGTAGACGTTGGCTTTGTGGGCGGCGATCGCGATCTGGGCGTCCACCCAGGGCACCGCCGGGTGTGCCATCACGATGGTCAGATCCGGGAAGTCGGCGGCCACGTCGTCGAGCAGCATCGGATCGGAGTACCGCAGTTTGATGCCGTGGCCGCCGGGCAGCCCGGAGCCCAGACCTGTCTGACCGGTGTGGAACAACGCGGGCACACCGGCTTCGGTGATGGCTTCGTAGATGCCGTAGAAGCGACGGTGGTTGGGTTCGAATGCCTGCATGCTGGGGTGGAACTTGAACCCCCGCGCGCCCAGCTGCACCAGTTCGCGGACCCGGTTGACGGCACCGGGATTCCACGGGTCGACGCTGCCGAACGGGATCAGCACGTCGTTGTGCCGGGCGGCCCCGGCGATCAGGTCTTCGATGGAGTTGGGTCGGTGCCCGGTCGCGGTTTCGGCGTCGATGGTGAAGACCACCGCGGCGGCGTGTTGGCTGCGGTACATCTCGGCCAGCTCGTCCACCCCCGCCGCCGGGGCGTCTCCCATCTTGAAGTAGGTGCGGGTGGCGTCGGTCAATTCGGCGTCATAGGACGTGTGCCCGTGGCCGTCGATCTCGACGTGGGTGTGGATGTCGATGGCCTCGACCGCGGTGACATCGATGGCGCAGGTGTAGGTCACGCTGGGGGCGTCTTGGCGTCTTTGAGGATGACCTTGGGCAGCAGCACGGTGGCCAGCGCGGTGATCAGCCACACCACCACCGTCGCGGCGATCCAGGAGCCGACACCGCGGATCGCCAGCCCGTTGCTGAACAGCGTCGCCACCAGCAGGGCCGCGAAGGTGGTGATCAGTCCGATGCCGCCCAGCAGAGCCGACGCATAGCGGTTGGCGAGTGTGGTGAGCAACGGCGCGAGCACCGCCTGCGCCACGGCGAAGATCACGACGGCGGTGATGAAGCCCAGGACCGACAGCGACACACCGCGTACCAGCCACGCGGCCACCAGCAGTCCGAGCGCCGCAGAGCCCAGGAACACCCCGAGCCGCAGCAGGAATCGAGTCACGTGGTGAGCATAGGCAGACAGCTCACCAGTCGGCGCTCATTCGCAGATCGCCGGTCGGTGCCGCCCGGGCCACCTCGGCGATCAACCGGCCGTCGGTGTCGAACCAGTCCACCGGGATCACGTCAGCGGGCGGCCAGCCGGCAGGAACGCGCAGTACCAGCATCGGCCACCGCACCTGGCGCACTGTCTGTTTCGCCGCCGCGGCAGCGGTGAGCGCGGCGATCTGGTCCAGCGCGAGGTAGAGGGCGGCGGCGAAGCACCGGTGCAGCTCATCGGTGTCCGCCGGGCCGATGCCGAAGCCGATCTCGACGGGTTCCCAGCCGCGGGCCCGGAACTCGGCGCGCACCTGGTCGGCGGTCATGCTCGGCTGGTAGAGGATGGGCAGCACCGCCCCGTCGATCAGGGGGTCGTGCAGCGAGCGGGCCTGCCAGGCGCTGACGGCCTCGTCCTCGTCGACCAGCGCCGCCACGGTCAGCCCCGGTTCGTCCAGCGCCATGCCCACCGCATAGGCCAGTGCGTAGGAACGCCCGCCGGTGGGGGCGAACCCGCCGGTGGGCGGGTCACCGGCACGGGTGCCCTCCAGTCGCGCCACCGCGTCGAGTGCGGCCATACCGTCGCGCACGCCGAGCACGAACCGGATGCGCTGCTGCCTGCGCACGATCACCCGGTTGAGGTGGGCGTAGGTGAGCGTCACGGCGGCCACTCCCGCCCGCGTTCCGCCGGGCAGTCCGGCCGCCACATGGTTCGCCGCCCGCCACCAGGCGTCCACCCGGTCGAGCGTGGTTTCGTACAGATCGGTCATGGCGACGAGACTGCCCTGGTCAGCGCACCGGAGCCAGGGTGCTCGCGGCATCACCGGATGGGACTTAAGTCCCTTCTTGTCCCAGTCGCCCCGGCACTACTGTGGGTGCGTGATCTCCGTGTTCCTGGTCGACGACCACGAAGTGGTGCGCCGCGGGCTCGCCGACCTGCTCTCGGGCGACCCTGACCTGACCGTCGTCGGTGAGGCCGGTTCGGTGTCCGAGGCGATGGCCCGGGTACCGGCAGTGCGCCCCGATGTCGCGGTGCTCGACGTCCGGCTGCCCGACGGCAGCGGCATCGACCTGTGCCGTGACCTGCTGACCAAGCACGACGACCTGCGCTGCCTGATCCTGACGTCGTTCACCGACGAGCAGTCCATGCTCGACGCCATCCTCGCCGGCGCCAGCGGGTACGTGGTCAAGGACATCCGCGGTATGGAACTGGCCCACGCCATCAAGGAGGTCGGCGCGGGAAAGTCGTTGCTGGACAACCGCGCCGCAGCCGCACTGATGTCGAAGTTGCGCCGGTCCGAGGAAGGGACGACCGAGGACGACCGGTTGCGGGACCTGTCGCCCACCGAGCGGACACTGCTGGGGCTGCTCGGGGAAGGTCTGACCAACCGGGAGATCGGCGAGCGAATGTTCCTGGCGGAGAAGACGGTCAAGAACTACGTCTCCCGCCTGCTGGCCAAGCTGGGCATGCACCGGCGCACCCAGGCCGCGCTCCTGGCCGCCGAGTTGCGGCAGAACAGCGATGGCTGACGCGCTGTCCAAGGACGACATCCGCGCGTCGCTCATCGAGGCCATGCTGGCGGTGACCGCCGGACTGGATCTGGAACAGACGCTGCGCACCATCGTCGAGACGGCCATGCGCCTGGTCGACGCGCAGTACGGCGCGCTGGGCGTCATCGCCACCGAGCCCGGCCCGCGCACGCTGGAACGGTTCGTCTACGACGGCATCGACGACGTGACCCGTGATCTGATCGGCCCGCTGCCCGCCGGCCACGGTGTGCTCGGGCTGCTGTTCACCCGCCCGGAACCGGTGCGCATCGAGAATCTCTCGCAGCATCCGGTGTCGGTGGGTTTCCCGCCGAATCATCCGCCCATGCGGACATTCCTCGGTGTGCCGATCAGGATCCGCGATCAGGTGTTCGGCAACCTCTATCTCACCGAGAAAGCCTGCGGGGAGCAGTTTTCCGCGGATGACGAGGTGCTGGTGCTGGCGCTGGCCGGCGCGGCGGGCATCGCGATCGAGAACGCCCGGCTGTACCACGCCGCCCGCACCCGCCAGATCTGGATCGAGGCCACCCGCGACATCAGCAACAACCTGTTGGCCGGAAACGACTCCGCCGCGGTACACCGTCAGATCGCGGCGCAGGCCCTCGGTTTGACCGGGTGCGAGGTGGCGGCACTGCTGCTGCCCGACGACCAGGGTGACCTGGTGGTCACCGCAGCCACCGACGCCGCGCTGATCGGTGTGACGCTGCCTGTCGAGGGCACCGCGGTGGGCCGCGCGTTTACCGGACGACTGCCGTTGCGCGCGAAGATCTTCGGCGAGCTGGGTCCCGACGCGCCCGCACTGATCCTGCCGTTGCGCGAACCCGACGACACCATCGGGGTGCTGGTGTGCCGGGGCGGCGCCGGGTTCAGCGCCGACCATCTGGACATGATGGCCGCCTTCGCCGACCAGACCGGGCTCGCCCTGCATCTGGCCGAGGTGCAGAGCCGGGCGGTGGCCACGCTGCGAGAACTCGACGTGCTGTCCGACCGCGACCGCATTGCGCGCGATCTGCACGATCACGTGATCCAACGCCTGTTCGCCATCGGATTGTCCCTGCAGGGGTCGCGCGGTGGCACCAATTCGGATACCCCGCAACGCATCTCCCGCGCCCTCGACGATCTTCAAGAGGTGGTGCAGGAGATCCGCACCGCCATCTTCGACCTCCACGGCGGTAGCGTGACCCGGTTGCGGCAGCGGCTGGAGGAGGCGGTGACGCGCATGTCCGCAGACTCCCCGGTGCGGGCGTCGCTGCACGTCAGCGGGCCGCTGTCGGTGGTGGACGCAGGACTTGCCGATCACGCCGAAGCCGTTGTGCGCGAGGCGATCAGCAACGCCGTCCGGCACGCGCACGCCACGACCGCGGTGGTGACCGTGACCGTCGACGACGATCTCACCATCGTGGTGTCGGATGACGGCGTGGGGTTCGCCGAAGGCATCACCGGCAGTGGGTTGGCCAACCTGGCCGCCCGCGCGCAGGAGTGCGGCGGGCAGCTGAGCCTCGAGGGTGGCGGTACCGGTGCGACGGTGACCTGGTCGGTTCCGCTGCCCTGATCAGGCCGCGGTGAACACCGCCTTGAACCGCTGCAGCGACTCGGCGATGTCGTTCTTCAGCGCCCCGGCCACCAGCATTCCGATGGGTCCGAACAGTGCCGGGCCCCCGAGGTGGATGTCGAACTGCACCTGCGCCCCGTCTTCGGCCGGACGGACCTTGCCGATGAGCTTGACCTTCACCCCGCCGCGGCCGACGCCGTTGAGCGTCATGGACTCCGGCGGTTTGAAGTGCACGATGGTCCAGCTGACCCGGTTCATCATGCCCATCACCTCGACGATGGAGTCCAGGGCGGTGCCCTTCTCCAGCGTGTCGGGAATGGGGCTGCGCCACACCCGGTGGATCGACAGCCACTCCTTGTAGCGGGACAGGTCGGAGGCGCACTCCCAGGCCTGCTCGGGCGACAGCGGTACGTCGACCGATACGGACAGTTTGGCCATGGATCAGTGCTGGCCCGGGGGTGTCTGCGGTGCGGCCGGGGGTGTCTGGGGCGGCGGTGCGGCCGGCGGCGTCACCGGTGGTGTGGCCGGCGGCGGAGTCTGGCGGGCGCCCTGCTCCTTGACCGCCTTTTTGGCCTGCTCCTGCACCTTGTCGACGGTGCCGGCGTACTTGCCCTGGGTCTTCTTGTCCACCAGGTCGCCGGCCTTGTCGATGACCTTGTCCACCTTGTCGGCATTCTTGCCCAACAGGTCTTTGCCCGTCTTCAGGGCCTTGTCGAGGAATCCCATGGTGTTCAACCTACCCGCCAGAAATGGCGTTTCTCACCCAGAATTCTGCCCTGCAACCACCACAGCATCTCGATTGCCAGCGCCGCGATGGCGCCGATGACCAGCGCTGTGGACGTCACCTCCGGGTTGGAGGGGTCCAGCATGAACTTCTCCCTGGCCAGCGGGATGGCGAAGATCACCACGTAGGCCAGCCCGGAGGCCGCGACCAGCGCCACCCGCCACCACTCGTAGGGCCGGGCCACGCAGGCCAGCACCCACACCGCCGAGACCAGCAGCGTGATCAGTGCCGCCGTCGACGCCTGGGTCTGCACCTGGACCGGGGCGTCCTGACCTTCATAGGCCAGCAGGTAGGAGACGAACGTGGCGATGCCGACCACCAGGCCCGTCGGCAGCGCCGCCACCATCACCCGGCGCACGAAGCCGGTGTGGGCCCGCTCGGTATTGGGTGCCAGCGACAGCACGAAGGCCGGGATACCGATGGTGAACCACGCGGCGATAGTGACGTGGATGGGCTGGAACGGGAACAACAGCGGGTCGCTGCCGAACAGCTTGGACCCGAGGCCGGCGATGCCGACCAGCAGGGCCAGCAGCACCGAGTACACCGTCTTGGTGAGGAACAGGTTGGAGACCCGTTCGATGTTGCCGATCACCCGACGGCCCTCGGCGACCACGTACGGCAGCGTGGCGAACTTGTTGTCCAACAGCACGATCTGCGCGACGGCGCGCGAGGCCGGGCTGCCCGAACCCATCGCCACGCCGATGTCGGCATCCTTGAGCGCCAGCACGTCGTTGACACCGTCGCCGGTCATCGCCACGTTGTGCCCGCGCGACTGCAGGGCGTGCACCATGGACCGCTTCTGGTCGGGGCGCACCCGGCCGAAGGTGGTGTACTCCTCCAGCGCCTCGGCCAGCTGCCCGGTCTCCGCGGGCAGCCGGCGGGCGTCCATGGTCTGACCCTGCAGGCCCAGCGATCCGGCCACCGCACCCACCGACACCGCGTTGTCGCCGGAGATCACCTTCACCGAGACCTTCTGCTCGGCGAAGTACTCCAGCGTCTCGCGGGCATCGGGGCGCACCTTCTGCTCCAACACCACCAGCGCTGCCGGCGTGACCTGCCCCGGGGCATCGGCGGCGTCGACCCGCTGCTCGCAGGTCCCCAGCAGCAGCACCCGCAGCCCTCGGGACCCGATGCGCTCGGCGTCGGCGGCCTCGGGCGACGACGGGTCCAGCAGCACGTCCGGCGCACCGATCACCCAGTTGCCGTGACCGTCGAAGGAGGTGCCGCTCCACTTGGTGGCCGACTTGAAGGGCGCGGAGGCGGTGGCCGTCCAGCCCGCCGGCTGTGGGTAGGCCTCGGCGATGGCGAGCATGCTGGCGTTAGGACGGGCGTCGTGGTGGGCCAGACAGCCCAGCGCTGCCGAGACATCCTGGCCGTCCAAGGGTTTGACCTCCGCGAGCCGCATGCCGTTCTCGGTCAGCGTGCCCGTCTTGTCGGCGCACACCACGTCGACGCGGGCCAGGCCCTCGATGGCGGGCAGCTCGTTGACCAGACACTGTCGCCGGCCCAGCCGCACCACCCCCACCGCAAAGGCGATGGAGGTCATCAGCACCAGCCCTTCGGGCACCATCGGCACCAGCGCGCCGACCATGCGCAGCACCGACTCCCGCCATCCGGCGTCGGTGGTGAACAGTTGGGTGTAGATGATCAACGCGCCCGCCGGCCACAGCAGATAGGTGATGAAGCGCAGGATGGTGTTGATGCCGCTGCGCAACTCTGATTTCACCAGGGTGAACTTGCTGGCTTCCTCGGCCAGTTTCGCGGCGTAGGCCTCGCGGCCCACCTTGGTGGCGCGGTAGGCCCCGGAGCCGGCGACCACAAAACTGCCCGACATCACCGCGTCGCCGGTGTCTTTGGCGATCGGGTCGGCTTCCCCGGTCAGCAGCGACTCGTCGACTTCGAGGTTGCTCTCCTCGACCACCTGCCCGTCGACCACGATCTGGTCACCGGGACCCAGTTCGATGATGTCGTCGAGCACCACCTGATTGGGCGCCAGGGCAGCGGTGCCCGACCGGCGGCGCACCGTCGGCTTGGCCTGGCCCACGATGGCCAGCGCGTCGAGCGTCTTCTTGGCCCGCAGTTCCTGGATGATCCCGATGCCGCTGTTGGCGACGATCAGCAGTCCGAACAGCCCGTTGATCAGCGATCCGGTGGCCAGGACGATCAAGAACAACACGCCCAGGATCGCGTTGATCCGGGTCAGCACGTTGCCGCGGATGATCTCCGAGACGCTGCGCGCCGCCCGGGTGGGCACGTCGTTGGTGTGGCCGGCCGCGACCCGCTGGGCCACCTCCTCATCGGTGAGACCTGCTGCTGCGTCGATCATCGCAGGAACGTCCCCATCCCTTCGTCGTCGAAGTATTCGAGTATCAGACGGTCACCGGTGAAGGTGGCCTTGGAGACACTGCCGGGCGGGAAGTTCTCCGAGAAGAACTCGAACGTGAAAACGTTTCCGTCCCAGTGCTTCAGCGGCCACACCTCACCCTTGGGGCCGAGCGCGAGGCCCAGCGTGCCGCCGGATTCGGTGACGGTGGCGGGCCCCCAGTAGGGGTTGGTGTAGGTCCCCGCCAACTCTGCCAGCGGCGGGGCCGGCGCCGGGCTGGACGGAGGCGTCTGTCCCACCAGTTCACCCACGGGCGCGGCCATCTGCGCGAACGCCGCGCCGTAGAGGCTTCGCCAGTCCTCCCGGACCTCACCGAACTGGACCAGATCGGCGAACTCCGCGGTGATGGTCTCCACGAGTCCGGTCGGGGTGGCGTTGGACAGCGCGACGATCCCGACGTCGGCGGAGGGCAGGATCACGACGTTGCTGGCGGCACCGGTCTCGAAGGCACCGGAGTGGCTGAGCTGGGTGCGGGCCGCCGATGTGGTGCCGAGGTTGAAGCCGTACCCGTAGAACCCCGTTCGCTCGGCCGGCTGCGACGGCGGGCTGGACACGATCTGCGGGGTCAGGGCGGGCAGCAACGCCTCGGGGGTGGCGATCTGCGTGCCGTCCACGGTGCCGTTGCCCAGCACCATGGTCAGCCAGCGGGTCATGTCGTTCACCGACGAGCTGACGCCGCCCGCGGGGGCCTGGGCGTCGGCGTTGCGCTCGTGCAGCGGCTGATAGCCGCCGTCGATCGCGAGGTGGGCCAGCGCCTTGTCCGGCCGGGCCTGGTAGTCGGCGAACCGCGAGCTGGTCGACGTCATCCCCAGCGGCTCATAGAGCACCTCGGCGGAGAGGTCCTCCCAGCTCTTGCCCGCACTGACCGCCACCGCCTCGGCGGCGGCGGTGAGCCCGAAGTTGGTGTAGGCATAGGAGATCCGGAACGGGTCCAGTGGCAGTTCCCGCAGCCTGTCGAGCACCTGGCGCCGGTCGAAGCCCAGATCCTCGAGCTTGTCGCCGGCGTGGTCGGGCAGCCCGGAGCGGTGCGAGTACAGGTCACCGACGGTGAGTTGGCCCGTCGCCGCCGGATCGGCGAGGGAGAACCACGGCAGGGCGTCCACGATCCGGGAGTCCCAGCCGATGGCTTTCTGCGAGACCTGGTGCGCGACGACGGTGGCGCCCACCGGTTTGGACAGCGACGCCAGCTGGAACACGGTGTCGGCGTCCACGGCGTTCTCCGGCGTGTCACCGGCCCGGTTGTCCTTGACTCCGAAACCCTTGGCGTACAGCGTTTCTCCCCCGCGCACCACAGCCACCGCCAGCCCTGGCACCCCGGACGACGTCATCAGTTCATCGACGATGCGGTCCAGCTGACCGACGGCGTTGTCGACGGCGTTGTCCGGCAGTGGCATCGCGGGCACCAGCGGAGGCGGCAGTTGCTCGGTGCTGGTGGGCGGCGCCGCGGACGTGCTGGGGGCGGCCGGCTGCGATGGCTCGGCGCAGCCGGCGACCAGCATCAGGGCGGCGGTGGCGGTGACAGCACGGACCAGGCTCCAGTTCACAGCGAGAACGGTAACCGCTCAGAACCGCCACCACGGGTCCAACTCGGGGTCCGGCGTGGCCGACAGTTCCGCGCCCACCCGCTCACCCGGGCGCGGCACCGCTGCGGTGACGTGCTCGGTGCGCGCTGCCACCAGCATCCGCTCGATGGGTTCGGACCACGGGTGCGGCGCCAGCCGGAAGGTGGCCCAGTGGATGGGGACGAGGAGTCCCTTGCCGGCGTCGGTGACGTCGCGGTGCGCCCGCACGGCCTCCTCCGGGTTCATGTGGATGTCCGGCCAGCCCGGGTGGTAGGCACCCACCGGCATCAGCGTCAGGTCGAAGGGCCCGTGGTCGTCGCCGACACCGGTGAAGGCCGTCGTGTAGCCGGTGTCCCCGCCGAAGAACGCGCGGTGGCGGGGGCCGATGACCGCCCAGGACGACCAGAGGGTGGTGTTGCGGGTGAGGAACCGTCCGGAGAAGTGCCGCGCCGGGGTGCAGACCAGTTCGAGATCGCCGAGGTGCCCGGACTGGCCCCAGTCCAGCTCCACGATCCGCTCGGACGGCACGTGCCATTCGCGCAGGTGTGCACCGATGCCCAGCGGCACGAAGAACGTCGACCGCTGGGTGCGGGCCAGCGCCTTGATGGTGTCAATGTCCAGATGGTCGTAGTGGTCGTGGCTGATGATCACCGCGTCGATGGCCGGTAGGGCCGCCAGCGGTGCGGGCACCGCGTGCAGCCGCTGCGGGCCGACCGACCGCGACGGTGAGCACCGGCGGCTCCACACCGGGTCGGTCAGTACCCGGTAGCCGTCGACTTCGAGGACGGCCGACGAATGCCCGTACCAGGTGACGGCCAGATCCGCAGCCTGGGTGCCGCCGGTGGGGGTGACCACCGGGATGTCCCCGGGCGGATGGGCCTCGGAGCGGCCGAACACCAGGTCGGCGACCAGCGCACCCTGTTCCTGCGGCGACAGGCTGATGGTGGACGAGGGTTCGGCGTTGTGGAAGACGCCGTCACGGAACTGCGGTGAGGACTGGGCCACTGCGGCGATGGCGGCAGGTCCGGCCCCCAGCGCCGACGGGGTGCCCTGCAGCGCTCGCAGTGCCCAGCCGCCCGTCATCAAGGTGGCGGTTCCGCCGACCAACCGGACCGCCTGGCGCAGCATCTCGGGTGCCATCTCAGGCGCCCTGGAAGTTCGGTGGCCGCTTCTCCATGCGGGCGACCTGGGCTTCGATGACGTCCTTGCTGCCCCAGGCGGCGTCGAACAGCTCCTTGTGGTGCGGGGGCATGTCGGCAAGGTAGGCGCCGTCGTCGTTGAGGATGCGTTTGGAGCTGCGGATCGACAGCGGAGCAAGCCCGGCGATCTCGGCGGCCCATTCCTGCGCATCGGCCAGTGTCCCGATCCGGTTGGCCATTCCGGTTTCCAGCGCCGTGTCGGCGCTGAGGCGCTCGGCTCCCAGCAGCATCGCGCGGGCGCGGCCGTAACCGACCAGGCTCACCAGCCGGTGCACACTCCAGTTGTCCAGCGCCAGGCCGTATTTGGCGATGGGGAACCAGAAGTACGCATCCGGCACCACCACCCGCAGATCGCAGATCATGGCCAGTTGCAGGCCCGCACCGATCGCGGGGCCGTTGATGGCGGCGATCACCGGGACCGGCACCTGGTCGATGGCCTTGTTCAGCGCCACCGCCTTGTCGGGGAAGTCGGCGGCGAAGACGTCGCCCGACAGGTCGGCGCCGGCGCAGAACACCGTGCCCGCGCCCGTGAGCACGATGGCGCGGACATCCTCGGCAGCCTCGCGCTGGATGGTTTCCCGCAGCCCGTCGACGAGTTCGCTGTTCAGCGCGTTGCGCCGCTCCGGGCGCTGGAGTTCGATGGTCGTGACGTTGCCGACGCGGGTGACACCGATCATGGGGCCAGGGTAGTTGACCCCACTAGCCTCATCCCCGTGAGCCGCATCAGTGCCGTCGAACTGCGCGACGCCGTCCTCGACGAGGGGTCCTTCCAGAGCTGGGACGTCGCTCCCGTCGACGTGCGGCCGGATGCGGCGTATTCCGCCGACCTGGCGGCCGCCCGGGACGCGACCGGGCTCGACGAGTCGGTGCTGACCGGCGAGGGCACCGTGTTCGGCCGCCGCGTGGCGGTGGTGGCGTGCGAGTTCGATTTCCTGGCCGGGTCCATCGGGGTGGCCGCCGCCGAGCGGATCACCGCCGCGATCGAGCGCGCGACGGCCCTGCGGCTGCCGCTGCTGGCGTCGCCGAGTTCCGGTGGAACCCGCATGCAGGAGGGCACCGTCGCATTCCTTCAGATGGTGAAGATCGCCGCCGCGGTGACCCTGCACAAACGGGCGCAGCTGCCGTACCTGGTCTACCTGCGCCATCCCACCACCGGTGGGGTGTTCGCGTCCTGGGGGTCGCTGGGCCACATCACGGTGGCCGAACCCGGCGCCCTCGTCGGGTTCCTGGGGCCGCGCGTGTACGAGCACCTCTACGGTGAGCCGTTTCCGTCCGGGGTGCAGACCGCGGAGAACCTGCAGCACCACGGCGTGATCGACGGCGTGGTGCCGTTGACGCTGTTGCGGGGCACGCTGGACCGGGCGTTGAAAGTGGTCAGCGACATTCCCGAGCCGGCCCCCGTAGCCGAATCGGGTGACGACCTGCCCGACGTGCCTGCCTGGACGTCGATCGAGGCGTCGCGCCGGCCCGACCGCCCCGGGGCGTCGCACCTGCTGCGGCACGGCTGCACCGAGCGGGTGCTGCTGTCCGGGACCGGGCAGGGTGAGACGGCGTCGACCACGCTGCTGGCGCTGGCTCGGTTCAGCGGTCAGCCGGCGGTGGTGCTCGGCCAGCAGCGCGTGACCGGTGGCCTGGTGGGTCCGGCATCGCTGCGGGAAGCGCGCCGGGGAATGGCGCTGGCGGCGGGGTTGGGTCTGCCGCTGGTGTTGGTGATCGACACCGCCGGGCCCGCGCTGTCCGCCGAGGCCGAGCAGGGTGGGCTGGCCGGTGAGATCGCCCGGTGCCTGTCTGATCTGGTGACCTTGGAGGTGCCGACGGTCTCGGTGTTGCTGGGCCAGGGCAGCGGCGGCCCGGCCTTGGCGATGGTGCCCGCGGACCGGGTGTTGGCGGCGTTACACGGGTGGCTGGCGCCGCTGCCGCCGGAGGGGGCCAGCGCCATCGTCTTCCGCGATACCGATCATGCACCGGAATTGGCTGCGGCGCAGGGGGTTCGATCGGCTGATCTGCAGCGAGACGGCATCGTCGATGTTGTGGTGGGCGAATACCCGGATGCCGCCGATGAACCGGTGGCCTTCTCCGAGCGGATGGCCCGGGCCATTGCCGTGGAATTAGCCGCGCTGCGGAAGCAGCCCGCGTCGCAGCGGTTGGCCGCGCGGCTGGACCGCTACCGCAGGCTGGGGCTGTAGCGCCCCCTCTCAGAACGGTGGTGGCCTGTTCCATTCGGCGACGTGGGTGTCGTTGAGTTTGCGCTCGGCGTTGATGCGGTAGGCGCGTTGCTTGGCGTGGTTGCGTTTTCGGTATGTGGGGATGTGGTTGATCTTGCCGGGCGGGGTGGGTGTCGGCGGCGGGGTGGTGATCGGGGCTGAGGTGGTGTTGATGGTGGGGAAGTAGAGGCGGCTGGCGGGTTTGCTGGTGTAGGTCTGCCCGGTGGGGGTGGTGATGGTGATGGTGCCGTCAGGGGCTTGGCTGTCGGTCCACCCGGCCCAGAAGGTTTTGCCGAAATGGTGCAGTTTGCAGTACATCTTGCCGCCGGAGGCATGGGTTTTGCCGGCCGGCCAGGGGGTGGTGTGATCCCATTCGCAGAACTGGGCCGGGCGGTCGCAATTCGGGAACCGACACGTCAGATCGCGGGCGGTGGTCCACTCCTGCAGGGCTGTTGACGGGCGGTACCGCTGTTCGGGGTCCGTTCCCGGTGCGGTGAGGTGGCGGACTGGTGCGCCGCGGGCGATGAGCGCGGCGATCAGCGGCGCCGGCATCGCGCCGAAGCCCACCAGGATGCCCGGCGGCGGATTGGGCACGCAGGGTGCTGGTGTCTCCGCTGCTTCGTTTTCGCTCTCGGGCTCCTGCTGAACGTCTGCTGTGGGCCGGCATTCGGCAGGTGAGCCATCGTTGGTGCTCTCCTGCTCGCGGGCGGGCTCTGGCTCCCCGTCGAGGGGGACGCGGGTGCCGTCGGGGTAGACCAGGGTGATGTCACTGCGCGGCTGGCCAGGGTCCGGCGGCAGCGGGGCATCGCCGTCCATCAACGGATCGGGCTGTGCGTCGAGGGTGGCCGCTGCGGTGTAGATGTGCACCACCACCTGCGAGGCCCGTCCATCATCGTCGGCAGCGGCGGGGCACTCCGGGTTCCCGCACTGGCACGCCAGGTGGAAGAACCCGGCTCCCAGCGCCCCGTGGGCATCAGCGCGACGCTGATCCAACGTCCGCGGATCGTCTGTGCAGACCCCTTTGGCCATCGCGGTGATCCGCTGCCAATACAGAGCGGCATCGGCACCGGTCAACCGCAGCAGGACCTCAGTGACCCCGTCTTTGGTTTCCAGGATCTCCACACCCCGGTCACGGACCCGCACCCGCACCCGCCGCACCGCCGCCGGATCGAAACGATTCACCCAGACGTCGATGGCGTTATCGAGTTTCTTGACCGACAGGGCACCCCAGGTGGTGGCCGCCTCAGCGATGTAAGCCTCCACGGTGGCCAGTACGTCGGGGTCGATGATGTTGGCGGTGCGGTGCACGATGCGCCGGGCGATGTATTCCGAGATCTGCCCGCCCAACAACAACTCAGCGACCTTCGGCAACCGAGTCGCCAACGCCAACCCGATTTCCATGTCGTTGGACGCCCGGCCGTGGCTGGTGTCGCTGGCCAACGAGATCTCCGCGGCGGCGGACTTCCACGCGGCTTCGGTGTCCTCGACGGTGTCGTAGTCATCGGTGTAGGTGCGGCTGGTCTTCTCGGCGATGAACAACAACCGGTGGGCGGCGACGGTGGCGGCCAGGGCGGTGTAGGTGGTGATCGCATCGTGGGCGTGTCAGATGGTTTGTGTAGGAGCTGCATGAGCCAGATGGAGCACGATGATGTCCATGGTTGTTCGGCAGGACAGTCAGGCCGGTGACGGCGATAACGGCGAGGAAGTAGACCGGCTGGAGTCAGGCCGGCAGGCGTTCGAGGCGTTGAAGGCCTCGGGCGGTTTCGACGACGTGCTGGCCAAGATCGACGCGGGTGAGCTGCAGTTGACTGGCGAAGGTGGCTTTCTGCAGGAGATGGTCAAGGCGGTCCTGGAGCGCGGCCTGCAGACGGAGCTGACCGGCCATCTCGGCTACGACAAGGGCGATCCCGCTGGGCGGGTACTTCCCAACGCCCGCAACGGTTTCAGCGCCAAGACAGTCTCTAGCGAGGTCGGCGACGTCACCCTGGCCATTCCACGTGACCGTGACGGCAGCTTCATTCCGATGCTGGTTCCGAAGGGCTCGCGGCGCATCGGTGGACTGGATTCGATGATCATCAGCCTCTATGCCGGCGGGATGACCGTCCGCGACATCGAGCATCACCTGGCCACCACGATCGGCACCGAGATCTCGCGGGAGACGATCAGCAAGATCACCGACGCGGTGCTCGAAGAGGTCCTGGAGTGGCAGCGCAGGCCGCTGGATCCGATGTATCCGATCGTCTATCTGGACGCTCTGGTGATCAAGATCCGCGACGGTCATCAGGTCCGAAACAAGTCCGCTCACATCGCTGTCGGAGTCGATATGGACGGGATCCGCCACGTGCTGGGGATTTGGGTCCAGCCCACCGAGGGAGCGAAATTCTGGGCTGGAGTGTGCGCTGAGCTGGCCAATCGTGGCGTTAAGGACGTGCTCATCGCCTGTGTGGATGGGCTAACCGGCTTCGGCGACGCGATTGCCGCGACGTGGCCGCAGACCATCGTGCAAACATGCACGGTGCATCTCCTTCGGTCATCGATGCGTTTTGTTGCCTACGGCGATCGCAAACAGGTGGCCTCTGCGTTGCGCCTCATTTACACCGCACCCACCATCGATGCCGCGGAAATCGCTCTGCACGAGTTCGCCGCGTCCGCTTGGGGGAAGAAGTACCCGACTACGGTTCGAGCCTGGGAGGCAGCCTGGGACCGCTTCATTCCGTTTCTGTCGTTCCCGCCGGCCGTCCGCAAAATTATCTACACCACCAACGCCATCGAGTCGCTGAACTATCAACTCCGCAAAATCATCAAGAATCGTGGTCATTTCCCGAATGATCAAGCGGCAGTGAAGCTTTGTGGCTTGCGATCTGCGATATCGAAGACAAACGCTCCCGAGAACGCGTTCGTCACCGCGACCGAACGACGCCCCAGCGGTACAAGCAAAGTAACCGTCTCGTCGAAGGCGCCATCGTCACTGGGTGGAAGCACGCACTAGGCGCCCTGGTCCTGGCCTACCCAGACCGACTAGAGCCATACATTTACTAACCAGCGTACTAACCAACGCGGCTCATACACAAAAGTCTTGACAAGCTCCGCATCGTCGAGTTGCACGTCGGTCATCTGCGACCGCGCTGCGCAATCGGGCAACCCTGCGAACATGACCCCACGATATAGACCGGGTCCGACAAAAACTGGCCGCCGAAAACAGAAGTGACAGATGAGTTTTGCACGAATCTTGAGTGTGGACTTGATCCCCGCCGCGCCTCAGAAAGTGGGTAACAACTCCACACTCGAGCAACCGACACCCGCACCGCCCTGCAGAAGTGGCAGAGCCGGACTCACCCGTGCCGAGCGTGCGCACACTGCACACAAACCACGGCGCCCCCGTACAAACACGCACGCTCGGCGGTAGAGGTGGGGCACGGCCCGAGTGTGGACATAATCCCCGCCGCGCCTCAGAAAGTGGGTAACAACCCCACACTCAAGAAGCCGGCACCCCCCAGTGGCAGAGCGAGAGTCACCACACGCGAGCGTGCGCAAACTGCACAGATTCCATGGCGCGCCTCCGTACAAACACGCACGCTCGGCGGTTGGTCAGACGATGTCAGACCCCGGGGGCACCATGGGGCCATGACCGACACACGTACTTATCCGCACGGCGTGCCCTGCTGGGTCGACGTCGTGGCCACCGACCTCGACGAGGCCAAACATTTCTACGGCAGCCTGTTCGACTGGACGTTCCAAGACGCCATCCCGGCGGAGGCTCCCGGCAGTTACCTCATCGCCACACTCGGCGGCGAGGACGTCGCCGCGATAGCACCTGCCGAACCCGGCGACGAGATCGCGTGGCGCACCTACATTGCCGTCGATGATGCGGACGCCACCGCAGCAGCCGTCACCGAAGCAGGCGGCACGGTCATCCTGGCACCGGTCGATGCGGGACCCGGGGGCCGGCAAGCCGGGTGCCGTGACCCGCTGGGGGCGCTGTTTCACGTGTGGCAGCCGCGCAACCGGCCCGGCGCGCAGGCGGTGAACATAGCGGGCACATGGAACTTCAGCGATCTGAGCACCACCGACGCCGCGACCTCCCGCGCCTTCTACGCCGCCCTCTTCGGATGGGAGTTCGACGACACCCTGGTGCGACGGCCCGGGTACGGCGCCCACCTGCAGGCCACCGTCTACCCCGACATCGTGACCGTGCAGTCGGAGATCAACGCTCCACCCGGGTTCGAGGATGCGGTGGCTTGGCTGGTCAACGGAGACACCAACTCCTGGCAGGTTTCCTTCGCCGTCGAGGACCGGGACTCATCGGCCGAGAAAGCCGAGAGTCTCGGGGCGTCGGTGATCTCCCATGAGGACACCGAATGGACCAGGACGGTGACCATCCGTGACCCGCAGGGGGCGCTACTGACACTGAGTCAGTTCACTCCGCCGAATTAGCCCAACTGTCGCAGGCGGGGTTCCAGATCCCGTTGGAACAGTTCCAGGAAGCGGCGCTGATCATGACCCGGTGCGTGGAACACCAGGTGGTTGAGACCCCAGTCGACGTAGTCCTTGACCTTCGCGACGGCCTCATCGGGATCGGAGGCCACGATCCAGCGTTTGGCGACCTGCTCGATGGGCAACGCGTCGGCAGCTTTCTCCATCTCGATCGGATCGTCGATCGAGTGCTTCTGCTCGGCGGTCAGCGACAGCGGCGCCCAGAACCGGGTGTTCTCCAAGGCCCGTTCAGGATCGGTGTCGTAGGAAATCTTGATCTCGATCATCCGGTCGACTGCGCCCGCGCGCTTGCCTGCGGCTGCCTCACCCTCGGCGACGGCAGGCAGCAGCTTGTCGGCATAGAGTTCTGCCCCTTTGCCCGAAGTGCAGATGAAGCCGTCGCCGGCGCGGCCGGCGTACTTGGCGACCTGAGGTCCGCCGGCTGCGATGTAGATAGGGATGCCGCCTTCGGGCACGTCGTAGATCGACGCCCCCTTGGTGTAGTAGTAGTCGCCGTCGAAGTCGACGCGGTCACCGAGCCACAACTCCCGCATGAGGCGCACCGACTCCCGCAGCCGGGCATAGCGTTCTTTGAACTCCGGCCAGTCGCCGGTGAATCCGGTGGCGATCTCGTTGAGCGCCTCACCGGTGCCCACACCGAGGAAGATCCGGCCCGGATACAGACACCCCATGGTGGCGAACGCCTGCGCAATGACCGCCGGGTTGTAGCGGAAGGTCGGGGTCAGCACCGAGGTGCCCAGCTGGAGCCGCTCGGTGCGCTCCCCCACCGCTACCAGCCATGCCAGCGAGAACGGCGCATGTCCACCGTCGTGGCGCCACGGCTGGAAGTGATCACTGACCGTGGCACTGTCCATCCCGTGCGCCTCGGCGGCCACCGCCAACTCCACCAACTCACGCGGCGCGAACTGCTCCGCCGACGCCTTGTATCCGAGCTTCAGCGCCATCAGCAGCAGCCACTGCGCGGAGCCGCCGGGGCGGGTTCGGGGACCGGAGCCGCCGTCGCCCCACGCCAGGACACGCTGCGTGACGGCGGCGGAGTCTGCTCGCTGCGCGTCTCGACCAGCGGCACACCGTCGATCACCACGGAGGCGATGCCCGGAAGATCACCCAGCGCAAAACATTCCAAGGCGTCGCTGCCGGTGGAGCCGGTGATGGGGCCCAGCACCAGGAAATCGGCGGGGCGGCCGACCTCGAGCAGACCGGTGTCCAGTCCATGGGCGCGGGCGGTCTGACCGGTACCCGCGGCGACGGCCGACACCGGGTCGAGCCCGCAGACCGAGGCCAGGAAGCAGAGGTTGCGCAGCATGCCGCGCGGGATCACACCGGTGCCGCCGGGCGTGTCGGTGCCCAGGGTCAGACGCTCGATCTGATCACGTGAGATGAGCTGTTCGACAACCAGTTTGGTGGCGCGGTAGTTCATCGAGCTGCACACCTCGAGCTTGGCTGCAGGCAGCTCCTCGATGATGGCCAGGATGTCGGCATCCGGCGCCGGGATGGGCCCACCGGAGATATGGCCCACCACATCGGGTTCCACTGCGAGCACGACATCACGCCCGGCCACCCGGCTGGAACCCGAGCGCGAAACCCCACCCGAGTGCATCTTGACCGTCATGCCGCGCTCATGCGCCCAGGTGACGTACTGCTGGGCTTCGCCGTCGCCGAGCCGGTTCCAGTCGTAGAAGATGAACTTGAGCTGATCGATCCCTTCGCGGGCAGCCCGGTCGAAGTGCTCCTCGGTCATACCCGGCACCAGAAGGATGGTGCCCGCGTTGACCTTGACCCCCGACGGTCGCATCCGGCCGGTGGTGTGCTTGGACGTGATGGCAATGCTGAGCACCAATTCCGGTGTGAGCGCGGTGAAGTCGAGCCCGGGAATGTGCAGTTCACCCGCGGAGACCATCGAGGTGTTCCCGCCGTGCAGGTAGTTGCGGAACCAGCCGACGGCATTCTGCGCCGGTGTCCACTCCCCGAAGGTGGGGTGGATGTGGCCGTCGACCAGACCCGGCATGACGGTGAGCCCGCCGGCCGAGAGCACCCGGTCGGGCGACGGGTGGTCGGTCCCGATTCCGGTGATGACGCCGTCCTCGACCACCAACGTGGTGTCACGCACGGGCTCCAGGGTCCGGTCGCCCTGCACCAGGACGCCGATGTCTTCCACGAGCAGAGTTGTCATGGTCCCACTTTCGCACGGATTGGATCCAGTATACGGTAACAGGTGTATGCCCCGCCGGGGGACCCGAACGGCAGGAGACGCACCGGATGGCCACCGTCAGCTCATGGGAATTGCGCGCGAGGTTCGCGCGGTCGCTGTCACAGATGTACGGCAACGAAGTGCCCGCCTATCTCGATCTGGTCGATGTCGCAGCCGAGGTCAATCGGGAGGTACTGCTGCGCCACGGGGCCGACGCCGAAAGGCTGGGCACCGCAACCCGGGTGGCCGACGAGCGCCACGGCGCCATCCGGGTGGGCACCGCCAAGGAGATGCGCCAGGTGGCCACCATCTTCGGCGGCTTCGGCATGCAGCCCGTCGGGTTCTACGATCTGCGTGAGGCCGCATCCAGCGCAGTTCCTGTGGTGTCCACCGCCTTTCGGCCCATCGATCCGGCGGAACTGGACCGCAATCCCTTCCGCGTCTTCACCTCGATGCTGGTGATCGACGACCGCCGGTTCTTCACCGAAGAACTCACTGGCCGACTGTCCGAGTTCCTGGAACACCGCATCCTGTTCGACGACGAACTGCTGCAGCTCGCCGCCGTCGCCCAGGCCGAAGGACAGCTGCCCACCCGCGATGCCGATCGTTTTGTGGCACTGGCCACCCAGGCGTTCGAGTTGTCCGACCAGCCCGTGGACCGGGTGTGGTACGAGACGCTGGACGCCATCTCGTCGGTGGCCGCGGACATCGGCGGCGTGAGCACCACCCACATCAACCACCTGACTCCGCGGGTACTCGACATCGACGAGCTCTACCGCCGCATGGAGGCCAGAGGGATCACCATGATCGACGACATCCAGGGCCCGCCCGGCTGGGAGGGGCCCGACGTGCTGCTGCGCCAGACGTCGTTCAAGGCCCTGGCCGAGGCCCGGCGATTCGTCGATGCCGACGGCGTGGTGCACACCGATTCGCTGCGCGTGCGCTTCGGGGAGGTGGAAGCCCGCGGCGTGGCGCTGACCCCGGCCGGCCGCGACCTCTACGACGTCATGGTTGCCAAGACCGACGCCCGGGTGGCCGAGGAGCCCGGCGCGGTGCGCCAGGACGTGGCCCGCCAGGTGTGGCGCGAGAACCTGCCAACCACCGAACTCGAGCTCGCCGTTCAGGATCTGGCGTACTTCACGTTCACCCTGGCCCCGGAATCCGCGCGCACCGGGCCGTTCGAAGCGAACCTGGCCAGCCTGCTGCAGCGCGGCTGGCTGGTGCCGCACCCCATCGTGTATGAGGACTTCCTGCCGCGCTCGGCCGCAGGCATCTTCCAGTCGAACCTGTCCTCGGAAGGCCACAAGGACCTGTCGGTGGCCGGGTCGGATCGCACCATCGACTGGATGTCGGAGATCCTCGGTATACCGGTGGCCGACCCCAACGACCTGTACGCCGCGCAGCGTCAGCGCTCGCTCGACGAGGTATCGCGTCAACTGGGACTCACCACCGTTTTGCGGGCAGACACTTAGGCGCGCCGAAGACCACCGCGACGACGATGAGCGCACCGACGACGTTCATCAGCAGCCGTACCCCGCCCTCGTACCACGGGAAGACGGCGGGGTACTCGCTGATGAGCAACAGCACCGGCGGCCCGGTCACCGCCCACCAGGTGTAGTTCACCGGCCGCAGCGCCATCGCCAGCAGGAAGAGCACCACGATGGCCACCACCAGCACAACGGTCGCCGGATGTGCGGCGAGGATGACCGCGGCCAGCACGGCACCCACCAGATTGCCCGACAACCGTTGTGCCAGGCGCAGACCGGTGGCCGACGGGTCGCTCTGAATGGACAGGATGACGCTGGTGATCAACCAGTGGGCGCCCACGACGTCCTCGGGCACCGCCGCTGCGACGGTCGTGGCCAGGGCGACGGCCACCCCCATCGCGGCGACGAGGGTGTACCCCGCCTTGCGCGCAGCGGTTTCCGCCGGGGCTCGGCGGGTGGCCCGTGCCAGCAGCACGGCCACCCACACCGCGGCGGCGCCACTGAGATAGAGCACCGGAAGCGGCAGCGGTGGGGCTTCCACCAGTCGGCCGGTGTGCAGGTCCATCAGCACGATCGCCAATGCCGCGGTGGCACCCAGCTTCGGCAGCACCGCTCCCAGCATCGCCGCGCCCACGGTGCACACCGCCAGGGCCGGGGTGTTACCCCCGAATAGCAGCACCACACCGGCGCCGGCGGCCACCGCTGCGGTGCGCAGTGCCAGCACTTCGGCTGCAGCAACGAGAGTTCGGGGAATCACCGGAACAGCGGTCAACACAAAACCCAGGGCCACCGCGGCGCCGGCGCTCGGCTGCCCCAGCAGATCACACGATACGAACACCGCGCCGAGTGCGACGGCCAGCGCCGCGGCGGCCGCCCAGTCGGGACGGCCGGTCGGGCGGAGCAGCGACCTGTCTAGTCGGATGTCTGCGCCGCTTCCAGCACCGCGTCGACGATTCCCTGGTAGCCGGTGCATCGACAGATGTTGCCGGACAACACCTCTCGCACACCGTCCTCGGTCAGCGGCTTCTGTGTATCGGTGTCGCGGATCAGCTCCAGCGCGGTGACCAGGAAGCCCGGCGTGCAGAAGCCGCATTGCAGACCGCGCTGTTTGGCGAAGCATTCGCGCAGCCGCGGCGCCTCCTCGAACTGGTCGAGGCCTTCGACGGTGGTGACGGTGCGCCCGTCGACCTGCACCGCCAGCGTCAGGCACGCCCGTGCGCTGCGTCCGTCGATGAACACCGAGCAGGCGCCGCAGACGCCGTGCTCGCATCCCAGATGTGTTCCGGTCAAGCCCAGTTCGTCACGGAGGAAGTCCGCCAGCGTCATCCGCGGCGGTACCGCACGCTCGAACGCCGTACCGTTCACCGTCACCGTGATCTGCACCGTCACCGGAGCACCTCCTGTTCGGCTGCGAGCCTGCCTGCGGCCGCCGTCAACGCCTCTTCCAGCGCGACGGCGCACAACCGTCGCGCGTAGGCCGCGTCGTCCGCGGACGGTTCGGTCTGGGCGGCCCACTCGGCGGCCAGCTGTTCCCAGAGCCCGGCGGACGGGCGCTCCCCCACACCTGCGGTGAACAGCAGCGGCCGGTCCGCAGCGTTGAGCACCGCCGCCCGCACCTGCTCGACACGTCCCGAGGCGTCCAGCGTCAGCATCACCCCGGCCCCGGCCATTCCGTAATCACCGTGCTGATGGGCATATTCGACGAATCCCCAGCCCTGCTGCGGCGTGATCGCCGGCAGGGAGATCCAGGTGAGCATCTCGTCGGGTTCCAGGGAGCTGGTGTAGAACGACAGGAACAGGTCCTGGGCGGCGACCGCCCGGCGCCCCCTGGCGGCCGACTCCACGTGACAGGTGGCCCCCAGCGCCAGCGCGGCCAGCGGCATCTCCGCGGCCGGGTCGGCATGGGCGAGGGAGCCGCCGATGGTGCCGCGGTTGCGGATCCCGATGTGGCCGATGTAGCGCGCAGCATCGGCCAACAGCGGTGTACGCGCGGCGATCAGCGGGTCGGTCTCCACCGTGCGATGGGTCACCATCGCTCCCAGGATCAGGTCGTCGGTGTCGTCGAAGATCCTGGTGAGCTCGACCAGACCACCGATGTCGATCACCGCGGCGGGCCGGGCCAGGCGCAGGTTCATCAGCGTCAGCAGCGACTGTCCACCGGCCAGCAGTTTGGCATCGGGCAGCTCGGCCAGCAAGAGCAGCGCCTCGGCCACCGATTCCGGTCGGTGGTAGGCGAATTCAGCGGGCTTCATACCGGCACCCCCGCGGTGTCGAGCTCGCGGCACAGGGCTCCGGTGTCGATCGGCGTGGTGCTGACGTGAAAGCCGGTTCCCAGAGCATCGTCGACCGCGCCTGCCACCGCCGCGTAGACCGCGATGGTGCCGCTCTCGCCCGCGCCGCGCACGCCGATCGGGTTGACCGGGGTGTCGACGTGCAGGTGCCGCACGGCAACGCGCGGCACATCCGTGGACAACGGCAGGTGGTAGGCCGCGAAGGTGGTGGAGAGAGGCTGGCCCGCAGGCGAATAACTCCACTGCTCGAACAGCGCCCCGCCGAGGCCCTGGGCGACGCCGCCGATCACCTGGCCTTCGACCACCTTCGGGTTGATCTCACGGCCGCCCTCGTGGGCCACCGCGTAGCGGAGCACGGTGACGATGCCGGTGCGCCGGTGCACCCCGAGGATGACGGCGTGCACGCCCATGGTCCAGGTGACGGTCGGCGGTCGGAACACCGCGGTGACGTCCAGGGCGCCACCGCCTTCCAGCCCGCCGCCCACCGCCTGCGACTGCGCCAGCTCGCGCCAACCGATGCTGCGGCCGTCCGCGGTGAACATCCCGTCGGCGTACTCGACGCCCGAGGAGGCCCCGAGCAGGGCCGCTGCCCGCGTCGCGGCCAGGCCGACGAGCTCGCCGGCGGCCTGGTGGATGGCCGAGCCGGCCAGGATCGCCGAACGGCTGGCGAAGGTGCCGACGCCTTCGGGCAGGCGCTCGGTGTCGGCGGGGACGTAGCGCACCGCCTCCAGCGGTACCGCCAGCGCGTCGGCAGCCACCTGGGCGAACACGGTCTCGTGGGCCTGCCCGGCGCTGGCCGCTCCGGAGGTGACCTCGAACTCGCCGCTTCGCAGGACGCGGATGCGGGCAGTCTCGTGCGGCCCCCGGCCGGTGGCTTCCAGGTAGCTCGACAACCCGTATCCCACGGCGTGATCGGGGTGTTCGGCGGCCACCAGCTCTGCTTCCGACGGCGGCAGCTCCTCGGTCACCGCCTTCAGGCAGGCCAGGTAGTCGGCGCCGTCGAAGACGATGGGAACCCCGTCGCGGTACGGGATGGGCCGGGAATACGGCAGATCGGCGGCGGTCAGCAGGTTGCGGCGGCGGATCTCGGCGGTGGAGATGCCGAGCTCGGCGGCCGCGGCGTCCAGACTGCGCTCCAGGGCGAAGGTGGCCTCCGGCCGGCCCGCCCCGCGGTACTGGGCCACCAGTGTCTTGTTGGTCAGTGCGGCGCGCCCCGAGATGTCAGCTGCCGGAACACGATATGGACCCAGGAGGTGAATGGCGGTATTGGCGACGATGCCGGCCACCCACAGGCTGCCCGCCCCGATGTCGACGACGAAGTGGTCCTCCCAGGCCAGGATGTGACCGTCGGCGTCGACGGCCAGTCGCGTGTGGTGCACCTGGTCGCGGCCCTGGGCACTGGCGGCCAGGTGCTCCTGCCGGTCCTCCACCCAGATCAGCGCGTGACCGGTCCGGCGGGCCAGCACCGCGAGCACGATCTCCTCGCTGTAAACGTTGGCCTTGGTGCCGAACCCGCCGCCCACATCGGGCACCGACACCGTGACATCCTCGGGAGCCCACCCGGTGACCCCGCAGATGGCTTTACGCACCATGTGCGGCACCTGAGTGGAGGTCAGGACCTCGAGTTGCCCTCGGCGCGGATCGAATTCGGCCCGCACGCCGCGGCATTCCAGCGGAACGGCACCGTGGCGGCCCATTCGGTAGGTGCCGCTGACCACCCGGTGCGCGACAGCCATGGCGGCAGCGGGATCACCGAAGTTGTACCGCAGCCGGGCGGCCTCGTTGCCGGAGAGATGGTCGAACAACACCGGGCTGTCAGCCTGCAAGGCCGCCTCGGCGTCGGTGACGGCGGGCAACGGGGTGTAGTCCACCTCGACCATCTCGAGGGCGTCCTCGGCGCGATAGCGGTCCTCGGCGATCAGCACGGCGATGGGCTGGCCGATGTAGTGCACCCGCTGCGAGGCCAGCACCGGCAGCCGCTGCTCGGCGAGCACGCACTGGGTGGCGTCGGAGAACTCGACCTCGGGACGCGTCAGCAGCGGAATCGGGACACCCTCGAGATCCAGCTCAGCGGCGGTGAAGAAGCCGAGTACACCGGGCATCTCGGTGGCGCGGCTGCCGTCGATCCGGTCGATCCGGGCGTGCGCCTGGCTGGAGCGCAGGAACACCACGTGGTGCGCGCCGGAGGCTTGATCGGCGAGGAACCGGCCGCGGCCGGCGAGCAGCCGCTGATCCTCACGCCGCGGGACCGACTGCCCGATGTAGCCGTCGCTCAATGGATTCGCTTCTCCCACTGCCACAGGGCTATCGAGATCACGAACGACACGGTGATGAGCAGCAGGATGGTGGCCACCATGGCCGGGTATTCGCCATGGCTGTAGGACTGCAATACCACTCGGCCCAGTCCGCGGCGGGTCGCGAAGAACTCCGAGAGCACCACACCCACCACGGCGAGGCTGACAGCCAGCCGGATGCCGGTCAGCAGCGGCCGCCGGATCGCGGGGAAGATGATGTGCACCAGCCGCTGCCAGGCGTTCGCCTGCACCGACTTGGCCAGCTTCCAGTACACCTTCGGGATTTCCTGCACGCCGGTGGAGACGTTGATCAGCACCGGGAACAGGGCGAACAGCACTCCCATCACCACTTTGGAGCCAGACAGCGAAAAGATGGGCAGCAGAACCGGATACAGCACGATCTTCGGGATGCCGTTGAGCATGATCAGCGTCGGCTCGAAGATGAGCCGCAGTTTCTCCGACAGCCCGAGCAGCAGACCCAGCCCGCCGCCGATGGCGGTCCCGATCACGAAGGCCAGCACCACCGACTGCGCGGTCACCTGCATGTCGAACAGGTAGGCCGAGTTGGTCAGGTTCTGGATGAGCACCTCGACGGTGGCCGCCGGCGACGGGATGACGAACGTCAGGCCGGAGACGATTTCCCAGATCAGCACCATCAGCGCTGCCAGGGCCACCGACCCGAACAGCTGCCCGCCCAGGAAGGTGCGCACGCGGCGGGCGGCCGGCGTGGGTGATGCCACTGCGGAGCTCACAGGTTTCGTCCTTTCAGCAGCACCCGCTCCACCAGCGCCAGCAGCACGGTGAGCAGACACGAGAACAGCAACACCACGACGATGTAGGCGAACATCGCTGTGTTGTCGAAGGTTTCGTACAGATAGCGGATGCGGTAGCCCAGCCCGGCCTGTGCGGTGGTGAACTCCATGGCGATGGTGCCGATCAGCGCGTACACCACCGCCAGCCGTAGACCCGCGACGATGAACGGCCCGGCCGCCGGGATGGCCACCGAGAAGAGCACCTGGCGCGGTGAAGCGTTCAGTGAGCGGGCCAGCTTCATGTACACCGGCCGCATGCCCTTGAGGCCGACGGTGGTGTTCAACGCCATCGGGATGGCCGCCATGATGGTGGCCAGGATGATGACCGACATGGCGTTGATGCCCACCAGGACGATCATCACCGGGTAGAACAGCACCAAGGGCACCGCATAAAACGACACCAGGTACGGCTCGAAGATCCGGCCGATGTAGGGCAGCTTCCAGAACGTCAGGCCTGCCAGCAGCCCGAGCAGGGCGCCGAACACCAGCGATACCGCGACCTCGACACCGGTTCGGGCGGCGTCGTCCCAGAACTGGGGCAACGCCATCTGGGTGGCCAACTCGGCGAAGATGGTCGACGGAGCGGGCAGCACACTCTCGTTCCACAGACCGGCACGGACGCCGATCTCGCAGATCGCGATGAACGCCGCGATCAGCCCGATCGTGGACAGGGCGCTCAGCGCACCCTTGCTGATCCCCCGTTTGGGCGGCGCCGGGGTGGGCTGGGGCGCCGCGGGCAGTGTCTCGGCCGGGAGGTCGTCGGCGGCGACGTACGAGGAGGTCATGTCGCGGCGGTCTCCTGCTGCTTGAACCCGCGCATGGACTCCGCCTGCAGCGAGCTCCAGATGCGGTTGTGCAGTTCGTTGAACTGCGGCGTGGACACTACCGAGGCGTCGCGATTCTCCGGCAGGTCGATGTCGACCACGTCGATGATGGTGCCCGGCCGGTAGGACATCACCCAGACCTGCTGCGAGAGCAGGATCGCCTCGGAGATGTCGTGGGTGACGAAGACGATGGTCTGGTTGGTGCGCGCCCAGATCTGACGCACCTCCGCGCCGAGGAACAGCCGGGTCTGCTGGTCCAGTGCGGCGAACGGCTCGTCCATCAGCACCACCTCCGGCTGCACCGCCAGGGTCCGGGCCAGGGCCACTCGCTGACGCATGCCGCCGGAGAGCTGCGAGGGGTAGGACTTCTCGAAGCCGGCCAGCCCCACCAGGTCGACGGCATCCTTGGCCCGCTTGCGTTGTTCGGACTTGTCGACGCCGATCATCTGCATGGCGAAGCGGACGTTCTCCTCGACGGTGCGCCACGGCAGCGTCGAATCCTCCTGGAACACCACGCCGATCTTGGGGTCCGGCCCGGTGACCGGCTTGCCCGCCACACTGACCGACCCCGATGACGCCTTCTGCAGGCCGGCGATCACCGCGAGCAGCGTCGACTTACCGCAGCCGCTGGGGCCGACGATCGAGACGAAACTGGCGTGCGGCACCTGTTGGGTGACGTTCTTGACCGCGGTGACGGTGGCTGCCGCGGTCTCGAAGACAACTGACACGTTGTCCATCTGAATGCCTTGCGGCTGCATGCTTTTCTCCGATCGTCGGCGAGGTGGTCAGGCTGGGGTCAGAGGGTGGCGCGGGCGTCCTCGGGCAGGTACTGCTGATCCAGCACGGTGGCCCAGTCCACGGGCTCGGAGATCTGTCCCGCTTCGACCATCAGGGTCGAGAGGTTCTCCAGCCCGTCCTTGTCGACGGTCAGCGAGTACCCCTTGGCCAGGTCCGGAGTGGCGGCCAGGGAAGCCTTCATGACGTCTTCGCTGACGCCCACCAGCGGGGCGATCTCGGCGGCCGCAGCGTCCGGCTCGGCGACCACCCATTCGTTGAGGCGGTCGGCCACCTCGAAGAACGCCTTCAGGTTGTCCGGGTTGGCCTCGGCGTAGTCGTTGTTGACCGCCACCAGGTCGGCGGGCAGGTCACCCAGGATGTCGCGGGAGTTGACCAGCACCTCGGCGTTCTCCTCGGCCTCCTTGGCCGCGATGAAGGGCTGCATGGCCCAGCCGGCGGTGATCTGGTCGGCCTTGGCCGCGGTCCAGTTGTCCCCCATGCCGCCGACCGCCTGGGCGCGCACACCGAGTTCCTTCTCGAGTCCCTTGACCAGCAGCTCGGTGGACGAGCCCGCGGAGCTGAAGCCCAGCACCGCGTTGTTGTCCAGCGTGCGTCCCGGCGGGGCGATCCAGGAGAAGTCGTTGAGCTGGAACCACGGCGCGATCACCGTGAGGTTGGAGCTGGGCTGTTGCGCGGCCAGCAGCACCGAGGTGTTGCCTGCGATGGCCAGGTCGGCGTCGCCGCTGGTGACGACACGCAGGGTGTTGCCACCACCGCCGCCGGAGAACAGGTCGACCTCCAGCCCCTTCTCCTGGAACCAGCCCTTGTCGATGCCCACCTGCAGGATCGCCATGAACGGCAGGCTGTCGACGCCCGTGGCCGAGATGCTCAGGGTCTTGTCGGTGCTGCCACCTTCGGCGGCGGTCTCCGGACCGGCGGATTCATCGGCGCACGCGGCGGTACCGATGGTGAGTACCGCGGCCAGACCTGCCACAGCGCATTTCTTGACGAACGACATTTCAGAACCTCCAGGGTGAATTCTTGTGTTCAACTATCCGGCCCGACGTGGACCGTTGGTGCGGTGGTGCGGTCGCCGGCGACCGATCAACCGCGCGAGTTCCAATCCGATCGCGACACCGGTCATTGCCGCCGCGGCCGTCAGATGTGTTGGTGCACCGGCACTGTGGGTAGTGACCGGCTGGGGTGCGGCACTCGGCTCGGCCTGCTCCCGCGTCGTTGCGGGCACCCCGTCGGCTGGGGTCAGCGGGCGTTTCAGCGGCGGCGGCGCCCCGGGGGCTCCGCTGCCGGGCGACGGAAACGCGGCGCTGACAGACATCGTTACAGACCTGCGACGATATCGGCGAAGGTGCGGATGGTGGTTTCCTTGCTCTGGCCGGGACGCACGAACGGCACGATCGACACCTGGTCTACGCCGAGTGCCTCGATCTCCTTCAACCGCTGGGCACATTCATCGGGTGTTCCCGCCAGGGCGAACAGGTCGACCAGCTCGTCGGGCACCAGATCGGCGTGCGAGGCCTCGGTGTCCATGTGGTGGTAGTAGTCGTAGGACTCGCGGATGCGGTCGATCGCGGCCTCCAGCGCCGGGTCCACCTTGGCAGGCAGCGGCCGGATCGCCACTCGGGAGACGTGGGCGCGCACCAGGTCGCGGGCCTCGGTGCGGTCCGGGCCGATGGCCGTCGGCGTCCACAGCACGATGTGCAGGTCGTCGAGGGTGCGTCCGCTCTCCTTGGCGCCCTTCTCGATGGTGGCCAGCGCCGCCTCGATGAAGTGCGGCGCGGTGCCCACCAGCACGATCACCCCGTCGGCGATGCGGCCCGACATCTGCAGGATCTTCGGCGCCGAAGCCGCGATGTAGATCGGGATGTTCATCGGCTCGGTGAGGTAGTTCAGGTGGTATTCGGCCCCGCTGTGGGGCTCGACGGCCTTCTCGCCGCGGAACAATGTGCGCAACTGGCGCACCGACTCCTCCAGCTCCGCCAGCTTCTGGGGTTTGAGTCCCATGGTGCGCAGCGAGGAATCACCCGTCCCGATTCCCAAAGCCACACGGCCACCGGTGAATTCGGACAGCGTAGCCCAGGATGAGGCCAGCAGGGACATGTGCCGGGTGACGGCGTTGGTAACGCCGGTACCGAAGACCACCCGGTTGGTGCCCACGGCGGCCGCGCCCATCACCGTCGAGGATTCGCGCCAGATGTTCTGCGAGTCCCCGATCCACACGTTGTCGTAGCCCAGGGACTCACAGAGGTGGACGTAGTCGCGCATCGCCCCCACCGGCTCCGTGGGGAAGAGTCCGACTCCTTTACTCAGCACCAGCTACTGCCTTTCCCTGTCGAGGACCGCGCTCGATTCACGCTGATCAGCCACTCAATGGCTGATACTGTATATCGGATCCAATCACCGCGCAGCGTAACCGCAAGATTCCGTTCGCCCCGCTGAAATACACAGGTCATCCAGGAGGCAGTCATGCAGTTGACCAACGAGTTCACCGTTGACGCCCCGCTGGCGGACGCCTGGTCGGCACTCACCGACATCCCCCGGATGGCGTCGTGCATCCCGGGTGCGGAGATCGATGCGGTGGACGGCAGCAACTACGACGGCCACGTGGCCGTGAAGGTGGGCCCGGTGGGTCTGACGCTGCAGGGCTCGGCCGTGCTGGTGAACCAGGACGACGCCGCCCACACCATGGTGGTGCGCGGCGCAGCCCGAGACCGCACCGGGCAGGGCTCGGCCGAGGCCACCATCTCCATCACTGCCCGCGACGACGCCGGCCGCACCGCAGTGGTGGTGACCACCGACCTGGACCTCGGCGGCCGCATCGCCCAATTCGGCAGCGGGGTCATCAGCCAGGTCAGCGGGCGGATCATCAAGCAGTTCGTGAGCCGGCTCAACACCATGATCAGTACCGGCGACGCGCCTGCCGCCGACCGCACCGTCGGGTTGCCCACGTCGCGCACCGGCGCTGCCGCTGTGCACCGGGACGTTCTGGTCCAGGTGGCGGCCACCGCCCTTGCCGGCATCGCGCTGGGCCTGGCGGTGGGACGCGCGGTCTACGCGCGCTGACGCGTCGGTCAGCCCGCGACCGCAACAACGAGTTCGAGCTCCACGCACGCCTGCCCGGGCAGCGAGGCCACCCCGATGGCGGTGCGGGCGTGCGCCCCGATCTCGGCACCGAACACTGCCAGCAGCAGCTCCGAAGCGCCGTCGATGACACCGGGCTGGGCGTCGAAGTCGGCCACCGCGCGGACATACCCCCGCAGGTGCAGCACCGCGGTGACCCCCGCCAGCCCGACGGCGGCCTCGACGGCGCCGAGCAGGTTCAGCGCCGCGATGCGTGCCTGCTCCTTGGCCTCGGCGGGCGAGACCTCGGCGCCCACGACTCCACGCAGACCGGGCCCGGCCGCGGTGCGCGCGGTGGCGCCGGAGACCCACAGCTGACCCCCGTGCTGACGGGTCGGGAAGTAGTTGCCCTTGGGCGCGGGCGGCGGCGGGATGCTCAGGCCGAGGCGGGCGAGCCGCTCGGACGGCGAGGTCACAAGCCGATCCCCTGACCGGCCCCCAGCACGGTCTTCAGGTGCTCGATCGAGTGCGAACGATGCTGACTGTTGAGGGCGACGGCCTTGTCCACGTCGCCCTCGACCATGGCATCGGTGATCAGGACATGCTCGCAGTTCACCTTGTCCAGGTCCATCAGGTCGGCGTACAGCGGCCGGTACGGGTCGGCCATGTTCCACAGCTGGTTGACGATGCGTTTGGTCCGCGACAGCTCACTCTGCTCGAACGTCAGGTAGTGGAACCGTCGGTTGGCCACGCCCACGGCCACCAGGTCGCCGTCGGCGCCGGCACGGTCCATCTCGTCCATCAGCATCCGCATCTCCGCGATGATCTCCGGGGCCACCGGGATGCGCATGGAGTCACGGATCAGCTCCTCCTCCAACAGGGTTCGCAGCCGGAAGACCTCGGTGAGCTCCTGCAGGCCCAGCTTCACCACGCGGTAGCCGCTGTGTGGCTCGTAGGTGACGTACTCCTCGGCTTCGAGGCTCTTCAGCGCCTCCCGGATCGGGATGCGCGACATGCCGAGCTGTTCGGCGAGTGCCTCCTGGACGATGGGCGTGCCCGGTGCCAACCGTCCCGAGGTGATGTCGTTGCGCAGCAACTCCACGACCGCCTGCTGGGCGGTTTTGGGCCGGACGAACCCCGCCCTGGGCTCGTGTGCCTGTTTGGCGCGTGTCGGCACCGCGGCCCCCTTTCTCAAACATTGGATACTCTATGCGATAACCCGCTCGCTCAGAGCACTTCGCCCCGCCCGGCGCTCAACTGCGCGGCCCGACCGCGGGTGCGGTACAGCAGCACCGCGGTGGCTGCGCCCACCTCCACCACCGCGATGGCGGCCACGGCACGCATCAGCGCCGACGGGTTCGCGGCGGCCTGCGTCACCGCGACGCCGTGCTGGTGCCCCACCCCGGACAGGTGCAGCGCCAGCATCCCCAGGTTCATCAGCGCCACCAGGGTCCACGCGCGCACCGACCCGGCCCGCCACAACTCACCCGCGCAGAACAGGCACACCCCGAGCATCACCAGCAGCACCACGGCCGCGGCGATCGACCCGGTGTGCCCGAGCATCAGTAGGTGCAGCCCGGCGGAGCACACCGCCAGCAGCGCGCACAGACGCCTGCCGGTCACGGCGCACACAGGGGCCACGGACATCGCCCAACTCTGACACTTGCGGGCCGTCTGCGCTGGCTGACCGGCGAACTCCGGCCTAGGGGCGGGACACCTTGGCGTCGCCGGTTGCGATCAGCGTGGTTGTTATCTCCCGCATCTGCACCTTGCGCACCTTGCCGGTGACCGTCATGGGGAACTCGTCGACGATGTGGACGTACCGCGGGATCTTGAAGTGCGCCAACTTGTCCAACGCGAACTCCCTCAGGCCACCGGCATCGAGCGGGTCCCGGCCGGCGCGCATCCGGATCCAGGCGCAGATCTCCTCACCGTAGCGGTCATCGGGCACCCCGATCACCTGCGCGTCCTCGATGTCGGGATGGGTGTAGAGGAACTCCTCGATCTCACGCGGGTAGACGTTCTCGCCGCCGCGGATGATCATGTCCTTGATCCGGCCCACCACATCGCAGTACCCGTCCTCGCGCATGACGGCGAGATCGCCGGTGTGCATCCAGCCCTCGGAATCAATGGCCTGCGAGGTCTTCTCGGGCTCGTCCCAGTACCCCAGCATCACCGAATAGCCCCGTGTGCAGAACTCACCGGCCTCGCCGCGGCGGACCATCTCACCGGTGTCGGGATCGACGATCTTGATCTCGACATGTGGGTGGGCGCGGCCGATGGACGCGGTACGGCGTTCCAGGTCGTCGGTGATCAGGGTCTGGCACGACACCGGGGAGGTCTCGGTCATGCCGTACGCGATCGCCACCTCGGACATGTGCATGTCGGCGACCACCCGCTTCATCACCTCGACCGGGCACACCGAGCCGGCCATGATGCCGGTGCGCAGTGAACTCAGGTCCCGCTGGGCAAATGCCGGGTCGGCCAGCATGGCGATGAACATGGTGGGGACTCCGTAAACGCCGGCACAGCGCTCGGATTCGACGGCGTCGAGAGTGGCGGCGGGATCGAACCCCGGCCCCGGGATGACGATGGTGGCACCGTGACTGGTGGCACCCAGATTGCCCATCACCATCCCGAAACAGTGGTAGAAGGGCACCGGGATGCACAGCTTCTCCCCCGCCTGCAGGGCGATGAGCTCGGTGACGAAGTGGCCGTTGTTGAGGATGTTGCGGTGCGACAGGGTGGCACCCTTCGGGAAACCCGTTGTGCCCGAGGTGTACTGGATGTTGATGGGGTCGGTGTTGCGCAGCGCCGACTTCCGCGACGCGTAGGCGTCGTCGGAGACGGTGCCGGCGCGCAGGCGGTCCCAGTCCTCGGTGCCCAGGAAGATGACGTCACGCAGATCGTGGTCGACCTCGCCGACCATGGCGACGTAGTCCGAGGTCTTGAAGTCGGTCGCGGCGATCAGGGTGTTGACCCCGGATTGCGCCAGCACATAGGACAATTCGTGGGTGCGGTAGGCCGGGTTGATGTTGACCAGCACGGCGCCGATCTTCGCGGTCGCGTACTGCACCATCACCCACTCGGCGCGGTTGGGTGACCAGATGCCGACGCGATCGCCGCGGCCCACCCCGAGAGCCATCAGGCCGCGGGCCACGATGTCCACCTCGGCGTCGAGTTCGGCGTAGGTCCAGCGCTTTCCGGCCGCCACATCCACCAGTGCCAGCACATCGGGATGGGCGGCCGCGGTGTCCTCGAAGTTCTGCCCGATGGTGGTTTCCAGGATCGGGGTGTCGGTGGGGCCTTTGTCGTAGGACAGCGAGTCGTAGGAATTCACAGCAGATCCTCGTAGCGGTATTCGGAGTCGATGGGGGTTCCGGCCCGGTGGGCGTCTTCTTCACGGCGGCGCAACTCCACCCGCCGGATCTTGCCGGAGATGGTCTTGGGCAACTCGAAGAACTCCACCCGGCGCACCTTCAGATACGGCGCCAGGTGGTCGCGGGCATGCTCGAGAATCGCCTTGGCCGTCTCCTCACCTTCGTGCCACCCGGCGGCCAGCGAGACGTACGCCTTGGGAACCGCCAGCCGGGTGTCGTCGGGCTGCGGCACCACCGCGGCTTCCACCACCGCCGGGTGCTCGATCAGCACGCTCTCCAGCTCGAACGGCGACACCTTGTAGTCCGAGGACTTGAACACGTCGTCAGTGCGGCCGATGTAGGTGATGTAGCCGTCCGCGTCGCGGCTGGCCACGTCGCCGGTGTGGTAGTACCCGTCGGCCATCACCGCGGCATTGCGCTGGGGATCGCCGAGGTAGCCGGTCATCAAATTCAGCGGGGCCTGGCTCAGGTCCAGACAGATCTCGCCCTCGTCGGCGAGCTCCCCGCTGACCGGATCCACCAGGACCACCGGCACTCCCGGCATCGGCCGTCCCATCGATCCCGGCTTCACCGCGGCTCCGGGCGTGTTGCCCACCTGCAGGGTGGTCTCGGTCTGCCCGAACCCGTCGCGGATGGTCAGCCCCCAGGCCTTCTCCACCTGGGCGATGACGTCGGGGTTCAGCGGCTCACCCGCGCCGAGGATCTCGCGCAGCCCCTGCGGCTTGGCACCGAGATCGGCCTGGATCAGCATGCGCCACACCGTGGGCGGCGCGCAGAACGTGTTGACCTGGGCCCGGTCCAGCTGTTCCAGCAGCGCGGCGGCGTCGAAGCGGGCGTAGTTGTAGACGAAGATCGTGGCCTCGGCGATCCACGGCGCGAAGAAGCAACTCCACGCGTGTTTGGCCCAACCCGGAGAGCTGATCGCCAGGTGCACGTCACCCGGTCGCACGCCGATCCAGGCCATCGTGCTCAGATGCCCCACCGCGTAACTGATCTGGGAATGCTCCACCAGCTTCGGCCGGCTGGTGGTGCCGGAGGTGAAGTAGATGAGCATGGGGTCGTGCACGTCGGTGACGGTGGTAAACGTCCCGGGCGTGGTGTCGTCGGCGTCGGCGTAGCTGTGCCAGCCGTCCGCCGCGCCGATGACGATACGTACGTACTCACCGGGCACGTTCTCGAACTTGGCGGTGTCGGCGGCATTGGCGATGACGAAGCGGGCGCCGCCGCGGCTGATGCGGTCCTCGAGGTCCGCCGGCCCGAGCGCCCCCGTGGTGGGCATGATGATGGCTCCCAGCTTGGCGATCGCCAGCATCGCCTCCCAGAGCTCGACCTGGTTGCCGAGCATCAGGATCACCCGGTCGCCCTTGCCGACGCCCAGCCCTGAGAGCCACGCCGCCACCTGGTTGGAGCGCTCGGACATCTGCGCGAAGCTGACCTTCTGCTCGGACCCGTCGGCCTCGACGATCCACAGTGCGGGGCGGTGGTTGCCCGCCGCGATCACGTCGAACCAGTCGGTGGCCCAGTTGAACGGGCCGGTCAGCCGGGGCCAGGTGAAGGCCTCGACAGCCGTGTCGTAATCGCCGATGACCTCGACGAGCTGGTCACGGGCGGCGCGGTAGAGATCGGTGTTGCTCATACCGACTAGGATCTACGTCACACTTGTCCGAGCACTACCCCCGAAAGAGGGTGAACCGGTGACCGTGCTGCGACCGCGGGACAGTGACGCGGTGCGCGCCGAACTGCGCGCCGTCGCGGCCCGAACCGCGGTGCCGGTGCTGTTCGGCGGTGAGGTGCACGGCGACACGCTGCTGATCACCGAACTCGTGGGCAACCGCACCGGCGGCCTGCGCGGGCTGGCGGTGCGGTCGAACTCCGGGCTGGGCGGGGCCAGCATGGTCGCGGGGCGGCCGCTGTCGGTCTCGGACTACCGCAGTGCGGCCTCCATCACCCACGACTACGACGCCCCGGTGCTCACCGAAGGCATCCGCAGCGTGCTCGCGGTGCCCGTGGTGGTCGACGGGCAGGCCCGGGCGGTGCTGTACGGGGCACACCGGGCCAGTGCGCCGATCGGCGGCCGGGCAGCCGAGGCGATGGTGCCTCGGCGCGACGGCTGAGCCGGGAACTGGCGATCCGCGACGAGGTGGACCGCCGGATTCGGATGCGCGAGGCCGCGTTGACCGCCCCCGGAGACGAAGGGGTACGCACGGTGCACGCGGAGCTGCGCCGGCTCGCCGCGGCCGCGGAGGCCCCCACCGCCGAGCAGCTGCGGGCGCTGGCGGATCAGCTGGTGGGGTCGGGGGTTCCAGGAGCACCGCTCTCCGGGCGCGAGCTCGACGTACTGGCGCAGGTGGCGCTGGGGTGCACCAATGCCGAAGCGGCGCTGCGCCTGTCGCTCAAAACCGAGACGGTGAAGAGCTATCTGCGCAGTGCGATGGCCAAACTGGGCGCGGGCAGCCGCCACGAGGCGGTCTCCAAAGCCCGGCTGACGGGGTTGTTGCCGTAGTGATCGACACCGACTACCTGGTGATCGGGGCGGGTGCCACGGCCATGGCGTTCGTCGACACCCTGATCACCGAGACCGATGCCCGCGTGGTCATGGTGGACCGCCACCACCAGCCCGGCGGGCACTGGAACGCCGCGTACCCCTTCGTGCGGCTACACCAGCCGTCGGCCTATTACGGGGTGAACTCGCGACCGCTCGGCTCGGACACCATCGACACCGCGGGTCTCAACGCCGGTTTTTATGAACTGGCCGGCGGGGCGCAGGTGCTGGCCTACTTCGACGCGGTGATGCGGGAACGGTTCCTGTCCGGTGGCCGGGTGTCGTACTTCCCGATGTGTGAGTACCTGGGCGGTGGCGAGTTCCGCGAGCTGGGCGGCCGGCTGCGGCAGGTGCGCGCGGGCCGGGTGGTGGACTCCACGCAGGTCGGGGTGACGGTGCCGTCGATGCAGCCGCCGCCGTATCCGGTGACGACCGGAATCTCCTGCATTCCGCCGAATGAGTTGCCGCGCACGCCCGCTCATGACCACTATGTGATCGTCGGCGCGGGGAAAACCGCCATGGACAGTTGTCTGTGGCTGCTGCACCACGGCGTCGACCCGGCGCGGTTGACCTGGATCAAACCCCGCGACTCCTGGCTGCTGGACCGGGCCGCGATCCAACCGGGTCGCCGGTTCGCCAAGCAGGTGCTCGCCGACGTGACCGCTCAGTTGCGCGCGGTGGACGCCGCGGCCTCGGTGCCCGACCTGTTCGACCGGTTGGCCGCGGCTGGCTGTCTGATGCGTGTCGACGAGTCCGTGACCCCCACCATGTACCGCTGCGCCATAGTCTCGACCGCCGAACTGGAGCAGCTGCGGCGCATCGAGAACGTGGTGCGGCTGGGCCGCGTGGTCCGGATCGTCTCGGGCAAGGTGGTGTTGGAGCAGGGGTCGATCCCGGTGGATCACTCGGCGTTGTTCGTCAACTGCAGCTCCGACGGTCTCGGCAGCCGCGACACCGCCACGGTGTTCGATGGTCAGACCATCACCTTGCAGACGGTGCGCACCTGCCAACCCGTGTTCAGCGCCGCGGTGATCGCGCACGTCGAGGCGACCTACGGCGACGATGCGATGAAGAATTCCTACTGCCTACCGGTGCCCACCCCCCACGAACCGCTGGACTGGCTGCGGATGATGTTGGCGTACAACAGCAATCAGCTCAGATGGTTCGGCGATCCGGACATGATGGCCTGGCTGGATTCCGCACGGCTCAACGTGCTCAGCCATACCACCGCCTCGGTGAGCGAGCGCGCCCGCGCCAAGATCATCGACATGCTCTCGTCGCAGCTGCTGCGCACCAACGCCAAGCTCGAGGAGCTGTTACAGCCGGCGGCTACCGCCGGAAGGTGATGGGCAGTGTCAGGCGGTGTCGTCGCCGGCACTGCCGGAGAGGCGGGCGTTGAGCGCCAGGGCTTCGGCGAGTTGATCTTCCAGAACGATGATGCGGCACGCCGCGTCCAACGCGGTGCCCTGGTCGACGAGTTCACGGGCCCTGGCGGCCAGGCGGAGTTGGTAGCGGGAGAAACGCCGATGTCCGCCCTCGGAGCGGTACGGGACAAGTAGTTTGGCTTCGTCGAGGCTGCGCAGAAAGGCTGGGGTGGCGCCGATGATCTTCGCGGCCGCTCCCATGCTGTAGGCCGGATAGTCCTCGTCGTCGAATTTGTCGTTCGGCACTGCGGGTGTGGAGCCGTTGTTCTTCTGGATCACATCACCTTCCGCATGTGACAACTTGTATCCCAGACACGTAAGAGGGCCGGCAGCCCGGCAAGAGTTCACCGGGGCCGCCGGCCCTGAGGAGATTACTACCATCTTTGATACTGCAGTTGAATGCGGCATCGATCCGACGGAAATGTCGGACGATCCGACGGCAATTCACTCCTTTCCTCTTTCCGTAACTGTCGGCGACTCGTCCTGCCCGACAGTGCTTTACGTCTGATTCACGGGTAGCTCGCCTCCCGTGCCCTCTGACCTCGTCTGTGTGTATGGAAAAAATCTAGCCCAGCTTCGACACAATGTCTACACCCGCGACTATAGATTTTCTGTTCCGGAGAGAACACACCGTCAGGCCAGGGAGCGAACCCAGGCTTGGTGCAGTCCGGCGTAGTGGCCGTCGCCGGCGATGAGCTCATCCGGGGACCCGTCTTCGATGATGCGGCCGTGCTCGAGCACCAGTACCCGGTCGGCCACCTCCACCGTCGAGAGCCGGTGGGCGATCACCAGAGCCGTGCGGTCGGCCAGCACCGTCTCCAGAGCCTGCTGCACCATCCGTTCGCTCGGGATGTCCAGCGACGAAGTGGCCTCGTCGAGGATCAGCACGGCCGGGTCGGCCAGGAACGCCCGCGCGAAGGCAACCAGCTGCCGCTGCCCGGCCGACAGCCGGCCGCCGCGCTTGGCGACGTCGGTGGCGTACCCCTCCGGGAGCTCGCTGATGAACCGGTCTGCACCCACGGCCTCGGCCGCGGCGCGCACCTCGGCATCGGTGGCCGACGGCTTGCCGAAGCGGATGTTGTCGGCGATGGTGCCGTCGAACATGAAGTTCTCCTGCGTCACCATCACGACGTGGGTGCGCAGCTCACTCTGCGCGAGGTCACGAATGTCGGTGCCGTCCACAGTGACCGAACCCGAGGTGGGGTCGTAGAACCGGGCGATCAGCTTGGCGATGGTGGTCTTGCCCGCGCCCGTGGTGCCCACCAGCGCGACGGTCTGCCCGGCGGGCACCGTCAACTCCAGTCCCGGCAACACCGGGCGGCCCTCCACGTAGGAGAAGGTGACGTCGTTGAACCGCACCTCGCCGCGCACGTCGTTGAGCGATGCCGGGATGACCGGATCGGCGATGGCCGGCTTTGTGGACAGCACCCCGGCGAGCTTCTCCAGCGCGGCGGCCGCGGACTGGAAGGTGTTGAAGAACTGGGTGATCTCCTGCATGGGCTCGAAGAACATCCGCAGGTACAGCAGGAACGCGGCCAGCGTGCCGATGGTCATCTCGCCGTGCAGCACCCGGTAACCGCCGTAGAGCAGCACCACGCCGGTGGTGAGGTTGCCCACCAGCTTCACCCCCGGCATGAAGATCGCCAGCAATTTGAAGGTGCGCTCGTTGACGTCCTTGTAGCGGTCGGCGACCTCTTCGAAGATCTCCTGGTTACGCGGCTCGCGTCGGTAGGCCTGCACCGCCTTGATGCCGGTCATGGTCTCGACGAACTGCACGATCACCAGGGCGGCGCTCTCGCGCACCTCGCGGTAGGTCTTGGCCGACTCCGAACGGAACCACGCCGACAGCATGATCAGCACGGGGAACGCGACCAGGCACACCAGCCCGAGCCGCCAGTCCAGCACCACCAGCAGCACGGCGGTGCCGAACAGGGTCAGCACCGCGGTGATCAGGCTGTCGAAGCCGTTCTGCAGCATCTCCTGGATGGCGTCGACGTCGTTGGTGGAGCGGCTGACCACCCGCCCCGAGGTGTAGCGGTCATGGAAGGCGACATCGAGGCGGCCGAAGTGGATGAACAACCGCCGGCGCAGTTCCAGCAGCACGCTCTGCCCGATGCGTCCGGAGCGGCGCAGGAAGAACATCCGGGTCACGGCCTGCACCACCACCACCGCGCACAGCGTCGCGACGACCAGGATGAGCTCACGCGCCGAGTCGCCCTCGACGATGGGCGGGATGCCGTGGTCGATGCCGCGCTGGATGAGAATCGGCACCGTCAGGCGGGCGGCGTTCTCGACCACGACCACCGCGGCCAGGATGTACACCGCGGTTTTGAAGGGGCGCAGCAGGTCCCACAGCAGGGCCTTCGCCTCCCGGCGCCGCGGGGCGAACTCATCGATCCCCACGTCGTCCTGCTGGTCGTCGAAACGTCCGCGCCATTGGGTGGCGGTCATCGTCGCTCCCCCTCCATGGTCGCGAATTCCCTTGCTGCGCAGGCATCCTCGACGGCGTGTTCTTCGCAGTAGCGGTGCTCCAGCTCGGCGCGCTCGATCTCGAGGTCATCGAGTGAGTCGTCGGCGGCCAACAGATACCGGTAGGCGGGAACGGTCTCGAGCAACTGCGAATGGGTGCCGACGTGGGTGACGGTGCCGTGCTCCAGCAGAGCCACCTGATCGGCCAGCAGCACGGTGGACGCGCGGTGGGCCACCACGATCCCGGTGACCGACACCAGCACGCGGCGTAGGGCCTCGGTGACGGCGGCCTCGGTGTGCACGTCGAGAGCGGACAGAGTGTCGTCGAGCACCAGGATGCGCGGCCCGGCCAGGATGGCGCGCGCCAGCGAAAGCCGTTGGCGCTGCCCGCCGGACAGGCTCATGCCCTGCTCGCCGATGCGGGTGTCCAGGCTGTAAGGCAGGTCGTAGACGAACCCGGCGGCCGCGACGTCGATGGCCTCCTGTAGTTCGGCGTCGGTGGCATCCGAGCGGCCCAGCCGCAGGTTCTCGGCCACCGACATGGAGAACAGCGTCGGATCCTCGAACGCGGTGGCCACCGCCTCGCGCAGGGCGGGCAGGCTCAGTTCCCGGATGTCGGTGCCGTCGATCAGGATCGCGCCCTCGGTCACGTCATAGAGCCGCGACAGCAGCGCCGCCAGCACCGACTTGCCGGAACCGGTGGGACCCACCAGCGCCATGGTCTGGCCGGGTTCCACCGTCAGGTTCACGTGCCGCAGCGCCCACTCCTGCGAGTCGGGGAAACGGAAGCCGACATCCACCAGCTCGAGTCGGCCGCCGCGGGGCGGGGTGGCCTCGGGCCCGTCGGTGATCTCGCGCGGCGCGTCGAAGATCTCGGCGACGCGGTTGGCGGCAGTGAACGACTCCTGCATCATCGACAGCAGAAAGCCCAGCGAGGCGATGGGCCAGACCAGCGACAGCATCATCGTGATGAAGGCCACCAGCGTGCCCATGGTCACCGCGCCGGTGCCCGCGGCGTACGCGCCGAAGCCGAGCACGATGATCAAGGTCAGGTTCGGGATGACCTCCAGCAGCGTCCAGAATTTCGAGGACACGCCGACCTTGGCCAGCTGGGTGTCGTAGAGGGCCGAGGCGCGCTCGTCGAACCGGTCGTAGGTGTACTGCTCGCGGCCGAAGGACTTGACCACCCGCACGCCCAGCGCGGATTCCTCGACCTGGGTGGCGACGTGCCCGGCCTGGTCCTGGGCCAGCCGGGACAGCCGGGTGAATTCGCGCTCGAAGTGGATGACGGTCAGGGTGATCGGCACGATGGACAGCACCACCACCACACCCAGCGGCCAGTACATGGCCAGCAGGATGCCGGTCACCACCACGATCTGGATGGCGTTGAGGATCAGGAACACCAGGCCGAAAGAGAGGAACCGGCGCAGCGACGACAGGTCGTTCATCACCCGCGACAGCAGCTGACCGGACTCCCAGCGGGTGTGGAAGGACATGGGAAGGACCTGCAGCCGCGCGTAGAGGTCCTTGCGGATGTCCGCTTCGACGCCCATGGTGGCGCGGGCCACCAGCCACCGCCGGATGAACCACAGCAGCGCTTCGAGCACACCGATGGCCAACGCGGCCGTGCCCACGATCCACAGGCCCTGCTGGTCCTGATTGCGCACCGGCCCATCGATCACGGCTTTGGTCATCAGCGGGATCGCGATGGTGGCCCCGAGGCTGGCCAGCGCGACGATCACCATCACGGTCCAGCGCACCCGGTAGGGCTTCAGGTAAGGCAGCAGCCGCAGCAGATCCGAGGATGCGCGCCGGCGCCGCGGCGGTGCGGCGATCGCCGGTGCGGAACGCAAGCCGTCATGCGCGCGCATCGAATCACCTCCTACCGAACAGTCCTAAACCCCACCGCCGACACCAACGTCGGGTGCAACCCCCGCATTCCAGATAACCACGACTGTCTAATCAATAACCCTCATCAGGCGGCCTGGGTTCCGAACTGCGTCTCGTACAGCTCCGCGTACCGGCCGTGGCGGGCCAGCAGTCGTTCGTGGGTGCCCCGTTCGACGATGCGGCCGGCCTCGACCACCAGGATCTGGTCGGCGGCGCGCACGGTGGAGAGCCGGTGGGCGATCACCAGCGAGGTGCGCCCGGCCAGCGCCTCGGCCAGCGCCTGCTGCACAGCGGCTTCGGACGACGAATCCAGTGCGGCGGTGGCCTCGTCGAGCACCACCACCCGCGAGCGTCCGAGCAGCAGACGGGCGATGGTCAGCCGTTGCCGCTGTCCGCCGGACAGGCGGTAGCCGCGTTCGCCGACCACGGTGTCCAGACCGTCGGGCATATCAGCCACGACGTCGGCCAGCCGGGCCCGGCGCAGGGCGGCCCAGAGTTCGTCGTCGGTGGCCTCGGGGTCGGCCAGCCGCAGGTTGGCGCCGATGGTCTCGTGGAACAGGTGGCCGTCCTGGGTGACCAGGCCGATGGTGTCGCGCAGGGATGCGGCGGTGAGATCGCGGACGTCGACACCGGCCAAACGCACTGCCCCGGAATCCACGTCGTAGAGCCGGGCCAGCAGCGACGCGATGGTGGACTTGCCCGCACCCGAGGAGCCCACCAGGGCGATCATCTGCCCGGGCTCGGCGCGGAAGGAGATGCCGTGCAGCACTTCGTCGCCGCCCCGGTCATCGAGGACGGCGACCTCTTCCAGCGAGGCCAGCGACACCTTGTCGGCGGAGGGATAGCTGAAGCGGACCTGATCGAACTCCACGGCCACCCCGCCCTCGGGCACCGGCCGGGCGTCGGGGGCGTCCTGGATCAGCGGGATCAGGTCCAGCACCTCGAACACCCGCTCGAAGCTGACCAGCGCGGAGGCCACTTCGATGTGCGCGTTGGCCAGCGCGGTCAGCGGCGCGTAGAGCCGGGTGAGCAGCAGCGCCAAGGAGACGATGGCCCCGGCCTGCAACGCCCCGCCGATGGCCAGCACGCCGCCGAGGCCGTACACCAGCGCCAGTGCCAGCGCCGACATCAGCGTCAGCGAGTTCATGAAGGTGGCCTGCAGCATCGCCGTTTTGACACCGATGTCGCGCACCCGTCCTGCTCGCGCAGCGAACTCCGCGGACTCGGCGGCCGGGTTGCCGAAGAGCTTGATCAGCGTGGCGCCGGGGGCGGAGAACCGCTCGGTCATCTGGGTGTTCATGGTGGCGTTGTGGATCGCACTCTCCCGGCTCAACCGCGCCATGGTGCGCCCGATGCGCCGGGCCGGCAGCAGGAACAGCGGCATCAGCACCAGCGACAGCAGCGTGATCTGCCAGGAGATGCTGAGCATCACCACCAGCGTCAAGGTCAGCGTCACCAGGTTGGTGACCACCCCGGACAGAGTGTCGGAGAAAGCTCGCTGGGCACCGAGGACGTCGTTGCCCAGGCGGCTGACCAGGGCGCCGGTGCGGGTGCGGGTGAAAAACGCCACCGGCATGCGTTGCACGTGGTCGAACACCGCGGTGCGCAGATCCAGGATCAGGCCCTCGCCGATGTGTGAGGACAACCACCGCGTCACCAGGGCCACGGCCGCCTCGGCGACGGCCACCCCGGCGATCACCAACGCCAAGATCACCACCACCCCGGTGGCGCCGCCGCGGACGATCTCGTCGACCACCCGGCCGGCGAGCAGCGGGGTGGCCACCGTCAGCAGCGCGCTGAAGACGCTGACACCGATGAAGACGGCCAGCTTGCGGTGATGCCGGCGCGAGAAGACCCAGATGCGTCTGAGCAGCGATGTGTTGGCCAGCGCGCGCAGATCTGCGCGGTCTGACTTGATCTGCCGGTACAGCGAGTGCCGGGCGACGGTCTCGATGCTCATGTATTCACCGTAGGACCTCAACTATCGTTCAGGTCAAAAGCTTCCCGGCCCGGTCACCGCGCCTTACCGAAACGTCACACACCATCAGGCAAGATGTCGGGCATGGACAGTGGTGCGGGCTCACCCCGGGTCTTGGTGGTCGACGACGATGCCGACGTGCTGGCGTCGCTGGAGCGCGGGCTGCGGCTGTCCGGATTCGAGGTCTCCACCGCCGTCGACGGCGCCGAGGCCCTGCGCAGCGCCACCGAGACCCGCCCCGACGCGATTGTGCTGGACATCAACATGCCCGTCCTGGACGGGGTGTCGGTGGTGACCGCGCTGCGGGCGATGGACAACGACGTACCGGTGTGTGTGCTCTCGGCGCGCAGCTCGGTCGACGACCGGGTGGCCGGCCTGGAGGCCGGCGCCGACGACTACCTGGTCAAGCCGTTCGTCCTGGCCGAGCTGGTGGCCCGGGTCAAAGCCCTGCTGCGCCGCCGCGGCGCCACCGCCACGTTCTCGTCGGAGACCATCTCGGTGGGCCCGCTGGAAGTCGACATCCCGGGCCGCCGGGCCCGGGTCAACGGCGTCGACGTCGATCTCACCAAGCGGGAGTTCGACCTGCTGGCCGTCCTGGCCGAACACAAGACCGCGGTGCTGTCGCGCGCCCAGCTGCTCGAGCTGGTCTGGGGTTACGACTTCGCCGCCGACACCAACGTCGTCGACGTCTTCATCGGATACCTGCGCCGCAAGCTGGAGGCCGGCGGCGCACCGCGGTTGTTGCACACCGTGCGCGGGGTGGGATTCGTGCTCAGGACGCAGTAGGCCCGCCCGTGCAGTCGCGGATCTTCACTCGGACGCCCTCGCTGCGCACCAGGGTGGCGTTCGCGACAGCACTCGGGGCGGCCATCGTGGTGACGATCGTCGGCGCCATCGTGTGGGTCGGTATCACCAATGACCGCAAGGAACGGCTCGACCGGCGCCTCGACGAGGCCGCAGGTTTCGCGATCCCCTTCCTGCCGCGCGGGCTCGACGAGATTCCCCGCTCCCCCAACGGCGCCGACGCCGTGATCACCGTGCGCCGCGACGGCGACGTCAAGTCCACCGGCGACGTCGTCCTGCCGCAGCTGGACACCGACTACGCCGACACCGAGATCGACGGCGTGCGCTACCGGGTGCGCACGGTCGACATCGTCGGGCCGACGGGTCCGATGTCGGTGGCTGTCGGGGCCACCTATGACGCCACCATCAACGACACCAACAACCTGCACCGGCGGGTGCTGATGATCTGCGGGCTCGCAGTGGGCGCCGCCGCGGTGCTGGGTTGGCTGCTGGCAGCGTTCGCGGTGCGCCCGCTGCGCCGACTGGCGCAGCAGACCCGCACCATCGACGTCGTCGACGACGAGGCCCCGGAGATCGAGGTGCGCGGCGCCTCCGAGGCGGTGGAAATCGCCGAGGCGATGCGCGGCATGGTCCAGCGGGTCTGGACCGAACGGGCCCGTACCCAGGAAGCCCTGGCGTCGGCGCGCGACTTCGCGGCGGTCTCCTCCCACGAACTGCGCACCCCGCTGACAGCCATGCGCACCAACATCGAGGTGCTCGCCACGCTGGACATGCCCGAGGAACAGCGCAAAGAAGTGCTCGACGACGTGGTGCGCACCCAGTCGCGTATCGAGGCCACGCTGTGGGCGCTGGAACGGCTGGCCCAGGGTGAATTGTCCACCTCCGATGACCACGCGGCAGTCGACATCACCGAACTGCTGGACCGGGCAGCGCATGACGCCATGCGCATCTATCCCGATCTCGAGGTGGCGCTGGTGCCCGCACCCACCGTCATCATCGTCGGACTGCCGGCCGGGCTGCGGTTGGCGGTGGACAACGCGATCGCCAACGCGGTCAAGCACGGCGGCGCCACCCACGTGCGGCTGTCCGCGGTCAGTTCGCGGGCCGGGGTGGAGATCGCCGTGGACGACAACGGCGTCGGATTGCCCGAAGAGGAACGCGAACTGGTCTTCGAACGATTCTCCCGCGGCTCCACGGCATCACACTCCGGCTCCGGCCTGGGCCTGGCCCTGGTCGCCCAGCAGGCTCAATTGCACCGCGGCACAGCAACATTGGAGACGAGCTCGCTGGGCGGCGCCCGGCTGATACTGCGCCTACCCGGCCCTGAGCCCACCACACGGTAAGTTCGGCAATTGTGACAATCGACGCCGCGATACGCGGCGAGGGACTGATGCCCGCCTACCAACCGATCGTCGCCCTGCGCGATGAATCCGTGGTGGGTTATGAAGCGCTGGCGCGGTGGCCGCAGTTCGGTCACCTGAACCCGGCCACGGTGTTCGCCCACGCGCGAACCCACCGCCGCGCCGACGCCCTCGACCAGATGTGCATCGACGCGTCCATCGACACGGCACTGCACGCCGGCATCGCCGACGATCTGGTGCTCTCGGTGAACTGCGAACCGTCGAGTCCCTACCTGTCACCGATGGCACGCCAGCCCGCCCTGGCAACCCGCGACGGACTGGCCGTGATGTTCGAGATCACCGAGCGCAGGCTGTTGTCCCAGCCGCGGTTGCTGCTGCAGAAGGTGGCAGCACTGCGGCGTGACGGGTTCCTCATCGCGCTCGATGACGTTGGCGCACATCCGGATTCGTCGGCGCTGTTGGACATCATCTCACCGGATGTGATGAAGCTGGACCTGGCCCTGGTGCAATCGCAACCCAATGTCCAGCAGGCGCAGACCCTCTCGGCCATCCTGGCCCATCACGAACGCACCGGGGCACTGATCCTGGCCGAGGGCATCGAGAGCGATGAACACCTGGAGCAGGCCCTGGCGCTGGGGGCAGACCTGGGGCAGGGTTACCGATTCGGCAGGCCGGGGGTTCTGGGCGACTCAGCGGGGTCGTGGAGCGCGGTGCGACGGCGCCCACCCCCGGCCGCACCGGCGTCCGCGTCGCCCTTCGGTCTGGTGGAGGACCATCACCGGGTGCGGACCGCCCGCAAGAGCACCGTGGTCGCGTTCTCCCGGCACATCGAGACCCAGGCGCAGCGGGCAGCCGATCCTCCGATGGTTCTGGCGGCGCTGCAACGACTGCAGTACCTGACCCCGCGGACCCTGAGGCGCTACAGGGACCTGGCCCGGACATCACCGCTGGTGGCGGTGTTCGGTCAGGGGATGGTCGAGGAACCCGGCGACGGCATCCGCGGGGTGAGCCTGACCAGCGACGATCCACTGAGCCTCGAGTGGACGGTGGTCGCGCTCGGGCCGCACACCGCCGCCGCGCTGATCGCGCGCGAGCGGGAACGCGAGCGGGGTGCGGCGCCCTGCGCCGACGGGGACCGTCGCTTCGACTTCGTGATCACCTATGACCGCGAACTGGTGACGGCCACTGCCCGCAGCCTGCTGCACCGGATGCGCTGAGTCAGCGGGTGCCGAGCAGATCGATCACGAAGATGAGCGTCTTGCCCGACAAGCGGTGACCGCCGCCGGCCGGACCGTAGGCCTGCTCCGGCGGGATGGTGAGCTTGCGCCGGCCGCCCACCTTCATTCCCGGGATACCGTCCTGCCAGCCCTGAATGAGACCGCGCAGCGGGAACTCGATGGACTGCCCGCGGTTCCACGAGCTGTCGAACTCTTCACCCGTGTCGTATTCGACGCCCAGGTAGTGCACCTCGACGTTGGCGCCGGGGACGGCTTCGGCGCCGTCGCCGATCGTGATGTCCTCGATGACCAGGTCGGTCGGGGCGGGGCCTTCGGGGAATTCGATCTCGGGTTTTGTGCTCACCCGCTCACCCTAACGTGTCCCGACATGCTCAGAACATGTGCAGCGTCTGGTTGACCTCGATGTCCGTCGGCAGATGTCCGGTGTCGCGGGCGTGTTCAAAAACGTCGACCAACGCAAATCCTCGCAACCACCGCCGCTTGCCCCGCCAGCCGCATTGACATCGGCCTTGGTTTCGCATCAGCGAAACCAGCAAATAGACGTTAGGTCGCCCCACCCCATCGACTGTAGCGCGCGCCCGCCGCGGTGGGCGCAGTTGGCGGGCGCACCGCCCCCGCAGTCGGGCAGACTGGTCGGGTGGCGACAGATCAGGACATTCTCTCCGACGTGAACAAGCTGGTGGCCGAGGAGAAGGAGCTGCGAGCAAAGCTGCAGCACCACGAGATCGACGAGACCGAGGAACACCAGCGGCTGCGCGCGGTCGAGGTCCAGCTGGACCAGTGCTGGGACCTGCTGCGGCAGCGGCGGGCGCTGCGCGAGACCGGTGGCGATCCCACTTCCGCGCAGGTGCGCCCCGGCGACCAGGTCGAGGGCTACCTCAGCTGACTCACTGCGAGCCGTCGGGCGGACAGTTGATCATCACGTAAGCCAGCGGAGAGGCGTGCGTGTCGATGCCGGTGACCGTGCACTCCGACAGCGGGATGTTCGACGGTGCGCCCGCGGTGTACTGCGCCTTCACGTCATAACCCAGCGCCGTGAGGCTGCGCAGGGTGTCACCGGGTGACTCGGTGCCTGCGGGCGGTGGCTGGGGCAGCGTGGGCGACGGCTCCGCCGAAGCAGGGGGCGCGGCCGCCAGGAACGCAGCGCTGCCGGCCACGATCATCCTGAACATCATCGGTGGGTCTCCTACTACTGGGAGGTGTCCGGTGGACAGGAGATCATGATGTACGCCAGCGGGGCTGCGTGTACATCGATATTGGTCACCTGGCAGTACTTCAGCGGAATGTTCGACGGATATCCGCTGACCCATTCGATCTCGACGTCATAACCCTGCCTGCCGAGAGTCTCGATGGCGTCGACGGGCAGTTGTGTGCCGGCCATGGGGGGTTCGGGCAGCGGTGCGGTGGACGTCGGCTCGGCCGCCGCCGGCGCCGCGGCGAGCAGCAGGCCAGCTGCCGCGCACATGGCCACACGCACCGTCACCCGGTGACCGTATCGGACTCGGCGCCGGTGTCCGGTGCTTCGGTGTCGTCGGTGGCCGACTCGGTGTCCTCGGTCTCGTCGGTGTCCTCGGTCTGGTCGCAGTCCTCGGTCTCGTCGGTGTCCTCGGTCTCGTCGGTGTCCTCGGTCTCGTCGGTGTCCTCGGTCTCGTCGCTGTCCTCGGTCTCGTTGGCCCCGTCCACTTCTTCGATGTCCTCGGCGCCCTCGGTGTCGTCGGTGCTCACACTCTCGTCGCTGTGTTCGGTCTCCGGCTCCTCGGCGTCGCGAACATCCGCGTCATCGGTGTCCTCCGCTGCAACCTCCACCACAGGGGAGGCCTCCGCGACGTCCTGCGCCGACGGGACGGGAATGGGTGCGATGGAGCGGCCGACCAGCTTCAGGATGGTGTTGGCTGCCTGGATCAGGTTGTTCAACGAGACGACGATGTCCTCGGATTGACCCGTGATCACCTGGAACGGGATGCTGACCACCAGCAGCGGCCCCGCCACCGCCAGGTATGCGGCCGCCCCGATGGCGTCGATGACGTCGATGGGGGTCAACGGGGTCGGCGCCGGGTCGGCCACCACCTCGTCGGCCATGGGCTCAACCGCGGCCGTGCGCTGCGACCCGGGCGCCGGCGCGCTCGCGGCCGCGACCATCTCCTGGAGAAGAACAGTCGGCGGCACGGGTCCGGTACCAGGCGACGTCCATGCCGCCAGCGCGACCTGCGGGCGGTGGAACGCAGGAGATGCCGATGGGGTCAGCAGCGGCGCCGCGGGCGTTTCACCGCCGGGCATCAGCACGCCGGCTGCCACCGCGACGGACATGACCGGTGCTGCGAAAGATGTTGAGCGCATGTGTTTTTCCCTACGACTGAGGAGGCGGGACGGGAATCGGTTTGCCGACACCCTCGACGGGGTTCTGCCCCAGCAGGGCACCCTCGAGACCACCGGCCCGGTACGTGTCCACCAACCGCTTCAGATAGTCGATGCCGGACACATTGGCGTTCTCCTGCCCCGGCGGCACGCCGAACACCTGACCCTGCCCGGGTGCAGCCGGCGATTCGTTCTGTGGCAACAGGTACTGGTTGTTCCACGGGTTCAGATTCGGCACAACGGGCGTGGCCGCGCCGGGAACCGACGGCACCGCGTACTGGCCCAGCACCTCGCCGAGTGAGGCCGGCGACGGGGGCGGGGGCGGCACCGGCGACGGTTCGGCGGCGGCCGTCCCCGCTGGGGACGACACCAGCATGATCACCACGCCCGCACAGACTTTCAGTAGCACCTCACACCACCTTGGCAACGCCGTAGTACGCCACGATGTCGTCGGCGGTTTCGGTGGAGCTGGTGAGGATCGCGTACGAGCGCAGGAAAGACTGGCCGATGCAGCCGTCGATCTTGATGTGGATGTCCTTGAGGGTGACCCTGGGCGCGGCGCCCTCGAAGCTCTTGGTGGTCACCGTGGACGTGATGACCTCACCGGGTTGCGGGAACACCTCCATCTGCCCGGTCACCGGAATGTTGGTGTTGCCCAGACCGGTAGGCCCGACGGAGGGCTGGAACCCCACCGAACCGTTGAGTTTGACGACGTTCAACTCGATGCCGCAGCCGATCTGATAACCGACCTCGAGAGTGCCACCCTCCACGGGGGCGGTGCCGTTGCCCGCCACGGCGCCGGTGAAAGTGCCACCCACCAGGTATTCGCGCGACGACGCCGCGGTGGTCAGCGGGGCGACAGCCACCTGCGTCTCGTCCTGGGCGCCGACGGTCAGCTCCCAACCATCCGGCGTGACAACAAAACCCGGAGGATCGGAGGCGACAGCACCGTTGGGCGGCGGGGGCACCACGTCGGCGACGGGCGCCACATCGGCGACCGGCTCGGCCCGTGCGCCTGGTGCGGTGCACAGCCCCAGGCACAGCAGAACGGCCGCGGCCAGTGCGGTTCTCATACGACGGTGACCTGACCGGCGTAGGTAACGATGTCGTCGGTGTCGGTGCTCGAGCTCTTGAAGGTGGCATACGACTGGATGAAGGACTGCCCCACGCAGCCGTCAACCCGTACCCGGAAGCCCGTCACCGTGACCCGCACCTCGTCACCTTTGTAATCCTTCTGCCCCACTGGCACGGTGGTGACCGTCCCCGGCCTCAGGTTGACCTTGATCTGCCCGTTCACCGGAAACTGCACTGCGCCGATCACTGCGTTGGAGCCGAATGTCGGTGTGGCACCCACAGAACCGAGGAGCTCCACCGGACCGCCGATGATGCCGCAGCCGATCCGGTAGCCGACCACCAGCGATCCTCCGCTCAACGTGGTGGACCCCGCACCGGCGACGGTGCCGGTGAAGGTGCCGCCCACCAGGTACTCGCGCGACGTCAGCGCCGTCGTCAGCGGTGCGACCGCCACCCGGGTCTCGTCGGCGCCGGCGACGGTCAGTTCCCACCCGTCCGGGGTGGACAGCACGCCGGGAGCCGCCGCGGCTGTCGCCCCGTTCGGCGGCGGCGCGGCATCTGCCACCGCGGGTGGCAACGGGGCCGGCTCCGCGCCGGCAGGCGGCGCGGCGCACAGCACCGCCGACAACGTCACCGCAGCAGCGACGCACGCAGGGATCCGCATGGATATGCCGCCCTTTCAGCCTCGATTCGACTGAAATCATCGGGGTGGTAAATGTCAGGACAGCAAACGGCCGGCGAATTGTGCGCGGACAACCGCCGTCGCTTACTCGTTTCCGGTGACTCACCGGGCGTTCACGCCGGCGTCACCCGGCCGACGCCGGCACCCCGGATCGTCACAGGCAGCCATGCCCACCGGACGGGAGCCCACCATCATCAACGTCGCCGCCGGGCTGACCGCGTGCGGAATCGGCGTGGCCGCCGCCCTGACCGGCGCTGCTGTGGCCGCGGCCGAACCGGCGCCCAGCGCCGACGCGGTGGCCGCCTGCACTCAGTTCGCGACCGCGCTGGACATGGCGTCACTGAGTTACCAGAGCTTCGCCAACGGGCTGGCCCTCGGCGACCAGCACGGGGATCCGGAGCTCAACGCCAGCAACACCTCCGGACGCACCGGGCTGCGCCACGCCGTGGGCACCGCGCTGGCGGCCTCCCGGACCCCTGGGCTGACCGCGGAGATCGCCTCTCCCATGCGGGCCTGGTCGCTGGGCGCCACCAAGCTGGTGCTGCTGATGGGTCTACGTGCCGACGTGGACCGCTTCAACACGGTGGCCACCGAACTCAACGAGCACACCGAGGCCGCACAGTCGGCCTGTGCGGCGGCGGGGACCCACGCCTGAGCCCGCCGTGGCGAGCAGACTGGTGGCATGGACACCGATGTCATCATCGTCGGCGGCGGGCACAACGGCCTGACCGCGGCGGCCTACCTGGCGCGGGCGGGGCTGCGCGTCACCGTGCTGGAACGCCAGGACCACACCGGCGGGGCGGCGGTCTCCGCACCTGCCTTCCCCGGGGTGGACGCGCGGCTGTCCCGCTACTCCTATCTGGTGAGCCTGTTGCCGCCGCGCATCCTCGACGATCTGGGCATCTCGGTGCGCCTGGCCCGGCGGCGGTATTCGTCGTACACCCCGGACCCGGCGAGCGCGGGTGAGACCGGGCTGCTGATCGGCCCTGACCCGACGTTCGCGGCCGTGGGCGCCGAGGCCGACGCCGCTGGTTTCGCCGAGTTCTATGAGCGGGCGCGCCGGGTCACCGAGCCGTTGTGGCCCACTCTGTTGGAGCCGCTGCCCACCCGGTCGCAGGCCCGCTCCCGCGTGGGCGACGATGCAGCCTGGGATGCGCTGGTGGAGACGCCTGCCGCGGACGCCATCACCGCCGCGGTGGGCAGCGATCTGGTCCGCGGCGTCATCGCCACCGACGCCTTGATCGGCACCTTCGCCACGCTGGACGACATCTCGTTGACCCAGAATGTCTGTCTGCTGTACCACCTGATCGGCGGCGGCACCGGGGACTGGGATGTGCCCGTCGGCGGAATGGGGGCTGTGACCGACGCGCTGGCCGGCGCCGCCGCCGGGTTCGGCGCCCGCCTGGTGACCGGCGCCGAGGTCACGTCGGTGCAGCCCGACGGCAGCGTGCGCTACCGGATGGAAGACCGGATCGTCACCGACAGCGCACGTTTCGTGCTGGCAGGTGTCACCCCGACGGTACTCGCCGAGCTGATGGGCGAGCCCGCTCCGCCGGCGGCACCGGGGGCCCAGGTCAAGGTCAACCTGCTGCTGCGGCGGTTGCCGCAGTCGCGCGACGGATCGGTCACGCCGGAACAGGCGTTCGGCGGCACCTTCCACATCAACGAGACCTGGAGCCAACTCGACACCGCCTACCGGCAGGCGGCCGCCGGCACCATTCCTGATCCGCTGCCGTGTGAGATCTACTGTCACTCTCTGTCCGATCCGTCGATCTTGTCCCCCGGACTGCAGGCATCGGGCGCCCAGACGCTGACGGTGTTCGGGCTGCACACCCCCCACTCGCTGACTGCGGGTGCCGAGCCCGCCGTGATCCGGCAACAGCTCACCGACGCCGTGCTGACATCGTTGAATTCTGTTCTGGCCGAACCCGTTCAGAACCTGATCCTGGCCGCGGCCGACGGCCGGCCGTGCCTGGAGACCAAGACCACTCTCGATCTGCAGAACACCTTGGGCATGACGGCGGGCAACATCTTTCACGGCGGGCTGAGCTGGCCGTTCGCCGAGGACGACGAACTACTCGAGAGCCCTGCGCAACATTGGGGGGTGGCGACCGAACACGATCGGATCCTGTTGTGCGGCTCCGGATCTCGCCGCGGTGGCGCGGTTTCGGGCATCGGCGGCCACAACGCGGCCATGGCTGTGCTGGCGACTATGACCCGGTGAGCGTGTCGACGATGCGGCGCAGCGCGGCCAGTTGCTCGGCGTCGAGTTGGCGCACCGCCGGGGGCGCCGGGTCGTCGACCGCGTCGATGGCGGCCACCACCTGACGGCCCCGCTCGGTCAGCGACACCAACTTCGAGCGCCGGTTGGCGGGGTCGATCTCGCGCACCACCAGACCGCGCGACTCCAGATCGTTGACGGCGACGGTGGCCGCCGGTGCGTCGATGATCGCGAACTCGGCCACCTGCTTCATCGTCAGCGGCGAGCGACCCAACCGGGTGATGATGCGCACCCGGGAGAACGGCAGCCCGGACACCTCGACCACGGCGCGCTTCCATACGTCACGGTTGTCGAAGACGTACCGCGCCAGGTCCTTCCACACCTCGTCAGCCGAGTGCATGAGCCTTCTCCCCGGGCTTGGCGGCAATCAGTGGTGCCACCCGGTCAGCCGAGCGCTGCGCACGCGCCGACGTGGAGAACAGCCCCAACACGAAGATCGTGATGCCGAAGCCGGCCACCACGAACCACAGCGGACGCGCCGCGGCACCGAAGTCCACGTGCGGTGAGGCCAGCGCCGCCCCTGCCACCGAACCACACAGCGCCACACCGATACTCACGCCGACCTGCCGGCTGGTGGATGCCACCGCCGAGGCCGCGCCCGCGCGGTCCAGCGGCATCCCACTGACGGCGGTGTTGGTGATCGGGGCGTTGACCACCGAGAAGCCGATGCCGAACACCGCGAAGATCACCAGCACCGCCCAGATGGGGGTGTCGGCGTCGAGCAGCATCAGCAGCACCGCCGCCGTCGTCAGCAAGACCCCGGACGCCAGCAGCGACGGCCGGGGACCGAAGCGTCCCACCACCCGGCCGGACAGCGGGGAGAAGATCAGCGCGCCGAGGGCGATCGGCAAGTACAGCAGACCTGTCTGCAACGCACTGAAGCCCCGGAAGCCCTGCAGATACAACGCCATCATGAACAGGAAGGCACCCCAGGAGGCGAATGCGCACATCGCCGTCACCGTCGCGGACGCGAACGGGATGCTGCGGAAGAAGCGCAGATCGATGAAGGGATCGTGGCGGCGGGACTCGAACCGCAGGAACACCGCGAAGGCCACTGCGGTGACCATCGACGCGACCAGCGTCACCGGATCCGTCCACCCCAGGCCAGGGCCCTCGATGAGCACGAACACGATTCCGAACAGGAACACCACGCCCAGGATCTGACCGATCGGGTCCAGGTCGCGCATGGTGGCCGACTTGCTCTCCGGGACGAAGATCGCGGTGAGGACCAGCGCCAGCAGACAGACCGGCAGATTGAGCCAGAACACCGCCCGCCAGTCCACGTATTCGATCAGCGCCCCACCGACCGTCGGCCCCAGCGCCATCGCGATGCCGAGCACGCCGCCCCACATGCCGATGGCCCGGGCTCGTTCCACCTTGCCGGTGAACACCGAGGTGATGATGGACATCGCCACGGGATTGAGCATCGACCCGCCGATGGCCTGCACGAAGCGGGCAGCGATGAGCATCTCGATGCCGGGCGCCAGGCTGCACAGCAGCGAGCCGAGCGCGAACACCGTCAAGCCGATCTGGAACACCCTGCGCCGGCCGAACCTGTCGGCAGTGGCGCCGGCCAGCATGAGCAGCGACGCCAGCACCACCGTGTAGATGTCGAGGGTCCACTGCAACTGCGTCGCCGAGGCGTCGAGGTCGGTGCGGATGGTCGGCAGGGCCACGTTGACGATGGTGGCGTCCATCGACACGATCAGCAGGCTCAGGCAGCAGGAGAACAGGATGATCGCCTTGCGGCGCCCCGTCAGCTGCCCGACAGTTTTATTCACACAACAATTGTGGAACTACAACTGTTACGAGCGCAAGAAAGGCAGGTCAGCGCTTGCCCATGTCGAGGTAGTCGCGCTCGGTGTAGCCGGTGTAGATCTGGCGCGGGCGGCCGATCTTGTTGGGCTCGCCGTGCATCTCCCGCCAGTGCGCGATCCAGCCCGGGAGCCGCCCGAGGGCGAACAGCACCGTGAACATCCGGGTGGGGAAGCCCATGGCCCGGTAGATGACGCCGGTGTAGTAGTCGACGTTCGGGTAGAGCTTGCGCTCGACGAAGAAGTCGTCGGTGAGCGCGATCTCCTCGAGTTCCTTGGCGATGTCCAGCAGCGGGTCCGAGACCCCGATCTTGCCGAGGATCTTGTCGGCCTGCTCTTTCACGATGCGGGCGCGCGGGTCGTAGTTCTTGTACACGCGGTGCCCGAAGCCCATGAGCTTCACGCCGTCTTCTTTGTTCTTGACCTTCTTGACGAAGGTCTGGACATCGTCGTCACCGGCCTCGATCTTCTTGAGCATCTCGAGCACCGCCTGGTTGGCGCCGCCGTGCAGCGGGCCCCACAGGGCGTTGATGCCGCCGGAAATGGAGGTGAACAGGTTGGCCTGTGACGAGCCGACCAGGCGCACGGTCGACGTCGAGCAGTTCTGCTCGTGATCGGCGTGCAGGATGAACAGCATGTCCAGCGCGCGGACGATCTCCGGGTCCACCTCGTAGGGCTCGGCGGGGAACCCGAACGTCATCCGCAGGAAGTTCTCGACCAGGGTCAGCGAGTTGTCTGGGTAGAGGAACGGCTGACCCTCGGACTTCTTGTAGGCATATGCGGCGATGGTGGGCAGCTTGGCCAGCAACCGGATGGTGGACAGCTCCACCTGCTTGGGGTCGAACGGGTCCAGCGAGTCCTGGTAGTAGGCGCTCAGCGCATTGACCGCGCTGGAGAGCACCGGCATGGGATGTGCATTGCGGGGGAAGCCGTCGAAGAAGCGCTTCAGATCCTCATGCAGCAGCGTGTGCCGCTGGATCTGGGTGGTGAAGTTCTCCAGCTGCTCGGCGGTGGGCAGCTCGCCGTAGATCAGCAGGTAGCTGACCTCGATGAAGGTGGACTTCTCGGCCAGCTGCTCGATCGGGATGCCGCGGTAGCGCAGGATCCCGGCGTCACCGTCGATATAGGTGATCGCCGACTTGGTGGACGCGGTGTTGACGAACCCACCGTCGAACGTGGTGTATCCGGTCTTGGACAACAGCGAACCCAGGGCGATGCCGTCGTCACCGTCGGTGGCGTGCACGATATCCAGGTCGATCTCACCACCGGGGTACCGCAGAGTGGCGATGTCCTCGGATGAAGTCTGGGAATTACTGTCGGCCACAAGATCCCCTTCTGCGCTCGGCGGCAGCGGCTACGCTGTCTGCCCCTAAAAGGTAGCCGCTACCCCTGAGGCGCGCCTGCGGGGGGTTGTTGGATCGATTGCGAAGCGGCTTCCCAAGGTTGCCAAGTCCGGGTGAACAACTCGTAGGCCGCCTGCACCCGCGACAGCACCACGTCGAGTTCGATGGGCGGCTGACCGGGGCGGCCCAGGCCATTACAGGCGGTGTTCATCACCGCCGTCCAGCTGTCGATCACCAGGTGAACGGCGTCGTGATCGGTGGGCAGGCCCATTCGCTGTGCGGTCTCGACCACCGTCGGGAAGCGGTCCGGGTCCGCACGGAACGGGATCGTCGCCATCGCGAGGCTCGCCGAGGAATTGACGATCTGGATCAGCGCCGCATGCCTGCTGAAATGCGACGAGATCGAGGCCAGGTGAGCACGCAACAGCGCCTCGTATTCGGTGATGCCCTGGGGCTGCGCGGCCAGCTCGGTTGCCACGAACTGGGCGACGTCTTCCACGATGGCCAGGATCACGGCGTCTTTGGTGGGGAAGTACCTGCTGAACGTGCGCGGGGACACCTCGGCCGCCTCGGCGATCTGTTCGACGGTGGTGTTGTCGTAACCCTGGCACAGACACAGCTCCGCGGCCCTGTCCACGAGGGTGCTGCGGGTACGCAGTTTCTTGCGCTCCCGCAAACCTGGAGCTCTGCCGCTCACACCCTCACCCACGCCTGCCATCCTAGCCGCTGACAACGCGAGCTTGGAGCAGACTCGTGTGGGCTCGATGACAGGGCGTGCAAGTTTGGCAAACTTGACATCTCTGGGATTGAACGTCGCGGACCGGTCACACCCGGTAGCGCACGAACGCCGGCACGGCCAGTGCAGCGATCACCACGAACACCACCACCGCCGCTCCCCCGCCGGCAGCGGCGACGGCGGTGCCCATGGTCGCCGCGGCGGAACCGTGCAGCACGTCCGCGATCCGCGGCCCGCCGGCCACCACCACGAGGTACACCCCCTGCAGTCGCCCGCGCAGCTCGTCGGAGGCGACCTGCAACAAGATGGTGTTGCGCAGGGCCGAGGACACCATGTCGGCGGCGCCGCCGACGGTCAGACATCCCACTGCCACCCACAGCAGCACCCCGGCCCGGCCCCCGGCCGCGCCGGCCGCCACCCCGAAACCGACGATCGCCGCACCCCACACGATGATGGCCACCACGACGGCCAGGCCCTGCCGCCGCACCCGCGGCAGCCAGCCCGAGAACACCCCGCCCGCCACCGCGCCGACCGACATCGCCGCGGCCAGCAGCGCCATCGTGGTGCCGCCGTCGACGGGGCCACCGAAACTCTCGTGCGCCATCTGGGGAAACAGCGCCCGTGGCATGCCGAGGATCATCGCGATCAGGTCGACCACGAACGACATCAGCACCACCGTGTTGCCGGCCAGATAGCGGAACCCGTCGAGCACGGCACCGAAGCCCAGCGACGTCGAGGCGCCGTGCGTCGGCGGCATGGCAGCCAGCCGGAACGTCGCCCAGATCGGCAGCAGGCAGGTCACCGCGTCGATCAGGTACAGCGTCGACAGGTCCACCCACGCCAGCAACAGCCCGGCCAGCAGGGGCCCGACGATGGAGCCGAACTGCGTCACGGTGATGTTCAGCGAGGTGGCCGCCGCGATCTGGTCCGAGGGCAGGATGCGCGGGATGGCCGCCGACCGGGTGGGCGAGTTCACCGCGTAGAAGGCCTGCTGAAAAGCCAAGAGGCCCAGCACCACCCAGACGTTGTTCAGCTGCAACGCCGCCTGCGCCCACAGCAGTACCGAGGACAAGGCCAGCCCGCTGGAGGCGATGATCAGCAGCAGGCGCCGGTCCATCGCGTCGGCCAGCGCACCGCCCCACAGCCCGAAGACGATCAATGGCACCAGGGCGAACAACCCGGCCAATCCGACGTAGGCCGAACTCTGGGTCAGTGCGTAGACCTGGACGGGGACGGCGAAGATGGTCAGATTGGCGCCGATGACGGTGGGGATGCCCGCCCACCAGAGCCTGCGGAAGTCGCGATTGCGCAGCGGTGTCGTGTCGGCGAACAGCCTCACGGCTGCAGACGCTCGATCTGCCCGCCTGACACTCGAATCCGGTTGTGCAGCCGGTTTTCCCGGCCCTGCCAGAACTCCACCACCTCGGGGGCGATCCGGTAGCCGCCCCAGTGCGGGGGCGCGGGAACCTCGGCCTCGCCGGCGAAGCGTTGCGTCACCTCGGCCAGCTGCTCGAGCAGCGCCGCCCGGTCGGCGACCGGCCGCGACTGCTGGGACGCCCAGGCGCCCAGCTGGGAGCCGCGCGGCCGGGTGGCCCAGTAGGCCTGGGTGGTCTCGCGGTCGACGACGGTCACCGCTCCCCGGATGTGCACCTGCCTGCCGAGGGCGTACCAGGGAAACGTCACCGCCGCATACGGTGTCGCGGCCAGCTCGTCACCTTTGGCGGAGCCGTAGTTGGTGTAGAAGGTGATGCCGGCTTCGTCGACGTCCTTGCACAGCACGGTGCGGCTCACCGGGTGCCCGTCACGCACCGTGGCCAGCACCATCGCATTGGGCTCGGCCACCCCGGCATTCCGGGCATCGGCAATCCAGTTGCGCAGCAACGCAAGCCACCCGATGTCCAGCCAGCCGGCGTCCAGGTCCGGGCTGCCGTCCTTTTCCACAGACCCGTATTCCACCCGCATGGCCGCCAGGGGTTCACGTTCCGGTTGCACCACGGCGGTAACGCTACAACGCCTCGGTCGAGACACCCGCCACCGCAGGTGCGACAATCGGCGCCATGGCTGAGGTGCCCAAGGATTTTGTGCCCGGTTTGGCGGGCGTCGTGGCGTTCGAGACCGAGATCGCCGAACCCGACAAGGACGGCGGTGCCCTGCGGTACCGCGGTGTCGACATCGAGGACCTGGTGGGTGAGCGGGTCACCTTCGGAGATGTCTGGGCCCTGCTGGTCGACGGCGCCTTCGGCCGCGGCCTGCCGCCGGCCGAGCCGTTCCCGCTGCCCATCCACACCGGGGACGTCCGCGTCGACGTGCAGGCCGGGTTGGCCATGCTGGCACCCATCTGGGGGTACGCACCGCTGCTCGACATCGACGACGAGACCGCCCGCGATCAGCTGGCCCGCGCTTCGGCGATGGCGCTGTCGTACGTGGCGCAGTCCGCCCGGGGCATCTATCAACCGGCGGTACCGCAGCGGGTGGTCGACGAATGCACCACCGTCACGGCACGATTCATGACCCGCTGGCACGGCGATCCGGACCCGCGGCATGTCGAGGCCATCGACGCCTACTGGGTGACCGCGGCCGAGCACGGGATGAACGCGTCGACGTTCACCGCCCGGGTGATCGCGTCCACCGGTGCCGACGTGGCGGCCGCACTGTCCGGAGCCACCGCTGCCATGAGCGGACCGCTGCACGGCGGCGCGCCGGCCCGCGTGATCCCGATGATCGAAGAGGCCGAGCGGACCGGGGACCCGCGGGGGGTGATCACCGGGATCCTGGACCGCAAGGAGAAGCTGATGGGCTTCGGGCACCGGGTCTACCGCGCCGAGGATCCCCGGGCCCGCGTCCTGCGCGCCACCGCCAAACGCCTGGACGCACCCCGCTACGAGGTGGCGGCCGCACTGGAGCAGGCCGCGCTCACCGAGTTGCGGGAACGCCGGCCCGACCGGGCCATCGAGACCAACGTGGAGTTCTGGGCCGCGGTCATCCTTGACTTCGCCAAGGTGCCGCCGTCGATGATGCCCGCGATGTTCACCTGCGGCCGGACCGCCGGTTGGTGCGCCCACATCCTGGAGCAGAAGCGCCTCGGCAAGCTGGTGCGGCCCTCGGCGATCTACGTCGGACCCGAGCCGCGCCGCCCGGAATCGGTGACCGGTTGGGACACGGTGGTGCGCGGCGCGATGATTTAGGGCGCTGCGCGCGGTCGGTATCTGCGTACGTCACCGACCGAAGGAGCCACCATGGCCATCGAAGTTCAGCCCGTCCTTGCCCCGCACCTCGTCGTCGACGGAGCGGCGGCCGCCATCGACTTCTATGTCAAGGCGTTCGGCGCCAGCGAGATGGTCCGGTTGCCCGGACCCGGCGGCAAGCTGGCCCACGCTGCCGTCCAGATCAACGGCTTCATGGTCATGCTCAACGACGACTTCCCGGAGATGTGTGACGGCAACTCCTCCACCCCGGCCGCGCTGGGCGGCACCCCGGTGACGATGCATCTGACCGTCGATGACGTGGATTCCTGGTTCCAGCGCGCCGTCGACGCCGGCGCCACCGTCGTGATGCCGCTGGAGGAACAGTTCTGGGGCGACCGCTACGGCGTGGTGCGTGATCCCTTCGGACATCAGTGGTCGCTGGCGCAGCCGGTCCGCGAGGTCGACATGGCCGAACTCGCCGCGGGCATGGCGCAGCAGTAGCCACCCGGTGACGACGTGTGGTCCTACCTCTAGCAAGCTGGGGGCATGCACCACGTCATCGAACTGAAGGATGTGACCTTCCGGCGCAACGGCAAGCAGATCCTGGATGGCATCTCGTTTGCCGTCGCCGAAGGCGAACGCTGGGCGCTGCTGGGCCCCAACGGGGCCGGCAAGACGACCATCCTGGGGTTCTGCGGGGCCGAGACCTTCCCCACCTCGGGAACAGTCGAGGTGCTCGGCGGGCGCCTGGGCAAGGTCGAGCTGGCGAAGCTGCGCACGGCCATCGGCCACGTGAACCCCCGGCATCCGCTGGACTTCCCCCTCACAGTGCGTGAGGTGGTGCTCACCGGCGTCACCGGCACGATCGACCTGCCGCTGCGGTGGACACCGGATCCCGGCGATCGGGCACGGGTGGATGCGCTGGTGCACACCCTGGGGCTCACCCACCGCGCCGATGCGCGCTGGAACACCTTGTCGCAGGGAGAACGCGGACGGGCGCTCATCGCGCGGGCCCTGATCGCCGAGCCGCAACTGCTGCTGCTGGACGAGCCGTCGACAGGACTGGATCTCGCGGCGCGCGAACAGCTGCTGGAAACCGTCGACGCGCTCTTCGCCGGCCACCCCGCGCTGGCTTCGATCACGGTGACCCATCACCTCGAGGAACTGCCGAGCGCCACCACCCATGTGCTGTTGCTCGCCGAGGGCAGGATCGTCGCGCAGGGTCCGATCGCGTCGACGCTGACCAGCGCGGCCGTCTCGCAGGCCTTCGCCCATCCGGTGGAGGTGCGCTCCGACGGCGGCCGGTGGACTGCCCGCGCAGCGCCGCGAGCCGTGCACGACTCCGTTTAACGGCTCCGGCACGGGGCATCAGAGCTGTCGTGCAGATCAGCTCGGGTCAATATCAGTCGCAGCGTCCCACGGTGGTCCGTAAGGCTCGGCCCTCTGCGCTGTTGGGGGCCTTTGTTGCCGGCGCCGCCTCGGCCGTGCTGGCCGCCCGCCGGCGTTCGGCTGCGCGCTCCGCCGCCGAGCCGGCGTCACCTCGGCAGGAGCCGGCGCCACCAGCGGACGCGCAGCGCCCGGAACCCGACGATCCCCGCAAGCCCGACTCCCCCGCCGACCTGACCACCCCTTCCTGGCGCTACGTCCTGAAGCAGACGGTCGGGGAGTTCGGCCGGGATCAGTGCACCGATCTGGCGGCAGCGTTGACGTACTACGCCGTGCTGTCCCTGTTCCCCGCTCTGCTGGTGGTGGTCTCGCTCCTCGGCGTCATCGGACAGGGACAGCGCACATCGGACACCCTGCTGGACCTGATCGGTGACATCAGCCCGGGTGCGGCAGCCGAGACACTGCGCCAGCCGATCCAACAGCTCGTCGAGGCCCCGTCAGCCGGCTTCGCGCTGGTTGTGGGCTTGTTGGCGGCGGTGTGGTCGGCGTCGGGCTACGTGGGCGCGTTCGGACGGGCGATGAACCGGATCTACGAGGTGGACGAGGGCCGACCTGCGGTGAAGCTGCGCCTGCAGCAGCTGATGCTGACGTTCGCCAGCCTGATCGTGGTGGCGTTGGTGGTGCTGATGCTCGCTGTCAGCGGGCCGGTGGCCGAGGCCGTCGGCGGACTGCTCGGCGCCGGCGACACCGCCGTGTCGGTGTGGAACATCGCCCGCTGGCCGGTGCTGTTGCTGCTGGTGATCCTGGGTGTCGCCCTGCTGTACCACGCCAGCCCCAACGTCGAACAGCCGCGCTTCCGCTGGCTCAGCGTCGGGGCGGCGATCGCGATCGTGGTCTGGGTGGTGGCGTCCCTGGGATTCGGTGTCTACGTCGCCAATTTCGGGAGCTACAACAAGACCTTCGGCGCGCTGGCCGGGGTGATCGTGTTCCTGCTGTGGTTGTGGATCACCAATCTCGCCCTGCTGTTCGGAGCCGAGCTGGACGCGGAGCTCGAGCGGGGACGGCAGCTACAGGCCGGCATCGCCGCGGAGTCCGACCTACAGCTGCCGCTGCGGGACACCAGCGCCATCGAGAAGACCCGCGCCAGCGAACACCGCACCCGGATGCAGGGTCGCAAGCTGCGCCGCACCCGGGGACACCGGAGCTGACGGCGCGCTGCATCAGCAGGGCCTCAGCAAGCCGTGGGCAGACTCATAGATACGCTATCTATCGTCGGGAGTGGATCGGGGAGCTCGAAAGGAGTGACACGATGTACCACCGCACGACGACGGACAACCTCAAGCGAGCTGCGCTGGTGGCCATCACGACCGCCGGCATCGGACTCGGCGCGCTCGGTATCGGCCCCGCGCTGGCGAATGCCGCGCCCCCCGGAGGTGGCTGCCCCGGCCCGGCGTGTGTACAACCGCCCGGAGCACCTCCGGGTCCCGGCGGCCCTCCTGGACATCCGGGGCCTCCCGGGCCGGGTGGACCCGGACGTCCCGGACCCGGCGGACCCTGGGATGGACCCGGTCCGCATGGCGGGCCCGGCGAGTTCGGCCCGCCTCCTCCCCCACCGCCATCCGCGGCCGAGCCCGGCCACTGGGGGTTCCGCGGAGCACCGTGGGGTGAAGGTCCGGCGCCGTGGGGCTGGGGTCCGCCGCCCCGGCCGTCCTGGGATCGCCCCCTACCGCCGCCGGGCGGTTACTGGAACGCCGGCGCGATCAACTACTGGGGTTACGACGTGACCCCCGTGTGGAACCCAGGGTTCAACCAGTGGGGGTTCTGGCTCTTCGGAGCCTGGATCGCCCTGTGAGGCAGGCGGGGGTGGTCGGCGGCGGCCACCCCCGCTTCGTCACAAGCGCAGCTTCTGCAAAATTCGTTGCCGCACAGACGGTTCCGGGGCACGTGCGGCCACTGTCAGCATGTCCTCGACCGTCGTCACCTTCACCCGGGGTCGACCCGACTGCTGGCCCGCGGCCCGCTCGGCGGCGTCGATGGCCCGCCAGCCGGCCACGTCGACGACCCGCGGCTGCCTGCTGCGCACCAGGTCTGCGACATCCTTGGTGTCCGGATCGCTCAGCGCGCCGCGGTTGTAATCCTCGACCAATTGCTCGACGGTCTGCATCGCGCAGGACTTGTTGGTACCGATGAACCCGGTGGGGCCCCGCTTGATCCAGCCTGCGACATAGACCCCGGGGGCCACCCGACCCTGCTCGTTGGGCACCACCGAGGCGGCCTCGTCGAACGGCAGCCCGTCGATCGGCTTGCCGCGGTAGCCGATGGACGTCAGCACCAGCCCGGCTTGCGTCACTCCCCTGTCGGCGAATTCGACACCGGCAGCACGGTTCTCCCCGACCACACGCGACGGCGTACAGCCGTAGGCGAACCGGATCCGCGGCCGTGTGATCGGGGCGGCACTGTCATCGAGCTTGCCCAGGATCTCCAGTTTGGCGCGCGTCAGCGGGTCCTGGTCGGCGGCTAGATCGCGCTGCACCCACTCCCGGTCGGAAGCGCCTAGGACCACCTGGTTGGTCGCGGTCAATCCGATCAGCTCCGGCAGGGTGAACGCCGAGGCAGCCGGGCCCCGGCGCGCCGCGATCACCACCTCCTGCACCATGGAATCGCGCAGCACTGCCAGTGCGTGGTCGGCGATGTCGGTGCGCGCCAGCTCGTCCGGGTCGGTGGTCAGGATGCGCGCGACGTCGAGCGCGACGTTGCCGTTGCCGATCACCACCACCCGTTCGGTGCTGAGATCCACTGGCAGCGAAGCGAAGTCGGGGTGGCCGTTGATCCAGGCGACCAACTCCGTGGCCGTCGCGGTTCCGGGCAGGTCCATCCCCGGGATGTCCAGGCGGCGGTCGTTCGGAGCGCCCACCGCGTAGAGCACGGCGTGGTGACGAGCCATCAGATCCGCGTGCGTCACGTGGGTGCCGACCTCGACGTTGAGGTACATCGCGAACCCACGCTTGCGGGCGATCCGGTCGAACAGCGCGGTGACCTGCTTGGTGCTCTGATGATCCGGGGCCACACCCGCCCGTACCAGACCGTAAGGCGTGGGCAGCTTCTCGAACATGTTGACCCGCACACCCGGCTGGGTGAGCAGCTCGTCGGCGGCGTACATGGCCGCCGGGCCCGAACCCACGATGGCAACCATCAGGGGTTGGCGGCGCGTGCGCACCTCCGGTGCCGGCAGCACCGGGGCCAGCTTGGACGTGGGCGGCACCTTCTGCCCCGGCGGCCTGGGCGGGTAGAACGCGGCGTTGAGTTCGATGAAGGGCAGCTGCTCCGGCGTCAACTTCGAATCCGGGGCGATGGCCCCGACCGGGCACGCGCTGACACAGGCGCCGCAGTCCACACACGCATCCGGGTCGATGTAGAGCATCTCGGCGGTGGCGAAGCCCGGCTCATCCGGCGACGGATGGATGCAGTTGACCGGGCACGCGTAGACACAGGACCCGTCGCTGCAACACGACTGGGTGACGACATGCGGCATGGGCTCAGGCCGGCACGGACTCGGGGCGCTCGGCGGGCAGATGGGCTCGCTGGGGCTCGCTGCGGTAGCGCGACGGAGCGCCGTCGATCTTGCACAGCTTCCAGATCAGCCGGGCCACCGGATTCATCAGACCCGTCTCCTCGCAGAGCATCCGGACATCGCCGAACATGTCGCGCAGGAACTGGCGCGATTCCGGCTTGCCGAAGAAGACGTCCTTCTTCACCGACCGCGGGATGTCGAACTCCTGCCAGAACGCCTTGGGCGGCACCACGATGGCCTGGCAGAGCACGCGCATGATGATCGGCACGTGCAGCGAGAGCCAGAACCGCTTGCGCGGCCGCATGTGCGGAACCCGCTTCTGCAGGTACTCATGGGCGAAGGAGATGTGCCGCGCCTCCTCGGCCACGTGAATGGCCATCACCCGCTCCATGATCGGATGCAGCGACTTGCCTTCGCGCAGCACGTTCTTCTGGGTGTGGTCGATGGGCTCCTCGCCGGCGAGCACACCGAAGAAGAACATGACGGGCAATGGGCCGGCGGCCAACGGGATCAGCTGCGAGAGCCATTTGAGCATGCGCGGCATGCCGGGGACATCGGCGCCGATCCGGTTCACCATCTCCTGGAACATCATGGTGTGGTTGCACTCTTCGACCGACTCGTGCAGGCAGTAGCGGTACTCCGGTGAACCGTTGGGCAGCCAGAAGGCGTAGTTCATCAGGCCACGGATCAGGATGGACTCGAAGTGCAGACCCACCTTGGCGACATTGGCCTGACGCCACATGCCGATCTCGATCTGGCGATCGCGGGGTTGGGCCTGGTACCAGGGGTGCTTGCCCAGCGGGTCGGTGCCCGGCAGGATCCAGCGCTCGTCGTCCGGTACCACCGCGAACTCCGGGGAGTCCCAGTTGATGTCGGTGTACGGGTTGAAGTTGCGCCGCACCGACCCCTCGGACAGTGTGGTGAGCAGATCCACGTACCGCTGATCGTCGCGGACGTCCATGTTCTTGCGCCACCGGCGGATGACGCGGGTCCGAGCAGTCTTGACAGCCATTCGAAATCCTCCGTGAGGTTTACATTCGTACGCTCGCTGTACAACAACAGTACCCGCGGTCCCAGGTTTCAACCAGGACTTTGTTCGTAGTGTGTGCCAGCCCGGTTATCTGCATCACATGTGACTTGGATCACCTGTATCCGTACGGCGAATACCGCAAACCAGGGCTGACCGGGGACCGCATAGGCTTGCGGCATGGCTGAGCAGCTGACGATCCCCGAGGACCTCAAACCCGCCGACGGACGGTTCGGGTGCGGTCCGTCGAAGGTGCGTCCCGAGCAACTGCAGGCACTGGTGAGCAAGGGCGCCGAGTTGTTCGGCACCTCGCACCGGCAAGCGCCGGTGAAGAACCTGGTGGGGCGGGTGCGCGACGGCGTACGCGCCCTGTTCTCGGTGCCCGACGGCTATGAGGTGATCCTGGGCAACGGCGGCTCCACCGCGTTCTGGGACGCAGCAGCATTCGGGCTGGTCAACGAGCGCTCCCTGCACCTGACCTACGGCGAATTCAGCGCGAAGTTCGCCTCCGCGGTGGCCAAGAACCCCTTTGTCGGAGACCCGCTGATCATCAAGGCCGATGCCGGCAGCGCGCCCGCTCTGACCGCCGACCCCTCGGCCGACGTGCTGGCGTGGGCGCAGAACGAGACGTCCACCGGGGTGGCCGTCCCGGTGGCACGGCCCGCCGGATCCGGCGACGCCCTGGTGGTCATCGACGCCACCTCCGGCGCCGGCGGCCTGCCCGTCGACATCACCGCCACCGACGCCTACTACTTCGCGCCGCAGAAGAACTTCGCCAGCGACGGCGGCCTGTGGCTGGCCGTCATGTCCCCGGCCGCGCTGGCGCGTGTCGAGTCCATCGCCGCCTCGGGCCGGTGGGTGCCGGAGTTCCTCTCGCTGCCCATCGCGGTGGACAACAGCCTGAAGAACCAGACCTACAACACCCCCGCCATCGGCACGCTACTGCTGATGGCCGAGCAGTTGGACTGGCTCAACGGCAACGGCGGGCTGGACTGGGCCGTCGCCCGCACCGCCGACTCATCGCAACGGCTGTACTCCTGGGCCGAGAAGACGGCCTACACCACCCCGTTCGTCGCCGACCCCGCGCTGCGCTCTCAGGTGGTGGGCACCATCGACTTCACCGACTCCGTCGATGCCGCCGCCGTCGCGAAGATGTTGCGCGCCAACGGGATCGTCGACACCGAGCCGTACCGCAAGCTGGGCCGAAACCAGCTGCGGGTGGCCATGTTCCCAGCCGTCGATCCCGAGGACATCTCGGCGTTGACGCAGTGCATCGACTGGGTGGTCGAGCGAATCTAGCGTTCCGGTTCGGACACCACCCGCGTGTCCTCCCGGCGTGGGCCGCGAACTGCCGTAAGGTGCCTGATACTCGGGCCCGGCGCGGTGGCCCCAAGGAGGTCGGCATGCGAGATCTGAAGGTCGTCGGACTCGATGTCGATGGACGGCACATCCTGCTCGAAGACGATGATGCACGGGGTCCGGCGGACACCTACCGGCTGCGCATCAACGACAAACTGCGCGCGGCCGTGCGCGGCGACAAGGCCCGACTGGAGCAGACGCAGATGGACATCGAAGTCACCAGCGTGCTGCGCCCCAAGGACATCCAGGCCAGGATCCGGGCCGGCGCGTCGGTCGAACAGCTCGCCAAGAGCGCGGGCGTCGAAATCTCCCGCGTCGAGCGCTTCGCGCACCCGGTGCTCCTGGAACGGGCCCGGGCAGCCGAACTCGCGGGCGCAGCGCACCCGGTGCTGGCCGACGGCCCCTCGGTGCTGACCCTGATCGAGACGGTCACCACGGCGTTTGTGGCGCGGGGCCTGAGCACCGAAGCCAGCAGCTGGGACGCCTGGCGCAACGAGGACGGCCGCTGGACAGTGCAACTGGCGTGGAAGGCCGGGCGGTCGGACAACCTGGCGCACTTCCGGTTCACCCCCGGCGCGCACGGCGGCACCGTCACCGCCGTCGACGACGCGGCCCAGGAACTGGTGAACCCCCACTTCGAGCGGCCGCTGCGCTCGGTGGCGCCGTTGGCACAGCTCGACTTCAGCGCCGTCCCCGCTCCCCCGGCAGCGCAGCCCGCGGCATCCGAACCCGAGCCCACTGCCGAACCCGAGGCCCCGGCGCCGGAGGAACCGGCGCAGCGCCCGGCCCGCGCCCGCAAGGCCAAGCCCACCATTCCCGCGTGGGAAGACGTCCTGCTGGGTGTGCGCTCCAGCGGCGATCGCTGATCAGCCGACCCCGGACGCCACCAGACCCACCAGCGACAACCACGCCAGCGTCACCCCGACGCCGGCACCGAGGGCGAACCAGCGCACCACCGGTTTGTGCCGCCACCCCCAGACCGTGGGGGCCAGGCCACCGACCGCCACCAGGTTCAGGCCGACCGCCAGTAGCACGTGCACCCGGATCAGACCCAGGCTCAGCACCACCACCGCGGCAGCGGTGACGGCAGCAACGAAGGCGGCGACAGTCAGTCCGGTGCCCCAGGGCGTCGAGTCGTCGGTCACGCTGGGAGCTTAGACCCGGGCCCGCTCGTAGAAGGCCAGCGCCGCCGCGGTGGCGACGTTCAGGGAATCGGTGCCGCGTGCCATCGGGATGCGCACCCGCACATCGCTGGCCCGCATGGTCGACTCGCGAAGGCCCGGCCCCTCGGCGCCCACCAGGATCGCCACCCGGTCCTGCGCCAGCTCCGGCACGGCGTCCGACAGCGTCAGCGCCCCGGCGTCCGGCGTCATGGAAAGCAGCCGAAATCCGTTGTCGCGCAACATCATCAGATCACCTGGCCAGTGCTGCGCCTTGGCAAAAGGCACCAGCAGGGCATGGCCCATCGACACCCGCACCGCCCTGCGGTACAGCGGGTCGGCGCACCCCGCGCCGAACACCACCGCGTCGACGCCGAGTCCGGCCGCATTGCGGAAGATCGAGCCCAGGTTCTCGTGGTCGTTGACGCCCTCCAGGACGGCGACGGTGCGGGCCCCGTCGATCACCTGCTCCACGCTGAGCTCAGGCGCTCGCCGCGCGGCGGCCAACACCCCCCGGTTGAGGTGGAAGCCGACCACCTCGGCCATCACCTCCGCACTCGCGCAGTAACAGGGCACGTCGACGCCCTCGAGGTCGGCGGCCAGTTCGTCGAACCGCCGCGACGTCCCCAGCAACGCGTGTGGAGAAAACCGCGACGCCAGCATGCGCTGGGCCACCAGCACACCCTCGGCGATCACCAGTCCCTTGCCGCTGGGCAGATCGGGCCGGCGATCGATGCTGTTGAGGTCGCGGAAGTCGTCCAGCCGCGGGTCGGCGGGGTCGGTTACATCGATCAGCATCGCTGGGTGCGGGCGCTCACGCGCTTTCTTCGACGATGGCCGACATCAGGTCGGCCGCGCGCTTGAGGGTCACCCGCTGATCATGGTCGAGTTCGGCGAGCTTGCGCTGCAACCACTCCTGGCTGGCGCGCCGCTCGGATTCCACCAGGTCGACGCCTGCGTCGGACACCGACACCAGCACCTGCCTGCCGTCCACCGGATGGGCATTGCGGGCCACCAGACCCAGCTCGGCCAGCGAGGCCACCACCCGCGTCATCGAGGGCGGACGCACCCGTTCGCGGACCGCGAGCGCGCCGGGCGTCATCGCGCCTTCCTTGTGCAGGGTCGCCAACGCCGACAGCTGTGACATCGACACCGGCGACTCCGGGCGACGGAACCGCAACTGGCGGGCCATCCGCACGATCGCGAGCGACAGGTCACTGGCCAGACGGGTATCGACGTCCTTCACATCGCAAACGATACGACAGGGGGCACAAAATGGTCGGGCAAAGCCCCTCGAGCCGCGTCACGCACCGCTGCAGTCGACTAGTTTGGACCGCGATGCCCACCGATCAGCCGGCCGCTCCGCAGCCGCCGCCTCTGCCCCCGGGACTCCTGGAGCCCTGGCGGGTGATTGCCGTCGGGGCGCTGGCCTGGACGGTGGTCACAATCGCCTCTTTCACCGTCGCTGCCCTGCACGAATGGCGTCCGATCGCCCTCGCGGGCCTGGCGGTCGGTGTGGTGGGCACATCGATCTTCCTGTGGCAGCGCAGCGCGGCGCGGCGCGGCGCGCGGGGTGCGCAGACCGGTCTCGACATCGGCGAGCACCGCAGCTGAACTCGCGGCCGGCAAACGCTGCGGACGGTCAGGACTGAGCCGGCGCCGGATTCTGCGCGATGTCGATCTGGCCGTCGTCGTACGGATCGAACTGCGGCGACCCGGCGCCCGCGGGGGCCGGGGTGTCCGAATGCGCACCGCAACCGTAGGACCAGTCGACCACGTGCCCGTCGGCCGCCAGTTCGTTGGCACACACCCCGAACATGGGTCCCAGCGCCCCGGCCAACGGCAGGTAGAAGCCGCAGTCGCGGCACACCCGCTTCGTCGACCGGGCCATCGCCGAGTTCGGTCCGAAGTCGCCGTCATGCCAGCGCTGGGCCGCGTCGTCTCGACCGAACTGACCGAGCACCTGGCGCCGGCCCAACCCGATCTCCGCCGCGGTCTCGTCGATCGCGGGATCACCGCTGAGCAGGAACCCGGGCACCAGCCGCGGGTCATCCGCGGGCGGCGCCAGCAGATCACCCGGGCTCAGATCACCGGGACGCACCCGCTGGTCCCACGGCACCCACTGCGGCGCCAGCAACGCCGTCGGGCCCGGAACCAGCACCACTTCGCTGATCGTGGCGTGCTCGGCGCCAGGGTAGGCAGCCACCACCACGGCCCACTGCCAGCCGCGGTAGCCCGGCAGCTCGGCCAGGAAACGGTGGGTCGCCGAGGAGGGGTCCTCGTGCGTGACGCCGAGGTATTCGCCGACAGCGCCGTCGCCGGCTTCCTGGACCGCCGCCCGCGCGAGGTCGACGGCGCCGGTGAGCAGCGCGCTCAGCGGCCCCGATGCCGGCTGGTCGTCGGCCGGGATCTGGGTGGTCTCCGTGGTCTCGGTGGCTTCGGTCATGCTGTCCATCGCCACTCATAGTGCCCGAACCAGCCCACCGGAGCCACACCGGTAAGCCATCCGGTGACACGGACACCCATGAGGAACAATCGAGCCTGTGTCAGAGCGGCGGCATGACGGACCGCACCAGGGGCGTGACCCCGGTGCGGATGGCCGACGGCGCCCGGGTCCCGACGAGCATCCCGGGATGGCCAACTACCCGAGCGACGAACCGGCCTACCGCCGGGCCCGTCGCGCCGCGCCGACGCCCAGCGCCAACCGCTATCTGCCGCCGCTGGGTGAGGAAGCTCCTGAAGCGCCGCCGGCCGATCAGTCGCAACGGCGCACCGATCCGGCCGACCGCATCACCGTCACCCGGGCCGCGCGCCAGCGCAGCCGCGAGATGGGCTCGGCGGTATACGGGCTGGTCCACCGGGCCGCCACCGCCGACGGCGCGGACAAGTCCGGCCTCACCGCACTGACCTGGCCGACGGTGGCCAACTTCGCCGTCGACGCCGCCATGGCCGTCGCGCTGGCCAACACCCTGTTCTTCGCCGCCGCTTCCGGCGAGAGCAAGGGCAAGGTGGCGCTGTACCTGCTGATCACCATCGCCCCGTTCGCCGTCATCGCCCCCCTGATCGGTCCCGCGCTCGACCGACTGCAGCACGGCCGGCGGGTGGCGTTGGCCTTGTCGTTCGGCACGCGCACGGCGCTGGCGCTGCTGTTGATCGCCAACTACGACAGCGCCACCGGCAGCTTCCCCTCCTGGGTGCTGTACCCCTGCGCCTTGGGCATGATGGTGCTCTCCAAATCCTTCTCGGTACTACGCAGCGCCGTCACCCCCCGGGTGATGCCACCCACCATCGACCTGGTGCGGGTCAATTCCCGCCTCACCATGTTCGGGCTCCTGGGCGGCACCATCATCGGAGGCGGGATCGCCGCCGGGGTGGAGTACGCCTGCACCCGGCTGCTCGGCGCGCCAGGAGCCCTGTTCGTGGTGGTGGGCGTGAGCCTGGCCGGCGCCTGGCTGGCCATGCAGATCCCCAGCTGGGTCGAGCAGACCGCCGGCGAGGTGCCCGCCACGTTGAGCTATCACGACCACAGTGGTGCGTCCCCGCGGGCCCAGGCCCCCACCGGCGCGCTGAGGCAACCTCTGGGCCGCAACATCATCACCTCGCTGTGGGGCAACTGCACCATCAAGGCCATGGTCGGATTCCTGTTCCTGTATCCGGCGTTCGTGGCGAAATCGCATGACGCCAGCGGTCTGGAACAGCTGGCGATGCTGGGCCTCATCGGCGCCGCGGCCGGCATCGGCAACTTCGCCGGCAACTTCACCGCCGCGCGGCTCAAACTCGGCCGGCCCTCGGTGCTGGTGGTCCGGTGCACCATCGCGGTCTCCGCAGCCGCGCTGGCCGCCGCCATCGCCGGATCGCTGCCGGTGGTGGCCGTGGCCGCGCTGATCACCTCCGGCGCCAGCGCCATCGCCAAGGCGTCGCTGGACGCGTCGCTGCAGGACGATCTGCCCGAAGAATCGCGGGCCTCGGCGTTCGGCCGGTCGGAATCGGTGCTGCAGCTGGCCTGGGTCTTCGGCGGGGCCATCGGGGTGCTGGTCCACACCGAGCTGTGGGTAGGGTTCACCGCGATCACTGCCCTGCTGATCCCGCTGCTGGCCCAGACCATCGTCAGTTTCCGCGGCAACTCGCTGATCCCCGGCTTCGGTGGCAACCGGCCGGTGATGGTCGAACAGGAGACGGTGGATCACACGGTGGTGACCTGGAAGTGAAACGGACGATCGCGGCGGCCACCGCCGCGGCTGTGGTGCTCGCGTCGGCGGGTGCCGGCACGGCGGCGTGGGCACTGGTGCGCGATGAAGGCGGCCACGGACTGCCGGAGATCAGCGCGTTCACCGGCGGGCAGCTGACCCGGGTGGGGCCGTTCCTGTACTGCAACGTGCTGGACCTCAACGACTGCGCGACGCCGCAGAGCCAGGGCGAGCTGCGGGTCACCGAACGCAACCGCGTCCAGCTGGCGGTGCCCGAGGCCATCGCCGCGGCGCCGTGGCGGCTGGTGGTGGTCTACGAGGACGCCGACAACACCACCATCAGCACATTCCGCCCCGACAGCCGGTTGTCGGCAACCATCCCGACAGTTGATCCGCAGCGCGGCCGCGCCACCGGGCTGGCGGTGCAGCTGCTGACGCTGGTGACCGACGGCAGCGACGAGATCCGCGAGGTCCCGCACGCCGAGTGGTCCATCCGCTTCGTCTGGGAGTGACCTCCCGGCGCGCGCCCCGCGCTCAGACCTTGTGCCGCATCATCTTCTCGGCCACCCGCAGACCGAGGCGCTTGGGCAGCACCCGGGTCGCCACGAGGGCCGCCGCGGCATTCCTCCGACCGTCCACCACCGACGGTGCCGAACCGGCCAGTGCTGCCCACGTGGTGTCGACGACCTGCGCCGGCGACCGTTTGCGATCGGTCGGAGTCGTGTTCATCGGGGTGTCGGTATCTCCCGGTGACACCGCGAGGATCCGCAGTCCATGGCGCCGGTTCTCCTCCGACACCGCCTCGGTGAACGCCAGCACATAGGCCTTTGATGCCCCGTACGCCGCCAGGTGGGGCATCGCCTGGTACGCGGCCAGGCTGGCGACGTTGATGATGGTCCCGCTGCCTGCTGCCCGCATGCGAATGACGGCTGCCCGGGTCAGCAATGTGAGCGCCGTGATGTTCACCTCGATCATCTGCTGTAACGCACCCGCATCGCTGTCCGCCAGGTCGCCCTCCGGAGAGACGCCGGCGTTGTTGACCAGGTGGTCCAGCCGGGCCAGGCCGAAGGTCAACAGATCCACGAGCTTTGCCACGTCGGTGCTGTCGCTGAGGTCGGCAGGGTGGACGTCGACGTGGACATTGTGGCGCCCGGTCAGCTCGGCAGCCAGCGATTCGAGTACCTGGCCGGAGCGGGCGACGAGAACGAGGTCGAAACCCTCACGTGCGTATCGGCGGGCATAGTGCTCGCCGATGCCGGAGCTGGCTCCGGTGACGACGGCGACGGGGCGGGACTTCTCGGTCATGATGATTCCTTTCGGCGGCACTGTCAGCTTAAACGGATAACTAATCCGTTCGGATCGATATTCCGATTAGAGTGGTCGAATGGCCCCATTGCGGAGCGACGCGGCACGCAACCACGCCCGGATCCTCGATGCCGCACGCAGCCTCGCCGGCAACGGCGAACCGTTGGCGCTCAATGCCGTTGCCCGCGCCGCCGAGGTCGGAGTCGGCACCGTCTACCGACACTTCGCCACCACGTCGGAACTGGAGGAAACACTGGTCTGGGACCGGTTCGACGACCTCGCAGAGATCTTGGACAGCACCGGCCCTGACCATCTGGAGCGCGCGCTCACCGCAGTCTTCACGCTGCTGGCGCAGGACCCGGTGTTCGAGGCCGTGACCTCACGCCCGCAGCCCGCCCTGGAACAGACCGCAGCCCGTCAGCAGGAACTTCTCGAACGCCTGGCCCAGGTACTCGACCACACCCGGGCCGCGGGTGCACTCAAGGAGGGGATCGACGCATCGGCGGTGCTGATGTTGATGTGCGGGCTGGCACATTCGGTGCGTAACAACGGCGTCGATGCGGGCGGTCCGCAGGCTCGGATGCTGCTGCGAGTGGTATTCGACGGGCTTCGCCCTTAACGGGCGCGCGTCCGCAGGTACTCCAGGTCCGCCGCGATGCCCTCGCCGGGGGTCTCGATGATGACGTCACTGCCCGCGGCGCGGCAGATGTCGGCGATGACCTGCGAGTCGAACGTGCCCGCATCGAAGTTGGCGTGCCGGTCGGCACCGGAGTCGAACCCGTCGCGGGAGTTGTTGGCGTGGATCAGGTCGATGCGGCCGGTGATCGCCTTCACCCGGTCGACGATGTGATCCAGCTCTTCGCCCCCGGCCCAGGCATGGCAGGTGTCGAGTACAAACCCGGGCTCGTACTGGCCCACCGCGTCCCACAGCATGGCCAGCCGGTCGAACTTGCGGGCCATCGCGTTCTCGCCGCCCGCGGTGTTCTCGATCAGGATGGGCAGGGGGAATCCGCCGGCCTCCTCCTGCCGCTCGAACGCCTTGCGCCAGTTCTCGATACCGACGGCGGGATCATCCTTGGCGGTGACGTGGCCGCCGTGCACGATCAGGCCCTTGGCGCCGATGCCTGCGGCGGCCTCGGCGTGCTGCAGCAACATCTTGCGGCTGGGGATGCGGATCTTGTTGTTCGTACTGGCCACGTTGATCAGATACGGCGCATGGATGTAGATCGTGACGTCGCTGTCGCGCAGCGCCTCGGCGTGCGGGTGCGGCGGCGGCTTCTTCCAGCCCTGCGGGTCGCCCATGAAGAACTGCACGGCCTCGGCGCCGATGGCCTGGGCCGCGCTCAAAGGGTCAGCCGAATCGACGTGTGCGCCTAACAGAGCCATGCGGTCAGCCTAATCCGCGGCGGTGACAGCGATTCGTGTTGTAGGCTGCAAACGATTGCAGTTCGCCCCGGCCTCACGAGGGAGTGACACACCCATGAGCGCACCCGATGCCGATCTGGCCTCGTTCCGGCTGACCGTCAACGGCCGCGACCACGACGTCGACGTCCCGGCGGGCACCTCGCTACTCGAGGTGCTGCGCAACGACATCGGCGACAAGTCACCGAAGTTCGGGTGCGGGCTGGGGCAGTGCGGGGCGTGTTTTGTGCTGATCGACGGCCATCCCACGCCGGCGTGCGACACCCCCGTCGATTACGTCCACGGACCGGTGCAGACCCTCGCCGGCGTCGGCACCCCGGATGCACCCCATCCCGTCCAGGCAGCATTCCTGGAACTGCAGGCCGGACAGTGCGGCTACTGCGTCGCGGGCATGATCGTCAGCGCCGTCGCGTTGCTGCGCGACAACCCCCGCCCCACCCGCGAGGAGGTCTGCGCCGCGCTGGACCGCAACCTGTGCCGGTGCGGGACCCACCAGCGTTTCGTCGACGCGGTGCTGGCGGCGGCCAACTCGGCGGCGGGCCGATGACCACCGACCTGCCCGCCTCCCTGGTCACCAACCGGCTGATCTCGACGTGGCTGACCATCGCCGGGGACGGCACCGTCGCGCTGCGGGTCGGCAAAGTGGAACTGGGACAGGGGATCACGACTGCCCTGACTCAGATCGCCGCTCACGAACTCGACGTCGCACCGGAGTCGGTGACCGCCGGCGCCACCAACACCGCGTCGTCGCCGGATGAGGGACTCACCGCGGGCAGCCTGTCGATCACCTTCTCCGGCGCGGCGGTCCGCCGGGTCTGCGCGGAAGCCCGGGAGCTGTTCCGCCGCGCCGCAGCCAAGACAGCGGGGCTGGACGTCACCGCAGTGCGGCTGTCCTCCGGCGTCTTCGTCACTGCCGACGGCACCCGCATCGGCTCCTACGCAGAGCTCGCCGCTGCCGTCGATCTGGACGTCGAGGTCGGCGACGAGTCCCTGCCGGTCGAGTTCGCGCCGGCCACCGCCAAGGACCTGCCGCGAGTTGATCTTCCCGACAAGGTGTTCGGTCGACCGCGCTTCCTGCACGACCTGGAGTTCGACGGCATGCTGCACGCCCGGGTGGTGCGTCCGCCCCGACCGGGTGCCCACCTCGAAGTGATTGCTGCCGAGAGTGTCTCGATGATGCCCGGGGTGGAGAAGGTGGTGCGCGACGGTGATCTCCTCGCCGTCCTGGCCCGCCGCGAGGGGCAGGCCACCCGCGCCGCCGAGGCTCTGTCCGCGGCGGCCACCTGGTCGCCCGGCATCGAACTGCCCGACGGCGACGAGCTGTCCCGGTGGCTGCGGTCGGCCCCCGCCGAGACCAGTCAGGTGCGCGCCGACGGTGCCCGCCACAACGGCCCGGTGACGGTGCGCGGCACCTTTTTCCGGCCGTTCCTGGCGCACGCATCGATCGGCCCCGGCTGCGCCATCGCAGTTCTCGACCGTGGCCGTCTGTTCATCTGGAGCTACAGCCAGGGTGTCTTCACCCTGGGGCAGGCCATCGCCGCGGCCGTGGGGCTGGACACCGCCGACGTGGTGGTGCAGCACGTGGAAGGACCGGGCAGCTACGGCCACAACTCCGCCGACGACGTGGCCATGGACGCAGCCCTGCTGGCCCTGCAGGTTCCTGGGCGCCACGTCCGGGTGCAGTGGAGCCGCGGTGACGAATTCGCCTGGGAGCCCTACGGTCCCGCCATGGTCGGCGATCTGGCGGCCAGCGTCGACGAATCCGGGATCATCACCGATCTGTCCTACCAACTGTGGACCAACGGCCACACCGCCCGGCCGGGGTACACACCGCGCCACAGCCTGCTGGCCGACGCCCACCGCGACGGCGCCGATGCCCTGCCCCCGTCGGTCGACCCACCGGCGGCGCGGGGCCACGGCTCGGCCCGCAACGCCGAACCGTACTACGACATCGCGCGGGTGGATGTCACGGTGCACCGCCTGCTGACCATGCCCATCCGTACCTCGTCGCTGCGGTCACTGGGCAGCCAGCTCAACACCTTCGCCCTGGAATCCGTCCTCGACGACCTGGCCCGCGAGACCGGGCGCGACCCGCTGGAGCTGCGACTGGCCAACCTGTCGGACCCCCGCGCCAGGGATGTGCTCACCACGGCCGCCGCCCAGGCCGGCTGGGGCACCCCGGTGCCCGACGGGCATGGTCGCGGAATCGCGTTCTGCCGGTACAAGAATCGCAGCTCCTACTGTGCGGTGGTGGCCGATGTGGAAGCCACCGACCGGCTGCGCGTCCGTCGGTTGACCATCGCCGTGGATGTCGGGCGGGTGGTCAACGCCGACGGGGTGCGCAACCAGATCGAGGGCGGCGCCATCCAGGCCACCAGCTGGACGCTGCTCGAGCAGGTCCGCTTCGACCGCAACGGCATCACCAGCACCGACTGGGAGGCCTATCCGATCGCGCGGTTCTCCGACGTGCCCCGGGTGGACGTGCACGTGATCGACCGCCCGGATCAGCCGTCACTCGGCGCCGGGGAGGCGACGCAGGGACCCGTCACGGCCGCCATCGGCAACGCCCTGGCCGACGCCCTCGGGATACGGGTACACACGCTGCCGTTCACCCAGGAGAACATCGTCGCGGCCATCAACACCGCCGCAATCTAGCTGGTCACCTCCGGGTCCCCTGACGTTCACCCACCCGTTCCCTGAGCGCACCTCGGCCCGGGATGCTCGTGCCCCATGAACGTGTCCTCGCCGCGACAAGTAGCCGCCGTTGTCACCGTCACGCTGCTGACCGCGGCGTGCTCGTCGTCGTCACCCGAGCCGGAAGCAGGCGACCCCACCGCTGCGCCGGAGACCCCGCGCGCCACCTCCCCCATCGACTTCGACATCCCCGCAGCGCAGCGCTACCACCGGCAGGCGACCTACCCGGTGTACCTGAACCGGCCGGAGGGCGAGCCCGTCGAGACCGAGACCGTCGCCGAGATCTCGACGGTCAGCGAGGACGGCAACACCCTCATTTACACCGACGCCCCCGCCAAGCGCATCGGCTTCGTCGACATCACCGATCCTGCGGCACCGAAAGGACTCGGCACCTTGTCGCTGACCGAGCTCGGGGACGCCGACGACCAGCCCACCTCGGTGATCGCCGCCGGCGAGTTCGTTCTCGTCGTGATCGACACCAGCGGAGGAGATTTCGCGAACCCCGGTGGTCGCCTGGACGTCGTGCGGATCAGCGACCGCAGCCGGGTGCGCAGCATCGATCTGCAGGGCCAGCCCGATTCGATCGCCCTGGCTGCCGATGGCGGGTTCGCCGCCATCGCCATGGAGAATCAGCGCGACGAGGAGTTCACCCCGCAGGGCGGCGAGGAGGGTGACCTGCCCCAGCCGCCGACGGGCTTCGTGCAGATACTCGATCTGGGCGGCGCGCCGGACGCGTGGCAGCTGCGCCGGGTCGACTTCGATGTCGAAGCTGCCCGCTCCGCCGGTTTGGACACCCCCGAGGATCTCGAACCGGAGTACGTCACCATCAACTCCCGCGGCCAGATCGCGGTCACGCTGCAGGAGAACAACGGCGTCGCAGTCATCGACGGCCGCACCGGCGAGGTGATCAACATCTTCAGTGCCGGAACACAGTCGGTGGATGGGATCGACACCGCCGAAGACGGCACCATCGACCAGAGCGGTTCCATCGCCGACCTGCCGCGCGAACCCGACGCCATCGGCTGGATCGGTGACGACCACCTGGCCACTGCCAACGAGGGTGACTGGAAGGGCGGCACCCGCGGGTGGACCGTCTTCGACGCCGCCACCGGGGACGTGGTCTGGGATGCCGGCAACTCCTTCTCGCAACTGGCAGTGCGCACCGGCATGCACATCGAAGGACGTTCCGAAGCAAAGGGTCCCGAGCCCGAAGGCCTGGCGATCACTGAACTCGACGGCACGCCGGTGGCACTGGTGGCATCCGAGCGCAGCAACTTCGTTGCGGTGTACGACGTTTCCGACGTCACGGCGCCGGTGTTCCGTCAGATCCTGCCCACCACCCCGGGTCCGGAGGGCATTCTGCCGATTCCCGGGCGCGACCTGCTGGTGATCTCCTCGGAGACCGACGACGCCGAGGCGCAGGTGCGCGCGTCGGTGAGCATCTATGGCTACGGTGACGCGTTCGCCGCCGACAGTGTGGCGTTCCCGTCGATCGTCTCCGGCGATGTGGACGGTGCGCCGATCCCGTGGGGCGCGCTGGGCGCTCTGAGCGCCGACCCCTCCGACGAGAACCGGCTCTTCACCGCCACCGACAATGCCTACGGTCCCACTCGCGTTCTGGGAGTCGATGTTTCGCAGAGCCCGGCTCTGATCGACAGCGCGCTACCCGTCACCGAGAACGGCGAGGCCGTCACAGTGGACGTCGAAGGTGTCGCCGCGCGACCCGACGGGGGCTTCTACCTGGCCGTTGAAGGAGAGGAAGGCCCGGGCAACGAGCTGATCCGGGTGTCCGCCGACGGCGCCATCGAAGAGCGCATCGCACTGCCCGCAGACATCGCCGCGGCATTGGGTTCACAGGGCCTCGAGGGTGTGGCCGTCGACGGTGACGCCGTTTGGGTGGCAGTGCAGCGCGAGCTGAAGTCCGACCCACCCGGCACGGCCAGGCTGGGTCGCTACACGCCCGCCAGCAGTGAGTGGGAGTGGTTCGGCTACCCGCTGGAAAGCACTGACGCCGAGGGTGATTGGATCGGGTTGTCCGAGGTGGCCGTGCACGACGGCGCACTTCTGGTCCTGGAACGCGACAAGCGCAACGGTCCCGATGCCGCCGTCAAGGCGATCTACCGGGTGTCACTGCCCGACGAGGCCGGTTCCACCTCGGCCGAGCAGGCACCGCCCATGCTGACCAAGACGCTGCAGCGTGACCTGTTGCCCGACCTGCGGGCTCCCAAGGGCTGGGTGCAGGAGAAGGTCGAGGGCATGACCGTCGGCGGCAACGGCAATCTCTATGTGGTCACCGACAACGACGGCCTCGACGACGCCAACGGAGAGACCGTCTTCCTGAACCTCGGCCCCGTCACCCAGTGATTTCGGCGCGCTGATAACCGGTCACGGGCGTTGTCAAGCTGCGTGGAGTCGGTCGGGTCCGTTCTCGGCGGGGAGGTTGATGCCGACGACGGGGCTGGGTGCCTTGGTGTGCGGGCGTGCCCGGAACCTTTCGGGGTGGGCGTTGTAGTAGTTCTGTAGGGCGTGCTCGCGGCGATCCCATTGCCGCGACCATGCGCCGGTATGCACCTGCTCGGGAGTGAACAGGGCGATGCCGCTGTGGCGGTGGTGCTGGTTGTACCAGCGCACGTAGGTGTCCCCCCAGGCCCGAGCGGTTTCGAGGTCGTCGAAGACGCCAGGGAAGTTGGGCCGGTACTTCATGGTGCGCAATTCCGACTCCGAGTACGGGTTGTCGTTGCTGACGTGAGGCCGGTTGTGGGTCCGGCCGACACCGGCGCCGGCAAGCAGATCGGCCAGGACGGTTGACCGCATCGCCGGCCCGGAATCGGCGTGCACGACTGCGGGTAGCCCGTGGCCGCCGAATGCGGTCTCGAACATCTCTACCGCGAGGTCGTCGCATTCGCGTTCCTCGACGCGCCATCCGACGATCTTGCGGGAGTAGATATCGATGATCGAGTACGCCTTGAACGCCACACCCCGCCACGGGCTGCGCAGATCGGTGATGTCCCAACTCCAGATCTGTTGCGGTCCGGTTGCTTTCAAGACCGGCGCCGCCCGCGGCGCGGTGTTCTTCGCGCGGGTCGGCGCGCTCGGGCGTGCACTCTGATCGACGATCGCCGCCGCGATGCGCCACCACGACCGCCGCGAGGCCAGCAGCACGCCCGCGTCCCACCTCGTGGCGAAAGACTGGTCTACCGACAGTCCGGCAACCCACCCGGCGATGATGTCGGCTTCGATCGCCGCTCGGTCGAGCGCGCCGATGCGCGTGGGGTAGGCCCGATCCCTGTGTGGGGTCGGATCGGGCACCGGTGAACGCGGATGCGATCGGTAGTGCCACGTCGATCGCGACAGCGCGATCAGCGCCAGCGCCCGCCGCTGGGATCCGATCACGCTCGTCAGCTCGGCGACGAGTCCGTTCTCGAGGTCGAAGAATCGTCGAGATCGATCGTGGTCGGGGTGGCGTCGGGCTCGTGCGCGTTCCTCTCGTGCAAGAGCCCGATAGCTTTTCCCAACGCTTCATTGGTCGCCTCGAGTTCGCGGACCCGCGCCTGCAGACGCGCGAGTTCGGCCTCATCACGAGCCTGCTTGGCGTCTTCTGCCTTGGCCAACGCCCTGCGTTGAGCCGGGGGAACCGTCATAGGGCTACCCTCTCGCGGAATCAGGTCGAGGTCACCGTCAAACACCGCCGACTGCCACCGCCTGAACTGGCGATTCGACACTCCCAAAGCAGCCAGCCACGGCCCCTTCTGCCCATGCGGCACCAACTGATACTCCACGACCAACTCGCGAATCTCCGTCGGCGTGAAACCTGCACTGATCGACACATCCCCTCCCGGAACTGGTTGCGAACTGACTCACAACCAGCCTGGCAAAGAGGGTCAGCGGTTGCCAGCGCGCCGAAATCGCTACTGGGCCCCGTGACCCAACGGCACCTGTTCACCCGGCGGCGTGGTCCCCGGCGGCGTGCCGTCGCCGAACGGCCTGCCGCCCAACGATTCCCGTCCATGCGGGGTGAGCCAGTTGGCCAGCTCCGGACCCTTCGGCACCACCTTGGTCGGATTGATGTCGGTGTGCACCATGTAGTAGTGCTGCTTGATCTGCACGAAGTCGCATGTGTCGCCGAACCCGGGCGTCTGGAACAGGTCTCGCGCATACGCCCACAGCACCGGCATCTCGGCGAGCTTGCTGCGGTTGCACTTGAAGTGACCGTGATACACCGGGTCGAAGCGGGCCAGGGTGGTGAACAGCCGGACGTCGGCCTCGGTGATGGTGTCGCCCACCAGATATCGCTGCGCCTCCAGCCGATCGGAGAGCCAGTCCAGCGTGTTGAACAGTCGGTCGTAGGCGGCATCGTAGGCGTCCTGCGAGCCGGCGAAACCGCACCGGTACACCCCGTTGTTCACCTCGGTGTAGATCCGCTTGGCCACCACGTCGATCTCGTCGCGCAGTTCCTCGGGATACAACTGCGGCGCTCCCTCGCGGTGGTACTGCGTCCACTCGGTGGACAGATCCAGCGTCATCTGCGCAAAGTCGTTGGTGACCACCTGACCCGTCGCGATCTCCACGATGGCGGGCACGGTGATGCCCTTCGGGTAGTCCGGGAACCGGGCGAAGTACGCGTCCTGCAGCCGCGGGATCTTCAGCACCGGGTCGACGCCGCCGGGGTCCAGATCGAAGGTCCAGCTGCGCTCGTCGTGCGTGGGCCCGCAGAAACCGATCGACATCACGTCCTCGAGCCCCAGGAGCCGGCGCACGATGATCATCCGGTTCGCCCACGGGCAGGCCCGCGCCACGATGAGCCGGTACCTGTCCGGCTCCACCGGATAGCCATCACGGCCGTCGGCGGTGATCCGCGTCGTGATGTAGTCGGTGTCCCGGTTGAACTCGCTGCCCTGGGCGACGTAAGCCATGCGCCTAGATTGCCCGACCGGGCGCGCGTTTACGCGTCGAGTTCGCGCGCCACGGCCTTGACCACTTCGGAGACCCGACGGGCCACCTTGCGGTCGGGGTACTTGCCCTTGCGCAATTCCGGCTGGACGGTGCCTTCCAGCAGGGTGATCAGATCGTTCACCATGCCGTGCAGCTCGTCGGGAGTGTGCTTGTGCTCGGCAGGTCCGGCGGCCTCACGCCGCGTCCGGGACAGGCTCGGCGGTGCCTCCAGCAGCTTGACCTGGAGCGCCTGCGGTCCGCGGCGGCCGGCGGCCACCCCGAACTCGACCTTCTGGCCGGCCTTGAGACCTTCTACGCCCGCAGGCAGCGCGGAGGAGCGCACATAGACGTCCTCCCCTTCCTCCTGGGAGAGGAAGCCGAAGCCCTTTTCGGCGTCGTACCACTTCACCTTGCCGGTCGGCACTGGTCTCACCTGCTGTCGAGTCTTGGTTACACAAGGAAGCGTCCCGCGTGTGCAGGACGCAATGACAGCAGATCCTACTCGGCGGCCGACCCGTCCAGCATCCGTGTTACTCGGTAGGCTGGGAGAACCCTTGGAGGAGCGATGCGCCTGATATTGAACGTGATCTGGCTGATCTTCGGCGGCCTCTGGCTGGCGCTGGGATACCTGCTGGCCGCGTTGATCTGTTTTGTCCTGATCATCACCATTCCGTTCGGGTTCGCCTCCCTGCGGATTGCGTCCTACGCACTGTGGCCGTTCGGGCGGACCATCGTGGACAAACCCGGCACCCGCCCCGGGGCGGTGGTCGGCAACGTCATCTGGATCATCGTCGCCGGCATCTGGCTGGCCATCGGCCACATCATCACCGCGGTCGCCATGGCGATCACGGTGATCGGCATCCCGCTGGCGCTGGCCAACCTCAAGCTGATCCCGGTGTCGCTGATGCCGCTCGGCAAAGAGATCGTCCCGGTCGACGACGTCCGCGGGGGCGTGGGGGCGCTGCGGTGACGGTGACCCCTCTGGGCCTGCCCTCGGTGTCCCGGGTATCCACCCCCGCCCCGGCCGACGGCCCGCTGATCGACACCTTCGGCCGCATCGCCACCGATCTGCGGGTGTCGTTGACCGACCGCTGCAACCTGCGCTGTACCTATTGCATGCCCGCCGAGGGGCTGGACTGGATGCCGCAGACCCAGGTGTTGACCTCCCAGGAGCTGATCCGGCTGCTGCGGATCGCCGTGACCCGGCTGGGCATCACCACCGTGCGTTTCACCGGCGGTGAGCCGCTGCTGATGAAACAGCTCGAAGAGGTGGTGTCGGCGACGGCCGCGCTGACCCCGCGACCCGAGATGGCCATGACGACCAACGGGCTGGGCCTGCACCGGCGCGCGGCGGGTCTGGCGAAGGCGGGTTTGAACCGGGTCAACGTGTCCCTCGACAGCGTCGACGCCGCACACTTCGCCGCCATCACGCGCCGCGACCGCCTCGACGATGTGCTGGCCGGGCTGGCCGCTGCCAAGGCGGCCGGCCTGGGCCCGATCAAGGTCAACGCGGTGCTGGATGCGGTGACCGGGCGTGACGACGTGGTCCCGCTGCTGCGGTTCTGCCTGGAGCACGGCTACCAGCTGCGGATCATCGAGCAGATGCCGCTGGATGCCGGGCATCAGTGGAAGCGCGGTGAGGTACTGACCGCAGCCGAGATCCTGACGATCCTGCGCGGCCACTTCACCCTTGCCCCCGATCCGCGGCCACGCGGGTCCGCGCCGGCCGAACTGTGGCAGGTCGACGGCGGCCCCGCCACCGTGGGCGTCATCGCGTCGGTCTCACAGGCCTTCTGCGCGGCGTGTGACCGCAGCCGCCTGACCGCCGACGGGCAGGTCCGCAACTGTCTGTTCGCCACCAGCGAGACGGATCTGCGCGCGCTGCTGCGTGGTGGCGCCGACGATGACGCCATCGAGGCCGCCTGGCGGGCGGCCATGTGGAGCAAGGCGGCCGGGCACGGCATCAACGACCCCGGCTTCGTGCAGCCGGACCGGCCGATGAGTGCCATCGGTGGGTGAGGTGACGGTGCGGTACTTCGCCGCGGCGCGCGCCGCGGCGGGAACCGAGCAGGAGACGCTGACGGTGGCGACGGGCACCACGGTGGCCCAGCTGGTGGAGATCCTGCGGCTGCGCTCCGGCGAGCTGGACCGGGTGCTGCAGCGATGTTCATACCTCTGTGACAGCATCGCGATCCGCGATGTCGCAACCGTGATCGAATCGGGACAGACCGTCGACGTCTTACCCCCGTTCGCCGGCGGCTGAGCGTGATTTACATCACATAACAATCCGATAACGAGCTGGCTACAAGGGAATACCTGGCCCATCGGACCTGGGAAAACGCTTTTTTGTCGTGGCGTTTTAGAGCCTTCTTAAGGTTTGCCCAGCCGCAAAACGCCTGGACAGCCCAAAGGTGACGCACACGTTTGAAGGCATTACCGTTCACTCCCAGGCCAGCCGAGATCTACCCAGCGACAGGCCCATCCCCCTCGTAGCGCCTAGCTCCATCCATGTGAGGCGGGATCCGACAAACCACTGGATGGAGGCGGGGGACCCACCGGTCCACCGAGGACCTGGAACCGCACGCGGTTCCTTGGGGTGAAGCCGAGAGCGGTTCTGAACGGAACCGGGATCGGCCGGGCAACCTCTCCAGCCCGAACCCGACAGCTGACCTCGCAGGCGCTACAGAGAGGACGTCATCGACCTATGAGTGGACGGCACCGCAAGCCCACTACATCGGCCACCCAGGTAGCGAAAGTCGCCTTCACCGGCGCTGTGCTCGGTGGAACCGGCATCGCCCTCGCCGGACAGGCCACCGCTGCCCCCGACAACGAGTGGGACACCGTCGCCAGCTGTGAATCCGGTGGCAACTGGGCCATCAACACCGGCAACGGCTACCAGGGCGGTCTGCAGTTCGCTCCCAGCACCTGGTCCGGTCACGGCGGCGGCGAATTCGCCCCGGCCGCGCACCTGGCCACCAAGGAAGAGCAGATCGCCGTGGCTGAGCGTGTGCTCGCCACCCAGGGCAAGGGCGCCTGGCCCACCTGTGGACGTGGACTCTCCGGAGCCACCCCCCGCAACGTGGTCGCCGACCCCGCCCCGCTGAACGCGCCCCTGGACGCCGCGGGCCTCAATGGCGCTCCGCTGCCCCCTCCGCCGCCGGTGCCCGGCTTCCCGCCGCCCGCCCCGGCTCCGCTGCCCCCCGCCCCCGAGGTGGCCCCGGTGGCCTTCGCGCCTGCGCCCGCCCCCGAGGCCCTGCCCCCGGCTCCGGCACCCGCGCCGCCAGCCGACCCGGCTGTGGTGGTCGACGCCTCGTTGGCCGCTCCTGCCCCGGCCGCCGATTGGACCTTCGCCGACCCGGCCGCTGCACCGCAGACCTGGTCGCTGGACGCTCCGCTGCCGCAGGCGCCGATCCCGGCACCCGCGGAGCCTGCACCGCTGCCTCCGCCGCCCGCACCGGCCCCGTTGCCGCCCGCTCCGGCACCGGCCCCGCTGGCTGCCCCGGCTCCGGATCCACTGGCCCCTGTTCCGCCGCCGGCGGCGCCTCTGGCCGCTCCGGCCCCGGCTCCGGGTGCCGATGTGGTGGCCGCGCCCCCGGCGCAGACCCCGCACCTGCCCAGCCCCGAGAACCTGCCCCCGGGCGCCACCGAGGTTCCCGTCGGCCCGCAGGACACTGCGAACGTCACCTACCTCAAGGAACTGTGGCACGCGGTCCAGACGCAGGAGATCAGCGGCGGCGACATGCTGTTCGCCCTGGCGCAGCGTCCGCTGACCTCGGGTCCGGCTCCGGCCGCTGCCCCGCCGCCTCCGGGAGCCCCGGTTCCGGCTCCCCCGGCTCCGCTGCCGGTGGACCCGGCCGCTCCGGTGCCGCCGCCGGCCTGAGTACCGACAACGTCGAGACTGCACCCAGCGCGCGATTTCCTCACGGAATCCCGCACTGGCTGCAGTCTCGACGTGTATCTAGGCGCTGTTGAACGGCCCACTCCTCAGCGGGCTCGTCCCTCGCCCGCACCGGTCGTCAGGCGCTGTTGACCCATTCATCGGTGCCATCGCCGAAGAACTGGTGCTTCCAGACCGGCAAGCGCTCCTTGATGACGTCCACCAACCGGGCGCAGGTGTCGAAGGCCGCCTTGCGGTGATCGGCGGCCACCGCCACCACCAGGGCCGCGTCGCCGATGGCCAGTGGCCCCACCCGGTGGCTGGCTGCGATGGCCCGCACACCGGCGGCCGAACCGGCGATCTCGTCGAGCACCTCGGCCATGGTCTGGCCCGCACTGGGATGTGCCGAGTACTCCAGCCGCAACACCCCGCGGCCGCCATCGTGGTCCCGGACCACTCCGGCGAACCCCACCACCGCGCCCGCGGCCTCGTGGGCCACCAGCTGCTCGTGTTCGGTCAGGGAGATCGGCGTCTCGGTCAGCGCCGCACGCACCACCTTGACCGTCATCGTGAATGGTCCTTCCCCGCAAGCTGATCCAGCGCATGGTGCACCACGTCGGCCAGCACGCCGAGACCGTCGCGCACCCCGCCCGGCGAGCCCGGCAGGTTCACGATCAACGTCCGGCCCGCCACGCCGCAGACGCCGCGGGAGAGCACCGAGGTGGGTACCTTGGGCAGCCCCGAGCGCCGGATGGCGTCCGCCAGTCCCGGGATCTCGTAGTCCAGCACCGCCAGCGTCTGGGCGGGAGTGGCGTCAGTGGGAGAGATGCCGGTGCCGCCGGAGGTGATCACCAGATCGGCACCCGCAGCCACCGCAGCGCGCAGGGCGGCGCCCACCGGATCACCGTCGGGCACCACCTGCACGCCGGGCACCGAAAAGCCTTGCTGCAGCAGCCAATCCGAGATCAGGGGGCCGGTCCGGTCGTCGTAGACCCCACTGGCCGCCCGCGTCGAGGCGATCACCACCGCCGCGGTGCGCGTCACCGGGTCCAGGTTCCGGTGCGGCCGCCGGTCTTGCTCAGCACCCGGACATCGTGGATGCTGCCCGCGGGATCGACCGCCTTGATCATGTCGTAGACCGTCAACGCGGCCACGCTGACCGCAGTCAGTGCTTCCATCTCGACGCCGGTGCGGTCGGTGGTCTTGACCGTGGCGGTGATGTCGATCTGCTCGGCGCCCACCGCGAACTCGATGTCCACGCCGCTGAGCGCCAGGTGGTGGCACAGCGGGATGAGGTCGCTGGTGCGTTTGGCGGCCAGGATGCCGGCCACCCGGGCGGTCGCCAGGGCGTCGCCCTTGGGCAGCCCACCCGAGGAGATCAGCCCGACCACCTCGGCGGTGGTGCGCAGGGTCCCGGCCGCAACCGCCACGCGGTTGGTGGCCGCTTTGTCCGAGACGTCGACCATGTGTGCCGCACCTCGCTCATCGAGGTGCGAGAGCGGGGTGGAGCCGCTGCCGCGTACCACTACTTGTTGACGACGGTGACCGGGTGGACGTAGGGAATCTCCGACAGAGGCAGCGGAAACTCCAGGTCACCGAACGGTGACAGCGATCCGGTGCGGTCGGAGACCAGCTCACTGACCGCGTGGTCGTCGGGTCCCACCTCGGGCCAGCCGTTGTCGACGTACTTCTTCTTGTCAGCCACGGAAGCCATTCTGACAGGTGATGAAGGAATGGCGCGCACAAGAACCTGTTTTACGCTGGTCAACGATGACCAAGCACACCCCAGGCGTTCCGCTCGGCGCCTGGCTGGCCGAACTGCCGGACGAGCGGCTCATCCGACTGCTGGAACTGCGGCCGGACCTCGCCCAGCCGGCGCCCGGCAGCATCTCGGCACTCGCTGCCCGCGCACAGGCCCGGCAGTCGGTCAAGGCTGCCACCGACGAGCTGGATTTCCTGCGGCTGGCGGTGCTCGACGCCCTGCTGGTGCTGCAGGCCGACACCGAGCCGGTACCGGTCACCAAGCTGATCGAGCTGGTGCGGGACCGGGCACCGGAGGTCGTGGTGGTCGAGGCCCTCGATGACCTCCGCGACCGGGCGCTGGCCTGGGGTGACCCGCTGGTGCGGGTGTCGGCCGAAGCGGCCGCCGGGCTGCCGTGGTATCCCGGCCAGGTCATCCTCGAAGACCCGACGCGGACCTCGGCGGAGATCACCGAGTTGCTCGACGGGCTCGACGGTCCCCAGCGCGACCTGTTGGACCGCCTGCTCGACGGCTCCCCCGTCGGGCGCACCCGCGACGCCGCCCCCGGCGCTCCCGCCGACCGCCCGGTACCGCGCCTGCTCGCGGCCGGGCTGCTGCGCCAGGTGGACGACGAAACGGTGATCCTGCCCCGCCAGGTCGGCCAGGTGATGCGCGGCGAGGAACCGGGGCCGCTGCACCTGGTGGCACCCGAACCGACGGTGACCAGCAACACCGGCGCCGACGTCGACGCGGTGGCCGCCGGCGCGGTCATCGACCTGATGCGCGACATCGACGTGCTGCTCGAGACGCTCGGTGCCACCCCCATCCCGGAGCTGCGCAGCGGCGGGCTCGGGGTTCGGGACATGAAGCGGCTGACGAAGCTCACCGGCATCGGCGAGTCGCGGCTGGCTCTGCTCCTGGAACTCGCGGCAGCCGCCGGGCTGATGGCCAGCGGCATGCCCGATCCGGACCCGGAGGACGGCAACGGCCCGTACTGGGCACCGACCGTCAGCGCCGACCGGTTCACCGAGTCGCCGCTGGCGCAGCGGTGGGAGCTGATCGCCACCGCCTGGCTCACCCTGCCGGCCCGGCCCAGCCTCATCGGCCACCGCGGACCAGACGGCAAGCCGTACGCGGCATTGTCGGACGCACTGTATTCCACGGCCGCTCCCCTGGACCGCCAGCTGCTGCTGAGTGTGCTCGCCGCGATGCCCGCGGGTGCGGGCGTGGACGCCGCCTCGGCGTCGCGGGCGATGATCTGGCGGCGCCCGCGCTGGTCGGTGCGGCTGCAGCCCGAACCGGTCGGCCAGTTGTTGGAGGAGGCGCACGCGCTGGGGCTGCTGGGCCGCGGCGCCATCACCTCGCCCAGCCGGGTGCTGATCGACCGCTCGCGCGAGGATGCCGCCGACGCCGCCGTGGTGGCGATGAACACGGTGTTGCCACCGCCGATCGACTACTTCCTGGTGCAGGCCGATCTGACCGTCGTGGTGCCGGGTCCGCTGGAGCGCGACCTGGCCGACGCGCTGGCCGTGGTGGCCACGGTGGAGTCGGCCGGGGCGGCGATGGTGTACCGGATCAGCGAGCAGACCATCCGGCGAGCCCTGGACACCGGCCAGTCCGCCGCCGCTTTGCACACGTTCTTCGGCCGGCATTCGAAAACGCCTGTCCCGCAAGGGTTGACGTACCTCATCGACGATGTGGCGCGCCGGCACGGCCAGCTGCGGATCGGGATGGCCTCGTCATTCATCCGCTGTGAGGATCCCTCTCTGTTGGCGCAGGCCGTTGCCTTGCCGGGGGCAGCGCAGTTGGAGTTGCGCCAGGTGGCTCCCACGGTGGCGGTGTCACTGGCCCCGATCTCCGAGGTGCTGGCGGTGCTGCGCGGCGCCGGGTTGGCGCCGGCGGCCGAGGATGCCTCGGGGGCGATCGTCGATCTGCGGGCCCGTGGTGCCCGGGTGCCCACGCCTGCGCACCGGCGGTTCTTCCGGCCGCTGCCGAGCGCGCCCAACCGGGACACCCTGGCCGCCGTGGTCGCCATCCTGCGCAAGGTGGTGGCGCTGCCCCTGCCCGGGTCGAACGGCGACCGGGTGGAGCCGGCGCGGGCCATGGCGTTGCTGCAGCAGGCCGCGCACCGCCAGCAGTCGGTGGTGATCGGTTACATCGACGCCGCCGGGGTGGCGACGCAGCGGGTGGTGTCCCCCATCTCGGTGCGCGGCGGTCAGTTGATGGCCTTCGATCCGGCGTCCGGGCGGGTCCGTGACTTCGCAGTTCACCGCGTGACGACGGTCATGTCGGTGGACGACTGAATAATGGACGAATGACTCCCGCCGGCGACCGATGCAGAGCGAGGGACGAGCGATGAGGAGGAGCGGCGTATGAGCGAAGGACCTCTGATCGTCCAGTCCGACAAGACCGTGCTGCTCGAAGTCGACCACGAGCAGGCCGGCGCTGCCCGCGCCGCCATCGCCCCCTTTGCCGAGCTGGAACGTGCCCCCGAGCACATTCACACCTACCGCATCACCCCGCTGGCGCTGTGGAATGCCCGCGCTGCCGGCCACGACGCCGAGCAGGTGGTCGATGCGCTGGTCAGCTTCTCCCGGTTCGCGGTGCCGCAGCCGCTGTTGGTGGACATCGTCGACACCATGGGCCGCTACGGCCGGCTGCAGCTGATCAAGCACCCGGCGCACGGTCTGACCCTGGTCAGCCTGGACCGGGCCGTGCTGGCCGAGGTCCTGCGGAACAAGAAGATCGCGCCGATGCTGGGCGCCCGCATCGATGACGACACCGTGATCGTGCATCCGAGTGACCGCGGGAACATCAAACAGGTCCTGCTCAAGATCGGGTGGCCGGCCGAAGACCTCGCCGGCTATGTCAACGGGGAAGCCCATCCGATCACGCTGGCCCAGGACGGCTGGCAGCTGCGCGATTACCAGGAGATGGCCGCCGAGTCGTTCTGGGCGGGCGGTTCCGGTGTGGTGGTGCTGCCCTGTGGGGCGGGCAAGACGCTGGTGGGGGCGGCCGCGATGGCCAAAGCCGGCGCGACGACCCTGATCCTGGTCACCAACACCGTGGCGGGCCGGCAGTGGAAGCGCGAGCTGATTGCCCGTACCTCGCTGACCGAAGAGGAGATCGGCGAGTACTCGGGCGAGCGCAAGGAGATCCGGCCGGTCACCATCGCCACCTACCAGGTGATCACCCGCCGCACCAAGGGCGAGTACAAGCATCTCGAGCTGTTCGACAGCCGCGACTGGGGGCTGATCGTCTACGACGAGGTGCATCTGCTGCCCGCACCGGTGTTCCGGATGACCGCCGATCTGCAGTCCCGCCGCCGGCTGGGGCTCACGGCCACGCTGATCCGCGAGGACGGCCGCGAAGGTGACGTGTTCTCGCTGATCGGGCCCAAGCGGTACGACGCCCCGTGGAAGGACATCGAGGCTCAGGGCTGGATCGCGCCCGCCGAGTGCATCGAGGTCCGGGTCACCATGACCGACAACGAGCGCATGCTCTACGCGGTGGCCGAGCCCGAGGATCGCTACAAGCTCTGCGCCACCGCGCGTTCCAAGATGGCGGTGGTGAAGTCCATCCTGGCGCAGCATCCCAAGGAGCAGACGCTGGTGATCGGCGCCTACCTGGACCAGCTCGACGAGCTGGGGGCCGAGCTCGGCGCCCCGGTGATCCAGGGGTCCACCAAGAATGCCGAACGCGAGGTGCTCTTCGACCAGTTCCGGCGCGGCGAGATCCGCACGCTGGTGGTGTCCAAGGTGGCGAACTTCTCCATCGACCTGCCGGAAGCGTCAGTGGCCGTGCAGGTTTCGGGTACGTTCGGCTCACGTCAGGAAGAGGCCCAGCGGCTGGGCCGGCTGCTGCGACCCAAGGCCGACGGCGGTGGCGCGGTGTTCTACAGCGTGGTCGCCCGCGACAGCCTCGACGCCGAGTACGCCGCCCACCGGCAGCGCTTCCTGGCCGAACAGGGTTACGGCTACGTCATCAAGGACGCCGACGATCTGCTGGGCCCGGCGATATGACGGTGCTGCGGGTGGTCCCGGTGCTGACGGTGCCCGATCTCGATGCCGCCGTCGCCGAGCACACCCGCATCCTCGGGCTGACCGAGGTGATGAACCACGGCTGGATCGCCACGCTGGCCGACGCCGACCACCGGCATCAGCTCAGTTTGATGACCACAGACCAGACCGCGCAGCTCAATCCAACGGTCTCGGTGGAAGTCGACGATGTCGACGCCGCGCACGAGGAAGCGTCCGCCGCCGGGCTGCGGATCGTGCATCCGCTCACTGATGAGCCGTGGGGTGTGCGGCGGTTCTTCTTCGCCGACGCTGCCGGCAATGTGGTCAACGTCCTGAGCCACCGCAGCTGAACCGGGGCGGCCATGGTCACCTTGGACCGACTCGTCAATGTGCTCGGCGGCTACGGCATCGGGCTGCGGGCCGGCGGAATCGCGCGCTCGACGGACCTGCGGTCGGTGGTGCTACGCGAGGACCGCGACGTGGTGGGCGACGTGGTGCTCGGGGTCGGGGCCGCATCACCGGAGGACGCACTGCAGTGGGCCCGCGCGGCGCGGGCCTGCGTGCTCCTGGTCCGCGATGCCGTCTGGGGCGAGGGGGCCGACGCCCCGGCGGACATCGCCGTCCTGACCGTGCCTGCCGACGTCTCCTGGAGCGAGGTGGCCGCCGTGGTGTTCGGGCTGGTGCTCGAAGGCCGGGAAACGGAGTCCGGCCGGGGCCCGACGGATCTGTTCGCGCTCGCCGACAGCCTCGCCGACGCGGTGGGCGGCGCGGTGACCATCGAGGACCGGCAGAATCGGGTGCTGGCGTACTCGCGGATGCAGCAGCACACCGACCAGGCGCGGGCCGAGACCATCCTGGGCCGCGAGGTGCCGCAGCGGCTGCGGGAGATGCTCGCCGCGCGCGGGGTGGCCCGGCATCTGGCGACCTCCGAGCTGCCGCTGTTCCTGGCGCCCACTCCGGAAGAGGGGTTGTCCGGTCGCATGGTGGTGGCTGCGCGGGCGGGCCGGGAGGTGCTGGGCTCGCTGTGGGTGACAACTCCGGAGGAGTTGACGGGCCGGCGGCTGCAGGCGCTCACCGACGGCGCCCGGACGGTGGCCCTGCACCTGTTGCGCTCGCGGGCCAGTGCGGATCTGGAACGGCAGGTGGAATCCGATCTGGTGATCGGGTTGCTCGAGGGCACCGTGGATGCGCCTACCGCGGTGAGCAAGCTGGCGCTGCCGGCGGCCGGACTGCGGGTGATCGGCCTGCGGGCACGCCAGGGCGAGGAACTGCATGCTGCGCTGCTCATGACCTTCGAGCGGGCGACCACCGGCTTCGGCTGGTCGCGCCCGGGCCGCAGCGCGCTGTCGGCCAGCACGGTCTACACCATCTTGCCCGGGGACTCGGCCGTCGCCGCCCGCCGCTGGGTGGACGACCTGCGCGCCGCGCTGCCCGCACAGGCCGTGATCCACGCCGGAATCAGCGGTCCTGCAACGGTTTTGGAGCTCCCGGTGGCCCGCGACGAGGCCGACGAGTGTCTGGCGATGCACGAGTTGCGTCCCGGCCCGGCGAGCGATCCGCCCGCCTATGACGAGTCCTGGGAGGAGATCGTGCTGCAGCGCCTCCACGTCGCGGCTCGCCTGGGCCGCACGCCGCAGCGTGGACCGGTCAGCGATCTGCGCCGCCATGACCAGCTGCACGCCACGCAGTACGTCTCGACGCTGCGCGCCTGGCTGGCCGCCCAGGGTGATCTGCACATCGCCGCGGCACACCTGGGTGTGCACGACAACACCGTGCGTTACCGGATGCGCAAGATGGCCGAGGTCACCGATCTCGATCTCAGCGACGCCCGCAAGCGCTTTGCCATGACGGTCGAGCTGGCTGCCGCCGACACGTTGTCCGTGGAGGACAAGCAGAGCTAGTCAGATTGTTCTCGCAGGCCAACCCCTGGCGTCTCTCCCCGCGTCACCATCAAGGGGCAACAGCTCATGCAACGGAGGTGACCGGCAATGGTCGGCGACAGCATCGACGGCGCGCCGCGATCGGTGATCGTCGTGGGGGCGGGCATCGTGGGCCTGTCCACGGCGTGGTTCCTCGCCGAACGCGGAGTCGAGGTGACGGTGGTGGACCGCACCGGCGTGGCGGCGGGCGCGTCCTGGGGCAACGCCGGCTGGGTGTCGCCGGCGCTCACCATCCCGCTCAATCAACCGGCCACCCTGGCCTACGGTCTGCGGTCACTGTTCAATCCTGCTGCACCGCTGCATATTCCGCCCACGGCCGATCCGGCATTGTGGTCGTTCCTGGCGCGGTTCGCGGTGGCGTGCCGCCCGTCGGTGTGGCGGCAGGCGGTGGCGGCAAACCTGCCGTTCAACCAGGAATGCCTCGAGGCGTTCGATGTGCTGACCGGCAACGGCGTGGACGTTCCGACCACGGACGGGCCCATCACCGCGGTGTTCGGTACCGCCGGCCACGCTGCCCACCTCGAGGCCGAGCTGCGCGCGCTGCAGCGTGCCGGCCAGGAGCTCGACTACCGCCTGCTGTCGGGTGAGCAGCTGCGCGAGCAGGCTCCCCTGGTGTCGTCGGCCGCCGCGGTGGGGGTGAGCGTGGAACACCAGCGCTTCGTGGATCCGGGGCGGTTCACCCACGCGCTGGGCGGCGCGGTCACCGGACGCGGCGCCACCATCACCACCGGCGAGGTCACCGACGTCCGCCCGACCGCGCGGGGCGTCCAGGTGTTCCTGCGCGGCGAACCGCCACGCACCGCCGACGCCGTCGTCCTGGCCACCGGCGCCTGGCTCTCGCGACTGGCCGGCCGGTGGGTCCGCACCCCGGTGCGCGCCGGGCGCGGGTACTCGTTCACGGTGCCGGTGGACCGTCCGGCTCCGGGGCCGATCTACCTGCCCGAGGCGCGGGTGGCGTGCACGCCGTACCAGGGCGCGTTGCGCGTGGCAGGCACCATGGAGTTCCGCGACCCGGATGCCCCGCCGGTCGCCGCGCGGGTACGCGCCATCGTCGAGTCCGCGTCGCCGCTGCTCGACGGCGTGGACTGGGACCGGCGCAGCGACGTCTGGGTGGGCCCCCGACCGGTCACCTCCGACGGCCGCCCACTCATCGGCGTGGTCCAGCGCGGGGTCTTCGTCGCCGGCGGGCACGGCATGTGGGGTCTGGCGCACGGCCCGGCCACCGGTCGAATGATGGCCGAGCTGGTCACCACCGGAAAACGCAGCGCGGCACTGCAGGCCGTCGACCCGCTGCGCTGATCAGGCTTCTCCCCCGAGTCGTCAGGGGCGGCGCTGTGACCCGCCCCTGACGACGACCTTGTTGTTCCCGAACCACCCTGGAGGCACTTTCATGACCATCGCACAGCCGATCTGGCTGACCACCCAGGCGCACGGCCGGTTGATGGCCGAACTGGACCTGCTCAACAGCCTGGCCACCGGGCGCCGGGATGGCGACGACGCCAACGCCGTCGCCATCGAGCACGCCCGGCGGTCCCGGATCCAGCGCATCCACGATCTGCTGCTCCATGCCGTGGTGGGCCAGGATCCGCCCGACGACGGGGTCGCCGAACCGGGCATGGTCCTGACGGTGCGTTTCGCCGACACCGGCGAGACCGAGACGTTCCTGCTCGGCGTCGGCGGTGTCGAATACGGCGACCTGGAGGTCTACACCGTCACCTCACCGCTGGGGGCGGCGCTGGTGGGAGCGCGGCCCGGTGACCAACGCGATTACCAGGTTCCCAGCGGCGCGACGATGTCGGTGACCCTCGTCAAGGCGGTGCCTTACGGCCTGCACATGCGCTGAGGTCAGTGATGGCTGCGGGTTCGCGGCGCGTCCAGGCCGAAGTACACCCCGACGATCCGGATGACGAAGCACACCGCGGCCGACCCGAGCGCGGCCACGGTGCCGTGGTAGCCGGCGCTGTAGGCGGCCGACGCGCATCCGGCGCCGATCAGCGCCGGAATGGCGTACAGCTCACTGCGCAGGACGGTGGGGATCCGCCCGATCATCACGTCGCGGATGGTGCCGCCGCCGACGGCGGTGACCGTTCCGACGATCATCGCCTGCACCACACCGAATCCCATGTCCAGCGCCTTGTAGGCGCTCAGCACCGCGAACACGCTGAGCCCCACCGCATCGAGCACGACGATGGGCACCGCGAGCCGGTCCAGGCGACGACTCAGCAGGAAGGCGAGCAGTCCCCCGCCCGCGGCCAGGGCCAGGTAACGCCAGTCGACGAAGGTGGCCGGCGGCAGCGCGTCGAGCAGCACATCACGGATGGTGCCGCCGCCGAGTCCGGTGAACATGCCGAGGGTGATCACCCCGAAGACGTCGAGGCGTTCCAGCCGCACCGCGGTCAGCGCGCCGTTGAGCGCGAAGACGAAGGTACCCACGAAGTCGAGGGTGAGCAGCAGTGGCGACACCGAGGTCACCTTAGCTTCCGGCTAGGGCCGGATCACCACCGCGGACAGCGGATCCGAGCGGCCGGCCGCGATGTCGCGCCAGGTCGCATCGGCCGCCTCGAGACCGGATAGCGTGCGCACCTGCAGCCACGGGCAGGCCCATCCGTTGAGGTCTATCCGCGCCGCGAGGTAGAGCTGCTCGACCGCCTCCTGGCCGAGTTCGGCGGCCAGCTCCTGCTCTCGGTCACCGGTGTTGAACACCGACACCGTGGGGTCCTGCGGTGCGTCGGCCGACCAGCTGCGCAGATGGGTGCCTCCGACCACCACCGTGGCGGCCAGCCGGGACCCCAACCGGGTTCCCAGCGCGGCGCCCACCTCGGCGGAACCGGCCAGGTCGGCGTACACGACGTCCCCGCCGATCGGCAGGGCCGCGATGTCGTCGTAGGTCAGTACCTGCTCGTAGACCCCGAACGACTCCACGGCCGCGCGGTGGCGGGCGCTGGTGAGCCCGGTGACCGCGGTGCCCGCGCCGCTCAACAACCGGGCCAGCGCCGCCGCCGAGCGGCTCGACGCGCTGGAGACCACCACCCGGTCCGTCTGCTGCTGAAGGTCGCGGGCCAGCAGCGCGGCGAACGGGAAGACGGCCAGCAGCACGGTGTCGACGTCGATCTGGTGCTCGTCCCACTGCGCCAGCACCGGCGGTGCCGTGGTCAGCCGCCGGTAGATGGGCAGCATCGCAGCCCGGGGTTGGTCGACGGCCAGCACCCCCTCGGGCACGGCGGCGGCCCGCAGCGCGGTGTGGGTGGCCATCGGTAGGTACCCCGTCACCACGGTCCCCACGTCCGCGACGCCCGGCGGTGCGGCGAGCACGCGCGCGGCACCCCAGACCGGTACCCGCCCCCAGCCCGGCGTCGGTGACGGGTAGGCGTCCCAGGACCGCAGAAAGTCCGCGAGCATCACGTAGCCCAGGTTGTTGGTGGCGAGGCTGAAGCGCAGCACCTCCAGGACGAGGGCGTCAGGGTCATCGGGCAGACGGTCGGACACGATTCGGGTGTGCTCGAACGCGTCGGCACGGTCGGCTTCGAGAACGGATACGGACAGATTGTCGGAAGGCATGCCTCGAGGTTACTTGCTGATCGCATAGCATGTTGGCATGCCCGGTCGTCGTACCCAGCAGCAGCGCCGCGCCGAGACCGAACACCGTCTGCTCGACGCGGCCCTGGCACTGATCGCGGAGTCGGGCTCACGTGCCATGTCGACAGCGCAGGTGGGCGCGGCCGCCGGCTACAGCCGCGGCATCGTCACCCATCAGTTCGGCTCCAAGAAGGAACTGCTGCGCCGCGCCGTCGAGCACGCCCAGATCCTGGTCAGCGTCCCCCCGGACGCGACCGGTCTGCAGTGGATCCTCGAGCTCACCGCGCGGTATCTGGCGCTGCCGCCGGACGGCGTCGCCGGCGTCACCCGCGCATTTTTGTTGATGTGGGGCGAGGCGGCCGCCAACGACGTCAACGTCCGCGAGGTCTACCTCGAGCGGGACCAGTGGTTCCGCGACCTCATCGCCGGCGCGGTCGCCGACGGGATCGCCGCCGGTGACATCCGCGCGGACACCGACGCCGCCGCGTTCGCCTACCTGCTGGTGGGCCTGCTGCGCGGAACCGTGTTGCAGCTGATGCTGAGCGCTGACCCGACGATGCACGAACGGCTGCGGGCCGAGTGCCTGGCGTTGGTGCGCCGGCACCTGGCGGTCACGCCGTAGTGGTGACCTCGTCGAGGCTGGTGTCCTTGGTCTCGGGCATCACCAGCAGGGCGATGAAGGTCAGCGCGGCCGCCGCGGCCAGGTAGACCCCGACCCATCCGACGCTGTAGGTGGTGGCCAGATAGGTGGCGATGAACGGGGCGACGGCCGCACCGAGGATGCTCGAGAGGTTGTAGGAGATGCCCGATCCGGTGTAACGGACGTTGGTCGGGAACAGCTCTGGCAGCACCGCACTCATCGGGGCGAACGTCAGACCCATCAGTGTCATGCCGAGCACCAGGAACAGCAGTGTCATGCCTTCGCTACGCGTACCGAGCAGCAGGCCGAAGCAGGCGCCGAAGACGATGATGCCCGCGGTGATCACCAGCAGGGTGCGGCGGCGGCCGAACCTGTCGGCCAGCAGGCCCGAGATCGGCAACGCGCCGGCGAAGAACAACACCGAGATCAGTTGCAGATACAGGAAATCGACGTACCCGAAGCCGAGTCCGCTGCCGTCGGGCGGGCGCTTGCCGGTGCCGTAGCTCAGTGCCCAGGTGGTCACGATGTAGAACAGCGTGTAGGTGGCCAGCATGACGAAGGTCCCGATGATCAGCTGCCGCCAGCTGCCGCGGAACACCTCGGCCAGCGGAGTCTTGACCCGTTCGCCGCGCTCCACGGCGCGGGCGAAGACCGGCGTCTCGGTCAGCTTCAGCCGGACGTAGAGCCCGATCGCGACCATGATCGCCGACAGCAGGAACGGCACCCGCCAGCCCCAGGTGAGAAATGCTCCGTCGAGGTCGGGTTCGGTGTTGCTGTGCCCCAGCGCGATGATCAGGATCAGGAACAGCCCGTTGGCCAGCAGGAAGCCGAACGGGGCCCCGAGTTGGGGCCACATCGCCGCCCACGCGCGCTTCCCGGGCTTCGCGGTCTCGGTGGCCAGCAGCGCCGCCCCGCTCCATTCCCCGCCGAGTGCCAGCCCCTGGGCGAAGCGCATGACGGCCAGCAGCGCCGGCGCCAGCACACCCACCTGGGCATAGGTGGGCAGCAGACCGATGGCGAACGTCGCGATCCCCATCGTCAGCAGCGAGCCCACCAGGGTGGCCTTGCGTCCCACCCGATCCCCGAAGTGCCCGAACAGGATCGACCCCAGCGGCCGGGCGACGAACGCCAGACCGAACGTCGCCAGCGAGGCCAGGAGCGCCGCGGTGCCGTCGCCCTTGGGGAAGAACAGGTGCGGGAACACCGACACCGCCGCGGTGGCGTAGATGTAGAAGTCGAAGAACTCGATGGTGGTGCCCACCATCGAGGCCACGACGATGCGGCTGCGCGGCACCCCGGCGACGAGATTCTCGTCAGTCCTGGTCATACGTCACTCGTCCCTGTTTGCTCGGATGTCGACGAGGCATCTTCGCATCACCGGGGCGTCTGGGTCACATCGCCGCGACGGCGGCCTCCAGTTCGGCGACCACGATCTTGCGCATCCCGAGCATTGCCGTGGTGGCGGCAGCGGCCACCGCCGGATCATCGTGCTCGAGCAGTTGGTAGAGCCGCTCCGGCACGATCTGCCAGCTCAGCCCGTACCGGTCCTTGAGCCAGCCGCACTGGGATTCCTCGCCGCCGTCGGTCAACCGGGCCCAGTAGTGGTCCACCTCGGCCTGGTCGGCGCACCGCACTTCGAACGACACCGCCTCGGTGAAGCGGAACTCCGGGCCGCCGTTGATGCCGAGGAAGCGGTTGCCGTCGAGGACGAATGCGCCATAACAGATGTCACCGGGTTTGCCGGGTCCGGCCTCGGTGTAGCGCACCAGCGACTCCACCGAGGAGTTGGGGAAGACCGAGGTGTAGAACTCGATGGCTTCTTCGAGAGTGTTGTCGAACCACAGGCAGGGCGTCATCGTCGTCATACCCGTACCGACCCCGGGCGCGGCCGGAAATCATCGCAGTGTCACTGCAGTGCGGGGATGACCTCGCGCTCGAACATCTCGATGCCCGAGCGGTCGTAGGCCGCTTCGGGGAAGTAGCAGATCACGTACTCACAGCCCAGGCCGCGCAGGTTGGTCAGCGTCTCGATCACCTGCTCGGGTGTGCCCGCACCGGTGCCCGGGCCACTCATCGAGGCGATCATGGCGTCGGTGGCGTCCTGGCCGGCGACGTCCTTGACCCGCGACCGGATCCGCTCGAGGCGGTCGGCGACCTCGGCTTCGGAGGAACCGAGGACGACGTTCACGTTGGAGGACCGCACGATCGCGTCGAAGTCGGTGCCCACGTCGCGGCAGTGCCCGGCCAGGATCTCCGACTTGTTCTGGAACACCTCGGGGGCCGAGGCGAAGTTGGTGTACTGCGCGTACCGGGCGGCGATCCGCAGCGTCACCTTCTCCCCGCCGCCGGCGATCCACAGCGGGATCCCGCCGTCCTGCAAGGGTTTCGGCGCCACGATGGCCCCGTCCACCTGATAGTGCTTGCCGTCGAAGCTCACCACCCCGTCGCGCCAGGCGTCGCGCATGATCTGCACACCCTCGTCCAGGCGGCCCAGTCGCACACCGGCCGACGGGAAGCCGTAGCCGTAGGCGCGCCACTCGTGCTCGTACCAGCCGCCGCCGATGCCCATCTGCACGCGGCCCCCGGAAATCACGTCGACGGTGGCGGCCACCTTGGCCAGATACGCCGGGTTGCGGTAACTCATGGCCGTGCACATCTGCCCGAGCTTGATGCGCGAGGTGGTGGCGGCGTACGCCGCCATCAGCGACCACGCCTCATGGGTCGCTTCGCCGCTGGGCACCGGAACGGTGTGGAAGTGGTCGTAGACCCACAGTGAGTCCCAGGCCTTCGCGGTGTCGGCGTAGGTGGCGAGCCCGTTCATCACCGCCCACTGCTCTTTCGGGTCGATGCCGACCAGATCCAGACGCCAGCCTTGCGGGATGAACAATCCGAAGCGCATGACATCCGACTCTAGCCCGGGGACACCTGCTGGCCCAGTGCGGCCAGGGCACCGGCGACCACCGCGGCGCGCAGTTCGTCGGCGGGGGCGTCCGGGAACTGCAGGCAGCAATCCTGCAGACCGCCCAGGGCGATCACCGCGCGGGCCGACTGCTCCAGCGTGGGGTTCGGCCCGAAGATCAAGCGGCCCAAGCGTTCTCGCCAGGTCAGCATGGTGTCGATCAGCCCCAGGTCGGCGATGGTGCTGAGCTCGGAGACCACCAGCAGCAGATCGGCGCGGTGGCGGTAGTGGTAGTCGAAGTAGCGCTCCAGGATCTGCTGCGGTGACCACTCCGGGTGGGCCTCACATTCGGCCGCCAGCTGCTCTCCGCCCTCGATCAGCGGCGCCACGATGCTGCGGACCAGGTCCTCGCGGGAGCCGAAGTGGTAGTACAGCGCAGGCTTGGTGATGCCGAGCCGGGCGGCGATGTCCTGCAGGCTGGTGCGCTGCACACCTTTGACGGCGAACAGCTCCCGCGCCGCATCCTGGATGCGCTGGCGGGTGTCCGACCTGGGTGAACTCACCTGGCCACCCTATCTGACCGATCGTTAAGTAAGCTCAAGCCGTCACTTACCGACCGTTAAGTAAGGAGGAGGACATGCGCGTTCTGATTTCCGGTGCCAGCATCGCCGGACCGGTGTCGGCCTACTGGCTGGCCCGGCAGGGATTCAAGGTCACGGTGGTGGAGCGGGCCCCGGCGCTGCGCAAGACCGGCGGACACGCCATCGATCTGTTCGGCCCCGCCATGGACATCGCGGAGAAGATGGGCGTCGCGGACCGGGTGCTCAACCGGGCCACCGGCACCGACCACATCCTGGCCCGCCGGCCGGGCGCCACGCGGGTGACCCACGTCGACTACCGCAAGCTGTCCGCGGCCATCTCGGCGCGCCACGTCGAGATCATGCGCGACGACCTCAGCCAGATCTTCTACGACGCCGGGTGCGAGCACGTCGAGTACCTCTTCGGTGACCAGATCACCGCGATCGCCGACGACGGCCAGGTCACCTTCGCGCACTCCCCCACCCGCCAGTTCGACGTCGTCATCGGCGCCGACGGGCTGCACTCGGGGGTGCGGCAGTTGGCGTTCGGCGACGACGCCGGGCACACCGAGTTCCTCGGCGCCTACCTGTCGGTGGTGTCGGTGCCGAAATCTCTTGCGCGCGAGGGTGAGATGACCGGTTGGTTCGACGTGGACCGCAGCGCGATGATCTACACCGCCGATCACCTCGACAACGCCAGGGCGGTGTTCCTGTTCCGCCCCGCGGCCCCCTTCACCTACGACCACCGCGCCGCCGACCAGCACAAGGCGGTGCTGCGGACACGGTTCACGGGGATGTCCGCCGAGGTGGACCGTTGGCTGGCCGAAGTCGCCGGCACCCCGGCGTTCTACTTCGACGCCATCGACCAGTTGCAGCTGGACACCTGGTCGCGCGGACGGGTGACGCTGGTGGGTGACGCCGGGTACTGCCCCGGCCCGGCCGTCGGGGGCAGTACCAGCCTGGCGGTGGTGGGCGCCTATGTGCTGGCGGGCGAGCTGGGCCGCGCCGACGGCGACCACGCCGCGGGCTTCGCCGCCTACGAGCAGGTGATGCGCCACCCGGTCCTGGGTGCCCGAGCCTTGGCCAAGAGCACCGCCAGGACCATCCTGCCCTCGTCGCGGCTGGGCCTGCACGCGCTGCTGCTCACCGGACGGCTGATCTCACTGCTGCCGACACCGGTCACCTCCGCGGTCGCAGGTCTCAGCGACAGGGGTATCCGGCTCTACGACTCCATCCAGGTGCCCGACTACGCCATGGCCGTCGCCCGGCGCGGTTAGCCTTGCGCCATGGCCCTTTCCACCGCTGAACGCGAACAGTTCCTGGCCCAGCCGCACATCGCCGCGCTGTCGGTGCACGCCGGCGCCGGCCGCGGTCCGCTGACGGTGCCCATCTGGTACCAGTACACGCCCGGTGGTGAGCCCTGGATCCTCACCGGAACAGACTCCCGCAAGGCGCGGCTGATCCAGTCAGCGGGATTCTTCTCCCTGATGGTCGAACAGCTCGAACCCACCGTCCGCTACGTCGCGGTGGACGGTGCGGTCAGCCGCATCGAGCCGGGTACCGACGCTCAGATGGAGGAGCTGGCCCATCGGTACCTCGACGACGCCGCTGCCCGGCGCTACCTGGAATTCGCAGGAGCCAACTTCGGCGACCACGTGGCGATCTTCCTGCAGCCGCAGCACTGGCTGTCCTCGGACATGGGCAGCTTCTGAGGCAACAAAAGCCCCCAGCACGTCATTGTGCTGGGGGCTTTTGAGGTCTGCGGCTAGCTGGTCAGCGAAGCAGGCGGGGTGAAGCGCTCGCCGTAGCGCTCAGCGAGCTGCTTGGCCCGTGCCACGAACGCTTCCTTGCCGACGCCGAGCTCACCCTGGTAGCCGACGATGAACTGCGCGCTACCACCGGTGTACGGCGGGAAGCCGATGCCCATGATGGAGCCGATGTTCGCGTCGGCAGTGGAGGTCAGCACGCCCTCGTCGAGGCATTTCTGCGTCTCCAGCGCCTCGGCGAACAGCATGCGATCGATCATGTCCTGCAACGGGATCTCGCTCTTTCCCGATCCGAACGTGTCGGCCAGGCCCTCCCACAGACCGACGCGCTTGCCGTCGACGTACTCGTAGAAGCCCGCGCCCTTGAGCCGCGACGGACGGCCGATCTCGATCATCTTGTTGACGACCTCTTCGGCCGGGTGCGCCACATGGGTGCCGCCTGCCGCCTCGGTCGCCTTGCGGGTCTCGGTGGCGATCTTCTGCATCAGCTCCAGGTTGAGCTCGTCGGAGAGCTGCAACGGCGCGGCCGGGTAACCCGCCTGGGCACCGGCCTGCTCGATGCTGGCCGGGGCAACGCCCTCGCCCAGCATCGCCAGCGCCTCGTTGACGAAGGTGCCGATGACGCGGCTGGTGAAGAAGCCGCGGCTGTCATTGACCACGATCGGGGTCTTGCCGATGGCCAGGGTGTAGTCGAACACCCGGGCCAGCGCCTCGTCGGAGGTCTTCTCGCCCTTGATGATCTCCACCAGCGGCATCTTGTCCACAGGGGAGAAGAAGTGGATGCCGATGAAGTCTTCCTGGCGCTTGACCCCGGACGCCAGGCCGGTGATCGGCAGGGTGGAGGTGTTGGAGCCCAGCAGCGCGTTGGGTCCCACGATGTCCTCGATCTCCTGGAACACCTTGTGCTTGAGTTCCTGGTTCTCGAAGACGGCCTCGATCACGAAGTCGACACCCTTGAGATCCTGCGGGTCAGCGGCCGGGGTGATGCGGGCCAGCAGCGCGTCGGATTTCTCCTGCGTGGTGCGGCCCCGCTCCAGCGCCTTGGCTTCCAACTTCTCGGAATAGCCCTTGCCCTTCTGGGCGGCTTCGAGCGAAACATCCTTGAGCACAACGTCATAGCCGGCCTTGGCCGAGACGTAGGCGATGCCTGCGCCCATCATGCCCGCGCCGAGCACGCCGATCTTCTTGATCTCCTGCTTGGCGATGCCGTCCGGGCGCGAGGCGCCACCGTTGATGGCCTGCAGGTCCAGGAAGAACGCCTGGATCATGTTCTTGGCGGTCTGGCCGGTCACCAGCGAGACGAAGTAGCGGCTCTCGATGCGGGTGGCGGTGTCGAAGTCCACCTGGGCGCCCTCGACGGCGGCGTCCAGGATGGCGCGCGGCGCCGGCATGGGCGCACCCTTGAGCTGCTTCTTCAGCAGCGCCGGGAACGACGGCAGGATGGCGGCCAGCGCCGGATGCGACGGCGTGCCGCCGGGCATCTTGTAGCCCTTGGCGTCCCACGGCTGAGTGTGGGCGTCGGGATTGGCCTTGATCCACGCCTTGGCGGCCGGCACCAATTCCTCGGTGCTGGAGACCAATTCGTCCACCAGGCCGATCTCCTTGGCCTTGCCCGGCTTGAAGCGGGTGCCCTGGCTCAGGATCTCCATGAAGGCCTTCTGGATGCCGAACATGCGCACGGTGCGTGCCACGCCGCCACCGCCGGGCAGCAGACCCAGGGTGACCTCGGGCAGCCCGATCACCACACCCTTGACGTCAGCGGCGATGCGGTGGTGGGTGGCCAGCGCGATCTCCAGGCCACCACCGAGGGCGGCGCCGTTGATGGCGGCCACCACCGGCTTGCCCAGGGTCTCCAGCTTGCGCAGGTCGGCCTTGATGAACTCGACCTCGGCGAAGGATGCCGCGGCGTCGTCGGGGCCGACGGTCATCATGCCCTTGAGGTCACCGCCGGCGAAGAAGGTCTTCTTGGCGCTGGCGATCACCACACCGGTGATCGAATCCTTTTCTGCTACAAGTTTTTCCACGGCATTGTGCATGGATTCCTTGTAGTGCTCGTTCATCACGTTGGCCGAGCCGGTGGGATCGTCCAGCGTCAGGGTGACGATGCCGTCGGCATCCTTGTCCCATGTGATGGTGTTTTCAGCCATTGGTCAGACCCTCTCGATGATGGTGGCCACACCCATGCCGCCGCCGATGCACAGCGTGATCAGCGCACGCCGGGCGCCGCGCCGCTCGAGCTCGTCGACCATGGTTCCGGTGATCATGGCGCCGGTGGCGCCCAGCGGGTGGCCCATCGCGATTGCGCCACCGTTGACGTTGAGCTTCTCGTCGGGGATGCCCAGGTCCTTCTGGAACTTCAGCACCACCGAGGCGAACGCCTCGTTGAGCTCGAACAGGTCGATGTCGTCGACGGTCAGGCCTGCGCGGTCCAGCACCTTGCGGGTAGCGGGCGTCGGGCCGGTCAGCATGATGACCGGGTCGGCGCCGCTGGTGGCGGTGGCCACGATGCGCGCCCGCGGGGTCAGTCCCTGCGACAGGCCGGCCTTCTCCGAGCCGACGAGCACCAGCGCGGCGCCGTCGACGATGCCGGAGCTGTTGCCGCCGGTGTGCACGTGGTTGATCTTCTCGACGTAGTGGTACTTCTGCAGCGCCACGTCGTCGAAGCCGCCCATGGCTCCCAGGCCCTCGAAGGCCGGCTTGAGCTTGGCCAGGCTCTCCAGGGTGGTGCCGGGCCGGGTGTGCTCGTCGTGGTCGAGCACCACCAGGCCGTTCTGATCCTTGACCGGGACCACGGACTTGGCGAAGTAGCCGCCGGACCAGGCCGCAGCTGCCCGCTCCTGCGAGCGCACCGCGTAGGCGTCGACGTCCTCGCGGGAGAAACCCTCGATGGTGGCGATCAGGTCCGCGCCGATGCCCTGCGGGACGAAACCGACGCGGTAGTTGGTCTCGGGGTCCGACGCCCAGGCGCCGCCGTCGGAGCCCATCGGGACGCGGCTCATGGACTCGACGCCGCCGGCCAGCACCAGGTCGTCCCAGCCCGAGCGCACCTTCTGCGCGGCGGTGTTCACGGCCTCGAGGCCGGAGGCGCAGAAGCGGTTGAGCTGGAAGCCGCCGGTGGTCTCGGGCAGCTTGGCCACCAGAGCAGCAGTGCGGGCGATGTCGCCGCCCTGGTCACCCACGGGGGAAACGACACCCAAGATGACGTCGCTGATCAGGTTCTCGTCCAGGTCGGGGTAGCGCGCGCGGATCTCGTCGATCAGGCCGACCACCAGGTTGACCGGCTTGATCTCGTTGAGGGAGCCACCGCGCTGCTTGCCGCGCGGTGTGCGAATGGCCTCATAGATGAAGGCTTCTTCGGACATACGTTGTCTCCAGGTCCTGTTCAGGGTTGATGCAGGGAGGTTTGTCCTCTATCGCGCCAGCCTAGCAGCCTCGCCCAACCGCTTGGTTGGGAGACTGGTCACGTTCTGTGCCCTGCGGACACGACAACGGACGATCCGCGGGGCGGATCGTCCGTGTCGTGGTTGCCGCGCGTGGCTCAGACCTGCTGCAGCTCGGCCATCGTCGGGTAGTCGGTGTAGCCCACCGGCCCGGGGGCGTAGAAGGTGGCCACGTCCGGCTCGTTGAGCTCGGCGCCGACCTCCAGCCGACGGATCAGATCCGGGTTGGCCAGGAACGCCCGGCCCACTGCGGCGGCGCTGATGACGCCCCACTCGGCGAGCTCCTCGAGTTGGCAGAAGCTGGTGTCGCGCTCGCGGCCGGTGTTCAGCACCACCGGGCCGCCCCAGAGCGAGCGCAGGGTGGCGAACACCGGGTCGGAAGGATCGATGAGGATGTGCAGGTAGGCCAGGCCCAGGGCATCGATGCGCCGCAGCAGCGCCTCGTAGGCGCCCACCTTGTCGTTCTCCTGCATGTCGCCGGCGGTGTTTCCGGGCGAGATCCGCAGACCCACCCGGCCCGCACCGATCTCGTCGGCCACGGCCTCGACCACCTCGGCGGTCAGGCGCGCCCGGTTCTCCGGCGACCCGCCGTAAGCATCCGTGCGCTGGTTCACCACATCTGACGAGAACTCGTGCAGCAGATAGCCATTGGCTCCATGGATCTCCACGCCGTCCATACCCGCGTCCACCGCGCGACGGGCCGCCGACCGGAACTGGCCCACGATGGTGCCGATCTCCTCGACCGTGAGCGCCCGCGGGATCTGCAGCGCCTGCTTGCCCGACGGGGTGTGGGTGGTCAGGTTCGCGCCGACAGCCGACGGACCCACCACGTCGAACCCGCTGATCTCCGGGTGCGCCATCCGGCCGACGTGCCAGAGCTGGACGAACATCTTGCCACCGGCACTGTGCACGGCCGAGGCGATCTCGCCCCATTTCTCCTGGTGCCGGTCGGTGTACAGGCCCGGGGTGTTCATGTAAGCGCCGTTGGCCTGCTCACAGATGGCCGTCGCCTCACTGATGATCAGACCCGCCGCGGCGCGCTGGGCGTAGTAGGTCACCGCCAGGTCCGACGGGGTGGCGTCGGCATCGGCACGCGATCGGGTCAAGGGCGCCATGAAGATTCGGTTCTCGGCGGAGGTGTCGCCGATCTGAATGGGCTTGCGCAGCGCCGCATCACTGCCGAGGGTGAAGGTCATGCAGCTTAAGAGCGCACGGGCACGGGAATTCATTCCCGCCTAGCATGGTCTGCCAGTCGACCCGCAGGAGAGCACGTGGCACGCGAAGGCGCCCATTACTACCGACCCGCACAGGGAACGGGGTTGCCCCACGACCCGTTCAACGCCATTGTCGCCCCCAGGCCGATCGGCTGGATCTCGACGGTCAGCGGCGAGGGCGTGGCCAACCTGGCCCCGTACAGCTTCTTCAACGGGTTCAACTACCACCCGCCCATCGTGGGTTTCGCGTCGGTGGGATGGAAGGACTCGGTGGCCAATGTCGAGGCGACCGGCGAGTTCGTCTGGAACCTGGCCACCCGGGACCTGGCCGAAGCCATGAACGAGACGTCGGCGCCGCTACCACCCGAGAGCGACGAATTCGTCCGCGGCAAGCTGACGGCCGTGCCGTCGACCCTGGTGTCAGCGCCACGGGTACTGGAGAGCCCGGTGAACTTCGAGTGCACCCTGACCCAGCTGGTGCAGTTGGCCACGAGCGCCGGTGAGGCGGTCCCGACCTGGCTGGTGCTCGGCGAGGTGGTGGCCGTGCACATCGACGCCGAGCTACTGAACGACGGCATCTTCGACACCGGCGCCGCGCACCCGATCGTCCGGGCCGGTGGGCCGGCCCAGTACTTCGAGATCACCCCCGACGCCGCGTTCGAGATGCGCCGCCCCAGCAGCTGAGCATCAGCGGGTGCGTAGCCCGGCGATGAGCAGGCCGACCAGCGTGCGCGGGTCGTAGCGGCCGTCCCCGTCGCCGATGCACAGGTTCCCGATCCCGCGCAGCAGGCCGTACGCCTCGACGCCGGACACGATGTCGCCGGCCTCCGATGCCGCCGTGAGCAGTTGGGTGGCCACCGGCAGAAGCTGGTCCAGGAAGTAGGCGTGCAGGGCTTCGAAGCGTGCGCTGTCGGAGTGCAGTGCCGCCGCGAGCCCGTGTTTGGTCACCAGCAGATCGACGAACATGTCGACCCAGGTAGTGAGGGCCTGGTACGGGTCGGTGCGAGCCAGCAGCTCGGGTCCGGCGGTGGCGCAGGCGTCGATCTGATGCTGATAGACAGCGATGATGAGGTCGGCCCGCGTGGGAAAGTGCCGGTAGAGCGTCCCCATCCCAACCCCGGCCCGGGCGGCGATGTCGCGCACGGGGGCGTCCACGCCATTCTCGATGAACGCGGCGGCGGCGGCCTCCAGCAGGGTCTGCCGGTTGCGTCTGGCATCCGACCGCACCCGGCCTGCCGCCACTTCCGTTCTGTCGTCACCCACCGCAGCTCCCTTGCAAAACGGAGCACCGCTCCGTATTGTCGTATGCGGAACGCCGCTCCGGTTGTTCCGCTCCCATCATGCCAGCCCCGGCGGAGAGAGACGTGACATGCCATCGTTCGGAATCCTCACCGCGCCTCAGCAGGTCGACTACGGCGACGTGCTGCGCGTCTGGCAGGAGGCGGACGCCATCGATGCGATCGAGCATGCGTGGCTGTTCGATCACCTGCTGCCCATCGCCGGCCCGCTGGAGGGCCCCATCCTCGAGGGCTGGACGCTGCTCTCGGCGCTGGCCGCGGCCACCGAGCGACTGCGCCTGGGAATCATGGTGACCAGCAACCGATTTCGGCCGCCCGCCGTGCTGGCGAAGATCGCTACGACCGTCGACATCGTCTCCGGCGGGCGACTCGACTTCGGCATCGGCGCCGGATCGCGGCCCAGCGTGCCGATAGCCCGGCGCGAATACGAAGCCAACGGACTGCCGTATGACACCTTCGGCTCGTCGGTTGATGCTCTCGCCGAGGCCTGTGTGGTGCTCAAGCGCCTGTGGGCCGACTCCACACCGTTCGATTTCGACGGTGCGCACGTCCGCCTCACCGGCGCCATCGGCAACCCGTTGCCGGTGCAGCGCCCGCACCCACCGATCGTGATCGGCGGCCGCTCGACACCCACATTGCGGGTGGTCGCCGAGCACGCCGACATCTGGAACGCCCCGGGCGGCGACATCGCCGACCTGGTGGCGCGCAGCTCCCGACTCGACCAGCTCTGCCACGACATCGGCCGGGACCCGGCGGCGATCGTGCGCTCGGTTGCACTGCCGGTGTCCTACGACAATCCCATTCCTACAAAAAGTGCTGTCGCCGAGGTGATTTCCGCAGGATTCGAGCACATCGTGCTCATCCTCCCGGCCCCGTTCCCGGACCGGGCGGCCCGGTGGGTGGCCGACGAGATCATCTGCTGACGTCAGTCCCCGACCACCGCCGTCACCCGGATCTCGACGCGCATCTTCGGAGCGCCGAGCACGGTGACGCCGGTTTCGGTCCAGATGGGTGCCCGGTCGTCCATCCTCTTCCGGAACTGAGCCACCATGACGTCGTTGTGAGCGTCAAAGGCGCCGTCCGGTTCACTGATCACGTGGTAGGAGTTCACGTGCACCACGTCGGACCAACTGGCACCGGCGGCGGCCAGGACCTTCTCCACGTTGTCGAAAGCCTGCACGATCTCGGCCTCGAGGGATTCCGGAAAATTGAGGTCGTCATCCCAGCCGCCCTGTCCGGAGATCTCGACGACGTTGCCGATCCGCACCGCCTGGCTGTAATGCCGCTCTTGACGCATCTTCTCGCCCACTCCGGGGGTGACGAAGAATTCGACCGCTGCCATGGTTCGCCTTTCGTTGATGACTTCACGCTTGAACTGACACTAGCAGCAATGACTTCACACGTGAAGTTATTCCCAAGGGATAGGCTGCACGGATGGCACGCAGCGAGGAACCGGAGTGGCTCACCCCGCAGGAGAAGGAGGCCTGGACCGGCCTGGCGGCGATCATGCTGATGCTGCCCGGCCGGCTGGATTCCGCACTGCGCGAGGTGGACCTGACGCTGTTCGAGTACCTGGTGCTCAGCCACGTCTCCGAAGCGCCGGACCGCCGGATCCGCATGAGCGAGTTGGCTTTTCTGGCCAACGGCTCACTGTCGCGACTGTCCAACGTGGTCAAGCGATTCGAACAGCGCGGCTGGATGACGCGCTCCCCCGATCCCGACGACGGGCGCTACACCCTGGCCCACCTGACCGACGACGGCTTCCGACTGGTGGTTGTGGCGGCGCCGGTGCACATGCGCTCGTTGCGACAGCTCGTGCTGGACCCGCTCACCCCCACCGACCTGCGCGCGCTGACGCGGATCGCCGACAAGTTGCGCGTGGTGCACCCGAACTTCGGTGCGCAGCAGGGCTCTACAGGCTGAACGTCTGCGGCGGCCCGGCGAGGGTGGCCTTGGCCGCGACGCTGTGCGCGTCCAGGATCTCGATCTCATCGGCTTCCAGTCCGTCGAGCGCGAGCGTCACCAGGTCCGCCGGGTCCAGCACCGCGCCCTCGGCGAACTCGATGCCGTGGCGCTCGGCGAAGTCGAACAGAGTCTGGGTACCGATCAACCCCGGCACCAGCGCGGAAACCAGGGTGCCCTGCTCCTGCAGCTCGAGGCGAACCGCGTTGGTCAGGCCCCACTCCGCCGATTTGGACGCCGCGTAGGCAGTGTTGCCCAGCACGGTGGTCCACGCTGCGGCCGACAGCACGTTGAGGATGGCCCCGCCGCCGTTGCGGGCCAGAATGGGGGCGAACGCCCGGATCATCGACAGGGTGCCGAAGTAGTTGGACTCCATGGTGGACCGGATGGCGGCCAGGTCTCCGGTGACGAGATTCCCACCGGCGGCATCGGCGGCGTTGTTGATCAGTACGTCCACGTCGCCGGCGGCCGCTGCGGCCGCTGCAACGGAAGCCTGGTCGGTGATGTCGAGCTGGAGCACCTCGGCCCCGGGGATGCCCACCGACTCGGGCCGCCGGGCGGTGGCGTAGACCTTGGCGCCGCGCTCCAGCAGTCCCCGGGCGAAGTGGTCCCCGATACCCCGGTTGGCTCCGGTGACCAGCGCGGTGGCTCCTGACAACTTCATGTGTCCTCCAACAGCTTTCGTATGAACTCGGCAACATGACCGTATGGTCATGTTCATCGGCCACGGTGCCACAAGATGACCGCGCGGTCAACTTGCTAGTCTCCAGGGGTGAGTTCCCCCGCCCGCCCGGTCCGCGCCGACGCCGCCCGCAACCGCACTCTGCTGCTGGCGGCAGCCGAGGAGGAGTTCGCCGAGCGAGGGCCCGCGGCGTCGGTGGCCGACATCGCCCGCCGCGCGGGCATCGCCAAGGGCACGGTGTTCCGGCATTTCGACACCAAAGAGGATCTGATCGCGGCCATCGTCTGCGGGCACATCGCGACACTGGTCGACGCTGCCCGACAGCGTTCCGATGCCGCGGATCCGGGCGCGGCGCTGCTGGAGTTCCTGACCATCGCCGCCGACCAACGCCGGCAGCACGACCTGACCTTTCTGCAATCCGCGAGCAACGACGACCCCCGGGTGGCGGAACTGCGCGACGCCCTGCACGACAGCTTGGGCGTGCTGGTCGACCGCGCTCGTGACGCCGGTGCCCTGCGGCCCGACATCACCGAGGCCGATGTGTTCCTGTTGATGTGCGCGCCCATCCACGCCGTCGAGAATCTCAGCGCCCCACCGCCATTGCTGTGGCAGCGCTATCTCGCCATCATCTTCGACGGGCTACGACCCCAGGGCGCCCACCCGTTGCCGCAGCCGCCGCCGGTCATTCCATGATGGAGAACATCACGATGCTCTGATCGCGATGGGGATCGCGCAGCATGTCGCAGGCCAGCGCGAGCGGGCCGAGAGTGTGGTGGTCGACGTATTTGATCATGTGGGTTGACCCGACAGCCGTTGCATCGCCCCATAATTCGACGAACTCGGGGCTGCCGTTGCACAGGTCGTTGATCAGCTTCTGAGTCTGCTCGTCACGCGGATAGCGAGCCAGCGTCGTGCGCAGCTGGCCCACCACGATGCGGGAGAATTCGTCGGCGTGGGACATCCCGTAGTGCGGGGTCAGGCCCCCCGTCGGCAGAAAGTGCCGTCGCGCCACATTGCGCTCCGACCGATCGAGGGCGCCGAAATCCTCCATCAGCAGCTCCGCCTGGGCGTTCCACGCCAACACGTCGAACCGGGCGCTCAGCACGATGGCAGCGGTGGAACCCAGACCCTGCACCAGCTTGGCCACGCTCGGGGAAACCTCCATGCTGGGTTCGCTGCCCCACGGAACGGTCCGCCCGATCAGCTCGAACAGGTGCCGTCGCTCATCATCGTCCATCCGCAACGCGTCGCAGATGGCGCTGACCACCTGATCCGACGGTCCCGCGCCGCGCCCGCGCTCGAGGTTCGTGTAGTGCTCCAACGAGATGTGCGCCAGCTGTGCCACCTCTTCGCGGCGCAAGCCCGGGGTGCGGCGACCGCGGTCGCTGAACCCGTAGGCCTGCGGGTCACGACTGTCGCGAACTGCCCGCAGGTACCTCCCCGCCGCGTGTGCATCCATACCTCGATAGTGGCACGCTGCTCACCAGGGCACGAGTTCTCCCTGGTCGCTGAAGAACAGCCCGGTGCGCAGTTCGCCGGACAGCGCCACCCCGACGATGCCCGCCGCGCCCTCGGCCGGGTCCCCGGCGCCCTCCATCGGTTCGCCGTTGCTCAGCCCGGTGGCACGGTAGCCGGGGCTCACCGAAACCACGGCGATGTTCTGCGCGGCAAGCTCTTTGGCGTAGAGCACGGTCAGCATGTCCAGCGCGCTCTTGGAGGCCTGGTAGGCGGCGGTGGCCACGTGGCTGAACGGCCAGTCCGGATCGTTCACCAGCCGGGTGGACCCGAGCTCGCTCGAGACGTTGAGCACGCGGGCCCGTGACGATGCCCGCAGCAGCGGCAGGAATCCGTTGGTCACCGCGGCCACGCCCGCGACGTTGGTGTCGTAAGTGGCGAGCATCGACTCGCGGCTGACCGCCGATGCCGGCTGCAGGTCGCCGGCAATGGCCGCGTTGTTGATCAGCAGGTCCACCCGACCGTGGGTCTGGCTGACCCGGTGCACCGCCGCGGCGATGCTCTGGTCGTCGGTGATGTCGATGGTCAGCTGCTCGACCTGCAGCCCCTCGGCGGCCAGCTTCTCTGCGGCGTCGGATCCGCGGCCGGGATCACGCGAGCCGAGCAGCACCCGGGCGCCGGTCTGGGCGAGCTGGCGTGCGAGGTGGAATCCGATGCCGGTGTTGGCGCCCGTGACGAGGGCGATGGTGTTCTCCTGTGTGGTCATGGCTCCAGCACACCGGAAAAATGGGCGGCCAGGCAGGCACAACCTCTACCCCCGTCCGCCGGGAATACCTCAGGGGTACAGCTGCGCGGCCAGCGTCTCGCCGATGGGCAGCGCCGACGTGGCCGCCGGTGACGGCGCGTTGAGCACGTGAATGCTGCGCGCGGTGGTCTTCAGCAGGAAGTCGTGCACCAACGTGCCGTCCCGGCGCACCGCCTGGGCGCGGATGCCGGCCTCCATCGGAACCAGATCCGAGAGTGTCAGTTCGGGACAGTACTTGCGGCACTGCGCCAGATAGCCGCGCTTGAACAACGAGTTGGACAACTCGCGCGCACCGGTGCGGACGTTGGCTCTGGCCAGTTTCCACATCCCGGGGAAACGCAGGTACTGCGCCACATCCGCCGGCGTCACCGCACCCTTGCCGTACCGCTCGCGCGCGAAGCCGAGCACCGCATTCGGGCCCACCGTCAGGGTGCCGTGGATGGTGGGGCTCAGATGCACACCCAAAAAGGGCAATTCGGGGTCCGGAATGGGATAGATCAGGTGCGCCACCAGCCCGTTGCGCGACGGCGGCAGGGTGAAGTACTCACCGCGGAACGGGATGATCTGCACCTCCGGGTCCAGACCGGCCATGGTCGCCAGGCGGTCGGCCTGCAGGCCCGCGCAGACGACGAGATGTGCCGCAGTCCAGGTCTTCTCGGCGGTGTCGATCCGCACCTGCTCGGCGGACTCATGGATGCCGGTGACCTCCACGCCGGTCTCCACGACGCCACCGGCGGCCACCACCAGCTCGGCCAGCACCTGCGACACCCGCCGGTAGTCGATGATGCCGGTGGTGGGCACCTCGATGGCACCGCAGCCTCGGATGTGCGGCTCGGCCTGGCGTAGTTGCGCCGCATCCAGGATGCGGACGTCCAGGCCGTTGACCTGAGCCCGCTCGAACAGCGCCAGCATCCGCTGGTGTTCGGCGTCATCCGTGGCGACCAGCAACTTGCCGGTCGTGTCACACGGGATGCCGTGTTCACGCGCAAAGGCTTTGGTGTCGTCCGCGCCTCGCTTGCACAACGTCGCTTTCAGACTGCCCGGCTCGTAGTAGATCCCCGAGTGGATGACGCCGCTGTTGTGCCCGGTCTGGTGGGTGGCAACGCCGGTCTCCTTCTCCAGCACCGCCACGGTGATGCCGGGGCGGCGCTGCTGGATCTGCCACGCCGTCGCCAAACCGACGATGCCGCCGCCGATGACGACAACATCGGCAGCGTCCCTGCCGTGAGCGCTCATCACACCCCTAGTGCTGCTCTCGGCCCGTCACGAACCACACCCCGCGGGCGGGTTCGTCGCCCGGATTGCGGTAGACGTGCACCCGCGCGGAGTCGAAGGCGATGGAATCGCCGGCCGACAGTGTGTAGGTCTCGAATTCCAGTTGGAGTTCCAGGGTTCCGCTGATCAGGTACGCGATCTCGTAACCGGTGTGGGTGCTCAGACGCCCGGTGGTGGATGACGAGCTACCCGGCGGATACGTCACCAGGATCGCGTCGGTGGCCGAGGCACCCACCTTGGCGAGTTGTTCCCAGATCACGCCGGATTCCAACTCCAGTACCGGCCTGGCTCCCGGGTGCATCACGGGCGATACCCCTGCCACAGCCGGCTGGGACGCCAGTTGCGCCAGTTGCCGATCCAGCGTCGAGGTGGTCCTGGGCGCGGGACCGGAGCCATTGTCTGAGGCAACCAGCTCATCGAGCGACAGTCCCAGCTCCCCCACCAGCGCATACAGGGTGGTGACCGACGGCCTCGCCCGACCCGTCTCGATCTGCGACAACAGGCTTGCGGACACGCCCGCACGCGAACCGAGCTCGCGAAGACTCAGGCCGGCCTGGATGCGCGCATCCCGGATGGCGCGCGCCGTGTTGTCCAAACTCCCGTCACCTTTCCGCTGGTCAAAACCCGTGGAACCGTTCCTGGGCGATTCTGCCACGAATCTCGTGTTCCACAACACTTGACATTGCACGCCGTGTCGTTAAATGCTGTTAAACATCCACGGTGTTGCAGGTCACACCGACGCACAGTTGCGAGGAGCCACCCATGCGCATGTCGCGCACCATGAATTCCCGACGAGAATTCCTCCGATTCACCCTGCAGGCCGCTGCCGCGGGTGCGTCACTGCCGTTGTTGAGCGCGTGCACCAACGCATCGGGTGCAGTCGACTTCGGCCCGCTCCCTACGCCCGTCGTTCAGGACCCCAATGATCCTCGGAACAAACACTTCTCGATGGTCGACAGCTTCTACACCCTGGACAACGACTACTTCCAGGGCTGGGCGCGGGGCTCTGCCTTCGCGGCCGCCACCTTGCTGATGTCCCGCGACCAACAGGTCGACAACTCCAACATCGACGTACTGCGCAGCGTCTTCGAAGCCGCTCCGATCAAGGACGTGCAGGGCATCAGCACGCTCCCCAACACCGCAGCAGCCAGCCCTGAGATCCTCGGTCTGGCGCAGGCCTCGGGTATCTACGCCTCGAGCAACTGGTCCAACGCGCCGTGGAGCACGCCGTTCGACATCGGCGACTATTACTACTCGTATCAGACCGCCAACGACGTCGCCGGCGCGCGCGAGCTGTGTAAGCAGCTGTTCGAGGAGATGGGCGGCACGGGCAAGTTCATCCACATCGAGGGGATCAAGGGCAACTCGGCCTCCGACAATCGCACCGCAGGTGTTGACGAGGCTCTGGCCCTGTACCCGGGTATCGAGATGGTGGCGCGCCAGCCGGGCGCGTTCAGCCGCGGCGGTACCCAGCCGGTGATCGAGAACCTCCTGACCGCCAACCCGGACGTCACCGGAATCATGTGCGCCAACGATGATTCGGCCATGGCGGCTGTCACGGCGGTGGAGTCGCGGGGCATCAAGAACTGCAAGGTGGTCGGGATCGACGCCATCGGCGAATTCCTCGAAGCCATCCCCCGTGGCACTGCGTTCGCCACCTGGGCGCACCACGGGGCCTGGATCGGAGCGTTCTCGACGGTGCGCGTGTTCGACGCGCTGGCCGGCGTCACCCTCTCCGCCCCGGAACGGATGATGAACTTCGGCGGCTTCATCATCGACTCCGCCGAGGCTGCCGAGGCCTACCGCGACCTGATGTATTCGTCGAAACCCCTGCCGTTCGACTACGAGCTGATGTCCCAGGCACTGCACCCGGACGACTGGGATCCGCAGAACTCGATGATCCCCTTGGACATCGACATCTACTGGGAGCGCGACAAGAAGCCGCCTCGCTACGAGATCCCGGCGGCATACACCGAAGCCGTCGACTCGGGAGAGATGGAACGCGTGGCGCAACGCTACGCGACGGCCTACCGGTCCGATCCCTTCGCAACCGTACGAACCAAATGCCGCAATGGCGGGAAGGACATCCTGCAATGACAAACACCAACACGTTCGCGGGAAAAGGTGCCATTGTCACCGGAGCGGGCAGCGGCATCGGCCGAGCGGTCGCCCTCGAACTCGCCGCCGCCGGTGCCCGGGTCCTGGCCGTCGACGTCAACGTCGAGGGCGCTGAGAAGACAGCATCGGACGCCGCCGGAGAAGTGCACCCCTTTGCCGCCGACGTCTCCGACCCGGCTCAGGTGCGGACCTACGCCGAGGCCGCAACAGGACTGGTCGGCCCGCCGCAGCTGTTCTTCAACAACGCCGGCGTCGAAGGTGTGCACAAGTCCATTGTCGACACCACCTCCGACGAATGGCGAAAGGTGGTGGGCATCAACCTCGACGGCATGTTCTTCGGCCTCAAGTACGTCCTACCGTTGATCCAGCAGGCCGGAGGCGGAGCCGTGGTGAACACCGGATCCATCCTCAGCCTGAAGGCGGCACCTGACCGGTCCGACTACGTGGTGACCAAACACGGTGTGCTGGGACTGACCCGCAGCGCGGCGGCAGAGGTCGCCACTCAGGGAATCCGGGTCAACTGCATCTGTCCCGGGCCGGTGGCCACTCCCCTGATGACCCGCTCGGAGCTGCTGGTCAACCCCGACGACCCGGGGTACGAGCACGACCGGTTCATCGAAGGCACCCCGGTGCGTCGCTACGCCGAGCCCCGGGAGATCGCCGAGCTGGTGTTGTTCCTGCTGCGCGATGACGTGGGCTACCTGACGGGTTCGGCGGTCACCATCGACGGCGGAATCATGGCGGTATGAGATGACCTCGACAGATCACAATCCAGCCCTGCTGGAGATCCGAGATGTGACACGCACTTTCGGTCCGGTGAAAGCGCTTCGTGGAGTGAGTTTCTCGGTTCGACGAGGTGAGATCGTCGGGCTGATCGGCGAGAACGGGGCCGGCAAGTCCACGGTACTGAACATCATCAGCGGTACCGACCACCAGGACGCGGGCCATGTGCTGGTCAACGGCCGCGAGGTGAGCTTCGCCAACTACCGGGAAGCCACCAGCAACGGGGTCTTCCGGATATTCCAGGAACTCGCGCTGGTGCCCAACCGGTCGGTGTGGGAGAACTTCGTATTGTCCCACGAACAGCACTTCATCCGGGCCGGACTGATCCGGCGCGGCGCTGGAATCGCCTGGGTGCGCAACCTTCTGGAGCGGTTCGACCACGGCTGGGTGGACCCGGCTGCTGCGGTGGACCACTACCCGTTTGCGGTGCGGCAGGTTCTCGAGATCATCAAAGCCTTCGCCCTGGCCGAACTGCTGGGCCACGAGGAGCCCATCATCCTGCTCGACGAACCCACCGCCGGCCTGGCTGCCGACGAGATCGAGTTCCTGCGCACCGTGCTCATGCGGGTGAAGGAACGCAGTGCCGTGGTGTTCGTGTCCCACCGCCTCAGCGAGTTACTGGAGTGGAGCGACCGCATCGTGGTCTTCAAAGACGGCGCCGTGGTCGCAGAGGAATCCACGGGAACCCTGACCGAGAGTCAGCTGCACTACCTCATGGTGGGCCGCGAACGCGATGCGCAGTTCTATCGGGAGGGTAGACAGCGCCCCACCCCCGGCGACGCGGTGCTGGAGGTGGAGAACCTCGGGGACGGCCAGGCCTTCAGGGATGTCGACCTGTCGATCAAGGCCGGTGAGATCGTCGGCATCGCAGGCGTTCTCGGTTCGGGAAAGAGCGAGCTGGGTGCCGCGGTCTTCGGAGCCCGCCCGGTCACCGCGGGGACGCTGAGTTATCGGGGCAAGCAGATCGCCCGACCGTCGATCGCGACCATGTGCGACCTGAAGGTCGGCTACGTCACCCCGGAGCGCAAGGACGACGGATTGCTGGACACGTTCTCCGTGGCGCAGAACATCTCGTTCGCACGCATCGCGTCGCAGAGAACCCCGCTGCTGGACCTGGGCCGCGAAAAGACCGAAGCCAAGGAGTACTTCGGCAAGATGCGGATCAAGGCGGCGTCGATCGTGGCTCCGATCGACAGCCTCAGCGGGGGTAACCAGCAGAAGGCCATCATCGCCCGGTGGCTGGCCCGCGGCGTCGACATGCTGATTCTGGACAATCCCACCCGGGGTGTCGACGCCGGCGCCAAAGAGGAGATCTACGACATCATCCGCGACCTCGCTGACAGCGGCGTCGCGATCCTGCTGATCAGCGACGACCTGCTGGAAGTCATCGGGTTGTCCAACCGCATCGCGGTCATGAAGGACGGCGTGATCACCCACCGCGTGGATGCGCACGTCGACACCAAACCCCAGGAATCCGACCTCATCGCAACGATGGTCTAACGAAGGTACGAACACATGACAACCGACCTGCACACCTCCCCGGCGTCCGCACCTCCACCCGAGGCCGATCGGGTGAACCTGCTCGACTTCGCCAAACGGCACTGGTCCACCATCGCCCCGATAGCGACACTGCTGCTGCTCATCATCGCGTTCTCTCTGGTGGACAGCCGGTTCCTCCGGCACGAGAACTTCCTCAACATCCTGCGGCAGTCCTCGGTCCTGCTCATCCTCGCCACTGCCTCGACGGTGGTGATCCTGATGGGCAGCATCGACCTGTCCGTCGGGTCCATCCTCACCTTCACCGCGTTCTCCGGCGCACTCATGGTGCAGTACACCGGAATCAGTGCGCTGTTGGTACTGCTCCCCCTGATCGGGATGCTCTGCGGGTTGTTCAACGGGCTGGTCATCGCCTACGGTCGACTGCCCTCCTTCCTGGTCACGCTGGGGACGTTGTACGCCTTCAACGGGTTGGCCAGCTACATGGCGGGGGGAGCACCCGTACCACTCACCGATGGTGGGTTTGTCAATCTGTTCACCGGCACCTTCCTCGGGCTGCCCGTGATCGCGCTGTGGGCCATCCTGGTGCTCGTCGTCGCGATCATCGTTGCCCGCAGCACCCGGCTGGGGCGATACCTCTATGCGCTCGGCGGCAACGAGAAGACCTCGAGGTTGTCCGGCGTGCCGGTGCGGCGCTACAAGGTGTACGCCTTCATGATCTCCGGCTTCCTGGTCGGTATCGCCGGCCTGCTGCAGTTGGTGCGCGCCAAGAGCGCCAGCCCGGACATGGGAGAGCCCTTCCTGCTACCGGCCATCGCCGCGGTGGTCATGGGCGGCACCCCGCTCTCGGGCGGAATCGGGGGTCCGCTGCGCACCGTCACCGGCGTCCTGATCATCGCGATCCTCGGCAACGGCATGGTGATCGCGGCGGTCGATCCGTTCCTGCAGAACGTCGTTCAAGGTCTGGTTGTCATCGCTGCGGTCGCACTGACGATGGACCGCCGCAAGATGACCCTGGTCAAGTAGGAGGACAGCCATGCTCGCCACCGTGTTCCACAACCGTCACGACGTCCGCGTCGAGGAGGTCCCGGCCCCACAACCGGTCGGTCCCAGGGACGTGCTCCTGCGGCCGTTCTTCTGTGGGATCTGCGGTACCGATCTGCACGAGTACGCGTTCGGCCCCATCGTGATCCCTACCGAACCCCACGCGTTGACCGGCGCCAACGCGCCGCAGGTGCTGGGCCACGAGTTCTCCGCCGAGGTGGTCGACATCGGCTCCGAGGTCACCAGCACGAAAGTGGGAGATCGGGTTTCGGTGATGCCCCTGGTGACCTGCGGTCAGTGCTACTACTGTCGGCGCGGCCTCAATCACCTGTGTGTGGTCATGGCCTGCACCGGATTGAGCTGGGACGGTGGAGGTATCGCCGAACTGGTGGTGGTGCAGGAACAGCAGGTCAGTGTGCTGCCACCTGAGGTGGACAATGTTCAGGGTGCGCTGATCGAACCGGCGGCGGTCGCGGCTTACGGCGTCGACCAGACCGGGATGGGCGCCGGTGACACCATCCTGATCACCGGAGCCGGACCCATCGGGGCACTGTCGGCGCTGTACGCGCAGGCCGGCGGAGCCTCGAAAGTCATTGTTTCCGAGCCGAATGCACGTCGGCGCGCACTGGCCGAAGCATTGGGCGGGGTCACCGTCGTCGACCCGACGGCAACAGACGTGCCCGCCTTCGTCCGGGACCTGACCAACGGTGTCGGGGTGGATGTCGCTGCCGAATGCTCGGGCAGCGAACCCGGCCTGAACGCCGCGCTGGCCAGCGTCCGCTCCGCCGGCACCGTCACCCAGGTCGGACTACACGTCAAACCCGCTGCCATCGACCCCATGGCGCTGTCCAACCGGGATCTCACCCTGACCGGAACGTGGTGCTACCCGGTGTACGACTGGCCGCGGATCATCGCCCTCGTCGCCTCCGGTCGCTATCCGGTGGAGCGCGTGCTGACCGAGATCATCGACGTTCACGACGTCGTGTCACGTGGATTCGACCGGCTGCTCGACCCCGATGGCGACGCGCAGAAGCTTCTGGTCCGGGTCGGTGGTGACACGTGACCACCACCGCTCTGGTGACCGGTGCAGGCGGTGGGATCGGCCGCGCGGTGGTGCGATCGTTCCTGGAAGCCGGGACTTCGGTCGCCCTCGTCGACGCCGACGACCGCTTCCTCTCCCACACCCCGGATCTCGCCGCCGAGTTCCCCCATCTCACGGTGCGGGCGTACACCGCCGACATCACGCAGACCTCTCGGGTGGGCACGCTGGCCGAGCAGGTCGCCGCCGACTTCGGGCGACTCGACGCCCTGGCCCTGGTCGCAGGCACCGTGCAGACCGCGGCCGGCATCGCCGACCTCACCCCCACCGAGTGGCGGCGGGTCATCGACGTCAACCTCACCGGTGCATACGAGATGACGCACGCGCTGGTCCCTCTGCTCAAGCAGGACGGCGGGGGTGCCATCACGGCTGTCTCATCGTGGTGGGGCCGATCCGGACACGCCTACTTTGCGGCCTATTGCGCCGCCAAAGCCGGACTCATCGTGTTCACCCAGGCCCTGGCTCAGGAACTCGCTCCGCTGATCCGGGCCAACACCGTGTGCCCGGGCAACATCGACACCGCCATGCACCGCGCGGCCCTGGAATCCGAAGCCGCCGAACGGGGGGTTTCGTTCGAAGAGATCAAACAATCGGAATGGGCCAAGATCCCGCTCGAGAAGGCCGGCGCACCGCAGGACATCGCGAACGCCATCCTCTTCCTGTCCTCCCCCGCGGCCGCTTACATCACCGGCGCCTCGCTGGATGTCAACGGCGGCGTCGTCTTTCACTGACCGTCTTCCACCAGGAGTTCTCATGACCGACCGACTCACCGACAAGTCCATCGTCATCACCGGCGCAGGCCGCGGTATCGGCGCGGGCCTCGCACATGGCCTGGCCGCAGAAGGCGCGCTGATCACCGTCGTCGACCGCGACTCGGCCGGCGCCCATGCGGTGGCCGACGCCATCGTCGCTCAGGGCGGACGCGCCTGCGCCGCCGTCGCCGATGTCACCGACCGGGCGTCGGTTCGGACTGCAATCGCCACCGCGGTGTCCGAATACGGCCGCCTCGACGTGATGTTCAACAACGCCGGCCTCAACATCCCCCAGCCTTTCCTGGAGATCACCGAGGACAGCTGGCACACGGTGATGAACGTCAATGCCCTCGGCGTGCTGATCGGGACGCAGGAGGCGGCCACACAGATGATCGCCCAGGGCGGGCCCGGAAAGATCGTCAATACGGCCTCCATCGCCGGTCGCGAGGGCTATGCCAGCTTCGCGCCCTACAGCGCAAGCAAATTCGCCGTCATTGCGATCATCCAGGCGGCTGCGCGGGCACTGGCGGCCCAATCCATCACCGTCAACGGGTTCTCTCCCGGCGTGGTGGACACTCCACTATGGCAGCAGCTGGACAAGGATCTGGTGGCCATCGGTGACGCCGAGCAGCCCGGAGATGCGTTCGCCGCGTTCGCTTCCGGAGCCCTGGTCGGTCGCGCCGCCACCCCGGCGGACATCGTCCCCACCGCGATCTTCCTGGCCGCACCGGACTCCGACTACATCACCGGACAAGTGATGGCTGTGGACGGTGGCATGGTCCTCGTCTGAATCCTTCACACACGTAGATACTTTCACAGATAGGACCACACGACCATGGGCATCGCCACCTACGGAACCAACGCCGTCGACTGGGAACAGCGCCTCGACTTCGACCGGCTCCGCGATGAGCGGCTGGCCCGCTTGAAGGCCAAACTCGACGAGTCCGAACTCGGCGCGGTACTGGCTTTTGACTTCACCAACATCCGCTACATGAGCGCCACCCATATCGGTACCTGGGCGGTGGACAAGCTGATCCGGTTCGCGTTGCTGGTCCGCGGTGGTGAGCCCATCGTGTGGGATTTCGGTTCCGCGGCCAAGCACCACCAGCTCTACAATCCGTGGTTGGACTACTCCAAAGCAGAATCCGACGCCGACCCGCACGGCCCACACCACGGCGCGAAGATGACCCAGCCCAGCGGTGCCCGCGCAGGCATCTCCACGCTGCGCGGCGCTTTCCACCCCGATGCGGGTATCGCCGACGAGGTGGCGCGCAAGGTCCGCGCGGAACTGGACGCCTACGGACTCCTGGGTGATCCGCTGGGAGTGGATGTCATCGAACTGCCCATCCTGAAGGCGTTGCAGGACGCCGGCATCACCGTCACCGACGGCCAGCAGGTGTTCCTCGAGGCCCGGCGCATCAAAACCCGGGACGAGATCGGTCTGCTCACCCAGGCCTGCTCGATGGTCGACGCCGCCTACGACCGGCTCTATGAGTTCCTGCGTCCCGGGGTCAAGGAGAACGAATGCGTCGGCCTGGTGAGCAAGAGCTTGTACGACATGGGTTCGGAGTTCGTCGAGGGTGTGAACGCGATCTCCGGTGAACGGTGCGCGCCGCACCCGCACGTGTACTCCGACCGCATCCTACGCCCCGGCGACCCGGCGTTCTTCGACATCCTGCACAGTTACAACGGCTATCGCACGTGCTACTACCGCACGTTCGCCGTCGGCAGTGCCTCAGCCGCCCAGCGTGACGCCTACACCCGCGCACGCGAGTACATGGACGCGGCAATAGCCCTGGTGCGTCCCGGTGCCACCACCGCCGACATCGTCGCGGTCTGGCCGAAAGCGCAGGAGTTCGGCTTCGCCGACGAGGAGGCCGCCTTTGCGCTGCAGTATGGGCACGGCGTCGGTCTGTCGATCTGGGAGAAGCCGATCTTCTCCCGATTGGTGTCATTCGATCACCCCGAGGTACTCGAGGAAGGCATGGTCTTCGCACTGGAGACCTACTGGCCGGCAGCCGACGGCTGGGGTGCGGCCCGAATCGAGGAGGAACTGGTGGTCACCGCCACCGGCTGCGAAGTCATCACCAAGTTCCCCGCCGAGGACCTGCTGGTCGCGGGTCAGCGCTACTTCACCGTGGGAGGTGCACTGCCCACACTGCGTGATTCGCAGTCGCACCTGAACACCTCGATCGGCCGGGGCGAGAGCACGATCAGCACGCCATGACGGCACCGACCACTCGAGGCGGACGCTCTGACGGGTGTCCGCCTCGACGGCGTCTGTCTGACAACACGAGAAGGAGAACCAATGAACGTTTCGGACAGAAGTGACGCGCTGGTAGTGGGTGCCACCGGCATCTCGGGGCAGGCCATCTGCCGTCGACTGGTAGCTGCCGGCCGGCGCACCTATGGGCTGTCCCGCAGGACAGAATTGCCGGTCGCCGACGCGATCCCTGTGACGGCAGACCTCCTCGACGAGGGTCAACTACGCGAAGCGCTGGCTGACATCAGGCCCGAGGCGGTGTTCGTCACGGCGTGGATGCGCCAATCCGACGAGGCCGCCAACATCGCGGTGAATTCAGCCTTGCTGCGAAACGTCTTGGTCGCGTTGGAGGCCGGAGGTTCGGTCGAGCATGTCGCGTTGATGACCGGGCTCAAACACTATCTCGGCTCGTTCGAGGACTATGGCAACGGTGTGCAGGCCGAGACCCCGTTCCACGAATCCGAGCCCCGGCTGCCGTCACCGAACTTCTACTATGCGCAGGAAGACGAGTTGTTCGCCGCGGCGCAGCGGATGGGATTCACCTGGAGTGTGCACCGATCTCACACCGTGTGCGGTTTCGCGGTGGGCAACGCCATGAACATGGTGCTGACGCTGTCTGTGTACGCCACCATCTGTCGAGAGACCGGCCGCCCCTTCATCTTTCCGGGATCCGAGACCCAGTGGAACGGCCTGACCGACGTCACCGACGCCACCCTGCTGGCCGATCAGATGATCTGGGCGGCAGCGTCTCCCCACGGCCACAATCAGGCATTCAACACTGCCAACGGCGACGTGTTCCGGTGGCGCTGGTTGTGGCCCCAGTTGGCTGCCCTCTTCGACGTGACCCCGGTGGGTTTCGACACGGCGCCGCGGCCGCTGGAAGACCAGATGCACGATGCCGCATCCGTCTGGAAGGACATTGCCGCCCGCCATGGCCTGGTCGAGCACGACGTCGACCGGCTGGCCTCGTGGTGGCACACCGATGCCGATCTGGGTCGCGACATCGAATGCCTCACCGACACCACCAAGGCCCGCAGCGCGGGTTTCGACGGTTTCCGGGCGACCCCGCAGTCGCTGGCCGATACCGTGGCGCAGTACCGGGCCGCCAGACTGATCCCGTGAGGTCGGGCCGCGGGGGCGGATGACCGTCCCCGCGGCCCCGCTCTCAGATCAGGATCGTCACCGGATTTTCGATTCGCCGGACGAACGCGGCCATCCACTGCGCGGCCACCGCCCCGTCGATCACCCGGTGATCGGCAGACAGCGTGACGGTCATGACCGTCGCGACGGCGAGCTCACCGTCGGTCACCACCGGCTTCTGCATGGCACCGCCGACGGCCAGGATGCCGGAGTGCGGCGGGTTGAGGATCGCCGAGAACTCGCCGACGCCGTACATGCCGAGGTTCGACACCGAGAAGCTGCCGCCCTTGAGCTCCTGCTGCTTGATCTTGCCTTCACGCGCGCGCCCGGCCAGATCGGCGACCTGCGCCGAGATACCTGAGATCGGCAGGCGATCCACCCCGCGGATCACCGGGGTGAGCAGTCCGCCGTCCACCGCGACGGCCACGGCGATGTCAGCGCTGTCGAAGCGCCGGATCGAATCCCCGTTCCAGATCGAATTGGCCTCGGGGACTTCGATCATCGCACCGGCCACGGCCTTGATCACGAAGTCGTTCACCGACACCTTCACCGGGCCTGCGGCATTGACGGTCTTGCGCAGCTCCAGCAGCGCGTCCACCCGGCAGTCCGCCGTGACGTAGAAGTGCGGCACCGTGGTCTTGCTCTCGGTGAGCCGTCGCGCGATGGCCTTGCGCATGCCGGTCAGCGGGATGTCGGTGAACCCGACCTGCGCAGTCACGGACTCGTCGGCCCGCGGCGCCGCAACCGGGGTCGGCGTCGCTGCGGGTGTGGCAGCCGGGAGCTTCTCGAGATCCCGGCGCACGATGCGACCGCCCGGTCCGGTCCCGGTGACGGAGTGCAGGTCGATGCCCTTCTCCTTGGCGATCTTGCGTACCAACGGGGTGGCGAACAACCGTCGGCCGTTGGTCGCCGGCGCCCCTTGGTCTGCGGCCGCTGCCTGCACCGGTTCCGGCGCGGGAGCCTCCAGAATCGGCGCGGCGGACTCCGGGTCCCGGGGCGCTTCGGTGTCGGTGTGGGTGTCGATGTTGGCCTCGACCGTCTCCCCGGGGGCGCCGACCACAGCGATCGGCTCACCGACGGCGATGGTGACGCCGGGTTCGGCGATCAGTTGGGCCAACACGCCTGCGACCTCGGCGGCGTACTCGACCACGGCCTTCTCGGTTTCGATCTCGGCGATCGGGTCACCGACGTTGATTTCCTGCCCGACGCTCACCAGCCACGTCTGGATGATTGCCTCGCTGGTGTTGGCCAGCACCTCGGGCATACGGACGACGGTGGCCATCAGTGATCACCCATCCCGATACGGATCTTCTTCAGGCCGGCCACCACTTCCTCGGTGCGGGCGATGGCCGCACGCTCCAACACCCGGGAGATGGACGGCGACGCCTCGCCTCCAGAGACCCGCTCCACCGGCTGGTCCAGCCAGTCGAACAGACGGCGCTGGATCTCGTCGGCCAGCCATCCCCCGTAGGAGCTGCCGCGGGCGCCCTGCTCGACGATCAGCACTGCGTTGGTCTTCTTGACGCTGGCCTCGATGGTGTCCCAGTCGATGGAGGCGCGGTCCAGCCAGCGCAGATCGATCAGTTCGGCGTCCATGCCGGTCTGCTCGATGGCTTCGGCGCAGTGCGCCACCATCGACAGGTAGCTGATCACGGTGACGTCGTTGCCCGTACGGCGCACGGCCGCGGTGCCGGGCGCGATGATGTAGTCCAGCTCCACGTCAGGCACCTCGTCGGCCTTGGCGTAGAGATCGATGTGCTCGATCACCAGCACCGGATCCTGCAGCGCCAGAGCGGCATTCATCAGACCCACGTAGTCCGCGGCGCAGGACGGGGCGACGATGCGCCAGCCGGGACTGGTGGCGAAGATGCCGGCCGGATCCATCAGGTGCTGCGACCCGTAGCCGGAGCCCATCGCCACCTTGGTGCGCAGCACGAACGGCACCGGGTTGTCGCCGCCGAACATGTGCCGTGCCTTGCCGATCTGGTTGAACACCTGGTCGGCGGCCACCCACATGAAGTCGGGGTACATGAACTCCACCACCGGCCGGAACCGGCCGTCGAGTGCCAGACCGCCCCCCAGACCGGTGAAGGCGTTCTCGCTGATGGGGGTGCCCACCAGGCGGTTGTCGCCGTACTTGGCCAGTCCCTTGGTGGCGCCGTTGGTACCGCCGCCGAGGCGGTGCACGTCCTCGCCGAAGATGACGATGCGCTCATCGGTGGCCATCCGGCGATCCATCACACCGGAGACTGCCTCCACGAATTTGGTTTTACGCCAGGGCCCTTTGTAGTTGGTGGGCTCCAGGACCTCGAGGGAATCCAGCTCGCTGGCATCGCCGCGGACGCCGACGTTGACGAAGCCGGGATCGGGCCACAGTTCGGGGCGGATGCGGCGCTTGCCCTCGGTCTCGGGGTCGGCTTCGAGAAGCTGGGCCACCGCGTCCGTCATCGCCTGCTGGGCCTGGCGGCGCAGCTCGGCCACGCCGGCCTCGTCGATCAGCCCCAGTGCGATCATCTCGGAAGCGGTCTTCTCCAGCGGGTCACGGGCGCGCCAGGACGCCTCCTCCGCCTTGTCGCGGTAGCCGAACGCGCTACCCGGGTAAGGGCCGTTCTGGTGGAAGAACCGGTACACCTCGGCCTCGATGACGGCGGGACCCTCGCCGTTGCGCATCCGCTCGGCAGCCTTTTCGGTGGCCAGGTACACCGCCAGCGGATCCATGCCGTCCACCCGCCAACCCGGGATGCCAAAGCCCTGCCCGCGCACCGAAAGCCTTGGATCGGCGGTGATCTCGTCGACGCGGGTGGACACCGCGTAGAGGTTGTTCTCGATGAAGAAGCAGAACGGCAGCTTCCAGGCCGCGGCCAGGTTCATCGATTCCAGCACCGAGCCGATCTGGCTGGAGCCGTCCCCGAAGTAGCTGATGGTCAGGTCCGTTGTGCCACTGTGCTTCTGCGCCCAGGCGTTGCCCGCACCCATGGGTACGCCGCCGCCGACGATGGCGTTGGTGCCCAGGGCGCCGGCTTCGAACCACTGCAGGTGCATCGAGCCGCCGCGGCCCCGGCAATACCCCTGCGCCAGGCCCAGGATCTCGGCGAGCGTCTGCTGCAGCACGCGCTGGATCTTCGGGGTGACGGCCGCGGCGGGATCGATCACCCCGCCGGAGACATGCGTCAGGGCCTTGGCCAGGAACTGGTGGTGGCCGCGGTGCGAGCCGTTGACCGCGTCGGCGGAGCGCAGGCCGACGATGGATCCCACCGCACCGCCCTCCTGCCCGATGCTGGAGTGCGCCGGGCCGTGCACCAGCCCCTCGCCCGCCAGCTCCAGCACCGTCTCCTCGAAGGCCCGGATCAGGTGCAGCTCGGCCAGCATGGTGGCCAGCAGTGCCGGGTCAGCGGCTTTCCAGTCCTCGGCGGTGGTCGCCAGTTCGATCCAGGGCGAGCCGGTTTCCAGGCGGGTTTCGGTTGGCATGAGCCTCATCTCCATCGGTGTGATGCGCATCCCAACCATAACCCGATTGGATACACTTTGGCCAGAGAGGGTTCTTTTCTGCGGGTTGAGCCGGTACTCTCACTCTTGATTGGATGCACTTTACGGCACCTTCGAAAGGGTTCGCACCATGCCGCTCCCCGGCCTCGTCGGCACCGACCACATCGGCTTCACGGTCCCCGACCTGGAGAAGGCGCACGACTTCTTCGTGCGGATCCTGGGCTGCACCCACGTCTACACACTGGGTCCCTATGCGCACGACGACGATTGGATGCAGGAGCACCTCGGCGTGCACCCCCGCACGGTGATGCGTGAACTGCGCTTCTACCGGTGCGGCACCGGCGCCAACTTCGAGGTGTTCGAATACGAGCCCGCCGACGGCCAGGCCCCCCAACCCCGCAACAGCGACATCGGCGGCCACCATCTCGCCTTCTACGTCCACGACATGGATGCCGCCGTGGCCTACCTGCGGTCCGAAGGCATCGAGGTGATGGGCGAGCCGACCGCCAGCCGCAACGCCAGCGAGGGACAGCACTGGGTCTACTTCCGCAGCCCCTGGGGCATGCAGTTCGAACTCGTGAGCTTCCCGAACGGCAAAGCGTACGAGGCAGACGCGCAAGTGCTGCTGTGGAATCCGAATCATCCGGCAGACTGAACACCCGATGACACAACCCTTGATCCGCGACGGCATCACCGGTGCCCGGGTGGCCGACGAACTCCGTCAGGCCATCCTGCGCGGGGTGTATCCACCGGGCACCCGGCTGCGTCAGGTGGAACTGGCCGACGAGTACGGCGCCAGCCGCGTCCCGGTGCGGGAGGCCCTGCGCATTCTGGAAGCCGACGGCCTGGTCACCTCGGTGGCCAACGCCGGCTCGTGGATCGCCCAGCTGAGCCTCGACGAATGTGTCGAGCTGTACCAGGTCCGCGAACGCATCGAGCCGCTGCTGCTGCGTTACAGCTTGGCGAACCTCTCGGAGTTCCAGATCACGCGGCTGGCCGAGCTGGCCGATCAGATGCGCGCCACCCGGGATGTCGAACAGTTCCTCGAGCTGGACCGGCAGTTCCACCTCGGCAGCTACGCCGGTGCGGACACCACGTTCCTCGGCCCGACGGTGGAGCGGCTGTGGAACACCACCCAGCACTACCGCCGCGCCTTCACGCGGCTGCTCGACGACGACAGCAACCGCATCGTGCACGACGAGCACCACATGTTGGTCGCAGCCCTGCGCGAGCGCGACCACGACGAGGCCGAGCGGGTGTTACTCGGCCACATCCGCCGTACCCGCCGCCAATTGGCCCGGCACCCAGAAGTTTTCGAATAGTCCCCGGCAACGAACAGGAATTCCATGGCAATCGAGACCATCAACCCCGCCAACGGTGAGACCGTCGAGACCTTCGAGGCGCATTCCGCCGACGAAGTGCAGCAGCGCATCGCCGCCGCCCACGACGCCTTCCACCAGCTGAAGAGCACCACCTACGCCCAGCGCGCCGCCTGGATGCACGCGACGGCGGAGATCCTGGAGGCCGACGTCGACAAGACCGCCGAGATGATCACCCTGGAGATGGGCAAGCCGATCGCCCAGTCCCGGGCCGAGGTGCTCAAATGTGCCAAGAACATGCACTTCTACGCCGACAACGCCGAGTCATTCCTGGGCGCCGAGGCACTCGACGATCCGTCGTCGGTGAACGCCGCCTCGGCGGGCACGGTGTGGCAGCCGCTGGGCGTGGTGCTGGCGGTGATGCCGTGGAACTACCCGCTGTGGCAGGTGATCCGGTTCGCCGCCCCCGCGCTGATGGCCGGCAACACCGGACTGCTCAAGCACGCCTCCAACGTTCCGCTGAGCGCGCTGTACCTCGACGAGCTGTTCGAGCGGGGCGGATTCCCGACCGGCTCGTTCCGCACCCTGCTGATCGGCTCGCGTGAGGTGGCCGCGGTGATCGAGGACCCCCGGGTCAAGGCCGTCACCCTCACCGGGTCCGAGCCGGCGGGTCGCTCGGTGGCGGCCACCGCCGGTCAGGTCATCAAGAAGGCAGTGCTGGAGCTCGGCGGCTCCGATCCGTTCATCGTCATGCCCAGCGCCGACATCGAGGCGGCCGCCGCCACCGCGGTGAAGGCCCGGGTCTCCAACAACGGTCAATCCTGTATCGCCGGAAAGCGATTCATCGTGCACACCGACGTCTACGACCAATTCGTCGACGCGTTCGTCGCGAAGATGAACGCGCTGACCGTCGGGGACCCGATGGACGAGTCCACCGACGTGGGCCCGCTGGCCACCGAATCCGGCCGAACCGATGTCGCCGACCTGGTCGACGACGCGGTGGCCAAGGGCGCCGAGGTGCTCGCCGGCGGCGGGGCGCCGGATCGGCCCGGCTGGTACTACAACCCCACGGTGTTGGCCGGTCTCACCGATGACATGCGCATCGTCATGGAGGAGACCTTCGGTCCGGTGGCCTCGGTGTACCGGGTCGCCGACCGCGACGAGGCGGTGCGGGTGGCCAACCAGACCACCTTCGGGCTCAGCTCGGCGGTGTGGAGCAACGACGCCGACGAGCAGGACTGGTTCGTCGGCGCCCTGGATGCCGGCGCGGTGTTCCTCAACGGCATGACGGTCTCCTACCCCGAGCTGCCGTTCGGCGGCATCAAGGACTCCGGCTACGGCCGCGAGCTGGCCGCCGCAGGCATCCGCGAGTTCTGCAACCTCAAGACCGTCTGGAAGGCCTGACCGGCGGCGGGCCTGTGGAGCCGCGCACCAGGAGCGCGACGGGCACCAGAACGTGGCTGCGCGGCTGGTCGGCGATCAGGTCGAGGACCAGTTGCGCTGCCCGCGCGCCGATGTCGTACTGCGGGATCGCCACGGTGGTCAGCGCGGGGTCCAGGAAATCCGACAGCGGCATGTTGTTGAAGCCGATCACTGAAACCTCTGCCGGACAGGGGATCCCCCGCTCGCGTAGCGCCGCGTAGCAACCGACCGCGATCATGTCGTTGCCGGCGATCACCGCGGTGGGAATCCGTCTGTCCAGCAGAGCAGAGAAGGCCGCTTTGCCTTCGTCTGCGGCGTAGCGCTGCGCATGCTCGATGAGTTCCGGGTCCACCGCCAGGCCTGCGGCCTCGATTGCCGTCTCGAAAGCAGTTCTTCGCACCCCCGTCATCGACAGACTCACCGGACCGGCCACATGGGCGATTGCAGTGTGACCGAGTGCCACCAGATGATCCACGGCGGCCACCATGCCCGCTGCGTCGTCGCCGGAGACCGCGGCCGCATCCACGTCCAGCAGACGATTGACCAGCACCACAGGCGTATTCGTGTTGACGAGGTCGACGACCGCCCGGTCGTCGCGGCGCGAGGAGGCGATGATGAAACCGTCGCAGCGCCGGGCGGTCAGAGTACGCAGCAGCTCTTCCTCCCGGTCGGCACTGTCGTCGGTGTTCGCGATCAGGGCCGCATAGCCGGCCGTGCGCAACGTGTCCTCGATGCCGCGCACAATCGGCGGGAACACCGGGTTGCCGAGGTCGGGCACCACGACGCCGATCATGCGGGACCGGCGGGTGCGCAGGGTCCGGCCGAACTCGTCGGGCACGTATCCGAGGCGGGCGGCGGCCTCCTCCACCCGGCGGGTGGTTGCCGGGGTAACCCGGCCGACCAGTGCGGGATTGAGTGCCCGCGACACCGTTGCCGGGTGGACGCCGGCAGCGCGGGCGACATCCTGGATGGTCGGCTTCGGCATCCGACAAGCCTAGACACCTTGTGCTGCGTCCCCAGCTGAGTACAGTGTTTGGCAATCGATTGCCAAACATTGGAGGACCCGCCATGCCGCGCATCAGTTACGTGGATCCGGACTCGATCACCGACCCCGAGCTCGCCGGCTACATCGCCGATTCCCGCCGCTTCGGCACGCCCCGGGTGGAGAGCCAGGCCATCCGCGCCCACGTGCCCGCCGTGCTGCGGTCGTTCAATCAGTCCTGGCAGACGGTGTTCCGGGAAGGTGTCCTGGACCATTCGATCAAGGAGCTCGCGCGGGTGTTCGTGGCCAAGTCACTGGACTGCGGCTACTGCGCCGGCCAACGGTCACACCTGGCCGCCGGGCTGACCGAACGCGAATTCGACGACGTGATCGAGTTCCGCGACTCCGAGAAGTTCTCACCCCGCGAGAAGGCCGCCCTGCTGCTGGCCGAAGCCATCGCCTGGGATCCGGGGATGGCCGATGACACGGTCTGGGAGGCGCTGCATGCCAATTTCACCGAGCCCGAGATCGTCGAGTTGGGTTACTTCATCGGCCTGACCATGGGCCAGCAGAAGTTCCTCAAGACGCTGGGTATCAAGCACGGGGATCTCGACAGCAGCGGCGTGGCCGGGCTCGCGCCGGAAGTGGCCGCGACGTTCACGAGCTGAGCTGCGCGCCGTCGGCGAAATCGGTGCTGCGGGAGAGATTTTCCCACTGGTCGATGTCGCGGTCGACGGCCGCCCGGGCGGTGCGCACCAGCCGCAGCGCATCGGAGCCCAACACCAGATGCCGCGGCGGCGCTGCCTCGTCGAGAATCGCCAGTACGGCCTGGCCGGCCTTGCGGGGGTTACCCAGCTGGTTTCCGCTGGCGGTGATGCGGGCCTGTCGGATCGGGTCGAAGAGGGCGTCGTAGTCCGTGATGGACCGCTGCGCGCGCGTCATCGAACGGCCCGCCCAGTCAGTACGGAACGACCCGGGTTCGATGGCGGTGACGTGGATTCCCAGCCCCGCAACCTCCTGGGCGATGCTCTCCAGCAGTCCCTCGACGGCGAACTTGCTGGCACAGTAGGCCGACATGCCGGGCACCGCCATCAGCCCACCCATCGACGTCACGGCCATCAGATGGCCGCGGCGCCGCGACCGCAGGTAGGGCAGCACGGCCTGCAGCGTCGCGGCAACTCCGAAGACGTTGGTGGCGAACTGCGCCCGCAACTCCGAGAGCGGAGTCTCCTCGAAGATGCCCTCCACGCCGTAGCCGGCATTGGCGATCACGACGTCGATCGGCCCTACGGTGCGCTCGATGTCGGCAACCGTCTCGACCACGGCGGCGTCGTCGGTGACATCGAGCAGGCGCGCGTGGGCTCGGCCCGCCTGAAGGGCCTCGAAGGCGTCGGCGTCAGCGCGGCTGCGGACGGTCCCGACGACGGTGTGTCCGGCAGCGAGGGCTTCGGTGGCGAAGGCGCGGCCCAGGCCGCTGCTGACGCCCGTGACGAACAGAGTGGTCATGGTGTTCTCCTTGTCAGATTCGCTGCAGCAGCGTTCCGGTGGCCAGTCCGCCGGCGCAGCACATGGTGACAAACCCGAGCTCGGCGTCGAGGTCTTCGAGTTCATGGATCAGGGTGGTGATCAATCGGGCACCGGAAGCCCCCAGTGGGTGACCGAGCGCAATGGCGCCGCCGCGCGGGTTGACGGTGGCTTGGTCGGCTCCGATGTCGGCCAGCCAGGCCAGCACCACCGACGCAAAGGCTTCGTTGATCTCGGTGACGTCGATGTCTGCGATGCTGAGCGTGTTGCGTTGTAACAGCCTGTGGGTCAGCGGGATCGGAGCGGTCAACATCATCCGGGGATCCGCACCGAGCACCAGATGGTCGATGACCCTGGCGCGCGGCGTGATGCCGAGCTTCGCCGCCCTGGCGCGCGACATCAGCAGGACCGCCGCGGCGCCGTCGGAGACCTGTGACGACGTGCCCGCCGTCAGCCGACCGTTCTCCACGAAGGGTGGTTCCAGCGCCGCCAGGGTGTCCAGCGTGGTACCCGGGCGGATACCCTGATCGGTTCGCTCGCTTCCCACGATCTCTCGTTCGAAATCGCCTCTGCTGGTGGCCGCGTCGGCGAGCTGGTGTGAACGCAGCGCCCAGGCGTCCAGCTCGGCCCGGGAGATCCCCCACTGCGTCGCGATGCGTTCGGCGGCGGGGCCCTGCCCGATCAGATTCTGGGAGGGAACCAGGCCGTGCTGGTTCGTCATCGCCGGGGTCACGGCGTCGCCGTACTCCTGCTGGATCCGGACACCGGAGGCGAAGGGCACCAGCCCCATGTGCTCGACGCCGGCGGCGAGAACCACGTCCCGGGCGCCGGATCCGATCAGCGCCGCGGCCAGATTGACCGCCTGCTGCGAAGCGCCGCACTGGGTGTCGACGGTGCTGGCCGGTACCGAAACGTCCAGTCCCGCATGTAACCACGCGTTACGGGCGATGTTCGTGCCTTGTGGCCCGATCTGCTGGACACACCCGGCGAGGACCTCGTCGACGTCTGAGCCGGTGATCCCACACTGGTCCAGCACACCGTGATACGCAGTGGCCAGCAGCTCGTGGGGGGACGCGTCCCGGAACATTCCCTTGACCGGGTGCCCGCGCCCGATCGCCGTGCGGGCAGCCGCCACGATCACGACTTCGTTCACAACAGCACCTCAGCCATCGCAGGGTCAACGCTGTCATGGCGCGATGTCCACACCGGGGCGCGGTTGCGGTCCACCAGCTTTGCCCCCACGCCTTCGATGAAGTCGTCGGTGTGGACCATGGCCAGCGCGACGGCAAGATCACGATCCAGGCAGTCGGCCAGCGTGCTGGTGCGCGCCCGGCGCACCAGGGCGAACGCGGTGGCCAAACTCTGCGGTGATGCCGCACGTAAGAGGGCTGACGTCGTTACACCCCAGTCGTTGTCGGTGGCCGCGACCCGCTCGAGGACTGCGGGCACGGACTCCGCCGAGAAACACCGGTCTATGTCGTCCCGGTGGGCGAGCAACGCACAGTCCGCGACATCGACCGGCAGCGCCGCACTTTCCAGCGCCGCGGTGACGCCTTCCGTCCGCAGCCGCGCACCGAACTCCGCCACGTCGGCGGAGGCGATCAGGTGAGTGGCCAGACCGGCGTAGATGGCGTCTGCCGGCCCGATCCGTGCGCCGGTCATCGCGAGATAGAGGCCCACCTGACCCGGCGCGGCGGCCAGGAGATAGCTGGCGCCGACATCGTGAAAGAAGCCGATGGCACTTTCTGGCATCGCCAGCGATGCCCGCTCCGTGACGACGTGTACCCGGCTGTGGGCAGCGATACCGAGGCCGCCGCCCAAGCAGATGCCGTCGACCACCGAGCCCACCTGCGGAGCCTGTGCAACAACATGATTCATCGCATACTCGGTGGCGAAGAATTCCCGGATGGCTTCCCGGTCACCTCTCATGGCGTACTCACGGATAGCCCGGATGTCTCCGCCGGCGCAGAACGCGACGGGATGTGCGCTGCGGATGAGCACCGGTGCACTCGACGCATCGACCACAGCCCTGATGCCGGCAACCATGTCTATGGTGAGCGCGTTGAGCGCCCGGGGCCGATCGAGTGTCACGGTGGTCAGTCCCTGGGCATGCCCGACCATGAGGTTCTGTCCCCCGCTCACGCGAGCACCTCGGTGACGGGGCGGGACAGGGTGAGACAACTGGTCATGAAACGGGTCCTTTGCAGTGCAGAGGTGTGATCAAGGAGCGACGCGGGCTGCGCGGCTGCTGCGCAGTCGGGGCGCCTCGGTGATGTTGTGAGCCGCCAGTTCTTCGGCGATGCGTTGCCGCAGTTCGACTTTGCGAATCTTGGTGCCCGACATCGGCCACTGCGTGACAAACCTGACGTAGCGCGGCACCTTGTAGGTCGCGATGCGGTCGAGGCAGAAGTCGATGACATCCGCTTCGTCGAGTCGCCGGCCGTCGGCGAGTTGCACGAAGGCGGCTGGGACTTCTCCGTAGTAGGCGTCGGGTGCGGCCACCACCGCGGCCACCGCGATGTCGGGGTGCCGCAACAAGTAGGACTCGATCTCCAGCGACGCAACGTTTTCGCCGCCGACCTTGAGCATGTCCTTCACGCGCCCCTTGTAGGTGAGGCGGCCGTCCTCGTCGAGCACGCCCAGGTCGCCGGAGGCGAACCAGCCGTCGGCGTCGATGTACGTCGCGTTCGCTTCCGGGTCGCGGTAGTACCCCAGGAACCGGGATTCACCGCGGAAGTGGATCTCGCCCTCGACGTTCGGCGCCACCGAGTGCCCGGTTTCCAGATCCACGATGCGGGCCTGCATACCGGGCAGCAGAAACCCTCCCGTGCGCACCCGGACATCCAGCGAATCGGCGATCTCCGTCATGGCGACGTGCCCACTGCCTTCGGTGATGCCGTAGTTCGCCAACTGCACGGCGTGCGGCACCCGCGCCTGCAGCTTGCGCAGCAAGTCCTCGCCGCCGGTGTTCATCAGGACCCGCAGCGAGGACAGATCGGTGATGGCGAAGTCCGGATGGTCCAGTACCCGCATCCAGATGGTTTCGAAGCACGGGATCGCGTGGGTGACGCGCTCACGCTCCATCGCCCGCAGCGATTGGGCGGGATCGAAGACCCCGGCGTGCACGAAGCTGGCCCCGGCGGTGATGCAGGCCGCCAGCGTCGCCAGACCCGCGGTGTGGAACAGCGGAAGCGGGCACCAGAAAACGCTGGTGCTGTCGAGGAGGTAACGCTGGTGGGCCAGTGCGCCGCCCTGAGCCACCACCGCGGCGGCGGAGATGATGCAGGCCTTCGGCGACGCCGACGTCCCGGAGGTGTACATCAGGTAGGCGATGTCGCCGTGCGATTCGTCGACAGGCACACTGGGTTGGCCCATCCGCTCAGCGGGATGTGTTGCAGGCAACCCGAGTTCGTGCTGACTGGTGATACCCGGGCAGGGTGGTATGTGGTCGGTCCCGACGACGATGACACGGCGCAACCGGGGAGTCGCGTCGAGGTCGAGGGTCGGCCCCGGTGCGGACGCCAGGCCCGGTAGTGCGCGCATCAGCTCGGCAGGACGGTCGGTGTGCCCGTCGGGGGCGCTGGTCACCAGGGCCGAGAGATCCCCGTGGGCGACGACGTACTGCAGCTCGTCGGTGCGGAACCGGTCGTTGACCGGAACCGCGACGGCGCCGATCCGCGCGCAGGCCACGATCGCGGCGATCATGTCCAGCGATGCCGGCATCCAGAGACCGACGTGGTCAGCCGCGCCCAGGCCGGCGCTGCGGTACATGGCGGCGAATTCGTCACAACGCCGGTCCATTTCGGGGAACGTATAGCGGTTATCGGGAAAGACGAAGGCCGACCCGGGGGCGCTTGCGGCGCTGCGGCGCAGCAGCTCGCTGAGATCACGTGCTGTCATCGTCATCACCTCCCGTGGAACTCGGGGATTCGCCGTTGGCTGAAGGCAGCCATTCCTTCGGCGAAGTCCTTCGAACCTACATAATCGGCGAAGGCCGCGAGTTCGAGTTTGAGCCCGACCGAGACAGGTTGGTGCCGGGCTTCGCGTGCCACGGCCTTGATGTGGCCCAACGCCAGCGGACTGAGCCGTGCCATCTGGACGGCCAGTTGGTGCGCGCGATCCCGCAGACAGTCATCGGGCACCACCTCGTCGACCAGGCCGGTGAACACCCGATGCCCGGCGGGGAACAGCTCACCGGTGAGCAGCAGACGGGCGGCAGAATTGGACGAGACCTTGTGGACCAGCCGCGCGGCCCCGCCGGCCCCGGGGATCACCCCGTACTTGGCATGGCCATCCCCCATCAGGGCCGATTCCGCGGCCACCACGATGTCACAGCAGAGCAGCATCTCCATGCCGCCGGCCACCGCAATGCCGTTGACCGCCGCGATCACCGGCCGGGAGGTGTCCTCGAAGCGGCTCAATGTTGTTGCGGTGTCGTCGATCAGGCGTAACAGCCCGTCGTGGTCGCCCGCGTCGAGGTGGCGTTTGAACTCGGTGAGATCTCCCCCGGCGCTGAAGGCCCGGCCGACGCCGGTCACCACGATGACTCGGCAGCGTGGATTGGCTTCGATACGGTCCAGGACGGTGTTGAGCTCCCGGGTGAGGTCCCGCGACAGGGCGTTCAGCTGCCGGGGTCGGTTCAGGTGCAGCCAGGCCACCCCGTCCCGTACGTCGAGCAGCACGGTGGGCTCGGTCATGCCGTGGCCTCCTCGCGGGCCGCCGGGGCCGCTGTGTGGTCGCGGGACGGTGTGAGGCGCAGCAGCAGCGTCGCCGCGGTGAGGCTGATCAGACCCGTGAGCACGATGTAGAGCGAGATCGTCCAGGAGCTGTGGAAGCGGTCGAGCAGCTCGACGTAGATCATCGGGACGAACGCCGAGCCCACCAGGGTGCCCACTCCCAGGCTCAGCGACATTCCGGTGTACCGCACCGACACGTCGAAGGCCTCGGCATACAGTGCTCCCAGGGTTCCGTAGGAGCCGCAGAAGCTCACGGTGGCAAGCACATAACCCCGGGTCGCGATCCACAAGCTGCCGGTGTCGATGAGCCAGTACATGGGGACGGCGAACACGGTGGTGCCCAGCACCCCGAGGGTGAACACCCGTCCGGTGCCGTAGCGATCGGCCAGCCGTCCGGCGGCGGGAAAGCCGATGATCGCGATGACCGCGCACAGTGTGCCCATCCAGAGTGTCGCCGTCTGCGAGAAGCCCAGCCGCGTGGTCCCGTAGGTGACGCTGAAGGTGAACAGGGCGTAGAAGATCGCGCCGATGTTGGCGAAACACAGTGCAGCGAGAATCACCTGACGCCACTGGTGCCGGAAGGTGTCCACGATGGGCATCCGGACCTGGCCGCCGGCCTCACGCAGGGCCTCGAACTCCGGAGTTTCGGTGATCTTGAGGCGAATCATCAAGCCCACCAACACCAGAACTGCGCTCAGCAGGAACGGCACCCGCCACCCCCACGACTGGAACGCCGCCTCCGGCATCTGTTTGAGGGCGACGAAGCACAGGGTGGACAGCGTGAGCCCGAGGGCCAGCCCGGCCTGCGGGAAGCTGGCCCAGAACCGCTTGGACCGCGGCTCGGCATGTTCGATCACCATGAGCACCGCGCCACCCCATTCACCGCCGAGCGCGAAGCCCTGCAGGAACCGCAGCGACATCAACAGGATCGGTGCCGCGATCCCCCACGATGCATAGGTGGGCAACAGGCCGATGGCGAAGGTGGCCGCACCCATGATCAGCAGGGAGATGACCAGCATGGTCTTGCGTCCGATGCGGTCGCCGAAGTGGCCGAACACCACCGAGCCCAGCGGGCGCCCGAAGTAGCCCACGGCGATGCCGCCGAACGCGAGGATGGTGCCGACCAGCGGATCCGCGGTGGGGAAGAACAGGACGTTCAGCACGAGCGCGGCGGCAGTGGCGTAAGCGAAGAAGTCGAACCACTCGATGGTGGTACCGATCATGCTCGATGCCGCAACCGTCCTGATGCTCATGGGGGGTGCGGGTTCTGCACCGGTTGGCTGTCGGTTCACGACGCTCCTCGGATGAGAGTGACAGGGGTTGCGCACTCGCCGGCCGGCGCCGGGGCCGCGAACACACGCCGGACTACCCGGCTTTCTCATCATGGGCGCTCCGCTCCGAGATGTCCAGGTTTTTGACCTAAAATATTTTACAAAGAACGCGCTCACGCTCCGGCGCGGGTTTTGGACCCAATACACTTGACCCGACGAAAGGACGCCGGACGTGTTGGTACGCCCTGAGCTCGACGCCCTGCCCGAGGCCCCGTCGATGGGCGGCGCCAAGGTGAGCACCGAGGTGCGCGACTACATCCAGCACCTGATCATGACCGGCCGGCTCAGCGCCGGTGACCGGCTCCGTGTCGAGCACCTGGCCGACCACCTGGACCTGAGCGTGACACCGGTGCGCGAAGCACTCGTCGAATTGTTCGCCGACGGTTTTGTCCAGCGCCGCCCGCGGCGCGGCTATGAGGTCGCGAGGCTCACCCGCTCGGGTTTCGAGGACCGCATCCTGGTGCTCGCCATGGTCACCGGCGAGCTGGCCGCCCGCGCCGCCGGCCGGATCACCGCTGATGAGACAGCGCGGCTGCGCGAACTGCAGCAGGAGCTCACCGCGCACGAGGACGACAACGACCGCGTGGGCGCCGAACGCAGCGCCCACCACCTGCACCGCACCGTCAACCTGGCGGCCGATTCACCCGAGTTGGCCTGGACCGCAGCACGTTTCGCACGGTATGTACCGCGCTACATCGGGCTGGAGTGGACGGATCGTCCCAAGACCTGCACCTATGAGCACGGGAGCATCATCGCGGCCCTCGAGAGCGGCGACGCCGAGGGCGCGCGAGCGGCGATGTTCGAGCACCTGACCCAGAGCAGGGACATGCTCAGCGAGGATCTGGCCCGGTCCGGGCTCTGGGATTGAGGCGGTACGAGTTCAGCGCGCCAGCGTGATGTCGTGCTGCATACGTTCGCGTTTGGTGCGTAGATACCGGACGTTGTGCGGTGTCGTGACGGTGGGGAGTGCCACGCGCCCGGTGATCTCGAGACCGTAGCCATCGATGCCCCGGTACTTGGCCGGGTTGTTGGTGATCAGCCGCAGACGCTGGACACCCAGATCGGTCAGGATCTGCGCGCCGATGCCGTAACTGCGCGCGTCCACCGGCAACCCTTGGACGGTGTTCGCATCAACGGTATCCATGCCTTGTTCCTGCAGGGCATACGCCCTGATCTTGTGTCCCAGACCGATTCCCCGGCCTTCGTGCCCGCGTAGGTAGATCAGCGCGCCGACGCCTTCGCGGGCAATCGCGTGCAGCGCCTGTTCCAATTGTGTGCCGCAGTCGCACCGCAGAGATCCGATCATGTCGCCGGTCAGACATTCGGAGTGCACGCGAACCAGGGCGCCCTCGGTGGTGCGCCCCGCGGCCGCCACATCGCCCATCACCAGGGCGAGGTGCTCGGTACCGTTGAGCGCGTTGCGGTAAGCCAGTGCGCGGAACTCGCCGAACTCGGTGGGCATCTGGGCAGCGCCGATGAGCTCGACCAGCCGCTCCGTTGCGCGGCGGTGACGCACCAGATCGGCGATGGCGAGCATCGGGATCCCGTGAGTCGAGGCGAACTCCTGCAGTGAGGCGCCGCGCCGCATGGAACCGTCGTCGTCCACGATCTCGCCGATCACCCCGACGCCCGACATCCCCGCCATGGTGGTCAGGTCCACCGCGGCTTCGGTGTGTCCGGCGCGCTCCAAGACACCACCGGCACGCGCCCGCAACGGAAAGATGTGGCCGGGCCGCCTCAGATCGCCAGGTGCAGTGTCAATTTCCGCAAGCGCGCGGACTGTCGCCGCGCGGTCCGTCGCCGAGACCCCGGTTCCGGTCGACATGTGGTCGACGGTGACGGTGAAGGCAGTGCCCAGTGAGTCGTTGTTCTGGACGACCATCGGCGGCAGCTGCAAGGCGTCGGCTCGTGCCGCCGGCATCGGGGTGCAGATGATGCCGGTGGTGTGGCGGACCAGAAACGCCATCTGGTCGGTCCGGATCGTCTCCGCCGCGCAGATGAGGTCCCCTTCGTTCTCCCGGTCGGCGTCGTCGACAACCACCACGAAGCCGCCCGCGGCCAGCGCCGCAACCGCACGGTGCACTGACCTGGACGCCGTTGTTCCTGTCATGTCTGTCCTTCTTCGCGGGCGGTCACATTGCGGTGGCGCCACCGTCGACATACATCGCGCTGCCCGTGATGAACGACGCTTCGTCGCTGGCGAGAAAAAGTGCGGCGGCAGCCACCTCCTCGGGACGGCCTATCCGGCCCGTCAGATGTTGCGCCCGAAATCCATCGAGGACGGCGGCCTGCTGGGCTTCGGGCAGACCTGCCACGAAATTGTGTGGCATCGGGGTGTCGACGACGCCGGGTAGGAGTGCGTTGACCCGGATGCCAGGGGCCAGGTCGACGGCCGCGACCTTCGAGAGCATGATGACTCCGGCTTTGGCCGCCCCGTAGATGGCCATGTTGGGTAGCGCCACCGCACCGCCTGCTGACGAGGTGTTCACAATGGCACCACCGGGATTGGTCATCCGGGGCGCGAAGGCCCGGATCATCAGGAACACGGATTTGGAGTTGGCGTTGTGGATGCGGTCCCAGTCCTCGACCGTGGACTCCACGATGGGCTTACCCAGGATGATGCCCGCGTTGTTGTAGACGATGTCGATCGTCCGGCCTTGCCCGACATCCGCGGCGAGTTCAGCCACCTCGTGTTCGGAGGCAACGTCCACCGTGCGGAACTCGAAGGCGAATCCCTCGGCGGTCAACTTCGATTGCAGTGCTGCCCCCGCGTCATCGTCGATGTCGACGCCGATCACCGATGCGCCTTCGCGGCAGAACATGTGGCATGCGGCGCGTCCCACCCCGCCCGTCGCACCGGTGATCACCGCCAGTTTGTTGTCGAGCCGTCCCACTGTGTCGCCCTTCGTCGAGTAGGTGTCGTTCACGCTCAGGCGCGCAGGCCGGCTTCGCGGAGCAGTGGCAGCACGGTCTCGCCGAAGTACTCGAGTTCCGCTGCGTAATCGAGGAAGCCCATGGTGATCCCAGAGATCCCCGCCTTCTCCAACCCGATGAACTGATCGGCGATCTGCTCGGGTGTGCCGACGAAAGCCGGTGCGCCCCAACCGGTGATGAAACGGTCCTCCATGCCTTTCTTCATCAGGTGGTCGAAGGAGCCGCTCTGCACGCCGAGCACCTCCATCAGGTTGCGCGCGGCCTGCCGGTCACCGTGATCGAGAACCGACTGCACCGCGTCGCGGGCTTCCTTTTCGGTGTCACGACAGACGACGTACGCACCCGAGAACACCTGCGGGTCGCGCCCGTAGTTGTCGCGGGCGTTGGCCTTGAGCTTCTGGACCAGTGCCGCGGCCACCTCCGCGTCGTCGACCGTGACGAAGTTGATGTCGGCGTTGCGCGCAGCAAAGTCGCTTCCCGCGGGCGAGGATCCAGCGTTCATGATCACCGGGTGGGGACGCTGGATCGGTTTGGGCCAGGACTCGGCCCCGTTGATCGTGTAGAAGCGGCCGTCGAAGGACACCGGCTCCTCGTCGGTCCACAGCTGCTTGACGATGCGCACCCACTCGTCTCCGACGCCGTACCTCTCGTCGTGCTCACGCAGTGCCGAGCCGAACATCTCCATCTCCGGTTTGAACCAGCCCATGACGAGGTTGAGGCCGAACCGCCCGTTGGAGATGTGGTCGATGGTGACGGCCTGCTTGGCGGCCACGATCGGATGGATGGTGGGAACGTGGGATGTCGCGAACACCATCACCCGCTCGGTGGCCTGGGCGATTCCCGCCGCCCAGGTGTAGGTCTCGAAGCTCTCGCCGTTGAAGTTCGTCGCGCCGCCGAAGCCTCGCCACCGGCCGATGGGGACCACCATGTCGAGGCCCAACCGCTCGGCCTGTTGTGCGAGACCCACCGTGTGCTGCCAGCTCACGTGATATGACGTGGGTGCCTCGCTGATGCTCGAGCCGTAGCTCGCGTTGGTGGCGAAGGTTCCCAGCTTGAGTCTGTTCGTGTTGTCGTACAGCGAAAGATGCTCTCGCGCTTCGGCAGTGACGTCAGCATGGTCTTCGGGCATGACACAACCTCGTTTCGGTGGTGAAGGATTGATTTCAGCCCGCGTAACCGCAGGATTGAAGTGCACTCTGCGCAATCTGCATGTCCTGGCTGTAATGGCCCCCGCTGATGCCGATGGCGCCGACCACCTGTCCCGCGGACACCAGCGGGAATCCACCGCCGTAGGTGACCAGCCGCGGAGTGTGGACCATTCCGAGCCTCAACGGCTCGTCGTTCTTGATGACGTCGTGCCATTGATGGGTGGGCAACCCGAAGGCCACGGCGGTGTACGACTTGTTCTGCGCGATCTCGATGGTGAGCTCCGGGACGCCGTCCATGCGCGCGAAGCTGAGCAGGTTGCCACCGGCGTCATGGACAGCCACTGCGATCGCCATCGCCTGGTCGGAGGCGGCGGTTATCGCCGCCTCGGTCAGCGCGGAGGCTCCCGCGAGGGTCAGGGTCTGCAGCGATCGGGTGGCGGGCGCGGTCGTGGTCGACATGATGTCAGTGTCCGTTCGTCGTAGGAGCGGGATGGTCGGCCAGATGGCCGACGTAGCCCAGCCTTTGGGATATCGAGATACCGGCGGCGGCAATCAGCGGGCCGAATTCGGCTGCCGCCGCGGGAGACAGCCGGAACGTGGGGCCGCCGACGGTGATGGTGGCGGTGATCTCACCTGCCGAGTCGAGGATCGGGGCGGCGATCGAGCTGAGCCCCGGCTCACGCTCCTCGGAGGCGTAGGCCCACCCCTGCGCACGGACGGTCTCGAGTTCCCGTCGCAGGGCGGCAGCGTCGGTGATGGTGGCATCGGTGAACCGGGTCAGGCCGGCGTCGAGCGCCGAGGACAGCGCCTGCTCGCTGAAGGCCATCAGTGTTTTACCCGCGGCGCCGGCGTGCATGGGCATCACCTGTCCGACATAGCCGTTGTAGATGATGGATCGCTCGGACAGAGTGGCGGCGACCCCGACACGAACGGCCCCCTGCCGTACATACACACCGGTGGTCTCCCCGGTCAGGTCCCGCACATGATCGATCACCGGACCGGCGGCCATGATCAGATCGGATGCCGCCTTGGCCGGCGCCGACCAGACCAGCACCCGCAGACCCAACCGGTAGTCGTTTCCTTCTCGCTCCAGAAGACGTTGCGCTACCAGGTTTTTGAGGATTCTCGCCACGGTGGTGGCGGGGAGACCGGTGCGGTCCCGGATGTCGCCGACCTGCAGGCGCGGCTGCTGTTTGGTGAAGCAGTCCAAGACCAGACAGACGCGCTCGATGACGCGCACCGATCCATCCTCGACCATTGTTCCTCCCGCGACCGTCTGGTGGTTCATATAACCATCTAGTGGCTGTGACCGTAGTCACGGCCAGCCACGTCTGTCAATACCGCGGCGCCTCGTGCATCAGGCCACAGCGCAGCATTGACACCGTCGTCATCGGAATTTACTGTCACCACTAGATGGTTTCTAAACCCATCTGGCGGGTTAGTCGTTCGCCCGCCCACTTCCCCATCGAAAGGGGTCACCCCGTGACGGGAACTGTCTTGCGTGACCTGATCAACGGACCCGACCTGGTGATCGCGCCAGGTGTGTACGACGGCGTCTCGGCCGCGCTGATCCAGAATTCGGCCTTCCCGGTGGCATACATGTCGGGGGCTGCCGTCTCGGCCTCCGCAGTGGGGCTCCCCGACATCGGACTGGCCACGATGACCGAACTGGTGGCGTCCGCCGCCGTGATTCGGCGCTGTTTGTCGAAACCGCTGATCGCCGATGCCGATACCGGTTTCGGCGACGTGACCAACGTCTTCCGCACAGTCCGGGAGTACCAACGGGTCGGGGTGTCCGCCGTCCAACTGGAGGACCAGGTGTTCCCCAAACGGTGTGGGCACCTCGAGGAGAAGTCCGTCGTCGACGTCGGCGAATTCACCGCCAAGATCGAGGCCGCCTGCGACGCCCGCACGGACGCGCTCATCATCGCGCGCACCGACGCGCGTGCCGTAAACGGAATGGACGACGCCCTGCGCCGTGCCGCGCGGTACGTCACCGCCGGCGCTGACGTCATCTTCGTCGAGGCTCCAGAGTCACTCGATGAGATCGCGCGCATTCCCGCGGAAGTGGATGCGCCGGTGTTGTTCAACCTGGTCCCGCACGGCAAGACACCCCCGGTCTCGCTCGAACAGCTGCGGGACTTCGGATACGCACTCGTGATCGCGCCCGGGGCCGGCGTCGGGGGCGCGGTCCGCGGAATCACCGACGCTCTCGCAGCCCTGGCCCGCCATGACACCCAGGGCGCGGGGCTACCGTCACCACGGCGCTTCTTCGACGCACTCGGTCTGCCGTTCTGGGAGCGCATCCGCGGCGCCTACGCCGGGAGTGCTGCCGATGCCTAACACCATCATCGAGAGCATCCTCGCCGCAGCCTCCGGCCATGACGAGGTGACACCAGGCCAGATCGTGACCTGCGACGTGGACATGACGGTGATCATCGACGTGCAGTTCGCCCAGCTCCGCCTGGCCGACGTGGTCGCGGTGCATGACCCGGACAAGATTGCGATCGTCATGGACCACGCTGTTCCCGCGCCGACCGTCCGCGACGCGGTTCACGGCACCAGGGCCCGTGCGTTCGCCCGCGAGCACCGCATCGGGCGCTTCTTCGACATCGGCAGGCACGGCATCGTGCACCAGGTCATCGACGAACAGGGGATGGCGCTCCCAGGGACAGTTCTGGCGTGTACCGACTCCCACACCTGCGCAGGGGGCGCCATGAACACCGCGGCGCGGGGCCTCGGTCCGGCCGAGATACTGCAGATGGTCTGCACCGGCAAAACCTGGTACCGGGTGCCCAGGACCATCCGTTATGAACTCGTGGGCTGCAAACCCCCACACGTCAACGGCAAGGACATCTTCCTGCACATCGCGAACCGCTACGGCGATGCCACCGATCACGCCGTCGAGTTCGGCGGCCCGGGTCTGGCCAGCGTTCCCATCGCGGATCGCCGCACGATTGCCACTCAGGGGGCGGAGATCGGCGCCGATTTCACGGTGTTTCCCGCCGATGACGTGTGCCTGGAACACCTGTCGCGCACCGCGCCCGATGCTGCCTTCACACCCCGCAACGGTGATCCCGGCGCCGAGTACGAAGAAATCCGGATGATCGATCTCCGCAGTGTCGAACCGATGGTCGCGCTCCCGGGCACCGTGATCAACAATGCCGTGCCGGTCGGCGAGCTCGCCGGCACCCGGGTCGACCAGGCCTTCATCGGCTCGTGCGCCAACGGCCAGCTCGCCGATCTGGAGGTTGCCGCGCGTGTGGTGGCCGGGCGCCGCGTTGCAGACGGTGTCCGGCTGATCGTCACCCCGGCATCACAGAAGGTGTACCTGGAGGCGGTCAGGCTGGGCTACGTTGCGACCCTGCTGGAGGCCGGCGCCGTCGTCACCAACTCGACGTGCGGCGCATGCTTCGGTTACCACATGGGTCTGCTCGCACCGTCGGAGGTGTGTATCACGGCCAGCACCAGGAACTTCCGCGGACGGATGGGTAGCACGGAGGCCTCCATCTACATGGCGTCGCCCGCCACCGTCGCCGCGTCGGCCATCGCCGGGCACATCACTGCGCCGGTTCGGTTGACGGAGGCACACCGATGACGCTGCCGCAGATCCGCGGTCGAGCCTGGGTATTCGGCGATGAGGTCAACACCGATGACATGTACCCCGGCTTCGCCATGAAACTCCCTCCCGCCGAAGCGGCGCAGCACATGTTCGACGCCACCCGCCCCGGCTGGCCCGCACTGGCCGCCCCTGGTGACATCGTGGTCGCCGGACGCAATTTCGGACTGGGATCCAGCCGGCCGGTCGCCGAGCTGTTCCTCGAGATCGGGATCACCTGTCTCATCGCCGAACAGTTCAACTCGCTGTTTCACCGCAACCTGCTCAACTACGGTCTGCCCGCCATCACCGTCCCCGCTGCGCGGACGGTGATCACCGAGGGTGACCTGCTTGACATCAACCTGAGTACAGCTCAGCTCGTCAATGAATCCCAGTGCACCACAACGGTATTCGATCCCTTCCCGCAGTTCATCGAGGACATGCTGGCTGCAGGGGGACTGATGAACCAGCTCGAAGCTGCCGGATACCTGCGTCCCACCCCGCCGAGCAGCGGCCGCGCCGATGGCTAGCAAGCCGTCCGCCTTCGCGGATGTACCGTCCGACCCGGCGCAATTGCGAGCGGCCTTCGCGAAAGTACCGCAGAGCGTTGTGGCGGTGTGCGGGCTCGACTCTGCCGGTGTCCCGCACGGGATGGCGGCCAGTTCGTTCACCCCCCTGTCGCTGGATCCTCCCCTGGTGTCGGTGGCGATGGCGCGTAGCTCCTCGACCTGGCCGGTGCTGCGTGGGTTCTCCCGGTTGGGGATCAGTCTGCTCAACGACACCCAGGGCCCGAGCTGCCGGCGGTTGGCCGCCAAGAACGGCGACCGGTTCAACGACGTCAGCTGGACGCCCCACCACAGCGGTGCGGTGTTCCTCGACCACGCCGCCGCTCACCTGGACTGCGAGTTGTTCGATGAGCTGCCCGGGGGCGACCACACGATCGCGCTGTTCCTGATCAGAACCATCCACGTGGACGCAGACCATGAACCGTTGGTGTTCCAGGGCAGTGACTTTCGACGGATGGCCGCCACCATACGAGGAGAGTTATGAGCGAGACGACAGTGGTATTGGGTGCCGGCAGCGGCCTCGGCGCAGAAATCGCCCGCCAGCTGTCGACTGATGGTCGACCGGTACGCGGCGTCACGCGAACCGGCAAGGGACTGCCACCAGGTGTCGAGAACCACCGCACCGACGTCATGGACAGGGAGGCGCTGATCGCCGCGTGCCATGATGCGGCAGTCATCCACATGGCAGCCAATGTGCCCTACCCCGAGTGGGTGGCCTCGTTCCCGGTCATGATCGACAACGTCATCGCCGCAGCAGAGGCCACGGGTGCAAAGGTGGTATTCGCCGACAATCTGTACGCCTACGGGCCGGTGACCGGACCGATCACCGAACAGACGCCGCAGCGACCGGTCGGCCCGAAGGAGAGAATGCGCGCCGACCTCGGGCACACGCTGCTGGCCGCGCACGAGCGCGGTCGGATGCGGGTGACGATCGGTCGCATCAGCGACTACTACGGCCCGGATGCGCGAATGTCGCTGCCCGGGGAACTGATTGTGGGGCCGTTGTCCCGCGGCCGGCGGCCGATGTGGTTCGCGCCGTTGGGCATTCCGCACACCTTCGGGTACTCCAGTGACACCGCGCGTGCGCTCATCATCCTGGGTGACGACGCGCGTGCCGACGGGCAGATCTGGCACACACCCGCCGCCGAGACGCTGACGATCGCCGAGTTCATCAGGTTGACCGGCCGCGTCGCGGGCCGTGAGCGTCATCCGTTACGGCTGCCTGCCGCCACCGTCCGGCTACTCGGCCTGTTAGATCCCAGACTCCGCGGCTACGACGAGATGGATCACCAACGCACCCACCCCTGGGTGGTGGACCATGCCAAGTTCGACGGCGTTTTCGGCCCGCTGCCCGTGACCGATCACGAGACCGCGCTTGCCGAGACGGTGCGGTGGTATCGAGCAACATGAGGTGACACAGAAAAGTGCGGCGCCCCCGTTCAGGGGCGCCGCACTTGTTCTGCGGGCGAGGGGTCCCGCTAGTACTCGTTGGCGACGAAGAGTTCCTGAGCCGGGAACTTCGTCAGGATCACCGGGCCGTCGTCGGTGACCACCACTTCCTCTTCGATGCGTGCGGCCGAGGTGCCGTCGGAGGCCGGGCAGTAGGTCTCCATCGCGAACACCATGCCCGCCTGGATCTCCAACGGGTTCTCCAGCGAGTTCAGCCGCGAGATGATGGGCCGCTCATGCAGCCCCAGTCCCAGACCGTGGGCGAACTGCAACCCGAAGGCCGCCATCTCGTTCTCGAACCCGAAGTCCTCGGCCTTGGGCAGCAACCGGGCGATCTGATCCGAACCCACACCCGGGCGGATCGCGTCGATGGACCGGTCCATCCACTCCCGGGCCTGCTTGTAGGCATCACGCTGACTCTGCGTGGCCGATCCCACCCCGAAGGTGCGGTAGTAGCAGGTCCGATACCCGTTGTAGGAGTGGATGATGTCGAAGAACGCCTGATCACCGGGACGGATGATCCGATCGGTGAAGTTGTGCGGGTGCGGATTACACCGTTCGCCGGAGATGGCGTTGACGGCCTCCACCTGATCGGACCCCAACTCGTAGAGCCGTTTGTTGGCCAGCGCCACGATCTCGTTCTCCCGCACGCCGGGCTTGAGCGCATCGACGATGTCCTGGTACACCCCGTCGACCATGGCTGCGGCCTGGTTGAGCAACATGATCTCGTCGCCCGACTTGATCACCCGGGCGTCGAGCATCGACTGCTGAGCATCGACCACCGACAGTCCCTGGCGCTGCATCTCGAACAGGAACGGCGGCTCCACGATGTCCATGCCCACCGGCTCGTCGGCCACGCCGGCCTCGACCAGCAGCGCCTTGATCTCGGTGACCGCATCGCGCATCAGCCCGGCCTCCGGGGCCACCGCCCCGCGGAAGCCCAGGAAGCCGGCTCGCCAGTTCTCCTGCGGCAGCCACGGGCTGTAGAGCTTGTGGTGCCGCACGGCCGAGCCGAAGTCCCACAGGATGGGCTCCCGGTCGCGGGTCAGCAGGCAGTAGCGAATCATCTTGTCGCCCAGTGCCCCACCGATCCACGTCTGCGTGGTGTACCGGATGTTGTAGAAGTCGAACAGCAGGAACGCGCCACACCCCGACGCCTCCAGCGCGGCCTTCGCCCGCCCGATGCGATAGTCCCGCAACCGGGCGAAGTCCACCCGCTCCTCGTAGTCGACACCCATGTGCCCCGGAGCGCCCAGCGGACGCAGTGTCACCGGAGGAGCCTTGGGCTCATGCAGAGCCGTCATGACTGGTGCACCGGCGGCGTCAGTCCGTCGTCGACCGTCACGTTCTCGGGTGAGAGTTCGATGCCCGCGCCGCGGGCCACCTCCAGCAGCAGTGTCGCGAAGTCCTCCTCGACACCCACTCCCGCGCCCGCCGCCTGCGCCACGATCTGGCGGGTGGCCGAGGCGATGGGCATGGGGGCCTTCAACTCGTTGGCCGCGGCCAGACCCAGGTCGAAGTCCTTCTGCAGCAGGCCCATCGTGAACGTCGGCGCGAAGTCGAGGTTGACGAACGCCGGCGACTTGTACTTGGTGAACGTCGAGCCCATCACCGAATCGTTGAGGAACTCCAGGAAGTCGGCGCGGCTGACACCGCCCTTCTCCACCAGCACCGTGATCTCGGCCAGACACTGGGTGACCACGCCGAGCATCAGGTTGTGGGCGATCTTCACCAACCGCGCCACCTCACCCTCGCCGACGTAGGTGACACTGCGACCGAACACTTCCAACACCGGGCGCACGGAGTCGAACACCTCACGCGGACCCGACACCGCCACCGTGAGCTTCCCTGCCGCAATCACTTTCGGGTTACCGCTGACGGGGGTGGCCAGGAAGTCACACCCACGCGAGTTGGCGGCCTCCCGGATCTTGACGCTGATCTCGGCCGAGACCGTCGACGAGTCGGCGATCACCCGCGGCGACACCTCGCCGGTGAGTAGGCCACCGTCACCGAGCATCACCTGCTCGAGGTCCTTCGACGACGACACCATGGCGAACACCAGATCGCGATCGGCCAGGTCCACCGGCCGGGTCACCACCTTGGCACCCTTCTCCGCCAGCGGCGCGGCTTTGGCCGCGGTGCGGTTGTACACCGTCACGTCGTATCCGGCGTCGAGCAACCGGGTCACCAGCTGGGCACCCATTCGGCCTGCGCCGATCCAGCCGATCTTGAGGTTTGAGGCAGACATGTGTGTTCCTTATCTTTCTAGGCGGTTGCGGGGGTGTCGGACGTGCTGGGTGCATGCACCGCACCACCGAAGTAGAGATCTGCGATCTCGGGGTTGGCCAGAACGGATTGGGCCGGGCCGGTCAGCAGGACCCGGCCGCTCTCCATGACGATGCCGCTGGACGCCATGCGCAGGCCGAATCGGACGTTCTGCTCGACCATCAGGATGGCCTTGCCGTTGGCCCGCATGATCGCCACGGCTTCGTCGATCACCGTGAGCGACTTGGGGTCCAGTCCCAGCGACGGTTCGTCCAGCAGCACCAGCTTGGGATCGAGCATCAGCGAACGGGCGAATTCCACCATGCGCCGCTGGCCGCCGGAGAGGTTGCCGCAGCGGATGCCGGTCTTGTCCTTCACCAACGGGAACATGTTGAGCACCTCGTCGTAGCGCTGCTTGACCAGCGCCCGCTGCCTGCGGATGACGTAAGCGCCCATCAGGATGTTCTCCTTGACGGTCAGCGTCGGGAACAACCCGTTGCTCTGCGGCACCTGGGTGACACCACATTCGAGCACCTGGTCCGGGGACAGGCCGGTGATGTTCTTGCCGTCCAGCGTGATCCGGCCCGCGCTGGGCTTGAGGATGCCGCTGACGGCCCGCAGCACCGTCGACTTGCCTGCACCGTTGGGCCCGACGATACAGCCGAGCTCACCCGGGCCGACCTCGAGATCGACACCTTGCAGGACGTTGCCGCCGCCGTAGCCGGCGATCACGCCTTCGAGTTTGATCATGCCGGATTCCCTTCCTTCACTGACACTGTGGAGCCTTTGGACGGCGCCTCGAGCAGGTAGTCGTCGCCCAGGTAGGCGTCGAGCACCAACGGGTCCTTCTGGATTTCTTCCGGACTGCCCTGAGAGATCACCGCACCACGCGCAAGCACCCGGATCGGGTCACACAGACCCACCACGAACGGCATGTTGTGTTCCACCAGCAGGAAGGTCTTGCCGTCGGCGTTGAGCTGGCGGATCAGGTCACCCATCCGCTCGATCAAGGTGGGGTTGATGCCGCCGGCGGGTTCGTCGAGCAGGATCAGCTTCGGATCGAGCATCAGCACCTGGGCCAGTTCGACCAGCTTCTGCTGCCCGTAGGACAGCGCCCCGGCGTGCGCGTCCCGGTAGGCCGTCATACCGACGAACTCCAGGAGTTCCTCGGCGCGTGCGGCTTCCGAGCCGCTGACGGCACCGAGGCCGAGCTGCGGCACCGAGAAGTTGCGCAGCGGCGCGACGACGTTCTCCAGCACGGTCATCTCCCGGAACAACCGGGTGATCTGGAATGTCCGGCCCAGCCCGTGGTGCGCACGCGACCACGGCGAGATGTTGTCGATGCGCTGCCCGTCCAGCAGGATCTCGCCCTGGTCGGGGGCCATGACACCGGAGATCAGGTTGAACACCGTGGTCTTGCCCGAGCCGTTGGGTCCGATGAGCGCGGTGATGGACCCTTCGGGAACGGTGAAGCTGCAGTCGTTGACGGCCTGGTTGCCACCGAAACTCTTGTGCAGGCCTTTGACTTCCAGCAGTGTCTTGCCGGTCGGCGCGGGCTTGCGGAGCTCGGTGCGCACCAGCGGCCGGTCCAGCGGATTGAGCCGCGCACCGGACAACCCCACGGTGCCCTTGGTCCTGGCCTTCTCGATCAGCGAGGCCAGGGTGGGCAGGATGCCCTTGGGCAGCAGGATCACCAGCAGCACCAGCAGCCCGCCGAACAGCACCAGGCGGGCGTTGCCGCCGCCGAAGGCCTGGTTGGCGTAGATGTTGACCGGCTGAATGATGAAGGCGCCCAACACCGGGCCCCACAGCGTGCCGCGGCCGCCGAGGATGACTGCCAGCACGATCAGGGCGCTGGTGATGATGGAGAACATGCCGATGGGGTCGACGAAGGACAGGTAGTAGCCGTACACCGACCCGGCCATGCCGACGAACAGTGCCGAGAGCCCGAAGGCCAGCAGCTTGTAGACGGGTGCGTTGACACCGATGGTGCCGGCCTTGCCCTCATCCTCGCGGATGGCGATCAGACCCATGCCGAACTTGGTGCGGCGGATCCACCACGTCATCAGCAGCGAGGCGGCCAGCAGTCCGACGAGGGCCAGGTGGAAGGGCCAGTTGCCCCACGCCTCCGGCCAATCCGGCAGCGGCAGGGTCAGGCCGGCGGTGCCGTTGGTGACCGACACCCATTCGATGGCGACGAACTGGATGAGGAACAGGAACGCCACGGTGATGATGACGAAGGCCGGACCGCGGGAGCGGTAGGTGACCAGGCCGAGCAGCATGGCGATCAGGGCCGCGACCACGCCGGCCAACGGAACCCAGACCAGCGGTTCGATGTCGGGGAACCGGTTGGCCATGATGGCCCCGACGTAGGCACCGATCCCGATGAACGCGCCCTGGCTCAGCGACAGGTAGCCGGTGAACCCGGTGATGACGTTCAGGCCGCTGGCGCCGATGGCCAACACCAGTGACAGGATGACGATGTTCTGCGCAGACATGCTGGGCGACAACGGGAACAGCACGATCACGGCCGCCGCGACGGCGATCAGGGCGCGGGATCCCCACTTGTGCAACGTGGGGTCCAGCAGGCGGGTCTTCACATCGGCACTCATGCCACCGCGTCCTCTCGGAGTCGGGTGCCCATCAGGCCCTGCGGGCGGGTGATCAGCACGACGATGATGACCAGGAACGGCACCGCGACGGGCCAGGCGGCGCCGACGTAGGCGGTGGCCGCCATCTCACCGATCCCGATCACCAGTGCGCCGAGGACGGCACCCGGCAGGCTGCCGAGACCGCCGAGCACGACGATCGCGAGCAACCGGGCGATCCACTGGTAGTGGGTGCCGGGCAGGAACGGGTAGATCGTGGAGAGCATCGCGCCGCCGGCACCCAGGGTGGCCACGCCGATGGCGAAGGTGAGCGCGGCGATGGTGGCCACGCTCACCCCCACCAGCAGCGCGCCGCTCTCGTTGGACGACGCCGCCCGGATGGCCCGGCCCGCCCAGGTGTGGTTGAGCAGCAGGTACAGCCCGCCCATCACCACCACCGCGATGACCGCAGCGATGAGCATGGCCTGCGGGATGTAGATGCTGCCCAGTGACAGCGAGGCGTCGGTGTAGGACACCACCACCGAGGTGGAGGTGTTGCCCCAGATGAAGCCCATGATTCCCTCGAGCATCAACGCGATCCCGAAGGTGGCCAGCACCGTCATGGTGACGTGCGCGCCGCGGACGTGGCGGATCACCAGAACGTAGACCAGCCAACCGAATCCGAACATCACGACCATGACGATCGGGATGGACAGCAGCGGATCGAGTCCGAGCTGGCGCCACAGGGTGTAGGTGAGGAACGCCGCCAGTACGGCGAACGCACCGTGGGCGAGGTTGATCACCCGCATGACCCCGAAGATCAGGGTCAGGCCAGAGGCCATCAGCGCGTACAGCGCGCCGACGAGCAGCCCCAGGATGAGCGTCTGGACGAGGGAGGTCATGAGATCAGATGTCCCCGCCGCGCCAGCGCATGATCTTGTCCGAGGTTGCGACGTCGGTGGGCAGCACCACCTGCGAGACGCCGGCCTGCCACTGTCCCACCAGGAAGTCACCCTTGGGGCTGCCGTCCTCATTCCAGCTCAGCGTGCCCAGCAGTGTGTCGACGCTATTGGCGTGCAACCAGTCTGCGAGAGCGGTCTGGTCGTCGATGGAGCCGACTGCCTCGACGGCGGCCTGCAGCACCTGGCCGGCGGCGAAGCCGTCAGCGGCGTCCTCGGGCGGGCTCTGGCCGAACTTCTCCTCGTACCGCTTCACGAAGTCCGCATTCTGCGTGGTGTCCGACAGCGGGCTGTAGCTGGACGAGAAGAACACGCCCTCGGCGTTGTCGGGTCCCACGGCGTCGAGGTACTGCTGGCCGTAGGTGGGCGAGCTGCTCTGGTACAGGATGCCCGGCTGGTAATTGGCCCGGTTCATCGAACGGATCATGTTGACCCCGTCCTCGAATTGTGCGCCCTGCACCACGATCTCGGCGCCGGCGTCACGCATGGCGTTGACCACCGAGTCGAAGTTCTTGGTGGTGGCCGGGTACTGGTCCTTGTAGACGGTGCGGATGCCCGCGGCCGAGAGGATCTTCTCGGCGCCTTCCACGACGGGCCCGGCGAACGGGTCGTCCAGCGCGGGATAGGCGGCGGTTTTCGGCCGCTGCTCCGGCGGCAGGGCGGCGATCCAGTTGGCGAACACCTTGGCCTGGTCGGTGGCGATGGCCTGCTGGGAGAAGAAGATGTACTTGAACCCGCGGTTGAACATGTCCGGTGAGCCGCAGGACGGGCACACGAACAGCATCTTGTTCTTCTCGGCGATGGCCGAGGCGGGGATGTTGAGCAGGGAGGACTGGCTGCCGAGCAGCAGATTCACCTTGTCCTGCGAGATCAGGTTGTTGTAGTTGGAGACCGCGGTCTCTTGCTGGGTGGCGTCGTCCTTGACGACGATCTCCACCTGCTTGCCGAGCAGACCGCCGGCCTCGTTGGTCATCTCGACCCAGGTCTCGTACCCGCGCTGGGTGTCGAGCCCGCCCTGGCTGAATTCGCCGGTCAGCGGTAGTGAGGCACCGATCTTGATGGTGTCACTGTCGCCGGCGTCGTCCGCCGAGCAGCCGGTGGCTGCCAATGCGATCGCGGCAGCCGCCGCGATCGCTCGAAATGCGGTGGTTATGCGCATGCCCAACCTCTCTGTCAGACCGATTGCCTCCGACGAGCTCTGATGTTGTGTAGCTCACTTGCAATCGATTGCAGTGAATCGTCACACAGGAGCGGGACGAGTGTCAACACCCTCCCATGCCGGGGATCACACCGCCTCTGGTTGACCGAATCGACGCAGCTATAGTCAACCGCAAACGTTTGCACCAACCAGGGCACCATCCCACACCGGAGTGGCACACATGATCTTGATCCTGGCCGCGTTCGTGTCGATGATCGACCGGTCGGTGATGCCTCCTCTGGTTCCCGTGATCGCCGGTGATCTGAACACGAGCCTGGACGCGATCGGCCATTCGCTGACGGTCTACGCCGTGTCCTATGCCGCGTTCCAGTTGTTCTGGAGCACCCTGGCGGCGCGCTTCGGCCGGGTGCGCATCCTGGTGGTGTCAACGGCACTGGGCGGCGTGGCCAATCTGGCCACCGCATTCACCCAGGACGCACTCACCTACAGCATCACCCGCGGTGTCGCGGGCGCCATGTTCGCCGCCACCATCACCACCGTCCTGATCTACTACGGCGACACGCTGGCGATCACCAAGCGAGCCGTGGCCAATGCCAACCTGGCCGCCGCCATCTCGGTGGGGCTGGCCAGCGGGACACTGGGTGCCGGCGTCATCGCCCAATGGTTCGGCTGGCGTTGGGTTTACGTGGTGATCGCCGTGTTCGCGTTCGCACTGACCGCGCTGCTGCCCCGGCTCTCGGACACCGCCGGCGACACCCGGGAACGCCTACTGCCCTCGCTGCGCACGCTGGCCGCCAACCGCTGGGCGGTTGCCATCTTGGCCTTCACCATCGTCGAGGGAGCCCTGCTGGTCGGGGTGTTCAACTACCTGGCGGTGGCGCTGCAGGCCACCGGCGCCTCCGTCCTGGTGGCCGGGGCCGCCACTTCGGCGTTCGGAGCCGCAGTGGTGATCACCACCCAGCTGATGCGACTGGTGCTCGGCCGCTGGGCGACCTGGGTGCTGATGCTGGTGGCAGGTATCGCGATCGTGGGCGCCTACGTTGCGGTGTCCGTGGACATTTCGCTGATCACCGTGCTGACGGCCGCCATTGCGCTGGGCCTGGCGTGGGCCACCGGTCACACCACCATGCAGACCTGGATGAGTGACGCCGCCGCCGACAGCCGCGCCATCGGCATGTCATCCTTCTCCGTCGCACTGTTCGTCGGCGCATCGGCGGGCGCGGCCGCGGGCAACGTCGCCGCGGGCGCACACCGCTTCGAGGTGCTGTTCATCGTCGCGACGGTGGTGTCGATCGGCTATGCGGCGGTGACCACCGCCGCCCGCGCCCGCTACGTCGTCCGCGAATAGACCAGCTCACCGAACCGGTCTTCGAGGCCCTCGAGTTCAGGCGCCGGCAGAAAGCGTCGACGCAACCCCACCAGCGTGCCGAGCGCCGCGAGGTCCACGCTGCCGTCGCCGATCAGCCCGCGCGCCGGGTCCCGCAGCACCGCCAGGTGCCGGGCGGCGCCGTCGGCGTCCAGGGCGAGCAACCGCGCCGCGGATTCGGTTGCCGCGCTGTCCAGTTCGCCGGCACTGATGCTGCGTGCGGTGTCCACCAGCGCCGCCACCATCCGGTCGACGGCCGCCGCTGCGGGGGCGTCCCGCAGCCGGGCGACCACGGTGCCCAGGTACGGACCCAACCGGGTGACGTCGGCCAGCAGCGCACAGCCGGCCGCCTGGGCGGCCAACTCATTGCCCGCGTTGAGAACCGTGGCATCGCAGCCGCCGGTCTGCAACACGCTGGCGCGCTTGGGTGTTGATCCCAATGTGATGATCTCCACGTCGGCGCGCGCCACGCCCAGTTCCTCCAGCAGCGCGTAGCCGACGAACGCAAAACCGGACGTGGGCACGTCGACACCGAAACGCCCACCCGCGAGTTTGCTCACGTCGACCAGCCCGGGCCGCACCGCCAGGCACAGCCCGAGTCCCCGGTCCAGCCCGGCCAGGATCTCCACGTCGAGCAGCTCGCCCAGCGGGTTGGCCGGCAGGAACCGGTAGGCCAGCACGTTGTCGGGGCTGGTGAACACCGCGTCGTACTCGCCGTCTCGCAGTGAAGTGAACTGCGCCGGTGAGGACGCCACGGGGGTGTCGTGAACCTCCACGCCAGCCTCGGTCAGCCGGCCGCTGGACCGGGCGACGTCGAGGACCACCGACGGGCTGAAGACTCCGAGCTTGATCTGATCCACCAGAGACCTGCAATCGTTTGTAGGGATGCTGCCGGGAGACTACCGAATCAAAGAAGTTCGCGGCCAAGATCTTCGAGCATGACCATGGCCGCGTTGCGACCCGGTCCACCCGTCACCGAGCCGCCCGGATACGTCGTGGCGCCGGTCTGGTACAGCCCGGGGATCGGGGTGCGGTGGCCGGCCCATCCCGGCGCCGGCCGCTGGGGACCGGAGAACGTGATGCCACGGTCGCCGCCGTGCCAGGCACCGTTGACCATCGCCGGGTTGGCTTGCTCGAATTCCACAGGGCCCTTGACATATTCGGCAAGAACCACATCGTCGGTGAACGACGGGCACATCCACCGGGTGAGCTCGCGCAGTTCGGCGGCCCGCGTCGCCATCACGTCGGCGTAGCGGCGGTCCTCCGGCATCACGTGTCCGACGGTGTGCAGCAGCTTGACGGTGTGGTGTCCGGGCACCGGAACGCGACTGGGGTCCACGAGGGTGGGGGTGGCGACCAGCAGGAAACCGATCCGGTCCTGCCACTGCCCGTCATAAGCGATCCGGGCGTGGTCCAGCATGTCCTCGGGCCACCCCGCGTACCCGGCCGACACCGCCGACACCGGCCCGTCGGGCGTCTCGAACACCGGCGGCACCGTCGTGCCCAGATACACCGCAGAGCCGGCGGCACCGGGGTCGTAGGTCGCGACGCCGTAGCGCCAAGCCTCGTCCCAACTTTCAGCAGGCGCCATCTCGGTCAGGCGGGTGACGTGGATGGTGGACAACACCGCCACCGACGCACGGAACTCCCGCCCGTCGACGGCGCGCACGCCGACGCAGCGGCCGTCGTCGAGGATCAGCGACTCCACCATCACGTCGGTTTCGATTCGACCACCGTAGGATTCGAAACACCGGACCAGGGCGTCGGTCAGTTGCCCGGAGCCGCCCAGCGGGATGGACCAGCTCTTCTCTTGCCGTCCGCCGATGATCGAGTAGGCCAGCGGGCCGGTGCCCGCGGCGTCCGGTCGCACCATTGTCTGGTACGCCTGCCACAGCATGTAGGAGCGGACGTAGCGGTTCTCGAACTCGTGCCGGATGACCTCCCAGGAGGACATCACCCGCCGCCGCTTCCAGACGTTGCCCATCGGGTGCTCGTCCAGCATTGCGTCCAGGCTGGGCCCGCGACCCAGGGGCGTGAACTGCGCCCGGTTGAACAGGTGCTTGACGTCGCGCCATTCGGCGATCAGCCGACGGTAGGCATCGGCGTCGGCCCGGGAGAACCGGCTGATCGATTCGACGGTGCGCTCCATGTCGAGCCAGTGGGTGAATTGGGTGCCGTCCGGAAACATCACGTGCGCAACGGGATCCGGGTGGGCATAGCGCAACCCGTGCTGGGCCAGCAGCCCTAGTTCGTCGCCGGTCATCAGGGGATTGCCCTGGATCAGCGTGTGGCCGGTGGAGCACGAGTCCACCAGGTAGCCAGGTGCGAGCATCTCCTCGGTGGCCGCGCCGCCGCCCGGAATGGGCCGGGCATCGACGGCCAGCACCCGGTAACCGGCCCGGGCGAGGTAGCAGGCGGTGATGAGGCTGTTGTGCCCGGCGCCCGCGACAACGATGTCAGTGGTCATACCCTGATCGCAGCACTGCAGTCCCATCGCGTCCAACGAATGTTTGTGATCTGTCCGATCGGTCTGGGAGATGATTCAATGGCGGGATGGAGCTCCGCCAGCTCGAACACTTCATCGCCGTCGCCGATGAACTGAACTTCTCCCGGGCCGCGCGCCGGGTGCACCTGGTGCAATCGGCACTGTCGGCGTCCATCGCGCGGCTGGAAAAGGAACTCGGCGTCGCGCTGGTGGACCGCTCGCGGCGCCAGATCACCCTCAGCGCGGCGGGCGCAGTGTTTCTCACCCAGGCCCACGAGGTGCTGGCTGCGGCCAGGCGTGCCAGGGATGCCGTGGTGAAGTATCAGGACCAGCTGGCGGGCACCGTGCAGCTGGGCACCCTGATGTCCGCCGGCGCCCTGGATCTTCCTGCCGCACTGGGCAAGTTCCGCACCCGGTACCCGCTGATCCAGGTCCGACTGCAGCAGAGTGCCGCCGGCTCGGTGGGTCATCTGGCTGCCATCGCCGACGGCACCCTGGACCTGGCGCTGATCTCCACTCCTGGAAGGACCGTGGCCGCGGTGGACGTGCAGCCCCTCACCAGCGAGCCACTGCTGTTCGTCTGCCGACCCGAGCACCACCTGGCGGGGCATAACACGGTGGACGTCGCGGACCTGTCCGGCGAGCACCTCATCCAGTTCGCTCCGGGGTGGGGCGTGCGCCGGATGGTGGACCAGGCCCTGGCCGACGCCGGCGTCACGGTGGCCACCACCTACGAGGTGGCCGACTACCACACCGCCGCCGAACTGACCCGTCACCGCCTGGGCAGCACGATCATGCCCGCCACCGACGCCGGGCGCTTCCCTGATCTGCGGGCGCTGCCCCTGCAGCCGGAGGTGCGCTGGACGTTGTATCTCGCCGCACCGCGACACCTCAGCCCCGCCGCAGCCGCCTTGGCCGACGAACTGCTCAGGCCGGTGCCGGACCGGTAGAACCCCGCACCATCAGCGTCACCGGCAGCGTCAGCGTCGCGCCGTCCTGCTCGCCGGTGTCGATGCCCCGCAACAACAATCGCGCCGCCTCCGCACCGATGTCGCGCAGCGGCATGTGCACCGAGGTCAGCGGCGGCCAGAAGTCCTCGGCGAAGGGCATGTCGTTGAACCCGACCACCGAGACGTCCTCCGGGCACCGCAGACCCTCGGCCCGCAACCGCCGGATCAGCCCCAGCGCCACCAGGTCATTGCCGGCCATCAACGCCGTCGGATGAATGTCGTTGTGCGCCAACATGGTATCGGCGGCCTGAAAGCCGGCCTCGATGGTCAGGGCATTGGCATAGATGGTCTGGTGCGCCACACCGGCTGCGGTGGCCGTCGCTTCGAACGCCTCGGCGCGCGAACGGGTGGTGGAGAAGTTCGGCGGCCCGGCGGCATGCACGATGCTGCGGTGCCCCAGCTCGACCAGATGTGCGACCGCCAACTCGACGCCGCGGACGTTGTCGCCGCCCACCAACGGATAACCACCCATGCCGGAGCCGCGGTTGACCAACACCACCGGAACTCCGGCCGCGGCCGCCTGGTCCACCACCGGCTGGTCGTCGAGGCGCCCCGTCGCGAGGATGAACCCGTCCACCCGGCGCTGCAGCAGCGATTCGAACGCTGAGATCTCGACGTCGTCGTGGGAATCGGTGTTGGCGATCAGCACCGTGTACCCCTGCGCCTGCAGCACGTGCTCGATGCCGCGGATGATGGGCGGGAAGATCGGGTTCATCAGGTCAGGGATGATGACGCCGATGGTCATGGATCTGCTGGTGCGCAACCCGCGGGCCATCGCGTTGGGGACATAGCCCAGCTGGCGGGCGGCCCGCTTGACCCGCTTCAGGGTTTCGGCGTTGACCTGGTCACTGGTGCGGGCGTTGAGCGCCCGCGACACCGTCGCCTTGTGGACCTCAGCCAACCGGGCCACATCGTCGATGGTCACCCGACGCGGCATCCTGTCCCCCTCCCCGGTGGCTGACCGCCAGAGCAGTCAGACTACCGCCGTCGCTAGGCTGGGCAACCATGACGGTCCACCGGCTGCAGCCCTATACGACCACCGTGTTCGCCGAGATGTCGGCGTTGGCGGCGCGCATCGGCGCAGTCAACCTGGGCCAGGGGTTCCCCGACGAGGACGGTCCCGTCGCCATGCTGAAATCCGCGCAGCACGCCATCGCCGACGGGGTGAACCAGTACCCGCCCGGACCGGGCATCCCGATGCTGCGCCAGGCGGTGACTCGCCAGCGCAAGCGCAAGTACGCCGTCGAGTACGACCCCGACAGCGAGGTCTTGATCACCGCAGGCGCCACCGAGGCCATCGCCGCGGCGGTGATCGGCCTGGTGGAACCCGGTTCCGAGGTGCTGTTGATCGAACCGTTCTACGACTCCTACTCCCCCGTGGTCGCCATGGCCGGGTGTCACCGCATCACCGCACCGCTGGTGCCCGACGGCCGCGGGTTCGGCCTCGACCTGGACGCGCTGCGCACCGCCGTCTCGCCGCGTACCAAGGCCATGATCATCAACTCCCCGCACAACCCCACCGGCTTGGTGCTCCGGGACGAGGATCTGGCGGCCGTCGCGCAGATCGCTGTGGACGCCGACCTGCTGGTGATCACTGATGAGGTCTACGAGCACCTGGTATTCGATTCGCGCGAGCATCGGCCGCTGGCCGCCTACCCCGGGATGGCCGAGCGCACCCTGACCATCTCGAGTGCGGCCAAGATGTTCAACGTCACGGGGTGGAAGATCGGCTGGGTCTGCGGACCCGCCGAGCTGATCGCCGGCGTGCGGGCGGCCAAGCAGTTCCTCACCTACGTCGGCGGCGCCCCGTTCCAGCCGGCGGTGGCCTATGCGCTGGACAACGAGGACGCCTGGGTGGACGACCTGCGGGATTCGTTGCAGGGCAAGCGCGACAAGCTCTCGGATGCGTTGGCCGACATCGGTTTCGACGTCCATGCCAGCGCCGGAACATATTTCCTGTGCGCGGATCCCCGGCCGCTCGGCTACACCGACAGCACCGCATTCTGCGCCGAGCTACCGCACCGCGCCGGCGTGGCGGCCATCCCGCTGTCGGCGTTCTGCGATGCAGCGGGACCCCACGCCGCGCAATGGAATCACCTGGTGCGCTTCGCCTTCTGCAAGAAGGACGGCACACTGGACGAGGCCATCAGACGGCTACAGATCCTGCGCCGCTGACGGTGACACGTGTTTCTCGTACAGGTCTGTGGTGGGGGTTGCTCGGTGTTCTCAGCTTCTCCTTCACCGTCGTCTTCACCCGCGTCGCCGTCGAGGGATTGTCTCCACTGTTCATCGGTGCGGCGCGTGCCGTGGTCGCCGCGGTACTGGCCGGCGCAGCGCTGGCATTGACCAGGCAGGCTCGCCCGACCTGGAGTCAGTGTGTGCGACTGATGGTCATCGCGGCGGGCATTGTCCTCGCGTTTCCAATCTTGACGTCCTATGCCCTGACCTCGACGTCGGCCAGCCACGCCGCTGTGGTGATTGCATTGCTGCCCGCCGCAACCGCTGTGATGGCTGTCCTGCGCGGTAAGGAGAGCGTGCGGATGCTCTTCTGGCTCGTCGCCGCGGCCGGGGCGGTAGCCGCGGTGGCGTTCGCGGTGCTTCACGGCGGCGGCCCGGGGCAAATTCACTGGTCGGACCTCTTGTTGTTCGCCGCTGTGCTGGGGGCGGCCATCGGGTACGCCGAAGGCGGGCTTCTGGCCCGGGAACTCGGTGCTTGGCAGACGATTTCGTGGGCGCTGGTGGTTGCCGCTCCCGTGATGATCGTTCTCACCGTGGTGGCGGTGATCAATCAACCCCCGTCGGCGACTGCACATCAGTGGGCCGCGTTCGGCTACTTGGCCGCGGTCAGCATGTTCCTCGGGTTCTTCGCCTGGTACCGCGGGCTGGCCATCGGCCCCATTGCGCAGGTCAGTCAGGTTCAGTTGATTCAACCGGTGCTCAGTGTGCTGTGGGCCGCTGTACTCCTGCACGAGAGGCTGACGTGGCAGACCGTTCTGGGCGCGGTCGCCGTGATCGCGTGCGCTGGTGCAGCGGTGCGAATCAGGTTGGACCGGCAGCCGGCCCCGTGAGCCCCGACCGTCAGAACGGTGGTGGTCTGTTCCATTCGGTGACGTGGGCGTCGTTGAGTTTGCGTTCGGCGTTGATGCGGTAGGCGCGTTGTCGGGCGTGGTTGCGTTTTCGGTATGTGGGGATGTGGTTGATTTTGCCGGGCGGGGTGGGTGTCGGCGGCGGGGTGTTGATGGGAGCTGAGGTGGTGTTGATGGTGGGGAAGTAGAGGCGGCTGGCGGGTTTGCTGGTGTAGGTCTGTCCGGTGGGGGTGGTGATGGTGATGGTGCCGTCGGGGGCTTGGCTGTCGGTCCAGCCGGCCCAGAAGGTTTTGCCGAAATGATGCAGCTTGCAGTACATCTTGCCGCCGGAGGCATGGGTTGTGCCGGCCGGCCACGGGGTGGTGTGGTCGTATTCGCAGAACTGGGCCGGGCGGTCGCAGTTCGGGAACCGGCACGTCAGGTCGCGGGCGGTGGTCCACTCCTGCAGGGCTGTTGACGGGCGGTAGCGCTGTTCGGGATTTGTTCCCGGTGCGGTGAGGTGGCGGACTGGTGCGCCTCGGGCGATGAGTGCGGCGATCAGCGGCGCCGGCATCGCGCCGAAGCCCACCAGGATGCCCGGCGGCGGATTGGGCGGTGGTGTGGGTGGTGGTGTCTCCGCTGCTTCGTTTTCGCTCTCGGGCTCCTGCTGAACGTCGGCCGCGGGCCGGCATTCGGCAGGTGAGCCATCGTTGGTGCTCTCCTGTTCGCGGGCGGGTTCGGGTTCGCCGTCGAGGGGGACGCGGGTGCCGTCGGGATAGACCAGGGTGATGTCACTGCGCGGCTGGCCAGGGTCCGGCGGCAGCGGAGCATCGCCGTCCATCAACGGATCGGGCTGTGCGTCGAGGGTGGCCGCTTCGGTGTAGATGTGCACCACCACCTGCGAGGCCCGGCCATCATCGTCGGCGGCGGCGGGGCAGTCCGGGTTCCCGCACTGACACGCCAGGTGGAAGAACCCCGCCCCCAGCGCCCCGTGGGCATCAGCGCGGCGCTGATTCAGCGTCCGGGGGTCGTCTGTGCAGACCCCTTTGGCCATCGCGGTGATCCGCTGCCAATACAACGCGGCATCGGCACCGGTGAGGCGCAGCAGGACCTCGGTGACCCCGTCTTTGGTTTCCAGGATCTCCACACCCCGGTCGCGGACCCGCACCCGCACCTGCCGCACCGCCGCCGGATCGAAACGATTCACCCACACATCGATGGCGTCATCGAGTTTCTTGACCGATAGGGCACCCCAGGTGGTGGCCGCCTCAGCGAGGTGAGCCTCCACGGTGGCCAGTACGTCGGGGTCGATGATGTTGGTGGTGCGGTGCACGATGCGTCGGGCGATGTATTCCGAGATCTGCCCGCCCAACAACAACTCAGCGACCTTCGGCAACCGAGTCGCCAACGCCAACCCGATTTCCATGTCGTTGGACGCCCGGCCGTGGCTGGTGTCGCTGGCCAACGAGATCTCGGCGGCGGCGGACTTCCAGGCGGCTTCGGTGTCCTCGACGGTGTCGTAGTCATCGGTGTAGGTACGGGTGGTCTTCTCGGCGATGAACAGCAACCGGTGGGCGGCGACGGTGGCGGCCAGGGCGGTGTAGGTGGTGATCGCATCGTCGAGTTGCACGTCGGTCATCTGCGACCGCGCTGCGCAATCGGGCAACCCTGCGAACATGCCCCCACGATATAGACGGGGTCCGACAAAAAACGGCCGCCGAAAACGGAAGTGACAGATGAGTTTTGCAACAGTTTTAAGTGTGGACTTGATACCGGCAGCGCTCTACTGAAGTGCCAGAGCAGGATTCAGCGCATGCCGAGCGTGCGCATCCTGTACAGATTCTGCGGCGCGCCCTAGTACAAACACGCACTCCCGACGGGTGGTGGGATACGGCTCGAGTGTGGACTTGGTCTCCGCCGAACCGAGGTAGAGGCGACACAACTCCACACTCGCGGCGACCCCAACCGCGGCGCTTCGCTGAAGTGGCAGAGCCGGATTCACCGCGCGTTGAGCGTCCGCATTCTGCACAGCTACCACGGCGCGCCCCCGTACAAACACGCACGCTCGGCGGTGGTGAAACTCAGAGACCGGCGGCCACAGCCCAGTTCGCCTCAGCGTCACCGGGTGCACGTCGCATCGGACTCAGCACCACATCCGTCGCTCCGGCATCGAGGTGCCGCTGCAGATGCTTGGTCACCTCAGCCGCAGACCCGACCGCGGCCAGGTCCACCACACCGTCCACGCCTTCGCGGGCAATCACCTTCTGGTACGACGGGATGGTTTCGTAGAACGCCAGTTGCTCAGCGGCCCAGCGGCGCCCGGCGTCGACGTCGTCGGTCACCAGCACCGGAACCATGGCGATGATCCGCGGCGCGGGACGGCCGGCCGCGGCAGCGGTGATGGTGGGAACGATGAACTGCTCCAACGTTTTCGGACCTGCCAGGTACGGCAGGGTGCCATCGGCGAGCTCCCCGGTGATCCGCAGCGCCTTGGGTCCCATCGCGGCCACATAGATCGGAATGGGGGTGCCGCCGCCCACCGAGATCGGCCACTGTGGGTGGGTGCTGATCTCGGAGCCGTCGAAATCCACGACGCCGGTGTCGAATATCGATCGCAGCACGGTCAGGTGCTCGCGCAACCGGGTGATGGTGTTCGACCAGCGCATGCCGAACACCGCCTGCTCCACATCCGGCGCACCGAGTCCCAGCCCCAGACTGAACTGGCCGTGCGAGGCAGCCTGCGCGGTCTGCGCGGCGGCGGAGATCAGCAGCGGATGGCGGGGATTGATGGGAACCACCGACGTGCCCACCCCCAGTCCGGGTACGGCTGCACCGATCAACCCGGCCAGGGCAATCGCGTCGATGTCGGCCATCTGCGCCAGCCACAGCTGGCGCACACCGGCGTCGTAGGCACGTCTGGCCTGGCCAATCGCGTCATCGACGGTGTTTTCGGCGCTGTGATCCGGATTGAGGACAACTCCTGTCGGCATACTCCGGAGCAACCAGGCTCACCGCGAGGCTATTTCCGCAGACTCCGGCTGATTCGAATTTTTGCGCAGCCACTCGCTGGGTGACATGTCGAAGTGTCGGCGGAAGGCCCGGGTGAAGGTGCCTGGTTCGGAGAATCCGCTGGCCCGACAGGCTTGCTGCACCGTGGACCCGCTCCGCAGCAGCGTGCACGCCAGTTCCAGACGCTTGCGCCGGATCTCGGTGGCCGGCGAACGGCCGTCCTCGGAGAGCACCTGCTGGACCAGACGCAGCGACAGGTGGGACTCACCCGCCAGCACCGCCGGAGTGAACTCGGGATCGCGAAAGCGGACGCTCACGTGGGCCAGCAGCCGCGACCGCAGTTCCGCACGCGACGGCGCACGTGCGAACTCCCGCCGGTGCACGGCCATCTGCTCGCTGGCGTCGGTGAAGGACAACAGCTTGGCGCCGCCGCGGCCGAGTGGACGGATGGACCAGGTGACAGGGATCGGCCGGCCGACGCGGGTGAAGAACCACTCGGGATGAGACCCTGCGCGGGCACCGCGGTGATCCACGATGGGGCAGGCGTGCGAGGCATAACGAGAACCGTCCAGCCGCCAGCGATGCAGGGTGTCGTGACTCGGAGCACCGATCACATCAGCGACTGATGCGTAGTCCAGCACGTTCACCGCGGCCTGGTTCGCCAGCGCCACCGTGCCGTCGGCCTCGATGACCCACAACGGAGTCGGTGCGGCCTCGACCACTGCAGACAGCAGTTCCGCATCGACAGTCCCCATGACATCGACGCTAGAGCCGCAGAGTTGCACGGTGTTTACCCCGGGTAAAGCGCTGGTTAAGCCGAGCTCACCGTGCGCGAAATGCCGGTCGGTGTGCGCGTCCTGCCATTGTGGCGCCCCGTCCCGGGGCGATGACATGGATTCACGACGACGACAACCACCACGACGACAAGGAGACAGTCCATGGCATACGACCCCACCTCCCCAGCCATCGCAGACATCGAAGCGCGCCGCGCCGCCACCGGCCTGAGCTGGCAGAAGATCGCCGACCACATCAACCGGCCCCTGGTCTGGACCACCGCCGCGCTGCTGGGCAGCCATCCAGTGCCCGCCGCAGAGGCCGCCTCCCTGGGTGAGTTGCTGGGCCTGCAACCCGAGACAGTCGCGGCGATCCAACGCCAGCCCTACCGGACCGCCGACCCGGCACTGGCGACGGACCCGACGATCTACCGCTTCGTCGAGCTGATCAACGTCTACGGGCCCGCGTTCAAGGCGTTGATCCACGAGGAGTTCGGCGACGGGATCATGAGCGCCATCAACTGCAATGTCAGCTTCGAGCGCCGCGAAGACGCCGCCGGTGACCGGGTGGTCGTCACCATCGACGGCAAATTCCTGCCCTACCAGTGGTGAACGGAGAACCCGCGATGTCGTATGTGACCCCCAAAGAACTCGCCACCCGCATCATCGACGCCGGCCAGGCGAAGGTGCTGATGTCCACGCGGGACACCCTGATCCGCGCCTACATGGCCGGCGCCATCCTGGCGCTGGCGGCCGCGTTCGCGGTCAGCATCTCGGTCAACACCGGGCAGCCGTTGCTCGGAGCGGTGTTGTTCCCCGTCGGCTTCTGCATCCTGCACCTGCTGGGATTCGACCTGCTGACCGCCGTCTTCACGCTGGTGCCGCTGGCCTGGCTGGACAAGCGTCCCGGAGTGACAATCGCTGCGCTGCTACGCAACTGGGGCCTGGTGTTCCTGGGCAACTTCGCCGGCGCCTTCACCGTCGCAGTGCTGATGGCCATCTACTTCACCTACGGATTCTCGGTCACCCCCGACGCGGTGGGCCAGGCCATCGGGGAGATCGGCCACGGCCGGACGGTCGGCTACGCCGAGCACGGCGCGGCCGGCATGCTGACCCTGTTCGTCCGCGCGGTGTTGTGCAACTGGATGGTGTCCACCGGCGTGGTCGGCGCCATGATGTCAGACAGCCTGCCGGGCAAGGTCATCGCGATGTGGATGCCGATCATGGTGTTCTTCTACCTGGGCTTCGAACACTCGATCGTCAACATGTTCCTGTTCCCGTCCGGCCTGCTGCTCGGTGGCGACTTCACCGTGGCCGACTATCTGGTGTGGAACGAGATCCCCACGGTGCTCGGCAATCTGGTGGGTGGGCTGGCCTTCGTGGGTCTGGTCATCTACGCCACGCACGCCAAGACCCGGCCGCCACGAAAGGTCGGTACATTGACGGCGTGAAGACAACGATCATCGGCAACACCATGCCGATCCTGGAGCTGACGATGGAACCGGGAGAGGCCATCGTGGCCGAGGGCGGCGACGTCTCCTGGTTCACTCCGGGTTTCGCCATCGAGACCTCCACCCGGTTCGGCTCCGGCGGCCGCGGCGGCTTCATGAGCGGCCTGAAACGGATGCTCGGCGGCGGACAACTGTTCCTCACCCAGTACACCGCGCAGGCGCCGGGCCGGCTGATCGCCTTGTCCACGAACCTGCCCGGCGTGATCCGGGAACTGCGCGTCGACCCCGCGGACACGTTCATGGTGGCCAACGGCGCGTACATGGCCAGTACGCCCGATGTCGAGGTGTCGGTGGGGCTGCAGCAGAAGCTCGGTGCCGGCATCTTCGGCGGCGCGGGCGTGGTGTTCCAGAAGCTGAGCGGCAACGGCGTGGCCTGGGTGCAGGTGGCCGGTGAACTGGTGGAGTACGACTTGCCCGCGGGTCAGTCGTTCATGGTCCACCCCGGTCACCTGGCCATGTACCGCGCCGAGATGCAGTTGAGTTTCGCCAGCGTCCGCGGGGTGAAGAACAAGATGTTCGGCGACTCCCTGTTCATGGCCGAACTGCACGGCCCGGGACAGTTCTGGCTGCAGTCGATGACGGTCGCCAAGCTGGCCGCCGCCATCGAGCCCTACCTGCCGGACAAGACCAACGACGGCAACTAGCCCTTCTTGAGCTTGTCCACCTGCTTCTTGAGCCCGTCGGTGGCCGTCTCGATGGCGCCCTTCATGGTGCGTTTGATGACGAAGCCGGGCATGGGGATCGACGGGTCCACCGTGATGTCGAAGCGCACCTTGGTCTTGTCGCCGTCGGGGGTGAGGGTGTACGACGCATCCTGCTTCTTCAGGGCCCCCGCGCTGATCAGGGTCCAGCTCGGCCCGCTGTCGGACCAGGTGTATTCGATGATCTGCTCATCGGTGACACCCGCGGCCTTGACCTTCATCTTGACCCGCCTGGGGCGGCCGTCGTCGAACGCCTCGAGCACCTCGCAGCTCTGGAACTGCGGTGACCAGCTGGGGGTGTTCTCGACGTCGGCGATGACGTCGAGGATCTCCTCGGGTGTTGCGTCGATGGTCACTTCACGCGAATCGTTGACAGCCATGGCCCGAACATTAGCGAGCCGGGCGCAGATCCGGTCATGTTTCCCCCATCGCCAGTAGGCTCGGAACCCATGAGCGATGTCGATCCGACCGTGGCACCGAGCGGCACCGGTTGTGTGGAATGCGACGAAGCCAAGGGCTGGTGGGTGCACCTGCGCCGCTGCGCGGCCTGCGGCCACATCGGCTGTTGCGACGATTCCCCGATGAAGCACGCCAGCGCCCACTGGCGCGAGAGTGGCCATCCTGTCATCCAGTCCTTCGAACCGGGCGAAGACTGGTTCTGGGACTACTCCAGCGACGACTACTACGACGGGCCTCAGCTCGCCCCGCCGGACTCCCGGCCCGCCGACGAGACCGTGCCGGGCCCGCGCGGGCGGGTGCCGTCGGACTGTTCGAGCAGCTGGAGCGTCAGCGCGGCTGAGCCGGGTGCAGGTGGATCTCGGCGCAGACGGCCTCAACGGCGGACGCCCGCACCACGATTCGCTTCTTGCGCCACACCGTGGCGCTGGTTGCGGTGAAGGTGACGCCGTGCTCTGCCTGCGCGATCCTGGTGCACCCGTGTAGCTCCCGGATGGCCACCGTGTCATCGAAGCGGCGGCCCAGGTCGTCGTCGCTGAAACACGCTGTGTAGCAGACCGTGAAGAGCCAGCTGTGGTCGTCGCGCTGCTCCCCGCGGACGGTCATCCCGTCGGTGCCGATGCTGGCCATGCCCTCGATGCTGCCGCGCGGCGGCAGCGGGTTCACGCGTAGTGCGCTACTCGCCCCGCATCGCCTTCTCGAACTCGACGCTCATCTTCTCGGCGAACAACGTCACCGCCTTCAGCGGCCGCAGCATCACCATGAATTCGTCGATGAGCCCGTCGGGCCCGGTGTGCAGGAAGTCGCAGCCGTTGATCTCCAGGTCCCCCACCCGGGCGGTGAAGATCAGGGCGTGGTTGGAGTCGTCGCCGAACTCGCGCACATAGGTCAGGTCCTCGAACACCCGCGACACCGCCCCGAGGATCACCCCCAGCATCTCGCGGCCCTGGTAGGGCTTGTGGGCGATGGGGCTGCGGAACACCACGTCGGGTGCACACATCGGGGGGATGGCGGCGAAGTCGCCCGCTTCGACGGCAGCTCTGAACGGATGCATGACGCTCAGTGAACCAGACGGGCCGGCCACCCGAAGGTGACCGGCCCGCTGCGGGGGATTCAGTTGGCTTTTTACGGAGCGGTCTGGCCAGGAATGCCCTCGTAGGCGATGTCGCCGGTCTCGAGGTTCTTCTTGGTCAGCTCGACGAGTCCGTCGAGGAACTGCTGCCGCTCGGTGACGACGTGCTGGATCGCCACGTCGACGTTGTCCTGGGTGATGGCCGGCATGATGTACACGGGCTCGGTGTTGACGTCCTCGCCCTTGACGATCGCGTTGGCCACGGCCAGACCGGCCGACAGCTCCACGGTGCCGTTCTGCAGCGAGGTGCCGATGAACTCACCGCTCTTGACCGCGTTCAGCCCGTCCTCGATGCCATCGATGCCGACGATCGGCACATCGGTGCGGCCGGCTTCCTTGAGCGCCTGCAGGGCGCCCAGGCCCATGTCGTCGTTCTGGGAGACGACGCCGTTGATCTGCGGGCCGAAGCTCGAGATCCAGTTCTTCATCTTGTTGACGGCCTCGTCGCGCTTCCAGTTGGCGGTGTCCTTGGCCAGCACCTTGATGTCCGGGTACTTGGCCAGCACGTTGTCGATGCCCTTGCCGCGGTTGATTTCACCGGAGCCACCGAGGGGGCCCTGCAGGATCACGATGTTGCCGCGGCCGCCGAGGCGGTCGGCCATCATCTGCATTTCCTGCTCACCGGCAGCCACGTCGTCGGGCTGCACGTTGCCGGCCAGGTCGGGGGTCTCCAGTGCCGCGTTGACCGCCAGCAGCGGGATGTTCTTCTCCTTGGCGGCGGCCACCTGCGGCCCGAGCGAATCCGCCTGCACCGGAACGACGATGATCGCGTCGACGCCCTGGTTGATCAGGGAGTCGACCTGGCTGGCCTGAGTGGAGACGTCGTTGTTGGCCGAGTTCCACACCAGCTCGATGTTGTTGGCTTCGGCGTAGACGTCCATCCCCTCCTTGCCGGCGGTGATGAACGAGCTCATGTCGTACACCGTCACACCGATGCGGGTGGTGTCACTGTTGGCCGCATCGTCACCGGCACCACAGGCGGTCAGGCCGAGGCCCAGCGCGCCGGCGGCCGCGATCGCGCCGAACTTGGTCGTCAGTTTCATTCGATCTCTTTCTCTTTCGTGCTGTCGGTTCGGGGATTACGGAGCGGTCTGACCGGGGATGCCCTCGTAGGCGATGTCGCCGGTTTCGAGGTTCTTCTTGGTCAGTTCGGACAGGCCGGCCAGGAACTCGGCCCGCTTGGTGACGACGTGCTCGATGGCGACGTCGACGTTGTCCTGGGTGATGGCCGGCATGATGTAGACGGGCTCTTTGTTGACGTCCTCACCCTTGGCCAGGGCGTTGGCCACGGCCAGACCGGCGGACAGCTCAACGGTGCCGTTCTGCAGCGAGGTGCCGATGAACTCACCGCTCTTGACGGCGTTGAGACCGTCTTCGATGCCATCGATGCCGACGATCGGCACGGTGCGACCCGACTCCTTGAGCGCCTGCAGGGCACCGAGACCCATGTCGTCGTTCTCGGCCACCACACCGTTGATCTGGTCCCCGAAACCGGAGATCCAGTTCTTCATCTTGTTGACGGCTTCGTCGCGCTTCCAGTTGGCGGTGTCCATCGCCAGCACCTTGATGTCCGGGTACTTGGCCAGGACATTGTTGATGCCTTCGGTGCGCTGCAGCTCGCCGGACTGTCCCAGCGGGCCCTGCAGGACCACGATGTTGCCGCGCCCACCGAGCGCATCGGCCATCATCTGCATTTCCTGCTCACCGGCAGCCACGTCGTCGGGCTGCACGTTGCCGGCCACGTCCGGGCTGTTGAGCGCGGCGTTCACCGGAACCAGCGGAATGCCCTTCTCCTTGGCCGCGGTGACCTGCGGGCCCAGCGAATCCGCCTGCACCGGAACCACGATGATGGCGTCGACACCCTGGTTGAGGAAGGAGTCGACCTGGCTGGCCTGCGTCGAGACGTCCAGATTGGCCGAGTTCCAGATCAACTCGATGTTGTTGTCCTTGGCGTACTGATCCATGCCCTCTTTGCCGGCGGTGATGAACGAGCTCATGTCGTACACCGAGACGCCGATCCGGGTGGCTCCGCCTTCTCCGCCAGACGCGGAATCGTCACCAGCCCCACATGCTGTCAGACCGAGCCCCAGCGCCGCGGCCGAGGCAATGGCGAACATCTTTGTTCCCAGCTTCATCTGCCTTCTCTCCCATTTTCTTTCGGTTGGTTGTGTCGCAACTCGTGGAGCGTCATGTTCTTCGTTTCGAGGACCACACGTCGATCGCCACCGCGGCGACGATCAGCACACCCTTGATGACGTCCTGCCAGTAGGCCGGCACCACGAGGATGTCCAGACCGTTGTTCAGCGTCTGGATCATCAACAGGCCCAGCGCGGTTCCCCAGATGGAGCCACGGCCACCCATCAGGCTGGCACCACCGATGACGACGGCGGCGATGGCGTCCAGCTCGTAGCCCTGGCCCAGGTTGGGCGGGCCGGAGATGACGCGCGAGGCCAGCATGACGCCGGACAGCCCGGCCAGCAGACCCGACAGCGCGTACACGCTGAACAACACGTTCTTGGCGTTGATACCGGCGATCTCGGCGGCGTTGCGGTTACCGCCCACGGCGTACACCCGCATGCCGTAGGTGGTGCGCTTCATGATGATGGCCAGCGCGATGATGCCGAAGATCATCAGCAGCACCGGGATCTGCAGACCCAGGATCCGGGTGTTGGCGATGGAACCGAACTCCGCGGGCAGGCCGTTGATCGGGGCGCCGCCGCCGATCACGTAGGCCGCACCCGAGCCGGCGGTCAAGGTGCCGAGGGTGGCGATGAACGGTGGAACGTTCAGGCGCGAGACCATCACCCCGTTGAGGCAGCCGACGGCCAGGCCGACCAGCATGGCGACCATGACGGTCATCCAGACCTGGCCGGGGTTGGCTTTGGCGGTGGCCGCACCGGCCATGGCGGACACCGCGATCACCGAGCCCACCGACAGGTCGATGCCGCCGGTGAGGATCACCAGCGTCTGGCCGAGTGCGATCAGCGCGAACGGCGCGGCCGCCACCAGGATGGTGATCAGGTTGTCGGGGGTGGCGAATCGTGCACTGCGGTAACTGAAGTAGCAGATCACCAGCAGCAGGATGATGAACATGGCGTAGCGCAACGCCATGCCGCTCAGCCATTCCCGGGAGAAGAGTTTCACCGGCTCGCCGGTGACCGGCGAGGCCACCGTGGTGGCACCTCCGGACTCCGGAGCGGTGTCTTCCTTGGTGCTCATGATGCTGCCTCCTGATTTCCTGTGTCGGTTCTGGCCTCGAGCGCGGTCGCCAGCCGGAACACCGACTCCTGGACCTCGGGGTGGTCGAGCGCGTCACGGTCGAGCTCGCCGACGAACTCGCCGCCGCGCATCACGAATGCGCGGTGACTCAGCCCGACGACCTCGGGCATGTCCGACGACGCCATCAGCACGGCCATGCCCTGTTCTGCGAATTCGGTGATGATGCGGTAGATCTCACTGCGGGCGCCGACGTCCACACCGCGGGTGGGTTCGTCGAGCAGCAGCACGTTGACCGTGCCGGTGAGCCAGCGGGCCAGCACCACCTTCTGCTGGTTGCCGCCGGAGAGGGTGCCGACCTCCTGGGACAGTCCGTTGCTGCGCAACCGCACCGACTTCATCGCGTCGGCGATCTGGTTGGTGCGGGCCTTGCCCTTGAGCCAGCCGGCCACCGAGAAGGCCGACAGTCGCGGCAGGGAGCCGTTGTCGAGCACGCTCATCGACAGCACCACACCCGAGAGCTTGCGGTCCTCGGGCACCATCGCCATGCCTTCGGTGATGGCCGCCGCGGGGGCGTTGCGCTTGACGAGCTTGCCGCGCACCAGCACCTCACCGCCGTGGGTGCGCCGGGCACCGAAGATGGCCTCCAGCAGTTCGGTGCGCCCGGCGCCCACCAGCCCGGCCAGACCGACGATCTCACCGGCCTTGACGTCGAACGAAACCGGTCCGTTGGCACCGTCGACCAACAGGTTCTTGACCTCGAGCACGGTGTCGGCGCCCGGTTCGGGGCGCTCGGGGAACAGCGCCTCGAGCTCGCGGCCGATCATCGCGGTCACGATGTCGTCGTCGGTGACATCGCCGATCATCTTGTCGAGGATCAGGCCGCCGTCGCGCAGCACCACCACCCGATCGGCGATGGCGCGGATTTCTGCCATCTTGTGCGTGGTGTACACCATCGCGACGCCGTGCTCCTTGAGCTGGCGCACGATCTTGTACAGACCTTCGACCTCACGCTCGGAGATCGCCGAGGTGGGCTCGTCGAGCATCACCACCTGGGCGCCGGTGCGGGCCGCCTTGACGATCTCCACAATCTGCCGCAGGCCCACCGGCAGGCTGACCATGCGCGCACTCGGGTCGATGTTCACGCCGAACACGGCCAGCGCGTCGCGGGCCTCGTCGATCATGGCCTTGCGGTTGAGGAACGGCCCGGTCTTGATCTCGCGTCCCACGAACAGGTTCTCGTAGACCGTCATGTACTCGATGGACGCCAGTTCCTGCGGGACGATCGCGACGCCGTGCTTGACGGCGTCCTTGGTGTTCCCGCCGGTCAACGTGGCGCCCTTGACGGTGACGCTGCCGTGGTCTGCGGTGTACTGGCCACTGATGATCTTCATCAACGTGGACTTGCCGGCGCCATTCTCGCCAGCAAGAGCGGTGACGGTGCCCGGCTCGAGGTCCAGGGTGATGCCCTTGAGGACCGGCACCCCGCCGAATCCCTTCTGGATGTCCTTGGCCTGCAGTAGTGCCGCCATCGCTAGCTCCCCACCGTCACGAGCACTTTGACGTTCTCCGCATCGGCCGACGCGGCGAAAGCGTCGGCGGCATGTTCGAAATCGAACTCTGCACTGATGATCTCGTCGATCGGCACCGCACCCGAGGACAGCAGTTCGATGGCCGCCAGGAAGTCCTCACGCACGAACATCAGGTTGCCGATCAGCGCCAGTTCGCGATCCTGGATCAGCCCCAGCGGTACCGGGGTGGCACCTTCGGCGACACCCACGATCATCACGGCACCGCCCTTGTCCACCAGATCCACGGCCTGGGCCACCGAACTCTCGCGGGACACACAGTCGATCACCACCGCAGCCGGGCCACCGAGGAGTTCCAGTGCGGTCTGCACCGCATCAGGTGCGGTGGGGTCGAAGGTGCCTGCGGCACCGAGGCGTTCGGCGCGCTCCCGCTTGGATTCCAACAGGTCGGCCACCACGACCTTGGCGCCGGCGTGTTTGGCCGCCAGCAGGACGAACAGTCCGATGGGCCCGGCGCCGATCACCACGACCGGTCGCCCGGCGAGGTCACCGACCGCTTCGGCGGCGCGGCGCACCGTGTGCACCGGGGTGGCCAGCGGCTCCACCAGGATGGCGTGCCGGTCGTCGAGCTCGTCACCCAGCGCGATCAGCCGATCGACGGCGACGCTGAAGGTATCGGCGAGCGCCCCGGGTGTCTGGCAGCCCAGCACCAGCAGGTCCTTGCAGATGTTGTAGCGGCCGGCCTGGCACTGGGTGCAGTGTCCGCAGGCCAGATTGGGTTCCACCACAACACGTTTCCCGATCCAGGATTCATCGACACCGTCACCCACCGCGTCCACCACACCCACGGCCTCGTGGCCGGGCCGGTAGGGCAGGTCGATGAACGGGTGCCTGCCGCAGGCGGCGTGCAGATCGGAGCCACAGATGCCGACGATGCGGGTGCGCACCCGCGCCTCCCCCGCTGCGGGCTGCTGCTGGTCGACGGTCTCGATGGTGATGTCGTCCAGAGCGCTGACGACGACGCGACGGTTGGTTTCTACCATGCGGTGTATCCCCCGTCCGCCACGAGGACCGAGCCGGTGATGAACGACGAGGCATCGCTGGCCAGGAACACCACCGACGGGGCGATCTCCTCGGGCATCGCGTACCGCAGCATCGGGGTGTCGTCGATCCAGTGCTGCTTGAACTCGGGCCGGTCCACCGGGGCCATCTCGGTTTTGCAGTAGCCCGGGGCCAGCGCGTTGACCCGGATGCCCAGCGGACCCCATTCGGCCGCAAGGGATTTGGTGAGGTGGTGCACGGCGGCCTTGGAGGCGTTGTAGGCCGGCTGCATCTGCGGGCGGTTGACGATCATGCCCGACATGGAGCCGATGTTGACGATCGAGCCGCTGCCGCGCTCGCGCATGTGCTTGCCTGCCTCCAGCGAGCAGGCCCACAGCGCCTTGACATTGAGGTCGAACACCGCGTCCCACTCGGATTCCTTGACCGTCCACGATTCGCCGTGGTAGCAGGTGCCGGCGTTGTTGACCAGGATGTCGAGGTGGCCCAGCGCGGAGATGGCGTCGGCGGTCATCCGCTCGACGTCCTCGGCTTTGGTGATGTCGGCGGTGATGGCGTGGAAGTCATGACCTTTGCCCTTGGCTTCGGCCACCACCTTCTCGTTGCGCTCGGCACTGCGGCCCGCGATGGCGACCTTGGCGCCGGCGTCGGCCAGCCCGAAGGCGAAGGCCAGGCCCAGGCCCTGGTTGCCGCCGGTTACCAGGGCGGTGCGGCCGGTCAGATCGAACGGGTTCTTCTGCGTCATGAGGGGTTCACAATCGACTTGAGGCTGGCAGGGTCGGTGTCGCTGTCGAGCGCGTCGGCCACGTGTTCGAGGTCGTAGCGCCCGGTCACCATGGAGTCCAGGTCCACCGCTCCGGAGTTGACCAGATGGATCGCGGCAGGCCAGGTGTCGGTGTACCGGAAGACGCCGGTGACGGTGATCTCCAGGTTGGCGATGTGGCTGACCGGCAGAGGGTACTCGTCGGCACCCATGCCCACCAGCACCACCTTGCCGGCGGGGCCGACGGCCTTGATGCCGCTCTGGACGGCCACGGCCACGCCGGTGGCGTCGACGAACGCATCCACCGGTTCGATGGCCGAGACGTCGACCTGCGCGGGGTCGAGCACCTCGGTGGCGCCGAATTTCAGCGCCTTCTCCCGCCGCGACGGCACCAGGTCGGTGACCACGATGCGGGAGGCGCCGAAGGCCTTGGCGGCCTGGGCGCAGATGACGCCGATGGGGCCGGCGCCGGCGATCAGGATCGACGAGCCGGGGACAATGCCGGCCTTGCGCATGGTGGCGATGGCCACCGAGAGCGGCTCCAGCAGTGCGGCGGCGTCATCGGACATGGAATCCGGTACGGCGTAGGCGAAATCCTCGTCGATGATGACGTAGCGGCAGAACGCGCCGTCGATCGGCGGGGTGGCGTAGAACTTCATGTCCGGGCACAGGTTGTAGCGCCCGGCCTTGCACTGCTTGCAGCGACGGCAGGGGTGCTGCGGCTCGACGGCCACCCGCTGTCCGACCCGGCCGGAGTCCACCCCCTCACCGACGGCGGTGATGCGGCCGGAGAGTTCGTGGCCCAGGATCATCGGGTCGTTGACCACGAAGTCGCCGATGCGGCCGTGGCGGTAGTAGTGCACGTCGGAGCCGCAGACACCCACGGCGGCAACCTCGATCAGCACCTGGTTGGGACCCGGCACCGGCACGGGCCGTTCCTCGATCACGAGGCTGCCCGGGCCGGTCATCACGCTCGCGCGCATGGTCTCTGTGGTGGTCATCTGTCTCCTTCTCTCCGTGCTGAGGGTGCGGCGAGCAGTGCTCTGCCGACGACGATCGAACTGGCTCCGGCGGTGACACACAGCTGCGCCACCGACTCGGTGACACCGCCGTCCACCGCGACCGGGAGGTCGCCGGCACACGCCGTCACCACAGCCAATCTGCCGAGTGCACAACGGTTCTTGGTGCCCGGCTCGATGAGCATCACCAGCACGCCGTCCGGCCGTGCCGGCCACACCGGTGCTGATGACTCCTCGAGTCCGTCCCATTCGCGCCACAACGCGATCCACGCCTGGGATCCGGCGGCGCGGATGGCCGCGACACGCTCTTCGGTGAAGGCCGCCCATGGCACGAACACCACGCCGGGCCGCACCCTGAGCACCGAAGCCAGGATGGTGTCGACGAAATCGGCCGAGCCGATCAGGTGCACCCCGATCCGGGCGGGGTCGACGGTGTCGGCGATGCGGTGCAACTCGGTGAGGCTGACGCCGGCGGGCAGGCCCTCGGCCTCGGCCATCACGTCTACGTGGACATCCAGCTCTGCATCCGAGAGGGCTTGGGCGGCATCAACTCTGGACTCCGGCTCCGCCGCGTAGACCGAGCCGGCGAGCCGGCCCGGGAACCGGGTGTGCCATGGCGCGAGTACGGCGGTCACCGGTTCACCTCGTCGATCAGGGAGGACTCTGCCACGGCCGCCCAGCGCGCCCGCAGCGAGTCGACATCGCGCGAGAGCCGGCGCGGTGCCGCCGCACCGAGAACCGGCGGCTGCCAGCGTTTGGCGACGTCGATCAGCGTGCCGACGCCGCCACCGGCCACCACGGCGGCGGCCTGCACGCAGGCGCCGCGGGCGGTGGCCTCGTCGGCATCCAGGGTGCTGACCTCGTCGCCGGACAGGTCGGCCAGCAGCTGGCGGGTGGCCTTGGAGCGGGCGCCGCCGCCCACGGCGGTGATGCCGGGGCGCAGGGTGACACCGCCGGCGCGCAGATGGTCACGCCCACTCAGCAACGAGAGCAGCGGACCTTCGACAAACGCCCGCGCGAGTTCCTCGCGGCTGGTGTGCGAGGTGAGATCCACGAAAGTGCCATGGGCGTCAGGTCGATTGGGCTTGCGTTCCCCGTCGAAGAACGGCACCAGCACCGGGCCCCTGGTGTCGCCGGCGGCCAGCGCCAACTGCTCCAGACCGGCCAGGTCGGTACCCAGCAGCCGTGCTGCGAGGTCGCCCACGCGGGCCGCGTTCAGGGTGCTGACCAGGGGCAGGAAGCCACCGGTCACGTCGGCGACGCCGTCGATCATCCCGCTGGTGTCGTAGACCGGGGCGCGCGAGGAGGTGGCCACCACACCCGAGGTGCCGATGCCGAAGTACTGGTCGCCGTCGGTGAGGCCCAGGCCCAGGTAGCCGAGGTGCTGGTCTCCGCCGCCCGGCGCCACCACCACTGCCTCGCCCAAGCCGAGTTCCGCGGCGGCCGCGGGACGCACGGTGCCCGCGACATCGGCGGGCCCGAGCACCGTCGGAAGCATGCGGGCCCAATCGCGTTCGCCTGCAGCGATTTCGAGATACTCGGTGATCCATTCACCGGTGCGCGCATCGAAGTAACCGGTACCGGACGCCTCGGAGCGGTCGGTGATCTTGGCGCCGGTGAGCCAGAACGTCAGGTAGTCGTGCGGCAGCAGCAGCGTGGCCACCCGGTCCAGCAGGTGCGGCTCGTGCTCGGCCACCCAGGCCAGCTTGGCGATCGTGAACGCCGCCGTGGGCAGCGAGCCCACCCGGGCCACCCAGGCGTCCACACCGATGCGCTCGGTCAGCCCGGCGAGATTCGGCGCCCCGGTGGTGTCGTTCCACAGCTTGGCCGCCCGCAGCGGTTGTCCCGCGGCGTCGAGCAGCACCAGGCCGTGACACTGCGCCGCCACCGAGATGGCTCGAACCTCAACAGTTTCCGTACAGCCGGCCAGAGCTGCCCTGGTGGCGGCGATGAACGCCGACACCCAGTCCAGCGGATGCTGCTCACTGCAGGGCGGGAACGCCGGCGGGTGCGGCGCCGAGCCGGTGCTGTAGAGCCGGCCGGTGTCCGCGTCGCGGACCTCGACCTTGCAGGACTGGGTGGACGAATCCACGCCCAGCACAACGGGAAAGGTCATACGCGGACCACCGGTGCCGCATCGTCACCGGGCTGCACGCCGCGGTGCCCGACCCCGCCGGCGGGGTGGCTCTCCACCACGTCGGCCAGCGTGTGCCCGCGCATCGCCATGGTGACCACGGACAGTGCGTCACCCCAGGCGCCCACGGCCAGGGTGCTGGCCATGGCGATCATGTCACCGGGGTCCGCATCGGGCGGGGTGGTCGGCAGTGCCACCACGACGGTGGCGGCCTGCGCGAACGGGGAGGTGGCGTTCTCGGTGACGGCGACGACGTCGATGCCACGTTGCACGAATTTCGCCGTGAGGTTGGTCAATTCGCTGGAACGGCCGGTCTTGGAGATGGCCAGCACCAGATCGGAGGGGGTCACGGCGCCTATGCCGCCGTGCAGGGCGTCCATCGCGGGTAGGTACACCGATGGGGTGCCGCACACCGAGAGCAGATGGGCCAGGCGCTCGGCCATGATGCCCGAGGTGCCCGATCCGGTGGTGACGACCTTGCCCGGGGTGTCGACGACCCGACGGGCCACCTGGGCCACCCCTGCTTCCACGGCGCCGACGAGCGCTGACAGCGCCCGCGACTCCCGGGACAGCACATCGCCGGCCAGCGCGGCCAGCTCTGTGTCGTCCATGCTCATTTGATCTCTCCGATACTCAGATGATCTTGTGATCCAGATCATGCAGGGTCTATGCTCACATGTCAATACGCCTGCACATATGAGCAGAGCGGTGGGACACCCGTCAATTCCGCGGCATACACTGCGTCGATTGAGCGGCATCGGGAACGGCGAGGAGGCATCACATGGGGCCGGATGAGCTGTTCCAACGCGCCGTGATCGCGCGTCGGTACTACCTCGAAGGCCGGACCCGCATCCAGATCGCCGAGGAGTTCGGCATCTCCCGATTCAAGGTGGCCCGCGAGCTGGACGAGGCGCTGGCCTCCGGCATGGTCGAGATCACCATCCACAATCCCGGGTCCATCGACGTCGAGCTGTCCACCGAACTGCAGCGCCGGTTCAACCTCGAACACGCCTATGTGGTGCTGACCGACGAGAACAGCCCGGCCGAACGCGTGGATGCCGTGGCCAAGGCGACAGCGCAACTGCTGCAGTCGATCCTGCGCCCCGATGACGTCATCGGCGTCGACTGCGGCCGGACCCTGACCAAGATCGCCGACCACATCACCGCACTTCCCCACGCCGACGTGGTGCAGCTGACCGGCATGGCGGGCGCACTGACCTCCAACGGTGTGGACCTGGTGCGTCGCCTCACCGAGATCAGCGGCGGGCGGTCGTGGCCCATGTACGCGCCGCTGGTGGTCTCCGACGCCCGGACAGCCGAAAGCCTCACGGGCACACAGCAGATCCAGGAGACCCTCACCCGGCACAACAAGGTGACCTGCGCCGTGGTGTCCGTCGGCGCCTGGCACCCGGGCGCCTCGCAGGTTTACGAACTGCTGACCCCGGCTGAGACCCAGGCCCTGGGCGAGGCCGGCGTCTGCGCCGAGACCTGCGCCCTGCTGCTCGACGCCGACGGAGTGCGGGTGTCCGGACTCGACGAGCGCCGGATGGGCGTCGACGAGGCGATCCTGCGCTCCATCCCCACCGTCATCGCCTTGGCGACCGGCACCCAGAAGATCGCCGCCACCCGATCGGTCCTGAAATCGGGACTGGTCAAATCGATGGTCACCGACGTCGAGATCGCCTCCGCGGTGCTGGCGTCGTGACCGACCGCCTCAACAGATTGGTGTAGCTATGTCCGGGCAAGCGATTGATCTCGACTTCCGTCTCGACGGCCGCGTGGCCGTGGTGACCGGTGGAGCCTCGGGAATCGGTGCCGCCATCGCCTCCGCCCTGGCCGCCAAGGGCGCCACCATCGCCGTCGCCGACCTCAGCGACCCTTCCGACGGAAGCCGCGGATTCCACTGCAACGTCGCCGATCCCGAGTCCGTGCGCCAGACCGTCGACGCGGTGATCGAGGCCCACGGCAGGATCGACATTCTGGTCAACAGCGCGGGCATCGCCCGGCTGGCACCCGCCGAAGAACTCTCACAGCAGTTCTGGGACGACACCATCGCCGTCAATCTCAGCGGCACGTTCCAGATGAGCCAAGCCGTCGGGAAGCACATGCTCGCCGCGGGCCGTGGGGTCATCATCAACATGGCGTCGCAGGCCGCCACCGTCGCCATCGACGAGCACGTGGCCTACTGCGCGTCGAAGTTCGGCGTCGTCGGCATCACGAAAGTGCTTGCCGCCGAATGGGCCGGGCGGGGCGTGCGGGTCAACAGCATCTCCCCCACCGTCGTGCTCACCGATCTCGGCATCAAGGCGTGGGACAACCCCAAGGGCGAGGCACTGAAGAAGCTGATCCCCACCGGCCGGTTCGCCTACCCCGACGAGATCGCCGCGGCCGCGGTGTATCTGGCCTCCGATGCCGCGGGCATGGTCAACGGCGCGGATCTGGTGATCGACGGCGGATACACCATCAAGTAGTGGGGTATCCAGGCCAGATGAAAAAAGAGAATGCCGAAGACGATGTGATCAGCGACCCGGGTAAGGGCGCCGAAGACCGCGCCGACTGGGCCGACGAGGGCGGCGCCACGTCGGAAGGGCCCGCCACCGATCCCGACGACGCCTGACCCCAAAAAGAATCAGTGGCCGCCCTGGATGCCGGGGCGGCCACTGGGGGATACATAGTCTTGGGCGTCAGCCGTGCGGGGCTTCCTTGATCATGGTTTCCTCGTTACCCAGGATCTGGCAGTAGCCCTGGGCTGCCACGCGGGTAGCGGTGATCTCCAGGTTCGACGGGTCGGTGCCGTTCTCGTCCTTGAGCATCTTGCTCACGGACTCGTTCTGGTCCTTCTCCTCCGCGGTGAGGAAGTCCTTGCACTTGGTGTCACCGCCTTGGTTGATCACGTCGCCGGAGCACCCACTGAGGAGTGCGACAGCGGCCAGACCCGAGACAGCCAACATCGACAAGCGCTTCATTGCACACAGTTCCTTCCGTACCGGACCCTCTTGTTACCGGTAAGACATGTGTCCAAACCTGCGATCGGGGAACCGTGATGAGCCCGTGACGTCAGTCACCCGCCACGATCGCCACCGCCCGGGTCCACCCCGCCGACGCCGCGTGCACCTTGACGGGGAAACAGGAGATCTCGAACCCGGTGGACGGCAGCGCCTCCAGGTTGTGCAGCTTCTCGATGTGGCAGTAACCGATCTCACGCCCGGCGCGGTGACCCTCCCAGATGATCGCGGCGTCACCCTCGCGGGCGTAGCGCGCCGCGGTGTAGACGAACGGGGCGTCCCAGCTCCACGCGTCGGTGCCCGTCAGCCGCACACCGTGCTCCAGGAGGTACAAGGTGGCGTCGCGGCCCATGCCGCAACCGGCGGACACATAGTCGTCGTGGCCGTAGCGCGTGCCGGCGGCGGTGTTGACCACCACGATCTCCAGGGGCGCGAGCTCGTGGCCGATCCGGGCCAACTCGGCCGCCACGTCGTCGGCGGTGGCGACGTACCCGGCGGGGAAATGCCGGAAGTCGAGCTTGACGCCCGGCTGCAGGCACCAGTCCAGCGGTACCTCGTCGATGGTGATGGCCCGCGCGCCGCCGTCCATGGTGGCCGAGTAGTGGTACGGCGCATCCAGGTGGGTGCCGTTGTGGGTGGTGAGCCTGACCCATTCCAGCGCCCAGCCCTCGCGGTCAGGAAGGTCCTCGGGCGTCGCGCCGGGAAAGAACGACAGGATGTCGCCGACGGTCTGGGAGTGGTCGAGATACTCGATCTCGGGCAGCAGGCCCGGCGGATCGGAGGCGATGCCCGACTGCAGGGGCACCGAGATGTCGATCAGTTCTCTGGGCATCGGCACGGACGATACCGCCGAATTGTGGTGGCCAGGGCCGGGATCGAACCGGCGACCTTCCGCTTTTCAGGCGGACGCTCGTACCAACTGAGCTACCTGGCCGGAAGGCAACCGAAGTGCCTCACGTCGCAAACTTGCGACCCTGACGGGACTCGAACCCGCGACCTCCGCCGTGACAGGGCGGCGCGCTAACCAACTGCGCCACAGGGCCTTGCTTTCCTGCGTGTACTGCATGCTCCGACGTTTCCGCCGACGCGTACCCCCAACGGGATTCGAACCCGTGCTACCGCCGTGAAAGGGCGGCGTCCTAGGCCACTAGACGATGGGGGCCTAATCCGAATCTCTCCGGGGTTCTCACGACGCTTTCGCGTTGGGAGCTTCGATAGCTTAGGGCACAGGTTGCCAAATCCTCAAACCCGCTGTCTGCAGACGTGGTTCAGGGGTTCGGCGGACACCCGCTATCCTGTGACATCGCGCCCCTATAGCTCAGTTGGTAGAGCTACGGACTTTTAATCCGCAGGTCCCAGGTTCGAGCCCTGGTGGGGGCACCTCCATTTCCGCAGTTCAGGGGTAGTTTTTCCGCCGGGCTGCACCCTTCTCCAGGTGTCCACTATCCGTCCCGTGACAGCGGCGTGACAGCGACACGGCAGCAGCAAGGCGAATCAGCTCTGGTTGAGCGCGTGGACTGATCCGTCGTGTAACCAAAACGCTCCCCCTCGCACGGCAGAAGACCGACCCCGGCGCGTCGACATCGCCTGCCCGTCGCTATCGGTCAGAATCAGTAAGTCCCCCGGAACCGGTCTTACACTTGTGTAATTCTTGTCTGACACCGGTGGCAAGGTGGACCGCTAGAGCGCACAGCTGCGCCGTACGAAAGGGGCTGGAGTGGCACCGCGCAAGTCGCGATCGGCTGAGGTAGTGAGCCTTTTCTCCGGTGCGGGCGGTTTCGACATCGCCCTGGAACGAGCAGGTTGGAACGTCGTCACTGCCACCGATGTCGCGTCTGACGCGATGGACACGTTGCGAGCTAGCAAACTGGCAAAGATTGCAATCAGAGGCAGGCGTGGGCGCCACTTGGCGAAAACGCGTCTCATAGAGGCCGATGTCGCCACGTTAACCGCGACAGATCTGCGCCCAGCGCTCGCTGACGCAGATTGGCGTCCGGACCTGCTGGCTGGGGGTCCACCTTGTCAGCCGTGGTCTTCAGCAGGACACCAGAAGGGCCTGAACGACGCCCGCGGAAAGCTGATCTGGCACATGATCCGCCTAGTGTCCGAGCTTCAGCCTCGATATGTGCTCTTCGAGAACGTCCGCGGACTTGTCACTGCGACTGGCGCTACCGCAAGCCCGGGCGAAGTATTGCGTAGCATTCAAGAGGATTTCCGCGAGCTCGGCTATTCAAGCCGTATCGCGACCTTGAATGCTGCCGACTACGGCGCTCCTCAGCGCCGTGTCCGTCTATACCTAATCGCGAGCAAAGACCATGAATTGCCTGATTTCCCGAATCCAACTCACCATCAGCTTGGTCTTAACGGCCTAAAGCCGTGGGTCACATTAGGCGAACTCCTCGACTCAGTGCCCCCTCCAGCCGACAACGAAGTTGTTGTACGACCGAGTGGTAAGTGGGAAACCGAACTTCGCGAGCTCACACCAGGGACGGGGATTCGAACAGTCGGCCGGGTCATGAACAATCGCCCAAGTGGGCAGTGGGGGTACCGGCAGGATGGCTTTCTTGCCGATCTAGGTCGACCTTCTCGCACAATCAGGGCGGCACCAACTCCCGACTGGATCAAGCTGCCCGGTGATGATTTGCGACGACTGACGTGGAAGGAATGCGCTGCGTTGCAAGGCTTCCCGTTAAGCTGGGAATTCTGCAGCAACTCTGGTGGTCTTTTTAGGCTTATCGGCAACGCCGTTCAAATCGATGCCGTGGAGGCGATCGGCCGGAATCTGCTTGACAGTCTCCGCAAAGGGCCTTTAGACGAACCGCCCCCTATGCCGCCGTGGCCCGATTACCTAGTCCGGCGCGTACGTGGGACTGAGGCCGAGCACCGCGTGAACGGGGCTCTACGCACGCGGATTCACACTAAGTCGAATAGGGCCGTTTGCGACGCAACGTAGCAGGTTCTCGAATCTGTCCGTGAATAGTGGCAGACTGCGACGGTGCCAGCATCGTTCACGCAGCCGCCGAAGTGGACGGATGCGGAGCTTAAGAGCGCCCGTGATAGGTCAGAAGCCGCGTTTACCCAGTTGCGACGCGAAGAAGGACCGAAGACTTTCGAGCGAATGCACCGATCACTTCGACCGCGTGTCGAACAAGTCTTCAAGAACTCGGACAACGTTCGAAACCTCACCGGAGATCTGTTCATCGGCGACCCGCAGGCATGGCAGGCGTGTCGCTATCTTTGCGGTCCACCAATTAGCCAAGAAGATCTCTGGACCCTGGTCGGCGGTTCGAAATTCAGGTCTGTGCCAGCGAACCTAGCTGACGCAACCGCTGAGGCAATTCGAGTTGTGATAGACCCGGTGCGATTTCCATGGCTGGAGGAGCAGCGCGCGCCAACCGAGGATGAACGAGAAACGGCCATCTTGGCCACCACAGTTCTTTGGGCAGCTCAGCAGATCGGCACTGAACGTCGCGGTGAGGCCTCATCACGGCAGGAATCTCTAACAGCGCAAGCGCTAAGCGACTCGGGATTAGAGCTTGAGGAGTCTCGCACTGCGGTCCAGTTCATCGATGACATGCCGCGCGGCAGTTACAGCCGCGAGCGGCGCCTCGCGGGAGCGAAATGCGATGTACCTGCCCGCCTTCTTGATGGACGACTGCTCGCGTTGGAGTGCAAGGTCTCAAATGGCCCAAAGAACGGTTGGAAACGTGTCAACCGAGAGGTGGGAGGCAAAGCTGAAACATGGCGAGCGCACTTTGGCTCACAGGCGCTTACCGGCGTAATCTTGGCCGGAGTATTTGACCTCTCTTGCATCAAAGCCGCCCAGACTGCTGGCGTGATCATTCTCTGGGAGCATGACCTAGAACCTCTGCGTTCCTTCGTTGCGTCCGCGAAGTAGCCCCTGAGCTTGTGTCTAGTAGGCACCTACCGGAGCGGCTCGCAAGGTGCGGCTTACGTTCCCGTGCGGTGCTGAAGCTGAACGACGTTGGCGACCCCGCCGCTGCGATCAGAGACGCCACGACCAACCTTCGGTGCGGCCTGTTCGTCCTCAGTGATGTAGTCCGCGTAGGTCATCAGGGTTAGCACGTAGCTGCTATGGCCGAGCCACTGGCTGACGACCATGTAGTGCTCCCCGGCGCTCAGGTTCATAGTGGCGAAGGTGTGGCGAAGGTCGTGAAAGCGAACGCTCCCAAGGGCAAGAGCCTTGGTCGCAGGCTGCAGGTAATTGTCGTACAGGTTGTCGGCCACTATTGGCTTGGCCCAGTCGAAATTGGAGCGGCTGCGGCGACCGGGGAACAGCGGAGCGTGGCCGTACTTGCCGGCGAACGGGTGAACCGTAGTCAGGTATTCGCGCAGTTCGTCGGCCAACCAGGGCGCTAGGGGTACTACGCGATCAGTGGAGGCGTCAGATTTCGGTGTTCCTTCGATCCATTCAAGCGGTGCGCTTTCGGTGGCCCCTTCGGGCCTTCCGCGCTTCATGGTCCGCGTGACGCGTATGGACCCTACGGTTCCTGGAATGTCCGACAGCACCACATCTTGGACCTGAAGGCCCTGCAGCTCGGCTGCGCGAACACCGGTATGCGCGGCGAACAGCACCGCCAGTGCGTACACCGAGTTACCTTGACCGTTGGACGCGTGCGTTGCAATCCAGTCGTAAACCGCTGCTACTTGGTTGGCGGTCAGCGGGTGGTGCGCGAAAGTTCGGGCGCCAGGCCGCCGAGCGCGTCGCTTGGTGGTCCGTCGCGGTCCAGGCAATACCGGGTTCGCGTCGATGGCACCGTCTCGAACGGCTACGTCGAGAATGCGTTTGAGCGTTCCGACAATGTGCTTGACGGTCTTTGGACTGCGGGACACGAGGCAGGTGCCGGGAGTTGGAGGCGAAGTGTCGGCCGTCGCAGCTTTGGCCGTACCGCGAGTGACGAAGCTGCGGCGTGGGTGTGGAGCGAACAGAGCTGCGCGGAAGCTGTCCACCTCTGCGGCGGTGATGGCCGCAACGGGGCGACTGCCGAATACCGGGCCGATGTGAGTGCGATAAAGCTTCTCGTATCCCTCAATGGTCGACTGCTCCATCTGGCCAACCAAGGTGTCCAGGTATTGACGGGCGTACTCCCCCAACGGCCGATTGGCCTTCGCCTTGGCGCTGGACGGGTCGATGCCCTTGGTTCCGGCCAGGCCGTTCTCCACTTCCAGCAGTCGCGACTTCGCCGCTTTTTCGGTGTCATAGGTGTCCGTCCGCTGGATAGTCTTGCCGGGCACGATGGCACCGAATTCGTCTCGCACTGGCTCACGCCAGCACACCACGTAGCTTTTGACTGCACGGCCTTTGGCTCTGGCCTTCGTCTCACGAACTCTGATGTACGCCATTACCCCGTCCCTTCAGAGGCTGCAGCCATCGCCTGTTCAGCGGTGGCACTGGTGTAGATGCGCCGAACGGTGGACGGCTGCCAGGTCGGTTTGCCCAGTGGCGATAGGACGTTGGATGCCGCGAGGTCCGAAGCGATAGCGTCGTAGGTTGAACCGGCCTGCCGGGCCTGAACGATGTGCCGCACCACGGAAGGCGATGCAGCTCTTGGCCGTCCGATGCGTTCACCCCTACGCTTCTTCGCGGCCAGCGCGGCTTTCGTACGCTCGCTGATGAGCTCGCGTTCGTACTGCGCGAAGTTGACCAGGTTCATGGCCATCATCCGGCCCGCTGCGGTGGTCAGGTCCACACCCAGGTCCAGGATCACCAGCGACCACCCTTGGGTCTGAGCTGACTCGATAATGTTGGCAGCGTTGACAATCGACCTGCTCAATCTGTCCAGCTTGGCAACCACCAGGCCGTCCCCCTGTCCAGAGGCCAACAGTTGCAGCACTTCCGCCAGCTTCGGTCCGATGGCCTTTCCGGACACACCTTCGTCAGCGAAGTGCTCCACGGTCCAGCCGCGATGTTCAGCCGTGGTGTCGATGGTCTGGCGCTGCGCTTCTAACCCGTTGCGAGTCTCGGCCTGTTCCTCGGTGGACACTCGGGTGTACCCAAACATCAACGGTTGCATCGTCTCTGGTCTATCTGCCTTCGTCGGCATGTCTTGTCCCCTTCGCTGCTGTCGGGGCGTAACCGAGCGGTTGCGCCTTACGCCTCAAGTTATAGCCGACGCAATACAAAGGTCGCTACAATGTCTGAACTGGGCAAACGCGGTCAGGGGCGCAGGTAGCGCTTGTGCCCCGACTCCAGCTCCGGCATTGGCGGCAGCGCGCCTATTTGCCGATTTGCGTCAGCGGCCAGGCGAAGAGCGTCCTCACCTGTGATGTGGTGCTCGGGGGCCTGACGGGGCGTGTCGCGGTCGAACTCGCGGCGGCGAGACGGTCGGGCCGACCCGAGGCCCGAAGACTCGTAGTGTTCTGCCCAGCTTGGCGAGTCCGTGTATCTCGGTGTGTAATCCGGATGCAGATCACCGTATCCGCTATCGCCCGAGGTGGCTTGCACCTCCCCAGCACCTGCCTCCAGCCCTGAGTGCCCGTCGGTGTAGGCAGGGGCCGGGGGGTGTGCATCCTCAAGGCCCTCAGGCCCGTAACCCGTGTAGCCCGTGGGAAGCTCGTCAGTAGGTGCAATGCCGGGAGGACCGCTATAGATACCCTCGAATACAGACTCATAGGGCTTGCTCTCGCCCTGGGACAGAACAACTTCGGCAGGAGGCTTCAGCCCGCCACGGTCCAGTGCGTCGCGGATTGCACGCAGCTGCACTTCTGGCGGCTTGGTGTCGTCAAATGCAAACTGGATCAGCTTGCCTACGAGCTTGTTCTGCGCGTTCTCGATTCGCACACGCGCTGCCGCTTTGACGTGTCGAGTTGCACCACCGTGTGTTCGGCACACCGTCGCACCTTTGATTGCAAGCTTCTGGCACTGGTTGCCGTCTCGCTTGTGTCCCACGCATCTGCGGCCTCGTGTCTCGGGAGAGACGCTCGCCCACCATCGTTCGCTCCATCGCGGCGGTGGAGACGTGTCCATGCGTGCAGGTGTCGACTCTTCCTCGTCACCCACCAAAGCCGGGAGATTGGCCGTCTCGACCAGTTCTACCTCCTCAACGTCAATAATCTCTCTATCGTCATTCATTTCAGGTGTCCAATCTTGCTGTGACTGTTTCGGCCGACGGTGCTTGGTTTCGGGCAGCCTGCGCACTGTCGAGTGACGCGTCGGGGGTTGGTCGGGTGATCGTGCAACGCTGTGACCTGTGACGATGCGGTGCATCCCCCGACGGCCAGCGCTCTGACCTGCGCGTCGGCCGGTCGGGCAGTTTTCTGCCGAACATTGTCGATATGACGAGGGGCGTCAATCTCGCGGAAAATCTTCCGTAAGAAGTTGCCCGACTCACCCGACATCGAGGTCAGAATATGTCTTTCATCGCCCGACCGTTGCCCGACGGTGCCCCGACGTCCCCCGACCGCCGCTGTCACTGGTTGACCGCCTTGAGGCCGATCCTGGTTGTCTTCAGCTTGATGCCTTCCAGGTAGTAGACCTCCTTGTTCTTGTCGGCACGGGAGCCTCTGCGGTGCAACTCAATTCCGCCCATTCCGACAAGTTCTTCGCCGAACCGGGTCTTCGACAGTGGCTTTTCGTTCGCCTCGCTGCAGTAAACCTGGTACTCGGCGTACAGCACCTCTCGGACTTCCCTGACCGTCTCAGTCGGCCCGGTGTCACATTTCTCGGTGACGAACTGGCTTTCCACACTTGATGTCTCCCTCATAGCTTTGAGGATCCAGGCGTGTTGTTCTGGCTGCTTGAACCCACCTTGTTTGACCAGGTTGTCCAGTCCCTGCAGCATCCGGTTGATGATTCCCGGCAGCTCCGCGAACAATGCCTTTTCGTAATCGGGTATCTCGCCGCTGGGCTTGGTCTTGCAGTCAATGACAACGAATCGTCGGATGAAGGCACCAGAGTTGTCCTGAACGCTTGGCATGAGGTTGGTGAAGATCATGAAGCGGCAGGGCAAGTACAGGTGTAGTGAGCGCCTGGCGTAGGGCAGGCGGATGGATGTTGGGTCGTTGCCGATGACCTCCAGCAGCAGATCCAGAAATTCGCCGTCTCTGAAGTCGGCGCGGTTGTCGGAGAATGTCACCACGCTTTTGCCGAAGAGCGGCTCTTTCGGGAACCCATTGCGTTTGAAGTCCGCCACCTTGTGTCCGGCGTAGTTGTCGTCGGTCATGATCAGATTCATGAGGCGACCGAACACGCCCTTGCCGGAACCGGACAGCCCTTTGAGAATCAGGCCCTTCTGATACCTCTTGGACCCGGTTACGCAGTAGGCCATCCACTGGTAGAGCAGGCGCATGCTTTCCGGATCATCAGAGGCGAGGTGTCTGATGAACTGGTCCGTCTGAGGCGATCTGGCTTGTGGATCGTAGTCGGCCGGCAAAACGTAGGTGCAGAAGTAGTCTGATGTGTGGTTCAGCATCTGGCGGTCAGGCCAACACACCAGACCGTTGCGGCACGGCAGAACCAACTGTTCCCGCCCGTCGAACCACGTGTTCTCCTGCAGACCAGTGTAATTGGAAGCTTTGTTCTTCAAGGCATGGAGAAGCTTTTTCAGCTTCGGTTCGTCGGGGTCCCAATCGGTGGGTGTGGGGGCACCTTGGACCATCTTGTTGAACTGACAGCGGTCGAGAACGGCATACAGCTCGCGGTACACGTCATCCTCGGCGCAGTGTTCCCAAAACTTGCCGTTGTACTGATAAAGCTCTCGCATGCGGACAATCACGGGTCGGTCTTGTTTCGCCCAAAAATCGAGCAACCAATCGGCCAATGCGGAGGGTCTGCTCGGGGAGTCGACAATCGTGCCTTGTGGCGGCAGGTAGACGCCGTTGCCGTCGTTGGTGGTCACCGCTTCGTCCTATTGGGGAAGCCGATGCGGACGTGCGAATCTGCTAACATTGCAGACACTTTCCTTTCGCGACGTGACCCGCCTGCTCTCACCAAGAATTGGCGGGTCACGTCTGTGTTCTGACTAGGCTTCACCGCCTTTGTGCCACTGCCGAATTACACGCGGATCGTCAGATGCATCTCTTAGTCCTCTATCCGTTCGCCGGACAGCCACGCCTCGATATCCCTCTGGGCGTAGTAGATGCGGCCGTGAACCTTGGTGCGCTTCAAAGGCCGATCATTGTGATAAGCAGCCGAATTCACCGAGTGCTCGGTGATGTGTGTCAAGCCGAGCTCGTGCGCGAAGGCCACTACTCCGGCACGGTCGTAGTACTTTTGGGTGGGGGTGTTCACTTCCATCTGTCTCCCTTTCGAGTCGCACGCTGATGCACGTGGCGCCACTGACCAGCGAGAACTCAAGCGTAGGCGATCAACGCGGCGCGCGCTCGAAAACATGTCCGTAAGGTATTGCACAACAACGTAATACAGCGCACAGGCCGTCCTGATTGGACAACGTGGACGCTGTAGCGGGCCGACGTGTCAAAGATTTTTGTACGGGGTTGGGCTATCTGGAGACGCTAGAACTCGACGGAGCTGCCAGGAACTGGTGCCGGGAGGCGGTACATCCTGGAGTCGGTGCCGGGACACCGGTCGCTCTTTAACTGCAGCTTTTCAATGTCGCCGGATTCGGCTGCTGCAATTGCCCACTGCACCAAGCGGGTGAACTCCTTGCGGTCCCGGTCCCACAGATCGCGCAGCACCACGATCACGGCTGTAGCGGGCACATACCCGATGCGGGCCTCCTGCATGCCTACCTTCAGAGCTTCCCGCATGGCGTCGTGTGGACTGCGGCCCCGCCGCAGAAGAGCCGCATGCATGGACAGCAGCGCGTCCAGCTTGTGTGGTCGGGCATTACCTCGATACGTGCGGCAGAACTGGTCCACACTCACGTCACCGACATTTGTGCGCAACCTCCCGGCCCCTGCCTGAACTACATGTGTTCCTAGGTACTCGATCAGCTCAGCGGATGCAGCCGGCACTTTTCCCGCCCGCACCACGCGGCGGTTGCCATACGGAGGCAGCACGATACCGCCACCCAGCCCGCGTACCTCACCGAACGGCAGTGTCGGATTGCCCAGCTGCAGGCCACGCGGCAGGACGAACCAATAGTGACCGCGGTTCGGGCTCTCGTCTGGTCGGGTGTTGACGTACACGCCGGAGGCCAGGAGCGCACGCAAGTGTTGGGGAGTAGCGTGCGGGCGGTCTACGTCGATGACGATGCAGCCGAACGCTCCTGGGGACGTGGCCAAAGCCTCGAAGGGGCCAAACTGGGCGCGCCAGCGCGCCAGCTGCGCGACGTCGGTGGTGATGTCCCGGTAGCCGACCAGGTTCCAGCAGGACTTGCCTTTGCCCTTTGCCGGGTCGAACGGGGCAATCGGAATGCCGGATCTGGCATATGCACAGGCGGCGTCGAGCACGTCCAGGTCCGTGACGTCAGGGAACACCACAGCCACGTCAAGCCTCCAGCGCGGTGTTCAGTTCGGCCAGCTTCTGCAGAATCGCAGCGCGCCTCTTTTCAGCCGCAGCGCGGCGGTTGACCCTCGAAGCCGTGGGCTGCCGCTTTTGCGGTGGCGGTGCGGACGCTAGTTTCGGCAGCGGTTCCGCTGCGGTGTCGATGTAGACGGGTTTGCCGTTTAGACCGGTGACCTCGGCGCTGACCATCTGGCGCACATACTGTGGTTCCAAGCCCAGGTGCAGGGCGATGCCGCCGGTGGTCATCCCTTGCCGCGACAGGTTTGAAATCTCGGTGTCGAACATCTACGGACTCGAAGGCCCGCTGTTGGACCCGAATCTCCATGGGGCATCGTTGCCGGAATCAGGTGATGGTGGCTTCCGGGAGGTTGCTCTGTAATCGTTGGGTTCCACCTCGTGCAGGATGTACCCGCGCGTGTAGTAGTCGCCTTGACGATTACTGCAATGCGGTGCGCGGTGACCGTCGGCGCAGCCTGCGGGACACGTGCAGAAGCCCCGTCCGAACCGAAAAGTGCAGTCATCGAACTTCTTGATGTAACGCTTCCACAGGCGCACTGGCAGCACGGAGCCCGCGCCCGGACCTCGGGTGTCCGGATTGCCACCGTGTCGACCGTGGAAATGGTGGCTCTTGCAGAACCGGCACCAAAACTGCAGTTGAGAGCCACTCTTGTTGCGCCAAGCGTGGACTACCGGGAACCGCTCAAGCTCGCGGTTTAGGTCATCAGCTAGTGCTTCTGTCTGGTCGCGCTCTGCCACCGACCAGTCGGTGTCGATACCCGCAGCGGCGTTGGCCTCAGCGATGCGATTCCAGGTGTCATCATCGTTGTACATGGGGTTCCTCTCAAGGGTGGTCGGCCCTCTGCGGCCTGTGGCTGTCTCATTCGTCCCAGTTGGGCACAAATTCGTGCATGGCGCTGTCGTCCCGGTCGGACCGTTGTTCACCGCTGACCACATGTGGCCCTGCGGAATCGAAGCGATGGGTTCGTCTGTCTCGTCTGGGATTGCGAGCCCACAGTGGAATGTCGACTACGGCGGTATTGCCGCACTCCAGTTGACTGTGCAGCACCGTGCAGCCGCTGGGCCATCGAAGCTGGTGGGTTGTCAGGCAGCAGTTGCAGATCACGCCGACGGTGCGTTGACCGTCTTCGTGATAGGTGACGCTGGCGACCCTCACAGCGCCTCGACCAAGGCGTTGAGCGCTTCTCGGCTCCAATAAGACTTGCGAGCAACAACCTTCGGGCGATCCAGCTTGCCGGTCTCGTAGGCGTGGTACTTAACCGTTTCGGCGGTTGCGCTTCCGAAGCCAAGGGTGTTGAGGTACCTGGCCGCTTCATCCACATCGAGATACTGTGCGAACGTTGAGGTTCTTGTCATAGCTGTATTCGGCTTTCTGCCAATGCTTTATGAAATGTAGGGGATATGCGGCCCGCTGGAACCGATGGTAGCCGACCTCGGCCGACGTGTCCCGTGCGTCAAGGAGGTCTGCGCGGTGGGGAATATTGGGCTATAACGGTTTTCACGGGCATCGGATCACCGTGTAAGGAACCTGAGGCATCTGGTCGGCTCTCGCCACGAGCTAGCGCAGCCAGAAAAGGCCGCCGTCGCGAAGGCGGTTGCAGTTACCCCTTTCAGCTCGCCGCCTTCGCATAGACGGTTCCACCGGAACCTATTGCGAGAAAGCGCAACATGAGCATTCACAGAACACTCCGCCCAGAAGTCCCAACCCTGCAAGAGTTAGTAATGCTGCCGCCCTTCGGCGGCGAAGTCGGCGGCTACAGCACCGAGGGTGACATCTTGCCTCGGGTGACGCAGACGCTCGATAACGTAGATCTCAACGTCATTTGGCAGGAGATGCAAGAAGCGCTTGGCAAATGGAACCAAGAGCGGTCCAAGATTGTCGATCTGGTCTCCTACTGGCACACATCACCGGCAGATGCCGTTCCGCAGGGCCTGATTGAGTCCGAGCTGGAATTGGCATCCGAGTTCGGCGAGCCCGAAAGCATGGGTCCGCCTAGTGAGTATCTACTGCTTGGTTACACGATGCTCGACTGGGATCGTGCGGCTCGGTTCACCTGGCGATTTCTGCGAGACGCCGACGCGCGCCAAGTCCGCGCGGTGCTGGATGAAGCGATGCGCAGCGACAACACCACCGTGACTCGCCGAATCCTCAACCGTCTGTTCAACCCGTCAGCCGAACTGAACGAACAGGGGCACACCTGCTACGGATTGTGGAATGGCACAGATGGTTTGGCCCCTCCGTCTACTCTGGGCAAGACGTTCGACGCCAATCACACGCACTACCTCACCTCAGGAAACGATGCAGTCGACTCCGGTGATCTTGAGGTGGCGATTAAGCACATCCGCGAGCATGGCTATGGTTTGACCGACAGCCAGGAGCAGTTGATCTGCTTTGTCCATCCCACCGAGTCAGAGGTGATCCAGGGCTTCCACGCTGGCGTTGAGAACAACAACTCCCAGATCGCGAAGTGGGACTTCATCCCTGCGGCCAACCAACCCGCGTTCATCATCTCCACGGGTGGCCAGCTTGTCGGGACTCAGCCACCCGGAACGGTTTTCGGACTGCCGAGCGTAGGTAAATACGGACCGCTGTGGATTGTCGAGTCGAACTTCATTCCAGAGCATTACATGGCGGTGGTAGCCACTGCCGGCCCCGGTTCCTCCTCCAACGCAGTCGGTGTGCGTCAGCACCCAAATCGGGCATATCAGGGTTTCCGCCAGCTTCCCGGTGCGCAACCCGGCTACCCGCTCCAGGATTCCTTCTTCACAAGGACGTTTGGTGTTGGCACCCGACATCGCGGTGCTGCTCTGATCACTCAGTTCACCGACGAGCCGACCTACACGGCGCCGTCCATTGTCGCCGCTGACATCTCGGCGTAACGCGACCGCCAGAATGTGTCAGGAGGAAATCGATGCGCAGGAGTGGAATACACCCGTCGCACATGTCTGAGCACGACATGCGACGAATGAACCTCTCTGATGACTTAGACGCTGAACCGAGCGAATACTGCTGGGGCGCAGGTCTTGAGCCTCCTTCTGTCCGTGGAGCGTCACCTGCACAGGGCGGTCGCTACCGCGGACGCGAGGCGACAGAGGATTATCCGCGACCTCGCGAAGTCAACCTGAGTCGTGATCCCCGCGTGTGAAGTTTCCACGCGTGGGTGCCTCCGTCGACTCAGCCGCCCTAAGTCTGCCAACGTGCTCAGGGCGGCTGAGTGCTGTCTAGCCCGTAGGCAGGGGCTGGGGGGCCACGAGACGCAGGCAAATCAGAACCGTCAGGAATCAGTGGCCTCCGCGAAATCAAGCCCTCCCGCGTGCACGACCGCGCAGTGGAGACGGTCACTAGTTAGGAGCTTCGCTGCCTCACACGCCTCCCGCAGCACTTCAGCTGCCTCGGGGTCAGCACACCGCTCGATCAAGAGCGCCATACACCGTTGAAAGTTGTCTTTCGCAATCTGGTTGGGAAGATTCGTCATCACAAACCTGACCTGTTGTGTTGGCGTTAGGTACTCGATGTAGCGAGACATGTAGCCGACGGTAAGCCGGGTGAGTGTCTCGCCATCGAGCTGTCCAACCACGCTGGAAGGACCTTCTCCTAGTTGCGCCCAATCGGCTAGCCAGTCCTGCACGAACTTTTCCGCCATTTGTGGCCGAAGTTCGGTCATCGAGACAAGCGAATAAGCGACCTGCGACAGCGTAATTGGTTGATCGTCGTCGACGGTACTCACAGCTGATTCCTTTCAGATTTGATCTTCTTCGTTTCTCCCCGGCGTCCCTTTGTGCGACGTCGGCGAAGTCTCATCTGGGCCGCTACAGCGCACCCGTAGCGCGGCGCAGTGCGGCCCTGTGTTGCTTTGACGCAACCTTCCCGGCAGCCTCCAGAACCGACGCCGACGGGCTATGACGTCTCAACTCATCGGCGAGGCGGTTGATCGCGATCAGCAGTCCGTACAGAGGGTGGTCTTCTGGTGCAGAGAATGATTCGCTCTCAGCGTTGCCACCAGGTTGCTTGGCACCGCGAGACGTACTTCCTCCGCGGTGAGTCCGTTTCCCGCTGGTTCGTGGTTGTCGTTCCCTGACCTGTCGGTAGAACTTCCGCCACATCTCGCGGTGTTCCTGGTCAGCTAAGTCGATACCCGACAGTCTGGGATCGTCCATGCCAGGTATCAGCTGCTCTGCTGGCGTGCAGTGGTGCTCTTCAGCTGCTAATTGCCATGTGTCATAAACCAACTGGACGGTTCGCGTAGACACTCCGGCTAGTTTTGCGAACTGCGCACAGGAGACCTTATTGCGAACCGGTTCGGTTTTTGACGGCCTACCGGCCTGCGCCCGTTTGTGAACACTGCGGGCGACAAGCAACCCCAGTTGCCAGCCGACCTCGAAATGCTGCCCGAATACCCGGGCGTCCTCTTGAATTGTCATGCCCCTCAGCTCTTTCCGTCGATCTTGGAAGTGAGTTGAGGCCTCGCTGAAGAGATTACGGCTGGTACTGGTTGCTGTCACCCGGTCATGCCTGCACGAGCGACTCGCACTGTTTGCTGGGACTTTTTTCTTACCCATTTCCGCTAAGAATTGGGACCTTGACCTGCGGTGATGGTTATTTGACACGAGTCCAGAGGCGGCAGAAAGGTGCCTGACTTAGCCTGTCTAATTTTGCTGCTTACACAACTGTGAGTTGCATCACATAGTCCGCCTCAGATTTATGGTATGGCGGAAGCGCGACATCAGAGGCGGGGCGGTTAAACGAGCGTGCCAGCAGCGTGCCAGCAGTGCGGCTTCGGTCCGACTGCCTGCGGCAACGTTCCAGCAGGGGCTGCATGGCCCTTTCTTTGAACCGTAAAGTAGCGTTGACATGCGGTTTTCCGGCCCTGCTGGATCCTGGAAGCGCGTTTCCGCGTCCGCTTCGACGGTTCTCCTACGGACTTTTAATCCGCAGGTCCCAGGTTCGAGCCCTGGTGGGGGCACTCAGCAGCGCAGATCGGCCGGCGGCTGCACCCGGTCGACGAAGAAGTCGATCAACGGTTGGTCGATGCATTCCACGCCGGTGAACGCCACGGTGTGCTGCTCGCCTTCGTAGGTGATCAGCGGCGCGCCGAGTGCGGCGGCCACGTCCACCCCGCTCTGGTACGGCGTGGCGGGATCGCCGGTGGTGGACACCACCACCACCTTGCCCGGGCCGGGCGAGGTCGCCGGCTTGGCATCACCGGCCGAGGGCACCGGCCAGAACACACACTGCGGCCGCGGCGCGAATCCGGTGAAGGGCCCGTAGCTCTCGTACGGTGCGAGCTCGCGCCGCTGTCGATCGGCCTCCACCCACACCGCGGGGTCCGGCGAATAGGTCTCGTCGACGCAGTGCACCGCCTGCAACACGTCCTCCACATTCGGGTAGCGCCCGTCCGGTGTGCGGTCGTAGTAACTGTCGGCGAGCTCGAGCAGCGCGTCGGCCTCCGTCCCGTCCCGCAGGGCCGCCAGCCCCTCGGTCAGCGCCGGCCAGTCTTCGTCGCTGTACATCGCCGAGTCGGTCGCCGTCAGCGCGTCCTGGTAACTGAGCCCACGCGGGTCGGCGGTCGGCGCGGGGTGGGCGACCAGCGGATCCACCAACTCGTGGAAGCGTGCGATGGTGTCCGCGGGGTCGGTTCCCAGCGGACAGTCTGCGTCCAGAGTGCAGTCGGCGGCGTAGGCGTCGAAGGCCTGCTGGAATCCGGCTGCGGAGGTCAGTATCTCCTGGGTGGAGGTCTCGCTCTGGTCAACGACGCCGTCGAGCATCATCGCGCGCACCCGGTCCGGGAACTGGTCGGCGTAGGACGTGCCCAGCCGGGTGCCGTAGGAGTAGCCGAGGAAGTTGATCTGCTCCTCGCCCAGGGCCGCTCGCACAGCGTCCATATCCCGCGCGGTGATCTCGGTGGTCATGTTCGCCAGGAACGGCGCGCCCATGCGATCCAGACAGCGCTGGGCGTCCTCGCGGCTCTCCTGCTCCATGGCGGCCACGCCGGCGGGGCTGAAGTCAACGTTCGGGTCACGCCGGTCCTCGTCGCGCTCCGCGTCGGTCTCACACCGCAGTTCCGGGGTGGAGAACCCGACGCCCCGAGGGTCGATGGCCACCAGGTCGAAGCGCTCGCCCATCGCGGTCTCGGCCAGGATGGGCCCGAACCGGGTCATCACGTCCACCGCCGAGATCCCGGGGCCGCCCGGGTTCGAGATCAGGGTGCCGATCCGGTCACCGGAGGCCGGGATCCGCAGGACCGCCAGATTCGCCTGAGGGCCTTGCGCGTTCGCATAATCGACCGGCACCGCCACCGTGGTGCACTCGGCGGTGGGCACCTCCGCGGTGTCAAACCACTGCTCGCAGGAGCCCCACTGCAGTGCCGTCTGCGGCGCAGCACCGGCGGGACCGGCCCCCGCCATGGGCAACACCACCGCCCACGCCCCCGCCATCACCGACAGTGCCCGAACCCCCGACCAGCGCGACATGCGGGTCATGTTGTCACAGGAAACACCGGTAACAGCGGACACACGCGTGGCGATACTCAACGCGAAGGACCTTGTCCGGGCCGCTATGGTCATGGGCAGTCTGCCGTCGACGACCGAGGAGCCCCGATGTCCAGCCGCCTGACCACCCGCATCGCAGCCTCGGTGTTCGCCGCAGCCGCGCTCGGCGGTGCACTGGCGACGGGCACCGGAGCCGCGGGGGCCACCCCGCAGCAGGACGAACAGTTCGCCAACATCCTCACCCAGCTCGACATCCCGCACGAGAACCCCGAGCAGGCGGCCCTGCTGGGCAACCACATCTGCCGACTGCTCGCCGAGAACGGTGCCGGCGGCCCCAACCCGGTGCCGGTGGTCCGCGGCGTGGTGACAACCCTGACCAACGGCGGGCTCCAGAAGGGCCAGGCCGTTCAGGTGATGCGGGCCTCCGCTGCGGTGTACTGCCCGCAGTTCGGCTCCGTCATGGGGCGGTAGCGCCGCTGCCCGACCGGCTGCTCCACGGCGACAACCTCGACATCCTGCGCGCCGAGGTCGCCGATGCGTCGGTGGACCTGATCTACGCCGACCCACCGTTCAACTCCAACCGGGACTACGCGACCTTCGCCGACACCTGGCGCTGGGACCCGGCGGCGTATACCGACACCGTCGCCGCTGCCGCCCACCGCCCCGCCCAGGTGCTCGAGGTGATGTACACGCTCTTGGGACCGGGCCCACAGCTGGCCTACCTGGTGCACCTGGTCCCCCGCCTGGTGGAACTGCACCGGGTGCTGGCGCGCACGGGATCGCTGTATCTGCACTGCGATCCGACCATGAGCCACTACGCCAAGGTGGCCCTCGATACGCTCTTCGCCGAGGACGCCGGTGGCTTCCTCAACGAGATCGTGTGGAGTTACCGCACCGGCGGTGCCGGTAAAAGGTGGTTCGGCCGCAAACACGACGTGTTGCTGCTCTACGTCAAAGATGTTGCCGCACATACCTTCAACGCAGGCAAAGAGAAGTCCTACCTGACCCACCGCTATGGGTTCAAGAACGTCGAGATCCACCGGGAGCCGGCACCGGACTCGCGCTACTACACCATGGTGGGCCTGCGCGATGTCTGGTCCATCGATGCGCTGCGCGGCAATCAGGCCGAGGCTCTGGGTTATCCGACGCAGAAACCGCTGGCCCTGCTGCGCCGCATCGTCACCGTGTCGAGCAACCCCGGCGATCTGGTCCTGGACCCCTACTGCGGCAGCGGCACCACCCTGGTGGCCGCCCGGGAGCTGGGGCGGTCGTGGCTGGGGATCGACATCTCCGCTACGGCAGTGGAATTGACGGCACAACGTGTGAGGTCGTGAGTGCCATCGCGCCGTCCTCCGAACGCTGAGTCACCGCGCCGAGGACGAATGCGGCCGCCCCCACGATCAGGGCCACCAGGAACGACACCACGAACGCCAGCAGCAGCACCGACCGCCCGGAGCGCCGGGTGCGCTGCGGCGGACCGGACATCGGCATCGGCACGGCCATCGGCGACACCGGCGTCATGACGGGCGCCGGGCGCACGATCGGGATCGGACCGGTGATCGGCTCGCCGTCGACGTTGTTGAGTTCCGCGCGCATGATCTCGGCGTCCTGGAACCGCAGCGACTCCTCGCGGGCCATGGCACGGTCCACGAACGCGGACAGCTGCGGATCGATGTCGGGTCGCAGCACCGACACCGGCGGCGGCGGGTTCTCGGTGATGGCCTGCGCGAGCGCCACCAGGTTCTCCTCGGGGAAGGCCCGCCGGCCGGTCAGTGCCTCGTAGCCCACCACGCCCACGGCGTAGAGGTCGTCGCCCGCCGTGGCGTCGCGCCCGGCCAGGCGCTCGGGACTCATATAAGCCATGGTGCCCATGATCTGACCGGTCTCGGTGCGGTGCGTGTCCGGCCCTTTGGCCAGACCGAAGTCGGCCACCTGGGCCGTCCCGCCGGCTGAGAACAGGATGTTGGCAGGCTTGATGTCGCGGTGCAGGATGCCCATGGCGTGGGCGGTGCCGAGCGCCTTGAGTACCTCGTCGAGCATGGTCCGCACATAGTCCGGCGGCACCGGGCCCTGGGCGATCAGGTCCGCCAGGCTGCGGCCGGGCAACCGCTCCATGACGATGAACGGGGTGCCGTGGTGCTCGCCGCTGCCGTAGACGGTGACGATGTTGGGGTGCCGCAGCGCCGCCGCGGACTGCGCCTCCACCCAGAACCGGCGCAGATAGTCCGGGTGTGAGTTGTAGCCGGGATACAGCAGCTTGATCGCCACCGGTTGGCCGGTCTGGACGTCCCAGCCTTCCCGCACCTCGGCCATGCCTCCGCGGCCGAGGATGCCCCTCAGCTCGTAGCGGCCGCCGAGCAGCTCGGGGGCATACATGGATCCACCGTAGCCGGTCGGGCCGGCGGGCCCCCAGACGGTCAGTGCGGGTGCCGGCGTTCCCACGCCTGCGCCACCCACGAGGTCCCGCGCAGCATCAGCAGCCCGTACCCGACGGCCAGCGGCGGGCCGACCAGCCAGGCTGTGACCATCGCGGACATGGGCGCCACCTTTCGCAGGTACGCCCATCGAATCACGGTCCGGGGGCCGGACCCGGGCAACGCGCCGTCAGACGTCGGGGCTGTAATGCATGCCGTTGTCGCGGTGTCCGACCGGCGGCAGGTTGCGTGCGGGCGTGTGCACCAACGGGGCGTCGGCGGGCAGCCGGCCGGTCACGCGGTCCCAGGCCGAGCGGGCCCGGGGGTGCATGCGATACCGCTTGGGCACCACCTCGAACACCAGGCCGATCAGCTTGCCGAGGCGGCGGTGCACCCATTCGTCACGGGCCGACCAGCTGTAGCCCATCAGCGTGCGCACGGCCGGGTCGTAGAGGCCGGTGGTGAACCAGACGAAGAAGGGCTTGACGAAGAACCGGCGCGCCACGGCCCACACCCAGTTCGGCATCCACGCGGCGAACGGCGGCTTGGGCAGGTCGTCGAGGTTCAGCACCTCACGGGCGGCCCAGTTGTTCTCCAGCACTTCGGTGGTCATGTGCTCCCAGTAGGCCTGGAAGTCCTCCCAGGTCTGCGGCACCGGGCGCATGCTCATGCCGTACATCCGGTACCACTGCTTGTGTTCCTCGAAGAGCTGCCGCCGCTGCGCGTCGGTGATGCCGCGCCAGCACAATCGCTCGGCGACGATCAGGGTACCCACGAAGAAGGTGGAGTGCGCCCAGTAGAAGACGTCGGGGTTCAGCGCCGAGTACCGCCGGCCCTGGGCGTCGGTGCCCTTGATGCCGATGTGATAGTCGCGGACCTCGGCGCCGGTGGCCGGGGCACGGTCGCCGTCGAACACCACACCCCCGATGGGATACAGCGAGCGCAGCAGCCGTGGCCACCGTTCGGTGAAGAAGATCGAATGCTGCTCCACGGCTGCGCCCAGCTGCGGGTGCATGTTCTGCATCGAGCCTGCCCAGGGCCCCTGCAGCATCCCCCGCCAGTCTCCGAAGTACTGCCAGGTGAGGCTGTCGGGTCCCAGCGGCTGCGGTGGTGCGTCGTATCCCGCGGCGGAGACCGGACAGCCCGCGGCCGGTGCGCTACTGGCAGGTGATGACGCCCCGGAAGTATCTTGAGTCACCAATGAAATGTCCCGTCGTTGGTCGAGCATAGTGACTACCCACGTTGTCAGAAGTTTAGGAGCGAAGTGACGTCCGGTCAAAGCCGTGGCCGTTGGTCCGGTGTTCCACTGGAGGATCGCCAGGCCCGCAGGCGAGACGATTTGGTGGACGCCGGCATCGACCTGCTCGGCGGGGAAGGCGGCCCCGCGCTGACCGTCCGGGCGGTGTGCCGCCGCGCCAACCTCACCGAGCGCTACTTCTACGAGAGCTTCGCCGACCGCGACGAGTTCGTCCGGGCCGTGTACGACGCGGTGTGCACCAAGGCGATGGCCACCCTGGTCTCGGCTTCCACCCCCCGCGAGGCGGTCGAGCGGTTCGTGGCCCTCATGGTCGACGACCCCGTACGAGGCCGGGTGCTGCTTTTGGCCCCCGAAGTGGAGCCGGTGCTGGCCCGCTCGGGTGCGGAGTGGATGCCCACCTTCATCGACCTGCTGCAGCGCAAGCTGACCACCATCACCGACCCGGTGGTGGCGCACATGGAGGCCACCAGCCTGATCGGCGGCTTGAGTGCGCTGTTCACTGCATACCTGGAGCGGCGACTGGGGGCCACCAGGCAGCAGTTCATCGACTTCTGCGTCGACACCATCATGAGCCGCGCCGCGGTCTGACGAATTTCAGAATCGGCTCGACGGGGTATCCGCATGTCTGCGGTCACACGTCACAGGTGTGTGGAGTTCTGGACACACCGACGGGGGGAACTTGAATGGTACTGAGGTACACAGATATATTGACTGCAACCAACAGGTACAGATAACCGGAGGACGCATGTCGCAAGACCTGACCGACCTGCAACTTCTTCATGAGCTCGAGCCCGTGGTCGAACAGAAGATCAACCGGCACATGGCCATGCGCAAGGACTGGAATCCGCACGACTACATCCCGTGGCAAGAAGGCAAGAACTGGTATGCCCTCGGCGGCCAGGACTGGGAGCCCGGCCAGTCGAAGCTCTCCGAAGTCGCGCAGACCGCGATGGTCCAGAATCTCCTGACCGAGGACAACCTGCCGTCGTACCACCGCGAGATCGCGATGAACTTCAGCATGGACGGCCCCTGGGGCTACTGGGTCAACCGGTGGACGGCCGAAGAGAACAGGCACGGCATCGCCCTGCGCGACTACCTGGTGGTGACCCGCGCCATCGATCCGGTGGACCTCGAGATCACCCGCATGGAGCAGGTCACCCGCGGCTTCTCGCCCGGCCAGAACCAGCAGGGCGACCTCTTCGCCGAGAGCCTGTTCGACTCGGTGATGTACGTGTCCTTCCAGGAGCTCGCGACCCGCGTGTCGCACCGCAACACCGGCAAGGAATGCAACGACCCGATTGCCGATCAGCTGCTGGCGCGTGTCTCCGCTGACGAGAACCTGCACATGATCTTCTACCGCGACGTCTCGGCCGCCGGCCTGGACATCGCCCCCAACCAGGCGATGACATCGCTGCACCGGGTGCTGCGCAACTTCAAGATGCCCGGATACACCGTGCCGGCGTTCCGTCGCAAGGCCGTCATCATCGCCGTCGGCGGGGTGTACGACCCGCGGATCCACCTCGACGACGTGGTGATGCCGATCCTCAAGAAGTGGCGCATCTTCGAACGTGAGGACTTCACCGGCGAAGCCGCCGCCCTGCGCGACGACCTCGGCAAGTTGATCGAAGAACTCGAAGACGCCTGCGACAAGTTCGAGGTGGCCAAGCACCGCCGCCTCGAGCGCGAGCGTCAGGTCGCCGAGAAGAAGGCCATGAAGAACCTCCTGGTCACGACCGCGTCGACGGCGTGACAGCGGTAACCACCGAATCGGCCCGATCCGCTGCACTGCGGATCGGGCCCTTCGCATTGCCGTCCCCCGTCGTACTGGCGCCGATGGCCGGCGTGACGAACGTCGCGTTCCGCACCCTGTGCCGCGAACTGGAACTCGCCCGCATGGGCACCGTCAGCGGACTGTACGTCTGCGAGATGGTCACCGCCCGCGCCCTGTACGAGCGCCACCCCGTCACCATGCACATGACGACGTTCGCGCCGCAGGAATCACCGCGCTCGCTGCAGCTCTACACCGTGGACCCCCACTACACCTACGAAGCGGCCCGCATGGTGGTGCAGGAGAACCTCGCCGACCACATCGACATGAACTTCGGTTGCCCGGTGCCCAAGGTCACGCGCCGCGGCGGGGGCGCGGCCCTGCCCTACAAACGACGGCTCTTCGGCCAGATCGTGGCCGCTGCCGTCAAGGCCACCGAGGGCACGGACGTCCCCGTCACCGTGAAGTTCCGCATCGGCATCGACGACGAGCACCACACCCACCTCGACGCGGGCCGCATCGCCGCCGCCGAGGGCGCCGCCGCGGTGGCACTGCACGCCCGCACCGCGTCGCAGCGATACTCCGGCAGCGCGGACTGGTCGCAGATCGCCCGGCTCAAGGAGCACGTGAGCGGCATTCCGGTGCTGGGCAACGGCGACATCTTCTACGCCGAGGACGCCGTGCGCATGATGGACGAAACGGGCTGCGACGGCGTGGTGATCGGCCGGGGATGCCTCGGCAGACCCTGGCTGTTCGCCGAGCTGTCCGCGGCCTTCGCGGGCACCCCGATCCCGACACCACCCACGCTCGGCGAGGTCGCCGACATCATCCGGCGCCACGGGGAGCTGCTGTCCGAGCACTTCGGCGAAGACAAGGGCATGCGCGACATCCGCAAGCACGTGGCCTGGTATCTGCACGGCTTCCCGGTCGGTTCCGATCTCCGTCGCGCCCTGGCGCTGGTCAAGACCCGTGCCGAACTGGACACCCTGCTGTCGGGACTGGACGCCGACGTGCCGTTCCCCCCGGCGGCCGAAGGTCCACGCGGCCGGCAGGGCTCACCGGGTTCGGTCACGCTGCCCGAGGGCTGGCTCGACGACCCCGATGACTGCACGGTGCCCGCCGGGGCCGATGCCATGCATTCCGGAGGCTGAATCGAGACTCATTCGACACGAGTCTTCTCAGCTTGCGTCAGTAACATGTGAGCGTTCCCCCGCTCGGGTGGCGGAGATGCCTTGTGTGCTGCTAAAGACTAGGGAACCTTTGACGCGACACAGCGCCGTGCCTCGCGTCGGCCCGAACCCGGGCACGGAACAGTCGTCGGAGTCGGAGGCCGGATGCGGACATGAGTGACGGCGACAACGCCACTCCTGGCCAGCACCGCGCCAGCGAGCCTGACGGGGACAATGAGTGGCTTACCCGATCGTCGCAGCCGACGCCAGCCGCCGCGCCGTGGGAGCGCGCAGCTGATCCGCTGCCCGACGAACCAGACGATGATTCCGGTGACGATGATTCCCGTGACGTGCCCCCGGGTGCTGTCACCGTCGCAGACCTCTTCGCCAAACTGACCGGCGACGTCCCCGCCGCGCTCCAGCGCGCCCACACCCCGTCCGAACAGCCCGCTGACGCCGGCGCCGCCCCCCCGACCGCACCGACCATGTCGGCGTACGCCTCGGAGATCCCCGACCTCGATTCCGCCGAGCAGACCGCGGTGCTGCCCGTGATCTCCGACGACGACCGCCTGCCCGCCCTGCGGGCGGGGACCGACCTCGCGCTGCCGGACGACGCATCCGCCGCACCCCCGAAACGCCGTCGCCGCGCCGCGCTGGTGGCGGGCCGCGTCGCCGCTGCCCTCGTCGCCATCATGGCGCTGGTGGTCACCGGCGCGGCCTGGCAGTGGAACTCGACCAAGAACAACAACCTCAACAACGTCGCTGCGCTTGATCTCGACTCCCGCGACATCGTGGACCCCAATGCGCAGTTCGGCGACGAGAACTTCCTGATCGTCGGCACCGACAGCCGCTTCGGCGTCAACGGTGAGATGGGCGCGGGTACCACCGAGGACGCCGGCGGCACCCGCTCGGACACCGTGATGCTGGTGAACATCCCGGCCAACCGCGAGCGGGTGGTGGCGGTGTCGTTCCCCCGTGACCTCGCCATCACGCCGATGGAATGCGAGCCGTGGAATCCCGAGACCGGTGAGTACGGCCCGCTCTACGACGAGGACACCGGCACCTACGGGCCCGACACCTGGTACACCGAGACCAAGCTGAACTCGGCCTACGCCTATGGCGGGCCGAAGTGCCTGGTCAAGGTGATCCAGAAGATCTCCGGGCTGTCCGTCAACCGTTTCATGGCCGTCGACTTCGCCGGCTTCGAGAAGATGGTCGACGCCCTCGGCGGTGTGGAGGTCTGCTCCCCCACCCCGCTGGAGGACTACGAACTGGGCACCGTCCTGGCCACCCCTGGCCGTCAGGTGGTCAACGGGGACACCGCGTTGAACTACGTGCGGGCCCGGCAGGTCAAGACCGAGTTCAACGGCGACTACGGCCGCATCAAGCGCCAGCAGCTGTTCCTGTCGTCGCTGTTGCGCTCGCTGATCTCCAAGGAGACCTTCTTCTCCCTCAAGAAGCTCAACAACGTGGTCAACACCTTCATCGCCGACAGCTACGTCGACAACATCGGCACCAAGGACCTGGTGGACCTCGGCCAGTCGCTGCAGGGCATCGCCGCCGGCCGCATCACCTTCATCACCGTCCCCACCACCGGGTACGCCGACGACTACGGCAACGAGCAGCCCCGAACCGACGACATCAAGGCCCTCTTCAGCGCCATCATCAACGACTCACCACTGCCCGGTGAGAACGACCAGAATGAGACCACCACCCCGGTGACCTCCAGCGAGATCGCCGCGATGGCTCCGACCACCGAAACCGCGGCACCCGCGGAACCCTCCACACAGATGGTCGACGCGGTGACTCTGGACGCGGGCGACGTCAGCGTCCACGTCTCGAATTCGACCGGCCAGACCGGGCTGGGATCCTCGGCCAGCGCCGGATTCCAGCAGTACGGGTTCACCGTCGATTCCCCGGATGATCATCCGGTGGCCCTGGACCGCACCACGGTGATGTACTCCCCCGGCAACGAGCAGGCCGCCGCCACCGTCGCGTCGGCGCTCGGTGTCCCGGCGGTGGAGTCGGTGACCGGACTCGGTGACACCGTGAACGTGGTGCTGGGCTCCGACTTCATGTCTGTGGGCTCGCCCGAGCCTGCCGGCTCATCGGTGAGCATGGAGGTCACCGAGGACGCCGGCGCCGGTGCCGCGGCAGAACTGCCCGAGGATCTCACCGTCACCAACGGCGCCGACACCACGTGTGAGTAGCGGTTAGCAAACCGGCCCCTCGGAGGGTCTTGTGCCATTCACCGGCCGTTCACCTGGCACATCATGACCTTTGGCAGCTGCACGTCGTAGGCTTGGCACATGCGTACCGCTTATCAGGAGCAGCTTGCTTCGCTGGCCGCGCAACTCGGTGAGATGTGCCGTCTGGCCGGAGTTGCGATGGAACGAGCCACCCAATCTCTGCTGCAGGCCGACCTCGTGCTCGCCGAGCAGGTGATCAGCGACCACGATCAGATCTCCACACTCAGCGCCCAGGCCGAGGAGCGCGCCTTCCACATCCTGGCCCTGCAGGCCCCGGTCGCCGGTGATCTGCGCGCCATCGTCGGCTCCATCCAGATCGTCGCCGACATCGACCGGATGGGCGCACTGGCTCTGCACGTCGCCAAGATCGCCCGCCGCCGTCACCCGCAGCACGCGCTGCCCGAAGAGGTCAACGGCTACTTCGCCGAGATGGGCCGGGTGGCGGTCGAACTCGGGCACAGCGCCCAAGAGGTGCTGCGGACCGGCGACCCCGAGAAGGCCGCCCGCATCCGTGAAGAAGACGACGCGATGGACGACCTGCACAAGCACCTCTTCACCGTGCTGATGGACCGTGAATGGCGCCACGGCGTGGCCGCGGCCGTGGACGTGACCCTGCTGGGCCGGTTCTACGAGCGTTTCGCCGATCATGCCGTCGAGATCGCCCGCCGGGTGATCTTCCAGACCACCGGCGAACTGCCCGTCGACAACGACCTGTACTCGACGCACTGAGCCGCACCGGATAGCAAAATCCCCTGAAACCTCGTGGTTTCAGGGGATTTTGCTATCTGCGGGCGGTTTACCCGAAGCGTCCCGAGATGTAGTCCTCGGTGGCCTTCTGGGTGGGGTTGGAGAAGATCTTCTCGGTGTCGTCGACCTCGATGAGCTGGCCGGGCTTGCCGGTGGCCTCCAGGTTGAAGAACGCCGTTTGATCACTGACGCGCGCTGCCTGCTGCATGTTGTGCGTCACGATGACGATGGTGAAGTCCTGCTTGAGTTCGGAGATCAGGTCCTCGATGGCCAGGGTGGAGATCGGGTCCAGGGCCGAGCAGGGCTCGTCCATCAGCAGCACATCGGGTTGCACCGCGATGGCGCGGGCGATGCACAGGCGCTGCTGCTGACCGCCGGACAGGCCGCCACCGGGCTTGTCGAGGCGGTCCTTGACCTCGTTCCACAGGTTGGCGCCCTTGAGGGAGCGCTCCGCGGTCTCGTCCAGGGTCTTCTTGTTGCGGACACCCTGCAGCTTCAGCCCGGCCACCACGTTGTCACGAATCGACATGGTGGGGAACGGGTTCGGCCGCTGGAACACCATGCCGATGGTCTTGCGCACCCCCACCGGGTCGACGCCGGAGCCGTAGATGTCGTCGCCGTCGAGCAGCACCGAGCCCTTGACGTAGGCGCCCGGGATCACCTCGTGCATCCGGTTCAGCGTGCGCAGCACCGTGGACTTGCCACAGCCCGACGGGCCGATGAACGCGGTCACGCTGCGCGGCGGCACCGCCAGCGACACGTTCTGCACGGCGTGGAACGAGCCGTAGTAGATGTTGACGTCTTTGAGGTCGAGACGCTTGGCCATATCAGTGGACTCCTAGACCTTTTTCGGGGCAAAGAACTTGGCGATGAAGCGGGCGCCCACGTTGAGCGCGGCGATGACGACGATCAGCGTGAAGGCCGCACCCCAGAGCCGGTCCGTGGGAACAGGATTGGCGCCGGCGCCGGCGGAAACCTGGTCGTACATCATGCCGGGCAGCGAGCCCATGAACCCGCCGAACATGTCGAAGTTGATCGCCTGGGCGTAGCCCACCAGGATCAGCAGCGGCGCCGTCTCACCCATGACACGGGCCAGGGACAGCAGAATGCCGGTGACGATGCCCGACAGCGCGGTCGGAATGACAATGGCCGAGATGGTCTTCCACTTCGGCACCCCCAGCGCGTAGCTGGCTTCCCGCAGGTCCATCGGGACGATGCGCAGCATCTCCTCGGTGGAGCGCACGATCACCGGAATCATCAGCAGCACCAGAGCCAGTGACACCGCAAGACCGGAACGCTCGAAACCGAGCGTGGCCACCCACAGGGCATAGATGAACAGCGCGGCCACGATGGACGGCACGCCGGTCAGGATGTCGACCATGAAGGTGGTGATCTTGCCCAATCGGGTCCCGCCGCCGTACTCCACCAGGTAGATCCCGACGAACACGCCGATCGGAATCGAGATGATGGCGCAGACCAGGGCCTGCAGCAGCGAACCCACGATCGCGTGGTAGGCACCGCCACCGGGTGCGAACGCGGTCATGCCGGACTGCGAATTCAGCCACCAGGTGCTGGAGGTCACCGCGCCGATGCCCTTGGCGATCACGGTCCACAGCACCCAGACCAGCGGCACCACGGCCACCAGCACCGAGGCCGTCACCAGGACGGTGGCCAGGTTGTTGGTGAATTTGCGGCGGCCGCTCACGGCCTGGAACGTCGGCGACTTCAGCGGCCGATCGAGAGTCGAGGTCATGAGGCGGACCTGTCCTTTCCGGCGACCGCGGCACGGGCCAACGAGTTCACCACGAACGTCAGGATGAACAGCACCAAGCCTGCGGCGATGTAGGCGCCGGCCTTGTATTCGTTGTTGAACTCCGATGCCGCCGAGGCGATCAGGCTGGCGAAGGTGTAGCCACCGTCGAACAGCGTCCATTGGAACGCTGTCTGGGTGCCACGCAGGATGATCAGCAAAGCGATGGTCTCACCGAGCGCACGGCCCAGGCCGAGCATGGCGCCCGAGATGTAGCCCGACATACCGAACGGCAGAACCGTCGTGCGCACGACCTCCCACCGCGTCGCGCCGAGTGCCAGCGCGGCTTCGATCTGACCGCGCGGGGTCTGGACGAACACCTCGCGGGTGACCGCGGTGATGATCGGCAGGATCATCACCGCCAGCACGATGCCCGCGGTGAAGATGGTGCCGCCGCCGGCCACCGAGGCGTTGCCGGTCTTGAAGAGGAAGAACCAGGACAGGTTCTCGTTGAGCCACAGGGCGAACGGGCTCAGCACCGGAGCCAGCACATAGAGGCCCCACACGCCGTAGATGATCGAGGGCACCGCGGCCAGCAGATCCACCATGTAGGCCAGGGGCCCCTTGACGCGGGCGTGGGCGTACTGGGTCAGGTAGATCGCGATGCCGAGCGCCACCGGCATGGCCAGCACCAAGGCAAACACCGAGACGAACACGGTGACCTGAAGCAGCTCGAAAATGCCGAACTGCATGGCCGCCGGGTCGGAGGTGTTCCAGGTCCCTCCGAAGAGGAAGAAGTTCTCGGTGTTGCGGGCCAGTGCCGGCACCGCGCGCCACACCAGGAAGAAGCCGATCGCCGCGATCAGCGTGACGATCAGGACACCCGAGCCCTCCGAGAGGAATCGGAAGATACGGTCGCCGGGGCGAACCGTCGAGTTCTTCGAGGGGTCGGTGGACAGAGGTTCCGGTTCCGGAAAGGGTGCAGCGGTGGCTGCTCCGGAACCTGATTTGGTCGGATCTGGTGTCGTCACATCCAGCCTATCGGTCATACTCGGGCACCCAATCTTCTCCTCAATCCTGGTGTGGCGCTACCGCGACTATGCCGTCGAGGCGATGGCGTCGATCGATCCGAGCAGACGCTCCTTGAATCGATCGGGCAGCGGCACGTAGCCGGCGGCCGAGAGACCACCCTGGCCGTCGTTGGCCGCCACGGTGAGGAACGACTTCACGGCCTCGGCGGTCTCGGCGTCGTAGCCGTTGGAGCACACGATCTCGTAGGTGGCCAGCACCAGCGGGTAGGCACCCTCTTCGGTCGAGGCGTACAGCTCATCGAGGTTGAGCACCAGGTCCTCACCCTCACCGGCGAATGTCGCGGCGTCGATGGCCTTACCCGCCGACTCGTCGGTCAGTTCGACCGCACCGCTGCCGTTGTCGACCTGCGCGAAAGGCAGCCCGGCCTGCTCGGCGAAGCCCTTCTCGACATAGCCGATGGCACCCGGGGTGGCCTGCACCGCCTGCACCACACCGGCGGACTTCTGCGCACCTTCACCGGCGCCGCCCTGGAACTCGCTGCCGTCGCCCTTGGTCCAGGTCTGCGGAGCTGCGGCGCTCAGGTACTTCTGGAAGTTGTCGGTGGTGCCCGAGGAGTCCGACCGGTAGATGGGGGTGATGGGCTGATCCGGCAGCGTCTTGCCCTCGTTCAGACCGGCGATCGCGGGGTCGTTCCAGTTCGTGATCTGGCCCTGGAAGATGCGGGCCAGCACGTCGGCGTTGACCACGAGGCCGTCGACGCCCTCGACGTTGTAGGCCATGGCGATGGGCCCGAACACCAGCGGCAGGTGCCACGCCGGGTTGCCGCCACAGCGCTCCGCAGCCTGCGGGACCTGCTCCTCGGACAGTGGCGAGTCCGAGCCGGCGAAGTCGACGTTGCCGGCGATGAACTGCTGGCGCCCGGCGCCCGATCCGGTGGGGTTGTAGGACAGGTTCTTGCCCTGGCACACCTGGCCCCAGACCTGATTGAACACGGCGACCGCGTTCTGCTGGGCCGACGAACCCTCGGCGTTGACAGACTCCTTGCCGCCGCACTCGGCGGACCCGGCCGCGGCGGTGCCGCTGCTGGCGGAACCGGACGAGCCCGATGATCCGCTGTTGTTGTCACTGCCACACGCAGTCAGGGTCAGGCCGGCGATGGCGGTCGCCGAGATGGTGGTCAGAAATGCCTTGCCGAAGAGGTTGCGCTTCACTTTCCCGCTTTCTCATGAGCACGCCGGTCTTCTGACCGGCCTTCTGAGTGCTGTTCCTCCGGGGAAGTTATGCGGCGGTCATGGACGGCACCCCGATGGCAGATGAACACAAGGTGAACAGCCACGTGAACGTGGGCTTTCGCCCAGCTGTGAGTCAGCTAATGGTGGGCGATATCACTGCACGACTGTGGTAGAAGCGCGGTAAGCGGTGTCGACGCTGTACACGCTGAAGCCGAGACGCTCATAGGTACGCACCGCCGCGGTGTTGTCGGACTCCACATAGAGCAGCACGGCGGGTTCGGGGGCTCGGGCGAGTTCCTGTGCCAGGTATTGCAGTCCGAGCGCGGTCAGCGTGTGGCCCAGACGCTTGCCCTGCGCATCGGGATCGACCCCCACGACGTACACCTCACCCAGGCCTTCGTCATGGATCTTGGTCCAGTGGAACCCGAGCAGGCGGTCCCCGGTCTCGTCGTACGCCAGGAAAAGCCCGGCCGGGTCGAACCACGGTTCGGCCTTGCGCTCGGCGATCTCGGCCGCGGTCCAGCCGCCCTGCTCCGGATGCCAGGCGAAGGCGGCGTTGTTGACCCGCAGCAGCTCGGCGTCGTCGGCCGGGCCGCCGTAGGCCCTGATCTGCACGCCGTCGGGCACCTCGACGTCGGGAACCTCGCTCAGCAAACGCCGCATCTGTAGCAGGCTGCGTACCGGGTGCAGTCCCAGTGCCGCCGCGGTGGCCTTTGCAGCGGACAAGGTGCCGTGCGCCCAGAAGCTGTTCCGCCCACCGGTCTGCGCTTCGGCAGCCCGGATCAGCGCGGTCCCGACGCCGGCGCGCCGAGCCTGCGGCGCCACCACCAACTCCGCCATCTCCGGGGTCAGATTCAGGTATCCGCGCACCGCGCCTGCGTCGTCGGTGGCCACCAGGTGCCGGGTGCGCTGCTGGCCCAGCTCGCGCAGCACCTGATCCCCGACCGGCGCGACGCCATCGAATTCCGTTGCGGCAGCGATGATCTCGGCAACCGCAGACTGCTCGTCGGCGGACAGCACCGACCGCCAGTGAACCTCGGTCACTTGCGCAGCTGCTCGGCCAACGACCCGCTCAGCTCGTCCGGCGCATCGGCGAAACCGTCGTCGCCATCGTCGAGATCGTCGTCGCCCAGATCGGCTTCCGCCGCGGTGGGAGGACGTCCGCGCGCCGGCCGCACCGCCTTGTAGCCGACGTTGCGCACCGTGCCGATCAGCGCTTCGTACTCCGGACCCAGCTTGGCCCGCAGGCGCCGGACATGGACGTCCACCGTGCGGGTGCCGCCGAAGAAGTCGTACCCCCACACCTCCTGCAGCAACTGCGCACGGGTGAAGACCCGGCCGGCGTGCTGGGCGAGGTACTTGAGCAGTTCGAACTCTTTGTAGGTCAGGTCGAGCGGGCGGCCGCGCAGCCGCGCCGTGTAAGTGCCCTCGTCGATCACCAACTCACCGAGGCTGACCTTGCCCGCGCTTTCCTGAGTGGCCATGCCGCCACGCCGGCCGACCAGCAGCCGCAGCCGGGCGTCGATCTCCGCCGGCCCTGTGGTGGGCAGCAGGATCTCGTCGAGACCCCACTCGACGTTCACCGCCACCAGGCCGCCTTCATTGACCACGGCGACCACGGGGACCGAGGTGCCGGTGGAACCGAGCAGCCGGCACAACCCGCGCGCGGCGGCCAGGTCGGTACGCGCATCGACGATCGCCACGTCTGCCGTGCCCGCCTCGAGCAGCGACGAGACCTCTGTCGGGGCCGACCGCACCGTGTGTGCCAACAGAGACAACGAGGGCAGAACTGACTCCGGATGCGGGTCGACCGTGAGTAGCAGTAGATCCAACTGAACCCTCCAGCAACCGAGAGAACATCTCCCAGATTCATGGCCGACACATCGCTGTTACCGACCGAGATTCACTAACGATAGCGCCCAACCTGCTATTTGGCCGGGTTGAGGCGGCTGGGCGGGCATCACCGCCGGCTCCGCCGCGGGTCTGGGCGACAATGTTCGGCGTGCGCAAACTGCTGATCGGCCTCGCAGCGGCGGTCGTCTCGATCATCCTGGGAGCCGTCGGCGTCGACTTCGGCGCGGCCATCACCGCCGAATACCGGCTGTCGCAGACCGTGCGCACGGCCGCCCGGCTGAGCTGGGACCCGTCGGTGGCGATCCTCGGATTCCCGTTCATCCCCCAGGCCGCCGGGCGGCACTACGACGAAGTGGAGATCCGCGCGCATGACGTCGAGCACCCCGAGGTGGGCCGCGCGGCCCTGGAAGCCACGCTGCACTCCGTCGACCTGGCCGAATCCGGCTGGCTGATCAACCCCGGTGCCCAGCTCCCCGTCGGCAAGGTGGAGAGCCGCATCATCATCGACTCCGCGCATCTGGGCCGCTACATCGGCATCCCGGACCTGATGGTGGAGGCCCCGCCGGTGGAGACCAACGACGCCACCGGCGGCACCACCGAGTCCGGCATCTCGGGCAGCAAGGGCCTGGTGTTCACCGGTACCCCCACGGCAGCCGACGTCGGTGAGCGCGTGAGCGTGGCCGTGGACCTCTCCATCGCCGGCAGCGATCAGACCACGCTGGTGTTCACTCCCACCGGCATCCTCACCGGGCCGGGCACGGCCGATGAAGAAGTACCCGAGGAGAAGGTGGGCGCGGTGCTGGCCGCATTCGCCTCGACCCTGCCCAACCAGAAGCTGCCGTTCGGCGTGGCGCCCACCGCGCAGGGCGCGCGCGGATCCGACATCATCATCGAGGGCATCGTCGAGGGACTAACCATCACGCCCGAGGGGTTCACTCAGAGGTGAGCTCTGTGACATACGCCGCGATCGCCCTCGTCACCGCGTTGGCTGCGGCCACCGCGGCCGGCTGGCTGCTCAACCGCCGCTCCGGGGTGCTGCGCCCCGTCACCGAGGACGTCGCTGCGGTGGACCTCGGCGACCTCGGCCTGTCCCGCACCGGACCCACCATCGTGCATTTCAGCGCCGTCTGGTGCGGGCCGTGCGCGGGGGTCCGGCAGGTGGTCAACCGGGTTTGCGCCGACAACCCCGGCGTAGCGCACGTCGAGATCGACATGGACGCCGACCCGGCGACCGCCAGGCGCCTGTCGGTGCTGTCGTTGCCCACCACGTTCGTCTTCGACGCGGAGGGCAGGCAGCGCTATCGCAGCGTGGGGGTGCCCAGCGTCGCGGATCTGCGTTCCGCTCTCTCACCACTATTGGCCTGATCAGGCAGTCATTGGGTATGGTGGGCGCTGTGTCAGCCCGCCTCGAGCTTGTGCTCACCAAGCGCCGCGCAGTGGACCTGTGCCGCGTTGCGGGTTGTTGCTGTTGTTGTCGCAGCTGCTGAGTAGCCGCGCCCTGTCGCGCCGCCTCGAGCAGACCGTCCCGGACTGTCTCCAGCCGGCCTTCCGACACAACAGATCTCACGCATAGGAGCACCTTCCAGTGGCACCCGATACCGAGCAGACATCCGTCGACGTGCGCGGTCCGCGGTTCGCCGCCTGGGTCACCACCGGCGTCCTCGTCATCACCGTGCTCCTGTCGACCGTCAGCACGGTCGCTGCGGCGATGGTGCTGGGACTGCAGGCGGCGGTGTTCGCGGTCGGCGCGTGGCGCGGTCCCCGGCAGCATCCCTACGGCCGTGTCTTCGCCGCCGTCGTCGCACCGCGACTGGGCCCCGTCACCGAGCGGGAACCAGTCGCCCCTCTGAAGTTCGCCCAGCTGGTGGGTCTGGTCTTCGCTGTGGTCGGCATCGCCGGCTTCGCGTTGGGCGCGCCACTGCTCGGCCTCATCGCGACGGCGTTCGCGCTGTTCGCGGCCTTTCTCAACGCGGCCTTCGGCATCTGCCTGGGCTGCCAGATCTACCCCGTCGCAGTTCGTCTGCGTCGACCGTCCGTACCCAACTGAACTGAAAGGACCATTCCATGGCACGCTCCGACGTCCTGGTCTCCGTTGACTGGGCCGAGAGCAATCTCGACGCACCGAACACCGTGTTCGTCGAGGTCGACGAGGACACCAGCGCCTACGACGGCGGTCACATCGCCGGCGCCGTGCGGCTGGACTGGAAGACCGAACTGCAGGATCAGGTGAAGCGTGACTTCGTCGATCAGCAGCAGTTCTCCAAGCTGCTCTCGGACAAGGGCATCTCGAACGACGACACCGTGGTCCTCTACGGCGGCAACAACAACTGGTTCGCCGCCTACGCCTACTGGTACTTCAAGCTGTACGGACACCAGGACGTCAAGCTGCTCGACGGCGGCCGCAAGAAGTGGGAACTCGATGGCCGCCCGCTGTCGACCGACACCGTGGAGCGTCCGTCCACCTCGTACACCGCGCAGGCCCCGAACAACGACATCCGCGCCTTCCGCGACGAGGTCATCGCCGCGATCGGCACCAAGAACCTGGTCGACGTCCGCTCCCCCGACGAGTTCTCCGGCAAGATCCTGGCGCCGGCCCACCTGCCGCAGGAGCAGAGCCAGCGCCCCGGCCACATCCCCACGGCCATCAACGTGCCCTGGAGCAAGGCCGCCAACGAGGACGGCACTTTCAAGTCCGACGAGGAACTGGCCAAGCTCTACGCCGACGCCGGCCTCGACGGCGAGAAGCAGACCATCGCCTACTGCCGCATCGGTGAGCGCTCGTCGCACACGTGGTTCGTGCTGCAGGAGATCCTCGGACACCAGAACGTCAAGAACTACGACGGCAGTTGGACGGAATACGGCTCCCTGGTGGGCGCCCCGATCGAGTTGGGAAGTTAAGAACATGTGCTCAGCCCCGAAGCAAGGCCAGACCCTGCCCTCCAGCGTCGACTTGGAGAAGGAGACGGTGATCACCGGACGCGTGGTGGACGGCAGTGGACAGACGGTGGGCGGCGCCTTCGTGCGCCTGCTGGATTCCTCCGACGAGTTCACCGCCGAGGTGGTGGCCTCGGCCACCGGTGACTTCCGCTTCTTCGCCGCCCCCGGCACCTGGCGCGTGCGCGCGCTGTCGAAGGTCGGCAACGGCGATGTCGTGGTGGTGCCCTCCGGCGCCGGGATCACCGAAGTCGACGTCAAGGTCGCTTAGGTCCCTGCCGCCGCGGGTGTGCGATGGACGGAGAATGTGTCCAATCACGCACGCCCGCGGCGGGGCCCGGGGTCATCACAGACCGTCTGACGAACTAGGATCTACACCGTGGTGCTGTTCTTCGAACTCCTGCTCGTCGCGGCCGTTGTCGTGATCACCTGGTTCGCCCTGTACGCGCTCTACCGGCTCATCACCGACGAGTCGTGACTGACGCTGAACCGCAACCAGGTTCAGGCGACCGCGCGGTTGCCGCTGCGGCCGAGCGCGCCAAGGAGACCGCGGCCCGCAACATCCCCGCTTTCGACGACCTGCCGCTGCCCCCGGACACCGCCAACCTGCGTGAGGGGGCCGATCTCAACGATGCCCTGCTCGCCCTGTTGCCGCTGGTCGGCGTGTGGCGCGGCGAGGGTGAGGGCCGCGGCGCCCAGGGCGACTACCGCTTCGGCCAGCAGATCGTGGTGTCCCACGACGGCGGCGACTACCTGATCTGGGAAGCCCGCTCCTGGCGGCTCGACGATGACGGCGGCTACGACTCCGTGGGCCTGCGTGAAACCGGCTTCTGGCGCTTCGTCAACGACCCCGCTGATCCGAACGAGACCCAGGCCATCGAACTGCTGCTGGCGCATTCCGCCGGCTACGTGGAGCTCTTCTACGGCCATCCGCGCAATCAGGCGTCCTGGGAACTGGTGACCGATGCGTTGGCGCGCAGCAAGTCCGGGATGCTGGTGGGTGGCGCCAAGCGCCTGTACGGCATCGTCGAGGGCGGCGACCTGGCGTACGTCGAAGAGCGGGTGGACGCCGACGGCGGCCTGGTCCCGCATCTGTCCGCGCGGCTGTCCCGGTTCGTCGGCTGACCGTGCGGTTCGTTCTCCTCACGGGGTGCGCCCTGACGGTCATGGCCCTGGGCACGGCCTGTGCCACATCCACCGAGCCGCAGACGCCGGCCCCGACCTCCGCGGCGCCGACCACCGAACACGGGTCCTATGCCCAGTGTCTGGCCGAGCACGGCATCGAAGGGGCCTCCCCGCTCGGTCCCCCGCCCGGTGTCGATCCCGGCGCCTGGGACGAGGCCACCGCCGCTTGCGCCGACCACGCGCCCGGCCCGGCGTCCTGACCGGATCTCAGTCCCGCCCCACCCCGCCCAGCCGGGCCAGGAACTGGCGGGTGCGGGCCTGCTCCGGCGCATCCAGAACCTGCTCGGGCGGACCCGATTCCAGGATGCGGCCGCCGTCGAGGAAGCACACCACGTCGGCGACCCGGCGCGCGAACCCCATCTCGTGGGTGGCCATCACAATGGTGCGTCCCGAGGTGGCGAGCTCGGAGATCAGCTCCAACACCTCGGCCACCAGTTCGGGATCCAGCGCGCTGGTCACCTCGTCGAGCAACAGCACCCGCGGGTCGTAGGCCAGCGCCCGGGCGATGGCGACGCGCTGCTGTTGGCCGCCGGAGAGGCGATCGGGGTAGGCGTCGGCCCGGTCCCCGAGACCCACCCGGGTGAGCAGCTCGCGGCCCCGCTGCTCGGCCTCACCGCGGTTGCGCCCGTGCACCACCCGGGGTGCCAGCGTGATGTTGTCCAGCACGCTCATGTGCGGAAACAGGTTGAACGACTGGAACACCATCGCCATCGAGCGGCGCACCTCATCACCGTCCACCCGCGGGTCGCTGATGTCCCGGCCGTCGAGCAGGATCTGCCCGTCGTCGATCTCGTCGAGCAGATCGATGCACCGCAACAGGGTCGACTTCCCGGAGCCCGAGGCCCCGATCAACACCACCACCTGGTGTTCGGCGACGTCGAGGTCGATCCCGTTCAGCACGGTCCGCTCGCCATAACTCTTCGTCACGCCCCGCAGGCTCAGGACCGCGTCCCTCACAGCCCACCCTGCCGTGCCGCGGCCCGCCGGGTGGCCCAGTCCGCCAGCCGCGCCGACGGCACCGCCAGCGCGACGAACAGCAGGCCCGCCACCACGTAGGGCGTGAAGTTGTAGGACGTCGCCACCTGGATCTGTGCTGCCCGCACCGCGTCGACGGCCCCCAGTACGGAGATCAGACCGCAGTCCTTCTGCAACGCCACGAAATCGTTGAGCAGGGCCGGGGTGACGCGCCGGGCCGCCTGCGGCAGCACCACCAGGCGCATGGTGCGGCGGTAGTTCAGCCCCAGCGAGCGGGCCGCGGCGAGCTGGGACGGGTGCACCGAATCGATGCCTGCCCGGAACACCTCGGCCACCAGGGCGGAGTACACCAGCACCAGGGCCAGTCCGCCGAGCAGCACCGGGTTGTTGGGCACCCCTTCGAGGCGCAACCCGGGCAGCCCGAAGCCGATCAGATAGAGCACGATCAGCAGCGGCAGCCCCCGGAACAGATCGATGTAGCCGACGACGGCCGCCCGGACCGGCAGCCAGACCGGCCCCCGCAGCGTGCGCAAGGTGGCCAGCAGCAGACCGAGTGCGACGATGAGGATCTCGCAGACCACCAGCACGCGGACGTTGAGCCACAGCCCGTCCAGGACGGCAGGCAGGCTGTCCCACCCGATCCGCAGGTCGAAGAACGAGTCGCGAACCCGTGGCCACCCGGGCGAGGCCATCACGGTCAGCGCCACGACCGTCGCGAACACCAGCGTCGACGCCAGCGCCACCAGGGTTGAGCGCCGCGCGCGCGAGCGGTGGTACGCGCGGCGCTGCTGCGCCAGTGCGGTCACTTCAGCACAGGTGCATTACCGGCTTTGTCGAGCCATGTCTGCTGCAGTTCGGCGAGCGTCCCGTCCGAGCGGAGTTCGTCGACGGCCGCGGACACGCACGCCGTCAGCGGGCTGCCCTTGTCCAGCACGATGCCGAATTGCTCCGGGTTCTCGGTCGCCCCGGGGAGTTGCCCGAGGATGACGCCGCCGTCCAGTTCGGCCTGGACCGCGAAGGCGGTGGGCAGGTCGAGCACCACCGCGTCGATCTGACCGCTGGTCAGCGCGGCCTTGGCGTCTTCGTTGTTGTTGTAGACGCTGACCGGCTGGGTGGGGGCCAGTGCCTCGGCGGCGTTGTAGCTGGTGGTGCCCACCTGGGCGCCGAGCCGCAGTCCCTTGAGCGCCTCGAGATTCTCGGCCTGGGCCGCGGGCGAAGACGCGACAGTCACGACGGCCTGCGTGACGTCGTAGTAGGGCGAGGAGAAGTCGACGGCCTGCTTGCGCTCCTCGGTGATGCTGAACTCCGACAGGTTGGCGTCGAAGGTCTTCACACCGGGAGCAATGGCGGCGTTGAACGGCACACGCACCCAGGTCACCTCGTCGGTGCCGAACCCGAGCTTGTCGGCCACCGCATAGGCCACCGCCGACTCGAATCCCTCGCCGCTGGCCGGGTTGTCGTCGATGAACCAGGGCGGGTACGCGGGCTGGTCGGTGCCGAAGGTCAGGGTCCCGGCGGTCAGCGTCTGCAGCGAGTCCTTCGCGCAGCTGTCGCCGCCGCCGCTGGTCTGCGGTGTCGCCGCTTCGTCGGCCGGGGCGCAGCCGGCGAGGGCCAGGGTGGCCACGACCGCGGGCAGCCAGGTGTATCGCATCGCCGCATCATCGCCTACGCCGGTCCGGCGCGCCACCAATGCGCGTACAGCTGATTGATATTCGCGGGCTACCTGGCGCCCACACTGCGCTCCTAGGGTCGCCGACAGCGCATTCACACACGAAGGAGAAACACATGAAGCTCTCGGCCCGTCGCAGCGCTGCCGTCACACTCGCCGCCTGCGCGGTGGTCGGGTTCGGCGCGGCCTGCTCGGCAGAATCGGCGGCCAGCCCGCCCGACGACGCCTTAACCCAATGTCTGAGCGACAACGGAGTTCCCGCGCCGCCGCCGGGCGGTCCCGGCGGGCATGAGGGTCCCCCACCGGAGGGGCCACCCCCGAGTGGACCGCCGCCGGCCGAAGAATCACGCTCGGAAGGACCGCCACCTGCTCCGCCCGGTGTCGACCAGGGCACCTGGGATTCGGCGATGCAGTCTTGCCGGTCCCTCGCACCGACACCTCCCGCGCGATGATCTCGCGTTGATCTGCAGAAAAAAATGGGCGGCCCCCGAGCCATAGTTCCTGGTTGGACAAACCAAGGGCTCGGGGGCCGGGTGGCTGCTTGGAATTCGCCAGCGCTCGCAGGTGAATCCTCAGCCTGGTGCTGCTAGCTAGCAGCCACCTCACATGTCCATAAGTCACTCAAAATCTCGGACCACCTCCCTTCTTGTGTACCGACGAAGTTACCCTCGAATTCAAAGACCGACAACCGATTTAGCGGTCAGCGATCGCAGACGATCGCCGCGTCCACCAAACCGGCCACGTCGGCCGCCGGTGATGGCGCCGCCAGCTCCTGACCGTCGAGGGTGTGCACCCTGGCTGCCAGGGTGATGGCGGAGATCAACCACACCCCTTGGGCGGCGAACAGGTCCGCAGGCCGCAGGGCCCGGTAGTCGCAGTCGTACCCCTTGGCCCTGGCCACCTCGAAGAGCGCCTGCTGGGTGGTGCCCCGCAAGATCGGATACCACGGCGGCGGGGTCAGCAGGCAGATCTGTCCCTGCGCCCCATCCACGCTGTCGGTGGCGATCACGACGGTGGACCGCGGGCCTTCCAGGATGTGGCCGTCGGAGCTGACGAACACCACATCGTCGGCTCCCGCGCCGGCAGCGTGGCGCAGGGCAGCCATGTTCAGCGCATAGGACAGCGTTTTCGCCCCCGCCAACAGCCACGGCATCTCGTCGGCCGCCGAGGGCAGGCCGCGTTGCAGGCACAGCGCCGACACCCCGTCGCGGCGCGCCGCCGCGATGCGGGCAGGCAGCGGGTTCACGCTGACATAGGCCGTGGGTGCCGAACCGCTCTCGCGGCCCCGGCTGTAGACCAGCCGCAGGGCCGCTTCGTCGGAGCTGCCCGCTGCCCAGTGCCGGGCGGCGGTGTCGATCGCGGCCCGCCAGGCCGCCAGGTCGGGCTCGGGCAACTGCAGCGAGTGCGCCGAAGCGGCCAGCCTCCGCAGGTGGGACTCGACCAGGCACGCCCGGCCGTCGCGGACCAACAGGGTCTCGAAAACCCCGTCCCCGCGGACCGCTGCCAGGTCATCGGCATACAGCAGCGGGGCGTCGGGATCGCAGACCATTCCGTCGAGCGTCACCAACACAGCCATGGGGTCCAAGCCTAATCCGGCGGGGAGCCGGGAATAACCCGCATCGGCGGGCCGTAGTGTTGAGATGTGTCTGCGGTAACCGCCCCCGAAACCGGACCCGATGCCGGCGCCGTGTGGCACTTCGGCGACCCGTTTGGCGAGCAGCGCAGCGCTGCCACCGCCGCGGTGGTGGTGGACCGCTCGCACCGGGCGGTACTGACCCTCACCGGTCCTGAACGGCTGAGTTGGTTGCACAGCATCTCCAGCCAGCATGTCAGCGCCCAGTCGGACGGGAGCACCGTCGAGAACCTCAGCCTGGACGGCCAGGGCCGCGTCGAGGACCACTGGGTGCAGACGGATCTGGACGGCGTCACCTACCTCGACACCGAACCCTGGCGGGGCGAACCGCTGGTGGCCTTCCTGCGCAAGATGGTGTTCTGGGCCGATGTGGTGATCGAGCCCGCCGACCTGGCGGTACTGACAGTCCTCGGCCCGCAGCTGGGTGCGGATGCCCTCGGGCTCGACGCGTTGCCCGGACCCACCGCGGTGGCGCTGCCCGGCGGCGGACTGGCGCGGCGCACCGGCCCGGATGAGATCGATCTACTGGTACCGCGCGCCGCCCTGGATTCCTGGCTGGACCGGCTGCAGGCCGCGGGCGTACGCCGCGCCGGGATGTGGACGTACGAGGCGCGCCGGGTGGCTGCGCTGCGGCCCCGGCTCGGCGTCGATACCGACGAGCGGACCATCCCGCACGAGGTGCACTGGATCGGGGGCCCGGGCGACGGCGCGGTGCACCTCGACAAAGGCTGCTACCGCGGCCAGGAGACCGTGGCCAGGGTCCACAACCTGGGCAAACCGCCGCGGATGCTGGTGCTGCTGCACCTGGACGGTTCCGTCGACCGGCCGGCCACCGGCGATCCGGTGCTGGCCGGCGGACGCGCGGTGGGCCGGCTCGGCACCGTGGTGGACCACGTAGACCTCGGCCCGGTGGCGCTCGCGCTGGTCAAGCGCGGACTGCCGGCCGACACCGAGTTGACCACAGGTGGCGACGTGCAGGTGGCCGCCGTGATCGACGTCGATTCGCTGCCCCCCGCCGATGTCGCCGGGGCCGGCCGCGCAGCCATCGACCGGCTGCGAGGCAGGGCATCAACACCTCCGACACTCACCGTCGACGGGCCTGCCAGCGCAGCCGGTCGTGGCACGGTAAAGTGAACGCAGGACAATAAACACACAGATCGGAGCCGCTCACATTGTTGGGCCGCTCCGTTATTGCGCGAGGGGGTTCCCCCATGGGCCGCGGCCGGGCAAAGGCAAAGCAGACCAAGGTTGCTCGAGAGTTGAAATACAGCTCTCCGCAAACCGATTTTGAACGGCTCCGCAAGGAGCTGTCGGGCTCGGAGGCGGACGACAGCTCGGATGTCGACGACGGGCTCGTCGACGACCGTTGGAGCGATGAGGACGCGTGGCGTCGCTGAGTTCCGCTGAAGAGCAGGCCCCTCGGCAGGTGTGACACCCGCGCCTAGAAGCGCGGGTGCTGCCCACCCAGGGTGGCGCGAGGTCCGTCCTTCACACCCTTGCCGATGGTCCCCAGCGTCCAGCAGTGCAGATGGCGGGCGGTCAGGATGGCCAGTGCGCGGTCGGTGTCCTCCGGCGCCACCACGGCCACCATGCCGACGCCCATGTTGAACGTCTTCTCCATCTCGACGCGCTCGATCCGCCCGCGCTGGGCGATCATGCCGAAGATGGGAGCGGGCGTCCAGGTACCGCGGTCCAGTTCGGCGACCAGTCCGTGCGGAATCACGCGCTCGAGGTTGCCGACCAGGCCGCCGCCGGTGACGTGACAGAACGTCCGTACCTGGGTTTCGGCGGCCAGCGCCAGGCAGTCCTTGGCGTAGATGCGGGTGGGCTCCAGCAGCTCTTCACCGAGCGTGCGGCCGAACTCCTCGACGTGGCCTTCCAGGCTCATCCGGTCGATCTCGAGCAGCACCTTGCGCGCTAGTGAGTACCCGTTGGAATGCAGGCCGGAGGCGCCCATGGCAATCACCACGTCGCCCGGGCGCACCCGGTCCGGGCCCAGCACGTCGTCGGCCTCGACCACGCCCACGCCCGTCGCAGACAGGTCGTAGTGATCGGGCGCCATCAGCCCGGGATGCTCCGCGGTCTCCCCGCCCAGCAGCGCACAACCGGCCTGCACGCAACCTTCGGCGATTCCCGCGACGATCGACTGCACCTTCTCCGGGATCACCTGCCCGATCGCGATGTAGTCCTGCAGGAACAGTGGTTCGGCACCGCAGACCACGAGGTCGTCGACCACCATGGCCACCAGGTCGAGGCCCACGGTGTCGTGTTTGTCCATCGCCTGCGCGACGGCCAGCTTGGTACCCACCCCGTCGGTGGAGGCTGCCAGCAACGGCTCGCGGTAGTCGCCGCGGAGGGCGAACAGTCCGGCGAAGCCACCGAGTCCCCCGCGTACCTCGGGCCGGGTCGCCTTCTTCGCCCACGGCTTGAAGAGTTCGACGGCCCTGTCCCCGGCCTCGATATCGACTCCGGCCGATGCGTAAGAAATACCTTGTTCGTCAGCGCGATCGGTCATCGTGCCTCAATCTACCGGTCGCCGGTGTCAGCCGGTATCAGCCGGGTGCCTGTGCTGGTTTCGTCGACCGCTTTCGCGGCTACGCATCACCGTGGAATCAGCTCAGGTGCAATGTCTCGTGACAGGCTCGACCGGCTACATCGGCGGACGGTTGATCCCCGAACTGTTGGCCCGCGGCCACAAGGTGCGGGCCATGGCCCGCACCACCTCGAAACTCGACAACGTGCCCTGGCGCTCGGATGTCGAGGTGGCCCAGGGCGACCTCACCGACCCCGACTCGCTCACCCGCGCCTTCGATGCCGTCGACGTGGTGTTCTACCTGGCGCATTCGATGGGGACCTCCGAGGATTTCGTGGAGGAGGAGCGGCGCACGGCGATGAACGTGGTGGAGGCCGCGAAGGAGGCCGGGGTCCGGCGGGTGGTGTACCTGAGCGGCCTGCATCCCGCCGGCGCCGACCTGTCCCGTCACCTGCGCTCCCGCACCGCCGTCGGAGACATTCTGCTGGGCTCCGGCATCGAGACCATCGTGCTGCAGGCCGGTGTGGTGATCGGGTCGGGCTCGGCGTCGTTCGAGATGATCCGCCACCTCACCGAACTGCTGCCGGTGATGACCACCCCGAAGTGGGTGCACAACAAGATCCAGCCGATCGCGGTGCGCGACGTCCTGCACTACCTCGCCGAGTCGGCGACGGCCACGGTGCCGGAGTCGCGCACCTGGGACATCGGCGGACCCGACGTCCTCGAATACGGCGAGATGATGCAGGGTTACGCGGAGGCGGCCGGTCTGCACCGCCGCGGCATCATCGTGCTGCCCTTCCTGACGCCGACGATCGCCAGCTGGTGGGTGGGTCTGGTGACCCCGATCCCGCCCGGGCTGGCCCAGCCCCTGGTCGAGTCGCTGCACTGCGACGCGGTGGCCGACGAGCACGACATCGATGACGTCATCGCGCCGCCCGCGGGTGGGTTGCTGCCGTACCGGGAGGCCGCGCAGCGCGCCCTGGAGTTCAGCGAGCAGCGCGGCTTCCAGCCGTCCTGGTCGACGGACGGCCCGTCGGGCCCGCGGCCGAGCGATCCCGACTGGGCCGGGGACCTGGTGCTGCGGGACTCCGTGACAGGGACGACGGACCGCAGCCCGGACGCCGTGTGGCAGGACCTGACGCATCGCGGGCACCGGTGGCAGGCCATCTCTCAGCAGTCGGGTTCGTCCGCGCGGTTGCGCTACCGCGGCCGCGTGCCGGGCGTGATCTCCCTGAATGTTGAGGTCAGCGCACGCGAGGACGGCCGGACCGACTACGCGCAGACTGCGGAGTTCGCCCCCCGCGGCCTGCCGGGGCGGCTGTACGCGCTCAGCGTGTGGCAACTGCGCCGTCGGCGGTGGCAACGGGCGCAGCCGAGCTGACGTCAGGGCCGGCGCAGCGCCGAGGCGTTGTCGTTCTCGGGCTGCACCACGCCGGCGCGGGCCGCATTGGACAGCATGTGCTCGATGACGTTCTTACCGAGCGCCGTCTCGCTGGGCAGTTCGATCGGATAGTTGCCGTCGAAGCAGGCCGCGCACAGGCGTGACGCGGGCTGCTCGGTGGCGCCGATCATGCCGTCGATGGAGATGTAACCCAGGGTGTCTGCACCGATGGCGTGGCGCACCGCCTCGAGCATCTCGCCGCCGCCGTCATTGGCCGCGTTGGCGATCAGCTCGGCGGGTGAGGCGAAGTCGATGCCGTAAAAGCACGGCCACTTCACCGGCGGCGACGCGATCCGGACGTGCACCTCGACGGCGCCGGCCTCGCGGAGCATGCGGATCAGGGCACGCTGGGTGTTGCCGCGGACGATCGAATCGTCGACGACGATCAGGCGCTTGCCCCGGATCATGTCGCGCAGCGGGTTGAGCTTGAGCCGGATGCCCTGCTGGCGGATGGTCTGCGACGGCTGGATGAAGGTGCGGCCCACATAGGCGTTCTTCATCAGGCCTTGCCCGAACGGGATGCCGGACTCCTGGGCGTACCCGACGGCCGCCGGGGTACCGGATTCCGGCACTCCGATCACCAGGTCACCGTCGACGGGCTGTTCCCGGGCCAGGCGCCGGCCGATGTCGACGCGGGTGGAATGCACCGACCGGCCGCCGATGGTGCTGTCGGGCCGGGCCAGGTAGACGTACTCGAAGACGCAGCCCTTCGGGGTGGGGTTGGCGAAGCGGCTGGACCGCACACCGTCGGCGTCGATGGCCAACAGCTCACCGGGTTCGATGTCGCGGACGAAGGACGCGCCCACGATGTCGAGCGCGGCGGTCTCGGAGGCCACCACCCAACCGCGGTCCAACCGTCCGAGCGACAGCGGGCGCACACCGTGCGGGTCACGGGCGGCGTAGAGGGTGTTCTCGTCCATGAAGGTGAGACAGAAGGCGCCCCGCACCGTGGGCAGCAGTTCCAGAGCGGCCTGCTCCAGGCTGGAGTCGGCTGCGCCGTGGGCCAGCAGCGCTCCCAGGATGTCGGAGTCGGTGGTGGCGGCGGTCTCGCCGCGGTTGCTCATCAGACCTTCGTCGCGGGCGCGCGCAGCCAGCTCGGCGGTGTTGACCAGGTTGCCGTTGTGCCCCAGCGCCACTCCCGTGCCCGCCGCGGTGTTGCGGAACACCGGCTGGGCGTTCTCCCACGTGGTGGAACCGGTGGTGGAGTAGCGGCAGTGCCCGACGGCGACGTGACCGGGCATGGCGCCCAGGGTCTGCTCGTCGAAGACCTGGCTGACCAGCCCGAGGTCCTTGAACACCAGCACCTGCGAGCCGTCGGCGACCGCGATGCCCGCCGCCTCCTGCCCGCGATGCTGCAGTGCGTAGAGGCCGTAGTAGGTGAGCTTGGCTACGTCCTCGCCAGGGGCCCAGACTCCGAACACCCCGCATTCTTCAGCAGGGGCGTTCTCGAGTTCGATCGGTTCAGCGGTCACGTGGGGGCTGCTCCTGGGAAGCGTTCGGGTGACGCGCCTCAGTCTACGGTCTGATGCGGACGTATTCATACCAGTGACAAGGCGGTTTGCGTGTCGTGTAACGCCACGCCGTCGTCCCCCATTCCGCGGTGACCAGCGCCCCGCAGCGAAACAACCGGCGCAGCGCCGGTTCCGGTGATCTCTGTCACGCCGCGCTCAGCGGCACCACCGGCAACCACGCGGCGATCTCGCGGGCACGCGATCCCGACATCTGCAGACTGCCACGGGCCACCGCGTCGTCCAGGGTCACCAGACCGGTGGCCAACAGCAACCAGGTGCGCGGATCGGTTTCCACCACGTTGGGTGGGGTGCCGCGGGTGTGGCGCAGTCCCTCGATGCACTGCACTGCGACAAAGGGCGGCACCCGCACCTCCACGGAGGCGCCGGGTGCCGATGCGGCCAGGCTGCGCGCGGTCAGTCGCACCGCCTCCGCCAGCGCCGCGCGCGGCGGCTGGGGCAGCGCGGCGTCTCGAAGCCAGGCCTCGGCGGCCAGGACTGCGGTGCGGGTCTTCGCCGGGTCGGCGGCGTTGCGGGCGGGCATGTCCCCAGTATTGACCTCAACCCTTGTTGAGTACCTACCGTGGCGCCATGACCTTCAAACCGCACGAAATCGCCTATCTGGAATCGGCGGACCTGGGCCGGTTGGCCACCCGGCAACCGGACGGCACCCTGCAGAACAGCCCCGTGGGGTTCACCTACAACCCAGACCTCGGCACCATCGACATCCACGGCTACCGAATGGAGCGCAGCCAGAAGTTCCGCAATCTGACGACCAACGGCGTGGTCGCGTTCGTGGTCGACGACATCGCGTCCCGCGATCCGTGGCGGGTGCGCTGTCTGGAGATCCGCGGCACCGCCCAGCAAGCCGAGGCCGGGGATGCGGCGATCATCAGGATCACGCCGCGCCGCATCATCAGCTTCGGCATCGACGACACCGACACCGACGCCCATCTGCTGAAGGTCGACAGCCGGGACGTGCCCACCACCGCGGACTAGCGGCGCTGCACCACCAGCGCGGCGATCGCACCCGCCTCGTTGACGGCCAGGTGCACCAGGGCGGGCGCCAACAGACTGCCACTGCGCTCGGCCAGGGTGGCGAACACCCAGCCCGCCAGGCCGGTGATCAGCACAGTACCGGCCACCGGCTCGCCCGCCGCGCGCGCATCCGCGATGTGACTCAGACCGAAGGCCATGGCCTGCAACACTTTTCCCCAGCGGGGGCCGAAACCTCGTGCCGCATAGGTCGCCAACGCCCCGCGGTAGGCCGCCTCTTCGGACCAGACGGTGCCCACGGGGATGTCGACGGCCAGCCACCGCCATGTCGGACGGGGCAACTCCCGCTGCCGCATGCCTTCTCGCACCGCAGGCAGGGCAGTCGAGGCTGCCACGCCGAGGGCCACCACCGCCGCCGCGACCGCTCCGTGGGCCGCACCCCGGCCGGGTTGCGCGCGCACACCCGCCCGCCGCGCCAGCGCGCTGGCCAGACCGGCCTGCACCCCCCGGCGCCCCGGGATCGCCAGCCCGGCGGTGAAGCTCCAGCCCACCAGCGCGGCCGCCACCGTCAGCGCTGTCCGCCTGTCACGATTCATCGTCGGCCGCGGATTCGTCCAGCGCGGCCCTGACCCGCTGGGTGTCCGCCGGCGTCCACCCCGGCGGCGGAGCCACCGCCACCCAGCCGTCGAGGACGGATTCGCCGTAGTTGTGGCCGTGCCCACCCGGCACCGAGGCCGCGTTGGTCATGTCGGCCCCCACCTGCCAGAAGGTCACGATCGGATACCACCGCATGGATTTCGTCCGATCGCGGCCCGCCGGTTCCTGCAGCCAATCCGGTTCGGAGAACAGCAGTTCCGGGGACCACCAGACGATCGGATCGGAAGGGTGCTGCAGGAACAACACTCGCGTGCCGTCCCACGGCGCCGCGGTGTCGGCCACGATGTCGGCGGGATCGTTGGCCGGAGAGAACCGGACGGTGCGCCCGCCGTCGTAGCGGGGATGCACCTCGGGCGTGCCCGGGTCCCGGCGCACCACCAGCGCATCCCACAGCGGGCTGGCGTTCGGCGGCCCCACCCAGAGCACCGCATCGAATCCCATCCGGTTGATGTCCGGCAGGAAGTCGAATGCCGCCTGCCCGGCCATCGATCCCAGACTCTCGCCGTAGAGCACCAGTTGTGGGCGCTGCTCCTGCGGCAGCCGCACCCACCGCTCGTGCACGGCGTCGATCAGCATGCGACCCGAGTCCATCGACGTCTCGCGGTCCCCCAGGAACGAGATCCAGCTGGGCAGATACGAATACTGCAGCGCCACCATGGCGGTGTCGCCGTTGTACATCAGCTCCAGCGCGCGGGCCGCCACCGGGTTCACCCAGCCGGTGCCGGTGGTGGGGACGATCACCAGCAGCTCGCGCTCGAAGGCCCCGGTGCGCTCGAGTTCCGAAAGCAGCACGGCCATGCGCTGTTCGGCGGTCTCGGCGGTCTGCAGGCCGGCGTACACCCGCACCGGCTCCTGCGCGGGCCGGCCGTTGATCTGCTCCAGCTCGGCGGCGTCGGGCCCGCCCGCCACGAAGTTCCGGCCCTGGAAGCCCAGGGTGTCCCAGGCGGCGAAAGACTGCGGGCTCCCTGATCTTTCGGAGGCCAGCGGCTGCTCGACACCGGGGCGGGTGGTGTAGTCCTGCGGCTGGAACAGCCAGTTGGCGCCGACCAGGAACCCCCGCAGCAGCACGCCGTTGACCAAGGTGATCACCACCACCGCCACCACCGCGGTGCCGATGAACAGCGCCACCTCGTCGTTGACCCGCCAGCGCCGGATCAGGAAGCGGGCCATCACCTTCACCGCGTCCAGCAGGATGCGTGCCACCCCCACCAGGGCGCCGCCGACCACCACGGCCAGCAGCACCGTCCGGTAGTAGCCCGCGGTGGCCGGACCCTGGATACCCATCAGCGCCGAGACCTGACGCTGCCACGCCGCGGCGGGCACCACGATGACCAGACAGGCAACCACCGAGGCCACCACGGTGGTCGTCTTCAGCACCCACAGCACCCGTTTCGACGGTGGCCACCACGTCTTGCGACGAAGCACCAAGCGCCGGAACAGTTTCCCGACGGCCACCCCCAGCCCGTAGCCGATGGCGGCGTTGATGCCACCGATCAGCCCGGCGAACAGCCAGTCCCGCGGCAGCAGCGACGGTGTGAGCGACAGGCAGAAGAAGAGTGTGCCCACCGCTGCGCCCACAAAATCCAGCCGCACCAGCCCCCAGGCCCACTCGAGCAGGGGGTGGCGCTGCGTGGTCATCGCAATGACGTCACGCGAACAGAGCCGGCAGCACACCTTCCCAGGTGCTGCGCAGTTCGGTCAGCGGAATGCTGAACTGGCCCTGGACCTCGACGCTGTCGGACCCCTGGTCCACCACGCCGATCCGCACGGCCGGCAGGCCGCGGGCCTCGCACATCGAGACGAAGCGGCTCTCCTCGGTGCGGGGCACGGCCACCAGCACGCGGCCGCTGGACTCGGAGAACAGCTGCACAAACGCATCCGAGCCCTCGGGCAGCAGGATCCGGCACCCGGTTTCCCCGGCCAGCGCACCCTCGACGACAGCCTGCATCAGACCGCCTTCGGACAGATCGTGGGCCGCGGAGACCAGTCCGTCACGCGAGGCCGCGGCCAGCACCTCGGCCAGCAGCTTCTCGCGGGCCAGGTCCACCTTCGGCGGCACGCCACCGAGATGGCCCGCAGTGACCTGCGCCCAGATGGATCCGTCGAACTCGTCGCGGGTGTCACCCAGCAGGATCAGCGTCTCGCCGGGTTCGGTACCGAAGCCGGTCGGGATCCGCCGGGCCACGTCGTCGATCACGCCCAGCACACCCACCACCGGGGTGGGCAGGATGGCCGTCGAACCGGTCTGGTTGTAGAAGCTGACGTTGCCCCCGGTCACCGGAATGCCCAGGGCCGCACAGCCGTCGGCGAGCCCGCGTACCGCCTGGGAGAACTGCCACATCACACCCGGGTCCTCGGGCGAGCCGAAGTTCAGGCAGTTCGTCACGGCGACGGGCGCGGCACCGGTGACAGCGACATTGCGGTAGGCCTCGGCCAGCGCCAGCTGCGCACCGGTGTAGGGGTCCAGCTGGGTGTAGCGCCCCGAGGCGTCGGTGGACAGCGCGATGCCGCGGCCGGTCTGCTCGTCGATGCGCAGCACCCCGCCGTCGGCGTGCTCGGCCAGCACGGTGTTGCCGCGCACGTAGCGGTCGTACTGCTCGGTGATGAACGCGCGGCTGCACAGGTGGGGACTGCCGAGCATGGCCAGGACGGTGGCCCGCAACTCGTCAGCGGTCTGCGGGCGCGGCAGCGCCGCGGTGGTGTCGGCAATCAAGGCGTCCTGGTTGTCGGGGCGTTGCACCGGCCGCGAGTAGACGGGGCCCTCGTGAGCCACCGTGCGCGGCGGCACGTCGACGACGGTCTCGCCGTGCCAGGTGATGTGCAGGCGGTCACCGTCGGTGACCTCGCCGATGACCGACGCCAGCACTTCCCACTTGCGGCAGATGGCCATGAAGGCGTCGACGTTCTCCGGGGCCACCACCGCGCACATCCGCTCCTGGGACTCGCTGGAGAGGATCTCGGCGGGGGTCATCACCTTTGCCCGCAGCGGCACCTGGTCCAACTCGATGGCCATGCCACCGTCGCCGGCGGCAGCGAGTTCCGAAGTCGCACAGGACAATCCGGCGCCGCCAAGATCCTGGATGCCGATCACCACGCCGGCGGCGTACAGCTCGAGACAGCACTCGATGAGCACCTTCTCCATGAACGGGTCGCCCACCTGCACACTGGGCAGCTTCTTGCGGCCGGCACCCGACTCGTCGCCGCCGAAGGTGTCCGACGCCAGCACCGACACCCCGCCGATGCCGTCGAGGCCGGTCCGCGCGCCGAACAGGATGATCTTGTTGCCCTTGCCCGAGGCGAAGGCCAGGTGCAGGTCCTCTTTGCGCAGCACACCCACACACAGCGCGTTCACCAGGGGGTTGCCCGCGTAGGACTCGTCGAAGACGGTCTCGCCGCCGATGTTGGGCAGGCCCAGCGAGTTGCCGTAGCCGCCGACCCCGCGGACCACCCCGTCGAGCACCCGGCGGGTGTCGGGGGCGTCGGCGGCGCCGAAGCGCAGCTGGTCCATGACCGCGACCGGCCGGGCACCCATCGCCATGATGTCGCGGACGATGCCGCCGACGCCGGTGGCCGCGCCCTGGTAGGGCTCGACGTAGGACGGGTGGTTGTGCGATTCCACCTTGAAGGTGACGGCCCAGCCGTCGCCGATGTCGACGACGCCGGCGTTCTCGCCGATGCCCGCCAGCATGCCGGCGCGCATCTCGTCGGTGGTGGTCTCACCGAAGTAGCGCAGATGCACCTTCGAGGACTTGTAGGAGCAGTGCTCGCTCCACATCACCGAGTACATGGCCAGTTCGGCATCGGTGGGACGGCGACCGAGGATCTCGCGGATCCGCTCGTACTCGTCGTCTTTGAGGCCCAACTCGCGGAAGGGCTGCGGTTGCTCGGGGGTGGCGGCTGCCCGCTCCACCGTGTCCAGGTCTTGGGTGAGCTCAGACGTCACCGGAACAGTTTATTCGCTCCGCGCGCGGGCGAATGCCCGCGCCGCCGCGGGGGCCCCGATTCCGTGCACCACAACGCTCCCCAGCACCACCACCACCAGGATCAACAGGATGGTGTTCTCCTCGCTGCCGTCGATGACGTTGAACGCCAGCAGCCCGAACACGATCGACGACGCGCCCCGCGGCCCCAGCCAGCCCAGCAGCAATCGCTCTGACCAGGGGAAACCAGATTTCAGCATCGCGATCTCCACCGGGAGCATCCGAACCACCGTCAGAGCGAGGAGGCAGAACACCACGATGCCCACGGTCAGGTCGGCGCGCCAGTATGCGATCAACGCCACACCGCCGAGGACGAACCACATGGCCGAGGTGAGCAGGAAGCCGATGTCGTCGAGCAGTTCCAGCTGCTCCTCGGGGTCGGCCGCGTGCCGGAAGACGTGGTACCCGATGCCGCAGAGGAAAGCGGCCACGAAGCCGTTGGCGTCCACCACCAGGCTCAGCGTGTACGCCAGCGCCGGTGCGGCCACCACGAGCACCCGGCCCGACTGGCGGGTGGTCAGCCCCGCCCGGTCGGCGGCGTTGGCGGCCACGGCGAGGCCCCCGCCCACACACAGCCCGACCACGATGGCCAGCACCGCCTCCGGTACCGCGGCGCGCAGCTGTTCGGCGAAGGTGTCCGCGCCGTCCTGGTGGTCGGCCATCGCCAGGGCGAACACGAAGATCGGCGAGACGATGCCGTCGTTGTACCCGGCTTCGACGTTGAGCAGCTTGCGGACCCGGCCCGGTAACTGCCCGTCGCGGATGGCCGACGGCGCCGGCGCGAAGTCGATGGGCACCACGATGCAGGCGATGATCAGCACGATCGGCCACGACAGCCCCGGAAGCAGCCAGAGCCCCAGCGCCACAGCCATTCCCAGACTCAACGGCAAGGCCAGGAACAGCAGCCGGGTGGCCGAGCGCGGGTAGGCCCCCAACAGACCGGAGCGGATGGCGTTGGCGTCGACGAACAGCAGCACCGCCAGGATGATCTGCGCCGCGTGCTCGGCGGTCTCCGAGTTCAGCGTGTCCGCCAAGGTGCCGTGGGTGGTGTATTCCACCACCGCGCCCACGACCACCAGCAGCAGCGGGGTGGACACCCGCAGGGCCTCGAGCCGCCGGGCGGTGAGCGCCCACGCTGCCAGCACCATCGAGATGGCGACGATCGACAGCAGCACGCAGCGAATCTAGCCGGTGACGCTCTCAGTCACCGGACGCCGCGGCCACGCAGAACGCGTTGCCGTCGGGATCGCGGAGCACCGCCCAGGTGAACTCCGGCCCGAAGTCGTGGCGCCCGGCTTCCACGGCCCCGAGGGAGACCAGGCGCTGCACCTCCTGTTCCAGATCCGGGGCGGCGAAATCCAGGTGCACCCGGTTCTTCCCTGGCGTGGGGTCCGCGACGCGCTGGAACCCCAACCGCGGGCCCGACTCCTGCACCACCATCACGAACTCTCCCGGCGCCACCGCGTTGACCGGAGCCTCGAGGACCCGGGACCACCACTGCGCCAGGGCGTCGGGGTCCAGACAGTCGAACGTGATCATCTCCACAGCCAATGTCGTCATGGCTGCGAGGCTAGGTCAGCCCGGTGACAGAAAAGCCCGCAACGCCGCGGCGTAACTCACCACGTCGTCGGCGCCCATCAGCTCCCGTGCCGAGTGCATGGCCAGCTGCGGGGCGCCCACATCGACGGTGGGGATACCGGTGCGCGCGGCCGTCATGGGCCCGATGGTCGACCCGCAGGGCAGATCCGCGCGGTGCTCGTAGCGCTGCAACGGCACCCCGGCCTGGCGGCAGGCCAGCTCGAACGCCGCGGCGGTGCGCCCGTCCGTGGCATACCGCAGGTTGGGCTGCACCTTGAGCACCGGTCCACCGTTCACCTGGATCTGGTGGCCGGGCTCGTGGCGCTCCGGGTAGTTCGGATGGGTGGCGTGGGCCATGTCCCCGGACGCCACCAGGGAGCCGGTCAGCACCCGCAGGAAGTCCTCCCGCTGACCGCCCCCGGCCAGCACGATGCGCTCCAGTGTGGTGATGAGCAGATCGGACTGCGCGCCGTGATCGGAGGTCGAGCCCACCTCCTCATGGTCGAACAGGGCGAGCACCGGGATGTGAGCGCCCGACTCGGCGGCCAGGAACGCCTCCAGCCCGGCATAGCAGGTGCCCTGGTTGTCCAGCCGGGGCGCGCTGACGAACTCGTTGTGGCTGCCCCAGACCACCGAGGGGGTCAGGTCGTGGGTCATCAGGTCGAACGCGAGCACGTCGGCGGGGTCGATGCCGCATTCGTGCGCGACGTGGGCGACGAAGTCGCCGGGTCCGCCGGTGGCCCACACCGCGTTGACGTGCCGCTGCGGGTCCGGACTGACGCCCTTGCGGTCCTCGGACAGGTGGATCGCCAGCTGCGGCACCCGCAGCAGCGGGGTGTCGATGCGCACCAGATGATGCGTGATACCCGCGCCGCTGGCCACCGACAACCGTCCGCTGATGCCCAGATCGCGGTCCAGCCAGGAATTCAGCCACGCCCCGCCGTAGGGCTGCAGGGCCACCACCGTCCATCCCGCGACCGCCCGGTCCGGGTGTTGCTTGACCCGGAGATTGGGGCTGTCGGTATGCCCGCCGACCACCCGGAAGGGTCGACCGGTCTCCCCGCTGCTGTCCCACGCCACCAGCGATCCGGCGCGCAGCACGAAGTACCGGCCGCTGCCGGGCCACAGGTCGGATTCGGACAACTCGGTGTAGCCGGCGTCGCGTAATCGCGCGGCCACCGTCTCGCACACGTGGTACGGCGACGGCGACGCGTCGATGAACTCACACAGGCTCTGGGGGCTAGCAGGCATCTTCACCATCTTTGTCGCTCCGAACGCAGTTGTTGCCGTTAGGGTCACATCGTGCCTGACGGACTGCCCCAACCGATCCTGGCGCCGTTGACTCCCGCGGCCATCTTCATCGTGGCCACCATCGCCGACGGCGGCGAGGAGACGGTGCACGACGCCCTCGCGGATCTGTCCTCTCTGGTGCGTGCGGTCGGTTTCCGTGACCCGTCGAAGCGCCTGTCGATGGTCACCTCGATCGGCTCGGACGCCTGGGACCGGTTGTTCAGCGGCCCCCGCCCGGCGCAGCTGCACCCGTTCGTCGAGATCACCGGCCCGCGCCACCACGCCCCGTCCACACCGGGTGATCTGCTGTTCCACATCCGGGCCGAAACACTGGACTTCTGCTTCGAACTCGCCCGTCATGTGATCGGGTCCATGGCCGGAGCGGTGACGGTGGTCGACGAGGTGCACGGCTTCCGGTTCTTCGACAACCGGGACCTGATGGGCTTCGTCGACGGCACCGAGAATCCGGACGGTCCGGTCGCGGTCAGCGCCACCGCCGTCGGCGAGGAAGACCCCGATTTCGCGGGTGGCTGTTATGTACACGTGCAGAAGTACCTGCACGATATGGATGCCTGGAACGCGTTGAGCGTCACCGAACAGGAGCGGGTGATCGGTCGCACCAAGCTGGAGGACATCGAACTCGACGATGCCACCAAACCCGCGAATTCCCATCTGGCGCTGAATGTCATCGAAGACGCCGATGGCAACGAACTCAAGATCGTGCGGCACAACATGCCGTTCGGTGAGATCGGCAAGGGCGAGTTCGGCACCTTCTACATCGGGTACTCGCGCACCCCGGCGGTCACCGAACGCATGTTGGACAACATGTTTCTCGGTGACCCGCCCGGCAACACCGACCGGATCCTGGATTTCTCCACCGCGCTCACCGGCACCCTGTTCTTCTCCCCGCCGGCCGATTTCCTGGACGATCCACCCCCGCTCCCCGCCTCGCGTGACATCGTCGAAACACCGACCTCTGACGGCTCTTTGGCCATCGGCAGCCTGAAAGGACACCGTTGATGAACAACCTCTACCGCGAGCTGGCGCCCGTCACCGCGGCAGCGTGGGCGGAGATCGAACTGGAGGCCACCCGAACGTTCAAGCGCCACATCGCCGGTCGCCGGGTGGTGGATGTCAGCGAGCCCGGCGGGCCGGTGACCGCGGCGGTGAGCACCGGACATCTGCTGGACGCGCCGTCGCCCAGCGACGGGGTGATCGCCCACCTGCGGGAGAGCCGTCCACTGGTGCGGCTGCGGGTGCCGTTCACGGTGAACCGCAGTGACATCGACGATGTCGAGCGCGGTTCGCAGGACTCCGACTGGGACCCCGTGAAAGAGGCCGCCCGCAAGCTGGCATTCGCCGAAGACCGCGCCATCTTCGAAGGATACGAGGCGGCGGGGATCGACGGTATCCGCCGGTGCAGCTCCAATGCTGCGCTCGCACTGCCCGAAGACCCGCGGGAGATCCCCGACAAGATCGCCCAGGCCCTGTCGGAACTGCGCCTCGCCGGCGTCGACGGCCCCTACTCGGTGCTGCTGTCGGCGGGGGTGTACACCCAAGTGTCGGAGACCACTGCGCACGGCTATCCGATCCTCGAGCACATCAACCGCATGATCGACGGGGAGATCATCTGGGCGCCCGCCATCGACGGGGCATTCGTGTTGTCCACGCGCGGTGGGGATTTTGATCTCCAGCTCGGTACCGATGTGTCGATCGGCTACCTGTCCCACGACGCGGAGACCGTGCAGCTGTACCTCGACGAGACGCTGACATTCCTGTGCTACACCGCCGAAGCGTCGGTGGCGCTGGGCTAGCCCCGCCGGGCTCAGGCGGTGAGGACCGCGTCCAGGGCAGAGAAGAAGATGCCGAGGCCGTCGTCCGACGGCCCGGTGAGCGCCTCGGTGGCATGTTCGGGATGCGGCATCAGGCCGACGACGCGGCCGTTGGCGGAGCTGATCCCGGCGATGTCGCGCTGCGAACCGTTGGGGTTCTCGGCGTAGCGGAACACCACCCGGCCTTCGCCCTCGAGTTCGTCGAGAACGGCGTCGGGCGCCACGTAGCGGCCCTCTCCCGATTTCAGCGGCACCAGGATCTCGGCGCCGGCCTCATAGCGCGACGACCAGGCCGTCCGGTTGTTGTCCACCCGCAGCCAGATGTCGCGGCAGACGAAGTGCAGCCCGGCGTTGCGGGTCAGCGCCCCCGGCAGCAGGCCGGATTCGCACAGCACCTGGAAGCCGTTGCAGATGCCGAGCACCGGCATTCCGCCCTCGGCGGCCTTGACCACCTCACCCATCACGGGTGCGAACCGGGCGATGGCTCCGCAGCGCAGGTAGTCGCCGTAGGAGAACCCGCCGGGCACGATCACGGCGTCGACGCCCTTGAGGTCGGCGTCGGCATGCCACAGATTGACCGCCTCTGCGCCGGCCAGCCGGGCCGCCCGGGCGGCGTCGATGTCGTCGAGAGTGCCCGGGAAGGTGATGACGCCGACGCGGGCGCTCACGACGGTTCCCGGGTGACGGTGAAGTCCTCGATCACGGTGTTCGCCAGCAGCGACTCGGCGATCTCGGCGAGCGCGTCGTCACTGACGCTGTCGTCGACCTCGAGCTCGAAGCGCTTGCCCTGCCGCACATCTGAGATCCCACCGTGTCCGAGCCGGCCGAGGGCGCCGACGATGGCCTGGCCCTGCGGGTCGAGAATCACGGCCTTGGGCATCACATGGACTACTACCCGGGCCACGGGGGCTCCTCACTGGTTCGGGGGTGCTACGGCGCCCAATTCTATCCACACGACGACAGGTAGGCCTCGCACAGTGGCGCGGTGATCGCGTCGAGCACGCGTACGTCGGGGATCGGCGCCCATGCCGGGGCAGGCGGCGCACCGGGTGCAGCGCTGCGCCAGAACACCAGCTCGACGATCGAACTGCTCTGCGGATGGGCCACCAGGTACTGGTGCACGATCTGCGGACCGGTGATCACCGCGGCCATCCGCACGTCCTCGTCGGTGGTGATGGACGGGGAGACCCCTGGCACGGCGCACGCCCGCAGCGCCGCCTTGGCGAAGGTGAACACCGACATGGCCAGATCGCCGCCGAGCCAGGTCTCGCCGCGCCAGTGCAGCACCTGGGCGCGCATCTGCCACTGCCCGGGCGGCGCCGGGACCTCGGCCCTGGCGGCCACCACAAACCCGCGGGGGTCGTCGGCCGGCAACGGCGTGACGCAGATCTCCTCGGAGAAGAACCTCGGCTGGCGCACCGGTACCGCGAGCCCGGCGAGCGCCGGCCACCGGGCCACCGTGGCCAGCGGCAGGGTCTGCGGCGCCGGCCAGGCAGCGGCGGGGATAACGTCGCACGCAGGCGGGCAGGTCTGCGGTGCGGGCTCGGCGCGCACCGGCGGAGCCGCCGTCAGCAGCCATCCCACCAGGACACCGGTCAGGATCAGTCGGACCACGTCCCCCTCCTCACCCCCTTGACCTCCCCCGGGGAGCACAATCGTAGGCATGGAACTGACGCATTTCGGGCATTCGTGCCTTCTGGCGAGCTTTCCGGATACCACCATTCTCTTCGACCCGGGAACGTTCTCGCACGGCTTCGAAGGCATGACCGGCCTGACCGCCATCCTGATCACCCATCAGCACCCCGATCACGCCGACCCCGAGCGACTTCCAGCCCTCGTCGAGGCCAACCCGCAGGCCGCGCTGTATGCCGACCCGCAGACCGCGGCGCAGCTGGGCGGCGCGTGGCAGGCCGTCAACGTCGGTGACGAGTTCGGTGTCGGCACCGTCACCGTGCGCGGCGTCGGCGGCAGGCACGCCGTCATCCACCCCGAAATCCCTGTCATCGACAACATTTCGTACCTGATCGGTGACGGCGAGCACCGGGCGCGGCTGATGCACCCCGGCGACGCGCTGTTCGTGCCCGACGAGCCGGTGGATGTGCTGGCCACCCCGGCCGCCGCGCCGTGGTGCAAGATCTCCGAGTCTGTGGACTATCTCCGCGCGGTGGCGCCCACCCACGCCGTGCCGATCCACCACAGCATCATCGCCCCCGAGGCCCGCGGCATCTATTTCGGCAGGCTGTCGGAGATGACCGACACCGACTTCCGCGTGCTGGAGGAAGAGACCGAGACCGCCTTGTGAGCAGGGTGAGGTTCACCGGCCACATCGGCGGGTTCGGCACCCTGGCCGGCATCCGGTTGGTGGTCGGGATGTGGGAGCAGTCGCCGTTCGGCCGCTTCTCCGATGTCATGGTGCAGACGTCGGACGGCGTGCGCACGCTGCTGGCCCCGACCACGCAGGTCGCCGAGTTCATCTCCGCCACTTACTCTTTCGATGAGGTAGTGCTCGGTCCGGTGCAGACGGCCAGGACGGTGGACCGGGTGGTCATCGACAACGCCCGCCTGCAGGCGGAATTCTCGGTGGGCGCGCCGGCACCGCTGGACCGGCTGCTGCGGCTGGTGCCGGGGTTCCTGGCGACGGCCCCGTGGTGGCTGCGCGCCATCGACCCCGTGGCCAGTCGGCTGGTCCCCGGCGTGCACACCGCCGGAACCGCAGGCAACGGCCGCCGCGAGTTCTACGGCGTGCGACGCGCCCGGCTCATCACCTCGGTGTCCGGACGCTTCGAGACGACGCCCCTGCGCGGGTTGGCCGAGCTGTCGCCGCCGGTCGAGTTCGGCTTCTCCTCGGCTCCCCCACTGCCGCAACTGGTGTCGGTCACCACCACCATCGACCTGTGACCGTCGATCAGGCGATGTCGCGGGCCGCGCCCCGGCCCGCGGCCCGGCCGGAGAAGATACAACCCCCCAGGAAGGTGCCCTCCAGCGCGCGGTAGCCGTGCACACCCCCGCCGCCGAAGCCGGCCACCTCGCCGACGGCGTACAGGCCGGGGATGGCCGCTCCGCCGACCCCGAGCACCCGGGCGTCCAGATCGGTTTCCAGGCCGCCCAACGTCTTTCGGGTGAGGATGTGCAGTTTGACGGCGATCAGCGGACCGGCCTTGGGATCGGTGAGCCGGTGCGGGGCCACCACCCGGGTGATGCGGTCGGCCAGGTAGGACCGGGCTCCCCGGATCGCGGTGATCTGACCGTCCTTGCTGAACCGGTTGGTGACCTCGCGGTCGCGGGCGGTCACCTCGGCCTCCACGGTGGCGAAGTCGAGGGGCTCGACGTCGGGCAGGGCGTTCATCTTGGTGACCAGCTCCCGCAGGGTCGAGGCGCTCACGAAATCGACACCGCGGTCGACGAAGGCCTGCACCGGCGCGGGCGCCCCGGGGCGGACGCGCTGCAGCACCATCCGGACGTCGCGCCCGGTCAGGTCGGGGTTCTGCTCCTGGCCTGAGAGGGTGAATTCCTTCTCGATGATGCGCTGGTTGAGGATGAACCAGGTGTAGTCGTGCCCGGATGCCACGATGTGCTCCAGCGTGCCCAGGGTGTCGAATCCGGGGTAGAGCGGTCCCGGCAGTCTGGTTCCGGTGGCGTCCAGCCACAGCGACGACGGGCCGGGCAGGATCCGGATGCCGTGGTGCGGCCAGATCGGGTCGTAGTTGGTGATGCCCTCGGTGTAGTGCCACATCCGGTCCCGGTTGATGACGCGGCCCCCCGCCGATTCGGTGATACCGATCATGCGACCGTCGACGTGGGCCGGGACTCCGGCGAGCAGCTGATCGGGCACCCGGCCCATGCGGGCGGGCCAGTTCTTGCGGATCAGGTCCAGGTTGTGGCCGATGCCGCCGCTGGCGACGATCACCGCCGAGGCGCGGAACTCGAACTCGCCGACACCAACTCGCGAGGACGCCACCCCGCGCGCGACTGACGAGGGTTCCAGGACGGTGCCCCGGACGCCGGTGACGGCGCCGCCGTCGACCAGCAGCTCGTCGACCTGGTGGCGGTAGGCGAACCGCACGCGGGGATTGCCCAACAGCCGGCGGGCGAAGACCTCCACCAGGCCGGGTCCGGTGCCCCAGGTGAGGTGGAAGCGCGGGACCGAATTGCCGTGTCCGAGCGCGTTGTAGCCGCCCCGCTCGGCCCACCCGACCAGCGGGAAGAGCTGGTGTCCGCGCTCGCGCAGCCAGCTGCGCTTCTCCCCGGCGGCGAAGTCGACGTAGGCGTGGGCCCACTGCCGCGGCCAGTAGTCCTCGTCGCGGTCGAACCCGGCAGTGCCCAGCCAGTCCTGCAGCGCCAGCTCGTGGCTGTCCTTGATGCCGAGGCGGCGCTGCTCCGGGCTGTCGACGAGGAACAGCCCGCCGAAGGACCAGAAGGCCTGCCCGCCCAGGTTGGCCTCGTTCTCCTGGTCCACCAGCAGCACACTGCGGCCGCGTTCGGCCAGCTCACAGGCGGCCACCAACCCGGCGATGCCCGCTCCGACCACGATGACGTCAGCGTCCATGACGCCCACGGTACTTCTCTCAAGCAGCATCCAGCAGAGCTGTACGCGGTGACCACCGGTACACCGTCGGCACACACCCGTGCATGAGCGCGAGGTCCACCGCGTCGAACACTGCCTGGCGGGGGCCCGGCTTGCGCAGCTGACGCGCCGAGACGGCGAGCCGCACGATGCCGCCACGGCGGGCCGTGCGGTCGGCCGAGAGCACCAGGGTGCGGCACCACCATGGCTCGGTCACGAAACCCGCCCCGATACCCAGGACCCGCGCCCGCACCGTTGTCTGACGGATCAGATCCGTCATCCCGGTCAGGCCGGGCAGCATGCGGAAGCCGTTGCGCGGCAACACCGTCACCACGCCGGGCGAGACCGACCAGCCCGGTGCCGCGAACAGCCGGGTACGCAGGCCCAGGTGGTCCATGATCCGGTCGGCGGCCATCAGGCGCAGATTGGCCTCGTGGGCCTGCAGCACCGCGAACTCGCTGCGCCGCAGCTTGGTGGCGGCCTCGTCGTAGCCGTGCAGCACGATCGCATCCCCGCCGGCGCGACGCTCGGTCAGCCACCGCACGGTGGGGGCGTCGGCGTCCAGGCGATAGTTTCCCTTCAGCCGCGGCGCCACGAACAGCGACAGCGGCACCGACCTGGCGGCCAGGCGCTCGTGCAGAGCCACCACATCGTCGAGCGTGCGGTGGTCGATCCCGGATACCGAGACGATCAGTTGCCCAGCCATGCCCGCAGTCTGACAACCGCAGGTGTCCAACCGGTGTCAGACACGTGTGCGCCGGCTGTCTACTTGGGCAGCACCGCTTCGATGGCGCTGATCACCTCGGGCGCATCGGGCACGGTCTGCGGCCGGAACCGGTGGGTGACGGTGGCGCCGGGGGCCAGCAGGAACTTCTCGAAGTTCCATGCGACGTCGCCGGCCACCCCGTCGGCATCGGGCGTCTTGGTGAGCTCCGCGTACAGCGGGTGCTGCTGCGGACCCAAGACGTCGGTCTTCTCCAGCAGCGGGAACGTCACACCGTAGGTGGTGGAGCAGAAGGTCTGGATTTCCTCCGCGCTGCCCGGCTCCTGACCCATGAACTGGTTGCAGGGCACGCCCAGCACGGTGAGCCCGCGGTCGGCGTAGTCGCGGGCCAGGGTCTCCAGCGCGCTGTACTGCGGGGTCAGGCCGCACTTGGAGGCGACGTTGACCACCAGGACCGCGCGGTCGGCGTAGTCGGCCAGCGAGGTGGGCTCGCCGGCGAGCGTGGTCAGGGGAATGTCGGTGATGCTCATGGTCGTCGACGCTACCCGTCAACCCCGGAACAGCATCTCGGTGAGCCTGCCGGCAGTGGCCACCGGATCATCGGCAGGCACCGCCTCGTTCAGCCACAGCATGGCGTAGCCGTGCACCATCGCCCACGCGGCCAGCGCCGCGGCGTCGGGGTCGGCGGCGGCGTGCGGGTCGGTCAGGGTCGCCACCCCGCGGCCGAGCTCCTGGCGCGCGGCCACCTGCGCGGCAACCAGCTCCGGATCCTGGTCGTCCACCAGTGATTTGGCGAACATCACGGCGAACTCGCCGGGATTCTGTACTGCGAACTGGACGTAGGCCAGTGCCGCGGCGGAGAAGTCGGGCCCGCTCTCGGCCAGCGCCTGTGTCAGCTTCTGGAACCCCCGCGTCGCCAGGGCGGTGAACAGCCCCCGCCGGTCGGTGAAGTGGTGGGCGGGCGCGGCGTGGGACACCCCGGCTTCGCGGGCCAGTTCCCGCAAGGACAGTGCCTCGGCGCCGCGTTCGGCGATCAGGCGCGCCGCTTCGGCGAGGATGACCGCCCGCAGGTCACCGTGGTGGTACTTGGCCCGGCTCACTGTCATCCACCCCTGCTGTGGTCAGCAGCCAGGCGTACTGGAACGCCACTTCCTTCCACCGTTCGTAGCGGCCGCTGATCCCGCCGTGACCCGCTGTCATCTGCGTCTTCAGCAGCACCGGGTTGGCGTCGGCCTTGGTGTGACGCAGCGCGGCAACCCATTTGGCCGGCTCCACGTAGTACACCCTGGTGTCGTTGAGGGAGGTCATTGCCAGGATCGGCGGATACTCCTTGGCCTCGACGTTCTCGTACGGCGTGTAGGACTTCATGTAGGCGTACACCTCCGCGTCGTCGACGGGGTTACCCCACTCGTCCCACTCGGTGACGGTCAGTGGCAGCGACGGGTCCAGGATGGTGGTCAGTGCGTCGACGAAGGGCACCTGCGCCAGGATCCCGGCGAAGGCCTGCGGCGCCATGTTGGCCACCGCACCCATCAGCAGGCCGCCGGCGCTACCTCCGAGTGCCACCAGCTGCTCCGGACGGGTGACCCCGGATTCCACCAGATGCTCTGCGGCAGCGATGAAATCAGTGAAGGTGTTGCGCTTCTGCAGCAGTTTGCCGTGCTCGTACCACAGCCGGCCCATCTCGCCGCCACCGCGGACGTGGGCGATGGCGAACACCATGCCGCGGTCGAGAAGCGAAAGCCGGGCGATGGAGAACCGCGGGTCCTCACACGACTCGTAGGCGCCATAGCCGTAGATCAGTGCCGGAGCGGGCAACTCGACACCGACGCGGCTGATCACCGATACCGGCACCCGAGTGCCGTCGGGCGCGATGGCCCAGTCGCGGCGCTCGGTGTAGTCCTGCGGGCGGTAGTCACCCAGCACCGGTTGCTCCCGCAGCAGGGTGCGTTGGCCGGTGGCCAGGTCATGGTCGTAGACCCGTACCGGGATGACGAACGACGTGCACGCGATCCGCAGCCGCGGCGCGTCCCAGTTCGGGTTGCCGCCCAGCCCGGCCGACATCAACTCGGATTCGAACTCGAGCTCCTGGGGTTGTGCGTAGTCACCATCGGTGATGGGCCACAACTGGATTCGGGGCAATGCCTCGCGCCGGTAACTGACCACCAGGTGATCGGCGAAGGCGTCCATCCCTTCGAGCCGCACATCGTCGCGGTGCGGGATCAGGGTGCGCTGCGCGGTGGGGTCGGCGACCGGGGCCTCCACCAGCGTGAAGTTGACCGCACCGTCGTTGTGCAGGATGAGAAACCGGTCCTGCCCACCCACCACCGCGTGGTCGACGGAGTACTCGACCCCCGCGCGGCGGGGCAGGATGCTGGTGAACTCGGAGGTCGGGTCGGAGGCGTCGGCGTAGAACACCTCAGAGGTGATGGCCGAGCCCGCGGCGATCAGTATGTATTTGTTGCTGCGGGTGCGTCCCATCCCCACCCAGTATTTTTCGTCCGGCTCGTGGAACACCTTCTCCGCCGGCAGCCCGCTGCCCAGCCGGTGTCGCCACACGGTGTCGGGGCGCCAGGCGTCGTCGACCGTGGTGTAGTACACCGTCTCGTTGTCCGCCGACCAGGTGACACCGGCGGCGATCCCGACGATCTCGTCGTCGTACATCGCGCCGGTGCGCAGATCCTTGAACCGCAGGGTGTACCGCTCGTCGCCCACGACGTCGACCGAGAACGCCAGGACGTTGCCGTCGAGGCTCACACTCGCAGCACCCAGAGAGAAGAAGTCGTGGCCCTCGGCCTCGATGTTCTCGTCGAGCAGCACCAACTCACCGGGCACCGCGGTGTTCTCGTCGAGTTCCGGGGGCGTCCAGTCGTCGGCCCCACGGACGGGGCAGCGGCAGTGCACGCCGTACTGCTTGCCCTCGAAACTGCGCCCGTAGTACCAGTAGTCACCCCGACGCGTCGGCACCGAGAGGTCGGTTTCCTTGGTGCGGGCCTTGATCTCGTCGAAGATCTTCTGCCGCAACGGTTCCTGATCGGCAGTGATGCTGTCGGCGTAGGCGTTCTCGGCTTCGAGATGGCCGATCACCTCGGGGTCGTCCTTGGCCCTCAGCCATTCGTAGGGATCGGTGAACACGTCCCCGTGGAACTCGCGGCGCGTGTCGACACGCTTGGCAACCGGCGGTTTCATGCCTGGACTCCGATCCAGTCGGCGAAGCTGAGACCGGAGATCCGTTCGTAGGCCTCGATGTAACGGCTGCGGGTGGCCTCGACGATCTCGGCGGGCAGCGGTGGTGGCGCCTCGGTTCCCTTGCGGTCCCATCCGGATTCGGGTCCGGTCAGCCAGTTGCGGACGAACTGCTTGTCGAAGCTGGGCTGCACCACACCCTGGGTGTAGGTGTCGGCGGGCCAGTACCGCGACGAGTCGGGGGTGAACACCTCGTCGGCCAGCCGCAGCGTGCCGTCGGTGTCCACCCCGAACTCGAACTTGGTGTCGGCGATGATGATTCCCTTCGTCAACGCATGATCGGCAGCCTGGGTGTAGATCCGCAGGGTTTCGTCCCGCAGTTGCTCGGCGCGATCCGCGCCCACCTTCTCGGCCACCTGGTCGAAGGTGATGTTCTCGTCGTGATCCCCGAGGTCGGCCTTGCTGGCCGGAGTGAACAGGGGTTCGGCGAAGCGGCTGGCCTCGCCCAGGCCGGGCGGCAGCGCGATCCCGCACACCGACCCGGTGGCCTGGTAGTCCAGCAGTCCCGATCCGGTGAGGTAGCCGCGGGCCACGCACTCGATGGGCATCATCTCCAGCTGTCGCACCACCAGCGCACGGCCCAGCACGTCGGCCGGGATGCGCGGATCGTCTGCCGGGCCAGCAAGGTGGTTGGGCGCGTCGATCAGGTCGAAGAAGAACACGCTCATCGCCGTGAGGATGCGCCCCTTGTCGGGGATCTCACTGGCCAGGATGTGGTCGTAGGCGGAGATGCGGTCCGAGGCCACGAACAGCAGGTGCTGCTCGTCGATGCGGTACAGCTCGCGGACCTTGCCGCTGGCTATGTGCTGGTAGTCGGACAGAGCAGGACGCATCGGGCCAGCCTAACGGCCACACATCCCGCCGCGACGTGCTGGGATCAACCCCATGACCTCACGCACCCGGTTTCTGCCCTACGCCACGACACCGCGCCGGCTGCTGGTCCAGTTGATCAGCGATGCGGTGGTGCTCACCTGGAGCGTGATCTGGGTGACGGTCGGGGTGGCGGTGCATTCGGCCATCGCCACCATCGCCGCGGTCGGCAGGCAGGTGCAGTCCGGCGCCAATGGTCTGGCCGACAATCTGGAGTCCGCCGGCGACAGCGTGAGCGGCGTGCCCTGGATCGGCGACGATCTGCGCGGCGGGCTGGTCTCGGCCGGCGAGGCAGCACTTGATGTGGCCGGTGCCGGCGGCGAGCTGAACTCGACGGCGAGTTGGCTGGCGTGGGTGCTGGCGCTGGCCGTGGCGTCGCCGCCCATTCTGGCGATCGCCATGCCGTGGCTGGCCCTGCGCATCCGCTTCGCCCGGCGCAAGTGGACCGCGCTGACCCTGGCGGCGACCCCGGCCGGTGAGCAGTTGCTGGCCATGCGCGCGCTGGCCAACCGTCCGCTGCGGAAGTTGACGTCGGTGAGCCTGGACCCGGTGGGCGCCTGGCGCCGCGAGGACGCCGTCACCATCCGGGGGCTGGCCGCCCTCGAACTCCGCGCCTCCGGCATCCGCGTCAAGCAGTGATTTGTGGAGTTTCACCGGCGCACACCGCCGCTGGGACTCCACAAATCACCCGGGACGGAACCAAACTCCCGCCCGAAGCGCCTGAACAAGCATGCTCAACGATTTCCTTCGCCGCCATGACGGCGTCATCACAACGGCCCAGGCACGCCAGGCCGGCCTCAGCCAGGACGCGGTGAACCGCCGCCTGCGCTCCGGCCGATGGCGTCGGTGTTCCTCCGGCGTCTACTTCGCCGAAGACCATGCCTTCACCGACGCCGCCCGGATCCGCGCCGGGGTGTGGGCCTATGGCAACGACGCGGCCGCTTCCGGCTTGACCGCGGCGTGGTGGCACCAGCTGATCCCGGTTCCCCCGTCAATTGTCGAAGTGACCGTGCCCCGCAATCGCCGACTCGCGCACCGGCCAGGGACACGGCTTCGCCGTCGGGACCTCACACCGGCCGACGTCGTGGAACACCGGGGACTCCGTGTCACATCGCTGGATCTCACCTCAATCGAGGCTCCGGTCCGACGCGGAGGGGGCCCCGCGATCCTGGACACCGCACTTCAGCGGCACACCGAATTGCCCCGGTTGTGGTCCACACACTTGCGCAACAAGGGCCGCCACGGATCACCCCGGGCGCGCATCTACCTGCAAGCAGCCGGCGACAACACCAGGTCGAAGGCCGAGCGGCTGTTCATCAGTCTGCTCAAACGGCACCACATCACCGGATGGGTCGCCAACCACCACGTCGGGGAATACGTCGTCGACGTCGCTTTCCTCGCGGCGATGGTCGCGGTCGAGATCGACGGCCTGGCCCACCACAGCGACGCTGTGACTTTCGGCAAGGACCGGACACGTCAGAACGCCTTGATCCTGATGGGCTGGCGAGTTCTCCGCTTCACCTGGTGGGACCTGACCGAACGCCCTGACGCCGTCATCGCCACCGTCAAACGAGCGATTTGCGGAGTCTGACCGGTGCTCACCGCCGGTGAGACTCCACAAATCGCAGGAAGAGGTGACGCAGGCCGGTGTGGCGGTTACTGCGGGTCCACTCGACGGACTCCACCTCCGCCACGGCAAACCTCGCCAGCAGTTCCTCGAAGAGCACCCGCAGCTCCAGCCGGGCCAGGTTGGCACCCAGGCAGTAGTGCACCCCGTGCCCGAAACCCAGGTGTGGATTGGGTTTTCGGGCCACATCGAAGACACCCGCGTCGGCGAACACCAGCGGGTCGCGGTTGGCCGAGGCCTCCCACACCACCACCTTGTCCCCGGGCGCAAGTGCACACCCTCCCAGCAGGGTGGACGCCGTCACCGTGCGCCGCTTCGACGGTGACGGCGACGTCCACCGCACCATCTCCTCGACGGCCGTGGGCAGCAACGAGGTATCGGACTGCAGCAGGGCCCACTGCGACGGGTGCTGCGCCAGCGCCAGCAGTCCCCCCGCCACCGCATTGCGCGTGGTTTCCGCACCCGCGGAGAACAGCAGGCTGAAGAACAGGTACACCTCGAGATCGCTCAGCGACGGGTCAGCGGCCACCACCGACAGCATGTCGTCGGCGGGCTGAGCACGCTTGGCGGCGATCAACTCCATGCCGTAGGTGTACATCTGCGAGGCCGCGTCCTCGGCGGACAGCTGCGCCACCGTCGCTGACCGGGAACCGCCGAAGTCGAACTGCGGCTCGATGGCCTGGAACAGCCAATGTCGTTCAGTGTCAGGGATTCCCAACAGGATGCAGATCATCTGCATGGGCAGCTCGGCGGCCACCGACACCAGGAAGTCGAACGGCTCCCCCACCGGCACCGCATCCAGCAGAGCAGCAGCGCGCACTCGCAGATCGTCCTCGACGCGCCGGATCATCCGCGGTGTCAGCCCGGAGCTGACCAGACGGCGGATCTGTGCATGCCGCGGATCGTCCATCATGTTCAGCACCTGACCGGCGATCGACAGATCTTGCAGCAGCGTGCCGCCGTAGGCGCGCGTGCCGCCCGTCACCGACGAGTACAGCACCGGATCCCGCAGCACGGCATGGGTTTCGGCATGGGTGGCCACCGACCAGAACCCTTCGCCGTCGGGGGTGTGCTCGGTGGGTTCGTGCCAGAACACCGGGGCGTCGCGGCGATGGGCGGCGAAGATCTCGTGCGGGAACCCCGACGAGAAGTTCGCCAGATCCGTCAGGTCCGCGCGCATGGGACTACAGGATGGCGCCGGGGGTGTACGTGGCGGCGTCGGGGTGCTGCGCCACCAGCTCCGACACGGCTGCGGCCACCCGGTCCACCTGATCGGCCGCCGCTCCGACAAATGCCCCCTTGTCGGCCAGTGCGGCGTCCAGGGCGGCCCGGTCCAGCGGCAACCGCTCGTCGGCGGCCAGGCGGTCCAGAAGGTCTGGCTCTGCACCCTTTTCGCGCATCGCCAGCGCCACCGCCACCGCGTGTTCCTTGATCACCTCGTGCGCGGTCTCGCGGCCGACGCCCGCACGCACCGCAGCGATCAGGATTCGGGTGGTGGCCAGGAACGGCAGGTACCGGTCCAGCTCGCGTTGTATCACCGCGGGGTAGGCGCCGAATTCGTCGAGCACCGTCAGGAAGGTCTCGGTCTGTCCGTCCAGGGCGTAGAACGCATCGGGCAGCGCCACCCGGCGGACCACCGAGCAGAACACGTCGCCCTCATTCCACTGCGCCCCAGCCAGTTCCGCAGCCATCGAGGCGTAACCACGCAGGACCACCTGCAGGCCGTTGACCCGCTCGCAGGAGCGGGTGTTCATCTTGTGCGGCATGGCCGACGATCCGACCTGCCCAGGCGCGAAGCCCTCGGTCACCAGCTCATGGCCGGCCATCAGCCGCACGGTGTGGGCGAACGACGACGGCCCGGCACCCAGTTGCACCAGCGCCGAGACCACGTCGTGGTCCAATGAGCGCGGGTACACCTGCCCGACACTGCTGAAGACATTCGCAAAGCCCAGGAACGACGCCACCCGCGACTCCAGTTCCGCCAGCCGGGTCGCGTCGCCGTCGAACAGGTCCAGCATGTCCTGGGCGGTGCCCATCGGGCCCTTGATGCCACGCAGCGGGTAACGGTCGATCAGCTCTCGTACCCGATGCAGCGCCACCAGCGTCTCCTCGGCCGCGGACGCGAAGCGCTTGCCCAGCGTGGTGGCCTGCGCGGCGACGTTGTGCGAACGCCCGGCCATCACCAGATCGCGGTACTCCACGGCGCGCGCGGCCAGCCGGGCCGCCACCGCCACGCCGTGGGCGAACACCAGCTCCAGCGACTGCCGGATCTGCAGCTGCTCGACGTTCTCGGTGAGGTCGCGACTGGTCATGCCCTTGTGCACGTGCTCATGACCGGCCAGGGCGTTGAACTCCTCGATGCGCGCCTTCACGTCGTGGCGGGTGACCCGCTCACGGGCGGCGATCGACGCCAGATCGACGTCGGAGAGCACCCGCTCGTAGTCCTGCACCACCCCATCCGGCACCGACACCCCGAGCTCGGCCTGCGCGCGCAGCACCGCCAGCCACAACCGCCGTTCGGCGACGATCTTGGCCTCCGGCGACCAGATGGCCGTCATCTCCGCGCTTGCATACCTCGAGGCCAGGACGTTCGGAATACTCACGAACACACAGCTTACGGTCCGCATGCAGCACACTGAGCGCATGTACTTCGTGGGCCTGGACCTGGCGTGGGGACAACGCAAGCCCAGCGGGGTGGCCGCCGTGGACGACAGCGGCAAGCTGGTGTTCGTCGGTCAGGCCACCGACGACGCCAGTATCCGCGCCGCGCTGCAGCCGTTTGTGGAGGGAGACTGCCTGGTCGCCATCGACGCACCGCTGGTGGTCGAGAACGAGACCGGCCAGCGGCCGTGCGAGAAAGCCCTCAACGCCGATTTCGGCCGGTTCCAGGCCGGGGCGCATCCGGCCAACAAGGGCAAACCGGAGTTCGCGGGCACACCGCGGGCCCGCCGGCTGGCCGATGATCTGGAGCTCGACATCGACCCGATGTCCACCTCGTCCCGGCGGGCCATCGAGGTGTACCCGCACCCGGCGACGGTCGCGCTGTTCCGCCTGGGCCGCACCCTGAAGTACAAGGCCAAGCCCGGCCGCAACGTCGCCCAGCTCCGCTCGGAGCTGCTACGCCTGATGGACCACATCGAGGGGTTGGGGCAGGTCACCGAGTGCGCCCAGTGGGGCGAGCTGCGCGACAGCGTCGAGCAGGCCACCCGCAAGAGCGAGCTGCGCAAGGCCGAGGACCCGATCGACGCGGTGGTCTGCGCCTACATCGCCCGTATCGCCCACGAGTCGCCGGCCGAGGTCACGGTCTACGGCGACCTCGAGACCGGTTACATCGTGACGCCGACGCTGCCGGCCGATCTGGAACCGGCCGCTCCGGAGGCCACCCCCGGCGCGGTGCACGACGCCATAACCGAATATGCCCGACGCCGGCCGGCGCTGACGGTGAGCACCGCCCACTATCTGGATCTGGTGACCGCGCTGCTGGACGACGCCGGTATCAACTACCTCAGCGCCACCGCCCGCACCAAGACCATCGCCTCGTTCGCCGCGAAAGCCGACCGCACGGTCGACGGCCGTCGGCTCTACACCGACCCGCTCACCGAGATCACCGACCAGATCGGGTTGCGGATCATCACCTATGTGCGCGACGACGTCGCCACGGTCGCGACGCTGCTGGCCGACGGGATGCGGTTGCTCGACGACCGTGACATGGGTCTGGAGACCGCAAGTGCCGGTCGTTGGGGGTATGCCAGCAGACATCTGCTGGTGGCCGTCGAGGGTGAGCAACAACCGGCGTCGATTCAGGTCCGCACCGTGTTGCAGCATGCGTGGGCGGAGTTCGAGCACGACATCCGCTACAAGGGCTCGGTACCCGAGTACGACGCACCCGACCTGGACCGCCGCTTCACCCTCGCCGCCGGGCTGCTCGAGCTCGCCGACCGCGAGTTCTCCGCCATCCGGGAGCGGTTGCGGTCCACCACGCCCGCGCCGGTGGAGACCGGCCAGGAGCCGGGCATCGCGACGGCTGTACTGGCCACCTACCTGGGCAACCGGTTCCGCGACGCAGGCTGGTCGCGCACCGACCACTACAGCTGGATCTCGGGTCTGCTGCACGAACTCGGCATCGACTCCCTCGAACAGCTGGACACGGTCCTCGACGGGATCGACGTCGACGCGGTGAACGCCGCGATGGACTACCGCTTCCCGCCGGGCGCGGTACGCCGCCTCGACGACGCCCTGCTCAGTGCCTTCGGCCGCCGTTACATCGACCTCGAGGGCAACGCCCACCGGGTGGAGCAGCTCGAGGCCAGGGCGGCGAAGCTCAATCCGGTGCGTCCGTCAGATGACTCGGATCGGTGATCTGACCCTTCAGTCCCATCTGTTTGTTGATCAGCGTGGTGATGAAGAACAGGATGATGCCGATCACGATGAGGACGCCGGCCACCAGATACTGCTGGGGGTCGCGTCCTGACAGCGGCGTCACCAGGTACAGCGACACCACGAAGCCGATGATCGGCAGCACGGTCGGGGTCTTGAAGTGCTCACCGTTGTTCTGAATGTCCTTGCGCAACACCAGCACTGCGACATTGACCACGGCGAAGACCATCAACAGCAGCAGTGAGGTGGTGCCGCCCAGGACCGAGATCGCATTCGAGCTGGCGAAGCCGGACACGTAGAGGATCAGGCCGAAGGCGATGACGGTGGTGAACAGGATGGCCACCCACGGGGTGTGGCGGCGGGGGTGCACCGCGCCGAGCACCGGCGGCAACACGTGCTGGCGGGCCATGCCGTAGATCAGCCGGCTGGCCATCAGCATGTTGATCAACGCGGTGTTCGACACGGCGAACATGGTGATGAACGGGAAGATCTCGTCGATCGGCAGGTTCGGGGCGGCGGCGCGCACCACGTCCACCAGCGGGGTCTCGGTCTCGGTCAGATCCCCGACCGGCACCAGCGCCACCGCGATGATGGACACCAGGATGTAGACCACGCCGGCGATCGACAGGCCGGACAAAAGCACCTTGGGGAAGATCCGCACCGGGTCCTTGGTCTCCTCGGCCATGTTCACCGAGTCCTCGAAGCCCACCATGGCGAAGAAGGCCAATGAGGTGGCTGCCGTCACGGCGACGAAAGCGCCTCGCTCGTCCTCACTTTCGAACATGACGATCCGCGAGAAGTCGATGTTGTCGCCGCCCTGGGTGAAGGCCCACAGACCCACCAGGATCACGGTCAGCAGACCGGTGATCTCCACGATGGTCAGGCCGACGTTGAGTTTGACGCTCTCACTGACCCCGCGCAGGTTGATGGCGGCCAGGGCGGCCATGAACACCAGGGCGATGGCCGCGACGCCCAGCTTGCCCCAGTCCAGCCCGAAGCCCTCGACGGCGTTGGCGGCGAACGCCCGCGAGGCGGTGGAAGCCGATGTGATACCCGAGCACATCACGATGAACGTGATCAGGAATGTCACGAAGTGGATACCGAAAGCCTTGTGCGCGTAGAGCGCAGCTCCGGCGGCCTGCGGATATTTGGTGACCAGTTCCAGATAGGAGAAGGCGGTGATGGTGGCGATCAGGAAGGCGACCAGGAACGGCAGCCAGGCCGCTCCGCCCACCTCGCCGGCCACCTGCCCGGTCAGCGCGTAGACGCCGGTACCCAGGATGTCTCCGACCACGAACAGCAGGAGCAGCCCCGGGCCCATCACCCGTTTCAGCTTGGGTTGCTCTGCTGTGGTCTCCGACTGCGCCATATCTCCTCCTAGCGGGGGTGGAATGCGCTTTTCATCATCGGTCAGCGCACGTGGATGTGCCTGTTCAATCGCGCAAACCGGTCCAATCGGCCGTCGTGCCGGTCACGGTGGTCACCTGCTCGAGGAAACGGCGCACCTTGGCCGGGTCCTCGGATCGCTGCCAGCCGAACGTGGTGGGACGCTGCGCCCGGTCGTGCCAGAAGTGCCCGGGTCGCGACGACGGCCGGGTGGCCACCAGCCACACGGCGGTGTCGGCGCCATCAGAGGGGTCGCGCAGCAACGGCCGGGTCACCTTGTCGAACGTCGGCAGGTACTGGGTGACGCCGGGGGTGCCGGCCCACCCGGGGTGCATGCTCTCCACCCGGATGTCGGTGTCGGCCAGTCGCTGCGCCCAGGCGTCGGCCAGCACCACCTGCATGCGTTTGGTGCGGGCATAGGCCTTGGTGCCGGTGTAACCGGTGCGGAACTCCAGATCGTCATCGACCAGCGGTGCGGTGTACATCCCACCCGAGGACATCCACACCACCGAGGCGCCGCCCGCGGCCCGCAACAGTGGCAGCAATCCCTCGGTCATCAGGTGCGGACCCAGCACGTGCGTCGCCAGTTGAGACTCATGCCCTTGTCTGGTCTCACGCCGCTGCGGCGGCATGGCGCCGGCGTTGTGCACCAGGCCGCGCAGGGCGGGGATGCGCGCGGACAGATCAGCGGTCCAGGCCCGCACCGCGTCGAGGTCGCCGACATCGCAGATCTCTTCGATCACCTGCGCTCCTGCAACGGCGCCCCGGATGGCCCCGGCGGAGGCCGCCACCTTGGCCTCGGACCGACCGACCAGGTGCACCAGGGCACCGAGCTCAGCGAAGCGCCGCGCCATGGCCTCCCCGATGCCCGACGTCGCACCGGTGACCGCCACCCGCTGACCCGCCAGCTCCGCAGGGGTCGGGTCAGCCGCCCACCAGTGCCGACGCAGGGCCGAGCCCACCTTGGTGTAGCCCAGGACCACCGACCGGTCCAGCGCCGCGTCCACCACAGCGGTCACATGCATGAGCGGAGAGGTAACCACCGGTGCCGATCGTCAAACCCGCACGGCGCGCTTGTCGTACGGTGCGAAAACGTCGATGACGTCGATCAACGTCGCGCGCGCCGTTTCCCGGGGGCTGCCGGCGTTGTCCACCAGTGCGGACACCACCGCTCCGTCCACCGCGCACACCAGCGCAGACAGGGTCTCCCCCCGGGCGCACCGTCCGCAGCGTTCCAGCACCTCGCCCACCGATTCGGTGCGTTGCTGCAGGATCCTGCGCTGTACGCCGCGCAGCGCGGGCTGGCGGGCACAGGCGATGTAGCGCTCGTACCGCGAGATCAGCTGGTCGCCGCTGGGGTTGTCGTCCACCAGCAAGTCGACCAGGACGTCGACGGTGGCCTCGGGGCCCCGCCTGCGTCGCGACAACCCCTCGATCTGCCCGCGCATCGCGGCCGCTTCCACCAGCCCGATGTGTTCGACGGCGGCGACGATCAGGTCGTCCAACGACGCGAAGTAATAAGTGGTCGACGCCAGCGGCAGTCCGGCGCGGCTGGCGACCGCACGGTGGCGGACAGCCTCGAATCCGCCTTCACACAGCAGTTCGGCGGCGGCGCGCACGAGCGCGTACCGCCGACGTTCTCCTTTCGGAGTCACCGCTGCCGTCACGGTTTGTATGCTGCCAGCCACCCTGGCCACGCTGGGCCTTTTCGCTCAAACCAACCTGTGGATGCTCTTCTGCTGGTGCGGTGGTTAGATGGCCGCCATGCCTGAGCTGAGCCGGCGCACCGTTCTGCGACTCGGGGCCTCGGTGGCGGCGGCCACGGCCGCCGGTGCCCTGGGCGCGCCCGCCGCGGGGGCGGCTCCCGCGGCGCCCACCATGGTCACCGGATCGTTTGTCTCGGCCGCCCGCGGCGGCGTCGCCACCAACTGGGCGATCGCGCGCCCGCCCGGGCAGACCGCTCCGCTGCGACCGTTGATCGCCCTGCACGGCAAAGGCAGCGATGCGGCCACGGTGATGGCCGGCGGAGTCGAGCAGGGCCTGGCCCAGGCCGTCGATGCGGGACTGCCGGCGTTTGCGGTGGTGGCCGTCGACGGTGGGGGAACGTACTGGCACCGGCGCGCCTCGGGTGAGGACGCCGGCGCCATGGTGCTCGACGAGCTGATCCCGATGCTGTCCGCGCAGGGCCTGGACACCTCCCGGGTGGGATTCATCGGCTGGTCCATGGGTGGGTACGGAGCCCTGTTGCTGGGCTCGCGGTTGGGCCCGACCCGTACTGCTGCCATCTGCGCAGTGAGCCCGGCGCTGTGGACATCGTCGGGTGCGGCAGCTCCGGGGGCGTTCGATTCGGCCGACGACTACGCGGCCAACTCTGTCTGGGGGCGCCCGGCACTGGCCTCCATCCCGATCCGCATCGACTGCGGCAACAGCGATCCGTTCTTCGCCGCCACCGGTGAGTACATCGCCCAGCTGCCCACCCCACCGGCAGGCGGGTTCTCTCCCGGCGGGCATGACGGCGCGTACTGGAGTTCGCAGCTGCCTGCCGAGATCAGTTGGATCGCACCACTGTTGGCCGCGTGATGATGTCCGGGAGGTTGGCCGGCAAGGTCATCGTCGTCGCGGGGGCCGGCGGGATCGGTGACGCGCTGGCGCGCCGGTACGCAGCCGAGGGCGCACAGGTGGTGCTGGGCGATCTCGACGCCGACCGGGCTGCCGCCGTGGCCGCTGAGATCGGCGGTGTGGGAACCCATCTCGACGGGGCCGACGACGACTCGGTGGCCGCTCTGGTGGCGCTGGCGGTGTCCACCCACGGACGGCTGGACGGCTTCCACGCCAACTACGCGAACTTCGCCGACGGGTTGTCCACCGCCGGGGTGGATCTGCCGCTGGAGGACTTCGACGCGGTGATGAACACCAATGCCCGCGGCTATTTCCTGTGTTCGCGCCACGCCGTGCCCGCGCTGGTGGAGTCCGGCGGCGGCTCGATGGTCTACACCTCGTCGGCGCAGGCCAGCACCGGCAGCCCGGTCCGGGTGGCCTACGGGATGAGCAAGGCCGCCGTGCACGCGTTGATGCGCACGGTCGCGGCGCGGTACGGGTCGAAGAAGGTGCGTGCCAACGCCATCACCCCCGGCCTGATCCTGCACGACAATCTGCCTGCGTTGCCCGAGAACGTCGCCGCGTCCGCGAAGGCCCTGGCCGCCATCAAGCACCGTTTCGGTGCGCCCGAGGACATCGCCGCCATGGGCGCGTTCCTGATGTCCGACGACGCCGCGTTCGTCACCGGTCAGGTGCTCGCCGTCGACGGCGGCGTGACGATGCGCCCCTGACGGCCGTCACACCAGGATCACGTCGACGCCGTGGCGGCGCAGAGCCTCCACCTCACCGGCATCGGCAGCGGAATCGGTGACGAGCTTCGTCACGGCGGAACTCGGTGCGATCGGGGCGAATCCGCGCCGGCCCACCTTGCTGGAATCCGCGACCACCACCACCTCACGCGCACGCTGCACCATGACCGCACCCACTTCGGCGACGAGTTGATGTGGGGTGGTGAGTCCTTCGTCGGCGGTCAGCCCGTCGCAGCCGATCACCGCGACCTCGGCGTTGATCCGGCCCAGAGTGGCCACCGCCTGCGGGCCCACCTGGGCCATGTACGCCGGTAGATAGACCCCACCGACCACCACGAGGTGCGATTCCGGCCAGGAGCTGACTTCATTGATCACCGGCAGTGAGGGAGTGACCACGGTCAGCGTGGCCTGGGTGCGCTCGTCGAGCGCCGCGGCCACCTTTGCGACCGTGGAGCCGGAGTAGAACAGTGCGCTGGTCTTGCCGACCAGAAGTTCGGCGGCCGCCCGCGCGATGCGCGCCTTGGCCTGGGCATTGCGGCGCTCGGATTCCCAGTACACGCGGGAGGTGGCGGCCGTGCGCGCCCGGGTGGCACCTCCGCGAACCCGCGACAGCAGGCCACGTTCGGCCAACGCGGACAGGTCGCGACGCAGTGACATCCCCGTCACCTGAAACTCTTCGGCCAGCTCCTTGACGGATACGAAGTCCTGTTCCTGCAGGCGCTCGAGGATCAACCGCCGACGTTCGGCCACACCGCTGCGACCTTCATCCACATCGTCGTCATCGGCGTCGCCGCCGGCGCCCGCTGCCACCACGTCACTCCGTCTCCGAGATCACCGCTGATCTGGTTTGTGTTCGAAACTTGTTCGTTTGCACAGTCTAGACGGTGGGTCGACTGCGGTGGAGCCGGCGGGCGCCGGCGGGCGATCAGATAGCCGGCTCGCCGGATTCGACTGTTCGGGTTGAACTTTGACCCGAGTTCGCGGCGTGCTGGGGCAGGATGCCAATCTTGTGCCGCTGGACGGCCAGGTAGTAGATCAGGCCGGCGCCGAGCGCGATGACGACGAACAGCACGCCACCCCACTGCAGGAACCACTGGAACGGCGGGGCGGGGTTGTAGATCGATTGCCGCGGCCAGGCGATGTTCACAATCATCGCAACACCCCAGACCACCGCGGCCACTGCGACAGGCACCCCCCACCTGCCAAGGTGGAAGAACTCGGGCTGGGTCACCCACGTGCCACTGAGCCGACGGCGGGCGAAGGATGCCGCCACGATGGTGTAGGCCACCAGGGCCAGCACCACCGTGGTGCTGGTGACGACGAGGAAGATCTGCGGCTGGCGGATGTTGAGGATCAGGATCGCGATCGCGACGACACCGGTGATGACCGCAGTCAGCACCGGGGCCTTGGTGGTCTTGTTGACCCGGCCCAGCCGCTGACTGGCGGGCAGCGCGTTGTCGCGGCTCATCGCGAACATCATCCGCATCGCGCCGGTCTGATTCGCCAGGATGCAGATGAAGATGGCGATCGCGACGCAGGTGAGCATGATGCCGCCCAGGGTCTCGCCCAGCACGCTCTGCACCACGTAGGGCAATCCACTGACCGACAGTTCCTCGGCGTTGAGGTCGCTGGTGGCCATCAACGCTCCGAGCATCAGCAGCGCGCCGCCGATACCCGCGGCGAACAGTGCCCGCAGAATGGCGCGGGGGCTGTTGCGGCGGGGGTTGACGGTTTCCTCACCGAGCGATCCGGCGGTGTCGAACCCCCACATGATGTAGCAACCGAGCAGCAGCGCCATGAGCATCGCGCCGGGAAGACCCAGACCGTTGTCGTCACCGCGCCCCAGCGACTCGAACACCACCTGCGGCCCCCGCTTGGCGGCGGCGAAGAAGAACACGATGAGGAAGACGGTGGCGATCAGCTCGACCACCACGCCGACGTTGTTCACGAACGACACCACCTTGGCGCCAAGGGAATTCAGCACCGTGGTCAACATGATGAAGATCGAGCCCAGGATGGCGCCGTTGGTGGCGGCGTCGTACGGCCCGCTGCCGTCGCCGTAGATCCAGAACACGTCGGAGATGGTGGGCAGGACGAACTGCATGGCCAGCCCGACGCCGGCCGTCGAGACGATCAGGGCCAGCGTCAGGGACAGGCCCGCTATCCAGGAGGGTCCCCGGCCGCCGATCTGCTTGCTCCAGTTGTACACCGAGCCGGCCATCGGATAGTGCGTGGCCAACTCGGCGAAACACAGCGCGAACAGCATCTGCCCGGCGAACGCGATCAGCCACGTCCACCAGAAGGCCGGGCCGGCAACACCATAGGCGAAGAAGAACAGCTGGAACGCGCCGGTGAGGATGGAGATGAAGGCGAAGCCCGCGGCGAACGTGGAGAACGAGCCCAGCGTTCTGCGCAGCTCCTGTTTGTAACCCAGCCGCGCCAGATGTTCCTCGTCGGATCGCGCGCTGCCGGAGATGTCGTGACTCATCGAGTGCCCCTTCGTATTTCAAACACCACCACAGATCGTGATCGGATTACCGACCTTGCAGAAAAGTGAACAACTAATGAGATCAAACGTCAACCAAAAATGTTCATATGAACATGTTTTCTCTGTAAACTCGGGGTCGCCTGTTTCACGCCCACAGCCGACAACGGCCCGGCGCCACCACCGTCAGGTGATGCCGCCGGGCCGTGGGCCAAACACCGCTCAGTGCAAGGTGATCCAGATAGTCTTGAGTTCGGTGTACTGCTCCAGAGCCTCGAGGCCGTTGTCACGGCCGCCAAACCCCGACATCCGGTAGCCCCCGAAGGGGGTGGTGATGTCACCCTCGCTGTAGCCGTTGACGGCCACCGTCCCGGCCCGCACACCGCGGGCGGTCCGCAGTGCCACGTCGATGTCCTTCGACCACACGGTGGCGGCCAGCCCGTACTGGGTGTCGTTGGCCAGCTCGAGTGCCTCGGCGTCGGTGTCGAACGCCAGCACCGCGACCACCGGGCCGAAGATCTCCTCGCGGGCCACGCTCATGTCCGGCCGCACCTCGTCCAGCACAGTGGCACCGACGAACCAGCCACCGGTCTCGGTCAGTATCCGCTCGCCACCCGTGACGATCCGTGCCCCATCGGCGCGGGCCGCGTCGATGTAGCCCAGAACGCGGTCCAGAGCCGGCGATTCGATCAGCGGTCCCAGTGACGTCTGATCCGCCGTGGGTTCGCCGGCCACCCGCTTCTCGGCCTCCCTGGCCAGCGCCGCCACCAGGTCGTCCTTGATCGAGCGGTGGACGAGGATGCGGGATCCGGCACTGCAGTTCTGCCCCGCGTTCCAGAACGCGGCCTCGGCGAGATCAGCGGCAACGGTCTCGATGTCGTCCCGGCAGTCCGGCATCACGATCTGCGGGCTCTTGCCTCCGCACTCGAGCACGATGCCCTTGAGGTTGCTGTCCGCGGAGTACCGCAGAAACGCCCGACCCACTTCGGTGGAGCCGGTGAACGTCACCATGTCGACGTCCATGTGAAGGCCCAGCGCCTTGCCGGCGATATGGCCCAGCCCGGGCACCACGTTGAACACCCCGCGCGGAACGCCGGCCGCAAAGGCCAACTCGGCGAGGCGCAACATGGTCAGACTGGCCAGCTCGGGTGGCTTGATCACCACGGAGTTCCCCGTGGCCAGGGCCGGGCCGATCTTCCAGGCCAGCATCGCCATCGGGAAGTTCCACGGCAGCACTCCACCGACCACCCCGACCGGCTCGCGGACGATGAGCCCCAGATGGTCCTCACCTGTCGGGGACACCTTGCCGAACACCTTGTCGGCGGCCTCGGCATACCAGCGCAGGGTGTTCACCACATCGGGGATGTCGAAATCGCGGCAGTCGGAGATGGGCTTGCCCGCGTCGATGGATTCGGTGAGCGCCAACTCCTCGCGGTTCTGCTCGATCAGATCGGCGAAGGCGAACAGGATCTTCTTCCGCTCGCCGGGCGCCATGCGGCTCCAGTCGCCGCGGACGAACGCAGCGCGGGCGCAGGCGACGGCGCGGTCGATGTCCTGGTCTGCGCAGGAGGCGACGGCTGCGATCAGCTCCCCCGTGGCCGGGGACAGGCTGTCGAAGGTGGAGCCGTCGGCGGCATCGACGAACTCTCCGTCGATGAAGGCCTGGGTTCGGACGGAGGGAGGAAGGGCAGGTGTCACGGTGGGTCTCTTTCTGTCGCGAGTGCGGTCAGCGGGCGAGATTCGGGAAAACGTTGCCGCGCACCTGGGTCCAGTGTTCGCGGAGTTCGTCGTAGCGCCCGGCCCGGCCCGGATCCGGGTGCACGGGCGGGGCGAGTTCGAGGACGACAGCCAAGGCCTCCTCCTCGGAGGCGAACAGGTCGGTACCGAGACCGGCGAGTATCGCGGCCCCGATCGAGGGTGCCTCCACCCGCAGTGACGGGGTGATGGTCTCACCCATGACATCGGCCTTGATCTGATTCCACAGCAGACTGCGGGCCTCCCCATCGGAGATGGTCATCGGTCCCAGCCGGTGCCCGCGGTCCCGCAGCACGCCGAGCAACCCCGGGTACTGGTAGGCGATGCCCTCCAAGGTCGCCCTGGTGAAGTGCGCGTGGGTGTGGTGACCGCCGATGCCGTAGTACACCGCCCGGGCGGTGTCGTCCTGGACCGGAACGCTGGCACCTTCGACGTAGGGAAAGCACAGCAGTCCATCACTTCCGGGCGGCACGTCTGCGCCGGCGGCGATCAGCTGCTCGTAGGTGCGGTTCTGGCCGAACACGCTGCGAAACCACCGCAGTGTGGTGCCCGTGCCGGTGGCCACCATCTCGTGCAGATAGCGTCCCGGCACCAGGTGCGGCATCAGCCCCACCAGGCCGCTGGGGTCGAAGATCGGTTGGTCGGCCACCACCCGCCAGCTCATCGACGAGCCCGTGCCGATACTCACGTCACCGCAGTTCACCACACCGGAGCCCAGCGCGGCCGCAGGGTCGTCGCCACCGCCGGCCACCAACACGGTGCCAGGGAGCAGGCCGACGACGGCGGCGGCGGACCCCAGGGTTCCGCGCGGTTCCCACGGCTGATACTTGACCTCTGGCAACATCTCTCGCGGAATACGAGCATCGTCACACGTCTGCTGACTCCAGTCGCCGGTGCGCCAGTCGTTGAGCAGACTGCGGGTCGGACTGCTGGGGTCGGTGCCGATGTCGCCGGTGAGGCGGTAGGCCAGGTAGTCCTTGGGTTGCAGTGCGTGCCGGGCACGACGCCAGACATCGGGCAGGTGCCGCTGCGTCCAGACCAGGTTGGCCAGTACCAGACCGGGAATGGGGTGGGTGCCGCTGCGCTCGACGAGGGTGCGCCGGCCCAACCGGTCGTACAGTTCGCTGGACTCGTCCAGATCCCGGCGGTCGGTCCAGTGGATGCACGGGGTGAGCACTTCGCCGTCCTCGTCGAGCAGAACGGCGATGTCGCGTTGTCCCACCAGACACAGCGCGCACACGTCCGCGGCCGAGACCCCCGCGGCAGCAAGTACTTCGGGCACCGCCGCAGCCAGCGCCCGCAGCCAGTCATCGGGGTCGTTCTCCGCCCAATCCCGGTGCGGACGACTCAGCGGATAGGTGCGCTCGGCCACCGCGACCACGCCGCGGTCAGGGTGCACCAGCGACGCCTTGAGGGCCGACGTCCCGATGTCGGCCCCCACCACGTACCCGCTCATGAGGCCGGCTGGAACTCCGGCGCGGGGATCGGGTCGGGCGCCGGCAGCGGCTCGGGTGCACCTGGGAACTGGGCCCGGAAGTAGGAGGCGATCCACTCCACCTGCGGCGCAGGCAGTTCGGGGACCTCGCCGAACTGGCGGGCCGACAGGTACACTTCGCAGGCGCCCTCGACCACCGACGCGGTGTGGAAGGCGTGCTCGAGGTCCGCACCGATGGCCAGCAGTCCGTGGTGAGCCAGGAAGGTGGCACCACGATCCCGCAGGTACGGCTCGGTGTAGGTGTACATCTGGTCGGTCTCGGGCTGGGAGTACGGGGAGGTGTACACCGCGCCGCCGGTCGCCTCGCACAGCCCCGTGAGGATCGGCGGGAGGGTCCAGCCCAGGGTGGCGAACGTCATGACGGCTTTTCCGTGGGTGTGCACGATGCCACCGATTTCCGGCCGGTTCTTGCAGTAGAGCGTGTGCATGGCCACCTCGGACGTCGGCTTGCGACGCCCGTCGACGAGGTTGCCGTCGAGGTCCACGATCGCGATGTCCTCGGGCTCGAGCAGGTCGTACTGGGTGGAGCTCGGGGTGCAGGCCAGCAGCTCCGGCTCCTCCGGGATCCGGATGCTGATGTTGCCGGCGCACGAATACACCAGCCGCTCCATCTGGAGCTTGCGCGAGTAGATGATGACCTTCTCGCGGATTTCCTCGAATTTGACGGTGCCCATGTGTACCTCCTGGTTCAACTGTTGGTGCGGGTTGTGGTGCGGATGGCGGTGACCAATCCGGCAAGGGTGATCGCGGCGGCCGCCGCGGTGATCGCAGGCTTGGCCAGTAGCCGACTCAACGCCGGGACGTCGGCGGCGGTCACCTGTACGGTGGCCGGCCACGCCCCCATCACGCCGTCGATGCGGATGCCGCCGTTGCGGATCCGGACGCTGCGCGGTTCGAACGGCAGGTCGCCGATCGGTGAACTGACCTTCATGTGGCGACTTTCTGTGTGGTGATCCACTGGCGGACGGCGTCGCGGGCGGCCGTGACGCGTTGATCGAATCGCTGCGGCGCCACCGGTTGGTGACAGGTCACGGAGTCGCTTGCGGCCAGTGCTCCTTCGATGTTGCGATTCGGTCGGGGATCGGCGGCCAGAACCACAGCATCGCAGGGGATCTCGCGCTCCTCGTCATCGCTGTACCACCGCAACGCCCGTACCCGGTCGTCACCCACGATGCGGTGTCGTCGTCCATCGGCCGGCACCGCGAGCACCTCGGAGCCCAGCCGGCGCGCCTGGGCAGCCACCGGCTTCGACCAGGGTCCGTCGCCGAGGATGACAACCCGGTCCCAGAGCTTCACTCCGGCGTGGAGGAGGTGTTCGGCCACGGTGGCGGGCAGGACTCCGGCGGGCCGGTCACCGTCGGCCCCCAGATCGGACAGCGTCGCCGGGCGCAGGCCGCCGGCGAAGAACAGGTGATCGCCGGTGTGGCACGTGAACGATCCGGGCCCGGCCACCGTCAACCGGCGTCCGTCCCAGCGCAACGCCGTCTGCCCGAGTTCGAAGCGTACGCCGTCGGCCACGAGTTCGTCGGTGAGCCGCCGCACTGCCCGGCTGCTCCACCCGGCTGCACCTCCGGTCACCGGAATCCGTTCGACAACAGTGACATCGGCGACCGTGCGCAGCTCGGCAGCCAGACCCAGACCACTGGGGCCGGCGCCGACCACGAGATAGGAAGGGCGGGTCATCGGCCGATCGTCCCCCGGGTCGTCTGCTTGACGGTGGCGGGGCCGGTGCCGGTCTTCTGGGCGGTCATGAACGAGATCCCGGCCGAGCACAGCGACCCCTGGCACCGCCCGTACGCCGCACCGGTGCGTTTGCGGACGCCGTCCATCGAGGTGGCCGGGACCGGACCGGCGAGTGCCCGGTTGATCTCGGCGGCGCTGACATGTTCACAGGCGCAGACGATCTGACCGTAGAGCGGATCAGTCCGGATGAGCGTCTCCGGTTCGTCGCTGACCCGTACGCGCGGATTGGGCGGCAGCACCGCGGTCGCGTCGTTCCTCTCGTCGGCCGGCAGTCCGGCCTCCCGCAGCAGTTCCAACACCATGTCGGCGGCGGCGGGGGAAATGCTCACCCCGGCCGACCGGTCCGTGCAGTGCAGCAGGTTGGGCACCTGCAGGTCGAACCTGAGCCTGAACTGCTCGTCACTGGCCGGGCGATTTGCCGCGAAGGTCTTGATCACCATGTCCCGGTGCAGGGCGGGAACTAGTCGGCGCGCGCTGTCGATCAGCGCCTCGACGGTGGCTACGTCCGTGCTCGTGTCGCGAGGATTGTCGTGATCGGTGGCGGTAGGACCCAGCAACGCGGACCCGTGCGTGGTGGGGACGACGTTGATGCCCTTGGTGGTGGCGGAGTGCGTGCAGAAGACGATCTTTCGCAACCGACCGGCGAAAGCCCGGTCCACAACGGCGTACTGCCCCTTCCTCGGCCAGTAGTCCAGCGGTTCGCCCCCGGCCATCCGACTCACCGCACCGGCGCCCACGCCCCCGGCGTTGACGACGTACCGCGCGCGTACGGTGCCGGTCGGGGTGTGCAGCGAGAGCACGCCGCTGTCGGTCCGGTCGATGCGGGTGACCGGTGAGCTCAGGCGGATCGAGACTCTGTTGACCGCAGCAAGATTCGCAAAGGCCGAAGTCAACGCCATGGGATCGATCACGCCCTCGTCCGGCATGAGCAGCCCGCCCACGCAGGACTCGGTGACCAGCGGTTCGGTCTCGCGGACCTCGCGCGGGCTCAGCAGTCGTCCGCGTACCCCGGTCGCGGTGAGCTCACCCAGGGTGGTCTCGAGGGTGGCAGCCTGCTCGTCGTCGAGCGCGATCATCACCGCGCCGAGGCGGCGATAGGGGACGCTCAGCCGGGTGCAGATGTCTTCCCAGCGCGGGCAGCTCTCGTTGATCAGGGCGGTCTCCACCGTGCCGGGTGGGCCGTAATAGGACACGGCCACACCGGCATTGCCCTTGCTGGCCCCCTCGCACACGTCGCTTTCGGCTTCCAACAACACCACCGTGGCCGACGTGGCGCTCAGCCTGGCCGCGACGGCCGTCCCGAGCACTCCGCCGCCGATGACAGCCACGTCGAACATATCGGTGGAACGGACCGTGGCGGGATGGCTGCTCATGAGCATCCATCCTCGACGAGGGCCCGCCGACGCGCAGCATCATTCCATCGCCCCGAACAGTGCAGACACGTTGTCACCGAGCTTGCCGACCTCACCTTTGAACGTTCACGAACGTTTCCTTTGTGTGCAAATGATCATCGCACAGCCACGTTATGAACGTCAAAGGCTAATTGAGAAGCGCGAACCGCACCCCGCTCGTTTCACACAAGCGGTTCGCGCCGGCCGGCCGCGGTGCTGCGGTGTGACTGAGAGTGGCGCAGACCCGGCAGCGACCCGGCAACGGAGAAGTACCTCTGCCCCGCGACCAGGGGATCTTCGGTTCCGAGGTCCGAGTGATCCCGCTCGGGCTTACGCCGAGCCAGGCACTGGGCATGCAGCCGGTCGAAGTCGACCCGCTGCTCCCAATCGACGGCATTCGTTCCGAAAGTTGCGGTTGTCATGGCATTTCCCACTTTTGTACTCGATGTGCGGCCACGTCAGCGCGCGAGCTCGACCTGGCTGGTCTCCCGGGACCGCAACACTGCGACGAGCCCCAGTAGTGCGCACAGACTTCCCCAGAGCCCCGGCGACGCGGCCCACCCCGTCGATGCGATCAACTGCCCGCAGATGTAGGGCCCGAAACCGGCAGCGGCGATTGCGCCGAGGTTGAAGCTCAGCGCTGTTCCGGTGTAGCGCACCCGGCCTGGGAACCGCTCGGCGAACGAGGTGTACACCGATCCGGCCACCACGGGCTCGATCACCGCGAACACCACCAGAGCGGGGATCAGTTGCCACCAGTTGGTGCTGGCATTCACCACAAGGAACAGCGGGACCGAGAGCACGAGGTAAGCCGCGTATCCCACCTTGATGATCGGAAGCCGTCCCCTCCGATCGCCCAGCTTGCCCATCACCGGGAACAACAGCGCGGTCGCCAGCAGGACGAGCCCCAGGACGGTGTAGACCTGCGCCGGGGGAAGGTCCTTCACCGTCACGAGGTGAATCCCCATGTACACCTTGACCAGGAAACTCGGTCCGAGCACTGCAATCGTCATGAAAGCCATCCGGATGACGTCGGCCCATTGGGTTCGCAGGACATCTCGGACAGGTGTTCTGGTGACCTTGGCGTCGGCCACCATCGCCTTGAACTCGGGAGAGTCCTCGAGCCGCAGACGCAGGAACAGGCATGCCAGGGTGAGCGGCAGGCACAGCAGGAAGGGCGCTCGCCAACCCCATTCTCGCATCTGATCGGCATCGAGACTGGCGTATGCCAAAGCAACCACCAACGCGGCGGAGGCGAAACCCAGGCCCGCACCGAAGACCGGAAGCGAGCCGTAGAGCCCGCGGCGGCGTTCGGGTGCCATTTCAACGATGTAGGTCTGGGCGCCGGCGAATTCACCTCCTGCCGAAACGCCCTGGAGAATCCGCATGACGAGCAACAACAGCGGAGCCACGAGACCGGCCTGGGCGTAGGTCGGCAGTACACCGATCAGGGTTGAAGCGCCGCCCATCAGGAAGATGGTGGCCAGCAGGATGCTGCGCCGCCCGACTCTGTCACCGAGCGCACCGAAGATGATGCCGCCAAGCGGCCGAGCGAGGTAGCCACCGCCGAACACCGCAAGAGCGGCCAGCGTTGATGCCGTGGGATCACTCGAGGGGAAGAACAGCGGAGCGAACACCACGGCCAGGAATCCGTAGATGGTGAATTCGTAGAACTCCACGGCACTGCCGGCGAGGCTGGCGACGGCAGCACGCCGCAGGGTGGTGTTGGGTGTTCTGGTGGTCACGGTCATGGCGTGCCTTTCTCGTCTTTGGGCGGACACGTGTGGTCTCAGAGGGTCAGATTTGAGCAGAAGAGTTGTGGCACACACTGATTGATGGTGCCCACCGCGGAATCGGGGAAAGCCCGGAAGGCAGTCGCAGACTCTTGCTGTAGCCGAACTCGTGCAGGGTCTCGAGTGCATGCTCGCGGCCGAAGCCGCTATGGCCGACGCCTCCGAAGGGTGTGCCGACAAAGGCCCTGTTGTAGTGATTGACGAACACCATGCCCGCTCTGATCGACCGGGAGACCCGCATGGCACGCTCGCTGTCGGCCGTGAAAACTGCTGCCACCAGCCCGAACTCGGTGCCATTGGCGATGTCTACCGCCTCGTCCTCGGTATCGAAAGGAATCAGGCACGTCACGGGCCCGAAGATCTCTTCCTGCGCGATGCGCATACCGGGGGTGACATCGGTGAAGACCGACGGTGCCACGTAATGCCCGCCGGCGAGCCGCGGATCAGCGGGGATTGCCGCCTGGGCGAACAGCGTGGCCCCCTCTTTGACGCCGATGGCCAGATAGTCCTCGACACGCCGCTGATGCTCGGCGGTCACTAAGGGACCCACGTGGGTGGCCGGATCAGCACCGTCGCCCACCCGCAGCCGGCGTACCGCCTCGGCCATCCGTTCGGCGACCTCGGAGTAGATCTCGCGATGGATCAGGATGCGAGACGCAGCCGTACAGGCCTCGCCCTGATTGAAGAAAGCACCTTCGACAGCCCACGGGATGACCGACTCCAGGTCAGCGTCGGCGAAGACGATGAACGGGTTCTTGCCGCCGAGCTCCATCAGTGTCGGCGTGAGATTGTCTGCAGCAGTCCGCAATACGGCTGCTCCGGTACCGGGAGCGCCGGTGAAGGAGATCTTGCCCACCAGCGGATGTCCGGCCAGCGCTGCTCCCACGGCTCCACCACCGGCGACCACGTGCACGATGTCGTCCGGCAGGATCGACCGCGCGATATCGACGACGTGCAGCACCGACAGCGGTGCCTGTTCCGGCGGTTTGATGACGACGGCGTTGCCGGCGGCCAAGGCGGGGGCCAGCTTGCCCGCAGCATGCAGTGGCGGCCAGTTGAACGGGACGATCGCCGCGATCACACCGAACGGTTCCAGCAGCGTCACGTCCACGATCGGCCCGACATCACGGACCGCACCGGGCATCGCCTCACACAGCGACGCGAACAGCTCGAAGATCGCGATGGCCGCTTCGGTGTCGAACCCTCGTGACTGGTGAAGCGGCTTGCCGTTGTCGGAAGTCTCCAAGGCTGCGATGGTGTCTGCGTCGGCACGGATGGCCTCGGCGATTCGTCGCAGATACTGCGCGCGTTCCCGCGGCGGGCGGGCCTTCCAGCGCACGTGCGCCGCATGGGCGCCGCGCACCGCCTCATCGACCTGTGCGGCTCCGGAACCAGCGAGCGTCACCAAAGGCGCTCCGGTGGCCGGGTTGTCGACCACGAAGTGATCGGCAGGATCATCGGACGACCACGGCAGCCGCCGCGGTTCGCTTGTGTTCACGAGGTGTGTGTCTCCTTCTTGATCAGGCATGTCGTGCTGCTGCTGTCTCGACAGTCAGGCCGAGATCTCGCGCGTTGTCCGCGATGATCGCCCGCTGCACCCTTTCGGTCAGGCCCGCGGCCCTGACCTTTCCGATCGGATCGCTGTCCCCCATGTCGAACGGAAAATCCGATCCGAGGACGACCCGTCGTTCTCCCACTGCGTCGACGAGCCGGCGAAGCGCCTCCGGGGTGTGTACCAGCGAGTCGAACCACATTCTCTGCAGGTAGCTGCTGGGCAATTCCCGACAGCCTCGCGCGTCCCGTCGATGGCGCCATGCGTGATCTGCCCGGCCCATGAATGTCGGCAGATACCCTCCGCCGTGAGCAGCAACCAGTCGCAGGTCGGGATGTCTGTCCAGGACACCGGAGATGATGAGGTGCGACAGGGCCACCGCATGCTCAACGGGTTGCCCCACGGTGTTGCCGAAGTACCAACTGTCCAGTCGTGCATCCAGCGTGCATCCCCAGGGATGAAGGAACACCACGGCGCGCAACTGTTCGGCACGATGCCAGAAGGCGTCGAGCCGACGGTCGGAGAGTTCCACGGTGCCGCCGTTCGGATTCGGTGCATGGGAGGAGATTTCGACTCCGCGTAGACCGTGTCCGAGAACGGCGTCCTCGAGAGCCTTCACGGCGCGCTCAGGACACTGCAGCGGGACGACGCCAAGTCCCAGAAGCCGATCAGCCGCAGTGGCGCAGTGCTCGGCCACACCCGCGTTCGTCAGTGCGCTCAACTCGAGTGCCAGATCCGCCTCCGCCCAGGGGTAATACTGCGTCGGCGCGACCGACACCAGTTGCACCCCCACACCCGCCTGATCCATGGCAGCAAGGCGAGCGGCGGGATCGGTCAGCTTGTCCCTGACTTCGGCTGCGGACGACGCACTCTCGGCGACTGATTCGGTACCGAACCGATGCAGTTCCAGCGCAACGGCATTAACGTACCCGTTGCCGGACGCAGCGACAGCTTCCACCGCGTCCAGCCACAAGTGGGCGTGCACATCTAGCGCTGGCGACGACATGGCGCTTCCTCCGATTTCCTGATCCGGTAGACGCAGATCACATCTGCTGGATCAGTGTGCGCCGTATGCACGTACCAAAGGAAGCCAATTCTGCTGATGCAGAGTATTGATGGGACCTATAGTGCGGTCCGGATCTCCTCGAACACCGACCGCAGCCAGAGATGGGCCGGGTCTTCGTCATACATCGGGTGCCACCAGAAGGACTCGACAAGCGGCACAACATCGAACGGGCAGTCCAGCACGGTGAACTCGGGGCGGGGCGCGGCAAAGGCGGCCACCCGCGATTGGAGCATCGCCACGGCGTCTGTCCCCATGATCAGCCTCGGCATCGACACGAAGGAGTCCGCGATGGCACACACACGCGGCACCACACCGAGCAACTCCATCTGCCGCCAGGCCGGCGACCTGTTCACCGGATCCACCGAGGTCGTGACCCAGGGCAGCTCCCTGAGATCAGCCATGGTCAGTTGCCCTTTCACGCGACTGTTGCCTGACCACACGACGCACACCCAACGGTCGGTGTACAGGTCCAGGCGGCGTGCGAGGTTGAGGTAGCCATCGGGCATGAAGGCACCGTCGACCGTACGGAAGTAATCACCTTCGCGGCCGAAAACGGCCGGCGTGGGAGGCAGGAACCTGATCCTCGACGACGGGGCGTCACGCAGGAGTCGCGCGGCCAGGAGCCCGCCCATCACGCTGATCCCAAAATCGGAGGAGACGATCGTGAACTCGCGCTGAGTGCGGTGTGGTTCGAAGTCGGCCTCTGCCGCGAAGACCCGGTCGACTGCCGCGACCGCAACTCCGGTCAGCGGGAAAATCTGTTGCGCAAACGGAGTCAGAACGTAGTGGTTGCCTGAGCGAGTCAGCAGCTCGTCACCGAAATGGCGGCGTAACCGCGCCAGGGAACTCGACAGAGTGGGTTGGCTGCGAGCCAGGCGATGAGCGGCGGCGGTGACGCTTCGCTCGGTCAACAACGCATGGAGCGCCCGCAGTTGCGGCAGATCCAGATCGGTCAGCGATCTGGTGTCCCCACCATCGTCGCTCACAGACTCTCCTTTCCCGGTCCGGGGCGGGCTGCGTCCCATCCTCTCAGAGCACGCCCGACCGGCGTGCCCGGCCGCGCCCGTAGGATGGGCACCCCGATCCGAGGAGGCTGCTGCACATGTCGTTCACACACGTCGTGATGTTCAAGTGGAAAGACGAGTCCTTCGATGCTCAGGCCGTGGCCGAGGCACTCCAGTCCGCGGTCGCCGCCATCGACGGGGTGCAGAGCTACGTCTGCGGACCCGATGTCAACCTCTCCCCCGGCAGCTTCGACTTCGCCGTGGTCGGCACGTTCGACGACCGCGACAGCTTCCTCACCTACCGGGACAACCCCGAGCATCAGCGCATCATCAAGGAGATGATCAACCCGCACCTCGAAAGCAGGAGCGTGGCGCAGCTGGAGAGCTGACTCAACCAGCCCGGTACTGCTCCACAATGGGCGCCAGTTCATCGGGGGTGGCGCCGTGCATGATCACCGCGTCCGCGCCGTAGTCGAATTCCTGGCGCACCCGGCCCACACACTGCGCGGCCGAGCCGGTGGCCGCGGGCTTCAGCCAGTCGTCGGGAATCAGGGTGGCGATGTGCTCGATCTGCTCGGCACTGGCCTTGTGGTCGATGCCGCCGTGAATCGACTGCACCACGGCGTCATCGCGGAATCGTTGCAGCACTGCACGATCCCATCTGTTGGTGTCGACCAGCAGGTCGCCGTAGCCCTGGAGGTAGGTCGCCAGCCGGGCGACGGTCTTCTTCAACCGCAGTTCCTCGGGCAGGTGGTCACCGACGGTGGCCAAGCAGGACCACACCCGCACGGATGCCGGGTCGCGGCCCGCCTCTTCGGCGGCGGCCTTGACCGTTTTCACACTGCGCTGCAACGTCTCCGGGGTGAAGTAGGTGTGCAGGATGACGTCGTCGAAGGCCCGGCCGCCCAGGGCCAGCGTCTGCGGTCCGAACGCCACGATGGCCAGCCGGATGTTCTCGCGGAAGTCGGAATCGAGGAACAACACCGGGTATTTTCCAATGGGACCGTCGTGGTTGAAGATCATCTCGCCCTGCCACAGCCGCCGCATCACCGCAGCGAAGTCCTCCATCTGCGCGGTGGTCACCGCGGGCACGCCGAAGGCCGAGTACAGAGCGCCGATGCCGCGGCCGATGCCCAGGGTGAAGCGTCCTGCAGACAGCCGGTGCATGGTGGTGGCCCACGATCCCGTGATCAGCGGGTGGCGGGTGTTGTGATTGGTTGCGGCGGTGGCGATCTGCATCCGTTCGGTCACCGCGCAGGCGGCACCCACCAGGGATGAGGCCTCTTTGACGTTCCAGCGCTCGGAGATGAACGCCGTTCCGAAACCCAGTTGCTCACCGCGGCGCGCCTCATCCGTCAGCGTCGCTGGCCCCTCGCCGCCGGCGCCCGCCAACAGGTAGTAACCCAGCTCGTCCAGCACCCGTTCCGCCACGCCCAGTAAGCTAGCAGTCCGGCAGCGCGCCCCGGAACGCCTTGATCACATCGGCGACGCGCGGATCGGCCATCAACTCCTCGAGCGTCTGCGGCAGCGGTAGGCGCCAATTCGGGTATTCGTCCACCGTGCCGGGCAGATTCGGCTGCCGGACCTCACCGAGCACGTCGTACGGCGAGATCAGCTTGAGCCGGCTCGACGTACGCGCCAGCAGACGGTGCATGGCCGTGATGATCTCCGCGTCGTCGGGCTGCGCCCCGTCCAGGACGCCCTCGCTGCGCAACAGTTCCAGCCACTCGGCCCGCTCGCGGTCCGCAGTGGCCTGCTCGGCCGGCACGTCGTCGAGCAGGCCCAGCTCGGCCCGCGCCCGCACGTGCTCCCCCTGCAGGAAGCCGGCCGCGGTCGGCAGGTCGTGGGTGGACAGACTGGCAGCCGCGCGTGACGGCCACCGCGACGGCGGCAGCAGCGGCTCCCCCGGTTGCGACTGGTCGCGGGTGAACCAGGACACCGCGCACCCCAGCATCTCGTTGTCGGCGAGGGCCTGGGTCACCTCGGGTTCGACGGTACCCAGATCCTCCCCCACCACGATGGCGTCGGCGCGGTGCGCCTCCAAGGCGAGTACGGCCAGCATGGTCTCGGCGTCGTAGTGCACGTAGGTGCCGCGGTCGGGGGTGTCGCCCGGCGGGATCCACCACAGCCGCCACAGACCGGCCACATGGTCGATACGCAGTCCGTCGGCATGGTGCAGGACAGCACGCAGCATGTCGCGCAGCGCGGCGTATCCGGTGGCGGCCAGCCGGTCCGGTCGCCAGGGCGGCAGACCCCAGTCCTGCCCGCGCGGGGTGAAGTTGTCCGGCGGCGCTCCCACGCTCACCCCCGTGGCCAGAACCTCGGCCAACGCCCAGGCGTCGGCGCCGTCGGCGTCCACCCCCACCGCAAGATCATGCAGCACACCCACCGCCATGCCGGAGTCATGGGCATGGCGCCGCAGACCCGTCAGCTGGTCGGCGCACTGCTGCTGCACCCATGCGTGAAATGCCACCCGAGGAGCCAAATTTCGCCGAGCGGCGGCCACCGCCGGGCTGCCGACGTCACGCAGCTCCGACGGCCACCGGCTCCACCGGCCCCCGTGCCGTTCTGCCAGAGCGCAATAGGTGGCCCAGTCCCGCAACCCCGCCGACGCCTCCGCGATCGCGTCGGGCCGTCCCGCCGAACGCCACAACAGCTCCAGCGCATCACGTTTGGCGGCCCAGACCAGGTCGTGGTCGATGCGTTCGGTGGTGGCGCTGACCCGCAGGGCATCCACCTCGGCGCGGGTGGTGGGGTCGGCCTGAAGATAGGCGTCGAGGTCCTCGATCCGAAGAGCCAGCGGGTTGGCGAACCGGCGACTCGACGGGGTGTAAGGCGACGGCTGCACCGGATGGGTGGGCCCAGGCGCGTGCAGGGGGTTCAGCAGTATCGCGCCGGCGCCGTGCTCACGAGCTGTCCAGTCCAGGAACTCGTGCAGATCACCCAGATCGCCGATGCCCCACGACCGAGCCGAGCGCAGCGCGTACAGCTGCAGCATCCACCCCCAGCTCACCGGCGCAGTCGGCACCTTCGGCGGCGCCGCAACCAGGGTGACCTCCTGGCCCTGACTGGTGTGCAACCGGTACCAGCCGACCGGCAGATCCACCGGGAGAGAATCCTCCACCTCGATCTGCGTTCCGTCCTCACCGACCAACAACCGGGCGCCGGGCACGGTGTGGGTGCCACCGTCGACCCGCACCGCGACGGTGGGGGCGATCATGCCGGCCTGATCGAGTTCAGCGACTTTGGCAAGTTCGCGGCGCCGGTCCGCTTCGGTGGCCGCCTCCACGTCGAGGAGTCCGAGCACGGTGATGATGACGTCGGCGTCGACCTCTACGGGCTCACGCCGCTCGTTGTTGTAGGACGTGGCCACGCCGTGGGCGGCCGCCAGGCGGCGCAGGTCTTCGGGGGCCGCGGAGGCGCGTGGGGCTGACACTGTGCTCCTGTACCCACCTCCGCCACACTCACACCCGGATGCCCTGCACGGCGAAGTAGGCCGACACCCGCGCCGCGGCCAATTCAGGGTCGGCGAACAGCCCCAGCCCGCCTGCCACCCGTACCAGCTCGGCCAGATGCAGCAGACTGCGACCGGTCTCGAAGCCCTTCAGCATCCGGAAGTGGTCCTGCCCGCCGTCGAGGTACGTCAGCCAGGCAACGCCCACCTTGTAGTACTGGGTGGGGGCGCGGAACACCAGGCGGCTCAGCGGCAGCGTCGGCTCCAGGATCTCACGGAACCCGCGGACGTCACCGGCGTCCAACCGGGCGAAGGCCGCTGACGCGAACCGGGGCACCGCGGCAAAGGCGCCGAGCAATGCGTCACTGTGTCTGGTGCCGTCACCGGCGATCAGGTCGACGTAGTTGAAGTCGTCGCCGGTGAACACCCGTGCGGGTGTGGGGATCTGCTCGCGCAGCAGTGATTCCAGTGCGGCATCCAGGAGCGAGACCTTGATGCCGTGCACCTTGTCCACGTGGGCGGCGATGATGTCGACGACGGTTGCCATCGCGGCCTTGGGCTCGTCGTGTCCCCAGTAGCCGGCAAGCGCGGGGTCGAACATGGATCCAAGCCAATGCAGGATGACCGGGCGGCCGGCCTGCGCCAGCACCTCGCCGTAGACCTTGGCATAGTCGTCCGGGCTGCGGGCCGCTGCGGCCAGGTGCCGGCTGGCCATCATGACCACAGCGCCACCGGCGCTCTCGATATCGGCGATCTGTTCCAGGTAGGCATCTCGGATGAGGCCGAGATCGGTTGTCGGGCCTTCGATCTGGTCGGTGGCCACCCCCACCACCACGTCACCGCCGTGCGCGGGGGCGTCGGCGAGGGTCCGTAGCGCCAACTCGCGGGCGCCGGCCCAGTCCAGACCCATCCCGCGCTGGGCGGTGTCCATGGACTCCGCGACACCGAGCCCCAGTGACCACAGGCGACGGCGCAATTTTAGTGTGGCGTCCCAGTCGATCTGCTCCACACCTGCCACCGCATCGCACGCCCGCAGAGGGTCGGCCACCACATGGGCCGCCGCGTACACGACGCGGCTGGTGGGCGGGGCGGAGCCGGTCACCAGAACCGGCGGGGCCACGAGCTCCACCGGTGCGACAGTGCCGTCGGAGGCGGGCAGCATCAGGTGTGTCATCAGCGGGCGTCCAGTCCACCGTCGGCGAGGACGGTCTGGCCGGTGATGAAACTGGCGCCGTCGCTGACCAGAAAACACAGCAGGGCGGCGATCTCCTGCGGCTGCGCGGCGCGGCCCAGCAGATTGGTCGCCACCTCCTTGCGCACCTCGTCCGACCACGTTTCGGACATGTCGGTCAGGACGAAGCCCGGGGCGACGGAGTTGACGGTGATCGACGGTGCCAGCGCCTTGGCGAACGACACTGTGACGTTCTCCAGTGCCGCCTTGGCGGCGCTGTACGCCGTCACCTCGGGGCTTGCCAGGTTGTCGCGGCCCCGGATGGAGGAGACCGTGACGATGCGGCCACCACCGTTGGCCAGCATCGAGGGCGCCACCGCCCGGATGAAGTTCACCGGTCCCAGGACATTGGAGCGGTATTCGGCGATCCAGTCCTCGGTGGACCCCGCCAGGGCGTCGGTGGCCGACACGCTGCCCAGCGTGCAGATCAGCGCGTCGATGGCGCCCACGTCGGCCAACGCGGTGTCCACCAGCTGCTGCACCGCGGCCGCATCCTGCCCGTCGCAGTGGTAGGCCGGTGCATCCAGCTCTCCCGAGAATTCCTTCAGCGCAACCGAATCACTGCGGCCGTGCAGGATCACCCGGGATCCGCGGGCGGCCTCGTGGCGGGCGGCGGCGGCGCCGATCCCGCGGGAGGATCCGGCGATGAGAACTGTTCTGGTCATGAGTGTCTCCTGGAATTGGTTTCGCCGGAGGCGACGAGGTAGCCACCTGCCAGCGAGTCGATGAGTGCCGACGCGTCGCAGGCGAGCACGCGTTTGAGAATCGATTGCGCGCCGGGGGCGGTGTTCAGCAGATCCTGCACCAGGTCGTCTGCGGCGGACTGCACGTCGGCGGTCACGATGTCCACGATGCCGAGCCGGTGCCCTTCTGCGGCGCTGACGGGTTGTCCCACCAGGGCCAGTCGACGGGCAGCGGCCACCCCCGCGATCTCCCGGATCCTGCTCAGGCCGGACCATCCGGGGGTGGTGCCCAGCGTGGCCTCCGGCAGCGCCAGGACCGCGGTGTCGGAGGCCACCCGGAAATCGCAGTGCATGGCCAGTTCCAGGCCGCCGCCATAAGCGCCGCCCGCAAGAACCGCGACGGTGGTCTGCGGCAGCTCCGCCAGTGACCGGAACACCCGCTGCCCCAGCCGCGTCCACCGGCCGCGCACCGCTTCTGCCGAAGCTGCACTGAACTCGACGGTGTCGGCGCCGGCGCAGAACACCGACCCCTCGGCGGTGAGCAGCACCACCCGGGCATCGGAGCCCGCGATGTCCTCGAGCCGGTCCCCTAGTTCAGCGACCAGATGGGCGCTGAGCGCATTGCGCTTGCGCGGCCGGTCCAGCACGATCCGGGCGACCGGGCCCGAGATCTCCAGTCGCACAGCACCGTCGGTCACAACACATTCCGCTGCAGGCTGGTCCACCGACGCTCGGTGAGCAGGTCGATGTTGGCGCGGCCGCCGAGGTCATCACCCAACCCCGAGGCCGCAGTGCCGCCGAAGGGCACCTGCGACTCGTGCAGCGCGGTGCCGTCGTTGACATGGACCATGCCAGATCGCACCTGGTCGGCCACACTCCAGGCCGTATCGAGATCACGGCTGAACACCGCGGTGGACAGTCCGAAGCGGGTGCCGTTGACGATCTTGAGGGCTTCGTCCACGGAGTCCACCACCGTCACCGGCGCGATCGGGGCGAACACCTCCTCGTCGTGCAGGACCATGCCGGGGCGAACCTGGTCGACCACGGTGGGGCGCAGGAACACGCCGTCGGCGGTGCCGCCTTCGACCACCCGGGCACCCAGCTCGACACTGCTGCTCACCATGGCCAGGGCCTTGTCGACCTGGCGCTGCGACAGCATCGGACCGAGGTCCACCGCAGCGGTGTAGGGGTCGCCGACGGTCAGCTTCGCCGCTTCCGCCGAGAGCGCCGCCACATAGTCCGCGGCGACGTCGGCCAGCACGATGTGCCGCCCGGTGGCGATGCACACCTGCCCCTGGTGCCCGAACGACGAGCCCGCACCGCACCGCGCGGCCAGTTCCACGTCGGCGTCGGACAATACGATGCTGGCGTTGTTGCCGCCGAGTTCCAGCGCCACCCGTTTGAGCAGCGGCGCGGCCGCCACGTTGATCCGGCGCCCGGTGTCCTCGGAGCCGGTGAAGTGGATCATGTCCACCTGGGGATGGCTCACCAGTCGGGCTCCAGCGGGTCCGCCGGTGAGAACCTGGACCACACCAGCGGGCAGGCCGGCCTCGGCCAACACTTCGGCCAGCATCAATCCGCCCGTGAACGGGGTCTCCGGCGCCGGTTTGAGCACCACCGTGTTGCCCAGCGCGATGGCAGGGGCCAGGACCCGCATGGCGATGTGCACCGGCGCGTTCCACGCGGTGATGAGTCCCACCACCCCGACGGGACGACGTTCGACGATGTTGACCCGACCCCGCTGACCGGAGGGGATGATCTCGCCCAACGGGGTGGTGGCCAGCTCGGCGGCCTGGAAGAACTCGATGACGCTGGCGCCGATCTCGCCCTCGGCCTTGGGCCCGATCGCACCACCCTCGCGGATCAGGATCTCCTTGAACCGACCCGCCTCCCGCTCCAGGATCGCACCGCCCCGGCGCAGGATGGCTGCCCGTTCGGTGGCGGGGGTGGTGTACCACTCCCGTTGCGCAGCAACCGCTCCGGCGACGGCCCGGTCCACATCGACATCGGTGGCGGTGATCGACTCGCCGATCACCTCACCACTGGCCTTGTCGGTGACCGGTGAGATCTCTCCGTCGGAACCGACGAACTCGCCGTCGATGAACAGGGCCCGCTGCAGGGATCCGCTCAGTGTCATGTCTTCTCCTCGAGGTCAGGTCCAGTCGGCACGCGCTGCGGCGCGGCCGAGCATCAAGGCGTGGATCTCGCTGGTGCCGTCGATGATCTGGGTGATCTTGGCGTCGCGCATCAGTCGCTGGACGGGGTAGTGAAGGTGGACGCCGTACCCGCCGAGCAACTGAACGGCCTCGACGGTGTTGCGCATGGCCGCGTCGGTGGCGAACATCTTGGCAGCCGAGATCAGGTGGGAGTCACCGCCGCCGCCGGCGGCGTAGCTGGTGACCCCGTCCCGGAGCAGTCCCCGCGCGGCCAGATAGTCGGCGTGCATCTTCCCCAGCTTCTCCTGCACGATTTGCAATTCGGCCAGGGGCCTGCCGAACGCCTGCCGATCGCGCACGTAGGCGCCGCATTCCCGCAGCGCCGCCCGCATGAACCCGACGCCGTAACATCCCGCGTCGAGCCGGGCCAGGTTGAGTCCTTCCAGCATGCCGCGGAATCCATCCGTCTGCAGCCGCCAGTCAGACGGCACCCGGCAGTTGTCGAAATGCACATTTGCCATCGGCATTCCGCGGAAACCGGACATCGGCTCGTCCTTGCCGACCGTGACCCCGGCAGCGTCCAGCGGGACGACAAACGCCGCGGTGGGGGCGTCACGGTCTGCCGAACCCAGCTTGGCCAGCACGATGCAGAAGTGCGCCTCAGGAGACTGCGTGATCCAGGCCTTCTCGCCGGTGATGGTCACCGTTCCATCGGGGTGTTCGACGGCCACGGTCCGCCCGGCCCGAATGTCGGTGCCCGAGTGGGGCTCGCTCAGCGCGAAACTACCGCGCAGCGAGCCGTCGATCAGTCCCGGCAGCCACCGGTCCCGGACGTCGGGCGGTGCGTACGCGGCCAGCAGGTATCCGTGCAGCCGGGCGATCGAGATACCCAGCGCCACCGCGCCGGAGTACGACGCGACAAGCTCGGTGGTCTCGTGTGCCAGGGCGAACATGGTGGGGTCGATGCTGCCGTCGTCACCGAAGATCAGGCCCTGCAGGCCGAGATCCGCGGCATCGGAGAGCAGGTCGGGGAAGAACTCTCCGGACAGATCGATGTCCTGGGCGCGCGGACCCACCCGGCTGGTGCAGAAGTCCCCGACCACGGCGAGGAACTGCGCGGCATCGGCGTCCAGTGAATACGTGAGTGTCACTGCGGAACTCCGTTGTCTGCCCATTCGTAACGGATCACGCCGCGCAGGTTCTTGCCGGCCAGCAGGTCGTCATAGGCCTCGTTGATCTGCTCGATGCGGTACTCCTTGGTCACCAGACCATCGAGATTGATCTGCCCGGAATCCCACAGCTTGAGCATCTTCGGAATGTCATTGCGTGGGTTGCAGCCACCGTTGAGTGAACCGGTGAGGGTTTTCTGCCACAGCACGAAGTCCGACGGGTTCACTGGGATGCTGGGCTGATCGTGCCGCGTCAGGCCGACGACGGCGACGGTGCCGCTCTTGCGGACCGAGCGCACGGCCTGACCGATGGTCTCGGCGGTGGCGATGGCCTCGAAGGCCTTGTCCACGCCCACACCCCAGGTCAACTCGGTGGCGAACTCGACCGGATCCTGGGTGTTCGGGTTGACCGTGTGGGTAGCGCCGAACAACTTGGCCTGCTCCAGTTTCCAGTCGTTGGTATCGCAGGCGATGATGCGCTTGGCCCCGGCGATCTTGGCGCCCTGCACGATGTTCATACCGATCCCGCCGACGCCGTAGACCATCACGTCCTCACCGGGCTCGACCCCGCCGCGGTAGATCGCGGTACCCACGCCGGTGGTGACACCGCAGGCGACCAGGCAGGCCCGCTCCAGCCGGTAGTGCTTGTCCACCTTGACAACCGACTGACCGGGTACCACCGTCCATTCGCTGAAGGTGGACACCAGGCAGAACTGTCCGAGGTTCACGCCGTCGTCGTCATGGAAGCGGTAGCTTCCGTCGATCTGCGGCCCCTCCACGGTGTGGGCACCCAGATCGCAGAGGTTGGTCTGCCCGTCGGTGCACCACCGGCAGGTACCGCAGGACGGGAGGTAGGACATCACCACGTGATCGCCGGGGACCACGTGGGTGACGTTCGGGCCCACCTTGTCCACGACGCCGGCGCCTTCGTGGCCGAAGATCATCGGGAGCGCGGCTATCTGGTCGCCGGTGACGTGATGCATGTCGGAGTGGCAGATGCCGGAGGCCACCAGGTGCACCAGCACCTCGTTGGGGCCGGGCTCGTCGAGCTCGACTTCCTTGACCTCGAAGCGGGTGTTCAATCCGTAGGTGACCGCGGCTCGGGTGCGCATGTCAGTTCTCCTCTTGGGTCGGGGTTTGGGGGGTGCGTCGTTGGGAGGTGAAGAGCGACGCCGACATGGTGGTGATGTCGTCGGCGAGTTTGGGGCGGAAGTCCATCAGTGCGATCACCTGCTCCGCGGTCCAGCCGGGAGCGACCTCCATCAGGACAGGACCGTCCTCGCCGAGGGCGAACACCGCGCGTTCGGTGACGTAGATGACCTCCTGACCACGTTCGCGGGCCAGATGGGCGTTGAAGGTGACCTGGCGGACCTTGTCGATGAACTTGCGGTGTCTGCCTTCCGAGGTCACCCTCGGGTGTCCGTCGGTGAGGTCGATGCGCAGCCCGCCTGCGGTGAGCGTCCCGCAGAACACGACCTTCTTGGCGGCCTGCGAGATGTTGATGAAGCCACCGGCGCCGAAAATGCGGCCGTCGACCAGCGATGAGTTGACGTTGCCGTCGGAGTCCACCTCGGCGAACCCCAGGCAGGCGACATCCAGGCCGCCGCCGTCGTAGAAGTCGAACTGCGAGGCGTGTTCGATCACGGCTTCCGGGTTCCAGGACACTCCGAAGATGACGCCGCGTTCCGGGACGCCGCCGACCATGCCTTGCTCGACCGTCAGCGTGATTTCGCTGAGCCGATCCTCTTCCAGCGCAGCGGTGGCCACCCCGTCGGCCATTCCGACCCCGAGGTTGACCACCGAGGCCGGCTTGATCTCGTCGAGTGCCCTGCGTGCCACCACTTTCCGTTCCGAAAGGGGCATTGCCGGCGACCGGCCGAACGGCACATACACCTCGCCGGAGAAGGCCGGGTTGTACTCGTTGATCGCGGTCTGCCACTGGTCTTCCTGCACCACCACGATGTCGATCAGATGACCGGGCACCACCACACTCTTGGGGTTGAGGGTGTGCACCGCGGCCACCCGCTTCACCTGCGCGATCACCAGTCCGCCACAGTTGCGCGCCGCCGTTGCGGCCGCCAGCACCCCCAGCTTGGCTGTCTCGTGCTCGAGTGTCAGGTTGCCGTGTTCATCGGCGGTGGTGCCGCGGATGAAAGCGACATCGAAGGACGGGCTGGGGTAGAACAGGTACTCCTCACCCTTGATCTCCAGGACCTCCACGAGATCGGTCGTGGTGGCACTGTTGAGCCGCCCACCGCCCTGCCGCGGATCACAGAACGTGCCCAATCCGACCTTGGTGATCAAACCTGGCCGTTTGGCTGCACTTTCGCGCAGCAACTGCGCCAGCACACCCTGGGGCAGGTTGTAGGCCTCGATGTCCCCGTCATGGGCCATCTTGGACAGCGTGGGCGTCATGGCCCAGTGCCCGGCGATCGCGCTGCGCAACAGCCCCGGCTGCGCCAGCACGTCCATGCCGGACCCGTTACGGTCCCCCACCCCGCTGCAGAAGTATGCGGCCAGCTCACCGGGGCCGCCGGTGCGGCGGTAACGCTCGGCCAGCGCGTTCAACAGCCCGGACGGCTCTATGACACCACCCCCGGAAGCCTCCACGAGCAGCCGCGCCCGGTCCGGGATCCGTTCCACCGCGTCGTGTGCGGACAGGAACTCCGGTGTGGTCAGTTGACTGAGCCTCATGGCATCGCCCCTCCCCCATTGACATTGATGGTCTGCCCCGTGACGAAGCTCGCTTCGTCACACACCAGCCAGGCGACCGCGGTGGCCACCTCGTCGGGGGTGCCGAAGCGTCCCATGACCAGTGCTCTGGTCTTCTGTTCCCTCCACTCCGGGGTGGCGTGCACGGCTGTCATCGGAGTCTCGATGGGCCCAGGCGCCACACAGTTGACGCGGACCGCTGGTCCGAGTTCGCGCGCGAGCGCCCGGGTCAGGCCCCCGACTCCCGCCTTGGACGCGGTGTAGGCGGCGCAGTTGATGCCGCCGACGTATCCGATCTGGCTACCGATGGTGACCACTGCGCCCTGTGTGTGCGTCAACGCCTCAGCTGCCGCTTGGACGCACAGGAACGTGCCGGTGAGGTTGACGGCGATGGTCTGGTTCCAGGTCACCAGATCCAGGTCGGGCAGCAGGGTCTGTTCCATCACTCCCGCCAGCGTGACCAGGGCGTCGATACGACCGAACTCTCCAATGGCGGCCGAGATCAGCTCGGCGACATCGGTTTCGGAGGTGACGTCGGCAGGCACGGCCAGCGCCCCGGGAATCGACGGCGCCGCACTGCCCGGGTGATACCCGAGTACGAGTGAGAAGCCGTCCTTGGCTAGCCGGTGGGCCACGGCGCGCCCCAGGCCGCCGTCGGCGCCGGTGAGTACTGCGACTTTGTCAGTCATCGGCCACCGCCCCCTGGAACGCCAGCTTCATGACGGCCTCCTCTGAGGCCTCGGCTCGGCTGAGTTCGCCCACGGTGCGGCCGGCCCGCATCACCACGATGCGGTCGGACGCACCGAGCAGTTCGGGCAGCACTGAGGACACCATGATGATGGCCATGCCCTCGTCGGCCAAGCTCCGGATCAGCCGGTGCACTTCAGCTTTGGCGCCCACATCGATTCCACGGGTGGGTTCGTCGAGCAGCAGCACCGCAGGTTTGGTGGCCAACACCTTGGCCAGTGCCACCTTCTGCTGGTTGCCGCCGGACAACGCTCCCACGGGCATGGCGGCGCTGGCCGCTTTGATGCGCAGCTCCTTGAAGAAGTGGTCGACGATCTTCGCGCCCTTGCGGCGGCGCAGCCACGGCCCGGTGCTCATGGCAGCCAGGCTGGCGAGTTCGATGTTGGTACTGATGGGCAGACCCAGGTGCAGACCCTGGTTCTTGCGGTCTTCGGGCACCAGTGCGATACCGGTGTTCAGAGCCGCCCCGGGATGGCTCGGACGGTGTGACTTTCCGTGAAATGACATGGCGCCTGCCGTGATTCGAGTGGCACCGTAGATCGCCGCCAGCACCTCGGTGCGGCCGCTGCCGACCAGGCCGCCGATGCCGAGTATCTCTCCGGGGCTCACCTGCAGCGACGCGGACACCACGCCGGGCGCGCTGATCCGGTCTACGGACAGCACCGCCGGTTTGTGGTCGGCTGTCACCTCGTGGCCGTGATAGACCGACTCAAGGTTCCGCCCGATCATGTGCTTGATCAGCGAGTCTTCGGTGAACTCGGCGGCCGGGGCGGTGATGATGTGCCGGCCGTCGCGCAGCACGCTGACGGTATCGGCATACTCCAACACCTCCGGCAGGTCATGGCTGATCAGTACCACCGCGGCGCCGTCGTCGCGCAGTTCCCGCAGCAACCCCAGGAGCCGTACCGAATCATCGTGTGGCAGAGAAGATGTCGGCTCATCAAAGAACACGACGTGGGCGTCCTGGGCGAGGATGCGGGCGATCTCGATGAGTTGCTGTTCGGCGATGGACAGCTCGCCGGCCTGGCGGCGGGGATCGACGTCCAGGCCCACCCGGGCCAGGTGATCGCGGGCCTGCGCAGCCAGGGCCCGGCGGTCGATCACACCCCAGCGCGACGGTTCGGCGTTCACCAGGACGTTCTCGGCAACCGAGATGGACCCGATCACCGACAGCTCCTGGTGCACGATGCCGATACCCAACCCGGCGGCCTGCGTGGGATTCTTCGGGTTGATCGGCTGACCGTCGAGGGTGACGGTGCCGGTGTCCGCGGTCGCGAATCCCGACAGGATCTTCGACAGCGTTGACTTGCCCGCGCCGTTCTCACCGACCAGCGCGTGGATCTTGCCGGGCTCCAGCGTCACCGAGACGTCTTCGAGCGCAGCGACACCGGCGTAGTGCTTGGAGATGCCGGTCGCCTGGAGGAGTCCGGTGCGCGCCGGCGCGGCCACACTCATTCGCCCGGCTCCCCTCGGGTAACCCGGTCCAGCACCACGGCAGCCACCACGACGGCTCCGGTGACGATCTGTTGCCAGTAGAACGGGACGTTCATCAGCGTCAGCCCGTTGCCCAGCACGGCTATCACCAACGCACCGAGGAAGGTGCCGGCCAGCCGGCCGCGTCCACCGAACAGGCTGGTGCCGCCCACCACCACCGCGGCGATGACGTCGAGCTCGAAGCCGACTGCACCGGCGGGCTGGCCCGAGGACAGTTTGGCGGTGAGGATCACCGAGGCGATCCCGGCACACAGTCCGGCAAAGGTAAACGCAAACAACAACACTCGATTGACCCGGATGCCGGACAGACGGGCCGCTTCGCGATTGCCACCGACGGCGTAAATGCGCCGCCCGATCTTGAGCCGGTGCAGGATCACATACCCCACGGCGAACGTCACCGCCATGATGATCACCGGGATCGGCACCGGGCCCACCTTGCCGACACCGATCTGGTTGAAGGTGCTGTTGCCGATCGAGATCGGGTAGCTGTCGGTGACGAGCAGGGCGATCCCCCGCAGCGCGGTCAGCGTCGCCAAGGTGGCGATGAAGGCCGGCACCCGGCACACGGTGATGAGCACCCCGTTGAGGAAGCCGCAGGCGGTGCCGACCACCAGGCTCAGGAGCACCGCGACCACCGCCGACGCCCCCGTCGAGAGGATCGCGTGTTGGAGATACAGCGCCGCGATGCTGCCGGTGAGCGCCACCACCGAGCCGACCGACAGGTCGATTCCCGCAACCAGGATCACCACCGTCGCGCCCACCGCCGCGATCGCTGTGATCGACACCTGCTGCAGGACGTTGGTCAGGTTGGCGCCGCTGGTGAAGTTCGGTGCGCTGAAAGCGAACACCGCGGCCAGCAGCACCAGGGCGACAACCGGACCCAGCTGGGCGAGCTGGCGCAGGTTGGGACCGGTTCGTCCTTTTCCTCTGCGCTCCAGCGCATCTGGCGGCGTAGGTGGTGCCGAGGTAGTGGTCATCACTGCTCCGTCGTGTGAGAAGTCGGTCAGAACGCCGGCTGTGCGCCGGATTCGATGGTTTCCTTGGTCACCAGGTCCTCGTCGAGAACGCGGTACTCGGGTACCGGATTGCCGCGCAGGTAGTCGACGATTTCCTCGACGACGATCCCGGCGGTGGGCTTGTGGATCACCGTCGCCAGTGCGTCGCCGGCCTGGATGGCGGCGAACATGTCGGTCTGGCCATCCAGGCCCACCACATCCACACCCTCGCGACCGCTGGAGTTCAGCGCTGCGATGCCGCCCAGGGCCGCTTCGTCATTCGCACCGAAGAGCAGGTCGATGTCGGTGTTGGCAGCGAGCATGTTCTGCGCGGCCTTCTCGGAGTCCCCGCGGCGGTACTGGCCCGGTTGGTTGGCCACGATGTTGAAGTTGCACGAGCGCAGCAGCGGCAGCAGGAACGAGTTCACCCGGGCATCGCTGGACTGGTCGCCGGGGATGCCGGAGATCACCGCGACGTTGACGTCTTCTTGGCCCTGGTAGTGCTCCACCACCCACTCGCCGAGCTGCTGGCCCTCGTTGGAGTAGGGGGCGAGCACCTGAGACACCGGGTCGACACCCAGCATTCCCTTCTGCGAGAAGAAGTACGGGATGTCGGCGGCCTGAGCCTGTGTGAGCACGGCGTCCAGACCCTGGGTGGTGGCGGGCATCATCATGAGCGCATCGGTGCCCTGCGCGATGGCGGTCTGGATGTCGTTGAACTGCTGGTTCACATCGTCGTTGGCGCTCACCACGTTGATCTCGGCGCCCAGCTTCGCAGCGGTCTCCTCGGCGAGCTGCTTCTGCTTGACCAGGAACGGGTGGCTGAGGCCTTCCACCGAGAAGGTGATCTTGATGGGCTCACCTTCGGGAATCGGGTTGGGGTTGGTGCGCTCGTCCTTGCCTGATTCAGCGGCGGCAATTCCGTACAGGTTCTTGCTCAGGTCGGCTTGCAGCTGTGCGATCTGGTCCCGGTTCTCGGCGCATCCGCCGTCGTCGACCTCAACTTCCGAGGCGGGCGCGGCGGTATCGGACGGGTCGGCGTTGTTGTTCACACTCGAGCTGCATGCCGTCATCGCGAGCGCGGTGGTGAGGCAGACGGCGGCGGGCAGGATGGTCCGGATCTTCATTTCTCTCCTTTGGGAAACGCGACGACGGCGGACCCGCTGATCAACTGCTTCCGAGTGGTGTCGTCGACGACTGTGATGGTGAATGTGGCCCGTCGGGCCACCGGATCGAGCTGTGCGCACACTGCCTGCGCGGTGATGGCGGCGCCTTCGAAAGCCGGCGCCAGAAGATCGAACTGGTAGCTGGTGGACACGCCGCCGGGGGCGACGAGACGGGTCAGCGCTGTCTGGACGTAGCCGGCGACCAGCATGCCGTGCGCCACCGGCCGGCCGAAGCGGGTGCGGGCCGCATAGTCGGCGTCCTCGTGGATGGGATTGTGGTCCCCCGACAGCTGGGCGTAGGCCCCGATGATGTCGGCGGAGACCACTGCCGAGTGCTCGGCACGGACCCCGATCTCCATATCGTGGAAGGTCTTCATGGCCTGTTGCGTCACTGAACGGACCGCTCGCCGTCGATGTCGGCCAGCTGCTCCACGGGTTTGAACCGCCGCAGCAGTTCGGCGCTGATGGCTTCGGCGGTCTCGCACGCCAGGTCGGCGAACTTCCCACGCAGGTCCTCTTCGGAGAAGCGGAAGATGGGCCCACCCACGCACACCGAGGCCACCACGTTGCCCGAAGGATCGAGCACCGGCGCGGCGACGGACCGCACGCCGAGCTCACGCTCCTCGAGGTTGAGGGCGTACCCGTCGCGGCGAATTCGTGACATCGCCTCATGCAGCTCCGCGGCAGAGGTGATGGTGGACGGGGTGTAGCGCGGCATCTCCAGCTGGTCGATGATCCGTTCTCCGACACCGGGCGGCAGGAATGCCAGGATGACCTTGCCCTGGCTGGTCGCGTGCAGCGGAATCTGTTGCCCGACTTCGCCGTACATCTGCACGGAGTGTGATGAGGTCATCACCACCAGATAGGTGAGCTGCAGACCTTCCCGAACGGCCAGGAACACCGTTTCGGTGGAGCGGTCCCGCAGCTGCGCGAGCAGCGGACGGCCGATCTCCTCGAGGGTGGCGTGATCGACGCGGTCGCCGACCAGCACCCGCATCTGGGGACCTGGTACGTACTTGCCCGCCTCGTTCTGCACCGCGAACCCGCGATCGCACAGCACACGCAGCAGCCGGTGGGCTGTCGGGGCGGTCAAATGTGTTGCTTTGGCGACTTCGCCCGCGGTCGAGCCCGGATTGAGCGAGACTTCCGTCAGGACGTCGAGGACCCGGTACGCGCTCTGCGCTCCCGCGATCTCCATAATGTGGTCTCCATATCCATATTGTGGATGTGAGCTAGACCATAGGCGGGCGATAGCGACGGCGTCAAGCTCTCCACAATGTGGAGTCCTTCGGGCGTGCCGGCGACGTACCGGATCTCACACCGTGCGCCGCACATCAGGCCCTGACCACCGGGTATGCCTGGGACATGGCTGATTCCGATGCGACACCGGTATTGCTCTACGACGGCATCTGCGGCTTCTGCAATACCGCGGTGCAGACCATCCTGAAATTGGATGCGCACGGCACCTTGCGGTTCGCCGCGCTGGACAGCCCGTTCGCCAAGGCCGTCATCGAGCGGCATCCCGAACTCGCCGAAGTGGATTCCGTGGTGTTCGTCGACCAGCCCGGTCTCCCCGGCGAACGCGTGAGCGTCCGGTCGGCCGCCCTGCTACGGGTGGCCGACTATCTGGGCGGGCCGTGGCGGGTGTTCTCCGCGGCCGCCGTCATCCCGTCTCCCATTCGGGACAGGGTGTACGACGGCTTCGCCAAGATCCGCTACCGAGTGTTCGGCGTCAAGGACAGCTGCCCCATTCCGTCGCCGGAGGTTCGGGCCCGCTTCATCGACGTGTGAGTGTCACTGCTGATCTGATCAGAGCGTCAGCAGCAGCCCGCTGCCGCGCGGCGGCCGCGGCGCCACCGTGGCAGTGGCGGCCCACGGTTCGAAGACAGCCGAGCGCGCCGGTGCCGGTACACCGATCACGGTGCCGCTGGTGGGCCCGGCCGGGGTGTCGAGTTCCAGCACCTGCCCGGGGCCGCCGTAGATGCCGGCGCAGTCCTCGCCGTCGCAACGCCCGGTGGTGGGGTCGATACGGCCGTCCAGGATGTCGGCAGCCCAGCCGTCGATCAGGATCTGCGCGGCAGCCTGGTTCTGAGCGGTCGGGAAGCCTTGGTAGAGATGCGAAATGAACTGGATCAGCCAGGTCCCGCCCTCCATGGAATCGAGGTGCTCACCGTTGGCCAGGACCACGCCGTTGAACTTCCCGGGCCGGTGGGAGTTGAGCGCCGCATCCACCCGCCGCGCTTCCTTGGGCGCGCCGAGTTCGATCACCGGGATGTAGGTGTCCAGACTGTCCAGCTTGTCCAGGGCGTCGGACAGCACGGAGCCCTGCGGCGCGGCATCCAGCAGGATCACTCCGGCCAACTGATTCTCGGTGCCGCCGGCGGTCACCGCATCGGCGTAGTAGCCCGCGGTGCCGGCCACCAGGTTGCCACCCAGTGAATGCCCGACCAGCGCGAATCTGCCCGGCAGCACGGCCTCGGTGCCGTAACGCTTGGCGAAGCCGGCCGCAATTGCGCTGGCGGTCAACGCTTCCCGATCACCCTCGAACAGCGCTGCCGTGGCGCGCAGCGCCTGATCGGAACCCAGCCAGAAGCCGTCGCTGACATAGCGGTTGGAGGTCAGCGTGGGCACCACGACAATGCTGTTGGTGCTCTCGGCCAGGTTTGCCGCGGTGTAGCTGTACATGGCGCCGACACCCAGGAACCCGTGCTGCAGGTAGATGATCCGCTGCGGCGGCTCGTCACCTTCCGGGTAGTACCAGTGCGCGGGCACCTTGCGGCCGTCGGTGATCTCCAGTGACGACTGGCGCACAGTCACCGTGCTGCCGTGCGGAACCACCGGCGGCCCGGCGATGAAGGTGACGGCAACTCCGACGACATCGAAGATCACCGAGCTGATGGCCTCCAGCAGCGTGGGCTGGCGCGACGCAGAGGCGAACGTCGTTGCGGCACTTGTCGCGTTCTTGGCACCGGCGAGCGTCACCGCGGTGTCGGTGTCGGTGTCGTCAGCGTCGACGACCGGGGCCGGTGTTTCGGCGGGCTCCTGCGACGGCGTGTCCTCGGCAATCACCTCCGCGTCGGTGGCCGTGTCAACATCTTCGTCGACCCGGACGGGCTCGGGCTCCGCCTCGGATTCCTCGTCGGCGATCTCGGTGTCATCGGACTGCTCGTCTGTGGAGCTGTCGGAACCCCCGGTCGCCACGCCGCCGTCAGCCTCATCCTCAGCCGCGTCCCCCTCGGACGAGTCGTCGATGTCGGTCTCACCGTCGACGTCCTCGGCATCGGTGTCGTCCTCGGCATCATCGTCGGCGACGTCGGTGTCAGTACCGTCGTCGGCGCCGCTGTCGGTGTCGGTGTCCGTGTCGGCATCCGAGCTGGTCTCGTTTGCCCGATCGTCACTGCCGGTGGAGGAGCTGGCGGAGTCATCGGAACTCGGGCTCGAACTGGTGGTGTCCGTACCGGTGTCCGCACTGGCCACGTCGGCCCCTGCCACCAGGGCCGCGGACACACCCGCCGCCAGAACCCCTGCTCCCATCCACGCCGACAAGTGCACAGTGATCTCCCGAGGGTCGTCGTCATTCGTTGACGACTGTCAAGCTAGAGCATTTTTAACGCCCGCGTAACGGGGTTGGGAAATGTGTCTAAATTCGGTAATCATTCAGCAGGCGTTTGCTGATGATGTTCTTCTGGATTTCGCTGGTGCCCTCGCCGATCAGCAGGAAGGGGGCGTCGCGCATCAGGCGCTCGATCTCGTACTCCTTGGAATAGCCGTACCCGCCGTGGATCCGGAAGCTCTGCTGGGTCACCTCGGAGCAGAACTCACTGGCCAGATACTTGGCCATGCCCGCCGCCACGTCGTTGCGTTCGCCGGAATCCTTGAGCCGGGCCGCGTTGACCATCATCAGATGCGCGGCCTCCACCTTGGTGGCCATCTCGGCCAACTGGAAGGCGATGGCCTGGTGCTCGGCGATGGGCTTGCCGAAGGTCTGGCGCTGCTGGGCGTAGCGGGCGGCCAGTTCGAAGGCGCGAATCCCGACCCCGCAGGCCCGGGCCGCCACGTTGACCCGGCCCACCTCCACGCCGTCCATCATCTGGACGAACCCGTGCCCCGGCTTGTCTCCCAACACGTCGGTGGCGGCGGCGGTGTACCCGTCGAAGATCAGCTCGGTGGTGTCGATGCCCTTGTAGCCCAGCTTGTCGAGCTTTCCGGGAATCGTCAGGCCCGGCAACACTTCTCCGAAGCCGGCCGGCTTCTCGACCAGGAACGCCGTCAGGTTGTGGTGCGGTTTCCGGGCGCCCTCGTCGGTGCGCACCAGCGCCGCCACCAGCGTGGAGCTGCCACCGTTGGTCAGCCACATCTTCTGCCCGGTGATGGCGTAGGTGCCGTCGTCGCGGCGCACGCCGCGGGTCCGGATGGCCGCCACGTCCGATCCGAGCTCCGGCTCGGACATCGAGAAGGCACCCCGCGTCTCGCCGGTGGCCATCCGCGGCAGGTAATGCTGCTTCTGGGCGTCAGTGCCGTGCTGGCGGATCATGTAGGCCACGATGAAGTGGGTGTTGATCACGCCCGACACACTCATCCAGCCGCGCGCCAGCTCCTCGACACACAGCGCGTACGTCAGCAGTGACTCCCCCAGGCCGCCGTACTCCTCGGGGATCATCAACCCGAACAGGCCCATCTCCTTCATGGCGTCGACGATGGCCTGGGGATAGGTGTCGGTGCGCTCCAGCTCCCCCGCCTGCGGGATCACCTCTTTGTCGACGAACTGCCGCACCGTGGTGACGATCTCGGTCTGGAACTCCGAAAGACCCAGCGTCTGAGCAAGCCTGGTCATGCTACCCCCACCGTCACCACGCCCAAAACCGACGCATGGGCCCGAAAGTGCGGGTGAGATCCGGCTTTTCGTCGGTCTCGGCAAGCAGTCACAGGTGCCGCCCACCCGTCACCTCGAGCACGGTGCCGGTCATGTACGACGACAGGTCCGACGCCAGGAACAGTGCCACCCCGGCAACTTCAGCGGGCTCTCCCGCACGCCCCATCGGCACCTCGGCGACCTTGCTGTCCCAGATCCGTTGCGGCATGGCCTCGGTCATCGCTGACCGGATCAGCCCCGGCTGGATGGCGTTGACCCGCACCCCGAGGTGGGCGAGTTCCTTCGCAGCCGCCTTGGTCATCCCGACGATGCCGGCCTTGGCTGCCGAGTAATTGGTCTGGCCCACCATGCCGACCTTGCCCGAGATCGACGACATGTTCACGATGGCACCGGATCCGGCGTCCCGCATGACGGCCGCCGCGTGCCGCAACCCGTTCCAGGTGCCTTTCAGGTGTACGGCGATCACCTGATCGAACTGGTCCTCGGTCATCGTGCGCATGGTGGCGTCGCGGGTGATGCCCGCGTTGTTGACCATCACGTCGAGGCTGCCGAACGTGCTCACCGCGGTGTCCACCAGCGCGGCCACCTCGTCGGAGGAGGTGACGTCGCAGCGCACCGCGACGGCATCGCCGAGTCGCGCAGCCGCGGCCTCGGTGGCCTCCAGATCGAGATCACCCAGCACCACCCGGGCCCCCTCGGCGACGAAGCGCTCGGCGATCGCGTAGCCGAGACCCTGTGCGCCACCGGTGATCACGGCGGCACGACCGGACAACAATGCCATCAGTTCCCTTTCTGGGCGGCTTTGATCAGGCCGCCGCCGATGATCAGCCGTTGGATCTCGCTGGTGCCCTCGTAGAGGCGCAGCAGGCGCACCTCACGGTAGATCCGCTCGACCGGCACCCCGCGCATGTACCCGGTGCCGCCGTGGATCTGCACCCCGAGATCGGCCACCTGCCCGGCCATCTCGGTGCAGAACAGCTTGGCTGCCGACGGTGCGATGCGGCGGTCCTCGTCGGTGACCCACTTGCGCGCGGCCTCGCGCACCAGGGCTTGCCCGGCCATGACACCGGTCTGCTGGTCGGCGAGCATGGCCTGCACCAGTTGAAAACTGCCGATGGCCGCACCGCCCTGGGTGGCGGTGGCAGCGTAGGCCACCGACTCGTCGAGCACCCGTTGCGCGGACCCGACCGCAAGCGCGGCCATGTGCACCCGCCCACGCGCCAGCGAGGTCATCGCCGCCCGGTAGCCATGGTCCTCGCTGCCGCCCACCAGCGCCGCGCCCGGCACCCGCACATCGGTGAACCCGACATCCGAGGTCCACGCCCCCTCCTGCCCCATCTTGGCGTCCTTGGCTCCGACCTCGACACCGGGGGCGTCGGCGGGCACCAGGAACACGGCGATGCCGGCGCCATCGGCGTCGGCGGGCCGGGTCCGGGCGAAGACGACGAACAGATCGGCGGTGGGAGCGTTGGTGATGAACCGCTTCTCCCCGGTGATCACCCAGTCGGTCCCGTCGCGCACCGCCTTGGTGCGCAATCCCGCGGGGTTGGAACCAGCACCGGCTTCGGTGAGCGCGAACGACGCCACCACCTCGCCGCTGGCGATGCCTGCCAGCCACGCGGATTTCTGCTCGTCGGTACCGAAGCCCACCAGCACCTGACCGGCGATGCCGTTGTTGGTGCCGAACATCGAACGCAACGCCAGCGAGGTGTATCCGAACTCCATGGCCAGCTCGACATCCTGCATCAGGTTCAGCCCGAGCCCGCCCCACTGCTGGGGGATGGCGTAGCCGAACAGGCCCATCTTCTGAGCCTGCTCGCGCAGATCATCGGGAACCTGGTCGTCGGCCAGGATCTCCGGCTCGCGGGGCACCACCACCGTGCGGATGAAGTGGCGGGTCTGCGCCAGGATGTCGCGGAAGTCGTCGTCGGCGACTTCGGTGGACTCTGCCATCATCGGCACGCCCCCTCGGGTCCAGGCTTGCCCGCAGCCTAGCCGCCGCCCCGGCCCACAGTTCAGTTAGCCTGGCTAATTGAAGGTGTTGACGAGGGCAAGGAGAGTCGATGGACGGAAAACTGGCGGGCAGAGTCGCTTTCATCACCGGAGCAGCACGGGGGCAGGGCCGCGCGCATGCTGTGCGGCTGGCGCGGGAAGGTGCCGACATCATCGCCGTCGACCTCGCCGGGCCGTTGCCGCCCAGCGTCCCCTACGACTCGGCCACCCCGGCGGATCTGGCGGAGACGGTCCGCCTCGTCGAGCAGACGGGCCGACGGATCCAGGCCACCGCGGTGGACGTCCGCGACCTGGACGGACTGACCAGAGCGGTTGATCAGGGCGTCGCCGCGTTCGGCCGGCTGGACGTCATCGTCGCCAATGCCGGCATCACGGTGCCCGAGCCCTGGAACGAGACCACACCGGAGTCTTTCCAAGACGTCATGGACGTCAATGTCACCGGGACCTGGAACACGGTGATGGCCGGCGCGCAGCGGATCATCGACGGCGGCCGCGGCGGCTCGATCATCCTCATCAGCTCGGCGGCCGGGCTGAAGATGCAGCCGTTCATGGTGCACTACACCGCCAGCAAGCACGCCGTCACCGGTATGGCCCGCGCGTTCGCCGCCGAACTGGGCAGGCACAAGGTGCGGGTCAACAGCGTGCATCCCGGTGCGGTGAACACCCCGATGGGCACCGGCGACATGGTGGCCGCGCTGAACCGGGCCAACGACACCAACCCGGGGCTGATGAACATGGTGACGCCGTTCCTGCCGGACTACATCGCCCAGCCGGAGGACATCGCCGACGCGGTCTGTTGGCTGGCCTCCGACGAATCCCGGATGGTGACCGCCGCCCGGATCGCGGTGGACCTGGGCGCGACGGTGTTCTAGGTGCTGCGGGCCGTCACCACCCACACCCGGCCGACGAACTTCACCACCCCGCCGACGAGGTGACGGCGCACCTCGGCCCGCACGTCATCGACCAGCGTCGCCCAGCCGCCCGCACCCAGCGCCGGGGCCAGCTGGGCGCGGGCGGCGCGACCGGTCGAGCTCGACAGCACCACCGCCAGCCGTTCCTCCACACCGTCGCTGCCGTCGATGCCGTAGTCGCAGATCCCGTCGAACGGCTCGATGCGGATGTCGTGCCACCCCGCCCCGCTGAGTACCGCCCGCACCCGTTCGGCGTCCCCGAAAGCCAGCGGGCCCACCGGATCCGACGCCGACGGCACCGCGGCGTCAGCCATCCGTGCGGTGAGCACACTGTTGCCCAGGGTGAACATGGGGTTCTCGGCGTCGCGCCAGCACACCAGCGTGAGGTGGGCGCCGGCAGCAGTCGCGGAGCGGATGTTGGTGAACGCCGCCACCGGATCGTCGAAAAACATCACACCGAACCGGGACACCACCCGGTCGAACGGGCCGTGCGCGCGCAGATCGGCGGTCTGGGCGTCGGCCTGCAGCACGGTGGCCGACGGCACTCGGGCGCCGGCGGCGGCCACCATGGTGTCCGAGATGTCGACGCCCACCGCAGCCGCCCCGACCGCGGTGAGACGTTCCAGCAGAGCGCCTGCGCCGCAGCCGATGTCGAGCACCCGCTGGCCCGCCTGCGCCCCCGCCAACAGCGGCTCGCTGAACGGGGCCAGCACGGCGTCGAAGACGCGCTCGTTCTCCACCCAGCCGGCCCCGCGATCCGACCAGGCCGCCCTCATCTCCTCATTGGCCACGGGGTCCCACGCTAGCCCAGCACGCGGCGCAGGAACCTGAGCTGATCGGCGCAGGCTTTGTCGAACCAGTCGTGGCCCGGCCACACATCGAAGTGATCACACGGATAGTGGTGCACCTGAGCGCGGCCGTGGACAGCGGTCCGGGCCACGGAGTCGGCCGGGATGAAGCGGTCGAAGTCCGCGATCTGCACCAGCAGCGGGGCGCGCAGAGCCTTGGCCGCCGCCTTGGTCTTGACGGTGGCGAGTTCCAGGCCGACGGCGGCATCCACCTCGTTGCGCCAGGTGGGGCCGGACATGGACACATAACTGTCGTAGGCGCCGTCGAGTGCCAGCGCACCCGCCCCGCCCGGCGCTGACACCACGGGCATCATGATCGGCGAGCGGCCCCGGGCCACCGCCAGACGACTGCGTACGCCGTTGGCCGTCGCCCGCAGCGCGCCCAGCCCGCGGTACTGAGCGAGAATCGTGCGCGCCGTGGCCAGCGAGTTGGTCAGCGGAGTCATCGCGATCACCGCGGCGATGTCGTGGCGTCCGGCCGCCACGCGGATGACATGGCCACCGGACAGCGACGATCCCCACAGCACGATCCGGCCCGGGTCGACGCCGGCGAGTTCCTTGCCTGCGGCCACTGCGGCCTGATAGTCGCCGATCTGACGATCGATCGAGATCTGTTGGCGCGGTTGACCTCCTGAGGCACCAAAGCCACGGTAGTCGAAGGCCAGGACGTCGATCCCCGCAGCCTGGAAGTGCTGCGCGAACGACTGCAGGCCGGAGTCCTTGGTGCCGCCGAAGCCGTGGCCCATCACCACCAGCGGCCTGGGTCCGGATCCGGCCGCCGGGAAATGCCAGCCGCTGCAGGTGGTTCCCGCCGAGGTGAAGACGATGTCGGTGTGGGTCACGGCTGTCTCCTCAGGACCGGTCCGACACCGCCGCGACGGGCGTAGATCGTGCCACCACTGCAGCGCGCCGCATCCCTGCCGGGAGCTCCCGGACCCGCAGGTCATGCTCGTAGTAGAAATAGTCGACCTGCTGGGTGTGCCGCGGCCGGTCCACACAGTGCCCGGCATGCACCTGCTGATCGGCGTCGATCACCCGTTCCATCTCCTCGACCGGGGGCAGCGCGTACTTCCCGGCTGCATAGGCGGCCAGCAGCCGTGCCTGGCACTCGACGAAGGGGAACAGCGTCGGGATGGCCTGGGCGAATCCGATGAACACCAGGTTGTCGATGCCCGGCCTGAACATCCGCTTGTACAAACGAATCTGGTTGTCGGGCGCACTCAGGAACTCGGGGTCGAAGAACGGGAAGGTGATGTTGTAGCCGGTGGCGTAGATGATGGTGTCGAACACCGCCGATGTGCCGTCGTCGAAATGCACCGTGTCCCCGTCGAGGCGGGTGACGTTCGGCTTCGGGGTGACGTCGCCGGAGCCCAGTCGCAGCGGCAGTTCCACCGACTGGGTGGGATGTGCCTCGAACAGCTTGTGATTGGCCGGCGGCAGCCCGTACGACGTGGGATCGGTGCCCAGCAGCGGGGCCAGCATCTGCACCGCTTTGCGCTGCCACGACAACGGCAGGTACGGGGTGGTGCGCACCAGCGTGTCACCGGGTTGCCCGGCGATGTATTTCGGCACGATCCAGGCGCTGGACCGGGTGGACAACGTCACCTCGTTGCGCAGCGACTTCGAGGACAGTTCCACCGTGATGTCGGCCGCGCTGTTGCCGATACCCACCACCAGGATCCGTTTCCCGGTCAGCGACAATGGGTTCTGGGGGTCGATGTAGTGGTGGGAGTGGATCACCTCACCGGTGAAAGTGCCTGGGAAATCCGGCATCCGGGCATCCCAGTGGTGGCCGTTGCCCACCACCAGCAGGTCGAAGTGCCGAACCGCCCCGGCCTGGTCAGTGATGTCCCACCCGCCGCCGACCGGTCGCGCGGACACCACGCCGTTGCTGAATTCGATGTTGTCCAGCAGCCCGAACGCGGCTGCGTAGTCGTCCAGATAGGCCTTGACATCGGAGTGGTGCGGAAACGTCGGGAAGCTGTCCGGCATCGGAAAGTCCTTGAACGACAGGCGATGTCGCGAGGTGTCGATGTGCAGTGAACGGTAGGCGCTGCTGTGGCCGTTCGGGTTGCCGAAGGCCCAGTTACCGCCGATCCGGTCGGACAGTTCAAAGGTGGTGTAGGGGATGCAGTAGTCGGAGAGCATCTTGCCCGCGGTCAGGCCGCTGATACCGGCGCCGATCACCGCCGTGCGCGGGTGAGACTGGACCATCGGCGGCCTCCTGTCCTCGATGCAAGGACATTAACGCCGCGGTTGACATACGTCAACGAATTCTGACGTCCGCCAAAACCCGGGAAACGGCGTCAGAGCTGGATGCGGCCCTGCGCGGCGGCCAGACCGATGTCGGTGCGGAAGTGGCTGCCCGGCAACCGAACCGCGCCCACGGTCTCGTACGCGGCCGCCCGTGCTGCCGCCAGGTCAGCGCCGGTGCCCACCACCGAGAGCACCCGCCCGCCGGAGGAGACCACGGCCCCGTCGGCGCGGCGCTCGGTACCCGCGTGCAGTACCCCGGCCTTCTCGGCACCGGTGATCACATCACCGAGTCGGGGCCGGCCCGGGTAGTTCTCGGCGGCGATCACCACGGCGACCGCGGAGCCGTCCTGCCACTGCAGCGGGCCGACGTCGGCAAGGCTGCCGGTGGCCGCGGCATACAGCAGCTGCCCCAACGGGGAGTCCAGCAGTGCCAGCACCGCCTGGGTCTCCGGATCACCGAAGCGGCAGTTGAATTCCACCACCGCGGGTCCGGTCGACGTGATGGCCAAGCCGGCGTAGAGCAGCCCTGAGAACGCGCTGCCCCGCCGAACCATTTCCGCGGCAACGGGTTCGACGATCTCGCCGACGATCCGGGCCAGCACGTCGTCCGGCAGCCACGGCAGCGGCGTGTAGGCACCCATCCCGCCGGTGTTGGGGCCGGCATCCCCGTCGCCCACCCGCTTGAAGTCCTGGGCGGGCAGCAACGGCACCACCGTCGCGCCGTCGACCACGCAGAACAGCGATACCTCGGGGCCGTCGAGGAAGGATTCGAGCAGAACCGGGTGTCCGCCGTCGAGCAGCCCGGCCGCGTGTGAGCGGGCCACCGCACGATCGGCGGTGACCACCACACCCTTGCCCGCGGCCAGACCGTCGTCCTTGACCACCCACGCCTGCTGTCCGACGGCCGGGCCGAAGCGGTCCAGCGCGGCATCGAGGTGTCCCGGGTTGTCGACGATCTCGCTGACCGCGGTACGCACCCCGGCGGCCGACATCACGTCCTTGGCGAACGCCTTGGACCCCTCGATGCGGGCGGCATCCTTGGACGGGCCGAAGCAGGCGATGCCCGCGGCGCGCAGGGCGTCGGCGACGCCGAGGACCAGCGGCACCTCCGGCCCGATCACCACGAGGTCGGCGCCTACGTCACGGGCCAGGGCCACCACGGCCGGACCGGAGGTGATGTCGACGTCACGCTGCTGCGCCAGCGCCCCGGTGCCGGCATTACCCGGCGCCACGGTCAGCGCCTCCACCTGGGGATCCTTGCTCAGAGCGAGCAGCAGGGCATGTTCACGGGCACCGGATCCGATCACGAGGACGCGCACGACGTCACAGCTTATCGGTCAGCCGTCCCCCAGGTCCTTGCCGGTGTGCATGCGGACCGCGTCGTTGACGTTCGCTTTCTTGTCCACGCCGCCGCCCTTCTCGGCGGCCCTGCGGCGTTTGGCGGCCACCCGCCCGACAACCCCGTTGAGCCCGGAGCCCAGCGGGAAGCCCACATAGTGGGTCAGGAACACCGCCATCTCCTTGAGCTCGTCCTCGGTGAGCTCCTCGTTGTCCAGCGCGGCATTGACCTGCACCTCGGTCAGGTCCTGCAACCCGAGCGCGGTGACCACCGATAGGGTCATCAACCGTTTGTCCCGCATCGACAACCCCGGCCTGGTCCAGATGGCCCCGAAGAGATGGTCGACGGTCAGGTCGAAGTACGGGTCACCCTCGATGTTGGGCATCTCCCAGGCGTAGACCTCGTTCATCTTCGCCAGACCCGCGCGGCGTATCTCGTCCATGGTCACTCCTTCGTGTGCGGGACGCCGAGACCGGCGGCCAGATTGTGCAGGGCGATCTCGGCCAGCGGCAGGTTTACGCCCGTCTGCCGGCCCAGCCCGAGCGCCGACCTCAGATCCTTCTCGCCCAGGCCCCGGGTGTGCACGAACATGTCGTACAGGAAATGGTCCGGCGGAAGCGGTGCGGTGTCGTCGCGGACCATGATCGCGCCCGGCCCGCCGCTCTGGGCGTCGCTGTGGCGGACCACCCGGCCCAGCTTCTGTAGATCGATGCCGGCCGCCTCGGCCAGCGCCTGCGCCTCGCAGGCGGCGGCGAAGCCGATGAAGGTCAACATGTTGCGGGCCAGCTTCATTCTGGTCCCGGCGCCGGGCTCGCCGGCACGCACCACCATCGACGCCCACTGCTTGAACACCGGCTTGACGATCTCGTAGGCCTGGTCGCCGGCGCCGACCATGACGGCCAGTTCACCCTTGTCCGCCGCACCCGCACCACCGCTGACGGGCGCATCCACGAGGTGAATCCCGCTGGGCGCCAGCTGTTCTGCCAGGTTCGCCGCGGTATCGGGTTCGATGGTGGAGTGGATCGCGATCACCGTTCCCGACCCGGCGTGCTCGGCCAGGGCCGTCACCACCTCGCGCACCTGGGCGTCGGTGAGGACGGTGACGCTGATGACGTCCGCCGTGGCGACATCGGCGATGCTGTCCGCAGCGACGGCTCCGAGTTCCACCAGCGGTGCCATGGCCTCGGCGCGGACATCGAAGACGGTCAGCCCGCCGGGCCAGCCGGCCAATCGGCGGGCCATCGGCGCACCCTGGTTGCCCAACCCGATGTAACCGAGCGTGACAGTCATGACCGGATGATCTGTCCGCCGTCGACGTTGAAGATCTGCCCGGTGATCCATTTGGCCTGGTCCGACAGCAGGAACAGCAGCATGCCCACCAGATCTTCGGGTTCGCCCATGCGCGACAGAGGAATTCCCTTGACGATATCGGCCACCATCTCCTGCGGGGTGGTGGTGCGGTTGGCCTCGGTGTCGATGGGCCCGGGCGCGATGGCGTTGACGCGAATGTTCTGACCGCCCAGTTCGGTGGCCAACTGCTGGGTCAGCCCGTTGATCCCCACCTTGGCCAGCCCGTAGAAATTCGAGTACAGCCACGCCGCCGTCGAGGACTGGTTGACGATCGCCCCGCCACCGCGCTTGGCCATCTTCCGGTAGACCGCGCGGGTGCACACCAGGGCGCCGTCGAGGTTCACGCTCATGAACTTCTTGTAGTAGTCCCAGTCGACGGTGATGAGGAAGTCGAGCTTCATCCCCCCGAAGATCGCGGCGTTGTTCACCAGGTAGTCGATGCCGCCGTACTCCGACAGCGCCCGGGCTGCCATCTCCTTGGCGGACTCGGGATCGGAGACGTCCACCCGGACTGCGAGCGCGGTTCCTCCCTCGCCGGTGATCCCGTCGGCCACCTTCTGCGCTCCGTCGGTGTTGATGTCGGCCACCACCACCGCGGCGCCCTCGCGGGCCAGGGCCTCGGCGTAGGCCTGGCCGATACCACCGCCCGCTCCGGTGACGATGGCCACCTTGTCGGTGAACTGCTCTCCATACAGGCCCATGGGGTTCTCCTAATTGATGGCCGTGGCAATGAGTTTGGTCTCGAGGTATTCTTCGAAGCCGGCCACACCCATCTCGCGGCCGACCCCGGACTGCTTGTAACCGCCGAACGGGGCGTCGGCCGAATACCAGACGCCGCCGTTGACGTTCACGGTTCCGGTGCGCAGCCGCCGGGCCACCGTCTGCGCGCGGTCGTCGGAGCCGCTGTAGACGGTGCCGGACAACCCGTAGGGCGAATCGTTGGCGATGCGCACCGCGTCGTCGTCCCCGTCGTGGGCCAGGACCACCAGGACCGGACCGAAGATCTCCTCCCGAGCCACGCGCGATTCGTTCGTCAGGCCCGCGATCACGGTGGGCTCGATGAAAAACCCGGCCTCGCGGTCGGCCGGACGTCCACCGCCGCAGGCGAATCGGCCGCCCTCATCGAGGGCCAGGTCGAGGTAGCCCTGGATGCGGTCGCGCTGACGCGCGCTGATCACCGGGCCGCACACGGTGCGTTTGTGGGTCGGGTCGCCGGCCCGGATACCGCCCATGGTGGCGGCCGCCGCCTCCACCGCTTCGTCATAGCGCGCCCGCGGAACCACCAGACGGGTGGTGATGGCGCAGCCCTGTCCCGCGTGCATGGCCGCGGTGAACGCCGAGATGGACGCCGCCATGCCCAGATCGGCGTCGTCGAGCACCAGGAATGCCGACTTGCCGCCGAGTTCCAGGAACACCTTCTTGATGGTGGCCGCGCCGTCGATCATCACCGCGCGACCGGTGGCCGTGGAACCGGTGAACGACACCATGTCCACCCGCGGATCCTGCGCCAGTAAGGCGCCCACGCCGTGGTCGCTGGAGGTGACGATGTTGAGCACACCGGGCGGGATATCGGTGTGTTCCAGGGCAATTCGGCCCACCGCAGCAGCGCACCACGGGGTGTCCGGCGCCGGCTTGAGCACCACGGTGTTGCCCGCCGCGAGCGCAGGCCCCAGTTTGGCGAAGTTGATCTGGTGAGGGAAGTTCCACGGGGTGATCGCGCCGACCACCCCCACCGCCTCCCTGGCCACGGTTCGGCGGGTCGGAATCCCCTGCGGCGCAGCGTCGGCAAGGTCGTGATTCCAGGCGAAGTTCTCCGCGGTGTCGGCGGAGAAAGCCAGATCGTCGACCGGCCCCTCCAGCTGGGCTCCCGCGGTGAGCATCAGCGGTGCGCCCACTTCGGCGATGGTGAGCTCTCGCAGCTCCTCGATGTGCTCGCGCAGCGCGTCGCGTAGCTGGCGGATACAGCGCACCCGGAACGCGTGGTCGGTGGACCAGCTGGTGTCGTCGAACGCGCGGCGTGCCGCCTCGATGGCCCCGCCCATGTCCGCGGCGTCGGCGTCGGCGGCGACACCCAGGACTTCTTCGGTGGCCGGGTTGACCGTGGGGAAGGTTCCGGCACTACCGGGCACCAGCTTGCCGTCGATCAGCAACTCACTGGTTCCGTCGGCCGGTAATCCCATGGGTCACTCCCTCGTGAACTGCGCGCGACATGCTGGACAGGTGTCTGATGGACTGCGTTCCGAAGATAGCCGGGTGTCGGCGTCGAAGGCAAGAGCCATGTCGAACAGCCCGGAACTGCTCTCGTGTGCAGGCTTTTCGGGATCAGATCTTGCGTCGGGACCACTCCGCCGATAACTTGGACATGTGTCCAGCGAAGCTGTTGCGGCAGTCACCCCGGACGCCGGCGAGGTTCCCCGCAACCGCCGGCAGGAGGAGACGTTCCGCAGGGTGCTGGCGGCCGGCGTCGAGATGCTGCGCGAGTCCTCGTACGCAGATCTCACCGTGCGGGCCGTCGCCAAGCGGGCCGCGGTGGCACCGGCCACCGCCTACACCTACTTCTCGTCGAAGAACCACCTGATCGCCGAGGTGTACCTCGATCTGATCAAGCAGGTCCCGTTCTTCACCGACGTCAACGTCGACGTGGTGACCCGGGTGGACAACGTGCTGCACGCCCTGGCCCTGGTGGTGGCCGACGAACCGGAGGTGGCCGCAGCCTGCACCGCGGCCCTGATGTCCGGCAACGACGATGGCGTCAAGGCGGTGCGGGACCGCATCGGCGCGCAGGTGCACCGCCGGGTGGTGTCCGCCTTCGGCCCGGAGGCCGATCCGCGGGCGGTGGCGGCACTGGAGATGGCGTTCTTCGGCGCCCTGGTCCAGGCCGGCAGCGGGGCCTTCACCTACCACGAGATCACCAACCGGTTGACCTACATGGTCGGCCTCGTCCTGGGAGACCGATGACTGCTTCAGCCGAGAAGGTCGTTCTCGATCCCTATGACTACGACTTCCACGAGGACCCGTACCCGTACTACCGGCGGTTGCGCGACCAGGCCCCCCTCTACCGCAACGACGACCTCGGATTCTGGGCGCTGTCGCGGCACCACGACGTCCTGGCCGGATTCCGGAACAGCACGACGTTGTCGAACAAGTTCGGCGTGTCGCTGGACCCCGCCTCACGCGGACCGCACGCCGCCAAAACCATGTCCTTCCTGGCGATGGACGACCCGGCCCATCTGCGGCTGCGCACCCTGGTGTCGAAAGGCTTCACCCCCAGGCGTATTCGCGAGCTGGAATCACGGGTCACCGAGATCGCCGTCGAACACCTGGACACCATGGTGGACAAAGCCGCCGGCGGGGCAAGCGTCGACTATGTGAACGAGTTCGCCGGCAAGCTGCCGATGGACGTCATCTCCGAGCTCATGGGCGTCCCGCACGCCGACCGCGATCAGGTGCGGGCGTGGGCCGACGGGGTGATGCACCGCGACGAAGGCGTCACCGATGTGCCGCCGGAGGCCATCGAGGCGTCGCTCAACCTGATCGTCTACTACCAGGACATGGTGGCGCAGCGCCGGGCGAACCCCACCGACGACCTGACGTCCGCGCTCCTGGCCGCCGAGATCGACGGCGACCGCCTCACCGACGACGAAGTGCTGGGCTTCATGTTCCTGATGGTCATCGCCGGCAACGAGACCACCACCAAACTGCTGGCCAACGCCGCCTTCTGGGGGCATCGTCATCCTGATCAGCTGCAACCGGTGTACGACGACCTCAGCCGCATCCCGCTGTGGGTCGAGGAGACGCTGCGCTACGACACATCCAGTCAGATCCTCGCGCGCACGGTGCAAGGCGAACTGGAGCTCTACGGCACCACCCTCGCCGACGGTGACGTTCTGCTGCTGCTGCCCGGTTCGGCACACCGCGACGAGCGGGTCTTCGAGAATCCGGACGATTTCATCATCGGCCGGGAGATCGGGTCCAGACTGATGAGCTTCGGCAGCGGCGCCCACTTCTGCCTGGGCGCGCACCTGGCCAGGATGGAGGCGCGGGTGGCGCTCACCGAACTGTTCAAGCGCATCCGCGGATTCGAGGTGGACGAGGACCACGCCGTACGGGTCCACTCCAGCAACGTCCGCGGATTCGCCACCCTGCCCATGAGACTGGAGATCGGCTGATGCCCCGTTTCGCACCCCTGCCCGAACGCCGGCCCGCCATCGTGGCCGGCGCCTCGTCCGGAATCGGCGAGGCCACCGCCATCGAACTCGCCCGCCGCGGCTTCCCGGTGGCCCTGGGCGCCCGGCGCGTCGAGAAGATCGCCGACCTGGTGGGCAAGATCAACGCCGACGGCGGTGAGGCGGTCGGCTTCCACCTCGATGTCACCGACCCCGACTCGGTGACATCCTTTGTCGCAGAGGCGACTGCCGCGCTCGGCGACATCGAGGTGCTGGTGGCCGGCGCGGGCGACACCTACTTCGGCAAGCTCGCCGAGATCACCGGCGCCGAATTCGAGTCACAACTGCAGATCCATCTGGTCGGTGCATTCCAGCTCGCGTCCGCAGTGCTGCCCGGGATGCTCGAGCGTCAGCGCGGCGACCTGATCTTCGTCGGCTCCGACGTCTCGCTACGGCAGCGGCCCCACATGGGCGCCTACGGCGCCGCCAAGGCCGCATTGGTGGCCATGGTGAACAACTTTCAGATGGAGCTCGAAGGCACCGGCGTGCGGGCGTCCATCGTGCACCCCGGCCCCACCAAAACCTCTATGGGGTGGAGCCTGCCTGCCGAGAAAATCGGTCCTGCACTCCAGGATTGGGCCAAGTGGGGGCAGGCCCGCCACGACTACTTCCTGCGCGCGTCGGACCTGGCCCGCGCCATCACCTTCGTCGCCGAGACCCCACGCGGCGGGTTCATCGCCACCATGGAGCTACAGCCCGAAGCCCCGCTGGCCACCACCACCGACCGCCAGAAACTCGCCCTGGGCGAGGAAGGAATGCCGAGCACATGACCACCGCGGTAGTTCCCCGGGTCTCCGGGGGTGAAGAGGAACACGGCCATCTCGAGGAGTTCCGCACCGACCCGATCGGCCTGATGACCCGGATCCGCGAAGAATGCGGCGACGTCGGGTGGTTCCAGCTGGCCGACAAGCAGGTAGTCATGCTGTCGGGCGCCGAGGCCAACGAGTTCTTCTTCCGGTCCTCGGACAGCGAGCTCAACCAGGCGCAGGCGTATCCGTTCATGACGCCGATCTTCGGTGAAGGGGTGGTGTTCGACGCCGACCCCGAGCGGCGGGCGGAGATGTTGCACAACACCGCGTTGCGCGGCGAGCAGATGAAGGGTCACGCGGCGACCATCGAGAACGAAGTCCGCCGGATGATCGAGAACTGGGGTGATGCCGGCGAGATCGATCTGCTGGAGTTCTTCGCCGAACTCACCATCTACACCTCGACCGCCTGCCTGATCGGGTTGAAGTTCCGCAACCAGCTGGATTCCAGGTTCGCCAACTATTACCACCTGCTGGAGCGGGGTACCGACCCGCTGTGCTACGTCGACCCGTACCTGCCGATCGAGAGCTTCCGCATCCGGGACGAGGCCCGCGCCAACCTGGTGGAGTTGGTGGCCGAGGTGATGAACGGCCGGATCGCCAATCCGCCGACGGACAAGAGTGACCGCGACCTGCTCGACGTGCTGGTCTCGATCACCGACGACGAGGGCAATCCGCGGTTCTCGGCCAATGAGGTCACCGGCATGTTCATCTCGTTGATGTTCGCCGGGCACCACACCAGCTCGGGCACCTCGAGCTGGACGCTGATCGAGCTGCTGCGCCACCCCGAGTACTACGCCCAGGTACAGGCCGAACTCGACGAGCTGTACTCCGACGGCCAGGAGGTGAGTTTCCATGCGCTGCGCCAGATTCCGAAGATAGACAACGCTCTCAAGGAGACGCTACGGCTGCACCCGCCGCTGATCATCCTGATGCGGGTGGCTCAGGACGAATTCGAGGTCGCGGGCCACCCCATCCACAAGGGTCAGATGGTGGCAGCCTCTCCGGCGATCTCCAACCGGATCCCGGAGGACTTCCCGGATCCGGACGCCTTCGATCCGGACCGCTACAACAAGCCGCGCCAGGAAGACCTGATCAACCGCTGGACCTGGATCCCGTTCGGGGCCGGCAAGCACCGTTGCGTGGGCGCCGCCTTCGCCCAGATGCAGATCAAGGCCATCTTCTCGGTCTTGTTGCGCGACTATGAGTTCGAGATGGCGCAGCCCCCGGAGACCTACCGCAACGACCACAGCAAGATGGTGGTGCAGCTGGCCCGCCCGGCCACCGTCCGGTACCGCAGGCGAGCCCGGGGCTGAACCGAGATGGGCTGCTACCGAATCGAACTCGACGACGACCTGTGCCAGGGGCACGCCATGTGTGAGCTGGAGGCACCGGATGTCTTCCGGGTGCCCAAACGCGGCGTGGTCGAGATCCTCGACGCAGAACCCCCTGACGAGCTCCGTGACGACGTGGAGCGAGCCATCGAGATGTGTCCCACCCGAGCACTTTCCCTCACAGACAAGGAATGACGATGCCGTCACGCGCAGACTACGAAGCCTGGGTCGACCGTTGGCTGCAGGCCAACCGGGACGCCGAGGCAGCCGGGGACTGGAAGCCCATGGCTGACTTCTACACCGAGGACGCCACATACGGGTGGAACATCGGCCCCAAAGAGGACGTCATGTGCATCGGTCGTGACGAGATCCGCGATGTGGCATTGGGATTGGAGATGGAAGGCCTGGAGAACTGGGTCTACGAGTACCAGAAGACCCTGATCGACGAGGTGCAGGGTGAGATCGTCGGCTTCTGGAAGCAGGTCGCCCACAAGGGCGACGGTTCCACCGACGAGATCTACGGTATCGGTGGCAGCTGGTTCCGGCTCAACGATCAGCTGTTGATCGAGTGGCAACGCGACTTCTTCGACTTCGGGCACGTGCAGAAGGCGTTCATGAAACTGATCGAATCCGGCGACCTCACCCCCACCATGCAGAAGCGCATCGAGCGCAGCCTGGCCGGCGAGAAGTTGCCCGGTTACTACCCGCTGGGCGCCGCGCCCGTCCCGCTGTGGTGACGCATCAGCCAAGCGCTTGCTCGGGACCCTGTGATGTGGCTAACTAGAGCCTCTAGTCTGTTAGCAGGACCGCACGTTCGAAAGCAGGAGAGATGAAGACCAAAGGCGCACTCATCTGGGAGTTCAACCAACCGTGGACGATCGAGGAGATCGAGATCGGTGACCCCGTCAAGGACGAGGTGAAGATCCAGATGGAAGCGTCGGGCATGTGCCATTCCGACCACCACCTGGTCACCGGCGACATCCCGATGGCAGGGTTCCCGGTGCTGGGCGGCCACGAGGGTGCCGGCGTGGTGACCGAAGTGGGCCCCGGCGTCGAAGGCATCGAGCCGGGGGATCACGTCGTCCTCTCGTTCATCCCGTCGTGTGGTGCGTGTCCGTCCTGCCAGGCCGGCCTGCGTAACCTCTGCGACCTGGGAGCGATGTTGCTCCAGGGCACCGCCGTCTCCGACAACACCCACCGCATCCATTCCGCTGACGGCACGCCCGTGATCCCGATGACCCTGCTCGGCACGTTCAGCCCCTACATGGTGGTGCACAAGAGCTCGGTGGTGAAGATCGACCCGTCGATCCCGTTCGAGGTCGCGTGCCTCGTCGGCTGTGGCGTCACCACCGGGTACGGCTCCGCGGTGCGCAGCGCCAACGTCCGCCCCGGTGACGACGTCGTGATCGCGGGCATCGGCGGTGTCGGCATGGGAGCGCTACAGGGCGCGCTGAACGCCGGCGCGCGCAACATCTTCGCCGTCGACCCGGTCGAGTGGAAGCGGGACCAGGCGCTGAAATTCGGCGCCACGCACGCTTACCCCGATATCTTCGCCGCCATGGCCGGCGTCGCGGAGATCACTGCGGGACGGATGGCGGCCAAGACGATCATCACCACCGGTGAGCTGCACGGCGAGGAGATCGACAACTACCTCAACATCACCGCCAAGGGCGGCACCTGCGTCGTGACCGCGGTGGCGAACATGGCCAAGTCGGACGTGACGCTGAACCTGTCCATGCTGACGCTGCTGCAGAAGAACCTGCAGGGCACCATCTTCGGTGGCGGCAACCCGCACCACGACATCCCGCAGCTGCTGTCGATGTACAAGGCGGGACGGCTGAACCTCGACGACATGGTGACGCGCCAGTACCAGCTGGAGCAGATCAACGACGGCTACCGGGACATGCTCGAGGGCCGCAACATCCGCGGCGTCATCCGGTACACCGACGCCGACCGCTGAGGTTGAGCCCATAGGCTGGGCTGCATGGCATCTGTCTTCACCAAGATCATCAACCGGGAGTTGCCGGGGCGCTTCGTCTACGAGGACGACGAGTTCGTCGCGTTCCTCACGATCGCCCCGGTGACCCAGGGCCACGTGCTGGTGGTGCCGCGCGCGGAGATCGACCAGTGGCAGGACGTCGATCCCGCGGTGTGGGGGCGTATCACGGCGCTGACACAGCGGATCGGCCAGGCAGTGATCAAGGCCTTCGACGCTCCCCGCGCGGGCCTGCTGATTGCGGGCCTCGAGGTGCCGCACCTGCATCTGCACGTCTTCCCGGCCTACACCCTGGATGACGTCAACATCTCCAACGCCGATCCCAACCCGTCCGCGGAATCGCTGGACGAGGCGCAGGCCAAGATCGTCGCCGCGCTGGCGGAGCTCAGCTGACGGTGGCGTGAGCGTCTTCGGCGACGTCGGCGCCCACGTCGTTGAAGCGCGGGAGCCGGACCTCGAACCGGCATCCCTGTCCGGGTGCGGTGGTCACCTTCACCGTGCCGCCGTGCGCGTACACCAGTGAGTCGACGATCGACAGGCCCAGCCCGGTTCCCCCGCTCGCGCGGTCGCGTGAGGAGTCGGTGCGATAGAACCGCTCGAATACCCGCTGGGCGTCGTCCTCGCTGATACCCGGGCCCTCGTCGGCCACTTCGAGGATGGCGCTGTCACCCTCGGTGCCCACCCGCACGGTGATGCCGGCGGTCTCCGGGGTGTGCTGGATGGCGTTGGCCACCAGGTTGCCCAGCACCTGACGCAGCCGGGGTTCGTCGCCGATCACCTCGGGGGTGCCCGGGCCGTCGAAGACCTCCATCGCGACCCGGCGCCGCGGAGCCACCGACTGTGCGTCGTGCACGGCGTCGGTGGCGAGCGCCAGCAGATCCACCCGGTGCTGATCCAGCGGGCGCTGCGCGTCCAGGCGGGCCAGCAGCAGCAGGTCTTCCACCAGCAGCCCCATCCGGCTGGATTCGCTTTCGATGCGGGACATCAGCATCTCGACGTCCCGGGCGGCGCCCTGGCGGTAGAGCTCGGCGAACCCGCGGATGGTGGTCAGCGGGGTGCGTAATTCGTGGCTGGCGTCGGTGATGAAGCGGCGCATGCGTTCTTCGGAGCGGCGAGCGTTTTCCGCGGAGTCCTCCGACGCGGCCACCGCTCCCTGGATCTGGGCCAGCATGCCGTTGAGCGCCAACGACAGCCGGCCCACCTCGGTGCGCGGGTCCCGTTGCGGCACACGACGATCGAGCTCGCCGGCGGCGATGGCGGCGGCAGTCTCCTCGACCTCGGCCAACGGTCGCAGGCTGCGGCGCACCACGGCGAAGCTGACCACGCCCAACACCAGCAGCACGGCCACCCCGATACCCAACTGGGTGTAGACCAGGGAGCGCATGGTCGACTGCACATCGGAGAGGTCGATGGCGACGGTGGTCAGCTCACCGTGGGAGCCGCGGACCGAGACCGCCCGCCACTGCACGTGCGACCCGTCCAGGGAACCGACGGTGGTCGGGATGGGTCCGACGTCGTTGTGATTGGGCAGGGCGGGTTCGGCGTCGCGGTCGTTGACCGCCATCCAGACCCGGCCGTCGCTGCTGATGCCCCGGACGTAGAAGCTCGACGGGGGACGTTGCGGGTTGGGACCCTCGTACGGCGGCGCCGACATGGGCCGTGGTTCCTGCGCCCAGCTCTGCGACGCGTCCACCAGGGTCTGGTCGACGCGGCTCATCATGCTGTGGCTCATGATCGTGGTGACGGCGATGCCCGAGGCCAGCAGCCCCAATGCCACCAGCACCAGGGTCGCCGCCACCAGCGCCACCCGCAGTGGCACTCCTCGGCGTAAGTACTGGGCCATGAAAACAGTGTCCGCGACTACCGCGGCTCTCTGAGGACATATCCGACACCGCGCAGGGTGTGCAGCAGTCGCTTGTCACCGGTGTCGATTTTGCGACGCAGGTAGGACACGTAAGACTCCACGACATTGACGTCGCCGCCGAAGTCGTAGCGCCACACGTGGTCGAGGATCTTCGGTTTGGACAGCACGGTGCCTGCATTGATGACGAAGTAGCGCAGCAGGGTGAATTCGGTGGGCGACAGCGAGACAGGCTCGCCGGCCTTCCAGACCTCGTGGGTGTCCTCGTCGAGTTCGATGTCGGCGAAGACCAGCCGGGAGTTCTTCGGCTCCTCGGTGGTCTTGCCGGTACGGCGCAGGATCACGCGCAACCGGGCCACCACCTCTTCGAGACTGAAGGGCTTGGTGACGTAGTCGTCGGCGCCCAGGGTCAGACCGGCGATCTTGTCCTGGAGGCTGTCGCGGGCGGTCAGGAACAACGCAGGGGCGTCGATGCCGTCGGCTCGCAGCCTTCGCAGCACTCCGAATCCGTCCATGCCGGGCATCATCACGTCGAGGATGACCGCGTCCGGTTTGACCTCACGGGCCCGGTCGAGTGCCGCCGGGCCACTGACCGCGGTGTACACCTCGAAACCCTGGAATTTCAGGCTCACGGACAGTAGCTCGACGATGTTGGTCTCGTCATCGACGACCAGCACCCTGGCCTCGGGTTTGGTGACTGCTGATGCTGGCGCTCCCATGAGCATCCAATCTCCTACCAGTTCCTTGTGCAGCACCAGGTAGTCAGCTGTGCACTTCCTGTGAGTCCGCTTCTTCACGATACCGCCGGTAACGGTGGTCCGCGGACCTAAACTGGCCGGATGAACCTTCTGGCACTGGCGACGGCGCCGGTCCGCATCGGACTCGCTGCCGCCGAAGCCGGCCTCGGGGTGGCCGGCGGTGCTCTCGACGTGGCCAAACGCGCACTCGGCGACGACGGCACCCCCATCGCCGGGGTGACCAACATCTTCGCCATCAACGACACCGTGGCCCGGGCCAACCGCATCGCGGCGATGATGGACGACAACGCGCCGCTGGGCCGGGCCCTGGCGCCGGACGGTCCGATCGACCGGCTGCTGCGCCCGGGTGGGCTGGTCGACCGCCTGACCGCCCCCGGCGGTGTCCTGGACCGGGTGACCGCCGAAGACGGCCTGCTGGACAAGCTGACGGCCGAAGGCGGCGGTCTGGAACGGGCGCTGGCCCCTGGCGGGCTGGTTGATCAGCTGCTGTCCGAGGACGGGCTGATCGAACGCGTGCTGGCCGAGGACGGGTTGGCCGACCGGCTGCTGGCCGAAGGCGGTCTGGTCGAGAAGCTGACCGCTCGCAACGGCCCCCTGGAGCAGTTGGCGGACGTGGCAGACACGCTGAACCGGCTGGCCCCGGGCCTGGAGGCACTGGCGCCCACCATCGAGACCCTGCGGGAAGCCGTCATCACCTTGAGCTCGGTGGTCAACCCGCTGTCCAACATCGCCGACCGCATACCGCTGCCTCGGCGTTTCGACCGCAGGCCGCCGTCGCGACCGGTGTCATCGCAGCGGGTGATCGAGCACGACGAGTGACCGACTAAGCTGTGGCCCGTTCCACCCGCCTCCTTAGCTCAGTGGTAGAGCACCGCTCTTGTAAAGCGAAGGTCGTCAGTTCAATCCTGACAGGGGGCTCCAACCAGATTCTCGACGCACCCTCACCGGAATAAAGGTGACATGTCACGCATTGACTCGGTGTAGCCCCGCGAACAGCTCGGGGACCACAGCGAGGAGAAGCGACATGGCACTTTTGGCAGGCAAGACGGCATTGGTCACCGGCGGCACCTCGGGCATCGGCTTGGCCGCGGCGACCCGGCTGGCCGAGGAGGGCGCGCACGTCTTCCTGACCGGCCGCAGCCAGGCCGGTGTCGACAAGGCCGCCGCCGAGGTGGGCAACGGCGCCGTCGGTGTCCGCAGCGACATCACCAGCCTGGACGACCTGCACCGGCTCGCCGACGAGATCCGCGGCCACGGTGCAGGTCTGGACATCATCTTCGCCAACGCCGGCGGCGGTGAGTTCGCCACGCTGGAGGAGGAGACCCCCGAGCACCTGACCGACACCCTGACCCGCAACGTCGGTGGCACCACCTTCACCGTGCAGACCATGCTTCCCCTGCTCAACCGCGGCGCCTCGGTGATCCTGGCCGGTTCCACCGCCGCCACCCGCGGCACCCCCGCGTTCGGCGCCTACGCCGCGTCCAAGGCCGCCATCCGCTCGCTCGGACGCACCTGGGCCGCCGAACTGGTCGACCGCGGCATCCGCGTCAACACCGTCATCCCCGGACCCATCGAGACGCCCGGACTCACCGGCCTGATGCCCGCGGGCCAGGAGCAGCAGATCCTGGACGGGGAAGCGGCGAAGGTGCCGATGGGCCGGGTGGGCCAACCGGCGGAACTGGCCAATGCGGTGCTGTTCCTGGCCTCGGACCAGAGCAGCTTCATGACCGGCGCCGAACTGGTGGTCGACGGCGGCGCCAATCAGGTCTGACGCGGGTAATCCGGTCGCGGGAGTGTGCCGGCGCGCAACAGGCTCTCGTACACCGCGGCCAGCGTGGCGCCGAGCGCTCTCTCCTGGTCTGGCTCCAGGTCCTCGAAGAACGCCTGCCGCACCCACTCGGCGTGTAGGGGCGCTGCCTCACGCAGCAGGTTCCAGCCCGCCGCGCTGAGCTCGACATCGGTGCTGCGGCGGTCGGTCGCCGACGGGATGCGCTGGACCAGACCGCGGCGTTCCATCCGCACCAGGTGATGGGACAGCCGACTGCGTTCCCACCCGATCACGGTCGCCAGCGCCGTCAACTGGGTCCGGCCCTGCGGGGCCTGCGAAATGGCGTTCATCACCGTGTAATCCCCCAGCGACACCCCGGAATCCGTCTGCAGCTGACGGTTCATCTCGTATTCCAGCCGGTGGTACACCTGCATGTACTGCAACCACGTCCACTGTTGCGACGGCGTCAGGGGATAGTCGCCCACCGGCTCATCTAAGCAAGCACCGCCTCGCGGTGACCACTCGTCCACATCCGTGCCGCCACTGCGGCGGCGACACCGGCCAGCACCGCCAGGGCGGCCGCGGCCACCGGTTGACCGACGAGTGCTCCCAGCCAGCCGGCCAGCGGGTAGGTGACGAAGAAGCACGCGTGCGACAGCGAGAACTGGGCGGCGAACACTGCCGCGCGCTCGGCGTCACCGCAGTGGTAACGCATCAGGCGCGCCGACGGGGTGTTGATCAACGACGCACCCATGCCGAGCGCCGCCCAGACCACCGGGAAGACCACCCGGCCGAACCCGGCGGCGGGGTGTGCCCACAAAGCGATCGCGGCGACCGCCAGTGCGCCGGTGATCACCACCGACCCGGCCAGCATCACCCGCCGGTCGGACATCGACACCAGCAGCCGGGGCAGGGCGAGGGCCACGATCATCGAACCGCCGCCGTAGCAGGCCAGCAGCAGGGCCACGGCCGGGGTCGATCCGTCGAGCAACCGGTGTACATAGACCACCGTGTTGACCACCACCAGCGCGGTGGCGGCGGCCACCGCCATGTTCAGGCCCATCAGGGCCCGCAGCGCCGGTTGGCCTGCCATCACCCGGACCCCCGCGGTGACCCGGCGTCGAAAGCACTCAGTCACAACAGGATTCACCACCGGAACGGCAGTCCCGAACACCAGGGCCGCCGACGTGGCGAAACCCGCAACCGTACCCAGGAACAAGTGGCTGTAGGTCAGTACGGACAGCAGCGCGGCCGCGAGCACCGGGCTCACCAGCGTTTCGAGGTCGTAGGCCAGCCGCGACAGCGACAGCCCACGGGTGTAGTCCTGCTCGCGCACCAGCACGCTCGGGATGACGGCTTGGAAGGCAGGTGTGAATGTGGCCGATGCCGCCTGCAGAACGAAGATCAGCACATAGATCTGCCATACCTGGTCGACGAACGGCAGCAGTAACGCGAACACCGCCCGCACCACGTCGGCGCCGACCATCAACACCCGCCGGCGCACCCGGTGCAAGGTCGCCGAAACCAGCGGCGCCACAACCACATACGCGACCATCTTGATGGCCAGCGCCGTACCCAGCACCGCACCCGCGGCGTCGCCGGCCAGGTCGTAGGCCAGCAGCCCGAGCGCCACGGTGAGCAGGCCCGTACCCAGCAGCGCGACCACCTGGGCGGCGAACAGGCGCCGGAACGTCCGGTTGGCCAGCACGCCCGTCTCGTGCACACACTCCTTAGTATCTGCGTGCATACGTAGATACTAAGGCAAGGCGGCCCCTGGGCAAGCCGCAGGCAGAAACTCAGGCGGAGGAGTCGCGGGCGCCGAGGCGCAGGTGCTCGATGTGATACACCGCTTCGTCGAGCAGTGCGGCGACGTGGTTGTCATAGAGCCGGTAGACGATGTTGCGGCCCGCCCGCTCACCGGCCACCAGGCCCAGCGCCCGGAGCAATCGCAGCTGATGCGAAACCTGCGGTTGCTCCATCCCGACCGCGGCCGAGAGTTCGGTGACCGTGCACGGCGACTGCCGCAGTCGGGTGAGGATCAGCAGCCGGTTGGGTGAGGCCAACGCCTGCAGCGTCTCGGCGACCTTGGCCGCCGCAGCGGCATCCAGCGAGGCGGCGGGCGTGCCCGCTGAGCTCTCCAGGCCGTGACCCATGCGCCCATTCAAACACAGCGGCTTGACACCCGAACAGACATATACAACTGTATATGTCTCAACCTATATCTCTGTACTCACCATCGCCGGAAGGGCGTCCTCGCACCATGGGCTTGGTAACCACCGAAACCGCATCGCCACAGCCACTTTCCCGCGTCACCCGGTGGGGTGCCGCCCTGTGGGCGGTTCCCTCGGCGCGGTGGGCCGGCGCAGCTCTGGCGCTGTTCGCCGTCGGACTGCTCCTGCAACTCTCTGGGGCACCCGCACCGCTGTGGTGGGCGGCTTACCTGGCGTGTTATGCGGTGGGCGGCTGGGAGTCGGCGTGGTCGGGCGTGCTGGCCCTGCGTGAGCGGACCCTCGACGTGGATCTGCTGATGATCGTCGCGGCGGCGGCCGCGGCGGCCATTGGACAGGTCACCGACGGTGCGCTGCTGATCGTCATCTTCGCCACCTCGGGTGCACTGGAGGATCTGGCCACCTCGCGGACCGCGGACTCGGTGCGCGCGCTTCTGGATCTGGCTCCCGACACGGCGGTGCTGGCCGATGGTCGGGTGGTGGCGGCGACCAACCTCACGGTCGGCGACACGGTGCGGGTGCGCCCCGGTGAGCGCATCGCCGCCGACGGCGTGGTGACCTCCGGACACTCCGACGTCGACCAGGCTTCGATCACCGGCGAGCCGCTACCGGTACCGAAGACCTTGGGTGACACCGTATTCGCCGGAACCCTGAACGGGACGGGGACACTCACCGTCGGCGTCACCCAGGACCCGTCGCAGACGGTCGTGGCCCGTATCGTCGCTCTGGTCGGCGAAGCCGCCGCCACCAAGGCGCAGACCCAGTTGTTCATCGAGAAGGTGGAACAGCGGTACTCGGTGGGCGTGGTGGTGGCCACCGTGGCGCTGCTGGCGACGCCTCTGGTGTTCGGCGCCGACCTGGAATCGACGTTGCTGCGGGCGATGACGTTCATGATCGTGGCGTCCCCCTGTGCGCTGGTGCTGGCCACCATGCCGCCGCTGCTGTCGGCCATCGCCAACGCCGGGCGCCACGGCGTCCTGGTCAAGTCGGCCGTCGCCATGGAGCGCCTGGCCGACGTGAACGCCGTCGCCCTGGACAAGACCGGCACCCTCACACGCGGTACGCCGCACCTGGTCTCCGTGCAGACGACCGGGTTCTCCGAGCACGATGTACTCCGTTGGGCCGCTGCCGCTGAGCAATACAGCGAACACCCGATCGGCCGGGCGGTGGTGTCCGCGGCCCGGGACCGGGGCTGTGAGATTCCGCCGGCACAGGATTTCGAGGCGCTGACCGGACGCGGGGTGCGCGCCAGGGTCGACGGCCACCTCATCGAGGTGCATGCGTCCGCGGACCACCACGGCAACGACGGCGCCACCGTCATCAGCCTGCTCCGTGACGGTGACCGGATCGCGGAGCTGAGCCTGTACGACGAGCTCCGCGACGACGCCGCCAGTACGGTCGCCACGCTCACTGGGCTCACCCGTGTCCCGCCGATGCTCATCACCGGCGACAACACCGGCGCAGCAACAGCATTGGCGCAGCACGCCGGAATTGCCGAGGTGCGCGCGGAACTGCTGCCGCACCAGAAAGCCGAAACCGTGCGCGCGCTGCACGACCACGGCCTGCGCATACTCGTGGTGGGCGACGGGATCAACGACGCGCCGGCCATGTCCGCCGCACACTCCTCGGTCGCGATGGGCCGGTCCGGCTCCGACCTGGCGCTCGAGACCGCCGACGCCGTGACGGTGCGCGACGAGCTCATCGTGATCCCCACCATCGTCACCCTGGCCCGCCGGGCGCGCCGCGTGGTGATGGCCAACCTGGTGATCGCCGCGACGGTGATCGCCGTGCTGGTCACCTGGGATCTGGTGGGTCACCTGCCACTGCCGCTGGGCGTGGCCGGGCACGAGGGATCCACGATCCTGGTGGCGCTCAACGGTTTACGGCTGCTGACCGACCGGGCGTGGCGGCAGGCCGGTCAGGTCTCGTCGGCGATCCCGTGCCGGTCCTGATGCTGTCCCGGCGCATCGGGGTCGTCGTCCTGATGCTCGAGAAGCTGCTGCATCTCTCGTTGCTCGTCAGTCGCCTCGGTGGCGTCCTCGGGCTTGGCGGGCGGGTCGTTACGCGCGGTCATGTCCCCTGGGGTGCCCAGAGTCGGCCGTAATCCCACCTGCAGACCGCCGCAGCGCCGAGCGCGGCGGGCGGGCCCGCATGTGGTCACGCGTGCGGGTCATGAGATCGCCGAGGGTGCGGACGTCGCGGGCCGACATGGGCTCGAACAGCAGGTCACGGACCACCTGGACATGTCCGGGCAGTACCGCAGCCAGCCGCGCGCGACCGGCTTCGGTGATGTCCACGAGGGTGGCCCGCTGATCGTCGGGGCTGGGCGCGCGGGTGATCAGGCCGGCGTCTTCGAGCAGCCGCGCCTGATGGGTCAGGCCGCTGCGGCTGTAGACCACCCGGTCGGCCAGATCGGTCATGGTCAGCGCCGCCTCCGCGTCGGCCACCGTGGCCAGGATCTCGAATTGCACGTAGCTGAGCCCACCGTCGGCCTGCAGCTGCTGCGCGACGGCGTACTGCAGCAGGCTCACCGCCTCGGTGAGCGCGAAGTACGCGCGCATCTGTTCGGGCCGCAGCGCTGAAGGCATCGTCAGATCTTAAACGCTTCGAAGTCGAAGCAGTGCGACAGGGATCACAGGCCGAGCCGGAATTACTTCGAAGTCGAAGCATGTTCCGGAGTGGGTAAGTGCTTCGACATCGAAGCAACCAGCCAAGGGAGATGATCATGAAGGCAATGCGGTTCAACCGTTACGGCGACAGCGACGTGCTCGAGTACACGGACGTGGCACAACCGGTTCCAGGCCCGGGGCAGGTGCTCCTGCAGGTCGCGGCGACCTCGTTCAACCCGGTGGACGCCGGTATCCGCGGTGGGTATCTGCAGCAGGTCTTCGTCCTCGACCTACCGCACACCCCGGGCATCGACGTCGCCGGCACGGTCGCGGAGATCGGGGAGGGAGTCACCGGGTGGAAGCGCGGCGACGCCGTGGTGGCGCTCCTGCCGATGGACGCCGACGGTGCGGCAGCCGAGTACGCCCTGGCTCCGGCGCAGACCCTGACCGCCGCGCCACACGCGGTAGCGATGACCGATGGCGCGGCGCTGCCCACGGTGGGCCTGACCGCATGGCAGGCGCTCTTCGAGCTGGCGCAGCTGCGCGCAGGCCAGACCGTGTTCATCAACGGGGCGGGCGGGGCGGTCGGCGGCTTTGCGGTGCAGCTCGCCCACGCCGCGGGTGCTGTGGTCACCGCGACTGCCAACCCTCGATCCGCCGCCCGCCTGCGGGCGCGCGGGGCAGATCACACGGTCGCCTACCTGGACTACACGGCAACGCCGTCGGTCCTCGCCGGACAGTCCTTCGACGTGGTGCTGAACCTGCTCGGTACCGACCCCGCGCAGACCGACGCGCTGATGGGCGTCGTCGCCGACGGCGGCTACTACATCGGCACCATGACCACGGGAACTCCGGATCCGGCGCGCGGGGTGCGCGCCCAGCGGGTGTTCGTCCGCAGCGACGCCACGCAGCTCGCCGATCTGGTCCGCCGGGTCGACGCGGGTGCATTGCACATCGACATCGCCGAACGCCGGCCGCTGAGCGATGCCGCCGCCGTGCACCGGGCCTCGGACGACGGCCACCTGCCCGGCAAGACGCTGCTGGTCCCCTCGCTGCTGGCCCCCTAGGTCACCGGGACATCGAGGATGGGGCGGTTCTCCGCGGCCCCCGGCCCGTCGAAGTGCCACCACTCCCCCGGGTAGACCGTGAACCCGCCGGCCTCCATGGCGTCGCGCAATCGGGCCCGGTTGGCCTGTGCGACCGCACTGACCCCCTCGGTCGCATACGCCAGCGCCCGGGGGGTGAAGTCGTCGAAGTCGGTACCCATGTCAGCGCCGGCGATGGTCACGTCCACCGACCGTCCCGCCGTGTGACTGCGCGCGTAGGGCATCGGTCGGGCCACCCAGGCCGGATCGGGGGTGTGCTCGAACATCGTCACCTGTACCGGGTGCGGGCGGTAACAGTCCCAGAACGCGAGCACGTCTCCGCGTTCGCGCAGGATCGCGGCCGCGATCGCCAGCCCCGGGGCCAGGGACTCGTGCACCAGGCACCGCGCCCCGGCGGGATAGAGCGGGATACCGACGAAGTTGTCCGCGGTGGTGTACCGCAGATCGACCACGGCGTCGGGTACCACGGCCCGCACGTCGACCAGTCCGGCGGCCGCGGCCGCGTCGGAGACCGGCGGGACGGGCGATGCCCAGGCCTGGTGACTGGTCGCCGCCAGGCAACACACCGCAACCAGCAGCGCAGTCCGTCCACACCTCATGACCGTCGACCCTAGATCAGACCACCCCGCGCAGCGCGGCGTCGCCGAAGATCGGCCCCAGCAGGCCGGACATGTCCGGACCCCGCCTCAGACCGTGCCCGCCGTCGACGTTGATCACCTGGCCGGTGATGTATTCGCCGGCATCAGAGAGCAGGAACAGCGCCAGGTTGGCGATGTCGGCCACCTCCCCCACCCGCGGCAGCGGCGTGCACGCGGCATAGTCGGCGCTGACCTCTGCCGACGCCATGATCGGCTCCACCATGTCGGTGCGCGTCAGTCCCGGGCGGATGCCGTTCACCCGGACCCAGGACGGGCCGAGCTCGTCGGCGGCGAGCTGCAACAGCGCGTCGAGGGCCGATTTGGCCGGGCCGTAGGCGCCGAACCAACGGTGGGTGTTGCTGGCGGCGATCGACGAGATGCCGACGAACGAGCCTCCACCGCCGCGCACCATCTCCCGTGCGGCGTGCTTGAGCACGTACATCGTGCCGTTGACGTTGAGGTCGACGGTGCTACGCCACAGCGCCGAGTCGATCTGGGTGATCGGGCCGATGGTGTGGCTGCCACCCGCGCTGTGGACGACGCCGTGCAGCCTGCCGCTCCAGGCGGTGGCGGCTTCGACGGCACGGGCCACCTCGTCCTCGTTGGTGACGTCGGCCGGTTCGTAGCGGATGGAGCCCGCGGCACCGGCGCCGGTGATCTCGTCGGTGGTCGCGGCCAGCCGGTCGGCATTACGACCGATGATCATCACGTTGGCGCCCGAATCCACCAGCGCGGCCGCCACACCCTTGCCGATGCCGCTGCCACCACCGGTGACCAGATACGTCCGATTCTCGACAGATAGCTGCACGCCGCTATCGAAGCACGGGCCGAATGCCGGTGTGAACAGAATCGAGAAACTGTCTACGTGGCGGGACATCGCTTATGGTTGAGGCATGGCTTCTAAACCAGATCCCACCGAGATCGACGACGTCGAACCCCTGCCCGACGACACTGCCAGCATGGCGCGCCGCGTCGTCGCCGCCTACGCCACCGACGCCGACGAGTGCCGGGTGTTTCTCTCGATGCTGGGAATCGGACCGGCGAAGCTCGGTGCCTAGATGACGGCTGGGGAGTCCCAGGCCACCGATCAGCCGGTGGGCGACTCCGACTTCGTCGTCGTCGCCAACCGACTGCCTGTCGACAAGGTCAAACTGCCCGACGGCTCCACCACCTGGAAGCGCAGCCCGGGCGGTCTGGTCACCGCACTCGAGCCCCTGCTGCGCAAGCGCAAGGGCGCGTGGATCGGGTGGCCGGGCATCATCGCCGAGGAGGACGACGAAGCCGGTTCGGTCGACGACGTCGACCACAGCGAGCCGATCGTCGACGACGACCTGTTGCTCTACCCCGTGCGGCTGTCCGCAGACGACGTCGCCGAGTACTACGAAGGCTTCTCCAACGCCACCCTGTGGCCCCTGTATCACGACGTGATCGTCAAGCCCACCTATCACCGCAAGTGGTGGGACCGCTACGTCGACGTCAACCGCCGCTTCGCCGAGGCCACCGCCCGCGTGGCCGCCCGCGGCGCGACGGTCTGGGTCCAGGACTACCAACTGCAGCTGGTCCCGAAGATGCTGCGCATGTTGCGGCCGGACCTGACCATCGGGTTCTTCCTGCACATCCCGTTCCCGCCGGTCGAGCTGTTCATGCAGATGCCGTGGCGCACCGAGATCACCGAGGGCCTTCTGGGCGCCGATCTGGTGGGCTTCCACCTCCCCGGCGGTGCGCAGAACTTCATGATCCTGTCGCGGCGCCTCATCGGCGCCAACACCTCCCGCGGAACGGTCGGGGTGCGCTCCCGCTTCGGCCAGGTCCAGGTGGGCTTCCGCAACGTCAAGGTCGGGGCCTTCCCCATCTCCATCGACTCCGACGAGCTCGATCAGAAGGCCCGCCACCGCGACATCCGCAAGCGGGCCCGCGAACTGCGTGCCGAACTCGGCAACCCGAAGAAGATCATGTTGGGGGTCGACCGGCTCGACTACACCAAGGGCATCGACGTCCGGCTCGAGGCGTTCACCGAACTGCTCGAAGAAGGCCGGGCCGACCGCGAGAACGTGGTGTTCATCCAGCTGGCCACCCCCAGCCGGGAACGGGTGGAGAGCTACCGGCTGCTGCGCGACGACATCGAACGGCAGGTCGGGCACATCAACGGCGAGTTCGGCGAAGTGGGCCACCCGGTGGTGCAGTACATCCACCGGCCCGTTCCCCGCGACGACCTGATCGCGTTCTTCGTCGCCGCCGACGTCATGCTCGTCACGCCGCTGCGCGACGGGATGAACCTGGTGGCCAAGGAGTACGTCGCCTGCCGCAGCGATCTGGGCGGAGCGCTGGTACTCAGCGAATTCACCGGCGCTGCAGCCGAATTACGTCAGGCCTACCTGGTGAACCCGCATGACCTCAACGGCGTCAAGGACGCCATCGAGACCGCACTGAGCCAGGACCCCGAGGACGGCAGACGCCGGATGCGCGCGCTGCGCCGTCAGGTGCTGGCCCACGACGTCGACCGCTGGGCGCGGGCGTTCCTGGACGCCCTGGCCGACAAGGGCGACGCCGACACCGCGGCGCTGGTGAACACCGAGCAGGGCGACAGGATGTGACCGCTCGTCAGATCGGCGTGATGTAACTGATCAGCCACTTGCCGTCGACCTTCTGATAGTCGACTTTGAGTCTGCTGCCGTCATACAACGGTTCTTTGGACTTGTCGGTGACCGTGCGGTTCATGTACACCATGACCGAACCCGAATCCCGTTGCGCGTCCAGCACTCCGACGCCGACGACACTGGCCTGGCTGACCACCTGCCGTTCCCTGGCCTCGGGGATGATCTGCTCGGTGGCCCTGGCCTGGAATTCGCGCCGGTAGTCCGGCGTCAGCAGGTTGTAGGCGTCGGTGAGGCTGCCTTCGACGGTTTGGTAGTCGTAGCCGAACACCTTCGGGATCTGTTCTTCGGCAAGCGGACCCAGCGCAGCGCGGGTGCTCTGCTGCGCGGTGTTCTGCACCCGGTCCCAGTACAGCGCCCCGCCCATGGCCGACAGTGCCACGATTCCGGCCGACACCAGGACCGCCACCGCCGCGAAAAGCCAGGTCGCCCTGCGCCGCATCAGTTGCCTCCGTCCGGGTACTTCAGGTCGTATCCGGTCATCCGGCCGTTGTCGTCCTCGTGCACGATGACGCGCATTCGGTAGGCCTGGGACGGCTTGTTCACCCCGTCGATGTCGGTGACCGTCACCCGTACCGCCACCAGCACCGACGCGTTGTCGGTGTCCGGGTCGATCTCTTCGAGCGCCTTCCCGCTGACCACAGCCTCGGAGCTGGCGTTGGTATCACGGAACAGGGCCTTGAGGTTGTCGACGTTGTTCTCCTGGCTCATCATGTCGCGCAGCGGGCCGCTGATGCCGTCGACAAAGCGGTTCACGCTCTCGTCCACGGTGTCCGGGGTGTAGGTGAACATGTTCACCACCGTCTGGGTGGCGGTGTCGACGAAACGCTGGTCCCGTTCGGCCAGAGCCTGGGCGTCCCGCTTCTGCCCCGCAAGCACCAGCACGACGGTGGTCAGCGCGACGATCAACACCACCGCCACCGCCCCGGCGGCCAGCGCCACGCGGGCCTGGTTGGGCCGGCGCCGCGGCGGCGGGCCCAGTGGCCGCGCGGGCGCGCTCACCGGTGCGGGGGCGCTGTCGACCACGGCGGTGACTGCCGTGGCCGCGGCGTCTCCCACCGGGCCGGCCGCGCGAGACGCGCGGCGCCGCACCGGTTTCCGCTGCTGTTGTTCGGCTGTGTCCTTCGATTCGGCTTCAGTCATCAAGCCGGTCTCGGATCGAGCATGAGATCTACCCAATTCTCGGCAGGTGTGTGCTTGGAGTCGCCCGCAGCGTACACGCCGGTGCCACCTGCCGGATCGATGAACGTTCCGTCCTGGTCGTAGGTAGCGTACGCCGGGCCGTCGGCCATCGGCATCGGAGCCTCGGCAGGCAGCGGACCCGCAGGCGGCGCCGGAGCCGGCGGCGGAGCGGGTGCACCCGGCGGGGGCGGCGGCGCAGGCCGACCGTACGGCGGCACGATCTGATCCGGCGGCGCGAAGAACGGCCACGGCGGGGGCGGTGCGTTGTTGTTGGGCGGCACCGGCAGCGGGAACGGCGCATTGGGAGCCGGACCCGGGCCCGGTTGCACCCCGGGCGGCAGCTGCACCACCGGGTCGCCCGGATCGTAGTCGGCCCCCGGTGGGGTCAGCGGGAACTTGTTGGGCGGCAGCAGGTTGCGGCCGTCCTCGACGGGGGTGCCGTACGGGATGGGAGGCCCGCGCCACGGGTTGCTGCCGATCGGCACGAAGCCCTTCGGGTCGCGGCACAGCTGCACCGTGGGCGCCCGCTTGCCCGGGAACTCCATGCAGGGATAGTTACGGGCCCCACGTACGACGGCGGGATCGTTCTGCGCCGCCTTGCAGTACAGGTCGGTCGGCAGATCGCGCACGGTCTCGTCACCCGGTGAACGGATCTCGGTGGCGGGGATGAAACCGACGTTGCAGGTGGGCGGATCTCCCAGGGCGAGCTTGAAGTCGAGCTTGCCACCCTCGTCCACCGGGCTGCCGCCGCCGACGGTCAGCAGCGCGGCCATCAGGGCCGGGAAGATCACGAACGCCTGTTCCAGTGACTTGTGGTAGATCACGCCGATCCGGCCGAGGTTGGCCAGGTTGGCCGCCAACACCGGGAAACTGGGCCGGATTCCGCTGAACGCGGTGGAGGCGACATCGGCCGCGCCGGGGGCGGTCTGCAGCAGCTGGCGCACCTGGGGGTCGGCCTGGGTGACCTGGGTGGTGAGCCGGGCCAGCCCGTCGGCCAACGACTTGATGTCGTCACCGCTGCGGATCTGGGCGTCCAGGAACGGTCCGGCCTGGTCGATCAGCGCCGACGTCTGGCCGTAGCTGTTGTTGGCCTCGTCGATCAGCAGCCGAGACGACTGGATCAACCGCGCGAGTTCCGGTCCGGAGCCGTTGAACGCGTTGAAGGTCTCGCGCAGCAGGTCCTGCAGCCGGCTGTTGTCGATACTGCTAACCAGCCGGTCGGCCTCGGCGAGCATGCTGGCGATGTCCTGGCCGATGGCAGTGCGATCCTGGCCGATCGAGGCGCCGCCCGCCAGCATCTGGGTCGACGGGTCCTGCGGCGGCACCAGGTCGATGTACTGCTCGCCGACCGCCGAGACGCTCTTCACCGTGGCCGTCACGTTGTCCGGGACGGGGGTGTTGCTGTTGAGCCGCATGTTGGCCACCACCCCGTCGGGGGTGAGCCCGACGGACTCCACCCGCCCGATGGTGACCCCGCGGTAGGTGACGTTGGCGTTCTCGTAGATACCGCCACCGGCGGCGAAGTTGGCGTCGATGTTGTAGGAACCGATGCCCACCTTGGCCGGGACGTGCAGATAGAAGATCGCGATGGCGCCGACGGTCAGCACGGTGACGATCGCGAAGATCGTCAACTGGATGCGGGCAAGTCGATCGAGCATCAGCCGCCACCTCCGTCACCGTGCTGGGTCGCCGTCCCCGCCGGGATCTGGAACGGATCCGCGGCCTGGCCGGACAGGTTGGCCATGGCGCCGGTCAGGAAGTCCGGCGGGGTGAGCACCTCAGCCATGTGCTTCATGTTCGGGTCCAACCCGGACGTGGTGAAAATCGATTCGCCGAGTCGGCGCAGCGTGAGGTCGAACGTCACGAACACGTTGAGGTAGTCACCACGCACCGCCTGCCGCAGGTACTTGTAGTGGAAGGGGAACGTCGGCAGGAACGCCAGGTCCTTGATGAAGTAGTCGGCATTGTCGTTGAGCGCCTTGATCGCCGGGTAGAAGTCCTTGAGGTCCTCGGCGAAGTCCACCTTGGTCTTGGCCAGGATGTCGGCGGCCACGCCCGCGAAGTTCTGCAGTGCGGCGAAGGTGTCCACGATGTTGGACCTGTTGTTGTTCAACACGGTCAGCGCCTCGGGCAGGCTGTCCAGCGCGCGCCCCAGCGCGTCGGTGTTCTGGGCCAGGATCCCGGCGAACCGGTTCAGGCCCTCCGCCGCGGCGATGATGTCGGCGGTCTGGCGGTTCAGCGAGTCGGTGAGCTCGGCCAGCCGGGGCATCAGGTCGGCGAACTGCCCGGCGCGGCCGGCCACCGAGGCGTAGAGCTCTTCGGTGATGTCCTGCAGTGCACCGAGATTACCCTTGTTCACCACGACACCGAGAGAGGCGAGCACCTCTTCGGTGGTCGGGTAGCGTCCCGCTCTGGCTTCCGGGATGTGGGAGCCCTGCCGCAGGCGCGCCGCCGACGCATCGGCCGCAGGCGGCACCAGTTCGATGTGCTGGCTGCCCAGCAGCGACGTCTGGGCCACCCGGGCGGTGGCGTTGTCCGGCAGGTCGACATTCGAGTCCAACGACAGCGTCACCGCCGCGTAGAACGTGCCGTCGGCACGTTGCATGGCATCGATCCCGGAGACACTGCCGACGGTCACGTCGTCCACCATCACCGGCGAGTTCTGCGGCAGGGTGGCGACATCCGGCAACTCCACCGTCACGGTGTAGGAGCCGGAGCCGTGCCCGCGGGTGCCCGGCATGTCCAGCGAGTTGAGCCCGCCGAACGAGCAGCCCGAGAGCATCACGATGCCGGTCCCGAGTGCGGTGGCCTGGAACAGCCTGTGCTTCACCATCACCCTCCCGTCCCTGCCGGCAGCGGTGGCGGCACCGGCCACGGCGGTGGCGGCAGCGACGGCGTACCGGGCGGCGGCGGGGCGAGCACCCCGGGTGCGTCCGGGGACACCGGCGGTCCCGGCGGCGGCCCGCTGCCGACGATGTGGGGCGGCCCGGGTGAGATCTGGCCTTCGACGGCGGGCGGGGGCAGCACCATGTCGCCCAGCGTGGCTCCCGGCGGAATGGACGGGGGCGTGACCCCCGGTGCGGGCTGCCACTGTAGGTACGGCACCGGCGTCTGGGCCTTGGCCTCGGTGGCCGGGGTGTCGTAGATGATCTGTCCCTTGTAGGCGGTGATGCTGTTGATCGGGTGGAACAGCAGCGGCGGGAAGTTCATGGTGATGCGGCGCAGCACCGGACCCATGCGCTGGCGGCAGATCTCGGCGCGCTTGTAGTTGTCCGGGTTGGCACCGGTGTCGAAAGTGCCGCCGCAGATGAACTGCACCGGGTTGGCGAAGTTGGGCAGCGACAGCGCTCCGCCGACGGTGCCCTGAGCCGGGTTGTAGATGTTGTAGAAGTTGGCCAGGCCGTTGGGCGTGACGTGCAGGACCTGCTCGATGTCATCGCTGTGCTCGGTCAGGATGTTGGTGAAGTCGGTCAGCTTGTTCACCGAGTCGATCAGGGTCTGGTTGTTCTCCCCGATGAACTCGCGGACATCGGCCAGGGCGGTGTTCAGCGTGCCCAGGGTGGCGTCGAGACCCTGGGTGCTGTCGGCCAGCACCTGCGACACCGACGCCACGTGGTTGGAGAACTGCACGATCTGCTCGTTGCTCTGCGACAGCGCATTCACCAGCACCTGCAGGTTCTTGATCGTGCCGAACAGGTCGGTGCTGGAATCACCGAGTCTGCCTGCGGTCTGGGACAATTCGCGTAGCGCATTGCGGAACGAGTCGCCGTTGCCGTCGAACGTGCTGGCCGCCTGGTCCACGAACTCGCTCAACGGTCCCTGCAGCCCGCCGTTCTGCGGCCCGAGCGTCTGCGAGAGCTTGGTCAGTTCGGTCTTGACGTCGTCCCATTCCACCGGCACGCCCGTGCGGTCGATGCCGATGGTGGCACCGTCGGCCAGGGTGGGTGCGCCGGTGGAGGTGTCGTAGGCCGGTGTCAGCTGGATGAACCGCGCCGACACCAGGTTCGGCGCCACGATGATGGCCCGCGCGTCGGCGGGCAGCTGCACACCGTCGTCGATCGACATGGTGATCTTGACGTCGGAGGCGGTGGGTTCGATCGAGTCGATGGTGCCCACCGGCACTCCGACCACCCGGACGTCGTCGCCGGGATAGAGCCCGACCGCCGATGAGAACAGCGCGACCACCTTGTGGGTGGTGCGGCCCGGCCACACCAGGTACAGACCGATCCCCAGTGCCAGCACCAGGACGACGGCCACTGCGACGAGTGCTCCCCTGTTGCGCGTCATGGCGACTTCGGCCTGATGATGAGACGTTCGGCGATCAGGCCCTTCAGGTAGTCCGACAGGCTGTCGGGCAGCTTGCCCGGCTGGAAGTAGGTGTCCAACAACACTTCCGAGATGGTGGCCGGCGGCAGACCGTACAGGTTGATCTGGAACCCGGAGGTCGAACCCACCACCTCACCGAGCGCGGTGGCATACGGCGGGAGACGGCGCAGGGCCTCACTGATGTGATCGCGGCGCTCGAGGAGATTGTCCAGCACCAGGTTGAGGTTGGTCAGCGTGGGACCGAACTGTTCACGGTTGTCGGCGACGAACCCCGAGATCTGTTGTGACACGTCGTCGATACCGGCGATCAGGGTGTTGAGCGCCTGTCGGCGTTCGTCGAGCGCGGCGAACAGCTGGTTGCCGTCGACGATCAGTTTGTTGACCTGATCGGCCCGGCGCGACAGCGACGCGGTGACCGTCTGCGCGCGCGACAGCAGCTGTCCGAGTGCCTCGTCACGCGCGTTGAGGCTGCGCGACAACGAGGTGACCCCGTCCAGCGCGCCACGCAGCTCCGGGGTGGCGTCGCGCAGCGTGTCGGTCAGGATGCCCAGGGCCTGTTCGAATTTCGGCTTGTCCAGAGCTTTGGTGTTGCCGCCGAGATCCTGCAGCGCGGTGGCCAGGGTGTACGGCGTGGTGGTGCGCCCCAGCGGGATGGTGCTCGAGGCACCGCCACCGGCCGGCGTGACGTCCAGGGACTTCTGGCCCAGCACGGTGTCGGTCTTGATGGCCACCAATGTCTGGTCACCGACGGCGATGTCGCGGTCCACGGTGAACGTCACCCGCGCGGCGGTGCCGGCCAGCCCGACGGACTGCACCTGACCGACCTTGATGCCGGAGACGTTGACGTCGTTGCCGGGGGTGATGCCCCCGGCGTCGGTGAAGAAGGCGTCGTACTTCTTGCCCTGCGGCCAGAAGGGCAGCCCGGTATACCCGAAGGACACCAGCACCAGGCATGCCACCAGGACGATGCCGAAGATTCCTGTGCGGACGGGGTTGCGTCCGTCGTCACTCTGGGACAGGAGCGCACCTCCCCTTGGACGGGTCCGGCGGTCCGCCGAACGGGATCAGGATGTCGCTGCCGGCCGGACCGTTGATCTTCATCCGGATGGAGCAGTAGTAGATGTTGAAGAACGAGCCGTAGGCGCCGAGAGCGTTGAGCCGCAGGTAGTTCTCGGCCAGCGGTTCGATGACCTCGTTGATCTCCGCCTTGCGCCGGTCCATCTCGCCGGCCAGCGGACGCAGGTTCTCCAGCACGCCCTGCAGCGGACGGCGCCCACTCTCCAGCATCTGCGTCAGGTCGGTCGAGGCCGACGACAGCGGACCGATGGCCCCGGCGATGGGGTCGCGACCTTGCGCCAGCCCGGTGATCAGCTGCTGCAGTTGGTCGACGCTGGCATCGAATTCGGCACTCTTGGCGTCGACGGTGCCCAGCACGGTGTTGAGGTTGTTCACCACGTCGCCGATGAGCTGATCGCGGGCCGCCAGGTCGGTGGTGAAGGTGCTGGTGTTCGACAGCAACTGCTGCAGCGCGCCGCCCTGGCCCTGCAACAGTTCGATCACTGCATTGCTGATCTCGTTGATCTTGCTGCCGTCGAGCCCTTTGAGCACGGGGCGCAGACCACCCAGCAGGGCGTCGAGATCGAGTGCGGGGTCGGTGTTCTCCTGCGGGATGGTGGCGCCGGCGGGCAGCTTGCGCAGTTCACCGGGGCCTGAGGTGATCTCCAGGTACCGGTCGCCCACCAGGTTCTCGTAGCGGATCGCCGCGCGGGTCGAAGTGTAGAGCTGGTAGCGGTCGTTGACGTCGAAGGCGACGTCGACGGTGTTGTCGGGGTTCAGCGACACCGCCTGCACAGAGCCCACGGGCACCCCGGCGATGCGGACGTCCTGGCCGGCCTTGAGCCGGGCGGCATTGCTGAAGTTGGCGTGGAAGGTGTTGCCGGAGGAGAAGCGGAACTCCCCGAAGACCACCACCAGGCCCGCTGCCACCAGCAGCATCACCACGGTGAACACACCGACTTTGACTGTCGTACCGCGCGATTCCATCAGTAGTCGTCGCCTTCCGCAAAGGCGCCGTTGAACAGGAACTGCAGGGTGGACGGAGCGTCGAACTGCAGCTCGGTGTTGGGCTGGTAGGGCACGTAGGCGTTGTCGGTCACCAGGAACGGCGAGCGGTACCAGGTGCCACCGACCTGCTTGTTCGGCATGTTCGGCAGGCCGCGGCAGTTGGGTCCGCCGGAGGCGTTCACGACCGGCAGGCTCTCGGGGTAGGTGTAGGCCGGAGCGCCGGGCAGGAAGTTCGACGAGACGAACAGCCCCGGCCGGGTGCCGCCGAGCACCGGGGCGAACTTGTCGACGGCCTCGCCGGTGCCTTTGAGTACGCACCCGATGATCGGTGAGTACTCGCCGACGACCTTCAGCGGGGCGCGGGCGCGGTTGATGGCGGCGATGTAGTCCTCGGCCGCCGGCGCCAGGGTGTCGAAACCGTTGTTGGCCAGCCCGGTTGCGGCCAGCAGGGTGGCGTTGAGGTTGTCCTGCTGGTCCACGATGGTCTGGCTCAGGGTGGGCACGTTGTTGAGCACCGTCACCAGGTCCGGTGCCGCATCGGCGTAGATGTCGGCCACCTGCGCCGTCTGCTGCAGATCGCGCTGCACGGCCGGTAGTTTCGGATTGAGCTGCGCCAGATAGCTGTTCAGCCCGGTCATGGTGGCACCCAGGTTGTCGCCGTTGCCCCGCAGGCCCTCACCGAGTGCGGTCATGGTGGCGTTCAGGTTCACCGGGTCGATTTTCTGCAGGACGTCGGTGAGCGTCTGGAACAGCGTGTTGACTTCCAGTTGCACCGAGGATGCTTCGACCGTGGCTCCCGGGCGCAGCGCGCTGCCCAGCGGCGACTCCGGGGGTACGAACTCCACCGATTTGGCACCGAAGACGGTGTTGCCTGCGATCTTCACCTCGGCGTTGGCCGGAACGTAGGACAGCTCGCTGGAGTCGATCTCCAGTGTCAGCTTGGCCTGCTCGCCGGCGTACTCGATGTCGCTGACCTTGCCGATCTGGATGCCGCGGTACTTGACCTTGGCGTCCTGCTCCATCACCAGGCCCGCCCGCGGTGAGAGCACGGTGACGGTATCGGTGGAGGTGAACGCGGCTGTGTACCCCAGATAGGTCACCACGGCGGCCGCCGCGATCACCGCGGCGAGGACCAGCGCCGCGATCCGCACGCGGGTGCGCCGGGATTGTCCGTCAGCCATGACCCGCTACCCCGACAGGTTGAAGTTGCCGGACCCGCCGTAGACGGCGAGTGAGATCAACAGGACGATCGTGACCACCACGATCAGGGACGTGCGTACCGCTTTGCCCACCGCGATGCCGACGCCCACCGGGCCGCCGGAGGCGTTGTAGCCGTAGTAGGTGTGCACCAGCATCACCGCCACGGACATCACGATGGCCTGCAGGAACGACCACAGCAGATCGGTGGGCACCAGGAAGGTGTTGAAGTAGTGGTCGTACAGGCCGGCGGACTGTCCGTTGATGAAGACCGTGGTGAAGCGGGCCGCGAAGAACGCCGCCAGGACCGACAGTGCGTACAGCGGCACGATGGCGATCAGCCCGGCGATCAGGCGGGTGGACACCAGATACGACATCGAGTGCACCGCCATCGATTCCACGGCGTCGATCTCCTCGGCCACGCGCATGGCGCCCAGCTGCGCGGTGGTGCCGGCCCCGATGGTGGCGGCCAGTGCGATGCCCGCGATCACCGGGGCCACGATGCGCACGTTGAGAAAGGCCGACAGGAAGCCGGTCAGTGCCTCGATGCCGATGTTGCCCAGCGATGAATATCCCTGCACCGCAATGACACCGCCGGAGGCCAATGTCATGAACGCAGCCACACCGACGGTGCCGCCGATGATCGCCAGCGCCCCGACACCCATGGTCATCTCGGCGATCAGCCGGACCGTCTCGCGGCGGTAGCGGGTCAGGGCGTTGGGGATGTAGCGGATGGACTCGCCGTAGAACAGCGCCTGCTCACCGAAGCTGTCCACCGCCCGCGGGGCACCGGACAGGAACCGTTTGAGCCGCAGCGTGGCGTCGTAGCTCATGAGTCCGATCCCGTCATGAGTCCAGCACCCGGACGCCGATGGCCGTCATGATCACGTTGATGACGAACAGACAGATGAACGCGTAGACCACGGTCTCGTTGACGGCGATGCCGACGCCCTTGGGACCGCCTGCGACGGTGAGGCCGCGGTAGCAGCCCACCAGCCCGGCGACGACGCCGAACAACAGCGCCTTCACCTCCGCCAGCAGCAGTTCCGGCAACCCGGTCAACACGGTCAACCCGTTGATGAAGGCACCGGGGTTGACCCCCTGCAGGAACACCGAGAAGACATAACCGCCCGACAGGCCGATGGCGCACACCAGGCCGTTGAGCAGCAGGGCGACGAAAGTGGAAGCCAGCACCCGGGGAACGACCAGGCGGTGGATCGGGTTGATACCCAGCACCCGCATGGCGTCGATCTCTTCACGGATGGTGCGCGCCCCCAGGTCTGCGCAGATCGCGGTGGCCCCCGCCCCGGCGATCACCAACACCGTGACCACCGGGCCCAGCTGGGTGATGGTGCCGAAAGCCGTTCCGGCGCCGGACAGGTCGGCCGCGCCGATCTCGCGCAGCAGGATGTTGAGGGTGAACGCCACCAGCACGGTGAAGGGGATGGCGACCAGCAACGTGGGCACCAGGGACACCCGCGCGATCATCCAGGTCTGGTCGAGGAACTCGCGGAACTGGAACGGCCGCTGGAAGCACGCCCGGAAGGTGTCGAAGGTCATCTCGACGAACCCACCGACCGCCCGCGCGGGAACCGCCAGACGAGAGATCAACGTCGGTCCCCTTCTCGTCGGCACTGGGTTCGGATTCCGGACTCTAACAGGCTTGGCGAAGGCTCATGGGGCTAATCGACCAACCCGGACTTGTGCCGGTCACACCGGGTTTTTGCACGCCGATCCCTGTGAGCCGGATCATAGTAACTAGAACACGTTCACAGTGTCAAAGAACGGCCAGATGAGACATATTTGTCAGGTTTGTCCAGGTCAGCCACCCTGAGGCAAATCTCATCCTGAAACGTGTTCTAGTTAACGGTTCTGACGCGCGGGACGATATGACTACCTCAGTTGCCCATCAAGCCGACTGCCGAGAAGCCATCCTGCGGATCGCGTTCAGCAAAGTACCCGGCCAGCGCGTCGCTGAGGTCTGCCGGTGCCCACGACGATCCGGGGGCGGTGAACCGGTGCTCGGCCACGGGTGCGGCGACCAGCGTCACCGACGGACCGTAGACGATGAACACCTGACCGGTGACCCGGGCCGCGGCCGGCGAGGCCAGGAATCGGACGAGGGTCACCACGTGCTCCGGCGACAGGTCGTCCACCTCTCCGTCGCCGAGTTCGGGTGCAGCGCCGAACACGTCGGCCGTCATCGCCGTCCGGGCGCGGGGGCAGATGGCGTTGGCGCACACCCCGTACCGCTCCAGCCCACGCGCGGCCGACATGGTCAGCGCGGTGATGCCCGCCTTGGCGGCCCCGTAGTTGGCCTGCCCCGGCGGGCCGGCCAGCCCCGCCTCCGACGACGTGTTGACCAGCCGGCCGTACACCGGGCCACCGGCCTCCTTGGACTTGTCCCGCCAGTAGGTGGCCGCGTTGCGGGTCAGCAGGAAGTGTCCCCGCAGGTGGACCGCGATCACCGCATCCCAGTCCTCGTCGGACATGTTGAACAGCATGCGGTCGCGGGTGATGCCGGCGTTGTTGACCACGATGTCCAGACCGCCGAGGCCGTCGGCCGTGGCCACCAGCTCGTCGGCGGTGGCGCGGGCACTGATGTCCCCGGCCACCGTGACGGCCTTGGAACCGGCGGCGGCGATCTCGTCCATCACGTCAGATTTGTCGATCGCCGCGGCCATGTCGTTGACGACGACGACGGCGCCGGACTGCGCCAGGCCGATGGCCTCGGCGCGGCCCAGCCCGGCTGCGGCCCCGGTCACCACGGCGACCTTGCCGGACAGATCGATACCGGCTGCTGCGGAAGTCACTTTTACGATTACCTCTAGTCTTTGCGGATCAGGGCGGCGCGCGGGCATTCGGCCACCGATTGTTCGGCCAGATCCTCTTGATCTTCGGGAATCTCGTCCACCTTCACGACGGCGTAGTCCTCGTCGTCCAGATCAAACAGATCCGGCGCAATTCCCACACAGACGGCGTTGCCCTCACACCGATCCCGGTCAACCTCAACGCGCATGACACCCTCCTCGCGACCCGGCGGCCTCGCAGGCCGCTCGGCCCATCCTGGACCCCAAGACTAGAACGTGTTACAACGAGGATGATAAACCCGAGCCCGGTTGCGGACGTACCCGAGCAGTGAGGAAGAGGGCAATGCGCATCGGCTACACCCCCGAGCAGGAGGATCTGCGCCGCGAATTGCGGTCGTACTTCTCCGCGTTGATGACCCCCGAGCGCGCCGAGGCGCTGGCGTCCGGCGACGGCGAGATGGGTCGCGGCAACGTCTACCGCGAGACCGTCGCCCAGATGGGCAAGGACGGCTGGCTCACCCTCAACTGGCCCAAGGAGTACGGCGGCCAGGAACGCACGCCGATGGAGAGCCTGATCTTCAACGACGAGGCAGCCATCGCCAACGTCCCGGTGCCGTTCCTCACCATCAACAGCGTCGCGCCCACGATCATGCATTTCGGCACCGACGAACAGAAGCAGTTCTTCCTGCCCAAGATCGCCGCCGGCGAACTGCACTTCTCGATCGGGTACTCCGAACCCGGCGCAGGCACCGATCTGGCGTCGCTGCGCACCACCGCTGTTCGCGACGGCGACGACTACGTCATCAACGGTCAGAAGATGTGGACCTCGCTGATCGCCTATGCGGATTACGTGTGGCTGGCCGTGCGCACCAACCCCGAGGCCAAGAAGCACCGCGGCATCTCGATGCTGATCGTGCCCACGACGGCCGAGGGCTTCTCCTGGACCCCGGTACACACCATGTCCGGCGTGGACACCAGCGCCACGTATTACCAGGACGTGCGCGTCCCGGTCTCGAGCCTGGTGGGCGAGGAGAACGCCGGCTGGAAGCTGGTGACCAACCAGCTCAACCACGAACGGGTGGCCCTGGTCTCCGCACAACCCATCTATGTCGCTCTGGGCGGAGTCCGGGAGTGGGCGCAGAACACCAAGGACATCCACGGCAAACGGCTCATCGATTCCGAATGGGTGCAATTGAACCTGGCCAGGGTGCACGCCAAGGCCGAGGTGCTCAAGCTGATCAACTGGGAGCTGGCGTCCGCCGCCGACGCTGCGCCCTCCCCCGCCGACGCCTCGGCTGCCAAGGTCTACGGCACCGAGCTGGCCACCGAGGCCTACCGGTTGCTGATGGAGGTCCTCGGCACGTCCGCGACGCTGCGGGCCGGGTCACCCGGTGCGCTGCTGCGTGGCCGCATCGAACGGATGCACCGCTCGGCGCTCATCCTCACCTTCGGCGGCGGCACCAACGAGATCCAGCGCGACATCATCGGCATGGTTGCTCTCGGCCTGCCCCGAGTGAACCGGTAGGACAGGACTTTTCATGGACTTCTCCAGTACAGAAGCCGCCGACGATCTGGGCGGGCTCACCCGTACCATCACCGAATCGGTGTGCACGCCCGAGCATCAGCGCGCACTCGACGGGCTGCCCGACCGCTTCGACACCGAGCTGTGGCGAAAGTTGAACGACGCCGACATCGTCTCCACCGCCGCTCCGGAATCCCTGGGCGGGGGCGGCTTCGGCATCCTGGAACAGGTTGCCGTCCTGGTGGCACTCGGGCGCCAGATCGCCGCCGTGCCGTACCTGGAATCCGCGGTGGCCGGTGCCGGCGCGCTGGCCCGGTTCGGCGGCAACGAGCTGCAGGACCAGTGGGCCGCACCGGCGGTCCGGGGTGAGAAGATCCTGACCATCGCCCTCGACGGGGACATGGGCGACGGCCCCGTGCAAGCCACCGAGGCCGACGGCGGGTATCGCCTGACCGGCACCCGCACCCAGGTGGCCTACGGCCCGGTGGCCGATGCCTATCTGGTTCCGGCGGAAACCAGCTCGGGCACCGCTGTTTTCCTGGTCGCCAAGGACGATGCCGGCGCGACTCTGGTTCCGCTGGAGACCACCGGCCTGGGCAGTGTGGGCCACCTCGAACTGGCCGGCGTCGAGCTCGGTGCCGACCGGCTGGTCGGCGGCCAGGACGTGCTGGACTGGCTACACACCACCATGCTGTTGGGCCGCAGCGCCTTCCAGCTCGGTGTACTGGAGCGCGCGCTGGAGCTGACGGCCGCCTACGCGCGCGAGCGCGAACAGTTCGACCGGCCCATCGGCAGCTTCCAGGCGGTGTCGTCACGGTTGGCCGACGGCTACATCGACATCAAGGGGCTGCGGCTGACGCTCACCCAGGCGGCCTGGCGGCTGTCCGAGGATTTGCCCGCCGACATCGACGTGCGTTCCGCGGCGTTCTGGGCGGCCGAAGCCGGGCACCGGGTGGCACACACCACGGTGCACGTCCACGGCGGTGTCGGCATCGATGTCGATCACCCGGTGCACCGGTACTTCCTGGCAGCCAAACAGACCGAGTTCGCCCTCGGCAGCGCCACGGGTGCGCTGTTGTCCATCGGCCGCGAGCTGGCCGACACTCCCGTCTGATCATGGATCAGCCCACCGTCACCGGGCTCCTGGCTCCGCTGGCGGACGTCGACGCCCAGGGTGTCTGCAGCACCGAGACGCCGCTGCGCAGCTGGCGCAGGCATATTCAGGATGGGGCCGACCTGGCCGCGGCGCTGCGCGCCCGCCTGGATCCGGACAAGCCGCCGCACGTCGGGGTGCTACTGGGCAACACCCCCTTCTTCAGCTCCGTGCTGGTGGCCGCCGCCCTCGGCGGGCTGGTCCCGGTGGGGCTCAACCCGACCCGGCGTGGGGCGGCGCTGCGGCGCGACATCGATCACGCGGACTGCCAGTTCGTCCTGTCCGACCGCACCGGAGCGCAGGCGGGTATCGCTGCGCTGGACGTCGAATCCGACTCGTGGATTGACGAACTGGACTCTTTTCGCGGCGCGCCCGTGCAGTTCCCGACGGTGGATCCCGACGAGCTGTTCATGCTGATCTTCACCTCCGGCACCAGCGGTGACCCCAAAGCCGTGCGGTGTACCCACGCCAAGGTGGCCTTCCCGGGTGTGATGCTGGCGCAGCGGTTCGGCCTGGGCCCCTCGGACACCTGCTATCTGTCGATGCCGCTGTTCCACTCCAACGCCATCATGGCGGGCTGGGGTCCTGCCGTGGCGGCGGGTGCCTCGATCGCGCTGCGCCGCCGCTTCTCGGCATCGCAGTTCTTCCCCGACGTGCGCCGGTTCGGTGCCACCTATGCCAACTATGTCGGCAAGCCGCTGTCGTACATCCTGGCCGCCGAGCCCCGGCCCGATGACGCCGACAACCCGCTGCGGGTCGCCTACGGAAACGAAGGCGCACCCGGTGATCTCGACCGGTTCGCCCGGCGGTTCGATGTGCAGGTGGTGGACGGCTTCGGCTCCAGCGAGGGCGGCGTGGCGATTGCGCGTACCCCCGACACTCCCGACGGCGCCCTGGGACCCCTGACAAACGGAGTCGACATCGCCGACGTCGAGACCGGCGAACCCTGCCCGCCGGGTGTGGTGGGTGAGCTGGTGAACCGCACGGGCCCCGGACAGTTCATGGGGTACTACAACGACCCCGCGGCCGACGCGCAACGGATGGCCGGCGGCGTCTACCACAGCGGTGATCTGGCGTACCGCGACGCGGATGGGTTCGCCTACTTCGCGGGCCGCCTTGGCGACTGGATGCGGGTCGACGGCGAGAACCTGGGCACCGCGCCGATCGAGCGAATCCTGTTGCGCCACCCCGACGTCCTCGAAGCAGCCGTGTATCCCATCCCCGACCCGGCCGTGGGAGACCAGGTGATGGCCGCCCTGGTGCTGGCCGACGGCGCCGCCTTCGACGTCGAGGCCTTCGGCGACTTCCTGTCCCGGCAGGAGGACCTCGGCCCCAAGCAGTGGCCGTCGTATGTCCGTTTGGCACACACGCTTCCGCGCACCGAGACCTTCAAGATCCTCAAGCGCCACCTGTCGGCCGAAGGCACGCAGTGCTCTGATGAGGTGCATGCCATCACCCGGCGCCGGGCAGCGGTCTGAGATGGCCGACAGCATCGCGGCGATGCTGATGTCCCGGGTGGGTGACCAGCACCCAGGACTACGTACCCGGGATCGAGACTGGACGTGGGACGAGGTGGTCATCGAATCCGCACGCCGGGCAGCCCTGGCAACGGAGTTGCACCGCAGTCGTTTTCCGGACGCACCGCTGCACATCGGCATCCTGCTGCCCAACGTCGCGGACTTCGTCTTCTGGCTGGGCGCAGCAGCCCTGTCCGGCGCCACGGTGGTCGGCCTCAACCCGACCCGTAGTGACGGTGACCTCGCCGCCGACATCGACCACGCCGACTGCGCCTTCATCGTCACCGACACCGCCGGCCGCAGCCGCCTGTCCGGCATTGCCCTCGACACCCTGGTGATCGACGACCCGTCCTACCGCGCGCTGGTGGACCGGCATCGCAGCACCCCATCGATGGCCGACGGGGTGAGTGCGGAGTCACTGCTGCTGCTGTTGTTCACCTCGGGTACCACCGGCACCTCCAAGGCTGTCCGGTGCAGCCAGGGCAGGCTGGCCCGCATCGCCGCCACCGCGGTGGACAAGTTCGGGCACCACCGCGGCGATGTCGACTATTGCTGCATGCCGCTGTTCCACGGCAACGCCCTGATGGCCCTGTGGGCACCGGCGCTGGCCGTGGGTGCCACCGTCTGCCTCACCCCGACGTTCTCGGCCTCGGCGTTCCTGCCCGACGTGCGGTACTACGGCGCCACGTTCTTCACCTACGTCGGCAAGGCCCTGGCGTACCTGCTGTCCACCCCCGAGGCTCCGGACGACGGCGAGAACACCCTGACCCGGGGCTTCGGCACCGAGGCCTCGCCGGAAGACCAGGCCGAATTCCGGCGGCGATTCGGGGCGGAGCTGTTCGAAGGTTACGGCTCCAGCGAGGGCGGCAACGCGGCGGTGCCCGACGGATCCGCCCCGGCCGGGGCTCTGGGGCGGCCCGCACACGCCGGCATCACCATCGTGGATCCAGAGAATCTGAAGACCTGCGCCACAGCGATTCTGGACGCGCACGGCCGGGTGCGCAACGCCGAGGCCGCGGTGGGCGAGATCGTCGACAAGTTCGGTGCACGCGACTTCGAAGGCTACTACCGCAATGACGCCGCCGACGCCGAGCGACTCCGCAACGGCTGGTACTGGACCGGCGACCTCGGTTACGTCGACGGTGACGGTTTCCTCTACTTCGCCGGCCGGCGCGGCGACTGGATCCGGGTCGACGGGGAGAACACCTCCGCGCTCACCATCGAGCGGGTGCTGCGACGTCACCCCGAGGTGATCGCCGCGGCGGTCTACGCCGTCCCCGACCCACGCTCCGGAGACCAGGTGATGGCCGCAGTCGAGGTGGGCGATCCGGCTGCCTTCGACATGGCCGCGTTCGCCGGATTCCTGGCCTCCGCGGCCGATCTGGGCCGCAAAGGCGTGCCGCAGATGGTGCGACTGTCCACCGGTCTTCCCGTGACGGGATCGGGCAAGATCCTCAAACGCGAACTGCAGGAGCAGCGTTGGGACGACTGCGGTGATCCTGTCCATCTCCGGGTCGGCCGTGGCGCCCCGAACTACCGGCTGATGACGGCCGCCGACCGCGACACCATGGACGCGGTGTTCGCACACCACCGCAGGGCTCGCTGATGGTCGACTGGCACAGTGAATGCGACGTCCTGGTGGCCGGGTCCGGGGCGGGCGGGCTCACCGGGGCGTACACCGCCGCCCGGGAAGGCCTGCAGGTCCAGCTCGTCGAAGCCACCGAGAAGTTCGGCGGAACCACCGCATACTCCGGCGGAGGCGGAATGTGGTTTCCCGCCAACGCCGTTCTGGCCCGCGCCGGCGGTGACGACACCATCGCCGATGCTCTGGAGTACTACACCGCGGTGGTGGGCGACCGCACACCGCGCGCGCTGCAGGAGGCCTACGTCCGCGCCGGGGCACCGTTGATCGACTACCTGGAGTCCGACGAGTTGCTGCGGTTCCAGGTGCTGCCGTGGCCCGACTACTTCGGCACGGCGCCCAAGGCCCGCGGCGACGGGATGCGCCACATCGCCGCCAAGGCGCTTCGGGTCTCGGCGGCAGCGGATCTGCGCGAGCTGGTGCGCGGTCCGCTGGACACCGAATGGCGCGGTGCCGCCATCCCCGATGACTACTTCGTCGGCGGTCGGGCCCTGGTGGCCCGGCTGCTGCTGGCGGCCCGGCAGTATCCGCACAGCGCCGTCTCGCTGAACAGCGCCCTGACCGAGCTGGTGTTTGAGGACGGCCGGGTCACCGGTGCCGTCATCACCGAGGGCGACACCACCCGCTCCATCCGTGCCCGCTGCGGCGTGCTGCTTGCGGCGGGCGGGTTCGAACAGAACCAGCAGATGCGCGCCGAGTACCACGTGCCCGGATCCTCTCGCGACACCATGGGACCGTGGGGCAATCAGGGTCTGGCGCATCTGGCGGCCATCGCCGCCGGCGCCGACACCGATCTGATGGACCAGGCGTGGTGGTCACCCGGGTTGACGCACCCCGATGGACGGTCTGCGTTCTCACTGTGGTTCACCGGCGGCATCTTCGTCGATGACGCGGGCCGTCGGTTCACCAACGAGTCCCAGGCCTATGACCGGCTGGGCCGCAGCGTGCTGGCGGCGATGGCCGACGGCGCGGTGACGCTGCCGTACTGGATGGTCTACGACGACGCCGAAGGCCTCGTGCCGCCGGTCAAGGCCACCAATGTCTCGATGATGGAACCGCAGCGCTACGTCGACGCCGGCCTGTGGCACACCGCGGACACCCTGGACGAGCTGGCCGCCCGGATCGGTGTTCCCGCAGACAATCTGGTGCAGACGGTGGCACGGTTCAACGAGTTCACCGCACGCGGGATCGACGAGGACTTCGGCCGCGGTGACGAGCCGTATGACCGCGCCTTCTCCGGCGGTGCGTCGCCGCTGGCGCCGATCGTGACACCACCCTTCCACGCCGCCGCGTTCGGGGTCTCGGATCTGGGCACCAAGGGTGGGCTGCGCACCGATGCCACCGCGCGGGTGCTCGACACCGGCGGCGACGTCATCCCCGGGCTCTACGCCGCGGGCAACACGATGGCCGCCCCCAGCGGAACCACCTATCCCGGTGGCGGGAACCCGATCGGCACCAGCATGGTCTTCAGCCACCTGGCTGTGCTGGACATGGTGAAAGGACAACCAGCGTGAGCGAGATCCGCGAGATCGACACCGGCGCCGCCATGACCCGCTTCGCCCGAGGCTGGCACTGCCTGGGACTGGCCGAGGAGTTCCGGGACGGCAAACCGCACGGCATCAACGCTTTCGGCAGCAGACTCGTGGTGTTCGCCGATTCCGGCGGTGCCCTGCACGTACTCGACGGCTACTGCAGGCACATGGGCGGTGATCTGGCCCAGGGCAGCGTCAAAGGTGACCAGGTGGCGTGTCCCTTCCATGACTGGCGCTGGGGTGGCGACGGTCGGTGCACGCTGGTGCCCTACGCCAAACGCACCCCGCGGCTGGCGCGCACCCGCAGCTGGCTCACCACCGAGGTCAACGGACAGCTGCTGGTCTGGCACGACCCCGAAGGGTCCACGCCGGCACCGGAACTGACCCCGCCCACCATCGAGGGTTACGACGACGGCCGATGGTCACCGTGGCAATGGAGCTCGGTCCTCATCGAGGGCGCGCACTGCCGTGAGATCGTCGACAACAACGTCGACATGGCGCACTTCTTCTACATCCACCACGCTTACCCGACCTACTTCAAGAACGTCATCGAAGGTCACACGGCCAGCCAGTTCATGGAATCCAAACCCCGCGCCGACTACATGGCCGATCCGGACAAGGTGTGGGAGGGAACGTATCTGCGATCGGAAGCCACGTACTTCGGGCCCGCCTACATGATCAACTGGCTGCACAACGACCTCGCGCCCGGCTTCACCGTCGAGGTGGCCCTGATCAACTGCCACTATCCCGTCACGCACAACTCGTTCCGCCTGCAGTGGGGGGTGGCCGTGCAGGCGATGGAGGGCCTGCCCGCCGACAAAGCGGTCAAGCTGGCTGCCGCCATGAGCAAGTCGTTCGGCGACGGCTTCCTCGAGGACGTGGAGATCTGGAAGAACAAGACCCGGATCGACAATCCGCTGCTCACCGAGGAGGACGGTGCGGTGTACCAGCACCGCCGCTGGTACGAGCAGTTCTACGTCGACGCTGCCGATGTCGCACCGGAGATGACCGACCGCTTCGAGCAGGAGGTCGACACCACGCACGCCTACGACATCTGGCAGGACGAGGTGCGGCAGAACCTGGCCAGACGGGTTACCGTCGAGACGTGAGCTATCGCGAGGCCCGGCCACCGGCACCGCTGCGCGAGCTCGCCGAGTGTGTGTGGTCATCGCGCGGGTCCCGGCAGGTTCGGGTGCTGCCGGACGGGTGCATGGATCTGATCGACCTCGACGGTCGGCTCGTCGTCGCCGGGCCGGACACGGGTGCGCACCTGAGTCGTCAGCGGTCCCACGCCCGAGGTGTGCGCTTCCGTCCCGGCGTATTGCCGCGGCTGCTCGGTGTGTCCGCCGCGGAGCTGCGTGATCTGCGGGTGCCGCTGAGCGAGGTGCGTCCCGACCTGGCGGGCGCCGAGCTGCCTGCTGCGGTGATGGAACTGGCTGCGACGCAGGCGTGTTCGAGCACAGCCCCGTGGTCGCTGCCGGTGCTGCGGTCGATCACCCACGGGCTGGCCACCGGTGCCGCGGTGAGCACAGTGGCCGCCCACGCCGGTTACAGCGCCCGCACATTACAACGCCAGTGCGTCACGGTGTACGGCTACCCCCCGGCGATGCTGCGCCGAATCCTGCGGCTGCGTCGGGCACTGGCGCTGATGGATGCCGGAGTCAGCCTGGGCGACGCCGCGGCCCGGGCCGGCTACGCCGATCACCCGCACCTGCACCGCGAGTGCCGCGCCCTGGCGGGTGTTCCGCTGCGTCAGCTCGGCGACAGCGCGTAGAGATCCACCGACGTCCCGTCCGGGTCGGCGACCGTCGCGTAGCGCTGTCCCCACGGGGCGTCGAACGGTGTCAACACACCGTGGTGTCCGGCGGACGTCACCGTCTCGTACAGCGCGTCGACGTCGGCCGGGGATTGCAGTTGGAAGCCGATGGTGACCCGGCCCGCGGCGGCCGGCGGGCTCCAGCCCGGGTGCATCGCTGCGATGGTGTCCTCGGTGTCGAAGGCGAGGGTGTTGCCGCCCGGTAGTTCCACGTCGACGTGCGGTCCCTCGGTTGCGGGGATGTCGAGTCCCAGTAGCCGGTAGAAGGCCAGCGAACGGTCCAGATCGGACGCGACGATCTCGATGCAGGCGGCGGTCAAGGTGATGCTCATGGAGCAACGGTAGGCAGCAGCGGTCGGGCGGGTCGTGGACGAATCGGACAACGTCGTCAGCCCAGCAGTGACGGCACCACCGCGTCGATGAGGTGCGGTCCGGGCTCGCCGAATGCCTCCTCGAGTGCGGCCACCAGCTCCTCGCCGGTGCTGACCCGGCGGGCGGGAACACCCATCCCCTGGGCAATCGACACGAAATCGAGTGTCGGACGGCCGATGTCGAGTAGATCGCTCGCCTTGGCGCCGGCGCCACCGTCGACGCCCACGCGTGCCAGCTCCACCCGCAGGATGTCGTAGACCGCGTTGTTGAACACCACTGTGGTGATGTCGAGTTTCTCGCGGGCCTGCGTCCACAGTGCGGACACCGTGTACATGGCCGAGCCGTCGGCCTGCAGCGAGAGCACCGGACGGTCAGGCGCGGCCACGGCAGCGCCGATGGCGGCCGGCATCCCGAAGCCGATGGCGCCGCCGGTGAGGGTCAGGACGTCGTGGGCCGGCGCACCGGCGGTGGCCGCAGGCAGTCCGACGCCACCGGTGTTGGCCTCGTCGACGATGATCGCGCGTTCGGGCAGCAGCGCGCCCACGGCCCGGGCGATGGCAAAGCAGGTGAGCGGGCCGGTCGGCCGTTCCGGCCGGACCGCGGCGGCCAGCGGCGCGGACGCGCCGGGAGCCACCGTCTCGGCCAACGCGGACAGCGCGGCGGCCGCACCCTCGGGCCCGGCCAGGCGGTGCACCTGGCAGCCGGCGGGCACCAGGTCACTGGCCCGGCCCGGGTAGGCGAAGAACGACACCGGCGAGGCGGCTCCGGCCAGGATGAGGTGCGACGCCCCGGCGAGCTGCTCTTCGGCCGCCTCGGCGAAGTACGCCAGCCGGTCCACGGCGGGCAGTCCGGCGCCGCGCTCCAGCCGAGTGGGGAACGTCTCGCACAGCCACCGGGTCTCGCCGACGGTGGCGACCCGCGCCGCCGCGTCCAAGCCGGGGCGCCGGTTGGCGTCTCCCCCGGTGAGCACCACCACCGGGGCACCGGAGGTGAGGGTCTCCGCGGCGTCGTCCACCGCAGCGGTGTCAACCGGGGCATCAGCACCGAGTGCCGTGTGCGGGGCCGGCGCGGCTCCCTCGGACCACGACACGTCCGCGGGCAGGATCAGCGTCGCCACCTGACCGCTGCGCGCGGCCGCGATGGCCTCGGCCGCGTCGGCGGCGACATCCTCGACCCGCATGCTGCGCCGCACCCAGCCCGACACGGTGGCTGCCAGCGCATCGATATCCGACTCCAGGGGCGCGTCGTACTTCTTGTGATCGAGGGCGTGGTCGCCGACCACCACGACGACGGGAACCCGGGCACGGCGCGCGTTGTGCAGGTTGGCGATCGCATTGCCCAACCCCGGACCGAGGTGCAGCAGGACCGCAGCCGGTCTCCCGGTGATCCGCGCGTAGCCGTCCGCGGCGCCCGCCGCCACACCCTCGAAAAGGCCCAGCACCCCGCGCATCTGCGGCACCGCGTCCAGCGCGGCCACGAAGTGCATCTCCGAGGTGCCGGGATTGGCGAAGCACACCTGCACACCGCCGTCGACGAGCGTGTTCAGCAGTGCCCGGGCTCCGTTCACGCTGCCAACATACGCCCGCACTGTCCGAGGTCGCCGCTACCATCGCGCCATGCCGCTGGCCGAGGAACTGATCAACCGCGCGACCGCCGACGCGCTGGCCGATGCCGTCGAGGCGGTGACCGGCAGTGCGCCGCAGCTGCGCGCTGCGGGCGCGGCACTGGCACCGCTGCCCCTGCGGGCCAGGGCTGACCTGTTGCGCGATGCGCTGCTGGCCGACGTCCCGGGTGATCCCGCAGTCCTGGCCGAGGTGGTCCGGGCCGCGGAGCTCGACGGCTGGATGGTCTGGCCGGTCAGCACCGCCGTCGCCCAGCGCGCGGTATCCGACGGCACCCGAGTGGCTTTCGACGATGCGATGGCACTGTTGGCCGAGATCACCGGAAAGCTCAGCGCCGAGTTCGCCATCCGCACCCTGCTGCGTCACGACATCGACCGGGCCCTGCCCATCATCGTGAAGTGGACCGGCTCGCCGGACCCCGCCGTGCGCCGCCTCGCCTCGGAGGGCACCCGCCCGTATCTGCCCTGGGCCATCCGGGTCCCGCAGATCCTCAACGCGCCCGGCATCATGGTTCCGGTCCTCGATGCGCTGTACCGCGATCCCGATCCGGTGGTCCGCCGGTCGGTGGCCAACCACCTCAACGACCTCAGCCGCGACCACCCCGCCCTGGTGGTCGACGCGGCGGGACGCTGGCTCGCCGCGCCGGACGACAACACCCCGGCCCTGGTGCGCCACGCCTTACGCACCCTGGTCAAACGCGGCGATCCGGGGGCGCTGGAACTGCTGGGGTTCGCCGCGGCCACCGTCACCGTCGACGGGCCGGTGCTCACCCGCTCAGCAGTACCCTTCGGCGGCGAGGTCGAGTTCTCCGCCACCGTCCGCAACGACGGTGCGGAACCGGCCCGGCTGGCCATCGACTACGCGGTGCACCACCGCCGAGCCAACGGCGGACAGTCGCACAAGGTGTTCAAGCTGACCACCACCACCCTGGGCCCGGGTGAGGAGCACACGGTGCGCAAGGTGCACTCATTCCGCGCGATCACCACCCGCACGTACTACCCGGGTGGCCACGCCATCGAGTTGCGGGTCAACGGAAAACCCTCGACGCGAGCGGAATTCGAGCTGCTGCCCGGATGACGGGCGCTCAGCCTTCCCGGATGTCGTCGAGCCGCTTGCTGGCCTGATCGAAACCGCTCACCAGTTCGGCGATGATGTCGGCAACCGGCCGTATCTCGTTCATCCGGCCCACGATCTGCCCGACGGGCATCGCGACCGTGGTCGGGTCGCTGGACTCACTCATCCGCTGGTGGGCCTCGCTGACCAGGATGTTCTGCAGCGGCATGGGCAGCGGATCGGGGGCACCCTCGGCGTCCCAGGCGTCCGTCCAGCGACTCTTGAGCAACCGCGCCGGCTTGCCGGTGTAGATCTTGCGGCGCACGGTCCCGCTGGAATCGGCGGCCAGCAACGCCTGCTGGATCACCGAGGTGCCGCCCTCGGTGCGCACCCCGAGGTCGTACTCGGCCGAGGTCAGGAAGGCCGAGCCCATCCAGACGCCGTGGGCGCCCAGTGCCATCGCGGCGGCCACCTGACGGCCCGTCCCGATCCCGCCGGCCGCCAGCACCGCAGCGCTGTCGCCGACTGCGTCGACGATCTCGGGCCAGAGCACCATCGAACCGATTTCACCGGTGTGCCCGCCGGCCTCATGGCCTTGGGCGACGACGATGTCGACGCCGTTGTCGACATGTCGTCGGGCATGTTTGGCCGACCCGGCCAGCGCGGCCACCGGGACCCCGGCCGCGTGCGCCTGGTCGATGACGTCCTTGGGAGGGGAACCCAGCGCGTTGGCGATGAGCTTGATGGGGTGCTTGAGCGCCACCTCGACGTGGCTGCGGGCCACCGAGTGCAGCCACCCCAGTACGCCTTCGGATTTGGCTTCGTCCTCGGGTAGCGGCGGCACCCCGAGGTCGGCCAGGGTCTTGGCGACGAAGTCGCGGTGGGTCTGCGGGATCAGCTTGTTGATGTCGACGCTGGTGCCCTCGGTGGGGACCTTGGCGGGCATCACGATGTCGACGCCGTACGGCTTGCCGTCGGTGTTGGCGTCCATCCACTGCAGGACGTCCTCCAGGTCGTCGGCGTCGTTGAACCGCACACACCCGAGCACCCCCAGCCCGCCGGCCTTGGTGACCGCGGCTGCCACCTTCTCCGACGGCGTGAAGACGAAAATCGGGTATTCGATTCCGAAGCGCTCACAAAGCTCTGTTTTCATGCCTTCACTCCTGCATGCTTGGCGTGGACGTCATCGGCGGGACGTTCCTCGGTGGTGTCCTTGGCCCAGCGGTAGTCGGGTTTCCCGGCCGGTGAGCGTTTGATCCCGTCCACCAGCCAGAGGCTGCGCGGCACCTTGTACCCGGCGATCTCGGTGCGCACAAACGCATCCAGTTCCGCCAGCGTCGGTCGGGCGCCTTCCCGCGGGTGCACCACGGCGGCCACATGCTGACCGAAACGTTCGTCCGGCACCCCGACCACCAGAGCGTCGAAGACATCCGGGTGGCCCTTGAGTGCGGCCTCCACCTCTTCGGGGTAGATCTTCTCGCCGCCGGAGTTGATGGAGACCGAGCCACGACCCAGCATGGTCACGGTGCCGTCGGCCTCGACTTCGGCGAAATCGCCGGGGATGGCGTAGCGGACGCCGTTGAACGTCTTGAAGGTCTCGGCGGTCTTCTTCTCGTCTTTGAAGTAGCCGACCGGGATATGACCGCACTTGGCGATGATGCCGCGCACGCCCGAGCCAGGCTTCACCTCGTTGCCGTCTTCGTCGAGCACCTTGGTGTTCTTGTCGATGGTGACCCGCGGCCCGCCGGTGTGCGATTGCCCCTTGGCGACCACGCTGGTGCCACCGAACCCGGTTTCGGAGGATCCGATGGAGTCGGTGATGATCCGGTTGGGCAGCAGCTCCAGGAACTTTTCCTTCAGGCTGGTGGAGAACAGCGCCGCCGTGCTGGCCAGCAGGAACAGCGAGCTCAGGTCATAGCTGTCCTGGTTGGCCTCGAGGGCATCGAGCAGCGGGCGTGCCATCGCGTCACCGGTGAAGAACAGCAGGTTCACCTTGTGCTCGTGGATCGCCTTCCACACCTCGTCGGCGTCGAATTCCGGTGCCAGCACCACGGTTTGGCCGGAGAACAGCGCCATCCAGGTGGCCGATTGCGTGGCGCCGTGGATCATCGGCGGAATCGGGTACCGGATCATCGGCGCGTTCTCGGCGGCCTGCTTGGACAGGTCGTACTCGTCCTTGATCGGCTCGCCCGTCGCAAAGTCCGTGCCGCCGAACAACACCCGGTAGATGTCTTCGTGCCGCCACATCACGCCCTTGGGGAACCCCGTGGTGCCGCCGGTGTAGAGCAGGTAGATGTCGTCTTCACTGCGCGGGCCAAAGTCACGCTCCGGTGCACCCTCGGCCAGCGCCGCCTCGAACT